>CAVWIT010000003.1:0-1681302 GCA_963755165.1 uncultured Solirubrobacterales bacterium | reverse complement strand
CACCGGCTCGCCAAACGTGAGCTGGTCCGCGTGGTCGACGGCGGCTGGCTGCTCTGCGGAAAGCCACCTGGCGAGCTGCTGGAGCTGGCACCAGTCCCCACGGCCCTCTCCACCGACACCCCACCAGCCGATTCGATCACGGCACATGGGCAGTGACCCAGAAGATGAGTGCTGAACCACATCACAGAAGGCGACGTGCTCGCGATGCCCTACCTCACGTCCCCCGCATCAGGATCTCGACGTCTCGGCCGCTTTTCTCCGATGTAAGCGCGGAGTGGGTTCCGTATGCCCCTGATTGTGCGCCCAGCCAGATCGAGATAAGAACCTTTGCCGCGACGATCAAGGCAGGCAACATCGTCGCGGAACCCGCCTACGCTGTTTCGTTCTCGTTCGTGGTCCTGTCTGGTACTCAGCCTCCGTCGGGTGGCGGGACGCCACCCAGCTTCGAAGGGCTGCAGGGGGCGTTCGCCTGCTCGCCGATCGCGCGGCCTTGGCCGTTCGAGCTCACCTGGAAGGCTGCCACGGACAAAGTCACGCCAAGCTCGCAGATCGTCTACGACATCTTCCTTTCTCACACCCATGGCGGCGAGGACTTCTCCCACCCGACCTGGACAACGGCGCCCGGCGTCACCGGCTTCGAAACTCCGCCATTGAGTGAACCCTCCTACTTCGTGGTGCGTGCTCGAGACCAGGCAGGCAACAAGGACCAGAACACCGTCGAGCGCATAGGCGAAGATCCCTGCGAATAGAGGGTTTCGGCCGTCGTCGTAGTCGCAAGCACCGATGTACCGTGAAGGGTGTGCAAGCACTCGGCAGCTGAGTCTCCCCGGACCTGGATGGGCGTCAGCACGGGGGCGGCGGCACGGCGCCGCCCAGCGACGCCACCTCGCTCGCCGCTTCGATGCGGTTCCCCGCTCAGCTTGCCCGCCGGCCGTGGCAGGCGACGAGGATCGGGCTCAGGAAGGTGCGTCCCGGCTCCGCCAAGTCCGCGAGCCGCTCCTGGATCTCCTCATCCCGCGCGCGGCCCGAGCTGACGAGCGCTTCGCGCAGCGTCTCCATGGACAGGCTGAAGAAAGCTGTGTCCGGTGTTCCACTACCGATCAGGCGCACGCGGCCCTCGGCCTGCACATCCTCCAGCCCCAGCGCCTCTAGCTCACTCGGCAGCTTGCGCCCGCATTCCCCGTCGTGTCCCATCGAGGCCATCAGGTCGAGCACCGCGTCCGTCACGCGCTGGGCGCCCGCCACGCGCTCGGCGTCCGGGTGTGGCGGATACGAAGTGACCGGCAAGGCCATGTCGTAGTCCTCGATCACGAGCAGCCCACCCGGCCGCACCCCCGCGAGCAGATTGGGCAGCACGCCCATACCGATGTGCTCGATCAGCAGGCGCGCGTGGACGACGTCGAACTCGCCGCCGGGCAAGGGCGCCGCGATGATGTCGTGCTCGGCGACCTCGACCGGACCGCCCGCGAGCGGCTCGAGGAACTTCAAGTAAACGTCGGCGGCGAACACGCGACCGGTTTCGCCGACCCGCTCGGAGAGCCACTCCACGACCGAGCCGCCGCCCGCGCCGACCTCGGCGACACGCGATCCCGGCCCGACGCCCAGGCGCTCGAGCAACGCGAACGTACCCTCATCCCACAGCCGCTCGATCCCCGCGAGGCGCTCGCGCTCGTCCTGCCAAGCCTGATCGTACGTGTAGGTACCCACTACGCTTCCCTCTCGCCGAGACGGCAACCCTACCCGAACCGGAGTATTCCAGACCAGCCTGGTCGCACGACCTACAGCCACCCCTGTCGGCGCAGCTCACGCCGCCGACGATCAGCGCAATATCTAAAGATCTCTAAAAAGTCTAAAGACTTCTAAACGGGGGTGTATGCTGGGGATCGTGACGGCGAATCCGTTCAAGCCCAGCTTCGGTGTGAGCCCTCCGCTGCTGGTGGGCCGCGATCCGCTGATCGAGGAGTTCGTTGAGGGTCTCGAGGATGGGCCGGGTGCGGCCGCCAGAGCGACGATCTATACGGGGGCTCGTGGGTCTGGCAAGACGGTGATGCTGAACGCGGTCGAAGATCGCGCGAGGGAGCTCGGTTGGCTCGTGGTGAGCGAGACCGCCTCGCCCGGCTTCGTCGATCGAATCGTCCGTCAGGAGCTGCCGAGGCTGCTCGAGAGCTTTGATCCCAAAGCCGTTCGGCGTCGCTTGACGGGCATCACGGGGCCGGCGGGATCAGGCGGGGTGTCGTGGAGCACGACGGAGAGTCACGCTCCGGAGGCGACGCTCCGCAGCCAGGTCGAGCTAATCACCGATCTGCTGGCCGAGAATCAAACCGGGCTGCTCGTCACGCTCGACGAGATCCACCAGAACCAGATCGCGGAGCTGCGGCAGCTAGCCACGACCGTGCAGCACGCTTTCAGGGAGGAGCGGCAACTCGCGTTCGTCGGGGCCGGCCTGGCCTTGGCGATCACCGCTGTCGTCAACGACGAAGTGCTGACCTTCCTCCGCAGGGCCGAGCGACACGCCCTCGGATCGGTGGCCCACGAGGATGTCGCGCGTGCGCTCAGAACCCCCGTTGAAGATAGCGGGCGCAAAGTCGCCGACGACGTGCTGGACGTGATGGTCAAAGGCACGCGCGGCTATCCCTTCCTCATCCAGCTGGTCGGCGCGCAGGTATGGCGTCTGCATAAGGAAGAGAGAGAGATCTCGATGGAAAGTGCGCGGGAGGGTGTGTCGAACGCTTTGCGCCGGCTCGGGAGGCTCGTTTACGAGCCGGCGCTGGCCGATGCCTCGGATATCGACAAGTCGTTCCTGCTCGCGATGGCCAAGGACGACGGCCCGTCAAGGATGAAAGACATCCAGCAGCGTCTCGAGATCGACGCCAACTTCGCAAGCCAGTACCGGCTCCGGCTGATCGCCTCAGAGCTGATCGAGTCCACAGGCCACGGGCACGTTGACTTCGCGCTGCCCTACCTCCGCGACTACCTCCGCGAACACGCCGCGGCCGCCGGGCTCGGGCCCTGAGTGCTTCAGCTAATCGGATGCATAGAGCCGCCGAACCTCGCCCTCGACCGCGGGATGCTGCCGAATCCACCACCTGACGCGTCGACCGTCGAGCCAATCGCATGCGTGCCGGGCGATCCAGCGGTCCATCGGACGGTCGGCTGCTCGCACTATCGGTGAGGCGATGAAGAACAAGAGGGCGACGGGGCGGTTGCGTGGATCGCTGGAAACACGAAGGAGGCCGCCGAACACGCGACGTCTTATGAGGTACATGCGCTGGATGGGACAGGCAGCCGCCTACTGGCCTCGGGCTCGAACATCGACCCCCACTCGCTCGCGCTCGCTGGCAGCACGCTCTACTGGACCCAGGGCGGCAAGCCGATGTCGGCGACGCTGAACTGAGGCGCTTGCCAATCCGTAGCCGGGTCGATTCATCTTCTCTGCAACTTGGTAGGCGGCCGATCATAAAGGGTCATAGGCGAATCACGATAAGTCCGGCACAGCCCTACATGTTCCACGGCCACGGCGCCAGCAGGTTGACGACAAATGCCGCGACCAACCCGGCCGCGAAGATCCACGCACCTGCGGCGACACCCAACGACCACAGGATGAGGCCGATGACCATTACAGCCAGTGCTATCGCCGTGCGCTTGAGGAGTCACACCACGCCAGAAAGCCTACCTACCGGCACTTGGCGCAGCGGCGCCGGCTCGCGCGCTCGCGTGCACTAGTCGCCGAGCTCGACCCCGTACTCTGCGAGCCACTTGACGTAGGCGGCGGTGAAGCCGGGTAGGAGCTTCAGCAGGGTGTGCACCGCAGTGTGTATGTCGTCGGCGTCGACGTAGGCGTACTCGTGACGGAGCCGATCACAGAGCTCCTTGAGCTGGATGAGTTTGTAGGTCTCCTCGCCGGTGAGGGCGCCGTCGGCGCGTAGCGCCTCGATGTCGGCGTTGGTGCTCGGTCGGCGCCCGGCCGGCCGCAGTCCGGTCAGCGTCGCGGCGCAGCGTGCCAGCTCGACGGCGTTGTCTACCAGGGCGCGCAGGTTGCCGGTGACCTGCACGACGCGGTTGTGCTCCTCGGCCGTGAACGCCTCATACGCGATCTGCCATGCGTCGCGGTCGAAGTCGGACCCGAATTGAGCCATGGCCAGGAGGAGCGCGTCGCGCTCGAGCGGCATGCGTTCGAGGTGTCGCTCGATGCGTTCGAGCTCCGCCTTGGAAGCGGTCGCTTTTGGTCGACTGCGCTCGTTTGGATCGGAGGACTGTGTATCGTCGGGTGCTGGGCCCATCTCATGCTCGGGTCAGTTGAGTGATGGCCTGGGCGGCGCGGCGACGGCGCCGTGCGCGTGCTCTGACCGCGGCGCGCTCGACGGCTGGGCGCTTGGCGATCAGCGCGGGCCAGGAGCCATCACGATCCACTACGGGACGCCCGTCGTGCAGGATGGTGTCGAGTAGCGCGGGGTCGTGGGCCTGTACGTGCTTCAGGGACAGCACGTCGACGTCGCGTCCAAGCGCCCGGGTCAGGCGCACGGCCAGGTAGAAGAGGTACATCGGCCGGTCCTCGGCGAGGGAGACCAGCACATCCACGTCTGAGTCCGCTCCCGCTCCTCCGCGGGCCATCGACCCGAACAGCACCGCGAGGCGAACGTTGCGCTCGGTCCGCAGCGCCTCGGTCAGGGTGGAGATGGTCTCCCAGTTCTCGCGTAGGTAGGCCCGCTCATCGGCCGCCAGCTCGACCTGTCGCACGCCGGGACGGTGGCAGCGCACGGTCCCTCGCTGCACGGCTCTCCGCAGCGTTCGCTCGGGCACGCCAACATCTCGCGCCAGCGCCGGAAGGTCAGACAGCATGACCCGAGTATAGGGCCCGGTGTGGCCGTTAGCCGGGCACGTTAACTTCGCGCTGCCCTACCTCCGCGACTACCTCCGCGAACACGCCGCAGCCGCCGGGCTCGGGCCCTGACATATCCATTCATCACGGTCTACGACGGCAGCTTCGCCCGGGCTCGTTTCGCCGTCCCCTCCGCCAGGTCAGTCTCATCGGCCCACCTCACCCCCCACCCCTCTCCCCACGCCCCCGCGTCTCGAGCCCAGCTTTTTTGAAGAGGTGGCACACCTGACTTCCGGAGATCCCGAACCGCTCGCCGACTTCGTCGAGCGTGGCGCCATCCTTGTACAGCGTGTGCATCTCCTGCACTGGCCGCTCACGAGATCGTCTTTTCAGCCCGGCTTTTTCAAACAGCTCGCCGACGCGTTCCGCCGAGCGCCCGAATTGCGGTCCTACCTCCTTGAGCGTCGCTCCTTGCTCATACAGCGCGTACATCTCGGCGACTGTGGGGTCCCGCCTACGTTTGAGCTCGAGCGTCTCCTGTCGTGACCGTGTCTTCAGCCCGGCTTTTTTGAACAGCTGCCGTACCCGCTCCCTGGTGATTCCGTACCGCTTGCCGACCTCTTCGAGCGTCGCCCCGTCCTGGTAGACCGCGTGCATCTCCCGGGCCCTGGCTGTTTGGGGGGCGTGTGGGCTGGCCACGAGCTTGCGGGATCGCTGCGGACAACACGGAGCACCCTACAGCCAGCCTGTCGGCGCGGCTCACCCCGCCGCTGATCGCCGTGACGCCTTGCCCCGCTGCTCACGTGTCTCACCGGTGCTTGGCCAGCCGTCCTTGCCGCAGCAGTCGGGCTTGTGCTCGCGTCTCTGGCCGATGTTCGAGATGCCCAGCTTCGTGGCGAGTTCCTTGTAGAGCTGTGGGCCGTCGTGCTCCACGATGTCGATGATCCATGCGATGGATGGCTCGAACGTGGTGATCACGCGCCAGTTTTCCGCCAGCGGCTTGCAGCAGTACTCCGAGTAGTCAGCCGGGTCTCCTGCCAGCAGCCGGTAGCCGGCGACTGTGCAGCCTCCCCGGCGCAGTTCGCTGAGAAAGGCGTCGTAGCTTTTGCGTGCCTTGCCTCGCAGCGCTGCGATTGCCGCGGCGGCTGCCGGCGTTGCTTGGACGGCAAAGCGTTCGCGCGCCTTGGCCACTGTGTCCTCTCAGAGCTCGACGAATTCGCGGCGCTTGAACTGCTCGATGCCCTTGACGACGGATGGTTGGCTGAGCAGGTCGCGGTCGTGCAGGAAGGCCGCGAGCGCCTCGCTCCATTGCCGTGCCGGGTAGTTCTCGCGAACGCCTTGAAGGATGCGCTCGACCTTCATCACACTGGGCTGGGAGATCTCGACCGGCTTGCGTCCCTCGACCGGCTCGAGCAGGCCCTCTGTGAGCCACTTGCGGACGGTGGGTTCGCTGACGTCGAGTCGCTCGGCGGTCTGACTCACGGTGAGACCTCCCGACCCCTGCAGCGTGATCTGCATGCGGGCGCTCAGCGCCTCGAGCTGGGCGAGGGCGCGCTCCAGCTTCGCCTTCGAGCGCGAAGAGGAGCGCAGCTCTGTGACCAGCTCGGCGAGCTCTTCGGCCTCCAGGCGCGCCAGCGCGGCGCGGCGTCGCAGCTGTGTCGGGGCGGTGATCGTAGATGTGGACATGCAGGGAGCTTAGCACATCGCTTCGGAAAGAACCATAGTTTCCCCAACGTCCGATCCGCCAATCCTTGACCACCGCCACCAGCCCCAGCCTCAACCCGCCTGGTCGGCCCACCGCCATCCGCCACCTGAGACGCGAGACCAAGACCTGGCGGTTCGGACTACGTTAGGCCGGCAAGGCCACAGACCTGGGGGATGCCACGCGTCGTGGGCCGCAGCTCATATCTCCACCTCGGCCCGTCCTGCTTCTCAGTTTTCAAAGTCCGCTCAGGCCGGTCCTCGGCCCAAGGTCCTGCGGTCCTGCCAAACCACCCTGGCCACCTATCTCGAGCGGCCCTTCCTCCTGCGATCGCTGCCCCGGCGTCTGGCAATCATCCGTGCTCCTTTTCGAGGAGCCTCCGTGAGAGCCATCCTGCGGCCGGCAAGCAAAGCGATCGACCGACATCGAAGCTAGCACCGCACCGCGACGGCAGCTGCGATTCCCGGGCCGAAACTTTCGAGCGCCCAATGCCTCCGGGCATCGCCACCACCAAGTTGGCGGGCTAGCGCTCATGGCGCCGGGGCCGTCCAGGCTCCTCAAGCCCGCCGAGGCGCATCTCGAGCTCCGGCCCTGAAGCCCCCGGTCAGTCTCCCGTGCCGACGAAAACGCGAGACCAAAGCCCATTGGATCCCACAGCGTCATGCCGGCAAGCCCACTTCGCTTGGGGATGCCAAGCGCCTGGGGGCGTAGCAGGGCTCCCACCTCGGCCGCGCCTTCGCCACCTCGCCGGCGCCGAGCTCGTGCCTGGCCCCAACCTCGCACCGAGCCAAGGCCCTCTCGGCCGCAGCCGCGAACCGGCTGGCCAGGTCGAACAGCCCGTCGAGCTCCGGGCCGCTGCCGATCTGTGGGGATGGCTGACTCATGGCCGGCACAGTAGCTCGTGGGTTAGTCCGAAACCTGCGCAGGTCTTGGACGTTCGGCCGGCGGGCGCGACTTCGCGCGCTGATTCCGCCGGCGAACATCCAAGCCTGCTTTGCTGCTTATTAGAAGGTGGCTGACTCATGGCCGGGCAAGGTAGCGCACCGGTTAGGACGGTACTCTCGATCGTGTCCTGAGGCGGGGGCTGGGCGCGGCGTCCTGCACGCTTGAGAGATAGAAGGCGGGTAGGGGGTTGAGGGCCGGGGGGCGGGTGATGGCGGAGCTGGGGGAGGGGCAGCGGAGAGACGGCGGGGTGGAGGGCCTGGATGCGGGAGGAGGCGAGGCTGCGGGAGGGCCTGGGGGAAGGGAGCGGGTCGTGGTTGCTGGCCTTCGCAGGTCTTGGAGATTCGGTTGAACCTTCGCAGGTCTTGTACGTTCGGCCGGCAGGCGGGACTTCGCCCGCTGATTCTGCCGGCGAACGTACAAGCCTGCTCTAGCTCATTTTTAGGAATCAAGCAAGTCGTGGCTGCGAGCTCAGCGAAGATGGTGGGCAAAGCAGTCTCGGCTGGGGCGTGGATGCTAGCCAAGCGAACCGGCAGCGTACGAACACCCGTTCCGCCTTGACAAGGCTGAAGTAGATCCGGTAGCTTTCCCCGTAGAAGTTGAAGCGGAGTTGATGGGGTCGCAGTTCGGTTTCGGAGAGAGGTGGGTTCGCCAGGGTCGGAGCTGGGGTTTTTTCTGCTCAAGGGTTTCTTTCGTGTTGGTTGTGGGGGTGTGTGCCTGCTATGGCCTACGCAGGTCCCGGCGCGCTGAAGAGACGGCAGCGGAGAGACCAGCCAGGGTCATCAGGAGAGAGAACGTATACAGAGCCAGGGGAATGCCTTATATCTGCTACGGCCTACGCAGGTCTTGAACATTCGTCCGAACGGGCCGACAAGCAGGGCGGGTGGGATCCAATCCAACCGGCCGAAGTCCAAGCCTGCTTTGCTAAAAAGAACAGTGAAAAGATTAGGAACTGAGCGCCAGCTAAAGACGTACCGATCGCAACTAGCGCACCGGGACCGTGTTTAGGCTTGTGGCAAGACAGTGGGTAGGACCGCAGGACTGAAGGGTCAACGAGGGAAGCGCCGGAGAGGGCGCGTACGGAGAGGGATCACCTATACGAAGCAGGGGACTTGTAAGCGACGAGCAGCTGTTCGAGCCGATCCGGCTCACTGCTGCGCGCGATATTTTCCCTTCCCAGGATGGGGGCGGGACGTGGCGGGAGTGTAGGTCCCAACACCTTGTCTTACTTTTCCTAATCTAAACTTTGCTTGTAACGCTCAATGCCATAACAACCGTCGGAAGGCAAGCCGGACACAGGTCCCGGCACATTCAACCGGCAGGCGCGACAAGCGCGCTGATTCTGCCGGTTGAAGTCCCGGCCTGCTTTGCTAAAAGACTGAATATAAGGAATTTCAACCACAAAGCACCTAAGCGAGTAATCGCCTCGTCAATCTTGTCGCTAGGTGCGTCAAGGCAGTAAGCAGTAAAGGCATCACGACATAGCAGAACTCGACCGCGCTGCTCGTTATGTGCGCGGAATCGTCTCAGCTGGGGAACGTGCGTAGTCGCGCCTGGCGGGAACGTAGGGTTGAAGACTTCCGGACGGTGCGGGGGGCTTGCGGGGCAACAAAAACCCCGACCGCGAAACATTCAGGCTTGCGGACTACTGAAAATGCGTGATCGCGTGTTTGACGTATTACAAGCCCAACGTCCGAATCAGTGGGCCAGCGGAGATAACTGATTGAGCGGTAGACAGCGCCCCGTACGGGCGTGTGCTACTGGCGATAATAGATTCACGCTGTCCGGGGAGAATCTTCGGATTCTCCCCGAGGCAGTGACAAACGAAGTTACGGCAAGAAGCCGGTATGGGACGTGTTGAAGCAAGGCAGTAAAAAAGGAAATGCCTGAAGAGTCGTTCAAGGGGCGCGCAGCGCCCCGTGGTAGTGGTGGTAGCGAGAGGCATTGACATGCTGTCTCTTGATCCGACCGCAATCGGAGAGCAGGACACAGAGGTTGAAGCGAGACCAAACGGGCGAGCTAAACATCACTCGTTGCAGTTTGTGTTGATGAGTAAAACGGCTGTTCTCTTGAGCTGAGTATTTGTTTTCGGACGTATCCAGACGAGCAGCTTCAGGGGGCCTCGAAAAGCGCAATGTGCTGTGCACATAAGCGATCGAGGACGCAAAGATGCGATGTATGGGGGTAGTTAATGACGGCGCCCCTAAACGCTATGGTCTTGATGGCTAAGACACTGGATCATTATTGGACGAAGTCCAAGAATGATGCTGGTGGTCTTGTGCCGTTTAGCAGTTAATCGTACGTTGCAGTTTCCCTTCGAAGGGACGCAGCCGGGCGAAGCGGCAAGGCCCGAAGACGGCTAACAACGCACAGTTTCAACAGCCTTATATAGAACAAGCTTCCTTCCACCTGTTCCCAATAGACAAAATGAAAAATCGTAATTGAAATACGAGTTGCAGTAGCAGCACCAAACAGTGATGGATAGATAGATTGACCCCCTGGGTTTAGCGTAAGAAGTGCACTGAGCAAGAGCCGCAAAAAGCAGTGTAGGTCACAGATTCGCCAGTAACAGGAAGACAAACGTTAACGGCGTTTCGGATATCGAGCGCGCAATGCCGCGTGAGGCACAAGAAAGAAATGTGCAGTGCCGAGTAGCAGGTCAAAAAAGACTGAAAAAAAACCCCAGGGGGGTTGCAAAGACCAGAAAGACCTGATAAGTTTAGAAATGCTTTAGAACATCCGCCGAAAAGTCAACCGGGGTAGTTCTAAAACGAATTTGGAATGTAGGGGTAAGAGGAGAGGGAGGGGAGGAATATCGGTCGCGCACGATGTCCGCCTCCGAGAGGCCCGTTTCGCTGGGCCTAATTCGGAGCCATACCGGCGAATGGGCGCTCTATCGGCAATAGGGTGGTGTTAGCAGGCGTAAAGGTGCGCCATGTCGCAATTGTGTAACGGGAGTCGGGAGAGTGATCGGGGAAACTATGAGCAGCGCTTTGTTTGGGTCGGCTCGATGCATGTCGAGAACGCTACGCGCGACATGCGACGGAACGCTCGATCCCCTCACCCACTCGCCCAAGCAGACCACTCCGCCCCGTCGAGTCACTCAGTCGCGCGTACAGCTCTCAACAACCGACGCTGTTCCAACCCAACCAACTGCTGGCCGATCTCCGATCGGTCGCACACCACGCACCACACGCGGCACGACCCAGGAGCCAAGGTGACCCCCACAGAGCAAGGCGCGAAGACCCCGTCCCCCCGGACCGGTCTCTCCGCGACGCTCCGTGCCCGTCTCCACGCCGACGGGACTGGTGCGCTGTCACGCGCCCCCCGGGCCTTCGCGCTCCTGCTCGCCCTCTCAGCCACCCTCGCCCTCACCGCCGCCCCCGCTCTCGCCAACTCGACCCACGTATTCAGCAAATCCTTCGGTGAAAAAGGCTCGGGTGCGGGCCAGCTCTCGTTGGCCGCACCCGTAGTGAAGCCGCGCGAAGGCAGTGAAGCTCCGGATCTCGTGACTGCCGGTAGCGGCGTCGCGGTCAACGCCACCACCCACGATGTCTATGTCGCCGATACGGGTAACCATCGCATCGCTGAGTTCGAATCGGATGGCTCGTTCGTCCGCGCGTGGGGCTGGGGTGTCGCGGATGGCATCAGCAATGAACTGCAGACGTGCACTTTGACGTGTTTCGCGGGGCTCTCCGGCTCTGGCGCCGGTGAGCTCGAAGCCCCCACCTTCATCGCCGTCGACAACGATCCGAGCAGCCCATCTTTCGGCGCTGTGTACGTCGGCGACACGAGCGATCGCCTAGTCACGAAGTTCGACTCCTCCGGTAACCTGATCAAGACCTGGGGCGATCACGAAAACGCCAAAAAAGAACCCGAACCCGATGGGCAGCTCGCGGGTAAGAACGCCCCCGGAGGACCGTTCCTCAATAAATTTGGCGCCTCATTGGCCGGTGTCGCCCTGGATGCCTCTGGGAACCTGTGGGTCTTCACCACGAGCTCTCGCATGGTCGAGTTCGATCAGGCCGCCGGCTTCATCCAGGAATGGCCTGTGGGAGGGGTTCGGCCGGCCGGTATCGCGGTCGATGGCACTCAGAACGTCTATCTGGACAACGGCACCGACGAAGTGGAAAAGCTCACGGCGGCAGGCGGGCCGATCGGTGTGCTTACCAGAGGACCGACTGCGACAAACGGGGTCTCTGCGCCCACCGGGCTGGCCGTCGATCAGCTCCACGGGGACGTGTATGTCGATACGGGCAAGTCGGTTGAGCATATATCTCGCTCGTGTAATCTGGCCGCGGGTGTCTGCCCGCTGCAGGAGGCCTTCGGGTCGCCCCAGCTGTCCGCTGGTGCGGGCGTGGCGGTCGATTCCTCAAGCGCCGCGGTGTATGTGGCGGATGCGGCGGCGGGGGCGCTCGATGTGTTTGCTGCGGCGCTTGAAGTGGAAACGGGTCCCTCGAGCGGCGAAACCGCATCAGCGGCGACGGTCACCGGAGCCGTGAACCCCGAGGGCTCTGAAGTGACCAGATGCGTGTTTGAATACGGTACGACTGAAGAATATGGCCAGAGCGTGCCGTGTGCAGAGACGGTCGGCTCGGGTACCGGGGAAGTCACTGTCCACGCCGTTCTCAAAGAACTGCAGGGTGGAGCGACCTACCATTACCGTCTCCTGGCGGCGAACCTCGCCACCAACGAGAGACCGCTCGCCGGCGAAGATAAGGAACTCCTTACCCTGCCGACGCCGGTCATAGCCAATGCCTCCGCGGTGAACGTGACCGAAAGCTCGGCGGAGCTCACCGCGACGGTCAATCCGGTCGGCCTCCCGCTCACCGCCTGTCAATTCGAATACGGCACGAGCACGTCCTACGGGCTGATCGTCCCGTGTGCGCAGACCGTCTCGCAGATCGGTGCGGGCACCGAACCCGTGCCCGTGAGCGCTGCGATCCGCCCCCTCGAACCGAACAGAACATATCACTGGCGTCTGCTCGCCAGCGACGTGAACGGGTCGGGCATCTCCCCCGACCAGACCTTCGTCGATGACACGGCCGGCGCCGCGCTGCCCGATGGCCGCCACTACGAGCTCGTGACCCCGGTGCAGAAGAGCGGCGCGCTGATCGGCAAGCTGTTCGCTTCCCCCAATCCCGACATATCCGAAGAGGGCTCGCGTGTGATCGCGCCGACCGATCAGTGCTTCCCCGGCGCGCCGTCGTGCGTCGGGTCCCGCCAGAACGAGGGTGAGCCCTATGAGTTCCTGCGCACGAGCAGCGGCTGGCAGGTTCATCCGCTCGCCCCACCGGCGACGAGTTTTGAAACCAACAGCTACTGGAGCATCAACGCGACCGCCGACACGGCGCTGTTCAGCGTTCCGGGCCCTCCCGCCGGCCAGGATGACTTCTACGCCCACCAGCAAGAAGGGCCCTTCACCAAGGTCGGGCCGCTCGGCGAAGGCGCGGAACTGGGCCTCTACCAGAACCTCGAAAAGCCCGGCTTGCTATCGACAGCCGACCTCTCCCACCTCGTCTATCAAACCGAACATCCTGCGTGGGCGTTTGACGAAACCAAGACAGGAAGCGCGCTGTATGAGTATGCGCCTCCCGCCCGCGCCGAACCGCTGCTGGTGGGCGTCAGCGGCGAAACGGGCAGCCACAGCCTGATCAGCACGTGCGGCACGGCGCTCGGCGACCGGGAAGGTGGCTCTCACAGACTGGGGGCCTCGCTCTCTGAAGACGGCCGCACGGTGCTCTTCACCGCGCAGAAGTGCGAATTGGGGGGCTCGGGTGCCAACGCAGGGATCGAAGTCCCCGCCGCGGAGCTGTACGCCCGCATCGACGGCGAAGAAGCCGGCCGTGCGCATACCATGCTGATCTCCGGGCCCACCCCGGAAACCTGCAAGACCAAACCTTGTGAAGAAAACACGAGCATTGTCAACGAGAAGGCCGACGCCCGCGATGCCAACTTCGAAGGCGCCTCCACCGACGGCTCGAGGGTCCTCTTCACCGACACCCAGCAGTTGACCGACGGCGCGAGCCAGGACCCCGCAAAGGACGACACCGCGTTCAATTGCGAATCTACGACCAGTGAAGCGAGTGGCTGCAATCTGTATATGTGGGAATGCCCTCATTGCCAGGAGCTGACCGAATCGCAAGCGCTGGCCAAGCGGCGTCTGATCGATGTTTCCGCCGATCCTAACGGTGGCCCGCGGGTGCAGGGGACGCTGGCGAGCTCCCCCGATGGCAGCCACGTCTACTTCGTCGCGAAGGGAGTGCTGAGCGAAGCGCCGAACGCTCAGGGCCAGAGCGCGCACGGCGGCGCCGAGAACCTGTATGTCTACGAGCGCGACCCCGCCCACCCGCAGGGGCGCCTCGCGTTCATCGCGGCGCTCTCGCCAGCCGACGAACCAGCATGGAACACACAGGTGGGTGGCCGCGCCAATGTGACGCCGGATGGGCGGTTCCTCCTGTTCACGAGCCGCCGCGCCCTGACCGCGGATGACAGCAGCGTGAGCGGGGTGGCGCAGGTGTTTCGCTACGACGCGCAGTCGGCGCAGCTTGTGCGCGTCTCTGTCGGCCAGGCGGGCTTCAACGACAACGGCAACGCCGGGGTCGCCGACGCGAGCATCGTCCGCCCCTTCGCACTGCAGGAAGCTGCGAGCGTGCCGCAGCGCTCGGATCCGACGATGTCCCACGACGGGTCCTACGTGTTCTTCAAGAGCCCCGTCGCCTTGACCCCGCAGGCGTTGAACGATGTGCAGGTGAACAGTGTGTCAGGCGAACCGGTCTACGCCCAGAACGTGTATGAGTATCACGACGGCCAGGTCTCCTTGATCTCCGATGGCAAGGACGTCTCCGCCGGCGCCGGCTTCCCGCCGCGAGGCGTCGAACTGCTCGGCTCAGACGCGTCGGGGTCCAACGTGTTCTTCTCCACGGCCGACCAGCTCGTGCCGCAGGACACCGATACCCAGCTCGACATCTACGACGCCCACATCTGCAGCGCCGGACAGCCGTGCATCGCGGCGGCCCCGCAGCCGCCGCCGCCATGCGAAGCAGAAGCGTGTCACGGTGCGCCTCCGGGTGCGCCTGCGGGCCAGGCGCCTGCCAGCGAGAGCTTCGCCGGCCCTCCCAACCTCACCCCGCCACCCCCACCGAAGGCAAAGACGGCAGCCCAGATCCGCGCCGAGAAGCTCGCCAAGGCGCTGAAGGCCTGCCGCACCAAACACAACAAGCACAAGCGAGCGGTGTGCGAAAAGCACGCCAAGAAGCTCTACGGCAAGGCCTCGAAGGCGAAGAAGACGAACAGCAGACGGAGGACGAGGTGAGGGGTATCTTCCTCTCCCCGCTCCGTCGAGGTGAGCGTCCGAGCGGGCGTTCCTCGTGGCGTGGCCAGGGCGGCGAAGCCCAAGCACAGCAAGAGCGCGGGGCGTGTTGCGTCTTGCCCGCCCAAGCGGCGTGCCCGTCCCAGCGACGCTCCGTGCCCTTCTCCACGCCGACGGGACTGCTGCGCCGTCGTGCCCCCCGGGCCTTCGCGTTCCTGCTCGCGCTCCTGGCCCTCCTCGCCCTAACCGCCGCCCCCGCTCTCGCCAACTCGACCCACGTGTTCGGCAAATCCTTCGGTGAAAAAGGCTCGGGTGCGGGCCAGCTCTCGTTGGCCGCACCCGTGCTGATCTTCGAAGAAGGTGCTCCGGTGGACCTCGTGTCTGCCGGTAGCGGCGTCGCGGTCAACGCCACCACCCACGATGTCTATGTCGCCGATACGGGTAACCATCGCATCGCTGAGTTCGAATCGGATGGCTCGTTCGTCCGCGCGTGGGGCTGGGGTGTCGCGGATGGCATCAGCAATGAACTGCAGACGTGCACTTTGACGTGTTTCGCGGGGCTCTCCGGCTCTGGCCCCGGTGAGCTCGAAGCCCCCACCTTCATCGCCGTCGACGACGATCCGAGCAGCCCATCTTTCGGCGCTGTGTATGTCGGCGATACCGGCGACAATCTTCTCACCAAGTTCAGCTCCAAAGGCGCCTTGGAAAGCACCTGGGGCGATCACGAAAACGCCAAAAAAGAACCCGAACCCGATGGGCAGCTCGAAGGGAAGAGCGCCCCCGGAGGACCGTTCCACGAAACAGCCGGTGTCGCCGTGGATACCTCTGGGAACCTGTGGGTCTACACCACGAACTCTCGCATGGTCGAGTTCGACCAGGCTGGCGGCTTCATCCGGGAATGGGGTGGGGGAGGGGCTCGGCCGGCTGGTATCGCGCTCGATGGTGCTCAGAACGCCTATCTGGACAACGGCACCGACGAAGTGGAAAAGCTCACGGCGGTAGGCACACGGATCGGTGTGCTTACCAGCGAACCGACTAAGACGAACGGGGTCTCTCCGCCCACCGGGTTGGCCGTCGATCAGCTCCACGGTGACGTGTATGTCGATACGGGCAAGGCTGTTGAGCACATATCTCGCTCGTGTAGCTCTCGCTGCCCGCTGCAGGAGGCCTTCGGGTCGCCCCAGCTGTCCGCTGGTGCGGGCGTGGCGGTCGATTCCTCAAGCGCTGCGGTGTATGCCGCGGATGCGGCGGCGGGGGCGCTCGATGTGTTTGCTCCAGCACTTGAAGTGCAAACGGGTCCCTCGAGCGGCGTCACGGCGAGCTCGGCGACGGTCACCGGAGCCGTCAACCCCGAGGGCTCTGAAGTGACCAGATGCGTGTTTGAATACGGTACGACTGAAGAATATGGCCAGAGCGTGCCGTGTGCAGAGACGGTCGGCTCGGGCACCGGGGAAGTCGCTGTCCACGCCGTTCTCAAAGAACTGCAGGGTGGAGCGACCTACCATTACCGTCTGGTGGCGACGAACCTCGCCACCAACGGGAGACCGCTCGCCGGCGAAGACAGGGAACTCCTTACCCTGCCGACGCCGGTCATAGCCAATTTGTCCGCTGTGAACGTGACCGAAAGCTCGGCGGAGCTCACCGCGACGGTCAACCCGGTCGGCCTCCCGCTCACCGCCTGTCAATTCGAATACGGCACGAGCACGTCCTATGGGCTGATCGCCCCGTGTGCGCAGACCGTCTCGCAGATCGGTGCGGGCACCGAACCCGTGCCCGTGAGCGCTGCGATCGGCCCCCTCGAACCGAACAGAACATATCACTGGCGTCTGCTCGCCAGCGACGTGAACGGGTCGGGCATCTCCCCCGACCAGACCTTCGTCGATGACACGGCCGGCGCCGCGCTGCCCGATGGCCGCCACTATGAGCTCGTGACCCCGGTGCAGAAGAACGGCGCGCTGATCGGCAAGCTGTTCGCTGCCCCCAATCCCGACATATCCGAACAAGGTTCGCGTGTGATCGCCCCGACCGATCAGTGCTTCCCCGGCGCGCCGTCGTGTGTCGGGGCCCGTCAGAACGAGGGCGAGCCCTATGAATTCCTGCGCACGAGCAGCGGCTGGCAGACTCATCCGCTCGCCCCGCCCGCCACCAGCTTCCAAACCAACAGCTACTGGAGCATCAACGCGAACCTCGACACGGCGCTGTTCAGCGTTCCGGGCCCTCCCGCCGGCCAGGATGACTTCTACGCCCACCAGCAAGAAGGGCCCTTCACCCGGGTCGGGCCGCTCGGCGAAGGCGCGGAACTGGGCAACTACGAAAACCTCACGAAACCCGGCTTGCTGTCGACAGCCGACCTCTCCCACCTCGTCTATCAAACCGTGCAACCTGCGTGGTCGTTTGACGAAACCGCTAAGACAGGGAAAGCGCTGTATGAGTATGCGCCCCCCGCCCGCGCCGAACCGCTGCTGGTGGGCGTCAGCGGCGAAGCGGGCAGCCACAGCCTGATCAGCACGTGCGGCACGGCGCTCGGCGACCGGGAAGCTGGCTCCCACAGACTGGGGGCCTCGCTCTCTGAAGACGGCCGCATGGTGTTCTTCACCGCGCAGAAGTGCGAATTGGGGGGCTCGGGTGCCAACGCAGGGATCGAAGTCCCGGCCGCGGAGCTGTACGCCCGCATCGATGGCGAAGAAGCCGGGCATGCGCATACCATGCTGATCTCCGGGCCCACCCCGGAAACCTGCAAGACCAAACCCTGTGAAGAAAACACGAGCATCCTCAACGAGAAGGCCGACGCCCGCGACGCCAACTTCGAAGGCGCCTCCACCGACGGCTCGAGGGTCCTCTTCACCGACACCCAGCAGTTGACCGACGGTGCGAGTCAGGACCCCTCGAAGAACGACACCGCGTTCCAATGTGGATCTGCTACCAGTGAAGCGAGTGGCTGCAATCTGTATATGTGGGAATGCCCTCATTGCCAGGAGCTGACCGAATCTGAAGCGCTGGCCAAGCGGCGCCTGATCGACGTTTCCGCCGATCCTAACGGTGGCCCGCGGGTGCAGGGGACGCTGGCGAGCTCCCCGATGGCACCCACGTCTACTTCGTCGCGAAGGGAGTGCTGAGCGAAGCGCCGAACGCTCAGGGCCAGAGCGCGCACGGCGGCGCCGAGAACCTCTATGTCTACGAGCGCGACCCCGCCCACCCGCAGGGGCGCCTCTCCTTCATCGCGGTGCTCTCGCCAGCCGACGAAGAACAGTGGAACTCATCAAACGGTGACCTCGCCAATGTGACCCCGGATGGGCGGTTCCTCCTCTTCACGAGCCATCGCACCTTGACCGCGGATGACAGCAGCGTCAGCGGGGTGGCGCAGGTGTTTCGCTACGACGCGCAGTCGGCGCAGCTCCTGCGCGTCTCTGTCGGCCAGGCGGGCTTCAACGACAACGGCAACTATTCGGGTACGGTTTGCGGGTCGAGCCGCTGTCCAGCCGACGCGAGCATCGTCCAGCCCTTCGGACTGCAGGAAGCTGCGAGTGTGCCGCAGCGCTCGGATCCGACGATGTCCCACGACGGGTCCTACGTGTTCTTCAAGAGCCCCGTCGGGCTGACCCCGCAGGCGTTGAACGGCGTGCAGGTGAGCAGTCTGGAAGGCGAACCGATCTACGCCCAGAACGTGTATGAGTATCACGACGGCCAGGTGTCCTTGATCTCCGATGGCAAGGACGTCTCCGCCGGCGCCGGCTTCCCGCCGCGAGGCGTCGAACTGCTCGGCTCAGACGCGTCGGGGTCCAACGTGTTCTTCTCCACGGCCGACCAGCTCGTGCCGCAGGACACCGATACCCAGCTCGACATCTACGACGCCCACATCTGCAGCGCCGGACAGCCGTGCATCGCGCCCACCCCGCAGCAGCAGCCGCCGTGCGAAGCAGAAGCGTGTCATGGCACGCCGCCGGTTATGCCTGCGGGCCAGTCGCCGGGCAGCGAGAGCTTCAGCGGCCCTCCCAACCTCACCCCGCCACCCCCACCGAAGGCAAAGACGGCCGCCCAGATCCGCGCCGAGAAGCTCGCCAAGGCCCTGAAGGCCTGCCGCACCAAACACAACAAGCACAAGCGAGCGGTGTGCGAAAAGCACGCCAAGAAGCTCTACGGCAAGGCCTCGAAGGCAAAGAAGTCAAACAGAGCCGCCAACAACCGGAGGGCAAGCCGATGACCACGTTCCAAGCCCTTCAAAGAGTCACCCAACGCGCCTCGGTCCTCAGCCTCTCAGCACTCCGTGCCCGTCTCCACGCCGCCGGGACTGCTGCGCCTTCCCGCGCCCCCCGCGCCTTCGCGCTCCTGCTCGCCCTCCTGGCCCTCTTCGCCCTAACCGCCGCTCCCGCTCTCGCCAACTCGGCCCACGTGTTCGGCAAATCCTTCGGTGAAAAAGGCTCGGGTGCGGGCCAGCTCTCGTTGGCCGCACCCGTGCTGATCTTCGAAGAAGGTGCTCCGGTTCTCGCGTCTGCCGGTAGCGGCGTCGCGGTCAACGCCACCACCCACGATGTCTATGTCGCCGATACGGGTAACCATCGCATCGCTGAGTTCGAATCGGATGGCTCGTTCCTCCGCGCGTGGGGCTGGGGTGTCGCGGATGGCATCAGCAATGAACTGCAGACGTGCACTTTGACGTGTTTCGCGGGGCTCTCCGGCTCTGGCCCCGGTGAGCTCGAAGCCCCGACCTTCATCGCTGTCGATAACGATCCGAGCAGCCTTTCTTTCGGCGCTGTGTACGTCGGCGATACCGGCGATAAGCTTCTCACCAAGTTCAGCTCCAAAGGCGTCTTGGAAGGCACCTGGGGCGATCACGAAAACGCCAAAAAAGAACCCGAACCCGATGGGCAGCTCGCGGGTAAGAACGCCCCCGGAGGGCCCTTTAGCGAACATGAAGGCTTTCCACGGTCGTTTGCTGGAATCGCCGTGGATACCTCCGGCAACCTCTGGGTCTACGGCACAGGCAGCGAGATGTTCGAGTTCGATCAGGCCGCCGGCTTCATCCGGGAATGGGGTGGGGGAGGCGCTAAGCCGGCTGGTATCGCCATCGATGGCACTCAGAACGTCTATCTGGACAACGGCACCAACGAGGTGGAAAAGCTCACGGCGGCAGGCACACGGATCGGTGTGCTCACCAAAGGACCGACGGCGACGAACGGGGTCTCGCCGCCCACCGGGCTGGCCGTCGATCAGCTCCACGGGGACGTGTATGTCGATACGGGCAGGTCTGTTGCCCATATGTCTCGCTTGTGTAATCCGCCCGCGGGTGTCTTCTGCCCGCTGCAGGAGGCCTTCGGGTCGCCCCAGCTGTCCGCTGGTGCGGGCGTGGCGGTCGATTCCTCAAGCGCTGCGGTGTATGCCGCGGATGCGGCGGCGGGGGCGCTCGATGTGTTTGCTCCAGCACTTGAAGTGGAAACGGGTCCCTCGAGCGGCGTCACGGCGAGCTCGGCGACGGTCACCGGAGCCGTCAACCCCGAGGGCTCTGAAGTGACCAGATGCGTGTTTGAATACGGTACGACTGAAGAATATGGCCAGAGCGTGCCGTGTGCAGAGACGGTCGGCTCGGGCACCGGGGAAGTCGCTGTCCACGCCGTTCTCAAAGAACTGCAGGGTGGAGCGACCTACCATTACCGTCTCCTGGCGACGAACCTCGCCACCAACGGGAGACCGCTCGCCGGCGAAGACAGGGAACTCCTTACCCTGCCGACGCCGGTCATAGCCAATTTGTCCGCTGTGAACGTGACCGAAAGCTCGGCGGAGCTCACCGCGACGGTCAACCCGGTCGGCCTCCCGCTCACCGCCTGTCAATTCGAATACGGCACGAGCACGTCCTATGGGCTGATCGCCCCGTGTGCGCAGACCGTCTCGCAGATCGGTGCGGGCACCGAACCCGTGCCCGTGAGCGCTGCGATCGGCCCCCTCGAACCGAACAGAACATATCACTGGCGTCTGCTCGCCAGCGACGTGAACGGGTCGGGCATCTCCCCCGACCAGACCTTCGTCGATGACACGGCCGGCGCCGCGCTGCCCGATGGCCGCCACTATGAGCTCGTGACCCCGGTGCAGAAGAACGGCGCGCTGATCGGCAAGCTGTTCGCTGCCCCCAATCCCGACATATCCGAACAAGGTTCGCGTGTGATCGCCCCGACCGATCAGTGCTTCCCCGGCGCGCCGTCGTGTGTCGGGGCCCGTCAGAACGAGGGCGAGCCCTATGAATTCCTGCGCACGAGCAGCGGCTGGCAGACTCATCCGCTCGCCCCGCCCGCCACCAGCTTCCAAACCAACAGCTACTGGAGCATCAACGCGAACCTCGACACGGCGCTGTTCAGCGTTCCGGGCCCTCCCGCCGGCCAGGATGACTTCTACGCCCACCAGCAAGAAGGGCCCTTCACCCGGGTCGGGCCGCTCGGCGAAGGCGCGGAACTGGGCAACTACGAAAACCTCACGAAACCCGGCTTGCTGTCGACAGCCGACCTCTCCCACCTCGTCTATCAAACCGTGCAACCTGCGTGGTCGTTTGACGAAACCGCTAAGACAGGGAAAGCGCTGTATGAGTATGCGCCCCCCGCCCGCGCCGAACCGCTGCTGGTGGGCGTCAGCGGCGGGTTTGAAAGCCACGAACTGATCAGCACGTGCGGCGCAGCGCTCGGCGACGGGCAAAGTGGCTTCTTCAAACTGCATGGCGTGCTCTCTGAAGACGGCCGCATGGTGTTCTTCACCGCGCAGAAGTGCGAATCGGGGGGCTCGGGCGCCAACGCAGGGATCGAAGTCCCCGCCGCGGAGCTGTACGCCCGCATTGACGGCGAAGAAGCCGGGCATGCGCATACCATGCTGATCTCCGGGCCCACCCCGGAAACCTGCAAGACCAAACCCTGTGAAGAAAACACGAGCATCCTCAACGAGAAGGCCGACGCCCGCGACGCCAACTTCGAAGGTGCCTCCACCGACGGCTCGAGGGTCCTCTTCACCGACACCCAGCAGTTGACCGACGGCGCGAGCCAGGACCCCTCGAAGAACGACACCGCGTTCAATTGCGCAGCTGCGACCAGTGAAGCGAGTGGCTGCAATCTGTATATGTGGGAATGCCCTCATTGCCAGGAGCTGACCGAATCTGAAGCGCTGGCCAAGCGGCGCCTGATCGACGTCTCCGCCGATCCTAACGGTGGCCCGCGGGTGCAGGGGACGCTGGCGAGCTCCCCGATGGCACCCACGTCTACTTCGTCGCGAAGGGAGTGCTGAGCGAAGCGCCGAACGCTCAGGGCCAGAGCGCGCACGGCGGCGCCGAGAACCTCTATGTCTACGAGCGCGACCCCGCCCACCCGCAGGGGCGCCTCTCCTTCATCGCGGTGCTCTCGCCAACCGACGAAGAACAGTGGGGCTCAGAACTTGGGGGTGGCTTCGCCGATGTGACCCCGGGTGGGCGGTTCCTCGTGTTCACGAGCCATCGCGCCTTGACCGCGGACGACAGCAGCGTCAGCGGGGTGGCGCAGGTGTTTCGCTACGACGCGCAGTCCGCGCAGCTCCTGCGCGTCTCTGTCGGCCAGGCGGGCTTCAACGACAACGGCAACTATTCGGGTACGGTTTGCGGGTCGAGCCGCTGTCCAGCCGACGCGAGCATCGTCCGCCCTGACGAAGAACCGAGTGTGCCGCAGCGCTCGGATCCGACGATGTCCCACGACGGGTCCTACGTGTTCTTCAAGAGCCCCGTCGGGCTGACCCCGCAGGCGTTGAACGGCGTGCAGGTGAGCAGTCTGGAAGGCGAACCGATCTACGCCCAGAACGTGTATGAGTATCACGACGGCCAGGTGTCCTTGATCTCCGATGGCAAGGACGTCTCCGCCGGCGCCGGCTTCCCGCCGCGAGGCGTCGAACTGCTCGGCTCAGACGCGTCGGGGTCCAACGTGTTCTTCTCCACGGCCGACCAGCTCGTGCCGCAGGACACCGATACCCAGCTCGACATCTACGACGCCCACATCTGCAGCGCCGGACAGCCGTGCATCGCGCCCACCCCGCAGCAGCAGCCGCCATGCGAAGCAGAAGCGTGTCACGGCACGCCGCCGGGTGCGCCTGCGGGCCAGGCGCCTGCCAGCGAGAGCTTCACCGGCCCTCCCAACCTCACCCCGCCACCCCCACCGAAGGCAAAGACGGCCGCCCAGATCCGCGCCGAGAAGCTCGCCAAGGCCCTGAAGGCCTGCCGCACCAAACACAACAAGCACAAGCGAGCGGTGTGCGAAAAGCACGCCAAGAAGCTCTACGGCAAGGCCTCGAAGGCAAAGCGGTCCAACAGAGCCGCCAACAACCGGAGGGCAAGCCGATGACCACGTTCCAAGCCCTTCAAAGAGTCACCCAACGCGCCTCGGTCCTCAGCCTCTCAGCACTCCGTGCCCTTTTCCACACCGACGGGAGTGCTGCGCCTTCGCGCCCCACCCGCGCCTTCGCATGTCTCCTCACCCTCGCCGCGGCGATAACCCTCACGACCGCCCCCGCTCTCGCCAGCTCGACCCACGTATTCGGCAAATCCTTCGGTGAAAAAGGCTCGGGTGCGGGCCAGCTCTCGTTGGCCGCACCCGTGCTGACGTTCACCAAATCAGGTAGACCGGACCTCGTGTCTGCCGGTAGCGGCGTCGCGGTCAACGCCACCACCCACGATGTCTATGTCGCCGATACGGGTAACCATCGCATCGCTGAGTTCGAATCGGATGGCTCGTTCGTCCGCGCGTGGGGCTGGGGTGTCGCGGATGGCATCAGCAATGAACTGCAGACGTGCACTTTGACGTGCTTCGCGGGGCTCTCCGGCTCCGGCCCCGGTGAGCTCGAAGCCCCCACGTTCATCGCCGTCGACAACGATCCGAGCAGCCCATCGTTCGGCGCTGTGTACGTCGGCGATACCGGCGACAATCTTCTCACCAAGTTCAGCTCCAAAGGCGCCTTGGAAAGCACCTGGGGCGATCACGAAAACGCCAAAAAAGAACCCGAACCTGATGGGCAGCTCGAAGGGAAGAGCGCCCCCGGAGGACCGTTCCACGAAACAGCCGGTGTCGCCGTGGATACCTCTGGGAACCTGTGGGTCTACACCACGAACTCTCGCATGGTCGAGTTCGATCAGGCCGCCGGCTTCATCCAGGAATGGTCTGGCCCGGGGTCGCGGCCGGCGGGTATCGCCCTCGATGGTGCTCAGAACGTCTACCTGGATGCAGGACCTAACGGATTGGAGAAGCTCACGTCCGCAGGCACACCGATCGGTGCGCTTACCGAAGGACCGACTGCGACGAACGGGGTCTCTCCGCCCACCGGGCTGGCTGTCGATCAGCTCCACGGGGACGTGTATTTCGATACGGGCAAGTCTGTTGCCCACATATCTCGCTCGTGTAATCTGGCCGCGGGTGTCTGCCCGCTGCAGGAGGCCTTCGGGTCTCCCCAGCTGTCCGCTGGTGCGGGCGTGGCGGTCGATTCCTCAAGCGCTGCGGTGTATGTGGCGGATGCGGCGGCGGGGGCGCTCGATGTGTTTGCTGCGGCGCTTGAAGTGGAAACGGGTCCCTCGAGCGGCGTCACGGCATCAGCGGCGACGGTCACCGGGACCGTCAACCCCGAGGGCTCTGAAGTGACCAGATGCGTGTTCGAATACGGTACGACTGAAGAATATGGCCAGAGCGTGCCGTGTGCAGAGACGGTCGGCTCGGGCACCGGGGAAGTCGCTGTCCACGCCGTTCTCAAAGGACTGCAGGGTGGAGCGACCTACCATTACCGTCTGGTGGCGACGAACCTCGCCACCAACGGGAGACCGCTCGCCGGCGAAGACAAGGAACTCCTTACCCTGCCGACGCCGGTCATAGCCAATGCCTCCGCGGTGAACGTGACCGAAAGCTCGGCGGAGCTCACCGCGACGGTCAATCCGGTCGGCCTCCCGCTCACCGCCTGTCAATTCGAATACGGCACGAGCACGTCCTACGGGCTGATCGCCCCGTGTGCGCAGACCGTCTCGCAGATCGGTGCGGGCACCGAACCCGTGCCCGTGAGCGCTGCGATCGGCCCCCTCGAACCGAACAGAACATATCACTGGCGTCTGCTCGCCAGCGACGTGAACGGGTCGGGCATCTCCCCCGACCAGACGTTCGTCTACGGCACGGTCGGCGCCGCGCTGCCCGATGGCCGCCAGTATGAGCTCGTGACCCCGGTGCAGAAGAGCGGCGCGCTGATCGGCAAGCTGTTCGCTTCCCCCAATCCCGACATATCCGAAGACGGCTCGCGTGTGATCGCCCCGACCGATCAGTGCTTCCCCGGCGCGCCGTCGTGTGTCGGGTCCCGCCAGAACGAGGGTGAGCCCTATGAGTTCCTGCGCACGAGCAGCGGCTGGCAGGCTCATCCGCTCGCCCCGCCCGCCACCAGCTTCCAAACCAACAGCTATTGGAGCATCAACGCGAACGCCGACACGGCGCTGTTCAGCGTTCCGGGCCCTCCCGCCGGCCAGGATGACTTCTACGCCCACCAGCAAGAAGGGCCCTTCACCAAGGTCGGGCCGCTCGGCGAAGGCGCGGAACTGGGCCTCTACCAGAACCTCGAAAAGCCCGGCTTGCTATCGACAGCCGACCTCTCCCACCTCGTCTATCAAACCGAACATCCTGCGTGGGCGTTTGACGAAACCAAGACAGGAAGCGCGCTGTATGAGTATGCGCCCCCCGCCCGCGCCGAACCGCTGCTGGTGGGCGTCAGCGGCGAAGCGGGCAGCCACAGCCTGATCAGCACGTGCGGCACAGCACTCGGCGACCGGGAAGGTGGCTCCCACAGACTGGGGCGCTCGCTCTCTGAGGACGGCCGCACGGTGTTCTTCACCGCGCAGAAGTGCGAATCGGGGGGCTCGGGTGCCAACGCAGGGATCGAAGTCCCCGCCGCGGAGCTGTACGCCCGCATCGACGGCGAAGAAGCCGGGCGTGCGCACACCATGCTGATCTCCGGGCCCACCCCGGAAACCTGCAAGACCAAACCTTGTGAAGAAAACACGAGCATCCTCAACGAGAAGGCCGACGCCCGCGATGCCAACTTCGAAGGTGCCTCCACCGACGGCGCGAGGGTCCTCTTCACCGACACCCAGCAGTTGACCGACGGCGCGAGCCAGGACCCCTCAAAGGACGACACCGCGTTCAATTGCGCAGCTGCGACCAGTGAAGCGAGTGGCTGCAATCTGTATATGTGGGAATGCCCTCATTGCCAGGAGCTGACCGAATCGCAAGCGCTGGCCAAGCGGCGTCTGATCGATGTTTCCGCCGATCCTAACGGTGGCCCGCGGGTGCAGGGGACGCTGGCGAGCTCCCCGATGGCAGCCACGTCTACTTCGTCGCGAAGGGAGTGCTGAGCGAAGCGCCGAACGCTCAGGGCCAGAGCGCGCACGGCGGCGCCGAGAACCTGTATGTCTACGAGCGCGACCCCGCCCACCCCCAGGGGCGCCTCTCCTTCATCGCGGTGCTCTCGCCAACCGACGAAGAACAGTGGGGCTCAGAACATGGGGGTGGCCGCGCCGATGTGACCCCGGATGGGCGGTTCCTCCTGTTCACGAGCCGTCGCGCCCTGACCGCGGATGACAGCAGCGTCAGCGGGGTGGCGCAGGTGTTTCGCTACGACGCGCAGTCCGCGCAGCTCCTGCGCGTCTCTGTCGGCCAGGCGGGCTTCAACGACAACGGCAACGCCGGGATCGGCAACCCCGCGAACCTGAGCGCCGGCGCGAGCATCGTCAGCCCCTTCGCACTGCAGGAAGCTGCGAGCGTGCCGCAGCGCTCAGATCCAACGATGTCCCACGACGGGTCCTACGTGTTCTTCAAGAGCCCCGTCGCCTTGACCCCGCAGGCGTTGAACGATGTGCAGGTGAGCACTTTTGAAGCTGAACCGCTCTACGCCCAGAACGTGTATGAGTATCACGACGGCCAGGTGTCCTTGATCTCCGATGGCAAGGACGTCTCCGCCGGCGCCGGCTTCCCGCCGCGAGGCGTCGAACTGCTCGGCTCAGACGCGTCGGGGTCCAACGTGTTCTTCTCCACGGCCGACCAGCTCGTGCCGCAGGACACCGATACCCAGCTCGACATCTACGACGCCCACATCTGCAGCAGCGGACAGCCGTGCATCGCGGCGGCCCCGCAGCCGCCGCCGCCGTGCGAAGCAGAAGCGTGTCACGGCGCGCCTCCGGGTGCGCCTGCGGGCCAGGCGCCTGCCAGCGAGAGCTTCACCGGCCCTCCCAACCTCACCCCGCCACCCCCACCGAAGCCCAAGACGGCCGCCCAGATCCGCGCCGAGAAGCTCGCCAAGGCCCTGAAGGCCTGCCGCACCAAACACAACAAGCACAAGCGAGCGGTGTGCGAAAAGCACGCCAGAAAGCTCTACGGCAAGGCCTCGAGGGCGAAGAAGTCAAACGCGGCCCGCAAGGCGAGGAATAGGTGATGTCCCTTTATGTCTCCCAGCGTCGCCGGCCGGGACTCGTCTCACCGGTCATAGGCTCCTCCACCAACGACCGCCGCGCCAGGGCGGACGCCTCAGCAGTTCGTCGCGTGGGCGAGCATCCGGCAGACTTCAGACATCCGCACGGAATCAAGTGTGGCGATGTGCTTTGTGAGGTACACCTTCTCAGCCGAGAAGGTGTTGCCGACGCTCAGTACGCAATCGGCCGGCATGCCGTCAGCGACGCCGATCTGGATGTCGGTGTCCCAGCCGCGAATCGTCCGGGTCGTGGGTACCGCGATCAGGTCGAGCTGGCGGTCGATGTGCTCATCGCGTGTGAGGATCAGGGCCGGCCGGGCCTTTTCCTGGGGCGGCTCATGCCACCACACTTCACCACGCGTCACTTTGGACTCTCGTATCCCCAGGCGTCGGCGATCGTCTCGCCGAACTCCGCCAGTTCCTCGTCATCAAGGCGCTTTAGCATGCGCCCGCTGGACGCACGGGTCATCGCGGAGAGGTTTCCCCAATCATCGATGACGTCGCCGGGCTTCCCGGCTTCCGCCGCGGTGCCGTTCTCGCCCCGTGAGGCGATGAACTCGGCTACCGGATCGAGGTCCGTCTCTCCCAGCTCGTCAACCAGCTTGTGGATCTGCTCACGTGTCGCCATGCCGCGGATTCTAGCGCCCGCAGCGAGCACCGAAGCGGGCTGCAAAGCGTACGCCAGAAAGCTCCACAACACCACAGCCAAAGCCAACCGATCAGCCGCAGCGAAGAACCCAACCGACAAACGGAGGACAAGCTAATGCGCCCCGACAACCGCCAGACAAGCAGCTCAGGGACGCAGCGAGCCTCCAGCACGCTCGCGCTCCTGATCCTCTCAGCACTCCGTGCATCCCTGCTTTCGCTGTTTGCGCAAGCATCTGGACCGGAGCAGGAAGGGTCGCTCTCAGCTCAGGTCTCAGGGGAACAGGTCCCAGAGCGGCGAGGGCCAAGCAGATCGCGGACGCAGTCCGCGTGGCGTGCTCTGCACGCGAGCGGGCGAGGACAAAGATGTGTGCCGGTCATCGCCGCTCTGGTGGTGCTGGGCGCCGCGACGTCCGCTTCGGCCGCCGCGACCCCTGCTCCCCGCCTGACGATCCATTCCTTCGAACTGCCGACGGTCTTCTCCGCGGCTCAAAACACCGTCTGTGAAGCCCAGGTAGCCATCGGAAACCCCGCAGCCTGTGATCTGTATCAGGTCACGGTCACGAATTCCGGCAGCCTGCCCAGCCTGCCCGCTGAAGGCCCGATCACGATCACCGATCTGCTGCCGTCGCAGATGACGGTGCAATCCATCACGTCCCGTCTGTCCTCAGACAATGTTCATGAAGACCTACTCGAACCAGCAGAAAAAAACTGCGAACCGAACGCGGTCCCTCTGAAGTGCGAATTTCCGAAACTTCAGCTGAAGCCCGGTCAGATGCTCGAGTTGAAGATTGCCGTGACGGTCCAGCCCGCTGCCGTGAGCGGCGAATCGAGCGTTGCGAGCGTCTTTGAGGGCGGCTCGGGCACGCCGGCGGCCACCACCTCCTCCAGCGATCTGCTGGGCTCCCTCGCCCCGCCGTTCGGGCCGAACGCGTTCATCTCCCTGGCCGCGGGCGTCGATGGTGCGCCCGACAGCCAGGCGGGTGATCACCCCTATGAATTCACGACGCGGTTCGACATGAACAGCGTGTACAGGCTCGGCCCGGAAACCCAGACTCGGGAATCGATCAGCGTTGGCGATCTCAGGGATGCTGTGGTCGATCTGCCGATTGGCTTCCTCGGTGGCGCGCTCGCGACGCCGAAGTGCACGTTTGCGCAGCTGAATACGGTTACTGAAAAGGGAACGTCCGGCTGTCCGCTCGACACGCGGGTCGGGCACATCGCCTCAGAGCCCCGCACCACCGAAGTCGCGGTCGCTGGGGGGATCTATAACATGGTGCCCGAGCACGGCGTCGCGGCGGAGTTCGCCTTCGCCGATCTCCTTCACAACTCGCACGTCATCTACGCCAGCGTCGTGCCTACCCCGGCGGGGTATGTGCTGCGCGCCACGAGCCGGGAGATCACAGAGATCCACCTGTCCGACGTGATCGTGACGTTCTACGGGGATCCTGCGGAAAAGGACGCCGAACTGCGCCAGCAGGAAGTGGAAGCGGAACTGCGTAACCGGGGGGTGGAAGAACCTCACGTTGAACGCGAACACGCCAGCACCCCGGTCTCGATGTTCACGAACCCGTCGCTCTGCAGTGGCGCGCCGCTGCAGACGACGGTGCACATGGACTCCTGGGAACACCCGGGTACCTTCAACCCAGATGGGACTCCTGATCTCGAAGGCCCTGGTTCCTCCGGCTGGGTACCGATGACCTCGACCTCCCCGCCGCTGACGGGCTGCAACGCGCTGCGCTTCGAACCGGAAGCTTTCACCGTCAAACCGGAAACCTCGGCCGCGGATACCCCGACGGGCCTGAGCTTCGACTTGAAGATCCCCCAGTCGCAGGCGCCGGAAACGCTCGCCACGCCGCCGCTTCGCAACGCGAGCGTCACGTTGCCTCCCGGCCTGACGGTCGACCCGTCCTCCGCGAGCGGCCTGCAGGCCTGCTCGCTGGCGCAGGTCGGCATGTCCGCCTCCGGTGTCCCGAACGCCGCCCCCCCGGCGTGCCCGGACGCCTCGAAGATCGGCTCGGTGCAGGTGACGAGCCCGCTGGTCGGAACCACCCTGCAGGGATCGGTCTATCTAGCGGCCCAGAACGAAAACCCGTTCCACAGCCTGCTGGCGGGCTACATCGTCATCGACGACGAAACGACCGGCACGATCGTGAAGATCCCGGGCGAACTGAAAACCAACCCGGAAACGGGCCAGATCACCGGTGTCTTCAAAGATAACCCCCAGATCCCGTTCTCAGACCTGAAGATCCACTTCTTCGGCGGCCCCCGCGGCGACCTCGCAACCCCCGAAGCCTGCGGTACCTACACCACCACCAGCGACTTCAGCCCATGGTCGGCCCCCGAATCCGGCCCGGACGCCACCCCCTCAGACAGCTTCCAGATCAACAACGGCTGCGTCTCAGGCTTCACCCCCGCCTTCCACGCGGGCACGCTCAGCAACCAGGCGGGCGGCTTCTCCCCGTTCACCCTGTCCTTCTCCCGCAACGACAATGAAGAAGCCCCCGCCGGCCTCACGGTGACGCTGCCGACCGGCCTGCTCGGCAAGATCGCGGGCGTCGCCGAGTGCTCCGACGCCCAGATCGCGGCGGCAGCGGCCAACTCCGGCGCCGCCGAGAACGCGAGCCCCAGCTGCCCGTCCTCCTCCCAGCTCGGCACCGTGCAGACCGCGAGCGGTCCGGGCCCGAACCCGTTCGTCGTGGGCGGCAAGGCTTACCTGACGGGCCCCTACAAGGGCGCCCCCTACGGCGTAGCCGTGATCGTCCCGGCCCTCGCGGGCCCGTTTGACCTGGGAACGGTCGTGATCCGCCAGGCCCTCTACATCAACCCCAACGACAGCCACGTCACCGATATCTCAGACCCGTTCCCGACGATCCTCAAAGGCATCCCGCTGCGCATCAAGCGCGTCAGCGTGACCCTGGACCGCCCCGAATTCACCTTCAACCCCACCAGCTGCGAATCAAAGACAGTCAACGCGACGGTAACCAGCATCGGCGGCGCGAGCGCCGCAGTGTCCTCACGCTTCCAGGCCGCCGGCTGCCGCGAACTCCCGTTCCACCCCGAATTCACCGCCTCCACAAGCGGTAAGACCAGCAAAGTGAACGGAGCGAGCTTCCACGTGAAGATCGGTTTCCCGACGGGTGGGCAGGCGAACATCCACAAGGTCGAACTGACGATCCCCAGCGTCCTGCCCTCCCGTCTGACGACGCTGCAGAAGGCGTGCCCGGAAGCGCAGTTCAACGCGAACCCGGCTGGCTGCCCGTCCGCGTCGCTGATCGCGACGGCGGTCGCGCACACGCCTCTGCTGCCTGACCCGCTGGTGGGCCCGGTGTATTTCGTCAGCCACGGTGGGGCGGCGTTCCCGGACACGGAGATCATCCTCCAGGGCGACAACGTCGAGCTCATCGTCGATGGCCACACGGATATCAAAGGAGGCGTCACCTACAGCCGCTTCCAGACGGTCCCGGACGCCCCCGTGACAAGCTTCGAATTCAAAGCATCCGAGGGCCCGTATTCGATCTTCGCAGCGTTCGGCAACCTGTGTCAGACGGAAATCAAGGCGCCGACGACGATCACCGCCCAGAACGGCGCCGTGCTCAACCAGAACACCCACATAGAAGTAGAAGGTTGTTCTAATACGCTTTCCTTGATTTCTAAGAGGGTCAAGGGCAACAAAGTGACGCTGAAGATCGCCGTTCCTGCTGGTGGCAAGCTGAAGGTGTCTGGTAAGGGCTTGAGCTCGACGTCGAAGACTGCTGGTGGTCGTGAAACGTTGACGGTGACGGTGCATGAGAAGAAGGGCGGGAAGCTGTCGACGAAGGTGACGGTCACGTTCACGCCGTCCAAGGGTCACAAGCAGTCGAAGTCCGCGAAGCTCCACTTCAGTAGGTAGAGACGTTGGATTCGACTATCTGGCAGGGCGGCTTATTGAGAGCTTAGGAGAGGTCATTGTGGACTTTCGTCCGATCGCCCCGGCCCGGAAAGAGAAGCGCCCGCTGGCGCCTTGGAACTGGTAGCGAACCCTGAAATGGCCGTGGGCATCGGTGTGCGGCGTCTGTAGCGGCTCCCACCGCGTGGCCAGATCTGTGTGGCTGAATAAATGGCAGATTTGTGATGGATACCCTTGGTACTAGGGCGATTTCCTGCTCCTGAGGGTGAAGCGAACGGAATACCTGGCGTGTCTGGTCGGCGGCCTAGAGGCAGAGGCCCTGCAGCCCGACAGGGCGCGGCCTTGAGGTGAGCCTGAACTGAGCTCCATGCCCACCTGAGTCACCGCACAGAACGGTACGCGAGAGTTCCGTCTCAAGGCGTGCCTAGGTTGCGCTGTAGTCGAAGAACCCACGGGGGCCTCTCGAGAAGGGGCACGGGAACGGGACGACGACACCGGAATACCGCAGCACCCCGGCTGGCCAGTTCGGCCCGTCTAATGTCGACGGTCTTTATGGCACAGAATGACTGGCAGAGCGTTCTGGAGGGATGAGGATCGAGATATCCCCTAGGAGCACGCATGGATCTCCTAATACGTTTCTCTAGGTTTCGTTTCCAAAACCACTACAAGCCTTCAGTCGCCCAGTCCCTCATGCGCGATGCAGGCCGAAATGGAGGTTGGGTAGAGGTCTCTCTCGACGAGGACGAGAACACGGAGACGCACACCACACCGAAAGGGCACACCCCGAGGGCACAGGCAGACAGGCAGAGAGGTGTGAGAAAGACAGGGATTTCCTAATACGAGGTCATTGTGGACTTTCGTCCGATCGCCCCGGCGACGGTGTGGGTGCCGTCCTGCTCCCGCCTAATCTTGATCGCCACTGGTTTTGCCGTGGTGGTGTTCAAGGGGAAACCGGCGTAGTCCCCTCTCCCGCCGGTTCTCGCGCTTCGCGGAGTTGGAAAAACAACCTATAGCGGTTTGAAGGGTCCACAGACCTCCTAACCACCTATCATTTGGCTGCTTGGATGGCGGCTTTCAGGTAGCTGCTCGGTGTAGCGGAGCTGATTGTTGACGAGGGTGGGCGGGCACTTAATCCTTTGCGTGAGTGCCCCGCAGGAGCAGGCCGTGCCCGGATACGGGCGCCCTGTGGATGTCCTAATACGTTTTCTTTTGGGTGTACGGCACACTCAGAGACAGTGATGGGAGGAGCAACAGGAAAGGGAGGACGGATACCTCAGGGAGGCTGGACTCGAGACAGGAGAGGAGGATGTCCTAATACGTTTTCCTAAGGACTTATCTGAAAGCTCTCTCGGGCCCGAAGGCAAAAAGGGGGTTTGCAAAACCACCTGGCCTGCAAGCACCTCTCGGCACGGTGGGTGCACCCCTCGGCAGAGCTCTGATCCACCAATCCTCGAGAGTCCTGATCACTTGATCCCTAGGGAGGACTTGACTGCCAGCTGGAGAGAAGACTTGGGAGGACGGGGCCTTACGGAGAAACTAGAGGCCGGACACGAGACACACGACAAACAACCACACAGACAGGGATATCCTAATACGCTTTTCTTAGGTCTCGTACCTTTGATGGTAGGTGTCCTCCGAGAGTGATCAGGGGATAGGACTCTGATGACTCGAGGACGATGGACGGAGGTAGGAGAAGGGTCTTTTCCACACCCGCAGGGTGTTGGAGTATCCGTTAGGGGCTCCGGACCACCGTCAGGTGGGGGAATGAGCTCCTTGGTCTTCAGGGATCGACAAGGAGATTTCGTTGGGCTAGGGAGTCTCACAGCCCAGGGCATTTGACAGAGCTCACTCGAGGCCACAGGCAAAGAGGGATCTGCACAAACCTTGAGGGAGTTTCCTAATAGATCTTATATTGAAGCCTCGATGAGCCCCTCACGCACGAGGCACGCGATGCACGGCAAAACTGGGAGGTGGGGAGGTCCTCTCCAAAGCAGAGAGGGGATGAGGATCGAGATATCCCCCAAGAGCACGCATGGATGTCCTAATAGTCTTTTCTTGAGATTTTGACGTAAGCGACTGTGCAGCGCTTGTGGCGCGCCTCGCTTGCACACTGGCTGGCCGCCGGCTTCCCGGCGCCGCCTACCCCGAGGCTCGAGCGCTCCGCTCGCCTCACCCGTTTCACCGGCGCTCAAACGGCCCGAGCGGGTGGTTTGCGCTGATATGGCGCTGCTGGACGTGTGACGGAAGGCGTAACACGAGGATTTCCCAATGCGGGTTTTCCTCCCGATTTCATCTTTCAACTGCAGCTTCGCCCAAAGCGCCAGCTTCGTGCCACCGCTTCCCGCTTCCGCCGCCCCTCCTTGAAGCTTCGCCAATGCGCCAGCTCCGCGCCGCCGCCGCCTGCCGCTTCCGCCGCCGCTTCTCGCTTTCGCCGCTGCCGATCGCCGCTCGCCTCGAGGACCGATCCGCGCCAAGTTTTCTGCGCGAAGGCCCGTGTTTATTGGCTTTGGCGCCGCCGGCGGGTGCCAGCGATGGATTCCATCGCAGCGGAGTGCTAGCTTCGATGACGGTCGTGATTCGACTGCCAACGGGGCTCGCTCGAGAAGCGGGACGGGAGGCGACAAGGACCCGGTCATCGAAGTGCAGTAACCGCGTCACCGCAGCATCCGCTTTTCGCAGTTTTTGGGTTTTGGTCGTTTGCCCGCCGGTCGCAGGATCGGCTAGCACGGAGGCCGCTCGAGCAGCGGCACAGATGCCAGCCAACCGCCAGCGAGCAACGATCGGCCACCGCAGCACCCGCAGCATCCGCTTCACGCTTCACCGCAGCACCGCAGCGTTGTTCCTTGACAATTTCATATCGCCGCCGCGCCGTCGGCTCGGCCGATCGCTTCGCCCCCCAAGGGGCTGGCCGGCTGCCTTCCATCCAGCTTCACGCTTTGTGACTGCCGGGCCCTCCGACGCTTTGGACTTCGTGTCTGGCCTGGTTCGGAGAGGCAGACCCCACGGAGGCCCCTCGAGCAGGGGCACAGATGGGGGAGCCCCCCACCGAACCACGAGGTCAGCACCACCCCCAGGTTCGACGCTTCAACTGGCCCCAGGTTCGATGCTCCTCAACGCTCGGCGACAGGCATGACGACGGCCATCGGCTCTCCCCACTGTCGGCCACCGTGAGCGGAAGTGGGGAATGCTTGTGAGCGGCACCCCGTTGGTGTCAGTGCGGCTGGTGCTCCATCCTTGATGAGAGCAGATTTGCCAGGCGCGCCGGATGGCCGTTGTACCGTGAGTGCTCGATCGCGGAGGCGACGATCTCGGGTATCAGATCGTTTGGCTCGGCGGAGAGTATGCGCCCGGCGCCGCGGATCTCGTTGCGGTCCAGGTCTTTGAGCAGGAAGGCGTACACGAGGGCGGCGGAGAAGAAGTGCCGGCGCCCCGCGATCCAGTAGGCGGGCAAAAGGCCGGTTTCCTCCCACGTTCGAACTTGCTTTGGGCTGGTGCCGGTGATCCGGGCGACCTCGCCGGTGTTCAGGGGGTATTCCCGCCGGCGTGGTCCTCCGAGCACTGTCCAGGGTTCCCGGATCGTGCGAATCTGCTCGGCGTCGAGGCGTGCGTACAAGCCTAGGTCGATTGCCAGCGGCACGTCGCGCTCCGCGTCTTCGATCGCGCCCTTTACCAGCTGTCGTTCGGTGTCCGACGGGCCCGGGTCGGGCTGTGCCAGAATTCGCTTCTGCTCGTCCTGCAGGTGCTCAGGTGTGAAGGTCTCGGCCCATTCGGCGAGCGCCCGGCGGCCTCGTTCATCGACATCGGTCCGGTCGGCGAAGCCCTCGACGCGTTCGCCGTCGAGGATGTACCCGGCTCGGTCTGCGCGGAGCTGGGGGCGACCGTCGAAGGTGAGCTGCTCGGCGGGGATGTTGGAATCGTCGGACATCATCATTCACGCTTCCTTTGGAAGGGGAGTATAGCGCACTAGCCGGGTTCCCGCGAGCGCGCCGGGAAGTACACGCCCGGCGAGTACATCCACGTCTCCTGCTCGAAGGCGCCCCACCCGACGATCTGACGGCGGACGTTGAGCTCCGTGTTCACCGGCGCCGAATATCGCCGCGCTGCCGGAGGAGGAGCACCGGCTCGAGCGCCTGGCCGCGGCTCCCGCCGCGGATCTCCCCGGGCTCGTGCAGGCTCTGCACGCCGGCTGACGGGAGTCGCTCGATCACGAATCATGTCGGCGAGCGGCCCCCGTCCCAGACGCCGCCCACGGTTGGGCGTGTGACCAGGTACCGAACCGCGCAGGACCCGGGACGATCAATCCGCGGTCTGCTGCAGCAGTGGTCTACGTCACGTGGACAGCAGATCGCAGAAGACGAAGCCTTCGCGCTCGACGACTTCGCCGGTTTCGCAGGCGACTGGCTGGGAGAAGATCGGTCCGGCGTGAACGAAGGTGTGAAACTCTCCGTTCTCACCGCAGGGGTCGACACTGGCGGGCAGATCGGCGAGCAGCTGCTCGTCATATGCTCGCCCCGCAAACGATGCGTCTAGCGTGCGCGGGTCAAGGCTGACGATCCTCGCTTGGAAGCCGGCGGCGATGAACTCCCGTGCCAGGACGCCGGTGTCGTGTCCCCACAGCGGGAAGAGGCCACGCCTGCCCGTCGCTGCCAGATGCGAACCTCGACGAGCGGGATGCCGGCCGCATCGGCCTGCCTGGCCAGCAGCTCGCGGCGAACGCCGTGCATGCTGATGCGGTCATAGGAATCGGTGACGGTCGTGATCAGCGCCTCGGGCTCCACATCCTGGCGGCGCAGGGTCCAGAGCGTCAGGGCCGAGTCCTTGCCACCACTCCATGACAGCGCAGAGCGGACGGTCTCGTCGGCCGTGATCTCGCCGGGCACCGTGGGCACGCTGACATCCTAGTCCCAGGGGTCCTCACGTACTTCCCGCCGGCTGCGCCGTGTAGAACGCTGTCAAGACATGGTCGCGGAGCTTGCACTGGGCCGCTGGCGGGAGGCGATGGCCGAAGACGCGCTGACGCAGCTCTCCGGGTTGGCGCGTGCCGCATCGGCCGTGCGCCACCGCCAGATTGTCGAACACCAGCAGCTCTCCGGGCTGCAGGGGCACGTCGATCTCGACGTCATGGATACGAAGGCCGTGGCGTGCAAAGAACGTCAGTTCGGAGGACAGGCTGTCAAACTCCAATCCGCATAAGAACTCAGGCTCGACCTTCACGCTCGGGAGAATCGGGGGGAGCTCTGCCGTGGCAGCCTCGATCATGCGTGCAAGGCTTCCCTCAACGTATCCTTCCTCATCGTCCCAGGCGCCGTGCGTTCGACCATAAGAGGTCAGTCGCTCGACAAGCTGAGCACGCGGCGGCCAAGAGCGCTGACCCAGCAGCGCGGCCAGGCCCACCAAGCGCGTGACCGCTTGGACACCGGCGACATCGGCCGGGACATGGAGCGCGGTATACCGCGCGATGTCCCCCTCGACCTTCGGATCGAGCGGCAACCCAAAGTCGAAATGTAACGTCTGGAAGTCCCGGGTCGGCCCGGCCTCCAAGGGCGGCACCACAAAGTCACCGATGACCGACAGCGGTTGCAGACCGTGCTCGAGCCGGCACATCTCGACCAGCCCACCCGCGACGTCGAACGCCTCATCGCTCGTCCGGAAAGGCCCGTTGATCTGCGCGAACCCGTGGGAGCTCAGTTCCGCCGCAGAGTCGCGCATCGCCATATTCTTGCGCGTCTCGCTTGGCCTCGGCGCGCTCACCTCAAAAGTGTCAAGACCGAAAACGGTGGTCGTGCGGACGGCTGTCGATCGGCAAGCAGTCCGGCGCCGGCGGCTTCCAGTAAAGACCATACCCCTACGCAATCGGCTGACCGCCGGAATCGGGGGTACCATTTGGAGAATGTCGCCACAATCGAAGTCGGGTCTGGCTCGCGAGCACTTCATGAACCGGTTTGAGTTGTGAGTTTTCAGTTTTCAGCCAGGCAGGTCTGCGACTTCGTCACGACCGGCCCCGCGACACCCTCCCCACCCTCCCGGCTGAGGGACTTAATCCTTTTGGGACTTGATCTTTTTTCCGGTCGGGAGGAACGTCCAGATCCTGCCCGCTTTGCGCCAGCCAGGCCCGTGGCTGGCCGTTCGGCCGTCAGGGCGGTAGAATGACGCTTATGGCGACCGTCGCTGCTCAATCGCTTACGATCCACCGCCTCGATGTCGACGCTTACGATCACATGGTCGCTTCCGGTGCCTTGGAGGGCGAGCCGGTCGAATTGCTGGAAGGGCTGCTGGTCGAGGTGATGAGTCCCCAGAGCCCAGCCCATGCGGCGGCGATCGAAAGGCTCGAGCGCTACTTCTCGAATGCCGAGGCGCGGTTGCGGACGCAGCTGCCGCTGGCGGTCCCTCCGGACTCCGAGCCCGAACCCGATCTGGCGCTGGTGGCCGAGGAGCCCTCCCCGAACCGGCATCCGCGCACCGCTCTGCTGACGGTCGAGGTGGCCGTCAGCTCGCACGAAGCAGACCGCGGCCTCAAGGTCCAGCTGTATGCGAGGGCCGGCGTGCCGACCTACTGGCTCGTGGACGTGCCCGGCAAGGCCGTCGAGGTGCGCACCGATCCCGGCCCGGAGGGGTACGGCCGATGCGTGCTTTACAAGGCCGGCGACCGCGTCCCTTCACCTGCGGAGGGAGTGGCCGACCTGGATGTCGGTGCGCTCCTGAATGACCTCTCATAACGCTGACGTTCGCGCTCGCCCCTCTCAGATCAGGCGTTGAGTGTCGCCACTTGCAGTGGGCCTGGGTTCGACGCTTGAAGTGGCCCCACCGTTCTGTCCTCAGCGGCCTGTTGAGCCCCGAGCCCCGCGAAGGTGGTCATCTCCGTCTGAGCCACTCGGCGAACAACGGGTCGAGCAGAAACGGTGTGCACTGCTCGTCGCGCTGGACGTGACGTTCGTCTGTAAGCAGCCGCTCGAGTGCCTCGCGCAGCGTCGAGCGTGCCACATCCACCATCATTATTGGGTGATCACTGGCACGGGCGAGCTGGAGATCGAGCTACGCCGCCTCACCTCATGTCGGTTGTCGTGATCAGGTGAACGTCGGGGCGTTCGTGGGCAATCTCGTGTAGTCGCGGGGAGAAGCCGGTGCGGTCGAAGAAGTAGAGCGGCGGGGTATCGATGTCCAGCATCCGCGCCACGGTTTCGAGCTTGTCGAGCTCGCCGGCGCCGTGGAGGGCGTTGCTCCACTTGCACGAGCCGAGCGCGAGGATGTCGCCATCGGCGTCGATGGTGGCCATGTCGGCCTCGTATCGGCGGGTGCGCAGGCCCTCTGGGGTGCGTATGCGCTTTGAGCCCCACCAGCGTCCGACCTCGGCGGCCTCGGGGATGTGCTGAAGCGCCCAGTGTTGGCAGATTTCCTCGAAGGCGTCCCGGGAGACGAACTCCTCCAGCTCGGGCAGAACGGTCTCGTGTAGGTGTCGGCGGGCGGACTCACGGGTCTGCAGGCGACTCTCGTAGGGGGCGACGAATCTGAACCAGAAGCGCAGGAACGGGTCTGTGATCGCGTAGAACACCTTTGTGCCGCCCTGCTTGGTGACAGGGTAGCGACGGCGCACGAGGCGCATGTCCTCCAGTGTCGCTAGGAACGAGCGGGCGTCGTTGGGGCTGCGCTGAATTCGCTGCGCGATCTCCCCCAGGCGGGTGTGACCGGCGGCGATCGCGCGCAAGGTGGACATGTAGGTGTCGCGCTCGCGGATGCGTGACTCCTGGGCGAGCAGGAACTCCGGCTCCTCTCGCAGCAGGCCGTCCGGGAGCAGAATCGTGCGCAAGATGTTCTCCGCGAGATCATCTGTGGGATTGAGCTCGTCCAGGTAATAGGGCATGCCGCCGTAGACCGCCCATGCGCGGATGCGATCCTCGGTGCTCCAGCCTCCGATGAACGGCTCGATGTCCGACCAGGTGAACGGCTCCAGGCGCAGCGAACCTGTGCGACGTCCGTAGGAGATCGCCCCGTAGCCGACGACCTGCTGCTCAAAGAACGACACGTCGCTGCCCGCGAGTATCAGACGTAGATTCGCGTTGTCCTTGTTGCGCTCGATCAGATCGTTGACCAGTGAGCCGATCTCCGGGCTGCGGCGCGCGAGGAACTGAAACTCGTCCAGCGCGATCAGGATCGGCTCGTCTGCGAGCAGTTCCGCGAACGCGGCGAACACGGCTCGCCAGCTCGTCAGTGGCTGCTCCTCATGGATGCGGCGTCCCGACACGCGGGCGATCTCGCGACTGATGTCCTCGAGATGATCGCGTTCGCTGCCCCCGGTCGCCTCGTAGTAGAGGTGCCGGCGCTGCTCTCCCCAGTGCGTGATCAGCCGGCTCTTGCCCACTCGCCGGCGACCGAAGACGATCACGAGCTCTCCCCGCCCGGAGGCCCAGCGATCCTCCAGCGCCTGCAGCTCGTCGGTGCGGTTGAAGAAGGTCACGGGCATCGTTGTTCGCAAACATACTAACACCATCGACTCGATCGTAACCTAATCTGGAGCAACACTATTTGGGTGTTATCTCCAGCATTCTTGGGCGCCGATCCACACAGATCGGACCGGTTCCCAGGGTTCATGTAGCCAAGGCCGCACGTTGGCGACCTTGGAGGACGAGCGACCCGCGAGGGTCGCTCAAGCGCAGACTGACGCCTTACGCAATGTATGTGGACTCAGGGTAGCGGACCGATCCGCCGGCCGTCAGCACTTCTCGACGCCGCCGGCGAGCGCGGCGAAGCGATCGAAGGGCTGTTCGAAAGCCGAGGGCGCTCCGGCAGCTCGAAGTCCGCAGGAGGAGTCCCAAGCGGAGCTTGATCGACGGTTGATCGCCGGATACGGTGCCGGCAGATGTCGGCCGCTGCTGCCCAGCCCGCCACCGCAGTCGCCGCGCGCAAGCGGTTGACGTTGGCGGCGTGCATTATCGGCTCGGGGATCGTGCTGCTGGACGGCACCGCGGTGAACGTGGCGCTGCCGAACATCCAGCGGGCGCTGGGCGGGGGGCTGGCGGCGCAGCAGTGGGTGGTGAACGGGTATCTGCTGACGTTGGGGTCGCTGATCCTGGTTGGGGGCTCGCTCGGGGACCTGTATGGCGAGCGGCGGGTGTTCGCGCTCGGCGTAGGGGGCTTCGGCGTGAGCTCGCTGGCGTGCGCGCTGGCGCCGTCGATAGGCGCGCTGATCGGAGCGCGGGCGTTGCAGGGAGTGGCGGGGGCGTTGCTGGTGCCGAGCGCGCTGGCGGTGATCGTGGCGACGTTCGAGGAGTCCGAGCGCGGCCCGGCGATCGGCAGCTGGACGGCGTGGGGCGGGATCGCGACCGTGCTGGGGCCGCTGGCGGGTGGGGAGCTGCTGGCGATCGGGTCATGGCGATGGATCTTCCTGCTTAATTTGCCTTTCACGATCGCGTGCGTGGCGCTGATCCTGATCGCGATCCCTGCTCAGCCCGAGCGTCCCGCTGTCATGCCGGTGATGGGAGAAGGAAAGGAGGGGTACACACACTTTCAAAACCAGAAAGGGCCTCGATCGCGCCGGATCGATCTGCCCGGGGCGGCGTTGTGCGCGCTGGGGCTGGGCGGTCCGGTGTTCGCGCTGATCGAGCAGCCCCGGCTGGGATGGTCCAGTCCCGGCGTGGTGGTGCCGCTCCTGACGGGTGTCGCGCTGCTGGGGGGGTTCGTGGCGTACGAGTCTCGCGCGCGCGACCCGATGCTGCCGCTGGGGTTGTTCGGGAGGCGGAACTTCTCGGCGGGGAACGTGGAGACGCTGGCGATGTATGCCGGACTGGCGGTGCTGTTCTTCTTTCTGGTGCTGTTCCTGCAGCAGGTGGGCGGGTATACGCCGCTGCAGAGCGGCCTGGCGACGCTGCCGGTGACGGGGATCATGTTCGCGTGCTCGCGGCGGTTCGGGGCGCTGGCCGACCGCTATGGCCCGCGGCTGTTCATGGGACTGGGCCCGCTGGTGGCGGCGGTAGGGCTGGTGCTGTTCCAGCGGGTGGGGGTGAAGGTCGATTACGCCGCCGACGTGCTGCCCGCGCTGCTGGTGTTCGCGGTTGGGCTGTCGATGACGGTGGCGCCGCTGACGGCGGCGGTGCTCGCGGGGGCGGAGCGCTCGCAGGCAGGGATCGCCTCGGCGGTGAACAACGCGGTCGCGCGGGTCGCCGGGCTGCTGGGCACGGCGGCGGTGGGCGCTGCGATCGCCGCGGCGTTCGCCTCCTCGCTGGACGCCGATCTCGCCGGCACGGCGCTGGGGCCGGCCGCGAGCAGAGCCGTGCGCGAAGCCAAGCGCCTGCCGCTGGGACTGCCTGCCGTCCACGGACTGCCTCCGCGCCAGGCCCGCGCCGTGCTGAGCGCCGCCGAAGCGGCGTCGCTGCACAGCTTTCACCTGGGGCTGGCGATCGCCGCCGTGCTGGTCGCGCTGGGCGGGATCGCGGGCGCGCTGTGGGTGCGCAATCCCGAGCGCGTGGTGCGGGCCGCGGAGTGCGAGGGCGGAGCGCTGGTGGGCGCGAGCCTCGAGGTGGCTCATGTCGGGACGGACGCGCCGCCTCAGAGTACCGTCCCAAGCGCCGCGTAGCTTTGGATGGATGCTTGCCAGAACACATACTTTCACTTCCTCGGCTTCCCGCGCAAATCTCTGCTTTGGCGCCGGCGAAGCCTTTGCGCCGAGCTTCAGCGAGGTGTTAGCCAGCGAGGAGCCGGAGCTGATGCGCGAGCCGCTGCGCAGATGGCTGGCCAGGGGCGGGCACGCGGGCGCATACTTGGTGTATGAGGCGTGGTTGCGGGCGGGTGGCGAGCCAGAGCTGATCCGCGAGTCGCTGATGGAGTGGCTTGCCGTGAATGCAGGCGCCAAGAACGCGAGCTTCATATATTCGTTCTGGCTTGACGCGACGCGCGAGGTCGAGGCCGTGCGTGATGCGATCGGCGCGTGGATCGAGCTCCATGGCGATGATCCGGTGGCGGGTTATGTCTACCGCGCTTGGCTGAAGGCCGGTGGCGAGGTGCAAGCGTTCTCGGGGCAGATCTGCGATTGGCTGGCCTTGCACACGAGCGATGGGGCCGAAGCGCACAACGTTTATGCCATGTGGCTCGAGAATGGTGGCGAGCCGGCGCTTGTCGCACAGTCGCTCGAGCGCTGGTTGGCGGGTCATGCGCAGGTCGAGGCGGCGGGCCCGGTCTGCGCATCCTGGCTGAGGGCGGGCGGCGAGATCCGGGTTATCGCCGAGCCCGTCGCGCGCTGGCTCGGCGCCCATGCGCAGAGCACGCGGGCGAGCTTCCTGTATCGGGCGTGGCTCCAGACGGGCGGCGAGCCGGAGCTGGTCCGTGAGTCGCTGGTGCAGTGGCTTGCGGTAAATGCGGGCGCCGAGTGTGCGGGATTCGTTTATGCGGCCTGGCTTGACGCGACGGGCGAGGTCGAGCTCGCGCGCGATGCGATCGGCGCGTGGCTGGCTGAGCACGGCCGGGCCGAGACGGTGGCGCAGTTCGTCTACAGGGCGTGGCTGCGGGCGGGCGGGGATCTGGAGCTCGTACGCGAACCGATCCGTTGCTGGCTGGTAGCTCACGGGACAAAACTGTCCGCGAGCTTCGTGTTCGAGGCGTGGCTCAAGAGCGGCGGCGAGCCCGCGGCCGTCAGAGATGGCCTTCGGCGCTGGGTACGCGTTCACGGCATGAGCCCCAGCGCCTGGTATGTGCGCCGCACGTGGGTCAACGCGGGTGGTCAGCTGACGGGCTGGCCTCGGGCGAACCGGACGAGGTCGAAGTAGTCGTCGGTGTCGGCGGCCTTGATCAGTGCTTCGATGCATGTCGCTCGGCCAGACCCGTCGATATCGTCAAGGGGTCAGTCGGGATCGAACGTCTGTTTGGGTGGGAGGGGTACGAATACAATGGCCGTGAGCCATGCCAGCAAGCGATCAGATCGTCGTCTCCGGCGCCAGGGAGCACAACCTCAAAGACATCTCGCTGACGCTGCCGCGGGACGCACTGGTGGTGATCACGGGGCTGTCGGGCTCGGGCAAGTCGAGCCTGGCGTTCGACACGATCTACGCCGAGGGGCAGCGGCGCTACGTGGAGTCGCTGTCGGCGTACGCGCGTCAGTTCTTGGGGCAGATGGACAAGCCGGATGTGGACTCGATCGAGGGGCTCTCGCCGGCGATCTCGATCGACCAGAAGACGACCTCGCGCAACCCGCGCTCGACGGTGGGGACGGTGACGGAGATATACGACTACCTGCGGCTGCTGTGGTCGCGGGTGGGCAAGCCGCACTGTCCCATCTGCGGGCGGCCGATCGTGGGTCAGTCGGCGGAGCAGATCATCGACCAGACGATGGAGCTGGGGGAGGGCACGCGGTTCATGGTGATGGCGCCGCTGGTGCGCGGGCGCAAGGGGGAGTACGGCAAGCTGCTGGACGAACTGCGAACGGACGGGTTTCAGCGGGTGAAGATCGACGATCGGGTGCGCCTGCTGGAGGAGTCGATCGTGCTGGACAAGCGCTACAAGCACGACATCTCGGTCGTTGTGGACCGTCTGGTGATGCGCCACGACCTGCGCAAGCGATTGGCCGATTCGATCGAGACGGCGGTGGGCCGTGCCGAAGGGCTCGTGGAGATCGAGATCGTCGGGGGAGCCGGGGACGGGGATGTGACCCCGGGAGCTGGAGATGGGGCGGAGGGAGAGAAAGATGGGGGGGAGAGAGAGAAAGATGGGGGGGAGAGAGAGAAAGCATCGTCGGCGACGGGGCGCACACGCGCGACCGGCGCCAAGGGTGTACGAGGCGCCACTGCTCAGATCGTCCCGGGAGAGGTGCCACGGGCGGGGACGGTGTTCACGTTCTCCGAGCGGTTCGCCTGTCCCGAGCACGGGCCGTCGCTGGTGGAGCTGGAGCCGAGGATCTTCTCGTTCAACTCGCCCCACGGCGCGTGCGAGCGCTGCACGGGGTTGGGCTCGCAGATGGAGATCGACCCGGAGCTGCTCGTGCCCGACCCGTCGCTGTCGATCGCGCAGGGCGCGATCGCGCTGTGGTCGGGGAGTGTCTCCAACTATTACGAGCAGGTCGCGGAGGCGATCTTCGAGCGCTACGGCGTCGATCTGGACGCGCCCTGGGTGCAGCTGGCGCAGGAGGACCGCGACGTGTTCCTGTATGGAACGGGCGGCGAGAAGCTGCAGATCTCTTACCGCAACCGCTACGGGCGCAGACGCTCGTACGGGACCCGGTATGAGGGGATCGTCTCCAACTTGCAGCGGCGCTACAAGGAGACCGAGTCGGAGGGGACGCGAGAGAAGATCGAGCAGTACATGTCGCTGCGCACCTGTCCGGCGTGCGGCGGCGCGCGGCTGCGGGCGGAGTCTCGCGCGGTGCTCGTCGCGGGCACGCGGATCGAGGACTTCACGGCGCTGTCGGCGCGCCGGGCGCTGAAGTGGCTGGAGGAGGTCGAGCTGTCGGAGACCGACCGGCACGTCGCGCGGCTGATCCTGCGCGAGATCTCAGAGCGATTGCGGTTCCTGGAGAACGTCGGCATCGGCTACCTGTCGATGGACCGCGCCGCCTCGACGCTGTCCGGGGGCGAGGCGCAGCGCATTCGCCTGGCGACGCAGATCGGCAGCTCGCTCGTGGGTGTGCTGTACATCCTCGACGAGCCCTCGATCGGGCTGCATCAGCGCGACAACTCCAAGCTGATCGCGACGTTGGAACGGCTGCGCGACCTGGGCAACACCGTGATCGTGGTCGAGCACGACGAGCAGACGATGCGCTCAGCGGACCATCTCGTCGACCTGGGCCCGGGCGCGGGCGAGCACGGCGGCTGGATCGTCGCGCAGGGCACTGCGGCGCGAGTCCAGCGCGTGAAGGGCTCGCTGACCGGCCAGTACCTGTCCGGGGCGCTCAGCGTCCCGGTGCCCGCGCGGCGGCGCAAGCCGGGCGGCTACGTCGAGATCCTCGGCGCCGGGCAGAACAACCTGCGTGACATCGACGTGCACGTTCCGCTCGGTGTGCTCACGTGCGTGACGGGGGTGTCGGGGTCGGGTAAGTCCACGCTCGTGAACGAGGTGCTGTACAAGGCGGCCGCGAACCGCCTGCATCGCGCGCGTCAGCGTCCCGGGTCCCACCGTGCGATTCATGGGCTGGATCAGCTGGACAAGGTCATTGCGGTCGACCAGTCTCCGATCGGGCGCACGCCGCGCTCCAATCCGGCCACGTATACGGGGTTGTTCGATGTGATCCGTGACATGTACGCAAAGACCCAGGAGGCCCGTGCGCGGGGATACAAGCCGGGGAGGTTCTCGTTCAACGTCAAGGGGGGGCGTTGCGAGGTGTGCAAGGGGGACGGGCAGATCAAGATTGAGATGCACTTTCTGCCCGACGTGTATGTGCCGTGCGAGCAGTGCCATGGCAAGCGCTACAACCGCGAGACGCTCGAAGTGCGGTTCAAGGGCAGGAGCATCGCCGACGTGCTCGATATGCCCGTCGAGGAGGCGTTGCGGTTCTTCGAGCACATTCCGAAGGTGCGCCGCCGCCTGGAGACCCTGCACGCGGTCGGTCTCGGCTATGTCAGGCTCGGCCAGCCCGCGACGACGCTCTCCGGCGGGGAGGCCCAGCGGGTGAAGCTCGCCACGGAGCTGTCGAAGGTCGCGACCGGGCGCACGCTGTACATCCTCGACGAGCCGACGACGGGGTTGCACTTCGCCGATGTGCAGCGCCTGTTGGAGGTGCTCGCGCGACTGGTTGCAGCTGGCAACAGCGTGGTCGTGATCGAGCACAACCTGGACGTGATCAAGTGTGCCGATCGGCTGATCGACATGGGCCCGGAGGGGGGAGAGGAGGGCGGTCTGGTGATCGCGGCGGGCACCCCCGAGGAGGTTGCGGGCGAGCCGGCGTCGCATACCGGGCAGTTCCTCGCGAAGATGCTGTCGCTCCCGAGCGGCTCGGTCAACGGCTCCGGGCCGAACACGGGCCGTCGGCGCAAGCCCCGCGCGAAGGCCGCCGCGTGAGCCCCGGGGAGCAGGCCGCTCCCACCTCGATGGAGTCCTTCGACGCCGACCTGCGCAAGCGGTCCGGCGAGCTCGCGCGCCAAGCCCGGCAGTGGGCGCAGAAGTGGCGCTGGTACGAGCGCAATTCGCTGCCGTGGAATCGTGCGCGGATCCACTGGGAGCTGATGCGCCGCGAAGCGTTCGTGCGCTGGCCGGTACACGGCAACGTGCTCGAGGCGCTGCGCGAGGGCCGGCTGGAGATCGGGGTGGGGGCGCTGCTTGAGCCGAATGTGTGGATCACGGCTCCCGATCGGGCGTGGGTGCGGATCGGCAAGGGCACGTTCCTGAACCAGGGTGTGATGATTGCCGCCCAGGAGAGGGTGGACATCGGCGATCATTGCCTGCTCGCCAACGGCTGCTTCGTCAGCGACTCCAGCCACCGCTACGACGACCCTGACAAGCCCGTGCCTTGGCAGGGATTTGAGTCCAAGGGGCCGACGCGAATCGGCGAGAACTGCTGGCTGGGGGCGAACGTCGTCGTCACGAGCGGCGTTACGATTGGCGAGCGCTGTGTGATCGGGGCGAACAGCGTTGTGACTCACGACATCGAGCCGTTCTCGATCGCGGCCGGCGCACCGGCGCGGGTGATCGAGCGGGTCCAGTACGGATAGGTCCCGAGGCCGCCCCGACGCCACATGGCCGGGGCGGCTGGGTGGTGTGGGTCAGGAGGCGGGAGTCCAGAGGGTGGAGATGTGGCAGATGTTGCTCGCCTCCGAGACGTACTCGAAGACTTCGAGCTTGCCGTGCACGGGTGAGGTTACGGTCAGGCGCCCGGTGGCGTAGCTTTCCGCCGTGCCCAGCGACGTGCTGGCCAGTCCGAACAGTTCGGTCGGCGTAGGGCTCTGAGGCTGGGTGTCGCGTGCGAACGTGGTGAATGCCGGGATGCCCTCGTCTTCTTCGGTGCGCGTCTGATCGAACTGCACGGAGTTGGAGTTCGACGCGCCGAGCGTGACCGCGACCAGTTTGGGGCCGAGCTGGACGCAGCTGCCGGTCAGGTTGAATGGCCCGCTGGGCCCGAGCGGCGTGTTCTGTTCGGTGGCTGCTGGGGCGGTCGAGTCGTAGGTGTACTCGATCGCCCCCGGCCCCTGCGGACCGATGGGACCGGTGTTGCCCTTCGGCCCCTGTGGACCGGTCGGGCCGGCAGGACCGGTTTTGCCCTGCGGGCCCGTGTTGCCCTGTGAGCCGCTGAGCAGCGAGGGCTTGCCCTTACGACGGCCGTGGCCCTTGTGGCGGCTGTGGTGTCCGCGTGCGCTGTGAGCGATCGTCCATGATCGGCCGGCGTGAGCGGGAGTCCAGTACGCGTTGGCGCCGACCGCGCCTGCGCCCAGAGCGAGCAGGGCGAGGATCGGCGTGGTGGTGGCGACCGAAATGAGATATGAGCGGATCTTGCACATCGTGTGACCTCCTTGGTTTGGGCGGTTGCCCGTTTGTGTGTTGTGCCCCCTCAACCGCCTTCACCGTGGTTCCTTACGGCCGCGGCCACAAACTTTTCCGGAGGCGATCCGGGGCTCCGCGCCCAACGTGTGACCCAGCGCGTAAGTAAGGGCCCGAAGTTCGGTTTCACATATGACGCTCACACGACCGGCGCCGGCCGGGGTGCGGAGACGACCAGAGGAGATGACCCGTTGCTCGACATCCCCACAATGGCCCGCCGCGGTCCCCACGATGTGGGAGAATCGCCGTGAGCAGGTGGCCATGGCGATATCGACCGCACGCCCCAGTAGCGCACGTTCCCGCGTCGCGCTCGACGACCGCGAGCTCGCAAAGCTGGCGATCGCCGGCGACGGCGATGCGTTCGCGCGGCTGTACGACCGGCACGAGCGTCGTGTATACGGGTTCTGCCTGCGGATGCTGGGCACCTCCGACGAGGCTGGTGACGCCACGCAGGAGACGTTCATGCGTCTGCTGCGGCGTCTGCCCGCGTTGGAGGGCCGTGAGGTGAACTTCGTCGCCTACGCGCTCACGACGGCACGCAACGCGTGCTACGACACGATCGCCGCCCGGCGGCGAACCGAACCGGTGGGGGAGGGGATCGATCGGGCTGTGGACGGTCCCGCCTCGCTGGCCGGCCGGCATCCGGGCGAGCCCGGCGACGTCGCAGGGGACCCCGAAAGGGCGGCGCTGCTGGCCGCGTCCCGCGAGGACGTGCGCGCGGCCAACGCGAGACTCCCCGAGCGCCAGCGCGAGGTGCTCGCGCTGAGAGAGCTCGAGCAGCTCTCCTACGAGCAGATCGGTGAGATCGTGGGGTGCAACGAGAACGCCGTCGCACAGCTCATCTCGCGCGCGCGAATCAGGCTGCGGGATCTGATCAGGGGCGACGCGCTGGAATCGATCACGGCGTCCTCACCCGATTGCGAGCGCGCGCTTCCGCTGCTGGTGCGCCGGCAAGACGATCAGCGCAGCGGCGCTGAGGAGCTCGACTGGCTGCGCATGCACGTGGCCGACTGCGACACCTGTCGCCTGAGCTGCGCGGCGATGGAGGAGGCAGGCGTGTCCTACCGGGCGCTTGGGCCGATCGTGCCGCTGGCCTGGCTGCGCCATACGACAATCGCGCGCGCCGCGCGGTTCGTGGGGGCCGACTGGAGCCACCTGACCGCCGCCGGCGTCACGCACGGCACGACACCCGCCATCACGCCGCCGTCCTCGACACCCCCGGCCGCGATCGATTCGCACATTGCCGCCGCCGGCCATGAGGGTGTGAGCGGACGGACTCGGGCGGCGACGCGGCGGATACGCCCGCTGAGTGTGGTGAGCGCACGCGGGCCGATGGGCCGGCGCCTGCGGTGGACGCTCCTGGGGGCGATCCTCTGTGGGATCCTGGTTGTGGTCCTGGTTGGGAGCCTCGCACCCGATAACCGTGCTCTGCCGCACTCTCAGACCTCGGCGCTGAGCTCCACGACGACAGGACAGGCCGGCGGACACTTGCGCGCTCATGCGATCGGGCACGCCCATCGAGCCAGCGCTCCAGTGAGCGCATCGCTTGACGGGAATCATGGCGCCGCGCTCGCCGCAATCGCGCACGGCGGCAGCGGTCAGCCGAGCATCCCGAAGCTGGCGGTTCACCGTGCCCGCCGGGTGACCCACCACCGATCCACACACCGCTCGCATTCGACGCCGGCCACGCCGGCGGGCGGCACCCAGTCACCGCAGCCGCCGGCCACGACGCCGACTTCGACAACTTCTACGCCCAGCCCACCGAGTGGCGGTTCGGGCGGGTCCACCACCGGGGGCGGCTCAGGCTCGGGAACCCCGGCGGGCGGCGGGGAAACGCCGGGAGCGCCGGCGGAAACGCCCGGTGGCTCATCGGGCAGCGGCTCTGGGTCCTCCGGCGGCAGTCCGGGTGGATCGTCGGAAGGCGGGCATGGCTGCGCCCTAGCCATCGCCTGTCCCTGATCCCGGAGGCAGGGAAAGAATATGAGGTGCGTATAACAATAGTTTTACGCAGTTAAAAAGAAGAACAATCTCTATAGAGGTGCGTATGACAATAGTTATACGCAGTTAAAAAGGAAGAACATCAACATGCAGGTACGGCACCCATGGCCACCGGTCGTGCCGTCGGTTCCCCCGTTGTCAGCCATCCCGCCGATCGATGATGTCCCGTCTCAGCTCAGCAGCGTGTGCAGCTCCGCCAGCTCGGAGGGGTCGATCGAGTAGGTGTGCTCGGGGCCGGGATAGCGCCGTGAGCGCACGTCCTCGGCGTAGGCGGCAACGCCCGCGTTCATCTCGTCCTGGAGGTTGGCGTAGCGCTTGACGAAGCGTGCTCCGAGGCCGTCGCGGATGCCGAGCAGATCGTGGAACACGAGCACCTGCCCATCGGTTGCGGGGCCGGCGCCGATGCCGATCACGGGTATCTCGATCGCGGGCATCAGCTCCTCGGTGACGGCTGCGGGAATCGCCTCGAACACGAGCGCGAAGCAGCCGGAGTCCTGCAGCGCGAGCGCCTCGGCGGCGATGCGTGCCGCCTTCGCCGCAGTACGGCCCTGAGCCTTCCAGCCGCCGAGTGCGGTCGCGGTCTGGGGAGTGAGGCCGACATGGCCCATCACGGGAATGCCCGCGGCGCCGATCGCGCGGGCGCGACTGACCGAAGAGGGTCCGCCGCCCTCGAGCTTGACGGCCTCACAGCCGGCCTCCTTGACCATGCGCAGGGCGCTTGTGATCGCCTGCTCGTCTGAGACCTCATACGAGCCGAACGGCAGGTCGCCGATCAAGAGGGGAGTGTGCAGGCCGCGGCGGGCGGCGCGGGCGAGCACGAGCATGTCGTCCAGCTCCACGGGGGTGGTCGAGTTGTAGCCGAGCACGGTCGTCGCGGCCGAGTCGCCCACGAGCACCAGGTCAACGCCCGCCGTCTCGGCGGCGCGAGCGCTCGGATAGTCATAGGCGGTGACCATCACGATCGGTTCGCCAAGCCGCTTCTTTTCGGCCAGCAGTGGCAGCGTCATCGGCAGATGGCCGGGGTCGGCTGGGATTTGGAGGGAGGTGTGGCTGGACATGTGGTTCCTCTCTGATGTGGTTGACGCCCTACGCGAGTAGGGTCGCCACCTCGTGGTCGATCGTGATGATGCGATTGGTGTTCGCCTGCACGTGGACGACGCGAGGCTCGTGGCGCTCCAGCTCGGCCTGGTCGTATTGGCCGTAGGAGATGACGATGATCGTGTCTCCGTGGTGGACCAAGCGCGCGGCGGCGCCGTTGACCTTCATCTCTCCCGATCCTCTGCTGCCGGCGAGCGTGTAGGTCTCAAAGCGGGCGCCGTTGTTGATGTCGACCACGTGAACCTGTTCGTACTCGAGGATGTCGGCGGCCTGCAGCAGGTCGGGGTCGATCGTGATCGAACCCACGTAGTGCAGGTCGCAATCGGTGACGGTTGCCCGGTGGATCTTGGACTTGAGCATCACGCGCTGCATGTGACTTGAGCCTCTCTTGGGTCAGCTTGCTTAGGATTTGGTGGTCGCATGGCCGGCTGGGGAACAGGTGGCAACGTGTGGTTGGAAGGGCGTTGCATGATCGGTTGGGGGACGGGTCGCAAGATGGGATACAAGGTGACGTTGTCGATCAGACGGATTGCGCCGAGGCGCGCGGCCAGCACGAGCAGCGCTGGCTCCTCGAGCTCCTCGAGCGGTTCGAACGTGTCGGGGTCCACGATCGCGAGGTATTCGGCAGCGACGCCGAATGGGACCATCGCGCTCGCGGCGCACGCCAGCAGCGTCTCGGCCGAGCGCTCAGCGGCGCCGGCCAGCTCGGAGGCGGCGCGCAACGCTGCGGGCAGGGCCAGCGCGCGCTCGCGCTGGTCTGGATCGAGCAGCGCGTTACGGCTGGACATGGCCAGTCCGTCGGGTTCGCGCACGGTGGGACAGACGTCGATGCGGACGGGCAGGTTGAGATCGGTGACGAGCCTGCGGATGACCACGACCTGCTGGGCATCCTTGGCGCCGAAGAAGGCGATGTCGGGCTGGGTCATGCAGAGCAGCTTGGTGACGATCGTGCTCACGCCCCGGAAGTGCGCGGTGCCGCGGGCCTCGCCCTCCAGCAGGTCGGTCACGCCCAGTACCTCGACGGAGGTGGCGAATCCCGGTGGGTAGACGTCTTCGACCGAGGGGGCGAACAGCAGATCGGCGCCTGCTTGCGCGGCAAGCACGGCGTCCTGGGCCTCCTGGCGGGGGTAGCGATCGAGATCGGCGTGCTCGTCGAACTGGGATGGATTGACGAACAGGGAGACTACGACCCGATCGCATTGTTCCCGCGCGCGGCGGATCAGCGAGAGGTGGCCCTCGTGCAGGGCGCCCATCGTCGGCACGAGCCCGATCGTGGCGCCCGCGCGCCGGTCCGGCGCGAGCGCGGCTCGCAGATCGCCCACGGAGCGCAGCGTCCTCATCGGCGGATTGGGCAGGGGTCGAGGTGGTTCATGTGCTCGGTCCAGTTCCCTGGGGGATACCGGTCGCGACGCGATTAAGCATAGCGCCGGTCGCGGCGCGTGGCACGGTGTGTGCGCAAGATCACACGCGATGCGACACGGTGCCGGGCGTCGCGTCCCACCGCGGCATCGCTCGGCCAACCCGACCACCTGCCGTGCGACGAACGCGTACGATCTGGGCGTGACCTCCGACGAGAGCAAGCTGTCGGCCTCCGAGCGACGCGAGGCGCTCAAGGAGGTGTACACGCAGACGCAGCAGTGCGTGCGCTGCGCCGAGCTGGCGGCGACGCGCAAGACGGTGGTGTTCGGTGCCGGAAACGCCAATGCGGAGCTGATGTTCGTGGGGGAGGCCCCGGGATCCAGCGAGGACGAGCAGGGCGTGCCGTTCGTGGGACAGGCGGGCAAGCTGCTGGAGACGCTGCTGGGGGAGATCGGGATGACACGCGGGAAGGTGTTTATTGCGAACGTCCTGAAGTGCAGGCCCCCCGCCAACCGCGATCCGCAGCCGGTTGAGATCGACAACTGCAAGGGGTACCTGTACCGCCAGGTCGAGCTGATTCAGCCGACGGTGATCTGCACGCTCGGGAACTTCTCGACCAAGCTGCTGCGTGAGGATCCCACCGGGATCACGCGCGTGCACGGTCAGCCGGAGGTGTTGACGCTGGGCAGGCGGGCGGTGCGGCTGTACCCGATCTTTCATCCGGCCGCCGCGCTGTACACGCCGCGGATGTTGGAGACCCTGCGCGAGGACTTCGCGAGGCTACCGGAGCTGCTCGCGCTGGGGGCGCCCGAGCAACCGGAGTGGTCACCGCAGGCGCCGGAGCCGGAGCTGAACGACATCGACCTCGCGGAGGTCCGGGCGGACATGCAGGCCGTTGACCGGGGCAAAGCGGACGCTTCCGGGGCCGCCGAGGCGGATCAGCTGGATCTGTTCTGACGCCAGGCGGCTCCTAGGCGGCAGCACGATTGCATCGTCTTTGCGGAGAAACTCTGCAGGCAGGGCCTTCCCGGAGAAGTGCTGCAGGCAGGGGATTCGAGGGAGGCGTCGAAAAAGTTTGTCCAGGGCCCTAAAGCTCACGGCGATGTGTGCCGATACGGGCCTGTCTCCATCCTCCCTAGTAGTGACGACCGGCCCGCGCTTTCCCTCTCCCGCGGGCCGGTCGCGTTTAAGGCTGTAGGGCTGTAAGGCTCAGAACGTTGGTTGGCTCTACAGTCTCGTCGTGACCGTACGCGTCGTCGAAACCTCGGACCCGGGGGAGACAGAGGCTTTTGGCGCCGAGCTGGCGGCCGCTCTGAACGCGGGTGATGTGGTGCTCCTCGCGGGTGAGCTGGGCTCGGGCAAGACGACGCTTGTGCGCGGCGCGGCGCGGGCTCTGGGCGTCTCGGACCCAGTGACGAGCCCCACGTTCAGCATCGGCCACCGCTACCGAGGCGCTGGCGTGAGGGTGTCACATCTCGATCTCTATCGTCTGGAGAGCCTGGAGCACGAGGACCCGGAGCTGCTGGCCGACTATCTCGGCTCGGGTCAGATCGCGTTCGTGGAGTGGCCCGAGGCGGCGGGCTCGGAGCTGGACAACGCTCGCCTGCGTGTGACGCTCGCGCACGCGGGCGGGGATCGCAGGCGGATCGAGGTGGTGGAGCTGCGCGCCTCACCGTCTGGGAAGCCCCGATCTGGGAGAGCATCGAGATGATCGTGCTCGGCTTCGACACCGCCACGCTGTCAACCGCCGTGGGATTGCGCTTGGCGGACGGAACCACACTGCAGGCTCGTGATGACCCCGGGTCGCGAGAGCGTCCTGGTCATGCCACTCGGCTGCTGGCGATGACGGCAGAGCTGCTCGCGCAGGCGGGGGTCGGCTGGAGCGCGCTCGACCGGATCGGGGTTGGGGTGGGGCCAGGCAGGTTCACGGGCCTGCGCATCGGCGTGGCGAGCGCCCGCGGCCTGGCGCAGTCGCTGGGGGTCGAGCTCGTGGGTGTTTCCAGCCTGCGTGCGCTCGCTCTGGTGGCGGCGATGTGCGAAGCGGAGAAGAGGGGGGATCTGGGGACGATGGCTCGGGAGGACCGCGGAATCCTCGCGGTGATCGATGCCCGCCGAGGAGAGGCGTTTGCCGCCGCCTATGCGCCCGGGGGTGGGTCAAAGATGGATCACAAACCGGACTCCCCGCGCGAGCTGGTCGCCGCACGAGCGCTCGCGCCCGTGGATCTCGGCGAAGTCCTGAATGACGCGGCGGCGAGGGCCGGCGAGCGAATCGCCCAATGGATCGCGGTGGGAGATGGGGCGGTCCTGTATCGCCAGGAGCTTGAAGCGCTCGGAGCACAGACGCCGGGGGATGGCTCGCGACTGCACAAGGTGAGCGGTGGGACGATCTGCGAGCTCGCGGCGAGCTCCGCCACGGTGGAGGCGATCGAGACGGTCTTGCCCGACTACCGACGCAGGCCCGACGCGGAGATCGCGTCCGAGCGCGCCGGCGCGACAGACGGAGCGAGAGCATGAGCTCACCGCAAGCGGCGGAGCCCGGGATCGACGATGCGCGTGAGGTGGAGATCAGACGCCTGGAATATCCCGATCTGCCGCAGGTGATGGCGATCGAGCGCCAGGTGTTCCCGACGCCGTGGTCGCTGGCGATGTTCGTGCTGGAGCTGTCCAAGCAGTCGGGGATCTGTCTGGCCGCGACGCTCCCCGCCGGACGCGGGCGGGGGCTGATCGGGTATCTGATCTGCTCCCGATACGAGACCGTTTGGCACGTGATGAACGTCGCGGTCGCTGTCGAGCACCAGCGCCGGGGCGTCGCTTCGGCGCTGCTCGCCGAGCTGTATGAGCGCGTCGGGGACGAGAGCGCTCGGTACACCCTGGAGGTGCGCCGTTCCAATCTGCTCGCGATCGGACTGTACGAACGCGAGGGCTTCCGCGCCGCCGGGCTGCGGCGCCGTTACTACCAGGACAACGGCGAGGACGCGCTGGTGATGTGGCGTACTCCCGCGACGCTGGCAGGTCACCTGGACGACGTTCCCAATCCCGGTCCCGTATGAGCGGCGGTGCTTGCAACGGCCGGCGCCCGCAGGCGCCCGTTCTTCCCCCCAGAGCCGGCCGGATGCCGGCCCGGGCAACTCGATGATCCTGGCGCTGGAGAGCAGCTGTGACGACACATGCGCCGCGGTGCTCGACGCGCAGGGGAGGGCCTGCTCGAACGTGGTCTCCTCGCAGGGCGTGCACGACCGCTTCGGCGGCGTTGTGCCCGAGATCGCCTCCCGTCACCATCTCGAGCTCGTGAACCTCGTGGTCGAGCAGGCCCTGGGCGAGGCGGGAAGGACGCTCTCAGAGATCGAGCTGGTCGCGGCCACGCAGGGCCCGGGCCTGGTGGGGGCGCTGCTGGTGGGCCTCTCGACGGCCAAGGCGCTGGCGGCCGCCAGGGAGCTCCCGTTCGCGCCCGTCGATCATCTGCAGGGTCACGTGGCGGCCAACTTCATCACCCCCCCGCGCGCAGGGGATGGTCACGCGTTCGAACCGCCGTTCGTGTGTCTGATCGCCAGCGGCGGGCACACGCTGCTGACCCACGTGACCGCGCACGACGGGTTTCGGGTGCTCGGGCGAACGCTCGACGACGCCGCGGGCGAGGCGTTCGACAAGGGGGCGAGGATGCTCGGCCTGGGCTATCCGGGCGGCGGCGCGCTGGAGCGGCTGGCCGCAGGGGGCGATCCGCAGGCGTTCGCGTTTCCCGGCTCGCGCGCCGAGCGCGGGCGCGGCGGCAAGGGGACGGGCAGACATACCTTCGAGCAGGGCCTGGAGTTCTCGTTCGCCGGGTTGAAGACCGCGCTGCTGTATCGGCTGCGTGACATGTCTGCGCGTGAGGTCAAGGCGCGGGCGGCGGACCTCGCGGCCTCATATCAGGCGGCGATCGTCGACAGCCTGATGGTGCGCGCCGAACGGGGGCTGCGGGAGACCGGGCTCGACCGCCTCGCGGTCGGGGGCGGTGTGGCGGCCAACGGCGAGTTGCGCCGGAGGCTGAAAGAGCTCGGAGCGACGGTGCACGTGCCGGCGCGCGAGCTCTGCACCGACAACGCGGCGATGATCGCCGCCGCGGCGCGGTTCGGGCAGCGGATCGAGTATCCGGCGTACCTGGGGCTCGACGCGTACGCGACCGGTGAACGGCCACAATGAGCAGATCCCGCGCAAACGTCTAGAGTCACGACGATGACCTATCGCGAGCCGACGGCCCATTCGACGATCCATCCAGACGGCGCGGAGCGCGACGGCGCGCTCTCCGGTGAGCGGCTCTCGCTTGGCGTCGCGGCGCGCCTCTCGCGCTACCTGCAGGTGCTGACGCAGGCCAAGAAGATGGGCAAGGAGACGATTTCCTCGCAGGAGCTGTCGGACTACACGCACGTGAACTCCACCCAGATCCGCCGCGACCTGTCCGGGTTCGGGAAGTTCGGCAAGCGCGGGGTCGGCTACAACGTCGAGGCGCTCGTGTCGCAGATCCGCAAGATCCTGCGTACGGCGGGTCAGCACAACATAGCGCTGCTCGGCGCGGGTCATTTGGGGAAGGCGATCGCCTCCTCGGACATCTTCGCCGACCACGGGTTCCGTGTGGTCGCGATCTTCGATGTGGACCCCACGAAGGTGGGGACGACTGTCGGCAACCAGGTTGTGCGCCACACCGGCGAGCTGCGTCAGGTGGTGGAGGACGAGGACATCGTCGTCGGCGTCTTGGCTGTACCCACGCTTGCCGCGCAACAGCTCGCGGATGAGCTCGTCGATGCTGGCGTGAAGATCATCTTCAACTACTCGGAGTCGTTGCTGGACGTGCCGCCGGAGGTGACCGTCCACACGTCGAGTCCCGCGGTGGATCTGCTCTACGCGCTGTACTTCTATCTGACCTGAGTCGTCGTGTGGCAGCTGTTTTTTAGTTGACAGTCAACCCGTAGAACTGCGACTCAATGACCAGTCTGGACCTAGACAGAGCGGCTGAAAGATTCGCCGAGGCGCCCGATCTCACTGTGGGCGTGGAGGAGGAGTTCTCGATCCTGCATCCGCAGACACTTGAGCTTGAGCCGCGCTTCCAGGAGCTGCGCGCCGCCGCGGAGAGCGAGGAGCTGCTGCACGAGCACATCACCGGCGAGCTGATCTCCTCGGAGATCGAGATCATCTCAGGCGTCGGCGGGGATCTGCATCATGCGCTCGAGCGCCAGCGCGAGCACCGTAGGCGCCTGTTCGCGCTCGCGCAGGCGCATGGCGTGGTGCTCGGAGCGACCGGGACCCACCCGTGGGCTGACTACCGCGAGCAGCAGATCATCGACACCGAGCATTACCGCCGCGTCGAGGAGGGGCTGAAGTATGTGGCTCAGCGCAACAACACGTTCAGCCTGCACGTGCACCTGGGCGTGCGCGACATCGACCGCGCGGTGCGCGCGTGTGACCGACTGCGGCCGGTATTGCCGCTGCTGCTGGCGATCTCCGCCAACTCGCCGTACCTGGACGGGCGGGACACTGGGTTGCACTCGGCGCGGACACAGAGCTTCACCAAGAGCTTTCCGCGCTGCGGCGTTCCCGACGCGTTCGGGGGCTGGAAGTCCTACCGCGAGTACATCGAGCTGCTCGTGCGGACGCATTCGATCGTCGAGTTCACGCAGGTGTGGTGGTCGGTCAGGCCGCACTTCAGTTTCGGTACCGTGGAGGTGCGCATCTGCGACGCGCAGGCCAGCGCGCAGGAGTCCGACGCGCTCGCGGCGCTGATGGTCGCGTGCATCGCGCAGGCGATCCGCGACGTGGACGAGGGTGCTCCGTTCACCGATCGCCCGCCACGGCTGATCGAGGAGAACATGTGGCGGGCGATCCGTTACGGGCTCGACGGGCGGCTGATAGACCTGGAGCGTGGCGAGGAGTATCCGGCGCGCGAAACGATCGAGCGACTGGCCGCGTGGACGGCGCCGGTTCGTGCCGAGCTGGGCATCGAGCCGGTTTTCCCCGAGCGCAACGGCGCGCAGCGCCAGCGGCGCATGATCGAGGCGGGCGCTTCACGCGAGGAGGTGTTCGCGGCCTCGGTGGCGGAGACTCGGCAGACCTATTCCTACGAGCCCTCAGAGGAGGTGACGGTGTGAGCACCGATCCAGTGCAAGCGGCGAGCGAGGAGCCGCCAGCAGGCCGGCCGGCGGGTGCGGGTGACGCACAGGACCCGTCCGCGGGCGCCGCTGAGAGCAAGCCCACCGCTGCGAGCGACGCGCGGGGGGAGCCGAGCGAGGAGGAGCTTCGGGCCGCCTACGAAGCGGAGATGAGTCGCATCTCGAGCGCGGACATGATCCTGCAGGCGGCGGTGTCGCTGCTGAATATCGGTGCATATCGGCTGCAGCCCTCGGCCGCGGGAGGGGAGCAGCCGGCGGGTGGGGTGCGCGACTTGGAGCAGGTGCGCGACGCGATCGACGGTGCGCGCGCGCTGTTGCCGATCCTCGAGCGCAGGCGCTCGAACGAGATACGCCCCCTGCGCGACGCGCTGTCACAGTTGCAGATGGCCTACGCGCGCGAGGCCGGGACGAGCGCGCCCGCCAATCAGACCGGCGCCCAGGGTGTCCAGGCTCCTCCCGCGGCGGGACCCAAGCCACAGGAGTCCTCCGCGGCCGAGCCCAAGCCGAAGGGGCCCGGCCCGGCGGAGCCCAAGCCGAAGGGGCCCGGCCCGGCGGAGTCAAGCGGAAGGCTGTGGGTGCCGGGGCGCTGAGGATGTGTATTGAAAATTCAGTGACGCGTTTACCATCGTATCGATCAGTAAATACATAAGAGCACAGCAGGCCAAAAGTAATACATTAATTTCTCCGACTGTGCGCCATCGTATACACCGACTGTAAATACATAAGAGCACAGCGGGCCAAAGTAATACATCAACTTCCTCTCCCAGCCGCCGCTCTGGCGGCGAGCACGATAGACTGCGCGCGCGTTTACGCCGGATAGCGCGCTCATCGTATGTGAGGAGCGACGGATCAGGCGAGAAATGTGCGCGCGATCCTCGCGCGGCACGCCAATCAGACCGCGGAGGATTTTTCTGTTGAGCAGCTTTCTGATGAACCACGGGGTCGTCGTCGCCCTCGCTTGCGCCGCCTGTGCCGTGGCCTATGGCCTGCTGACCACGCGATCCCTGCTCGCGCTGTCGCCGGGCAACGAGAAGATGCAGAGCATCTCGCTGGCCGTCCAGCAGGGCGCGCGTGCCTACTTGAACCGTCAGTACACGACGATCGCCGCCGTCGGCGTTGTTGTGTTTATCGCGTTGGCCATCGGCCTGAACATCGCGGTCGCGTGCGGCTTTGCGATCGGCGGCATGCTGTCCGGCTCGGCCGGCTACATCGGCATGAACGTCTCGGTGCGCGCAAACGCACGCGTCGCGGAGGCTGCGCGTGGCGGGGTCTCCCAGGCGCTCAGTGTCGCCTTCCGCGGTGGCGCGATCACGGGCTTGCTCGTCGTGGGGCTTGGGTTGATCGGCGTCGCCGGCTACTACGGCGCGCTGACCTCGTTCTTCAACGACAGCCCCAAAACTGCGGTGGACGCGCTCGTCGGCCTCGGCTTCGGAGGCTCTTTGATCTCGATTTTCGCCCGGCTCGGCGGCGGGATCTTCACTAAGGCCGCGGACGTCGGCGCCGACCTCGTCGGCAAGGTCGAGGCGGGTATCCCCGAGGACGACCCGCGCAACCCGGCGACGATCGCCGACAACGTGGGCGACAACGTCGGCGACTGCGCTGGGATGGCGGCCGACCTGTTCGAGACCTACGCGGTCACCGCGATTGCGTTGATGCTGCTCGGCGTGCTCACATTTCACGAGTCCACGCGTGTCGTGCTGTATCCGCTCGTGATCGGCGGCGTGGCGATCATCGCCTCGATCATCGGCACGTTCGCCGTGCGCACGAAATCTGACAACGTCGAGCGCGCGCTGCTGCAGGGGCTGGTGGTCTCCGGCGTGATTGCGGCGGCCGCGTTCGCCCCGATCACCTACTGGCTGATGCGCAACCTGACGTTCAAAGACGTCGGCAGCACCGTCAATACGCCCAGCTGGAGCCACCTGTACCTGTGCTCGCTGATCGGGATCGCCGTGACGGCGCTGCTGTTCGGACTAACCGAATACTACACTTCGACGCGCTTCTCGCCGGTGAAGAAGACCGCGAAGGCGTCGATCACCGGCCACGCCACGAACATCATCCAGGGCTTCTCCTCGGGGCTGCAGGCCACCGCGCTGCCGGCGCTCGTGATCGTGCTCGGCATCCTCGGCTCATGGAAGCTCGCCGGTGGCGGCGTGACCGGCATCTATGGGATTCTTGTGGCGGCGATGGGTCTGCTCTCGCTGACCGGGCTGATCGTCGCGCTCGACGCGTTCGGTCCGATCACTGACAACGCGGGCGGGATCGCCGAGATGGCCGACCTGCCCGAGGAGGTGCGTCAGGTCACCGATCGACTCGACGCGGTCGGGAACACGACGAAGGCCGTCACGAAGGGCTACGCGATCGGCTCCGCCGTGCTCGCGGCGGTTGGTTTGTTCGCGGGCTTCCAGAAAGAACTCGAAAACAAGCTCGGCCATGCGATCTCCTTCGGCATCAACGAACCGCCCGTGCTGATCGGACTGCTGCTCGGTGGGCTGATGGTGTGCCTGTTCGCCTCGCTCTCGATCGAGGCCGTGGGTCGCGCCGGCGGCGCGGTCGTCGAGGAGGTGCGCCGCCAGTTCCGCGAGCACCCGGGGATCATGGAAGGCACCGAAGACCCCGACTACGCGAGGTGCGTGGACATCGTAACGAGGACCGCCCAGCGCGAGATGATCCTGCCCTCGCTGCTGCCGATCGGGCTGACGCTGATCGTCGGGTTGATCGACCAGCAGGCGCTCGGCGGCCTCTTGATCGGCGTGATCGTGGTCGGCTTCTTCTTCGCCGTGCTGATGACGGCCGGCGGCGGGGCCTGGGATAACGCCAAGAAGCTGATCGAGGACGGCGCGTTCGGCGGCAAGGGGTCTGAGGCTCACGCCGCGTCAGTGACCGGCGACACGGTGGGTGACCCGTTCAAGGACACGGCCGGACCGGCGATCAACCCGATGATCAAGGTCGCCAATATCGTCGCGATCCTGATCATCCCGCTGATCACCTGACGACCGGTGAGGTTCCCCGAGCCTCGGCGTAAGCTCAGCGAAGGATGACCGGCCGACAGGCTCACCGCGCGGGCACGTTCGTGCTGTCCCTGCTGATGGTGGCGATCGGCGTGGCGTTGATCGTGCAGGCCGCTGGCGAGCGCGGGGGCATCGTCTCGCCGCGGCTGCTGCTCGGGGTGCTGTTCATCGTTGCGGGAGTGGGACGGTTGTATCTGCAGGCGCGCCGGGGTAGGGAAGCCGGGAGCCGGGAAACGTGAGCACCCCGCGGCATCCGAACGGGGCGCGCTCGCGGGTGATCGTCAGACGGAGCATCGGCTCGCCGCGGCTGTTCGCGATCGTCTACACCTCACTGGCCAGCGCGATCTACTTTTCGTTGGGCGTTATCGCCGGTCACGCGCTCGGTCTCACTCCGGTCGTGTTCCTGCTCGCGGCGTTGTTCTTTGCGCTGACCGCCCTGACCTATGTCGAGGGGGCCTCGCTGCACCAGGATCACGGCGGGGCAACCGTGTTTGCGCGGTACGCGTTCAATGAGCTCGTCAGCTTCATCGCCGGCTGGGCGGTGCTGCTGGACTACACGATCCTGATCGCCGTGACGACCTACTCGGCGACCCAGTACTTACGCGTGTTCTGGCATCCGCTCGGCAACGGCACGGAGGCGCTGCTGCTGTCGCTCGCGTTCATCGGATGGGTCGTGCTGGCAAACATCCGCGGCTTCGGCGGCCGCCGCGCGCGGCGAATCGGGATGCTCGTAATCGGCGACTTGGCGCTGCAGCTGCTGATTGTGGTGCTCGGGCTGGTGCTGTTCTTCGATCCGCACACACTGCTCGCCCCGATTCATCTCGGCAGTGCGCCGAGTTGGTCGTCCTTCGTGTTTGCGCTGACGATCGCCGCGATCGTGTTCACGAGCCTCGAGTCCGCTGCCGGCCTGGCCGGAGAGGTGCGGATCAGTCGTGCGGGCCTGCGCCAGATGGTCGGGAGCGGCACTGCCACGGTCGTGCTCGGATATGTGGGCATAGCGGTCGTGGCGGTCACGGCGCTGCCGGTGCATGACGGTCACACCGAGCTGGCCACGCGCTATCTGAACGACCCGGTGATCGGCATCGTCACGCAGGTGCATCCGCACTGGCTGGCGCAGAGCCTCAGATACCTGGTGGGAGCGCTGGCCACGCTGACGCTCCTAGCGGCCGCGAACTCGGCGATGCTCGGGCTCTCACGGCTGGCGTACTCGCTGTCGACCAATCGTCAGATCCCCAGCGGTCTCGGGCGGCTGCACCCCCAGCGCTCTACCCCCTACGTACTGATCGCTCTCGCGGGGTTGATCGCGGCCGGTCTCGCCGCGTCGGAGAACCTCGACTTCCTCGTTGGGCTGTATGCGTTCGGGGCGATGCTCGCGTTCACGATCGCTCATCTGTCGATCTGCAAGCTGCGCTACTCCGAGCCCGATCGCGATCGCCCGTACGAGGTGCCGCTGTCGATCAGGTTTAGAGGCGGCGCGCTGCCGCTGCCGGCGGTCTTCGGCGCGTTCGCCTCCGGAGTGGGATGGCTGGCGGTGATGGTCGTGCACGAACCCGCGCGCTACGTCGGTCTGGGATGGATGGCGGTGGGGGTCGCGCTGTATGTCGTCTACCGCAGGGCGGACGAGACCTCGCTGCTGCGGCGAGTGACGGTCTCGCCTCAGATCCTGCGCTCCGAGCCGACACCCGAACGCGACTACGGCTCGATCCTGGTGCCGCTGCTCGGCACCAGCCTGGACGACGACATCGTGCAGACAGCCGCCCTGCTGGTTGCCGGTGAGCAGACGGATGACGCCGCGATCGACACCGCGACGATCGAGGCCGTGTGGATGTTCGTGATCCCGATGTCGCTGCCGCTCGACGCGCGTCTGCCAGAGGCCCAGGTCAAGCATGCCCGCCAAGCGCTGGCGCGGGCCAAGGCCGTGGGGGAGGAGTACACCGGCGTGCAGGTGGCCACGGCCACTGTGCGAACCAGGCGCGCGGGGTACGCGATCGTCGATGAGGCCCGGCGTCGCGGGGTGGAGGCGATCGTGCTCGCCGCCGAGGAGCCCTCGCGCGTCCGTGGCGGCGCGCGCCTGGGAGGGCGGGGCGGGCCGCTGGAGGACTTCGTGGGAGACGTCACCAAGTACGTCGTGGCCAAGGCCGGCTGTCGCGTGATCGTCACGGCGCCGGCCGCCGGTGACGACATCCACGAGCACGCGGCTTCCATCGTCTAATCTCCGGCCCATGTTCGTCTTGATCGTGGGCGCGGGACGCGTCGGGTCGGCTGTGGCCAAGTCCGCTCTGGCCGCAGGGCACGAGGTGTCGGTGCTCGACGAGGATCCGCTCTCACACGAGCGCCTGGACGCCGGCCAGAGCCGCAGCTGGGAGGACGCCGAGGGCCAGTTCACGGTCGGCACCGCTTTGGAGATCGACGCGCTGATGCAGGCCGGAATCGAGCGCGCGGACGTGTTCATCGCCTCGACCGACGGCGACAACACCAACCTGATCATCGCCCAGATCGCCCAAAAGCGCTTCGGTGTGAAGAAGGTGATCGCACGGGTGATGGACCCGGCGCGTGCCAACTGGTACGGCGAACAGGGTCTGGACACGATCTCCCCGACCAAGCACGCGATCGAGATGTTCGAGAGCGCGCTGCAACCAGAGCACGCCTGAGGCCGGACTGTGTACGCGATCGTAGTCGGAGCCGGCAAGGTCGGGCGCAATCTGGCCCGCGAGCTGATCGTCAAGGGTCACGAAGTCACGCTGATCGAGTCCTCGCGCTCGTGCTACCTCGCGATCGAGGAGGAGTTCGAGCACGCAGTCCAGTACGGCGACGCGACCGAGCTGTGGGTGCTGGAGCGCGCCGGGATTCAGCGTGCCGACCTGGTGGTGGCGGTCACGGGCGACGACGAGGACAACATGCTCGTGTGCCAGGTCGCCAAGGAGAAGTACCTGTGCGATCGCATCATCGCGCGCGTCAACAACCCTCGTAACCACGACCACTTCAGGCTGCTGGGGATTCAGCCCGCCGTGTCGGCGACGGACCTGATCCTGCGCCTGATCGAGCACGAGGTGCCCCGTTATGGCCTCGTGCACCTACTCGCCTTGGAAGAGGAGCGCCTGGAGATAATTGAGCTCGAGGTCAGCTCGGAAGCGCCGGTAGTGGGCGAGCGCGTTGCTGACATCGCGTTGCCGGAGGGCAGCTTGATCATCTCAGTGCTGCGTGACGGTGCCGGCTTCGTGCCCAAGCCCGACACGGTGATCGAGGACGGCGACGAGGTCCTGCTCGTCCTCGACCCGGGCCTCGAGGAGTCGATCACCGCTTATTTCGCGCCGAACGGCAGCCCCGCGCAGGCGTAGTAGCTCGGCCTCGGCGGGTCAGGCGGCCCGCTCGCCTAACTTGTCGAGAGTGCAGGCGCCGGCTGGCTCTGACACGACCCGCGGACAGGGGACACGCTCGCTATTGCGCCCACCCCAGCTATCGGTTTGGCTGTGGCAGTTGGGGCAGAGCAAGGCAAGATTCTCCAGGCGGTTGTCCCTTCCGTTGCCATTGATGTGATGAAGCTCTAAAGTCAGCGGCTGTCCGCGCCATCGTTCGATGCCACACTCGCGGCAACGCATGGCGAGCAGTCCGGCCTTCACCAAGCGTCCCTTGAGGTGCCTCCGGCTTCTCGACCCGGCCAGCAGCTTCTCGATCGGCATCTCGGTTGGACGCGCCACTGCGTCCCCTCGTTTGACCGCCTGGCACCATGTTGCGCTGCTGAACCCAAACTTTGCTCGGCACTCGCGCACGCTGTGGCCGGCGTCGTAATAGCGCTGAATCACGCTCCAGTCGTAGCGGCGCGCCGCGCGCTCATCGATCTCCATCCCTAACCGTCGTGCGTGATAGGAGACAGTTGACTTTGAGACTCCCAATCTGCGAGCGGTCTCCGCGCGCGAATGCCCAGATTCGAGCAGTCGACGAACTTCGCCCCTGGTGCTCACGGGCACCATGAACGGACCGGCGTGTATCTCGTCATCGGTTGTATGCGCTGAGCGGTCATCGGGCAGCAGCAAGCGCTCTCGGTGATACCAGACAGTGTTGTAAGCCAGATCCATACGACGAGCAACCTCCGCCATCGAGAGGCCCTCGTCCAACAGCATCTTGATACGTCGGCGGGTCGTAGACACAAACATATGTTCGCATACACTGCGGACAGATGTCGCCCAAGTCCTTGCTCCCGATGTGGCTCACTGAGCGCAGAATGAACGCAGAGAAAGCCAGGTTCGAGGGCTCTATACTCAGCCACCCCCCGTTGGGGAGTGGGGTAATCGGCAGCCCGACGGGTTCTGGCCCCGTTAGTCCTGGTTCGAGTCCAGGCTCCCCAGTTTGTCTCAGGCGTGGCGCGTTTCGACGCCGCCTACGCCGCCGCCTGCGTGGCCCAGTCTCGATACAGCTTGTAATAGCGCCCACCCGCTGAAACAAGCTCGTCGTGGGTGCCCTGCTCGACGATGCGGCCGTGCTCGAGTACGACGATGCGCCCGGCCTGGCGGATCGTGGACAACCGATGCGCGATCACGATCGACGTGCGGCCCGCGAGTAGGCGGCGCAGGCCGGCCTCGATGCGGCCCTCGGTGTGCAGGTCCACGTTGGAGGTCGCCTCGTCCAGAATCAGGATGCGCGGGTCGGCGATCAGCGCGCGGGCGAACGCGATCAGCTGGCGCTGGCCGGAGGATAGCTGCGCGCCGCGCTCGCCGACCTCGGTGTCGTAGCCGTGGGAGAGCTCTGCGATGAACTCCGCCGCGCCGACCGCTGCCGCGGCCTCGCGGACTCTGGTTCGCGTCGGCGTCGGGACGGCCGAAGGCGATGTTCTCGCGGATCGTGCCGGAGAACAGGAACGCCTCCTGTGGCACGATCCCCATCTGCGAGCGCAGCGAGTCGCTGGAGACCTCGCGCAGGTCGTGCCCGTCAATCAGGACCTGGCCGCTGCTCGGGTCGTAGAAGCGCGCTACGAGCTTGGCGATCGTCGACTTGCCCGCTCCCGTGGCTCCCACGAGCGCGACGGTCTGGCCGGGCGGGATCGTCAGGTCGATTGCTCGAGCACCATCGCGTCTTCTGGTTGTAGGCGAACGAGACGTCCTCGAAGCGGACTTCGCCGCGGATGCGATCCAGCGGGATCGCGCCCGTCCCGATCGGTCAGGTTCGGCGTTACGTCCAGCAACTGGAAGATCTTCTCCAGCGCCGCCATCCCCGACTGGTAGGTGGTGTAGAGCTGGGACAGCTGCTGGATCGGTTCGAACAGGTACGACAGCGTCCCCACGAACGCGACGACGGTGCCCGCGGTGATGTGGCCTTCGAGCGCCTGGTAGCCGCCGTAGAAGACGATCAGCGCGAGCGCGACGCCAGAGAGCATTTCCACCGTCGGGAAGTAGGCGGCGTTGAGGCGCACCGTGACCATGTTCGCGTCGCAGTTCTCAGTGTTGAGCTCGGCGAACCGCGCCTCGTGGTGGGGCTCCTGGCCGAAGCTGCGCACCACGCGGATGCCAGACAGGGTCTCCTGCAGGTAGGCGGTGATCGCGCCGATCGTCTCCCGCGTGCGCCGGAACGCGCCGGCCGAGACGAGCCGAAACCAGATCGAGCCGGCGAGCACGAACGGAACGACGCAGAACGTCAGCAGTGCCAGCTTCAGATCGAGGAACAGCAGCACCCCGACCGCCCCGACGAGCGTGAGGCCGGCTTGGAACAGCGTCACCACCGAGTCCGTCACGAGGCTTTCCAGCGCCTCGACGTCGTTGGTCATGCGCGAGATCAGCACCCCGGCGGGGCGGCTCTCGTAGAAGCCGATCGGCTGGCTCTGCAGGTGGGTGAAGATGCGGATGCGCAGATCCGCGAGCGCGCGCTGGCCGACCCAGCCGACGAGATAGGTCTGCGCGTAGGTCATCGCCCAGACGAGCAGCGCCGAGATCAGGAACGCGATCACGACCAGCACGAGCGTGTGGGTGTCGTGGCGGTCGATGCCTTCGTCGATCGCGACCTTCGCCAGCAGCGGCGGCGCCAGCGAGGCGGCCGTGCCGAGCACGAGCGCCGTCAACATCGCGCTCACGCGCAGGCGGTAGGGGCCCAGCAACGCGAGCAGGCCGCGCAGGTTGCGTCCCCGCGTGCCCTTCGCTGCCCGCTCCCCTGCCCACTGCGAGCGCGCGGGGCCGCCGCCGCCCACCATCCGTGCGCCGCCGTGCGCGCTCATATCCCGCTCACCTCGCGTTCGCGAGGCAGCTCCCTTGTCAGGAAGACCTGATCGGGAAGGCCCTTTTCGACGATCTCGCGATACAGCTCCGAGACCTCCAGCAGCTCCTCGTGGTTGCCGTGCGCGACGATCCGGCCGCGCTCGAGCACGACGATCTCATCTGCCAGGGCGATCGTAGACAGGCGATGGGCGACGATGAACGTGGTCCGTCCGGCCATCGCCTCGTCGAGCGCAAGCTTGATCTGGCGCTCGGTGGAAGCGTCGACCGAGGAGGTCGCGTCGTCGAGGATCAAGACGCGCGGGTCGGCGAGCAGCGCCCTGGCGATCGCCAGGCGCTGGCGCTGTCCGCCGGAAAGGGTCAGGCCGCGCTCGCCGACGCGAGTGTCGTAGCCGTCGGGCAGCCGCTCGACGAACTCGTGGGCCTGAGCGCGGTGTGCCGCCTGTTCGATCGCCGCGCGCGGGACCGGAGGCCCGCCCGCCCGCGCATAGGCGATGTTCTCGGCGACAGTCTCCGAGAACAGGAACGGGTCGTCGCTGACGACCGCGACGGCCTGGCGCAGCGAGCGCAGGTCCACCTCGCATACGTCGGCGCCGTCGAGCAATACGCGCCCGGCGCTCACGTCGTACAGCCTCGAGATCAAGCGAGACGAGGCTGGTCTTGCCGGAGCCGGTGGCGCCGACGAGCGCGATCGTGCGCCCCGCGGGAACGTCCAGGTCGATGTTGCTCAGCACCGCGCGCGCGGCGTGGGCTGGGGAGTTCCCGTTTGACGTGCCCGTCGCCGAGTAGCTCGCGCCGAAGTCGTCGGATTCGTCATAGCGCAGCGTGACGCCCTGTAGCTGCACGTGCCCGTTGCCGGCCGGCAGCCGTGGCGCCCCGGGCGGCGAGGTCAGGCGTGGGGGACGGTCGAGGACCTGGAACAGACGCGCGCCCGAGGCGGTGGCGCGCTGGGCGAGGTTGAGGATCACGCCGAGCGTGCGCATCGGGGCGATCAGCATGTTCAGGTACAGGTAGAACGCCGTGAACTGACCGAGTGTCAGGTGCGCGTGGATCACGGCGTTGCCTCCGATCAACAGCACGGCGGCGAGGCCGAGCTGGGGCAGGAAGCCGATCATCGGGTTGAACTTCGCTTCCAGGCGGGTCGCCACCATCGCCTGGCCGAACACGCGCCCGACGCTGCCCTGGAAGCGCTGCAGCTGGCGCGGCTCGCGGGCGAACGCCTTGACGACGCGCACCCCGGAGATGTTCTCCTCGGCGTCGGCGGTCAGCTCGGCGATGCGCTGCTGGGTCTGCTGGATCGCCGGGCGCGCGCGGCGGCCGTAGCGGTAGGAGATCAGCACGACGAACGGCACGGGCGCGAGCGAGATCAGGCCGAGGCGCGGTTCGATGACGATCATCACGGTCCCCGCGAGCACGATCGTCAGGATCGACTGGAGGATGAACACGAGCCCGTAGCCGAGGAAGAAGCGCACGGCCTGCAGGTCGACGGTCGCACGGGACATCAGCTGGCCGGTCTGCTGGCGGTCGAAGAAGCCGAGCTCGAGCTGCTGCAGGTGGCCGTAGAGCAGCTTGCGCAGGTCGTATTCGACGCCGAGCGAGAGCCGCCCGGCGACCATCCGCCGCCAGTACATGAACCCCCAGCGCGACAGCACGAGCGAGCGCGATCGCGGCGGCGATCAGCGTCAGTTCGTGGCGTGCGCTCGTCTCGCGCGGCGGCATGGTGGTGCTGAGCGGCGGTGCCGATGATCTGCACCGCGCGGCCCGTCAGGGCGGGCAGCGCGACGGTCATCACCATCGCGAGGCTCGCCAGCGACCACGAGATGATCATGCCGCGCTTGTAGGGACGCAGGAATCCGAGTAGTCGATAGAAAGTCGGCATAGTTGTACAGTCAACGATTATTGCAGGCAGGTCGGTTGGGAGTCGGCTGGGGTGCGGCTTGGGCTCGGTGTGCGGCCTGGGCGTTGGGCACTACGCTGCGGTCATGTCCTCTTGTCCGTCGCACCTGCCGCGTCCTGGTGCGGGGCTGGGCTGTGTGACTCCTGCGAGCACCAGGTCGAAGTACGAAACACGCGCGGGTCGGTGTTCTCGCTGTGTGCGCGCTCGCGCACCGACCCAGCATATCCGCGCTACCCGCGGCTGCCAGTCACGGCGTGCGCCGGATATGAGGCGAGGAAAGCGCCCTCCTCGCCCTCGCCTTCGCCTTCGCCGCCGTCCGGCTGATCGGCGCTCCTCCCGGAGAGGACGGCGCCGCTAGCGTCAGTTCGCGGCGCTCGCCAGAGGTTCGGGCTCCTCGTGGACGAGCGACGGCTCTCCGGCCGAGACAAAGTCGCGCGTGCGCACCAGCACGAATGCGAGTGCGGCTCCCACGAGCGCGACGGCAGCGGCGATCGCGGCGATCGTCGTGAACGCGTGGGTGAACCCCACGCGATAAGCGTGCTCCAGGGCGGTGCGCGCCCCGGGGGAGAGCGTGTGGGCGATCCGGGTGACTTCGCCGGATTGAAGCAGCGTGCCCAGCCGGCCGTGGGCGGAGCTCAGGATCTCGTGCGCGTGCCCGCCGGCGGACAGCGCGGCGGTGGTGCTCTGGGTGACGCTGTGTTGGAAGACCGCGCCCAGGCCGGCGATCCCGGTGGCGATGCCCACCTGGCGGAAGGTCGAGTTGATTCCCGAGGCCATCCCGCTGCGCTCGATCGGCACCACTCCGACGGCGGTGGAGGCCAGCGGCGGGTTGACGAGGCCCACGCCCGCGCCGGCCAGCACGAACCCGGGGATCAGTGCGGTCCAGCTGGAGGCGGCGTCGACGGCGGTCATCGTCACGAGGCCGATGCCGATCAGCAAAAGGCCGGAGCCCAGCAGCAGGCGCACCGGGACACGAACGCTCAACCTCCCGGCGATGGGCGCCACGAGGAAGGACAGCAGGGTGGAAGGCAAAAACCGCAGCCCCGCCTGCAGTGGCGTGTAGCCGAGCACGTCCTGGATGTAGAGCGTCAGGTACAGGAACATCGCGAAGAACGAGGCGGACAGCGTGAACGCGACGATGCTCGCGCCGCTGAAGGCCGGGCGGCGAAACAGCGAGAGATCGAGCATGGGCTGACTCTGGCGCAGCTCGACGCTGACGAACAGGACCATCAGGACGACCGCGCCGATCAGGAAGGAGACGATCTCCGTCGAGCCCCAGCCCCGCTCGTTGCCCTGTACGAGGGCGTACACGAGCAGGAACAGCGACCCCGAGAAGGTTACGAGGCCCGGCCAGTCCACGCCGCCGGCGTTCGGGTTGCGCGAGTCCGTCACGCGAGTGAGCGTCAAAAACACCGCGACGACGCCGATCGGGACGTTCACGAAGAAGATCCACTCCCAGCCGATGCCCGAAGTGATGACCCCGCCGAGCACCGGCCCGATCGCGACCGCTCCCCCCGTGACCGCGCCGAACACGCCGAACGCCGTCCCCCGCTCCTTGCCGTGGAACGCCTGCGCGAGCAGCGCCAGGGCCGTGGCGAACATCATCGCCCCGCCGGTTCCCTGCACGGCGCGCGCGAGGTTCAGCATCAGTGGCGTGGTGGACAGGCCGCACACGGCCGAGGAGGCCGTGAACACGACGAGACCGAGGACGAACACGCGCCGGCGGCCGATCAGATCGGCGATCGAGCCGGAGGTCAGCAGGAACGCGGCAAGGGTCAGCGCATAGGCGTTGACGACCCACTGCAGGTCCGAGAACGAGGAGTGCAGCGAGCGCTGGATGTCGGGCAGCGCGACGTTCACGACCGTGATGTCCAGCAGCAGCATGAAGATTGCCACCGAGACCGCGATCAACGTCCACCACTTGCGCTCCATCGTCGAGCTCCTCGCCGTCGCCGGATGCAGCTCTTCGCATCGCACTATACGAACGTCGCCCGGCACGCTCGGCGCCTCGCCGACGACCGGCGGCGCAGCTTGCGGAGGGCGCGGTCAGGCCCGCTGGAGGTGCCGGGCGAAGAACGGGACGATCCGCTGCCACAGCTGTGCCGCCGGCTCAGGGCGGTAGGAGGGACGGTAGTCGGCGAAGAACGCATGCCCGGCGCCCTCATACACGTCTACCGTCACCTCCTGCCCGCTCCTGGCTGCCCGCTCGCGCAGCTGCTCGCCGATCTCGGGCGAGGGGTTGTGGTCCTCGGCGCCGACCGCCGCCATCAACGGACACGACAGACGCTCGGCCAGCTCCAGCGGCGGTATGGGACGCTGCTCGGTCGAGCGCTCCTCAGGGGTGGCGGCCTGGATGAACCCGCCCCAGCAGTCAACGGCCGCATCCAAACAGTTGGAGGAGCAGGCGAACAGCAGCGTGTAGCGCCCGCCCATGCAGAAGCCGACGCAGCCGACCTTGCCGGACACGTCATCGCGGGCGCGCAGGAAGTCGGCGGCCCCCTCGAGGTCGCCGAGCACGGTCTGATCGGACATCGCGAACAGGCGTGCCATCAGCGCCTGTATGTTGCCCATCGGCGGGGGCCCGCCTTCGCGCGTGTATAGGTCAACGCCGAGTGCCACGTAGCCTAGATTCGCGAAGCGGTTGGTCACGTCGCGGATGTGCTCACCCAAGCCGCCGGCCTCGTGGATGACGACGATCGCCGGTCGCCCAGTCTCGCCGGCCGGGGTTGCGGGGACAGCCAGGTATCCGTTGATCGGATGGCCCGAGGCGCCGGGGAAGGTGAGATCTTCGCCGAGGACGTTCGCCGGATCGGTGACCGCGCCGGGCACCCCCTCCGGACTCGGCCTGACCTCGACGCTCAAAGGATCGCCTTCGGGTAGGCGCGAGTGGCCGCGGCGAGCATCACCGCGAAGAACGCGGCCACGACCAGGAAGTCCAGCCACACCACGCCGGCGCCGCCCACGCCGACGAGCATCTGGCGCAGCCCCTGGACCTCGTAGGTGAGTGGGTTCGCGCGCGCGATCGCGCGCAGCCAGCCGGGCATCACGGCCAGCGGGTACAGCGCCGAGGAGGCGAAGAACAGGGGCATCATGATTAGCTGGCCGATGCCCATGAAGCGCTCGCGCTCCTTGACGGCGGCCGCGAGCAGCATCGACATGCATGCGAATGCGGCTGTTCCGAGCATCAGCATCGCCAGCGTCCCGACCACGCCCGCGACCGTCCAGCGCACGTCGATGCCGGCCGCGGCGAGCACCGCCAGCAGCAGCAGTGCCTGCACGAGCGCGCGTACGCAGGCGCCGGCGGCCTTGCCGAGCACGATCGAGACGCGCGACAGCGGCGTGGCGAGCAGGCGCTGCAGCTGGCCGACGTCGCGTTCCCAGATGACCGCCAGGCCGAAGAAGATCGCGATGAACATCGCCGCCTGGGCCATCACGCCCGGCGCGAGGTAGGCGCGGTATTCGAGGTGGCCGAGGTTCAGCAGGTGGGCGCCGCCGACGGCGCTGCCGAAGATGAACAGCCACAGCAGCGGCTGGACCGAGCGGGTGACGATGTCGAGATGGTCGTGGCGCAGCTTGCGCAGCTCGGCCTGGGCCATCGCCAGGGTCCCCTCGGCCACGCGTGTGAGCGGGCCGGTGCTAAGCGCATGAGGGGGGGCCGCCTCAGCCGAGGCGGTTGGCGGTGCGGCGCTGGGCGCGAACATCCGAAAGCCTCCCTTCGTCCTCGTCGGGCTCCCCGGCGAGGGGACGGCCGGTGATGGTCGTGAATACGTCTTCTAGGCTCTCGACGCCGTGGCGCTCGATCAGCTCGGCGGGCTCGCCCTGCTCGATCAGGCGGCCGCGGTCGATCACGCCGAGGCGGTCGCAGTGGCGCTCGGCCTCCTCCATCACGTGGGTGGTCACGAGGATCGTCGTGCCCTCCTGCTCGCGCAGCGCCTGCAACCGCTCCCAGACCATCGTGCGGGCGTTGGGATCCAGGCCGACGGTGGGCTCGTCCAGGAACAGTACGCGCGGGCGGTTGAGCAGCGCGCTGGCGATCTCCAGCCGGCGCAGCATGCCGCCGGAGAGCGTGCGGGCGAGGCGGTCGAGCATGTGCTCGAGCTCCATCGTCTCGATCGCCTCGGCGATCCGCTCGCGCCGCTCGCGTCGCGGCACGCCTGTGACGCGGCCGTAGAAGTCGAGGTTCTCCCACGCGGTGAGCGCGCCGTCGACGGAGATCGCCTGGGGGATGTAGCCGATGCAGGCGCGCACGGCGAGACTGTCGGCGCGGACATCGTACCCGGCCACGAGCGCGCGCCCGGCGGTGGGCGCTAGCAGCGTGGTGAGCACGCGGATCGTGGTGGTCTTGCCGGCGCCGTTGGGTCCGAGCAGGCCGAACACCTCGCCGGGGGCGACCGCGAACGAGACCCCGCCGACAGCCGTGATGTGCTCGAAGCGGACGACCAGGTTGTCCACCAGCACGGCGGGGTCGGCTCCCGGCGTGGCGCGGGGGGCCGGTTTGAAAGGGGTGGGAGCCGTGCTCACCGAGCGGGCTCCGGCGTGGACTCGGGGGCGTCGGGGGACGCCGGCGGTGGCGGAAACGAACCCGTGGCGCGGGCGTCCAGCTCGCGAATCTTGCGGCGCACGCGTTTGCGGGTCTCGCCGAGCTCATGCTCGAGCTTGGCCAGCTCGGCCGCGCGATGGCGAACCAGCTCGAGCTGGCGGTCAATGTGCCCGAGCGCCTGCACCAGCAGCTCGCGCCGGCGCGGAGGGGCGACGTCCTCGCGGCGCAGTTGCGCGCGCACGATCGCCCGGGACTCCTCGGCGGCGAGCAGCGTCCCCAGCTCCTCGAGCGTGACTCCGAGCAGCTCTTTCAGGCGCATCACCTCGCGCAGCCGCTCGACCTCGGCGTCCGTGTACACGCGATGCCCGCCGGACGGGCGCGCGGGCGTCTGCGGCAGCAGGCCGATCTCTTCGTAGTAGCGGATCGTCCGCGGCGTTGTGCCGGCCAGCTTGGCGACGTCGCCGATCCGTAGGTTGGGTGTGGATCCGCTCATGAGACCCTCTGCGGGTGGCCAGTCACAGGGTCCGAGATGGAATGGCTCGGGTTGGGGTGGGCCGCATCCGGGCGGGCATGTTCCATCCCGATGTGGTTGGTGCGGGGCATCCGGCCCCGCGCTCCCTCGGGCGATGCCGACCGGACGTGGCTCGGACGCAGCAGACAGACGACTGCGCCCACCAGCGAGGTGGCCGCGAGCACCCACAGGGCGACGTGCATGTTGTCGATGAACGGCGCAAGCTTCTGGGCGGACAGTCCGTGGGTTAGGCCCGAGAACACGGCGAACAGCGTCGCTTTGGGCACCGCCGAGGTGACGATCGCCAGGACGAACGCGATCGACAGGACCGCGCCGGTGTTCTGCACGAGCGTGCGTGCCCCCGCGGCGATCCCGCGGCGCTGGGCCGGGACGGCGCCCATCATCGCGGCGGTGTTGGGGCTGTTGAACATGCCCGAGCCGACGCCCACGAGCGCGAGCCAGAGAGCGCTCTGCCAGTAGGGGGTGTGCACGCCGAGCGTGGTCATCCCGGCCAGGCCGGCGGCGCTGACGAGCATGCCCAGCGCGGCCAGCGTGCGCGAGCCGTGGCGGTCGGCGTAGATGCCCGCCAGGGGCGAGGCGATGAGCATTCCGAGCGCGAGCGGGATCAGCTTGATGCCCGCTTCGATCGGCGAGTTCGACTGGGCGCCCTGGTAGTAGAAGACGAACAGGAACATCAGCGCGAAGCGCGCGAGCCCGTTGATGAAGGCGGCGGCGGTCGCGGCGGCGAAGAGGCGGTTGTTGAACAGCTTCAGGTCGAGCATCGGCGCGGGCGAGCGGCGCTCGATGAAGACCCACGCGGGCAGCAGCACCGCCGCCGCGAGCAGGCCGGCGATCACGAGCGTGTCGTTCCACCCGCTCAAGCCCCCGCGCGAGACGCCGAGCACCAGGCCGGTGAGGCCGAGGACGAACGTGGCGGTGCCGAGGATGTCGTAGCTGTGCACGTGCTCGCGGCGGGCGAGCTCGCGCAGTATCAGCGCGCCCCAGACGGCGCCCGCGAGGGCGAGGGGGACGTTGAACCAGAAGACCCAGTGCCAGGAGATCGCCACCAGCGCGCCGCCGAGGACGGGCCCGAGCACGAGCCCTATGGCGGCGACCATCGTGTTCGCGCCCATCGCCAGGCCGAGCTGCTCGCGCGGGAACGCGTCGGTGACCAGGGCGGCGGCGTTGGCGAACAGGAACGCCGAGCCGATGCCCTGCAGGATGCGCCAGCCGATCAGCACGGTCGCGTCGGGTGAGAAGCCCGCCCCGAGCGAGGCGATCGCGAACAGGAGGAACCCGCCGACGTAGGCGCGCTTGCGCCCGAACAGGTCCGACAGGCGCCCGGCCATCAGCACGAGCACAGTCGCGGCGATCAGGTAGGCGAGGATCACCCACACGAGCGCGAGTAGGCTCGTGTGCAGCGAGCGCTCGAGGTCCGGTAGCGCGATGATCAGCGTGCCCGAGTTGGTCGCGGCGAGCAGCATGCCGAGGCTTGTGCAGGACAGCGCCCACCACTTGTAGTGCTCGTGGCCTTCGGCGACCCCGATGCGCGATCTGCGCGTGCCGTCGGACGAAGGGGGTGCGACGGAGGATGGGGCGGTGCTCAAGCGACTACTACGCTCCTCGCGGACAGTGTGGCAAAGTTGACGTGAACGTAAACATCATCATAGCAGGATCGGGGCTCGATCCGAGGCGGGGAGTGCTAAAACAGAGGTATGGCCGAGCCGACCGTGGTCAAGTCCGAGGATGAGTGGCGCGAGCAGCTGACGCCCGCCCAGTACGAGGTGCTGCGTAAGGCCGGCACCGAGGCGCCGTTCACGGGTGAGCTCGTCTACAACAAGGCGTCCGGCTCCTATCGTTGCGCCGCCTGCGGAACCGAGCTGTTCGACTCGAACACCAAGTTCGACTCTCACAGCGGCTGGCCGAGCTTCACCGAGCCCGCCGTCGCCGAGGCCGTGGAGCTGCGCCCCGACAACAGCCTGCTGATGCGCCGCACCGAGGTCGTGTGCCGCATCTGCGGGGGACATCTCGGGCATGTGTTCGATGACGGTCCCGGGCCGACCGGCCAGCGCTACTGCATCAACTCGGCCGCGCTCTCCTTCCAGCCCGGGTCCGCTGCCGCCGCGACGGCTGCGGACGCCACGCCAGACGGCTCCGAGCATGCCGGCGACGACGCGGACGGTGCCGCCGCGGCCGTGCCGGGCGCCGGATCGGCCGGGGACGCCGCGTCGCCGGACACCGCTGCGTTGCCGGACACCGCCGCGTCCTGACGGGTAGGGTCGATCGGGCCATGATCATGATGGACCAGTCCAAGCGGCTGTCGCAGCCGCTGCGCTGGGGACGGCGCGAGCGGGGAGTGGTGGCGGTGCTGCTCGCGTGCGTGGCGCTCGCCGTTATAGGTCTCGGCGCGTATGCCGTGACCAGCGGGGCGCCCCCGCGTAAGGACTGCATCGAAGTGACGTTCGCCAGCACGCTCGGCGGCGCCACCGAGCACGCTTGCGGCGGCCAGGCGCGCACCGTGTGCGCCTCGCCTGGCGCGTTCAAGAGCGCAGCCGCGCAGCTGCGCGCCGCCTGCAGGCGAGCCGGCTTCCCGTTCGGCTGAGCATCCTAGACAAATGTCGAAACCGGTCGGCCAACTGTTGGCCAGGGTGTCCCTACCGGCTCCCGTACGCGACGGGTTTGATGTCCGCATCGCAATCGCCGCGCCGCCGCTCGCATCGCCGGGCGACGGCTTGGCTGTATCTAGAGAGAGAAATGGAGGCGTATGTCCATCCTGGCCGTAGCCGAATGGAGCTCATACCCGTCGTGGCTCAACGCCGGCGACAACGCGTGGCAGATGACCGCCGCGACGTTCGTCGGGCTGATGAGCCTCCCCGGTCTCGCCGTGCTGTACGGCGGGGTCATGCAGAAGCGCTGGTCGGTGAACAGCATGATGCTGACGTTCGTGGCGTTCTGCATCACGCTGATCGTCTGGTGCCTGTGGGCGTTCAAGATGGGCTTCGGCCATCCGATCGCGAAGAGCGGCTCGGGCATCTTCGGTACCAAAGGGTTCTTGGGTACCGCGCTCGGTGAACCGGGCAGCGTGCTCAGCCACGTCGGCGAGGAGGGCAAAGCGGAAATTCAGTCGATCACGACTGGTCCGCCGTTCCACTTCCCCGAGGCCTCGCTCGTCTACTTCCAGTTCGTGTTCGCGGCGATCACGCCGATCCTGGCGCTCGGATCGGTGCTCGGGCGGGTCAACTTCAAGGCGTGGATCCCGTATGTGGCGCTGTGGATCACGTTCGTGTACGCGGTCAACGCCTTCCTGATCTGGGGCGGCGGCTACTTCGCGGCCCACGGCGCTCTGGACTACTCCGGCGGTTATGTGATCCACCTCTCCGCGGGGGTCTCCGGATTCGTGTTCGCCGCGGTGATCGGGCCGCGATTGCAGCGAGATCGCGAGGTCGACGCGCCCAACAACCTGTTGATGGTCGCGTGCGGCGCCGGTCTGCTGTGGCTCGGCTGGAACGGGTTCAACGGCGGAGACTCCTACTACGCTGGCGCCAACGCCTCCGCGGCGGTGATCAACACGAACCTGTGCACCGCCGTGGCGATGATGGTGTGGATCGCGTGGGACTACATCTTCCGCGACAAGCCGTCCATGATCGGGGCCGTCAACGGCATGATCACGGGCCTGGTCGGGATCACGCCCGCGGCCGGGTTCGTCAATGGCTGGGGGGCGATCATCATCGGCGTCGTCGCCTCGACGATCGTGTGGATGGCGATTCGCTTCCTCAGTCGAGCGCCCATGTTCCGACATGTCGACGATACCCTGGGGGTGATCTATACGCACGGTATCGCTGGTCTATGCGGAGGCCTGCTGGTCGGGCTGCTGGCCGATCCCGGCATCGTCGAGTACATCGGCATCAAAAGCACAGGTGCCGCCGACCTGCCGGGGGTGTCGGGGCTGATCATCGGCGGTGGCTGGACGCTGCTGCGCTGGCAGGCGGAGACGGCCGCATGGGTGATCGCGTACACCGCGGTGGTCACGTTCGTCATCCTGAAGGTGGTCGGGATCTTCGTGCCGCTGCGTCTCTCCGACGAGGAGCTCGAGATCGGCGATCACGCGATCCACGGCAACGAGGTCTACCCCTCGGATGTGCCCACGCTCGGCGGCCCGCATGCCCCGGGCTGGCAGCCCCCGGCGCCGGCGCCGGCGGGCAGTAGCGCATAGGCGGCTCGGGCGGGCGCGCATCCTCGGGCGCGCGCCCGCCCTACCGTCCGGTCATTTGAGTACAATGCAGTGCAGGAAGGTGCAGCTGCGTGGTCGCAGCACACGCTTGATAACCGTTGTTCCGGAGTGAACCTTCGGATGGGTTCGATTTCCACACCTTCCGCCAATTGGTCGGGCGACACGAGCAGGTAGCCATTTATCATGCCGCCGAGACGAGTTAATCGCCGTCGCGCTCTGTCGCCCGTCCGCCTGCTAATCTAAAAGGTGGTTATCAAGCGTGTGCGACCACGGCCCGCCTCGGCGGGCCGTGCTGCTTAAGGGGTCAGGAGGTCGCCAGGCCCACCGGACAGCTGACGCCGGTGCCGCCCAGGCCGCAGTAGCCACCGGGGTTCTTGGCGAGGTATTGCTGGTGGTAGTCCTCGGCGTAGTAGAACGCGCGCTCGGCGTCCGGAGGGAGGATCTCCGTCGTGATCTCGCCGTAGCCGCCGGCGCTCAGGACGCGCTGGTAGGCATCGCGCGAGGCCCGCGCCGCGCGCAGCTGAGTCTCGTCGGCGCAAGCGATCAGAGAGCGGTACTGGCTGCCGACGTCATTGCCCTGGCGCATGCCCTGAGTCGGGTCGTGGCCCTCCCAGAAGAGCCTCAGCATCTCCGTGTAGCTCGTGGTGGCGGTATCGAACGCGACCAGTACGACCTCGGTGTGACCGGTCCGCCCCGAGCACACCTCCTCATAGGTTGGGTTAGGTGTATATCCGCCCGCGTAACCGACCGCCGTTGTGTACACGCCGGGAGCCTGCCAGAAGATCCGCTCGGCGCCCCAGAAGCAGCCCATGCCGAACACCGCCGTCTCAACACCCTCTGGAAACGGCCCCTCGAGCGGTGTGTGCAGCACCTCGTGCTGGGCGGGCACCCGCATCTCGGCGGCCCGTCCGGGCAGGGCCGACGCCGCATCGACCACCGCTGACGGTGTGCGCCTGAACAGCATCGTCACCAGGATAGTGGTTCGTTCCGGGCGCCTGGATCGCTCAAGCCGGCGCGGCGTTCGACCGAAGCATTCCACAGTGTCCGAGAAGCATCTCAGACCTCTAATCGCCCGCCGGCCCGCGATCGCGTGGTCGCTGTCGCTGCTGTTTACGTTCAAGGGGTTGATCTGCCTGACCGCCGTCGCGTCTCCGATCAGCGCCGAAGAGCCGGTTGGGCTGGTCGCGATCGCCGGCATCCTCGCGTGTCTCGCGGCCGCCGGAATCTGGCTGTTCGGATCGCGCATCCCGATGCTCGGCTTCGAGCTGATCTCGGCGGGCGGATCGCTTACGACCAGCTGGCTGATCGCGCACGCCGCCACCCCCGGCGGCGTGATGGTGGCGGCGTTCGCCTATCCCTGGATCGCGATCTACGCGGCCCACTTCTTTCCGCGGCGTGGGGTGATCGCTCAAGGGCTGCTGATGTCCGCCGGCTTCGGCGTCGCTCTGCTGCTCGGCGGCCTGCCTCACGTACTCGTCTACTGGACGATCGTGACGATCACGATCTGGTCGATCTGCCTGCTGCTGGGCCGCCTCAGCGAGAACATGCGCCGCCAGGCGGGCACCGACCAGCTGACGGGGCTGCTCAACCGCAACGGATTCCTGACGGCCGCTTTGCGCGAGCGCGCGCTGGCCGATCGCACCGGCAGCCCGCTGACGCTGGCCGCCATCGATCTCGACGGCTTCAAGCAGATCAACGACCGCAACGGTCATGCCGCCGGCGATCGGCTGCTGGCCGCTCTCGGCCACGACTGGCGCGCGCGCGTACGCCCGGGCGACATCCTCGCGCGCTACGGCGGCGATGAGTTCGTGCTGCTGCTCCCCGCCACCACCCCCACCGGGGCGGAGGCGATGCTCGCGCGACTGCGCCGCAAGGATGATTCCGTCGGCTGGTCGGTTGGTGTCAGCGAGTGGCTGCCCGGCGAGCCCCTCGACGCGCCGATGGCGCGCGCCGACCGGTACTTGTATGACGTCAAGAGCGCTCAACACGACGGTGTGGCCGACGGCGTCGACGGCGTCGATGGTGCCGATGGCGAGTACATCGCAGGCGGCGCCCTGCTGCCTTCCACCTGAGCGGCTCAGCTCACGCGCTCAGCCGTGCTCGCGCGGGGACAGCCGCCCCAGCCAGTGAGTCAGGCCTGCGTACTCGAACATCTCCTCCTCGTCAACGCGCATGCCCGACTTCTCGAGCACCCTCCTCGACGCTCCGTTGCTGGTCATCGTATATCCGACGACGTCTGTGAGCCCCAGGCGCTGTGCGTGCGCGACGGCGACCATGGCCATCTCGGTCGCATATCCTCGGCCCCACGCGTCTGAGCGCACCGCGTAGAGCACCTCCACGCAGCTTCTGCCTGCGACCGTGGTACGGCGTAGCCCGCCCCGGCCCACGAACACTCCGCTCCTCGTCTCATAGAACACCCACGGGCCGAACCGCTCGTCTCGCCAGTGCGCGATGTCCGCATCCAGTATCTCCGTGGCCTGCCCCGCCGTGCGTGCCCCACCGAGCGCGCCCGGCCACAGGGTGGCTGCCACCGCCGGGTCTGAGAACAGGTCTATGTACAGGCGCTCGTGCTCGCGCCAGGGCCGCTCGGGTCCGAGGCGCAGTCTTATCGCCTGGCGAGTCGCCACATTCGGGTTACGCCTGAGGATTGCGTGGCGCGTAGCGGTGGTGCAGCATCAGCGGATTGCCGTCCGGGTCGTTGAACAGCGCCATGTGACAAACGCTGGTGTCCAGCGTGTCGCCCCTGAACGTCACTCCGCGCTCTTCCAGCGTCTTGCGCGCCCTCTGCACATCGTCCACGTGCAGCGCGATCTCATGTCCGCGCACCCGATGCTCCATCCCCATCTTCTCCGCGTCGATCACGCTCAGCGTCAGGTTGCCCGTCTCGAACTCCGCATAGTTTCGCTCCCGCAGATGCACCGACATTCCCAGTCCCAGAGTCTCCCCGTAGAACTTGACGGCGCTGTCGAGGTCCTTGGTTGACACGGCGACGAAGTCCACTCCGGTTACGAGTTGCTGCTGTGATGCGGTGTCGGTGGTTGTCATGATGGTGCGCCTCGCTTCTCGCTCCTGGCTTGAGTCACGTGGAGAGCGGATGAAGGGATTCGAACCCTCGACCTTCGCCATGGCAAGGCGACGCTCTAGCCAGCTGAGCTACATCCGCGTAAGCCGTATAACTATAGGGAAGGGCTTGGCCCTACGTCGGGTTCGGTTGGCTCGGTGATTCCTGTGGTGGTGTCGCTCTAGGTTGACTCGCCGATGAGGATCTCCGACGGCTCGGGCGGCAGGGAGTGGTGGGGATGCTCGGCCGGGCTCAGGCGGTGAGAACCAGCGTTGGGCGATCGCGGTTGGGACGATCGCCGAGAGCACGACGACGGTGACGAGCAGCGAGAACTGGGTGCGGTCGATGATGTGCGCGTTCAGGCCGTAGAGCGCGCTGATCGTGCCGAACGTCAACCCCGTGCTCATCAGCAGCGTCGTGAACGTCGCGTTCGGGCGCGGTGTGCCGGCGGGCGAGCGGGTAGACCAGGCCGAGCTTGGGGACCATCTTCGCCGCGACCAGCACGCCGAGCACGCCGAGATTGGCGAACACCGCCGCGAGCGAGACGTTCAGGCCGCCGCGCAGGAAGAAGAACGGCGTGAGGAACGCGAACGCGACGACCCGCAGGCGCCGCTGCTCTTCCTGGTGTCGCTGGTAGTGGCGCGACATCACCAGGCCGAGCACGAACGCCGGCAGCACCGCCTGGCTGTTGGCCGCGTCGCCGAGCACCATCAGCGCGAGCAGGATCGCGAAGACGAGCTTGATCTCCGGCTCGATCACGCGATCGCCGTAGCGTCCGAAGAACCAGGGCGAGAGCTTCGGCAGCGCCACGATCAGCGCCACCGACACGACGAGAAAGACCGGGAACCAGACGGTCGGCTTGATGAAGATCAGCCGACAGCGCGATCACCGTGCACATGTCGGTCACGAAGCAGGCGCTCATGATCAGCTTGCCGACCCTGACCGTATTCAGCCCGGTCTCGACCAGCACGGCATAGACGACGGCGAGACTCGTTGTCGACAGGGCGGTGCCGGCGATCAGCGACGCTTTCGTGCTCCAGCCGAGCGGCCCGAGCGCGATCAGCGTCGCCGCCACGAACGGACCGGCGAATGAGACGACGCCGATCGAGATCGACGCGCCGAAGCGCTCGCGGAAGTCGTCCGGGTCGACCTCTGCGCCGGCGAGGAACGTGAGCACGACCGAGGCGAAGCCGGCGATGAACACCAGCCAGCTCTGCGTTCGGATCGAGATTGAACGTGTTGCCGAGCGCGACGCCGAACGCCAGCTCGACGAGCGCGACCGAGATGCCGACCTGGACCGAGACCATGCTGGCGAGCAGAACGGCGCCGGCGAGAATCGCTGCCAGTGAAACGGGTGTCCATCTGCGGACCTCCACGATGCGTCGTTGGACGTTGTCGCAGAGGCCATCAGCGGCGTCAGCCGCGGTTATGGAGCGAGCCTCATCGCTCGCCGGCGGCTCATTGCGCCCGGCGACGTCAGCCTACCCTACCCGGACCGCCAGGCTCTCGCGCGGCACGTACCGTCCCCCGTCGCCCCTTCCCAGCAGGCCCATCAGCTCCAGTTCGGTGAGCGCCTGCATCGTCGCGCCCGGATCCTCTCGCTTGCAGGCCAGCTTGCCGGGCGTGTCTCTGCCGGCGCCGACTCGCTCCAGTGTTCTGCGCAGCCGGGGCTCGAGCTTCGCCGGCTCGGGCATGGCCGGCCGGCGCCCGCGGCGTGCCCCGGGTCTGGGCGGGCCCGCGTCGTAAAGCAGATCGAGCGCGTCCGCGGGCCCGCGGACGAGGGGCGCTCCGGCCATCAGCAGGGCATTCGTGCCCCTGCTCACCGGCGAGGTCACTCGTCCCGGGACCGCCGCGACTGTTTGACCCAGAGCCCGCGCCGCGCGTGCGCCCGTCAACTCGAGCCAGTTCTCGTCGGCCTCGACCACGATCGTCAGCCTTGCGAGCCCCGCGACGATGCGGGCGCGCGCCGGCTCACACCAACGCCGTTGCTGAGCCCCGCACGACGACTCCGCCACCGCGCATCCACACGCGCTGACCCGTTCGTACAAGCCCCGCCTGCGTGCCGGTTTGACGACGTCCACGCCGCCCGCCATCACCATCACCGTCGGCCCGGCGACCTCCAGCGCGCCCGTATGTGCCGCGGCGGCGATCCCGTTCGCCAGCCCGCTCACGACCGTCACCCCGCTTGCGGCCAGCCCGCGGGCGAGGCTGCGAGCCATCTCCATTCCGTAATCGGTCGGTTTCTTGCTGCCCACGATCGCGATCGCTGGTTCTGCCGTCAGCTTCTTCAGGCGCTGGACCCCGCCCACGACGTGCAGCATCCTCGGCGCTCCTTTGCGATCTCGCAATGCGCGCGGGTAGTCGGGGCTGTGCCGGCACACCGTCTCCACACCGCCCTTCACGCTGTGCGTCTTTGCGCCGGTCTTGTCGGGCTCGTCGATCTGAAATCGCTCCCAGTGCTCTCGCAACTGCCTGCTCCTTCTGCCGGCGATCGCCCGGATCAGCTCTCGGTCCTCCAGCGCCAGCAGCTCGAGCAGCCGGCTCTCCTGGCGAGTGCGGTAGTCCAGGAGTATGCTCAGCTCGCCCAGCAGCCAGGCTCGGCGCAGGCACTCTCTGCACGCGCTCTCTGTCTCGTTGTTCATCGCGCCATCCTTCACGCCGCCCGGCTGCTCCGCAGCCCGGTGTCCGGGCGCAGTGACAGCGCCACGCCGAGATCGCGCATCCGCACCCGCTCGCAGCCGTGCAGGTCGGCGATCGTCCGCGCTACACGCAGCATCCGGTGCTGCCCGCGCGCGCTCAGCATCCCTCGCGCCTGGGCGTTGCGCAGCATCATCTGCCCCTGCTCGTCCAGCCTCGCGTGCCGTTCGAGCATGCGCACATCCAGATCCGCGTTCACCTTTACGCACTCCCCGCGCAGCCTGCGCGCTTGGCGTTCGCGGGCCTCGATCACGCGCTCACGCGCCTTCTGCGAGCTCGTCCACGGCTCGGCGCTGAGTCCCTCGCTCCCGGTGTTCTCGAGCTTGGCCTGCAGGTCGATCCTGTCCAGCAGCGGACCGCTCAGCTTGCGCCGGTGGCGTGCCAGGTCGGTTTCGCTGCAGCGGCAGTATTCCCCCTGGTCCGCGTACCCGCACGGGCACGGGTTGGTGGCGGCGATGAGCATGAACCGCGCCGGATACACCGCCGAGTGTCTGGCCCGGACGATCGCCACGCGCCCATCCTCCAAAGGCTGGCGCAACGCCTCGAGCGTGGGCTTGGCGAACTCCGAGATCTCGTCCAGGAACAGCACCCCCCTGTGCGCGAGCACCACCTCGCCGACCCAACCTCTGCGAACGCCGCCCACCAGCCCCACCGTCGTGATCGTGTGGTGGGGCGCTCTGAACGGCCGGCTACGCGCCAGTTCGCCCTCCAGGTCGCCCGCGATGCTGTGGATGCGCGTCACCTCGATCGCCTCCGAGCGGCTGAGCCCGGGCAGGATCGACGGGACCCGCTGCGCGAGCATCGTCTTGCCCGTCCCCGGCGCTCCGCTCAGCAGGCAGTTGTGCCCGCCCGCCGCCGCGATCACCAGCGCGCGCACCGCATGGTGCTGGCCGCGCACCTCGCTCAGGTCCGGACCTGCCGAGCTCGCTCCAGCGTGCTCGGGGTGCTCCGGCTCGGGCAGGGGGTCCGGTCGATCGCCGCTCAGCACGCGCACCGCGCTGGTCAGCCGCTGCACTGCTGCGATCTGCAGGTCCTGCACGAGCATCGCCTCCCGCGCGCGCTCGGGGGCGAGCACGAGCGTCTGCACGCCGGCCTCGGCGCACGCCTGGGCCACCGCCAGCGTGCCCTGGCAGCTTCTCACCTCCCCGTCGAGCGCCAGCTCGCCGAGCAGCGCGTAATCGTCCAGGAGATTCTTGGACAGCTGATCGCTCGCCGCCAGCACTCCGCAAGCCAGCGCGAGATCCAGGCCGGGGCCGATCTTCGGGACGTCCGCGGGGGCGAGGCTGACCGTGATCCGGCGGGCGGGGAACTCATACCCCGAGTTCAGGATCGCCGCCTGCACCCGCTTGCGCGCCTCGCGCACAGAAGCGTCGGCGAGCCCGACGATCACGAACCCGGGCAGCCCCGGCCTGATGTCGACCTCGACGGTCACCTGCCTGGTCTGCAACCCCTCGATCGTGAACGTCTTCGTTCGTGCCAGCATCGCTTTTTGCCTCCTGTAGTCGCGGAGACATCAAACTAGGCATTGCTTGGGACGAAACTCTCGGGCGAGCGCCGGAGACGAATTGGGCCGGCCCTTAAGGGCCGGCCCGGTGCGCTCGAAAAATCAGTGACCCCCCGGCCGGATGCGAAGCCCGCGCCGCTAGAGCCCCGCGGGGTGGCGTTCCACGAAGCCGCCGCCGTCGTTGGAGGACCCGCCCCAGCGCGAGCCGCCTTCCTGGAGGGCGACCGTGTCGAAGCGTTTGCCGTCGATCACCATGTAGGCGTGTCCGGAGTTGGCGTAGATCGTGATGTACTTGCCCGGTCCGGGTTCGCCGTAGGACTCGAGGCCCGTGGAGTCCTCGGGCGAGCTCAGCAGGCCGCCGCCGTGCAGCGCGTAGGAGACCGAGCCCGAGCAGTCGTAGCCTTCGGAGGAGAACGATCCGTGACCGCCACCGTAGACGTAGGGCCGGGTGGCGATTTCATCGGCCGCTGCGATCACGCGCGCGACCACGCCTTCGCCGCCGCTGGCCGAGCTGCCGCCTTCTGAGCCGCCGCCGGCGCTCGAGGAGGAGCCCGCGCCGTGCGAGTCGGCTTCGCCCGGGGTAACGTGAGCCGAAGGCGGCGGGGTGAGCGTTCCCTCGGTGTGGATGCCGAGCGTGGCCCACGTCGCCGGACCGACGACCCCGTCGGCGCTCAGTCCGTGACGGGCCTGCAGGCGCAGGACCGCCGCCTCGGTTGCCGGGCCGAATTCGCCGTCTACGGGCAGCTTGAGCGCTTTCTGCAGACGGGCCACCGCACTTCCGCCGCCGGCGCTTTCGTTCCCGGTTTCCGGGCTGGTTTCACCGCCGGCCGCAGCCGCCGCGGCGTGATCCTGATGGTGGCTGGGGGCGGGCGCCGGCAGGGCGGAGGGCGGCGGCGTGAGCGTCTGCTCGGCGCTCACGCCGATCAGGTTCCACGTAGCGGGTCCGACGACGCCGTCCACGTTCAGTCCGTGGCGGGCCTGCAGGCGTCTGATCGCCGCCTCGGTTTCCGGGCCGAATTGCCCGTCGGCGGTGAGATGCAGGGCAGTCTGCAGGTGCTTGACCGCGGTCGTTTCGGCCTCTTCTTGGGGCTTGGCGGCGGCGTTGGGCTGTTCGCCCGCGCCGGTCCCGGAGCTCGTGCCTGCTTCGGTGCTGACCCCGGTCGTCGCCGCACTCGACGCGGCCGTGCTCCCAACCGCGGCCGTCCCGCCGGTCGTGGATTCCGTTTCGTCTTCTGCGGCGCCTTCGGGCTGCGCGGCCGTGGAGGCGTCGGTCGTGAGCTCCACCGCGGCGGCGGCGGCTGCCGAGGATGAGCCCGTGGGGGACGCTTCGCCGGGGGTCGGGTCCTGGAAGCTCGCCAGGGTCGCCGTCGCCGCGGTCTGCTCGCGCAGCGCGGCGCTCGTCAGCGGGCCGACGATCCCGTCCACCGTCAGGCCTCTGCTGGTCTGGAGCTTCTGCACGGCTTCCTCTGTTTCAGGGCCGAACACGCCGTCGACTTTGACGGCGCCCAGCGCCTGCTGCAGCAGGCGCACCTGCCTGCCTTCTGAGCCTTCGCTCAGCACGATGCTGTGTTCGGTGGTCGTGGGCGGTCCGGCCGCCGCAGTGACCGGCCCGCTCCCTTCGGCCAGGCTTGCGCTCGGAGCGGCGCTCAGCGCGACCAGCGCACCCAGCGAGATCCGCTTGGCGCGTGCTCTGCCCGGCACGAACCGCAGCTCTTCCGCGCGCCTGCGCGCCCGTGAGCGGCCCAGCGACAGCTCCCACGCCTCGGTTTCGGCCAGGTCTCGTATGGCCGCGCCATTGCGCCCGTGCGCGCGATTGCTCAGCAGGGCCGACAGCGATGGGGGGAACTGGGCACTGGTGCCGTTGCGCGGTCCGCGACGGCCGGCGGCGCGTTCACGCCTTGCGCGCGAGCGCGCATAGGAGGCCTCCCAGGGGTCTATGAGGGCAAGATCACGCGACGGCAATCCCGGCATGCGAAACGTCCTTTCGAAATCGCTGGGCGCCTACGGGGTTAGCTGTCGGGCTCGCGCACGTGCGCTACGCCACACTGGGGTGGCGATTCGCCCCCGCAGCCCTGTCTGGGGCTGCTCTGGGTCCCCCGTTCCCCGGCCCCTTGAGGTCGAGGATTAGGCACGAACGCGGGGCAAACTAACAGGTCCGCCTGCAATTTGCATCACAGAGGAAGGTCTGCAAGGTTTCTTGCCGACGGGCTCGCTGCAAACGTGCGCGGCAATCTCCAAGCGCTGGTAACGTCGATCCGATGCGCGCTCGTGGACTGAATCCCCGGATCCTGCTCGGGCTGCTCGCGCTCGTCGTGATCGCCGGCGGCGTCGCGGTGCTCGCGATCGGCGGGAGCTCGCGCCCGCAGGTCGCAGGGGCCGGCTCCGGGCAGGGTCCGTTCCGCGCCGAGGCCGTCTTCTCGCCGCCCACACCGGCGCCGCCTCTGCAGCTGCACAACTATTTGGGGCAGCCCGTCAACATCGCCTCCTACCGTGGACGGGCGGTGCTCGTGACGTTCCTCTACACCAACTGTCCCGACGTCTGCCCGCTGATCACCGCCAGCCTGCACTCCACGCTCGAACTGCTGGGCCCCGCCAAGTCTTCTCGGGCGCAGATCATCGCCGTCTCGGTCGACCCGCGGGGTGACACGCGCAAGGCGGTCGGGGCGTTTCTCGCCCGTCACCACATGACCGGGCGGATGCTCTATCTCACCGGCAGCGCCCACGAGCTCGCCGCCGTCTGGAAGGCCTGGGGGGTGGGCTCCGAACGCGATGCCCAGCAGCCGCAGTTTGTCAATCACTCCGGCCTCGTCTACGGCATCTCCGCCTCGGGCAGGCGCACGACCGTCTACGCGGCCAACTTCATCCCCGCCGAACTGGCGCACGACGTGCCGCTGCTGGCGGCGCGGTAGGGTTTGATGAACGCCATGCCCGAAGAGCAGACAGACGGCGAGAAGGCGGGCCGGTTGCCGAGCTGGACGTTCGAGCCCGGCCACACCGAGGCTGGCTTTCGTGCCCGCCACATGATGATCACCTGGGTGCATGGCCTGTTCAAGGACGTGCACGGGAAGCTCTACTTCGACTGGGAGCGCCCACTGGAGGCTACGTTCACCGGGGAGATCGACGCCTCCAAGATCTGGACGGGGGAGTCCGACCGGGACGCCCATCTGAAGAGCGCCGACTTCTTCGATGTCGAGAACCACCCCAAGATCACCTTCGCGGGAGGGCTGACCGAGCGCACGGGCGACACCACCTTCAAGGCCCTGGCCGACCTGACGATTCGGGGGGTCACCCGCCAGGTGGTGATGGATGTGACCTACATGGGCCGGTGGAAGACGCCCTTCTGGGTGGGGGATGAGAGCAAGGGGACGCTCACCAGGATCGGCTTCGAGGCCAAGACCCGTGTCAACCGCCATGACTTCGGCGTCTCCTGGCAGGATGAGATCCCGGGCGGGGGTGTGGTGGTGGGCAACGAGATCGAGGTGACGCTCGATGTGGAGGCGATCCTCGACGCCGACCTGGAGGCGACCGGCGCGATCGAGTACTACCGCGCGGATAACCCGGCCTGATCTATCGCCTGCAGGTGGACGCGGCGATCGAGATCGAGGATCTGCAGGTCCTTCGCGGGGGGCGGCCGGTGCTCGATGGCGTCTCGCTGCGAGTGGCTGGCGAATCGGTCACGGGTCTGCTGGGTCCCAGCGGCTGCGGCAAGTCGACGCTGATGCGCGCGATCGTTGGCGTCCAGATCGTCGCCGGCGGCCGGGTGGCGGTGCTCGGCGAGGACGCGGGCACCCCCGCGCTGCGCAGGCGCGTGGGCTACGTGACCCAGGCGCCGTCGGTCTACGGCGATCTGAGCGTCGAGGAGAACCTGCGCTACTTCGCGGCCGTCGTCGGCGTGGACCGCGAGCGCATCTCCCAGGTCATCGAGACGGTGCGTCTGGCGGGGCGCGAGCGGCAGGTCGTGGGGTCGATGTCGGGCGGGGAGCGCTCGCGGGTGTCGCTGGCAACGGCGCTGCTGGGTGACCCCGAGCTGCTGGTGCTCGACGAGCCGACGGTCGGCTTGGACCCGGTGCTGCGGGCGGAGTTGTGGGGCACATTCCACGAGCTGGCGACCGCGGGGAGCACGCTGCTCATCTCCAGTCACGTGATGGACGAGGCGAGCGAGTGCGATGAGCTGCTGCTGATGCGCGAGGGGGCGCTGCTGGAGCAGACGACTCCCGAGCAGCTGCGGGCGCAGACCGGCGAGCACGATCTCGGTCGGGCGTTCCTCGCGGTGATCGAACGGGCGGCGACGACATGAGCCGACGGGCAAGCTTCGTCAACGAGCGGGCCGCAACCCCGTGAGCGTCCGGGTCACGCTGGCGACGGCCAGGCGGGTGCTGTGGCAGATTCGCCGCGACCCGCGCACGCTGGCGCTGCTGCTCGTGGTCCCGATCGTGTTGCTGACGCTGATGTACTTCGTCTACGAAGGCCGGCCGCACACGTTTCAGGCGATCGGGGCGCCGATGTGTGGGCTGTTCCCATTCATCATCATGTTCCTGATCACCTCGATCGCGATGTTGCGTGAGCGCACCAACGGCACGCTTGAGAGGCTGATGTCCTTGCCGATCGCCAAGGCCGACCTGCTGGGCGGCTATGGGATCGCGTTCGGTCTGCTGGCTGCGCTCCAGGCGGTGGTGGTGTGCTTCGTCGGGTTCGTCGGGCTGGGGCTCGCCGCCCCGCACGGCGCGTGGCTGCTGGGACTGCTGGCGGTCGGCAACGCGGTGCTCGGCATGGCGCTCGGGCTGTTCGTGAGCGCGTTCGCGCGCACCGAGTTCCAGGCGGTGCAGTTCATGCCGGCGATCATCTATCCGCAACTGCTGCTGTGCGGGCTGTTCATCGCCCGCAGCGAGATGGCGGCGCCGCTGTACTCGGTGTCCCGCGCGCTGCCGCTCACCTACGCCTTCGACGCCCTCGCGCGCGCCACCAGCCCGCGTCCGCTCGGCGGCGGGATGGTGGTGGACGTATGCGTGATCCTCGGCTCGACGCTCGTGGCGCTCGCGCTGGGGGCGCTCACCTTGCGCCGCCGGACCGCGTGAGTGGGCCGATCGGGACGCTTCCAGATCGCGCTTCCCCACAACGGGGCGCTAGGCTGCCGTGGTCCTGACCAGTGCCCGGCGAGTGGGCCTTGGGTGAGCAACGGAGATTGCATGAACGACACAGCGAAGGAGCCTGAGCCGGGCTATCACCTCTTCCTCGATTCGGATGAGGCGGCCGTGGCGACCGTCGCGATCCACCTGCTCATCTCCGACGAGGCGCACGAGCCCCGGATCCGCCAGCTGGCGCGGGAGGTCCTCGCCGGCCTGCAGGGCACACCGGACGAGCGAGGCACGCTCACGGTGTCGCTCAGCCCCCAGCAGATGAAGATCACACACAGCGCCGTGAAGCTGCTGCTCAACGATCTCCAGCGCGGACAGGCCGGAGAGCGGGAGACCCTGCGAGGCATCCTGGATAAGCTCCCCGACGAGCACACGATGCGCGCGATCGAGCTGGAGTAGCGTGTCGACTCCTACGGGCAAGGGCGTCGTCACGCTCAGTGAGTGCGCGCGGGCGTTCTGGCGCCAGCCGTCGCCTCCGTATCTCCTCGGCGCGGTGGCGCTCGTGCTCGGGCTGCGGCTGGCGCAGGGCCCTTGGAGCTGGCGCGATGTCGTGATGGTGGCCGGCCTGATCGGTGTGACTCCGTTTGTGGAGTGGGGGATCCACGTCTATATGTTGCACGCTCGGCCGTTTACGCTGTTCGGCCGTCGCGTGGAGATGCTGACCGCGCGCGAGCACCGCGCACACCACGAGGCGCCGGGCGTGCTCGATGGCGTGCTGCTGCCCGTGTACGGGGTGCTCGTGTTCCTGCCGATGATCGCCCTGGTGGACTGGGCGCTGTCGTTTCCAATCGCTCTCGTGCTCGGCGGCCCGCGGTTGGCGTACGCGACGACGGGTGTGCTCGTGAGCTTCGTGATCCTCGCCTCCTACGAGTGGATTCACTTCCTGATCCACACCCCCTACCGGCCGAAGGGGCGCTACTTCCGCGCGATCTGGCGCAACCATCGCCTGCACCACTTCAAGAACGAGCGCTACTGGTTCGGCGTGACCTCGACCGTGGGCGACCGCGTGATCGGGACTCTCCCCGACCAGCGCAGCGTCCCGCGCTCGGCCACCGCCCGCTCGCTGCACGCGGAGCAATGAGGACGGCCCGGCGCGGGGGCTGGGTTCTCAATGTGGCTCTTCAGGAGCGGGTCCGGGCAGCCGATATAGTGACCATCCAGATCCTCTACTCGGGGTCTGTGCTCGAGGCGGCAATTGACACCCACAGCCCGACGGAGGCTCTTGCAGTGTGCGCAAACGACCACGATGGCACTTGCACGGCGATTCTTTCGCGCGGCAACGCAGAGTCCGACCAGCTGACGGCCAGCTTGGTTTGCGAGAGCTGCGGCGAGGTTGTGAAGATCCTTGGCTTTGTCGAGCACACGCTTGGCGGCCTGCCGAGCTTGACGCTGTCGCAGGACTTGAACAAAGCCGCCTAGGGATCAGCCGGCTCGGTGGCCAACGCGACAGTAGAGGCGACGACCGGAATCGAACCGGTGTAGACGGCTTTGCAGGCCGCTGCGTAGCCACTCCGCCACGTCGCCAGGAAGGGCCAAGCCTAGCGCGCGAACCAGGCGTTTCCGGCCGTGCTCGGCCTGCGTGTTGCGATTGAGCCATTGATACGCTTGCTACTTCCCAGGGCGATTAGCTCAGCTGGGAGAGCGCCGCCTCGACAAGGCGGAGGTCACTGGTTCGAGCCCAGTATCGCCCATTTTTATGCGCTTTCCGCTATAATCTGGGTATGCGTAGTTCTGATCTTCTTTTGACTGGCCGTCGGCGCGCTGGGCTTTCTCAGGACCAGCTGGCTGAGCGGCTCGGGCGGCCGCAGTCGACTATTGCTCGTTGGGAGACGGGGCGGCAGCACCCGCCGCTGGAGAGCGTCATCGATGCGCTCCACGCTTGTGGCCTCGAGCTCACGGTGGGCCTCCCGCGCTATGACTACTCCTACCAGTCGCTGATTGCCCAGCAGCTGTTGCTCGAGCCCGTCGAGCGTGTGAGGCATCTCGCGCCGCCGTGGGCGGCGGAGGGTTTTGACCCGATCGGAATCCTCAGCGAGCTGGCGGGGCAGGCCCGATTCGTTGTGATCGGCAACGTCGCCGGTGCTTTTCATGGCTGGCCGATCATGCTGGGACGCCGAACGTTGCATGTCGTGCCGGCAGACGCTTCGATGCGTCGCGTCGAGCTCGCTGCGCGGCGCCTCGGTGGCGAGGGGGCCGAGGAGGGAAGCGACGGGTCGCGGCGCTGGGTGCTGCCCGGGGGGGCTGAGTTGCACGCGACGCTCCTGCCGCCCGGCACGCGCGGCTACCGCGACCTCGCTCGTGATGCGCAGAGCATGCAGATCGCCCCCGGCGTTTTGGTGAGGGTGGCGTCGCTGATCGACCTGATTCGTATCGCCGAGTCCTCCCGCGATGGCGACGCCCGTACGTTCGTCCCGGCGTTGTGGGCGACGCTCGAGATGCGCCAGCGCGAGCCGCAAGACGCTGCACCAGCGCGAACATGAACACCGGCGAGCCGGCGGACCCTGGACGCGAGGGACACGGCCGGATATCCACGGCCACCGTTTGCAGTGACTTTCCGAACTCGGTCGTGGGTTGGTTGCCTACCCTCATCGGCGAGCGCCTCGATCACCGCGCCCTGCTGTCAGAGCGCAATGCAGACGTTTGCTCGTTAGCTGGCTGGCGAGCCATCGGTCCTCGATTGCTCCGCGTAGTGCGGCATGACCACCTCCGCCGCCTCGGCCGGAGTGACATCCGGGTAGAGCACCCTGATCGCGAGGACCGCGCAGACTCCTCCCACGATCTGCGCGGCGATGAAGCCCGGCACGGACGCCGGTGCGATGCCGGCGAAGGTGTTGGAGAACATGCGTCCGATGCTGATCGCGGGGTTCGCGAAGCTGGCTGAGCTGGTGAAGAAGTAGGCGGCGCCGATGTAGGCGCCGACCGCCGCCGGCGCCATCGAGCTGCGCCTGGTGCGGGCCAGCGAGAAGATCACGAGTAGCAAGCCCGCCGTGGCGATCGCCTCGGAGAGGAGGTGCGCGGGCGAGGCCCGGTGGTGGGTCGAGATGCTGACCGCGGCGAGTTCGAACATCGCGTTGGCGGTGACGGCGCCGGTGATGCATCCGCCGATTTGGGCAGGCGCGTAGGCGATCGCATCGCGCCAGCCGATACCGCGGAAGCCGGCGTCCGCGAGCGACACGACCGGGTTGAAGTGCCCCCCCGAGACGGGGCCGAACATGAGGATGATCGTGAACAGCCCTGCTGCGGTTGCGGCGGCGTTCTCGAACAGCTCGAGACCAACGTCGCTCGGTGAGAGGGTCTGGGCGGCGATGCCCGAGCCGATCACGAGTGCGGCGAGGAACGCCGACCCGAGGAACTCGGCAAGCAGGCGGCGCCACAGTGGCGGACTCATGCGGCTGTCACGAGCTTGTCGGCGAGCTCGCCGGGAAGCCCGGCCTCGCGGATCTCGGCGGCGACCGCGTCGGCGTCGTAGCGCACCCGCTCGATGCTCACATCCACGCTGCCGGCCCTCGGCGTCAGGACGGCGAACGCGCCGCGCGGGTCGCCGTCCTTGGGCTTGCCGACCGAGCCACAGTTGACGAACAGCACCCCGCCGTACTCGTGAACCCACGGTTTGTGGGTGTGGCCGAAGACGAGGACGGGATCGCGCTCGGCTGCGGCGAGGCGTTCGTATAGGCGTGCCGGCTTGTTCTCGAACAGGTACTCGTTGACTTTCCTTGGCGAGCCGTGTACCAGGTGAACATCTACCTCGCCGAGCGGGAAGTGCAGGTCAAAGGGCAGGCCGCGCATGAAGTCCTTCGAGCCCTGGCTGGTGTGGGCGAGCGTCCAGTCCACCGATAGCTGCCCGAGCTCGCGGTCGTGCGGGGTGACGTACGCGCAGCCGCAGTCCCCTTCATCGCGTGCTATCGCATAGTCGTAGTTGCCGTAGATCGTCGGAGTATGGCGCTGCGCGATCAGCGCGCAGATCTCGTTGGGATGCGGGCCGTAGCCCACGAGGTCTCCACCGCAGAACACGCGCTCGATCCCAAGCTCCTCGATCCTTGCGAGGGCTGCTTGCAGTGCGGGAAGGTTGCCGTGGATGTCGGTGATGACCGCAACGGCGTTCGACTCGGTGCTCACGATCGCAAATCGTATTACATAGACAGATATGAGTGTTATTGATATAAGTAGATTGATGTCTGTCGATTTGGAGCTGGTCCCCAAGCAGAAGCGAGCGGCCGGGGAGCGCTGTTGCGAGCCCGTCGTCTACCCCGACGTTCAGCGTGAGGGCGCCCTGAGGATGGCCGAGGTCGCAAAGGCCCTCGGCGATCCGATCCGGTTGCAGCTCGTGGATGTTCTGCGCAAACATGCCGGCAAGGTCTGCGTGTGCGAGCTCGTGCCGCTGTTCGACATCTCCCAGCCCACGCTCTCCCACCACCTGAAGAAGCTCCGCGACGCCGGGATCGTGGACTCCGAGCGACAGGGGCTGTGGGCCTACTACTACGTCATCCCAGGCGCATTGAAGGAGCTGTCGGCATGGCTGAGCTGACCGATGAGGCCACCGACGGTGATGTCGTGGCGCAGAAGCGAGTCTCGCGGGAGTCCGGGCGGATGCGGACTCCCGCGAGCATGCGTCCCGCGAACCGGTCAGGCGACCTCTGGCTCGCCGAGAACCGCCAGCCCGTGGATGCAGACCAGGCAGATCGCGAAGACGCCCAGCGCCCACCACGGGTGCGCGCCGCCGACATCGAGCAGTGCGCCGATCGCGCCGAGGCTCGCTGCCAGGATTCCGACGATGCGCCCGTAGGCCTGGCCCCCGAAGAGCGAGAACGAGGCGGTGAGCTGGATGACGCCGAGAATGATCGTGATCCACCCCCACGTGTGGAGGCTGGAGAAGACGTATTGCGTGTCGTTGACGAAGAAGCTCGCGTTCCCGACCGCTGCGATGCCATAGATGATGTTGAGGATGCCCGCCACCATCAGCAGTATCCCCACGAACAATGCGCTACCAACACCTCGCATGTGCTCCCCCTTGCTGTACGAGACGCCTTATGACGTCTGCCACGAAATACTATTCCCATGGGCCGGATCCTGTAAGGCGGTCTTCGAGAGCTGGTGATGCTCGCACGACCCTACCCATACCGCCGGTAGGCCGAGACCCAGTCGACTGCGATCAACCGCTGCGCATGTGCGAGCGACATGCGCCGGTCGCAGACCAGCCGGTTGAGCGCCCACTCCAGGTGATCCTTTGGATTGAAGTAATACCCTTGTTTTGATGGCGTCGGGTAGTTGGGCTCGGGCCACAGGTTGCGCGGGTCGTTGACCGCGCCGCCGAGCTCGAGCGGCACGTCGTGGTCGTACTCGTAAGATGACGGTGGGCTGGTGTATCCGTAGGCTTCCATGCTCGCGAGCTTCTCGGGCTCGGTGATCGACTCGGGTGGGCGTACGGTCGAGGTCCAGCCGCTTCGGCAGATCGTCGAGTCGATCTTCGCCTGCGTGACTTCCGGGTTCAGCGCCCCTGGCGTGCAGCGCGGGTCGGGCCTCGAGTACAGCCCGGATCCGCGGGCGTGACAGGCAACATAGCTTTCCCGGCAGCCGGCGGCGAGGAGAACGGTTGCGGCGATGACGATAAGGGGGAGCCAGGTCGCGAAAATCCGGCGCACAGACGGAATCATCTCACGGCGGGTGCGCAATCCAGACTCCTGATGGAAGGCTCCGTGCGGCCGGGCTAAGGTTGAGCTGTGGCGCTCATCAAAGCAAGCGGGCCGCTCAGCCGGGCATTGCGGGAGGCCCTCCCGGAGCGACCGTTCCACGTCCGCTTCTGGGACGGCGGGGTGGTCGAGGCGACGAGCGCCGGTGCGCCGACGTTTTACTTGAAGCGTCCGTCGGCGATGGCGCAGTTCCTGCGGTCGCCGGGGACGCTCGGTCTCGGTCGCGCGTACGTGGAAGGAGCGCTCGATGTCGACGATCTCGATGCGGCGTTCATCGTGGTCGACGATTGGCAGCCGCCGCGGCTGAACGCTGCCGATCGGGCTCGGCTGGGGTTGGGTATCGCGCTCGCCGCGCTGCCGGGTGGGCTGCCGCATCGCCCGGGCCTCGAGCTGATCCTGCGCGGGGAGCGTCACAGCCTGCAGCGCGACGCGGCCGCGATTCGCTACCACTACGACGTCGGCAATGAGTTCTTCGCGCTGTTTCTGGATGAGTCGATGACCTACAGCTGCGCGATCTACTCGCGGGGCGCGCAGACGCTCCAGGAGGCGCAGCGCACGAAACTGGAGCTCGTCGCGAGCAAGCTCGATCTGAAACCGGGTATGCGCCTGCTGGACGTCGGCTGCGGGTGGGGCAGCTTCGCGATCCACGCGGCCAAGCACCACGGCGTCACGGTCACCGGCGTAACGCTCTCATCGCCTCAGGCTGAGCTTGCGCGCGAGAAGGTCGCAGAGGCTGGGTGCAGCGAGCGGGTGGAGATCCGGGTGGCCGACTATCGCGAGCTGCCGCGAGCGTCATACGACGCGGTCGCGAGCATCGGCATGTCCGAGCACGTCGGCGAGAGCCAGATCGATCGTTATGCGAGGTCGCTGTTTGACCTGCTGCGCCCGGGCGGGGTGCTGCTGAACCACGCGATCGCGGCACTCGACCCAGAGTATGACTCGCTTGAGGACGAGTTCTCGCTGCGGTATGTGTTCCCCGACGGCGAGGCCCTTTCTCTCTCCCGGGTCCTGCTCGCGCTGGAACGCGCTGGCTTTCACAGCGACCACGTGGAGGGCTTCAGGGAGGACTACTCCCGCACGCTGCGCGACTGGACCGCGCGTCTGGACGAGCACCTGCCGGAGGCCGAGCGGCTGGCCGGGGTGCAGCGCACGCGCATCTGGCGGCTGTATCTCCGTGCCGCCAGGCACGGCTTCGACACGAGCATCACCGCCGTCTACCAGGTCCGCGCGCGCAGACCGGTCTGACCGCGACAGAGCTGGGAAGAAAATGGGTGCTAACACCCATACGCATTCGCCGCCCACAGGCCGTTATTGATCCCAGGTCCCGACGGTTTCTACGGTCATACAGGAGCGGTGCGAAGTTGAAACTCCCAACTCGACATATCCAAGACGATCGCGGTTTTACGTTGATCGAGCTGCTAACCGTGATCCTGATCATCGGCATCCTTGCCGCGATCGCGATCCCGTCGTTCCTGAACCAGAAGGGCAAGGCATATGACGCCTCGGCCAAGGAGCTCGCGCGTACCGCCGAGACCACGGCAGAGACGTATGCGACCGACCACGAAGGCGGGTACGCGGGGATGACGACGGGAGAACTGCAGAAATATGAAACGGGTCTCAAATCCTGCCCCCCCACGAGCAACGCGTGCTTCCTGGAATCCAAATCGCCGTCCGCGACCGAATACACGGTGGTGACGAAGGCGGCGAACACCGAAGACGAATTCACGATTCACCGGACTGCGGCCGGGCTGATCGAACGTAAATGCGCGAGCAAAAAGGCCCCCAAAACCGGCTGCTCCGGATCTGCCTCCGGTAGCTGGTAGGGGCAGGAGCTCCGCCGCCGTTACGCCTCGACGAGACCTCGCCGGATCGCGTAGCGGGTCAGGTCCACGCGATTGCGCATCCCGAGCTTGCCGAGGATGTTGGCGCGGTGGTGTTCGACGGTCTTCTTGCTGAGCACCAGCTGCGCGGCGATCTCCTCGCTGGTGTGGCCTTCGGCGATCAGCTTCACGACCTCCAGCTCGCGCGCGGTGAGGAGGTCCTCGGGCGGGGCCTCGCCGAGCTGCGCGGCGTCCAGGTAGTCGCGCACGAGCGTCGCGACGGCGGGCGGGTAGAGGAAGGCCTCGCCGCGCATGCACGCCCGGCACGCTTCGACGAGGTCCCGATTGGCGGCCGTCTTCAATACATAGCCCGAGGCGCCGGCCTTCAGCGCCTCGAAGAAGTACTGCTCGTTGTCGTGCATCGAGAGCATCAGGACGCGCAGCTCGGGCCTGCGGCGATGCAGCTCGGCGGCGGTCTGCAGGCCCGTCATGCGGGGCATCGAGACGTCTAGGATCGCCAGGTCCAGCTCACCGGCGAGCGCCTGCTCCAGCGCCCGCGAGCCGTCGCTCGCCTCGGCCACGATCTCGATGTCGGACTCCGCTTCGAGCACCATCCGCAGCCCACTGCGGACCACCGCGTGGTCGTCGGCGAGCAGCACCCTGATCTTCAGCGGGGTCGTCATCTGCCGCCATCGCCTGCATCATCGGCCGCGACCGTGAGGCGGACCTCCACGCCCCCTCCGGGAGGGGAGTCGATCTGAAGCTGGGCGCCGATCAGAACCGCTCGCTCGCGCATGCCGGCCAGGCCCGTGGCCTGGGCGGGCATCGGGACAGGCAGGCCGCGGCCGTCGTCGGCGACGCTGAGCACGACGCCGTCGGGGTTGCGCCTCAGCGCCACGCGCACCTGTGAGGCCTGGGCGTGGCGAAACGCGTTGGTCAACGCCTCCTGAGCGACGCGGTAGACCACCAGCTCGACCTCTGAAGTCAGCGGGGGAAGCGCTCCCTCGAGCTCGCGAACCACCTTCATGGCTCCTTGGCGTTCGATCCTCAAGCACAGCGAGATCAATGCGTCGGTGAGCCCAAGATCATCCAGCGCCTCCGGGCGCAGTTCGCGAGCGATCCGGCGCACGTCTTCCAAGCTGTGGTGGACCGTTTGCGCGATCTCCCGCATGGCTGGAGCTTGTGAAGAGGACGCGCCGGCCTCACGTTCGGCCAGCAGCGCGACGGCGGTCAGCGTCTGGCCGACCTCGTCGTGCAGCTCGCGAGCGACGCGCAGCCGCTCGGCTTCCTGCGCGGCGAGGGCTCGTCGGGCGCTCTCGCGCCGCTCGGCCTCGACGCGATCGAGCATCGTGTTGAAGGCGCGGGACAGCGCGATCACCTCGGTGCTCATCCAGTCGCTCACAAGGGCACGTCGACCGGGGCGCATGGGGTCGATGTCGCCCATCAGCGTCGCCAGGCGACGCAGCGGGGACAGGACGACGGCCAGCAACAGCAGGTTGACGGTCAAGGTCATGAGCAGCCCGACGACCAGGACCACCAGCTCGCTGAGTTTGATGGGGTTGGAGACCGTCGCCGGGCTGACGATCAGGATGAACACCGCCAACCCGAAGACGATCGCGTTGACGGTGAAGATCCTCGACAGGATCGAAACCGGAACTGGGCGCATGCGCATTATCGTTCTCGCCACCCGCGACTTGGCGTGCTCGCCATCACGAAGCTTCATCGCCCCGATGCTCGCGTGAGCGCCGGACGCGATGGCGGCGGGTGATTCAGAACCCGCGGAACCCGCGGGCGGGCGTGGGGAAGATAGCCTCCAGCCAACCGATGTCGATCACGGTGACACTGCCCGACGGAAAGTCGCTTCAGCTTGCGGACGGCGCCACGGGCGCCGACGCCGCCGCTGCGATCGGCCCCGGCCTGGCCAGGGCGGCGCTGGCGATCGAGGTCAGCCATCCGGATTGGGAGGCCCACCCCCCCGATGAGCCCGAGGTCCGCGACCTGGCGCGCCCGCTGCCCGATGGCGCACGGATCGCGATCATGACGAAGAAGAGCGGCGAGCCCGCCCTGCGGCTGATCCGCCACGACGCGGCGCACGTGCTGGCGGCGGCGGTGATGGAGCTGTGGCCCGGCGTGAAGATCTCGATCGGCCCGCCGATCGAGCAGGGGTTCTACTACGACTTCGAGTTCCCCGGCGGAACGACGGTCTCCGAGGCGGAGTTTCAGCGGATCGAAGAGCGGATGCGCGCGCATGTCGAGGCCAAGGAGGCGTTCGAGCGCCAGGAGGTGACGCCGGCGCAGGCGCGCGAGCGGTTCGTCGCGGAGGGACAGGACTACAAGGTCGAGCTGATCGACGATCTCGTGACGGGCGCGCGCGAGCGCGGGGAGGAGCTGCAGAGCGTGTCGTTGTATACGAACGGGCCGTTCACCGACCTGTGCCGCGGCCCGCACGCGCCGAGCACGGCCGGCGTTGGCGCGCTGGCGCTGCAGTCGGTCGCGGGGGCGTACTGGCGGGGGGACTCGAGCAGGACGATGCTGACGCGCATCTACGGGACCGCGTTTCACTCCAAGGTCGAACTGTCAGAGCATCTCGAGTGCCTGGAGCAGGCGAAGGCGCGCGACCATCGCAAGCTGGGGCGGGAGCTTGACCTGTTCATGTTCTCCGAGCTGTCTCCCGGGAGCCCGTTCTGGAAGCCGGCGGGGATGGCTGTCTGGAACAGCCTGACCGAGCTGTGGCGGACGGAGAACCTCGCTCGGGGCTACCGCGAGGTCAAGACCCCGATCCTCTACGACGTCGAGCTGTGGCAGCAGTCCGGCCATTGGGACAAGTTCCGCGAGAACATGTACTTCACCGACGTCGATGGCCGCCCGATGGGGCTGAAGCCGATGAACTGCCCGGCTCACATCCAGATCTACAAGGACGAGCGCCGCTCCTACCGCGACCTCCCGATCCGCTACAGCGAGGCGGGCCTCGTTCATCGCCACGAGCCCAGTGGTGTGCTCCACGGCCTGCTGCGGGTGCGCCACATCACCCAGGACGACGCGCACATCTTCTGCAGCCAAGAGCAGGTGCAGGAGGAGGTCGTGCAGTGTCTGCGCTTCGGCTTCGACCTCTATGCTCGCTTCGGGCTGGAGCCGCGCCTTGAGCTCTCCACTCGTCCCGAGCAGCGCATCGGCAGTGACGAGATGTGGGACCGCGCCGAGGGCGCGCTCGCCGGCGCGCTGCGGGCCGAGGGGCTCGCTTACGGGCTCAACCCTGGCGACGGCTCGTTCTACGGCCCGAAGATCGATCTGCACATGACCGATTCGCTGGGGCGCTCGTGGCAGCTGGGAACGGTCCAGCTGGACTACTCGATGCCGGAGCGGTTCGACCTGCAGTACACGGGGTCCGACAACGCCGAGCACCGCCCGGTGATGATCCACCGCGCGCTGCTGGGCTCCTTCGAGCGTTTCATCGGCATCCTGATCGAGCACTACGCGGGAGAGCTCCCGCTGTGGCTCACGCCGGTGCAGGCGATCGTGCTGCCGGTGTCAGATCGCTTCAACGGTTACGGGGCGTCCGTCCGCGAGGAGCTCGCGGCCGAGGGCCTGCGCGTGGAGCTCGACGAGCGCAGCGAGTCGGTGGGACGGAAGATTCGCGAGGCCGAGCTGCGGAAGATCCCGTACATGCTCGTCGTCGGCGAGCGCGAGGAAGGCGAGAAGACGGTGTCCGTGCGCGAGCACCGCGCGGGAGACACGGGCAGAGTTTCGGTACAGGAGCTCTCTCAACGGCTATACTCGGGCGCGTTGAAGCCCCGCAAATCCTTCGAGAGCCGCGCCTAGCCCACACTTGACGCGCGCCGAGAACAGCTAGTGCCGGTACCACGTAGGTTCGACCGGCGCCCGCCCGAGCGGGACCAGACGAGGGTCAACGAGCGCATCCGCGTGCCCGAGGTGCGCGTGATCGACGACGAGGGCAACCAGATCGGCGTGATGAAGACGCCCGAGGCGCTGGCGTTCGCTCAGGAGCGCGACTTGGACCTGGTCGAGGTCGCTCCCGAGGCGCGCCCTCCGGTCTGCCGCGTGCTCGACTACTCGAAGTACAAGTACGAGCAGGCGCAGAAGGTCAAGCAGGCCAAGAAGCACCAGCAGCAGATCACGGTCCGCGAGATCAAGTTTCGCCCGAAGATCGCCGAGCACGACTATGACACCAAGAAGCACCACGTCGAGCGGTTTCTGCGCCATAAGGACAAGGTGAAGGTCACGATCATGTTCCGCGGGCGCGAGGTGACCCACCCCGAGCGCGGCACCGCAATCCTCGACCGGCTGGCAGAGGAGCTCGCGGAGCTGGGAGTGGTCGAGCAGCGCCCGATGCAGGAAGGGCGCAACATGACGATGATGATGGCGCCCTCCAAAGCGGTGCTGGCGGGCCGGGCCGACGCGAGCGCCGCGAGCGAGGATGGCGCGGGGCCGAGCGAGTCGCTGGGCAGCGCCGCTGAGAACGGCGGCGCGCCGACGGATGGGGACGCGGCGGAGGCTGCCGCCGAGAAGACCACAACGGCAGCCGACGGCGACGGAGCGGACGCGGCCGCCTGAGATATTCCGGCGCGCGAGCCCGGACGCGGCGCGGGCATGTCATACTGTTGCGCTCGATATGCCCAAGATGAAGACACATTCCGGCGCGAAGAAGCGGTTCAAGGTGACCGCCACCGGCAAGGTGCGGGGCAGGCACGCGTTCACGAGCCACATCCTCGAGAAGAAGTCGCCCAAACACAAGCGTGCGCTGGGCCAGCCGGCGGCGATCTCAGATCACGACACGCCGCGCGTGAAGCGGCTGCTGGGAGTGGGCAAATGACGCGTGTGAAGCGGTCGCTGCACGCCCGTAAGAAGCGCCGGGCGACGCTCGAGCTGACGAAGGGGTTCCGCGGAGAGGCGCACTCGAATTACAAGCGCGCCAAGGAGGCCCTGATGAAGGCGGACGCCTACGCCTACAGGGACCGGCGCAACCGCAAGCGGGACTTCCGCAGATTGTGGATCACGCGCATCAACGCGGCGGCGCGCCAGAACGGGATGAGCTACTCGCAGTTCATGCACGGGCTGGCGCGGGCCGGGATCGAGCTGGACCGCAAGGTGCTGGCGGACATCGCCGTGCGCGATGCCGACACGTTCCGACGTTTTGCGCAGACCGCCCGCGAGGCGTCGGCTGCCTGAGCACGGCAACCGACAGAACGGCCTCCCGGGCGCTGCTCCTGCGAAGGAGGGCGCCTTTTTTTATGACCACCATTACTTCCCCACACAATCTCCAGCTGAAGGCGTTACGCCGCCTACAGAGCAAGCGCGGACGCGAGCTGACGGGCAGGTTCAGCGCCGAGGGCGAGGATCTGATCGAGGCTGCCGAGCGCGCTGGGCGGGAGGCCGTCGAGGGGTACCGGCTGGCGGGCACAGGGCTGGGTGGCGCGAAGTTCCACGACGTCGAGGCACAGGCGCTGGCGGCCGTGTCTTCGCTGGGCTCCAGCACGCGCGCGATCGGCGTGTATGAGCAGCGCTGGGCAAGCGCGCCCTCGGGTCCGCTGTGCGTGTACCTGCACGGGGTTGGCGATCCGGGCAACGTCGGGACGGTGCTGAGGGGGGCGCTGGCGTTCGGGGCATCGAGCGTGGCGCTGGGGCCGGGGTGCGCGGACCCGTACGGGCCGAAGGCGGTGCGGGCGAGCATGGGCGCGATCTTCGCGGTCGAGCTCGCGCGCGTCGAGGATCTGAGGGAGCTGCCGGGTGAGCGGGTCGCGCTCGTGGCGGGATCCGGCGAGCCGCTGTATGTGCTGTCCGCGAAGCTTGCGCGGTCGGCGATCACGTTGCTCGTGGGGTCCGAGCGCGAGGGCCTGCCGGAGGAGCTGGTGAGCGCCTGCGAGCACGTTGCGCACATCCCGATCGAGGAGGAGTCGCTGAACGCCGCGATGGCTGCGAGTGTGGCGCTGTACGAGATGACCCGCGGCTCGACTAGGGTCCGGGCGTCATGATCGAGCGGATCGAGGAGCTGAGCGGGCAGGCGCGGGCGGAGATCGCCGGGGCTCCCAGCAGCGAGGTCCTCCAGGAGCTGCGGGTGCGCTATCTCGGGCGCAAGGCCGAGCTGCCCCAGCTGCTGCGCAGCGTCGCCGAGCTCCAGCCCGCCGAGCGGGGGAGGGTCGGCAAGGCGGCCAACCAGGCGCGGCGGGCGTTGGAGGCGCTGATCGAGGAGCGCGCGGCGCAGCTGAGCGGGGTGGAGCTCCAGCGGAGCGTCGCCCTGCAGGAGATCGACGTGACGCTGCCGGGCAGCCCGCCCCAGCCGGTGGGGAGGCTGCACGTGCTCACGCAGACGGTGCGCGAACTGGAAGACGTATTCGTGGGCCTCGGGTTCACCGTACTGGAGGGGCCGGAGGTGGAGACGGTGCATTACAATTTCGACGCGCTCAACCACAGCCCGACGCATCCCGCGCGCGCGCGTACGGACACCTTTTATCTGGCCGAGGACGTCGTGTTGAGGACCCACACCTCGCCGATGCAGATCCGGGCGATGGAGGCGCACCCGCCGCCGCTGTACGTGGTGATCCCCGGCCGCGTGTATCGACTCGACTCCGACGCCACGCACACCCCGCAGTTCCACCAGATCGAGGGGTTGGCGGTGGACGAGGACATCACGCTCGCCGACCTCAAGGGCACGCTGCTGACATTCGCGCGGGAGGTGTTCGGCGAGGAGCGCGAGGTCCGCCTGCGCCCCCACTTCTTCCCCTTCACCGAGCCCTCCGTGGAGGTGGACGTCTCCTGCTTTCACTGCTCCGGCAAGGGCTTCCTGCGCGACGGGGCGCGCTGCTACCTGTGCAAGGGCGAGGGGTGGCTGGAGCTGCTGGGCGCCGGCGAGGTGGACCCCGAGGTCTACTCGCGCGTCCCCACCACCGACGCCAACGCCCCCGGGTATGACCCCGAGCGGGTGCAGGGCTTCGCGTGGGGGATGGGGGTCGACCGGATCGCGATGCTCAAGCACGGCATCCCCGACCTGCGGCTCTACTTCGAAAACGATCTGCGCTTCCTGGAGCAGTTCTGATGCGGGTGCCTTTGGATTGGCTGCGCGAATACTGTGCCCCCGGGCTCGACGTGAAGCGGATCGAGGAGCGGCTGACGATGACCGGGACGAAGGTCGAGGCGATCCACCGCCGCGATGCGGAGGATGGGCGGGTGGTGGAGGTGCTCGAGCTCGAGATCACGCCCAACCGGCCTGACTGCCTCGGCGTGTACGGGGTTGCGCGGGAGCTGCACGCGGCCACTGCAGCGCCGCTCGAGCAACCGCCGTGGAGCGAGGACCACGGCTCCGCCGGTGGGGATGGGAGCCCCGCCCTGCCCGCCGAGGTGAGGGTCGAGTGTCCGGATCTGTGCCCGCGCTTCACCGCGCGGGTGTTCGAGACCGTCACGATCGCCTCCTCGCCGCCGTGGTTGAAGGAGCGGCTGACGGCGGCTGGGCAGCGGCCGATCAACAACGTGGTGGACATCACCAACTACGTGATGCTGCTGACGGGCCAGCCGCTGCACGCGTTCGACCTCGATCGCGTGGCGCGCGCGCGCCTGACGGTGCGCAGGGCGAACGAAGGCGAGCAGGTGCGGACGCTCGACGGGCAGACGCGGAGGCTCGACGGCGAGATGGTTGTGATCGCGGACGCGGAGGGCCCTACGTCGATCGCGGGGCTGATGGGCGGCGAGCGCTCGGAGGTCCAGCAGGACACGAAGCGTGTCCTGCTGGAGGTCGCCAACTGGCACGGGCCGAACATCCATCGCAGCTCGTGGGCGCTGGGGTTGCGCAGCGAGGCGTCGAGTCGCTTCGAGAAGGGGTTGGCGCCCGAGCAGTGCATGTGGGCGCAGGCGGTGGCGAGCAGGCTGATGGTCGAGCTGTGCGGTGCGAGCGTGCTGCCCGGCACGATCGACATCGGTGGCGATGGTCCGGCACCGCTCACGATCAGGCTGCGCGAGGCGCGCGTGCAAGCGATCCTCGGCATCGAGATCCCGCGGGAGCGGCAGGTGGAGATCCTGAGGGCCCTGGACTTCGATGTCGCCGAGTCCGACGATGGCCTGGACGTGACCCCGCCGCCGGTGCGGCGCGAGGATGTTACGCGCGAGGCAGACCTGATCGAGGAGGTCGCGCGAATCGACGGGCTGGAGAAGCTGCCCGCGACTCTGCCCAAGCGCCGGGGGGCGTACGGCCTGCTCTCGCACGAGCAGCGACTGCGGCGGCGCGCGCAGGACGCGCTGATCGGGTGCGGGTGCTACGAGGCGGTGGGTTGGACGTTCGCCGCGCCGAGCCTCGCCGAGCGTCTGCGTCTGGGAGAGGGCGACCCGCGCCGGGAGGGGCCGGTCGTGGAGAACCCGCTGTCGGAGGAGCAGTCGCTGCTGCGCACGACGCTGCTCGGCTCGCTGCTGGACACCGCCGCACGCAATGTCGCACGCGGCATGAGCGATCTGCGCCTGTTCGAGACGGGGACCGTGTTTGCCGCGCGCGGCGATGTCGCCGACGGGGCCGGCGCGCCGGACACGATGCGCGAAACCGGCGTAAGCGAACGCCGCTCGCTGGCCGTGCTGCTCGCTGGACGCCTGCACGAGCCGAGCTGGGGCGTGCCCGAGCCGCCGGTGGCGGACTTCTACGCGGCCAAGTCTGTGCTCGAAGCGCTGGCGTCGGCGCTGCGCGTGGACGGCGTCGAGCTCGCGGCCGATCCACAGCCGTTCCTGCACCCCGGCTGCGCCGCCGCGATCTCAGTGGTGACCGAGAGCGAGCCGATCGGCTGGATCGGGGAGCTGCACCCGCTCGTCGCGCAGGCGTGGGAGCTGCCCTCCGTGAGCGTGTTCGAGGTCGACCTCGACCGGCTGATTGCGGCGGCCCCGAGGGAGACCGAGTACGAGGACCTGATCGGCTATCCGCCGCTGCGCCAGGATCTGGCGGTCGTGCTGGGCGAGGACGTGGCCGCCGCCAGGGTGCTGGCGACGGTGCGCGAGGCGGGTGGCGAGCTGTTGCGCGAGGCGCGGGTGTTCGATGTTTACAAGGGGTCGCAGGTGGGGGCGGGCAGGCGCTCGCTGGCGCTGGCGCTGTCGTTCCGGGCCTCGGATCGGACGCTCGCCGACGAGGACGTCGCGCCCGTGCGCGAGCGGATCGTTGCGGCGCTCGGCGCGCTGGGGGGTGAGCTGCGTGGCTGACCCGAACCCGGCGCAGACGTTCGCTCAGGGCTCCCCGCGAGTGCTCGTAGCGGGGGCGACCGGATTCGCCGGGGCACTGGCCGCGCACTTGCTGTGGCGGCACCCGGGGTTCGAGCTGGCCGGCGTGAGCGGGCGCTCGGAGGTGGGCAGGCGCCTGGACGAGCTGTATCCGCGCTACCGGGTGCCGCTACAGGTCGCGGAGCTCGATTTCGATGCGCTGGCGATGGACAAGGACACCGGTGGGCGCCTTGACGCGGCTGTCGTGGCCTACCCGCACGCGGCGGCGGCGCCCACGGTCGGAGGGCTGCGCGAGCTCGGCGTGCGCGTGGTGGATCTCAGCGCCGATTTCCGTTTGTCGTCACTTCAGACATACGAGCAGTGGTATGGCGAGCACCCGCGGCCGGACCTGCTGGATGAAGCTGTGTACGGGCTGAGCGAGCTGCACCGCGCGCGGATCGCGGGTGCGGGCATAGTCGCCAACCCCGGCTGCTACCCGACGGCGGCCGTGCTCGGGCTCGCGCCGCTGGCTCGCGCGGGGTTGATCGCCGACGTCGTGATCGACGCCAAGCAGGGGATATCCGGGGCCGGGCGCGCCTTCGATGAGACGACGCACCTGTCGATGGCGGGCGAGAACATCCTGCCCTACAAGGTCGCCTGCCACCGGCACACGCCGGAGATCGAGGAGCAGCTCGGTGATCTGGATCCCGCTCACCCGGCGTCGCCGGTTCAGTTTCAGGCGCATCTTGTGCCGCTCGACCAGGGCGAGCTCGCCAGCTGCTACGTGACGCCGACCCGGACGGTGGCGGCGGCGGAGCTGCGTGAGCTGTACGGCGACGCCTACGCAAACGAGCCGTTCGTGGAGGTGGTGGACACACCACCCGGGACGCGCGAGGTGCGCGAGACGAACTTCTGCCGGGTGTTCGCCGCCGCGGACGGGCACACCGGCAAGGTGGTGGTGCTGTCGGCGATCGACAACCTGTGGAAGGGCACCTCCTCGCAGGCCGTGCAGAACCTCAACATCATGTTTGGACTGCCAGAAACGGAGGGATTGGCATGAGCGCGGGCAACGACGTGTGGGGCGACCGGACCTCCGCCGGCCCGCCGCGGCCGTTCTTCGGTTCACGCTGGACCATGCCTGCGCCCGCCCATGTGCGCGAACTGGAGCCCGACGCCGGCCTGCCCGCGGGGTTCAGGGCCGCGGGCGTCGCCTGCGGGATCAAGCCGAGCGGCAACCCCGACCTGGGGATCGTGATCTGCGACGCCGATCGGCCGGTCAGCGCGGCGCGCTTCACCGCGACCGGCACACCGGCGGCGCCGGTGCTGATCAGCCGGGAACGCTGCAGGTTGGACGGACTGCGCGCGGTGCTCGCCAACTCCGGGTGCGCGAACGCCGAGACCGGTCAGCGCGGCCTGGACGACGCCGCCAAGACTCAGGGCGCGGCCGCGATCGCACTGGGCGTCGAGCCCGAGGAGGTGGTGCTCGGCTCGACGGGTGGAATCAGCTGGTATCTGCCGGTCGATACAGTGTTGAAGGGGATTCTTGACGCCAGTGGGCGGCTGGGCCGCGAGGGCGACGCCGACTTCCAGCAGGCGATTCAGACGACCGACGCGTTCGAGAAGCGCGCGAACCTCGAGCTCGAGCTGCCATCCGGGACCGTCCGTCTGAGCGCGCAGTGCAAGGGCGCGGGGATGATCTCGCCGAACTTCGCGACGATGCTGTGCTTCGTGCAGACCGACGCCGCCCTGGAGCCCCACACCGCCGACTTGCTGCTGGGGGTGTGCGTCAAGCGCTCGTTCGACCGCTGCTCGGTCGACGGCCAGCTCTCCACGAACGACACCGCCGTCCTGATGTGCTCGGGCGCCTCGGGCGTGTCGATCGAGCCCGAGTCAGAGGACGAGCTGCGCTTTGGTGAGGCCCTCGACGCGCTGCTGCGGGCTTTGGGGATCATGATGGTCGCTGACGGCGAGGGCGCGCGGCGGATCGCGCGCGTGGTGGTTCGCGGAGGACATCCCGATGGCGTGGAGGCGGTCGCGCGCTCGATCGCCAATTCGCCGCTTGTCAAAACGGCCCTGCACAGCGCCGACCCCAACTGGGGGCGTCTGGTCCAGGCCGCCGGCTCGGCGCTGGCCGGGCGGGACTGGTTTCCCATACCCCTGCTTCTGGACATCTCGATCGAGAACATCCTCGTCTGCTCTGCCGCGACCGCGATCGACTACGACCAGGACGCACTGACCAGGGCTGTGCAGGCCGAGGAGATCGAGTACGAGATCACACTGGGCGGGGGGAACCGAATCCAGGCGGAGACAGAGGTGTTCTTCTCCGACCTGTCCCACGAGTACGTACGAATCAACGCGGAGTACACAACGTGAGGTGGACACGATGCGCGACGTAGGCACGCTGCTGGAGGCGCTCCCGTACATCAGGGAGTTTCACGGCAAGACCGTTGTGATCAAGTACGGCGGCGCGGCGATGGAGGACCCAGGTCTGCGCGAGGAGTTCGCGCGCGACGTGGTGCTGCTCAAGTATGTCGGGCTGAACCCGATCGTGGTGCACGGCGGCGGTCCGGACATCACCGCCTACATGCGGCGCCTCGGGCTGCCGGTCGAGTTCGTCGGCGGTCTGCGCGTCTCCGACGAGGGGACGGTCGAGGTGGCGAAGATGGTGCTCGTGGGGAAGGTCAACAAGGAGATCGTGCTGCGCGTCAACCGTCACGGCCAGCCCGCGATCGGGCTGTGCGGTGATGACGGGTCGCTGTTTCGCGTCTCTCGCAGAACGGCGCCCGGCGGCGAGGACATCGGCTTCGTCGGGTGCATCGAGCGCGTCGACGTCGACGTTCTCAACCACGTCGCCACCGACTACATCCCCGTGATCGCCTCGGTGGGCGCTGACCGTGACGGGCGCTCCTACAACGTCAACGCCGACGAGGCCGCCGGAGCCGTCGCGGGGGCGATGGGCGCGTACAAGGTCGTGTTCCTCACCGACGTCCCCGGCTGGCTGGCCGATCCGGCAGACCCCGGCTCGCTGATCGGGCAGGCGAGCACCGAGCAGGTCCGTGATGCGCTCGAGGGGCTGGACGGGGGTATGCGCCCGAAGCTGCAGGCGTGCGTGGACGCGATCGGGGCGGGCGTGTCCGCGGCGCACATCCTCGACGGGCGCCTCGCGCATTCGCTTCTGCTGGAGCTCTTTACGGACGAGGGGATCGGAACGAAGATCGAGGCCGCAACATGAGCGCCGAGGCGCCGGCCACGCCGGCGAGCCTCGCCGAGCTTCAGGCACTCGAGCGTGAGCATGTGATCCCCTCCTACGCGCGTGCGCCCGTGCAGTTCGTGCGTGGGGAGGGCGCGTGGCTGTGGGACGACGAGGGCAACGAGTACCTGGATTTTCTGTGCGGCATCTCCGTCACGAACCTCGGGCACTGCCACCCGCGCGTGGTGGCGGCGATCCGCGATCAGGCCGGGCGGCTGATGCACGTCTCGAACCTGTTCTACACCGAGCCCGCGATGCGCCTGGCCGAGCGACTGTCGCGGTCGAGCCTCGGGGGCAAGGTCTACTTCTGCAACTCCGGCGCCGAGGCCAGCGAGGCGGCGATCAAGCTCGTGCGCAAGGCCCGTCCCGGCGGCGACGTGGTGGTCGTGTACGGAGCCTTTCACGGGCGCACCTACGGCGCGCTGTCGGCCACTCCCCAGGAGGCAAAGCAGGCGCCGTTCGCGCCGCTCGTGCCCGGCTTTCGCGCGGTCGATCCCACGCCCGATGCGTTGGCCGGCGCCGTCGACGAGCGCACCGCCGCGGTGCTGCTCGAGCCGATCCAGGGCGAGTCGGGCGTGAACGTCCTGTCCACCGAGGCGCTCCAAGCGGCGCGCGAGGCTTGCGACGAGCACGGCGCGGCGCTTGTGTTCGACGAGGTCCAGTGCGGGATGGGCCGCACCGGCACGCTGTGGGCGTACGAGCAGACCGGCATCACCCCCGACGTGATCACGATCGCCAAGGCGCTCGGGGGCGGGCTGCCGATCGGCGCGCTCGTCACCGGCGAGCGTCTCGCCGACGTTTTTGCGCCCGGTGATCACGGCTCCACGTTCGCCGGCGGCCCCGTCGTCGCGGCGGCCGCGCTGGCGGCGCTGGAGGTGACAGACGATCCCGAGCTGCTCGCTCGCGTGTGTGAGCTGGGCGAGAGGCTGCACGCTGGCCTGGAGCGTCTGCCGCATGTTCGCTCCGTGCGCGGGCGCGGGCTGATGCTCGCCTGCGAGGTGGACGTTCACGCTCCCGATCTCGCCCGCCGCGCGCTGCTGGAGCAGCGGCTGATCGTCAACGCGACCGGTCCCACGACCGTGCGCCTGCTTCCACCGCTGATCGTGGGCGAGTCAGAGATCGACACGGCGCTGCAGCGTCTGAGCGCGGCGCTGGCCGCGGCCGGCGACGGCGGATAGGGTTCGCGCCGTGAGCGAGCACTCCCCCAAAGGATTCCCTCCGCGGACCGCCTCCTATGAGGCCGACCCCGAGCACGTACACCGCGTGCTGCTGCTGTACTCGGGCGGGCTTGATACGAGTGTGATGCTCAAGTGGATCCAAGAATCCTACGACGCGGAGGTGGTGTGCCTGACCGTCAACCTGGGGCAGCCGGGCGAGGACTACGAGGTCATCCGCGCCAAGGCGCTGGAGCTCGGAGCGCTCGACTGCCACGTGGTGGACGCGCGCGAGGAGTTCGCGCGCGAGTACATATCACCCGCTATCAAGGCCAACGCGCTGTACGGCGGCGGCTATCCGCTGTTCACCGCGCTCGGGCGCCCATTGATCGCCAAGCTCGCCGTCGAGCACGCGCACCGTAGTGGCTGCGACACGATCGCGCACGGGTGCACCGGCAAGGGCAACGACCAGGTCCGGATCGAGGCAACCGTCGCTACGCTCGCGCCCGAGCTGAAGACGATCGCGCCTGTACGCTCCTGGCAGATGGGCCGCGAGGAGGAGATCGCCTACGCGCGCGAGCACGGCATCCCCATTAAAGGAGCCCACCCACCTGGAACGGAGACGGCGCCCTACTCAATCGACGACAACCTGTGGGGGCGCTCCTCGGAGGGTCGCTGGATCGAGGATCTCGATCACGCGCCCGAGGACGACGTCTTCCAGCTGGTTACCCGCCCCGAGGAGGCGCCCGACGAGCCCGAGCTGCTGGAGCTGACCTTCGAGGGCGGGATCCCGATCGCCCTGAACGGCGAGGGCCTGGAGCTCGTCGAGCTGATCGAACGGACGGCGCAGATCGGCGCACGCCACGGCGTCGGCATCATCGACCACATCGAGGATCGCATCGTCGGGCTGAAGGTGCGCGACATCTACGAGACGCCCGCCGCGGCGATCATCCTGACGGCCCACCAGGAGCTGGAGCGGCTCGTGTGCACGATCCACCAGAACCAGTTCAAGCCCCAGCTGGACCGCCAGTGGGCCTATCTCGTCTACGCGGGGCTGTGGTGGGAGCCGCTGCGCGGCGACCTCGACGCCTACATGGAGCGCGTCAACGAGCGGGTCACCGGGACGATCGGCCTGAAGCTCTACCGGGGCGGCGCGCGCGTGCTCACTCGTTCCTCTCCGAACGCCGTCTACGACGCGAGCCTCGCGTCGTTCGCGGAGTCCGGCGGCCTGTTCCCCCAGACCGCCTCGCCGGGCTTCATCGAGCTGTTCTCGCTGCAGTCGCGTATGGCCTGGCGCCTGCGCAACCGCTCCTGAGCTCACGCCGAGGGGGCGCGCAACGCTCGTGATTCGGACGGGCACTGCGCCGCCCGATCATGTCCGGCCCGGATCGTAGGCTCACAACGAGCCGAATGATCGCCGAAGGATCCTCACCAACCCCCGGCGGAGGAGAGCCTCCCCGCCAGAGCGAGCGCGACCTGCTGGCCGAGCGCCGTGCGCTACGCGCCGCTCAGACGAGCGACCCTGCGCTGGTGCGCCGCGCCGAAGCCGCGGAGGCGACCGTGCAGACGCTGGAGACGCACCTCTCGAGCCTGCAGCAGCGCCTGCGGGAGACTGAGGAGACCTGCCGCCAGGACGCGCAGCGGCTGACCGCCAGCGAGAATGAGCTGCGGCGCGTCAAGCAGCAGGAGTACGCCGAGCAGCAGCTGCGCGTCGAGGCCGAGCGGGCCCTGGCCGCCGCCCTTGACAGATCCTCCGATGGCGCTCTTGCCCGCTCTGAGGTCGTCCAGCGCTTGCAGGCGCGCGTGGCGGAGGTCGAGCGCCGTGCCGCGCGGCTCACCGAGGAGGTCGAGTCAGAGCGCCGCGCGCGTGAGCGCATCGAGCGCGAGCTGGAGGCGATGCGCGAGAGCCACGCCGCGATGGCCGTGACGGTGAGCGAGCTCCGGGACGTCGCCCGCAAGCTGCGCGACGCCGCGCTCGCCTCTTCCGCCGGCAGGTCCCCCGCGGCACCCGCCTCTGTGCAGGCGGTTGCGCTTCAGGTGCCCAGCCAGGCGCGCCGCGATGAGATGACCGACGCGCTGGCGGCCGCCGTGGAGCGTCTTCGCGCCCGCGCGGAGGAGTCGTCCCTGCCATCGCAGGCGCTCGAGCCCGAGCCCGAGCCCGTCACCGCGGCGCCGAGCGCGGAGCCGCAGATCGCGGTCACACCAAACGCCGGCGCAGAGATCGCGATCAAGCCCGAGCCGCACAAGCACAGCATGTCGCTGATCGGCCGCTGGCGCTACGCTCGCAAACACCGGCGTGAGGGTCGTTAGGCCGCCGTCGCGCGACCTAACATCTCGATCACGTGACCGTCCCAGCCTGCGCCCATCTGCACGTCCACTCGGAGTACTCGCTGCTCGACGGGGCGTGCAAGATCGACGCGCTCGCAGCCCGCGCGGCGGAGTTCGGCCAGCCGGCTCTCGGCCTGACCGACCATGGCGTGATGAACGGTGCAGTCGAGCTGCACAAGGCATGCGCCAAGCACGGTGTCAAGCCGATCGTCGGCTGTGAGATCTACCTCGTCGACGACCACGTCGCCGCGGCGACGGGTCCGGGATCGCCCAAGGTTCAGCGCAACCACCTGACGCTGCTCGCAGCGAATGACGCCGGCTATCGCAATCTGGTGAAGCTCTCCTCGGCTGGCTTCCTGGAAGGGCTCAACCGCGGCAAGCCGACGGTCGACCTCGGCCAGATCGAGCAGCATTCCGACGGCGTGATTGCGCTGACCGGCTGCCTGGCCTCGCGCTTCTGCCAGCGCCTGCTCGAGGACCGCCCCGATGATGCGCGCGCGCACGCCGACAATCTACGGCGGATCTTCGGGCCCGAGAACGTCTACTTCGAGGTGCAGAAGAACGGACTCGCCGCACAGGAGAAGTGCAACGAGGGAATCGTGCGCATCGCCCGCGAGGTCGGCGGCAGCCTGGTCGGCACCGGCGACGTGCACTACCTGCGCCGCGAGGACTACGACCATCACACGGCGCTGCTGTGCGTGCAGACCAAGAGCACGATCGCCGCGCCGAAGCTGACGTTCGACACGAACGAGTTCTTTCTGCGCGACAGCGCGGAGATGGCCGACGCGTTCTCCCAATGGCCGGAGGCGATCGCCAGCACACTGGAGATCGCCGAGCGCTGTTCGGTGCAGCTCGAGCTCGGCAAGCAGCTGATCCCCAGCTACGCGACGCCCGACGGCGCCAGCGAGCGCGAGTATCTGCGCGCGCGCGTGCGCGAGGGGCTGACGCTGCGCTACGGGGACCCGCCGCCGGCGGAGGCGATCGAGCGCATGGAGATGGAGCTCGGCGTGATCGACAGGATGGGCTTCAACGCCTACTTCCTGATCGTCTGGGACTTCGTCAAGTTCGCCAAGGAGAATGGCATCGCCGTCGGGCCCGGTCGCGGCTCGGCCGCCGGCTCGATCGTGGCCTACTGCCTGGCGATCACCGATGTGGACCCGTTGCGCTATGACCTGCTGTTCGAGCGGTTCCTGAACCCCGAGCGCGTGTCGATGCCCGACATCGACATCGACTTCTCCGTGCGCGGACGCGAGCGAGTGATGAAGTATGTGACCGACAAGTACGGGCGCGAGTCGGTCGCGCAGATCGTCACGTTCGGCAAGATGTTTCCACGCGCCGCAACCCGCGACGCGGCACGGGTGCTCGGGTTCGACTACGGCACGGGCGATCGCCTGGCGAAGCTGATCCCCGACCCGATCATGGGCCGGGCGCCGTCATTCGAGGATTGCCTGAAGCAGGGAGAGCCACTGCGCAAGGCCTACGACGAGGAGCCGGACGCAAAGCGGATCATCGACCTGGCGCAGGGCCTCGAGGGGATCGTGCGCAACAGCTCGATCCATGCCGCTGCCGTGGTGATCGCCGATCGGCCGCTCACCGACATTGTGCCGCTTCAGCTCGCGGACGCCGGCGCGGATGAGAACGGCGAGCGGGCGTTTCGCACCGTCACCCAGTTCTCGATGAAGCCGATCGAGGACATCGGCCTGCTGAAGATGGACTTCCTCGGGTTGCGCAACCTCGACGTGATCGAGGACGCGCTCGACATCATCGAGCGCTCCAGCGGCGAGCGCCCGGACATGACGACGCTGCCGCTGGACGACCCGCACACGTATGAGATGCTCGCGCGCGGGGACTCCACGGGCGTGTTCCAGTTCGAGTCCGAGGGTATGCGCGAGGCGCTGAAGAAGGTCCGCCCGGATGAGTTCAACGACCTCGTCGCGCTCAACGCGCTCTACCGCCCGGGCGCCATGGACCAGATCCCGGTGTATGCGAGGGGCAAGCACAAACCCCAGGAGATCTCCTATCCGGACGAGCGACTGCGCCCGATTCTCGAGTCCTCCAAGGGCGTGATCCTCTACCAGGAGCAGGCGATGCAGATCTCCAAGGAGCTCGCCGGCTTCTCGGGGGCCAAGGCCGACGATCTGCGCAAGGCGATCGGCAAGAAGAACCGCGCCGCGATGGCCGCGCTGAAGCCCGAGTTCGTGCAGGGCTGCCGCGAATCCGGCACGAGCTCCGAGACGATCGAGTTCCTGTGGCAGACCAACGAACGCTCCGCCGATTACTCGTTCAACAAGAGTCACGCCGCGTGCTACGGGCTGATCGCCTACCGGACGGCGTGGCTGAAGGCGAACCATCCCGCTGAGTACATGGCGGCGCTGATCTCCTCGGTGATGTCCACCAAGGACAAGGTCCCGTTCTTCGTCGCCCGCTGCGATGAGATGGGGATCGAGATATTGCCACCCGACGTCAACCTGTCAGACCACCGGTTCACGGTCGGCCCGCCGAGCGCTGACAGTGGGGTTGGGAGCATTCGCTTCGGCTTGGACGCCGTCAAGGGCGTCGGCTATCAGGCTGTGGAGGCGATCAAGCGCGCGCGCGTTCAGGGCGGGGAATTCAGCTCGCTGTGGGACTTCTGCGAGCGCGTTGACAGCCGTGCGGTCAACAAGAAGGCGATAGAGGCGCTGATCAAGTGCGGCGCGCTCGGCTCCACCGGCGCGAGTCGCAAAGGCATGCTCACGGTGCTCGAGCAGGCGCAGGCGGCGGGTCAGAAGACCCAGCAGGATGCGCAGATCGGCCAGGGCTCGATCTTCGACCTTGCCTCCGAGCCGGACCCTGCGGCCTCGCCGGGCGAGGGGGCGGATGGGAACGCGTTCACGGTGGCTGGCTCGCGCCCTGGTGGCACGTTCGCGCGGCCGTCGCACCCGGCGATTCCCGCCGAGGAGTTCGATCAGGCGCGGCTGCTCGCGGTCGAGAAGGAGGCGATCGGCCTGTTCGTCTCTGCGCATCCGCTCAAGCCGTTGCGCGAGATCCTCAGAGCCCGCACCGACTGTCCACTTCAGGCGCTGTCAGACCGCCGCGACAAGGACTGGGTGACGGTAGGCGGGATCATCGTCGAGTCCAAGCGCATCCGCACCCGCGCCGGCGACCCGATGATGTTCGCGACGCTCGATGACCTCGGTGGCGCGGTGGAGGTGCTCGTGTTCGGCAAGGCGCTGTCCGAGCACGAAGCCGCGCTTGCGGTCGACCAGGTTGTGCTCGTGCGCGGACGGGTCGATCACAAGGAAGCCGGCAAGACCTGTCTGATCGCCCAGACCGTCGAGGTGTTCGCTCCCGGCGAGCAGGAGATCGCCGAGGCTCGCAAGCAGGCAGAGACGGACGCCAAGACGGCGGTTACGCTTTCAAAGCCCGTGCACGTTCGCGTTGATACCGCGAGCCTGCCTGTAAGCGCGATCGAGGATCTCCGGCAGATCGCCGAGGATTATCCGGGTCCAGCCGAGATCGTGCTGGAACTGGGCGGACGGCATCTGCGCCTGGGTGAGGCTTTCCGTGTGCAGAACACCCCGACGCTGCGCGCCGAGCTGGAAAACATCTTCGCCCCCGGGCCGGCCGTCGCCGCGGCCGTCGCCGGCTGAGCGCCGCCGCGACGGTCTACCCGCGCTTCCTGCGCGCGCGGCCTCATTTGCGATTCTTGCGTGCGCGCAGTCCGCGCTTGCGCAGCTTCATCGCCAGCGCAACTTCCTCGCGTGAGGGACCTTCGTGGTTCTCACCGGGAGTCTCCAGCACGCACGGCAGCTTTTGCAGGCCGGGCGCAGACAGGAACGCCATGCAGCCCCATTCGCCCAGTTCCCCCGCGCCGATGTTCGCGTGGCGGTCGCGGTTTGAGCCGAGCGGGGTCTGGGAGTCGTTTAGGTGCAGCGAGCGGACGCGCCCGCGGCCCAGCCTGCGCGTGCACTCTCGCAGGACCGAGCTCATGCCGTCGACCGTGCGGATGTCATAGCCGGAGGCGAGCAGATGGCAGGAGTCCAGGCACACCCCGAGCCGCTCGTCCCCGCCGGCCGTGTCCAGCAGCTGCGCCAGCTCCTCAAACGAGCGTCCCAGCGTGCCGCCGGCGCCGGCCGTGTCCTCGAGGTGAAGCTCACAACCCTCGCTGTCGGCCAACGCCTGCGCGATCGTCTCCCCGGCGCGCGCGATTGCCTCGCTGACGTCGCCGGTCTTGGCCGAGCCGGGGTGCAGTACCACACCGGAGGCTCCGATCGCTCGGCCCACGCGTAGTGAGTGCGTCAGCGATGTGAGCGACTTGGCGCGGATGTCGGCGTCGTCGCTGGCGCAGTTGAGCAGGTAAACGGCATGGATCAGCACCGCGCCGATCTGGCTGCCGCGCATCGCCTCTTTAAACGCCGCGAAGTCCTCCTCGCCGTATGCGGTCGGGCGCCACATGCGCGGGGACTGGTTGAAGATCTGAATCGCCTCACAGCCGCGCTCCTCGCCGCGTTCGATCGCTTTCGCCAACCCGCCCGCGGGCGAGACGTGCGCTCCGATTAGCATGACGCGATCTTATGGTTTCCGCTCCCGGCGCTCCCGGACAGACCGACGGCTCAGACAGAGCTATGCGCGTGAGGTTTGCGCCATCGCCGACGGGATCGCTGCACATCGGCGGCGCGCGCACCGCCCTGTTCAACTGGCTGCTCGCGCGCCATGAGGGGGGAAAGCTCCTGCTGCGTATCGAGGACACCGACCGCGAGCGCTCCACACCCGAGAACGTGGAGCAGATCATCGACGCGTTGCGCTGGCTTCAGCTCGACTGGGATGAGGGACCGATCCTGCAAACCGAGCGCTCGCAGCGTCACGGCGAAGCTCTGCAGGCGCTGCTTGACTCAGGCCACGCCTACCGCTCGAACGCGACAGCGGAGGACGTCAAGGCATACAAGCGACGTCAGGGCGCCGATCGGGGGTTCCGGGGCGAGCCTGAGGCAGATGGGGCGGTGCGCTTGCGCGTGCCCGAGGAGGGCGCGACGGTCGTTCATGACGTTATCCGCGGTGACACTCGCTTCGAGCACGTCCATCTCGACGACCCCGTGATCGCGCGCGCGGATGGGTCGGTGCTTTACAACTTCGCGGTCGCGATCGATGACCTCGACGCCGGCATCACGCATGTCGTCCGCGGCGAGGATCATCTGTCTAACACCCCCAAGCAGCTGCTCGTGCTGGAGGCCGCGCGGGCCGTCGGGTTCGACCGATCTAGGGCATACAGCCAGGACGGCGGGGCCGGCGGTCAGGCGCCGTTGCCGGTGTATGCGCACCTGCCGTTGTTGCACGGGCCGGACGGCAAGAAGCTCTCAAAGCGCCACGGCGCCGCCTCCGTTCAGGAGCTGCGCGAAGCCGGTTACCTGCCCGAGGCCGTGCGCAACTACCTGGCGCTGCTCGGCTGGGGCGCGGGCGACGATCAGACCGTGCTGTCCACCGAGGAGCTGATCGAGCGTTTTACGCTCGAGCGCGTCAGCCGCAACCCGGCGCGCTTTGACGAGGCCAAGCTGCGCTGGCTGAACGGCGTCTGGATACGCCAGCTGCCGGTCGAGGATCTGACGCGTCGTCTGGGAGAGCTCCTGCAAGTAAGCGGCCACGGAGGTGCCGCGGATGATCAGAGACTTCCCCGCGCTGTGGCGATCAGCCAGGAGAAGATCCACACGCTCGCGGACTTCTGGCCGCTGGCGGGCGTGTTGCTCGACGATCCTGTGGACGACCCCAAGGCGCGAGAGCGCTGGCTCGGGGAGGAGGGGTGCGATGCGTTGCGCGACGTTCGCGAGGCGCTGGCGGAGCTCGAGGACTTCACCGAGTCGGCCGTCGGCCAGGCGCTTGAAGCGGTGCTCGCGCGTCGCGAGGTCAAACCGCGCGAGGTGTATCAGCCACTGCGCGTGGCGATCACGGGCACGACCGTCTCGCCCGGCATCTTCGAGAGCGTCACGCTGCTCGGCCGTGCGGAGACGCTGCGCCGAATTGACCGGATATTAGAATCATAGATGAGATTTTTCTCTCAACCATTCGTCCAGGCTTGCCGATAGGACCTCGACAATGCCAGTGACGGCGACAAAGACGAAGAGCGGCGCACGGACTGCTGCCGCCAACAGCGCACGGAAAACGACTCTCGCGAACACCGCGAAGCCCGCGCGCCGCTCGGCGAACGGGTCGGGCTCGGTGCCCGCGCCCGCCGCAGCACCGGCTCGCCAACAGGCTGAAGGGCACGGCCGGCGTCTGACGAGCGCGTTCGAAGCACTCGAGGCGTTTCCCGCCCTGGCCGAGTCGCGTAACCGGCTGCTCGCGGTGGTCGACAAAGACAATGTCGCGACCGCCGACATCGTCACCGCCGTGGAGTCCGATGTCGCGCTGAGCATCGCGGTGCTGCGTATCGCCAACCAGGCGCAGGGCAGCCGCGGACGCGTGGACACGGTCGTCGCGGCCGTGGAGCTGCTGAGCGAGCAGGCCGTGCAGGCGATCGCCGCACGCGTGCGCACCTTCGACTTCTTCGAGCGCTCGAGCGTGTGGGACGCGGCGCCCGAGCGCTTCCGGCTGCACGCCCTGTCCACTCAGCACGCGGCCGACAGGCTCGCGTCGGAGATCGGCTACGAGCACCGCAATCGACTGACCGTGACGAGCCTGCTGCACGACATCGGCAAGCTCGTGCTGCTGCACGCCTATCCCGGCTATCCGGCCCAGGTGCACCGCGGCGCCAAGACTCCGGAGGAGCGCATTCACCAGGAGCGCCGCGAGCTGGGCGTCGACCACGCACTCGTGGGCGGCGTGCTGATCCGCCGCTGGGGCCTGCCGAACACCATCGCCACCGCGATCGAGCGCCACCACAACCCCGACGTCGAGGGCGAGGTCGCGTTCGTGCGTCTCGCGGACATGCTCGCCCACTACGAACAAGGCTCCGCGGTGTCGCCGGGAGAGATGCTGCAGACCGCGCGTGTGCTCGGTTTCGGACCGGACGAGCTCAGGCGCGTGATGTATGAGCTGCCGAGCAGCGCCGGCCAGCGCCAGCGCCATGTCGACCCCTCGCCGCTGTCCGTGCGCGAGCTGGGCGTGCTGCAACGGCTCGCGGAAGGCAAGGTCTACAAGCAGATCGCCCACGAGCTGACGCTCTCAACGAGCACGGTGCGCACCCACCTGCACAACATTTACGGCAAGCTGGGCGCGGTCGATCGCGCGCAGGCCGTTCTCATAGCGACCGAGCGCGGCTGGCTCTGAGACGGCCGCTGGGCAAGCGAGGCGAGGACGCAGTGAGCGAAGTGTGCTCGGCATGCGAGCGATCGAGGACAACGCATCGCGCCGGCCAGCGGCCGTCTCAGGGCGTGGTTCCGTAGCATCGCCCGTGTGATGGCGCGATGATCTCGATCACCAGCAAGTCTCCTTATGCAGTGCTCGCGCTCGCCGAGCTGGGGCGCAGCGCGGGCTCAGAGCCTGTGCCGATCGGCGAGCTGGCGCGCCGGCGCGAGGTGCCGGTGCAGTTTCTGGAGCAGCTGTTCGCGGTCCTGCGGCGCGCGGGGGTGATTAGCTCCCAGCGCGGCGTCAAGGGCGGCTATCGCTTCGCCCGGGACCCTTCCAGCGTGACCGTGCTCGAGATCGTGGAGCTGCTCGACGGACCCCTCGGCCGCGATGCCGGCGGTGTATTCGCCGACGCCGCCAGCGCCGCGCGCGCCGTGCTCGAACAGACGACGATCGCCGATGTGATCGAGCGCGAGTCGCGCGAGGCCGGCGCGAACATGTACTACATCTGAGGAGCGGTAGTACATTCGTCCATATCTCACACAAATGCTCATCTACCCGTCACACTGCCGACTCAACCCAAGCTGAAAAAGGCAAACCCGTCGTGAGGCGGAGGCGCAAAGTCAGGGATCTCGACGAGATAGCTCGGCCGCCAGTAGACCGCCACGGAGGGCTATTGTGTTTTCAGATCCGTCTCGCTGCGTGTCCGGGAGTGTGCGACGCCGCCCTTCCCGGATGTCACATCGGCTAAAAGGGCGCTCGTGGGATGAGGGTGGTTTTTCGCTCGTCGAGCTGCTGGTGGTGATCCTGATCGTCAGCATCCTCGCCGCGATCGCCATTCCGTCGTTTCTCGGCCAGAAGAGCAGGGCGTACGACGTCTCGGCGAAGGAGCTCGCCCGCACGGCCGAGACCACGGCGGAGACGTACGCGACTGACCACAACGGGACGTACGAAAACATGAACACGGCTGCGCTGCAGAAGGACGAAGGTAGTCTTCCATCGTGTCCCGGGAGCGTCTCCAAACAGAGCAATGCATGCCTATTGTCGGCGACGGTTGAAGGCTCCGGTAACGAAGGCTACAAAGTGGTCACCAGAGCCGCGAACACCGGAGACGAATTCACGATCACGAAGAACAAAAGTGGCGTGATAACCCGTATGTGCACGAGCGGTCCCAGTAGAGACGGCTGCTCGGGGGGAGCAGCAGGCAGCTGGTAGTCGTCTCACAGCTCGCGGCGCTCGGTGGCCTGCGGGCGACGACCCTGGGCGTCGCGAGTCTCGCTCGCCCACTCCACAGGGGGGCGCGAGTCCGCGCGCTCGGGACCCGGTCACTATTGTCGTGGGCGGTATATGTCCCGAATCCCGATCAACATTGCGGAGCTGGTGGGGGACACGCCGCTGGTCGGGCTGCCACAGATGCTCGAGGGGCCGGCGGCGGAGAATGGCGTGGAGCTGTTCGCCAAGCTCGAGTCCCAGAACCCCGGCGGGTCGGTCAAGGACCGGATCGGCGTGGCGATGATCCAGGCCGCCGAGTCCGAAGGGATCATCGAGCCGGGTCGCACGACGATCGTCGAGGCGACTTCGGGCAACACCGGTATCGCGTTGGCGTTCGTGTGCGCCGCCCGGGGCTATGACCTGGTTTTGACGCTCCCGCAGGGCATGTCGCGCGAGCGTGAGAGCCTACTGCGACTCTATGGCGCGCGGGTGAACATCACCGAGTCCCTCGGCGGGATGGGCGAGGCGGTGGCGGCCGCGCGGGCGATGGCGAGCGAGCCCGACGTGTTCCTGCCCGACCAGTTCTCCAATTCCGCCAACCCCGCGGTCCACCGGCGCACGACCGGCCCCGAGATCGAGCGCGCGCTGGACGGTCGTATCGACGTGCTCGTCGCCGGTGTCGGCACTGGCGGCACGATCACCGGTGTCGGCGGTTACCTGCGCGAGCGCAACCCCGGCCTGCGCATCGTCGCGGTGGAGCCGCTCGGCTCGGCCGTGCTGTCCGGGGGAGCGCCCGGTCCGCACCGCATTCAGGGCATCGGCGCGGGCTTCGTGCCGGCGGTGCTCGACCGCGATCTGATCGACGAGGTGATCCCCGTCTCCGACGACGACGCGATCCACACCGCCTGGGCCTGCGCGCGGCGCGCGGGCGTGCTCGCCGGTATCTCCTGCGGCGCCGCGCTGTGGGGCGCGCTGCTCATCGCGGCGCGGGCGGAGTCCGCGGGCAAGCGGATTGTGACGATCATGCCTGACTCGGGCGAGCGCTACGTCTCCCAAGCATTTTTTGCTCCCTGAGAGGCTGCGGAGCCTCGCTACGCTGTCTGCATCATGCCCGGCCTCAGCGTGTTCGCACAGGTCGCGAAAGAGCTGCGTCGCGACATCGTCGCTGCGCGTGACCGCGATCCCGCGGCGCGGGATGTCGGCCAGGTCGAGATCCTCGCGACGTGGCCCGGCATCCACGCGCTGCTGGCCCACCGGGTCGCGCATGCGTTGAACGAGGCCGGCATGCCGCTCCTGCCACGGGCGATCGCACTGTGCTCGCGAACGTTGACCGGCATCGAGATTCATCCCGCGGCGCGGATCGGCGAGGGCCTGTTCATCGACCACGGCACGGGTGTCGTGATCGGCGAGACGGCCGACATCGGCGATGATGTGACGCTGTATCAGGGCGTGACGCTCGGCGGGACCGGCTTCGCCACGGGCAAGCGCCATCCGACCGTGCAGGACAACGTCACGATCGGCTCCGGCGCCAAGCTGCTGGGGCCGATCACGATCGGCCACGGGGCGAAGATCGGCGCCAACAGCGTGGTCATCACCGATGTCCCCCCGAACTCGACAGTCGTCGGCAATCCCGGCCATCCGGTGCGCGTGGACGGGCGCCGCGTCGAGGGTCCCGACGCCGACTGGATCCACCTGCCCGACCCGATCGCCGAGGCGATTCAGGGCCTGGCCAGTCGCATCGGTGCGCTGGAACAGGCGGTGGCAGAGCTCTCCGGCGAGAAGGGGGGGAGGGCTCCAATACACCGGCGGCCGAGGTCACGCCGCTGCGTACGGTCCGCGGGCCAAACCCTGCTGGCGGGTAAGCCGGCGAGGTGGGACATACCCGCCGGGCGCGTATCTATCCTGAGGCTGGATGCCCGAACACGCCCGAGCCGAGCTGGACAGCCCCGTCGCCATGCCCGGCGATCCTGATGAGCCACGGCCGCCGGGCCAGCTTGAGCCCGAGGAGGAAGCGCGGATCGAGCGCTTGCTGGAGGGGCTGAACGAGCCCCAGCGCGAGGCGGTCACGCACGGGGAGGGGCCGCTGCTGATCCTCGCTGGCGCGGGCAGCGGCAAGACGCGCGTGCTGACGCACCGGATCGCGTTCCTGATCTACACCGGGCAGGCGCAGGCGGGGGAGATCCTGGCGATCACGTTCACGAACAAGGCCGCCAACGAGATGCGCGGACGGGTGGAGAGCCTGCTCGGCCGGGGCACCCGGGGTATGTGGTTGTTGACGTTCCACTCGGCCTGCGCGCGCATCCTGCGCGCCGAGGCCGAGCGGCTGGGCTACACCCGCCAGTTCACGATCTACGACCAGGCTGATGCGCGGCGGCTGACCAAGCGCTCGGCCGACGCGGCGAGCGTCGACCCCAAGCGCTACACCCCGGCCGCGATCCACAACCAGATCTCGGCCGCGAAGAACCGTCTCATCGATGCGTCCTCCTATCGCCAGGCAGTGGGGTCGCAGTTCGAGGAGATGATCGCCGATGTTTACGACGTCTACGAGCGAGATTTGCATCGCATGAACGCGATGGACTTCGACGACCTGCTGTTTCGCACGGTCAACCTGCTGGAGCTGTTCGAGGAGGTCCGCGAGCTCTACACGAACACGTTCCGGCACGTGCTGGTGGATGAGTACCAGGACACCAACCACGCCCAGTACCGGCTGCTGCAGCTGCTCGTGGGCGGCGGGCGCCCGCCCGCCAGAGGCGAGGCGCGGCCAGGGGATCGACCCACCTACGCCGGCCCGGTCGGTCATCGCAACCTCGCGGTCGTGGGCGACGATGCGCAGTCGATCTACAGCTTCCGCCAGGCCGACATCCGCAACATCCTCGACTTTCAGGAGGACTTTCCCGACGCGCGCGTGGTCAAGCTCGAGCAGAACTACCGCTCGACGCAGACGATCCTGTCGGCCGCCAACGCGGTGATCGCCAACAACCGCGGCGCGATCGCCAAGCGCTTGTGGAGCGAGCTCGGCCAGGGCGAGCCGATCCACGTGCGCGAGCTGGATGACGAGCACGGCGAGGCGCGGTTCGTCGTGGGCGAGATAGAGAGGCTCCTTGATGAGGATCCCGCCCACCCCTCGCGCGCGGAGATCGCCGTGCTGTACCGGACGAACGCGATGTCAAGGGTGATCGAGGACACGCTCGTGCGCCGCGAGATCGCATACCAGGTGATCGGCGGGACGAAGTTCTACGAGCGCGCCGAGATCAAGGACGCGATCGCCTACCTGTCGTGGCTGACCAACCCGTTCGACGTGGTCAGCTTCACGCGCGTGGCCAATTCGCCGCGGCGCGGGATCGGGCAGACTTCGCTCTCGCGGATCGTGGCCCACTCGGCCAACGTCGACATCTCGGTGTGGGAGGCCGCGTCCGCGCCTGAACAGATCCCCGGGCTTGGCGCGGCCGCGGTGAAGGCGTTGCGGCGTTTCATGGACACGATGGACGACCTGCGCGCGCGCGTCGAGCAGCGTGTCCCCGTGGGAGATCTGATCGAAGCGATGCTCTCGCAGACCGGCTACGTGGAGGCGCTCGAGGCGGAGCGGACGATCGAGGCGGAAGGACGGCTGGAGAACCTCGAGCAGCTGGTCGAGGTGGGACGCGAGTTCGACGTCGCCGCCGCTGCCGGCGAGGACACGCTGGAGGTCTTCCTCCAGCAGATCGCGCTCGTTGCCGACGCCGACACGCGTAGCGAGGACGAGGGTCTCGTGACGCTGATGACGCTGCACAACGCCAAGGGCTTGGAGTACCCGATCGTGTTCATCGCCGGCTGCGAGGACGGCGTGTTCCCACACTCGCGCGCTCTGGACGAGGGCGGCCTCGAGGAGGAGCGGCGCCTGTTCTACGTCGGCGTCACCCGCGCCAAGCGCGAGCTGTACCTGACCCGCGCGCGACGCCGCGCGGTGTTCGGTGCGCAGACCTATGGGCTGCCGAGCCGCTTCCTCGACGAGATCCCCTCGGAGTTGACCGACCGCGAGGAGGAGCCGTTGCTAAGCACCGGGGCGATCCCCGCCGGTGTGGGCGTGGGCGCAGGCACGCGGTCGGCGCGGCGGCGAGCCCCTGAAGGCTGGGCGGCCTCCCAGGCGCCGCAGACCTCCGCCGGAAAGGCATTTCGCATGGGCGAGGACGTCGTGCACACAGCCTTCGGCGAGGGCGTCGTCACCGGCCTCGAGCCGGGTGGCGTGATCGTCGTGCGCTTCGCCGGGGACGGCTCCGAGCGCAAGCTGATGGCCGAGTACGCCCCTGTCAGCAGACGCTGACGCGTGTGGTTCGCTGCTCGCTCCAAACGCATAGCATCTGCCTATGAGCGCCACGATCATCGACGGCAAGACGATCGCCGCGCGCGTGCGTGCGCGGGTGGCCGAGGATGTGCGCGCGTTCAACGAGCAGACAGGACGTATGCCGGGCTTGGCGACGGTGCTGGTCGGCGAGGACCCCGGCTCGGTTGTTTACGTCGGCGCCAAGCAGCGCGCGTGCGCGGAGGCGGGCATGACGCCCTTCGATCACCGGCTGCCCGCTGGCGTCTCGTTCGAGGAGGTCGCCGAGCTGCTCGGCCGGCTCAACGAGGATCAGGCTGTGAGCGGCGTGCTGTTGCAGCTGCCCGTATCCGATCATCTCGACGGTCCGACGTTGACGGGCATGATCGATCCCAGCAAGGACGTGGACGGCCTCACGCCGGTCAACGCGGGACGGCTCGCGCTGGGACTGCCCGGGCTGCGGCCGTGCACGCCGCTGGGCGTGTTGGAGCTGCTGCGCAGCGTCGATGCGACACTGGAGGGCGCCGAAGCCGTGGTGGTTGGGCGCTCGAACCTGTTCGGCAAGCCGATGGCGCAGCTGCTGCTCGCGCAGAACGCGACGGTGACCATGTGTCATTCACGCACCCGCGATCTGCGCGCGGTGTGCGCTCGCGCCGATGTGCTGATCGCCGCGGTCGGGCGCGCGCGCCTGATCGAGCGCGAGTTCGTCAAGCCCGGCGCGGTGGTGATCGATGTCGGTATGAACCGGCTGACGCCCGAGCAGGCCGGAAATTCCAGCGGGCTCGTCGGGGACGTCGACTTTGCCGCTGCCGTCGAGGTCGCCTCGGCGATCACGCCGGTCCCGGGGGGCGTCGGGCCGATGACGATCGCCTGCCTGCTGCGCAACACCGCGGACGCCGCGCGCGATCAGGCGGAGCTTCAGTGAGCCTCAGACGCTTGCGCCTGGGCGAGCTCTGCGCGCTGGCGGGCGCGGTCTGCGTGATCGTGTCGTTGTGGCTGCCTTGGTATGAGAACGCGGCGGGCAAGCTCAGCGCGTGGAATACGTTCGGACCCGCTGTCGTCTTGCTGATCGCCGCGGCCGCGGCCGCGCTGGCCTTGGTCGTGAGCACGATCACCGAGCGCAGCACCGCGCTGCCGGTCGCGGCGGCGGTGTGGAGCGCCCTGTTCGGGATCGTCGCCGTGATCTCAGCTGTCGTGCGGGTGCTGGAGCGTCCCGAACACTCGACCTCGCTGTGCGCGGGCGCGTGGCTGGCGCTCGCGGGCGCGGTCCTGATGCTCGCCGGCTCGTGGCAGTCGATGCGCGACGAACGCACCTCGCTATATGAGCCGGCGCAACCCCCGCCGCTGCCGCCGCCTGACCCTCAAGGCAACGGCGCCCAGCCGCCGGGCTGAGCCGCTGGCAGCGATCCCGCGCCTCGCGGGCTGTGATCGCTCGCGCCCGGTGGCGGTCCGTACATAGAATGCGGACCGTGATCGACCGCGACGAAGTCCTGCACGTCGCTCGTCTGGCGCGGCTGAAGCTGGGCGAGGATGAGATCGAGCCGCTGGCCAGGGAGCTGTCGGCGATCCTCGATCATGTCGCACACATCGGCGAGCTCGATCTGGAGGGCGTGGCGCCCACCTCGCACGTGGTCGACGTCACCGGTGCCTTGCGACCCGACGAGCCGCGGGAGTGCCTGCCGCGCGAGGTCGCGCTGTCCCAGGCCCCGGCCGTTAGCGGCAACGGTTTCTCAGTGCCAAGTCCCCAGGCATGAGCGGCAGCGAGATCATCAAGCTGTCCGCCGCCGCGGCGGCACGGAAGATCGCCGCGGGAGAGCTGTCGAGCGGGGAGCTGTTCGACGCCTATCGCGCGCGCGCGTTGGCGGATGAGTTGAACTGCTTCACCTGGGTTGCGCCCGAGCGTACGGATGGAGTGAACGGCGAGGGCTCGAGCGCACCCCTGTCGGGAGTCCCGCTGGCGGTCAAGGACCTGTTCTGTATCGAGGGCGTGCCCAGTCAGTCGGGCTCGCGCATCCTTCAGGGGTATGAGCCCCCGTACACCGCCACGGTTGTGCGCAAGCTGCAGACCGCGGGTGCGAGTCTGTTGGGGAAGACCAACCAGGACGAGTTTGCGATGGGTTCTTCGAACGAGAACTCGGCGTACGGTCCGGTGCTCAACCCGTGGGATGAGACGCGCGTGCCGGGGGGCTCTTCGGGTGGGAGCGCCGCGGCGGTCGCGGCGGGATTGGCGCCGTGGGCATTGGGCACGGACACGGGCGGTTCGATCCGTCAGCCGGCCGCGCTGTGCGGGATCGTGGGCATGAAACCGACGTACGGGTCGGTGTCGCGCTACGGGATGATCGCGTTCGCCTCCTCGCTGGATCAGGCCGGTCCGCTGACGCGCGACGTGACCGACGCGGCGCTGCTGCTCAGGCACATGGTCGGGCGCGACCCCTGCGACGCGACCTCGCTGGAGCTTCCGCGCGCGATCGAGCTGCCGAGCGCCGAGCGCCTGGATGGGGTCAGGCTGGGCGTGCCGGCGGAGCTGACGAGCGTCGCCACGGGCGCCGGTATGGCCGGCGGAGGCGGGGATGGCATGGGAGTCGAGGGTGAGGGGATCGAAGCGGGCGTGCTGGATTCGTTTCGCGCGGCGCTCGAGCGTGCGGCGCAGCTGGGCGCGGAGATCGTGGAGAGCGTGAGCCTGCCGCACGCGCCGCACGCGCTGTCGGCCTACTACGTGCTCGCTCCCGCGGAGGCTTCCTCGAATCTCGCGCGCTTCGACGGCGTGCGCTACGGACTGAGGAGTATCGATCCCACCCACCCGGATGACCTGCTCGACATGTACGAGCGCACCCGCCACGACGGGTTCGGCGCGGAGGTCAAGCGGCGGATCATGCTTGGGACCTACGCGCTGTCGGCCGGCTACTACGACGCTTACTACGGGCGCGCGCAGCGGGTGAGGACGCGGATCGCCGAGGATTTCGCGCGCGCGTTCGAGCGGGTCGACTTCATCGTCACTCCGACCGCTCCGACGGTTGCGTTCGGCCTGGGGGAGAAGACGAGCGATCCGCTGTCTATGTACCTGAACGATTACTGCACGGTGCCGATGTCGCTTGCCGGGATTCCCGCCATCTCGATTCCGTGCGGGCTGAGCGACGGGCTGCCCGTCGGGTTGCAGATCGCCGGCGCCGCGTTCAGCGAGAACCGGCTGCTGGACGCGGCGTATGCGCTGGAGCAGGCGCTCGGCTTCGACGGATCGACGGCGCGCGTATGACCGAGTACGAGTACGAGCCCGTCATCGGCCTGGAGATCCACATCCAGTTGAAGACCAGGACGAAGATGTTCTGCGGCTGCGAGCTCTCGTTCGGCGAGCCGGAGAACACGCGCACGTGCCCGGTCTGCCTGGGTCTGCCGGGCGCGCTGCCGGTGGCCAACGCGCAGGCGGTCCACCTCGGCCTGAGGATCGGGCTGGCGCTCGGCTCGGACCTCGCGCCGACGTCGGCGTTTCATCGCAAGAACTACTTCTATCCGGATCTGCCGAAGGGGTATCAGATCTCCCAGTACGACCAGCCGCTGTGCACGGGCGGGAACCTGGGGGAGGTGCGCATCCACCGGGTGCACCTGGAGGAGGACGCGGCCAAGCTCACGCACGTCGGCGACAGCGGGCGTATCCACGGCTCGCGCGAGAGCGTCGTGGACTTCAACCGTGGCGGCACGCCGCTGGCGGAGATCGTGACCGAGCCGGATCTGCGCAGCGCCGAGCAGGCGAGCGAGTGGCTGAAGCTGCTGCGCACGACGCTGCGCCAGCTTGCAGTCAGCGACGTGAACATGGAGGAGGGCTCACTGCGCTGCGATGCGAACATCTCGCTGCGTCCGGCCGGCGGCGAGGAGCTGGGGACCAAGACCGAGCTGAAGAACATGAACTCGTTCCGGTTCATCGAGCGCGGCATCAGGGCGGAGATCGCCCGCCAGCAGGAGATCCTGCGAGGTGGCGGCGCGGTGATTCAAGAGACGCTCCACTTCGACCCTGCCTCGGGCGCGATCACGACGCTGCGCAGCAAGGAGGAGGCGCACGACTACCGCTACTTCCCCGAGCCCGATCTGCTGCCGGTAGCGATCGATCAAGAGATGCTCGACGCCGCGCATGCGACGCTGGGAGAGCTGCCGGCGGACAGGGCGCAGCGATTCGAGCGCGAGCTGGGCGTCAGCGCGGACAGCGCGCGGCTGCTCGCGTTCAGGGCCGAGCTGGGCGACTACTTCGAGGCCGCCCTCGCCGCCGGAGTCGATCCGCCGCCGCCGCCGCAGGCGCTCGCCAACTGGATCGCCACCGATCTGACGGGCAGGCTGCACGAGGGAGAGGATCCGGCAGGCTCCCGCGTGCAAGCGAGTGCGCTGGCGGCGCTCGTCGGGCTGGTGTCGGCGAAGCGGATCAGCGTGGGCGCGGGCCGGCAGGTGCTCGACAGGCTCGTGGCCGATGGCGGTGACCCGGCTCAAATCGTTCAAGCGGAGGGCCTGGAGGCGATCGGCGGCTCCGGCGAGCTGGCCGGAATCGTCGCCGCTGCGCTGGCCGCCAACCCCAACGCGGCGGCGCGGGTGCGCGAGGGCAACGCCAAGGCTATCGGCCCGATCGTGGGACACGTGATGCGCGAGACCCATGGCCGCGCCGACGGCGGCGAGGTGACGAGGCTCGTGCACGAGCAGTTGGGCGTCTAAACGACGCGCCGGCATTTTGGACTGTGGGCCAATGGCAGAGAGGAGGCGGTGCGTCAACATAGGCCTCGTCGTACAAGTAGGCCTCGCGCCGATGCGTCTCGGCTTCCCTCGGCCGGACGCAAGTGGTGCGGCCGGGCGGGGTGGCGATTCCCGCTCGGCTGCACCGTCGGCTACTCTGTGTGTGATGAGTCAATCTTCGTCTGAGTCTTCCGCCGGTCGCTCGTTGGGCCGCACAGTCGTAGCGGCGTTGATCCTGATCGTGGCCGTATGGCTGTTGCTGGGGTTTGTGATCCACATCGTCTCCTTTCTCTTCAGCATCGTCGTCGTCGTTCTGCTGGTCTTCGGGATCATCTGGGCGCTGCGCGTCCTGCTCTGAGGCGGCGGCGAAGGAAGCTCCGTCGAGATGGCCTACATCGTGATCGCGGTCTGCTTCGGGCTGGCCGGCGGTATCGTCGGCAAGATCAAGGGCAGCCCGTTCTGGCTGTGGTTCCTGATCTCGGCGATCGTGCCGGTGCTCGGCCTGGTTACGGCGATCGTCTACAGGTCCGAGCGCAACGAGCCGCGCCGGTGCTGCCCGCGCTGCGGGCGGATGACCAAGGCGTATGACGTGCTGTGCACGCGCTGCGGAACCGAGCTTGAGTATCCGGACGTGCTGATCGCGCCTGAATCGATGCAGCCGCCGCCGACCGCCCGCGCCTGATTCTCGAGGTTCCGAGATAAGGGAGCCCGAAGCTCTGGGGCGTCTATAAAGACTGGATGGACGCGAACGCGACGAGCGCCCCGGCACACGAGGGCCTGATCTCCCGCCTCATCCACCGTTGGGGGTTCGAGGACGAGACGGACTTCGTGCTGCGCGTTGTGCAGCCGGCGCTGGTGGGCATGATCGACGGAACCGTCTCCTCGCTGGCGCCGATATTCGCGGCGGCGCTCGCCTCCAGCTCGCACACTGCGTTGATCGTGGGCCTGTCGGTGGCGCTGGGCGCCGGCTGGAGCATGGGCTGGTCGGAGGCGCTGTCGGACACCGGGGAGCAGACCGGCCGCGGCTCGGCGGTCGTGCGCGGAGCGATCACTGGTGGGATGACCGTCTTGGGAGGGATCTTCCACACGTTGCCGTTCCTGATCTCCGACGTCCACAAGGCGCTGGTCGTCGCGGGCTGTGTGGTCACGCTCGAGCTGTTCGCGATCGCGTGGGTGCGCTGGCGATTCTTCAAGGTGGCCGCGCGTCTCTCGCTGTTCTACATCACTGTCGCCGGGGTGGTGTCACTGGCGATTGGGGTCGGTTTGGGCTTCTCCTGAGCGCCGCCTGACGCCTAGGCCCGCCAAAACCCGCTGGTAGACTGCCGATATGCGCGCGGTGGACGCCATCATGGAATGCCTGAAGGCCGAGGGCGTGGACGTCGTGTTCGGGCTGCCCGGAGGCGCGAACCTGCCGACGTACGACGCCTTCGTGGGCGGTGGGATTAGGCACATCCTCGTCAGGCACGAGGCGGGTGGCGGGCACGCCGCGCAGGGTTATGCGAAGGCGACGGGCAAAGTGGGGGTGGCGTTCGCCACGAGCGGACCGGGCGCGACGAATCTGATCACGCCGATAACAGACGCGATGATGGACTCGGTGCCGGTGGTGTTCATCACCGGGCAGGTCAGAACGGAGCTGCTGGGGACGGACGGGTTTCAGGAGGCGGACACGCTCGGAATCACGATTCCGATCGTCAAGCACTCGTTCATGATTCAGGACCCGCGGGAGATACCGCGGGCCATCCACGAGGCGTTTCACATCGCCCGCACGGGCCGCCCGGGCCCCGTGTTGGTGGACATCCCGCAGGATCTGTCGCGCGCGGAGATCGAGTACGAGCCGGTGACCGACGTGCGCCTGCCCGGATATCAGCCGACGACGGAGGGCAACCAGAAGCAGATCCGCCAGGCCGCCAAGGCGCTGGCCGCCGCGCGCCGGCCGGTCATCTACGCAGGCGGGGGCGTGGTGAACGCGAACGCCTCGGCGGAGCTGGTTGAGCTGGCGACGTGTGACCGCTTCCCGGTGACGTGCACGCTGATGGGTCTCGGAGCGTTCCCCGCGCCACACGAGCAATGGCTGGGGATGCTGGGGATGCACGGGACGCGGGCGGCGAACTACGCGATGGACGAGGCTGACCTGATCTGCGCGGTGGGGGCGCGCTTCGACGATCGGATCACGGGCAAGCTCTCGGAGTTCGCGCCGAAGGCGAAGTTCATCCACATCGACATCGACCCGGCGGAGATCTCCAAGAACGTGCCGGCGCACATCCCGATCGTGGGCGATGCCAAGCACGTGCTGGGCAAGCTGGCGGTCGAGTACAGGGCCCTGAGCGCCGACACCACGCGGCTGAATGACTGGTGGGTGCGGATCGACGGGTGGAAAGCCAAGTATCCGCTGAGCTACGAGGACTCGACCGACAACGAGATAAAGCCCCAGTACATGATCCAGGCGCTGTACGAGGCGACCGGCGGCGAGGCGATCGTCTCCAGCGACGTGGGGCAGCACCAGATGTGGGCGGCGCAGTACTACGACTTCCCCGCGCCCAGGCGCTGGATCAACTCGGGCGGGCTGGGCACGATGGGTTTCGGCCTACCGGCCGCAATGGGCGCCGCGGTGGGCTGCCCGGACCGCCTCGTGTGCTGCGTCGCCGGCGACGGGTCGGTGCAGATGAACGCGCAGGAGCTGGCGACGTGCACCCAAAACAAGATCCCGATCAAGGTGTTCATCATGAACAACGGGTATCTGGGCATGGTGCGGCAGTGGCAAGAGCTGTTCTGGGACGGCAAATACAGTCAGGTGGACACGGGGGAGTTCCCGGATTTCGTCAAGCTCGCGGAGGCGTACGGCGCGACGGGGATGCGGTTCGAGGACAAGACGACGCTCATGCAGGACATGAAGCGCGCGATCGCGACGGACGGCCCGGTGCTGGTGGACGTGAGGGTGACGCGCGAGGAGAACACCTATCCGATGATCCCCGCGGGCCAGGCCGCCAGAGAGATGGTGGGGTGACCGCGGCGATGGGTGAACCTGGAACGAAGGAGCCGCTGAGCCTCGAGGAGCTGCAGGCATCCGCGGGGCTGAGGACGGGGCGCAAGCACGTGCTGTCGATCCTCGTGGAGAACAAGTCGGGTGTGCTGACGCGCATCGCGGGGTTGTTCGCAAGGCGGGGGTTCAACATCGACACCCTCACGGTTGGGCCGACCGACGACGAGCAGATCTCACGGGTGACGCTGACGGTGGACGGGGCGTTGCACCCGATCGATCAGGTGACAAAGCAGCTGCACAAGCTCGTGAACGTGCTGAAGATCAGGGATCTGGAGCCGGCCGACACGGTCGCGCGCGAGCTGGCGCTGTTCAAGGTCTCGGCTGACGGCGCGCAGCGGGGCGAGCTGATGCAGATCACGGAGATATTCAGAGGCAAGGTCGTGGACGTGACCAAGCGCTCGGTGATCGTCGAGGTGACGGGAACGACCGAGAAGATCGAGGCGTTCGAGGGCATGGTGCGCCCGTTCGGCCTGATCGAGATGATGCGCACGGGAGAGATAGCGATCTCACGCGGACGCACCGAGACGTGAGCCACGCTGGGACCCGGCTGCGCGAAGGTCCGTTCGCGCTGAGCGAGCAGGACCGCGAGCGGCTTCAGGCGCGCCTGCAGCTCGCGCTGCAAAAGGCCAGGAGCAGCGGCGAGCCGACGCTGGCGACGAGCACGGTGAGGTTGAGAGGCGACGTGGACCCGAGTGCGGTGGTGTGCGCGTCGCGCAGGGAGAACGAGCCGTGGTTCGTGTTCGAGCAGCCCGACCGGGGGAAAGCGGCGCTTGCGGCGCTTGGCCAGGCGGCGAGGCTGAGCGGCGCGGGCAGAGAGCGGTTCGCGAAGGTGGCCGATCGGTGGCGCGGGCTGGCTGCCGCGGCGGTGGGAGATCCGCTCGCGGTGGGGGGATTTGCGTTTGCGCCCGAAGGCGGGAGCTCGCCCGTGTGGGAGGGGTTCGAGCCGGCGTCGATGATCGTGCCCGAGGTGGCGCTCAGGCGCGCCGCCGGGGCGGGTGGCGACGAGCCGGAAGTTAAGCTGACGATGGCGGCGCTGATGGCCGGCGACGACACGGTCGAGGATGCGCTGCACCGGCTGGAAGGCCGGCTGGTGCAGCTGCAAGAGCGAGCGCTGCCGCTGCTGGACCCAGCTCCGGCCGGCAGATATCGCGTGGCGAGCGCGATGCCACCCGAGCACTACGAGGCGGCGGTGGAACGCGCGACGGCGCTGATAAGAGAAGGGAAGCTCGAGAAGATCGTGCTCGCTCGCGAGGTGGAAGCGCACGCCCCGCAAAAGTACGACCCGGCCGCCATCCTGGGCGTCCTGCGGGAGGCGTTTCCAGCTTGCTTCTGTTTTTGCGTTGGTCGCGCAGACGCGACGCTGATCGCGGCCAGCCCCGAGCTGCTCGTGCGCCGCGAAGGCCACCGCGTGAGCACGCTGGCACTCGCGGGCTCCACCCGCCGCAGCGCCGACCCCGCTGTGGACGATTATCTGGGCGAGCAGCTGCTGCGCGACGAGAGCTACCGTGAGGAGCACGCGATCGTCGCGCGAAGGATCGAGCGCACGCTGCGCGATCACGCGGTGTGGGTGGCCGCCGCGCCCGAGCCGGAGCTGGTGAAGATCGCCAACATCCAGCACCTGGCGACCCCGATCCGAGCCCAGCTCGCCGCCCCGATCGACGTGCTGGAGCTGGCGGACCTGATGCACCCGACCCCGGCCGTCGGTGGCGAGCCCCGGGATGTCGCCGGGCCCCTGATACCTGCCCTGGAGGGATTGGACCGCGGCTGGTACGCGGGTCCTGTCGGCTGGACCGACGCAACCGGCGACGGCGAGCTCTGCGTGGCCCTGCGCTGCGCGCTGCTACGCGGCCCCGTCGCCCGCTGCTACGCCGGGAACGGGATCGTCCGCGACTCACACCCCCAGACCGAGCTGGCTGAGACCGAGGTCAAGCTTCAGGCGCTGCTGCCGCTGCTGGCCGGCTGAGCCGCTGCGGCAGCCACCAGTTACGGGCGCCGAACAGGCGCATCAGGGCTGGCACGAGTATCAGGCGGATCAGGGTTGCGTCGATCGCGATCGCGAGCGCGAGGCCGAGTCCGAACTGCTTGAGTTCGAGCACGTTGGCGGTGGCGAAGCTGCCGAAGACCACGACCATGATCGCGGCGGCCGCCGAGATGGGGCGTGCGGTGTGCTCGACGCCGGTTGCCACGGCGAGCTGGTTGTCCTGGGTTTGAAGCCATGTCTCGCGCATGCGGCGGATCAGGAAGACCTCGTAGTCCATCGACAGCCCAAACAGCAGCGCGAAGATGCTCAGCGGCAGGTACACCTGGATGAAGCCCACGCTTGTGAACCCGAGCAGCTTTTCGCCGTGGCCGTGCTGGAAGATCAGGATCACGATCCCGACGGTCGCGCCTGTGGCGAGCAGGTTCATGATGATTGCCTTGATCGGCAGCACGAGGCTGCGGAAGACGGCCATCAGGAACAGCAGCGACAGCGCGAGGATCAGCCCCAACACGAACGGGACCTTCGCGTTCGTTTCGTTTGACAGGTCGACGATCTTCGCGGTCGCTCCGCCGACCGCCACTTCGGGTCCTCCGTTGGCACGGATCGGCGGTATGAGCGTGGCGCGGATGCGGCGCACGAGCCGTTCGGAGTCGTAAGAGTCGATCGGCGTGGTCGGCGCGACGGTCAGCAGCTCCGCGTCACGTCCCCGCGCGACGGCGACCGCGGCGATGTCGTCGCTCTTGGTGGGGGTCAGCTCGCGTGCGAGCCTCGCCGCGCGCGCCTGCACTGTCCGGCTGAGCGCGCCGCCATCGCCGGAGCCGCCGATCACTATCTCGATCGGTGCCAGTGTGCCTGCGCCGAACGAGCGCGCCAGCACCTGCTCGCCCTTGCCCGACGGCGTGCCCCCCAGCGAGCGGATGCCGAAGTCCACGCCCGTGCGCAGCCCCAGCAGGGGTGTGGCCGCGAGGATCAGCACCGCCCCGATCACGCTCGCCGCCGGCACTGGCCGGCGCATCACCGTAAGCGCCCAGCGCGCCCATACGCCATGGCCGTCCGCGGGCTGCGTCCTTGAGTCCCGCGGCTGCATCCGCGCCGGCAGCGCGCCCCTGTTGACGCGCACTCCCAGCGCCGCGAGCAGCGCCGGCAGCAGCGTCAGCGCGGCGATCACCGTGCACACCACGACCAGCGCTGCACCGAGCGCGAACTCACGGTACGTCGGCGTCCTGATCACGACGAGCGTAGATAGCGCGAGCGCGACGATTGCGCCCGAGAACAGGATCGTGCGGCCAGAGCTTGCGATCGTGGCGCCCACAGCGTCCTCGACCTGGCCTCTGCTCGCCGCTCCGCACCTGGATTCGATGTTCCCACCGGCGCGCATCCGTAGCGTGAGCTCCTCGCGGAAGCGGCTGACGATGAACAGCGCGTAGTCGATCCCGATGCCGACGCCGAGCATCGTTACGATCGTCGTCAGGAAGCTGTCGAACGTGAGCGTCTTCGCGATCAGCGCGAGCACCCCATAGGTCAGCACCAGGCCGCTGCCCGCGAGCGCCAGTGGCACCATCGCCGCGACCACCGCCCCGAGCGCGAGCAGCAGGATCACGAGCGCGATCGGCACGCCGATCGTCTCTGCCCGCTCGACGTCTTCGTTCTCGACCGTGGTGATGTCCTTCGCGACCGGCGAGTAACCCGTCAGCCACACGTGTACCCCTGCGCCGGCGAGCGGATCGATGGCGCCCTGCAGGCGGTTGGCGTGTTCGACCAGCTGGCGGGGGTCCCCGGCGATGCCCACCAGTGCGATCGCGGCGTGTCCATCCGTTGAGATCTGCCGCTGCGCGCCGGAGCTGTACGGACCGGCGACGCCCTTGACGTAGCTCTGGCGGCTGGCCGTGGCTAGCGCTCGGGCGACGACTTGCCGGTAGGCCGATTCGCTTGCGCGGCGTGTGCTCGAGTAGAACACGAGCACGTCCTGCTCGGCGCCGTGCCCGGCGAAGCGCTGTTCGAGCAGCTGCGCGGCGCGCGAGGACTCCGCGTTGTCGACCCCGTAGTTCGGCGCTCCCAGCGAACGCTGCAGCGATGGGTAGGACGCAGCGCACGCGACCAGCACGATCGCCCACACGCTCAGCACGACCCGTTTGTGGTGGGCGATCAGGCGACCCCAGCGGTAAGCGGCTGAGCTACTCATCCTCAGACGCCCGCGCTGTGGGTGGGGTCGAGCATGTTCGCGACACCGCGCTCCACACGCGGCCGTGCAGCTTTACGTTGGCGGCGCGATCAGTCTCGACGTGCACGATCGCCGAATCCGCATGCGGCGTGAGCGCGCGCTCCAGGGCCGCGCGCAGCGCGGGGACCGTCTCCGCTCGCTCGTATACCAGGCCATACAGCTCCGCGGCCTTGGCGAAGTCGATGCCCGTGGGAGTGGCGATGTGGCGAGTGTAAATGTCGCCTTCCTGCGCCATCTCCGCCCGCGACACTCCCAGGAAGTCGAAGATCCCGCCACCTCCGTTGTCGAGCAGCACGATCGTCAGCTTCAACTTCAGGCGTTTGGCGGCGAGCAGACCGCCGAGGTCGTGCGCGAGCGCCACGTCGCCGATCAGCAGCACCACCGGGTGCTCGCTCGGGGCGGCCGCACCGAACGCGCTCGAGACCGTCCCGTCGATCCCGTTCGCGCCGCGGTTGCACAGCACGCGTGGGGGATCCTCGCGCACCGGCCAGAACGTCTCGATGTCACGCACCGGCATCGACGACGCGACGAACAGGGTCGCCTCCGCCGGCAACAGGACTCCCAGCTCGGCGGCGACCGCGGGCTCGTTGATCTCCTCGCCCGCGAGCACGCCGTTGATCGCCTCCGCCGCTTGCTCGTCGGCGGCGCGCCATCCCGCGAGCCAGTCCATCTCGGTCGCGGGTGGCGACGACGTCAGGCCGGCCAGCGCCGCGGCGGGCTCCAGTGCGAGCGAATCGCTCAGCACCGACGCCGGGTCCTGCCACGCGCCCTCGTGGTCGAGCGCCACCTGAGGCGTGTGGTCGTCCAGGTCCGCGAGCCATGTGCGCAGCGACTTCGATACCGGCAGGTCTCCCACCCGCACGACCAGGTCTGGACGGTGTGAGGCGAAGAACGCCTCGTCGTGCAGCAGCGCGTCGTAGTGGGCGACCGCGGCTGCGCCGCGGCGCGCTCCGGACAGCGGATCCGCCAGCAGCGGCCAGCCGGCGGCCTCGCAGAACGCCGCCGCCGCCTGACCCAGGGGAGTGTCACGCTCGTATCGCCCGGCTACGATCACGCCGCGCTTGGCTGCCGCCACCAGCTCTCGCAGCCGCGTGTCCTCGGCAACAGCGGACACGGGCGGGCGGCACACATACGGCCGGTCCCCGGCCCGGCCCGTCTCATCGGCGGGCAGAGGCTCGTCGGTTACGAGCGGCTCGCGCAGCGGAAAGTTCAGGTGCACCGCCCCTGGCCGGCCCTCCAGCGCCGTCCAGTATGCGCGGCACGCGAGCGTCCTTATCCAGCGCAGCCGCTCAGGACCGGCGTCGTGCGTGCCGACCTCGACGAACCACTTCACGGCGCTCCCGAACAGCTTCAGCTGGTCGATCGCCTGCCCCGCGCCGTTATCGCGCAGCTCCGGCGGACGGTCCGCGCTCAGCAGCAGCAGCGGCACGCGCGCCTCGTGCGCCTCGATCGCCGCGGGCAACAGCTCGGCCGCGGCGGTCCCCGAGGTGCACGTCACGGCCACCGGCAGCCCGGAAGCCTTCGCCGCTCCGAGCGCGAAGAACCCCGCGCAGCGCTCGTCCACGTGCGAGTAACAGTCCAGCCGTTGCTCGCCCGCAAGCGTCAGCACCAGCGGTGCGCACCGCGACCCCGGTGAGGTGCACGCCAACCGCATCCCGCACCGCACAAGCTCGTCGACGAACGCGCGCAGCAGTAGGTATGTGTCGGTGGCGTCAGTCATAGGATGTTCGCGTGCCGGAGTACGTCGTCCTTTTGCACGGGTTCGCTGGCACCCATCGCGCGTGGGACGGTGTAATCGACTGTTTGCCTGCTGAACGCTACCGTCCGCTGGCGCTGGACCTGCCCGGGCATGGTGAGCATGCCGACGCCGTGTGGGTGGGCGGGGAGGCGATTACATTCGCCGACTGCGTCGAGCAAGTGCTCGCACACGCGCCTGAACGCTTCGCATTGTGCGGCTACTCGCTGGGCGGGCGCATCGCCCTGCACGTCGCGCTGGCGGTGCCCGAGCGCGTATCGCGACTGGTGCTCGTGTCCACCACCGCTGGTATCGAGGACGCATCCGAGCGCGCCGAGCGCAGCGCTGCCGATCATCGTCTTGCCGACGAGCTGGAACGCATCCCGTTCGAGGATTTCATCGAGCGCTGGCGCACCCAGCCGCTGTTCGCCGATGACCCACCCGAGGTGGACGCGTTGGCGCGTGAGGACCAGCGTCGCAATCGCCCGGAGGCCCTCGCCGCGGTGCTGCGTGGTGTCGGCACGGGCGAGATGGCGCCGCTGTGGAGCAGGCTCGGGGAGCTGAGAATGCCCGTGACGGTCATCGTCGGCGATCGCGACGCGAAGTTCCAGGCGCTCGGCCGGCGGATGACGGATCTGCTTCCCAACGGCGAGCTGACCATAGTGCCGGGAGGTCACGGTCTGGCGCTGGAGAACCCGGCCGCGGTGGCGCGCGTGCTCGAGCTGACCTCCGAGGCGACGCGGCCTGCCGGGTCAGAGCGGCCCGACGCCTAGACCCGGGCCTGATGGCAGCGAGATCCTGCCCGCGCGCACGGGCAGCTCGTCCTCGACAGCGCCCTCGAACATCCTCAGCGTTGCCAGCCCACACGCGGGCACCGGTCCACGCGACGCCAGCGCCGCGGCAGCGTGCAGCGCGGCCGCCACTCCCAGGGGGCCGTCCAGGGTCGAGGCGACGTACGCCTCCGCGCCCGAGGCGCGCACCAGCGTCGCGGCCGCGAGCAGGCCCGAGATCCCGCCGCAGCGACCGATCTTCAGGCACACCGCGTCGGCCACGCCCGCGCCAAGCGCACCGTGCTCGGCGGCCGTCTCGTCGATCGCCACCCTCGTGCTCACTCGCTCGCGCACCTCTCTGATGGCCTGCAGTCCGTGCGTCGGCTCCTCGACGAGCTCCAGTCCCGCCGGCGCCAGTGTCTCGATCGCCCTGATCGCCTCCTGCACCGTCCAGGCTCCGTTCGCGTCTAGGCGCAGCGCCGTCGTCGTACCCGTGGCCGCGCGCACCGCTGCGACGCGTGCCGCATCATCGCCCGTTCCCACCTTCAGCTTGACGCACTCGAACCCTTCTGCCGCGGCCGCTTGGGCCTGTTCGGCCGCGCCCCGCCGATCGGTCGCGCCGATCGTCGCGTTTACCGCCACCTCGCTTGCCGGATCGTCGGTGAGCAGCTCGGCGACAGGCTTTTCCGCGCGCCTGCCCGCGCGGTCCCACAACGCCATGTCGATCGCGGCCAGCGCCTGGGGCAGATCCTCGGCGCGCCGGCACGCTTCGAGCAGCTGCGCCGCGTCCATGTGCTTGGCGTTCTCTCCCGCGAGCACCAGTCTGTAGCGCTCGAGCGCATCCTCTACCCGGGAGACGCTGACACCGTCATACGCCAGCAGCGGCGCGGCTTCGCCGTAACCGATCGCTCCGTCCTCATCCGTGAGCGTCACCGCCACCAGCTCGCGCTCGGTCACGGTGCCGTGCGCGGTCTCCAGCGGTTGCCTCAGGCGCACGTTCTCTCGCTGCACGCTCAATCGCAATCCGCGCTCACCCTCCGATCCCGCCGCTGGCGAGGATTCCTGCGGCGAATAACACGCAGAACAGCAGCTGCAGCATGCCCGTCTTCGCCAGCGCGCCGTTCAGCGACGGTCCGTCAACCCGCGTGCGCACGGTCTCCACGACCGCCATCGCGAGTGGGATTGCAGCCCAACTGAGCAGCAGCCACGGTGACATTCCCAGCGCCCACAACACCGGCGCGCTCGCGAACGCGCCCGTCACCATCGCCGTGTACAGGCCGCGCGTGTGCTCGCGTCCCAGCCTCACCGCGAGCGTGCGCTTGCCCGCGCGCCTGTCGGTGTCGATGTCCCTGACGTTGTTGACGACCAGGATCGCGCTGGCCAGCAGCCCCACCGGCACGGCGCAGCCGAACGCCTGCCACGGCAGCTCCTGCACCTGCACGAAATACGAGCCCGCCACCGCCACCACGCCGAAGAACAGAAACACGAACACCTCGCCCAGTCCCTCGTACCCGTACGGCCGCGGCCCGCCCGTGTACAGCACCCCGGCGAGGATCGACGCGGCCCCCACCGCGATCAGCCCGGGCCCTGCAACCGCCACCAGGTACGCGCCGCAGACGACAGCCAGTCCGAACGTCGCATACGTCGCGATGAGCACCTGCTTGGGCGGCACCAGCCCGCCCGCCGTCACCCTGACCGGACCCAGGCGATCCTCGCTGTCGGCGCCCCGGCGCGCGTCGGAGTAGTCGTTTGACAGGTTCGTCCCCACCTGGATGAACACGGCCCCGAGCAGCGCTGCGACGAACGCGAGCGGGTGAAAGTGCCCCGCTCCGAGCGCAAGCGAGGTTCCCACGAGCACGGGCGCTACTGCCGCCGGCAGCGTGCGTACACGCGCTGCCATCACCCAAATGCGCACCGCGCTCACGCGCGCTTGGGGAACTTGGCGAAATCCGGTTTGCGCTTCTCCCTGTATGCGTCTCTGCCCTCCTGCGCCTCCGCGCTGCCGTAGAACAGCAGGTTCGCGTCGTGCGCGAGCTGCTGGATGCCGCTCAGCCCGTCCTCGGCCGCGTTGAAGCTCGCCTTCAGCAGCCTCAGCGCGAACGGCGAGAGCTCGAGCATCTCCTCGCACCAGCGCACCGTCTCACCTTCGAGCTCGGCGAGCGGCACGACCGTGTTGACCATGCCCATCTCCAGGGCCTGCTGCGCCGAGTACTGCCGGCACAGAAACCAGATCTCCTTGGCCTTCTTCGGGCCCACGATGTTCGCCAGCAGCCCGGCGCCGAACCCCCCGTCAAACGAGCCCACCTTCGGCCCCACCTGCCCGAACCTGGCGTTGTCTGCGGCGATCGTCAGGTCACACACCAGGTGCAGCACGTGTCCGCCGCCGATCGCATATCCCGCGACCATCGCCACGACGGGCTTTGGCAGCCGCCGGATCTGCATGTGCAGGTCGGTCACGTGAAACCTTCCAATCCCCGCCTTGCCCGTGGCGTCCTCGGCGAGATATCCCGAGTCGCCGCGCACGCGTTGATCGCCGCCGGAGCAGAACGCCAGCTCGCCCGCCCCCGTCAGCACGATTGCGCCGATCTCCGTGTCCTCGCGCGCATCCTCGAGCGCGCGCGAGATCTCGACGATCGTCCGCGGGCGGAACGCGTTACGGACCTCGGGCCTGTCGATCGTGATCTTTGCGATCCCCGTCCGCGACGGCTCGCTCGACTTCTCGTAGCGAATGTCCTCGTACTCGCCCGCGGCTGTCCAGGTGGTCGGCATGACGCAGAAGGCTAGCCTTTGGCGCATGGTGGTTGAGGGCTGGCTGCATCGCGCGGCGCGGACGCGTCCCGGGTCGACGGCGCTGGACGGTCCCGGCGGCAGCCGCTCTTATGCCGAGCTTCACGCCGCCGCGCTCGCCGGCGCGCGCGCTCTGCAAGCCCGTGGGGTGTCTCGCGGAGACCGTGTCGCGATCGCGTTGCCGCCCGGCATTCCGTTCGCCGTGGCCTTTCATGCCTGCTTGCAGCTGGGGGCCGTCGCCGTGCCGGTGGACGTGCGCCTCGGGGCGGCAGAGCGCGCGCTCGTCTGTGACGGCGCCGCCCTGGTTGTGCAGGAGCCCCTGGATGAGGGGTCCTCGACGCGGGCATCGGCGTGGCGAGGGGGCGTATCCGCGCCGGCGGACCGCCATCGGCATGACCTCGACGCCGTCGCGGCCGTCATCCACACCTCCGGCACAACCTCCTCGCCACGGCCCGTGGAGCTCACCTATAACAACTTCCTGTGGAGCGCCCTCGGCTCGGCCGTCTCACTCGATCGCGATCCTTGCGAGCGCTGGCTGTGTGTCCTGCCGGTCTCGCACGTCGGCGGCCTCTCGATCCTGGTGCGCTCGGTGATCTACGCGACCACGGCGGTGATTCACGAGCGCTTTGACACGGACCTGGTCCTGCACGCGCTGCGCGAGCAGGACGTCACTCTCGTCTCCCTTGTCGCCACGACGCTGGCGCGGCTGCTGGACGCGGGCTTGCGGCGTCCAGCAGCGCTGCGCTGGGCGCTAACCGGCGGCGGTCCGGTGCCCGAGGCGCTCCTGCGGCGCGCGCGCGAGGCAGGCGTTCCGGTCAGCGCCACCTACGGCCTGACCGAGGCCTGCTCGCAGGTGACGACCGGTGGCCCGCCGCTGTTCTGCACGCGGGTGCGCATCGACGAGAGATCGGGGCACACGGTCCAGGGGATTGGGTCGGAGTCCGGAGCAGAGTCGGGGGTCGGCGAGATCATGGTCTCGGGGCCGACCGTGGCGCCGGCATCGCGCGATCGCAACGGCTGGTTGCGCACCGGCGATCTTGGCTGGATCGACGAGCGCGGCTTCCTTCAGGTCACTGGACGCGTCGCCGATACGATCGTCAGTGGCGGCGAGAACGTCGCCCCGGCCGAGGTGGAGGCGGTGCTCGAATCCCATCCCGACGTGCTGGAGGCAGCGGTCCTGGGCCGCTCCGATCCGCACTGGGGGGAGGCCGTCACGGCGATCGTCCTGCCCCGTCCCGGCTCAGATCTGCAGGCCGAGACCCTGCGCGCCTACTGCGCCGCCCGGCTGGCCCGCTATAAGGTCCCCAAGCAGGTGGACTTCACCGCCGCGCCCCTGCCGCGCACGCGGTCGGGCAAGCTGTTGCGCAGAGAGCTCTCTTGAACGTGTCCCCACCAGACAACGACGGGCCCGCCGACAACGGCGCTGGGACCTTCGACGCGAGCGCTCACCGCGAGGCGAGCCTCGCCGGCTGGGAAGCCGCGGCTGCCGGCTGGGCGCGCCGCCAGGAGGCGATCCGCCGGTTCGGAGCGCCGGTGTCCGCGTGGATGCTGGACGCGGTCTCGCTACATCCCGGCGAGCGCGCGCTCGAGCTGGCGGCCGGCCTTGGCGAGACGGGCATGCTCGCCGCCGAACAGGTCGCGCCGATGGGCGGTGTGATCATCTCCGACCAGGCCGAGGCGATGCTCGACGGGGCCCGCGCACGCGCCGCCGAACTGGGTCTCAGCAACATCGAGTTCCAGGTTCTCGGCGCCGAGTGGATCGACCTGCCGCTGGCCAGCGTCGACGCTGTGCTGTGCCGTTGGGGCTACATGCTGTTGGCCGATCCGCCCGCGGCGCTGGCCGAGACCCGTCGCGTGCTGCGTTCCGGCGGGCGTGTCGCGCTGGCCGTGTGGGACTCGGTGCAGCACAACCCGTGGGCGCTGCAGCCGATGCTGGAGCTGATCGAGCGAGGCCTCGTCCCGCCGCCGGGTGGGCGGGCTCGGCAAGAACCTGGTCCATTCGCGCTTGGAGATCCCGAGCGTGTGCGCGAGCTGCTTCAGCAGACCGGGTTCGCCGAGATCGACGTGCAATCGCTGGAGGTGGAGCAGCGTCACGACTCGTTCGATCTCTTCTGGGATACGACCCTCGACATTTCTCATGTTTTTCACGACGCGGTGCTCAGCCGGCCCGAGCTCGAGATCGCCGAGATCCGCACGGGTCTGGCCAAGCGCCTGCAGCCGTACATAGCGCCCGACGGGACGGTCTCGATCCCCGGGCGCACGCTGGTGGCGTCCGCGAGCGCGTAAGCGATAGCCTGCGGACCCCAAATGCTCTACGACGACGACGCGGACCTCACCCTGCTCGACGGCAAGACCGTCGCGATCATCGGCTACGGCTCCCAGGGCCACGCCCACGCCCTGAACCTGAAGGACTCGGGTGTCGACGTCGTCGTCGGCCTGCGCGAGGACTCCGCCTCCGTCGCCAAGGCGCGCGAGCAGGGTCTCGAGGTCACCTCGGTCGTCGAGGCTTCAAGCCGCGGTGACCTGGTCATGATCCTCCTGCCCGACGAGCTGCATCGCCAGGTGTGGGAGGCCGAGATTCGCGATGGCGTCGCCGAAGGCAACATGATCATGTTCGGTCATGGGTTTTCGATCCACTACGGGGAGGTGACGTCCCCGGCGGGTGTCGACGTGGCGATGGTCGCGCCCAAGGGTCCCGGCCATCTCGTGCGCCGCCAGTTCACCGAGGGCAGCGGCGTGCCGGGACTGATCGCCGTCGCCCAGGACGCGACCGGCAACGCGCGCGCTCTCGCGCTCGCGTACGCAAAGGGGATCGGCTGCACGCGCGGCGGCGTGATCGAGACGACGTTCAAGGACGAGACCGAGACTGACCTGTTCGGCGAGCAGGCCGTGCTGTGCGGCGGCGCCTCCGAGCTGGTGCAGGCCGGCTTCGAGACACTCGTGGAAGCGGGCTATGACCCCGAGATGGCGTACTTCGAGTGCCTGCACGAGCTCAAGCTGATCGCCGATCTGATGTACGAGAAGGGCCTCGCGGGGATGCGCTACTCGATCTCCAACACGGCCGAGTACGGCGACTACACACGTGGCAAGCGCGTGATCACCGAGGAGACCCGTGCGAGCATGCGCCAGATCCTGCAGGAGATCCAGTCTGGAGACTTCGCGCGCGAGTGGATCGCCGAGAACCGTGCCGGTCAGGAGAGCTTCAAGCGGATGCGCGCCGAGCAGGCCGACACCCAGGTCGAGCACGTCGGGGCCGAGCTGCGCTCGCACATGGACTGGATCAGACCGTCTTTCTAGCCCGACCGGGCGGTGTTCGCTACACTCGCTCACGTCGTCGCGACTGGCGCACTAGGTGGAGCTCACCACCGGGAAGCGACGAGTATCTACGCCGCGCGCCTGGGCATCCTTCGATCTTCGAGACCCTGCGAGGAAGCCCCATGACGACAGACACGACGCAACTGCTCATCCCCGACGAGCTGCGTCCCGCTGACGGGCGCTTTGGTTGTGGGCCGTCGAAGGTACGGCCCGAGGCGCTCGCGCGCCTGGCCGGCGAGGGTGCGGCGGTGATGGGCACATCGCACAGGCAGCGCCCCGTGAAGGCGCTCGTCGCAGATATCTGCGCTGGTCTACGCGAGCTGTTCTCCGTCCCCGATGGCTACGAGGTCGCGCTCGGCAACGGCGGCGCGACGGCGTTTTGGGATGCCGCTGCACTTGGGCTGATCGATCGCTACGCGCTGCACTTGGCCTACGGCGAGTTCTCTGCGAAGTTCGCGCAGGTCACCAAGGAGGCGCCGTTCCTCGAGGATCCGCGCGTCGTGTCAGTCGACGTGGGCGATGCCCCCGATGTCGATGGCATCGCCTCGCTTGCCACAGAAGAGCACGTCGACGCGATCGCCTGGGCGCACAATGAGACCTCGACCGGAGTGATGGTGCCGGTGCGCCGCCCGGGTGGGCGGGAATCGGATCCCGACGCGCTGGTGCTGATCGACGCGACCTCCGGCGCGGGCGGACTGCCGGTCGAGGTCGCGCAGGCTGACGCCTACTACTTCGCGCCGCAGAAGGGCTTTGCCGGCGATGGCGGACTGTGGGTCGCGCTGCTCAGCCCCGCGGCGCAGGAGCGGATCTCAGAGCTGCACGCATCCGAGCGCTGGATACCGGCCTTCCTCTCGCTGCACACGGCGCTCGAGAGCTCGCGCAAAGATCAGACCTACAACACCCCCGCGGTGGCGACGTTGTTTCTGCTCGCCGACCAGATTCGCTGGATGCTCGACCGCGGCGGTCTCGACTGGTGTGTCGCACGCACGACGGCCTCCTCAGAGCACCTCTACGGCTGGGCCGAGCGGACCGCCTACACGGCGCCGTTCGTGCGCGACCCCGCGAAGCGCTCGCTCGTCGTGGGGACGATCGACTTCACCGAGGAGGTGGACGCGGCCGTGGTCGCCGCCACCTTGCGCGCGAACGGGATCGTCGACGTCGAGCCCTACCGCAAGCTGGGGCGCAACCAGCTGCGGATCGGGATGTTCCCGGCGGTCGACACCGCCGATGTGCAGGCTCTCACCGCGTGTATCGATTGGATCGTTGAGAGGATCTCCGCATGAGCTCTGCCACGACGGACACAACCACCGAGGAGCGTTTGAAAGTCCTCGTCAAGGAGAAGATCGGCGACTCGGGCGTACAGCTGCTGCAAGCGCATTTCGATGTCGATCTCGGCGTCGACTGGACCGATGAGGAGCTCGCCGAGCGCATCGGCGCCTATCACGGCATCCTGATCCGCTCTGCCACGAAGATGACGGCTGAGCTGATCGAGCTGGCCGTCAACCTGCGCGTGATCGGACGCGCGGGCGTGGGGGTGGACAACGTCGATGTGCAGGCCGCCACCCGCCGGGGGATCGTCGTGGCCAACGCGCCCGAGTCGAATGTCGTAACTGCGGCCGAGCACACGATGGCGTTGCTGCTCGCGCTCGCGCGCAACATTCCGCAGGCATATGTATCGCTGACGGCCGGCAAATGGGAGCGCTCGAAATTCTCCGGTGTTGAGCTGTACGAGAAGACGCTCGGCATCCTCGGCTTCGGGCGCATCGGCCAGCTGGTCGCCCAGCGTGCGCGGGGCTTCGGCATGCGCGTGCTCGCGTTCGACCCGTTCGTCAGCGCCGAGCGCTATCGCGAGCTGGGAGTGGACAAGGCCGACGGCGTCGAGGATGTGTACGCGCAGGCGGACTTCATCACCGTGCACCTGCCCAAGACACCGGAGACCGAAGGCTTCCTCGACGCGAGCGCGTTCGCGAAGATGCGCGACGGCGTACGCGTGCTGAATGTCGCCCGCGGCGGGCTGATCGACGACGCGGCGTTGAAGGACGCCCTGGACTCCGGCAAGGTGGGGGGCGCCGCCCTCGATGTGTTCCCGTCCGAGCCCATCACCGACTATCCCCTGTTTCAGGGTTACCCCAACGTGGTCGTCACACCGCACCTCGGCGCCTCCACTGCGGAGGCGACCGACCGCGCGGGCTATCAGAGCGCCGAGCAGGTGCTCGCCGCGCTCACCGGCGGCGTCGTCTCGACGGCCGTGAACATCCCCGCGGTCGGTGCCGAGGACATGGAGGTGCTGGGTCCGTTCTTGCCGCTCGCCACGCAACTCGGGCGCTTGGCGATGGCGCTCGCCGAGGGCAGCTCGGTGGAGCGCATCGAGGCCGCGTTCCTCGGTCGGATCGCCGACTTCGACACGCGCCTGCTCGGGCTCGCGGTGATCGTAGGGGCGTTGCGGGGTCGCACCGAGGAGCAGGTAAACCTCGTCAACGCCCCCAGCATGGCTCAGCAGCGGGGCATCGTCGTCGAGGAGAAGGCGGTCTCAGAGGCGCAGGACTTCAACGAGCTGATCCGCGTGACGGTGGTCGCCGGGGATGAGCGGGTGGCGGTCGCCGGTACCGGCATTGGCCCGGGCCGCGTGCCGCATCTGGTCGAGGTCCAGGGGCGGCGGTTGACGATCGAGCTCGAGCCGTTCGTGACGGTCTTTCGCTACCAGGACCTGCCTGGCATGATCGGCCGTGTGGGCACGATCTTCGGCGCGCACGGGATCAACATCTCCTCGGCGGCGGTTGGTCACATGCCCGACGGTCACGCCGATGGGGAGGAGCAGCGCCTGGCGGCGATGGTCGTCACAACCGACGCCGCCGTGTCGGACGAGGTGGTCGATGAGATCGTCGCGTCCGACGGCTTTGTCAACGGCTGGTCGGTCGATCTGGGCTGACAGAGCCGCAGTCGCTATTAGCAACCGCTAAGCGAATCGAGTAGGGTGGCCGAGATGCGAGCCGTTGTCATCACCAAGCACGGCGGACCCGGGGTGCTTCAGGTTCAGGAGCGTCCCGATCCCACGCTCGGGCCGGGAGAGGTGCGCATTGGCGTCGCCGCCGCGGGTATCAACTTCGCGGACGTGATGGCGCGCCTGGGCTTCTACCCTGACGCGCCCAAGCCGCCGTGCGTCGTCGGCTACGAGGTGGCGGGCACGATTCTCGAGCTGGGCGAGGGGGCGTCGAACCTCGCTCGCCCCCTCAGCCACGGCCAGCGGGTGATTGCCGGGACGGAGTTCGGCGGCTACGCCTCGCAGGTGGTCGTGCCCGCCGACGGCGTGCTGCCCCTGCCGGAGGAGCTCACATTCGAGCAGGGGGCAGCGATTCCCGTCAACTACGGGACGGCCTGGATGGGACTTCTTGGCTTCGGCAGTCTGCGGGCGGGGGAACGCGTGCTGATCCAAGCGGCCGCCGGCGGCGTCGGCATCGCCGCGACGCAACTCGCCAAGCGCCAGGGCGCCGAGGTGTACGGCACGGCCTCGCCCGGCAAGCACGCGCGGATCTCCGAGCTCGGGGTCGATCACCCACTCGACTACACCTCCTCGGGCTGGGAGCGGGGCCTGCCGCAGTTCGACGTGATCATGGACGCTATCGGCGGCAAGAGCTTTCGGCGCAGCTACGAGTTGCTCGGCCCCGGCGGGCGCCTGATCGCCTTCGGCGCCTCTGCGGTCGTATCCGGCGAGCGGCGCAACCCGATCGCCGCGCTGGGCACCGCCCTGCGCATGCCCCGTTTTAACCTGATCAAGCAGATGTCTGCTTCAAAGGCCGTAATCGGCCTGAACATGTACACGCTCTCCCAGGACGAGCGCAGGCGCGCCCAGGTGAGCGCTGCGCTGCGGGAGCTGCTCGACGACGGCACGGTACAGCCCGTCGTCGCGGGGACATTCTCCTTCGAGGAAGCGGGCGCCGCGCAGAACATGATCACCGAACGGCGGAATGTGGGGAAGGTTGTCCTGACGCCGTAGGCCTGTTTGGGCGCCCCGCCCCGCCGGCACCCGTCCTGCCCCGCTGTCGCCCCGCCCCGCCGGTGCTAACCTGCGCCGTAGATGTCGTTCCAGTCCTTGTCCCTGCTTCTCCTGCTCCCCCCTCGGGGGGAATAGCGCGTGGCGGCCGCGTAGCCGCATACACAACGGGAAAGCAGGTGAACGAGAACGAGAAAGGAACTTGGACGACATGAGTGATTCAGGCACAGCCGCACCCCCGGTGCCGACACCGCAGCGCACCGATCAGGGCAGGGTCAGGATCTTCGACACGACCCTGCGCGACGGCGAGCAGTCGCCGGGGATCTCGCTGAACAGGCAGGAGAAGCTGGAGATCGCCCACCAGCTCGCCAGGCTGGGGGTGGACATCATCGAGGCGGGCTTTCCGATCACCTCGCCCGGCGATTTCGAGGCGGTGCAGGCGATCGCGCGCGAGGTCGAAGGCCCGGTCATCTGCGGGTTGGCGCGCACGTCGAAGCAGGACATCGACGCCGCCTGGAACGCGGTGAAGGATTCCGAGCGCCCGCGGATTCACACGTTCATCGCCACCAGCGACATCCACATCGAGCGCAAGTTGCAGACCACGCGGGAGGACGTCTTGGGACAGGCGCGAGCAGCGGTGGCGCAGGCGCGCGAGTACACCGAGGACGTGGAGTTCTCGCCCGAGGACGGGTCGCGCTCGGACATCGAGTACATGGCCGAGGTGATCCAGGTTGCGCTCCAGGAGGGCGCCGGCACGATCAACGTGCCCGACACGGTCGGCTACACGATGCCGCGCGAGTACGCGGCGATGTTCGAGGAGCTCTACCGGCTCGTGCCGGGACTGCGCGATGTGGTCGTGTCGGTGCACTGCCACGACGACCTGGGGTTGGCGGTGGCGAACTCGCTGGCGGGCGTGGAAGCCGGGTGCAGGCAGGTGGAGTGCGCGATCAACGGGATCGGCGAGCGCGCGGGGAACGCGTCGCTGGAGGAGATCGTGATGCTGCTGCGCACGCGCGAGCCGAGTCTCGGTCTGTGGACGGGGATCGAGACGACCGAGATCGCGCGCACCAGCCGGCTGGTGTCGCGGTTGACCGGGTATCAGGTGCAGCCGAACAAGGCGATCGTCGGGCGCAACGCGTTCGCGCACGAGGCCGGTATCCATCAGGACGGCGTGCTGAAGGAGCGCACGACGTACGAGATCATGGACGCGACGACCGTCGGGTTGAAGAGCAACTCGCTGGTGCTGGGCAAGCACTCCGGCCGCCACGCGCTGCGCGACGCCCTCCAGGAGATGGGGTTTCAGCTGGACGGCCAGGCGCTGAACACGGCGTTCAAGCGGTTCAAGGAGATTGCCGACCGCAAGAAGCAGATCACGGCGATGGACTTGGAGGCGCTCGTGACCGACGAGCTGCGCGGCGAGGACATCTCGGGGTATGCATTGGACTGGTTTGAGGTAGAGGCATCGTCGCGACGTCCTCCGCACGCGCGCGTGTCGGTGACGCTGCCCGGCGGCGGCACGGGCGAGGGCTCGTTCACCGGCGATGGGCCGATCGACGCGGTGTTCCGCGCGATCAACGCCGCCGCGGGTGTGGACGCGAAGCTCGGCGAGTTCACGATCGGGGCGGTGACCGAGGGCCAGGACGCGCTCGGCGAGGTGTCGGTCGTGGTGGAGGTCGACGGTTGCACCGGCGCGGGGCAGGGGGTCTCGACGGACATCATCGACGCGGCCGCGCGCGCGTACGTGCGCGCGCTGTCGGTCGCCCGCGCCCGCGCCGAGTCCTCGGCGGACGCGCTCGGCCTGCCCGAGCCCGCCGGACCGTAGGTACGCGATACGCGCGACGTGCGTCTGTGATAACGTACGGATGTATGGCAACCGCGACACAGAACCAGCTCGACCCAGCCGTGATCGGAGCGCGCGTGAAGGCGCTGCGGGAATCCGAGTCGCTGTCGTTGCGCGATCTGTCCCAGCGCAGCGGGGTGAGCGCGCCGATGCTCTCGCAGGTCGAGCGGGGGGAGACGAGCCCGACGCTCGCGGTCGCTGCGCGGATCGCCGCCGGCCTCGAGCTGAGGCTCTCACAGCTGCTGCGCCTGGATGAGGGCGGCGCGGTGACGATCGTGCGCGCCAGAGAGCGCCAGCATGGTGGCAACAGGCGCCGGGGGCACAGCTTCGAGGTGCTGACCTCCGCCCAGCCGGGCCAGCGCGCGGAGCTCTCGCGACACATGCTCGCCCCGGGCGGCGCCACGGGTGCGACGGACGGGGAGGGTGGGGGTCCATTACACGAGCCGGGAAGCCGCGAGACGGCGCTCGTCGAGCATGGCTCGGTGGCGCTCGTCTGTGACGGGCAGCGATACGAGTTGGGTGAGGGCGACTGCGTCACGTTCGACGCCGATCTGCCGCACCATTTCGAGAACCCCACGGACGCCGAGGCCGCGTTCCTGGCGGTGGTCTCCGCGGGACTGAGAAGGAGCTAGACATGCCAAAGACGCTGTTCGACAAGATCTGGGAGGCGCACGAGGTCGGAGGGGTGGGCTCGAATCTCATCTATATCGACCTGCACCTGGTGCACGAGGTGACGAGCCCGCAGGCCTTCGACGGCTTGCGCCTGGCCGGGCGCAGGGTGCGCCGCTCCGACCGCACGCTGGCGACGGCCGACCACAACACGCCGACCGACGGCACGCCCGTGGCGGCGCGGATCAAGGACGAGCTCTCGCGGGTGCAGGTCGAAACGCTCGAGCGCAACTGCGCCGAGTTCGGCGTTCCCGTCTACTCGCTCGGCTCCGATCGCCAGGGCATCGTGCACGTGATCGGCCCCGAGCTGGGAGTCACCCAGCCGGGCATGACGATCGTCTGTGGGGACTCGCACACCTCGACCCACGGCGCCTTCGGCGCGCTCGCCTTCGGCATCGGCACGAGCGAGGTCGAGCACGTGCTTGCCACTCAGTGCATGGTCCAGAACAAGCCCCGTTCCATGTGCATTCGCTACGAGGGCGAGCTCGGCTTCGGCGTCACCGCCAAGGACCTGATCCTCGGCACCCTCGGGCGGCTCGGCGTCGGCGGGATGACGGGCCACGTCGTCGAGTACGCCGGCCCGGCGATCGAGGCGCTGTCGATGGAAGGGCGGATGACTGTCTGCAACATGACGATCGAGGGCGGCGGGCGTGCCGGGATGATCGCTCCCGATGAGGCGACGTTCGCGTGGTTTCAGCAGGGCGCGTCCGATGCGGGTTGGCACGAAGGTCGTCCCGGGGCGCCGAAGGGCGAGGAGCTCGAGCGAGCGATCGAGCACTGGCGCGGGTTGCGTACCGACGAGGGCGCCGAGTTCGACAGCGAGGTGTCGATCGACGCAACGAAGATCTCCCCGCAGGTGACGTGGGGGACGAACCCCGGGATGGTGCGCGCGGTGACCGAGAGCGTGCCCGCGCCCGAGGAGTTCGACAGTCCGGCCGATCGTGAGGCGACCGAGCGCGCGCTGACCTACATGGATCTGCAACCCGGCACGCCGATCGAGCAGATCTCACTCGACCGGGTGTTCATCGGCTCGTGCACCAATTCTCGAATCGGCGACCTGCGCGCCGCCGCGAAGGTGGTGCAGGGGCGCAAGGTCGCGGCGAGCGTCGATGCGATGGTCGTGCCCGGCTCCCAGCAGGTCAAGAAGCAGGCCGAGGCCGAGGGGTTGGACAGGGTGTTTCGCGAGGCCGGGTTTGACTGGCGCGTGGCGGGATGTTCGATGTGTCTTGGGATGAATCCGGACATATTGCAACCGGGCGAGCGTTGCGCCTCGACCTCGAACCGCAACTTCGAGGGGCGCCAGGGGCGCGGTGGCAGGACGCACCTCGTCTCTCCGGAGATGGCGGCTGCTGCCGCGATCGAGGGGCACTTCGTCGACATCCGCAGCTGGAGCTAGGAGAAGAACATGGAACCGATCAGCGTCATCTCAGGACCGGTCAGCCATCTCGACCGCGCCGACGTGGACACCGACCAGATCATGCCCAAGCAGTTCCTCAAGCGTGTCGAGCGTACGGGCTTCGGACAGTTCCTGTTTTTTGATTGGGCGAAGGAGCCGGGCTGGGATCTGCCCGCGAACCCGATTCTCGTCGCCGGCGAGAACTTCGGCTGCGGCAGCTCGCGCGAGCACGCCCCGTGGGGGCTGCAGGACTACGGCTTCCAGGCGATCGTGGCGCCGAGCTTCGCCGATATCTTCTACTCCAACTGCACGAAGATCGGCCTGCTGCCGGTCGTGCTGAGCGCCGAGGACTGCCAAAGCCTGGCGCGGGCGGGGGAGGGGGAGATCGACCTAGAGGCTCAAGAGGTCCGCTTCGCCGGCCGCGAGGTCGCGTTCGAGATCGACCACGAGATCCGCCACCGCCTGCTTGGCGGCCTCGACGACATCGCCCTCACGCTGCGGCAGTCCGACGCGATCGCCGGCTATGAGCGCGCGCGTGAGCAGCGCGCGGCGCGCATACCGGTGACGACGGCGCTTTGAGCCCCACCTGGTAGCGTCGCGCGCCGTGAGCCACCGCATCGTCACGCTCCCCGGCGACGGCATCGGCCCGGAGATCATGGGGCCGACGCTCGAACTGCTGAGCACGCTCGGCGAGTTCGAGTTCGAGTTCGAGGAGCACCTCTTCGGGGGCGCGTCAATCGACGCGCACGGGGTTGCGCTCACCGATGATGTCCTCGCCGCCTGCCGGCGCGCGGACGCCGTCCTGCTGGCCGCCGTCGGAGGGCCGAAGTGGGACAGCACGGACCCGGATGCGCCGCGCCCGGAGCAGGGGCTGCTGGGGTTGCGCAAGGGGCTGGGGTTGTATGCGAACCTGCGCCCGGTCAAGCCGCTTCGGGCGCTGTACGACGCCTCGCCGCTCAAGCGCGAGCGGATCGAGGGGACGGATCTGCTCGTGGTCAGGGAGCTGACGGGCGGGATCTACTTCGGCGAGAAGACGCGGACGGAGACTTCGGCCTCGGACGTCTGCTCCTACACTAGTGCGGAGATCGAGCGGATCGCGCGCACCGCGTTCACCGCCGCGCGCTCGCGGGTGAGCAGCGTGGACAAGGCCAATGTGCTCGAGACCTCGCGGCTGTGGCGCGAGGTCGTGAGCGAGCTGCACTCGCGCGAGTTCCCGCACATCGCGCTCGAGCACGTGCTCGTGGACAACGCGGCGATGCAGCTGGTGGCGGCGCCGCGTCACTTCGACGTGATCCTGACGGAGAACATGTTCGGGGACATCCTCAGCGACGAGGCGGCGATGATCACCGGCTCGATCGGGTTGCTGCCGAGCGCGTCGCTGGGTGATCGGAACCCGCCCACGAACCTGCCCACCAACTCGCCGAGCGCACCGCCCAGCGCCTTCACCGCCCCCACCAACCCCGGCCTGTTCGAGCCGGTGCACGGGTCCGCGCCGGACATCGCGGGTACCGGCAAGGCCAATCCGCTGGCTATGTTCCTGTCCGCCGCGATGATGCTCAGGCACGGGCTCGGTTTGCCGGTGCAGGCCACGGCGGTAGAATCGGCCGTTGAGAAGGCGCTGGACGGCGGTTTGCGCACCCCCGACCTGGGCGGCGTGGACGGGACGGCGGAGGCGACGAAGGCAGTGCTGGACCACCTGTAAGGACCCGAAAACAGGAGTGAGATGAACGTGGACCCGACGGACCTCATCTGGATGAACGGAGATTTCGTCGCCTGGGAGGACGCCAAGGTCCACGTCCTGACGCACGGGCTGCACTACGGGACGGGCGTGTTCGAGGGGGTGCGGTGCTACGACACGGATTTGGACCCCACCCACCCTCCGGCGGTGTTCCGCAACGCGGACCATGTCGAGCGACTGCTGAAGTCGGCCGAGCTGTACTACATGCCGGTCCCGTACTCGGCCGAGGAGCTGTGCGAGGCGACGCGAGAAGTGGTCGCCCGCAACGGGCTGCGCTCGTGCTACATCCGCCCGATCGTGTTCAGGGGCTACGGGGAGATGGGGTTGAACCCGTTGGACGCCCCCGTGGACGTGACGATCGCCTGCTGGGAGTGGGGCGCGTATCTCGGCGAGGAGGGCAAGCGGGAGGGCGTGCGCGCGAAGGTGTCCTCGTGGGAGCGGATCGGCCCGCGCTCGCTGATCCCGCATGCGAAGGCGTCCGGTCAGTATCTGAACAGCGTGCTCGCGAAGATCGAGTCGATCAAGGCCGGGTACGAGGAGGCGATATTGCTCGACGAACATGGGCACGTGTGTGAGGGGACGGGCGAGAACGTGTACGTGGTGCGCGACGGGGAGATCGCGACGCCCGGGCAGCACAACTCGATCCTGGACGGGATCACGCGGCGCTCGGTGATCCAGATCGCGCAGGATCTCGGCTACGGCGTCGTGGAGCGGAACGTGGCGCGCGCGGAGATGTATCTCGCCGACGAGGTGTTCTTGTCCGGCACCGCGGCCGAGCTGGTGCCGGTGCGCGAAGTCGACGACCACCCGGTCGGGACGGGACGGCCGGGGGAGATCACGCGCGTGCTGCAGGGCGCGTTCGACGACGCCATCCACGGGCGCTCGGAGCGCTATCGCGAGTGGCTGGACGTCGTGCGGGCGCCCGCGCTAGAGACCCCCGCGGGCTAGGCGATGGCCGACATACAGCTATATGACGCGACCCTGCGCGACGGCATGGGCGGGGGCGGGATGACGCTGACCGCGGCGGAGAAGGTGCGGGTGGTGCGCGCGCTGGACGAGCTCGGGGTGCAGATGATCGAGGCGGGGTTTCCCGCGTCCAACCCGAAGGAGCTCGAGCTGTTCGAGCTGCTCGAGCGCGAGACGTCGTTGCGCACGGCTGAGATCGTCGCGTTCGGGATGACGCGCCGGCGCGGGGTGGCGGCGGCGCGGGACGAGGGGCTGCGGGTGCTCGTGGAGTCGTTCGTGCCGGTGTGCACGATCGTCGGCAAGAGCTCGGTGTTGCAGGCCGAGACGGTGGTGAAGGTGTCGCGGCAGGAGAACGTGAGCATGATCGGCGAGTCGATCTCGCATTTGATCGCTCACGGCAAACGGGTGCTGTTCGACGCCGAGCACTTCTTCGACGGCGCCCGCGAAGACGAGGGCTACGCCCTGGAATGCCTGCGCGCGGCCGCGGAGGCGGGCGCCGAGCGGGTGGTGCTGTGCGACACGAACGGGGGCTCGCTGCCGCTGGACGTGCGCGAAGCGGTGGGCACGGTTCGTGAGCGGTTGCCGGATGTGCCGCTGGGGATCCATACCCACGACGACACCGGGTGCGGCGTGGCCAATACGCTCGTGGCCGTGCAGGCTGGGGCGACGCAGGTGCAGGGCACGATCAACGGGATCGGCGAGCGCACGGGGAACGCCAACCTCGTGACGATCATCGCCGATCTGCAGCTGAAGATGGGGTATGAGGTGCTTGCGCCCGAGCGGCTGGCGCGCCTCACCGAGACCGCGCATCTCGTGGACGAGCTGCTGAACCGCACGCCGGATCCGGCGCAGCCGTATGTGGGCAAGCATGCGTTCGCGCACAAGGCGGGGATGCACGCGGCGGGGGTGCGGGAGTCGAGTGTTGCGTTCGAGCACGTCGATCCGGCGCTGGTGGGCAATCGCGGCGACGTGCTGATATCCGAGCTGTCGGGGCGGGCGACGATCGCCGAGAAGGCGCGCGCGGCCGGGATCGCCGTCGACGAGGAGCTCACCAGGCGGGTGCTCGAGCGAGTGAAGGAGCTCGAGCACGCGGGGTATCAGTTCGAGGCGGCGGATGGGTCGTTCGAGCTGCTGATGCGCAGGGAGGCGGACGCCGAGTACGAGCCGCTGTTCAAGCTCGAGTCCTGGCGGGTGATCGTCGAAAAGCATGCCGACGGCCACGCGACCACCGAGGCGACGATCAAGATCTGGATTCCCGATGGCACGGATGGCCCTGCCGAGCTTTACGAGCGCAGGGCCGAGGGCAACGGCCCGGTGCATGCGCTCGACATGGCGTTGCGCGACGCTATCGGGGAGATTCATCCGCATCTGCGCGACATCGAGTTGGTCAACTTCAAGGTCCGGATCCTCGACGAGACGAAGGGCACCGGCGCGGTCACGCGTGTGCTGATCGATGCCTCCGATGGGCACGACGTGTGGGGCTCGATCGGGGTGTCGGAGAACCTGATCGCCGCTTCCTGGGACGCGCTGGTGGATTCGCTGGAGCGCGGGATGCTGAGTGGCGGGCGGTCCATGCCCGAGGTTACGCGGCTTGATTCCTCTCGCTAAGCCCGTCCTGGGAGAGGCGGAGGAGCGGGCCGTGCTCGAGGTCCTGCGCTCAGGGCAATTGTCACTGGGGCCTCGGGTGAAGATGTTCGAGGAGATGTTTGGCGCGAACGTGGGGGCTCGGTGGGCGTGTGCGGTGGCAAGTGGGACCGCGGGCTTGCACTTGGCGGTGCGGGCGGTGGGCGTGGAGGCCGGCGATGAGGTGGTTACCAGTCCATTCTCGTTCGTGGCCTCGGCCAACGCGGTGGTGTACGAGGGCGCGAGGCCGGTGTTCGCGGACATCGATCCGGTTACGTTGAACCTCGACCCGAGGGCGGCTGAGGCGGCCGTGACCGAGCGGACGAAGGCGGTGCTGCCGGTGCACATATTCGGGTATCCCGCCGATATGGTGGCGTTCGAGCGCCTCGCTTCTGCGCGGGGGCTTCGGATCGTCGAGGATGCGTGCGAGGCGCTGGGGGCGCGTCATGGCGATGGAGTCGCCGTGGGGGGCAGGGGGAATCCGGCGGTGTTCGGGTTCTACGCCAACAAGCAGATCACGACGGGCGAGGGGGGGATGGTGACGCTCGCCGACGAGGAGCTGAAGGAGCGGATCGACTCCGAGCGCAATCAGGGACGGGCCAGGGACATGGGCTGGCTCGATCACGACCGGCTGGGGTTCAACTACCGGCTGTCGGATGTGGCGTGCGCGCTGGGGATCGCTCAGCTGGAGCGGTTGGATGAGATGTTGGCGGCGCGGGCCAGGGTCGCCGGGTGGTACAGGGAGGCGCTGGCCGAGATGACCGATCCCGATCCTTCGCCCCCATCGCTTCCGTCGTCTCAGTCCTCATCGGCCGCACCGGCGTTGAGACTCCCCTGTGAGGACATGAATGGAGATGAGCGAGGGTGGTTTGTGTTCGTGGTGCAGGTCCCGCGAGGGATTGACCGCGACGAGACCGTGCGTGGGCTGGCCGCGCAGGGGGTGCAGAGCAAGCCGTATCTGCCGGCGATCCACCTGATGAGCTGGTACCGCGAGCGGTTCGGCCACCGCGAGGGGGAGTTCCCGGTGTGCGAGGACGTGGCGGCGCGGAGCCTGGCGTTGCCGTTCTTCCCCGAGATGAGCGAGGGCCAGGTCGCGCACGTCGCGGAGGCGCTCATGGCTGTGCTGTCAGACTGATCGCCCGTGTCCCGCTTCCGCGAGCCCCAGCACCCAGATTTCCAGCGGCTGAACGCGTCGATCGACTTCGATCGGCGCCTGTGGCCGCAGGACATCGCGCAGTCGCGCGCGCACGCGAGGATGCTCGGCGATCGCGGGATCGTCGCGGCCGAGGATCGGGATGCATTGCTCGCCGGCCTCGACGAGGTGGCGGCTGAGCTCACCGAGGACCGGTTCCCGTTCGCGGTTGACGACGAGGACATCCACATGGCGATCGAGCGCCGCCTGACCGAGATCTCGGGACCGGTCGGGGGGAAGCTGCACACCGCAAGGTCGCGCAACGACCAGGTGGTGACCGACCTCGCGATGTACACGCGCGAGCGGGCGGCCGCGGCGTGCGCGGCGATCGCGGCGCTGATGCGCGAGCTGACGCTGCGCGCCGAGGAGCACCTGGACTGGCCGATGCCGGGATACACCCACCTGCAGCGGGCGCAGCCCGTCTATCTGGGGCATCACCTGCTGGCGTATTTCTGGATGCTCGCGCGCGACAGGACGCGGTTTGAGCTGGCCGAGCGCGAGGCCTCGCGGCTGCCGCTGGGTGCGGGCGCCCTGGCGGGAGTGAGCTTCGAGACCGATCGCGGCCAAATCGCGCGCGAGCTGGGGTTCGCGGAGGTCGTGCCGAATTCGATCGATGCTGTGTCGAACCGGGACTTCGTGTTCGACTACCTGAACGCGGCCGCGACGTGCGCGACTCATCTGTCCCGGCTGGGGGCGGAGCTCGTGCTGTGGTGCAGCAGCGAGTTCGGATTCTGCGAGCTGCCGGATGAGTGGAGCTCGGGGAGCTCGATCATGCCCCAGAAGAAGAACCCGGACGCGGCGGAGCTGCTGCGCGGCAAGGCGCCGCGCGTGGTGGGTCATCTCGCGGCGCTGCACGGGGTGATGCACGGGCTGCCGCTGACGTATAACAAGGATCTGCAGGAGGACAAGGAGCACCTGTTCGACGCGGTCGACACGATCGAGCTGGCGCTGGCGGCGGCGACGGGGATAATCGCGGGCGCCAAGTTCGACCGTGAGCGCCTGAGCGAGGCGGCCGCGGACGAGCTGATCGCCGCGACCGACGTGGCCGATCTGCTGGTGGGGCTTGGCGTGCCGTTTCGCGAGGCGCATGGTGTCGTCGCGGGGCTGGTGCGCACGGCCCTCGAGGGCGAACGGCAGCTCTCCAGCCTGACATCTGAGGAGCTGCGCGAACACAGTCAGCTCCTGGCCGCGCACGAGGCCAGGTTCCGGGAGGTGCTCACGCAGAGCTCGTGGCTGGAGTCCAAGGTGTCCGAGGGCGGAACGTCACTCGCGCGCGTGCGCGAGCAGATCGAGCTGGCACGCACGACGCTCGATGGCTAGCCTGCCGGCCGGGTTCTACGACCGCCCTGTCCTCGAGGTCGCACGGGAGCTGATCGGATGCACCGTCGTGTATGGAGATGCGGCAGGGGTGATCGTCGAGACTGAGGCCTACCACGACAGTGAGCCTGCCTGCCACGCGTTCGCCGGGCTCACCCCACGCACCGAAACGCTGTTCGGCTCGCCGGGCCATGCGTATGTGTACCGCTCCTACGGTGTCCACGCGCTCTTGAACGCGGTGTGCGAGCCCGAGGGTGTGGGCGCTGCGGTGCTGATCAGGGCGCTCGAGCCGCTGTGGGGGATCGAGGCCATGCGCGAGCGTCGTGGATCGGTGCGCGACGCCGATCTCTGCTCGGGTCCGGGCAAGCTGACCCAGGCGCTCGGCATCTGGCTGTCGGAGAACGGGGGCGACCTGCGCAGGGGTCCGATCACGATCGGTCCGCGTGCCGAGGGGTGGGTGCAGCCGCAGGTGGTGGTTGGTACGCGTGTCGGGATCACAAAGGCCGTGGAGTTGCCGTGGCGGTTCTGCGTGGCTCACAATCGCCACGTCTCGAGCCCGCGTCCTTAGAGCGGTGAGTGGCCATCGTGAGCCGTCGCGTTCGTTGCGGGCGCGTCATCCGCGCGAGCCTTGGAGAGACGGACAGTGGTGCCTGCCGGGCCGGCGCATATCTGGACGTCCATCAGGCTGGCCATCAGCGCGAGCCCTCTTCCCTGTTCGCAGGTCCTGGCGCGGTCCAGGACCGGCGCTGCGAACGTGCCGTGGTCGTGAACGGTGAGCGTCAGGCGATCGGCGTCCATGAGGACGCTCAGGCGTATCTGCCCCTGCGAGTCGGGGGCGCCGTGCCTGATCGCGTTGGTCACGGCCTCGTTGAACGCGAGGGCGAGCTCGTAGCAGCCATCGGCATCGAGGCCAAACGCCGCCGCGGCCTCTTCGGCGTATTGACGTGCCGTCCTGAGCTCCGATGGCCTGGCGGGCAGGCGCAGCTCGCTCACGGTGCGGCTCAGAGCCTCGTGCTGGACAGCGGTGCGCACTTCAACCAGCCATCGCGGGTGCGGAGAGGGCCTGCTCGCGCGAGGAGTACAGCTTGATCACGCTGTCGATCCCGGCGATGTCGAAGATTCGCAGCACCCTCTCGTTCTCGTCGGCGCAGACGACCGCCAGCGAACCGCCGCCGGCGTCCTGCAGTTTCGCCGCGGCGCCCACGAGCACGCCGATCGCCGTGGAGTCGATGAAGGTCACCGTTGAGATATCGAGCACGAGATGTCGTTGGCCGGCGTCGATATGGCCGGCGATGCGCTCCCTGAGGCTCGGACTGGCCTGGTAGTCGAGCTCGCCACTGGCGAGGAGGACCACCATCTCACGACTGCCGTCGGCGCCCGCGGTAGTCACGTCGTCACTGATGTAGAAAAAGCTCATTGCTCCTCCTCGAGAGGATTGATGCAAGCATAATCGTGGCATATACCCGGCTGAATGCCAAGCTAATCAATATGTGACAAAACCGTGCCAAGTTTGGATCAATTCTGCACAATGCCTTGACTCTTTGTGAGGCCATCGTACGGTGTCGGAAACAACACCGAAAGGAACCCAAAATGGCAGTGAAGAAAAAGGCAGCGAAGAAGAAAACGCAGAAGGCCGGGAAACGTGACGGGCAGGCGCCGGAGGTCGAGTTCGGCCGGCTCTATCGCGACCACATCACGGGCTTCGAGGGTCGCTGTACGGGCTTCAGCTCGTTCATCTCCGGGTGTGACCAGGTGCTCCTCTCACCGACGGTGGACAAGGACGGCAAGCACCGGAACGGTATCTGGCTCGACGATGACAGGCTGATCGATGTCGAGACCGAGGAGAAAGTGGAGCGCACGAGCGAGCGGGGAGGACCCCAGCAAGCTCCCGCCCGCACCGCCTGATGCTGGCGGCGCTGAGTAATTGTGTTAACTCTACGCGGGGGCCCTCGGCAATGAGGGCCCCCGCCGCCTTGCTACTACCCCCCGGGGCTGACCCCACCCGTGGCTTCGGGGCTCGCCCCGCCGCCTCCTTTGGGCGAGGAGCCTCCTACCGGCGCCGGTGTGGGAGTGGCCGGAGCCTGGGGCGCCGAAGGTTCCGGAGTCACGGGCGCGGAGGGCGCGGCGCCGTGTTCGCTGTTGCCGCCGCCGGCACGACCGTTGCTGGCACCGCCACCACCACTACCGCTGCCGCCACCACTACCGCCGCTGCCTCCGTTGGGGTTGGAGTGTGGTTCTCCGGCCTTTTCTTCGCCGGAGCCCGGAGCTCTCGGGGAACTACCGGAGGAGGGAGCCGTTTCTTCGCCGCTGCTCGTGCCGGAAGCGCCCGACTGACCGTGGGTCTTGCCGGCCGCGCGCGCGGCGGCTTGTGCCGCGGCCTGTTCGGCGCGGGTCTTGTCGATGTGCAGGGCGGAGATCATGAAGTCGTGCCAGATCAATGCGGGGAACGTGCCGCCGAGCACCGGTCCCCCGTTAAAATCGGTGAGCATCGCCTTTGCGCCTTCGGGGTAGCCGACCCAGACGGCGACGGTGTACTTGTGGTTCCAGCCGACGAACCAGGCGTCCACATAGTTGGTGGTGGTGCCGGTCTTGCCGGCGGCGAATTCACCGAGCGCGGCCGCGCGAGCGGTGCCGTACTGGAGCACGGTCTCGAGCATTTCGGTCTCGGTGGCGGCGATGGTGGGAGGGAGCACGGGGGTGCTCGTCACGTGGTTTACGTCCTGACGCGAGCCGTCGGGGAGTGGGCGTTCGGGCGAGGCGACTTCCTGGATGCCGACCGGCGCGCCCGGTTCCGGGGCGAGCGTCCCGGAGACGCGCCGGCCGTTATGGGCGATGGTCTCGTAGGAGTGGGCCATGTCCAGCGGCGTGACGCCGACCTTCAGGCCGCCGATCGTCATCGCCGGGTTGGTGGAGATCGGCGTGGTGATGCCCATCTGGTGGGCCACGTGGGCGATGCGATGGGTGCCGACCTGCAGGCCGACTTCGGCGAAGATCGAGTTGTCGGAGTAGGCGGTGGCGCCGGTGAGGGTGTTCGAGCCCGTGTAGGAGCCTTCGTCGTTGTGTACGACGAACTTTTCGTGGCCGCCGGTGTGGGGGACGATGAAGACCTTCTGCTTGGAGGCCCAGACAGAGTCGGGCGAGATGCCGTCTCCCAGCGCGGCGGCGAGGTCGAAGGCCTTGAACGAGGAGCCCGGCTGGCGCTCGCCCTCGGTGGCGAGGTTGAAGGGGCTCTGGTCGTAGGATCGACCGCCGACCATCGCGCGCACCTCGCCGGTCGAGTTTTCGATCGCGACGAGGGACGCGGTGGGATCGCCGGAGTAGGCGAGGTAGCCTTCGATCGCCTGTTCGGCGGCGTGTTGCAGTTCGAGGTCGAGGGTGGTCTTGATGCGCAGGCCGCCGTCGAAGGCGCGGGGGGCGCCGTAGCGTTCGATCACCTGCTGGGCGACCCAGCTGGTGAAGTAGCCGGCGTCGACTCCTTCGACCGTCTGCTCCTTGGGGGCCTGGACGTTCACGGGCGCGGGCAGGGGCTGGGCGACGCTCTGTTCGTAGATGGTCCGGGTCAGGTAGGCCTGTTCGTACATCTGGCGCAGCACGACGTCGCGGCGTTCGCGGGCGGCCATGGGATGGTTGGCGGGGTCGTAGGCCGTGGGGTTCTGGATCACGCCGGCCAGGAGCGCGGCCTCCCAGGGTTGCAGCTGAGCGACGCACAGCTGGTGGTAGGGGGTGCCGCAGCCGAGATGGTTGGGTTCGTGTCCGAAGTAGGTCTGCGCGGCCGCCTCGATCCCGTAGGCGCCGTTGCCGAAGTAGATCGTGTTGAGGTAGGCGGTGATGATCTTTTCCTTGGACCACTTGTGCGAGAGCTGGTAGGCGAGCGCGGTCTCGCGCAGCTTCTCGAAGATCGTGCGGTGGGACTGGGCCTGGAGGGCGTTCTTGATGAACTGCTGCTCGATCGTGGAGGCGCCCTGGATGGTGCCTTTGTGGAGGATGTCCTGGACGAACGCGCGGGCGATGCCGCGGAGGTCGACGCCGCTGTTGGTGGCGAAGCGCTTGTCCTCGATCGAGATCGCCGCCTCCTTGACGATCTGGGGGATCTGCGAGGGGGTGACGATCACCCGGTTCTGCTGGCTGAGCACGCCGATCTCGTGGCCGAGGTCGTCGTACAGGAGCGAGCTCTGCTCGTCCTTGAACTGCGAGAACTTGGTCAGAGAGGGCAGGTCGGACGCGACGGCGACGAACATGCCGAAGACGAAGGAGACGAGGCCGAGCAGCAGCACGGCGAAGAGGATCAGCAGGAAGCGCAGCCTCTTCAGACGCGGCCGGCCGCGGACTGGCAATGCGGCGGACTCCACAGAGGGCGAGAGTCTACCAGCAGGGACGGGACATTTTCATCCGGCCCGCCCGCTTCGCGGGCTTTCCGGCCGGCCTGAAAATGTCCGCCCTGCTGGTCCCAACACGCGTGCAGTACGCGTGCGTGGGAGCGGCGTACCACAACTCCCGCGCTCGCTTACGAGCCGCCGTCGCCAACACCTCGGGGTCTACTCGATCAACCCGTCGCTGATAGCTGCTCGCTCGTGTCGTTCACGACGCCGGTACCCGCGCGGTGACTGCCCACACGCGATGTGGGATCGTGAGCGGGTCTTCGGGGAGCCGCTCCGCGAGCATCGCGGCCAGCTCCCGGGCGCAAGCCTCTACGCCCGAGTCGTCCAGGGTTCCTGCGATCGGTCCGCTCGCGCGTATGCGCCCGACCCACGCCTCGTGCGAGTAGGAGACCTGCACGTCAAACGAGAACGTCTCGATCCCGGCGAACCCCGCTTCCTGTAGATCGGTGAGCCATTGCGGGTAGACGCCGGTGCCGTGAGCGAACCGCCAGGGACCGTGGGACGGGTCGTCGGGCGGGGTGTAGTGCAGGATGATCTCCTGGGTCGCCTCGACCACATTGCCGGGAAGCGCCAACCAATCGAAGTGCGCGATCGCCACCGTGCCGTAGTCGGCGAGCAGCCGTTTGACCTCGCGCGCCACGGCGGGCCGATCGAACCAGTGCCAGCACTGGCCCGCAGTGACCACATCGAATGCGCCGTCCGGCAGGCCGGTCGCCCCGGCGGGAGCCTCGACATACTCGATCTCCACTCCGGCTTCGGTATCCAGGCGACGCGCCTGTTCCAGTAGCGGACGGGCGATGTCCACACCCGTGACGACGCACCCACGACGCGCGAACAGCCGCGCGAGGCTGCCCGTGCCCGTGCCGAGATCGACCACCCGCGTACCCGTGCGCGCGATGCCCCGCGCGGCGAGGCAGTCGAGCAACTCGGCCGGAAATCCCGCGCGGTGACGCGCGTAGTCCGAGGCGGTGCGGGCGAAATCGGGGGAGCGAGCGGCCACGGCGACCCTCAGCATAAGCGGGGGAGCGGCATGCCATGATCGAATCGTGGCGGGCGCTGGAGAGGGCGGAGCTACGGCGAGTCGCTCGAGGACCGGTCGTGATCTTAACGTTCGAGCTCGACCATCTGCCCGCCTGGCAACAAGAGCTCCTGCGGGAGGGAGTGGCCAAGGAGCGGCCCCGGTTCCCCGCGATCGATCACATCGCCACCGTCCTGGGAGTTCGTACGCGTGTGGAGCGCATTCCCACACCCGGGGACTGCATGGACGGCTTCTTCGAGGCGTTCTGGCGCCGCCCCGAGATGCTCTTGGATCCTGACATCCGCAGCGCACAGTCGATGTGGGCACTACTCGAGCCACGAGAGGAGCAGCGCGTAGTCGATCGACTCGCAGCCGCGCTTGACTCCGGCGAATGGGACGCTGCGTACGGCCATCTGCGCGCGCAAGAGAACTTCGACGGCGCCCTACGACTCGTAATCTCCGAAACGACGTGACCCAGCGACAACCTCCGCCTGAGGAAATTGAGCGATCTCAATGCCCCACATGCGCTCGGGGCCAGTGACAGGTTCGCTGCCGGGCTCGATCGGTTCGTAGCTTCCCGCTGGGCCTGCTCGCGCGGAGGTCTTGTCGATCGAGGACGGCAGGGAACCTGGCACTGACCTCACCAGCGCTCTGCATTAGCATAGGAGCTCGATGCCAGACGCCACCGACGCGGCCTTCCGAGAGATCACCGACGAGGCCGCCAAGCTGGCGCACAACGCAGTCGAGAGCCTGCCGTCGGGGGCACTGGCGGAGAAGCTGCGCCTCGCCGCCGCTGAGGGGCGCTGGCTGAGGGTCAAGCTTGGGATCGACCCCACAGCGCCAGACATCCATCTCGGTCACGCGGTCGTGCTGGGAAAGCTGCGCGAGTTCCAGGATGCCGGCCACAGGGTGGTGCTGATAGTCGGCGATTACACCGCGCGCGTGGGCGACCCCTCAGGGCGCTCCGAGCTGCGCCCGATGCTGAGCGAGGAGGAGATCGAGGCCAACGCGAAGACGTTTGGAGAGCAGGCGGGGAAGATCCTCGACGAGGATCCCGAGCGGTTGGAGGTCAGGCGCAATAGCGAATGGCTGGACATGCCCCTGACGGATCTGCTCGCGCTGGTGCGCACGACGACCGCTGCTCAGCTGCTGGAGCGAGATGACTTCGCCAAACGTATGGCGGAGCACGAGCCGGTGTCGATGCTCGAGCTGCTGTATCCGTTGCTGCAGGGCTATGACTCGGTCGCCGTCAAAGCGGACGTGGAGGTGGGGGGGACCGACCAGAAGTTCAACTTGCTGATGGGGAGAGATATCCAGCGCGCGTATGGACAGCCCGAGCAGGCGATCCTGACGATGCCGATCCTCGTGGGTACCGATGGGCGCCAGAAGATGTCCAAGTCGCTGGGCAACGAGATCGGGATCAGTGACGAGCCGGGGGAGATGTACGGCAAGGTGATGAGCATCCCCGATGAGGCGATGGGGGAGTACCGCCGCCTGCTGCTGGATCCGCGTTCGGGTGATCGAGATCCCGAGCCGGGCGGCGAGTCCTCCGGCGAGTGCTCGCCCAGGGACGCCAAGCGGGCCCTCGCGCGCGAGCTGGTCACGTGGCTGCACTCGGCCGGGGAGGCGGCCGCGGCGGAAGGGCACTTCGACCGGGTGTTCGTCGAGCACCGGCAGCCCGAGCGGATCGATGAGACGAGGGTCCGCGCGGGCGAGGACGGACGGGTGCACCTGCCGGCCGTGATGGCCGAGGCGTTCGGCATGTCCCGCTCGGAGGCGCGCCGCCTGATCGACCAGGGCGGGGTGACGCTCGGCGAGACCCAGCTCGTTGCCGGCGAGCACGACGTTCCCGTCGAGCGGAGCGACGGTCAGGTGCTCAAAGTCGGCAAGCGCCGTTTCCGCCGGTTGCGAGCCGAGTGACGGGAAAGCCCAGATGTGTATTGCGATAGTATCCCAAATATAAAGGAAGTATAAAGGCCAGCTAAGGACGAAGGAGTTGCGTATATTCATTTCAAACTGCGTGCTACTATAGTTGTACCCATTTTAAACGAATAACATCACCTCACCACTCCCTCCCCGCATCGCCTCGCCGTCCCCGCCGGTCCTAATGGGCAGCTCGACTGGCCATCTCGGCTCGATTGCGCTATAGTCCGTCGTTCGCCCTGATGGCGTCTTCGGACGCAGGGCGAGATCGGTCTCCCCCAGAAGGAACCACTTTCGGTGAGGCTTGGCGGTCTTTGAAAACTCAACAGCATGCGCACCTACGATCGAGATTGATCGACCGTGGTGTGCGTCCAGGTTCGACCCGTCGTCGGGCCGTGCGTTTACGCGCGCGCGTCTAACGGCGGTACAAAGAGTCAAGTAGGGAAGTACCCCGTCATGGTGCGAGACCACGGTGTATAGGTCTCGTGTAGTAACCAATGACAGCTTTTCGTGAAGTTCTTCACGGAGAGTTTGATCCTGGCTCAGGACGAACGCTGGCGGCGTGCTTAACACATGCAAGTGGAGCGACGAACCAGGGCTTGCCCTGGGGCAGAGCCGCGAACGGGTGAGTAACACGTGGGTTACCTGCCTCGATGACCGGGACAACCCGAGGAAACTCGGGCTAATACCGGATGTGCCCGCAAGGGGAAAGGAAGCTTCGGCCTCCGCATCGAGATGGGCCCGCGGCCCATTAGCTTGTTGGTGAGGTAACGGCTCACCAAGGCTTCGATGGGTAGCTGGTCTGAGAGGACGATCAGCCACACTGGGACTGAGACACGGCCCAGACTCCTACGGGAGGCAGCAGTGGGGAATCTTGCGCAATGCGCGAAAGCGTGACGCAGCAACGCCGCGTGGGGGAAGAAGGCTTTCGGGTTGTAAACCCCTTTCAGTTGGGACGAAGCTTCTTCGGTGAATAGCCGAACGGAGTGACGGTACCTTCACAAGAAGCACCGGCTAACTACGTGCCAGCAGCCGCGGTAATACGTAGGGTGCAAGCGTTGTCCGGAATTATTGGGCGTAAAGAGCGTGTAGGCGGCCCCATTAGTCCGCTGTGAAAGTCCAGGGCTCAACCCTGGAATGCCGGTGGATACTGTGGGGCTAGAGTCCGGAAGGGGCGAGTGGAATTCCTGGTGTAGCGGTGAAATGCGCAGATATCAGGAGGAACACCAATGGCGAAGGCAGCTCGCTGGGACGTGACTGACGCTGAGACGCGAAAGCGTGGGGAGCAAACAGGATTAGATACCCTGGTAGTCCACGCTGTAAACGATGGCAACTAGATGTGGGGGGTGTCGACTCCCCCCGTGTCGAAGCTAACGCATTAAGTTGCCCGCCTGGGGAGTACGGCCGCAAGGCTAAAACTCAAAGGAATTGACGGGGGCCCGCACAAGCAGCGGAGCATGTGGTTTAATTCGACGCAACGCGAAGAACCTTACCTGGGCTTGACATGTGAGTGACCAGTGTGGAAACACACCCTCCCTTCGGGGCACTTTCACAGGTGGTGCATGGCTGTCGTCAGCTCGTGTCGTGAGATGTTGGGTTAAGTCCCGCAACGAGCGCAACCCCCGTCGCATGTTGCCAGCATTCAGTTGGGGACTCATGCGAGACTGCCGGTGACAAACCGGAGGAAGGTGGGGATGACGTCAAGTCCTCATGCCCCTTATGTCCAGGGCTACACACGTGCTACATTGGCGCATACAGAGGGCTGCGATACCGCGAGGTGGAGCGAATCCCTTAAAGTGCGTCTCGGTTCGGATTGCAGGCTGAAATTCGCCTGCATGAAGGCGGAGTTGCTAGTAATCGCGGATCAGCATTGCCGCGGTGAATACGTTCCCGGGCCTTGTACACACCGCCCGTCACACCACGGGAGTGAGCAACACCCGAAGCCGGTGGTCTAACCCGCAAGGGAGGAAGCCGTCGAAGGTGGGGCTCGTGACTGGGGTGAAGTCGTAACAAGGTAGCCGTAGCGGAAGCTGCGGCTGGATCACCTCCTTTCTAGGGAGCACGTAACAGTGCCCCGAGCGCAGCGACCGTCCGGCCTCGAGCTCGTCTCACTAGAGCGCGAAGGACCGGATGGCATTCGAGCGACCGGGCCTAGCATGTCGACCGAACCTGGCCGGCACGGACCAGCATGCTGTTGAGTTTTGAGAGACCGCGTTATGCCCTCTCCACGGTCCTTGAAAACTGCACAGAAGCCACAATCAGCCGCCATCGATAAGCGGCGGCTGAATAACGGGTATCACCGGGCCCTGCAGGACCTCACTGCCCCGCCGTGCTCCGCAAGGAGTGCGACGTCGGCACAGGGTCGTGTTGGGCCAGATCACCGTCAAGATAGTAAGGGCACACGGTGGATGCCTTGGCACCAAGAGTCGATGAAGGGCGTGAACGGCTGCGATAAGCCACGGTTAGGCGCTGAATAGCCTTTGACCCGTGGATGCCCAAATGGGGAAACCCAGCGCTGGTAATGCGGCGTTATCCCCGGCTGAACACATAGGCCGGGAGAAGACAAGCGGGGGAAGTGAAACATCTCAGTACCCCGAGGAAAGAAAATCAAAAGAGACTCCCTGAGTAGTGGCGAGCGAAAGGGGATCAGCCCAAACCCAATAAGTGTAAGCGGACATGCGTTGCTTATTGGGGGTTGTAGGGCGTCTGTTCCGGGCCGTGTCCGGCCCGGCGGAAGTTACAAAACCATGTGATAGTCAAAGCGTGTGGAACCGCGCACCATAGAGGGCAATCGTCCCGTAGACGAAATTGCATGGTCTTCCGTCAGACGTTCCTGAGTAAGTCCGCGCCCGTGAAACGCGGACTGAACCTGGGGGGACCACCCTCCAAGGCTAAGTACTCCTTGGTGACCGATAGCGGACAAGTACCGTGAGGGAAAGGTGAAAAGTACCCCGGAAGGGGAGTGAAATAGTACCTGAAACCGCGTGCCTACAAGCGGTGGGAGCAGGCTTGTCCTGTGACCGCGTGCTTTTTGCATAACGAGCCGGCGAGTTACTCGTCTGCGGCAAGGTTAAGCGATGAGCGGAGCCGTAGCGAAAGCGAGTCCTAATAGGGCGATTTAGTCGTAGGCGGTATACCCGAAACTGAGCGAGCTACCCATGGGCAGGCTGAAGCGGGGGTAAGACCTCGTGGAGGGCCGAACCGACCTAGGTTGAAAACTGGGCGGATGACCTGTGGGTCGGAGTGAAAGGCTAATCAAGCTCAGTGATATCTGGTTCTCTCCGAAATATATTTAGGTATAGCCTCGGATAAATTGCGTGTTGGCCGTAGAGCACTGTTTGGACTAGGGGCCCTACCAGGTTACCGACTTCAGGCAAACTCCGAAGACCAATCACGTGTACTCCGGGAGTCAGTTGCTGGGGGATAAACTTCAGCGTCGAAAGGGAAACAGCCCAGACCGCCAGCTAAGGTCCCTAAGTGCTAGCTAAGTGGGAAACGATGTTCGAGTGCATAGACAACCAGGAGGTTGGCTCAGAGGCAGCCATCCTTGAAAGAGTGCGTAACAGCTCACTGGTCAAGTGTTCGAGCGCGGACAATGTAACGGGGCTCAAGCTAGTCACCGAAGCTGCGGGTGTGAGATCGATTTCGGTTGATCTTGCGCGGTAGGAGAGCGTTCCCATGCCAGTAAAGCGGCGGCGTAAGCCAGCCGTGGAGGCGTGGGAAGTGAGAATGCCGGCATGAGTAACGAAAGAGGGGTGAGAATCCCCTCCACCGATTGCCCAAGGATTCCTGAGTAAAGTTCGTCTGCTCAGGGTTAGTCGGGACCTAAGGCGAGGCCGAAAGGCGTAGTCGATGGCCAACAGGTTGATATTCCTGTACCACGTCGCTTCCGTTTGACCGATGGGGGGACGAGGAAGGCTAAGGGAACCCAGGCGATGGTTGTCCTGGGACAAGCATGTAGGGGTGGCCCTTGTCAAATGCGGGGCCGCATAACCCGAGGTGCGATGTGAGCTGGCTCTAAGCCGGCGACTCCCTGACGCCATACCTCCAAGAAAATCCTCTAGGGAGGAAGCGCGTGCCCGTACCAAAACCGACACAGGTGGGCAAGTAGAGAATACTAAGGTGATCGAGATAACCATCGTTAAGGAACTCGGCAAAATTGCCCCGTAACTTCGGGATAAGGGGCGCCCCGGTAAGGTGAAGCTCTTCGCGAGTGGAGCCCGAGGGGGCCGCAGTGAATAGGCTGAAGCGACTGTTTACCAAAAACACAGGTCTCTGCTAAGTCGTAAGACGACGTATAGGGGCTGACGCCTGCCCGGTGCCGGAAGGTTACGTGGAGTTGTTAGGGCTTGACCCGAAGCAGCGAAGCTAAGCCCCGGTAAACGGCGGCCGTAACTATAACGGTCCTAAGGTAGCGAAATTCCTTGTCGGGTAAGTTCCGACCTGCACGAATGGCGTAACGACTTCAGCGCTGTCTCAACGATGGGCTCGGTGAAATTGCAGTCTCGGTGAAGATGCCGAGTACCCGCGGCTAGACGGAAAGACCCCGTGAACCTTTACTACAACTTGGTATTGGGATTCGGTGCATCTCGCTCAGGATAGGTGGGAGGCTTTGAAGCGCCGGTTGCGGCCGGCGTGGAGCCAACCTTTAGATACCACCCTTGGTGTATTGGATTTCTAACAGCATTCCGTGAATCCGGGTGCTGGACAGTTCCAGGCGGGTAGTTTGACTGGGGCGGTCGCCTCCCAAAATGTAACGGAGGCGCGCAAAGGTTCCCTCAGCACGGTTGGAAATCGTGCGTAGAGCGCAAAGGTATTAAGGGAGCTTGACTGCGAGACTGACAAGTCGAGCAGGTGCGAAAGCAGGTCTTAGTGATCCGGCGGTAGCAAGTGGAAGTGCCGTCGCTCAACGGATAAAAGGTACTCCGGGGATAACAGGCTTATCGGGCCCAAGAGTCCACATCGACGGCCCGGTTTGGCACCTCGATGTCGGCTCGTCGCATCCTGGGGGTGGAGTCGCTCCCAAGGGTTGGGCTGTTCGCCCATTAAAGCGGTACGCGAGCTGGGTTCAGAACGTCGTGAGACAGTTCGGTCCCTATCTGCCGTGGGCGTTGGAGAGTTGAGAGGATTTGTCCCTAGTACGAGAGGACCGGGATGAACGCACCTCTGGTGTATCTGTTGTCCTGCCAAGGGCATTGCAGGCTAGCTACGTGTGGATCGGATAACCGCTGAAGGCATCTAAGCGGGAAGCCGGCCTCGAGATGAGCTCTCCCATCCCCTAGAGGGAGTAAGACCCCTGGTAGACCACCAGGTTGATAGGCCGGATCTGGAAGGACGGTAACGTCTGAAGGAGACCGGTACTAATCGGTCGAGGGCTTGACGGATTTTTTTTGATCCTCGTAATGAGGGTGGTACCCGTTGTGGCGCTGTGCAGTTTTGAAGGACCGAGAGAGCGTGGTCTCTCACCTTTTTCCGGTGGCTTTTGCGAGGGGGAAACACCTCTTCCCATTCCGAACAGAGCAGTTAAGCCCCTCAGCGCCGATGGTACTTGGCTCGCAAGGGCCTGGGAGAGTAGGACGCCGCCGGTTTTTTCTAAAGTAAAGAGTACGTATAATAAGCTTTTTGGACTGCGTCTAACCATAGTTATACGCAGTCCAAATTTTTTATACTCACGCGCGCCCCCTTTACCTGGCGCACCGATGTCACCGGGTTGACCGGGGACACGCAGAAGTGTGACGCCGGGACCGGCCGGCCGGGTCGTCGCGGAACGAACCCCGCACGCAGCGGCGCTCGATACGGATGGGGCTCGGTGGCTGCATCCGCCCGCCCACGCGTGTCTCCCCGGCCGTGCTCGTCCCGGTCGACCTCCCAGTCGACGTCGTAGTCGTCCTCGAGCAGCAGGAACGAGCGGGCCAGGGAGAGCGACCGGCCGATCGACCGGTGCGCTCGTCGCGTGAGCGGGGAGGGAGTGCTCCATCCGAACATGTGTTCGTAAGATAGACGGCCCTGCGGACGGAACCATGCGAACGTACGTACGTATCGTGACGCCATCCCCAGAGCTCGCATTGCAGAGCCAAAATTTCGCTCAATGACTTGCAAAGAAAGTTGCGTCGCGACCGGTTTGTCCCCTCTCGGAAACCTCGTGAGCAGGGCGATGGGCGCCGCGGGCGAACACCGCTGCAGATGGCTGTTACGCTTGCCAGACGCTCCTCGGGCGGCCCGATCCTGGGTCGGCGAGCACGCGCTCAGCCCATGCAGAAGTTCGTAATCGAAGGTGGCGTCCCGCTGTCGGGCACGATGGTCCCGGCGGGAAACAAGAACGGTGCGCTGCCGATCCTCGCCGCGAGCGTCCTCACCGAGGACGAGGTCCTCGTGCGCAACGTGCCGCGGATCAGGGATGTGGAGGCGATGCTCAGCATCCTCGAAGCGATCGGCGTGCGGGTCGCGTGGGGTGGCCCCAACGAGGTGGCTCTGTGCGCCGCGGGCGTGCACGAGGGGGCGGGTGTCCAAGAGGTGGAGATCGAGCCCGAGCTCGCCGAGCAGATCCGAGCGTCGTTCCTGTTGGCAGGCCCTCTGCTGGCGCGCTTCGGGCGGGCCGTGATGCCTCCTCCGGGAGGCGATGTCATCGGCCGCCGGCGGCTCGACCCCCACCTCGACGCTTTCCGCGCGATGGGCGCCACTGCCGAGTGTGGGCGTGAGATCGTGCTGAGCGCGCCACGAGGAGGACTGCGCCCAACCGATGTGTTCATGGACGAGCCTTCCGTGATGGCGAGTGAGAACGCGCTGATGGCCGCGGCGCTCACGCCGGGGGCGACCGTGATCGGCAACGCGGCGTGCGAGCCGCACGTGCAGGATCTCGCGCGGATGCTCGTGAAGATGGGGGCTGACATCCAGGGCATCGGCTCGAACCTGCTGACGGTCAACGGCGCCGAGCGCCTGCACGGCTGCGAGCACGATGTCGCCCCCGACCACATCGAGATCGGCAGCTTCATCGCGCTCGCCGGGGTAACTGGTGGCGAGCTGCGGATCAAGGACACGGTGCCGGGGGACCTGCGCATGATCAGGCTCGTATTCGAGCGCCTGGGCCTGCGTACCGAGCTCGACGGCAACGACGTGCTGGTGCCGGGTGAGCAGAAGCTCGTCGTACAGGCGGACGTGGGCGAGTATAAGAGCAAGATCCAGGACGGCCCGTGGCCCGCTTTCCCGGCGGACTTGACCTCGATCGCGGTTGCCCTTGCCACCCAGGCCGAGGGATCGATCCTCGTGCACGAGTGGATGTTCGAGAACCGCTTGATCTTCGCCGACAAGCTGATCCTGATGGGCGCCGACATCGTCATGTGCGATCCCCATCGCGCGATCGTCACCGGCCCAAGACGGCTGCGCGGGGAGCGCGTGGAGTCCCCCGATATCCGTGCCGGCATGGCGATGCTGCTGGCGGCGCTGTGCGCGCAGGGGCGCAGCGAGATCGGCAACATCCGCCAGATCGATCGCGGGTACGAGCGCATCGACGAGCGCTTGCGCGAGCTCGGCGCCCGCATCGAGCGCGTCGCCACGGAGCCCGCCGTTCACGCGTAATCTCGGGCCTGCATGATCCACCCGATTCCCAGCGGCACGCGTGACGTGCTGCCCGACGAGACGCGCGAGCTGCGTGCGATCACGGATGCGCTGCGCGGCGTGTTCGAGCGCCACTCCTATGGCGAGGTGTATACGCCCGCGCTCGAGTACGAGTCGGTGCTCGCCCACGCCGGCCTTGCCGGGGCTGGCCCGGTGCACAGGGTGTTCGACGAGACCGGCGCGACGCTGGTGCTGCGCTCGGACATGACGGTGCCGATCGCCCGCGTCCTCGCCACGCGCTATCCGGACGTGGATGAGCCGCTGCGGTTCTGCTACTTCGCGCACTGCTACCGCGGCATCCCCCCGCAGGCCAGGCAGCCGCGCGAGCTGTTGCAGGCCGGCATCGAGCTGATCGGCGCCGCCGCGCCGGGGGGCACCGCCGAGGCGCTGACGGTGCTGTGTGACGCGCTGGACGCGACCGGCCTGAAGGACTATCGCGTGGGGCTCGGCGACGGGTCGCTGTTCGGGACGCTGATGGACCGCCTGCAGATCGACCCGGGTGCGCGCGCCGGTCTGCTGGAGACGCTCGCGAGCCGGGATTTCGTCGAGCTCGAGCAACGGCTTGCCGCGATCGGCCTGCCCGGGGAGTCGGCCGCGTTGCTGTTGAGCGTGGCCCAGCGCCGCGGCGGACCGGAGGTGCTCGCAACACCACGGGGGCCCGCCGCCGATGCCGTCGCGGGCATGCGCCAGGTGAGCGAGCTGCTCGAGGATCGTGTCGCCGAGCGGGTGATCTTCGATCTCGGTCTGGTGCGCAGCATCGGCTACTACACGGGGGCGGTGTTCGAGGTCTACGATCCGGCGCTGGGTGTGCCGATCGGCGGGGGCGGGCGCTACGACGATCTGCTCGGCCGCTTCGGCGCGTCCCGGCCGGCTGTCGGGTTCGCGCTGGATGTCGAACGGCTGCACATCGCTCTGACCGGTGAGGAGCGCGGGACGGGGGTGGCGCTGGCGTGAGCACGGCGACGAACCCCACATCCGCTGTGACCGGTACGCTCGAAGACCTCACGATCGCCGTGCCGCGCGGCGCGCTGTTCGATGGCACCGTGGCGCTGCTCGCCGGGCTCGGGGTGGATACGGCCGAGCTGCGCAGCAACGATCGGAAGCTGCTGTTCGAGGATATCGGCGTGATCACGATGCGCCCGTCAGACGTGCCGACCTACGTGGAGGACGGCGCGGCGGACCTCGGGATCACCGGCAAGGACGTCCTGCTGGAGCGGGGTGGGCGGGCATCCGATCACGGCGCGCGCGAGCGCGGGCGCAGGCAGATCTATGAGCTGCTCGACCTCGGATACGGGCGCTGCACGATGGTGTTCGCCACCGCCGATCGGGTCAACGCCCGGGCCGAGGACCCGGCCGCCGAGGCGCTGCGCCGGCTCGGGACGATGCGCATCGCCACCAAGTACCCGCGGATCGCCGCGCGCCACCTGGAGGAGACCGGCCGCCAGGGGGAGATCGTCGAGGTCAAAGGCTCGGTTGAGCTCGCTCCCCTGACGGGGCTGGCGGACGCGATCGTGGACCTGACGGCGACCGGGACGACGCTGCGCGAGAACGGGTTGATCGTGCGCGAAGAGATCGTGGAGTGTACCGCGCGGCTGATTGCCAATCCGGTCGCCTACAAGTTGAAGGCGGCGCGGATCGACCAGCTGCTGGAGCGTTTGCGTGCGGGTCTGGCGGCGTAGCACGCAACTGCCCCATGAGGAGGCCGCCACGCTGCGCGAGCTCGTTCCGGGCGGCGGTTCCGTGGAGGATGTCGTACGCGAGATCGTGGCCGACGTCAGTGCGCGGGAAGACGAGGCCGTGCTCGAGCACACGCGCCGGCTGGACACCGCCGGAGCTCAGCCGCGAGAGCTGATCGTCGCTGCAGACGAGCTTGACGAGGCGATCGAGCGGCTGGGGCTGGACGTGGTGGCGGGCCTGCAGGTGGCGATCGCCAACGCGGCCGAGGTGGCCCAGGGGGGTGTCGGCGAGGACGTGTCGATGACGTTGTCGCAGGGACAGCGGGTGACCCTGCGGGAGCTGCCGGTGGCCTCGGCGGCTGTATACGTTCCGGGCGGGCAGGCGCCGTATCCGAGTACGGCGGTGATGGGTGTTGTCGCGGCTCGGGCCGCCGGCGTGGTCGATGTCGTCGTGTGCTCTCCGCCCGGCCGTGACGGGCAGATCGACTTCACGATCCTCGGCACGTGCCGCCTGCTCGGGGTGGAGCGGGTGTATCGGATGGGCGGAGCGCAGGCGATTGCGGCGCTGGCCTATGGGACGGAGACGGTGGAGCGCGTGGATATGATCGTTGGACCCGGCAACCTGTACGTGCAGGAGGCCAAGCGGCAGCTGTCGAGCGTGGTGGGCATCGATGGGTTCGCCGGGCCCAGTGACCTGCTGGTGTTGATGGGCGATGACGCGGACCCGCGTCTGGTGGCGCTGGATCTGCAGGCCCAGGCCGAGCATGGCAGCGCGAGCCTGGTGGCCGCGGTGTCCTGCTCGGGTGCCGTCCTGGACGCACTTGCGCGGGAGCTGGAACGGCTCGATGGGCAGGCTCCGCGGGTGCAGCCGGCGGTGTGTGCGCTGATCGAGGTGCCCGACACTCCCGCGGGTCTCGAGCTTGCTAACGCTTTTGCCCCGGAGCACCTGCAGTTGGTGGGCCGCGAGCCCGAGGCGTTGGCCTCGCTGGTGCGTACGGCCGGTTGTGTGCTCGTCGGCGCGGGGTCGGCCACCGCTTTCAGTGACTACGTGGCCGGGTCTAATCACATCCTGCCCACGGGGGGCGCCGCGCGGTTCGCTTCCGGGCTGTCGGCGCGCCACTTCCGTCGCAGGATGGCGGAGGTGCGAATCGATGCCGAAAGCGCGGGGAAGCTCGCGAGGGCGGGTGCTCCGATCGCCCGCGCCGAGGGCTTTGAGTGGCATGCCAGGTCGATGGAGGCCCGCGGCGAGGACGATTAGACTCATGCTTCTTGCTTAGTTCACTTTCTTTTTCTCTCCCGCCCCCGACATCTCCAATAGGCCTCGAATGAAAAACCGAACTGCCACGATCGAACGCAAGACCGGCGAGACGGACATACGTCTGTCGCTGACGCTCGACGGCTCCGGCGCGGGCACCCGCGAAACGGGCGTTGGCTTCCTCGATCACATGCTGGACCTGCTGGCCCGGCACGGGCGGCTCGACCTCGACGTGGCGGTGAGGGGCGACCTGCAGACGGGGGCGCATCACACCGTCGAGGACACGGCGATCGTGCTCGGCCAGGCGCTCGACCAGGCGCTCGGGGACCGTGCGGGAATAGTGCGCTACGGCGCTATGACCACGCCGATGGACGAGGCGCGGGCGAGCTGTGCGATCGACGTCTCCGGACGTCCGTTCACACTGTTCGAAGCCCAGCTGCCGCCGGGGGCGACGGGGGGGTTCGAGCACGAGCTGACCGAGGAGCTCTTCCGAGCGGTGGCGAACGCCGCGAAGCTGACGCTGCACCTGCGAGTCGAAGCGGGCTCGAACGCGCACCACATGATCGAGGCGGCGTTCAAGGCGTTCGCCCGGGCGCTGCGCCAGGCGGTCGCGATCGATCCCACCGAGACCGGGGTGCCGAGTACCAAGGGAACCCTGACGGGATGACCCCTCAAATCGGACTAGTGGACTACGGGATGGGTAATCGCCGCTCGGCCGAGAAGGCGCTCGCGCGTGTGGGCGCGCGCGTGGAGGTATGCGGCGATCCGGAGCGGCTGCGCATGATGGACGGACTGGTGCTCCCGGGTGTGGGCGCGTTTCCCGCTGGAATGCGAGCGATCCGAGAGCTGGGGCTGGATGAGCTGCTGCTCGAGCGCGCGCGAGCGGGTGTGCCGCTGCTGGGGCTGTGTTTGGGGATGCAGCTGCTGTTCGAGCGCTCCGAGGAGCACGATGGCGCCGAGGGATTGGGGCTGCTGGCGGGGACGGTGCGCAGGTTGAGCGCCCCGGGGTTGAAGCTGCCGCATATCGGTTGGAGCGAGGTGCGCTGGCGGCGGGAGACGCCGTTGGCGGAGGGCCTGCCGGACCCGAGCTACCTGTATCACGTGCACAGCTTCGCGCCGGCGCCGGCCGAGGAGGAGGCGATCCTGGCCACGGCCGATTACGGCGAGCCGTTCGCCGCGATCGTGGGGCAGGGCAACGTCTTTGGCACGCAGTCGCACCCGGAGAAGTCCTCGGCGCACGGACTGGCGCTGTTGGCCAACTTCGTCGAGATGTGCGCGGCGCCGGCGCGGCGGATGCCACTCGCCTCATGAGCCAGACGCGGCCCGTCTCATAACCTGGCCCTGCCCGCATGATCCTGTACCCCGCGATTGACATCCTCGGCGGCAACGCGGTTCGGCTCGTGAAGGGCGATTTCGACGCGAAGAAGGTCTACGACGAGGACCCGCTGGCGGCCGCGGCTGGCTGGGTGCAGGACGGGGCACGCTTCCTGCATGTCGTCGATCTGGACGGAGCACGCGCGGGAGCTCCCGCGAACCTCGATCACCTGCGAAGAATTGCGGGCGAGCTGGGCGTGCCGGTGCAGTATGGCGGCGGGCTGCGTTCCACCCAGGCGGTGAGCGATGCGCTGGCGGCGGGGGCCACGCGTGTGATTCTGGGGACTGCGGCGTTCACCGACCCAGAGCTGCTGCGAGCGATGCTGAACGAGCACGGACCGGAGCGCGTGCTCGTATCCGTCGACATGCGCGGCGGGCGTGTCGCGACGGCCGGATGGACGGAGACGGCCGAGCTGGGCGCGGTCGAGGTGATTGAGCGCCTGCGCGAGCAGGGGGTGGGCGAGCTCGTCTACACAAACGTCGACCGTGACGGAATGCTCGGTGGCCCGGACCTGGAAGAAGTGGCGAGGGTCGCGGCGGCAGCTGGCGGCAGCCTGATCTACTCGGGCGGGATCGGTGACATCGGCGACCTGGAAAGCCTCGCGACCCTACCCGGCGAAAGGCACATATCGGGGGTGATCGTCGGAAAGGCTCTGTACGAGCGGCGGTTCACCGTCGCTCAGGCGTTCGCCGCGCTCGGTGGTTGACGCTCGGCCGCTACGGTGGACTGGTGCACCTCAAGCGCGTCATCCCCTGCCTGGACGTCAACGCCGGCCGCGTGGTCAAGGGCGTCGAATTCGTGGACATCCGCGACGCCGGAGATCCGGTCGAGCTGGCCGCTCACTACGACCGGGAGGGCGCCGACGAGCTGGTGTTCCTGGACATCACCGCCACGCACGAGAAGCGCGACACGATCGTGGCGCTCGCGCGGCGGACAGCGGACGAGGTGTTCGTGCCGTTCACGATCGGCGGTGGGATCCGCTCGGTGGAAGACGCCCAGGCGGTGCTCGACGCGGGGGCTGACAAGGTCTCGATCAACTCCGCTGCGCTCGCGCGCCCCGAGCTGATCGACGAGCTTGCCGAGGTATTCGGAGCCCAGTGCGTGGTGCTGGCGATCGACGCAAAGTGGCGCGCTCACGACGGGAGCAGCGACATGGACGGTTGGGACGCCTTCGTTGCCGGAGGGCGCACCGCGACGGGCCGCGACGTCGTCGAGTGGGCCCGCGAGGCGACCGAGCGGGGGGCGGGGGAGATCCTCTTGACGAGCATGGACCGCGACGGCACCAACGACGGCTATGACCTCGCGCTGACCGAGGCGGTGAGCGCCGCGGTCGAGGTTCCGGTGATTGCCTCCGGTGGCGCCGGCGAGCTGGAGCACCTCGCGCAGGCGCTGCGCGCGGGGGCCGATGCGGCGCTGTGCGCGTCGATCTTCCACTACGGGCGGTATACGGTCGGGGAGGCGAAGAAATTCCTCGGCGACGACGGAATCCCGGTGCGCGTCGTCTGAGATGCTCGACGGCCCTGAGTTGCTGAACCGCGTGCGCGAGCTGCCGGGAGGCCGCGAGCTGCTCGAGCTGGCGGCCGGCCGGAATGATGTCGAGCTGGTCGGCGGCGCGGTGCGCGATCTGTTGCTCGATCGCACGCCGCGCGAGCTGGACGTCGTCGTGGGAGACGAGGGCTCCTCGTTCGGCGACGCCGCTTCCCTGTTCGCCGGGGAGCTGGCCGCTCGTCTGAACACGCTGGCCGGGACGAGCGAGCACGAGCATTTCGGTACGGCGCTCGTGGAGTGGGACGGTGGACGGATCGATGTCGCCACCCGGCGCGCCGAGTACTACTCCGCACCCGGGGCTCTCCCGGAGGTGCACGCGGGCACGCTGGATGAGGATCTGCTGCGACGAGACTTTACCGTCAACGCGATTGCCGTTACGCTTGACGGGGAGCGCCCCGGAGAGGTGCACGCGGCGCCCGGCGCGCTGGAGGATCTGCGAGCCGGGCGACTGCGTGTTCTGCACGACGCCAGCTTCATCGACGACCCCACGCGCCTGCTGCGCCTGGCTCGCTACGCTGCGCGACTGGAGCTCGAGATCGAGCCGCATACCGCCGAGCTGGCCTCTCGCGCGGTCGCCGCGCAAGCGCTGGACACGGTGTCCGGCGCGCGCATCGGCGCCGAGCTGCGACTCGCGCTGGACGAACCCGGCGCGATCTCCTCGCTCGCCGCGATGGATGACCTGGGCCTGCTCACGGCGCTGCACCCGCGCCTGCGGCTGAATCGGGGCGCGAGCGAACGCGCGCTCGCGCTGCTGCCCGGCGACGGCCGGGCCGACCTGCTGACTATGGCCGCGTTGACGCTGCCCCTGGCGTTGACCGCTACCCCCGTTGGCGGTGGCCCCGATCAAAGATCGCGTGATCTCCGATCGGCAACGGATGGTCCCCACACGGAGATCGTCGCGCTGCTGGACCGTCTGGAGTTCAGCGCATCCGATCGCGATCGTATCGCCGCCGCGGCGACCGCCGTGCCGCGCCTGGTGGATGAGCTGCCTGCCGCCGAACGACCGTCGCAACTGCGCGCCGCCGTCGCGGGCGTCCCGCCCGAGGGCGTTGCGCTGGCGGGCGGTGTGAGCGAGTCGGCCACCGAACCCGCCCGGCGGTGGCTCACAGAGCTGCGCGACGTACGCCTGGCGATCACGGGCGATGACCTGCTCACCGCCGGTGTCCCCGAGGGCCCGGAGATCGGGCGCCGTCTGGATGTCGCCCTGCGGATGAGACTGGACGGCGAGTTGGGGGAGGGTCGCGAGGCTGAGCTGGCGGCAGCGCTGGAGGCGTCCGCATGAGCGGCACGGTCCCCAGCGTGAGCCCCGGCGAGCTCATATTCGACCTGCCCGGGAGTGGGCAGGCGCTGTTCAGCACGCGAGCGCACGGCAACCTCTTCTCCGTCGGCGGCCTCGACCATGAGCACGGGTATGACGCGCGCGAGCGCCTGCGCGAGCAGCTGGGCTTGCGGCGGCTGGCGCGCTCCTACCAGGTGCACGGCAGCACCGTCCTGCGCATCCGCACGGATGCCGATGTCGCCGCGCTCGACTCGGCCACCGCCGCACCGCCGGTGCAGGCGGACGGCCACGCCGCCTCGGTGGCTGGCGTCGGTGTGATGGTGCTCGCCGCGGACTGCCTGCCTGTCGCGCTCGGCAACGAGGGCGCGGTCGCGATGATCCATGCAGGCTGGCGCGGGCTCGCCGCCGGAGTGCTCGAGGAGGGGGTGCGCGCGTTACGGGAGCTCGACGGCACGGGTGACATTGCCGCGATCATCGGTCCCGGCGCCGGACCCTGCTGCTACGAGGTCGGCGAGGAGGTTCACAGCGCGTTCGCGGGAGCCCATCGGATTGGGACCCCGCCCACCCGGCGTATCGACCTGGCGGCAATCGCGCGGGATCGGCTGCGCGGCGCGGGAGTCACCGATGTGCGGGATGTGGGGGCATGCACGATCTGCGATGAGCGCTTCTTCTCCCACCGGCGCGAACGCGCGCTCGCCGGTCGCCAGGCGGGAGTGGCATGGCTCAGCTGATCACAGGCTTGGGTGCGGACACGATTCGGGCCAACCTCGCACAGGTGCGCGAGGAGATCGCGGCGGCGGCGGCCGTCGCCGGCCGGGATCCCGGTGAGATCGAGCTGCTCACCGCGACTAAGTACGTGCACTCCGACGATCTTCCGGTTCTGGCGGCCGCCGGTGTCCGGCTCGTGGGGGAGAACCGCGCGCAGGATCTGCAGGAGAAGGTCGCCGCCCACGGGTCGCTGTTCGAATGGGACTTCATCGGCGCACTGCAGTCCCGCCGGGTCCGCGCGATCGTGCCCCACGTGCGCCTGATCCACTCGGTCGCGAGCGAGTCGGCGTTGCGCGAGCTCGACCGCCACCGCGCGCTGGCGCGGCCCGGGCTGGAGATCCTGATCGAGGTCAACGTCGCCCGCGAGCCCGGCAAGTCGGGCATCGCGCCCGGGGAGCTCGACGCCTATCTCGAGCGCGCGCCCGTTCCCGTCGCGGGCCTGATGTGCATGCCCCCGCTCGCCGCCGATCCCAATGACAGCCGTCGCTGGTTCGCCGCGCTGCGCGAGCTCGCTGCCGCTCGTGGCCTCACGCAGCTGTCGATGGGGACCTCCCAGGACTTCGCCGTCGCAGTGCAGGAGGGCGCCACCATAGTGCGAATCGGCACCAGGCTGTACGCTTAGCGACTCCTTCCGGCGTTAGCATTAGCAGGAAAGATCGCCGTCCGGGCGAAAATGTACCTGTACATATGGCTTTCCGAGATTCCTGGCACCGCGCCCTCGTCTACTTCGGCCTCGCCGAGGAGTATCACGACGACTACGACGACGACCTCGGGGGGGCGGGCCCCGAATCTGACCTCGAGGATCGCTACCGCGATCGCCCCAACGTCCGCCGCCTGCGCCGCCGTCGCGACGAGTTCGATGACATCTTCGCCGACGACGAGCCCCGCGGACGCTCAGCCACCGTCCTGCGCCCCGTCGGTGCCCGCGGCGGTAACGGCAACGGCGATGTGCGCGTGCATTTGGTCGTGCCGAAGTCGTTCAACGACGCACAGCAGATAGCCGACAAGTTCAAGGACTCGATCCCGGTGATCCTCAACCTGCAGAGCTCGGAAACCGATCTGTCCAAGCGCCTGATCGACTTTGCCTCGGGTCTCACCTACGCGCTAGACGGGGGCATGCAGCGGATCGCCGACAAGGTGTTCATGCTCACTCCCCGCAACGTCGAGATCTCCGCGGAGGAGCGCGCCAGACTGATCGAGAAGGGCTTCTTCAATCAATCCTAAGGTCCGCGGCGCGTTCTGACGTGCGAGACCCAAGCCTCGCGCGGACGCAGGGAGCGTGGCGTGCTATGCACGCGAGCGACCGAGGACAAAGCGAGGCGCCGGGTATCGTGCGTCAGATGCAGGTGGGACTTATCGGTTGCGGCAACATGGCCCGCGCGCTCGCGCGCGGATGGGGTCGTCCCGTGCTGTGCTCGGACCCGTTTCCCGAGCGCGCCGCCGCCCTGGCGGGTGAGGTGGGAGGTGAGGCGCTTGAAACCAACGCCGAGGTGGCCCGTCGCGCGGATCTGCTCGTGCTCTGCCACAAGCCCGCCCAGCTGGCCGATGTAGCGCACGAGGTGGCGCCGCACGCCAAGGCGGTCGCCTCCATTCTTGCGGCCACATCCCTTTCGGCTCTCCACGACGCCTACCCCGAGCGGCCGGTCTACCGCTTCATCCCTTCGCTTCCGGTGGAGGTTCGCCAGGGCGCCGTCGTCCAAGCGGTGGATGCGGCCCAGGACACCGATCTCGACGTCCGCGTCCGCGAGCTGTTCTCAGAGCTCGGCACGCTCGTCGTCCTGCCCGACGCGCTTCTCGACGTGGCGATGGGCTTGATGTCGTGCGCCCCCGCCTACGTGGCCCTCGTCGCCGAGGCCCAGATCGACGCGGGCGTTCGGCACGGCATCCCTGCCGCCCAGGGCGGTGAGCTGGTCGTGCAGACGCTGGCCGGCACGGCCGAGCTGTTGCGCCGGCGCGCGAACGACACGCAGGCCGTTCGCCGCGAGGTGGCCTCGCCCGGCGGGGTCACTGCGCGCGGGCTCGACGCGCTGGAGCGGGCCGGTCTGCGGGCGGCGTTCAGCGATGCCCTCGACGCCGTGCTTACAGGCGCGCGGTGATGAGCACCGACCTGATCCTCGCCGGCGCCCGCACGCAGATCGCGGAATACCTGTCGACGCTGATCTACGTCTACATCCTGCTGATCATCTTCCACATCGTCGTCCAGCTGCTGTTCTCGGCCGGATTGCGCCCGCCCTACTCGCGCACTACCGACGCCGTGCTCGGCTTCCTGCGCGACATCTGCGAACCGTTCCTGCGCATCTTCCGCCGCGTGATCCCGTCATTCGGCGGGATCGACTTCAGCCCGATCCTGGCGATCGTCACGCTGCAGGTGCTCAACAGCGTGATCGTCGGCCAGATCATCCACGGCTGACCCGCCGCCAGTGCGCGCGGTCCCCTCAAGCGCCTACGCCCGCGCCGTGCTCGTGCTCGTGCTCGTGCTCGCCCTCGACCAGTTGACCAAGCACCTCGTCCAGCACTCGATCGTCCCCGGCGAACAGGTCCGCTTCCTGCCGGGCGTCCAGCTCGTCAACACGCGCAACCACGGCGTCGCGTTCGGCCTGGAGGCGGGCAGCCGGCTGATCGTCACGATCCTCGTGGGCCTCGCCCTGCTCGCCCTGCTCGTCTACTTCGCCACGCACGCCTCCCGCCCGCTCGTCTGGCTGCCGACTGGCCTGCTCCTTGGCGGCGCCCTCGGCAACCTGCTCGACCGCATCCGCTCGGGCTCGGTCGTGGACTTCGTCAAGCTGCCCCTCGGCTGGCCTCCGTTCAACCTGGCCGACGCCTCGATCGTGTTGGGGGTGGCGCTATTGCTGTTCGTGATCGAGTCTCCCGGGAGCCCGAACCCCAGCTCCGCTTCGCACGAGCGTCTCCACCCCGATGGATAGTTATGACCTCCGGGTTCCTATGACCTCCGGATTCGCGATCGCCTTCCAGGACGAGCACCTGCTCGTCATCGACAAGCCCGCCGGCCTGGTCGTGCACCCCGCGCGCGGACATCGTGAGGGCACGCTCTCGCAGCTGCTGGGCCGGGCCGCGGCCGGCGGACCCGATCCGCGGCGCGCGGGCATCGTGCATCGCCTTGATCGCGACACCTCCGGCCTGCTCATCGTCGCCCGCTCGGAGGAGGCTCACCGGCGACTGCAGCGCGCGCTCTCCGAGCGTCGCATCGTGCGCGAGTACCTGGCGCTCGTCCATGGCCGCCCGCCCGCGCGCACCGGCACGATCGAGGCTCCGATCGGGCGTGACCCGCGTGTGCGCACGCGGATGACCGTCGACGGGGTGCACCCGCGCGAGGCTCGCACCCACTTCGAGATCGAGCGCGCGCTCGAGGACTTCACGCTCCTGCGCCTGCGCCTGGACACGGGCCGCACCCACCAGATCCGCGTCCACCTGCAGGCGATCGGGCATCCCGTTGCGGGCGATCCCGAGTACGGCTGGCGCGGCTCGGACGGCGCCGGCGGAGCGCTCGGCCTGGAGCGTCAGTTCCTGCACGCCGCGCGCCTGTCCTTCGCACATCCGTTCACAGGCGCGCCGATCGACGTCGCCTCGCCGCTGCCGGCCGACCTCCAGGCCGCGTTGGGGCACGCGGGCACCGCCGGCGGAGCTGGTGGTCGGCTATCCTGAAAAGCTCACTTTCGACCTCCTACCCGCGCGGAACCTCGATCGCGGCCCTGCCCGGACGGCGTCATCACTCGCCGGCTCCGGGTCCGTGGCGACCGCGCGGCAACATCCACAATCTTCATACACAAGGGAGCACCACCGTGGCTCAGGCTCAGGTAGGCATCGCGGAGCTGCTGGAGGCCGGCGTTCACTTCGGCCACCAGACGCGTCGCTGGAACCCCAAGATGCGCCGCTTCATCTATGGCGAGCGTGGCGGCATCTACATCATCGACCTGCTCAAGACCTCCGCGGCGCTGAACGCGGCCCAGGAGTTCGCGGGCACACTGGCCCATCGCGGCGGCACGGTTCTGTTTGTCGGCACCAAGAAGCAGGCGCGCGACACGATCAAGGATGTCGCCGAAGCATCCGACATGCCGTTCGTCAACCATCGTTGGCTGGGCGGGCTGCTGACCAACTTCCAGACGATCAACCAGCGCATCCGCCGGCTGCACGATCTCGAACGCTATGAGACCGAGGGCCAGCTCGCGCTGCTGCCGACGCGCGAGCGTATGTCCGCACAGGCGGATCTGGCCAAGCTGCGCGCCAATCTCGGCGGGGTCAAGAACATGCAGCGCGTGCCCGACGCGATGTTCGTGATCGATCTGAAAACAGAGGTGATCGCCGTCAAAGAGGCTCAGCGTTTGCGCATCCCGATCATCGGCCTGGTCGACACCAACTGCGATCCCGACGGGATCGACTTCGTGATCCCCGGCAACGACGACGCGATCCGCTCGTGCGCGCTGATCACCCAGGCGATCGGCCAGATCGTCTCCGAAGGCCACTCGGTGTTCCGCGCCGAGGAGGAGCGGGCGCGTCAGGAAGCACAGGAGCGCGCCCGGCTCGAGGCGCAGGCGCGCGCGAAGCGCGAAGCCGAGGAACAGGCCGCGCGCGAGGCGCAGGAGCAGGCTGCCCGGGAGGCCGCCGAGCGCCAGGCCGCCGCGGCTGCAGAGACCCAGGCCCAGGGCGCTGCCGCCGCGCCCGAGGAGCCCACCGCGTCAGCTTCGCCTCCGTCCGCCGCCCCCGAGGTCGAGGAGCCCACGCCTCTCGCCGCGCCGGCGCCTCCCGCCGCGCCCGAGGAGCCGGCTGCGGAGCCCCCCGCGGCTGCGGAGTCCGCCCCCGAGGCTCCGGCCCCTGAGTCTCCCACGCCAGAGCCCGTCGCCCAGGCGCTCGCTCCCGAGGCTCCCGCCCCGACGGAGGTCGCGGCGGCGGAGGAGGCGAGCGCGTCGTGAGTGCAGTGGAGATCTCAGCCCAGGACGTCAAGGCCCTGCGTGAGCGCACGGGCGCGGGGATGATGGACTGCAAGAAGGCCCTCACCGAGGCGGGTGGCGATGTCGAGCGGGCGATCGAGCTGTTGCGGGTCAAGCAGGGCAAGAAGATCCAGGACCTCGGCGAGCGCAGCGCGACCGAGGGCACGGTCCAGTCCTACATTCACGCCGGGGCAAAGGTGGGGGTGCTGATCGAGGTCGATTGCAACACCGACTTCGTCGCCACCAACGAGGACTTCGTCGGCTTCGCGCGAGACATCGCCATGCAGATCGCGGCAACCCCGACGGTCGAGTACGTGAGCCGCGAGGACGTGCCGCAGGATGCCCGCGACGCGGAGACGCGCATCTACGAGCAGGAGGCCGCCGACAAGCCCGAGAACGTGCGCGAGCGGATCGTTCAGGGCAAGCTGGACTCCTGGTATCAGACGATTGTGTTGCTCGAGCTCCAGATGCACAACCCCAAGTTCGAGGGCAAGACCGTCCAGCAGCTGCGAGACGAGCTGACCGCCACGACCGGCGAGAACGTCGTTATCCGGCGGTTCGTGCGCTTCGCGGTGGGTCAGTAAGCATCGCGGTCCTCTGGAGCACCTCGAGCACCTGGGCCGGATAGGCTCTGCCCAGTGTCCGACCCCGCGTTCAAGCGCATCCTGCTGAAGCTCTCCGGCGAGGCCCTGATGGGCCGGCTGGAGTTCGGCACCGACCCCGAGCGCGTGGCCGCCGTCGCGCGGCAGGTGAGCGACGTGCGCGACCGCGGCGTGCAGGTCGCGATTGTGGTGGGCGCCGGCAACATCTACCGCGGCATGGTGGGCGCGGCCGCCGGGATGGACCGGGCGACCGCCGACTACATGGGCATGCTTGCGACGGTGCTAAACGCGCTGCCGTTGCAGGACGCCCTGGAGAAGATCGGCACCGATACGCGGGTGGTCTCGGCGCTGGGCGTCTCGGAGGTGGCCGAGCCATACATCCGCCGCCGCGCGATGCGCCACCTGGAGAAGGGGCGCGTGGTGATCTTCGCGGCCGGAACCGGCAACCCGTTCTTCACGACCGACACCGCCGCTGCGCTCCGCGCCGCGGAGATGCACGCGGAGATCATCCTGATGGCTAAGAACGGTGTCGAGGGCGTCTACAGCGCCGATCCCGCGATCGACCCCGATGCGAAGTTCATCCCGGAGATCGCCCACATGGAGGCGATCGAGCGGCGGCTGCGCGTGATGGACTCGACGGCGCTGGCGCTGTGCATGGAGAACGGGATGCCGCTGAACGTGTTCAACATGGACGATGACACGAGCCTCGCGCGGATAATCTCCGGGGAGCGCGTGGGGACGCTCGTATCGACACCGACTGCAGACGAGGGATGAGACATGGCGGCTGAGATGATCGATGTGCTGCTCGAGGATGCGCGCGAGCGGATGGTCAAGTCGGTCGAGTCCGCCCAGCACGAGTTCTCCTCGGTGCGCACCGGCCGGGCCAGCCCGTCGCTGCTGGATCGAGTCGTCGTCGATTACTACGGCGCGATGACGCCGCTGAACCAGCTGGCGACGATCTCCGCGCCGGAGGCGCGGCTGATCACGGTGCAGCCGTATGACAAGTCTTCGATTAAGACGATCGAGAAGGCCATCAACGAGTCCGACGTCGGCCTGAACCCCTCCAACGACGGCAACCTCATCCGCCTGGCCGTGCCCGAGCTGACCGAGGAGCGCAGGCACGAGCTGGTCAGGGTCGTGCGCAATCTCGCCGAGGAGGGTCGCGTGGCGATCCGCAACGTCCGCCGCGACACGATGCAGCACTTGCGCGAGCTGAAGTCTGCGGGAGAAGCCTCTTCCGATGACGAGCACCGGGCGGAGGTGGAGCTGCAGAAGCTGACCGACGAGCGCATCGGGGAGCTCGACGGGGTGCTGAAGATGAAGGAAGAGGAGATCCTCGAAGTCTGATGGCGCCCACCGCGCAAGGGGAGGGCCAGGATTTGGATGTGGATCCCACTCATCCCTCCCATCCCCGCTACGTGGCCATCATCACTGACGGCAACGGCCGTTGGGCGCGTGCTCGGGGTCTGCCGGTCAACGAGGGGCACGACGCCGGCGCGGACACGGTCAAGGCCCGTCTGCGCGACGCGGCCGAGCTCGGCATCGAGGAGTTGACCGTGTACTCGTTCTCGACCGAGAACTGGTCGCGTCCCGCCGAGGAGGTGGAGGGCCTGATGGCGATGTTCGCGCGGCGCATCGCAGGCGAGACGCCCGAGCTGCACGAGGAGGGCGTGCGCATGCGCTTCATCGGGCGCCGCGAGGGGGTGAGCGAGCAGCTCGTGGAGCAGATGCGCTGGGCGGAAGGGCTGACGGCGGCCAACCGGCGGATCACGCTGTTCGTGGCTTTCAACTACGGCGGGCGCGCTGAGATTCTCGACGCCGCACGTGCCTTTCAGGGCGCCACCGAAGAGGAGTTCCGCCGATGTCTGTACGCGCCGGAGATGCACGACCCCGACCTGATCATCCGCACCAGCGGCGAGCGGCGCCTGTCCAACTACCTGCTCTGGCAGTCCGCCTACTCCGAGCTCGTGTTCCGCGACGAGCTGTGGCCGGACTTCACGCGCGAGGCGCTGGAGCAGTCGCTGGCCGAGTTCTCTGAGCGCCGCCGGCGCTTCGGCGGGCGATGAGCGCCCGGCGAGCGGGCCGAGCCGGGCCGGCGAGGCGCGGGCAGCGCTCGGATCTGAGCGCGCGGGTGCTGGCGGCGTTGCCGGCGATCGCCTTTGCGCTGTTCATCGTGATCGAGGGCGGCGCGATCTTCGCGCTGGGCCTGTTTGTGCTCGGCTGTGTCTGCATGCACGAGCTCTACGCTATGTATGAACGCGCGCAGCCGGTTCGCCTGGCCGGTTTCATCGCGCTCGCGGGTCTGCTCGCCGCGGCCCTGTACGGCGGCCAGTTTCAGATTCTGCTCGTCGCCGTGGCGGCGCTGCCGCTGCTGTTCGCGCTGACGCTTCTGCAGCCCAGGCCGAGCCTCGCCGGGCTGGCCGTGGCGCTGCTGGGCATCTACTGGATCGGCTTCGCGCTCGCGCATGCCGTGCTGCTGCGGGGCCTGCCCCACGGCGAGGGGATCGTGATCGACGTGCTTGTCGGGACGTTCCTGGGCGACACGGGCGCCTACGTGGGAGGCAGGCTGTTCGGGCGCCGTCCGCTTGCGCCGCGGATCTCTCCGAGCAAGACCGTCGAGGGCCTGCTGAGCGGAATGCTGTTCGCCGTCGCCGGCGTGTGGCTGGCGGGGCGTTATCAGGATTGGCTGTCGGGCACGGACGCGCTCGTGCTCGGCCTCGGCGTGGCGCTCGTGGCGCCTGTCGGAGACCTGTTCGAGTCCTTCGTCAAGCGCGAGGCCCGTGTCAAGGACTCCGGCGGTCTGTTCGGCGCGCATGGCGGCGCTTTGGATCGGCTGGACGCGGTCCTGTTCACGGCTGTGGCCGGTTATTACATCTGGTTTGCGTACGTGCACTGAGAGTGGGCTCGCCAGGAAGCCTGACGACAAGCGGGCGCCGGGGAGCTGACGACAGGCGTCCCCATGGCTCTCTAGTATGTCGTCTATGAGTCACGCCGACCTACCCCCAGACCTACCCGAGAATCCGCTGGAAGATCCGGGCGCTCAGCAGATGACGGCCTGGACGCTGCGCTTGGCGGGAAGTCAGGCGTTCAGCTGGCTGCTGGCTGCCGACCCGCATCTGTTCGCGCTCTTCTACGCCACTTGCGCGGCGGCGGTGCCGGCGCCCGGGCCGCTTGCGGGCGAGCGTGTGATCAGTGGGGTCATCGACGAGAAGCTGCTGCCGACGATCAAGGATCTGCGGCGCCAGTTTGGCGGCGACACCAGCGGCCGGTTTGCGCGTCTGTACCTGCGGGGGGTCACTGTGTTTCCCCTCGTGGAGAGCGACAATGGCGCCTACCGCAAAGCCATGCGGGAGTGGCGCAAGGAGGCGGAGGTGCGGGCGTCGAGATTCATGACTTCGCGCGAGGAGAATATCGGCTGGATTGCCGACCTCCTGGATCTCGAAGAGGTCGAGCGAAAGCTGCTGATATTTCAGCTCAACCGCCACCGGCCGGGGTTCTCGCAGCTGTTTGACCTGCTGTTTGACTCGGACCATACGACGGCGGCGGTTCTTGCGGCTGCTTTCAACGTCGGCGAGCGGGAGATCGTCTCGGCGCTGTCGGAGGGCTCGACGCTCGTGGGCTCCGGGTTGCTGAGCGTACGGGAACGCCCATTGCACATCGGTGGGTGCTCCACGCATCTGCGTGCGACGCTGACCGAGCCCGCGGACGACGATGTCGAGTTCGTGGAGCGCTTCGTCAAGCCGCTGACGCCGAAGCCGTCGACGGGCTCGCTTGCGCGCCTGCACGAGGACGATCAGAAGATCCTGCTGGGACTCCTGCGGCTGCCGATGCCCGAGGACCACGGCTTGCACAGCCTCGTGTATGGCCCGCAGTCGGTGGACAAGCGGGACATGCTCGCAAGGCTCCTGCGCGATGAGGGCATCGAGGGTCATGCGGTCGTGACCAAGCATGTTCCCCAGGGGGATCTGCCGACTTGGGTTTACATCGCTCAGCGCCACGTGGAGAGGACGAACCCGGACGCCGTGCTGGTTGCGGATCGCGCGCACGAGGCGCTCGCGATGCGTTCCGTCGGCATGCTCGGCATCTTTGGGATGGTGGACGATGTTCCGGCGGACGAGGAGGACGAGCGCGCCTCAGACCAAGGACTGATGGGGAGCCGCGTGCGCTGCGTGTGGCTCAGCGACCGCGCCAGGCGCCTGTCGGAGCGCAATCTCGGCGCTTTCCTGTTTCATTGCGAGGCGCTCCCCGGTTCGCGAGCCGATCGCCGTGAGCGCATCACCCAGGTGATCTGCGATTTCGGCCTGTCTGGACAGCTCGAACGTCATCTGACCAAGTACAGCCTGCTCGGCGAGCAGCAGGTTCGCCAGGCGGCGGAGCTCGCCCGCCTGATTACGCCGGCGGACGACCAGGCCGGCGAGGCGTTGGTCGCCAAGCGCGAGCGTGTGATCAAGCGCGCGGTCGCTCAGAGCCAGAAGGTGCTGGGGCGCGACAGCACCGAGGGGCTGCGCGAATCGGTCACCAACTACAGCCTCGACCATCTCAACATCGCGGGACGGTTCACCCCGCGGCAGATCATCGCGGCGCTGGGCAAGCGTCCGAGGGGCTCGCTGTGCTTCTGGGGAATACCGGGAGCGGGTAAGACGCAGCTGGCCGAGTACATCGCCGTCGAGCTCGACCTGCCGATCCTGATGCGCTCGGCTTCGGATCTGCTCTCCAAGTGGCTGGGGGAGACCGAGCAGCAGATCGCCGCGATGTTCGCCGAGGCTGAGGCCGAGGGCGCGCTGCTGTTCCTGGACGAGGCCGATTCGTTCCTGCGCGACCGCACGCTGGCCCGGGCTGAGTGGTCGGTGATGCAGGTCAACGAGCTGCTGCAGTGCATGGAGCGCTTCGAGGGCATCTTTATAGCGGCTACCAACCTGATGGACTCGATCGACGCGGCGGCGATGCGTCGCTTCACCTGGAAGCTCGAGTTCAGGGCGCTCAGGCCCGAGCAGGCGTGGTCGATGTTCTGCGCCGAGGCTGAGTTCGATGCGGCCGCTGAGCCGGAGCGTGCGCGGGAGCTGAAGCAGGGACTCGCCGCGATCCCCGACCTGGCTCCGGGCGACTTCGCGACGGTGAAGCGCCAGGCGAACATGCTCGGCGAGCAGCTGTCGCCCGATGCCTGGCTCGAGCAGCTCGCCGAGGAGGCCAAGGCGAAGATGTTTGGCCTCAAGCGCCAGAAGGTGGGCTTCGAAGGCTGAGACCCGGTCTCAGTCGGCGCGCACTCGACCGCGCGCACGGCGCGTGGGGGGCGTACGACCGCATGCTCTGGGCTCCGATTCTGCGAGCATCTCAGACCGTGGGCAGGCTCCTCATTCTCGGCTCGACGGGCTCGATCGGCAGGCAGGCGCTCGACGTGTGCGGGCGTAGCGAGGGGCGGTTCGAGCTCGTGGGGCTCTCGGCGGAGCGTTCGTGGGAGGCGCTGATCGAGCAGGCGCGGGCGCACGGGGTGGGGCGGATCGCGCTTGCCGACGAGCACGCGGCGGCGCGGGCGTCGGAGGCGTGGACGGAGGGGGAGGTGCTCGGGGGAGCCGAGGGTTTGGTGAGGCTGGTGGTGGAGTCGGGCGCCGATCTCGTGCTGAACGCGCTCGTGGGCTCGGCCGGGCTGGGGCCGACGGTTGCTACGCTCGGCGAGGGGATCGATTTGGCGCTGGCGAACAAGGAGTCGCTGGTGGTGGGGGGGGAGCTGGTGAGCGCGCTCGCGGAAGCGACGGGCGCGCGGATAGTGCCGGTCGACTCCGAGCACACCGCGCTGCATCAGCTGCTCGCCGGTCAGCCGCCGGGGGCGGTGGAGCGCCTGACGATCACCGCCAGCGGCGGGCCGTTCCGGGGCAGGACGCTGGCGGAGCTGCGGGATGTGAGCGTGAAGCAGGCGCTCGATCACCCGACGTGGGCGATGGGGGGCAAGATCACGATCGACTCGGCGACGTTGATGAACAAGGGGCTGGAGTTGATGGAGGCCCACCACCTGTTCGGCGTGGGGTATGACCGGATCGACGTGGTGGTGCATCCCCAGTCGCTCGTGCACGGGCTCATCCAGCTGGCGGACGGGGCGATGCTTGCGCATATCGGCCCGCCGGACATGCGGATCGCGATCTCATATGCACTGCATGGAGGCGAGAGCGTGGATCTGCTGGCCGATCGGGGATCGGATGATCCACGATCGGTCGCGCCGCTGGATCTCGCGGCGATTGGGACGCTCACGTTCGAGCAGGTGGACCTCGAGGCGTTCCCGTGTCTGCGCCTGGCGCGCGAGGCGGCGCTGGCGGGGGGACGGCTCCGTGCGTGTTGAACGCGGCGAACGAGGTGGCGGTGCATGCCTTCCTGGAGGACCGGCTGCGGTTCACCGGGATTCCCGAGGTGATCGAGCGGACGCTGGCCGAGTTGCCCGTCGCGGCGGTGCGCACGTTCGAGTCGCTGTACGAGGCCGATCGCGAGGCCAGGACGACCGCGGGCGAGCTTGTGGAGGGGTTGATGTAGTTTGTCCCCGATGAGCTCGATCGTGCCGGACGGGGAGCCGATCACACCGGGTGGGTTGGTCGCGCTCGAGGCCGAGCTCGAGGAGCTCGAGACCGCGGGACGGCGGGCGATGGCGGCGCGGATCCTCGCCGCACGCGAGCTCGGAGATCTGAGTGAGAATGCCGACTATCACATCGCCAAGGAGGATCAAGCGCACCTGGAGACGAGGATCAAGCGCTTGCGAGCGCGCCGGCGGGATGCGCTGATCGTCGAGACGGATGCTGGAGATGGCGCGTTCGGTTTCGGGCATACCGCGGAGGTTCTGGATGTTGAGAGCGGCGAGGTGTACACGTGGACGATCGTGGGGTCGACCGAGGCGGACCTTGCGCAGGGCAAGCTGTCGGCGCAGTCGCCGGTGGCGAAGGCGTTGCTTGGGCGCGGAGTTGGGGAGTCGGTCGAAGTGCAGACGCCTCGAGGCGTCCGTAGCTACCGGGTAAAGCGGCTCCTCGGGTGACGCGGCGAGGTCGTGGGCCGGCGGGGCTCGGCCTCCTCGGCGATTGCCTCGCGCAGCGCCTGCTCGAAGGATCTGGGCTGGAAGTCGAACAGTTCCATGCCTGATGGGTCGGTGACGGTCGTGTCGGTTGAGAGTCCCTCGATCAATGGTCTGGCGACGCCCGCGTCGACGGGTGTGATGAGCCCGATCCAGTGCGAGGAGAGCCAGGGTGTCAGCAGTGGTACCGGGATGCGTGGGCGCCGGCGCAGTCCCAGCGCATCGGCCATCTGATCCAGCATCAGACCATACGTGAGTATCTCCGCCGATCCGATCTGGATTTCGCGGGAGCGCGTCTGTGGAATCCGAGGCGCCTGGATGAGGTAGCGCAGCACATCGCCGATACCGATTGCCTGGGTGGGTGTGGACAGCCACGACGGCGCGAGCATCACCGGCAGGCGTTCGACCAGCGAGCGCAGCGTTCGGTAGCTCTCCGAGCCGGCACCCACCACCATGCCGGCGCGAAACCAAGTCAATGGTGGCCCCTCGTCGCGCAGTATTTCCCCTACGCGCAGACGCGAGCGCAGATGCTGGGATGCGGGACGATCGCCCAGGCCACCGAGGTAGACGATCCGCTCGATGCCCGTGGCGGTCGCGAAGCGAGCGAAGTTGGCGGCCGCGATGGCGTCGCGTCGCTCATATTCAGCGTCGCCCCCGCGACCCATCGAGTGAACAAGATAGTAGGCCGTCGTGTAGCCCTCGCCGATCGCGTCAAGGGAGCTCGGGTCGAGCATGTCGGCGCGATGCACCGTGACGGTGGGATCGAAGCTGACCCGGCTCGGGTCGCGGGCGACGCACCCCACCGGCTCGCCGCGCGCGTGCAGCTCTCCCACCAGCCGGCTGCCGACGTAACCGGAGGCTCCGGTGACGAGCGCGCGGGCCATGCCTTTCAAGCCGGCGCCCGTGGCGCCTCGTGCGCGCTCGTGGGGCCGGCGTGTCGGAGCCATCGTGGCTTGGCCAGCAGCATCTGCACAGCGCCGATCCGCCGCTCGGTGAAGCCGGCCTCGCAGTAGGCGAGGTACATCCGCCACAGCCGCCGAAAGCGCTCGTCGTAACCGAGATCCTCCAAGCGCGCGGTCGCGGCTTCGAAGTTGGCGCGCCAGCGCGCCAGCGTCTCGGCGTAATGCGGCGTCAGATCCTCGAGTCCGACCGTTCGCATGTTGGTGCGCCGAGCGACGCAGCGCGCGATCACCGCGCGCGAGGGCAGGCAGCCGCCCGGGAAGATGTGGGTGCGAATGAAGCTCCGCGAGGCCTTCTCGACCGCGTAGGCTCGATCGTCGATGACGATCGCCTGAAGCAGCATCCGCCCGTCGTCGGCGAGCAGGTCCGAGCAGCGCGCAAAGAACGTGCCGAAATCTCGATACCCGATGGCCTCGATCATCTCGATGCTGACGAGCTTCTCGTAGCGTCCGCGCAGGTCGCGATAGTCCTCGCACAGCACCGTGACTCGATCGGCGACCCCGGCCGCCCGAACCCACTCGCGGGCATGCTCGCACTGCTCGCGCGAGATCGTGGTGGTCGTGACCCGGCAGTCCCTCGTACTCGCGGCGTGGACGGCGAAACCGCCCCATCCCGTGCCGATCTCAAGCACATGGTCACCGGCTCGCAGGTCGAGCTTGCGACACACCAGCTCGAGCTTGGCCCTCGAGGCCTGCGCGAGCGTCATCCCCCGGCGCGGGAAGTACGCGGAGGAGTACATCATCGTCTCGTCGAGCATCAACGCGAAGAGCTCGTTCCCGAGGTCGTAATGGGTCGCGATGTCACGACGGCTGCGCGCGGGGGTGTTGCGTGCGCGGATACCTCGTGCGGCCTGCAGCGGGACCCGCGCCGGCGCAATCCGACGGCGCCACTCATCGAGGCTCCTCGCGTTGCGCGCGGCCACGCGCACCACGGCTGTCGGGTCCGATGACTCCCACAGCCCCTGCATGTATGCCTCGGCCATTCCGCGGCTGCCGTGCAGCAAGTGCGGCCAGAGCCGTGGCGAGTTGACCTGCACCGTCGCTTGCGGGCTACCGTGACCCAGCACCAGTGCTCGCTCGCCCTCGAGGACAGTGAGCTGGCCTTGACGCAAACGCTTCAGCAGACCAAGCACGATACCCCGCGCGATGCGCTGCGCCACCGTCACGCCGGCTCCCGCGGACGGGGATGCACCGCCACGCCCTTGAGCTTCAGCGCGAGTGCGTGGCCGTAGATCAGCGCGAGCACGCGCAACGTCCCCGCGGGGTAGCGCGCGGTCACGCGAGTCAGGGCGGCGCGGGTCAGCGGCCTTCGGCGGAGCGCCAGTGTCGCCTCGAACGCGCGTCGTCCGTCCTGGAAGCTCTCGATGTGAACGGCGAGCGCCGGGCCGGGGGCGACCACGCGCCAGGTGTAGCGCTGTTCCATCCCCATGAACGGGGATACGTGCAGCGCCTTCGCGAAGTCGCCACTCAGCACCGTCCCGGCGCTGGCCCGCTCGAGCACATAGGCATGTCGCTCCCCCCACGGCGTGCTGGTCACCTCAGCCACCACCGCATCGAGTTGCTCTTGAGGGGTGAAGCAGTAGTAGAAGCTGACCGGGTTGAAGCAGTGCCCGAACGTGCGCAGGTGCGTGAGCAGACGGATCGGGCCCGCGGGCACCCTGCCCGTGCGGCGCTCGAGCAGAGTGCGCACGGCATCCGCGAGCGGAAGAGAGGGATCACCGAGGTAATCGGCCCGACGAAAGCGCACAGGGCCTGGGCGCCCGGCGATGAGGCGCCCGCCGAGCAGGCCGTCCAGCTCCTCCAGATCTATATACAAAAGCGCCAAGCGGTGGCGGAGCTCGTGAGGGCGCACACCCAAGCGGCGGTGGCTGATCGTGCCCTCGTAGATCGCGCTGGCCGTCATACGCTCACCGGCTCCGCTTGCCGCGCGCCGAGCTCGCGCACCACTCGCAGCGCGCTGCTGACACCGTCCTCGTGGAAACCAGCTCCCCAGTAGGCGCCGCAGTAGTGCGTGCGATTGCGCCCGCTGATCTCATGGCGCCGGGCCTGCGCCGCGATACCCGCGGGGGTGAAGACGGGGTGCGCGTACTGCAACGTTCGGATGATCTGGTCCGGGTCGATCGCCGCCGTGCGGTTGAGCGTGACGCAGAACTCGCGGTCGGCATGCAACGCCTGCAGCCGGTTCATGTGGTAGGTCACCATGCAGCGTCCCGCCGCGGGCGCGCCGTCGTCCGCCTTCACGCCGAGATGGTAGTTCCAGCTCGCCCACGCGCGCCGGCGCCGCGGGAGCAGCGAGCGATCGGTGTGGAGCACCGCCTCGTTGCGCTGATAAGGGATCGCCCCGAGCAGCTCGCGCTCGCGCTCGCTGGGATCGGCCAGCAGCGCGAGCGCCTGATCGGAGTGCGTCGCGATCACGACCGCGTCGAAGCGCTCCGACTCACATCCGCGCGAGGACACTGTGACATGATCGGGATGACGAGAGACCTCCGTCACCGGCGCCGACAGCCTGAGGCGCTCGCGCCAGGGCCGTATGAGCGCCTCGATGTAATTGCGCGATCCTCCGGCAATCGTCCGCCAGTGCGGCCGGTCGCGGAATCCGAGCATCCCGTGATTCTCGAAGAACTCGACCAGGAAGCGCGCCGGGAAGGACCACATTTGCGCCGGATCCGCGGACCATACCGCCGACGCCTGCGGGACGATCAGCCGCTCGACGAAGACGCGTGAATAGCGCTGCGCTGCAAGCCACTCGCGTAGCGACGGATTCTCCTCGGAGGCGAGCAGCCGGCGAGCGTCCCGGTTGAAGCGGGCCAGGTCGGCGATCATCCGGTGAAAGGAGGGCGTGATCACGTGACCGCGGTTCGCGAACAGGCCGTTTGGCGAGGCTCCGTTGTACTCGAAGTCCACGCCGTCGCTCACCCCGAAGCTCATCTGCGACGGCTGAGTCGGCACTCCAAGCTCGTCCAGCAAGCGTTCGAACCCTTGATAATTACGGTCGTTGAAGACGATGAAGCCCGTATCGAGATCATAGGCTCCGGTCTCTGTCTCGACATGCACCGTGTTGGCGTGCCCGCCGGCCTCCTCGCTCGCCTCGAATACGACCAGCTCATGATCGCAGTGCAGCATGTGTGCACATACGAGCCCAGCGACTCCTCCACCGATGATCGCGATTTTCATGCACGTTCTACGACATCGAACGTTTCTAACCTAACCTACATAGCACTATCCTGCGGTCACTGCTTGACACGATCCTCGACCGTACCGTCGTTGCGGGCTATACGCGCGTTGGCTATCGCATGCGCAGGGGCACGTGGAGCCCTGCCGAACTGCGGCCGATGGGCGGGAAGGTCGTGCTCGTCACCGGCGCGACCTCGGGGCTCGGCCTCGCCGCCGCCGAGGGCTTCGCGCGCCTCGGCGCCACGGTCTGGTTGGCGGTCCGCAGCGAGCAGCGCGGCGAGCGCGCCCGCGCGCAGATCGTGGCACGGTTGCCCAGCAGCGACGTCCGGGTCGGCCTCTGCGATCTCAGCGACCTGGAATCCGTGCGGCAGTTCGCCAAGCGCCTCGGTGGAGAGACGGAGCGCCTGGACGTGCTCGTCAACAACGCCGGTGCGCTGGCGGGCGAGCGGACGCTCTCGGCCGGCGACATCGAGCTGACCTTCGCGACCAACGTCCTTGGACCGTTCCTGCTGACTAACCTACTCGTCCCGCTGCTTCAGAAGAGCAAGCCTGCCCGCATCGTCAATGTGTCCTCGGGCGGCATGTATACGCAACGAATCCACCTCGACGACCTACAGATGGCTCATGAGGACTTTGACGGCCCCACCGCGTACGCGCGCAGCAAGCGCGCCCAGGTCATCCTGACCGAACTGTGGGCAGAGAAATTGCGGGGCACCGGCGTCGTTGTTCACGCGATGCACCCAGGCTGGGCGGACACCCCGGGCCTGAAGTCCTCGCTACCGCGCTTCTACGGTCTGACAAAACGACTGCTGCGCACGCCCCAAGAAGGCGCCGACACGATCGTCTGGCTCGGCGCCGCTCCCGAGCCGGCACGCAGCTCCGGCGGCTTCTGGCACGACCGCCGGCAGCGTCCCACCCACCGCGTGCCATGGACCAGGCAGACGCTCCAGGACCGCGAGCGGCTATGGGCCGAGTGCGAGCGCCTCAGCGGCTGGCACGAGACACCGACCCCGGCCAACCCCGACTCGAGCCGATAAGGAGAGCCCGATGGCCCACTACAACGCAAGCCGATAAGGAGAACCCGATGGCCCACTACAACGCAAGCCTCGACACGCCCCGTCCACCCGATGAGATGTTCACCTACCTGAGCGACTTCTCGAGCACCCAGGAGTGGGACCCGGGTGTCATCGAAGCCGAGCGCCTCGGGGACGCACCGGTTCGCGAGGGAACCGAGTTCCGGCTCCTGGCCAGCTTCCTCGGTCGAAAGATCCCACTCACCTACCGCATCGTCGAGTACGACCCGCCAAGCGCCGTCACGTTTCGCGGCGAGAGCTCGACCGTCGTCTCGCTGGACCGGATCACCTTCGAGCCCTTCGACGTAGGCACACGAATCACCTACGACGCGGATCTCGCGTTGAAGGGGCCACTCAAGCTCGCCGAGCCACTGCTCCGGATCGCTTTCAAACGAGTCGGCGCTCGCGCACTCGCAGGTCTGCGCAAGACGCTCGGAGAACGCCACTGAGCATCCGCGCGCGCCACCGGACGCAACACTCCCAGCAGGTGGTCCTCGAAACCCCGCTGCCAGCCATGTGTGCCGGACCCGCCCATTGAACGTCGGGCAGGCTGGAGAACCTTTGTCCGCCTCGCTTTGTCAAAGCGATCATCTTCCAGGTACCGGTCTGGCGATCCGAGAGTGCTGTCTTGAGCCAGGCTCAGGTTCGGGCAGATGCGGAGCGAGCGATCGCCAAGGCAGGCATACCCAACCCCCATCATCGCTGGACAGAACCAGCGACGAGTTCGGCAAAGACTACGACACCCCTTCAGCAATGAGGTGACGCGAAGTCGTTATCTACGGAACAATGGGGTCCAACCGAAGGAGGACCGCGATGCGGAAGCTGATCTACTCGATGACTGTGTCGCTGGACGGCTTCATCGCCGGGCCGGACGGCGCGATCGACTGGTCGGCGCCGGACGAGGAGCTGCATAGGTTCCATAACCAGCAGACAAGGGAGATCGGTGCGCATCTCTGCGGGCGGCGGCTCTACGAGACGATGGTCTACTGGGAGACCGCCGAGGAGAACCCGTCGGCAACGGACTACGAGATCGAGTTCGCTCGCATCTGGAAGGAGCTGCCGAAGATCGTGTTCTCCGAGACTCTCGCGCAGGTCGAGGGCAATGCCAGGCTGGCGAGAGAGGGTGTTGCCGCAGAGGTCGCGAAGCTGAAGGAACAGCCAGGTAAGGACCTGGCAGTCGGCGGCGCTGGCCTGGCTTCCACCTGCATAAAGCTGGGCCTCATCGACGAGTACCGGCTTTTCGTCAGCCCGGTCGTCCTGGGCGGCGGCACCCCCTACTTCCCGGCCCTGGACGACCGCATCAATCTGGAGCTGCTCGAGACGCAGACCTTTGCCTCTCGTGTCGTCTACGTTCGCTACCGGGTCTCTCCCGCACGCTAGGTGGTTCCTGAAGCGAGCATGAGCGGGACGCCCCCGATGAACGCACTCAACCACAACACCGCCGCGAAACGTCTGCGCGAGTGGTGGGCATCTCCCCCGCGATCCGGCTTGCAACGCCTGATCGTCCCATGGGAGTACCGCCACCTCCGCGTCTTTGGGGTCATGCGCATTGCCGGTGGCATCGTTGCGGCCACCGCGGGCGTCGTGTGCCTCTCATACGCCGCCTACGGATGGGCAGCCTTCTTCCTGGTTATTGTGGTGCTGAACCTCGCAGGTGGCTACTGGTACATCACTCTCGCTCGCTCCGCACCTCCCCGAGCCTGAGCCCGTGCGACACTCGGTAGACGCCTGCTTCCAGGCCAAGCAGTCGCGTCACCAGACCGATGGCTCACTCCTCAGGATCGTCCTGACTGCGAAGCGACACTGCGTGGGGATTCTTGACTTTTCAGATGCCGGCGGCGGCGTTGGCCTTGATCAACCGTCCGCACAGCATGCGTGAGATGTTGAGCAGCAGCTTGGCCGCCAGGGTCGGTTCCTCGGCCATCAGCTTGCGCAGCGTCCCATCAGAGAGCGAGAGGATCCTCACGCCGGGCGTGGCGGCGTAGACGTCGGATTGACGGGGCAGCTCGAGCAGGAACGCCATCTCCCCGAAGACGTCCCCCGGCCCAAGGACGTTCATGAGCCTGCCGCGGTGGCGAACCTCGAGGGTCCCCTCGAGGACCAGGAAGAGGTTTTGCGAGGAGCCGCCCTCCTTCAGCAGTCGATCCCCAGGGGCGCACTCGATGATGTTGCTGCGAGAGACGCACTCCTTCCTCTCCGCCGGATCGAGGCCGGCAAAGGCATGGAGCTCCTGTTCCTCGAGGCGCTCCAGGGCGGTCTCCACGTGAGCCCAGTACTCCCCGGGGGCCATGACAGAAGCGGAGCGGACGGTGTCGCCTCGGGCCAGGGCAGCCTCGATCGAGCGCGGCAGGCAGGGATGGCCATCCCCGTCCAGGCTGCCGATCGCCGCGGCCAGGCCGTCCGTGTCCCCGTCAAGGAACATCAGTGGGATGAGATAGCCCGCCTCCTCGCTGTTGATGTTGTGCTCGGCGTACGTTCGGCCTCCCGCCGAGAGGTTCATGGACAGCAAATGCGGCTCGCAGTTGCCGAAGACGAGTTGCACGCCGCCGGCTTCGACGTCCTCCCGCGCGAGCTCGCGCAGCTGTGAGGCGACCGCCCAGCCCCGCAGGTGCGGCGCGACCATCAGCCGCTCGCCGACGGCCATCAGCCGGGCCGGCACCTCAGCCATGAACGGGCCTAGGCCATACTGGTCGATCTGGCGAGGCGAGAAGCCGTCGGTCCCCAGGGTCAGCCGCGATGTTCCCACCGCCTGCCCGTCCTCACGAGCGCCATACAGAATGCTGTTGGCGTCCTCGGGCTCCACCAACCGCTGACCTCGGTGATCGGCGGTCCGGCGGTAGCGGCCCATTTCCTGCACGTATACGCCGTAGCGAAACCGGAACAGCTCCTCGCGGTCCTGTTCAGATTGCGCCCGGAAAACCTCAACAGTCATCCGCCACCCCTCAGCTCAGCTTCGGCAGTTACCCGCTGATCGCCGCGAGGGCGGCGCGACACTCAGCGACTTCCCGAGTTATGAGCTCACCGCCCAAGCGCTCGGCTGTGTCGTCGGCCTGTTCGAGCATCTGCGCCGCGCGCTCGCGGTCCTCGGGCCGGCCGCGGGCGATCAGCGTGCGTGCCCAGCCGGCGCGTGTGCGGGCGAGGAACAGCGGCGCGCCGAGACGCTCCTCGATCTCCGCCGCGGAGCCGAAGTGCTCCTCGGCCTGCTCGTAGCGCTCCAGGGTGCTGGCGAGCGTGCCAAGCGCCCAGGCGATCGTGCCAAACACGGTGCCGGCGCTGCCGGCGAGCTGGCCGGAGAAGGGGGTGAGTAGCTCATACACCTCGCCCGCACGGTCGACCATGCGCAGGCCAGAGCACACCATCGCCCACAGAATCATGGCCGCCGACCAACCATTTGCCCACGGGATGCCGCGCAGATCCTCAGCGAGCACTAGCTCGCGCGCCTCATCCTCGCGGCCGATCTGCAGCAGCGCAAGCGCCGCGCCCGGGCGGTGCCCATCGAGGCTATCCGCTCGCCGGGTGAGCGACACAGCCTGTTCGACAACCTCCTCGAGACGATCCTGGAGGTGGCGGACGGCGAACAGCTGTATGCCGAGGGTCCTCTGTGCGTCGGGCTCGCCGGCCCCCGTGCCGATCTCGGCCGCCTCGATCGCCAACCGCTCGGACGCCTCGAGCTCGCCTTGCACGAAGCTCCAGGTTGCTTCGGACACCCGCCAGGCCCAGCGAAAGCTGGGCAGGGGAAAGGCATCGAGATTGGTGCGCCCTTGCGCCAGCACGGATTGGATCTGCGCTCGATCACCGGTCTCTATGCTGGCGGTGAGGTGCGCGCCGGCCCCCAGGGAGCTGAGCCGTGGGTCGTCCAGGCGTCGGGTGATGTCTGACAGCTCTGCGATCAGCCGCTGGCGCTGTGCAAGCGTGTCCGACGCTGTGATCGCCCAGATGGCATGAGACAGGGTGTAGGCCAGCGCAGCTTCGTCGCCGGCGGCCCGGGCCATCTCGATCGCCTCGGCGGCCAGCTCCCGGCAGCGCGCGGGATCCTCGCCGAAGTGAAGCTCGCTTGCCAGCACCGCGAGCACCTGCGCCCGTCGTGGGTCGTCATCGGGGAGTGCCCGCGCGGCGATCTCCAGCGTCTGAACCCGCTCTCCGTCCACCGTGCCGAAGTGGCTGGTGAATCCCCGCGTGTTGGCCAGCACGGCGCGCGCGAGCCGGTCAACGTCGTCCAGCTCCCGGGCGAGCCCGGCCGCGTCCAGCAGCGTCCGGCGCGAGGACGGGTTCCCGGTCTGGCGCTGGGCCTCTCCCAGGCCGATCAACAGCTCGCAGCGCTCTGATCGATCACCGCCGGGCGTTTGGTCGTAGAGCTCGAGCGCCTGGCGATACCAGCGCGCCGCCTCATCGGGAGCGAGCGCCGCAAGCGCGCGCTCCGCAGCCTGCCGGGCGTAGCGCAGCGCCTTGCCGGGGTTGGCGCTGACGGTCGCGGCCCCCCAGTGGGTCGCCAGCTCGCCCAAGCGCTCGCCGGGCTCCTCCCCGCACTGCTCCTCCAGGACTTCGGCCACGCGCTGATGTAGTCGCGCACGGCGAGCACGGCTCAGATCCTCGTACAGGGTGTGCTCGACCAGCGCATGGGTGAAGGTGAAGCGCCCAGCGCGCTCGGAGGCCTCTTGCAACAACGAAGCTCTTACAGCCTCCTCGAGCAGATCCAGGAGCCGCGTCTCCCCAAGATCCACGACAGCGACGAGCAGGTCGAGGTCGAAGTCGCGGCCGATCACCGCGGCGGCGCTCAAAGCGGTACGCGCCTCCGGACCCAGGCGCTCCACGCGCCGGCCGACGACCTCGCGCACACTCTGGGGCAGGCCCAGCTCAGCCACCTCGCCGACCACACGCCAGCGCCCGCCGTCCGCTTGCACGATCGCCCCGGACTCCATCAGATGACGCAGCACCTCACCCGCGAAGAACGGGTTGCCCGCCGTCTCGCGCGTGATCTCGGCGGCCAGCGCACGCCCGTCCTCGTCGAGCTCGTGCCCGGCCGCCGCTTCCATCAGCACGAGCACCTCCTCGGAGCCGAGGCCGGTGAGCTTGATTCGCTCCACCCCCTGCTCGCGGTGCAGGTCGGCCAGCAACGCCGTCAGCGGGTGATCGCGCGAGAGATCGGAGTCGCGGTAGGTACCCACCACCATCGCGCTGATCAAGGAGCTTGAGGCCACCACGTGGCGAAGCAGCGAAAGTGTCGGCCCGTCAGCCCAGTGCAGGTCATCGAGGATCAACTGCAGCGGCTCCTGCCTGCCCGCCTCCTCGAGCAGGCCCACGACGGCGGCATAGAGCAGGTAGCGCTCTGTCTCAGGGTCGCTTTCGCGCGGAGGAGGCAAATCAGGCAGACGATCGCGCAGGACGGGGATGAGACGCGCGAGGTCGCCGCCGAAGCGCTCGACATGGGCGTTGAGGATCGACTGTGGTGCCTCCTTGACGAGGTATCCGAGCGCCTGCACCCACGGCTGGTAGGGCACACCGAGATCCTCGTCACAGCGCCCATACAGCACCGTCGCGCCCTCCCCGTGCGCCTGCAGCGCCAGATGTGTGGACAGCCGCGTCTTGCCCACCCCCGCCTCCCCGCTGATCAGCGCCAGACGCAACGAACCTTCCCGCGCCTTAGCCCACAACTCCTGCAATCGCGCGCGCTCAGCCACCCGCCCGACATAACCGGTCGGCGGCAGCTCATGCAGCCGCTCCGGCAGCGCGATCCTGCCCTCCGTAATCGGCTCCCACTGCAGCGCGAACGCCTCGACGGGCTCGGATATGCCCTTCAGCTCCAGGTCGCCGAGCGAACGGAAGCGATGACCGTCGCGTGAGCCGGCGAGCTGGCGCACCAGGGTGTTGACGATGATCTGTCCACCAGCAGCATGGGCGCATAGTCGCGAGGACTCGACCACCGGCTCACCGAAGTAGTCGCCGTTCTCGACCGTGGCCTCACCGAGGCTCACACCGATCCGCACGCCGAGCTGCTCCTCGGCGCGGCGGTTGCGCGCCTCGACGGCCTGCTGCATCTGGGCCGCGCACAACAACGCCTGGGAAGCGCTCGAGAACACGACCATCAGCCCATCGCCGAGATTCTTGACCTCCCGGCCGTCGCTGCGCTCGAGAGCGCTGCGCAGCAGTCCGAAGTGTTCTGTGCGCAGCTTCTCTGCCGCCTCGGGACCAACCCGGTCGGCCATCGCGGTCGAACCGACCAGGTCGGTCATCAGGACCGCGACCATCTCAGTGGCGGTTGAGCTCACCCGCTAATCATCCGACTTTCGGGAGACTGGCGCAACGACGTCGCACCAGCTGCCCCCCACACCTCACACACGGCAATCGCCGGAGCGTCGCGGCGTGCCGGATTGCAGGCCAGCGCCGCAAGTAATCCAGCCGGGCGGCTGACAGCCTCGGACTTGGGAGTTATGTTGAGAGTGTCGGAGGCGGGCCGTGGCGTACCACCCCGAGTTCGCTCTCGACCGCTTCGATGCGCTCGGCTGAGACTCGTGGCCCATCGGGCGGAGGTTGCAGCCAGGGCCATGCGGCCGGTTCGGCGAGGGCGCGCACGTAGTCCTCGATGCCTGCGGGCGTTGAGAGCACGAGCATGCGAGCGGTGTCGGACTCGACGTGGAAGCTGTGGGGCGTCCCTCCCGGGGCAAACGCCATGGCGCTGGTCCGGCAATGGCGCGGCTCGTCCTGCACCCAGACGGTGACCTCGCCGTCGAGTATGTAGAAGCTCTCATCCTGAGGGTGGGAGTGAAGCGGCGGTGACGCGCCCTTGGGCAATGTGACCTCGAACGCCGCAAACGCCCCACCGGTCTGCTTGCCGTCGAGCAGGATACGCGCGAGTGTGCCCAAGAACCACAGCGGCTGCGTCTCGCTGACGACCCGAGGTGTGATGTCGGCGCGCTCGTTCATCTTCAGGTTCCTTTCGGATACCAGGCGCGATTTTTGCCTCTCTTGCACTGGATGTAGGTGACCCGGTGGGGCGTTTGGCCGTCTGAGCAGGGATTCTTCAGGCGCTGGAAGTCCTCGCAAGTTGCGCGCTGGTCAGCGACGCGCCGCCGCCTCCACGGGCAGGCTGCTGGTCTGTCAACGATCAACGGCTTGCAAGGGAGGACGGCATGCGCGTCACTGCGGCATTCTCGCGGCTTCTGCGGTTGGAGGGCGTCTGGGTCAGGGGGGTTCGTTTCGAGCCCGACCGGGTCATCGTGCGGGTGGCGCTGCGCCGCCGGCGCTTGGTGTGCCCTGAGTGCTCTTTCAGCACTCCGCACCGCCACGACGTCCGGCCGGTGCTCTCGGACTGGCGCCACCTGGACTTGGGGGTCTGGCGGCTCGAGATCCGCGCGCAGCTGCGGCGGTTGTCCTGCCCGGTTCACGGGGTGCGCACCGAGGGCGTGCCGTTCGCCCGGATGGGCTCGGACTTCACCAAGGACTTCGAGCGCCTCGTCGCCTACCTGGCGAGCAGGACCGACAAGAGCACGATCTGCCGGCTGGTGCGGATCAACTGGCGCACGGTGGGACGGATCATCGAGCGCGTCACCCGGGACGAGCTCGATCCCGACCGCCTGAATGAGCTGTTTGACATCGGCATGGACGAGGTCTCCTGGCGCAAGCAGCACCGCTACCTGACCCTGGTCTGTGACCATCAGCGCCGAAAGGTGGTGTGGGGCACCGAGGGCGCCGGTGAGAAAGCCGGCGATGAGTTCTTCAAGGAGCTGGGGCCTGAGCGCTCGGCGAAGCTCAGGGCTATCTCGCTGGACATGGGGCCCGGCTACGCCAAGAGCGCCCGCAAGAAGAAACACGCCCCACAAGCGACGCTCTGCATCGACAGCTATCACGTCGTGGCGCTCGCTACCAAGGCACTGGACGAAGTCCGCCGCGACTACTGGAACGAGCTGCGCTCCCTCGGTGACCAGGAAGCCGCCAAGCGCTTCAAGGACGCCCGCTGGGCGCTGCTGAAGAACCCTGAGAACCTCACCGCCGAGCAGGCCGTCACATACCGCAAGCTCAAACACGCTGGTGGCGCGGTCTGGCTCGCCTACACCCTCAAGGAGGCGCTCAGGAGCATCTTTACCGCAGGCCTCGACCTCGAGGACGTCACCATCCTCATCGACCGCTTCATCAGCCGCGCCACCCGCAGCCGCCTGGAGCCCTTCGTCCGTCTCGCCCAGACGATCAGAAAACACCGTGACGGCATCCTCGCCGCGATCCGCCTGGGCATCACAAACGGCCGCACCGAGGCACTGAACAACAAGGTCCGTCTCATCACCCGCCGCGCCTACGGGTTCCACTCAGCCAAAGCAGCGCTCGCCCTCGTCCTGCTCACCTGCGGCCCAATTAACCTCACACTCCCACACGAGTTTCACCTACATCCATGACAAGAGAGCCCGATTTTTCTTCTCCAGCTTCCCTTCCTGCTGAAGGCCGGGAAGTATGCGGTAGAGGTAGTTCTGCTTGATGCCCATCTTCACCGCCAGCTCGGGGATGGTGATGCCGGGCTGCCTCACCAGGGGTTTGAGCTCATCCAGTCGGGCGGTGATCTCTTTATGCTTCTCTCTAAGAAGATCGGACACGGGCGCAAATCCTCGCTTATCGGGTGCGGAAGAAACGAGCGTATAACAAGATTGCGGGCGGTGGCCCGGAACCGCGTCTTCTTTTTGTTCTTCGTCATTCCCCGGGCGGGGAAACGAGCGAGCTGCTGGAGAACGACGCACAGGCGAATGGTTCGCCTGTGCGCTGTTGCGGTGTCGATCTCCGCTCCGACGATTGGCGCTGGTCGATCTGACTCGACCTGGTGCTGTTCGCATCGACACGCCGGGCGTTGCCCTTGAGCAGCGCGTCGGCCCGCTAGCTGTATCCGTTGGCGAGGTACAGCCCGATCCATACGACCGCGAGCGAGCAGAGAAAGATCGCGCCCTCCAGGGCGTGTTGCGTCGGGCGGCGCATGTGCCACAGGACGAGCACGGCGATCGCCGCGACGAGCGCGAGCTTGATCTGGAAGGCGCTGTCGCCCCAGAGGTGCAGGTGGCTCGCCATCGCGCTTCCGGTCGCTAGCAGCACGCCCAGCGCGGCGAGTGTCCCGTAGCCGAAGCGTCGGGCGATCGCACGCAGCCGCTCGCGGTCGGGCGCGCGGCGCTCGACGGGTACGACGACCCCGGCGAGAAAGAGTTGTCCACCGACGAAGAACGCCATCGCGAGGATGTGCAGCCAACGGATGGTGAACCAGACGTGACTCATGTCGAGATCGCCGCTGTTCTTAGCGCTCGGGTTGGGTTTGCTTGGCTGTGTATGCCTTGAGGCTTTCGTGGCGCGGAGCGCTGGTCGTGAGAGCGTTAGCCGAGGGCATAGGCGGGTCATTGACGCTATCGAAGCAAGTGTCCTGCTGGTCTTCCGCGTAACGCGATCGTGGCCTCGGAGTCGCGTCCCGGGCAATGCGACCACACGATTTGCATGCCTCTTTCGCGTCGAAGTGCGCTGGTTACCTACTTGCCGCAGATCACGGCGTAAGACCTGGGCCGCCGATGACGCTGTAGCGTCTGCGGCGTGAGGCCGCCGGGCGCCGACAGCTTCCTGGACGAGATCGGGATCGAGTGCCCGGTGGTGCAGGCCGGGATGGCCGTCGAGCGCCTCACAGCGTGACGTTTACGCCGGGGCAGGGGTGGTGTTGCTGGCCGAGTCTCGCAGTAACGCCTCGGCGGCGTGTGTGTCGAGGGGTCGGGCGAAGAGGAAGCCTTGGCCTGAGTCGCACTGCTCGGCTTGTAGGAGCGAGAGCTCTCGGGGCTGCTCGATGCCCTCGGCGAGGGTCTCGATCGAGAGGGATTTTCCGAGCTGCACGAGGGTGTGCAGGAGTGTCTCGCCCTCCTGGGTGTCGGTCAGTCCGGAGATGAATGAGCGGTCGATCTTCAGCGCGTCGACCGGGAAGCGTTGGAGGTGGGCCAGCGAGGAGTAGCCGGTGCCGAAGTCGTCGATCGCGATGCGCACGCCGAGCTGCTTGATCGCGATCAGCCGCCGTGCGGTTGCATCGGCGTTTCGCATCAGGGTTGACTCGGTGATCTCCAGGGTGAGCGCGCTTGGCTCCAGGCCGCTGTGTGAGAGGGCGTTGCGCACCTCGCTCACGAGCTCGTCGGTGTCGAGCTGGCGAGCGGAGACGTTGACGGCCATGCCGACGGGGTACCCGGCCTCGCGCCACGCGGCGCCCTGGCGGCAGGCCTCTTCCAGCACCCACTTGCCGACCTCTGTGATCAGGCCGGTCTCCTCCAGCGGCGGGATGAAGTCATCGGGTTGAACGACCCCTCGTGTCGGGCTGTTCCAGCGGATCAGGGCCTCCATTCCGGTGGGGCTCATGTCCCGCAGGTCGAATGTGGGTTGGTAGACGAGGAAGAACTCATTGTTTTCCAGGGCGACGCGCAGGTCCATCTCGAGCACCATCCGGCGCTGGACCGCGTCCTGCATCACGGACTCGAATACGACATAGCGGTTCTTGCCGTCCCACTTCGCGCGGTACATCGCGATGTCGGCGTCGCGCAGCAGATCGCTGGCGCAGGACCGGTCGCCCGCCGCGATTCCGATGCTCGCGGTCACGGTCAGGGTGGTCGTCTCACCGGTCTCTGCGAGCGTGAACGGTTGCTTGAGCGCTTCGAGCAGGCGCTCGGCAAGGAGCTCCGGGCCCGCCGCGAGGGAGAGGTCTTCGGCGATCACCACGAACTCGTCGCCCCCGAGGCGCCCGAGCGCGTCGGTGGCCCGTACGACACCGTCCAGTCGCGCGGCGACGGCCTGCAGGAGCTCGTCCCCGGCGCCGTGACCGAGGGTGTCGTTGATGGACTTGAAGTTGTCGAGGTCGATGAACAGCGCGGCCACGGGTGCCTGGTGGCGGCGTGAGCGCACCAGCGTCTGCTCGGTGCGGTCGAGGATCAACGTCCTGTTCGGAAGCCCCGTCAGCGCGTCGTGGGTCGCCATGAATGCGAGCTCCTCCTGGCGACTGGCGAGCTCGTCATCCGCGCGCTGGCGCTCGGCCTCGAAGGACTCACACATCCGTACGAGCGTCACGTTGAGGCTGCGCTGCAACATGGCCAGGGCCCGCGGGAGCGCCTCCTGGGAGAGATCCAGTTGCGCGGCGATCTCGCGCATTACTTCCTCCGCCGCGTCACACCAGCGCAGGCAGCGCTTGGTGACCTCGTTCAGCGGCGCCGCACGCTGGGCCGCCAGCTGACCGAAGATGTGCCAGGCCTCCTGACCGACCTCGCGAGCGACCTCGGGACCCTCGCCCGCCATCCACCTGGCGACCGCGACCGTGGAGACCGTGCCCACGCGTGCGAAGCTCTCCTCGACCATCCCGTCGAGCACGTGACCCGACTGCTGGGTGCGCACGACCATTCCCGCCACGACGTCCTCGGTCCGCGCCTTCAACGCCTCGCCGAGACTGCAGAGATCCTCCCCGGAGTGCTCTACCGCAGCGGAGGGCTCCCCGGAGTGCTCTACCGCGGCGGACGGTGGCGATGGGACTCGCATCCCAGTCATTCCCGAGCTGGAGCGCCGAACTGTCATCTCACCTCGACAGATCGGTGGCTGGTGCCCATCGCCTGAGCCGATTCCCTCGCGGTAGGCAAGCGTTTGTGTCGGCTCGGCTGTCCTCGACATGCGGACGGACGCTCCGGCGGAGGATCCGTCCGATCCGGAGGAGTGAGCGACTGGCGGTCAGCCCTCCACGGGATACCAGCCGCGACCCTCCTTGCGAATCTTGGCTTCCTGCTCGAGGCCGGGAAGTATGCGGTAGAGGTAGTTCGACTTGATTTTCATCTTCGCTGCCAGCTCGGGGACGGTGATGCCCGGCTGCGCCCGTACGAGCCTCAGTGCCTGTTTGGAGCGGGTGCCGCTGCCTTTGCGCCGTCCGGCGTGGCGAGGACCGGCGGCGGCGGCGGCGGCGGGTTTTGCCGTCGTCACCGCGGCTTTGGTGGTGCTGCCCGGCGGCCGTCCCACTTTTTTGCGTCCCGGGGGTCGACCTCGTTTTTTAGGCGCTTCTGCATGTTCCGTGGGTGGTTTGAGGGCTTTCAGCGCGTAGCTCCGCCGTCCGGCTATGCGTCAAGCGCCGCCTCGGTGGTGGGTGGCGGTTCGCGAGTCGCAGCAGTGTTTTGCGGGGCTTTTCGCGGCGCTTGACCCGCCGGCCGGCTGCGCTGAAAGGGCGACTGTTTCCGGGCGCAGGGGCGCCCGGGGTGGGGGTTGAGGGTGCGCACGCCGCGGCGCTCCTAGGGTTCCGGCTTGCAAACAGTCGAGAACCCGACCAAAGGAGCGTGACGACGTGCGCGGTAGAAGGGTATGGAAGAAGCTGCTCGGGCTCAGCCGAGCGGTCATTGAGGACGCGTTCATCGAGCAGGAGACGCTCGTTGTGAAGGTTCGCCCGAAGGCCAGGGAGCGTGGCCGCTGCCCGCATTGCCGGCGGCGCTGCCCGGGCTATGACCGGGGGGATGGCACCAAGCGCTGGCGGGCGCTTGACTTCGGTACGACGCTCGTCTACCTGCAGGCGCCGGCGCCGAGGGTCAGCTGTGAGCGTCACGGTGTCATCGTCGCGGCGGTGCCGTGGGCGCGGCACGGCTCGAGCTTCACGGTCGCGTTCGAGGACACCGCGGCCTGGCTGGCGGTGCATACCTCCAAGAAGGCGGTCGCGGCACTGATGCGGATCAACTGGCGCACGGTGGGCTGGATCTGTGAGCGCGTGATGGCCGACGAAGGCGCAAGGCGCGATCCGCTGGCGAACCTCAAGCGCATCGGGATCGACGAGATCTCGACCGCCAAGGGTCAGACCTACATGGTCGTCGTGGTCGATCACGACACAGGGCGTCTGGTCTGGGCGCACCCCGGCCGTGACCGCTCGACGGTCGAGAAGTTCCTGGCGGAGCTGGGCAACGCGCGCTGCCAGGAGATCGAGCTCGTCTCCTGCGATGACGCCGACTGGATCACCCGACCGGTGCGCGAGCGCTGCCAGAACGCCCTGGTGTGTCTGGATCCGTTTCACATTGTGAAGGCCGCGACCGACGCGCTGGATGAGATCCGTCGCGAGGTCTGGAACGAGGCGCGCAGAGCCGGTGAGGCAGAACTCGCCTCAGAGCTCAAGGGCGCGCGCTTCGTGCTGTGGAAGAACGCAGAGAAGCTGACCGAGAACCAGCAGGCAAAGCTCGCTCGGATCCAGCAGGTCAACCAGCGCCTGTTCCGCGCCTACCTGCTCGCCCAACAGCTGCGCCTGATCTACCGCCTCGCCCCCGAGGAGGCGCTGGCCCTGCTCGAAGCGTGGCTGAAGTGGGCACGACGATCTCGCCTACAGCCGTTTCGCAAACTGGCAAAACGGATCACCGAACAGCGCGCGATGGTGGAAGCAGCGATCAAGCACGGCCTGAGCAACGCACGCGTCGAGCAAATGAACACCCAGATCCGGCTGATCATGCGCCGCGGGTTCGGCTTCCGCTCACCCTGGTCAGTAATCGCACTGGCGATGCTCTCACTCGGCGGGCTCTGCCCACCCCTACCAGCCGAGGGCGCATAACCCACGGTTCATGCAGTAGACCCGTTTTTTACGTGGTGCTTGCACTGGGGTGGCGACCGGAGCAGCCGCCGCCGCAGCAGCGGCTGGGGCCGCTTTGCTCGCTCGTTTGGCAGAGCCGGAGCGGCGCGGGCGTCTCCGTTTACGGCGGCCGGTGACGGTTGCGGCGACGGCCGAGGTGGCCTCAGACGCAGCCGACCCAATCGCATCCGCCAGGGCGACCACGGCGGCCTCGAGACGGTGGTACTCCTCCGCCAGGGGCTCGAGCTCCTTCAGCCGGCTCGCCATCTCCTGGAGCTTCTCGTCAAGGAAATCAGACACGGGTGCACATCCTCGCTTATCGGGTATAGGAAAAACGAACGTATAACAGGATTGAGGTTCGACAGAGGCGGGGATGGTGGGCGCTCACCGGTGGTTTCGGCGTTCAAGGGCCGTCGCCCAGCAGGGTGTCCATGTTTTCCCGCAAGCGTTGGCTGCGAGGGTCCTCGGCGCCGATGATGCGATCGAGCCAGGTGCGTATTTCAGCGATGTCGAGGCATTGCACGCAGACGAGGATCTGTTCGATGTCGAGCCAGTCCTTGGGACGGTCGAAGATCACCTTGCAGACGAGCAGGTGCTCGGGGGAGAGGATCGGCAGCCGGTCCTCTCCGAATGGCTGCAGGCGGGATTCTTGGCGCATGGCGTCGTGCAGCTCGTCGTAGGCGAAGAACAGGTCCAGGGGGGTGTGGCCCCACCACACTCGGCACTGCCCGTCGCGCTCCAGGATGGCCGGATCGACGTCGGCGTCGATGCCGAGCGGGGCAAGCGCGTTCTGGACTGCTGGAAGGGCCGCGGGCGCGACGAACAGGTTGATGTCGATGTCATCGGTGGTGCGGGGCTCGGCGTAGTAGGCGAGCGCGAGCGCTCCGCCGAATGCGTGCGCGATCCCGGCCTCATCGAGACGCTCGTGGATCGCGACGATCTTCTGTGGGAGCGTGGGCTCGTCACTCATGCGGGTGTGGATCGCACCCGGGGAAAGCGAGGACGGGCGGGCGCGCCGCTCGACCCAGCCCTCCGGGCTGTGCGCCCCGGATCGGCAGGTGGCAGATGGTCGGCGAGCAGCAGTAGGTCGCGCAGCGTCTCCCCGCGCTCCCGTGGCGTGGCGGTGATCCAGCGCGCGGTGGACCGCGCGCTGTCGGATGTCCCGGTCCGTTCCGGCCTGGTCCGTCCGGGTCCGAGCGCGTCGAGGAGCAAGCGTCGCAGCACCGGCCGTGGCTCGCCGCCCGTTGCCAGCCGCGCGAGCAGCTCGCCGGCCGCGCGATCGGCGTCCTGGGCCGCGATGGGAGCTCCGGCGCGCAGCGCGGCCTTGCGCAGCTCTAGCGGATCCAGGGGCGTCGAGGATCGCGCCTGCGCGCGCTCGAGGACCTCGGGCGTGAGTGTCTTGAACGTCGCCAGCGTACGGCTGCGTGGCCCCGCGGGGGTGGAGCGGGACTCACGCACCTCCCATCTTTCTCCGGGACGAGCCACAACATACGGCATAGTGGGTTAGGTTACCACTATCTCGCGACAGCGGCCGGTCATGTTTGTGTGAACCAGGTTCCCGTGCGCGCCACCTTGGGCGCCTCTTGGCCGATCGCACGCGTGAGCAGCCACAACTCGCCCAGCGCCGGGTGCAGCATGGGCTTGCCGCTGGTCATCAGGCCGACCGAGAGCGCGCGCTCGGGGTCGGCCCAGCCGAGCACGTTGGTGAAGCCGAGGTGGCCGAACGCCTCATCGGTGTCGGGACCGAACAGGCTGAACGTGCTGGCGCCCAGCATGAATCCGCTGGCGTGGCGCAAAGGGGCCACCAGGCTGAAGTCGATCTCGCGAAACGCCCGCTCGGAGATCGCGCGGCGGATTGTGCGGGGCTCCAGGATGCGCACGCCGTCGAGCTCGCCGCCGGCGAGCAGCAGGTCGAAGAAGCGGGAGAGCTCGTTGGCCGTCGTGACGACATTGCCCGACGGCACAATGCCGGTCAGGAAGCGTGGGTCGTTGGAGCGGACGGTGATCTCATCGGGCGGGAGGCCGAGCGCGCGCTGCAGCAGGGTGGACAGCGGCGGCAGCGCCGGCGGTCCGGTCGGGTAGCTGAGGGCGACGCGCCCGACGTCCCTGGGGCTGACGCCGTAGTTGCCCCAGCGAAAGTGAAGCGGCTTGAGGATCTCTTGCCGGAGCACCGTGCGAATGTCCCTGCCCGTCACACGGCGGACGATCTCGGCAACGATGAAGCCGCCTGAGACCGCGTGGTAGGAGAGCAGCTTCCCGGGGCGCGAGCTCGGTTTGGCCGCGCACAGCATCTGCAGCATGAGCTCCCGGTCGCTGAAGCGGTCGAGGTCGAACGCGTCGGCGGGCAGGTTGGGCACGCCGGCGCGGTGGGAGAGCAGCTGCTCGATCGTTATGGCCCCCTTGCCGTGGACGGCGTACTCGGGGATGTACTCGCACACACGGTCGCCGACGTGCAGCAGCCCGCGCTGCTCGAGCAGGTGGACCACCACGGTGGTCATCACCTTTGATGCCGAGAAGATCACGAACGGCGTCTGGGGTGTCGCCGGCGTGCGCGCCGCGTCCTCGCCGTCCGCCGGTCCGTTACCGCGTGCATGGCCAATCGCGCGGTCGAGCACGACCTGGCCCTCGCGGCGCACGCAGAGCGCGATCGCGGGATAGAAGCCGCTGCGGTAGAGGCGCTCGACCCCCGCCCAGATGCGCTCGACGCCGCTCGCCGTCATGCCCAGTGCCTGGAGGTCGCTCGCCTCGTCCGAGCGCGCCGTGACAGAACCGAGGTCGCGCGGAACCCGGATGCGCCGCAGCGGATCGGGCACCAGGGGAAGGCGCGGGATCGGAGGGATCGGCAGGTTCTCCAGCGAGATCATGGCAGCGCGAGCTTGACGATCTTGCGCACGACGCTCCCGAACTGCCTGTGCAGGGGGCCGGTGTTGTACGGGATGCCGTAGCGCTCGCGAATCTCCCGGACCTCGTCGGAGATCTCGCCGTAGCGGTGGGCGGGCAGGTCGGGGAACAGGTGGTGCTCGATCTGGTAGCTGAGGTTGCCGGCGAGGATATGGAAGAGCTTGCCGCCGGTCAGGTTGGCCGAGCCGAGCATCTGGCGGTAGTACCACTCGCCGCGTGTCTCGTTCTCGGTGTCCTCTTCGGTGAACTGCTGCGTGCCATCAGGGAAGTGCCCGCAGAAGATGATCGTGAACGCCCACAGGTTGCGCGTGAGGTTGGCAGTGGCGTTGCCGGCGAACACAAACGGCAGTGAGGGTCCCGAAAGGAGTGGGAACAGGACATAGTCCTTGAGCGTCTGGCCACGCACCTTGCGCCAGACGCCGCGCAGCTTCTCGCGCTTCTCCTCGTCCAGGGCGCTCTCGCCGGCGGCGATCTGCTCGACCTCGACATCGTGCATCGCGACCCCGTACTGAAAGAACGTCGCGAGCAGCGCCGCGTAGAGCGGGTTGCCGAGGTAGTACGGACGCCACCGCTCGTCCTCGGACATGCGCAGGATGCCATAGCCGATGTCACGGTCCTTGCCGACGATGTTCGTGTGCGTGTGGTGCATGTAGTTATGCGAGTGGCGCCACTGGTCGGCAGGGCAGGCGGTGTCCCACTCGAACGTCTTGCCGTTCAGCCGCTCATCGCCCGTCCAGTCGTACTGCCCGTGCATGACGTTGTGACCGATCTCCATGTTGTCCAGAATCTTCGACAGCGAGAGGGCGGCGGTGCCGCCGATCCACGCGGGCGCCAAGAAGCCGGCGAACAGCAGGCCACGGCCGGCGACCTCGAGGCCGCGCTGGACGCGGATGAGACGGTTGATGTAGTCGACGTCGCGTTCGCCGAGGTCGGCGACGACACGGGCGCGGATCGCGTCGAGCTCCTGGCCCAAGGCCTCGAGCTGCTCTGGTGCGAGATCGGGTGCTGGGGTGGACATGGCTGGCTCCTTCTCGGGGTGGGTGTTCTAGAGGTCGAGCGCGACGTCGCCGATCGGCACGGACACGCAGATGCGGATCTCCTCCGCCCCCGTGCTGGATCTCGCGCCGGAGATGACGTTGCGAACGGTGCCGGCCGTCTTGCGGGCGCTGCAGGTGTTGCAGATACCCATTCGGCATCCGTGGTCGGGGGTCAGGCCGGCGTCCTCCGCCTGCTCCAGCAGCGGCAGGCCGCTGTTGGCGGCCTCGCGCCCGCTGACGGTGAAGCTCACGCGGCCCTTGGCGCTATCGGTGTCAAAGCGCAGCGCCGGGGGCGCGAACGTCTCCACGGCGGGCTCGGGCAGGCCGTCCTCGGCCCAGACGATCCGGACGGCATCGATCAGCGCCGGAGGGCCGCAGACGAACGTCGCGGCGTCAGCGTGTTGCGAGATCACGGCGGACAGGTGCCCGCGACCGAAGCGCCCGCCGAGCTGGGAGCCGCGTGCGCGAGTGAAGCCGCGTGCGACTGTTAGACCCTCGTGGTGCCGGGTCAGCTCGCGCAGCTCGGGGTCGTAGAGTGCGAGATCGCGCGAGCGCGCGTAGTTCAGGAACCCGACCTCGCCGGCGAAGCCCTGCTCGCAGAGGGTGCGAAGCATCGCCATCACCGGCGTGATGCCGCTGCCGCCGCTGATCAGCAGCACCCGCTCGGGCGGCTCCGCGGGCAGGACGAGCTCACCCTGCGCCTGTGTCAGGCCGACGATCATCCCCGGCCGCGCGTGGTCGCGCAGGTGGCGCGAGACCCTGCCCTCCGGGTGGGTGGAGACGGTCAGCTCGAGCGCACCGTCCGGGGCCTGCTCGGAGCCGGCGGGCGAGTAGGGCCTCCTCAAGCGGACGCCGTCGACCTCGACGCTCACACCGACGAACTGCCCGGCGCGAAAGCCGCGCCAGTTGTCATTCGGGCGAAGTGTGAGCGTCACGCTCTTCGCCGTCTGGTGGCGGACGGCCGTCACCTCGGCACGGACATCGCGCGCGAGCAGCAGCGGGCGGACGAGCTCGACGTAGCGGTCAACGCCATGCGGGTAGGCGAGCGCCTCGAGCAGGCTCGAATGCAGCAGGCGGCGGGCGAGGCGGCGAGGGCGGATGTCGCTGGATGGAAGCACCCGGTCAATCATTGCGAGGAATGAGGATACCTTATTTGAGGTTACATCGCTTGTGGTATTCTGCACTTGCGTATGGCGCAGGCGGGTTCTGACACCATTGATGCGCCGGATCGGGTGCGCGGGGGCTCCTCATCCGGCTATGACCTCACGGTCGAGCAGCTCGCCGCCGAGGTCGGGATGTCGGTGCGCAACATCCGCAACCACCACACGCGGCGGCTGTTGCCACCGCCGCAGGTACGAGCGCGGGTGGGCTACTACAACGCAGACCACGTCGCGAGACTGCGCCTGATCCTCGACCTGCAGGCCGACGGCTTCAACCTCGCCGCCATCGAGCGGCTCCTAAACGGATCCGACGGGCTGGCCGAGCGCCTGCTCGGCCTGCGCAACGCGGTGACCGCGCCCCTAGAGCCCGAGACCCCAGTGCTCATCACCGGCGATGAACTGGCCAAACGGTTCGGTGAGATCAACGCCAAGGACGCCGCGCGGGTCCGCGAGCTGAAGCTGCTCATCCCACTGGGCGAAGACCGCTTCGAAGTTCCGAGCCCGGCACTGCTCGCAGCCGGCGAACAGGTCATGGACCTCGGGATCTCGCTGCACTCCGCGCTGGCGCTCGTCGAACGCGTCAGCCGCAACTGCGAGTCGATCTCACGTACGTTCGCGAGGCTCTACCTCAGAGAGCTGTGGGAACCCTTCCAGCAGGCCGGTCAACCCGACGATCACTGGGACGAGGTCATCGATGCCGTCAACACTCTCAGACCCCTGGCCTCCGAGGCTCTGCTCGCGCTCTTCAAGCAAAGAATGACCACACAGCTCCAGGACACCTTCGGAAAAGTGATCGAGCACCAAGCCAAGCGCAGCTAGTCAACCCAGACAACGATCCTCGTTGGGCTTGCAAGCCACTGTGTTCGCCTGGATCCTCGGTACCAGCATGGTCCTGTTGCGGGCGGGAAGACTAGAGTTTCCCCAATGACCGGCAGCCTGCGACTCGCTGGCGACACCAAGGCGGTGCTGGTTGCGGATGCCGTGATGTTTTTTTTCGCGCTGCTGCTCGGGGTCTGGAAGTACCGCCAGATCATGACCTCGGAGAGCTTCAAAGCCCATCTCTACGTGGACATCGCCCACCGGGCCGCGTTGCTCTACAGCTTTGCGCTGCTGCTGGTCGCGACGTTCGTGGCGCTGAGTGGATTCAGCTCGCTCGTCAACCTCTTGGCCGCTGGAGCGATGACGTTCTACTTCTTCGCGGCGACCATCGGCTATGTGATCCACGGCTGGCGCCGTGACACCGAGAACCAGTTCCGTGATCCCCTTCCTGGGACCAGTGCTCTGATGATCACCCTGATCATCGCCGAGATCGGCGGCTGGCTGGTCCTGGTAGCTGGATTCCTCGACAAGCAGGTCTTCTGAGCGCCGGCCCATGTCGCCCGTGATCGCGGCCTGCGTCCGAGACGAATCGTCAACGCAAGCATCACCCCGACGAGTGCTCCCAGGAGCGCCCCCACGCAGATCGGAATCACCCACGCCCCCACTGCTGCCGACAGGTCGCTGCTGAAGCATCGTCCAAAGGCACGGACGACCGCCGACCCCCTCGCATGTATGCCGCTGCACTGATGCGGTGGTTGGAGGTACTGGTGAGTTCTCAGACGAGTGAGGGATGCGGGATCAGGCGTCTGTGAGCGCCTGAGTGACGGTTTCTAGAGCAGGCTCCACGGCATCTGTCGGGGATGACTCACCGGTCGTTGAGTCGATTGTGTCGCCGGGACGGTCTGGATGATGTGCCGGCGCCAGCTTACGCGCGTCCTTCCTGGCCTGCTTGACCAGCCGACGCTCGCGCAGCTTGCTTTCACGGGTGAGCTTTGCCATCGTGGTCTTCTTCTTGCCGCTCGAGGCCATGCGTGCTATGCCACCTGGACGTTCGCGGCCTTGGGTCCCTTGTCGCCGGGTTCGGCGTCGTAGGAGACCTTCGCGCCCTCGGTGAGCGAGCGATAGCCATCGCCCACGATCGCGCTGTGATGGACGAACAGGTCCTTGGACTGGTCGTCGGGCGTGATGAACCCGAAGCCCTTGTCGTCGCTGAACCACTTCACGGTTCCAGTAGCCATCTGTTTCCTCCTGCGTTTGTAGTGCTGCGAACGCGGAGATTGCTGAGCAAAGGCTACGAGCGCTGGCACTGCGATGTCGGGCGAATCGCCCAACCTGATGTGTCAACCCTAGCAGCAGCCACGATCAGTACTCCTCCAGCCTTGGCCGACCGGCGACGCGCTGCCTGTTTCGGCGTCTCGTACATGGAGGGGTGAGTGACCGGCATATCGTCTCGTGCATCTGAAAGGTAGAGTGCTGCCCGTTATGAGTGCAGCGCTGTTGCGATTCTACGATCGCCTCCGCGATCCCGCCAGCCAGGCTGCGGCGCGGGGCGAGCCGACGGTACAGGGTTTCGACGCGCTGCGTGCTCACAAGTATTGCCTGCTGGTGACCTACCGTCGCTCGGGCGAGCCGGTGCCGACACCCGTCTGGTTCGGCCTCGATGACGCCGGTCGTCTCTACGTCCGCACGCCGACCGGCTCGGGAAAGGTCAAGCGCGTCCGCGCGGACTCCCGCGTCCTGAGCGTGCGACTGAGCCGGTGCGGGAAGGTATCCGCACGGGCGAGATAGTCCAGGGCATGCTTATCCGGGACGCCGACGTCCAGTGGTGGCAGATGGACCTCCACCCCGGCGAGCCAGGACCCCCGGAGGAGCTCGAGCAGGCGGTTACATGACGAGCATATGCGTGATCCAAATACAGGTCGTACACTCAGATCGAGATTCTCGTCACCGAGATCACGGGCGGCTATACGCCATGTCTGGATTGGGTTGTGGAGCAGACCACGCGGCGGTAGCGCTCGATCTCGGCCAGCCGCCGTGGGGCTCCGCCCGTGCATACGGATGTCGCGCTGAGCGGCACAAGCCTCGCTCATGGGCTACCGTGGCTCAGTCGGGGAATCCGCCCGGCGAACCTGCGACGAACTGGAGGCTGAGATGGCGTACGTGATCGTCAACGACTTCGAGGGCGGTACGAAGGAGCAGTACGACGCCACCACCGCGGTGGTGCACCCGCCCGGTGGCCTGCCCGCCGGGCAGACGCATCACTACGCCGGGCCGAGCGCGAACGGCTGGGTCGTCGTGGCGGCCTGGGAGTCGAAGGAGATCTGGGAGAAGTTCCGCGACGAGACGCTGCTGCCCGCCGTCCAGGCAGGGTCGTCTGTTTTGCCCGGCCCACCGAAGACGACGGAGTTCGAGGTCGAGGTCGAGCTCTAGAGCCAACCCTTGCCGGCCGAGTCGAGGCCGAGGCCGTCGCGGTAGAACTCGAGCGAGCGCTCGAGATCGCTCACGGCGAGCGTGATCACGTCGATGTGCGACTCCATCATGCTCGCTTCAGGAACCTCAAATAGAACGCCGCGAACACCAGGACGATCCCGACGTTCGCGATCAGGCGCTCCCAGAACCGATGCCTGAAGAACAAGACGTCCACGCCGACCACGATGGCCACCAGCGCGAGCACGTAAAGCACGATGCCTGCGTGCCTTCCCATCGTTCCATCCTACTGTCCTCCCGAGGTGCGCTACGGCTGCGAAGCAGGTGGCGAACTTCATGGGCATGGGAGTACAGGCACCGGCGCGTCATGGTCCCCGTGCGCGTTTTTAGCGGGATCTGGTTGGTGGCCCTCACCGCCATCCTGTACGGCTATGGCGTCGGCGGCTGGTGGAGCGTGCTGCTGATTCCGGCAGCAGCCGGGCATTTCTACGCCGCCTACCGCAGCCTGCGGCACCGCGTCCAGAGCTAACGCGCCGCGCCCGGCCCACTGCTTTCCGGCCGGGAAGCAACGCGAGCTGGTCGAACAGGAGCACCGCCGCTTGGTCGAGCCGGTCTTCTGCATCATCGAGGTAGGCACTAACAAGAACACGCCTGTGCCGGGCTGCGAGCCCTTCGCCCAAGTCGATGAAAGCTTCGGGGCCTTCCAGGTGAGCGACTTCCTCAGCCGGGAACCGACGATGGAACTCGTACCCGACGGTGTCGCCTCGGTGCGGATCACCTACCGCGACACGGCCCCTATCGTCGCGAAGTTGAATAAAGCCTTTGGCGGCAATTGTCCAATTAGGATCGAATGGCTCGACAGCGCTCGGCGCTTAGTGCGGGCTATTGGCCCTCCTACTGCTGAAAGCAACTCCACGACCTCGGTCGGCAACCTCCGCGCCCCCATCGAAGGATGACCAGCCGGAGCTCGAGCGCACCCGCGAGATCGGCATCCTGCGCTGCATCGGCGCCCACGCCCGCGACGTGCGACGGATCTTCGCCACCGAGGGCCTGACGGTTGCGCTCGCCGGCTGGCTAATCGGCATCCCGCTGGGCTTCGGCCTCGCCCACGCAATCGTCACACTAGCCGAGAACGTGTTCAACGAGCACGTGCTTTTCGCATTTCCGGCGCTCAACATCCCAATCGCCCTGATCGGGACCCTGATCCTTGCGCTGCTGGTGATGCAGATCCCACTGCGTCGCGCCGTGCGGTTCAAGCCGGGCGAGGCGCTGCGATACACGTAGGAAAGGCTGGCGCCATGCTGTGGAAAACAGGCGCGCTCACCGAGCACTCGTTATGGTCGCATTGGACGAGCGCGAGCCGATCGCGTGGCACCCGGTGGACGCCTGCTTCGCCGTGCATTGCGAGCGTGCGACCGACTGGCTGTGTCCCGCCGGGTGTCGAGTGCGTTCTGCGGCCCGGTTACCGATACTCGGGGTTCGGGTGCTCGGCGTGCTCGAGGTTCCAGTCGTGTGTCGAGTTGCCATAGGCCGGGAACCCGCCACTGTCCTTGAGCATGCGCGCCAGGTGCAGCATGTTCCATGTCATGAAGACCGCATTGCGTGTCGTCCAGGCGTTGTGTTGCCCGCCGCCCTCCTCGTCGAGGTAGGACGGCCCCGGGCCGGCCTCTCCAACCCAGTAGCTGTCGGCCTGCGGCGGGATGGCGAGGCCGATGTGCTGGAGGGCGTAGAGAACCTGGGCGCTGACGTGCTTGCCGCCGTCCTCGTTACCGGTGCTCAGCACACCGCCGACCTTGCCGTAGTAGGCCCACTGCCCGCGATCGTTGATCTCGCTGGAGTAGGCGTACAGTCGCTCGATGATCGTGCGCGTCTGCGAGCTCTGATCGCCCAGCCAGATCGGGCCGGCGAGCAGGAGGATGTCGGCGGGCTCGACGAGCGAGCGATAGATCTCGGGGAACTCGTCTTCTTCGTAGCCGTGCTCGCGCATGTCGGGCCAGAGGCCTGGGGGGATCGTGCGATCGACGGTGCGCACCTCGTCGCAGCGCACGCCGAGCACGGAGAAGATGCGCTGCGGGATAGCGAGCAGGCCGTCCGTGTGGCTCGCCTCGGGTGAGCGCTTCGTGGTGCCATTGAAGGCGACCACGCGCAGATCCTCGTAAGACACCGGCGAGCGCTCGGCCTGAGCGTCGATGAAGGCCGCTATGGGGTCAGGGAGAGGCACCGGGCGTATCGGTCCTTTCGTGGATGGTGGCGGGTCGGGCACGACGCGCGGCTGGCGGGAGGGTCGCATGCCGCGCCAGCCGCGTGAGCGAGCAGACCCCCTTGCCGCCTACCACGACCGTAGACCCACAGCGCACGCTCCTCTTCGGAGTGGGCGCTGTGAGGGGCGTTGCCCGCTCGCTATTTCGTGTGCTTCATCGAGTGTTTCATCGAGCAGTGCGAGGTGTGATGGGTCATCGTCTGGTGATGTGTACAGGGTTTCATGTGGTGCATGGAAGATGCGAGTGAGCTTGCGGGTACTCCCGCGAGTGCGACGACGGTGGCGGTCACGGCGAGTAGACGGATCGGTTTTGAGCTGATCTTCATTGGTGCTCCTCCTGTTGCAGTTTGAGTGGTCGGTAGGGTCCGGCCGCACCGACTGTGCCGCACGGGTATTACGAGTTTCTTACCGTGCTCGCGGACGGCGTCGTAAGGAACGCGCAATATCTGGGGTGCACAGTCGGTGAATGGTCGTCCTGATCGTGTTCGCGTTCGTCGCCGGTGCCGCCACCGCGCTGTCGCCGTGTGTGCTGCCGGTGCTGCCCGTCGCCCTTGCGGCGGGGGTCACGGGCGGCAGGCGCCGGCCGCTCGGTGTAGTTACAGGGCTTGCGCTGTCCTTCACGGTCGCGACCGTAGCGCTCGTCTATCTGATCTCCGCGCTCGGGCTACCCGACCAGCTGCTGCGCACGCTGTCGATCGTCGCACTGATCGGCTTCGGCATCGCGCTGCTCGTGCCGGCGCTCGGAGACCGCCTGGAGGCGCGGCTGAGCACGATCGGCCCGCGCCTGGGCGTCGGCTCCCCGCGCCCCGGCGGGGAAGGCGGCTTCTGGTCCGGGATGCTCGTGGGCGGCGGCCTCGGCTTCGTCTACGCGCCGTGTGCGGGACCGATCCTCGCGGGCGTCATAACCGTCTCGGCGTCGCAGAGCTTCAGCGCCGGGCGCCTCGCCGTGGCGCTCGCCTACGGGATCGGCTCGGCCGTCGTCCTGTATGGGCTGATGCTCGGGGGGCGGCGCCTGACGGGCCGCCTCGCGCGCCGCAGCGGCCGCTTTCAGATGTCGATGGGCGCGATCATGGTGGTCATCGCGCTGCTGATGCTCGGTAACTACGACACGCGCTTTGAGACCTCGATTGCCGCCGACCTGCCGTCCTTCCTGATCAACCCGACCAAGAGCCTCGAAACCACCAGCGCGGCGGCGAAGAACCTGGCAGCTCTGCGCGGGCACAAGGCGCGGCGGGCAGGCGGCCTGAAGGAGGCCGACGCGGGTGAGCGCCTGCCGGTCCTTGGTGTTGCTCCGCAGTTCGTCGGCACCCAGGCCTGGTTCAACACCCCCGGCAAAAGACCGCTGAGCCTCACCGCCCTGCGCGGGCGCGTGGTGCTCGTGGACTTCTGGACCTATAGCTGCATCAACTGCATCCGCACTCTCCCCTACCTGAACGCCTGGAATGCCAGGTATGCCAGCAAGGGCCTCGAGATCGTGGGCGTGCACACACCCGAGTTCCCGTTCGAGCACTCCGCCTCGAACGTCCAGGAAGCGATCCGCCAGAACGGCATTCGATATCCGGTGGTGCAGGACAACAACTACAGCACCTGGAACGCTTACAACAACGAATACTGGCCGGCGGAGTACCTGATCGACGCGAATGGCCGCATCAGGCTGACCGACTTCGGCGAGGGGGAATACGCGGCCAAGGAGCGAGCGATCCGCAGCCTCTTGGTAGAAGCGGGCGCGGAAGGGCTCGGCCAGGCCACCAAAGTCGCTGCCCAGGCTCCGTCGGCGTCCGAAACGACACAGGAGACCTACCTCGGAGCCGAAAAGGCGGAACGCTTTGAAAACGGCAGCCTGCTGACGGGCTCGCACGACTATGGCTCCACGGGCGCCCCGCCAAAGCCCGAACACCTGCGCTATCAGGGCAATTGGCGAGTCAGCACAGACTCCGCGGTGGCCGGCGCCGGCGCCAAGCTGGAACTCAACTTCCGGGCCCGCCGGGTGTTCCTAGTGGCGGGCTCTGAGCACGCGGCAGGGTCGGCGCGGATCCTGCTCGACGGCCATCCGATCCCGCCGGCCGAGTCCGGCAGCGATGTGCGTGCGGGGAAAGCGAGCATCGGCTTCCAGCGGCTCTACCGTCTCGTGGAACTGCCGCGCGTGGAGCGCCACGTGCTGAGCGTGCAGGCCTCGCCCGGGGTCTCCGTGTACTCGTTCACCTTCGGCTGAGCGCGGGCCGCTGTCATGATCACCAGTGCCATGCGCGCCAGCCCGGACCCAACAGGGCCGTATGTACTGGTCGTCGACGACGAGCCGACGATCGGCGAGATCATGGCGCGCTATCTGCAGCGGGCGGGCTTTCAGACGGGAGTCGCACTGGACGGCCCAGAGGCGGTTGCGATGAACGCCAAGCATGCACCCGCTCTGGTGATCCTCGACATCATGCTCCCCGGCTTTGACGGTCTCGAGGTGATGCGCCGCCTGCACGAGGACGAACACGGGCGACCCGCGGTGATCCTGCTCACCGCCAAGGGTGAGGAGTCAGACCGGATCGCCGGCCTACGGCGCGGCGCGGATGACTATGTCGTCAAGCCGTTCTCGCCGGGCGAGCTCGTTGCCAGAGTGCAGGCCGTGCTGCGCCGGGGCGCGAGCGAGCCGACCGACGAGGAGCCGCTGCAGTTCGACGGCCTACAGATCGATCCCGGCAAACGCACGGTGCTTCTCGATGGGCGCGAAGTCGCGTTGACCCCACGCGAGTTTGACCTGCTCTGGTTCATGGCGAGCCACCCGGGAATGGTCTTCTCGCGCTCGCAACTGATGGAGCGGGTGTGGCAGTTCTCCTCCTGCAACGACAGCTCGACCGTCACGGTGCACATCCGTCGCCTGCGAGCCAAGATCGAGCGCGACCCCGACGACCCCGACCTCATCCAGACCGTGTGGGGCGTTGGCTACCGCTTCAAACGATGAGGCGATCCCTGCTCACGCTCCTGGGGGCACTCGTCGCAGCCTGCGCGGTCATGGCGGTCATCGGCGGCGCGCACGCGGTGGCGCTCACGAGCGCCATCCTCCTTCCGGTCGGCCTCGTGGCGCTCCTGCTCGCCCACGCCGCCGACGCCCGCAGACTGCGGATGAGCACGCTGAGCCACCGCTTCCAGCTCGGCATCGGGCTCGCCCTCGGCCAGCTCCTCGCGGCGCTGCTGATCGGAGCGGCCGTCATGTTCGTATCGCCCGACGACGCCTGGACCACGGCGGGCATCCTGCTTTTCGCAGCGGTCATCGCCGCGCGCGCCGCGCAGATCCTCCTGCGCGACGTGGTGGCCGATGTGGGCTCGGTCGCGCACGGCCTGCACTCCGTCGGCCAGGGCGAGCGCGAGGTGCACGTGCAGGCGCGCTCGGGCAACGAGCTCAGCGACCTGGCCGACTCGGCCAACACGATGATCGAGACCCTTCGCAGCGAGGAACGCTCGCGCGACGAGGCGGACGCCGCCCGCCGCCAGGTGATCGCCGCGGTCTCCCACGACCTGCGCACGCCTTTGGCGTCCCTGCAACTGCTCGCACAGGCACTCGACGACGATCTCGTGGACTCCACAACGGCCCGCAGGTACGTCAAGAGCATGGGCGCGAACGTCCGCGCGTTGGGTGCGCTCGTGGATGACCTGTTCGAGTTCTCCCGCCTGGACGCCGGCGACTTCGCATGGACGACCGAGGCGGTGCCGCTAGCCGGGATCGTCGCGGAGATGGTCGAGGCCATCCGGCTGGAGGCAGAGACACGTCGTGTAGCCGTGCACGCGGAGATCCCCAACGACCTCCACCCAGCACGGGCCAACCCCGAACAGCTCGGGCGCGTGCTCGCGAACCTGCTCACCAACGCGATCCGCCACACCCCTCCCGACGGCAGCGTCCTCGTCCGCGCTCACCAGCGCGACGGCGCGGCCGAGATCGAGGTATCAGACACGGGCGAGGGCATCGCCGCAGCCGACCAGCCACGCATCTTCGAACCCTTCTACCGCGGCGGCAACCAGGCGGCCCGGACCAGCACGGGAAGCGGACTCGGCCTTGCCATCGCACGCACGATCGTGGAGGCCCATGGCGGAAAGATCTGGCTCGCCGAAGCGCGTACCGGCACACGCATCTGCTTCACACTGCCGCTCGCGAGCTGACCGGCGCAAAGGCACCACCACAAGGCCGATACGCGCACGTCCCGCCCGCGATCCCATCGCTGCCGGGACGGCCACAGTGCGTCGTGCCTGGGCGACGAGCCCGTCAGCCTGCCGCAATCCTGCCGCAATAGATCGGCCGTGGGGCTCACGCAAGTGATCTCCCTGCGGCGTGCTGGGATGCGCGCGGCCTCGAGCGTCATCATCAGCGCTACTGCTGGCTGAGTGTCGCAGACCGCATCGAAGACGCACATCATCTCTTGACCGCAGGAGGCGATCCATCGTGCCCTGGGCGGGCACCCGGGCGACCCGCTCACGCAGCGCAACGCGGAAGCCTCGCGCGTCCGCGCAGGGAGTACTCCTGCTCGTCCAAAGGGGCCATGTCGAGTTTGGCCCCCGCGCGCTCGCTTGCGTTCAACAGCAGCAGTCGTCCACACAAACGTCTGGAGGCTCGCCGGGGGGCGGCGAGGCGGCGCAGCAGCCTTCGCCGCGCCAGGTCTGTCGGCCCTCGCTGAGCGCGAGCGCGCCGACGCCGAGCGCAACGGCGGGATCGGCCCACCACAGCCCGAAGGCGGCGTTGAGCGCGAGACCCGTGAGGACACCCGCGGCGAGGTAGGCGCACAGCATGTTCTGCGTGCCCTCGCCGGCGGTCGCTCCTGAGCCAAGGCGCTGGCCGATCCCTTGCTTGGCTTTGCCGAGGAGCGGCATGACGATGAGGCTTGAGATCGATAGGCCGATCCCGAGCCAGCTGGTTCGGGGATGCTCGCCGTTGATGAGTGTGCGAATGGCGTCCTGGGTGATGTAGGGGGCGAGCAGGAAGAATGTGATCGCGACGAGCCGCTGGGCGCGTTGCTCGGCGTGCTGGGAGTGTCGGCGGGTGCCGGTGAAGCGCCAGATGACGATGATCGAGGCGAGGCCCTCGATCGCGGAGTCAAGGCCGAAGCCGAGCAGCGCGACCGAGCCGGCGAGCATCGCCGCGGTGATCGCGATTGCGCCCTCGGCGCTCATGTAGGCGAGGCTCAGCCAGGACAGCGCCTTCGCTGTGCGGATCAGACGCTCGCGCTCAGCCGGCTCGAGTTGGTTCTGTTCCCGCGAGGCGCGCGCCGGCCCGGCGATGGTGGGCAGCTCGAGCGATGTGGTGCTCATTAGGCGTCACCGTAGCGCGGGACAGTGGAGCACGCCGGTTTATGGCCTCTTGACAAACATGTTTTGATATGTCTAAATATTCCTGTGGCTACGCCTGATTTGGTTTCTGCGTCTGTGCAAGACTATGCCAAGGCGGTCTATGCGCTGGAGGCCCGTGAGGGCGCAGCCGTATCGACTACTGACCTGGCCGAGCGGCTGGGTGTCACGCCGGGCTCGGTCTCGGCGATGGTGCGCAAGCTCTCTGAGGTCGGGTTGGTCGAGCATGAGCCCTACCACGGCGTGAGGCTCACCAGCCAGGGTCGCCGGGTCGCGCTTGAGGTGCTGCGCCACCACCGGCTGCTCGAGCTGTTCCTGGCCGAGGAGCTTGGGATGCCCTGGGATCGCGTGCACGCCGAGGCCGAGGTGCTCGAGCATGTGCTCTCCGAGGACCTGGAGGAGCTCATCGCCGCGCGCCTGGGCGACCCGACAGTCGATCCCCACGGGGATCCGATCCCCACGGTTGAGTTCGGGATCGAGGAGCGCCAGACCCACAGTCTGGACGAGCTGACGGCAGGCGTCTCCGGGCGCTTCGTGCGCGTCTCTGACTCTGACCCGGAGATGCTGTGCTACCTGGCCGAGCAGGGCATCGCGATCGGCGAGCGCCTGGAGGTCGTAGACCGTCAGCCGTTCGGCGGCCCTGTGTTCGTCCGCTTCGGCGAGCGCGAACATCCGATCGGCGGCGCGCTCGCGCGCGCTATGCGGATTGAGATCGAGGAGGGTCAGGGATGACACCGGTGCGCCCCAATCCGGTTCCTGCGCTGGAGGGCGCCACCGAGGGCGCCTCCGTAGCGCTACCCGGCGAGCTCGGCGGGGCGCTCGCGGGCCCGAGCGCGCTCGAGCGGCTTCTCTCCAGGGGTCGCGTGCGCGCGACGCTCTGGATGCTCGGCCCCGCATTTGTCGCCTCGATCGCCTACGTGGATCCCGGCAACTTCGCCACGAACGTCGAAGGTGGCGCGCAGTTTGGCTACCTGCTGTTGTGGGTCGTCCTGCTGGCGAACGTGATGGCGATGCTGATCCAGTACCTCTCGGCCAAGCTGGGGATCGTCACCGACCGCAACTATCCCGAGGTCGTGCGCGAACGCTTCCCACGCCCGTTCACGTGGGGCATGTGGATGCAGGCGGAGATCATGGCGATGTCGACCGACGTCGCCGAGTTCCTGGGGGCCGCGATCGGGCTGAACCTGCTCTTCGGCGTGCCGCTGCTCCCGGCGGGCCTGATGACCGGCGTGATCGCGTTCGCGATCCTCGAGCTGCAGACCCACGGCTTCCGCCGCTTCGAGCTGGCGATCACCGCGCTGCTCGGGATCATCTTCTTGGGTTTCCTGTATGAGACGTTGCGCATCGGCCCCTCCACCCACGGTTCGCTGCACGGGCTGCTGCCGGGCCTGCACGGTGTCACCTCGCTCTACCTCGCCGTCGGGATCGTCGGAGCGACCGTGATGCCGCACGTAATCTACTTGCACTCCGCCTTGACCAAGGGCCGCATGCCCTGCCGCAACGACTCAGAGCGCGGCCGCGTGCTGCGCTTCGAGCGCCTTGACGTGATCATCGCGCTCGGGCTCGCCGGCCTGGTCAACATGGCGATGCTCGCCGTCGCCGCCAAGCTGTTCCACACCCACGGCCTCACGCAGATCGCCGGCATACAAGAAGCGCACGCCGAGTTCGGCCACCTCGTCGGCGGCACTGCCGCGCTCGCGTTCGCCGTCGCGCTGCTCGCCTCCGGCGCCTCCTCATCCAGCGTCGGCACCTACGCCGGGCAGGTCGTCATGCAAGGCTTCATCAACGTCCGCATCCCGCTGCTGCTGCGCCGCGCGGTCACGATGATCCCCGCGATCATAGTTCTCGCGCTCGGCATGAACCCCACCAACATCCTCGTGCTGAGCCAGGTCGTACTGTCTTTCGGCATCCCCCTAGCCCTCGTGCCGCTGGTCATGCTCACCTGCCGCCGAGACGTTATGGGCGTCCACGTCAACCGCCGCCTCACGACGATCCTGGCGTGGGGATGCGCCGGCGTGATCAGCCTGCTAAACGTCTTCCTGCTCTACCAACAATTCTTCAAGGGCTGAGCATCGCGAAACGGTGCGTGGACCGCCAGCGCGACCTAAGCAAGTTGTCGAGCGCCCTGATGCGCGACTGCAGCGCACCCGGTGAGAATGCCCCAGGCTGTCGGTTAACTGGTAGAGCAGGCGTGAGCACACGAGGCGGGTCGGCGTACGCGTGGGTGCTCGCCGAGCACGAGGGCGTCACGCTGGGCTACGCGTACGGCTCGCGTCACCGGGATCGCGCCGCGTACCGCTGGGCGGCGGACGTGGCTGTGTACATCGATCCGGACCATCACCGGTCAGGCATCGGGCGCGCGCTGTACACCCGCTTGTTCGAGCAGTTGCGAGCGATCGGCCTGTGGACACTGTGCGCCGGGATCACCCAGCCGAACGACGCGAGCAACGGCCTGCACCGCGCGCTGGGGTTCGTCCCCGTCGGGACCTACCGGCGCATCGGCTGGAAGGCCGGCGCCTGGCACGACGTCCAGTGGTGGCAGCTGGACCTCCACCCCGGCGAGCCAGGACCACCGGAGGAGCTCGAGCAGGCGGTTACATGACGAGCATACGCGTGATCCAAATACAGGTCGTACACTCAGATCGAGATGCCCTCGAGAGCATGATCACGGAACTGGTCGGCGAGCGCCTGATTGCCTGTGGACAGGTTGTGGGACCGATCGGCAGCACATTTTTCTGGGAAGGATTCGTGCAGAGGGCAGAGGAGTGGTTGGCTTTGCTGAAGACGAGCAGAGGTGTCGTAGACGACTTGGTCGCGCGCCTCGCCGAGGTCCATTCATATGACGTGCCCGAGATTCTCGTCACCGAGATCACGGGCGGCTACACGCCATATCTGGATTGGGTTGTGGAACGGACCACGCGGCGGTAGCGCTCAGACCGCGCCAAACGGTCCCGCGCAGACGTTCACGGATTCGGCCACGGTGCGCCCGAGATTACCTGGCAGGTAATCGCGGAGCCGGCGCGTGACGGTTAGAGTCGGTCACCGCGAGATGGCGGTCATGAGCTCCTATCCCCGGGTCGGGCCGCTGCTACGGGAGTGGCGCAAGCGGCGGCGGCGCACCCAGATGGACTTGGCGCTCGGCGCGGGTATCTCGGCGCGGCATCTGAGCTTCGTCGAGAGCGGTCGTTCGAGACCGAGTCCGGAGATGGTGTTGCTGCTCGCCGAGCAGCTCGAGGTCCCGGTCCGGGAGCGCAACCAGCTGTTGCTCGCCGCCGGCCATGCCCCGGCGATCCCCGAGCACTCGATCGGGGACCCCGAGCTGGCGCCGGTCCGCGAGGCGCTCGATCTGATCCTCACCGCGCAGGAGCCCTACCCGGCAGTCGTCGTCGACCGCGGCTGGAACCTGGTCGCCACCAACTCTGCGATGGCCGCCCTGGCCACGTGGGTTGACCCGGTGTTGTTGGTGCCGCCGGTCAACGTGATGCGGGTCGGTTTGCATCCGCGTGGATTGGCCCACTGGACCATCAATCTGAGCGAGGTGCGGGCGTATTTCCTCGGGCGGTTGGCGCACCAGGTCGCGATCACCGGGGATGAGGGTCTGGCCAGCCTGTTGGAGGAGGTGACGGCCTACCCGGCGGGCGAGCACGATCCCGATCGGACCGGCGAGACGGCAGCGAGAAACATCATCACGCCGCTGATGCGGATGCGCACCCCCGACGGTGAGGAGCTGTCGCTGTTCGCGACGGTCGCCACGTTCGGTACCGCGACCGAGGTGACGACCTCCGAGCTGTCGATCGAGTTGACATTCCCCGCCGACGCGGCGACCGCTGAGGCGCTGCGCAACCTACCTCAGAGGTAATCGACAGCACGACCTTCCCCTGGAACGATGACCGTCCAATCGAAACGGAGGTAGGCGCATGGCGATCACGACGGGCGAGCGGACCACGGGCGCCACGTACAGCACGATCAAGCTTGCCGGCCTCGCTGGCGTGGTGAGCATCGTGCTCGGGATCGCCGGCTCGATCATCGACGAAATGCGGACGTTCCCCGGCACCGGCGCGAGCGCGAGCCAGATCGCGGGCTACGTCGACGCGCATCGCTCGGCGTTGCTCGTTGCGATGATCCTCTCGACGGTCGCGGTGGGACTCTGGCTGGCCTTTGGTGTTGGCGTCTGGGTGTGGCTGCGGGAGACGACGGGCAGCGTGAGCGTGTTGTCGGTGTGCTTCCTGGTTGGCCTCGTCAGCTTCGTCACGCTGCTTCTCGCCGGCTTCACGGTCGCCTTCGTGCTCTTCCATTGTGCGCCCAACGCGCCTGATCCACGGCTGCTCTACGACCTCGCGTTCGGTCTGCTCGCAATGTCTGGAGTGCCCACCGCGCTGGCGCTCGGCTCATACGCGACGCAGGTGTTCCGCGACAGCCGCCTGCCTGACTGGACGGCATGGCTTGCCGTCGTGGCCGCGCTGGCCCACCTCGTGCTGCTCGCCTCGCTCGTGGTCACGAGCGGCTTCTTCTCGCTCGAGGGTGGAGTGATCATCGCGATTCCCGCCGTGCTGTTCGCCTGGATCCTCGCGACCAGCATCGTCCTGCTGCGGGCGACAATCAAAGGCGGCAATGAGCTCGTCGCGAACTGAGCTGGGCTGGGCAAGCACGCTGCCGGGCTCCCGTCTGCTGGGTCTCGGCCGCTTCGAGGTGTGGCGCCCGCGCGTGATTGCGCTGCTGATCTTCACAGCGGTGCTCCTGTTGGCATATTGGGTTGCCTGGTTCGCCGACCGCGGCGCCATCGCAAGCGATCACACCGCGCAGTACATAGTCTTCGAGCAGTCCTTCCGGCTTGCCAATGGGTGGCTGCTTACAGCGGCTCTGATTGCGGCGCTGCAGCTATGTCTGCGCCGACCGAGCGCTTTCCTGTGGCTGCTGGTGCTGGGCGGAGCCGGCGTCTATCTATGCGCGATGGACGTGCTCTACGACCTGGAGCACGGTATCTACTCCAAGGGCCGCGGTGGCGCGATCGAGCTCGGGATCAACATCCTCCCCGCGGCGCTGAGCGTCGGACTGCTGGCGTCGGCGTGGGACTTCCGAGACGAGCTTCTCGCGAGTTCGGCTCGCCGCTAGCACCCTACGTAGTGTCGTTGGACCGGGAGGTCCGAGATCGCGAAGAGGCGACTACCCCGCTGGTCGGGCGTTGTAGTTCTCGTCGCTGACGTGCTCGCCCCACGTGACCGCGTTGCCTTGGGCGTCGATCTGGTGCAGTGCGACGTGGACCATGAAGCGGTCGGGCGCCGCGCCGTGCCAGTGGTTCTCACCGGGCTCGAAGAACACGCGATCGCCCGGCCGGATCTCCTCGACGGGGCCTCCCTCGCACTGGCAGCGGCCCACGCCCTCGGTCACGAAGATGGTCTGCCCCAGCGGATGGGTGTGCCACGCGGTGCGGGCGCCCGGCGTGAAGTGGACGTTGGCAGCGGCGATACGGTAAGGCTCAGACGGTTCGGCGACAGTGTCGATGTACACCTCGCCGGTGAACCAGTCGGCCGGTCCCTTGCCGGTGGGGGTGCTGCTGCGGGTGATCTTCATGTCTCCTCCATTTGCGTTGGCGCATAGATCGGTGGGTGGGTTCGAGTGCGGGTCCGGTCCATCCAGCTCAGCTGACTTGGTACTTGATGTGTGTGACGCCGGGCGCGTCGACGGCTCGGACCTGCTCGAGTTCGAGCGTCCCGCGGTCGAGGCCCTCGAACAGGCGAGCGCCGGCGCCGAGGATCAGCGGCGCGATCGAGACGTCGATCTCGTCGATGAGCCGTGCGGCCAGGTACTGGTTTACCACCGACGCGCCGCCGGCGAGCCAGACGTCGCGCTCCCCTGCGGCGTCCTTGGCTTGGGCAAGGGCTGACTCGATGCCGTCGCTGACGAAGTGAAAAATGGTGCCGCCCTGCATCTCCAGTGGCTCACGCGGGTGGTGGGTGAGCACGAATACGGGATGGTGGTAGGGGGGATCCTCGCCCCACCAGCCCCGCCAGGACTCATCCGGCCAGGGGCCGCGAACCGGCCCGAACATGTTGCGACCCATGATCGTCGCGCCGATGTTCGCCCGACGCTCCTGCACCACGGTGGAGCTGGCGTTGAGGATGCCTCCCTCCTCGCCGTGCATCTCCCGGAACGCCCTGAGCGGGAAGAACCACTCGTGCAGCTCCATCCCGCCGACCCCGAGCGGGTTCTCCTCGCTCTGATCCGGACCGCTGACATAACCGTCCAGCGACATCGTGATGCTCAATCTCAGCTTGCTCATCTGCACTCCTATCGGCTACTCGTCAGGCGCCTCAGCCGTAGCGGCTGATCACATAATTGAGGCTCGTCGTGCACACCGCATGTTGCGCGGCGGGCAGCGTGCACGTCGATCTGTACACCGTGCTTTCGCCCGCGGTCACGGTGATGCCAACAACTCCGTTGGCAGGGTCCGGACCGCCGCTTGGCCACCCCGATCCGGCGCCCCCTGGCGGGTCCTCGAACAGCGCGACGTTGCGTCTGAGCCGATACACGCGCTCACCTTTGGGCACACCGTTGGTGCACGGGAACCCAAGACTGCGAGCAAACGCGGTGAAGAATGGGCACGCATCTTCGGCCTTGCAGCCGGCGCAAGCGGGCTCGAACATCAACGTCAAGCCGTCGCTGCGGGCGCGCGGACCTGGACGGCGCTCGGCGCGAGGCCATACGACGACTTGGGAGCCACCGTCTACCGCCACGAGTCCCGAGCAGCGCATACCGCGCGGCCCGAGCAGGAAGAGCTGAGTATTCGTATATGCAGCAAGACCGCCTGTCGAGGTCGACGAACTCACGGTCAGCGCCGCGGGCGTGTTCGGAGCGCGCCCTGAGATCCCGAACTCAGTCGGACAGCGCACCACAGGCACAACCGAAGTACTCGAGGCTGACGCCGACGAAGCCCATGTCCCCGCACTCATGACAGCGAACACTGCCGGGAGCATGATGAGCCTGCGCACGCGCGCAACCTACCGTTTTGCTCCGTACACCGCCGACTCCAGGACTGCATCTGCAAACGCAGCGCCCACATCCGGCTCATCGAGACCGTCGATACCACGACGGCGAGCAGCCACCCACCGATCACTGCTCCTATCGCGACACGCTCGCGTGGAAGTCCGGGTGCAGCACGTCATAGCCGACGAACTCGAACAGCCGCACACCCGCCTCGAACGGTTGCGGTTCGGTGAGCAGGCGGTTGGCGCCGACGCCGAACGGAGGCGAGTCCTCGAAAGCGAGCTCGCCGAACCCGGCCTGCTCGAACGTCTCGCGTACGTAGGGCGTGAGGTCGGGAGGATGGCGATGGCGAGTCCAGATCACGCTCGCCGCAGGCGCACAAAGCGACGAGAGGTGGCCGATCGTGTTGGCGATGTCCGCCTGCGAGATGTTCCCGAACAAGCCGCACAGCAGGACCGCATCGGCTGGAACGGCTCCCTCGTAGGCATCCGTGAACGACGCGTCGGCCGCAGCGACCTCCACACCGTCCAGGCCGGCTGCCGACACGGCGTCGCGTGCCGAGCGCACATTCTGCTCATCGAGCTCGACCAGGCGAGCGGTGACCTCGGCCCGACGGGGATGGTCAGCGAGGACACCGATCAGATCATGACCCCGCCCGGCGCACATACTGACGATCCTGACCGAGCCGGGCGCAGCACTATCCAGCGCAACCCGGATCTGCGCTTGCACGACCATCAGGCGCCGACCAAGCGCCGAGTCGGGGTTCTCGTAGTCCTCATGCCACGCTTGCCAATCCACGCCGTGAGGTTACGGCACGCCCCCGGTCAGGACCGCATTCGCGCGCCGTTCCGCTCAAGGCCTCAGCTGGCACGCGTACCGGCGAGGAGTAACACGAGTGGGATTCGACGGCGCCGCTCGAACTCGCCGTCGTCGTCGAAGCGCTCGCGTCGAGGAGCGCACTCGCGGAGGCTGGTCAGGGTGAAGCCGGCCGCGAGAAGCGCGGAGACGTAGTCCCCGCTCGGCAAGGACATTGGCCGTAATCTCGGCGTCACCGGTTCCGCTGTCGATGGCATGGGCCTCCCGGAGCGCCCGTCAGGATCAACACCGGATTATCGACAGACTCGCGCACCAGTTGACCCTAACGCTCGTGCGCGGAGAAACGTACGGTGTAGAAGGTGTCGAGACGAATGCGACCACGCGAAACCAAAGCCAGACCGCGGTCATCGAGGGTGACCGGATCATCGGGATCGTCGGGTTCCACGGCGTCTGTTGGGATCATCATTCGACCAGCATCGGCTACTGGCTGGCCGAGTCGGCGCAGGGTCGCGGCACCATGACCCGCGCGGTTCAGGCGCTCGTGGATCACGCCTTCCGGGTCTGGCGACTTCACCGGGTCGAGATCCGGGCAGCGGTCGACAATACGCGCAGCCGCGCGATCCCCGAGCGGCTCGGGTTCACCCAGGAGGGCGTCCTGCGAGCCGCCGAGCGGATCGGCGACCGTTATGCAGACCAAGTCGTATACGCAAGGCTCAACGAGTAGATGACACCTCTCGACCGTCGCACCGCAGCAGCCGAAGACCTCGCACGGGCCGGTGGTAGTGACGCTCCCATAGAGATCGTCGCCTACGACCCCATGTGGCCGGGCGCCTTCGAGGCCGAGCGCAAGCGACTCGCGCCATTGCTGGGTGGAGCGAAGATTCATCACTTTGGCTCGACCGCCGTTCCCGGTCTCGCTGCCAAGCCCGTGATCGACATGATCGCGTTCGTCAGTGAGCTCGACGCGCCGATCGCCACGCTCGTTGCCAAGACGAACTACCAGTTCCCCGAGGCGTTCAACGCCACGCTCATTCACCGGCGGTTCCTGTGTTATCCGACCACTGCACACCGAACCCACCACCTGCACCTCGTCGACGATCGCGAAGAGCTCGACCGGCGCCTGCGCTTCCGCGACCGCCTACGCACAGATCCCGCGCTCGCGGCGGAGTACGAAGCGCTGAAGCGCACCCTCGCCGAGCGCCACCGGAAGGACCGCGAGGCATACACCGACGCCAAGGCCGCCTTCGTCAAGCACTGGAGCAAGCCCGACGCAACCGTCTGAACACTTGGCTGATCTGCCGGGCTATGTCGCGTCGGGTACGCATACGGCTACGATCAGCGCGAGCTCCAGCCACTTGAAGTGGCAATCGACCTCCTGGAAACCGGCGTCGCGCAGCCAGCCGAGTTGCTCGCACAGGCCCGCAAGACGATCCGCGGGGTCGTCCTCTTCTCGCCCGATCGCCCGGCGGAAGCGCTCATGTTGCTGGGGGGGTGGCCGATGTCACGAGATCCAGGTTGGCGAATACACCGCCCGGCGCCAGCAGTGCATGGACCTCGCTGAACAGCGCGCGCTTGCGCTCGTCGCTGAGGTGGTGGATCGCCAGCCCCGAGAGCACCACGTCGAAGGGGACTGACACCGCGAGGGGCTGGTTGAGGTCGTGGACTCCGAGCTCGACGGTCGTGCTGGCCCCGAAGCGCTCGGCCGCGCGTGTCAGCATCGGCTGCGAGGAGTCGATGCCCACGGCTTGAGCCCCCGTGTGATGGGAGCACACCAGCGCGAGCAGCCGCCCATCTCCCGTCCCGAGATCGAGCACCCGCCCGACTCGTTGTGGCAGCGCCTCCAGCAGCAGACTCTCGGCGATGTCGCGGTGCGGTATCTCGCGGGAGAGGTACTCGGCGACACGCTCAGGATCGGTCCACTCGCCCAGCACCCGCCGAACCATAGTCAGCGGGCATCAGCCGAGCCCGAGCAGCAGCGGTAGTTCGTCCAAGGATCGCACTATCTCGGCGCCGGCCCGTCGCAAAGCCTCCTCATCGCTGTCGGCGACGTATCCCAGCGCGCGCATCCCGGCCGATACCGCTGCGGTGATACCGGAGGCCGTGTCCTCTACGACTGCGCAGCGGGAGGGCTTGGCTTCCATCGTCGCCGCGGCGTGCAGAAAGAGGTCGGGGTGTGGCTTGCCCCTCGGTACGGAGTAGGCCGAGAACAGTGCGTCCGCGCGGAAGAGATCCTGCAGTCCCGTGAGGCCGAGCGACAGTCGGGTCTTCTCGAGCTTGCCCTGCGACGCGACGCAAACAGCGACATCGGCCGCGATGATGCGCTTCACTGCGTCGGCCGCGCCAGGCACGGGTCTGAGCTCTCGATGGAACGCCTTGGCTCGGTCGCGCTCGTACTGCTCGAGCCAATCCTTCGCCAGTGGCCGCCCGAGCTTCGCCTGTGCCCGGGAGTCGATGTCGGCCAGCAGCAGCCCCTGGTAGTCGCGTCGTGCCTGCGCGAGCGTGGTCGGCAGTCCCTCGGCTGTCAGCGCGCGGGCGAGCACTTCGTTTGAGATGACCTCGCTGTCAACGAGGACGCCATCGCAGTCGAAGATGACCAGCTGGAGATCCCGCATCGACGAGATCCTTACGGGTTTCCCGCGCGGACGGTCGGTCACGGATGTGGAGCGCATGTGATGCCCACGTATACGGGGAGGGGCCCGCGGAGATCCTCTTTGTCCCGGGCTGGGTGTCCCACGTGGACCTCTTCTGGCAGTACCCGGAACCGCGGGCTTTCTTCACGGAGCTCGCTGGGTTCGCGCGCGTGGCGGTGTACGACAAGCCGGGCACCGGGGCCTCCGATCCAGTCGCCGAGGCTCCCTCGCTCGAGCTTCGCGTCGAGCAGCTGATTGCCGTGATGGCCGCCGCGGGACTCGAACGTGCGACCGTGATCGGGGTCTCCGAGGGCGGCGTGACCGCGTGTCTGGCGGCGGCCGCTCGACCGGACCGCGTCGGGCAGCTTGTGATGCTCAACGCGTCGGCAGCGGCATTTGACAGGCGCGCGAAGGGGCTGCAGGTACTGGAGCAGAAGATGGGGGAACTGAAGATTACGAGCCTGCGCTTCTCGGAGAAGACCTCGATCGCCGTTCCGCACAGCACGGGCAAGCTTATGCGCGTGCTGAAGCTACTGCTCGGGGCGGGCTCGGGCATCTCCGGGGAAGGGACGACCTCGCCGCCTGCGGGGAACGTCGTCCTCAGCTTGTTTGGGCATCCGCTGAGGCTGCGGGCGGTGGACAACACCACGTACTTCTATCTTCGCGCGCTGGGTCGCGTCGATCACGGCCGGCCGTGGGTGAAGCTCGGCCCTGGCGGCCTCGCCGAACTGTTCACCGTCAACGGGAAACACATCAAAGCCCCCAAGACCAGCGAGCCGAAGATCGGCGAGCCGGCGCTGGCGGAACCGCCGTTCGAAGGGTTGCGCAAGCTGCTGACCGGGGCGAAAGAAGTGCGCGAACTGGGCGCCGGGACGGTCGACGGCCAGCCGGTAACGAGCTTTCTCGCGGTCCTCGAACCCGAACAGCTGGGGCGCGAACACCTTGCGTCCGCCGCACGGCTGCGACTGCCGCCGCCTGCGCCGCCTGCGCCGACGGTCTCGCTCGAAGTGTCGCTCACGCAGAATGGCCTGCCGGTGCGGACTGTGATCACCGAGCACGGCCAGGGGACGGTCATATCCGTCACGCTGGAGATCCCCGCGATCAACTTCCCACTCGTGATCGAACCCCCGCCGATCTCTCAGACGATCACCCTGGCGCAGCTGAGGAAGCTGGAACGACAGGCTCGTAAGCACAGCCATCGCCACGCACGGCGCTGAGGCGAGCCATGCGGCGTTCCATCAGGCGTGTTGGGCTGTGGGGAGCGCCAGCGGAATCCGTGAAAGCTAACATGCCAGGGGGAAGCTGAAGGCTGATGACATGAATAGCTCGATCAGTGTCAGGGCGGTCGCTCGGCGTACCTTCGCCACCTATGCTGGCCAAGCCTCTGTATTGCTGCCGGTGGCCGCCATCACGGTCGTGATCGTCGTCGCTCTTGACGCGCCGCCGATCAAAGACTCGGTGGTACTGGCGATCGGCGCCTTGATCGTTTGGGTCGCGGTGATCGCCCTGTTCACCGGTGTGGTCGTGCGGCGTGCCGCCGATTCCTGGGAAGGCAGGCTCGCCGCTTTCCCGCGGGAGCTCCTTGCGAGCGTCAGGCCGGTGCTCGGGGAGCTCATCCTCGTCGGATTCGCCGCGAACATCGCGATCACGTTCTTCTACTCTGTCGCCACCCTGCTGTTCTTCGCGCTCGCCGTCGGCGCGATAGTCGGGGTCGGCATCAACGTCGGCGGTATCGTCGTGGTCGCTGTTCTGGGGGCGATCCTGCTGCTCGCTCCCGGCACGTACCTGCTCACCGTCTGGTCGGTGGCCGTGCCCGTCGTTGTGCTGGAGCGGCCCGGTGGTCTGCGCGCCCTCGGGCGCAGCAGCGACCTCGTACGCGGCAGTCGCTGGCGAGTGTGCGGGGTGGTCGTGCTCTTCTTCGTCATCCTGGGTGTCTGCATCCGCGCGCTCGAGCTCGCCGGTCACGCGGCTGGATATGGCCCTGGCCTGGCCGCTCAGCTGATCGCCGCAACCCTGATCGCGCCGATCCCGCTGATCGGCGCGACCGCGCTGTACTTCGAGCTGCGCAGGGTCGCTCCAAGCAATGCACCTAGGACCGCGGCCCTGCCATACCCTCCTCCGGTGGATACCTCGCCGCCGGGCGCGGTCCCTTGAGACCGGCGTACTCGTGGGCATGCGCACGGACGAGGGGCGGTGATGATGAAGAGCATTCGAGTCATAGTCATGTTCAGCCTCATTTGGCTGGCGACAGCCTGCTCGCTGCTCTGGGCTTCGGCCGCGCATGCGGGCACTGTCTCTCCGCTTCCCGCTTCCGATTACACCGTACAGCCGGTGTGCGCCGCGCCGACTCCCGGGCACACGAGTTGCTTGGCGCAGCTGCTCCTGCCGGGGACGGCGGCCGCTCGCGCCCATACCCACCCACTCGGGATGACACGCAGCGCTCCGGTCAAGGCGAGCTCAGCGCCTGAGGATTCCATCCCAAGGGGCGCGTAGTGTTTCGTGGCGGGGATGTTCAGACGATGCGAAAGGCGATCCGATGGAGGATTTGTTGAGCAGGATCAGGAGAGAGACGCACGAGCGCTTGGACGAGCTTCGTGCCGCGGTGGACGAGCGCGATCGGCTGGCGGCCGATCTCCGAGCGCTGGATGTCGTCCCCGAGGCGGCGGCCGCGGGTCCGGAGCCGCTCGTTGTCTGCGAGTCGGCTGTTGCGTGCGAGCGCGTTGCCCCGGAGCCGCGTGTCGTTCCAGCGCTGCTGCCTGTCGATCCAGAGCCGCACGCCGCGCATGTGGTGCGCTGTCCGGCGAGGCGCGAGCCGTTGCGCAGGGGGATGGTCTCGTCGAAGGTCGCGCGGCTGATGCACGCGCCGCGCAGGCCCGCGCTTGAAGGCCGTGGCATCGCCCGGGTGAGTGGGGGTGCCTGACCTCCGCTCGGCGGTTGAGGCTTGGCGGTGAGAGAGATGTGGGAAAGGTCTTACTTCTACAGAAAAAATCAAAATCTCTCTCCATCCAAAACCAAGGACTCAGCTTTTTGCAGCGATTTCGAAAGGACGTTTCGCATGCCGGGATCGGGGTGGCTCGTTGAGCGCGGTCGATCAGTCAGTGTTGGGTTCGTTGCAGCCAGCGCTCCAGGAGCGGGGCGACGATCATGAAGCGCCCGTCGACGCGTACCACGTCGCCGTCGTAGATCAGGGCGCGCGCGGCTTGCTGGGCGACGCTCTTGTCCAACTCGAACGCGAGCAGCGTCGCTTTGCTGTACAGGCTCTGCGGGCCGTTTGCCAGCGCGGCCAGCACGCGACGCTGAGCGGGCGCCGAGCCGAGGTCCAGCCATGTGCGCTCAAAGCGCTCTCTGGTCTCACGGTCCACCGTTCCAGCGAGATCAGCAGAACACATTTTGATCTCAATGTTGAAGTCGCGGCGGAAGGAGGAGCCGGCGGAATCAGCAGCAGTTCCGGCAGCCTCATCGCTGCCGGTGAACGCTCCAGGCCGAAGCCCAGCCCGTTCGCCCTACAGATGAACACGGGTTGTGAGCCCCATGAATACGCGATCCTCTACGGCGTCCTGAAAGCTCCCACGGACACGGTGCTGGCGCGGAGCTCCGGCGGCCTCCAGCCGTTGCGGCGGGTGCGCATCCCCGCCAGCCTCCACGTCCGCGGAGTGCTTGCCTACATCGCGCTGCCCGCCCTGCCAAGCGAAGTGCTCGTTCGCACACCCACCGGCAAGACCGTCTTCATCGAAAACCTCACTCATCGTGCGCGCGAAGCCAAGGAAACCTGCGAAGGCGAAGCAGAAGGCCCAGACTGAGGCACGAAGAGTGCTATATCACAGGTTGCAATCTATGGTATAGTGCTTTCGTGCAAGAACTGATCGACCGCGAGCGCGAGCAGCGCCAGATGTTGGAGGCCGCCTCCTCGCCGCCCGCGCTGATCGTGATGATCGGCCGTCGCAGGGTGGGCAAGAGCTTCTTGCTGGCGCGGACGTTCACCGACGCGCGGACCGTGTCCTTGCAGGGGGACGAGCAGAACGAGCGCCGGCATCTCGAGCTGCTGGCCGGCGAGGCGGGGCGCACGCTGCTCGGGTCCGACGCGCTGTCCTTCGCCACCTGGGAGGATGCGCTGCGGTTCTTCGGCGAGCAGGCGCGGCGCGAGCCGCTGACCGTGATTCTCGACGAGTTCCAGTGGCTGAAGGCCGCTCAGAGCGCGCTTGACTCGATCATCCAGCGCCATTGGGATCAGTGGGACCGGGATGGTATTCCCATCACGCTCGTGCTCTCGGGGAGCGCTCTGACGTTGATGGAGCGGATGCTCGACCGCGCCGCGCCGCTGTTCGGGCGGGCGACGGCGCGACCCCGTTTGCAGCCGCTGGACTATCGCGAGTCCGCGGCGTTCGCCGGCACGAGCGACCCGGTGGAGCTGCTGCGCCGGTGGGCCGTCCTCGGTGGCACCCCGCAGTATCAGCTCTGGGCCGGCAGAGGCGCCCTGGAGCGGATCATCGCCGAGCGGATCCTGGCGAAGGATTCCTCTCTCTATGACGATCCCCGGCATCTGCTGCGTGAGGGGGAGGGAATCCGCGACCCGGGCACGTATCTGGCGATCCTGGGCGCCGTCGCAAAAGGCGCCACGCACCACAACGAGATCGCCCAGCAGGCCGGGGTGCCCACCGGCAACCTCGTGCGCAAGCTGGAGCGTCTGGAGAACCTCGGGTATGTCGCCCCGCGCTATCCGCTTGCGGCCGAGGGCATCGAGAATCGCTCCAGCTATCAGATCACCGACCCCTACTTCCGCTTCTGGTTCCGCTACGTAACCAACAACCGCAGCCGGCTGGAGTCCGGGCGGATCGAGGAGGTCCGCGATGAGATCCTCGCCGACCTCGACAACATCATGGGCTGGTCCTTCGAGCAGTGCTGCCGACGCTGGCTGGAAGCCTACGCGGTGGAGGACAGCGTTGGCGCTCCCCAGCAGATCGGGTCGTGGTGGTCACGCAACGGTCAGATCGAGGTGGATGTCGTCGGCGTGCGCAAGCACCGCTACGTGCTGGTGGGATCGTGCAAGTGGCGGCGTATCGCCGGCATCGACATCCTCGAAGACCTGTACGCCAAGCAGGAGGAGCTCGGTCCCCGGGCAGCCGGCGCCAGACGTGTGCTGTTCGCTCGTGAGGGCTTCACCGCGGAGGTCCGAGAGCAGGCAGCCGCAGACGACGTGCTGCTCCTCACCGCGGCCGACCTGTTCGCCTGAAGGCGTCGTGATTTCCTCCTGGCTAGATGTCGACTGGCGTGCGCACCAGCGCTGGGTGATCCTGGACGGGCAGCCCTTGAATGTGATCGAGCTCGGTTCAGGGCCGCCGCTGGTGTTCGTTCACGGGTTGATCGGGCGCTGGACTGTTTGGTTGGAGCAGCTGAGCGCGTTCGCGTCGCGCTACCGGGTGATCGCCGTGGACCTGCCCGGCTTTGGCGACTCGCCGATGCCCGCGGAGAAGATCTCCATACCAGGCTATGCCCGCACGATCGAGCAGCTGCTGGAGCGCCTGGACATCGGCGCGGCCACCTTCGTCGGTCACTCGATGGGTGGCTTCACCTCGGTCGAGCTCGCGATCGACTTCCCGGAGCGCGTGCAGCGCCTCGTGCTTGTCTCTCCGTCGGGCTTGAGCACCTATCGGAATCGGCGTAGTTTGCAGGTCGTCGCTCAGATGCGCCGGTTTAGGCGAATCGTGAACCCCTACCACGCCCGGGTGGCGGCACACGCAGAGCTCTTCGCCAGGCGGCCGCGGCTGCGCCTGCTCGAGCCCACGACGAACATCGTCGCGCGCCACTCCGACTGGTTGCCGGCGCCGTTCGTGGCGGAGTTTGTGCGTGGGTTGGGCGCGCCCGGCTACATCGATGGGTTCGAGGCGAATCTGAACTACGACTACCGCGATCGCTTGGGAGAGGTCTCTTGCCCGGCCCTGATCGTGTGGGGGACCGCGACCGGGTGGTCACGGCGAAGGACGCGGACCGCTACGAGCGATTGATTGGAAACGCGCGCAAGGTGATCTTCGAGGACACCGGGCACATGGCGATGATCGAGCGCCCGGCGGCGTTCAACGCGCTGCTGGAGGAGTTTCTGGGCGCGTAGGCGGTTCAGCGCTCTAGGGCCTGCATGGCGACGCCGAGAAGCGGATCCTGCTCGGCGGTCTCGCCGTTGGCCGGATCGGCCATCCGCAGGCTCTCGGCGAGCGGGCCTGGGTCGCGCGTCACCCCGCGCTCGATGAGCGGCTGCACGAAGCCCCGCAGCCACAGCATCGGACCGAGCCAGCGTGGAGCCCAGACGCGTGCGGCGCGGCGTTCGATGCCGTCCTCGATCGCGTCGACCGCCTTGGAGAGGGGGGCGGGCTTGCGGATGAAGCCGGGCATCTGAGCGCCGGCGATCTGACCTGAGCGTCCGGCGAAGCCGCCCCGCACCAGGTCGGTGTCGATGAAGCCGAAGTAGGCGCAGCCCACGCGCGCGCCTGTGGGCAGCGTCTCCAAACGCAGGGCGTCGCTCAACGCCTCGACGCCGGCCTTGGCCGTGGAGTAGGCGCCGAGCATGGGTGCGTGCGCGATCGCCGTCAGCGAGGAGATGTTCAGGAGGTAGCCGCGCCGGGCGGCGATGTGCTCGATCACCGCGCGATCGGTGCGCCAGACCCCGAGGAGGTTGACCTCCAGGACGCGCTCGACGTACTCGATCGGTGTGGTCGCCAGTGCGCCGTTGAACTGCACGCCCGCGTTGGCGATCGCCACATCCAGGGCGCCGAAGCGCTCGACCGTGTCGCGGACCGCGCGCTGGAGCGCGTCATAGTCGGTCACGTCGATCTCCAACCAGGCGGCGCGATCGCCGAGACCAGCCGCCAGCTCCTCCAGGCGCTCGGGCTCGAGACCGGCGAGCGCCACGTTCGCGCCCTTGGCGTGGAGCCGGCGTGCGGTCGCAGCGCCGATGCCCCGCGCGGCGCCGGTGATGAACACGGTGCGCCCGTTGACGTCGTAGAGTGTCGTGTTGGGGCTCATGCGGTTGCCGGCTCTGCGCGTTCGCGCTTCCGAACGGTACAGCGACGCAGCTCGTAGTCGGCGGGGTTGAAGTGGCGCGTGCGGCGGCGGTATGGCCACGTGAAGCCGGGCCAAACGGTGGAGTTGCGCCCATTGGCGTCGAGGTACCAGCTGACGCAGCCGCCGGATGTCCATACGGTGCCCTCCAGGCGGCGCTGGAGGTCGTCGTTGAAGCGCCGCTGCACGTCCTCGCGCACCTCGAACGTCGAGATCGCGTGGCGGTCGATGTGGCGCAGGCAGTCCATCACGTAGTTCAGCTGCGACTCGATCATGAACACAATCGAGTTGTGCCCTAGCCCGGTGTTCGGCCCGATGAGCATGAACAGGTTGGGAAAGCCCGAGACGGTCGTCCCGAGGTACGCCTGCGGCGTGCCCTGCCACACGTCGTCCAGGGTATGTCCTGAGCGTCCGCGTACCCATGCGGCGACTGGCATGTCGGTGACGTGGAAGCCACTGGCGAGCACGATCGTGTCCAGCTCGCGCTCGGTCCCGTCGGCGGTGAGGATCCCGCGCGGTGTGATCGCGGCTATCGAGTCGGTGACGACCTCGACGTTGGGCTGCGCCAGCGCGGGGTAGTAGTTGTTTGAGATGAGTGTGCGTTTGCAGCCGATGCGGTAGCGCGGCGTGAGCTTTGCGCGCAGCTGCGGGTCGGGGACCTGTGCGCGCAGGTGTTTGCGCGCGGCGCGCTCGGGCAGTGAGCCCGAGTGCGGGTGCATGAGCGTGAACACGAACAGCTCGCGCGAGAGGTATACGAGCGCGCGCACGAGTTTTTGGGCTGATGGGACTGCGCGGTACAGCGCCCGCTCCCAGCGCGATGTCTTGCGGTCACGGTGCCCGACGACCCACGGCGCGGTGCGCTGGAAGACGTGCAGCTTGGCCGCCCGCGGCTGGATGTGGGGCACGAGCTGGATCGAGGAGGCGCCCGTGCCGATCACCGCGACGCGCTCGCCGTCGAGCGGGTGCTCGTGGTTCCACTGCGCCGAGTGGAAGATCGTGCCCTGGAACGTCTCGATGCCCTTTATGTCGGGCAGCTTCGGTTCGCTGAGCGGGCCGGGTCCGGCGATCAGCAGCTCGGCCGTCAGCTCGCGGACGGGCGCCTCGCCGGAGCCGTTCGCTCCCACGTCGCTCGCGCCGGCGCGGGTCTCGATCCGCCATACCTGCTCGTCCTCGTCCCAGCGTGCGGATGTGACCTCGTGGTGGAAGCGGATGTGCGGATTGATGCCCTGCTCGCGTGAGACCCGTCGCAGGTACTCCCAGATCTCGGGTTGCAGGGAGTAGGTGCGTGACCAGTCGGGGTTGGGGGCGAACGAGAACGAGTAGAGATGAGAGGGGATGTCGCACTGACAGCCGGGGTAGGTGTTGACGTGCCAGGTGCCGCCGACGTCGCCGGTGCGCTCGAGCACGACGAAGTCCTCGATGCCGGCCTGCTTGAGCTTTATGGCCATGCCGAGCCCGGCGAAGCCCGAGCCGACGATCGCGACGCGGTGGTGCTCGGTGGCGTCCTGTTGGTGGGTCATCGCAGCTCGGCCTTGCTGGCGACGCGGGATTATTGCATGGCCTTGAGTCGCGGTAGGAATCGGGTGCTACTATTTCGGTATGCCCGCTCACAAGCTGTCCATCTCCCTCGATGAGCCGGTGTTCTTGGCCGCCAAGCAGGCCGCCGAGCGCCGGGGAATGAGCCTGTCGGCCTGGTTGAACGACGCGGCCGAGCGCGCTTTGGAAACCGAGGGCAGCATCGAGGCCGGTCTGGCTGGGGTCGCGGAATGGGAAGCCGAAAATGGGCCGCTTTCCGAGGAGGACCTGGCCGCGGCCGACGCGATCCTCGACGCCGCGGGGGTTGGCCGCAAGCCTGCGTCTCGTCGCGCCGCGTGAGCGGCGTCACCTACGACGCGGGCGCGTTGATCGCGGCCGAACGCGGTTCGCGGTCGATGTGGCGGCTACACAGGCGTGTGCTCGATCGTGGGATGCGGCCGACACTCCCGACGGTCGTGCTGGGCCAGGCCTGGCGAGGCGGTCCTCAGGCACGGCTGTCGCGGCTCGTACATGGGTGTCGCATCGACCCGCTCACCGAGTCCCAGGCGCGCGCGGCCGGCAAGGCGCTCGCCGCGAGCGGTGGAAGCGATCTGGTAGACGCCGCGGTGGTGATTGCCGCGTGCGCGCGTGATGACCTGATCGTCACCAGCGATCCAGACGACCTGCGGCAGATCGCAAGCGCGATCGGCTGCTCCATCGAGTTGTACGTCGTCTGAGCAGCCACTCGCGCCCAACCCCCGGCATCCGTCCCTGCGCCTGCCAAACTGGATCCCATGAGCTGGGTCCTGACGATCCTCGGCATCGTGGCGCTGATCGTGCTGCACGAGCTGGGGCACTTCCTCGCCGCCAAGGCGGTGGGGATGCGCGTGGAGCGGTTCTCGCTGTTCTTCCCGCCCAAGCTCGTGGGCATGCGCCGGGGGGAGACCGAGTACATGATCGGCGCGATCCCGGCGGGGGGCTACGTGAAGATCACGGGCATGACCCCCGAGGAGATCGAGGACGCCGACCCTGAGGTTGCCGCGCGCGCCTACTGCAACCAGGCGCCGTGGAAGCGGATCGTCGTGATTCTCGCCGGGCCCGGTATGAACCTGCTGATCGCGTTTCTGATCTTCTGGGCGATCCTCGTGAGCGCGAGCTTCAACGGCGATCTGACGCTGGGGAACCTCAACCCGTCGATCAAGACGCTCGTCCCGACGACCTCGGTGCTTGCGATCGAGAAGGGCAAACCGGCCCAGGGTGTGCTGCGGCGTGGCGATCGGATTCTCACGGTCGAAGGCAAGCCGGCGACGGTCTCCTCGGCCATGCGCGCGATCGCGGCGCATCGTTGTCCGGGTGTCCTGGCCGAAGGCTGTCGCGCGGCCACGCCGGTGCGGCTGACCGTCCGGCGAGCGGGACGAACGCTGACGCTGACGATCTACCCCCGCTACAGCAGGGAAGTCGGGAAGATGCTGATCGGCTTCAGCTTCGGCGCGGCGCCCAAGCATTTCGGCGTATTCGTCGCGGCGGGGGTCGCGGTGCACGAGATGTGGAGCGCGACGACCAACCTGCTGTCGGGCATCGGGCGCGCGTTCACGAGCTCTAAGGCGCGCCACGAAGTCCACACGATCGTCGGCATCGGCCAGATCACCCAGGAAGCCGTCGCCGCCGGAGCCGGCTACGGGCTCGTGATCCTCGGTCTCATCTCGCTGATCCTGGCGATCGTCAATCTGTTCCCGTTCCTGCCGCTCGACGGGGGGCACGTCGCCTGGGCGCTGGCCGAGAAGCTGCGCGGACGGCGGGTCTCCGTCGTCGCGATGTGGCGCTTCAGCTCGGTGGGGATCGTTCTGTTCGCGTTTTTGTTCATCAACGGCCTCAGCAACGACATCAGCCGGCTCGGCGGGTGATGTCACCCTGACCCTGTGCCTCACCCAGGCGGGCGCACGCAGACCCAGCTCTTGACGAGCGGCCCGAAGCGCTCTGCCAGCGCGGAACCGAACAGCGATTCCATCTCGGTCCGCCGCAGTAGCTGGATCTCCTCCCACGCGCCGGCCGCCCCCAGCTGCCAGTAGGGCCTGCGCGCACGCGGCGGCAGCCAGTGTGCGAACGGCAGCAGCGAGTGGGGCTCGAGCGGGAACGAGAAGGCCGGCGTTTGCACGAACCAGCCGCGGCCGACGCGGCGCACCTCGGCGGCGAACGCGGCGCGGCGCGCGGGGGGGACGTGCTCGATCACGCTGGAGCAGTAGACGAGGTCGAGCTCGTCGTCGGCGAACGGGAGACCCTCGGATGCGTCCGCGCGCACGAACGGCCCCGGGTAGTCCGGGCGCTCGGCGAGATCGACGCCGGTGATGTCGAGATCCGGCTCCAGCGCGCGCAGACCGAGCGCTCCGCAGCCGACGTCGAGCACCCGTGCGCCGTCGGGCAGCCGCGTGAGCGCGAAGAACCGCTCGTGGCGGCGGGCGCGTGCACGAGCCGCGAACGGCGAGGCCAGACGCGCGAGCGGGCCGCGCGCGGTGGCGTAGACGTCGGGCATCGTAGAATCAGGCTATATGCCCTCCGAGCGTCAGATCCACGTGGGCTCCGTCCCGATCGGCGGGGGCGCGCCGGTCGTGGTGCAGACGATGACCAAGACCGAGACGGCGAATTTGACGGCGACGATGGATCAGATCCGCACGGTTGCGGAGGCCGGGGCGGATATCGTTCGTGTGGCGGTGCCGCGCGAGCAGGACGCCGAGGCGCTGCAGACGATCGTTGCGCAGTCGCCGATCCCGGTGATCGCGGACATCCACTTCAACCATACGCTGGCGTTGAAGGCGATCGAGGCGGGGGCGCATTGCGTCAGGCTGAACCCGGGGAACATCGGCGGGCCGGAGAAGGTCGCCGAGGTGATCGCGCTGGCCCGGGAGCGCGGCACCCCCCTGCGGGTGGGCGTCAACTCGGGCTCGCTGCCCAAGCATTTGCGCCGGCTGGAGTACGACAATCCCGTTGAGGCGCTGGTGACGGCGGCGATCGAGACCGTCGAGCTGATGGAGCGGCTGGAGTTCACGAACTTCAAGGTTTCGATGAAGTCGACGTCGGTGCCGAACACGATCGCCTCCAACCGGATGCTGTCGCAGCGGATCCCGTATCCCTTGCACCTGGGCGTGACCGAGGCCGGCACGAAGTGGTCGGGGTCGCTGAAGAGCGCGGTCGGCCTGGGAGCTTTGCTGGCGGACGGGATCGGCGACACGATCAGGATCTCGCTGTCCACGTTCCACGCCGAGGAGGAGGTGAAGGTAGCCTGGGAGATCCTCAAGGCCTTGAAGCTGCGCGAGCGCGGCCCGGACCTGATCGCGTGCCCGACGTGCGGGCGCCTGCAGTTCGACATGGACACGGTGGTGGTCGAGGTCGAGCGGCGCCTGGAAGCCTATGAGGACCCGATCGAGGTCTCTGTGCTCGGCTGCGCGGTGAACGGCATCGGCGAGGCGCGCCACGCCGACTTCGGCATCACCGGGGCGAAAGACATGGGCATGATCTACTCCAAGGGCGAGCCGCTGAAGAAGGTGCCGACGGAGAAGTTGGTCGATGAGCTGTTCAAGGAGATCGACCGCTACTACGCGGCCGGCAAGACCGTCCAGCGCGACGAGGTCGCCGCCGCCGAGGCGCGCGCCTGGCTGGCCGAGAACGAGGACGACACACAGATGACTCCGGAGCGGATCGCCGCCCTCGAGGCAGCTGCGGCGGAGAACGACGAGATGGCCGGGGAGGTGCTCGAGTCGATGCTCGAGCCGGCCGGCGCCGGGCCGGCGCTGGACGAGGATGTCTCGCCAGTGGCCGGCCGGCGCTTCTCTCGCAACTGAGTCGGTCGGTCCGTCAGGACGCGGCGGCGAACCGCTCGGCTACCGTGTCCCAGTTGACGACGTTCCAGAACGCGTCGATGTAGTCGGGGCGGCGGTTCTGGTAGGACAGGTAGTAGGCGTGCTCCCAGACGTCGACGCCCAGCAGGGGAGTGTGGCCGGCTGAGATTGGGTTGTCCTGGTTGGCGCTGCCGGTGACGGCCAGCCCGGAGCCGTCATGCACGAGCCAGGACCAGCCCGAGCCGAACTGATTGACGCCGGCCGTCTTCAGCTGGGTTTGGAAGTCTGCGAACGAGCCGAAGACGGCGTCGATCGCGCTCGCGAGCTCACCGCCGGGGGCGCCGCCGCCGCTAGCGCTCATGCTCTCCCAGAAGAGGGTGTGGTTGTAGTGGCCGCCGCCGTTGTTTTTGACCGCTGTGCGCTTGTCCTCCGGGACCTGCGAGAGGTCGCGCAGCACGTCCTCGATGGCGGCGTCGGTGAGCGGGGTGCCCTCGAGCGCGGCGTTGACCTTGTCGACGTAGGCCTGGTGGTGCTTGTCGTGATGGATTTCCATCGTCGTCTTGTCGATGTGCGGCTCGAGCGCGTCGTAGGCGTAGAGGAGCGGTGGAACGGTGTAGGCCATGGGAGTCCTTTGTCGGGGTTCTGTTTATGGTTGTTATGAGAACACTTTCTTTCTATCAAAGGCCAACTCGATGCCCAGGCTCTCCGAATATCTGCTGCCGACCGAGAAGCAGGCGCCCGCCGACGCGGAGGCGACCTCGCACAAGCTGATGGTCAGAGCCGGGCTGATCCGCCAGATGGGGGCTGGCATGTGGACGTGGCTGCCGGCGGGCTGGCGAGTTCACCAGCGGGTGGTTGAGATCATCCGAGAGGAGATGGACGGGATCGGCGGCCAGGAGATGCTGATGCCGGTGCTGCAGCCGGCCGAGGTGTGGCGCAGGACCGGGCGGCTGGAGATCGAGGAGCTGTTCAAGCTCTCGGATCGCAAGGGCTCGGAGTTGGTGCTGGCGATGACGCACGAGGAGGCGGTGACGTTTCATGCCGCGCAGGCGATCCGCTCCTATCGGGACCTGCCGCTGATCCTCTATCACTTCCAGGTCAAGGAGCGCGATGAGCCGCGCCCGCGTGCGGGGGTGCTGCGGACGAGGGAGTTCGTGATGAAGGACTCCTACAGCTTCGACCGCGACGAGGGGGGGCTGCGGGAGCGCTATGAGCTGCATGTGGGGGCGTATGACCGCATCATGGATCGTATGGGGCTGCGCTGGTACAGGGTGGAGTCCGATGTCGGGATGATGGGAGGTCTCGGCGCGCACGAGTACATGGCGCCGTGCCCGGCCGGCGAGGATCGGATCGTGCTCGGGCGGGACGGATATGCGGCGAATGTGGAGGTGGCCAGAAATGACCCGGCAGTGCGCGAGGATCCCGCCTTTTCTTCTTCTTCTTCTTCTTCCTCCTCCTCCTCCTCCTCTTCTCTTCTTCTTCTTCCTCCTCCTCCTCCTCGGGCGCGTTCACGCTCGGCGGCGAGCCGCTGCGAGTGGAGCAGGCGATCGAGATCGGGAACATCTTCAAGCTCGGCACGCGCTACTCCGAGCCGCTGGGCGCGAACTACCTGGACGAGAGCGGCGAGGAGCATCCGGTGTGGATGGGCTCCTACGGGATCGGCCCGGCGCGGATCGTGGCTGCCGCGGTGGAGCAGTTCGCCGACGAGCATGGCATCTCCTGGCCTAGAGCGCTGGCGCCGTTCGCCGTGCATCTGGTGGGGCTGGGCAAGCCCGGCACGCCCGAGCACGACGCTGCCGAGCGCGTCTACGAAGCCCTCGGTGAGGGAGGGGTCGAGACGATTTACGACGACCGCGAGGTCGGTCCTGGGGAGAAGTTCGCCGAAGCCGAGCTGCTCGGGTGCCCGCTGCGGCTGACCGTCGGGCGGCGAGCTGTGGAGTCGGGCGAGATCGAGGTTCAGGTGCGCCGCGGACTTCAAGCGGCGCCGGGCATACCGTTGGACGGCGAGGCGGAAGGGCTGGTCCGGGCGGTGGACGAGCTGTGGCAGGGTCTCCCCTGACGTTGCGCCGGCTGGTGGGACTGGACCGGTCCGGGCCGCCGCCGCCGCAGACGCTCGCCGGAGCGCCGCTGCGCCCGTGGACGATCCCCAACGCGATCGGTTTCGTGAGGCTCGGGTTGATCCCCGTGTTCCTGGTGGTGGCGCTGTCGAGCAGTGACGGGGTCGATGCGCTTGCCGCGATCCTGTTCGCCGTGATCGGCTGGGGGGACTACGCCGACGGGATCGCCGCGCGGGTGACCGGCCAGTACAGCCGGCTGGGAACGTTGATGGACCCGATTACCGACCGGCTGCTGGTGATCGCGGGCGTGGTGGTGTGCTGGCGCTTCGAGCTGCTCCCGCGGTGGGCGCTGGGGGTGCTGGTGGTGCGCGAGTGCTCGATGATCGCGCTCGGTCGCTATGGCCTGGCGCGGGGGGTCGATCTGCGCATCAACTGGCCCGGGCGCCTGTCGGTCGCGCCGGTGATGGGCTCGTTCTTCTTCGCGCTGGTAGGGCTCGAAGGGCTGGCCGAGGTGCTGCTGTATATCGGGCTGACGCTGGCGGTGACGGCGACGGTGCTGTACGTGCGCTCGGGGTTCGCGCAGCTGCGAGAATTCTCTCGGCCATAGCCTCAAGCTCAGCTTTACGGTAAAGTCTGAGTGGCAGTTGTCCGGGTTGCCCGGCAGGGAGGGACGATCCGTGACGGCGAGGACACCGCGACAGGAAGATAAGATATGGACACTTTTCCAGACCTGGGCTCGCTGGAGGACAGTGAGCTGAAGGACCTCATCAAAGAGCTGACCGACGAAGAGACCGAGATCTCCTACCAGCGGCGGATACTGCACGGGAAGATCGACATCCTGCGGGCCGAGCTGGTGAACAGGCTGCGCAAGAAGCACGATGGGGGCGTCACGCCGGTGATCACCGGTGAGGACGTGCAGCGGCTGACCGACATCCTGGCCAACCGTCAAACGGCCGTCCCGACCGACGCCGCGTAAAAAAAGCGGGGCGGAGGACAAGGAGGATCGCTATGGCCCTGCACTGCACGGAGTGCGGATTCGTCAACGCCGAGGGCGCGAACTACTGCCAGCGCTGCGGCGCGCTGCTGCCGCGGGCGGAGGGCACGGGCGGAGGGGCACCGCGCCCGAAGGGCGGGGTCGGGGAACCGATCACCGCGACCTACCGGATCGACGAGGCGGGCGAGTTGGTGCCGGTCGAGCTGGAGCAGGTGACCGCGCACGGCCCGGCGCTCGTGATCCGAGCTGGGGGAGGACGCGTCGGTGAGAGCTTCCCCGTGCAGGGGGAGCGCATGAGCATCGGCCGGCGCCCGGATGCGAATGTGTTCCTCGACGACGTGACCGTCTCGCGCGATCACGCGCTGCTGATCGAGCGCGCGGGGCAGTGGCACCTGGACGACTGCGGCTCGTTGAATGGCACGTACGTGAACCGTTCGCGGATCGAGTCCCAGCGCCTCCAGGAGGGCGATGAGGTGCAGATCGGCAAGTACAAGCTGACGTTCCACGCGCGCTGATGGCGATCCAGGCGCAGCCACCCCAGGCGGATGTAGAGCGGCTGAACGCCGAGCTCGAGCGGACCGAGGGCGCGCCGGGCGCAGCGGGTGGGCCACGGCAGAAGTCGATCACGATCGGCACGGTGTGCAAGGCGCTCACGCAGGAGTTCCCGGACATCTCGATCTCCAAGATCCGCTACCTGGAGGACCAGAAGCTGCTGACGCCACGGCGCACACCGGGCGGCTACCGGCTTTACACGCAGGGGGATGTCGCGCGGTTGCGCACGATCCTGCGGATGCAGCGCGACGAGTTCCTGCCGTTGCGGGTGATCCGCCAGGAGTTGGCGACCGGGCGCGCGGGGGACGGCGCGGGGATCGCGCCCGTGCCGGGCAAGCGCTCGCGCGAGGGAATGCGTCCGTGGCGTACGAGCGTGAGCGTGCGCGAGGCGACCGGTGCGCTGTACTCGCTGGAGGACGTGCTCGAGGAGACCAGTGCGGAGGCTAAGCTCGTGCGCGAGCTGGAGGAGTATGGCGTGGTCAAGGGCGAGCTGCGCGGGGGCGTGCGTTACTTCGACGAGACCGAGCGCGAGATCATCGGTGCGGTGGCCGAGCTCGCGCGCTATGGCGTAGGGGGGCGCAACCTGCGCGTGTTCAGATCCTCGGCCGATCGCGAGGCGACGCTGCTGCAGCAGATCCTCGCGCCGGCGCTGCGCTCGCGCAACCCGCAGCGGCGCAAGGAGGCGGTCGAAGCGCTCGAGAACCTGGCGGCGGTCGCGACGCACCTGAAGCATTTGCTGCTCGTGCGCGACCTGCGCAAGATCGTGCGCTGAGGTCCGATGATCCAGGCATCGACCGATCTGCGGGAGCTCGTGCGGGAGATCCCCGACTTTCCGCGTGAGGGGGTCGGTTTCAAGGACATCACGCCGCTGCTGGCCGATCCGCGCGCGTTGAAAGCCGCGGTAAAGGGGCTCGCGGAATACGCGCGGCCGCTGGGCGTGGACTGCGTGATCGCGGCCGAGGCGCGCGGGTTTCTGCTCGGGCCGGCGCTGGCGCTCGAGCTCGGGGCGGGGTTCGTGCTTGCGCGCAAGCCGGGCAAGCTGCCGTATGAGACGGTCAGGGCCGAGTACTTGCTCGAGTACGGATCGGGGGAGCTCGAGCTGCACACGGACGCGCTGGGCGCGGGTAGGAGGGTGCTGGTGCACGACGATCTGCTGGCGACGGCGGGACCGCGAAGGCGCTGTGCGAGCTGGTCGAGAGCCTGGACGGTGAGGTTGCCGGGTGCGGATTCCTGATCGAGCTCGAGTTTCTCGGCGGGCGTGCGCTGCTGGAGCCGCACGAGGCGCACGCGCTGATCTCCTACGCGTCCTGAGTCGGATAGGAACAGAGAGAGGCACAAGCAAAACCTATGCCTAGCGCACGCAGGACCCGCACGATCGCCGCCCCGGTGCAGGAGCTGTGGGAGACGATCCGCGACCCGCATCACCTGCCGCGGTGGTGGCCGCGGGTGAGTCGGGTGGAGGACGTGACCGACGATCAGTTCACGGAGGTGCTGATCACCTCGGGCGGGAAATATGTGCGCGCGGACTTCGTGTTGGTCGAGTCCGACGAGCGCGCCGGGCGGTTGTGCTGGGAGCAGCGAATGGAGGGCAGCCCGTTCGCGCGGCTGCTGAGGTCGGCGGAGACCGAGGTGTGCCTGAAGGATGTCACGGCTGGGAAGCAGGCGACGGAGGTGACGATCGAGTTGAGACAGAAGCTGAACGGTTTCTTCCCTCGATTCGGCGGATATATGGTCCGAAAAGCGGCGGGCAGCACGATCGAAGAGGCGCTGGACGGATTGGAGCGGATCGGTGGCTGAGCCCCTGAGCGGACCGCCTTCCCGTCGCGCCGACGAGCCGGGAGAGCCGCCGCGGATGCGCTGGTGGGGATGGGGCGATCAGGAGCACGCCTCCCGAGCGCTGAGCCCGCGAATGTTGGAGATGTTGCGCGAAACCGTTGGAGTGGCGGGCGCGCCGCGTCCACCTGTCGCGCTGGGCGCGGTGAAGCTGCCGAAGACGCGGCTCGGAGAGAGCGCGAAGGCGAGTCTCGAGACGATCGTGGAGGCAGACGGCGTGAGGGACGATCACTCCGAACGGGTGGGGCATGCGGCCGGAAAGGGGTATGTCGATCTCGTGCGCATGCGCGCGGGGACGCCCGAGGGAGCGCCGGACGCGATCGTGCTGCCTGCGGGACATGAGCAGGTGCGGGCGGTGCTCGAGGTGTGCGCCCGGCACGAGCTGGCGGTCGTGCCGTTCGGCGGGGGGACGAGCGTGGTGGGGGGCGTCGAGCCGCTGAGCGACGGGCACGCGGGGGTGATCGCGCTGGATATGCGCCGGATCGGCGAGATGGTGGAGCTCGACCGCGAGTCGAAGATCGTGACGGTGGGCGCGGGCATGCGGGGGCCGGAGCTCGAGCGGCGGTTGGCGGCGGAGGGGCTGACGTTGGGGCACTGGCCGCAGTCATACGAGTACGTGACGCTGGGCGGATGCGTGGCCAGCCGCTCGGCGGGGCAGGCCTCGAGCGGTTACGGGAGCATTGCCAAGATGGTGCTCGGCCTGCGGATGGCGGCGCCGGCGGGGGACATCGCGCTCGATGCGATGCCCGCGAGCGCGGCGGGACCGGGGCTGCGCGAGCTGATCGTCGGCTCGGAGGGGACGCTGGGAGTGATCGACGAGGTCTCGCTGCGGGTGCGCGAGGCGCCGGCGGAGCGGGTGTATGAGGGGGTGATGTTCGAGAGCTTCGCCGCGGGGATCGATGCGTTTCGGGCGATGGCGCAGGAGCACGCGTTGCCCGACGTCGCGCGGCTGTCGGATGCGGCGGAGACGCGCATGTCGATGGTCCTGGCGGGCGACGGGGGGCTGAAGGGCCGGCTCGGGCGGGCGTATCTCGGCGCGCGCGGATACGGGGAAGGACAAGCCGAGCGGTGCATCGCGATCCTCGGTTTCGAGGGAAACGCGCATGAGGTGAAGGCCAGGCGTGGGCGCGCGCTCGAGCTGGCGCGCGACAACGGAGGGTTGGCGCTTGGGGGCTCGCCGGGCAGGGCGTGGCTGAAGGGGCGCTTCCAGGCGCCGTACCTGCGCGATGAGCTGCTGGACCACGGCGTGATGGTCGAGACGCTGGAGACGGCGACGCGCTGGTCGAACGTGCGAAGGCTGCACGACGCGGTGGCGGGCGCGATCGAGGGGGCGCTGGCGGAGCAGGGGACGCCGGGCATCGTGATGTGCCACATCTCGCACCTGTACGAGACGGGGGCTTCGCTGTACTACACGTTCATCGCCCGCCAGCGCGAGGGAGCGGAGATCGAGCAGTGGCGCATGGTCAAGCGGGCGGCGAGCGAGGCGATCGTCACGGGCGGCGGGACGATCACCCACCATCACGCGGTCGGCCGCGACCACGCGCAGTGGCTCGAGCGTGAGATCGGCGAGGAGGGCGTGGCGAGCCTCCGGGCGTTGAAGGCCGAGCTCGACCCGGCCGGGATCATGAACCCGGGCAAGCTGGCGCAGGGCGGGCATTCTTCTGCGGCCGGAAAGCCGCTTCACGGGCCGGCCGGAGCGCCGTGAGCCCTATTTCGTCAGGGCGAACGCTCCGCTTAGGGCGACGGGGCCGGGGTGGGTGGGGTGTTCGCCGGTCTCGCGGGTGAGCAGGATGTGGTGGTAGTCGCCGGCGTTGGATGGCAGCAGCGCGCCTCCCTGCAGCCGCCCGTTGGAGCCGACCGCCGGAGCCTTGCTGATTGCCTCGGCGCTGGTGGGTGAGTTGTAGAGCCAGATCAGATAGGAGAATCCCTGCGAGGGTGGCAGGTGTTCGGCGGCTAGGTAGAAGGCGCGCTGGGCGCCTTCGGCCAGGACCTCGACGATGCCGATCGCTTTGCTGGATGGTTCGGGGGAGGTCAGCGTCAGCTGATTGGTGACTGTGGGGGTTTTCGAGGCGCTCGATTGCGTGCCCGTCGATGCGGTCGATGTCGTGTTCGTGGAGCTCGCGGTGGTGCCGGTGGCGGTGCTCGTGTTATGCGAGCTGCCGCCACCACTACTGGTGAGCAGGACGATCGCGACGACCACGACGATGACAATCCCGGCGAGCAGCGCCGCGCCGCCGCGCCTGGAGACGGGCAGCCCAGGCGGCGCCCCGGATGCGCCCGGCGGACCGGACGGTGGAGCGGGCGCGGACTCCGGTCCCCCCGGAGCGCCGGCGAGCGCGTCGAGCGCCGCGTGAGCGCGGTCGCGGACGGCGCTCTCGGGGATGCCGAGCAGCTCGGCGACCTGGGCGTAGCTCTTGCCGCGGTCCACGAGCAGGGACAGCGTCGCGCGCAGGTCGGGGGGGAGGTCGTCGAGTCGCGGCATCGCCGGGGTAGGCTATCGTGGCGCCGCGATGGCAACGCCGAGTCTCCCCACCGCCGAGCATCTGAACGAGGCGGTGACGGGATACGACCGCCATTACGGCCTGGAGTTCGTCGAGCTCTCGGAGACCGAGGTGCGCGCCCGGGTGGCCGTGCGCGAGGAGATAAAGCAGCCTGGGGGATTGGTGCACGGTGGGCTCTATGCGTCGCTGGCGGAGTCGATGAGCTCGCTGGTGACCGCGGCCGCGGTGATGGCGGAGGGCAAGACGGCGCTGGGCATGTCCAACAGCACGAGCTTTCTGCGGCCGATCACGCAGGGGACGGTGCACGCGCACGCCAAGCGGCTGCACGGCGGGCGCACGACCTGGATCTGGGATGTGACCTTCAGCGACGACGAGGGCCGGACGTGTGCCGTGACGCGGATGACGATCGCGGTACGCCCGTTCTCTGAGGGCCGATAGCCCCCTGGGCTCGCGCGGGCTTCTCAGCCGAGGGCCTTCAGGGGATTGGGCGTCTGAGAGGGGAGAGGCCGGGAGCCGAAACCTGTGTATGGCATCCGCGCGGGCAGCGGCGAGAGGGGCGAGGCGGGGTAGTTGATCGGTACGACCGTGGCGGCGGCGGCGAGGGCCAGGGCGGGGGTGTGGGCGTAGACGTCGAGGATCACCCCGCCCGTGGGAATCGAGATCGCGTCGCCCCGCTCGGCGAGGAAGCCGGGGACGCCGCGCAGGGAGGTCGTCGTGCGGGAGGTGGCGGGGCCTTCGCCCGGAACGAAGCCGTTGTCCGGGGAGGTGACGATCTTCAATGGCGTCACGCAGGTGGACTGCCCGCCTTCCAGGCAGTCGCCGTACTGGACGGTGAAGGACCCGCTGGGATCGCGCGAGGCTTCGGTGATGGCGAGGTCGTGGAACGTGCCGCCGAGCCAGTAGACGGGGTAGGGCGCGAGCATGAGGCTCTCGAGCTCGTTGTGCGGGATCGGCTGGTCCTGGATGGTGTTGCCACACGCCCCGAGCCCAAGCGCGCAGAGCGCGCAGGCGAGCGTGGCGAGCGCGGGTCGGCGGCGCATCACAGGCCGGTGTAGTGGTTCGTGATCGGCATGCGGCGGTCGCGGCCGAAGGCGCGCGTGGTGACCTTGATGCCGGGAGGGGCCTGGCGGCGCTTGTACTCGGCGAGGTCGACGAGGCGGATCGTCCGGTCGACCTCGCGTTCGGGCAGGCCCGAGGCGATCAGCTGCTCGCGGCCGTGGTCGAGCTCGATGTAGCCGTGGAGGATGCGGTCGAGCAGGTCATATGGTGGGAGCGAGTCGACGTCGCGCTGGTCGTGGCGCAGCTCGGCGGAGGGTGCGCGCGCCAGGATCGAGGCGGGGATCGGCGCGGACGCGCGCGTGGGTGGCGGCTCCCCTGTGCGCGTGGGGGGCGTCCCGCCGTCCGCTCCGTCGCGGCCGGCGGTCGGTGCGCCCGAGGTTGAGTTGCGCCACTCGCACAGGCGGTAGACGAGTGTCTTGGGCACATCCTTGATGACGGCGAACCCGCCTGCCAGGTCTCCGTATAGCGTCGTGTACCCGACCGACATCTCAGACTTGTTGCCCGTCGTGAGCACGAGCCAGCCGTGCTTGTTGGAGAGGGCCATCAGCAGGTTGCCGCGGATGCGGGCCTGCAGGTTCTCCTCGGTCAGGTCGTGAACGGGTTGGGACCTGCCCGCTCCCACATCCGGCTGGCCTGGGCTGGCCTTGGGGGAGAGGTCGAGCTCATCGCGCAGCGTGTCGGCATAGGCGTCCATGACGGGCTCGATCCCCAGCTCGTGGGCTCGTGCCCCGAGCGCTGCGGCCAGTGCGTGGGCGTCGGATTGCGTCGCCACCGAGGAGTACGGCGAGGGCATGATCGCCACGTTGACGCGCTCGGGGCCGAGCGCGTCAACGGCGAGGCATGCGACGAGCGCGGAGTCGATCCCACCGGAGAGCCCGAGTACGACTTGGGAGAAGCCGTTCTTGTCGACGTAGTCGCGCAGGCCCAGTTCGAGCGCCGCGTACACCTCTGCCTCGGCGGGCGCGAGCGGCTCTTGCAGGCGGTTTGAGGGGACGGCAGCGGAGGGCGGCAACTGTTCGGGTTGTCTCTCCGGCTCGACTGGTTCGCCGGGCAACATGTCGGACGCAGTCGGTAGATCCAGATCGCATACGAGCAGGTCCTCGGTGAACTGGCGCGCGCGGGCGATCGTCGCGCCGGCCGGGTCGAGGACGAAGGAGTGGCCGTCGAAGACGAGCTCGTCCTGGCCGCCGACGAGGGCGCAAAAGGCGATGTGAGCGCCCGACTCGATCGCGCGGCGAGCGAAGAGCTGCTCGCGTTCGGCGCCCTTGCCGGAGTGGTAGGGAGAGGCGGAGATGTTGACCAGCAGGCTCGCGCCGGATGCAGCCTCTTCGGTTGCCGGCGGGCCGGGCTGCCACAAGTCCTCGCATACGGTCAGGCCGACGCGGTGGCCGCCGACCTCGATTGTCGTTCCGCTGGAACCTGGGGTGAAGTAGCGGCGCTCGTCGAAGACGCCGTAGTTGGGGAGATGGAGCTTGCGATGGATCGACTCGACTGCGCCGTGGGCGAGCACTGCGGCTGAGTTGTAGACGCGGGACTCGGCGAGCTCGGGAAAGCCGGCGATCGCGGTGATGCCGTCGACCTCACGGGCGAGATCGTCCAGTGCGGAGCGGGCGTCAGCGAGGAAGTGCTCGCGCAGGAGCAGGTCCTCGGGCGGATAGCCGGTGAGGGCGAGCTCGGGAAACAGCACGAGCTGGGCGCCGGCCTCGCGCGCGGAGCGCGCGCCGGCGAGAATGCGATCGGCGTTGGCCGAGATGTCGCCGACCGTGGCGTTGATCTGGCAGAGCGCCAGGCGCATCGCGGAGCGAGCTCTCCGTCAGCCCTGCTTGGCGGGCTTGCGCAGCGGCGCGGCCCTGCCCCCACCCGCCTTGCCCGCGGCACGGGCGGCGGGCGCCGCGGACCCGTTGACCGAGACGGCTTTGCGCGACGCGGCCGCTTTCGCAGCCGGCCGTTTGCGGGCGGGCCGCACGCCGGCGGCGCGGGCCAGGGACGCGATCGCCTGGTGCAGGTCGCGCGCGATGGCCTCCAGATCGGGGACGGCGTCGTAGTCGGAGAGCAGGCCGAAGCCGAGGTGGCCGTCGTAGCTCATGACGGCGATTCCCAGAGCCTGGCGGCGGGCAAGCGGCACGACGGGATACAGCCGGTGCAGACGGCGGCCGAGCAGGTACAGCGGGAACTGCGGGCCGGGGACGTTGGTGACGACGAGATTGAAGTAGCGCTGTCGCGCCTGCAGGCGCGCGGCTTGGCTGAGGATGGTGGGCGGCGCGAAGCCGGCGAGGTTCGTCAGGACCTGGGCGCCGACGGCCTGGCCGGACTCCTTGAGATCCTCCATCGCGTCGCGAATCTGCGCCAGGCACTCGGCCGGGTTCTCGACGCCGACGGGCAGGGGCGCCCACATCGCGGCTACCTGGTTGCCGAGCGCGCCGCGCTGGGAGTCGGCACGGACGGACACGGGCACCATCGCCTTCAGGATGAGTCCCTCGGTGTCTTGCCCCTGCGCGCGCAGGTAGCGCCCGAGGGCGAGGCTGACGGAGGCCAGCACGACGTCGTTGAGCGTGCCGCCGAGGGAGTCCTTGATCGCTTTGAACAGGGATAGGTCGGCGTCGACGAACGTGTAGCGGCGGTGCGGGCCGATGTCGACGTTGAACGGGCTGGGCGGAGCCGGCGCGCTTATGCCGGCGAGCGTGGTCGCGCCGACGCTTGCGATGCTGTCCTTGACCTGCATGGCGACCTTGCGGGGTGCGCGCAGCAGCGCGCGCGTGCCGCGGGTCATCTCGGCGGGTACGGTCGCGCGCTCGAGCAGGGCCTCGCCGAGCAGCTTGGCGGGACCTGGCAGCGGCTTGGCCGTCCACGGCGCCGGCGGCCGCGACGTGCCGGCCGGCTCGGGGGAGGTGTCGAACAGGACGGTGGTGATGTCGACGCCGGAGATCCCGTCGACGAGCGCGTGGTGGGTCTTGGCGATCAGCGCGAAGCGCCGGCCGGCCATGCGCTGCACGAGCCAGATCTCCCACAGGGGCTTGGAGCGATCCAGGCGCTGCGAGAACAGCCTGCCCGCCAGCTGCTTGAGCGCCGTCTCGTCCGCGGGGCGGGGAAGGGCGGTGTGGCGGATGTGGTAGCGGGGGTTGAAGTGCGGATCGTCCGTCCACACTGGCCGCCCCTGGTCGAGTGGGACGTAGGCCAGCCGCTGGCGGTAGCGCGGCACCAGGTGCAGGCGGCTGAGCACGTGGTCGGTGAGCTCCTTGGGCGTGGGGGCGAGACCCTCGAACACCATCACCGAAGCGACGTGCATGTGCGCGGTCGAGTCGTCCTCCAGGTGCAGGAATGCGGTATCGAGTGCGGACAGACGGTCGGGATTGGCCACTGCGCTGATTGTCGCGGGTCGCGGGTCCCGCGTCAACGTGACGGGAGAATGGACCGAGCTTGATACAGATGCCACTAAGTCGCTCGTCCCAGCTTGTTTTCCTGCCGATGTCTGCCATAGTCTAAGTACGCGAGAGTTGCAAGTTGGCGCCCGATGTGCTATACGCGCCGCCCGGCGGAGGACCACAATGAGCACCCTGTCAGACATCCAGCGAGAGTTCGTCCAGCGCTACATGGACGACGATCGCGTTATAGGGTTACGGATTCGCGAGATCGAGGGGCGAATGGCGCTCGATGTAGAGGTCCGCGACTGCGATGCCGTAGATCTTCCCGACACATTCCAAGGCCTTCCCGTAATCGTGCGCGAGGGTCGCCGGGCTGTGCTCGCCTACTGCTAGCTTCCAGCCCTGCTAGGTCCAGGCTGCTGGGTCTTCGCAGACCCCCTCGCCACCTTCGGAGATCACGCCCACACGCGCCGTGGATCATATGGACTGCTAGTCGAAGATCTGATCCCGCAAGATGACGACCAGGATCGCCGGCTGGTGCTCACGGCTGCGCACCTGTTCCGAGACATCCCTGATGGGGCGACGGTTTCCTTCGCGCCTCCTGGGCCAGAGCCATTGAGCACCGACGGGCAAGACTTTGGCGTGCTACGACGACGCGTCCCGCTGGTGTTTCTGCCGTCCATAGCCGTAGACGCGGCCGTGATCAAGCCCTACACGGAGATCGAGTGCAATAACACAATGGGCTGTGGCGCACTGAACGGAGTCCGCGATCTGCTGCTCAAATCCGAGCACGACAACGCGATACCGGTTAGGAAGCACGGTGCTAGTACGCAGGAAACAACTGGTGAGCTCTTGTCGATCCAGTCCGACCACTACATGGAAGATGTCGAAGTCCGCTACTCCACCGGATGGTGGACTTACGGTAGCGATGGCATCCCCTTTGCCGCGCGGGGCGATAGCGGCTCAATCGTAGTAGACGAGCAACGCAACATCGTAGGCATGGTCGTGGCGGTCAATCGGGAAGAAGGTGACCGCGACGGTGACTGCTTCGTGCATGCCATCAAGCCGATCCTGTCGGCGCTCCAAGTCCGGCTTCCGGAGCCGGCCGGCTAGCTTACGGAGCTGGCCCTCCGTCCCCTCCGAATGCCCATCTGTGACCGACGTCACACAAGCCCGTCCCCATGACCGTCTAGCCTCTTACGACGTTCGACCTGCCGAGTCGTGTCCGTGGATGGACGCGAGCGGGGGACCCACTGCCAGATCGCCTGAGGATGAGGCTGATCTGGATGGGGCGAATCGGCCGCTGATGCGGCTGTAACGCCCGGCTGACGCGCGTTTGGTTCGCGTGTGCGCCGCTCGTGAGCCCGACAGCTAACCCCGTAGGCGGACACCAAGGAGGTTCTCCCTCGATGTACGTCCCTGCGACGTCCGCGCAGCCTGCTGCGCCCGCAACGCCCCTCGCCCCGATCGAAATCGCCGCGGGCGGGGTCTCGTCCGGCGCATCTGCCGGCGCACCCGGGCTCGCCGGCCTGGCGGGGGCGCCGGCGCACGCCAAGCTTGTGGTTCGCCGGCCCGATCTGAACCTGCTGGCGGACCGTGCGAGCACGGTCACGGGCAGGCTGGAGCCGGACCTGGCCGGACGGGTGGTGGCGCTGCAGGCGCTTGGCGCGCGCGGCTGGAGTACGCTCGCGAGCACGCGGACCGGACGCGGGGGGCGTTTTCGCCTGCGTTTCCTGCCGCGGCGTACGGGCAGCGAGCGGGTGCGGCTGCGTTTCGCCGGCGACGTGACGGATCTTGCGGTTCGTCGTCCGCTCGGGCGCCTGAACGTGTATCGCCTGGTGGAGGCGTCCTGGTATGGGGGCGGTGGCGGTCTGGCGTGTGGCGGCGAGCTGACGAGGACGACGATGGGGGTAGCCAACAAGACGCTGGCGTGCGGCACTGTGGTGACGCTCCGCTACGGGGATCGCAGCGTGCGGGTGCGGGTGATCGACCGCGGGCCGTATGTGGCCGGGCGCGAATTCGACCTCACCGAAGCGACCAAGCAGGCGCTCGGGTTCGGCGACACGGGCGAGGTGTGGAGCACGCGCTGAGCCTGCGGTCGCGCTGGGAGCGTTCGTGCAGGGCTTGGTTTCGGCGCTGACCGGTCGTTGAATGCACGACGTGAGATCTTCGCGCGCACATGTGTGGCTGGACGGCACGGGCGACTGGGCCTGGCCCGGCACGGGCGGGGGCGAAGCGGCTGTGGAGCTGTTGCCGCCGCCGTGGGTTCCCGCGCTTCCTCGTCGCGGGGAGCCGGCGATACCGCAGACGCTCCGTCCGCGGCGCGGGTTCGCGCGGCGGTATGGCGCGAGCCTGCTCCTGGCCGCGTTGGCGGCTGCGTGCGTCGGATTGGCGCTGGACGGCCGCGCCGACATCGAACGCCTCGCCGGCATCCGGGCCGCTCCGCGTCTGTCCGCCGCGGAGATCGCGCTCGGACGCTCGCTCGCGGAGTCGCCGCAGCCGTTGCCGACCGTCGTGCCGGTGAGCACTGACGGGGCGGGCAGTGCGATCGATTCGAGCAGCTACGTCTCGCGGGCGCTGGGAGGCGAAGGCTCGTTCCTGATCTACCTGCCGCCCGGCTACGCGAGCACGAACATGCACTACCCGGTCATCTACCTGCTGCACGGGGACGGTCAGACCGACGGCTCGTTCCTGCAGATCGGGGTGCAGGGCACGCTCGACCGGCTGATCGCCCAGCGCACGATCCCACCGGTGATCGCGGTGATGATCCAGGGCGGGCCGGGATCGAACAACTGGCTGAACCAGGGGGCCACCCGCTACGAAGCGTATGTGCTCGAAGTGGAGCGGCTCGTGGACCGGATGCTTCCGACCATCCCCGACCGGAGCGCCCGCGCGATCGCCGGCTATTCGATGGGGGGCTTTGGTGCGATGCACATAGCGCTGACCCATCCGAGCGAGTTCGGGGCGGCGGAGAGCTGGCTCGGCTTCTTCAACGGTCTGGAGGGCCGGGTGCGGGCCGACCGTTCGGTGATCTCGCACCTGGGCCTGCGCGCGTACGTGTATGGAGCTGCTGACGACGTGATCGCCGACCCGTCCGAGAATGCCCCGTTCGCCGCCGCCCTGCGAGCCGATGGAGCCGATGCGCATAGCACCGTGTATCCCGGAGAACACGACTTCGTGACGCTCGAAGAACATCTCGAGCACATGCTCGCGTTCGCGGGCCGCCGGCTGGGATCCGGGAACGCGCGCACCTGAGCCACCCCAATCCCGGTCCCGAACGCGACGTCACGGGCCGCCCCGAGGCCGGGACCTGGACTCAGTCCTCGGCGACGTGGAGCACGAGCTTGCCCGTGTTCTCGCCGCTGAACAGGCGCAGGAGCGTCTCGGGAAAGGCGTCGATGCCGCCGCTCGCGATGTCCTCACGCGACTTCAGCTCACCGGCGGCGACCCATCTGCCCAGAGCCTTGGCTGCCTCCGGAAGACGGTCGAGATAGTCCGAGAAGACGAACCCGGTCATGGACGCGTGGTTGATGAGCAGCGACATGTAGTTGGCTGGGCCTCTCATCGCGCCGCCCGAGTTGTACTGGGAAATGGCCCCGCAGATCACGACCCGAGCGTGGCGGGCGAGGTGCGCGAGGGCGGCGTCGAGTATCTCCCCGCCGACGTTGTCGAAGTAGATGTCGATGCCCTTCGGACACTGCTCGCCAAGGGCCTTCATGACATCGTCGGACTTGTAGTCGATGGCGGCGTCGAAACCCAGCTCCTGCACGTAGCCGCACTTCTCGCTGCCGCCGGCGATTCCCACTACCCGGCAGCCCTTGATCTTCGCGATCTGCCCCACGGCTCCGCCGACGGCGCCGCCGGCGCCCGACACCACGACCGTCTCGCCCTCGGCGGGGCGGCCGATGTCGATGAGACCGAAGTACGCGGTCATCCCCGGCATGCCCAACGTGCCGAGGTAGGTCTCGAGTGGGGCGAGTCCGGTGTCCAGCTTGAAGACCCCGTCGCCGTTGGCCACGGCGTACTCCTGCACACCGAGAAGACCGCTGACGTGATCGCCGACAGCGATGTTGGGGTGGTTGGATGCGATCACCTCGCCAGCCGCGAACCCACGCATGACGTCCCCGATTCCGACCGGGGGGATGTATGAGCGACTCTCGTTCATCCACCCGCGCATCGCCGGCTCGAGGCCGATGTAGAGGATCTTGACGAGCACCTCGCCCTCGCCCGGCTCGGGGATGGGCTCCTCGGTATAGGACCAGTCGCTGGGCTTCGGCAGCCCGGCGGGACGGGCGGCGAGTCTGACCTGATGGTTCACGGCATCCATGGCTTTGTCCTTTGTTGTAGTCGCTCACACGAACCATATGTGGCAAGTCAACTATGCTCGAACGCCTCATGGACACCGATCGTCAGACCCCGCCCTCGTCCACGCCCGCGGGTCCGCCGCACTCCAACGGGCGGTTCGCTGCCGAGCGGGATCTGCGAGGGCTGTACTACAAGCACTTCGGCGACCGCCGTAAGGAGCGTCAGCTGTTCTCCACCGGCTCGTTCTTCGTGACGTTTGCGGCGGTGCGCGGGATCACTCACGCGATCCGGGCCGAACGGGGACCGTTCAGGAACATCACCCCGGGCGGGCGGCATATCCACCACATGACCTTCGGGATCACGGGCCTGTTGACGGTCGGGTACCTGTGGCTGCTGGAGATCGGCATCAACGAGGAACGCTGGTCCTCAAGAGTGACCGCGAGCGCGTTTGGGAGCGGCGCGGCGCTCACGCTGGACGAGTTCGCGCTGTGGCTGAACCTCGAAGACGACTACTGGACCAAGCAGGGCCGGGAGAGCATCGACGCGATCGTGCTGTTCGGCTCGCTGCTGACCCTGAGCGTGTTGGGCAAGGGCTTCTTCACAGAGCTCCTGCGAGCCAGGCGCTGAGCCTCCATCGAACCCGCCGCCCCCGGCGCTAGATTCGGCGGATCGTGCCTGCCGATCCAAGCGAGTTGAGAGTCGCCCACCTGGACGCGGACGCCTTTGCAACTGCGCTGCTATCGAGCCCTGGAGAGCCAGAGTTTGAGGAGTGCAGCTTCTACGGTGCGGCTCAGGCCGTGATTCGCTCGCGCTCGGCGCGCTCGGCTTCGGCAACCATCTGGGCCGCGCGCTTGGGGTCGCCGAGAGCCAGCAGGTGGGCGTTCAGGGCCAGGCGGCGCGCGGCGGCGTAGTCGAGCGGGACGCGTTTTCCGTCGATGACGGCGTAGGCGGTCTGCGAACCGTTGCTCTGCGAACCGTTGCTCTGCGAACCGTTGCTCTGCGAACCGTTGCTCTGCGAATCGTTGGTGTTGGTGCGTTTGCTCATGGTTCCAGGATAGGACATCCGTCAACCGGATTTGGTGTCGCCGATGGTCTCGGCGATGTGTTCGGCGAGCGGCCGGTAGGGGTCGTGTTTGCCGACGAATGCGATGCCCAGCAGCTCGTCATGGAGCTCGAGGTCGGTGAACTCGACCGTGTCGAGGCCGAGCGTGAGCAGGCCCGTGTTGAGAGAGACGTACCCCGCCCGGAGGTTGCCGTCGACGAACGGGTGAGCCCGCAGCACCTTGGCGTACAGCCGCGTCGCGGCGTGAACGGCGTCGTTGCTGTCGTTGGGAGCAGAGTCGCGGATGGCGACGGCGGCGGTGTTGAACTCGGTGCAGATCTTGCCCAGGCGCCGACGAAGTTCGCGCGGAGTCGTTCCACGGTAGCCCCGGTCGTGAACGCCGAAGTACACGTGCTCGGCCTGGCCGTCTCGGAAACCACGCAAACGTCCGGCGCGGTCGGGGAAGAGCTCACCGAAGATCTCGCGGTGCCACGAGCACAGCAGTTCGGGGGACATCTCGATCGCTCCCGACTTCGCGATGGGCCCGAGCTTTACGAGCAGCTGGGCCAGCCGGTCGACGCTGACGTCCCAGGTCTCCTCCGGGGTGTGTCCGGCCGCGCAGAAGAACGGCGACTCCTCGTCGTCGTGGAATCCTCGGAACGGTGCACCGTGGCTTGGGGTCATCGCACGGGACTGTAGGGCGCGCTGCGGAAGCCTCAACGACAACACCGGCTAGTACCCGGCTCTCGGCCCGCCCATGACCACGCCTCCTGCGTCGGCTCTCCCTTCTGCCCCTGGCGCCCGTGCGGTGCCGGCAGCCCTGTCGGGCTGCTCGCTCGCCGCTCGCTACCGCTCTCGACTCCCGCTGCTGGCGTACAGCACCAAGCCCAAACAGACTAGATGCACGCCCCTGCTGGGGCTGTGCGAGCGCTGTGCGAATTCGTTGGCCGCTTTCGGGTGGTGGTGGTCTGTATCGGGTGTGATGACCGCTGCCAGCATCGGTGCCGCGAAGGCCGGTGGGTATGCGCGCTATCTGGAGTCAAAGACGGTGGTGCCTGAGCGTGGGGACTACTACTTGACCCCGGACGGGGAGATGAGCCAGGCGCCTGGCCAGTGGCTTGCCTCGCCTGAGACGCTCGCGCGATTGGGTATCGAGGGCAGCGCGGTTGAGGGCCGGGACTTCATCGCGTTGATGGAGGGCCGCCATCCCTGGACGGGTGGGTGGCTTCGTCCCGAGGGCGCTGGCGGTGGTCGGGGTGGTGGGATCGACTTGACGTTCAGCGCGCCGAAGTCGGTCTCCGCGGTGTGGGCGCTGGGGGATCAGTCCCAGCGTCGGGATATGGAGGCCGCACACGCTGCGGCGGTGCGCGAGGCGATGGCGCATCTCACCGAGACGGTCCCTACGGTGCGGCGTCGCTATAGCGGGCAGGTGGTGGAGGAGCCTGCGCGGGAGGTGGTGGCGGCGGAGTACCGGCACACCACCGCACGCGGCGTCCTCGAAGGCGACGCGCCTGACCCGCAGCTGCACAGTCATGTCGTCATCACGAGTGCTGTGCGGGATGACGGGCGGATCGTCGCGGTTGCTTCGCGGCCGGTCTTCCGCTCCGCGCGGGAGATGGGCGCGTACTATCGCTCGGCGCTCGCGCATCAGCTCTCTGAGCGGGGTTATGCGATCGAGGCGGGGACCGGCAAGCAGGGGCGTTACTTCGAGATCGCAGAGGTGCCACAGGGACTGTTGGAGGCGTTCTCGGCTCGCAGCCGTGAGGTCGCGAGGGCAGCGGAGCGTTTCCGTGCGAAGTGGGGTCGGGCGCCGGAGCGTGGGGAGTTGCGCCGGCTGAAGCTGGAGAACCGTAAGGCGAAGGTGCTCGTCACCCGCGCCGACCTACACGCGGTCTGGAACGAGACCGCGGCGCGCTTCGACTTCACCGGAGATGAGCCCGCTCGACTGCTCGCAGAGGCTCGTGGGTCACGACCGGAGCGTGCCCTTTCAGATCGCGTCGAGGAGCGCCTGACCGAGCGCGGCGCGACATTCGAGGCCGGCGAGTTCCGCGCGGTCCTGCTCGAGCAGTCCGTCGGCGAGTTCTCACCCCGCGAGGCGCTCGCGTTCTCCCGGTCGATGATCGCCGAGCGCCGCGTCCTCCCACTGGAGGGCGACCTGATGACCACGCTCGCTGTGCGCGCCCGCGAGCAGGCGATCGAGCGGAGGTTCACCAAGCTCGCCCAGGCCGCCGACCGCGACGTTGGCACGGTAGCCCGCGAGATCGCAAGCGACACGGTGGCCGAGCGCATCGGCGGGCGCCTCAGCGACGAGCAGACCCACGCGCTTGAGGTAATCACCGGCCCCGAGCGCGGCGCGATCCTTGTCGGGCCGGCAGGGACTGGCAAGGGTGTCGTGCTCGACGCTGCCGCCAGGGCCGAGCAGCTAACTGGGCGTCAGACGCTGGGTGTCGCCGTGTCGTGGTCGACGGCCGAGCGGCTTGGCAGGGACAGCCCGACACTTTCCCAGCAGGTGTTCAGCGTCGATGCGCTCATCTCGCGTGTGGAGCGCGGCCAGCTCAAGGTCGATGCGGATACGACGATCTACTTCGACGAGGCCGGGATGGCCGACACCAACCGGCTCGACCGGCTCACGGAGATGGTGGAGCGCACTGGGGCGAAGCTCGTAGCGGTAGGCGACGCCGCGCAGCTCCCCTCGATCGGCGCCGGCGGCATGTTCGACCAGCTCACCCGGATCGCCCCATGCGCAGAACTCTCAGACGTGCGCCGCACCTTGGACCCACAAGAACAGCGCGCATGGGCAGACCTGCGCGCCGGACGCTCAGACCGCGCGATGGCGCACTACCACTCACGCGGGCAACTACACATGGCGGACACCCGCGATCAGGCAGTCGAGCACGCCGTGAAGAGCTGGGCAACGCTCACCGAGATCCACGATCCAAGTGAGGTCGCTTTGATCTCTGATGCCTCGAACCAGGAGATCCACCGCCTCAATGCCCGCGCACAGCACTACCGCGCACAACGCGGCGAACTCGGCGAGCTGGAGGTCGAAGTGCCGGGCGTTCACTACGGCATCCGCCAAGGCGACCGGATAGCCATGATCGAGCAGCACTACAAGCCAGGAGCGGAGCGCATCGAGAACGGCAGCCAAGGAGAAGTCCTCCACGTCACCCCCGCCGGAGAAGCGCTCATCGAGTTCGACATCACCGGACGCCAACGAACATTGGCCGGCGACGACCTCGCCCGCGTGCGTCTGGGATACGCGCACCACATCCACCGCGCGCAGGGCGCGACCGTCACCCGCACCCTTGTCGTGACGGGGGGCTGGCAGACCAGTAAGGAGCCCGCCTATGTCGAGGCATCCCGCGCCCGCCAGGGCACCAGCTGGTTCGTCTCACGCGAAGACCTCGGGACCGAAGGGCAAGACTCCCAGCGCATCACGCGCCTCGCTCAGAAGATGACCAACAGCCGCGCGCAGACCCCATCGCTTGCGCACCCCGAACTACCCGACAGCGACTACGGGCCGGGCTTTCACCACCCGATCGCGCCGAGCCGCGCCAGCCGCATACCGGGCATCGCCCGCGCCATCAACCGCATCGTCCAACCCGATCGAACACCGGAGCGAACGCGATGAGCCACAAGCTACAAATCGTCCCTCACGCTGACCGTGAGCCGGCGGAGGGGTCGGCCGGTACCGCCACAGTCGGAGCGAGTCCCATTGCCCTGGCCTGGTCGATCGTGACGATTTCCCGCCCAAATGGCAGCAGGGAAACGGGGATGAGCTTGAAGTTCGCCATCCCGAGTGGGATGCCGATGATCGTGAAGCACAGCAGTATCCCCGTGAGGAGATGCCCGAGTGCGAGCCACCAGCCGCAGAAGATGAACCACAGCACGTTGCCGACGGCGGATGCGGCACCCGCGTCGGTACGACGCACAACGGTCTTCCCAAACGGCCACAGTGCGAACATTCCGATCCGCAGCGACGCGATGCCGAACGGGATGGTGATGATGAGGACGAAGCAGATCAGCGCCGCAATCGCATAGGCAATTGCCATCCACAGCCCGGCGAGAACGAACCAGATTATGTTCAGCAGCAGTCGCATCAACATGTGGCGGAGCTCACGACCCGCCGATGAATGTGACAGTCCCGCCCTGTGAGGAGTTGCATCGGACACTCAAATAAGGGTTCGGCGTGCCGTGCTTGAACTGCCCGTGACATGTCCAGCCGTCGAGGACGATGTAGCTTGCCGCATATTCTTCTTCGTCCTGAGCGTGATCGGCGACCATCCCTACCCAGGCATGGACGACGCGACGCGCCATCCGGCAGCTAACGCGGAGAGCGTGAATCTCTTCATAGCTCAAACCGTGCTTGGAGATTATGCTGCCGACGCACGGCGTAGATCTCTTGGGACGGCTCGACGCAACAGCGGGCATCGCGGATAGCAGCGCGATTGTGGTAAGAGCCGCGACAGCGCCAAGAGTTGTTCTTTGACGCAGTCCTAAATCAAGCATCGGGGCCGGTCTTAGATCGTCTTGCGCCAGTGTGGTTTGTGCATATTGCTATCCGCCGGAGAGTGGAGGCAGTGCTATGTAGCCGTGCGTTGTGCCGATACCAAGCTCGTTGAAGCGCAACTGTGGATGCTGGTGCAAAACCGAGGGAGCAACGTCGAAGCCCGTTTTCCCTGTCAGGGTGACACCCGGACCAAGCGTTTCGATCAAGAAGGTCTTGCGGCCTTGACCCATTAGGGCGGTCTCGGCACTGCTGTCGGTCGAGTAGGCCTTCTTCCCGGCGACGAGGCTTATGGCGCCACTGGTCAACGTTACGGATTCTGACTTTTTGTTCGCGACGTGGAGTGTGACGACCACGAAGATGCCGTTAGCTTTGGCTCCAAGCCCAGAGGACGGTTCCCCGATCGTTGTCGCGGTGCTGGCATGATCCAGACGCCATCTCAGGTCGTCTACTTCTACCGAGCCCGACGGGCCAACACTTGGGGTGTTGCTTTCCGAGGCATTCTTCGACGGTTCATTGCCGGAAGTACCCGGCGATGACGGAGAGGCAGTAGTACTCGAAGTACTCGAGGTGGTGGAGCAACCGGTGGCGGCACCGATCGCAATCAAGGCCACGATCATCATGGCTCCGGTAGCCAACTTGTGCTGCTTCGTCAGCGCTCTCATGTGACATCCCCCCGTCGCGCTCTGATAGTGCGCCGTAGTCTATAGACAGCATCCGGTCGGACCGCGCCCGTAGGCGCGATGAGGCCCCCTGCACAGCTCTGAGCTTCGCGCATCATAGGCTCGCAGCCTATCAGGAGGGGGAACATGTCGAGTGTTCCGGCTGGCTTTGCGTCCCGAGACTGTCGGTGCAATGTTTCCTCAGCACTCACCGGCCTATGCCGCGGCGCACGGTCGCTGACCCGGTCGCGCGGCAGTTCGGCGCGGCAGTTCGCGAAGCTCGCCGACAGCGCGGCGAGACGCTGGAGCAGGTCTCACACCGGATCGCCCGTATGGACGCTAAGGAGTCGCTTCTAATTAACTGTCGGCACTACGGTGTAGTTCCACTCTGGGTGGAACTCGTCTCGCTCGATTTGCACGGTGGCGAACTGCTCGTCGGTGATTTTGATCTTGGTGGGGTAGGTGTTCTCGTCAAGGCGGGCGTAGACCTTTAGGCCGGTGCTGGTGGTGGTCGCGGTGATCAGGTCGATCACGACCTGGCGGCTGACGAGGGGCTTTGCGCGCCAGTTGATCGAGATGTAGCTGAACAGGCGGTGCTCGATCTTGTTCCACTTTGAGGTGCCGGGCGGGAAGTGACAGACGGTGACCTTGAGCCCGGTTTCGTCGGCGAGCTTTTGGAGCTCGGTCTTCCACAGACGAATGCGGTAGCTATTGGAGCCGCCGGCGTCGGCGGTGATCGTCAGCGACCTCGCGTTCGGATACCGCTTGCGCCCGAGGTGCTTCCACCACGCGCGGATGCTCGCGACCGAGAACTGCGCGGTGTCGCCAGAGACACCGACGCTGACATACCCCTCGTCCCTGGCGATGTCATAGACGCCGTAGGGGACGGCCTTGCCGGCCTCCTCGTCGGGGAAGTCGTGCGTGTTGACGAGGATCGGACGGCCGCTTGAGCGCAGCTCCCTGCCAGCGTTCTTGTAGTCGCCGATCAGCTCCTTCTTCTTGGTGTCCACACTTATCACCGGCTCCTTGGCCGCAAGCGCCGCCCCGGTGACCGTCGCGATGTGCCGGAACTGTGCGTCGCGGTCGGGATGGTCTGAGCCCTCCCGGCTCTTGCGGTTAGCCTGCAGTGTGAATCCCATTGCCTTGAGCATTCTGCGCACGGTGCTCGCGTGCACCGTGAACCCCTGCTCACACAGCTCCCGGGCAAGATGCTCCGGCGTCAGCGTCGTCCACAAAAGCGGCGACATCGGATCGCCCGCGGTAACGCCATCAAGCAGCGAAAGGAGCGCCTGCTCCAAGCCCGGCTCGCGCTCCGCGATCCGCTTGCGCCCGCCGCCGGCCTTGCGGACCCGACCCGCTGGAGCATGATCGCCGCCGTGCGCCTGCTCGATCCCGCGCCTGACCGTCGCCTCGGAGATCCCTGTCGCGCGGACAACCGCCGCGATCCCGCCACGCCCATGCGAAGAGGCCTCCGCCGCCGCCCACATCCGACGACCCCGCTCATCCAAAGCCCCCTCTACGACCAGCCACCGCTCCCGAATCGCGCTCTCGTCGACCATCGGCCCCGGCATGATGACCCATGACTACGCCCCCGACCGCCAAAACCCTCGCACTCCCCGACAATTATTTAGAAGGAACCCCTAAGTATCTCGGCGAGATCGAGCGCGGATGGCACGCGCCGAGCATCCCAACCGCGAAGCGCATCGCCGACGCGCTGGAGACGACCCTCGCTGAACTCACCGAGGGGCTGTAGGGCGGTAAGAAGAGCAGTCAGAGCCGGACCCCGAGCGCCAGCGAGGGCTACAGCCTCGTCTTGTGCTCGATGACCTTCGCGGCAACCTCAGTCAGCAAGCCCTGGCCGACATCCTGTGCCGCGTCACGAAAGCGGCTCAGGTGCCCACGCTGCTCCTCGGGTGTCGCCGTATCCTGAACGCGCTCGTCGATTGCGCGCATGAACTCGTCCATAAAAGTTGACGAGCTACCCGGTGTAGGCCAGCCCGCGCAGTACTGAAGGCCCCTCTCCGTGGTCCGGATCAAGAAGGGCAATCCGGGACCCTTGAAAGACGCATTGATGAAGCCGGCCCGTTCAAGCTCTCGAAAAGCACGCGCGGCGTCCCCGTCCCCAAGATCTCGGCCCATCTCCTGCAAGACCTCCTCACCGGTGGTCTTCTCATTGCGCTCCAGGACGGCATACGTCGCGCGAAGAACCGGCTCGACCTTCTCCCACTGCATAGACAACGACGCTAACAGCTACATAGCCCGGCCGCGCGCATCGTAGACGCCTGCGGGTCACAAACGGAACCTCATTGGAACCTTGAAGCTGCCCAGAAAGGCCAAAACCCCAATGTCCCGGTTCATTTCCAGCAGTGGGCGATACTGGGCTCGAAATCGCCCCCGGACCTCATCTCAGGTCAGATAGGGCTTGTTAGCTGCTCTCAGGTGCTCTCAGATCAGCTCAGATTTGCTCACTGAAGTACCACGGGAAGTACCACGGTGACTGTCGATCACCGGTAGACCTGCGCGATCCCGCTACGCCGCTTCGCGCTGCTCGATGACGCGTGCCGCCTCGCGGTTGGCCTTCTGGACCACCATGTCAAAGAATGCGCGCGTTGAAGCCAGTGCGCCGATGGGCACTCCCTCCAAAACAAGACATGAGCCGTGGATGCTAGCCCTCTCGTAGACCTGGGCGCGCACCTCGTGGTATCTGGCCGCGTGCGCCGCGTCGAAAACAGCCGACCAAACGAGGTCAGGAGGCGGGTAGATCGGAACGTCGATCCCGCCAGCGGCATCCCTGGTGGCTTCGTCCCACTTGAGCACGCGATACGACATCTACTGAAGATAGCCCACACGCCGGATGATTAGAATCGCCGAACGCGGGCCTACAATGGCCGACCGCCCCCGCGAAGCCTAGATGTCGGCCGAACCACGGAAGATGGAGCCGTGTTCATCCTTGCGACGAGCGGCACACCTGGCCAGCGCCTCGGCGTCACTCGTCTGAGCGACGGCCGCCATATAAGCCTCACAGTCACTCCTGGTGACGAGACGACGAAGACGGGCGGGCGTCAGCGTCACCCCGTCGTCGGTAACTTCGTAGTACGGCATATCACTCGTCGTCCGTCAGCGACGGCCATGTAGAGGGATCGAGGTCTTCGTCTGTCGGGCCGTGGATACCCATACACCGAGCACAGTGGTTGCAGGTAGGCCGTTGGCCAGTGTCAAGCGGTCCACCATTTGCCTGTTCGGCCTCCGCGATTGAGACGGGGTGCCGCACGCGGTAGCACCGTGGATCGGCCGGGATAGTCACGACACTGACCTCGGCTGCGTTCCACTGCCTGATCCGCCAAGAACATCGCTGGCCTTCGTACTCCTTGCCGTCCACGTGATCGCATCCAAAGTCTGACGCGCCGCAGATTGAGCACACGCTCAATGTCGCCCCACCTGGGCTCAAGCCGAATCGTTTGTGTAGCGCGAGGATGCCGCACTTGTTGACGAAGTGTTTGTCGCGCGAGTCGAAGTCCCAGAGGCAGCCAAATCGGTTGTTTACTTCGGCCCCAAGTTGGTGTGCTCGTGTAAAGCAGTCTGCGTTTGCATCGCGATCTGCCAAGAATGCGTCCACAAGTTCCTCGATCGCCGTCCTGAGACTTGCCTCGGCGTCCAGACTATTCACCCGCGCCGCCATTTCACCTTGATATGCCAGCCGCAGTCCATTTCGTCGGAGTTCGTGGGCAGGTGCCAGAGGAACGAAGTAGGCGGCGTAACCAGATATGCGGAGATGCTCAGGCATTCCGTCGCGAAGGGGCGTTATGTGTCCGGTGCGTCGTCGTCGCCCCGGCCCGACGGCTCCTCCACAGCGTTCAGGAGCTGGACGACTTCGTCGGCCGGTCCTTCGATCTCGCGCAGCCGCGCCTTATCTGCCTCGATGGTGACCTCGCGATACCTGACCGTGGGCATCGGCAGACCCCCGCGGTTCGCTTTCAAGTGATCGAGTTTGCGTTGGATCTCGTTGGCGACGAGATTCGCAGCCACTCCTACCGGGATACTGAGGACGAACGGCACGACCCATGTCGCGTCATGCTCGCGCCAAACACTGGCTACCGCACCATCGGGCATCGACATTGTGACTTCGAGCCCCGCCCGACGGGCCGCTACGCGAAGTGCTTGGGCGTCATCGCGGAAAGCCGCGGTCACTGCGCCATTCACAGAGGTGATCTGATCAGGCAGGAGTACAACGCGCCCGTCTTTGCCAAGATCCCGAAGCGTCGCTATATCCGGCCAAGACTCGGGCGCATCTACGGTTCTTTCCTCGACGCTCATCGGACAAGCCTAGCGCCGTGTGCGGCACGCTCCAGCGCAACTCAGTCCACTACGAAGACCTTTGTAGGTGCCTTCTACGGCTCTACCGTTGCTCACTGTGATCGCAACGAGGACTACCGTGCTGCCCGCTTGCACCCATGTGCAGAGCGAGCCGATGCGGCGGGATATCTGACCTTCCAGTGCGCCGTGCAACGAACGTAGCCGCGACAGACCTCGACCCGAGATGCCATTGTGGCCATCAGCCCGGTCCGATGCCGACCCAAGACCTGCGCCGCGCAAGCGCGGCTCGTAGCGCTCGGCACCGCTGCCGGTCAGCCGGTCGAGCTCGACCGCGTCACGACGCGAGACACGGTTGCGCACCGACACAGTCGCGATCGCTGCCTGCAACCGCGGGCCGAGATGGCTCCCGGCGAGCTCTTGCGGGAGCTGGCCCGGGCGGCGCGCGCGCCGCACCGAGGGCAGCGGACACGCTGGCAGCGATGCTCGCTGACCCTGACCGCAATCACAGGCAGCTCTCGACCTGGTGGCGCGCAGGCTCACCCGGCGCGACCCGCTCCGCCTCGCTAAACACATGGCCACAATCGCAGCTCGCCGGCCAATGCTCGATGAACTCATCAACCGCCCACGCCGGCAGCAGCGGCCGCCCGTGACCCTCATGCCCGGGCTGCCCGCCAGGCTTGCGCCCCGAACGATCCTTGCCACGCCCCGCAACACGCCGCGACGGATCTGAGCTCGGCGGCCGCGACGAATTACCCGAGTTCTTAGCCAGCTGACGCTCGAGCTTCTCCACCCGCGCCTCCAACTGCACGATCCGGCGACCCATCGCCAAAAGCACCTCGACTACAGCCCCACGCCCCGCGTCAAAGATCGCCTCAGCCTCCACGCTCCACACCTCGAAGTTCGACGAAGTCCAGCTATGACCCCCAACCAACTGAACGCTTACGCTTTCGTTACATGGACGATACTGGGCTCGAAGCGGTGCTCACCGAGACGAGACTGGCTGACCGAGCAGTCGGTCTTGTCTGCAAACGTCAGGGCAAGGGGCTGAGTCTGATTCGTTGGCCGGTCTGACCTGCTCGTGGTCAGTATCGGCATGGCACACAGACCCATGTCCGAGCAGGCGCTGCGGTTGGGGCTGGCTCAGCTCGCCCGATCGCTACGCAGCGTCAACCCCGGCGTGCAGTTCACGTTCGTCCGGCCAGATGAACGGTTGAATCGGTCCGCCGCGCCGGCGAGGGCGAGGAAGGTCCGACGGCCCGGTGCCCTTCCAGAGGAGGAGCGTACGGTCACTCACCGGCGCGGCATGGCGACCGCGACCTCCCTTCGCCGGTCGTAGGAAGACCACGTCCACGAACGCCCTGACCACCTGCTGCTTCTCCTCGCGCGGCAGGGCTTTCAGTGCCTCAACGGTCAGTCCGTGTGCGTCGACGGCCGCACGAGCGCCGAGCGCGTCGATCCGCTGCTCGGCCTGCGAGACAGCATCGACGTACTGGGCCAGCCACGTGCTCCAGTCGTCTCCAAGCAGGCGTATCGCTTCGGTATTCTCACGGAAGGCGTCCAGATTCTCTTGAGCGTCCTGGAGCGCGCCGAGCGCGGCGGCCATCCCCTCATCGACCGACGTTCCCCGGAACTCGGGTCGCAGGCGTTCGAGCTCTGTACAGATGGCGCTCTCGACGTACTCCTCGACCGTGTCTGCGACGACCGCCGAAGGGTGGGAGCAGCGGCCGGCCGCGTGGTTGCGGCGACAGCGATAGACCCGCACTTTCTTCTCGCCGGACACGACCCAGCCCTGAGACATGAGATAGCGGCAGCCGGCGCACCGGATCACGCCGCTGAGCAGAGGCAGCGGGGTGCCGGGCTTGGCGTTGCCGGGGCCGCCGAACGCGTTGGTGGGGTCCATCTGCGCGGACTCCCACAGCTTCGGGCTCACGAGCGCCGGGTGAGCGTTCTGGTTGATGGCCGGGACTCGCCTACCTTTGTTCTGCTTGGCCGACCAGAAGACCTCGCCCAGATAGATCCGCCGGGCGCAGAGGCGCTGTACCGCCTGAGCGGTCCAATCCCGGTCCGGTTGCGGTGCCACCTCCTGCAGCCACTTCGCGATTGCGCTCCATGTGCGCTTCTGCTCGCCTCTCATGCGAAACGCCTCTTGGACGAACGGGGCGTCGTCGTTGGGCGTGAAGCGTCCGTCGGCCCCGCGGTCATATCCAAAGGCGCCGTAGGGGGCGACGTGGACGCCGCGCTCGACGGCCGACCTGGCCGCGGTCTCCCAGTTCTCCTTGTTCAGCTCGCGGAAGTACTCCGCCATGCCCAGCGACAGCTGCAGGAACAGCCGCCCCTGCGGCATCGTGAAGTCGAACTGGGGCTCGCTCGCGCTGGCGAACTCGCCGCCGTACTCCACCAGTTCGCTGAGCGCCGTATAGCCGCCGATCAGCGTGCGGGCGAAGCGGTCGAGCCGGTAGACGACGATGCCCTTGCTCTCCCCGCGACGAATGCGCTCCATGATCGCGTTGAGGATCGGCCTGTCCATCGTGCCGCCGGACACGTTCTCCTCGGGCGGGTTGAGCTCCAGGCGCTCGCCGCGGCGCTGCGCCCAATCTCGGATCGCTTTCTCCTGCGTGGCGGGGGAGATGTAGCTCTCGCCAGAGCGATCGCCGACCCGCGAGACGCGGATGTAGCCGTCGAACGGCGCTCCCGCAACGTCCGTTCCTCGATCTAGATTTGAGACCGATGCCACCCGAGGACTATAGCATCGCAGTGATAGATATGGACGCCTTCTATGTCTCGATCGAGCTGCGGCGCCATCCCGAGCTGGAGGGCAAGCCGGTGATTGTGGCGGGGAGCGGGCCGCGCGCTGTGGTGACGACAGCCAGTTACGAGGCCAGGAAGTACGGTGTCGGCTCGGCGATGCCCGCCGCTCGGGCACACCGGTTGTGCCCGCAGGCGGTGGTGCTGCCGCCGGACTTCACGACCTATCGCGAGGCCTCGCGCCAGGTGATGGACCTCGTGCGCGCGCATGTCGAGCGGGTCGAGGTGGTCGGCCTCGACGAGGCGTATCTCGACCTGAGCGGTCTGTTCTCGCCGCGCGCGGCGATGCGCCGGCTGATCGCGGAGATCAGGGATCAGACGGAGCTGACGTGCTCGGTGGGGATCGGGCCGAACAAGCTCGTCGCAAAGGTCGCCTCCGACGCTGAGAAGCCCGCCGGATTCGTCGTGCTCACGCGCGAGCAGGCGTGTGCGCGCTTCGCGCAGGCGCCGCCCGGGCTCGTGCCGGGGATCGGCCCGAAGACCGCGGCGCGCCTGACCGAGCTGGGACTCGCCACGCTCGCGGACGTCGGCGTGGCGTCTGAACACGTGCTTGTCGAGCGGTTCGGCCCAAATCTCGGGGTCGAGCTGGGGCGCCGCGCGCGCTTCGAGCACGACGGCGTCGTCGGCGCCGCGCGCAAGGTTGTCTCGGAGTCGCGCGAGCGGACGTTTGACTACGACGTCCACGACCCGGCCGTGATGCGCGAGTCGCTGAGCGTGATGGCCGATGAGCTGTGCGCGAGCCTCGCCGCCCACGGGCGCAGTGGGCGCACGATCGGGATCAAGGTTCGCCTCGACGACTTCACCACCGTCACCCGCGCCCATACGATCGATACGTCCACCAGCGACGTCGAGCAGGTGACCGCCGTCGCTCTGCGCCTGCTCGCCGAGTACGAGCCCCTGCGGCCGGTGCGACTGCTCGGCGTGAGGGTCGCCGGGCTGACCTCTGCCTCCGCCTCCTCCGCCACCGCCGACACTCCCGCAACGTCGAGCCTGGCCGCCGCGGAAACAGTTGACAACCCCGCGGGAATGTCCGACTCGCGCAGAGTGCTGGATCAGCTGTCGTTGCAGGTATAGGATCGAGCGATGCCGCTGGCACGCGTCGGTGAGATCGAGCTCAGCTACGAGCGCGCCGGCTCCGGGCCGCCGCTGCTGCTGATCATGGGGATGAGCGGCACGTTCTCCCACTGGCCCGCCGCGTTCCTCGACGATCTGCGCCGTGACTTCGAGACGATCATCTACGACCATCGTGGTGTGGGCGCGAGCAGCCGCCTGGAGGGACCGATCACGACCGCCCAGCTCGCCGAGGACGCGGTGGGCCTGCTCGACGCGCTCGAGGTCGAATCCGCGCACGTGCTGGGCATCTCACTGGGCGGAATGGTCGCGCAGGAGCTCGCTCTGACCAATCCCGAGCGCATCCGCTCACTCACGCTCGGCTGCACCTATTGCGGCGGCGAGGGCAGCGCGCTCTCCGCTGAAGGAGTCGGGCTCCGAATCGCTGAGGGAAGGGCCTCGGGCGACCGCGAACGCGCGATCCGCGCCTCCTGGGAGGCCAACGTGTCTCCGGGCTTCGCGGCTGACCCCGAGGCCTGGGCGTGTTTTCTGGAGGTTGGGCTGCGCCGGCGCGTGGCCCTTGCGGTGATCATGGAGCAGGGGCGGGCGATCGTCGAACACGACACCTCGGCGCGCCTGCACGAGATCGCGTTGCCGACGCTCGTCATCCACGGCACGCTCGACGAGCTGATCCCGGTCCAGAACGGCCGCATGATCGCCGGGCTGATACCCGGCGCGCGCCTGGAGATCTTCGACGGTGTCGGTCACCTGTTCTTCCGGGAGCAGCCCCAACGCTCGGCCGAGCTGATTCGCACGCACGCCGCCGTGCATGCCTGAGGGTTCGCGCATGGGCACTGAACGTCCCGACTCCATTGACTTGGGGATCGAGACAAACGACGAAGTGACGCTGGCTGGGGAGCGTAACGGAGCCGGCCCGCCGATCGTCCTGTTGCATGGTCTGACCGCGACGCGTCGCTATGTCGTGATGGGCTCGCGCGTGCTCGAGCGCTCGGGCCTGCGCGTGATCTCCTACGACGCGCGCGGCCACGGCCGTTCGGCCCCCGCACACGATCCGAGCGCGTATGGGTATGAGCGCCTGGCGCGCGATCTGCTGGCGGTCCTCGACTCACTCGCCATAGAGCGCGCAATCCTCGCCGGCGCCTCGATGGGCGCGCACACGATCGCGCGATTCGCGCTCCACCACCCCGAGCGGGTGATGGCGCTGGGCCTGATCACGCCTGCCTACGATCCCGCCGCGGACATGACCGAGCCGGATGCGTTTGCCGGCTGGGACGCGCTCGCGCGCGGCCTGCGCGAAGGTGGGGTGGAGGGGTTCCTCGAGGCATATGACTTTGCGCCCGTACCCGACGCATGGCGAGCGACGGTAGAAACCGTAGTCCGCCAGCGCCTGTCCGCCCAAGAGCGCCCTGAGGCCGTCGCCGACGCGCTGGAGGTCGTGCCGCGCTCGCGCCCGTTCGAGCGCATCGAGGAGCTGAGCGCGATAGAGACCCCAACACTCGTGGTCGCAAGCCGCGACGAAGCCGACCCCGGTCACCCGCTCGCCGTGGGCGAACGCTACGCGCGGGCGATCCCCTGTGCGAGGCTGATCGTGGAGGATCCCGGTCAATCGCCGCTCGCCTGGCAGGGGGGACAGCTCTCGAAGGCGCTGCTGGAGCTCGCCACCCGCGCTTCATAAGCCAGGCTCAGCGGGGCCGTCCCGTGACGCAGGCGTCGTCGATGATCGTCCGTGATAACGTACACACGTATGTCAACAGAGGTACGCGCCTGGGACGGTCAGGCCTACGATCGGATCTCCGGACCGATGCAAGCCCTGGGCCAGGCTGTGCTCGACCGGTTGCCTCTCACCGGCGATGAGACGGTGCTCGACGCGGGCTGCGGCTCGGGCCGAATCACCGAAGCACTGATCGAGCGGCTGCCGCGCGGCAGGGTGATAGCGGTGGACATGTCCGAGTCGATGGTCGCCGCGGCGCGCGAGCGGCTCGGACCCGGCGCGGACATCCGCCGAGCCGACCTGCTGGAGCTCGAGCTCGACGAGCCCGTCGACGCGATCCTGTCGACCGCCACGTTTCACTGGGTCGCCGATCACGACGCGCTGTTTCGCCGCCTGCACGGAGTCCTGCGTCCCGGTGGGCGGCTGAGCGCGCAGTGTGGGGGAGAGGGCAACATCACCGAGCTGCGTGGTCGCGCCGCCGTGGTCATGCAGCGCGAGCCCTACGTGGAGCGCTTCCGTGACTTCCGGCCCCCGTGGAACTACGCGAGCACCGCCGACACGGAGGCGCGGCTGCGAGCGGCCGGGTTCGCCACCGCCGAGTGCTGGCTCACGGACGCGCCCACCGAGCCGGAGCACCCGCGCGAGTTCCTGTCCACGATCGTGCTAGGCCCGCATGTCCAGCACCTGCCCGAGCGTCTGCGCGAGCCGTTCATGGGCGAGGTGATGGCCGAGCTTGGCAAGCCGGTGATCGTCGACTATGTGCGCCTGAACATCGACGCGACGGCTTAGCAATACAATAGTATTTGTACGTAGATACTATGGAGCACGCTAGTAAAAAAGTTAATACTCCTCTACACCCCTCACCTCACCTCACCTCACCTCACGGCCCTCATGCCAGCGCCGCGCCCGAGCCCGCGATCCGGTTCTCGGCGACGTCGACCCCGCTCAAAAGCGCCGCGTAGCGCCCACCGTGCTCCAGCAGCTCCTCATGCGTGCCGCGCTCCACGATCCGGCCGGAGTCGAGTACGAGGATCTGGTCGGAGTCGCGGATCGTCGACAGGCGGTGGGCGATCGCGATCGTGGTGCGGCCACGCGAGAGATCGTCCAGCGCCGCTTGGACCGCGCGCTCGGTCTCGGTGTCCAGGGCGGAGGTCGCCTCGTCGAGGATCAGCACGGGCGGATTGCGCAGGACGGTGCGTGCGATCGCCATGCGTTGCTGCTCACCGCCGGAGAAGCGGTAGCCGCGCTCGCCCACGGGCGTGTCGTAGCCGTCGGGCAGCGAGGAGATCAGCTCGTGGATCTGTGCCGCGCGCGCGGCGTCTTCGATCTGCTCGTCGCTGGCGTCCGGACAGGCGAAGCGCAGGTTCTCGCGGATCGAGGCGTGGAACAGGTACGTTTCCTGAGAGACGAGCCCGACCGTCGCCGCCAGCGACTGCTGGGTCAGGTCGCGGATGTCAACGCCGTCGATGCTCACGCAGCCGCGCTGGGGCTCGTACAACCGCGCGACGAGGTACGCGAGCGTGGTCTTGCCCGAGCCGGTCTCGCCGACGAGCGCGGTGCGCGTGCCGGCCGGTATCTCCGCCGTGATCTCTTCCAACGTCCAGGGCGAGTCGGGGTCGTAGCGAAACCACACGTCCTCCAGCCGCACGTCCCCGCGCACGCCGCTCAAGGTGCGCGCGTCGGGGCGCTCCTCGATGTCGACGGGCAGGTCGAGGTACTCGAATATGCGAGCGAACAGCGCCAGCGAGGTCTGCACTTCGAGGCCTACCGACAGCAGCTGCTGCATCGGGAAGAGCAGGCGCGTCTGCAGCGTCGTGAACGCGACGACGGTGCCGATCGAGATCACGTTCTGGCCGTGGACGATGGAGTAGCCGGAGAACCAGTAGACGGCGGCGGGCATGATCGCGAAGCTCATCTGCACCGAGGCCATCCGCCAGCGTCCCGCCATCCGTGCGCGCACCTCCAGGTCAGCCAGTTCGGAGGACTCCGAGGAGAAGCGGTCGACGAGCTCGTGCGAGCGGCCCATCGTCTTGCCGAGCAGGATGCCCGACACCGACAAGGACTCCTCGACGAGCGTGGACATGTCCGCGAGGCGGCCCTGGCGCACCGACTGGATGCGCCTGCGCTCGTTGCCGACGCGGCGCGTCAGCCACACGAAGAACGGGAGTAGGATCAGCGAGAACACGGTCAGCTGCCAGCTGAGCGCGAACATCGCCACGATCGTCGCCGTGACCGTGGCGACGGTGGAGACCGTCGAGGTGGCGGTGCTCGTGACGACGTCGTCGATGCCGCCGATGTCATAGGCGATGCGCGCCTGCACCTCTCCCGAGCGGGTGCGGGTGAAGAACGCCAGCGACATGCGCTGCAGGTGCGCGTAGACGGCGGCGCGCAGGTCGTGCATGACGCGCTGGCCGACCTGGTTGGATATCAGCGTCTGCGCGACGCTGATCACTCCGTTGATCACCGCGAGCGCGATCATCCCGGCGACCAGCCACGTCAACAGGGTGAGATCGTGCCCGACAATGCCCTTGTCCACCGCTTCGCGCAGCAGGAACGGCGAGGCGACGCTGAGGACCGAGCCGAGCACGATCAGCCCCAGCAGCAGTCCGAGGCGCAGCCGGTAGGGGATGAACAGCCGGCCGATGCGCCGCAGAGAGACCGGAGGCCCACCCGCCCCAGGCCCGCCCGCCCGGTCGGGCATGTCCTCGGGGCGGGGTGGGCGGGAGTTCGATCCCTGGGAGCGGCGGCCAGCGCCTCCGCCACCGCTACCGCCATGCCCCTGGGCGAATGGCTGACTGCTCACGGGGCTGACTTTAGCCGCCGCGTCGTAGGCTTAACGCGATGAACCTGTACGCCTTCCAGACGTGGGTGCTCAGATGCCTGCTGGAGCGCTCGCCGTGAGCCTCCTCCACCCGCTCATCGGCGCGTCGACGGACACCGTCGGCATCCCGATCGCGCTCGCGGCTGGGCTCGTGTCGTTCATGTCGCCGTGCGTGCTGCCGCTGGTGCCGGGGTACCTGTCGACCGTCGTGGGAGTGGCGCCGGCGGACATGCAAGACGCGGGGGCAAGACGCGTGCTCGTGCCGAGCCTGCTGTTCATCGCCAGCTTTTCCTCGATCTTCATCCTGTTGGGACTCGGTGCGACGGCGATCGGCTCGACGTTGAACGACCACAAACAGACGCTGGAACAGGTCGGCGGGGTCGTGATCGTGCTGATGGGCGTCGTGTTCCTCGCGACGCCGTTCGTCGATCGACTCAACTTCCAGTGGCACTCCGAGTCGCTTATGCGACTGGCCGGGCGCGGCGGTCCGCTGATTGCGGGGGCGGCGTTTGCGATCGCGTGGACGCCGTGCACGAGCATCACCCTCGGCGCGATCCTCACGCAGGCCGCGGTCTCCAGTTCGGCGGCGCATGCGGCGCTGCTGCTGGCGTTCTACTCCGCGGGCCTGGCGATCCCGTTTCTGTTGATCGCGCTCGCGTTCGAGCGCGCCACTAATGCGCTGGCGGTCGTCAAGCGCCACTTCCCGATCGTGATCGGCGTCGGTGGCGCGATCATGATCGCACTGGGCATGCTGATCCTGACAGGCGAGTTCACGACACTCAACTCCCAGGCCAATACCTTGCTGCAAGGAACCGGCCTTGACGTCTCGGGCATCTGACGCCGCGCAGCGCACGGCGCTGGCGTCGGTCGCCGCCGCCGCGGCGCTGGTGGCGATCAAGCTCGTCGTGGGCCTGCTCGCGCACAGCCTGGGGCTGGTCGCCGAGGCGATCCACTCCGCCACCGACCTGGTCGCGGCGTTGCTGACGTTCTTCGCCGTCCGCGTCGCGGGGCGACCGGCGGACCGCGAGCATCCCTACGGCCACGGCAAGGCCGAGCACCTGTCGGCGCTCGGCGAGTCGGCGATCCTGATCGTCGCGAGCATCGTGATCGCATACGAGGCGATCGGCCGTCTCGCCGGGAACGGCCCGACGGCGGACGCGCGCTGGTACGTGCTCGCGGTGGTCGGCGCGGTGATCGTGATCGACGCGGGCCGCTCGCGCACGCTGCACCGCGCCGCGCACCGGCACGCAAGCGCCGCGCTTGGCGCGAACGCGCTGCACTTCACGCTCGATCTCGTCGGCTCGGTCGCCGTCCTGATCGGGCTCGTGCTCGTGCGGGCCGGGCATCCGCAGGCCGACTCGATCGCGGCGCTGCTCGTGGCCGCGCTCGTGCTGTACTCGGCGGGAAGGCTGATGCGGGGCAACGTGCGCGTGCTGATGGACAGCGCGTCCGGACCGGCCGAGCAGACCGCGCGCGCCGCGATCGCGGGCATCGATGAGACCGTGAGGCTCAGCCGCCTGCGCATGCGCGAGTCGGGCGGCCGCTATTTCGTCGATGTGGTCGTGGGTGTGGAGCCCGACGCGGACCTCGCCCACGGTCATGCGGTCGCCAGTGCGATCGAGGTCGCGATCGCCCGCGACCTGCCCGGCAGCGACGTGGTCGTGCACGTCGAGCCCGACAGCGCGCTCGGCTCGCGCCACGTCAGTCACGGTCCCCGCGCGGTGCTGACGCTTTGCCTGGGGCCCGGCCACACACTCGCGCAAGCGCGCGAGCTCGCGGATCAGCTGGAGCGCGAGATCAGAGCCGAGCACCCGGACGTGATCGACGTGTCGGTGCATACCGACCACGACTAGCGGGGCATCGTGCTGCGAGCGTCCCCGGTGATTGGGATCCAGCAAAACTGAATACAGCAACACCTTGACTAATGTCTTGGCATGCCATAATCTTTTCCCATGGCGGTCAAAGAGGCGTTGCGTTCACCCGCGATCGAGGATTATTCGAAGGCGATCTTTGCGCTGGAGTCGCGCGACGATGAGCCGGTGTCGACCAACGCCCTGGCTGAGCGCCTGGGCATCACGCCGGGCTCTGTCTCGGCGATGCTCAAGAAGCTCGACGAGCTGGGACTGACGACTCATGTCCCATACCGGGGAGTGCGCCTCACCGCCGATGGGCGGCGTCTGGCGCTGGAGGTGATCCGTCATCACCGGCTGCTCGAGAGCTTCCTGGCCGATTCGCTGGGGATGCCCTGGGATCGGGTTCACGCCGAGGCCGAGGTCCTCGAGCACGTGCTCTCCGAGGATCTCGAGGAGCTGATCGCGGCCAAGCTCGGGCATCCCACCGTGGACCCCCACGGCGACCCGATTCCCAGCGCCGAGCTCGAGCTCGAAGAGCGCTCGACGCACAGTCTCGAAAATCTGGAGCCGGGGGAGCAGGGGGTGTTTGTGCGCGTCTCGGACTCCGACCCCGAGATGCTGCGCTATCTCGCCAGCCGCGGGATCTCGCCGGGAGACCGCTTCGCGGTCCGCGAGCGCCAGCCGTTCGGCGGCCCGCTGTTCGTGCGCTTCGGAGAGCGCGAGCACGCTATCGGCGGTGAGCTCGCCGGCGCGATGCGCGTCGAAGTGCAACAGACACCACAGACGCGCCGACCCCGTATCCGGGAGGAGCTGGGCGATGGGGACAGCTGAGGCCGCTGCCGCCCCCGGCCTCCTCCTCCTGCCGCCGCTGACCGAGGAGGACGCCGCCCGGTCTCAGGATCGCTCGCGCGTTCATCACGCTCGCAGGCACAGCAAGCGCTGGCGGCTGTTGTGGCTGCTGGTGGGCCCCGGGATTCTCGCCATGCTCGGGGAGAACGACGGGCCGAGCATGATCGCCTACGCCGCCGATGGGGCGCAGTACGGGCTCGGGTTCTTCGTGCCGTTCATCCCGGTCCTGTTCGCGATGGCGTTCATCTGCCAGGAGATGTGCATGCGCGTCGGCGCGGTCACCCACCGCGGCTATGGCGAGCTCGTGCTGCAGCGTTACGGGCGTGTGTGGGGCTGGTTCGGCGCGGGCGATCTCACCCTCACGAACCTCGTCACGCTTGTCGCCGAGTTCGTCTCGATCCGTGTCGGCTTGGCCTACTTTCACCTCGGCTCCGGCGTCGCGGTGGCGCTCGGGCTGGCGCTGGTCGCCTTCACCCTCAGCGGCGGGCGCTACTGGCGCTGGGAGCGCATCGTGCTCGGCCTGGCTCTGTTCAACGGCCTGTTCCTCCTGGCGGCGATCCTTGTCAAACCCCATGTGGGAGCGGTCGCCGGCGCGTTTGACTTCAGTCCGTTTCCAGGCGGGAGCTTCAACACGTTGTTGCTGCTGCTGGCCTCCACGATCGGCGCCACGGTGACGCCGTGGATGATCTTCTTCCAGCAGAGCGCCTCCGCCGACAAGGGCATGACTCCCCGCGACGTTCGGCACGGTCGCTATGACACAGCGACCGGCGCGGTCCTGGCCGCAATCTTCGGCGTCGGCGCGCTGATCGCCGGAGCGGCGCTGTTGAGCCACAACGGATCGGGCATTCAGGGGTTTGCTGGCGCCGGGTTCCCCGAGGCCCTCAAGCACATCGCCGGCAGCGCCGTAGGCACCGTGTTCGCACTGGGACTGATCGAGGCCGGCGCCGTGGCCATCCTCACGATCTCTGCCAGTACCGCCTACGCGGCCGGAGAATGCGTCGGGGTATCCCACAGCTTCAACAGCTCGCCTCGCAACGCCGGCGTGTTCTATGCCGCCAACGCCGGCATCGCGTTGCTCGCCGCGGTGGTCATCCTCATACCGGGCGCGCCGCTGCTCTCGATCGCGCTCAACGCCAACGTGCTCGCTACCGTGCTCTTGCCCGTCAGCCTCGTCTTCATGGTCATGCTCGCCAACGACAAGGGACTGATGGGCGAGTGGGTGAACAAGCGCTCGACCAACGCGATCGGGATCGCGGTCATCTCGTTCGTCGGGCTCTGTGGAGCGGCATACGGAATCGACTCCTTCCTACTGGCAACCCGTCTCATCGGCCCGTGAACACAGAGACGCCCGTCATCAGCGACGAGGATTTGGACCTCGCCCGCCCTGTCATTCGAGAGCAGGACCTGCAGCCTCAGGAGCGCTTCGAGGACGAGCTGATCATGCACCTCGAGCGCGACCAGTTCGTGGCCGAAACCTCCCGGCCTGTGCCGCGAGCCGCACTCAGCGCACGTGCCACAGCCGGATTGTGGGCGCTGCGGGTGTTCGTCGTCCTCGTTAGCCTGATGGTCGTCTACACCTTCATCGACCAGCTGCACTGAGGCGCTCACGCTGACCGTTCCATCTCGATGTCCCGCGCCGGTTCGCTCACCGCCGCCGGCGTTGCGCTTCCAGCGCCATCGCCTGGGCGACCTGCTCACGTAGGCGCATCAGCTCGCGTTGGCGCAGGAGCATGAACACGGTGAGGCAGCCGACCGCGAGGAGGCCGAGCAGGCCGAGCGCGGCCGCGAGCTTGGACGTCAGGCTTGCCGGGGCACTCGCTCGCGGGGGAAGCTTGAGGTCGGACGGGTTTACAGTCGTCCCGCGTGCGTGTACGGGGGCGAGGCTGATGACGGGTGTGGTCTGCTCGGCGATCGCCAGCATCGCGCGCGGTTCGATGCCGTTGGTTAGGGTGTTTTCGATCCAGTACGCGGCGTGCCCTTCCCGCCAGGCGATCGTCCTGATGTGTTCTCCGGCGTAGAACAGCTCGTATGTGCGCGAGCCGATGCGGGTGGTCTGACTCGGATGGCTCAGCAGCGGCGGGTCGGTCCAGGTGCTTCCCTGCACGTCGTAGTATTCGCCCAGACCCCCGCGATCGATGACGATCACATAGGTCGGGTGAAGGTGGCGTTTCTGGTCGCGGACGTCATAGACGCGCAGCGTGTCGGGTTCGGTGCCGGCGTAGGCCTCGCGAGCTCTCGGGTACTCCAGGGGGAATGGCAGGTTTGGCGCGGCTGAGCGCGCGTGCTCGAAGGCTTCGCCGGAGGTCGGCGTCAGGGACAGTCCTGGTACACCGCGGTGAGCGTGACGGCGCGGGCGAGCGGCGCTTACCGCCTGGTTCACCTTCCGCGCGGAGATCGGGGCGGTGCCGTTCAGGAACGACCGCACCGCTTCGCTGATCTGTTCGGGCGTGGCGGTGTCCACCGATGCCAGTAGCGTGACGTGGAAGGGCACCTGGCGCACCGGCTTGCCGGCCGATTCGACCAGGAGCTCGAGCAGCTGCAGTACTCCTTCTTCACCGTGCAGGTCGGTTTCCATGGCCTTGCCGAGGATGTGCTCGAACTTTTCGCGGCTTTCAAACAGCGTCGGACCGTACTCCGCCTTGGTTTCGAGCAGGAAGCGCTGGTCGCGGGCGTCGCGGATCAGCGAGGTGCTTTCATGACGGTTGGCGACGAATTCAAGCGCCTGTTTGCCGCACAGGCGCTGATAGCCCGGCTGGAGGTTGATTTCGAAGTACTGTTCGGCGCCGGGTTCGCTGTTGCTGTGGTAGTAACGCTTGTCCACGGTCATGTAGACGCAGCCCATTTCGTCGACCGCATGTTCGAACTTCTTGAAGTTCGTGACGAACACGTGGTTGATGACGGGAATGCCGAGCACGTGCTTGAGCGTCTGCACCATGAGCTTGACGCCGCCGGAGGTGCCGCCACCATTCTCGAAGCCGTAGGTGTAGGCGGAGTTGATGCGATTCGTTATCACCGCTCCGGTGGGCGCGGTGAACGTGACCTGCAGCTCGCGGGGGATCGATAGCATCGAGATCGTCGGCTTGCTCGGGTCGATCCGCACGAGCAGCATCTCGTTGGAGTGCGGCAGGACCGGTGCGGTCGTCGTGTGCCGGCGTTCGTCGTTGCCGACGAGCAGCAGTGTCTCGGGTTCGCCTTTGCTCGCGGGCGCGAGTACGGTCTGGGCGACCTTGACCGGCTTGTTCTGGCCGAGCGCTTCGACGACTTTGCCGACCTCGTTGCGAGCCGTGACGTAGGTCGCGGCGCCCGTGAGCAGCACGATCCCGATCGCCGCGAGCAGCACGCGCCAGGCCATCCACCAGGCGCGACGCGGGGGCTCGGGTGCCATCCAGCTCGGCGGAACACCGCTGGGAGGGGGCAGCGGAGGTGGGCTCGTCGCGGTGCTCAAAACGCTGGGATCTCGGATGACATGGTCGTGCGCGCCAGACTACCCCGCCGTGCCGACACCGTGCGGAGCACGCCTGAACCCCCGCGTCAGGCAGCTCGCGTCAGGCTGCACGTATCAGGCCGCACGCTTCAGGCTGCTGTGGCCTGCTGTGGTCGTCCGCGCGCCCGGTAGCGCGTTTCCCACGCCTCCTGGTTGCGCTTGGCGTCGAGCACGAACGGCGAATAGGAGATCGCCTTGACGATCGCCCGGTTGATCTGCGACCAGGGAGTGGGGAGGGGGCGGAGCATGTCCACGAACAGGACGACCCGCGTCTCGTCGGTGTCGTTCCAGACCTCGTGGTTGAAGGTGTCGTCGAAGACCATGCTCTTGCCCTCCTGCCAGTGGCGGAAGTCATCGCCGACACGGATGCGGCAGGCCTCGGCGTCCTTTGGCACGATCAGCCCGAGGTGATAGCGCAGCACGCCCTTGTAGGGACCGCGGTGGTCGAGGATGTGCTTGCGCGGGGAGAGGATCGAGAACATCGCCGTGGTCATGCCCGGGATCTCGCGCATCAGCGCGGCCGTGCGCGGGCACATCTCCGTGCCGAGCTTTGCCTCGAAGCCGTAGCCGTAGAGGAAGAAGGTCTTCCAGCGATCGTCGTCGGTGATCTCGATCTGGTCCTTGGAGATGTCCTGGAAGTTGGCGAGGTCGTCGCGGTCCTCGAGCAGCCGCTCGGCCTCCTCGTGGATCGTCTGCCAGTTCGCCTCGATCTCGGCGATCCACGGGAAGCGGTTGTTGTCGAAGAACGTCGCGTCGCCCACGAGCGAGCGTCGCCCGATGAACCGCTCGATCGGGGCCAGGATCCGTTCTCCCGCGGCGATCGTCCACTGGACGACACGGTCCCACATGCAGCGGAAGTCTACGCGGCCTCGCGCAGGGCGGCCATCTCCGGCGACTCGGCCAGCTTCTTCAGCGCGCGCTGCTCGAGCTGGGAGGCCCGCTCGGCGGAGAATCCGAGGCGCTTACCGATCGCGGTCAGCGTCTGGGGCTCCTCGCGGCCGGTGCCGAAGCGCAGGGTCAGCACGGTGCGCTCGGTGTCGGGCAGCTGGGCGATCGCCTCGTGGACGATCCGCTCGCGCTCGTTGTCCCAGGCGGTCTCCTCCGGCACCTCGGCGTCGGCGGGGAGCAGATCTCCGAGGGCGGTGTCGCCGTCCTCGCCGACCTGCTGGTCGAGGCTGACCAGGGCGGCGCGCTGGTGGCGCACCTCCTCGACCTGCTCGATCTCCAGGCCCGTCTCGGCCGCGATCTCCTCGACGGTGGGCTCACGTCCGAGCCTGACCGACAGCTCGCGCTCGACCCGTCCGACCTTGCGCGAACGCTGGGCGACGTGCACGGGCAGGCGAATCGTGCGCCCGGAGTTCTCCAGGCCGCGCTGGATCGCCTGCCTGATCCACAGGGTGGCGTACGTGGAGAAGCGGAAGCCCTTGCGCCAGTCGAACTTCTCGGCGGCCCTGATCAGTCCCAGCATGCCCTCCTGCACGAGGTCGGCCAGGGGCAGCCCCTGGTTCTGGTAGCGGCGCGCGTTGGAGGCGACGAGGCGCAGGTTTGAGTTGACGAGCAGTTCCTTGGCCTGCAGGTCGCCGCGCTCGATCTTCTGCGCCAGTTCGATCTCCTGCGCGGGCGTGAGCAGGGGGTAGCGGCGCGAGTGCGCGAGCAGCTGGTCGACGGACTCGGGTATGAAGCTGTCCGGAGCGCCGTTGACGCTGCCGTCAGCTGATTTTGCGGGGGTTTTACGGGTCGTGCCTGCCATGTGTGGTCCTTCTAATCCGATGCTTGCAGTCGGAATTATACGGTGCGATAGTTGCGTTGTCAATCATCCTTTGTGGATGGTTGGTTTGGGTTTCGTTCGACACTGTGTACCCGGCTCCCTGCTGCTGGAAGCATCTATGTCTCTGTACCCGGCTTTGCTGATGTCCTATCGCCGCTATGCTCGATCGATGGCCTCCGTGGACCTCTCCGGCCAGGTCGTTGCTGTCACCGGCGCCTCCTCGGGCATCGGCGAGGCAACCGCATTGGCGTGCGCTGAGGCGGGCGCGGCGATCGCCCTCGCCGCCCGGCGTAGCGACCGGATCGAGGCGCTGGCAGAGCGTATCGCCGCCTCCGGCGGTCGCGCGGTCGCGATCGCCACTGACGTGGGGGAGGAGGGTCAGGCCGGCGAGTTCGTGCGACGCGCCCATGCCGAGCTCGGGCGCTTGGACGTGCTCGTCAACAACGCTGGCGTCATGCTGCTGGGCCCGATCGAGAACGCGCCCACGGAGGAGTGGCGGCGCATGATTCACGCGAACGTGTTCGGTGTCCTGTATTGCACGCACACGGCGCTGCCGCTGATGCGCGAGCAGGGGTCCGGGCACATCGTCAACGTCAGCTCTGTCGCCGGGCGCGTCGCGCGCCAGGGCTCGGGCGTCTACAACCTGACGAAGTGGGGCGTGGGCGCGTTCTCGGAGTCGCTGCGCCAGGAGGCCGTGGGACTCGGCGTGCGCGTGACCTTGATCGAGCCGGGCGCCGTGGCCACCGAGCTCCCCGGCCACAACCGCCCCGAGATCCTGGAGCAGATGGCCAAGCGCTTCGCGGGCGTCACGCCGCTGGCGGCGCAGGACATCGCTGGGGCGATCCTCTACGCGATCGGCCAGCCGCCGAATGTGAGCGTCAACGAGCTGCTGATCCGCCCCAGTGGGCAGGCGGGGTAGAGCCAAGGAGTCGACGACCGACCGGCGCATGTGCGAACATATGTTCGTGCGCTGGTCAAACCTGACGCTGAGCGAGGAGGAGCAGCGGCGGCTGCCCGGATATCGCGACGAGGCGGTCGTGCGCCGGTTCGACGCGCCCGAGGCGCTTGAGACGAGGTTCTATGAGGTGCGCGCCAAGTCTGTGCTCAACCGAGTTCCTGAAAGGTCCCGTATGCCCTTCCGCTGGTCGGTGAATCCGTACCGCGGCTGTGCGCATGCGTGTCTTTTACTGCTTTGCTCGTCCTACACACACATATCTCGGCTTCGACGCGGGCCGGGACTTCGAGCGGGAGATCGTGGTCAAGGTCAACGCACCGGAGGTGCTGAAGGCCGAGCTGGCACGGCCTTCGTGGAAGGGCGAGCACGTGGCGCTGGGGACGAACACCGACCCGTACCAGTGGGTGGAGGGGCGCTACCGGCTGATGGAGGGCATCTGGGAGGCGTTGCGGGACGTCGCGAATCCATGCTCGGTGCTGACGAAGTCGCCGCTGTTGCTGCGCGACCTGCCGCTCATGCTGCAGATAGCCGAGCATGCGCACTTCAGCGCGTGCCTGTCGATCCCGACGCTCGACGAGAAGGCCTGGCGCGCCACCGAGCCGCACACCCCGAACCCGAGGGCGCGCCTGGAGGCGGTTGCCGAGCTCAACCGCGCGGGGATTCCCACGGGCGTGTTGATCGCGCCGTTGATGCCGGGGATCAACGACGCGCCGCACCAGATCGAGCCGCTGCTCGAGCAGGCCGTCCAGGCCGGCGCGACGAGCATCGGCGGAGCCACGTTGCACCTGCGTGGGGAGGTGCGCGACGTGTTCATGGGCTGGCTACGAGACCAGCGCCCCGATCTCGTCCCGCGCTATGAGGAGCTGTATCGACACGGCGCCTACGCGCCGCGCGAGGAACGCGAGCGCCTGGCGGGGCTCGTTCACCGCGCGGGGCGCACATCCGGGGGGTTCAGACGTGTGCGGACACCGAGTCCAGCGCCGCCGATGATGCCGAGTCCGCCGGCGCCGCCGACCCAGGAAGCTCTGTTCTGAGCCCACGGGAAGGTTCTCGGACAGACGGTGTCTGAGAACGTGAGCGCTCGCGCATCGAGAACGCGTGAGCGTGTGAGCGTGCGAGCGTGCGATGATCCTGACAGGGTGCCGTGGCGGGAACATATGGCAGCGACGACCAAGGAGGACGGACGATGATGAGCGCAACATCTACTGACAGGCCCGGCGGGAAGCTCGTCCGCCGAACGGTCGCGCTGAGCGTCGCGCTCGTCGCGCTGCTGGCTGTGGCCGGCTGCGGCAGCGGCTCCTCGAGCAACAGCTCGTCGTCGAGCTCGACACCCGCGAGCCCGGTCACGACCCCGGCCACCTCGTCCTCCTCTTCTTCTCCCTCTTCGTCCTCATCCGCGGGTGGGACCACGGCCAAAGGAGAAACGCTTAGCCTTGAAGCCAACCGAGAAGGCGAATTGAAATACAACAAGACCTCGTTGACGGCAAAAGCGGGGAACGTCTCGATCGACTTCACGAACATGGCCTCGCTCAGTCACAACGTCACGGTCGAATCCTCCTCCGGCACCGTGGTCGGCGCCATCCCGACGTTCCAGGGCGGAACCAAGACGCTGTCGCTGAACCTCAAACCCGGCACATACAAGTTCTTCTGCTCGGTTCCGGGTCACCGCATGGCCGGCATGGAAGGGACGTTGACTGTGAAGTAGGGCCGCACGCTACGGTGACTCTCAGCGCGAGAGCTATCGCGCGAACCGGATGCGGCCGGTCCGCTCGTGGTCGTCCGGCCGCACCGTAGGAACATGCACAACGAGTCGGGAAGGACTTGGTGGAGATGAAGATCGGACGATTGTTGCTGCGGTTGACGGTGGGTGGATTCTTCTTCGGACATGGAACGCAGAAGCTGTTCGGGTGGTTCGGTGGCAACGGCCTGGAGGCGACCGCTCAGGGGTTTGAGCACATCGGCCTGCGCTCCGGCCGGCGCAACGCGATCGCCGCCGGCGCGGCCGAGGCCGGGGGAGGGGCGCTGCTCGCGACTGCAGTCGCGACGCCGCTGGCCGCCTCGGTCCTGACCGCCACGATGCTGACCGCGATCAGGACCGTGCACGCCAAGAACGGCCCCTGGGTGACCAACGGCGGCTATGAGTACAACGTGGTGCTGATCGCGGCGGTGCTGGCGCTCGCCGAAGACGGCAGCCGCGAGCATCCCGGCAGAGTGGCGACCGGCGCGCTGCTCACCGGAGCGCTGGGCGCGCTCGGGGCCCATCTGGCCAACGCCTCGCAGCCGGCGCCAGTGGTCCCCGAGGAGACAGGGGACTCCAATGGGACCGAGCCGGTAGCCCAGGACGAGTAGGCTGCCCGGCCACGCTGAGCGGATCGCCGGAACGGCGTGACGGATTCGCGCAAAGAGCGGCGCGAGCTTCGTGGTAAGCGCCGTTCCTCCCCTACGCGTTTCCCCTACGCGGGCAGCAGCTCGTCCCGCACATCGCGGAACGGATCGCATGGGCTCGGTTCGCCCGCGTCTCTGAATGAGGCTGCCCGACCCGTGGCGGGGCAATATGTGACAACTTTGTGCCAAATGCGTGCCGATTTTGTGGAGGGGGTTGATGGCGGGTGTGGTCGTCATATCGTGCGCTTGCATGAGCGATATTCGAGCTGGCGCGGGTCAGGGTTATGAGGAGCGCCGGTGAGGGTGGGTGTGTATGTCGATGGCTTCAACCTGTATTTCGGGGCGCGCGATCATTGTGGCCGGGGTACTCGCGGGTGGCGGTGGCTCGATGTCCGTGGTCTGGTGGAAAACAGTCTGCCTTCGGCCTGGACGGGTGTCGGCGCGATGGTCGATCGCGTCGTGTACTGCACGGCGCGTGTGAGCGGGATCGACGATCCCAGTACTCCGCGCGACCAGACCGTCTACCTGCGGGCGCTGCGCGCAAGCAGAAGCGTTGACCATGTGGAGCTCGGCAACTTTGTACGGCGGGTCAAGACGACGCCGCTTGCGACTTGGACGGCGAAGGGCAAGCCGGAGGTGGTGCGCTCACGGTGGCCGGTGATGATCCAGGACGACGCGGGCAATCAGGTGAACGACGCTCGCTTCTTGGTGTCGGTGCTGCATCGCGAGGAGAAGGGCTCCGACGTCAACGTCGCGACCCATCTGCTGCTCGACGTGTTGGGCGGCGCCGTGGATGCTGCCGTGGTGGTATCCAACGACAGCGATCTCGAGCTGCCGCTGCGCTGCGTGCGCGAACAGGTGCCGGTGGGGCTGATCAACCCGGGCGCCAAGCCGCTCGCCGGCAAGCTGAAGGGCAGCGAATCCGATGGCGTGGGTGGCCACTGGTGGGAGAAACTGACGGCAGCTGCGTACATGGCCCATCGGCTCCCGGACCCCGTGGGTGGGCTCGGCAAGCCGTATGGCTGGTAGAAGATGACGGACGCTTGCGTTCCCGGGGTCGAGTGCTACACTGCGACTACTCACCCGGCCCCGTCGTGGGCCGGGTCTTTTTTTGCTCAGATGAGCAGGCGGCGGCCTCGCGCAGGATCTGAAGAAGATTGAGCGGGGCCGTCCGCTGAGCCTGAAGCTCGGCCGGGGCGAGAAGGCTCGGTAGCGGTTACCCGGGCCAGATCTCGACTGCGGTCTCAGGCCAGGGGCTCGCGTGCGAGGCGTGTGGTGAGGTCATCGAGGGAGAGGAAACGCACGCGTGTGCCCGTGTAGGTGCGCGTGTACGCGCGTTCTACGTCTGGGGCCACCACGTAGTTCTCGCCTCGTGGGTAGCCGCGGCGGAATGCGAGCAGCGCGGAGGGATCAAACGACGCGGCCTGCCACTTGCACTCCAGAGCGATCGGCCCCTGCCGGCCGCGCAGCGGCAGCACGAAGTCGACCTCGGCTCCGCGCTTGTTGCGCCAATAGCGAAGCGCACGGCGCTGCAGGCGGCCTTGGATCTCGTTCAAGACGATGTGCTCCCACAGCAGGCCCATGTCTTCCGGTCGCAGCGCGGTGATGGCGCGGTGGTGGCAGACGAAGCCGGTGTCGAACCCGTACACCTTTGGCGCCGCGACGATCTCGGTCGGGCGGTGGGTGCTGTAGGGGCGCACGACATGAGCCACGAACGTTGCCTCGAGCGCCGTCAGGTAGTTGGCGATCGTTTGACGCGAGACCTCGCACGGCGCGGCGAAGCGCGTGGCCTCGAACATACCTCCGCTTTGAGTGAAGAGCAGCTCGGTGAAGCGCTGAAATGAGGAGCGGCGCTCCAGACGGAAGAGCTCTTGGACGTCCTTGGCCCAGTAGGCGTCCATCCACTCCTGGAGCTCGCGCGCGGGCGGCTCGTCCGCCAGGTAGAACGGCGGCAGGCCGCCGTGCAAGAAACGGCGCTCCAGGCCGCTGCCGCCGAACTCCTCGACGTCCGCGAGCAGCATTGGGGTCAGCCACACGGTCTCCTTGCGGCCGGTGAGCGTGTCCCGGAACTTCGCCGTGGCCTCGAGCGTGGAGGAGCCGGTGGCTAGGATCTGCACGTCGGGAAAGTGATCGGCGGCGATCTTCAACAGCTCGGATGGGTTGGCGAGGCGGTGCACCTCGTCGAGGACGATCCGGCGTCCCCTGAGCTCGCCGAGAAACCCCTCCGGATCGTCCATCTGCCGCCTCGTTCGCGGCAGCTCGCAGTCGAAGTACTCGATGTCGTCGAGGCTCTGACACAGGCACGTCTTGCCCGCCCGCCGTACGCCCGCAAGCCAGACCACGGAGCGTGCGCGCCACGCGCGCTGCAAGCGATCCAGCCAGAATTCTCGCTGTACCATACGACGCTAGGCTAGCACATAGTACTACTATCTGCTATCCGACCGACGTTCAGTAGCGCGCAATGCCGCAAGATGGCTCAAGAACCTCGTGGTCATCGCGCTACGCCGTCGTCAGGACCGTCTTGACGCTCTCGCCACCGAGGAAGTGCTCGCGCAGGACGCTCGGGGCGTCGTCGAGCGGCGCGACGTTCATGGGGACGTCCTGCGGGTGCAGGCGCCCGTCCACCATCATGTCGAGAACTGCGGGAATCAGGGCGCGTACGTGGGTGCGGCCGACGAAGAAGGTGGCGTTGCGGGTGTACATCTTCAGGAGGGGGATGCGGGCGCTGCGGTGCAGCCCGCCGGAGCTGGTGCAGATGCCGTCGGGGGCGGTGTTGGCGAGCGCGAGGCCCTCGTCGGCGGCGCTGACGTCGACGACGAGCGGGGCGGGGGGGCGGCGGCGCAGCCGGCGGGGATGCAGCGCGTTCATGCCCAACCGCTCGGCGTGGGCGCGAGTGCTCGGCCGGGCATCGGCGAAGGTGACGTTGCGGGCGCCGTATGCACGGGCGATAAGGCCGGTGTAGAGCGGGACGCTCGGGGTGAACAGGGTCTTTGGCGAGGTGGCGGCGAGGATCAGGACCTCGGTGTCGGGGTCGGCCTGGAGCAGGGTCGGCAGGTGGGGCGCAATGTGGCGGTAGGCGTCGCAGATGTTGTCGGCGACGCCGGCGGCGGCGATCGGGTCGATGCCGTCGGGCAGCGGGACGAGCATCGCGTCGGCGTAGGGCACGGCGAGCTGATCGGAGAACGCCCCGCCCCAGTGGCCGGCGGCGAAGCCCATGCCGTACATGGAGACCGGCGGGACGCTCGCGCAGTTGCCTGTGCGCCCTGCGCGGCAGGGGGCACAGGTGCCGCAGTTGATCTGAAACGGCACGACGACGCGGTCGCCGGTCTTTACGGTGGTGACGCGCTCGCCGACGGCGAGAACCTCGGCGACGCATTCGTGCCCGAGGTGCAGGGGCAGCGCGAGCTGTGTGGCGCCAAGCGCGAGCGGGCAGTCGAGGTCGCACGTGGAGGAGGCGATGGGGTGCACGGTCGCCCCATCCGGGCTGGGCGGCGGCGGGGCGGGAACCTCGCGCCAGTGCAGTCGCCCGCCGGGCGCGGCGATGAGCGCGCGCATCCGCGGGCGGGTGCGCCGGACCCGCTGCCGGGCGCGATCCCCGGCGGTCGTGGCCAGCCGGCGCAGCCGCTGCCGGCCGTCGCGTTCGAACATGATGGGTATGGCGGCGGCGCCACCGGGCGAGAGGAATCCCGCATAGTGGCGCAGCCACCCGCGCGGGCGACGTCGGGGGGTCTGGCTCACAGCCGCCGCCGAGCTCGGGCGGGGGCGAGCATCCGCCTGTCCCGACCGGTCAGGTCAGCCTGTGACCTCGACGATGTTACCGATCTACAGTGTTTGCCCATCGCTTTCATACGATCGACAAACGCGCTCATCCACGCACAGTCTAACGTGTACGCGCGCCAGATCCTCGCTGCCCTTGAAGACCGTCGGCCGTCGGTGAAGCACGGAAGGCTTCGGGTGTCGCGTCTCATGGGCTCGTCTTTTCCAGTATCGCGACGAGGTGGTGTTGGGAGGTATTTGGGAATGCCTCGGCGGTGTGGGCGAGTCGCCGGCGGGTGCTCAGGCCGCGCCGCAGGGCCTGGGAGATCGCGAGCTCGATCTGCTCGTTTGGGCCGCCCTCGCGCAGAATGTCGAGGATCGTCCGCTCCGGTGATGTGACAGGTACGCCGAGCATCTCGCGGCGTTCATTCGCGAGGATGGGTAGCTGAGTGACATGTAAGGTCAGGCCGGGTACGGCCTTACGGCGGCGGTTGCGTGGAACGCTGACATGGATTTCATCGGCGATGATGTCGGAGAGATCGTGCAGCTCCAGGGCACTCTGATGAGAGACCACCGCGTCGGCGGATGGGGGGGTGCGCAGCCATCCCGCCACGATGTGCTCGTAGGGGGATGGCGGGAAGTTACGTAGGCGATACACCCCCCTGGACACCGGCTGCAGCCGCCCGCCGGGGCGGGCGTGATGGGCGAGTGTCGAGCGAGGCATCCCGGTCGCTACGGCCTGGCGCGCGGTGAGATAGCCAGCTTGGCGCTCGGCAAGCCGGTATAGAACGTCTGGACCGAAAAGATCACCGATTCGTGCGGGTTTCTCGTCCATTGCGGTGACAATATATAGATAAGGGGCCCGCAGGGTCCGAGACGTCGGCGGGCTTGTGGTGCCCGACGCTCTGGGGGAGCTGCGTTCGAACAGCGCTGGAAGTCGCGTGTCCGATACGTATCCTGCCAGTTATGTAAAGGCCCTGATGGAGCCTGCGGACACCAGCGACGAGAACGGCCAAGGCGCCCTCGGGCGAGCGCTTCGCGGGCTGCGCCAGCGGGCAGGTGTCACGCAGGAAGAGCTCGGCGCCCGCGTGGGCATCGACCCCACCTGCATCTGTCGCGTGGAGGGCGGGCGGATCAACCTCCGCTGGGGCACGCTCCAACGTTTCCTACGCGCACTCGACGCGACCCTCGCCGACCTCGCGGCTGAGGTCGAGCGGCAGCGTGAGCCGAGAAGCTGACGGTTGTCGGCCTACTTATGGTCCGCCGAGATGCGCTCGCGCATCAGGTATGTGCGGTGAACTTGATGGTGTGCGCGTAGCACAGTCCGGCTTTCCGGTTCTTCGCTCTTAGGCGGACCCGTAGACGGCCAACGACACCTCCCGAGCCGTTGAATTGCAGGTATACGCCGACACTACCCGCGTGCACATATCTTGTCGCCGGCGTTTCCAGAGTTACTCTCGCCACGTGATTAGAGATGAGTTCATCTTCTTGGTATGAGAGCCACGAATCTTCCACTTCATAGGAGTAGCCGTGCTGGCATTGAACGGTGGTCTTGATCCTGATGCCCACAACGTGCTTTCCGTCTCCCGATACGTGAATGGCGATCTTACGGGTCCGTGATCGTGGAGTTACGTATAGCCCGGGCTTGTTCGGAGGAACCTTCGGAGCGGGGGACGATGATGGTGCTGGGACGGGTGGAGGCGGCGGCGCGGCTGGCCAACCGGCGTAGTAGCTCGTGCTGCCAACGATAATGCAGTAGCCGCTGCCGCTGGCCGTGCGCTTGACCTCTCCCTTGGCTACGCAGTCTTCCTGGAAGGCGGCGCTCCCTTCGTTGATTCTCTGTTCCGGCGTGCTCACGGCTGTGATGGGTGCCTGGGCGATGACTCCGCTGGCGTCCTTAACTTGGTAGAGGAATGGATGCTCGCCTTGGGCTCCGGGTGGCGGCGAAAAGAGCACATAGGGTGGCGAGCTAAACCCTTCGGGTAGCGCGAGGCCCCCAAAAGCCATGACAGACCATTCCGTGAGTGGTTCGGGCGGAACAGTCGGATTGTTGGCCCATTCGCCTTCGCAGGGCTTCCCGAGCCGTTCCGTGTTCTCCCCGTTGGCATCCGTGAAGGACACCGAAACCGATAGGGGCTGGTTTTCGGGGCAGATCAGAGAAAAGGCCAGCGCGACCTCGTAGCTTTCGCGGCTTTCACGGTCAATGCCAGCCTTGACGCCCAGGTTGCTGATTACCGGTGGCTGGTTCGCGGAGGTCATCGGCGCCGCAGACGCGCTTTGCGCGACGAACAGCCCGCCCGCCGCGAGCAGGCACACGTTAACGAGAGCGGTCTGAAACGGACGAGAGGACTGCGCCATCGGCTCCTGTTTCGGCATATCGGGTGGTGAAGTTGAAAGGCGGTATCCCGCTTGGACGCGCGTCCAGATGCGGCGAGCACATCAATCAGCAGCATGAGAGTGTCTTGCCCGTGCCGGCATTACACTCGAATGCGGCGAGGTTCAGGCTCGCGGTATTCTGCCCAAAGGAGGCAGTCCGATGACCAAGATGCGGCGACCCAAGCAAAGTAGGTCCCTTGTGCCCTCCGAGATCACCGAGGAGTACTGGGTGAGTGCATTCTCGCCATCGTTTGCTGCACACGACGGTCTGCGATCGGGGAAGTGGCTGGTGTTCACGCCTCCGGACGGCCATGACGAGGCTTGGGACAAGATCCGCTCTGCTACAGAGTCAGGTGAGCTTGGCCTTGCCTCGAAGGCAGCGACAGCTATGCAGGGGCGAACACACGAAAGAGCGGGCGCGCTCGTGACATGCGTCTACACCTACGACTTCGAGGATCACGATGACGTTCGGCGAGTGCTATCGGCGCTGCGGGCGCTTGGATTCGATGGGCGACTGTCCTACAAGGCGGACGCCGACACGCGGAGGGGAAGGTATGGCCGGGGCGCGTCTATCTATGTTTCGCAGCCGAACTCGTTGGACTTTGAGGACCGGAGAGAGCCTTCAGCCGGCGGCTAGCAGCACGGCGGCGGTGTCGGTCTCGTAGGAGGTGATCGCGTTCTTGCCTTGGGCACGTCCGCTGAGGAGTTTGGGCTCGCGCTGGCGTGGGTGGACGTCGATGGCGAACTCGATATCGAGTGTCTGCGCGAGGCGGGCGAGGGTATCGATTGTGGGGTTGTGCTCGCCGGCCTCCAGGCGCGCGAGTTGCGGCTGAGTCATGTCGAGCTTCTTTGCCAGAGCTCGCTGGGAGAGCCCGTGATCGGTGCGGTAGGTCAGCACCTTCAGCGCGACGGCCCGTGCGACCGCGGTGCGATCCCACTCACGCTGGAGCTCCGGGTCGCGTAGCTCCTCGGCCAGCACCTGCTCGCTCGTCTTCATGTCGCTCAGCTTCATGCCATTACCTTTCGGTTCTATCACGAGATGATAGCAAGACTGTTATCGCCGATATGGCCGAAGGGTCATTTCTCCAGCTCATCGAAGCGTCGCCGAGCGTTGCGGACCTTCTCATCGAAGCCGCGTTTATCGATCCCTGCCTCGGGCGCCACGGCGAGGATCACGAAGATCCCAGGCCCTACTCGCCGGTAGATTCCTCGCCAGCGGCTACGTCCTGCTCGTGGGCGCAGCTCACGCAGTCCCGACCCATCCTCGACCTTGATCGCGCTGCTGTGCGGAGCACCGAGCTGCGGGCCGACCGCTTCGAGCTTCTCACGCGCGTGCTGAATCGCAGCACGCTCAGCAGTATCGGGGATCGCGGCACGCTCGGCGTCGGCTGCCGGATGCCACAGCACTTTGTATGGCAGCCCGGGGTCGGACACCGGCTCGAATGTGCGAGGCTGCTTGGCGTGCCGCGACGGATCACGTCGCCGCTGTCGCTTATCAGGGCTCATCGTCGAGTAGACATACCAGCCGCACGACCCCGACCGCTACGGGGAGGACCGCATGGCGCGCGACCTGGCGGTTCTGGTCGACGTGATCGATGGGCCGCAAATCGATCTCGTTGGTTTCTCGATGGGAGCGATTGTGTCGTTGATCTTTGCGAGCACCGACGAGCGGGTGCGGTGGCTGGTCATCGGTGGTGTGGGCTCGGGTGTGATCGAGTGCGGCGGCGTCGACAGGCGTGCGGTGCCAAACGACGCGATCATCCAAGCGCTCACCGCCGAGGATGCATCGAGTCTCGAGCTGCCGGCGGCGGCTGTTGCTTTCCGCCAGCTGGCGGATGCGCTGAAAGCCGACCGCGAGGCGCTCGTCGCCCAAAGCGCATTCAATCTACAGGGGTGAGATCGCGCTCGAGAGCATCTCGGCTCCAACGCTGCTGTTGGCGGGGGACACCGATCCGCTCGCGATCCGCCCGCAGGTCCTCGCCGATGCGATTCCAGGCGGGAGGCTCAAGATGCTCACCGGCAATCACATCGAAGTCTTGGGCGACCCGCGCTTTAGGCAGTCCATCGTCAATTTCCTCGCCTGATCGGGCCGCGCAACCCTCTCAGCAGTCACTGAAGGGGTTCTCGACTCGTACTCCCGCGTAGTCCTGGCCATCGTTGAGGTCCTCGGAGAGCACTGTCTCACAGCCGAGTGCGCGGGCCGCCTCGATGATCGCAGCGTCCCAATAGGAGATGGTGAATCGCTGTCTGGTGGACATCGCGGAGAGTGTCACGCCGATTGTCGTCTCCTGGACGGGGAAGCGCCGGAAGGAGGCGACCAGCGCGGTGGCCTGCTCATGAGTCAGTCGGTCCGCCCGGTGCTCGCGGGTCGCCTGCACGTAGAACTCCTGGAGAACCTGGACGGAGAGCCCCACGTCCCTACAGGAGAGGATCTCGTTGGCTCGCGCCATCTTCTTTTGCTCTTCAGGATCGCGCGAGATCGCGTAGAGCAGGACGTTGGTGTCAACGAACCGCACGCCGGTGTGCTTCATCGCGGTCCAGACGGTCGCGCGCGCTGAAGCGATTGATCTGGCCTTGGAGACGCCTTTGCTGAGTCTCGAGCCTCGAGAACTCCGCGTCGCGCTCGGAGAGCGAGCGCAGGTAATCCGCGACGAGGGCGCTGACGGAGCTGCCCCGCTCCGCCGCGCGGATCCGCGCGGCGCGGTAGATGTCATCGGAAACGGAGACGGTGATGTTTGGCACTGTGTCTCACAGTATCACAGAAACACAGTCGAGGTCCGGCTGTCTAGAGTGGGGTGGGGGCCCCGAGCAGCCCGGCCGCGGCGCCGGCCACACCGGCGGCGAGCAGGGTCAGCACGACGCTGCGGCGCAGCACGAGCAGGGCAAGGGCCGCCGCGACGAGCAGGACGTACTGCCATGTCTCGCTCAGGGCGCCGGCAAGGGGAATCGCCGAGCCGATGATCGCCCCGGCCGCCGCGGGGGCCGCACCGGCGAGAAACGCCGTCACTCGATCGTCGAGGAGCAGCCGCTCGAAGCGCGAGGCGCCGAATAGGACGAAGGAGAACGAGGGCGCGAACGCCACGAGCGCAGCCAGGAGCCCCGCAGGGAGGCCGCCGGCGCTGTAGCCGACGGCCGCGACGGTCTGTGTGATCGGCCCGGGAGTCACCTGCCCGAGAGCCACGGCGTTCAGGAACTGCCCGTGAGTCATCCAGTGGTAGGTGTTCACCGCGTCCGACTGCATCAGCGGAACGATCACGAATCCGCCGCCGAAGGCGAGCGCCCCGACCTTCAGCGCCGTCCACACGAGCGCGCCTGTCCCGCCGGGATCGGCGATCGCGGCGAGCAGTGGCCAGGAGTGCAGGCCCGTGCCGCCACGCGCCAAGCCTCGCCATGTCAGCTCGACCGCGCCACACCCCAGCAGGACGAGCACGAGCCAGGGGCCGGCCGTGGCCGCCGCGATCGCGCCGGCGAGCGCGTAGGCGAGGACACGCAGGCGCTGGGTCTCGATCGTGCGTCTCCAGATCGGGACGGCGACCCCCAGCCCAGCGCGCAGCGCGATGGGGGCGACCGCGGCGCCGGCTCCCATCCCGGCGCCCCGTATCCACGTGGGCGGCGACCCCGCGAGGAACAGAACCGAGAGCGCGAGGATCAGGACCAGGCCGGGGAGGATGAAGCCCAGGCCGCCGACGAGCGCGCCCCGCGGGCCGCGCAGCCGCCATGCGCAGTAGATCGCGAGCTGTGTCGAGGCCGGTCCCGGCAGCAGGTTCGTCGCCGCGATCGCCCGCTCGAACTGGTCCTCGGTCAGCCATGCACGGCGCGTTACGCACAACTCCCGGAACAGCGTGATGTGCGCGGGCGGACCGCCGAATCCGATGCAGCCGATCCTGCCCCACTCGCGCACGATCTCCCCGAGCGTGGGCTCTGCGAAACCGAGCGTGGGCTCCACGAGAGGGGCCGGCGGCTGCATGGGGGGAGGGTATTGGGCCAGTGCCGTTGAGGGCGCGCGCCGAGAGCCGCGCGTCGCCTAGTGAACGACCGTAAACCGAAGCCTCACAGGCACTGAGGTGCCGCTGGTATTGGTAGCCGTCAGGACCGCGGCGTATAGACCAGGCTTCAGATAACGCGTCTGAGAAACGCGCTTGGCTGTTGATCCATTCCTGCCGTTGTCCACATAGATGATGGGTAGTGGTAATGGAAATGCGCCTGCAAAGGGGATGCTGTCAACGCCGGCTTTCTCACGACGTTCGAGTGTCGTTACGACGGACGTCCGATCGCACGCTTGCCGATGCGCTCGAGGTGAGGTATCTCTAGATGGGAGGCACGTTGATCCCTGGCGGCGACCCTGTGTTAACTGCTCTATGGTGACTTTTACCCAGGCTTCCGGGAAGAGCCTGAAGCGAAAGTGGGTGCCAATTGGTGGTAGTCCGTTCGTGGCCGGCCCGCGCACGCGAAAGCGCCTGTTGCTCATGCTCGCTTTCGTGATAGTCGGCTCTGGCGGACGGTAACCGGGTACCCCGCCCGATAGGTTGAAAGTGATCGCATCCATGGCGCCCGGGACTTCATAGGCGCCCCAGAGCAGAATGGCGTTGCCTGTTGCGTTGACGGCCAAGTGCGGTTCACCAACGCCGGATCCTGCATTTTCGGGTGTCACATCGACAGGCGCCTGCCACTGCCCGGTCGTTGCTGAGCCGACGGAGCCCTGGATCACGCCATCGGCGCTCCAGGCCACGAGCGCCTGTCCATCGGCATCGACGGCGAGATCGTGCGCGCCGTAGGGGAAACCACCTGCTGACGAGAGTGTCGAGGGGGAATGCCATGCGCTGGCTCCGGCGGGACGGACGGAGGCCTGCAGGGTTGTCTTGGCTTTTTCGACCTGCAGCCAGGTCGCGACCGCGTCGCCGCGGGAGTCGACGGCGATCTCAGCGTCCTGATCGCCGAGCGGCCCACGTACCCCCTGGTTGGGGCCCCGCACCGGTGGCGCTGCCAGCTCGCTGGCGCTCGCGATGTCCACCGGTTCGCTCCATTCCCCCGTCGAGGCCAAGCGCACGGAGGACTCGAGGGTTGTGACGTGCGGCAGCAGCGCACAAGGCGGTGTCACTGGCTTGTTGGTTGGCACTGGACATTCCAGCGTGTCCCGCTGCCATAGGACGGCCGCATTGCCAGCAGGATCCACGGCAAGTTCGACGCCTCCAACGGTCACATCAGATGGAAGACCGGGAGGCGAGAGTCTCACCGGCGTCTGCCAGGCGGCGCTCCCAGCAGGCTGCATCGCGACGTCAACCACGTTTTCAGAGACCCAGGCGGCAAACAGATCCCCTCGCGCATCGACAGCAATGTGCAGGTCGCCTGGGTTCTCTCCCGGAGCGAATTCGTGTGGAGGCTGCCACACGCCTGTCGCAGCCGTTCGCACGGCGGTCTCATCTCCAACCACGCCCGGGCTGGGTCCTTCGCCCAGCCGTCCCCACGTAGCAACAGCGTCGCCATTGGGCTCGAGCAAGATCCGCTGGCCTGTCCCATGTTCTCCGGGGGCAGAGATAGCAACGGGCGCCTCCCACTCGCCGCTGCTTGCAGGGCGATAGCTGGCGTCGATCGCGCCCTTCTGTGGATATGAGTCGAGCCAAACCGCGGACGCATCGCCCTGCGCGTCGACCGCCACTTCCGGAAGGATGCTGAAGCCAGGCATCGAGACGGTCGCGGGCGTCTGCCAGACGCCGCTGAGGGCCGAGCCGGTGACAGCCTCTACTTCGTTGTTGTAGCAGCACCCTTCTCCACTGTTGATCCCGTTGCGATATCCGTGCATCCAGACGGCCGACACCTGCCCACCGGCGCTGATCGCAACCCGCGGCTGTTCGCCACCAGGAACGAGCTCAACCGGAGTGGGGAAGCGTGGAGTAGCCGACGCGCTTCCGGAAAAGAAGAGCACGAGCGCAAGGAGCCCGAGCAACGGCGCGGCCGCGCACGAACGTTCGCCCCCAAGCAGACCGTGGACGCTCACGAGATTAAGCTTACGCCAGGGTGGTTTCGTCGGCGTCGGGCCATATTGACTCACGCCGGCCATCTTGGACAAGCTTCCCCAAGCGGTCCATCACGGCATTGCCGCCGCCTACGCGGAGTCGATCCAAACAGTATTCGTCATCGCCGCGCCGATCGTCCTGTCCAGCAGCGCGAACAGCTCGGTGAAGTGCCGCTCGGCCGCTGCCTCATCATAGGCGGCGGTGTCGCTCATCGTGTAGCCGTGGGCGGCCCCCTCGTAGAGCTCTGAGCGGTATCGCACCCCGGCCTCCTCGAGGGCTTGCTCGAGCGTCGCTACGTGCTCCGGGGTCATGCTCTGGTCGTTGTCGGCGTGGCCGAGGTAGAGCTCGGCGGAGATCGTGCCGGCGCTCAGGTGCGGACTGTCCTGCTCGTCGCTTACGAGCCCCCCGGTGTGGAAGGCGGCGAGCGCCGCGACGCGCTGCGGGTAGGCGGCGGCGATCCGCCAGCCGACGCGCCCACCCATGCAATAGCCGGTGATGGCGAACGGCGGGCTTGCGAGATCGCCGAGGTAGTCGAGGTATGCCGCCCCGTCGCTGGCGATCCGCTCGGGTGTCAGCTGCGCCATGGCAGGTCTAAGCCGCGCAAAGAACGGATCCCGCTGTGCGGGGTCCGCCAGATCGGGCATCTCCGGCGCCCGGCCGGCGCGATAGAGGACGTTAGGGGCGAGCACGACGAACCCCCGCGCTGCGATGCGGTCGACCATCTCCTCGATCCGGGGGCGCAAGCCGAAGGCGTCCATCAGGAACAGCACACCCGGGTGGCTCCCGTCCTGCCCGGCGGGCCGCGAGAGGTAGGCATCCGCCACGCCGTCCTGGGTACTGATGTCGACCGTCTCGCCGTTCATCGCTGCCCGCTCCCATAGTCGCTGGCCGGGAGGGTGCAGCTTAGTCACCTCAGAAGGACCAGCTCCGGTTGCAGCTGGTGGACGTGCTGCGCAGGCACGCGGGCAAGGTGTGCGTGTGCGAGCTGGTAGGGACTGTGGGCCTATGTCTTCAGACGGGCGGGGGTTCGATGAACGCGTCCAGCGGCTCTGTCTGCCATGGCTGCTCGGGTCCCGGTGGGGTGTTCAGCCAGCGTGTGGCGTCGGTTCGTCCGAGGTCTATGAGCGCGTCGATGAAGTCTCTGTCGAACAGGAGGTAGCTGAGCAGCTCACCGTGTGCTGGGCTCTCTCTGCCCAGGAGACGATTCAGTAGCGGGAAGTCTGGAGTACGCATACCTTTCAGGCCGCCATAGCGGCTCCGGAAGATCTGCGAGGCGATCTCGCCGATGATGCCCCGGCGGCTCGGCGCGATGAAGATGTATGGCACCCGGCGGTAGGGCGGCTTGCCGCGCGCCTGGCGGTAACTGGTGCCGGCGGGCGCGTCTTTGCCATCGACGAAGAATGTGTTGATGTTCCCGAGCATCCGCATGTCCTCGCCCAGTGGGTCCACGAGCGTTCCCTGCAGCGCGTGCAGCGCGCCGTCCCCGAAGTCGGGCGGCTCGCTGTCATAGCTACCGGGCTGCGGGTCGGGCCCGGTGATCGCTTCGGTGCCGATCACCAGCAGCCGGTCGGCGCCGAGGTCGAGGGCGGGCTTGATCGGGGTGTTCAGCCGCGTCCCACCGTCCACATACCAGCCGCGAGCCTCCACCGGTTTCTCGACCCGTACCGGCGGGAAGAGGACCGGGATCGCGGCTGACGCGCGGACATGTTCGTGGGCGAGCTTGGTGCACACGTACTCGACCACGTGCGAGTTGTGCGTGGAAAGCTCGGTGTCGGTCTCGGCGAACGCGACGGTCCTGCCGGTACGCGCGGCGGTCGCGACCACCGCGATTCCGTGTACGAGTCCTTCGGTGACGTTGCGGTGAAGGTCATCCCAGCTCATCCAGCGCTCGAGGCTGCGCTCGAGCGGCGCCGGGTCGAGCAGGCTCGGCACACGAGCACCGGGGACCGACAGCAGTCCCCCCAAATAGCGCAACGCCGTCAGCGGCATTTGGTAGCGCAGGATCGGGCGGATCACGCCGTCCTTCGTGACCTGCCGCCAGCGTTCGAGCAGTCCTGCGGCCTGTTGATCGGCGTTCAGGTGCTGGCTTGCGCCCATGTAGGCGGCGTTGATGGCGCCGACACTGGTACCGAGAAACAGCGTCGGTCGCTCTCCGCGTGCCTGCAGCGCCGGCGCGAGGATCGAGATCACCCCGGCCTCATAAGCCCCACGAGCGCCGCCGCCCGAGAACACACTCCCAATCCGCTCAGGATCGCTCACCTCGAGCAGTCTGACGCACGATCGACATCGACCAGCTCGGCGGCTGTCACTCGAGCTCGCGTTCACGCCCAAGCGGGGGAGGAAGCTCAGGAAGAGTGTGGTGGTGAGCTTCAGCTAGCGAGTCATTGGCCACTGTGCGACACCGAAGCGGATGTGGGGCAGCCCGATCAGACTGGCGCCATCGGCGGCGGCGTGTTCGGCAGCCTCGTGTGCGGCGGCTAGGAGACGGCGCAGGTCTCCGTCGGACTGGCGGTAGAAACCGGCGAGCTCGTCCAGTGCTGCGTTGTCGAAGATGGCGGTGATGGGGTCGTCCAGCTCGGCCAGCTTGATCCGGCGTGCGAGGATCGTGTCCACGACGTGACGGGCGTGCTGGAGGAGCAAGGGGATCGTGAGGCGCTCGAGCACGGGCGCGAGGCGATCGAACGCGCGCGACCCCTCGGTCAGGTGCGTTTGAACGGCGACGAGCGTCGGCGCGTCGATTTGATCGATGAATGCGCTCAGCGGGCCGGCGAAGAACGCCTCGGCGCGCTCACGGTCATCGGCTCCTCCGACGATCGCCTCGGTGTCCTCGAACACGAACACCGGCGTGATCTTGGCCTCGGCGAGGATCGGCACGAGGCGTCCGTTGAGCGCGAGCAGGTGGTCGCCGTCGAGGCGGTTCTGGGTGAACTCCTCGCGTAGCGATGCGACGTTCACGTTGACCTCTGCGGGGATCGGGCCGCCGCCGAGCTTCGCGCTCACCCCGGTGGGGGTCCTGGTTGCCGTCTTCGAGTCGGCTCGTGCCTGTTCGAGCTGTGTTTGATCGCGGTTGTCGAGCACGATCTCGTCAAGCGTGATCGAGAGGGCCAGGCGGGCAACCTCGCCGACGCTGCCCGGGTCCTCGACGCCGGTGACCGGGATGCGGAGCGCGAAGTGGCTTGGCGGTAGCTGGCTGCAGAGCCACGCGATCACGCTGGACTTGCCGGTGCCGCTTTGACCGATCACGGCGACGCACGTGCCCCGGGTGAGTCGAGTGCTCGCTTGCTGCTCGTAGCTGCTGCTGCTCGCGAGGGTGTCAAAGGGAACGTGCAGCTCGTGGAGCTCCCACAGCCGGCTGCGCGGGCGAAACAGCGCCTTCTCGGCGATGACGGCGATCTGCTCTTTGCTCATGGTGTTCCCCTCAGGGCTGGGCGGTAGATCGTGCGGGGACGACCGGGGCCATCGGAGCGTTCGACCGCGGACTCGACCAGGCCGGCGTCGTGCAGCTGTTGAAGAAGCGTATTCACGCGCGCTCGCTTGAGGCCCAGACGGCCCAGTAGCACCTCGTCGGACGGGCTGGCTTGGCCTATGTCCAAGAGCTCTGCCATGAGCATGCCTTGAGGACGACCGAGTGCAGCAGCGGTGTCGAGCAGCCGCGCACGGGCGCTCAGGTCTCCGCTCGGTTCCTGGCCGTGTACGAGAGCGTCGTTGGCGGCCCGGATCGCCGCGCGGGGGTTGCCTCGCGCGTCCGCCGCGATCTGCGAGAGCAGCGCCGCGGGCATCTCATCGGTTCGCTTCTGAAGGATCTGCATCAGGTCTTCGATCGGGAGTGGCTCGAGAGCGATCACGGTGTCGAAGAAGGCGTCGGCGGGTGGCTTGAGTGCCGTGGCGCGGTCGCTGTCGTCGATCGCGACCAGCCAGCGATGTGGAAGCTGCCAGATCGTGTCGCGCATCCGACCGAATACGCCGTAGAGCGCTTGCGCGGAGGCGGACGCGTCGAGCAGCACGATCGTGGGTTCGACATCGTGGCCAAGGCTGTTCAGCGTGTCATACAGACGTCGCGACGCGCCTCCGGGAGGTGGAGCGGGATTCCCGAGCACCTCCGTGAGCGAGGCGGAGTCGGCACCCACCACGCCTCCTCGACCCTTCAGCGCGTCGCGCACGCGAGCGGCGAGCTCCAACGGCTCGGTGACCGCTGCCGCGTCGACGAACACGACGGGCTCCTCGCCTTTCCGCAGAGCCAGCTGCAGCTGGCGCAGCAGCGTCGTCTTGCCCGACCCCCGTGCCCCGTAGAGGAGTGTGTTGTTCCCTCGATCGATGGCATGAAGCAACGTGTCCCACACGGGCGACGGGACGTGATACTTCGCGTCCGAAGGGTTGTCATAGAGGGGCCGGCTTTGAAGCACTCAACGAATCATACAGTATGTTTAGTTGATTCAGGCTCAAAGCAGCGCAAGCTGAAGGTCAGGCTCGAGCTCGCTCCCCGCGCGGCTCAAGCGCCGGCGCGAGGATCGAGATCACCCCAGCCTCATAAGCCCCACGAGCGCCGCCGCCCGAGAACACACACCCAATCCGCTCAGGATCCCTCACGTCGAGCAGTCTGACGCACGATCGACGTCAAGGCTCGGCGACCGTGGCGGGACCTTGATTGCGAAGTCCGGCTATCGCCGAGGCCAGCAGCCTCCTTCGCACGTCCTGCATGCACAACAGTCTGCCGCAAGGAAGCAGATCGTCTACCGTACCTTCTGGAATGCGTCGTAGGTTGCTGCACATTCTCATTGCCAGCGTCGCCGCGTTGACCGCGACCGGCTCGGTCGGCGCGGCAGCCAACACACAGCCCCACGCCGTGTCGGTCCATGTGCAGCGGAAGCCGAACATCGCCGGCAACGTCCACATCAGCTTCCGCCCCACCGACCGACTGCCGCCGGGTGGCTACTACTACGCCGTCATCGTGCTGAAGCAATACAAGCACTACACCCGAAATGAACCACCTCCGTGCGCGACCTCCAGCAACATGCAAGAGACCGACTACGGCTACCCGCAGTCGGGCCGACCCGTGAGGCTCGCGCTCACCCCGGCAGAGTCCACGACCGGTCACTGGTGCCCCGGCGGCACCTACAGCGGCGCGATCTACGCCGTGCCCCAGGCGCCGCCGTGTGAAGGCAAGTATCCGTGCGCTACCAGCGAACCGCATGAACCGCCCAGCCCCTGCTGGGAAATCGCGCCCGGAGACAGGGCCTGCGGCAAGGTCGCACCGGCGCGAACCTACAAATATCCCGACGGACCACCCGCGCCACTGGCCAAGGGCGCCCGCATCATCGGGCACTTTCGGGTCACGTTCTAGAGCGCGGGAAGAGCGCTTACCACGAGCGAAACGGGAGCGACGATCACATCCCCCGGGAGCTCGCGAGGAGTACTGGGCGCTCACATGGATCCCAACTGTGTGTCGACCGGCTGTGGCATGGATGAATGCTTGCAGCGGCAGCTGCGCCGATTGTCCACCGGCGAGCGTGAGCTCGCTGTGTTCGGAGGGGCGTCCATCGACAACGAGTTGCAGCGATACTTCCGCGCTCGTACCGGCGGGCCCTTCATTTCGAAGTCCGGCTATCGCTGAGGCCAGCACCCGGGTTGAGGATCGGAAGCTCATATGCACCTCGCGCCCCGGTTCCGCTTCGGCGAGGCCGGGGATCGGTTCGCCGCGACTGTTGAACGCATGCGGGTAGCACGGCGGCCGCGTGGCTGCGGGTCCCGGTTGCGGGGGCGCGTCGCACGGACCCTTCATGAGATCCTGCGCGGTCCGGTCGGTGATGCCCTTCACCCCGAGCGGAAAGCTCAGTGCTTCGGGCGTGACCGCTCCGGCACGTAGCTGCCGAGCGCCGACGCTGTGCGGCGGCAGCACCAGCGCGGCATAAGACACGCCGCCCAGGCTGACGAACAGCGCGATCGTCAGCTACTTACAACGCATGATTGCAACTTTCCGCCCAAACCCGACTGTTGCAATTTGGCATTCAACGGTGAGCGACTGGGGGTAGGCGAGATGATCGGCCCGAGAAGATCGGAAGCACCGGACCAGCTGGGTGTTCTCAGGGCGATCCGGAGGGACGGGTAGCCATCGCGAGCACTCTGTGGGTTCCGCTGCTACCTTGGTGCTGACTGCTGCGCTCATCCTGACGCTGCTCGTATCCTCTCCTGCTCGCGCGGGGGCCTCTGAAGTCTCTGCCGGCTCCAGCTCGACTGCTCAGGCGCCTCAGGGTGCTGCACCTCCCAGCCGCACCGTTGTGCCTCCGCCGCAGGGCGTGCATATCGAAGGTCCGCTAGCGCCCGGGTTCAGCCCGGCTCAGAGCACAACGGGACCCGCGTGCGAAAAGCGTAATAAAGAAGGCAAATGTGTAAAAGAATACGCGACTCCCCTCAAATACCGCGGCGGACCCGTGCAACACACACCCAAACTGTATCTGATCTTCTGGGGCTCCAACTGGTCCAAAACCGAAGAAGGAATCTCGCGGCACGGTAATCTGCTCAACACCTACGGAGGGCTGACCACCGAATACGGCTTTAACCTCACCTATCAGCACATTCTCAGCCAATACTCCGATCGGAGTGGGCCGATCACAGAAAACGGCGTCACTATAGCCGCTGATTACATATACGAAGGGTCTGCAGCGCCACAAGGAGTCAGCCACAAAACTATTGAAGCCGAGGTGGAATATGCTATCGAACAGAACAAATGGCCGAGGGGTCCAGAAAGCCAGTTTGTAGTCCTACAACCCGCTGGGACGGCCTATGAACCAGCTTTTGTTAAAGAAGAAGAAAAACCGAAAGCGGTGAAAAGTTTGAAGGTTGGTTGTGGATATCACAGAGAGGACTCTCATGGCGACGTATACGGGTTCGTACCGGATCTTGAAAATAAACTCTTTGTGGAAGTTCAGAAATGTCAGAACTACGACCTGAACGAAAAAAACGAACCTTACTGGAAACGCATCCTCACGATGGTGGCAAGTCACGAGTACGCCGAGGCTGTAACCGACCCGGATGGCGCCGACCCGAATGGCGCAAATCCTGCTTGGACAAACGAAAACGGCTTTGAGATAGCCGATATCTGCGACGAAGCACCGACACTGGTAAACGAAGCCCTCGGTATTTGGGTCACTCGGTTGTGGGGTAATCACGAGGCGAAGGAAAAAGGAGTCAACGAAGGCTGCGTCATCAAGGATCCGCCCGAGCCAAAACCACCAGCTCCGACTGCGATCACTGATGAAGCAAGCAACGTCGGTGCGACATCCGCGACGCTGAACGGCAGTGTGAATCCAAACGGGCCGCCCGAAACGCACTATTACTTCGAATACGGTGAAACGACCGTCTATGGCAGCGATTCGCCAGCACCTCCCGGCACGGACGCGGGCTATGGCGAATCGGCGGTGCCGGCGAGCACGACCATTACCGCCTTGCAGCCAAGCAGGACCTACCACTACCGCATCGTCGCATCCAGCTGGGTCGGCACCACGGATGGCGTCGATCAGACGTTCAGGACCGCCGGATGGACCATCCAATCCACCCAGAACCCTCACGGACTCGGTGAAAGTGATTGGTTCAGCGGGGTCTCGTGCTGGTCGGCAACCGGCTGTGATGCGGTTGGGTCGAACTCGAATTCCGAAGACGAAATCGTCGGGCTGGTCGAGCGTTGGAACGGCTCGACCTGGGAAGTCCAGTCTACGCCGAAAAGCACGGGCGCCCAAGAGGACAACCTCGAATCCGTCTCCTGCCGCTCGGCCAGCGAATGCGAGGCGACCGGATACGCGGAAGTCGCTGAAGGCAAGCACATCACGCTCGCCGAGCGCTGGAACGGGACGGCGTGGTCGATCCAGAGCACACCGACGGAAGGCAACGACTCCGACCTGGTGAGCGTCTCGTGCGCGTCTGCGAGCGAATGCGTCGCCAGCGGACTCCATCTCTCGGGTAGCCCGGTGAAACATTTGCCGCTGGTCGAGTCATGGAACGGCAAAGAATGGAAAGTCCTGACCACCGCGACGCTGCCCAAAGAAGACGAACAGTCGTGGCTTGAAAGCGTCTCCTGCCCGAGCGCCAAAGACTGCACGGCGGTCGGTTCGGTCCACACCAAACTGTACATCCTGCCGCTGGTCGAGACCTACAACGGCTCGACATGGACGGTGCAGAGCACCCCTACGCTCGAAAACTCCCTCGAAGCTCGACTGAGCGGCGTGTCGTGCTCAGCGACGAGCGCGTGCACCGCCGTGGGCTGGTATGACAACGCCACCGAAAAAGGCGACCGGGCACTGGTCGAGCGCTACAACGGAACCTCGTGGCAGCTTCAGGAAACCGCCAGCCCGGTCGCCAAACCGGCGCCCGAAGGGTCGCACTGGACGCTGGCCGGGGTGTCCTGCCCGACGTCGAGCTCGTGCGTGACGGTCGGCTCCTACGCCGAATCGGCCAGTGGCAAGAATCTGCTGCTGGGCGAGGAATGGAACGGCAGTCGCTGGGAACTCGCACAGCCCGTCGACCGCACCACAGGGCTATATGACGAAGCGCGCGGCGTGTCCTGCTCAGCCGCGCTGACGTGCACCCTCGCCGGGTTGACGCAGAAGGAAAACTACGCCAGCGAAACACTGGCCGAGCGAATGGAACCGTAGCTCCGCTCGGTTTTAGAGGTGCGACCGTGCGCCGCGGCGTTGCCAGCGCAACGCCCGCGGCGCACGGGTTTCGGCACGGACTGCGACATGAGATCACGCAGAATGGGCGAGGGAGTACTGCGTTCTCTGACACAGTGGCGACCGTGCGTGCCAGTCCAGGTTCTCGCGGCGAAACCTGTAGACTCGATTCGTTTTCATTCCTCGATCATCACTGCCTATGCTGAGACGCCTCCCTGACAGGCTGACGTACGCGAACGTCGCGGCGACGCTCGCTTTGTTCGTCAGTCTCGTGGGGGCGTCCTGCGCGGCGGTTACGGCGCCCGCGAACAGTGTCGGCACGCCGCTGGCTCTCCCGACCTTTGTCGCTGGGCCCGTGCTGAGTGGGGGTACGCTGATCTGGCAGGACAGCGCGGGCATTGAGGCATTATCGCCAGGCGGGGCGCCCCGCTCGCTGCTGCACGGTGGCACGCTCTCGGAGGTTGCGACCGGCGGTGGCTTGGTTGTGCTCGACACCGGCCACGCGCTGCTGGCTGGCCACGCGAACGGGAAGCTCGAGCCGGTGAACTTACCCCGGAGCTGTCTGCCGCTTACTGCGGCGAAGCCGCCGCAGGCGTTCAAAGGCGGCTCCCTGCCTGCCGCGCACGCGCTGTTCGCCATCAGCGGCCTGCGTCTGCTCGTCGTGGTGGGCCCGGGCTGTACGATCGGCCCGCGCGATCATGGCGCGGCAACCAGGGTGGTGACGTTCGACATGCATGGGCGCCACGTCGAACTCGTGCGCCGACTCTCACGCCGGCCGCTCGCGGTCGCGCTCGCCGGCAGCACCCTCGCGCTGTTCGACTCGATCACCAGCCGGGGCGCGGCGACCTTCCGGGGCGTGGCGACCATCACCGTCCTGCGTCCGCGCGCCAGAGCCATCGCCGGGCGTACCGTCCGCACGCGGAGGTGGCCGATCGCCGACAAGAGGGTCAGCACCACGAACATACAGATCGACGACGCCGGGAACGTGTTGGCCACAGACCTCTCACGGGAACTGGGGGTGCCTTTCGGCGGGGTGGAAGCAAGCGGTGTGGTGTTTCCCGTCGATGGCAAGGCGTTCCAGCCCGGGCTCCGGACAAGCGTGTCGTTCTCCGGCCTGTCAATCCCTGCCCGACCTCTCGCGGCGCTCTCGCACGGCCGTCTGGCCTTTTTCAACTCGACTGAAAAGATCGAGGTTCTCGACATCACCACCGGCACGCCTGTCGCAACGATCGACATCGCGCCCGATAACGACGTTCTCGGCATCGCCCTCGAGGGAAACGACTTGACCTGGATCCAGCAGCCGGTCGCCGAGCGCATCGGACCGCCTACAGCCAACTCCTCGCTGCCGACCTGCTCCTTCGGCGAGTTCCCCACGGGCCCCGCGATCGTCGAGCACGAGAATCTCATCGCGCTCGGCAGTGCCCCTATAACCGTAGGTACTTCACCCACTCCGGTCGCATGCAACGAGGGGCCGGCTCCTGCATGAGTCACCACATCAGATGCCCGAGGCGGGAGCCATGAAGTCCGCCTACAACATTTGTCCAAACTATCGGACAGCCTATTCTTATCCCCTAGAGTGAATCCCTCTATATAACCGACTCTGGCGCCGAGCTCCAGCTGCTTTGTCGAAAGTCGAAAGTGAGACTCATCACGCCGCGTCACATCTTTTGGTCTTAGAACGTGTTTTGAAATAGAGGTTTTCGGAGCGTTGTTCCGAAGTTTGGGGTATGTCATCCATGCGTCGGTACCCCACGGATTTGACCGATCGCCAGTGGGAGCTGGTGGAGCCGTTGTTGCCTGAGCCGCCGCCTGGGCCGGCTGGCCGTCCGCCCAGTCATGACAAGCGGGAGATCGTCAACGCGATCCTTTATCACGTGCGTGCTGGTGGGGCGTGGCGGATGCTGCCGAAGGACTTCCCGGCGTGGCAGACGGTATATGGGTACTTCCGCGACTGGAGTAATGACGGCACGCTGAAGGCGTTGCACGACGAGCTGCGTGAGCAGGTGCGCGCCTCGGAATCTCGCAACCTGGAGCCTTCGGCGGGGATCGTGGACTCGCAATCGGTCAAGGGCGCGGACACCGTGGGAGCGGCGAGCCGCGGTTTTGACGCGGGCAAGCGAATCAACGGCCGCAAGCGCCATATCGTGGTCGACACGATCGGCCTGATGCTCGTCGTGATGGTCACCGCCGCCTCCGTGCCGGACCGCAACGGTGGCGAGAGCATCCTCGAGCGTTTGCACAGAGCGCTCGGGTCGGTGCGTCACATCTTCGCCGACGGCGGCTACCAGGGTGCGCTCATCGAGCTCGCCAAGCGCTCGTGGGGAATCGTCGTGGAGGTCGTCAAGAAACCAGCCGAGCAGATCGGCTTCGCGGTGCTCCCCCGGCGCTGGGTTGTTGAGAGAACGTTCTCCTGGCTTTTGCGTTGGCGGCGCCTGGTTCGTGACTACGAGCGTCTGCCCGAGACCCACGAAGCGATGGTTCACATAGCGATGATCGGACTCATGCTCAACCGCCTCGCCCCACCACCCGGACCCAAACCCTGGACCACCAAGAAACACCGAAAATAACATTTCAAAACACCTTCTTAGAACAACCGCAACGCCCAGCTCATAGTGTCCACCCCGCTGAAGGCGACCGTCTTGCGGGAAAGGCCCGAAGCGTGATGTCCGTTGCGGATTTTCGTCTGGATCTGGTTGAGCGTCTGCGCTCGCGGCGCTGTGAGATCGAGGAGACGATCGTAGCTCGCATCTGTGCTGTCGAGGGCGATCCCACATTCAGCGGCGACGCGCAGTACGAAGAAGGTCAGCGGATGGCGGTGCGGGCACTCCTGGACTGCGCGCTGTCGGAGGTCGAGCAGGCGCAGCAGCGGTCGACGCCGCTTCCCTCGGAGGTGGTCTCGCAAGCGCACCGGGCGGCGCGCAGCGGGGTTGGGCTCGAGACGATCCTGCGTCGCTGTGCGGCCGGCAACGCGCTGCTGGCCGACTTCGTGATGCAGGAGGCCGATAGCGGCGGCCTGTTGGGTCACGGTACAGCGCTCCGCGATGTGCAGAAGACGCAGGCGTCGCTGTTTGATCGCCTGATCGTGTCGGTCAGCGACGAGTACGCGCGCGAGGTCCAACGCACGAGCCGTTCGCCTGAGCAACGCCAAGCCGATCGGGTGCGGCGCCTCCTCGCCGGTGGGCACGTCAGCGCCAATGAGCTCGACTATGAGTTGGATGCCTGGCATCTCGGCTTGATTGGCACCGGCGTTGAGGCGAGGCCAGGGCTTCAACCCATGGCGGCAGCGCTTCAAGGCTTGGCGGCGGAGTTGGACTGCCGCTTGCTGTGCGTGTCTGCTGATGAGCAGAGCGTGTGGACTTGGCTTGGCGGCCAACGCGGACTTGTGGCCGACCGTGTCGAGCCGCTGCTCGCGACGACGTGGCCGGCAGGCCCGTCCCTGGCGGTAGGAGAGCCTGCGGAGGGCCTCGACGGGTGGCGGCTTACACACTGGCAGGCCCAGGACGCGCTGCTGGTCTCGCTCCGTCAGGCGCAGATGGTCACGCTTTACGCCGACATCGCGCTTCTGGTTCCGTGGCTACGCGACCCCACACGATCTCAGTGGCTGATCGAGAGGCACCTCTCGCCGCTCGAGAACCATGGATGCTCCGGTGCGACGCTCCGCGAAACGCTGCGCGCGTACTTCGCCGCTGGCCATAACTCCTCCGCAGCCGCGCGAGCACTCTACGTCAGCCGTCGCACGATGCGCAACCGCATGCTTATCATCGAGGAAAGCCTCGGCGTTCTGCTCCAGACGCATCAAGCCGAGCTGGAACTGGCACTGCGTCTGGACGAGCTGCGCAAAGACGCCCCGGCGTCCTCGTGACTGACGAAGCGATCGGTGCCCGGAGCGCACCGTCGCGCGACCATTATCGCTACTTGGCGTCGACCATGAAGGAAAAAGCAGTTTCGGAATCCGGCACTGCGATCATCTTGCCGCCTTCGACCGTGTAGCCAAAAGTCTGCACCTCGATCTGATTCGGCGAGCAATCAGGAGCACCCGAAGTCCACTGCGCGCTTTCAAATGAGGCGTGATATACGGTGACATAACCTCTCCTTAGAGCACTTACCACCACTGTTGCAGTGGACAAGTCGATGCTTTTCTTTAGGATGAAACACCAGGTACCGAGCTGCGCGCCCGGACGCGCCGAACCAAGGGCGACATTCATGCTTTGTGCACTTACAAGGGGAGTGTAGCCCCGGCGGTGAGGGTCGCATTTGCCACATGCCGGCTCGAGTAGCGCGTAAGCGCGAGTGAGCTCTGGCACGGCCTTCGCGGCGTGCGTTCCGGGTTGCGCTGAACTGTGCCGAGTCGCGATCGTGCCGTGCTGGGGAGAGTCAGTGGTGTCCGAAGCGGCGTAGCCGACTCCACCCAATGCGACGAACAATGCGAGGAGGGCCACCACCATGGCCGGGGATGGATGATACTTGCGCACAGCTCCACCATATTCCCACGTAGCTGGCAAGAAGTCAAGATCGCTGACGCGTTCCCACACTGAGACGGGCTAGCACTAAATCGTGCGCACATTGGCCCTTCCCCGGTCGTGACAAGAGCGGTACTGATTGAGGGCAATGCCGCCAAGTCCGATTAGCGAAGGGACGAAACAAAGTGATCTCGCACTACGACAGCAAGCAGCATCAGCCTAGCCTCGATGCCCGACTGACCCGGACGGTTGCGACCCCACGCGTGGCGGCTCGTAGGCCCCTCGTTACTTGGCTACTCTTGCTCGGCCTGCTGGCAATCTCTCTAGCGATCGCTGCGCCCAGCGCGATCGCGGAAGACGGGCTTCCACCGGGCGTCCCTGTGCCGGCCTGGGCCGTCGGAAAACACGTCCACTTCTATCCGCCGCCCAGCCAACGCGCATCGGTGGTTGCCTCTGAGGAAGCGCTATCGCCCCAACTGGCCGGGCCCGCAGTCACCGAGGATTGCCCTAAAGGAGGTAAGCTGTGCTACTGGGGCGGCCCGGTCCAGCACGAACCGCAGCTCTTTGTCATCTTCTGGGGTGCGGGATTCCAGAAAGGGCCTCCTGGTGGTCTAGAGCTGACAGACCTGCGCGACTTCTATCTCGGCCTCGAAGAAAACAAAGGCGAACGGGGCGAGAAGGCTTGGCAGGGAACAATCTCGCAATACTTTGACAACGAAGGACCCGGTTCGCGAAAAGCTAAAGTCGCAGTGATATGGATGAACCCTAACTCGCCAGGAGAACTTACGAATGCAAAGGTCGAAAGCACGATCACCGAACTGGTCAAAAGCGAGAGAGAAAAAGGCGTAAACCCATCCGCTGAAGCCCAGTATATCGTGCTACCGCAGCCCGGCACGTCGTACAAAGAATATACGCAGATGAAAAACAATTGCGGGTTTCACGGCGTCGATGGCGAAGGTTACAGCTACAGCCTTGTCGCTTACGCGGGTGACGTCGGATGCGAGGGCGGAGAAGGAGCTCTAGCTGAAACCAGTGGCACGGCCGCGCACGAGTTCGCCGAGAGCGCCACCGACCCGAGTATAGAAGAGCCCGGCAAGAATTACACCTCACGAACTGGATGGGCGAAAGAAGAAGCCGGCAACGTTGAGGTCGCTGACCTTTGCGAGGAATTTCCCGCCGAAAAACCCAAAAACGACTTCTGGTGGGCTGTGAAACTGTGGGACGACGAAGGTGGTAACAAATGTAACCTCGAAGATCCACCCTACCCGCCTCCACCCGCACCATCCGCCACCACGGAAGGGGCGACTGGGATCACCGCGACCGAAGCTACGGTGGCCGGCAGTGTCAACCCGAACGGGCCGGACGCGCACTACTATTTCGAATACGGTCCGACGAACTCCTACGGCACAAAGATTCCGACCCCACCCGGCAACAATGCGGGCTTTGGTGAAACAGCGGTACCGGTTAGCGTGAAAATCACGGGCCTGAAAGTGAGCACGCTCTATCACTACCGGCTTGTCGCATCCAGCTGGGTCGGCACCACGGATGGCGTCGATCAGACGTTCAGGACCGCCGGATGGACCATCCAATCCACCCAGAACCCTCACGGGAGTGATGAAACCGACCGGTTCAGTGGTGTGTCGTGCTGGTCGGCAACCGGCTGTGATGCGGTCGGGCCTAGCCCGGATTCCGAAGCAGAACTCAATGCTTTGGTCGAGCGCTGGAACGGGACGGCGTGGGAAGTCCAGTCTACGCCGAAAAGCACCGGGGCCAGCGAGGTCAACCTCGAATCCGTCTCGTGCCGCTCGGCCAGCGAATGCGAGGCAACCGGATACGCCGAACTCGCCGGAAACAAGCACGTCACGCTTGCCGAGCGCTGGAACGGGACGGCGTGGTCGGTCCAGAGCACGCCGATCAACAAAGGCGAAAACTCGAACCTGGTCAGCGTGTCGTGTGCGTCGGCCAGCGAATGTGTCGCCAGCGGGTTCTCTCAGCCGAGCATCGGGATATTTGCGCCGTTGGCCGAGCTTTGGAACGGCAAAGAATGGAAGATCCTGACGACGGCGACACTGCCCAAAGAAGACGAACAGCCGAGGTTTGAAAGCATTTCGTGCCCGAGCGCCAAAGACTGCATCGCGGTCGGCGGCTTCTTCAGCACGTCGATGGGTAGCGTGTCGCTGGTCGAGAGCTACAACGGCTCGACGTGGACGCTGCAGAGCACCCCCACACCCGAACACTCGATCGGTGCGGGGCTGACCGGTGTGTCCTGCTCGGCGAGCAGCGCGTGCACCGCCGTGGGCGGGTACGACAACTACGCCGAAAGCGGCGAGCGGGCGCTGATCGAGCGCTACAACGGCACCTCCTGGCAGCTGCAGGAATCGCCCAGTCCGGTCGGCAAACCAGCACCCAAAGAATCACATTGGGAACTGAAGGCGGTTTCCTGCCCGACATCCAGCTCGTGCGTGACGGTCGGCTCCTACGCCGAATCGCGCAGCGGGCAGACGCACCTGCTGGGCGAGGAATGGAACGGCAGCCGCTGGGAACTCGCGCTTCCCGTCGACCGCACAGGAGTGTGGTCTGACGAAGCACGGGGCGTGTCCTGCTCAGCGGCGCTGACATGTACCCTTGCCGGCCTGTCCCGGAAAGAAAACGACCACAACCTGACCGAAACACTCGCCGAGCGAATGTGGGAACAGTAGACACCGCTCGGTTTAGAGGTACGACCGTGCGCCGCGGCGCTGCCAGCGCAACGCCCGCGGCGCATGGGTCTCGGCACGGTCCGCTACAATCAGCGGTCATGCTGAGAAGATTGCGCGAGCGCATCAGCTACGCGAACGTCATGGCTACGCTCGCGATGTTCGTCAGCCTTGGGGGAGCCTCCTACGCCGCGATCACACTCCCCGCAGGCAGCGTCGGGCCCCGACAACTACGCGCTCATGCCGTCGAACTAAAAGACCTCAACTTCCCGCTCGGGAATGCCTCGATAACCGACGATAAGACGGAGGAACTCACAGGCGCCTGTCCACCACCGGCCCCAGGCCCCCACGTCGCACCCGACCTCGTAGCCCCGCCGCATATAGGCCCTACTCCTGGCCGAGAAGCCCATCTTCACTTTCAGGCGGCTGGGCGGCTGGCGGTTTCAGCGACCGCTCGCCTTGAAAATAAAAGCGCAGAGCCGGATGGCGTGTTTCTCGAATTGAGGATCGATCAACACGAGGTATCCCGCAGCTACGTGACCGTCGCGGCTGGTCAAACTGTTCAGACACCTATCCAAGGCTTCAAGAATGTCGCAGCCGGTCCACACACGGCGGGACTCGCGATCGAATCTCAGCAGCAATGCTTGAGCAGTCCAGGGCGCGTGGTCGTGTCCAACGTCTCCGTCAGCGCCAGCGCATTCCCTGTCAACTAATCGTTTTGCCTACGGTTAGGGTTTGACGTGAACGCCCAGATCCTCGCCCTGATCTTTCGATTCTTGCCGGATGTCTACTTCAACAGTGTCGAGGAACAGCCATACTCGTCGCGGTGAATTCAGAACCGACACTCCAACCGAGTCGGTCAATGCCCGCTTGTGCGACACGAGAGGGCCGACATCATGCCAGAACGACCGGCCCAATGCTGGCTACTCCAAGCAGAAGGTAGAAGATGGCCACCACGACGCACTCGATCGCTTGACCCAGGGGCTTAACAAAAGCGAAACCGCGTCATATAAGTCCTGCTATAAATATCACTACGACGCCGTCGGGAACATAACGCGCCAGGAATCTACCCTACCAGCGAAACGTGTACCGCCAACCAAATATTTATGTCCTACAACGCCGGCAACGAGCTGGAATGTCGCATGAAAACCGCCGAAGCGTGTTCAAAATCAAGCACCACCGAGATTTCAGGCTACAAATATGACGGCGCCGGCAACGAGACGAAAATCACCGAATACAGCGAAGCCGCCAGCACGAGCTTCGCGTTCAACAACCTCAGCCAGCTCGAAGGCCTGACACCGCCCGGAAAGCCGAAGAAAAACTCAAATATCTCGGCAGCGGTCAAGGCAAGCTCACAGGCCTCGGCACCACCACGCTCCAAAACAGCACGCTGGGCATAACAAAGCAAACCATCGAAGGAAACGCGAGCTACTACGCACGCACACCAAACGGAACGCTGATCGACGAGCGTCTACCAGGCAGCACCAGCTACAACCCCGTCTATGACGCACAGGGAGACGTCATCGGATTGCTCAACAGCAGCGGGGCGCTCGCGCAGACTATCCGTTACGGCCCATACGGCGAGAACACCAACACCAGCGGCACCGTCGCCTACAGCACCACCAACGACCCATTCCTGTTCCAAGGCGGATATCATCTCGCCGGAGGCAACACGGGAGTCGGTAACGTACCCAACAACCTCTACCACTACGGCGCACGCTACTACGACCCGACAACGGGCCGCTGGACGCAGCAAGACCCCGAGGATCGCTTCGGCAGCGCGACTCGAGGAGACCGGTTCCTGTTCGCCGGAGACGATTCACTCAACCTCAGCGACCCGACCGGTCTGAGTGTACAAGAATACGCAACGCAATGTGCCGCAGGCGCGGCCATTGGTGCAGGGGTTGGTGCAGTTGCCGGTGGTAATGTAGTTACGGGTGGCATGCGACAAACGACCCGTGCCCGTTCCAGGGCGGCTACCACACGTCCGGCGCAACATGGGAGTGATTGACATCGAGATTTTGTGCCGGGTACCCTGGATATTGAAATTCAGTCTCCGGAATGACTAACCCAATCCATATTCTCCTACTCCTGGCCTTGGTTTTTGGTTACGTTCTGCCCGCCCTCCTCGTAGGGCGTCTAGCCGAGAGACGGGGACGCAGTTCACGGTTTATCTGATTGTGTCTTTGATTGTCGGCTGGATTATTCCGCTTATTGCCGTGCTCATATTTTCTAATCGCCGACACGCGAATTATCCGCCCGTCTGAGATTCGTCAGCTACTGTAGGAGCAACAGTATCTCCCCAGCACGGCGGTGCTTTGCAACGGAGCGCCGAGATCACCCACGAAGCACAAGGGCTGGTCGCATGTCTGCAAAGAGTAGCGCAGGAGCTAAGCTGAGAAGCTGTGCGTATCGATAGGCTCGGCAAGAAAGCGACTCTCACGCTGCTTGGTGCGGTCGCCTGCTCGCTGCTCGCCGTCAGCGCTGCTGAGGGCGCTTGGAGCGTCCCCGAGAAGATCGCGTCATCGCGGGTGTGGGAGTACAGCCGACCGCTGGTGGCGATGGACAGGGCCGGAGACGGTGTGCTCGTGTGGTATCGCGAAGAAAAACTGAACGAAACGCTCGGCGGGATCGAAGCGTCAACCCGCACCACGGGGAGCTGGTCGGCGCCAGTTGTGCTGGCCGCCTCCGGGCAGTCTGGAGCGGTGTTCGACCCGCAGCTGGCGATGAACGCTCGCGGACAGGCAACAGCGGTCTGGCAGAACCTCAAGAAAATCCAGGTGGCGAGCGGCCGTCTACCGGGAGGTTTCGCTCGCGCGAGGACGCTCCCAGGGCCGGTGCAGGCGACGTCAAAGCCAACAGTGGCACTCGACGCGCGTGGCGATGCGACGGTCGTCTACCCACGGTCAGGCACTGGCCTGTGGGTCTTCACTCGTCGCGCTGGGGGGCGTTGGCGCGCCCTGCCACCGCTCGCGGGGACCTCGCGCTCTGAAATCAGCGAACCACAGGTCGCCGAGGACGGGCGCGGGGAAGCGATCTTCGCGTGGGTTCGCGACGACCGCGGCGGCGGTTCGCAGGTGCAGGCTGTTGTGCTGGGCGCGAACGAGGAGCCCAGGCACCCTCCGCAGACCCTGTTCTCGGCCAAGCGGCAGGAGATCGGCGAACTGCGACTTGCTGTGAACAGCAGCGGCGACGCCGTGCTGGCCTGGCAGCAGAAAAAGAAGGGCGCCCCCACCGTGATCGCGGCCGCGACGCGCCGCACCGGTGCTCGCTTCAGCCACCCGCAAGCACTCTCGCGTCAGAAGGGGACCGACGAACTCAGCGTCGCGATCGACGCGCGTGGGCTCGCCGCAATCCTGTTCTCGCACACCATCAGCACCCAACCAGGCGTTCCGGAAGAATCCAGCAACAGCTACCCCACCTACACGCAGACAGCGGCTGTCGAAGTCTCGACGCACGCTGTCGGCCGGCGCTGGAGCGAGCCCAGTAAGCTCGCGCCGAACGCGAAGGGCTCAACGTTTGAACCCCAAGTCGCTTGTAACCCATCCGGTGGCACGCTGGTCGCCGTCTGGACAAACGCGCGCTTTCGCAGCTCTGAAGTCGCCACCTACGCCGGAAACATCGAAACATCGATCGCCAGCTCCAGTGGAAGCTGGCAGGCACCGGTGGTGATCTCACCGCCGAGCAGCTTCGCGCCGGCGCTCGCCGTCAGCGTCAGCGACAAGACCATAGCAGCCTGGGTCGGCGCACCAGAATCATCGAAGAGCGAGTCGATCGAAACGGTAAACTACGAACCTGGATAATAGTGCTTTGGCCAGCACTCCAAGATATGGTGGGGCCGGTTCAAGAACTTCGCGAAGGTGGTAGCAGAATACGATCCGTCAGCGAACATGTGGCTCACGGAGCAGGGCGTGGAGTATTTCATCAACGGAGCAGAAAGACCGACCCACGCCTGGGAAAACCCGGGACACGCTGAAGCCGTCATAAATGCCTACGTCAAAGAGGGTAAGTATCAGCTCACAAACAAGAGCAGCCAGATCACCCGCTTCTTCTACTACTCATCCCGCGGCCAACCAAAGACCTTCGACTCGGGGCTCCTGGAAGTCGAACCGAGTGAACTACCGAGTACTCTGAAACCGCCCTTCAGCAAACCGAAAGCCGCACCGTCGAATCCGCGCGAAATCTACCGAATCTACAAGCAGAAAACCCCCGGTTAGCCGGCGTGTGATGGAGGCATGCAGGTTGCCGAGAAAGCGGTGTAGGTGGCGCGAGAGATTGAGCGCGCCACCGCATCGTAATGGGTGCCGCCGTGTTAGCGGCGATGTGAGGCTGAGAAAGAGATCCGCCTGCGAGAGGTCGACACGGCACGTCGCGCTGGCGCTAATCGCGGCGATAGCTACGATTATTTGTGCCCTCCCGTCGGCCGCTGGTGCATCGCGGTTTCGGCAGCTTGCCGTGAGCACCGTCACGTTTGCCAGCGACGGCACGCGCTACGTCGCGTGGCAGGTGGCCAACGATGACCCGATCATCGTCTTCGACAGTGGGACGGGAAAACGACGCACCGTCACGCCACCCGCGGGGTGCCAGCTTGCCGACGAAGAAGACCGCGGAGCATACGGTCGCCCGGCGGCCGCGGGACGTTTCTTGCTCAACTGCGCTGCGGGCGGACCAGAGATTCTTCTCGCGGTGACCGGCGCTGCCATGTCTCTCCCGGCGCCCGGGCCATTCGACGCCGGGTGGGAGGCAGTCGGGCTGCGATATGTCGAAGGGCGCGCGGATCGCAGCGCGTGCGACCAGTCCGCGAGCGAACTAAAAAGCGGCGCGTACTGTGTCGCGCTCTACGATCTCAGGACGAAGGCGGTCAGCTACCGGCCGCAATCGCAGGCGCCCGATATCGACAAGCAGAGCGCTCCGATAATCTGCGCGTCTCTACGAAACCGCCTGATCATCGAAGAACGGGGCCTCCCTCGGGACTTTACCTACGGCTCCGGTTTCCTCGCCAGGGCGGCGCCAAGTGGCGGTGACGTCGTTCTCGAACGCTGCAGCGGACGCCGCACGGTCCTCCACGCGAGGGGCGAACCCGAGAACTTCGACTTGCGCGGCGGGCTGCTCACGTGGGACACCGGCCTTCCCGGCGAACAATTCCAGGACAGTGAAGAAGTCCATCGCGGCACGCTGTGGAGCTATGAGCCCTCCACGGGACGGCGGCACCAGTGGATGCTCCCGCGGTTGGCTCTCATCGGAGAAAGACCCGTGAAGGGCGTCTTGGGATACTCGACGCATACCACCAACACCGTGTTCTGGATCGCAACGCGGACAGTGATCCTCAACAAGGCCATCAGTGTTGGAACGTCATCCGTGTACGCAGCGTCTCTGAAGTAGATAGCCCGTGCGTGGGACGCTTGCCGTAGTTCTCATCATGCTCGGCGCCGGTACGTCCCGGGCAGAGGCCGTGGTTCCTTCAACGCTCGATAATATATGTTATGTAAACTAGAAGGGAAAAGCGGGATGAAAGCTTCCGCCCCCTGCGACGTATCTCAGCTCAGGGCGTAGACAAGGGATACCTGCGCCGAGAGCGTGCAGCCGCTGGCGAGAGCGGGTTTCGCTGTGGGTCCTTTTGCGGCAGGCTTCTTGTGATGCTTCGCCGCCGGTTTGTGGATGACGGGAGGCGATCGCGGCGATGCAACGCCCCGCGCGCTCACACCGGCGGCCGTTACTACGGAGACCCCGGGTGAGCCGAAGTCGGGCTGTTCGCCAAGGTACTCTTCTTCGTTGCCCGAGCACTGGATGTAGCCACCGTCTTCGACGATGCTCTGAATGGCGCCGAGCGTGACTCCGGCGCCGCTCGCCAGGAACTGGGCCTTCGCCTGCCCGTCGGCGAGCGCGCCGGTCATTCCCTGCCGGTAGACGGCCGTCGCTTCCGCGGCACTCGCGCTCTGGCCGATCGCGACCGTTGCGACCCCCTGCACGCTTACCGTGCGTGGCGCGGAGCTTGTCGATGTGGGAGCTTCCGCCGCGGCCGCGCCGAGCGCGCCGAGGGCAGCCAGGCCGAGCACGGTGGCGACCGTGGCCGCGACTATCGCCTTCAGGAAACCGTGCGAACCGGTGGCGTTCACCCCAATAAGGTTAGCGCGCGATGAGCTCCGGGTGGGACTCCCTGGACGTTTTGGCCAGCCGGCTTGCCCGCGCGAGCACCGCGTCGATCATCGGCTCGGTGAGCCTGCCGGTGAACGTGTTCTGCTGGCTCGGGTGGTAGCAGCCGATCAGCGTGTATCGCGCGCCCGTATGCTCAGCTCCGTGACCGAATCGCGGGCGCGGGCGCGGCTCAGCCGCCGTGTCAGCGGCGAGGTGCCCAGCGCGACCCGACCCGACCGCGGCGCTCAGGTGCAGCGCGGCGCTCCATGCAAAGGCGCCCAGGCACAGAATCACGCGCACATCGGACAGCAGCTCCAGCTCGCGCACGCTCCACGGCAGGCACGCGTCGCGCTCCTCCGGCGCCGGCTTGTTCGCGGGCGGCGCGCATCTCACGGCCGCGCTCACCCACGCATCGTGCAGCCGTAGACCGTCCCCGCGCGCGATCGAGGTCGGTTGGCTGGCGAGGCCGGCGCGCCACATCGCCGCATACAGGAAGTCGCCCGAGCGATCGCCCGTGAACATCCTGCCGGTCCGGTTCGCGCCGTGCGCCGCCGGGGCGAGACCCAGCACCAGCATCCGCGCCCTGGGATCGCCGAAGCCGGGAACCGGTCTGCCCCAGTACCGCTGATCGGCGAACGCCGCTTTGCGCTCGCGGGCTGCCTGCTCGCGCCAGGCCACCAGCCGGGGACAGCGCCGGCACTCGATGATGTCGCGCTCCAGCGCCGCCAGATCACGCTCTTCAGGGCCCGCGTCCCGATATCTGTCGGGATTGATGTGGCCGTTCCGCGGCGTCATACGCCACCCGCACCGGGCAGTAGTAGGATCGAGGAGATCATGTCGCTTTGGATGGTGATCGTTCTGCTCGGGCTGTTGAAGCTGCCGATCGCCGCGCTCATGCTGTGGATTCCGTTTCGCAACGACCAGGCGATGAACATGGTCGCGACTGTCGACGCTGACGAGTCGAACGCCTCGGACGAAGATGGCGGCAGCAAGACGTTATCGGCCTCGTCGCTCGATCCGCATCCGCGTGCCCCCCGGCCGCGCCCGCGCCGGCGCGGGCCGCACGGATCCGATCCCCTCTCCCCTCCCCCACCGCGGGTGCGCACACCCGCTGTCGGCGCCACCGTCAAGGGCAAGAGGACGCCGGCGCGAGCACGGCTGTCCTGATCCTCAGCGGTTGCGCTTTCGCTGCTGGCGCGCCGCCTTTGCTTTCGCACGGCGCTTGCGCATCGCCGCCGCCGGATCGCGAGCGGAGCGTCCCATCGCGTGTCCGTCGCTCACCGGCGCGACGCTGCGGGCGTCGCGCATGATCAGGAACGCGATCCCCGCGATCAGCGCTCCTCCGGCGATCCCCCCCAGCAGCAACACGGTGCTCGTGTTGGAGCTCGAGCTCGCGCTCGACGCCGAGGACCCGGTCGAAGCGGTGCTCGCGGTCGTTTCGGTGGCTTCCTTGCCGCCTTCGGTCAGTTCGCTGAACGCGCTCCCGCCCCCCACGCTGGCCGCCGGCGCAGCCGGCGCGCACGCGCAGGTGCTCAGCACGGCGACGACGAACAGACAGCCGAGACGGCGGGCCGGGTGGGCAGGCACGCAGCCGAGAATATCGCCTGGCGCTTGCGCAGCCCGTAGAATGACCGCGCGATGGCCCCCAAACAGCGTCAGGTACGAATGGAGCAGCGCGGCGCCCTCGAGGCGATCCAGGCGCTCGAGCAGCGTTCCGACGAGGAGCTCGAAAACGAGACCAAGTACAAGTCGGCCGCTCTGGCGATACTTGGGGCGCGCGCGTCTGAGCGCTTTGACGCGGTGCAGGCGCGCAGCTACTTCCAGCGCGCGATTGCCGCGGCTCGTCCGCAGGAGCGGATGCAGCTCAGACGCATGGCCGATGCCTCGCTGGCACTGGCAGAACGCCGCGCCGGGGACCTCAAGGACGCCGTCGAGCGCCTCGGCCAGGCCCCGCCGACCGGGCGGCAGATGTTCGCGCTGCGGGCGATGGGCCTGCTCGTCCCCCCCAGCTCCGCCGGCATCCTCGCGCGCCTGCGCGGCATCGCGCTGATCCTGGTCCTGATCGTCGTGCTGCTCGCGCTCGGGCTCGGTGTCGTCGAGCTGATCTCACTCCCCTTCGGCGGGATCGGCGTCGCGCCCGGCGTGCTGCTCGGCCTCTTCCTCGTGGCGGCCGTCCTCGCTGTGATCGCCACCATCGGCAGGCGCCGGCGCGACCGTGCGCAGGCGGCGGCGGGCGACGCGTAGTGACACGATCTGCGCCCCCGGAGTAGCATCGGTCGCGGTCGATCTGGCCTATGCCCTCGGGCATAACATCGCCGACGAGGAGTAGATCATGCCACTAGGACGTCGTCGCCCCTTGCTACGCGCCGCCGCTGTTGGAACCGTCGCCTATCAAGGCAGCAAGCGCGGAGCGCAGGCTGCCGCGAACGAGGCAGAGGCCGCTGCGGCCCCGCCCCCGCAGGCGCCCCCGCCAGCTGCTGCGACTGAGGATCCGACCGTAGAGAAGATCAAGGAGCTGGCGCAGCTGCACGCCAGCGGTGCTCTCACCGACGAGGAGTTCGCGGCCGCCAAGGCCAAGGCGCTCGGCATCGACTGAATGTCATGAAGAGGGGGCCTCCTCGGTGGCACGCTCTGCGTGTCATCGAGGAGCGGATGGTCCACTGGACACTCGTTCGATCGTCCTTCGTATACTTAAGGTGCGAATCGGTTGTGGCCGAACGTGATCTTGTGGCTCGAGCGCATGTATGCGTTGGGCTGCACGCCGAGTCCCGCGAAACATGATCTACGCGGTGAAGCGAGGACGACATGCCCAGTCGGATCGAGACCAGCCGTTCACAGCCGAGCTCAACTGCGTTCGGGATCTCTCAGCGCAAGCTCGATACGAGCACGAGCGTGATCACGGTCGAAGGCGAGCTCGATCTCGCCACGGCCCCGCGCCTGAAGTGGATGCTCCTCGATTCGTTGAAGACGGGCAGTAGCAGGCTCGTCGTCGACCTCTCACACACGACCTTCATGGACTCGACGGCGCTGGGCGTACTCGTTGGTGTCAAGCGGAATCTCGATGCCGGTGCGGAGCTGGCGATCGTCTGCGCGCACTCCGCGGTTCTGAAGATCTTCGAGCTCTCGGGGCTGGATGGAGCGTTCGCGATCTTCCCGGCGCTCGACGAGGCGCTTGCGTACGCGCGGGGGGACAAAGCTTGGGCAAGCTGACCGACGCAGCCCGGCTGATGGTGGGCGCAACGAGCAGACGTTGGCCGTTCGTCCACCCGCGCCGGCGTTTGGCGGCGACCATCGTCGTCGGCTGCTGTGCGCTTGCCCTGGCGTATGTCCCCGCCGTCGTGGCCGGCGCCGTCGTGGCCACGCCAAGCCATGTGAGGCCGACGCCCGGCACACGCGCGCCGAAGCAGGCGGGCAACACGGGCCCGGCGGCCACCTCGCCGGAACGAGCACACGAAGGACAACGCGACCCGCAACACCACGAACCGGGCTCTGGGCGCCAAGAACAGCCAAGGCCAGACAATCCAGGGCATTCGCAGCAGGAACACGAACAGCCAGGCCCACAGCACCAGGGTCAACCGGGCCAGGGCCACCAAGGAGGAGGCGAGCAGCCGGGACGCCAGGGAGAACCGGGCTCAGGCCATGAAGCCCCAGGGGATCGCGTCAAGCATCATCAAGGACGAACGGGCCCTGGCCACAGCAGACAAGAAGTCATCAGCAGACCGGCAACGTCGCATGTGCCGCATGACAAAGCTGAAGAGTCCCACCCCCCGCCGCGTGCCGCCCAACCAGTTGCTCCGGTCAAATCGGTGGCCACCCGGGTTGCGCTGACCCGCACCCCCACGCCCACGCCGTCCATCTCCACCGCTGCAACCCCCGCGGCAACGACGCCCGTGTTGGCGACACCCGCGCCCGTAACGACGGCGACGGCCACGCAACCCGCCGGGGCATCGCGACCGGCGGTCACCGGCGGCTCACGGCATGTCACGCGGGATCCTCGGCACGGCCGCCGTGGCTCCGCCACGAGACGTGCAACTCCAGTCGCGTCCTCGCCGGGTGCGGTCGCGCCCGCGACTGGGATCCCGGTCACGTCTGTACGCGCTACGCGGGCTGAGCGTACGCGGAGGGCGGCGCATGGCTCGCCGGCGCATGATCGTCCGTCGCCGATCGTGACGACGATCACCAGAATCGTCGGCGTAGTTCCGACGCCGCTGTGGATTCTCATCGGGGCTCTGCTGGCGCTTGCGCTTGCGCTGGCGGTACGCTCGCGCCTGGTCGCGGTGCGCGCCCGGCGACTGGAGCGCCAGCGTGGCGAGCTGCTCGAGGACGTGGGTCTGCTGCAGGCCGCGCTGCTCCCCGTCCCCCCCACTCGGCTCGGTCCGGTGGGCACCTCCGCGGCCTACCGGCCGGCGGATGGCCCTGGAGCGGGCGGGGACTTCTACGATGTGTTTGCGCTCGAGGATGGCCGGCTGGCGGTTATCGTCGGTGATGTCTCGGGACACGGACGTCAGGCGCTTCCCCATACGGCGCTCGTCCGTTTCACCCTGCGGGCCTATCTCGAGGCCGGCCTCTCGCCGCGTGCCGCCGTGCAGACGGCGGGAGCTGTGCTCGAGCGCCAGCTGGGTGGGTCGTTCGCCACCGTCGTGGCGGCTACCTATCAACCACGCGAGCGCATCCTGGTTTACGCTTGCGCCGGTCATCCGCCACCGATCGTGCTCGGCTCACAGTCGATCGCGCCGATCGCCGCCGGCTCCTCGCCGCCGATCGGCGCCGGCATGCGGACTGGGACTCGCCAGACGGTGGTGTTCGTGCCAGGCCGCTCGCAGGTCTGCTTCCACACCGACGGCGTCACAGAGGCAAGGGTTGGCTCCGAGCTGTACGGCGCCGAGCGGCTTGCGCGTGCGCTCGCCGAGCTCGGGCCTAAAGGCACGGCGTCGGCGCTCCTGGATCGGGTGGCCGGAGAAACCGACTCGCGCCCCGACGACATGGCCGCGTGCCTGCTGGGCATCGAGGGAGACGCCGTGGCGCCGGTGGTCCTCCTCGAGGAGCTCGAGCTCGATCGCGTGCAGGCGGCGGACGATCGGACCGAGCAGTTTCTCCTTGCCTGTGGGGTGCAGCGCCGCGAGATCGCTGAGCTCATGCGCTCCGCCTGCGCCGCCGCCGGGCGCACCGGCACCGTCGTCCTCGAGTTGCGTCTCTCCGATGGACCGCCGGAGGTCACGCTGCAGCGCGACAATGTCGCGCTGCTGCACCCGCCCCACCTGAAACGGCGAGCCGATCTCAGGGTGTCGCGGTGAACGCTTCACCGGCGCTGGCCCCGGACGCGGCGATGGTGCTGGGTATCGCATCCACGGCGATGCCGTTTGCTCGCACCCGCGAGGCCCAGGCTGAGCGCTGGCTGCGTGTCCTGCGCCTGAATGGCGAAGTGGGGATGGCGCTGCAGTCGCTCGGCGTGAGCGAAGGGTCGCTCCAGGCGCCGGGCGAGGGTGCCGATCGTGAAGGGGCCGCTCCCGCCGGGGTTGATGATCGCGACGTGGTCGCACAGATCACTGAGGACGCGGTCCAGATCGCCAGCCGGCGGGGTGCCACCGGGGTCACAACGACCGACGTGCTGATGGCCGTGATGCACGCGTACGGCGCGGACTTCGATCGTGTGCTTCAGGCACACGGCACCGACCGTGACGAGGTGATCGAGCGACTCGGTGCGATGGTGCCCGCACCAGGGGATCGCTGATGCGTCGAACGCCGGTCATCTGAGTTTTGGGGGGCGACCGCACACGCGGTCGGCCTCTTCGCGTGCTGTCAGACGGGCGTGCCTGTGGCCTTGGCGCGCGTGGCACGCTTGGCGGCGTACATGGCCCGATCGGCCTCGACGAGTACCCGCTCGGCGCTGAGGGTCCATTTGTCGATCATGGCCACGCCGACGCTGCCGGCGGGATGAACCACTACGTCGCCGGCATCGATGCTGCACGCGGCGATCACGCGGACGAGACCGTCCGCGACGATGGCCATGCCCTGCTCGTCGGCGTGCGGGAGCAGCACCGCAAACTCATCTCCCCCCAAACGGGCCACCAGGTCGGTTTCTCGCAGGCGCCGGGTGAGCGCCGTGGCAACGGCCTTGAGCGCGTCGTCGCCGACCTTGTGACCGTGTAGGTCGTTGATCTGCTTGAAGGCGTCGAGGTCCACAACCATCACGGCGGAGCGCTCGCCGTAGCGTTGGCAGCGAGCCACCTGTAGCTGGAGGTCGTGCTCGAAGAGCCTGCGGTTGCGCAGCCCGGTGAGGGGGTCGTGGTCGGCGAGGTGACGTAGGTGCTCCTCCAAGCGCTTGCGCTCGGAGATGTCCTGCAGCTGAGCGATGAAGTGCGCAGGTGCGGACTGCGCGTCTCGCACGAGCGAGATCGACAGGATCGCCGGCACGATCTCGCCGGCGGCGTTGAAGTAGCGCTTCTCGATCTGCAGGGCCGGAATGGCGCCCGCCAGCAACTGCCTGAGCTGCGCCGCGTCGTTGTGCACGTCATCGGGATGCGTGATGTCGGCAAACCGCTGGCCGATGAGCTCCTCGGTGGTGTAACCCGTGATCTCGCACAACGCGCGATTGACGAGCGTCCAGCGGCCGTCCAGGTCCGTCAACCCCATTCCGATCGGCGCCCGTTCGAAGACCTGCTCGAAGTGATCGTGGGACGACCTTGCAATCTCGTCGGCCTGCCGGCGCGCGGTGATATCGAGAATCACAGCCACTCCGCCGGCGATGCCGGAGGATCGATCCGTGCGAGCCGGAGCGTCCTCTAGGCGCAGCGGTCCCACGTCGACCATCAGGGAACGGCCGTCATCGGCGCTGTAGATCTCTCGCGAGCGCGTCTCGCCCTCGAGCGCCGAGCGGCACAGCGGCTCGATCAGCTTCCACAGGCTTGCCGGGAAGGCTTCCTTGACGAGCGCTCCCTCGCGGCAGACGGCCGACACCTCGCCCTCGCCCTGCTCGAGTGTATGGCCGGCGGCCAGGATGAAGCGAAGCTCGCGATCGAAGACGAGGATCCTCGCCTCGGGCAGCTCGCGAAGAGCAGCCACAGCGGCGCCCTCGGCACTCACGGCCACCCGATCCGTGTCGGCACTCAGCTCGATGGACATCGCCCATATATCGGCCGGAGTTACGGATCACTTGACGACGATCGACCCACGTGGTGCAACCCCCCTCTCAACGTGTCCTTCGACCCGCCCCAGTCTAGGTTCAGGCAGGTCACAGTCCTTGCGGCCGTAGCGGATAAGCTTGTCGGCGCTCGCTCCGTGGTCGCGCTTGGCCCCAGGCCGCGGAGCACCGAGGAGGGAAGGGGGAAACGCCATGGGATTCATCGTTCCAGCCGATCCGCCGGTCGAGATCGAGGAGTGGAAGCGGCTGGGACACCTGGAGCGGATCAAGCCGCTCGCCCAGGATTGGGCGCTCAACGGGCTCGGGACGCCCTCCTTCGTTTACCTGCTGTACATCGTCAAGCTCGTCGTCTATGCGGGTGGCGGGGTGCTGCTGATCTCCGCGACGACGAAGGGTCTCGGCGGGCTCGGCGGTCTGGGCGGCTGGTGGACGGAGCCGATCGTCTTCCAGAAGGCGGTCGTGTGGACGATGCTGTGGGAGGTGCTCGGCCTGGGCGCCGGCTCGATGCCGCTCACGCTGCGGTTCTCGCCGATGATCGGCGGCGTCCTGTACTGGCTGCGCCCGGGCACGACGCGCCTGCCGCCGTGGCCCGAGCGGGTGCCGCTCACGCGCGGAACCACGCGCACGCTCTTCGACGTGGCGCTGTACGCGGGCCTGATCGCCTCGGCGGTCTACCTGTTGATCGCTCACACCAGCCCGGCCGACGGCGCCTTGGCCGGTCGTCTGGACCCGAGGGCGGTGGGAGTTCTGCTGGCGTTTGGGATCCTGCTCGGTCTGCGCGACAAGGTGCCGTTTCTGGCAGCCCGCGCGGAGGTGTATGGGAACCTGATGATCCTCTTCCTGTTCGGACTGAGCAACATGATCGTGGCCGCCCAGATCGTGTTCGTGTGCATCTGGTGGGGCGCGGCGGCGTCGAAGCTGAACAGGCACTTTCCATTCGTTGTGACGGTGATGGTCAGCAACACGCCGTGGAACCGCTCGCACTCGTTCAAGCGCCGTCTTTGGCGCAAGCACCCCGAGGACCTGCTGCCCTCCTCGGCCGGAGCCCTGGCGGCACACATCGGCACCGTGATGGAGTTCACGCTGCCCTTGCTGCTGCTCGCCTCTCGCGGCGGGACGCTCCTTACGATCGCCGTCGTGGGCATGGTGATCTTCCACGTCCACATCTTCTCGACGTTCCCGCTGGCCGTGCCGCTCGAGTGGAACATCTTCATGATCTTCGGAATACTCTTTCTTTTCGGCCAGTATGGCTCGGTGCCGTTCTCGACGCTCGACGATCCGTTGCTGATCGCGATTCTGGCGGTCACGTGCGTAGGGATTCCGGTGCTCGGCAACTTCCGCCCGGATCTGATCTCGTTCCTGCCGTCGATGCGCTACTACGCGGGCAATTGGGCGACTAGCCAGTGGCTGTTCGAGAAGGAGAGCGGAGCTGAGGCGAAGCTCGACCGCTCGATCGTCAAGGTCGCGCCGATCGTCGGCGAGCAGCTGGCGAAACGCTATGACCGCGATACGGTCGAGCTGCTGCTGTACAAGGGCCTTGCGTTCCGCTCGATGCACGCGCATGGACGCGCGCTGGGCGGCCTGCTCTCACACGCGGTGGACGATGTCGAGTCCTACGACGTGCGCGAGGGCGAGGTGGTCGCCGGTGTGGTGCTGGGCTACAACTTCGGCGACGGCCACTTCCACAACGAGCAGCTGCTCGAGGCAGTGCAGGAGCGCTGCAACTTCGCCGAGGGAGAGCTGCGGGTAATTATGCTCGAGTCTCAGCCCGCTCATGTGCAACGCCAGCACTACCGCATTTACGACGCGGCCACAGGGCTGATCGAGGAGGGCTATGTCAAGGTGGCGGACATGGTCAAGCGCCAGCCGTGGCTCGACGAAACCGGGGCGTTCCCGGTCGAGGTCATCGGCGAGCGCAGCGCATCGCGGCCGGTCGGTACGCCGGTGCCCAGTTGAGCGAGGCGATCGTCGTCGGATCCGGCCCGAACGGGCTGGTATGCGCCGCGGTGCTGGCGCGCGCGGGCGTGAAAGTAACCGTGCTGGAGGCCGAGCCAACCATCGGTGGCGGCACGCGGACGAGCGAGCTGACGCTCCCGGGGCTGCTGCACGACGACTGCTCCGCCGTCCACGTGATGGCGGTTGGCGCGCCGTCGCTGAATGAGCTCGCCCTCGAGCGCCACGGCCTTCAGTGGTGCTGGCCCGAGGTCGACCTCGCCCACCCGCTCGACGGCGGGAGCGCCGGGGTGATGGTGCGGTCGATCGCCGACACCGCCCAGGGACTAGGCGAGGACGGGCGTACGTGGCAGTTCGTCTTCGGGTCTCCGTCGCGGGGGTTCACCGCGCTCAGCGAGGACATCATGCGGCCGCTGCTGCACATCCCGAGGCACCCGCTCCGGCTCACGCGGTTCGGACTGGGAGCGGCGTTGCCGGCGACCCTGCTCGCCCGCAAGTTCAGAACCGAGGAGGCAAAGGCGCTGTGGGGCGGCTGTGCCGCGCACTCGTTCAGCCCGCTGTCCCGTCCGCTGAGCTCCTCGGTGGGTATGGCGCTGATCTGCGCCGGGCATCGGTACGGCTGGCCGGTCGCGCGCGGCGGCTCGCGCGCGATCAGCGACGCCCTGGCCGCCGTCGTGCAAGAGCACGGCGGGAGGATCGAGACCGGACGGCGGGTGAGCTCGCTGGCCGAGCTTCCTCCGGCCAACGCGGTCGTGCTCGACCTCGCCCCCGGCGCGGTCGCCAAGATCGCCGGCGAGCGGCTCCCCGCGCGCGTGGCGCGCGCGTACCGTCGTTACAAGCACGGCCCGGGGGCGTTCAAGGTCGATCTCGCCGTCGTGGGCGGCGTGCCGTGGACGAGCGCGGCCGCGCGCCGGGCGGGCACTGTGCACGCGGCCGGGTCCTTCGCTGAGATCGTCGCCGGCGAGCGGCTGGTCAACAGCGGTCGTATGCCTGAGCGCCCGTTCGTGCTCGTCTGCCAGCAGTCGCTCGCCGACCCGACGCGGGCGAAGGATGATGTCCACCCGGTGTGGGCCTACGCGCACGTCCCGCACGGCTACACGGGCGACGCGACAGAGGCGTTGCTCGATCAGATCGAACGCTTCGCCCCCGGCCTGCGCGAGCGGATCCTCGCCAAAGCCGTGCGCTCGACGAGCGAGCTGGCTCGCTACAACGCCAACTACGTCGGCGGCGACATCATCAACGGCGCCAACACGCCCTGGCAGACCGTGATCCGCCCGCGGCTCGCACTCGACCCTTACAGGACTGGCATCCCGGGCGTCTTCATCTGCTCCGCGGCGACCCCTCCGGGCGCCGGAGCACACGGGATGAACGGCTACAACGCCGCGCGGTCGGCGCTCAGAGACCTCGGGTCGGCATGAGCTCGAACAGATCGCTGATCCCGCGCTTTCGCGCCGCGCAACGATCTCAGGCTACAGATCCACCACCGCGTGGTGGCACCCCTCATGGAGCGCGACGCTTCCCGGCTCGTTCAGCTCGGATTTCAGCGTCAAATGCGACCCCGCACGCTTGCTGCCGTCAGACAGGATCACAACCATCGGCTCGTAGACACCGATGATGTCCTGGCAGCGTGTGCAGCGCAGATGGTCCATTTGTCAAGGATGCGGCCTTGTTCACCACGCCGCAACCGTCCAAACTCCGCTTGTCCAGTCAGTATTTCTGGCGGATGCGAGGACGATGGGTATCTCACGCGTACAGTGCTTCGATGTCCGGGCCGGCCCAGAGGGCATCTACATCACGATCAACCGCTGACCGCGGCCAGGGCGGCGCGGGACTCCTCGATTTCGCGCGTGATGCCCTCGGCAGCCAGGCGGCCAGCGGTGTCGTGGGCCTGCTCGAGCATGTGCTGTGCGCGGTCGAGGTCCTCGGGCCTGCCGCGGGCGATGAGCGCACGGGCCCAGCCGGCGTGGGTGCGAGCGAGCAACAGTGGCGCGCCGAGGCCCTCCTCGATCTCAGCCGCGGCCGCGAAGTGGCCCTCGGCCTGCTCGTAGCGCTCCAGGGTGCTGGCGAGCGTGCCGAGCGCCCGATCGATCGAGCCGTAAACACCAGGGCCACTCACCGCGAGCCGGCCGGAGAAGGGCGCCAAGAGCTCGTAGAGCTCGCCCGCGCGATCTCCGAGGCCCAGACGGGAGCAGGCATCGGCCCAGAGGAACATGGCTACCGGCCACACCAGGTCCCACGGTACGCTCTGGAAGTCCTCGGCGAGCGCCAGCTCGCGTGCCTCATCGGCCCGGTCGCACTCGATCAGAGCGAGCGCCGCGGCCGCCCGCCACGCCGAGCGGTTGTCCTGTTTGTCGGCGAGCGCTAGCGTCTGCTCGACAAGCTCCCCAGAGCGACCCTGGTGGTAGCGAACTGCGAACAGCATGGTGCCAAACGCCATGACAGCGTCGGGCTGGCCGGATGCCGTGCCGACCTCGAACGCCTGGATCGCCCACTGCTCAGCTGCCTGAAGTTCGCCCTGAGCACAGGCCCAGCCGGACTCAAGCAACAGCCGCGCGAATGCTAATGACGGCTCCGGCACAGAGGCAGCCAGCGCTCGCATCTGTGCAAGGCCGGACTCGACCCGCGAGCGGTCCCCAGCCTCCAGGCCGATGCTCATGTGTCTGCCTGCCGCCCAGAAGCTCAACCGCGGGTCATCCAAACGCTGCGCCAGCTCGACTAGCTCGTCACTCAACCGTTGGCGCTCCTGCAGCGTGTCGGGTGCCCAGATGGCCATACTGGCATTCGTTAGCGTGTGCGCGAGCGCGGGCGGATCGTCGGCGGCTCGAGCTATTCTGATCGCTTCCGCGGTCAGGGCCCGGCAGCGCTCCGGCTCGCCGGCGTGGTGAAGCTCGAGGGCCAGTAGCGCCAGGACCCGTGCCCGCCGCGAATCGTCGTCCGGGAGGGCTTCTGCGGCGGCCTCGAGCGCCTGCACGCGCTCGGAGTCCACCGCCCCGAGTTGGCTGAACCATCCCCGGTTGTTTGCGAGCACGGCGCGAGCGAGGCGGTCCGCATCGCCGAGCTCCTGGGCAAGATCGGAGGCCTCGAGCAGCGTCTGGCGAAACTCGGGGTTCCCGACCTGGCGCTGGGCCTCCCCCAGGCCGACCAGGAGCTCGCAGCGCTCGCAGCGATCACCGCCGGGCGCCTGGTCATGGAGCTCGAGTGCCTGGCGGTACCAGCGCGCTGCCTCATCGGGGGCGAGCTGCTGGAGTGCGCGTTCGGCTGCCCGCCGCGCGTAGAGCATGGCCTTGGCGGTGTCGGCGCTGACGACCGCGGCGACCCAGTGGCTGGCGAGCTCACCCAGCCGCTCGCCGGGCTCATCTCCGCACTGCTCCTCGAGCGCCTCGGCCACACGCTTGTGCAGCCGAGCGCGACGGGTGCTTCCCAGATCCTCATACAGCGTGTGCTCGACGAGCCCATGGGTGAACGTGAAATGGCCGCCCCGCTCCGCGCTCTCCTGCAGAAGCGATGCCGCGACCGCCTCCTCCAGCAGGTCGAGCAGCCGCGCCTCGGAGAGCTCGAGCACCGCGAGGAGCAGGTCCAGGTCGAACTCGCGACCGATGACCGCGGCCGCGCTCAGTGCCGTACGGGCGTCTGAGCCAAGGCGCTCCACGCGCCGCCCGACGACCTCGCGCACACTCTGCGGCAAGCCCAGCTCGACCAGGTCCCCCACCAAGCGCCAGCGACCGCCGTCCGCTTGCACGATCGCGCCGGACTCCGTCAAATGACGCAACACCTCACCCGCAAAGAACGGATTGCCCGCCGTCTCACGCGTGATCTCCGCGGCCAGCGCCCGCCCCTCCTCGTCGAGCTCATGCCCAGCGGCAGCTTCCATCAACGCGAGCACATCCTCACAGCCAAGACCGGTGAGCTTGATTCGCTCCACCCCCTGCTCGCGGTGCAGATCGGCAAGCAGCGCCGTCAGAGGATGCTCCCGCGAGAGATCGGAGTCACGGTAGGTCCCCACCACCATCACCGGAATCGAGGAGCCCGCCCTCACAACATGACGCAGAAGCGACAGCGTCGGTGAATCGGCCCAGTGCAAATCATCGAGGATCAAGAGCCGCGACTCCTGCTCGCCCGCACCCTCGAGCAGGCCCGCGACGGCCGCATACAGCAGATAGCGCTCTGTCTCCGGGTCGCTCTCGCGCGCAGCGGGCAGCTCGGGCACGCGATCGCGCAGCGCGGGCACGAGGCGCACCAAGTCGCCGCCATAACACTCGACGTGAGCGCGCAAGACTCCCTGCGGCGCCTCAGCGACAAAATATCGCAGCGCCTGCACCCACGGCTGGTACGGCACACCGAGATCCTCATCACAACGCCCATACAGCACCGTTGCGCCCTCACCGTATGCTTGCAGCGCGAGATGCGTGGACAGCCGCGTCTTACCCACACCAGCCTCACCACTGATCATCGCCAGCCGTAGCGAGGCCTCCCGCGCCTGGCCCCACAGCTCCTCCAGCCGCTCCCGCTCGGCCACCCGCCCCACATAGGCGGTCGGCGGCAGCTCACGCAGCCCCTCCGGCAGCGCGATCCTGCCCCCCGCAGCCGGCTCCCACTGCAGCTCGAACGCCTCGACGGGCTCGGAGATGCCCTTCAGCTCGAGGCCGCCGAGGGAGTTGAAGCGATGACCGTCTCGTGAGCCCGCGAGCTGGCGCACCAGAGCGTTCACCACTATTTGTCCGCCCACCGCGTGAGCGCACAGCCGCGCGGCCTCCACAACCGGCTCACCGAAATAGTCCCCGTCCTCCACAGTGGTGTCACCAACGCTCACGCCGATCCGCACGCCGAGATGCTCCTCGGCGCGGCGGTTGCGCGCCTCGACTGCCTGCTGCATGTGGGCCGCGCACGACAACGACTCCGAGGCGCTGGAGAACACCACCATCAGCCCATCGCCGAGATTCTTGACCTCCCGGCCAGAGGTGCGCTCGAGCGCGCCACGGAGCAGCCCGAAGTGCTCCTCACGCAAGCCCTCCGCCGCCTCGGGGCCAACGCGGTCAGCCATCGCCGTCGACCCGACCAAGTCAGTCATCAGGATCGACACCGTCTCCGTAGCGCTCACCGGTCGATCATCCCCCTCAGAACGCTAGCGCAAGCGCCCGAGTAGTCTCTTCCTTACGAGCGAGCGAGCGAAGGAGACGAGATGGCAACGGTCGAGCAGCACGCACCCGCCGCCTCAAACGGTGCGGTCCACCATAACGAGGGCATCCCCGTCGAAAACCCAGCCACGGGTGAGATCCTAAGGACGGTTCCCGACCTCGACGCCGCAGCGCTGGCCGAGATGGCCAGGCGCGGCCGAGCCGCTCAGCCGCAATGGGAGAGCCTTGGCTTTGAGGGCCGCGGCCGCGTGCTGCTGCGGATGCAGAAGTGGGTGATGGACAACTCCGAGCGGATCATAAGGACGGTGATTTCTGAGACCGGAAAGACCTACGAGGACGCCCAGATGCTGGAGGTCTCCGGTAGCGCGGCCAGTCTCGGCTTCTGGGCCAAGAACGCCGAGAAGTACTTGGCCGACGAGCGTGTGCGCTCGAGCTCGCCGCTTCTCATCGGCAAGAAACTCGTCCTGCGCTACAAGCCACACGGGCTGATCGGCGTGATCGCGCCGTGGAACTATCCGTTTGCAAACTGCCTGGACTGCGTCCCGGCTTTGGCGGCCGGGAACAGCGTGATCCTGAAGCCCTCGGAGATCACGCCGCTGAGCGCGCTGCTGTTCGAGCAGGGACTGCGCGAGTGCGGGATGCCAGAGGACATCTTTCAGGTGGCCACCGGTCGGGGCGAGACTGGCGCCGCGCTGATCGAGGAGGTGGACATGATCATGTTCACCGGCTCCACCCGCACCGGGCGCAAGGTCGCCGAGGCGGCCGGGCGGCGTCTGATCCCCAGTTCGCTCGAGCTTGGCGGCAAGGACCCGATGATAGTGCTCGCCGACGCCGACCTGGAGCGCGCCGCGAACGTGGCGACCTACTACTCGATGATGAACTCGGGCCAGACGTGCATCGCGGTCGAGCGCGTATACGTCGAGGCGCCGGTCTATGACGAGTTCCTGGCCAAGGTCACTGAGAAGGTCGGTGCCCTGCGCCAGGGTGCTCCCGGCAGAGGTCCCGGCAGCATCGAGATCGGCGCGATGATCTTCCCGCCGCAGGTGGACATCGTCGAGGACCACGTCAACGACGCGCTGGCCAAGGGCGCCAAGGCGATCGTCGGCGGTCGCCGTGGCGAGGGCCCCGGGCACTTCTTCCAGCCCACCCTGCTGGTCGATGTGGACCACTCGATGAAGATCATGCAGCAGGAGACCTTCGGCCCGACGCTTCCGATCATGAAGGTCAAGGACGCAGAGGAAGCGGTGCGACTTGCCAACGACACCTCCTACGGGCTCGGCGGGTCGGTCTTCAGTCGCGATACCGCCAAGGGAAGGGCGATCGCCGAGCGTGTGGACTCGGGCGCGGTGTGCGTCAACGACGCCTGTATCAACCTCGCAGCGGCGGAGCTGCCGATGGGCGGGGTAAAGGAGTCTGGTGTCGGTCACCGCAATGGCGCGGGAGGCATCCGCAAGTACTGCTCACAGCAGGCGCTCCTCATCACTCCGCGATTGGCACTCACGCGTGATATGCACTTCTTCCCTTACACGCGCAAGAGAACGCAGCGGTTGGGCAAGGCCTTGAAGCTGCTGTATGGCCGCGGTAAGCGCGACTGACTGCAACGCTCACGGGTGGATCATCCCGCTTCAGAGCGCGGTTCAGCCCACCGGTACGAGCTTCTCGCGGGCGCGCTCGATGAAGGGGAGCTCGGCGCGGGCGCCGGTCGCCTCGGACGCGGCGGTCGCCTGATCCAGCGCCTCCTTTGCCGCTGCGACCTTGTCGGGCCCGTCGCCGGCCAGGAGCGCCTCCGCCAGGACCCGGTGGCAGATGCCGAGAGTGGACTCGTTGCCACGCTCGCGTGCGAGCGTCACCGACTCATGCGCGGCGTCCAGGGCCCGTTGGGGATCGCCCGCGCTCAGCAGCGCCTCGGACAACCCCGCGATCCGCAATGCCTCAGATTCCAGGCCGGTGCGCGCTTCGCGTCCGAGCTCGATCGAGCTCTCGATCGCGGTGATCGCCTCGTCCGGTTCGCCGACCATGAAGCGGGCGTAACCCAGGAAGTAAAGAGCCTGCACCCGCGAGAAGGCGTCGCCGATCCGCTCGGCGATCTCGTATCCCTGAGTTGCATGAGAGAGCACCTTCTCGGGCTCTCCGGTGAAACGTGCCAACCAGACGTAGGCTCCGTGCGTCCAGCCCTGGGTCTCGAGGTTTCCCTGCTCCTGCGCGACCCGCATCGCGCGGTCGAGCTCTGAGGCCGCCTCCTCGAGGTACCCCATGATGCACAGGATCAGGCCTCTCATAAACAGGCACCACGCGTAGGGGCAGGTCAAGGTGATCCCATTGCCGAGCGCGGGGTCCTTGGCGCCCAGCGCGATCCCCTCATCCGCCAGCGCGAGCGCGTCGCCCAACCGCCCCCGGACGAATTGCGAGTAGATCGGAACGGCCAGCGACACTATGCGCAGGGCGGGGTCGCCGATCTCGATGCTCAGACGATCGACCTCCTCTGAGAGCTCGGCGTACTCCTCGACGTGTCCGGCCACGCCCCGCACGTTCGCGTACAACGCGGTGATCATCAGCAGGCTCACACGGTCGCCGCTTCGCTGCGCGAGCTCCCTGCCGGCCTCGTAATGCGCGCTCGCCTCCTGCTCTGAGATCCCCAGCCGCCAGCCGTATTGCAGCCGCCAGACGCGCGCGCCGAGCGCCAGCCCGCTTGACTCGTCCGAGTCGGGAAGAGGCTGGACGAGCTCTGAGACCTTGCGCCAGTGACGGACCGCCTCCGAGATGTCGTTGAGCGCCGCCCAGGTGGCGGCGCGTGCGCTCCAGCGCGCTGCGGCGAGTGGCTCGCCGGCTGCCTCCCAGTGCTGGGCGAGCAGCGCGGCGCGCTCGTCCAGCTTGTCGGAGTAGAGTTCCTCGATCGCCTCGGCGACGCGGCGGTGTACTGCCGAGCGGCGCTCGCCGAGCTGGGAGTGGTAGGCCACCTCCTGGGTGAGCGGATGCTTGAACGCGTAGATCGCCTCGGGGTAGAGCTCCTGCTCATACAGGAACTCCGCTGCGATCAGCGCCCGCAACGCAGGCTCGAGCTCCCCGTCGCCGAGCGCGGACGCTCGTGCCAGCACCGGCTCGGAGAACTCCCTGCCGATCACCGCTGCGCTCTGCAGGAGGCTCTTCTCGCGCTCGGAGAGCCGGTCGATCCGCGCGGCGAGGATCGTATTGACCGTTGGCGGCACCGTGGCATCGTCGACCGGGCGCACCAACCGGTAGTCACCCCGCTTGCCCTCCAGGTTGCCGGATTCCACGAGCGCGCGTACGACCTCCTCGATGAAGAACGGGTTGCCGGCAGTCCGCTCTTGGATCAGGTCCGGAAGGCCGTTCAGCGAGGGATGCTCGCCGAGCAGGTCGGCGAGCAGGGCCTTGATCGCGTCCGCTCCCAGCGGCAGCAGCGAGATCTGCCGGTAGTAGGACTTGCGCATCCACTCGGCGCTGTACTCGGGGCGAAAGTTCAAGATCCCGAGTGTGCGCGAGCCCTGGATCGCCTCGACGAACTGGGTTACGAAGAGCTCGGTGCCGGGATCGAACCAGTGCGCGTCCTCGAGCAGGTTGATCCCGGGGTTGCTCTGGCTGCTGGTGTGAACCAGACGCTTGACCATCTCCAGCAGCGCCCGCTGGCGGGCGTCGGGATCCATGCGCGGAGCCGGCCGGTGCGGATCGGGCACGGCCAGGAAGTCGAACACCAACGGCAGACTCTCGGCGAACGTCTCGTCGAGCAGCAGCATCCGCCCGGCGATCTTCTCGCGCGCCTGCTGGTCGGAGTCGGACTCGGCGATCGCGAAGTAGCTGCGCATCATCTGCAGCACGGGCAGGAACGGGATCTCCCTGCCGTGCGCCTGGCCCTGAGCCTCGTATACGGGGATGCCCCGCCTGCGGCAACGCTCAACGAACTCGTGGCAGAGGCGGCTCTTGCCCACACCCGCCTCGCCGACCACGCCGACCACCGCACCGCTGCCGTCCCGCGCCTGCTCGAGCGCCGCGTCCAGCGTCGCGAGCTCGTCCCCGCGCCCCACGAACCGACTGAAGCCGCGCGCCCGCGAGACGTCAAGGCGCGAGTGCGCGCCGCCGGCGCCCGCCAGCGCATGCACCCTGACGGGCTCGCTGACCCCTTTGACGTCGAATTCGCCGAGGTCGTCGAGATCGAGATAGCCGGACACGAGCTTCGCGGTGTGCTCGGTGAGGTACGCCTTGCCCGGCTCGGCGAGCGACTCCATCCGCTGCGCCAGGCCCACCGTATGGCCGACGGCTGTGTATTCGACGCGGAGGTCCTCGCCGATCTGCCCCACGACGACCTCGCCCGAGTTGATCCCCATCCGCACCGAGAAGCTCAACCCCTCGCTGCGGCGCACCTCGGTCGCGTAGGCGGCGAGCTCACGCTGCAGCGTCAGCGCCGCCCAACACGCGCGCTGCGCATGGTCCTCATGCGCGAGCGGGGCGCCGAAGAGGGCCATGATCCCGTCGCCGGTGAACTTGTCAACCGTGCCCTCGAAGCGGTGAACGCCGTCGCACAGGATCGTGAAGAAGCGATCCATGATCGACCGCCAGAGCTCCGGGTCGGTCCGCTCGGCGAGGTCCATCGAGCCGATCACGTCCGCGAACAGCACCGTGACCTGCTTGCGCTCCCCATCCAGATCGGCCCTCGTGCCACGGATCTTCTCCGCCAGGTGCTCCGGCGTATACGTGCGCGGATCACGCTGGGTCGCCGAACCGGGCGCCACGTCCGTCCCCTCCCCCGCACCGGCCGCCGAACCAGCGCCGCTCAGCGCGTGGCCGCACGCATTGCAGAACTTCTTCCCAGCCGGGTTCTCGGCGCCACACTCAGGACAATCCGCCACCGCGGTCAGCGGACCGCCGCAGCCCCCACAGAAGACAGCCCCCTCAGGATTCTCATCGCCACACGACCGGCAAACCATCACGCCGGGGAGCTTACGCTCAATAACGGGAACGCTACCGCTCGCCACACGGCAGATGGTGTTGTCCTTGCAAGCGGCAGACGGCAAGCGTGTCTGCCCGCTGTTAGGGTTGCGCCTTCAATCACCCGACGAAAGGGCAGTTGCGATGGCACTCGGCTTCTACTTCTCACCGGAGTCATTCACCCCAGAGCAGTACGACGAGGCGGTCAGGCGGCTGGAGGCGGCCGGCGCGGGCTCTCCTCCCGGGCGCTCGTATCACTGCGCGTTCTCCGGCGAAAAAGGGCTACACGTGTTCGACGTGTGGGACTCGCAGGAGTCCTTCGACAAGTTCGGCGAGACGCTCATGCCGATCATGGCCGAGCTCGGCGCCGATCCCGGTGAGCCCCAGGTCGTTGAGATCCACAACATCATCATCGGATAGTCGCGCTGTCCAGTAAAAATCGCAGCCCTGCTCGGGCAGGCTCACTCAGAGCCGATCCGGAGATCGCCTAGCGATGCGAGGCGACGGCGGGCGATAGCCGCTCGTGGACGAAGCGCACGACCGTCGCGCCCTCGCCGACCGCGGTCGCGCAGCGCTTGATCGACCCGGCGCGTACGTCGCCGGCGGCATAGATGCCTGGCACGCTGGTCTCGAGCAGGCCGTCGGCCCCGGCGTCGGGACCGGTGAGAATGAAGCCATTGGAGTCTCGCGCGAGGACATCGCCCAGCCAGTCGGTGCACGGGGTGGCGCCGAGGAACAGAAACAGGAAGGAGCAGGGAAGGTTGTCGCCATCGGTGAGTGTCACCGACGCGAGCCGCCCGCTCTCGCCGTGCAGGGCGCTGATTTCGCTGCGGTCGCGCACCGCGACCCCATAGCGGTCGAGCTCCTCGATCAGGTACTGCGACATGGTCTCGCGCAGGTCGGCGCGACGGTGCATGAGGGTGACCAGGGCGCCGCCGCGCGCGAGCCACACTGCTGCTTGTGCGGCCGAGTTGCCGCCGCCGATCACCCCGACGCGTTGTGCTGCGCAGAGCTGCCCCTCGAGCGGGCCGGCGGCGTAGAAGACGCTCACGCCCTCATAGCGGTCGAGCCCCTCCACGGGCAGCCGGCGGTAGTCGGCGCCGGTCGCGAGCAGGACGGCGCGGGCGGCGACCTCGTTGCCTTCCTCCAGCTTGACGAGGTGCCGCTCCTCGCCGGGCTCGAGCGCCTCGGCGCGGTAGGGGGTGGCGGTCCGGGCGCGGAACTTGCGCGCCTGCGTAATTGCGCGGCTGGTGAGCTCGGTGCCGGTGATGCCGGCCGGGAAGCCGAGATAGTTCTCGATTCTGCGCGAGGCGCCGGCCTGACCGCCGAGCACGGTGCTATCGACCACCAGCGTGTCGAGTCCCTCGGAGGCGCCGTACACCGCGGCGCCAAGACCGGCGGGCCCGCCGCCGACGATCAGCAGGTCCACCTCCTCGCGCGGTGCGAGCTCGAGGCCGATGCCGAGCGCCCGCGAGAGCTGACCGTTGCTCGGGTTGCGTAGCTCCCCGCCGCCGGGCAGGCGCACCAGCGGCAGCTCAGCCGTGTCGTGCGGGTCGGACACCTGGGTCACCCCACCGCCTCCTACGGCATCGATCCAGGTGTGGGGAAGCCGCTGGACGCGGGCGAAGTCGAGGAGCCGGCGCGTGTCGAGCGACTCGCGCGGGCCGACGATCTCAAACCCCACGCCCTGACGCTGCTGGAGCAGCTCCCGGCGCTCCACGAAGGCGGTGAGCAGCAGGTCCGAGAGCGAGCCGTCCTCGAAGAGAAGCTGCCTGAGCGCCTCGCGGTCAACGGCGATGTAGTGCATCGGCTCGGTGACGATCGCGGTGAGGAAGACCGTCTGCCCGGAGAGGAGGTTGATCTCTCCGAGGAAGCCCGAGGCGCCGTGGCGGACGATCTCCTGCCCATCGCTGTCGAGGACTGCCACCTCCCCCTCGAGGATCGCGACGAACGGATAGGTCTCGTCGCCGATCTGGAAGAGGGTCTCCCCCACCTCGGCGGTGCGCTCCTGGCCGTGCTCGGCGAGCATCGCCAGCTGCGAGCTCGAGAGCACTCGGCTTACCGGAGCAGCCACTCGCTCATCCTACGACGTTACTGCTGTGCTCGCCTCAGGGCGGGAGTGGCGTTCTCCGCCCAGTTCTGAAGGAACTTCTCTGTGGCGGCTACGTCGAGTGGTCGGGCGAACAGGAAGCCCTGCCCGCTGTCGCAATCCTCGCCTCGGAGCAGCGAGAGCTCCTCCTGTTGCTCGATGCCCTCGGCGAAGGTCTCGATCGAGAGCGACTTGCCGAGCTGCACGAGGGTGTGGATCAGCGTCTCGCCCTCCTGGTTGTGCTTCAGTCCGAGGATGAACGACCGGTCGATCTTGAGCGCGTCGACCGGGAACCGTTGCAGGTGGGCGAGGGACGAGTAGCCGGTGCCGAAGTCGTCGATTGCGATGCGCACTCCGAGCGCCTTGATCTGGGTGAGCCGCCGAGCGGTCTCCTCGATGTTACGCATCAGCGTCGTCTCGGTGATCTCGATCGTCAGCGCGTGCGGGTCCAGGCCGCTTGCGGAGAGCGCTGTTTCTATGTCCGCGATGAGCTGATCGGTGTCGAGCTGGCGCCCGGAGACGTTGACGGCCATGCCGATCGGATAACCGGCCTCTTGCCACGCGGCGCCTTGCGAGCAGGCCTCTCCTAGAACCCACTCTCCAACGTCGACGATCAGCCCGGTCTCCTCGAGCAGCGGAATGAAGTCGTCGGGTTGAACGACGCCGCGCACCGGGTGCCTCCAGCGGATCAGGGCCTCCACTCCGTTGGGGGTCATGTCCTGGAGATCAAGCGTGGGCTGATAGACGAGGAAGAACTCATTGTTCTCGAGCGCCTCGCGCAGGTCCATCTCGAGCTCCATGCGGTTCTGCACCATGCCCTGCATCCCCGTCTCGAACACGACGTGGCGATTCTTGCCGTCCCACTTCGCGCGGTACATCGCGATGTCCGCGTCGCGCAGGAGCTCTTCCGCCGAGCTGTGGTCTCCTGCCGCGATCCCGATGCTCGCCGTCACCGTCACCCGCGTCTCCTCGCCGGCTCCGAGCTTGAACGATGGCTTGAGTGCCTCGAGCAGACGCTCGGCGATCAGCTCGGGGCCCACTTCCAGCGAGAGCTCCTCGGTGACCACGACGAACTCGTCCCCACCGAGGCGCCCGAGCGCGTCGGCGTCGCGCACCACGCCTTTGAGCCTCGCGGCGACCGCTTGCAGAAGCTCGTCGCCAACACCGTGACCGAGGGTGTCGTTGATCGACTTGAAGTTGTCGAGATCGACGAACAGCGCCGCCACCGGCGTTTGTGTGCGACGTGAGCGCGCGAGCATCTGTTCGACACGATCCAGGATCAACGTCCGGTTCGGCAATCCCGTCAGCGGGTCGTGTGTCGCCAGGAACGCGAGTTGCTCGTCCGCGCGGTGGCGCTCTGACTCAAAGAACTCGCCCACCTGGATGAGCGTGATGTCCAGGGTGCGCTGTATCGCGGCGAGCGCCACAGACAGCGCCTCCGCGGGAACGCCCAGCTCTTTTGCGCTCTCGTGCAGCACATCAGCCGCGGCGTCGCGCCAGCGCAAACAGCGCTTCAGCACCTCTTGCAGCGGCGCGACCCGGTCGGCGGCAAGCTGGCCAAAGATGTGCCAGGTCTCCATGCCGACCTCGCGAGCCGCCTCCAGGCCCAGCCCCGCCATCCAGCTGGCGACGGCCGCCGTCGAAGCCATACCGACACGTTCGAAGCTTTCCTCGACGGCCGCGTCGAGAACGTGCTTCGATGCTCGGGTTCGAGCGACCGTTCCAGCGAGCACGTCCTCGGCGCGAGCGTTCAGCGCCTCGCCGAGGCGACGCAGACCCTCTGCAGGCTCGTCCACCGAAGGGGACGACGGCACAGGGACACGTGTCTCATCCACTCCTGGGGTCGAGCGCTGAACGGACATGACGAGTCAATAGATCGGCAGCCGGCGCCCATTCCATAAGCTCGACCCCCCGTAGTAGGTGAAGTAGGCACGCGTCTTGCATGCGCTGATGAAGTAGTCTTTGCCTCGGTTTGATCGGGCGCGGCCAAAGAGCGTGTTCGCATCCTCTCCTCGCCGGTCCGCTCATGTCGACCCTGGCCCGACTTTTTCCTCTCTCATACACCACTCCCTGGAGACCATCGAATGAAGCGACTCATCCTGCTCCTCGCCGTAACCGCGAACGCTCTGCTGGCTACCGGCGGCCTGATCGCCGTGTCCTCCGCGCAGGCGGCACTTCCCACTCTCACCCTCGCCGTCACCAAGTCCTCGATCACGGTCGGGGGCACCACGCAGTCGGGTGCGGTCAACGTCATTACCACCGCCGCTAAGGGTCTGAAGGAAGGGACCGCCATCCTGTTCCTCATGAAGCCCGGCGTCACCATCGCGGAAGTCGAAAACGCTCTCAAGACCGGCGCGGGGAAAGATCCCAACAAGTCCAGTAAGTACGGATCGATCGTGTTCGACGCAGAAGCTGCTGGCGGAAAGACGAACGAAGCGCAGACGGTCCTGGCGCCCGGTCAGTATGTTGCTCTCGCCGGCACGGGACAAGGCGGGCCGAAACTGAAAGCGCCCTTCACGGTGACCGCTGCCGCATCCCCCGCCACGCTGCCGGCGCCGCAGGCCACGATCCGCTCGATCGAGTTCGGCTTTCGTGGACCGAGCACCCTGCACGACGGCGAGGTCGTGCGCTTTGAAAACGAAGGCTACCTCGTGCACATGGACATCGTGTTTCCTGTCAAGAACATGAAAACCGCCAGGCAGGCCGTCAAGGATCTGTTGAGCGGCAACGAAAAGGGGCTCGAAAAGCTCATCATCGGAGAACCCTTCGGTGCCGGGCCGCTGTCCCACGAAGCGTTCCAGCAGCAGACAATCAACGCCAAACCCGGAATCTACGTGCAGGCCTGCTTCATGGAAACCCAGGATGGGCGGGACCACACCCGGTTGGGCATGGAGCGGATCATCAAGATCACCAAGTAACGCAAGGGCGCTGACGGCCCGCCCCACAACAGACCGAGCGAAGCCCGAGGTGCGTCAGCCACTGAGGGCGGCCAGGACGGCGCGGCACTCCGGCACTCCGCGACCTCACGCGCGATGCCCTGTAGCGCTCACCGGTCGATCGTCTCCCTCAGAAGCTGGCGCAAGCGCCCGAATAGCCTCATCCTTGCGAACCGGCCGGCGCCGCTCTTCCGCCGCCGGTCCAAGAAGACGCGTCGCGCTCGACCACCGTCTGCAAGCCGCGGCGAGCGACTTCAGAGGCCCTCGGGCCGTGTCGATAACCGTGCTGGGCGGATGCATCGCCCATGCCGATGCGACTCCTCGGAAACAGACCCACGACGCGCGATCTCCCGACGTCCGATCCCCCGACGCCGGTCAGCGCCCCAGCCCCGCGGCTCGTGTCCCGCGTCGAGCGCCGGCGTCGCCCGCCTGGCGTGAAACGAAAGTACAGCGTCTACATCCCGTTGAAGCTGCGGATCGCGCTCACCTTTGTCGCGGGCGGGTTGTGGTTCTGCTTCTCGTTGTGGCTGTCGCGCGGCTGGATCGGGACGCTCGGGCACGACATCTCCACGCCGCTTGCGATCCTCGTGATCGCCGGGATCGCGCTGATCCCCGGCTACTTGAACATCCAGCTGATCAGCTCGATCCTGCTCGACGTGCCGCGGCCTTTGCGTTTCGACGGCGATTTTCCGCAGGTCACCCTGCTGATCGCCGCCTACAACGAGGAGGACTCGATCGCCGAGACGCTCGAGTACGCGTTGCGAACCGATTACCCCGGCCATTTCGAGCTCGTGGTGGCGGACGACGGCTCGACCGATCGTACGCGCGAGATCGTCGCCGAGTACGCCGCGCGCTATCCATGCGTGCGGCTGCTCGCGGCTGAGCACGGCGGCAAGGCCAACACGCTCAACGCCGCCCTGCAGACCGTGAGCACGCCGCTGAGCGCGACGATCGACGCCGACACGTTGCTGATGCCCTACTCGCTCAAGCACGCCGTCGCGCGCCTGCTCGTCTCGCCGCCCGACACGGTCGCGGTCGCGGGGGCGGTGCTCGTGCGCAACTCGCGCGAGAACCTGCTGACGAGAGCGCAGGAGTGGGACTACTTCCTCGGCATCGCCTCCGTCAAGCGCGGTCAGGCGCTGCTGCAGGGGACGCTCGTCGCGCAGGGCGCCTTCAGCGTCTATGACACGACCGCCTTGCGGCTCGTCGGCGGCTGGCCGAACCGGATCGGCGAGGACATCGTGCTGACCTGGCGGATGCTGCTGCAGGGCGGACGCAGCGTGTTCGAGCCGACCGCGGTCGCGTTCACCGACGCGCCCTCGGACTGGGGCGCGTTTGCCCGCCAGCGCCGGCGCTGGGCGCGCGGGATGATCGAGGGTCTACGAGATCACGGCTTCGGCATGGTGAGCCAGCTCAAATACTATTCGCACGCGGTGGCGGTCAACTTCCTGTTCCCGTTCGTCGACCTGACCTTCACGCTCGCGTTCATTCCCGGCGTCCTGCTGGCCATGACCGGCAACTTCGCGATCGTCGGGCCGATGACCCTGCTGGTGCTGCCGCTCAACACGGTGCTCGGCGGCGTCATGTTCGCTTACCAGCGCCGCGTCTTTGCGGCTGTGAATCTGCGCGTGCGTAAGAACCGTCGTGGGCTGCTGTTCTACTTCTTCTGCTACCAGTTCGTGATGTCACCGATCTCGCTCGCCGGCTATACCCTCGAGGCGGTTCGCGCACGTCGCGCCTGGTAGAGGAGAAGCCCGAGGTTCGTCAGTGAGGTTTGGGCTGCTTTGTTTTCTTGTTCTTCTTCTCCCGTCGCTCTTGTGCCTCGTGCTTGAGCTGGGCTTGCTTTCCGGCTATCTCAGCGGTGCGCTCGGCTGCACGCGCCTGCGCTATGCTGCGCGACTTGGCGGCGTCAGCAAGGTGATCCTTGCGCTGTTGTTGATCCATGTGACCTCCTCGTAGAGACAATCACTCTACGCCCATTCACAGCACACGCACAACCGGGGCCCGCCGATGCGCCGCTGCGTCGTCAGGCCGCGCCGACCCTGCAAGACCGGACGTAGTCCACCCATCGCCAGGTGGGAGTTTCTCCGGATGCCACGGACACTGGGCTGAACTACTGTCGAGCTGATAGGCGAAGGCTGTGGCGCCGAGCCCACAAGTGCAGCCGGTCCGGCTGATCGGCTTTCGCGAATCTGCGTGACGGGACCGAAGTCCTGAAGGTGGTGGAGCTGATGCCCCAGATGAAGACCCAACAACGCCGTCCGGCGACAACGAAGAAAACGGCTGCTCGCAAGCCGGCCGCTCGCAAGGCTCGCGCGGCCCCCAGGTCATCTGGGCGGCACGATGCCAGGAGTACGGCCAAGCGGACCGCGGAGCTGTCTGAGGACGTGCTCAAGTCGCTCGATGACGGTGCGCGGAGCGCGATCGAGGCGGTGCGCAAGTTCGTCGAGACCGTCGATGAGGCGCTGCCACCGCACGGCGAGGGCCCCTCCAGGCGGGAGGAGATCACGGACTCCGCCCTGGAGATGGCGCAGCGGCTCGTCCACACGCAGTACGACTTTCTCCGCAAGGTTGTGGACAGTGCGGGCAAGTCGCTGGCCAGATCAGACGACGACGCCAAGTAGCACGCCGGCAGAGAGCGGCCCGATCCCAGTCTCGGCTGGGCATCGGGCGGCGGTGCGATACAACAGTCCGATGACGCAACGCGCTGCTCCTTCGGCGGGTCTCACCGTAGCGGTCACCGGCCCCACGGGCGAGATCGGCCAGGCGGTGGTCGCGGCGCTCGAGCGCTCGCGCGAGGTGGGAAGGGTGCGCGGCATGGCACGCCGGCCGTTCGACCCTTCCGAGCGCGGCTGGAAGAAGGTCTCCTACCGGCGCGGGGACGTGCTCGACCGCAAGGCCGTGGCGCGACTCGTAAAGGACGCCGACGTGGTGGTGCACCTGGCGTTCATGATCATGGGCGGGCCGAAGGAGACCTCGGCGGTGAACCTGGACGGGTCGCGCAACGTGTTCGAGGCGGCGGTGTCAGCCGGGACGGAACGTCTGGTGTACGCATCGTCGGTGGCCGCGTATGGGTTTCGTGGGGAGAATCCCCAGCCGCTCACCGAGGAGACGCCCGCAAGGGGCAGCGCCGGCCACTACTACTCAGCCCAGAAGGCGGAGGTCGAGGCGCTCTTGTTACAGACACTCGACGGCGGCTCCACCAGCGCTTACGTGTTCCGTCCGTGCATCGTCGCGGGGCGCGACGCGCCGCTCTTGATCGACAGCCTGCCCTACACGCAGATCTCCGAGCGGCTACCCGGACCGGTGATGCGATTGCTCGACGGCGTGCCGATCCTCAAGCCTGTCCTGCCCGATCCGGGTGTGCCGTTTCAGTTGGTGCACCACGACGACGTGGCGAGCGCGATGCGCGCCGGAGTGCTCGGCCGCGGAGCACCCGGCGTGTACAACCTCGCCGGGCCAGGGCAGCTCACCGTCGCCGAGCTCGCGCGCGAGCTCGGCTGGTACTCGATCCCGGTGCCCGAGCTGGCCGTTGACGTGGTGGCGGAGATGGTCGCTCGCCTGGGCATTCTGCCCGCACAGGCCCAGTGGGTGACCGCTTTCCGCGAGCCGGTGATCATGGACGTGGCGAAGGCGCGACGCGAGCTGCGCTGGCGCCCCAAGCACGACGCGCTCCAGACATTGCGCGAGACGGTCACGGCCGCACGGATGGGTCGCTTCGTGCGCTGAAGATAAGTCGCCTGGCTCGCAAGTTCGCCAGATTGTGGTTTGCCATCTCTCGCTGGCCGGTGCGGGTTGATAGTGTTGGCGCGACAGGCCCGGTGCCTGTGCTGGGCCACGAGAGGAAGGGGGTCGGCATGGCCGACCGAGTGCTGTTTATCAGCTGGCACGCACCTGTCCGCGGACGCGAGGAGCGCGGCCTTGAGGTGTTCAATGAGTCGATGGGCCTTTACGGGCGCATGCAGCAGGAGGGCCGCATCGAGAAGTTCGACGTCGTCCTGCTGGGGGCCAGCGGTGACATTAACGGCTACATCGAGCTGCACGGCTCGGCCGAGCAGATTGCCGCAGTCCGCGAGGACGAGGAGTTTCAGCGCAACCTCATTGACGCCAGCCTGATCGTAGATGGTTTGCGCCAAATCGAAGGCGTCACCGACAACGAGATCGCACGGCAGATGGGGCTCTATCAGGAGAGCATCGCGCGCGTTCCTCAGATCGCCTGAGCGCCGCACCGAATCTCACCGGCGCCTTGCCCCAACGGGCGAGGCGCCGGCTCTGGCTCTTAAGCCTCAACGCCCTCGGGTCGATGTATCTGTCATGGGGGCCAAGCCGGGCGATGCGGAAGTGCTCGCACACATCGAGTCGATCTGCACCCGAGCCGAGCCGGATACAGACCAGCTCATCTTGGCGATGCTTCGGTGCTGCTGGCCGGGCGGGACGGGTGACCGGACGGAGGCTGTGGCACTCGAGTGGGTGCGCCGCTGGGGCCCGCAACGTGTCGGTCCCATCCCGCCCGCGTGCCGCTGCGCGGTGGGACGCTGCAGCGTCTGCAACTAAGGGCTCACGCCGCCTTACGGCCGTCGCGTCGTCCGTATCGGCGCTTGCGCCAAGGCGGGAGTGACGTTCTCCGCCCAGTCCCGCAGGAAGGCCTCGGTGGCGGCCACGTCGAGGGGGCGGGCGAACAGGAAGCCCTGTCCGTTGTCGCAGTCCTGGTCTCGGAGCAGGGAGAGCTCCTCCTGTTGCTCGATGCCCTCGGCGAAGGTCTCGATCGAGAGAACCTTGCCGAGCTGCACGAGCGTGTGGATCAGCGTCTCGCCCTCTTCGTTGTGCTCGAGCCCTGAGATGAACGACCGGTCGATCTTCAATGCGTCGACCGGGAACCGTTGCAGGTGGGCGAGGGACGAGTAGCCGGTGCCGAAGTCGTCGATCGCGATCCGCAAGCCCAGTGCCTTGATGGCGGTGAGCCGGCGGGCGGTCTCCTCGACGTTACGCATCAATGTCGTCTCGGTGATCTCGATCGTCAACGCCTCCGGATCCAGACCACTGTCGCAGAGCGCGTCTTCGATGTCGGCTACGAGCTGATCGGTGTCGAGCTGGCGCCCGGAGACGTTCACGGCCATACCGATCGGATACCCGGCGGCTCGCCACGCGGCGCCCTGGGAGCAGGCCTCCTGCAGAACCCACTTGCCGACGTCGACGATGAGCCCGGTCTCCTCGAGCAACGGGATGAAGTCATCGGGCTGTACGACCCCGCGCACCGGGTGCTTCCAGCGGATCAGGGCCTCGACTCCGGTTGGCCTCATGTCGCTCAGGCTGAGCGTGGGTTGGTATGCGAGGAAGAACTCGTCGTTCCCGAGCGCCTCACGCAGGTCCATCTCCAGCTCCATGCGGTTCTGGATCGTGTCCTGCATGCCGGTCTCGAACACGACGTGGCGATTCTTGCCGTCCCACTTGGCCCGGTACATCGCGATGTCCGCGTTGCGCAGTAGCTCCTCGGCCACGGTGTGATCTCCCGCCGCGATTCCGATGCTTGCCGTCACGGTCACGCGAGTGTCCTTGTCCGCGCCGAGCTTGAACGGCTGCTTGAGCGCGTCCAGCAGGCGCTCGGCGATCAGCTCGGGACCCACCGCCAGCGAGAGCTCTTCGGAGATCACGACGAACTCATCCCCGCCCAGCCGGCCCAGCGTATCGGCGCCGCGCACCACTCCGTCGAGCCTCGCGGCGACCGCTCGCAGCAGTTCGTCGCCGACGCCGTGACCGAGGGTGTCGTTGATCGACTTGAAGTTGTCCAGGTCGACGAACAAAGCCGCCACCGGAGTCTGGTTGCGAGCGGAGCGCGCGAGCATCTGCTCGACACGATCCAGGATGAGCGTCCGGTTCGGCAGGCCGGTCAGCGCGTCGTGTGTCGCCAGGAACGAAAGCTCCTCCTCGCGTCGCACGAGCTCTTCGTCCGTGCGCTGGCGCTCGGCCTCGAAGCACTCGCACATCCGCAGCAGGCTGAACTCGAGGCTCAGCTGCAGGATGCTGAGAGCTTGTGAGAGCGCCTCGGTTGACGCATCCAACTGGGTGGCGATCTCGTGCAGCACCTCGGCCATCACGTTGCGCCAGGCAAAGCAGCGCCTGGTCACCTCATCCAGCGACGCCGCGCGGTGAACGGCCAGCTCGCCGAAGATCTCCCACGTTTCCCTACCGGCCTCGATAGCCACCTCCAGGCTCTCCCCCGCGATCCAGCGGGCAACCGCGATCGTGGAGCTAGTGCAGATCCGCTCAAAGCTGTCCTGAACCACGGCGTCGACCTCGTGGCCCGATTCCGCGGTTCGCGCGACCGTCTCGGAGAGCACATCCCCGGTCCGGGTCTTCAACGTCTCGCCGATGCGAGGGAGATCCTCCTCGGGCTGCTGCAATAGGGCGGGCGGCGCCGGGGGTGCCCGCGTCCCGTCCCGTTCCAAGCTCGGCCCTCCAGGTGTCATATCGAGTCAGGATCGGTGGCGGCTGCCGATTCCTTGAGATCAACGCCCTTGCGGTAGGCAAGCGTCCTCCGTGTGCGGCTTCTCATGCGGTGCCGACCATCCGCCCGATCCGCACGAGGGCCCGGCGGGATGCTGGGCCCTGACCGGTTTTTCTCGGAAGGTGCGGAAAACGAGCGATCCGAGGGGTTGCGCTCGCCTGCGAGGACGCTATGTTGCTCGCAGACGCGGAACCGAGCCGCAAAGAGCGAGGCCACCGAGGTGTGAGGCCCTGCCACCCAAGCCGACGAGCCGCAAGGCAAGACGGGGCGGGTTCCTCGAGCGGCCCGGAACCGCGTCGATTTTTGTTCGGGCCGGTATCGAGGTGCCCAATAGCGAGAGACGAAACGGACCGTTTACGCGGTCAAGCGCATGAGGTCGGCACTCCCTCGATGGTCGTGAGATACTCTGGCCCATGCCCAGCGACCGAGCGCTGACGCGACTGGCGATGGGCCTGGGCGCAACCGGGCTGCGGCTGATGGGGAAGCTGAACGTACCCGTCTATCGTGCCACCAGAGGCCGGCTCATGGGCAAAGTGGGCAAAGCTCCGGTCCTGCTGATCACGACGACCGGGCGCAAGTCGGGCCGGCTGCGCACAGCCCCGGTGTGCTACCTGGCCGACGGCGATCGAGTGATCGTCATAGGCTCGAACGCGGGCAATAGAAACGCCCCGGCTTGGGCGCTGAACCTCGAGGCCAACCCGGACGCCGAGGTTGAGATCGGAGACGAACGCCGGAAGGTCCTCGCCCGCGTCGCGGAGGGCGAGGAGCGCGCCGAGCTTTGGCGCAAGATGACCGACCAGTACAGCGGCTTCGACGAGTACGAGGCCCGAACCGACAGGGATATAGCGCTGTTCGTGCTCAATCCCCGTTGAGTTGCGCATTTGCGTTAGCCGGAGCGCTGGTCGGCGAGCTCCAACCTAACGACGCTCGCGCGCGCTGCCGGCTTGCGTGAACCTCCGCCGATCCTCAGTCGTCAGGCCCTCGTCGTCAGGCTGAGGCTGCGACCTCGCGGACCTCCCTGCGCGTCACGGTCACCCCGGGCATCGGGCTGCTCCCGACGCCGAGCATCTGCGAAGCCGCCTCGGCGTTCTCCGCGGTGTCGAACAGCACCAACGACGTTCCTTTGGCGTCCTCGAGTGGCCTTAGCCAGTATCCGGCCTGGAAACCGGGCGCCTGGCTGACGGTGGGCACGATCTCCTCTCGCAGGGCTTTGAGCCCGGCCTCTCGATCCGGCTGTCCGCTCGTATCGACCTCGATCAGTACTGCGTGCATCGGATGCCTCCCTTTTTGCAGGTGTCTCAGACCAATGGCAAACTAGCGTAGTCAAAGCCGAATGCGCGCGCGAATCTCCGCGGCGGGCAATACGCTTGAGCGGTGCCCGCGCCTATCTGCCTGCTGGTGAACCCGTCCGCCGGGGGCGGGCGGGCGCGCCGCGCCGCCCCTGATGTCGAACGGAGGCTGCGCGAGCTCGGCCTTCAAGTGCGCCGGCGGGACACGCGCGATCTCGACCACGCTCGTTCTCTTGCTCGTGAGGGCGCCGGCGCGGGCGAGACGGTTGTTGTGCTCAGCGGTGACGGCATGATCGGCGCCGTCGCCGACGCGCTGCGCGAGGTTCCCGGTGCAGTGCTCGGCGTGCTCCCCGGCGGGCGCGGCAACGATCTGGCGCGGGTGCTTGCGATCTCCCGGGACCCGATCGAGGCGTGCGTGACGATCGCCGAGGGCGTCCCGCGTGCGATCGATGTCGGCGAGGTGGACGGGCGCGCGTTCGTTGGGATCGCCTCCGCGGGGTTCGACTCCGATGCCAACCGCATCGCCAACGAAGCCCCGTCGCGGCTGGGCAATCTCGTCTACGCATATGGCGCGCTGCGTGCGCTGATCTCCTGGCGCCCGGCCCGGTTCGAGATCGAGCTGCATCCCTCCGGGGAGCGTCACGCGTTTACCGGATACACGGTCGCGGCCGCCAGCTCGCGCGCATATGGTGGTGGCATGATGCTGGCGCCACAGGCGCTGCTCGACGACGGCCGGCTCGACGTCGTGGCGATCGAGCGGGTCGGCAAGCTGCGGTTCCTGGCGAACCTGCCGAAGGTTTTCTCGGGCGCTCACGTCACCCTCCCGTCCGTGCGCGTGCTTCGCGCCGCCGAGGTCTCGATCTCCGCGGATCGCCCGTTCACGCTGTACGCGGACGGCGACCCGATCGGCGAGCTGCCGGTGCGCGTGCGGGCGCTGCCCGGCGCCGTCACGGTGCTCCTGCCGTCCAGCGCCGCGGCCGGTGCGGCGTTCGGTGCGGCTTGATGGCGCGCCTGCTCGGGCCCAAGCTCGCGCTCGCGCGAGGGCTGGGTGTGCTCTCGCGCCTGCGCGGCGGCGGCGCCACCAGCGCGCCGGGCAAGCTGCTGTTGGCGCTCGAGCCGGACGCGCTTGGCCTGCTCGCCTCGCGCCTGAAGCTCGGCAGCGTGCTGATCTCAGCGACGAACGGCAAGACGACGACTGCCAGGATGGCCACCTCGATCCTCGAGCGGCATGGCGTGGCGCTGGTCCACAACCAGGCGGGTGCGAACATGGCCGGCGGAATCGCCTCGACGCTGCTGTCCGCCACTCGCCCGCGTGGACGGATAGCGGGGGAGCTGGGGCTGTTTGAGGTTGACGAGCTGTGGCTGGCGCCGGTCGCCGCCCGGCTGCTCGACTTGCGAGTGGTGCTGCTGTCGAACCTGTTCCGCGACCAGCTCGACCGTTATGGTGAGCTGGAGACGATTGCCGACAGCTGGATCTCGGCCCTGCGCGACGGGCCGGCCCGGAATGCCACGCTTGTGCTGAACGCCGACGACCCCCTTGTGGCGGACCTCGGCCGTGACCGGGGCGTTCGCGCGGACGGCCCGGACGGCGGCAGTCACGATGGCCATGTACTGCTCTACTTCGGAGTGAACGACGACTCGCTCGCGCTGGCCGGCATGGCGCACGCCGCCGACGCCAAGCATTGCCGCCGCTGCGGCGCGCCGTACGTGTTCGACGCCATATATCTGGGCCACCTCGGGCACTACCACTGTCCGGCTTGTGGCCAGAGCAGACCGACGCCGCAGGTGACTGCTACCGACATCGTCCTCGAGGGTGTGCGCAGCGCTAAGTTCACGCTGCGCACACCGGCCGGTAAAGCGAGGGTCGCTCTCTCCCTCCCAGGTCTCTACAACGTCTACAACGCGCTCGCGGCCGCCGCGCTCGCCGTCGCGCTCGAGATTCCACTGAGCTGCATAGTGCAAGGGCTGGAGCACACAACAGCCGCGTTCGGACGGGCGGAGACCGTGATGATTGGAGAGCCCGCCCACCCCCGCGAGATGAAGATCCTGCTCGTCAAGAACCCGGCGGGCGCAAACGAGGTGTTGCGCACGCTCGCCCTCGAGCCCGGCCGGCACGACCTGTTGGGCGTGCTCAACGACAATACGGCCGACGGGCGCGATGTGTCGTGGATCTGGGACGCCGACTTCGAGTTGCTCGCCGGGCGCGTGCGCAGCGTGACGTGCTCCGGCACAAGGGCGTCCGAGCTGGCGCTGCGCCTGAAGTACGCCGGCGTCGAGCCAGAGCGGATCAGGTTGGTCGAGGATGTCTCCCGGGCGCTGACGGCGGCCGCCATGGACCGTCCGCAGGAGAACGGCGACGCACCGCTGTACGCGCTCCCCACCTATACGGCGATGCTGGACCTGCGCGAGCTGCTCGTGCGGCGGGGAGAGGCGGAGCGCTCATGGCGGTGAGCCGGGCCGAGGGTCGCACGCTGCGCGTGTGCGCGCTGTATCCGGACCTGATGAACGTCTATGCCGATCGCGGCAATCTGCTCGTGCTGGAGCGCCGCTGCGCCTGGCGCGGGATCGGCTTCGACCTGGCCCGCAGCGGACTCGGCGAGCCGCTGGACCCCGGCGCGCACGACCTCTTCTACATCGGCGGCGGTCAGGACCGCGACCAGCGCCTGTGCGCCGAGGACCTCCTGGCGTGCAAGCGCGCGTCCCTGCACACGGCCGCCGCTCGCGACGCGGTGATCCTCGGGGTGTGCGGTGGCTACCAGCTGCTCGGGCAAGCGTACATGCTCGGCGAAGAGGAGATCGAGGGTGTCGGCCTGCTGAACGTCCGAACGGTCCGTGATCCCGGCCGGCGGTTGATCGGCAACATCGCAATCGAGGTCTCGCTCGACGGCGATGGCGTTTCCGCGCAGCGACGTGTGCTCGCGGGGTTTGAGAACCACGGCGGGCGCACCCACCTCGGCGCGAACGCCGAGCCGCTGGGGCGCGTCCTCGAGGGATATGGCAACGACGGGCGCTCCGGTCACGAGGGCGCCCGGCGGGGCAACACGATCGGCACCTACCTGCACGGTCCGCTGCTGCCGAAGAACACGTGGTTCGCCGACTGGCTGATCGCCACGGCGCTGGGTATCGACTGCTCAGAGCTGACCTCGCTCCAGGACACGCTCGAGCGCGAGGCCCACCGCGGCGCCCGCCGTGCCGCGGGTGTGTGAGTCTCACCCCGGGCGCGAGGCCCTCCCGGCGCGAGCTCCTCAGCCGCGCGACTCGCTCTCGCGCCGGTAGCCGAGGCGAGCCGAGATGCGATCGGCGGTCGAGACCAGATGCGGGCCGAGACCGCTTGCCAGCTCCTCGAGGGCGATCCCCGGCGCCTGAGCGGTCATGTCGATCGCGGCCGCGATTTCACTGGCCTCGTTGAGGACGGGCGCGGCGATCGCGATGCGTCCCTCGGCGACCTCCTGGTCCTCGACGGCGAAGCCTTCGTCCAACACCTGGGCGAGCTCCTCGCGGAGCTTGCCCTTGCTCGTGATCGTGTTCGGACCCCGGCGCTCGGTGACGATGTTGGAGAGCAGCTCTCGGCGCTCGTACTCGGGCAGGTATGCGAGCAGCACCTTCCCGAGCGCCGTGGCGTATGCGGGCAGCTTCGATCCCGGCCCGAGATCCAGGCCGCCCGTGCGCTGTCTGCGGCGAATGCCTTCCGCGCGATCGACGTAGAGGATCTCCTCGCCCTCGAGCACCGCCAGGCTCGTCGTGTAGCCCGCTCGGTGGGCCAGTTCGGAGAGATCGGCGTGCGCGTGCTCGCGCAGGCCGGTCGCGTTCAGCGCGGACATCCCCAGGTCGGCCACACGCAGCCCGAGTCGATACTTGCGTTTGGCGCCCTGCTCCAGATACCCCAGCGCGACGAGCGTCGTGACATAGCGATGAGTCGTCGAACGACTCATCCCCAGGCTGTCGGCGATGTCGGCGATCCCGAGCACCGGACGCTCGGGGGTGAAGCTCTCGAGGATCGCCAGCCCGCGCTCGAGTGACTGGGAGTACCGGGGCTCGGAGAGGTCGGGAATCCTCCAGTTGTCCGGATAACGAGACGCGACGCGGGGCGGCATTGACGCTGATCTTGACGGCCCCGCGACCCTTTGTATAGCGACACGTCGCTATGTATTTTGATTATAGTCGGTGTTCGACCGGCTGGGACGCATCAACGCTCGTCGAGTCGGGGCCGCCGCAGTGATCTCCGAGCCATGGTTGCCGATACAGGTCCTGCGCAGCCTATGCGGCGGCAGGTACAAGATGCAGCGGCAGATACAGATCCTTCGACAGCTTGTGCTCGACTCGCAATACGCGGTCGATGAGACGACTGTGGCCGAGGCGATCCTCGCGCGAGCAAAGGCACGCCGCGCGGTCTTGGGGACGGCGTTCCGAAACGACGTCCGTCGTCCCCAGGTGCGCTCGTTCCGCCCCAGCAGTCAGGCCCGGTCCTTCCGGCCGTGCAACTCCAAGAGATCACAGGACGGTCTCCTTGCGATTGCGCCATGGCGCCGTCCGTAGCCCCTGCGGTTCTCGCTCGCGCCTGTGCAAGACGACGCGCGACCCGGCGTGCGGCGTCACGATCACGCTGCGCCACCGCGGGCTGCTGAGCTCGTCGAGGACTCCCCCGCGCTCGGGTCTATGGCCCAGCGAGGCTGAGCAGACACTCATCGCATAGGAAATAGTCTGTTTCACACCTTGTCGGTACAGTTTTGTTGTCGCAAATTGCTGGGTTACGCTTGTCAGCGGGACCAGTTTCGGGTATCCTGGTGAATGCAGTCTCCTTAGACTGTTGTGCTTGGCTCTGGGGTGCCCTCCGAAAGCACGTAGTGGCGCCCCAGGGCCGGATTACTCCCTTTGATCGACGCAGCGCCAGGTGTCAGAGGCACCCTCGCTCCGCAACACCAAGACCATGTCGTTGTCGGGGACGAACGGGGGGAGTATGTATGTATGAGACAGAAAGAAAGTGAGACAGGGCCGGCGCGTTATTGCTCGTGGTCGGGGTGACGGTTCAGGACGTGCGCAGCGATCTCCTCCACGATGCGCGCGTCATTGCGCCAGGAGGTCACGGCCAGGGCGATCAACAGCGGGATGACCACAGCCAACACCCATGCGGGTCCCTGGACGATCGCGATCGCGCAGACGCCCAGCGTGAGGACGTCGATGGCGAGGCGGCCGTAGCGGGCCAGCGGGATGCGTAGGATCGGGATCGGAGGACAGGCGCCGGGCCGGTCGCGATTGGGGTGCAGGTGCGGTGCGAGGAAGATGAAGGGTCCACCGACGATGGCGAAGAGGACCATCAATCCAATCGCGAGACCCGTGACGAGCGCATCGGAGAAGCCGACGATCTGCTTGAGGAGACCGATCAGGAGCGTACACGCGATCAAGGCGACGTACGCGACCGCGAAGCGCCGGACGGTAGGGCTCCGGCGGAGGCGAGCTGGACTGTATTCGCTGACGGTCATCATGGGAATGCTAGCCGAACATGAAGTACGCGATGACACCGAAGGTGAGGCCTGCGAGCGTACCCGCCGTCATCCAGCGGCCGAGACTGAACGCGTCGTCTGACCACGTACCAGCTCCGATCAGTTGGCGCAGCAGCCGGCCCTCCGCCGACGAGCGCAAGCCATCGGCGAGCCCGGGTGGGATCCCTGCAATGGACATGACCGGCGACGCTACTCACGGCTGGCGATGGAACTCTCACCCGCCGAGCCCGATCACGAGCTTCACCCCCGGTTTTACTGGGCATCCGGGTGGGCGGGCCCTTAATCTTGGCGCGTATGTATCCAAGCCACCGCAGAATGCCGACGCCGTTGACCGGACAGAACGATCTTCGAATGTCGTTGGCGGGGACGAACAGGGGAAGTATGTATGTGTGAGAGAAAAGAAAGAAAGAAGAAAGCCTGGAGGGGTGCTCAGGAAGATGCGAGCTGGGTCCAAGCTGCGCAATGACGATCACCGATGCGATCGTGAGCCTTCGCGCTCAAGGAACGACGACCTCACCTGCACGCGGCGTGGCCGGCAGCAGCGGGAAGTCGACATCGAGGCCGACCTGCAGAGCCTCGGCGACGGCGGCGAGCTGGCCCACCGTGGGGTTGCCGCGGCCTGCCTCCAGCGCGGCTATGACCGGCTGGGAGACCTCCATGCGCTGCGCCAGCTGCGACTGCGTGATGCCTACATCTTCACGAGCGCCACGGATGCGCTGACCGACCAGTTGCGCATGGATGGCCGAGCGGCGGGTGCGGGGCATGATCTCGGCCTGACCGGTGTGCCGCTCCGAAGGCGAGCGCGGCTACGTTCCCGACGCGACGCTCGGCACAGGCAAGGGAACGGGCTCGATGATCTCCTCGGCGCTCACGCTCACCGCGCCGTTGCGATAGGCGCCCGGTAGGTTTCGAGCCCACTCCTCGCCATCGGTGTCAAAGTCGATCAGAGCACCGTAGCGCTCGCTGTAGACGGGTATGCCGACCTGTATGAACCGCACGTTGCCCTCGGTGACGCAGAGCTCCTGCCCTCGCACCTCAAAGGCGGCCGCGCGCCGATCGACGAGCTCCCCGTCCGGGCGGATCTCGTTGGTGAAGATGCTGACTTGAATCATGCTTGTGCTCCCTTCACCAATCCAGTATAGCTCACCAGGCTATCTCTGTCCATCAGAAATCGGCCTCCCGCAGGATTTCTTGAGCGCGATCCATCTGCTGCACGCGATCACGCAGCGCGTCGGCGCGGTCCTCGGGCAGCAGCTGGGCGATACCGAGCAGGCCCGTCAGGTCAGCCTCCAGGCGTGCGAGCGCCACCTGCTCGTGCGAGTCCAGAGCCGGGGACAGCGGCCCGACGCCGCTGTAGTCGAGCACCGGCCCGTGACGCAGCGCGAAGCGGCGCTGGCCGCAGCGCAACCGCTGGAAGAAGCCGGCCGTCTCGTAGGTGTTGTGAGGATCTCCGGGGCGCGCGAAGGCGTAGCCGTGGTCGATCAGTCCCAGCGACGGAGGCAGTCCGGCGCGAAGGTTCTGGTCGTGACGGTCCTGAGCGCCGATCAGCGCGTCGAAGAACGCGGCGTCGGAGATCAACTGGTCGAAGCCGACGCCTGGTTCCGGCAGCGAAGCCGAGCCGGCCATGCCCAACACCACGGGCCCACTGGCACGAATGTCGATTGCGCCAGGCGGGTCGAGCCAGACCGCCGGCGCCACGATCTCGCTCCACGGCGCTCCCAGCTCGCGTGCCAGCCACCAGGCGGCCACCTCGTGGACCCCGATGTCTACGAGGCTGTCCTGCCGATAGTCATGCGCCGTGGACTGCCTGACACCGTACAGCGGCTTGAAGAACAACGGCCAGCGCCGCCCGCCATGGTCGGCCATGCCAACGAGCACCGAGTTGACATTGGGGCCCGCTGTCACCGAACGGTGCGGGGCGTAAGCCGGCGTAGGCGCATCGAGCATGAAACGCTCATCCGGATGCGTCAGTGCCGCCTGTGCCCCACGGACGCAATCCAGACGCGCCCGATCTCCAGACACGAAGTACATGACGCCACCGTATAGAGATCGCCTGGGATGGAACTCTCGGCCGCGGGGTGGGTGGGGCCCCAATCAGAGGCTCGACCCCCGGTTTTACTGGGCATCGGGCGGGCGGGCCCCTTAATCTTGGCGCGTATGTATCCAGGCCACCACAGAATGCCGACGCCGTTGACCGGACAGAACGATCTTCGAATGTCGTTGGCGGGGACGAACAGTGGGCGTATGTATGTGTTAGAGAAAAGAAAAAAAGAAAGAAGAAGACTGGACCTCGTAGATCCGTTCTGCTGGTGTCGCCAGCCAACGCGCCGAACGACATGGAGGTACCGTGACCCGACGGGCGCGGGCCACGGCAAGCTCCTTGAGAACCCGACAGTGGGTCATTGCCCGGCTCCCTCCTCGAGCGCCGCCGGGAGGGGCACAGGGGAGCGGCGCTCAAACCTCTATAGCTGGGAAGGCAAAGCGATACATAAAAGAGAGAAGAGCCCTCCCGATTGTTGTGCTTGACCCTGGAGAAGTCGTTCTTGATCTCGCCCGCTGTCCTCCCCTTGATCGACTCCGACGGTCCCAGGATGCCCCCTCCGTCCAGAAAGTCAACGTTTCGCGCACGATGTTTCCTAACTGCCAGAGAGAGGTTGGTGCCGTCGTGCGTTGAAGCTCGACGCCGCCTGGGCTACGGGCGCGACGACGAGCAATCGGCGTAGCTGTGGCCCGAACGCCAGAGAGGGGTTGCTATGTCCCGGTGATGTCGCCTGAGAGGATCATTTTCAAATCGCCTATGTGGTGGACAAGTGATTTGTCCAAAATAAAAAGCATCTGAACCCGGCGCCGGCCGGCCTCACCAATTCAGTGGGTTGGTGTGGCCCGCTTGAAGAGCTTGCTCAGGCGGCTGCTCAGCCAGACGGGGAGGATGGGGCTTTTCAGCATGCCTTTCACGATGACCGGTTTGTGGTAGTGGCCGCCGTAGGGCTTTTCGGTCCCGCCGGTCTGGGTGGCGTCCGTGCGGTCTTAGAACGTGTTTTGAAATAGAGGTTTTCGCGGGGTTGTTCCGAAGTTTGGGGTATGTCATTCATGCGTCGGTACCCCACGGATTTGACCGATCGCCAGTGGGAGCTGGTGGAGCCGTTGTTGCCTGAGCCGCCGCCTGGGCCGGCTGGCCGTCCGCCCAGTCATGACAAGCGGGAGATCGTCAACGCGATCCTTTATCACGTGCGTGCTGGTGGGGCGTGGCGGATGCTGCCGAAGGACTTCCCGGCGTGGCAGACGGTATATGGGTACTTCCGCGACTGGAGTAATGACGGCACGCTGAAGGCGTTGCACGACGAGCTGCGTGAGCAGGTGCGCGCCTCGGAATCTCGCAACCTGGAGCCTTCGGCGGGGATCGTGGACTCGCAATCGGTCAAGGGCGCGGACACCGTGGGAGCGGCGAGCCGCGGTTTTGACGCGGGCAAGCGAATCAACGGCCGCAAGCGCCATATCGTGGTCGACACGATCGGCCTGATGCTCGTCGTGATGGTCACCGCCGCCTCCGTGCCGGACCGCAACGGTGGCGAGAGCATCCTCGAGCGTTTGCACAGAGCGCTCGGGTCGGTGCGTCACATCTTCGCCGACGGCGGCTACCAGGGTGCGCTCATCGAGCTCGCCAAGCGCTCGTGGGGAATCGTCGTGGAGGTCGTCAAGAAACCAGCCGAGCAGATCGGCTTCGCGGTGCTCCCCCGGCGCTGGGTAGTTGAGAGAACGTTCTCCTGGCTTTTGCGCTGGCGACGCCTGGTCCGTGACTACGAGCGTCTGCCCGAGACCCACGAAGCGATGGTTCACATAGCGATGATCGGACTCATGCTCAACCGCCTCGCCCCACCACCCGGACCCAAACCCTGGACCACCAAGAAACACCGAAAATAACATTTCAAAACACCTTCTTACATACACGGCTGGGAGCTCAATGTTCCGAGCCCCAGCCGTAACTGCGAGTTCGCGGTCGCGTCATGATGCCAGCTCGACCGCAGCATCTCAGCTTGCCGTCCTGCCCCTCTCGTATCATCAATCCATGTCTTCCCAGAACCATCGTGATCGCTTGCGCCGCCGGTCGGTCAGACCATCGTGCCGTTCCACGACTGCATACGCGCACGTCGCTGCGCCGCATGTGCTCACCGGCTCGTCCCAATGAGCTCCGCCGACCCTTACAGGGACTTCACTGATCGGCTCAAGCTACTCATTGGGAAGCATCCCGATCTGATTACGATGACCCTGAGCAACATCTTTACGATGCGTCTAATTGGTAACAAGACGCACGGTGACCTTGCCGAGATTGCAATCTCGGAGTTCATCAACCAGTACATGAATGACTTTCGATCCGTCCATGTGGGCAAGGATCTGTACCGAGCCAAGGCGCACGAGGAGGACATTACAGTGATCAACGAGCTTACACAGGACGAGTTTCCCATAAGCTTGAAGGCGTATGGCGTCGGGCCGCTGCAACTGTCGACCGACAAAAATGCAGACATGTTTCAGCGACTCTCTCAGGAATCCGACGAGATAACGGACGCCGCCATTATCCGTCGTATATTCGCTGACCCGGCCTTTGCCGGGTTTCGCAATATCAACGTGCTTCCGCTGATTTATGACGAGAAGAGCAAAAGGTGCAACATCCTCGTATTCGACTATTCGCGAGCAGAAGCGGCCACAACTCGGATCTCCAAAATCAGCGAGGGGAAAGGCCGCAAGCATCCCGTATTTCGATTCTACGATGCGGACGAGAACTACATCTGTGAGGTCCGATATGGCGATGCGAGGGCAAACGCTCTTCAGCGGGGATTATGGACTCATACAAAAAACGCACTCACGTACTTCGACAGCATCACCAACGGCTGGATCGACTTCTCCCACAACCCGATGCTGGTACAGCTCTTCTCTCACGGGCTCGTCTCGTCCGCGCTCGGTCACGAGGCCGCCCTTGACCTCCTTCGGCAAGACATCGGTCGGCTCAAGCGTCAATCTGGAATCGAAAGTCCATGACGCAGCTCACTTTGTTGGCTGGTGCCGACGCACCCCCCGACACACACACCCAGGGCATCAAGTACATCGGCTCGAAGCTGAAGTTGATTCCGCACATTCTTCAGCTGGCGCGAAAGGTCGATGCGATCACGGTCCTCGACGGCTTTGCGGGCACGACCCGGGTGTCTCAGGCTTTGGCGCGCAATGGCTACAGCGTTGTCTGCAACGACATCGCGGTTTGGTCGGAAGTCTTTGGAACGGCGTACCTGCAAAGCTCAGGATGTCGCGACGACTATCAGCCCTTGATCGACCATCTCAACGCCGTGGAGCCGATTGACGGCTGGTTTACAGAGCATTATGGTGGCGAGCCAAATTCAGGGTGCAGCGTGCAAGAAAACGGACTCAAGCGCCCGTGGCAAGCTCACAACACGCGGAAGCTGGACGCCGTTCGCGAAGAGATCAATGCTCTGAAGCTCGATCCTGTCGAGGAAGCCGTGGCACTGGCGAGTCTCGTGCTTGCCCTTGACCGGGTTGACAGTACGCTAGGCCATTTCGCCTCATACCTGCGCGAATGGTCTCCGCGCTCGTACGGCACACTTCGACTGAGTGTGCCTAAGATCGTTGAGGCCGAGGGTTCGCACTCGGTATTTCGATCCGACATATTCGAGACCCTGGGAGATGTGGCTGTCGATCTCGCTTACTTCGATCCTCCCTACGGCTCGAATAACGAGAAGATGCCGCCTTCACGGGTGCGCTACGCGTCGTACTACCATCTTTGGACCACCGTATGTCTCGCCGATAGGCCCAGCTTGTTTGGCAAGGCGCTTCGACGGACAGACACGTCAGATCGGGTTGCCGCGTCGGTGTTTGAGGATTTTCGCAAGGATGCCGATGGCCAGTTCAAGGCGCTGGTGGCGATCGATCGGCTCATCAGGGACGCCAAAGCACGTTGGGTGATTCTGTCGTACAGCTCTGGTGGTAGGGCGACGGCAGCCGAGCTCAATGACGTGATCCGCAGAAACGGGAAGTTGCTCGAGGTGATAGAGATTGACCTGAAGCGCAACGTGATGGGCGCGATGTGCTGGACAAACGAATGGCTGCGCGACGCACAAGCACCGAATCGCGAGTTCCTTTTCCTTCTCGAAAAGGAGTGACAGCAGCGACATGACCTCCGCTCGGCCCCCGCAGCAGCTGGCCCTCCGCCAACGAGCGCAAGCCGTCGGCGAGCCCGGGTGTGATCCCTGCAATGGACATGACCGGCGAAGCTACTCACGGCTTGGGACGAAACTCTCGGCCACGAACCCGATCGCGAGCTCGACCCCCGGTTTGACTGGGCATCGCGCCCAAAACCGGGCGCGTATGTATCCAAGCCACCGCAGAATGCACCGGCCCGGCCCGGCCGGAATGAACATGTTGCGCCTCTTCTCTAGTCCGATCCTGCAGATCGTCGCCGCCGAACCACCTAGAGCTGCCGTGACCCGCCCCCGACAGGCCACGGCACGCTCCTTGAGAGCCAGGCAGTGGGTCGCTGCCAGGTTCTCCCCCGAGCGCCGCTAGGAGGGGACAGAGGAGCGGCACTCAAACTCTATAGCTCCGAAAGACGAAGTGATAAATAAAAGAGAGAAGACCCTCGCTGTTCTTGTGTTTGACCCTGGGAGAAGTCGCTCTTGATCTGGCCCCCTGGCCTCCCGCTGATCGACTCCGACGGATCCCAGGATGCCCCCTCCGCCGAAAAAGTCAACGTTTCAAGCAAGATGTTTCCTAACTGCCGGCCAGCCACCTTCCCCGGGTTGGCCACGCCGTGCAAGGCCTTGACGGTTTCGTCCGCTGAAGCCTTCACGGGCGCCGCGGCCAGGAGAGGGGTAAAACGGCCACGGCGCTCGCGAAGACCCGGCGCGCAAGTCCGTTCAGGGCCGGAGCCTCTTCGAGCGCCGCTGCCGCAAAGAGGACGAGGCGGCGACGGTCGAAAAGGGCCCGACACCAAACCCCAACGCTGGGAGCCCGCCGCATCCTCCGTGCGGCGGGCCCCAGCTCTAGCCGGAATGCATACTTCAGTACTGCTGTCTAGGTACTGCTATGAGTGGTTCCTTACTGCTTCCGCGCTTGCTTGCTTCAGTGTGCCTTCGAGGATCGCTGTGTTGTGCCCCGCCGCTGAGGGCAGGCCGAGTGATTTGTTGACCAACGGGTCGATCAGAGATGAGAAGGACCCACCGCAGCCATTCACTCCCGGCGCCGCAAACGAGTTGTCGACGAGCGAGTTGTGCTTGACGGTAAGGATGGTGCCTTCTTCATTGCCTTCGATTGTTCCGGGTTTACCCGAGATCGATTCGTTTGGTTTGGGCGGGTTCGTTTTTCCGGTGATCAGGTTGAGCACGATCGGTTCGGTGTTGGAGCCGATGTAGCATGCTTCTCCGAGAAGCGTGTTGCTGAGTTTGACCTTCACCGGCAGCTGAAGTGCTGGGATGCCAAACACTTCAGAAAGCACAGGTTCGAAGAGAGCCGCCTCGCTCAATCCGATCGAGCTCGCGGGGGCCGCGAGTTCGGCTGTGGCCGTCACGCCGAGAGGTCCTTTTTCAAAAATTCTTTCACAGAATTCTCGCTCGTATTTATTGCTGATTTCTTTGCATTTGATCAGATTGAGCAGCCCACCAGGGACATTCTGCCCCGTTTTCGACAGCGTGTTGCCATCGGCCGCGCCAACGAAGGGCAGGCGACATTCCCCTTTGCCCTGGAACGGGTAGTTGCAGGGGTGTTCTTCTTCGAACCCACCCTGCAGCGTGATGACATTTTCGATCGGCACCGTTCTGTTGCCGATGATGAATTTACCGCTTTCTGTCTTTGCGCTGAGGCATCCGGCCAGTTCCGGATGGCTCAAAGGACACTCCGCAAATACGGCGAATTCGCCTTCTGGTGCGGCCAGCGCCGGCGAAGCGACGGCCAACGGCACTATCAATGCAGCCACAACGACAAGCGCGTGCCTGCAAATACCTACTATGATACGATTTTTATGACTCATGAATGTCAAGCCTCCTTAGGCTCAGTTAATGCTGCTTGTTGTGCTTTTCCTCGCCTCGACCTTGGCCGGGGCGTACTGCTTCCGGGCCCGCTTTTCACACCCGGCCCGCTTGCCCTTCGACTTCTTCCGGCAAGCCTTCAGCGCAGCAGCGAGCTTCTGTGCCCGCATCAGCTCCTTTGTCGTAGTTATGGTTGTCGTGCCCGTTTCCGTCGGGAACGCGATCGAAGGGATCGCAAGCAGCGACGGCGCCGCGGGCGCCGTGAGCAGCACGGGGAACCCGGGGGTCGTGAATGTCTCTTCCGCGCCGTAGCTGGCGCCGTCGGAGTTGGTCGCCGCGACCCTGTAGTGGTAGGTCGTGCCCGGCTGCAGTTCGCCGAGCGTAACTTTGACGGTTTCTGTGAGGGCGCCCCCGAGACTGCCGAGTCCGGTCGCGGGACCGTAGTTGCCGGCTTCGGTCCCGATTTCAAAGCCGTAGCTGGTCGGCCGGCCGTTCGTGCTGACGGTGCCCGAGAGCGTCGCCGCGTTCTGGCTGATCGCGCTCGCGCCGCCCGTCGTCGCAACCGGTCGGGCGCCCGGGGTCGTCGTGAACGTGTGGTCTTCGCCGATGCTGCTCCCCGCCGTGTTGCTCGCCACGAGCGCGTAGTGGTAAGTCGTGCCCGGCAGCAGGTCGCCGGCCTGCACGGGCCCGACGGTTCCATCGACAGGCCCTTCGCCCGCGTTCACGTCCGCCGTGGCGCCGCCCCCGGCATATGGGTTGCTCGCCCCCGGCTGGTATTCGCCGGCGGGAACGTAGGCGAAGTGGTAGAACGTGTCGCTGTTCTCCGGGTTGACGGTGCCCTGGAATACCGCGCTGGCACGACCGACATCCGTCACCGTAGCCGGCTGATCGTCGACCGCCGGCGTGACCGCGTAGGTCACCGCCTGGTCCTGCCCGTAGTCGATCAGCCCGGACTTGTTCGTCGCGTCCAAGCGATACTGGTAGGAACTGAGGTTCGGGACGTTGCTCAGACCCGTGACGGTGGCGCTCGCTTGGATCGGCTCCGATCCGGAGACAGGGGTGCCGGGCGGTGCTGGGGCGTACGACCCGTACGCTGTGGTTTCGCCGTATTCGAAGTAGTACGACGCTTCTTCGGTGCCCAGCGGATTGACCGTCCCCGTCAGCGTCAGCGAGCTTGCCGTCGCAGTCGTCGCGGGGGAGCCCGTCGTCACGTCGGGCAGCACGATCCCGGCGAAGCTGTCCACGACGTTCCCCACTGATTCGGCAACGTATACGGTGTCATTTGCGGGATTCACGGCAATGCCGCTGCCGCCACCGCTCGTGAGCTGTGCGGAGCCGAATTCTTCGGCAAGCGGGCCGCCGAAGGGGTCGTACTCAGCGATCGAGGACCCCTGCTGGTCGACGAGGAGCTCGTTGGTGGCCTGGTCGATCGCCACACCAGTCGTGCATTCACAGCTGTTCACTGCTTCGATCAGTTTTGTTCCTACTTTGTTGAACATTGCGATGTACGGCGACCCTCTGACGAGGTACAGGTTGTCTTCCGAGTCGACCGCAATCCCGGGGCTTGCCCCGAGTTTAGTTGGAAACCCAAAGAGATATACTCCTAAGTCATTGAACTCAAACGCTTCTCCTTTTTCTTCCGCATTCTTGTTATAGACCCACACGTCACCGGACGGATCGACCGTGACACCGATCAAACCGGAGAACATTCCAGTCGGTGTCTCCGTCAACTGGCCGAGATATTCACCCGTCCCGCTGAACTTGTCGATTACGTTGTTGTGCGTGTCAACGACATACACGTCACCCACCGACGGGCTCGACAGGTCGTTATCGACCGCGACGCCTTCCGGGGATTCCAGCGGACGGGGCGGGGCGGGCTTGCCCGTTTCTACTGCCCCTTCCACTTCGAAAGTACCGCTGCCGTTGAAATAGCCGAGATAGCTGCCCGTGGAGCTGAACCGCTCCACACGGTTGTTGCCCTTGTCGACCACGTACACGTCACCGGTCGAGTCGTTCACGGCCACCCCGGAAGGAGCCGAGAGCGGTGCTGGATCCGGCGGCGTGGAGGTCGCGCTGCCGAAGCTGCTTGAGAAGACATGTACGGTCGTCGCCAGCGCAGGGGCGCTCGAGAACACAAGACCGCCGGCCAGCACACCGAGCACCGTCAAGGTCAGCCTACGAGCGCGCATCATGACTGCCTCCCCTGGCTGTGGCTGGACTTTCGCGCCTTGCTCGCTTTTTTTGCCTTCTTCTTTTTCTTGGCCGCCTGCTTGGCCTTTGGGCAGCCGGTGACGCCGATCTTTGTATTCTGGTGGATTTCCAGGCCGTTCGCGGCGGTGAACGCGATCGGCATCGTCAGTTTCTGCGTGCAGAGGTTGCCGTTCGCGGCGAACTCGGAGAAAGGGCCGGTGGGGACAAACACTTCGGCGCTTTCAAACGGCGCGTCGGGGACGGTGCGGAACGTCGCGCTCGTGACCCCCGCTTTGCTGATGAACGTTTCGCCGTGCAGCTCGAGGGTCACGCCGGCGCCCTGCAGCACGATCACGACTTCGGGGAACTTCGCGCCGCCGTGGGAGACGAAGTACACTGGGCCCTCCAGCGGGACCGCCAACACAGGAGTGCGCACGATCGCCTTGCCGATCACCGACGCGGCGGGGCACGCGGCGGGACTGGCTTCGAACGTCGCGGCCAGGCACGACTTCTGCAACGTCGTCAACCGCGCCGGGAGCTGCTTGGGGATGTCGAACTTCATCTCCTTCAACCACGCCTCGGAGCCCTGCTGGCCGATCCCGGACGATCGGTCGCTCGGGTAGGCGATCTTGAACAGCAGGCTCGCGCCGTCCGCTTTGGAGGTGTGGGCGTTGCTGGTGGCAGTGAACGACGGCTTGAACTTCAGCGCCGCGCAGTTGGTGACCTGGAAGGAGGAGGACACGCTGCTGCTCGCGGCCTCGGTGCTCGTCAACGTCCCGCCGATCGCCAGTTTGTCGCAGTTGGTCGGGTTGAACGTGAATTCCGGGCGGTTGATCGTCACGTTCACGAGCCGCAACTGCAGCGGGATGCCGTCGAGCTCCGTCGGCAACGGGTCGGAGGTCACGGTCAACGCCGAGGTTTCCGGGTTGACGCTGATCGCGGAGCGATTCACGACCGTGCCGTTGCCCGTCGTACCCGAGAGCGTGTACGGGCCCGCCTTCGCCGGGACGACGATCGACAGGCCATACGGCGCGCCCTTGTAGGGGCCGGTGATGTACACCTTCCCGCCCGTCACGAGGAACGGGTCCGCGCCCGGGCCGGTCTCGACGGTCGTTTCGCCGATCAGACTCCCTTCGCCGCACGTGCCCTGCGCCGCCTGCGGTTCACCGCACAACGACACCTTGGAGAGCATCCCCAACAGGCCCGGCGGGATCTGGACCTGCACACCGTTGAGGGACTCATCGGAGTCCGAGCGGCCGAACGCGAGCGTGAACGGGCTGAACCCACCCGCCTGGTTGCTCGTCGTACCCGCCGTGAACGACGGGTTGAACTGCGGACCGAAGCAGTTTTCATCGACGTCGAACGTGCTCGTGGGCGTCGCATCCGGTGTGAACGGCGTGCTCCACGGCGCGAGGTCCAGCGTTGTGGTCGCCGGCCCGCACGTACGGGAGTTTGAGAGCGTCGCGCGCTCGCCACCTTGGAGCGTCAGCTGGAAGTCTGAGAACGGGAGCTGCGGGTTTTCGTCGAACGTCGTCGTGATCTGACCCGTCTGCTGGTTGATCACACCCGTGCCTTCGAGCTTGACGACGATCCCGTCTTCGCCTTCGCCGACGACCTGCACGAACAGGCGAATCATGTGGCCGTCCTGCGCATCGCTCGGGGAGCACGGGTCACACAACGGCGAGGCCAGGTACACGTCACCCGTCAAGCGTTCTTCGAGCGCGGGGGTCTTGATCCGCACCGTCCCGACCTGCGAGTCGCGCGGACACGCACCCGGCTTCGCCGGCGCCGCTTCGCGCGGACCAGACCCGAAGAACTGTTCGTTCGTGCAATCCCCAAGGCCATCCGCCGCGGACGGCGAGATCACGGTCCCCAGTGGCAGGGTCGCCACGACCTTCTTCACGTTCGGCGTCGCCAACCCATACGGTTCGCTGTTCTGCGGGACGCTCAGATCGAACGTATAGCCCGCCGGAGCGCCCGCTTCCAGCGTGTCGGGCAGCATCGACATCGACGGCTTGAATTCCAGCAGGTGGCAGCCCGTGTCGTAGCCAAGCGAAGTCGAGGCCGACGCGAACACCCCCGGCCCTGGAGCTTCCCAGGAATCCGTCGACAGGGTCCCTTCAAGCGGTGTCGAGCACTGCGACGGGTTCGTCAACAGCGCCACCCTCTGTTCTTCGGCGCTCGGGCCGCCAAATTCAATTTCATTTTTCGGGTCAAGTACGGGGTAGCCGAGGTCGCCCGCGCTGAAATTGCGGGCCGCGCGATCGGGCCCGGGGCCGTTGTGGTCGGCCGGAACCCCCCAGATCGTGACCGAGGTCGTAATGGTCGGGGCGCCCTCGGTGATATCCGGGCTGTCACTCGAACCCCGTAATCGCCGTTTGAGAGCACGCTCGTGTCGAGCCTCGCGGGGAAGAACAGCGCGTTGAACGCGAACGCCGCGGGCTCCCCCGGAGCCGGCGCGATATTGAACACCGGCAACGTGAGTTTCCAACCGCCGCCCTCGGCCTCGATAATGACCGTCGCCGCCCCCACCATCGTATCCGCGGGACAGTGCGATTCATTGACGACTTTGGCCATCGTGCACCGCGCCATCCCAACCGTGGTGCCAACCAGGCCCGGTGGAAGATCGAAGCTGACATCCTTGGGCGTACCGACCGGCGTGGCCAAGGTTCCGAGATCGATTGTGTTCAGGAAGAAGTCCGCCGTCACGTTCGGGTGGGCGCCGGCCTGGTTGGTTGAGGTCGCGGCCATCAGCCCGCCGGGCGCCACTCCGTATTCGGGCAACGCGGAGCTGATCGTCACCGGGTTGCTCACCGACACGCTCGCCGCACCACCACCGGAAACCATCGCCCCATTGGGGACGCTGGGAGGAAGGCCCGATGCCACCTCCACCGAGACGTGAAGGAGCAGCGTGTCCCCAGGATCGACGGGTTCTGATGTCGTGCAGTGAGGTACCGGTGAGGTCGAGCAAGTCGTATCACCACCGCCTTGGCTTGCTTCTCCTTCTCTAACGGGAGTCTTATAGGCGTCATCGCCAAAGATTTTGTAGGCGGTCAACCCTTCGGGCAGCAAATCGCTGAGCGTGATCGTCCCGTCGGTCGGCTCGCCGCCGACGTTGGTCGCCGTCACCAGGAACGAGTTATCACCGGTGCGGTCTCCCGGCTTGAAGTTCGTCGGGGTGGAGACCGAGAGGACCTTCCACACCGGGCCGGTTTCCGTAGCAACAGCCTGAGAGGCGACAATGAGCAAAAGACCAATAATCACGGCGACGCAGAGTCCAGCCCTTTTCATCCGGCCTACCGGCTGGCGACGGATTCGGTCCCTCGGCCGGGAGGGGTGGCCCGACTCTGCTCTGCCGATTTGGAAATGCTCAACCAGCCCTTGCCACTGTAGACGCCGCATCACTTCGTCCTCCCGCTGTGGCTGGTTTTTTTAGCTGGGTTTGGTTTTTTCTTGGGTTTGCTCTTAACACACTTGGTTTTCTTCTTTACGAAGCCCTTCTTACATTTCGTCGCCTTCGGCTTCGGTTTCACGGTCGGCGTGGCGGCGGGTTCGGGGACGATGTTGCCCAGACCCGAGAACGTCGCGCTGGCGGGCGCGCCGAGGGGAGCCGGCACGCGGGGCGGGCCCTGGCACACCGAGCCTTCGCAGGGCACCGCCGCGGGCGGTGGGTTATCTCCCGGGTGGGGAACCCGCGCGTCGTAGACGTCATACGCCCCATCCGTGTCGCCGGGAACCAGGCCTTCCGAGGTCGCGAAGAAGATGTCGTTGCCGCTTTCGCTGTTGTCCAGGAAGTATGAGTTTTCCGGACTCTTGTCAGAGGACAGCAGATAGACGGTGCCGTTCTCCCACTCATACACATTGCGTACCCCGTCGGAAGCCTGGGGAACGAGCGGATCGGCCGTGTCGAAGAAGATACGACTGCCATCGGAGGAGACGCCGCGCTCATCGACCATCCCCGTTTCTACTTGTTGGCCGAAGGACAGCCCTCCTTCTTCGTTAGCCTCGAGAACCGACAGCTCCGCATTACTGGTCGGGGTGACGCCGGCCGGCGAACACGACACGCAGCTGAGCCTGTTTGTCGGGACGTCATAGCGGTAGATCTGTTCCAGTTCCGTACCGCTGTTGAAGCTGGCCTTCGGCAGAAGCAAGGAAGTCATGAACACGACCACCGAGCCATCGCTCGACATGCGCGCCACCGGAACGTCTCCCCTGACCCCCTTCGGGTGTCCATTCATTTCGGTGATCGGGGTGACGGTCCCGCCGCCCGGACCGGCAGACCACAGGTCGAGTTCAGCAGCCGGGGAAGCCGCGGCTTCGGGGCTCACAAACGCAAACGACGAGCCATCCTGGTCGGAGGTGACGATCTGCCCCACGACGCCCGGCAGATAGGTCAACGAGCCCGTATTCACGTCGAAGTCATACATCTTTGGTTCGGCCCCAGGGGAAGCTTCTTCAGCCGGCTTTGTCAAAGCGTCCTCGCTCTCGAAGAACGCCTGCGATCCATCGCGCGAGGCATATACAAACGATGGTTTCCCCGACGAACCGGGGAAACCCAGTGCTCCATCCGGTGCGGGCGCGGGCAGCCCATTGACCTCCGGGAGAAGCGTGTCCTGTGACACGAGCACGGTCTTTTCCCCGTTCTCACGCACATACAGCTCCGGGGGATCTTCCCCCGCCCCCGCACCACAGTTGTTCCCGTTCCCACACGAGACTGGATCGGGGCTCACGAAGAACGCGCGCGACCCATCGGCTGACACCTGGTTGCCGGTGATAGCGCGATAGTGCCCCGAGGCCGCGGGCACCGCGCCGAACGGGTCGAGCGAGCCGTCGGGCAGAACGCCGGCCTCACGCAGCGCGCCTTCGCGGTCTTCGTAGAAACCCCAAGCTTCAACACCTTCACCTAGCGGGCCGATCGACGACAGCACGTGCGGCCTGCGTGAGGCATCTTCGGGCAGCAGCGTGCCGGCGAAGGTGAAGTAGACGGTGCTGAAGTCCGGCGTCCCGCCGACGGGAGCTCCCGATTCCCCGAAACCCACACACACTTCAATGGGATTTGAGATCTCGGGCCGGGCCAGCCACGTGGCCGCGACGAACGGGTCGGGGCCGCTGAGGTAGAGTTGGTCTGAGCCATCATTTTCGAATCCGCACTTGGCGTTGGGCGGCGTCGCAAACGTCCCATCTCTAGCCACGAACATGACATGGGAGAGATCCGAGGAGGGATCCACAGCAGATGGCTGAACGGACAGCGTTCCTCCGCTAGTGACAACCGGTTCTTGCGCACGGGGCATGATCGCCCTCGTGCTCCAACCGGCGGCTGACCGCTGGGCCTCGAAATACAGGTTATAACCAGCAGCCGTTTCGCCCATCGGACCAGAGCCTTCAAACAGCACCCCGTTTCCGTCGGCCGCGGCAAGCGCATAGTGAGCCAGCGCACCGAACCCGGCTGTCACGTCTGTGCTGGCGCCCGCCTGGTTGCCGCTCTTGTCGGTCGGCGAGACCTGTTCATAGACACGATTGTCAGGGAGGCCGGGCGCTGTCGAGTAGATCGGGGGCGGGGCGATCGTGGCATACGCGCCCGCCGTGGCGGGCGACGCGACGCCTATGACGGCGAGGCCTGCCGCGAGAGAAAGCGTCGCGAGCAACACGCGAGGCGACACTGCGGACCGATACGTGCCCCGCGATGGGAGTAACATTCAGCTCTCTCCTCCGTCTTATGCTGCCTTGACCTGTACGGGGGCTGCGTGAGGCCATCGACCCCACGCAGCTCTCCGAACTATTTGGTTACGTCACTTCGATGGGTTCTTCGTACGTGATTTCTGCTTTGCTTTCAAAGCATGCTGCTTTACCAAAGGCCGAGAGCGTGTCTTTTTCGGCACCTACGAATCTCTGGATCTTTTGTGTCGTGGATTTAGCGGGTTCGCATTCGAAGATCAGTTCGCCCGCAGTTTGCAAGACATTGATCGGTTTGACTTCGCCGATCACACTGCCCGACACCTGCTGCGTTTTTACTTCAAGGCATGCGGCTTCGAGCGTGACGAACCCTTCTTTTCCTTCTGGTTCGAGGGCGTCCCCGACTTCGCTTGCTGCTTCAGCTTTCGCGACCGTGCCGAGCGTATCCTTGAGTCCATTGGTTTTTATCGTTCCTGCAGGTTCCCCTTTGCTTTTTGCCGAACACGATTCTTTTGTTCCTTCTTTCGCAGTACATCCCGTGAAGGTGACCGTAACTCCGGCTGTTGTTGTGTTACCTGTTATTTCACCTTTGCTCGTGTCTGCTGTACACGTAAAAACGATCGCGCCACCTTTACCTGTAGCGTAGAAGTGACTTGTGCCCTCTTTGTCGGTGAATTTGCGCTTTGCTTCTTTTTCCACCATAGCGTATTCGCCGCCTGCTTTGGCACAGCCTTTTTCAAAGCTAAATGGTTCCCCGGGCGCGACTTTATTGCACAGGCCTGGTTCTACTGACACCCGGATATATTTACCTTTACCTTTTTCTGGACTTTTACATTCCGCGTCTTTAAAGCTACTGGGTTCCGTGACCACTTTGACTTTTACGCACCGTATAAACTCCGGTGCTGCCGCCGACGCCGTGGCAGACGCGATCGCGCTGACCGCGAACACGGCCAGCAGGCTCACGAACAGGATTCTTAGTTGATTAGATCTCATCTTGTTATGCTCCCTTGTGTTGTGCTTGGCCCTGGGGCGCCCTCCGCAAGCACGTAGTGGCGCCCCGGGGCCGGATTAGTTCTGCTCCCTGCTCTGGCACACAGAAGATTGGATCGGCCCTTTGGGGCCACCGTCGCCGAGCTACTGAGGCGACGCCGGTCCGTATGGGCCTCGGGGACCCGGCCTGCAAACGCCCGGCCGGGCCTGCCTGAAGAAGTCGTTCTTGATCTGGACTGCTGTCCTCCTCGTGATCGACCCTGGAAGGCCAGGATGCCGCTCTCTCCGGGAAAGTCAATGTTTTGGGCTGGATGTTTCCTAACTCGGTGGGGGGCTTGCGGGGCGGGCGAGGCGGCCGGCCGCTGTTTCTCGACAGGGCATGGCCCTGAGCGGCGCCGTCCCAAGTGCTGGACGCCGCTGATCGCGATCGGCCTGGCGACGCTCTGCTGCCTGCGCCCCGCGCTTGCGATCAGCCTGGACTTTGCGCGCGGCAAGGACGCGAACGCGCCAACTTTTCGGCGCGACCCCCCGAGAACACTGGGGGTTTGCGTCGGGCTCCGAAAGTTCTTTGGTCCGCCGACGGATTCCGTCCCAAGCTCGGGGTAGCTTCGCCGGACCATTCGATCCGGCGGCGTTGCGCCGGAGGAGAGACCCATGACCGACTCGCCCAACATCGACGATCCCGACACACCCTGGCCCCCGCAGGTGGGTCAGCTGCTGCCGCGCGCCGCGGAGGCCGTCGGCATGCGCATCAAGCTCGCCGCGTATTCGCTGGACCTCAACCACAAACGCGGCGGTCCCAAGGCCGAGGGGTTCAAGCGCATCCTCGGCATCACGATCGAAGACATCGACTACCTCGAAGACGCGATCTGGGCCGCGATCCTCGAGGTCCCGGTCAGCGAAGTTCGTCCGAACCCGCCCCACGGCATCAACTGCGTCGTCGACTTCGACCTTCGCGGGCTTCACGACAAGAGCGACCGCGTCGCCAAGATCCGGACCGCCTGGGAGCTCACCGGGCCCGGTGACCCGCCGCGCCTTGTAACCGCCTTCCCCAAGAACTAGACTGGAGACACCATGGCCACACGCGTCAAGCACACAATCGGCGAAATCGACGTCGTTGCGCTTACCAAAGCAATCGCCAAGGCCAAGGGGACCGGCACCTGGCCGGCCGGGACGGAGGGCACCGTCGTCAGCGACCACGGTGACGTCAAGCTGATCGAGATCTCCGACGACGACGGGCAGATGCTCGACCTCATCTCCGTGCCCGAATCCCAGCTCAAGCTCGTCACCAAGTATAGCTGAGCGGTTCTTTTTCTCTTCCAAAAACACCCCAAAAACGTGCCTCTCTAATGCTTACGAGACCGTCGAGGAACGCCGCGCGGCGCTCAAAGCGGCGACCACGAGTCTGCGCTTCAAGACCCGCATAACGCGGGACATGTACCGGCCACGGTAGACCCCCGATGAGCCCCACAGGCGGGCGCCGGCCCGTCCCACTCGCGGTGTCTTCGCGATCAAGGACCAGCAGCTGCTCGTGCTGGGTGGGGGTGGCATGGGACCGGGCGAGAGTGCCATTCTCTCTTTCATAAAAGTCGAGACGGAATCAGGCTCAAAAAGGCCCCGGGGCCGGATTAGTTCTGCTCCCCGCTCCGGCACACAGAAGAATCGGGGACCCGGCCTGCAATCGCCCGGCCGGGGCTGCCTGCCTGCCTGGAGAAGTCGTTGTAGATCTGGACGCTGTCCTCCTCGTGATCGACCCTGGGAAGGCCAGGATGCCGCTCTCTCCGGGAAAGTCAACGTTTTCGGCGGATGTTTCCTAACTCGGTGGGGGGCTCGCGGGGCGGGCGAGGCTCGCGGGCGCTGTTTCTCGGCGGGGCTTGGGTCATGCGGGGTCCCAAGCGCTGAGTAGGCTGGTCCGTCCGCGAGCGATCCTGCTCGCCCGTTGACGACCGGAAGGAGAGCTACCATGAGGATCATGGCGAAAGCGCAGACCAACAGCAACGGGAAGATCAAGCGGCTCAGCTCCGAGGAACTGGCCGAAATGACCACCCTGCCTGCTTACGAGACCGTAGAGGAACGCCGTGCAGCGCTCAAAGCGGCGACCACGGGTCTGCGGGTCAAGGTCCGCGTCACGCGCGACATGTACCGCCCGCGGTAGGTCCCGATGAGCCCCACAGGCGGGCGCCGGCCCGTCCCCACTCGCGGTGTCTTCGCGATCGAGGACCAGCAGCTCGTCTTGCCCGATCCGATCGCGCTGGACACCAGCTTCGTCGTCGACGCGCTGCTCGCGACCCAACCGCTTCACCCCGCGTGCAGCGCCCTGCTCACACGCATCTTCGACAGCGGCGTGTCGGTCGTCACCAGCGATCTGCTTCGCGTCGAGCTCGCCGAGACCGCCTTCGCCATCGCTCTGAAGGAACGCTGGGGAGGAAAGTGGCGAGCGCACCGCACCGACGGGCGCTCCCGCCGTCCCGCGACACTCCTGTTGAACAACACGATCTCCCGCTACGACAAGATGTTCCGGAGCCTGACCCATATCTCGATCCGTCTGGACCGCGTCACCGACGCGACGACGATCCTGATGAGCGACTACGGGCTCGCTTCCTACGACGCGGTGCACGCGGCCAGCGCCATCGCCGGCGGTGCCAAGGCGATCGTCACACTCGACACCGGCTTCGCGCTGCTGCCCTCCGGCCAGCTCGCGATCTACACCGACCGCTCGCGGCTCGCCTCGTGTCGCAAGAAGCGACCCCGGTGAGCCCGGGCACCCGGAACAGATTTCTCCATCCCCCCGTCGGTGACCCAGTTCTTCCGCAAGCTCTTCCGGCGCAAAGACACACCCGCCGCGCGGTAGCTTTCTCTCTTTCATAAAAATCGAGACGGAATCAGGCTCAAAAGGGTTAGAGCAATCCAAAGAAGGGCCGTGACTTTCTGCTGCTCTGCTCCCTGCTCTGGCACACAGAAGATTCGTTCGGGGACCCGTCCAGGAAACGCGCAGGCAGGCCTGCCTGGAGAAGTCGTCGTAGATCTGACTGCTGTCCTCCTCTTGATCGACCCATGGAAGCCCAGAATGCCGCTCCCTCCGGGAAAGTCAATGTTTTGGGGGAGATGTTTCCTAACTCGCCAGCAAGCCCAGTGTCTTCGGGGCCGCGCCGCTCATCTGGCGCTCGCGGGCCGGCTTTGGCGCTTGCTCTGTCCCGTTTGGGCGATCCCGTCGGAGTAGGGAGTGAGGCGCCACGACCAAACGACCGACCGGAGACCGCGATGCCCGATCACGAGAGCCCTCCCCTACTCGCCGGCGAGCTGATCTCGCTGGCCCGAGACCAGCTGAAGATGCAGACCTCGCGCTCAGTGGCGCTGGACGCCGGAGCGCTCGGCCTGATGGTCCTCGACACGGCGCTCGCCACAAACCTGCTCGACAGCAGAGGAGCATACGACCTCTGGATCGCCGCGCTGGCGCTGTTCGGCCTGTCCTTCGCGCTGGCGATACGCGCGTTGCGGCACAAAGGCGCCAAGGAAACCGGCCCCTCCGCCGCACGCCTGAGCGAGTACGGCGAGACCCACGACGAACACCAGGCCAGGGAGCTGCTGCGCGCAGAGCTCGCCGAAGAAGTCGACATCAACAAACACGCCCTGGCCCGCAAGGCCGTACTATTCGACCGAGCGCTGACACCCCTGGTACTCGCCACCCTGATCGACCTCGCCGGGAGGCTATGATGAGCCACATGGAGCAACCCACCACAAAACGGCCGCTGCCGGACTATCCCAGGACGCCCGACGGCAAATACATGTACACGGCGAGCGATGGGCGGCCAAAGTACTTCCCGTCCACGACCCTGCCCGGCCTCGGCGACGCCCAGATCCTCCCCGACTGGGTGCACGACTGGGCGCGCAAGCTCTTCCGGCGCAAAGACACACCTGCCGCGCGGTAGCTTTCTCTCTTTCATAAAAATCGAGACGGAATCAGGCTCAAAAGGGAAGGGCCCCGGGGCCGGATTAGATCTGCTCCCTGCTCTGGCACACAGAAGATTGGATCGGGGACCTGTCCAGAATCCGCGCGGGCAGGCCTGCCTGGGGAAGTCGTTCTTGATCTGGACTGCTGTCCTCCTCTTGATCGACCCTGAGAAGGCCAGGATGCCGCTCCCTCCGGGAAAGTCAACGTTTTGGGGGAGATGTTTCCTAACTCGGTGGGGAGCTTGCGGGCCGGGCGGGGCTGCCGGGTGGTGTTTCTCGGCGGAGCATGGGTCATGCGGTGGGTTGTCCCCGTGCGGATCGGTGGGTTTTGGTCTCGCGTTTCCGGAGGCGGAGGAGACTGACCGGGCGAGAGATTGGGGGTGGGACTGGCGGTCGGGGTGGGTCCGGGGCCCGACGGAATCCCCCGCGGGGTCGCGCTAGAATCCGCGCATGGCAGCGAAGCGGAAAGCCAAGCCACGGGGACCCTGGACGGCAGAGGAGATCGCCCGTAACGAGCGGGCCGACCGCGCGCAGGTCGCGCACGACCGCGCGCGCGGCGTGAGCACGAACCTCGAAGAGGCCGCCGCGCTGGCTCGCTTCGCCAACCGCTTCGCCGAGGCGTTCCGCCATGCCCGAAGCGCTTGATCCGCTCCCGCTGCTGCGAACTCTGCACGAACGCGGTATCGAGCACATCGTCGTCGGCGGCTTCGCCGTCAACGCACACGGCTTCATCCGCGTGACCAAGGACCTGGACATCGTCCCCAACCCGGCCCCAGAGAACCTCGCGAAGCTCGCCGAGATGCTGCGCGATCTGAGCGCGAGGATCCTGGACACCGGCGACTTCGAGGCAGCCGAGTTGCCGGCCGATCCGACCCGTGCGGCCGACCTGGAAATGGGAGGTAATTTCTGCTTGCTCACCGACCTCGGCCGTCTCGATGTCATGCAATGGCTCAGCGGGATCGACTTCGACGACCTGTACGCCGAGCTCGACCGCGGAGCGATCGAGAGCACCGTTGATGGTGTGCTCGTACACGTGTGCGGACTCGACGATCTGCGCATGATGAAGCGCGCCGCCAGCCGCCCGGAGGACCTGAAAGACCTGGAACGGCTCGGTGAGGAGCCCGACACACCCCCGGCGGCGGAGGAGGACGCTCCCGAGGGGTGAGAGCCCACCCGCCCGTGGTTGGGGTCTTTTTCTCTTCCAAAAATCTATAGGGATGACACGGCTCGACCGGGCCGGACACCGAGACCGAGGAAGCGGAGATTGACATGGGAGAGCGCCAGCGAGTAACTACCAGCCGCGATCGAGAGGTTCGACCAGGGATCGCAGGGAGGGCTGCTCGCTGGCGCCCACCGGTGCTCGAGAGAATCGGGGAGCAGTTGCGCGCTGGCTTGTTCTCTGATCTGATAACATATCGGTATGGAGCCTTCGTTTGAGGACGTTCTGGAGAAGGCCGCGCGCCTGCAGGAATTGGTCCCCGGCGCCGTTCTGGTCGGGGGGTCCGCGGCGGCGCTGCATGCCCATCATCGCGAGTCGCGCGATCACGATCATGTCGTCGCGGATCTCGCGGAGCGCTTCGACTCGATCTTGGAGAATCTAGAAGCGCTTGGGGACTGGTCGACGGCCAGGGTCGCATCCGGAAAGATCATCCTGGGCGAGCTCGGGGGGATCGAGACCGGGGTGCGTCAGCTGCAGCGCGGCCGTCCGCTGGAGACCGTCGAGATCGAGGTGCGCGGCCAGCGGCTGCTCGTGCCGACCGCGGCGGAGATCCTGCGGGTCAAGGCGTGGCTTGCGCTGAGCCGCAACCAGACCCGGGATTACCTCGACATGGCGGCCCTCGCGGAGGGGATGGGGCTCGACGAGGCGGCCACCGTGCTGCGAGGCATCGATGAGTATTACGCCGACGTCAACCGCCGGCCGGAGGCCGTGGCAACGCAACTGGTGAGGCAGTTGGCGGACCCAAGACCGCGAGACGCCGAGGTCACGGCGCAGCTGGCCAGCTACAAGGCGCTGGATCCTCGCTGGCACGAGTGGTCGGCGGTCCAAGCGGTGCTCGCGGACCTGGCGGCGAGAATGGTGCGATGACGATGCAATTTCGCAACCTCGACTTCGATCCCACGGCGCCGGTGGACCAGTGGCCGGCCGAGGCGATCGAGACGGTCATGGATCGCGGCTCGCTGTCGGATTGGCGCCGTCTCGCCGAGGCGATCCAACGTAACCCCTGGGGTCCCGCGGCGCGCACGGCCGAGAGTGTGGCCGCGTGGGGCGAGCACTACGGCGTGGATGCGCTGATGTCCAGCGTGATCCGCCGTGCCCGCGAGACGCTCGCCACTGAAGGACGGGCGCAGTACGCCGCGCAGATTCGCTCCTGGCGCGCCCACACCGGGATGACGCTACGCCAGTTCGCCCGGGCCGCCGGCACCTCCGCGTCCCGGCTCTCCGATTACGAGAACGCCAAGGTCGCCCCCACCACCGACGTGCTCGGCCGCCTGCGCCACGTCGCGGCAACACACACGCATGGGGCGGTCACGACGACGCGAAGGCCACCCACCAAGCAGATGTCCGGTTCCGGGTGAGGTCATACTGGTCCAGCGCTGCTTGAAGGCACTCCTGCGGGGGCTGGTCCGTCTGTCCAATCGATCCGGCGATGCCCCGCCGTCGGCTTGCATCTAGGTAAGTTACAGTCATGTAAGATACATCAATGACTGCTATGCCGTTTTACGGGCGCGAAGCGGAGCTTGCGGCGCTCACCGGCGAGCTTCGCCGCGCCAGCGCATCCGGTTCGGGGCGGCTTATTGGCGTTCGTGGACGACGACAGGTCGGCAAGTCGCGGCTGCTCGAGCGCTTCGCCGCACAGAGCGAGGCGCCCTACGGCGTGATCGCGGGCATGAAGGGCGCTCCGGTCGAGGTGCAGATGCGCCGGGCGGTGGAAACGCTCAGCTCGGCGCCGCGACCCCTGCCTGCGCTGGCCGCGGTCACCGCGGTGACGCCGGCCGATTGGTATGACCTGCTCTCACGGGTGCGGCTCGCCCTCGATGAGCGGCCGGCGATCCTCGTCATCGACGAGTTCCCGTGGGCCGAGGAGACCAACCCCGGTCTCGACGGCCTGCTCCAATCCCTGTGGGACACCGAGCTGCACCGCCATCCCGTGCTGGTCGTGCTGGTCGGATCGGACGAGGCAATGATGAGCCGGTTGTTCGAGCACGACCGTCCGCTGTTCGGCCGCCTGCACGGCAACATCGTGCTCGAGCCGTTCACGCCCACCGAGACAGCGCAGGCGTTGGGACGCTCGAGAGCGGCCATGGAGACGTTCGACACGCGTCTGATCACAGGAGGCTTCCCCGAGCTGGTCGCCCACGCCAGGCGATTCCAGTCCGTCGCCAAGCTCATGGCTGACGCCTTTGCCCATCCGCACAGCCTGCTTGCCGACGTTGCCCAGATCAACCTCGCCGGCGAGCTGTCCGATCATGCGGGCGCGCGGGCGGTCCTCGGGGCGATCGGGGCCGATGAGATCGGAGTGGTGAGCTTCTCCCGCATCGCCTCGACGCTCGGCGGCACAAGCGCCGCCGAGACGGCGGTCAGCAGAGCGACCGAGACGCTGGTTCAGACCAAGCGGATCGTCGCGATCGACCTTCCCGCCGGGAGCCATAGCGGACGTCTGAAGCGCTACAGGATCGAGGACTCCTACCTGCGCTTCTGGTTCCGGTTCATCGAGCCGCACCTGCGCAACATCGAGGTTGGACGCAGCGACCTCGCGCTCGAGTCGTTCCGCGACTCATGGTCTGCGTGGCGTGGCAAGGCGATCGAGCCGCTCATGCGCGAAGCCGTGCTCCGGCTCGCTCCGCGGCTGCCGGCGCCATACGACTCGATCGAGTCGGTGGGTGGCTGGTGGGACAGAACCGGCGCTCACGAGTACGACTTCCTCGGGATCGGCGCAGCTGGCGCACCCGTGGCGATCGGCTCGATCAAGTGGCGAGAGCGGTCCCCGTTCGGCGCTCGCGACTTGGCCGAACTGGCGAACGCCCGCTCTGTGATCCCACGAGCAGGCTCATCGCGTCTGCTCGCGATTGCGCCTCTGGGCGCCCGGCCGGGGCTGCACGTCGACCTAGCGCTGAGCGCAGACGACCTGCTCGACGCCTGGCCAGCCAGCACTCGCCCGGCGTGAGCTTCTCATGGTTTCGTGCTCGGCCACGATCGCCTGCACCGCCTGCTCCGCGCCGATCGCGGGGGCGAGCGCCAGGTAGGAGAGGACCCCCGCGATGCTCGGCAGCTGGCGCGCGCGTCCGAGCGCGACGTGGTGGTGGACGACCCCCCAGACCGCGCCGATGGACGCTTCGGCGGCGAGCTCGCTCGGGCGCTGCCCCGCCGGCGCGCTGATTCGCAGGCTCTCGGCGATGCCGGCGATGATGCGCTCGCGGCAGAGCATCCCGTCCGGGCCCAGCGCGAACACCTCGATGAACCCCAGCCGCGCCAGCACCGGATCGGCCGCGATCGACGCGCACAGCGAGCACAGCGCGCGGTGCAGCCCGCCCGGCCAGGTCCGGGCGGCGGCGCCCGCCGGGACGGCGTGGGCGAGCGCGCGCTCGGTCAGACGCTCGAGCGCCGCGATGAAGCAGCCCTGCACGTCCTCGAAGTGCCGATCGAAGCGCTTGCGCGAGACGCTCGCGGCGGCGCGAATCCGCGGCACCGTCAGCTGCCAGTAGCCCTCCAGCGCGGCGAGCCTCGCGGCCGCGTCGAGGATGCGCTCGCGGTCGTCCTTGCGCACATCGCCATCGTGGATGGCGAGCGTCGCGGTATCGGATCGCGCCGGCGCCGGTAGATCGTCGAGCCGCCCGAGCGACGTGGCGGCGTGGCAGCGGAAGCAGAGCATCCACTCCAGCAGCTCGCCGGCCAGGCCGGGCAGCTCGTGCGCGCGGCCGGCCAGCAGCTGCGCGCGCGCCACGCGGTGCACGCCCGCGACGATCCCCTTGATCACCAACGGTGGCGCCGGCACGGGGTTCGGCGCGCCGGCGAAGCTCTGCTCGATCATCGCCTCGTAGTGCCCCTCCGCGCGTCGCATCTGTTCCAGCGCCGCTCCTCCGCCGGCGAAGACCTCGACGAGCGCGAGCCGCGCCGCCTGCGGCTCGCGCGCAATCCCGTCCGCCCAGGCGCAGAGCGCCAGCTGCAGGCGCTCCCGCCAGTCATGACAGTCCTTCTGCGCGGCGCCGACCTGCTTCGTCGAACGCCGCACGATCAGCCCATAGGTGCGCAGGAAGCAAGCGTCCTTGTCGGCGAAGTGCTCGTAGAAGGTGCCCGTGGAGACCCCCGCCATGCGCACGACCTCGCGCACCGTGACCGCGCCGTAGCCGCGCTCGGCAACGAGCTCGATCATCGCCGCATAGATCCGCGCGCGTTGATGGGACGCCGCCTGCTCGCGCGGCCAGCCCGGACCCGGATGCAGCTTCGCATACAGCGTCGGCGAGGACACGTGCGTGGTCTACCACATCCAAAAGGTGCCGTGTTACCAGGGATATTCGATTCGCTCGTACGGATTACCCTGGAACAAGTGGACAGATCCGGTGAGGAATAAGAGAATCTTTCTGCACGTCCGGAAAGTCCAAATTGGAGGACGCTTCGAGGAGACAGCTCCCACAGCTGGAGATAAAACTTTCCTAAAGACCCCTGCTAATGAGGTTTGCGGAGGTTCAAGCGAGCAGCGCCGCGCCCAGGCCCGCGATCACGTCCGCCAGCAGCTCCTCGTCCCCGCCGATCGCGATCGAGCCCGCGCCGGTGAGCAGAGCGTCGCACCACGCGTCGGCGCTCGCGTGGCCGGCGGCATCCGTAGGCGCCGCCGAGGTCTCGGAGAGAGCCACGACATCGCCGGCGCGGGCCGCCAGATAGACATCGGGTTCGCCCGCGCCGCGCGTGTCGACGCGCAGCCGGCAGATCCCCGCCACCGCCTCGGGGACGTGAGCGACCGGCGCGAGCAGGTGCACCAGCGCGGCCAGGTCCCTGCCGGGGGCCGGGTGCTCCGGCCGCGCCCAGCGCCATTCCCAGCGCCCGGCGAGCATCGCCACCGAGGCCAGATGCCGCGCGCCGGCCGTCAGCTCGTATACGGGGACCCGTCCCTGCTGGCTACGTTCGAGCATTCCCGCGAGCAGGAGATCGCGCAGGCGCCGGCGCAGCGCCGAGCGCCCGAGGCCGGGCGCCCGCTCGTCCAGCTCGGAGGTGCACAGCGGACCGTCGGCGAGCAGCAGCGCGATTTCGCGCGTGTGATCGTCGGCGAGGGCCTTGATCGCCAGGGCTCCGGCCGCGCCGCCTCGCTTGGCCCGCGCGCACCAGCGCTGCTCCCAGCGGCCGGCCTCGGCGGGAACCTCGAGCAGCATCCGGCCGGCGTCGGTCAGACTGTAGTGGGCCCGGCGCGGGATGCCGGCGCTGTGCGCGTGCGGCGGCAGCCCCGGCTGACGCTCGTAGGTGACGAGCTCGCGCTCCAGCAGATGACGCAGGCGGCGCATCACCAGCGAGTGCCCGCCATCGGGGAGGCCCCGCTCGAGCTCCACGGGGCGCAGCGCGCCCTCCGCCAGGCCGTGCAGGACCGCCACCATCCACTCCTGCGCGAGCAGCTTCAGGGCGGGTACTCCTAGGTGGGTCTGTTGGGTCATTCTTCCCTCGGCTTGCTCCTCGCAGGTGCGTTTCGGGCGGATGGGGTGGTCACTTGGCGAGGGTACACCCTCGGGGGTGGGTGTTCGATGTATGTGAATTGGGGGGGAAGCCGCGTGTGGGCGTACACTGCTCACCCGCACGCGGCGGCGAGGCTACCCCTAGGTGAACCTCGGGCTTCTACGCCCAGCGACGCGATACTGCTGGGGCATCCGCGCTGCTGATCTGCCAGCGCACCCCTGGCCCGAACTCGAGGACGACACCCGCTGGGCTGATCAGCTCCCAATAGGGCGGATCGTCGTCTGCTTCGGCTGCAGCGGGTTTGATGTCGAGCAATGAGCCGTCCGAAAGCACGCAGCGCAGCTCACCAGACTTCTTATCGATTCTGGCATCGTCGATCGAGCGCCCGACCAGCTGCGCCGGGTCAGCCGGCGAGAACTCGGCATCTTGGGTGGCGAGTCGCCAGAGCCGCCCGCGCGAGTCCCTGACTTCAACGTGCAGGACATCTGGGTAGGCGATGCGGGCATCGACGATCGACCCACGCATCGAGCGCAGGACAGTCGTTGGTGACGCTGTTAGGGCTACGACGGTCGCCATGAGTCCCTCCATTCTCGCAGCCATGCCACTAATTCTCCATAGCTCATGTCCTCCTGGCCTCCGCCCCACTCCTTCTCGGCGTGTAGCGCGTCGCTCGCCTCAAAGCGCTCAGAGGCGGTCAAGCCCGCCTCCTTGCAGGCTTGGCGGAATTGCTTGATGTCGCGCTTTCGGGTCACGGACGCAGCGAGTCTAGCTCCCGCCGAGAGTTCCGTCCCAAGTTCCGCTAGGCCAGACAGACGTCGTCAGCGGCGCTGGGCGTGCTCGTCGTCCCGCCTGTACCCCAGTCGCGCGGAGATGCGGTCGGCTGTGGAGATGAGGTGCGGGGTGAGCGCGTCGACGAGCTCGGCGAGTGAGATCATCGAGCTGTGCGCCGCGAGGTTGAGGGCGGCGACGACCTCGCGGGCCTCGTTGCGGACTGGCGCGGCGATCGCGTAAAGCTCGGCAGCGAGCTCCTCGTCGTTGACCGCGAAGCCTGCCTCCAGCACCTCGTCGAGCTCATCGCGCAGCGCCGCCTTTGAGGTGATCGTGTTGGGGCCGCGCTTGGTCAGCCGTAGCTCGGCGATCAGCTCGTCCTGCTCGGGCTCGGGCAGATTCGCCAGCAGCACCTTGCCCATCGCGGTGCAGTGGGCCGGCAGTCGCGACGCGGGATTCAGGCCCAGGTCGATCTTGCTCTGCCCGCGGCGAAAGCCGCGCGCGCGGTGGACATAGAGGATCTCGGGGCCGTCGAGCACCGCGAGGTTGGTCGTGTAGGTGCTGCGCTGGCGCAGCTCTTCCAGATAGGGATGGGCGTGCTCGCGCAGGCCGGTGGAGTTGAGCACCGACATGCCGAGGTCGATGACCTTCAGCCCGAGGCGATACTTGCGCGAGTCGACCTGCTCGAGATAGCCGAGGGCCACCAGCGTGGTGGCATAGCGATGCGCCGTCGAACGGCTCAAGCCGAGGCCATCGGCGATGTCGGCGAGCCTGCGATCGGGCTGCTCCGGCGTGAAGGACGCGAGGATCGCGAGACCGCGCTCGAGCGACTGCGAGTAGCGCGGCGTCTGGAGCGTCGCCGCCGGGGACACGCGATCGTGCTCGGCCTTGGCCCTGGGTCTGTGTCGGGTCGTGCTCGGCATCAGCGGCCCTCGCGCGCCTAGCGGCTCGCGGCTGCTCGCGCTCGCGCACGCTGCTCGGGCTCCTCGTAGCGTCGCTGGAGGCTCCGCAACTGCTCTTCGAGAACAATGCAGCGGCGCTCGGCTCGGATCCGCAGCCGCTCCTGAAGGACGGCCTGCTGTTGTGGGGAGAGGCCCACCGGCTGGGGAGACTGGACGCGGAACTCCCTGGCGAGGCGCTCCAGCGCATCCTCCCCGTAGACGCCCGTGGCGTCGAAGATCACAGGATGAAACGGGTCGCTGTCCTCGCTTACGCCCGGCCACCATACGCGCGCCGCGCCACCGTACACCGCGTGGCGATCGGGCAGCAGCGTTTTGGACGCCTTTGCCTGTGGTGGCTCGATCACGTAGACGGGGATGCCCGGGCCGACGAGCTCGAGCACCCGATCGACGGGCAGTGCGGGGTCGCACGCACCGGCCCGGCAGGTCAAGCCCACGAGCGGATGCGCGCGGTCCGCCCGCAGGATCTCTGCGCACATCGCACGCAACTGGCCGCCCGAATCGACCCGTATCTCCATGCACGACGATCTTGATCCGCGGCGGGTCCGATAGCCAGAAACCCGTTCCCCGGATAACAAAAGCGTTCCCCAGATAACAAAACGTCGCTAACGACGACGCTCGCGCAGGATCACTCGACCTCCGGCATGCGGGACCAGTATCGCGCTGCGCCACCGCGGGCGCTCGATGCGATCGCTCGCGGGCAGCACACGCCTGCTGGCGAGCACCTCCCGCAGGATGCTCTGCACCTCCAGCAGAGCGAAGTGCCGGCCGAGACAGTGCTTGCGGCCTCCTCCCCAAGGCAACCAGGTGCGCGACTGCTGCGCTTCGTCGATGAAGCGCTCTGGGCGGAACTGGTGGGGCTTGGGATACAGGTCGGGGTTGTGGTGCATCAGGTACGTGCATCCCATGAGGTGAGCAGGGGGGGCGTATGTCCATCCGCCGATCTCCACCGGCTTGATGACCTCTCGCGGGATCGCGAACAGGAAGACGGGCTTGTGGCGCAACGTCTCGTGGATCGTCGCGGTCAGGTACTCCTCCCCCGTTCCGCTGTCGATCTCCTCGCTCAGGCGATCCTGCACGTCGGGGTTGTGCGCGAGCAGCTGGAATGCCCAGGTGAGCTCCCCGGTCGTCGTCTCGTGTCCGGCGACGATCATCGCCATGAGGTTGTCGCGTATCTCCTGCTCGGACATGCAAGAGCCATCCTGGTTCTCCGCGCAGAGCAGCATGTCGAGCAGATCCCCGCGCAGAGGATCGCTCTCCGAGCGTCGCCGGCGCATCAGCCCGTAGATCAGCTCGTCGACTTTGGCGCGCTGCTCGAGGAACGTTCTCCAGGTCTTGCGCCAGCCGGGCACGTGACGAAGCTTTGGCTCCTGAAGGACGATGCTGACCGTCACCGACAACATGTCCATCAGCTGTTCATGCAGGGGCTGTAGCGCGCTGTCTCGGTCGCTGAAGATTGCTCTCAGGATCACTCTCAAGGTGAGTGCTCGAATGCGTGGATGAAGTGCGATCTCGGTGTCCACCGGCCAGGATGCGACCTCACGCTCAACGGTGTCGGAGAGCATCGCGGTCTGGTCTGCCACCATTCTCTGGTGGAAGGCAGGTGTGATCGTCCTGCGCCCACAAATGTGCCGCTCCTCCTCGAGTAGCATGAACGAGCGCTCGCCGATCAGTGGCGCGATCATGCTCGCGCCTGAGCCTGGGTGTAGACAGCTCGGGTCGCTGGAGAGAACCGCTCGTATGTCACCCGGGTCCGCGAGAAACACCAGTGGTGGCATATCCAGCGGGTAGACGGTGAACCGATCGCCAAGCCGGTCACGACACTGTTCGAGGTAAGCTGATGGCAACCACCGGCAACAGATTGTCTGGAGCGTCGCCGGAAGGGGTCTGCTGGGTGGCAGTTCGCGTTTAAGGCGGACCAGCGGCGAGCATGAGCTTATGATTGACATTATTGGGACTCCTTGCTGTGTGATTTAGGGTGTGCATGTGTCGTTTTTGATTTACGTCGAACGCTGGGCATAGGCGATCCGCCACAGCCGCAGAATTGGGTGAAGGACACGAGTCAGCGATCCGCCCGCGGCGACGATGCGTTTTGTGCTCTCACGCATCGCCGGCGTCAGCGCGCTGTCCTTGGACAGGTACATGGCGAACATGCTGGCGGCGATCAGCACGTGCTTCTCGCCGTTTTTCAGCGCGCGGGCCTCACGCATACAGCGGTGCATCATCAGGCAGACGTTCTCCCTCGCCAGCTCCGGCGTGCGGTAGTGGGCGATGTAGGAGTGCTCGCCGTCCGCGGCGTCTTCGACCTGGTCGACGTAGCTGTCGAGCATCGCCGCCAGGGCGCAGGCCCAGGGAAAGTAGGCTCCGGGAGTGCGGCTGATCTCACCGTCGGCGCACGCCGGTTCGCTGGCGAGCGCGAGCAGCGCAAAGATCGTGAGGTCGGTGCTGGCCGCGGCGCTGAGCTCGAACCAGCTCGCCTCGTGTCCTTGGGGAAACTCTTTCCTGACCCAGGCTTCGAGCATCGCGTCTCGACACAGCGGATCGAGGTCGTGGTTGATCGCACACACCTGACCTCGCATCGCCTCTTTGAGGACGAGGTGGCGAACACGCTCATACGAGGGCAGCCGGGCACAGCATTCCCGGCAAACGGTGACGAGGGCCCGCAGGTAGCCGCCGTCGTCACGCCAAGGGTTGTGCCGGTAATAGTCGGAGATCGGCCGCGCCGGATCGAGCGCGTCGATCAGCGCGAGGTGCAGCTGACGTCCGTTTGCCTGACCGGCGGCGGCGCCACGCTCGTTGACGCTGTCAAGGAAGTCCCAGATGATCTCGTAGGCGACGAGCAGCGCCAGCAAGCTCGGACTGCGAGCATCGGGAAGGATCGAGAACAGGGCAGCGCCGTCGATATGCGGGCGCTTGGTGGCCAGCGCGCTCAGCGCGTCCTCGCGGATCGGCGTATCGGGGATCGTGCGAGCGAGCTCCCGCCAGGCACGCACCTCGCGGGCGACCAGCGGGCAGGCCCCACAGCAACTCCCTGCTCGCGCCCGCGATCAGCGCCCGCAGCTGCCGTAGCGAAAGTGGGGCAGGGTTCGCGGCGCGGTGAGGGGAAAGGGCGGGCTGCGTTTTAGTAAGCGGGACTGCCGGTTCGGGGCTGTACGCGCACCGCGCGATACCCTGGCACTGCGAGCATCACGACGGCGACGACGGTGACCAGCGCGAAGCTGGAGATCGCGGCGACCGGTTCGATCGTGAAGATGATCGGGAACCCGGTGACGCTCGCCAGGAAATGGCTACCGAGCAGCTGGGCGTAGATGCCGAAGACCGCGCCGATCGAACAGCCCGCAGTGAGCAGGACCGCGGCTTCGCACAGCAGCCATCGCCACAGCACGCCTTCGCTGTAACCGTCAGACTTCAGCGACGCGATCAGACCCCGCCGCTGCCAGATCATCGCAAGGATCGCCCCGACCAGGGCGAGCACAGCCGCGATCAGAACAAGCAGCCGGATCTGCGTCAGCCGCGAGAGTCCCTGAGCCGCCGCGGCGTAGTGACGCCGCTCGCGTTCGGATGAGGTTTCCACCGCCAGGCCTGGTACTGAGCTCAAGGCTCTGCGAACCCGATTACGCACAGTCACGACCGGGACGCCCGGCATGGTCTGGATCTCGTATGCGCTCGGGTCGCGGCTCGCCCAGGCTTGCGCATAGCTGCTCGAGCCGAGGATGATCGCGCCCGGCGGCCAACCGAGGTTCGTCGTCAACGCCGCGACCCGCAAGGTTTGCGGTCGTGGCGAGGGCAGCGTGAACGCCTGGCCGACGTGGAGGTGGTGTTCGGAGGCGAGCGCCTGGGAGAGCACAGCCCAACCACCCTGGCGGACCCTGGCTGAGGCGAGCTTCGAGCTCCCGCTGACAATCTGACCCGCCGGGACTGGATCCTCGATCTCGCTTGCTGGTCCGATAACCCAGAGGCGGCGCTCGCCCCAGTCCAGGAAGCTGCCGCGATACACGCCCAGCCGGCTGACTCCCGGCACGCGAGCGAGGGCGGCAGTGTCCACCGCCGTGAACGGCGTCGTTGGCTGGATGCTCGATCTCCCGCTCGGTATCACCCATATCTCAGCACTGGAATCGATGCCGCGGATCGAAGCTTCAAGGCCTCTTGTGAGGTTCGTCCCCACGCCCTGAAACTCGACCACGCCGAAAACCGCCACCGCCGCGGTCGCGGCTATCGCCAGCGAGCGCACCCGACTGTGCGGCGTCTGAAGCTCCGTGACGGCAAGGGCGGAAGCCACTCCGTCCAGGAGCTTTGACCAACCCTCGAACGCCACCACGAGGCCATCGAACAGAAACGGCAGCAGGCAGACAAGCGCGACGACGAGCGCGACGTTCCCAACCACGGCGGCGGGCGTATCGAAAATCAAGGTGAATGTCGTCAGGAGCAGACAAACCACGCCGGCGACGAGCCGCACGGCGATCCAGACCCGGCGAGGATTCGCGGAGTCCGATCGTGGTTGCAACGGCCGGGCAACGATCTGACGGACCGGCCAGAGCACCCCGATGACCGCGGCCGCCAACCCGGCCGCGACGGCCAGAGCGACGCTGTGCCAGGTCACGATTCGCTGCGAGCCGACAGGGAACGCAAACGCGAGATAGCCGGGTGTGCTCTGAAACACGGCGATCGAGAGGACGTCCCCGAGCACGAGCCCGAGGACGCAACCCAGCACGCCGAGCACGGCGGCGTCGAACAGCAATATCTGAATCGTCATCCAGCGGGTCGCGCCATGCGGGCGAACGTCTTCGATCAGCCGCCGGCGCGAGGGCACGGTCACGAGCATCGCGTTGAGCGCAAACATGAAACCGACGAGCGCGCTGATCGCCGAGAACAACGCCTCGCTTTTGCTCTCGGGCGCCACCGCGACCGCGAACAGCCGCGAATCGAAATCGGCGGCAACGAGGTTCACGTTCCAGCTCGCGGCGAGTCGCTGCAGTGCCGGACGCACCGCGCCCGCGCGCGCCGGCGCATAGCGCACGAAGATCCGGCTGAGCTGTCCGGGCGCGCCGGCCAGGCGCTGTGCGTAGGCGATCGGCGCCACCGCGATCGGATCGTGGACCAAGCCGCCGACGTCGGCTTCCCGCAGCGTGGCAGCGACCAACGTTCCCGCCATGCGCGCCCCGATCTGCAGCTTGACCGGCAGCAGCGGAGCCGCGCCGATTTCACGGGCGAGCGGTTCTGGCAGCGCGATCGCCGGCAGCGTGGCGAGCCGCTCCGCGGAAAAGCGACGCGGCAGACGCACGCCTGCGTGCACCAATCGCAAATCCACCCCGATCAGATCGATGGATCGTTCGCCACCAGGCCCGATCACGTTCACCTGCCGCTCGACGATCGGCAGCGCGACCCGCACACCGGGCACTCCCCGAACCAGTTGAAGGAGCCCTTCGCCGAACCCTTCGGGTCCGCGGGCCTCGAGCTGCACCTGGGCGCTGCCGACAAGCTGCGTGTCGAGCTGAGTCTCCGAGCGATCGAGGCTGGTACTCGAAATTTGCGAGGCGAACAGCAGCGCCACGCCAACCGCGATCCCGGCGATCGCAAAACCCTCCTGCACGAGCACGGCTCTGGCGCCCAGCCGCGCCGCGTAGATATAGCGGATGCCCGACAGGCCCATCCGCGCCATCGTCAAGCTCCTGGCTTGCTCGGCTCCGCCGCCACCGCGTCCCGATCCGGCGCATACGCCCGCAGGCGCCCGTCGCGAAGCTCGTGGACCTCGTCGGCGAACGCCGTTGCCTGCGGGTCATGCGTCGCGAGCAGCAGCGCCATGTCGCGCTCCTCGCAGAGATCGCGCAGCCGGCCCAGCACCTTCCGGGTGTTCCTGGTGTCAAGACTCCCGGTGGGCTCATCGGCGAGCAGCAGCTTGGGGTCGGCGGACAGCGCGCGTGCGATCAGCACGCGTTGACGCTCGCCCATCGACAGCTGCTCGGTGCGATGCTGAAGGCGGTCCCCAAGCCCAAGCTGCCCCAGCAGCGGTTCGACCGTGCGCTTGCCCGCCCGCCCGTTGGACAGCAGCAGCTTCAGCGAGGCGCTTTGGATCGCCCGCCACCCCGGGGGCAGGTCGTGGCCGATGATCCCGATCTCGCGCAGACGGTACTCATCGACTTCTCTGCGCGACATCGCGACGACGTCGCGACCGTCCACCAGGACGCTGCCGCTGTCGGGCGCCTGCAGACCGGCGATCAGGTCCAGCAGAGTGGTCTTACCCGACCCGCTCGGGCCGTAGAGCACGACGAGCTCGCCGCGCGCGACCCGCATCGACACCCCGTCGACCGCGTGGATGGGCTCGCCCGCACCCACCTGGTAATGCTTGACGAGATTCCGTAGCTCCAGCACCTACGGGCAGCCTACGCCGGGTGGCCTACGCCGGGTGAGTCCTGACGCTCGGCGAGCTTGGGGAAGGATTTGACGTCGGCGCCACCGCTGGGCCGACCGGAGAGCAGCTTCAGCCTGCCCTTGCGCGTGAGCGCATACTCCTGGTCGGCGAAGATCGCCGAGTCCTCTTCGGAGGCGCTCATCAAAACACCGCAGCGAGGCTCGGACTCCTCGATCAGCGAGCGCAGCAGATCGGACGCCGCCTCCGTATCACGGCTGCTGCCCAGGGCGTCGAGCAGATCGTCGATGATCACGACTCGCGGGCTGCCCGCAAACCCCCGCGCGAGACCGACGAGCGCCCTCTGCCAGTTGGAAAGCTCCGCCCAGCGCCGGCCCACGCAATCCTGCGCCCCGACGCGCGCGAGCGCCCGCGCCGCCAGCTGCTCGGAGTAACGGGCGCCGCGCCCGTGCAATGCCAGCGGCCAGCCGACGAACCGCGAGACCTCCACCGGGATTTTCGGACCGTCGCGGTCCACCCACACGATCTCATGGCCCAGCAGCCGAGCCCACGCCCGCTCGCGCAGCCCAGCCAATTCTTGGCTGCCCAACGACACCTCCCCGCGATCGGGGCGCTCCATCCCCGCCGCAATCCTCAACAGCGTCGTCTTGCCGCTGAGACGCCCCCCGACGATCGCGACGACCTCTCCCCGCCCGACCTCGAAGGAGACGTCCTCCAGCACCCCCGTCCACCGGCCAGCGCTGGAAAAGCCCTTCCAAACACCCTGCACCGACAACGCCTCAGCCGTCATCGCCGGCACCATTCGGGATTTCGCCGAGAAGCTCTTCGAGCTCCTCACGCAGACGCCCGAGGCGCTTTGACATCAGGTTCCACAGCGTCGCCTCGTCCTTGTTCTGGATGCCGCGCAGCCTGGCATGCCAGTCAACGGGCTTCCCTCGCGCAAGCCTGGAGCGCTGTTCCCGGCGCACCCTCGTGTGTGCGCTGTCGTAGGCGGACGTGTACGCCTCCTCCTCCTGGCCGACGACCCGCAGGAACGCGAGCAGATCCTCACGCGCGACGAACTCCAGCTTGCACTGCAGCACGTCACGCACTCCCGGGGGCAGCTCCGGTTGCACAAGCCACCCATGGAAGAGCTGGGCGCCCTCCGGCGTCCCGCCATAGCGGTCCAGCGTCGACTCGTTCGGCGGGCCCTTCTCGACCAGGCGCACATATCCCTGGTCGGCCAGGATGGGCAGATTTTTGTACGCCGCGGTTCGCGGAAAGCGCGCGAACGGGAACTGATCGTTCAGACGACGCGCCACGCCCGCGACCGTGTCCTCCTGCTGGACCACCAAGCCAAGAACCATCATTTTCGGGCTGAGCGCCTGCGAGCCCAACGTTGACGTGGACATCGGCCAAATCGTAGCCCAAGCGCGACCCCGGTGTACGGTCTAGTCGAATTATCTCGCTTTGCAGCCCAAAGCGGACGGGCAGCGCCCGGCCGCGAGGCGGCTCATCCGCTGGCGCTGCGCAACTCCTCGACGATCCCGACGAGGTGCCGCTTGGCGGTCACGCTGATGTCGGGCGCCGCGCGGATCGCGCCGGCCACGTCGGGCGGGGTCGTCTCTTCTCCGGTCAGCAGATAGTCGGTGCTCACGCCGAGCCTGCGGCTGAGCTTCAGGAGCATCTCGAGTGACGGTGTCGCGTCTCCGAGCTCGATGCGAGAGACGTGCTGGTGGGTGATGCTCAACTCCCTCGCCAGGTCTTGCTGGCTGAGGCCGAGGGCTTTGCGCTTCGCGCGTACGTGGCTACCGATCTGCATTCTGGCTGGCTCCTGGCAGGAAGGCTGCCAGCAAGGTGCAAAGGTGAGCACTTACGCAATCATTGGTTGCTAAATCTGTATACTCGAAAACGGCGTAGGAGATCGACGGGAGCGAGTAGGAGGAGGCAATGGGAGGGATCGCTGGCGGGTCAGGATCGTGGACGCAGGGGCTGGTGCACGCCCGCCCGATGCAGCACCGTAGGCGATACCCGATCGGTAGCCCGTGAAGCTGTGGGGCTCAGAGCCGCCGACCTCCGAGAGCGATGGGGATCGGCCTTATGTCGTAGTCAGGACCCATGCCGACGTCGCGGAGCTCGCGGGTGTCGTGCTGGATCCGGCTCGGGAGGATCTGGTGGTCGTGTTGACCTCGCGCGGGGGTGAGCGTGAGCCCTCGCTCGACGCGGAGGACGTGCGGGCGATCGTGGGGCCATCGGCGTCGATCTATTTCATGCTCACGGGCCGGTTGTCGCTCGACTTGGGTGAGCGCGTTCCGGATCGCCGCGGGCCTTACAACGGGTCGATGCGAGTGTGGCTGCCAGGCGTCGGCGAGCAGGGCCATCCCCGGCAGCACCCCCAGGTGTTCGACCCCACGGGCGAGTACGGGCCCAGGTCGCTGAGGCAGCTCGCCTACCTACTGCGCGACGCGTTCCGCATGAGAGGCATCGAGCCGCAGGTCGACCCGGTGGCAGCACACCGCTCGCTCGAGATCATCCGAGTCACCGAGGAGGCGGAGGAGACCAAGCGCGACTACGAGGAGCAGCTCAAACGCGCGCACAAGGAGCGCGACGAGGCGGTCAAGAGCGAGCGTCTGGCCGAGCGGCGCCTGCGGATGGCCGAGCGCAACGGCGACATCTCGCAGGTGAGCGCCCAGGATCCCGAAGGCGCTCTACGGGAATTGATCCTGCAGCGCTGGCTCGAGACCCTCAGCCACGAGGAGCGCACCCGGCATCCCCTGGGACGGTATGTGCTGGGCCCCGACTTCGTGCGCTCCGCCGAGGGGCTGAGCAATCTCGTGCGGGATCGTCTCGCGTATGTCTGCGCCATGATCGCCTGCGACAGGGCGGAGGACCTCGCGGCGCTCGCCCAGAGCCCCCTACCCCCCAACAGCCACGCCCACCACGACCACGACTCGCCCAACGGCAACCAATCGGCGTGGCAGTGCAGCCTGACCCGCCTGGACTCCCAGACGCCACCGGCCGTACGCTACCTGCAGCTCGAGGACGGGACGGTTAAATTCACCGGCATGGGGAGCTACAAGGCGGCTGCGCCGCCCGGGCGCTGAGGCCAAGTCGGCAGCGGAATCTGGGCTTTGGCAAGGACTGCCGGGAGCGAGAGACGTCCGCCGAGCCGACTCGGAGAGGACACCGGGGATCACGGCTTGCGGTCGCCGAACCCATTCTGTCGTGCGTGCACGTTGGCGGAAACAAAGACGCTGTACGAGGTGCAGTGGAAAGACTCGCCGCCGGCGGCCTGATCTGCGTTCCCAGGCCCGACGCCAGGTTCGAGCTCGTATAAGACGCAGGTGCTTTGCACGACTTGGAGGCGCGGGTGCTAAGAACCAGAAGGCGCCTGCTTGTCCCACGCAACCGGGCGCGTGCCCGTCCTGAGCCAGCGCACCTGTAGGTCGTCCCTTGCGAGCGCCGTGAGCCCTCAAGGGCTGAGTGCTCCTTTTCGCGTCAAAGGGGAAGCGCAGAGATGCCGCTGCGCCCCGGGATGCGGGGACGCGGATAGTGTCTGGCCCAGTGGACGTTCCGGAGACTCGTTACGCACGCAGCGGTGATCTGCAGATCGCCTACCAGGTGGTCGGCGAGGGGTCGCTCGACATCGTGTTCGTTCCAGCGTGGGTGTCGAACATCGAGATGTTCTGGGAGATCCCGTCCCTTGCGCATCTTTTCACGCGCCTCGCGTCCTTTTCTCGGGTGATCCTCGTCGAGCGGCGCGGGAGCGGGATGTCCGACGGCGTCGCCGGCGTGACACCGCTGGAGGAGCAGGTCGATGACGTCCGTGCGGTGGTCGACGCGGCCGGCGCCGAGGAGCCTGTCCTCTTCTCCTACCTGGAGGGCTGCGGTCTGACGGCGATGTTTGCGGCCTCCCATCCGGACCTGGTGCGAGCGCTCGTCCTGATCTCGCCGCAGCCCCGCCTGGTGGCGGGACCGGGATACGAGTGGGCGCCGAGCGTCGAGGAGCGCGCTTCGTTCGTAAAGGACATCGTTGAGTCTTGGGGCGAGCCGACAAACCGGTTTGCTGTCCTTGCTGGCGGTCAGGACGAGCGGCTGCGACGTGTGGTGGCGCGCATAGAGCGCCTGGCGATGGGCCCTGCTGCCGCTGCCGCCTCGCTTGAGTGGATCGGCAAGACCGATGTGCGCGACGTGCTACCCAGCGTGCAGTGTCCGACGCTGGTGCTGCGCCCTGAGCACCAGACCTACCTTGACGTGCGGCACTCGCGATACGTCGCGGAGCACATCCCGGACGCCCGGTACGTCGAGGTTCCGGGTGAGGGGATGCCCTTGTTTGGCGAGGCGGACGCCTTCGCCGATGAGATCCAACACTTCCTGACCGGGGTGCGACGACCGGTCGTAAGCGACCGCGTGCTCGCCACGGTGCTGTTCACCGACATCGTCGGCTCTACCGAGCGTGCAGCTGAGCTGGGCGATGGTGCCTGGCGGTCGCTGCTGCAGCGCCACGACACTCTGGTGCGCGAGGAGGTGCAGCGCCACCGCGGGAGGCTCGTGAAGTCGCTCGGCGACGGCGCGCTCGCGGTGTTCGATGGTCCCAGCCGCGCGATCAGCAGCGCGACCGCCATCCGCGACGCCATCCATGACCTGGACCTCGAGATCCGCGCCGGTCTGCACACCGGCGAGTGCGAGCTGCTCGGCGATGATGACGTCGGTGGGCTCGCGGTGCACATCGGCGCGCGCGTCAGCAGCCTCGCCGGACCCGGAGAGGTGCTTGTTAGCAGCACAGTTCGCGATCTCATCGTCGGCTCAGGCCAGACACTGATCGATCGCGGCGACCACGACCTGAAGGGCGTCCCCGGGCCGTGGCGTATCTTCGCCGTCGAGACGTAGAGAGTTCCCTTCCGCGTTCCAAGGCACCGGCCACCATCACGCCGCGCTTGTGCTTTTCGGGCTGAGCGGGCGTCCGACCAGGTGCCTCGCTCGCGCTCGGATCGGACGATGTCCGCGCGCCCGACGCGGCGGAGCTTGTGTGCCCGCATTTGCCGGGGGACGCGGGCGTGCGCCGACCCGGGCGACTCGCAGGAACGCAAGCCGGAGGCAATCGTGCCGGGGCGTAGAGCTGAGTTGACGATGCGTTGTGTCTGCGGGTGGAACGGGATCTCGCTTACGGCGCGAGTTCGCGGACGAGCTCGCCGGCCGGCCGGACGTCGGCGATCCGTCCTACGCACTCTCCCGCGTAGAGCGGTCCCGCCTCGACGAGGTTCGGTGGTCCGTCGAAGGTCGCCGCTGCGGGACCGAACAGCGGCCTGCTCGGCCTCTGCGTCGCCGCCAGGCGAGACCGCATCGCCGGCGGTGTTCGTGAGAAGGCCGGAGCGGTGACGCTGTGGAACGCGCGCAACCAGCCGGGACCGCGCGTGTCCCGTGCCAGCCAGCGAACCGTCCTCGTTCGCGATGACACGGTGCGCCGCCGGCCAGCCTACGCCGAAGAGCTCCGTGAGGACGGTGCCGCCGGCCCCGATCAGACGCGACTTGTAGGCGGGGTGAGCGCCGCTCTCATCGCTCATCAAGAAGCGGGTCCCGCAGACCACGGCCTCCGCCCCGGCATCGAGACGGGCCGCGACGTCGGCGACGTCGGCGACGCCTCCGGCCGAGAGAACGGGATAGCCGTCAGCCACCGCACGACGAACGCGCGCCAACAGCTCCACCGCGGGCAGCGTCCCGCGAACGTGGCCACCGGCCTCGACGCCCTGAGCAATCACGCCGTCCGCCCCGGCCGCGCGTGCCGCGAGTGCCTCCTCGACCGAGCCACACTGGTGCATCCAGACCTTGGAGGTCCGCCGCCTCGGGGTGCCCCAAAAGGTGACGACCACGTCGGCCTGCGAAGCCGCCTGGAAGTGCCCGCGGCGCGCGAACGGCAAGAGCAGGTTCACCGCCAGCGGCCGATCGCTCAGCCGGCGGGCCGCCGCGATCTCTCGTCCCAGCCCACCGGGATCAAGCATGCCGATCGTGCCCAGGCCACCGGCCGCCGAGACCGCCGCGGCGAGCCGATGCCCAGAAAGGCCACCGCCCATGCCACCCTGCACAACAGGCATCTCCACTCCCAGCCACTCCAACAAGGCACCCACGCCCTCATTATCGCGGCCAGCGTCCTCCGAAGCCGCCAAGCGGAACGTAGCGCCACCGCTTTCGCCCTGGGCGCGGAACCCTCTCCGGGCGGGCGCGCTCCCGTCCACACGCGCGAGACGCGTCCGAGTCGCCGGCGGGCACCGGCCCGTCCCCTCCGCGGCGAATGTAGGCGGGCGAACACGACCGCGTCGGGTGCGCGGACATCGTCACAGGCAGGCGTCTCAAAGACACCGCTGGAGATGACCGCTGTCCTGGTAACCGGCCTCGGAATAACCTGTCCGGTCGATGCTCGGTGTCGATCTCGCTCAGAGCGTTGCTGAGAACTACCGGTGGTTCGCGCGTTTGGAGGTGCGCGAGAAGTCGCCACTCATTTTCAATTTCAGTCCTCGAGGTTCGTCAGAGCCGCCGAGAAGGCGTGATATGCCGTCTCGTCGTACAGCCAGAAGCGTGCCTCCTGGACTGATGCATGTGCGCTCAACGCCGTGGAGGTCGCTCTGATCGCGACCTCGGCGGCCAGGGCGATCGGGTAGCCGTAGACGCCGGTGGAGATCGCGGGTAGAGCGACCCGGCGGCAGTCGTGCTCGGCGGCCAACGTGATCGCCTCGATGTAGCAGGCGGCCAGGAGCTCGCTCTCACGCTCGTTGCCGCCGCGCCACACCGGTCCGACCGCGTGGATCACGTGCCGCGCGGAAAGCCTGCCGGCGCCCGTGATCTTCGCCCGGCCCGTCTCACACCCACCTAGCTCGCGGCAGTCCGCCAGGAGCTCCGGGCCGGCGGCGCGGTGGATCGCGCCGTCCACCCCTCCGCCACTCAGCAGGCTGGAGTTCGCGGCGTTGACGATCGCTTCAGCCTCTGCGTCCGCGGTGATATCGCCGAGGTAGAGGGTGATGTGGCCTGCCATCATCGGGGAGGAGGCTAACCGGTCGCTCGCGGACACGGCCTCAGAGAGTCAGCGCATCGCTGATCTTGCTGTGTCCCGGATAGCGGTGGGCAACTTGCGCCAGCTGGTCCTCGTCGTAGAAGCGCTTGGCCCACCAGGAATCCTGCCGCGCGAGGCGTGCGCCCGCAAGGATGGCCGGAATCCCAAAGAGCACGAAGAGCCCGACGATGCTCAGGGCATAGCGCCCCTTCAAGCAGCCGACGAGGACAAACGGCGACGCGATGATCCAGATGTATATGAGCCCCACGGAGCCATATATCGGCCGCAGACCTGAGCTCATTAGGCCCGAGTTCCGCTCGAAACCGGCGAAGACCGGTCATCATTGGCTCGGCAGGACAGATCCGCCTATCATCGCAAGAGCGGGGTCGGCAAGACGAGTCTCGGCGTGTCGTTGGGATGGAGGGTGGCAAGCTCGGGCGAGCGGGCGCGGGCGGGTACACTCGCTCTTGGTGGCGAGCGCGGCGCGGCCCAGCGACGACACAGAGCGCTGCATGTCGTCCGAAGCGCAAGCGCGGCCTTGGGGCTGGTCGGCTGTCGCGATGCTCAGCTAGCAGGCGTGTCGTTTAGGACCCAACACACCTGGGCCGTCCGTCCTGAGCGGCGGTGGGTGCCCTACTCCGCCAACCCTGGACTCTCGCATGCCGCGAGTGCGAGCTGTGGCTAGCCGCTCGCGTCGGCTTCCGCGATCCGTCCCGCCTCGCCGCGCTTTTCGACCACGAGATAGCCGGGGTAGACCTCGACAGTCGACTCGACGGCCGGTTCCTGATGCCCTGGGTGGACGACGAACCTGCGCGGATGGGATCGCACGCGTGCGTACTCCCCGATCGAGAGGTCCAGCACCCCACCGCAATCCACGCGAACGCACTCGCATATGAAGGTGTCGGCCGACTCTCCGTTGCGTGGACGCTGATACTCGATCCTGTCGTTTATGCGCCGTGCCAAGGCCTCGTTCTGCGCCATACGGCGCTTGCGTCGCTCATCCACTGTGGGGAATCATTCCACTCGAGCGGGGGAAAGCCGCTATCGGTACTGATCGATGAGCTGGCGTGCCATCGACTTGCCTCGACGCGCGGCTTGCGCATCGCCCTCGGCTGCTACGACGATCGAGCCCTCCATCAGGATGTGCCACGAGCGCGCGAACGAATCGGTGTCGCGCAAGCCGGCTTCCTCGGCTAAGCGGCGTACGATCACGCGGATTTGCTCGAGATGCCGAACGCTGGCGCCGCCTGCGGGATGATTAGGGCCGAGTTCGAGTAGTACCTTGATGAACGAGCCCGCCTCGAAGTCCTCGCGATGGAACCACTCGTCGAGTACATCGAAGATGGCGAGTAGTCGCTCCTCGGGGTTCGAGCCGCGACGCATGGCCCCGGCTTCAACGAAGTCTTTGGTCCAGCGCTGTTCGCGGAGGTTGAGGAACCCGAGCACGAGCGCGTCCTTGGAAGGGAAGTGCCGGTAGAGCGTCGCGGTCGCGACGCCCGCGCGCTCAGTCACCTCGTTGACCCCAACTGCCTGGATGCCGCGTCGCGAGAACAGCTCGTAGGCGGCATCCAGAATCCGCTCGCGGGCGCTGACCCCCGTCTCGGCCGGTTGGCGGTGGGTTTCAACCATGCCTTGGAAGGGTAGCACTAGAAAGAGCGTTCTCTCTATGTTAGAAAGAGCGTTCTCTCTACCCGCTTGAAGGGTTTGTTCAGGAGCATTCAACGGAAAGGAGGGTCCTATGGGGCTCTTAGAGTTGCTTTTGATTGTCCTAGTCATCGCAGCCGTCGCGGGCGGGATCGGTGTAAGCCCGTTGCTCTGGCTGTTGCTGGTGATAGCCCTCGTGGTCTTCCTCACGGGCGGCGGATTCGGCTATCGCAGAGGCGGGAGGCTCTAGGCATGACGATCGGCACATCGATCTTCCTCATCGCCGTCGGCGCGATCATCCGCTACGGCCTGACATTTCACGTGTCGGGCATATCGCGGCCAACGATCGGCCTGATCCTCATCATCGCCGGCATCGTCGGCGCCGTCCTGTCGCTGATCTACATGGCCAGCGTTCGACGCCGAGTAGTCGGCGGACCTTACGAAGAACGGCGCCTCTAGCGTCCTCGTGAACCCCGCGAGCTGCGCCGCAGGGGTAGGGCCGTCGCTGCAGGCGTCACCTATCTGCCCGTCGCCCCACTGATTGTCGTGGCCACTCAGCGGTGCGCTCATCGCAGCGGCGTGCCCGGCAAAAACCCAAACCAGGAGGGACTATGACCGACAAGAACATCGATCAAGCGAAGGGACGCGTCAAGGAGGCCGCCGGTGCCTTGACCGGAGATCGGCGCTTGAAGAGCGAGGGATACGCAGACCAGGCGAAGGGGTCCCTGAAGAAAGCCGTAGACCGGGTCGCCGAGACGGTGAGGGACCACAAACGCAGCGACGAGCGCGAGTAGCCATGAACGCGCCGAGTCGATCACGCATTGGTCGCGCGGAACCCAAACAAACCTACAAATAAACCTAGCTCTAGGAGGAAACTATGAGCACCGGAACGATCATCGCAATTGCTGCTGGCGCCGTGGTGGCGCTGCTGCTCATCGCCGTCGTCGCTCGCGCCGCGAGCCGCAGGCGTGACGCATGTCGTCGTGAGCAGGCGGGCGAGCTTCGCCAGGAGGCCAGAAGCCGTTCGATCCAAGCGGAAAGCGCCCGCGCCTCGGCCGATGAGCAGGCCGCCGAAGCCATGCGTGCTCAGGCCGAAGCTGACGAACGCGCCGCCCAGGCGCGGCAGGGACGTGCCACCGCGGAGCGACAGGCCATCGAGGCCGAGCACCTGACCGAGTCCGCGCGCGATCGGCACGCGCAGGCACGTGCGGTCGACCCGGATGCGAGCGACAGCGGCCAAGACGAGGCACTGGCGCTGAATGAACGCACTGGTTGACTGACCGCTCCACCGGCCTACAGCGCTGTGCCCAAGGCACGGAGCTCGATCGAACGTGCGCCTGCGCACGTCATTTACACACCTCCCCCCCTCATAGAGCGCCTAGACGCTCCTAGGAAAGCTGGAGACCAATGAACAAGGCTGAACAGAAGATCGTGCAGTATCTGAGCGAGGCGCATGCCACGGAGCAGGCGCTCGTCACCGTGCTGCAGTCGCAGATAGCGATGACCCCGCGCGGGAGCTACCGCGATGGCCTCGAAACGCACCTGCGCGAGACGCGCGACCACGCGGTTCGGGTCAAGCGCCGTGTAGACGAGCTGGGACAGGGAGGCGGCCCGATACAAGCCGGTGTTGGGCTCATCCAGAGCGTCGTTGGCCAGGCACTGGCCCTGGGAAAGACGCCCCTCGACCTCGTCCGTGGCACGGGAGGAGAGGAGAAAGTCCTGAAGAACGCCAAGGACGCATGCGCGACCGAGGCCTTGGAGATCGCCACCTACACCGCCATCGAGCGTCTGGCGAGCTCCGTCGGCGACGAGGCCACGCAGGCCCTCGCCGCCGCCATCCGGGCTGACGAGCAGAAGATGCTCGAGCGGATCTTGAGGGAGATCCCGAAGCTGACCGAGGCCGTGGTGCGCTCAGAGATCCGCGGGAACCCTTCATACGACATCGGCAAGACGGGCGCTGCCGACGCGGCCCGCTCGGCGTCAGAGAGCGTGAAGGGGGCTGCGCGTGACGCGACATCGAGCGCAAGACACGCCGCCCGCAAAGCTCGCAAGGTACCCGGGGTCGCACAGGCCGAGGGTCAGATCAAGGGCGCACTGGCCTCTGAGGGAGAACTCGCAATCGCCGGCTACGGGAAGCTCACCGCCGCGGAGATCGTCGAAAAGCTCGCACATCTCTCGCAGGTCGACCTCGCGAAGATCGACTCCTACGAGCGCAAGCATGCAAACCGCACGACCATCCTCAGCCGGATCGCCAGTCTGCGCGGCGACGAGCCGTGGCCGGGATATGACGAGCTCAGCGTGGAGGAGATCCGCGCCGTGCTGGACGAGGGCGATGAGAACCGCGTCAAGCGCGTGCGCTCCTACGAGCGCTCCCACAAGAATCGGGCCGGTGTCATCGATGCCTCAGAGCACGAGCTCGCTAGCGCATAGCCGCTTCTACAGGACACGGCAACGCTGGAACACCGACCTGAAGGCGGGCCCGTGGGACGCACGGGCCCGCCGTGCCGGTACTCGATGAGTTCCAGGCCTGCGCCGGACAGACATGCCACACCGCGGCTGGCGCTCAAGCGCGCCCTGCACTTCTTCCGATACTCGCGCACGAGAACGGCGGGCCGGGCAAACCGATGACGCTGCTCTTACGGCCGCGGTAACCGCGATTGACGCGCCCATCGTCGCCCGGCAGGTGCGGCACTTACCGACGCAAAGACTTCACGCAGAGGACCCGCGCTACTGCTTTCGCGGGACGAGTGAGCGTCCGAGCGAGACCTGCGCTCACGCTCGCTCAGGACGAACAGCAGCGCTCTGTTTCGATGCCGGGGCCGCGCGCGGCCGCCGCCAGGAGCGAGCGTGCCCGCCGAATCCGTGTGCAGGCTTGCGTGCGAGACCACTTGGCGTCGATGTCTCAGAGGCCGTCGCCGATGAATGCCGCGACGGCAGCGCCCACTTCGGCGGCGGCGACGGGTCCGAGGCGGAGCGTCCATGCGTTGTCGAGCTCCTGCCGCAGCTGGTAGCGGATGTTCTCGGCAGTCAGCAGACGCTCGTGTTGGTGTGCCCGCTCGAAGCCACCGCTGCCGGTGAATGTTGCGTCAAGCCCAAACCGGCCACCCTCGACCGGCCAGATGGACAGCTTGTCGGGGATTGGCCGCGCCAGCTCGCTCGACACGCACGCATCCTAACCTCCAGCTCAGGCGAAAAAGTTTCTTTACCACATCCCATTACGCAAAAACCTCGGAATGTGTGACAGGACTGTGTCGAGTTAGGAACAACTCTGTGGAAATCCTTGATTCTTGCCGGTATCGACCTATCGTATCCGCCGTGATGGGTACAGTTGTCATACCGGCTGAGGTGATCGAGCTGCTGCGTGACGGGTTGCGGAGCCAGATCGCGATTGTCGCGCAGCGGATTGCTCGTGCGGAGGAGCTCGAGGGCCAGCGCGGGCACTTCGAGCCCTCCAAAGACCTCCTCACGTGCCTGGATGCTCTGCGTGCGCTGCTACAGGAGATCGGCCGGCGCACGCCTCCGAGCGATCTGAACGTCCACCTGGAGACGCACGCCTGGGCGTTGCTCGAGGCGCTGCGGAACCAGGTCAGCGTTCACGGCGACATGCTCCGCGACCCCGACCTGGACGACGAGCGACGAGCGATCCTCACGCGCGAGATGAACCCACTGAGCACCCTGGCGCTCGACGTGCTGCTGAGGACCCAGGCGCAGATCCTGCGCCCCACGGGACGGGGGGAGTGAGGCCTGCGCAACAGGCAGAGATCGTGCGGCTGATGGATGGCAGTAACCCCGATCAGTTGGGGGTGGACGCTCAAGAAGCCACAGAAGCAGTGGCTCGAGCAGGACCCTGAGTGTGTCCGCGCATGGCTCGGGGAGGAATTCCCGGCTATCCAGGCGCGCGCCAAGCGCCAGAAGGCGGTTTTGCTGTTCGGCGATGAGATCCGCGTCCTGGACTTCTGCGACAAGCTGCTCGAACACATCCCCGACCGCAAGATCTTCTTGATCCTCGACAACGCCAGCTTCCACACATCACCCGCGATCACCTACTGGCTCAAGGACAACCCCCGCATGGAGATATTCTTCCTGCCCCCATACGCGCCCGAGCTCAACCCGACAGGGCTGTTCAACCAAGACGTTCACAGCCACTTTGCGCGGGGACACGGCTCGTCCGCGGTGTCCCGTGTCTAGCGGTGCCCGCCCGCCAGCAATGCTGGGCGCTCGCGACATTGCGACAGTGCGCGGACGCGCCGGCGCAGGACGACACGCGACCCGGCGTGCGGCGTCACGATCACGCTGCGCCACCGCGGGCGCTCCATGTGCCGGCTCGCGGGGCTGACGGTGGTGTTCTCGAGGACCGTTCGCAGCACCGTCTTCATCTCGAGCATCGCCAGGTGCGAGCCGGGACAGCGCCTGCGACCTGCGCCCCATGGCAGCCACATATACGGACTCGGCTGCCCTTCCAGGAAGCGCTCGGGGCGGAACCGCTCCGGCTCCGGGTAGATGTCCGGATCGTGGTGCAGCAGATAGATGCACGCCAGCAGGTGGGCCGGCGGCCGATACGTCCACGCGCCGATCTCGATCGGCTGCTTGACCGCACGGGGAATCGAGAACAGGAACACAGGCCGGTGGCGCAATACCTCCTGAATGGTCGCCGTCAGGTACTCGTCGCCCGTGTTCTCGTCGATCTCCTCGATCAGCCGCGTCTGCGCCGGCGGGTTGTGTGCGAGCAGCTGAAACGCCCACGCGAGCTGTGAGGCCGTCGTCTCGTGTCCCGCGAGGATCAGCGACATCAGGTTGTCTCGCAGTTGGGCGTGGGTCATCGGCGAGCCGTCGGTGTTGCGGGCCTCGAGGAGCATCGCAAGCACATCCTCGCTATCCGCGTTGGCCGTGTCGCGGCGCTCCTCGATAAGCACATGGATCAGCCTGTCCACTTCGGCCCGGTCTCGCAGGAAGCGCTTCCACGTCCTCCTTCCCGGTCCATGCCGCAAGGCGGGCACGGGAAACGCGGGGCTTGCGGTCACCTCCAGCATCGCGAGCACCTTTTCTCGCAAAATGAGCAAGCGGTCCTCTAAACCATTATCCCGTCGGCTGAAGATCCTTCCCAATATGACCTCCAGCGTCAGCGCGCGCAGGCGCGGATGCAGCGGGACGGAGACATCTCGAGGCCACGACGAGATCGCACGGCGCACGACATCGACCACCCACTCTGTCTCCTTGTGGACCACGCGTCGCTGCAACGCGGGCAATACGATTCTGCGCCCGTGCAAATGCTCGTCTTCATCGAGCAGCATGAACGAGCCTGAACCGACGATCGGCCTGACGGTCGCTCCGCCCTCTCCGGGATGCAGGGCCTCGGCGGGCGCCGCCAGCATCGTCTTGACGTCGGCCGGATCGCACAGAAACACCAGGTCAGGAAAGCTCGTCATCCTCACCGTGAAGCAACGACCGTAGCGACGCTTGCACCGATCCAGAGAGGCGAACGGCGAGCGCCACATCAGATAGGTCTGAAGGGCGGCGGGCAGAGGCATGCCAGGCGGACAGTCGCCGTCAGTATTGCCGGCCTGGACACACCATGTCCTGGTCGTGCGCCACACGCGTGCGATTCCCAACAACAGTCTCGTGAGCGCCCCTCCGGCCCGGGCGAGCGTTTGCGTCTGCTCGCGCATGGTCGGTGTGTTGACGCTTGCCGTCGAGAGGTACATTGCAACGATGCTGGCCGCGATGACCGCATGACGACGGCCTCTGGAAAGACACGCCGTCTGGGACACGGTTCGTCCGATAATCGCAGCCAGACGCTCCACGGCGGCAGTCTCGCTGGCATAGTGGGAGATGTAGCTGTGACTGTTACTAGCGGCGTCGTCCGCCTGATCGGCATAGCTGTCGAGCATCGCGATCGTGAGAGGCACCCAAGGGAAGTAGGCCGAGCAGACAGCGACCACCTCCTGCTGCTCACATGACGGCTCTGCCGCCATCGCCAGCAGAACATGCGGCGTGAAGGCGCTCGCTGCCGCGGTTCGCTCAAACCAGCTCAATCCTTGCTCGTCGGCGAATTCGCGCTCGGCCCACTCTTTCAGCGCGACGTCACGGCGGTTCGGCTCACGTTCGTGGTTCAGACTCTGGATCGCGCAATCTCTGACGCCCTGCAGCATCAACGGGCGAACTAGTTGATAACCCGGCAGCCCGACGCACAAGCGCCGGCAGGTCTTCACGAGCGTCCGCAGGTAGCCGCCATCGTCTTTCCACGGGTGGTAGCGGTAGTAGTCGGAGATCGGGGCTCCGGGATCGAGCGCCTCGACGAGCGCGCGGTGCAGTTGACGGCCGTTCGCCTGACCGACATACGCGCCACGCTCGCTGACGCTGTCCAGGAAGTCCCACATGACCTGGTAGGCGACCAGCAGCTTGAGCAGGCATTCGTTTCTGTATTTAGGAAGAATCGAAAATAACGAAGCGCCTTCTACGTTGTCGCGCTTGCGGGCGATCGCGTCGAGCGCATCTGCACGGGTCGGTGCGTCTGGAATGCTCGCCGCTCGCCGATGCCAGGCGCGGAGCTCGCGCGCCGTCGCCCGCCGGCCCCACAGCAGTGTGCGGGCCAATACGAGGACTAGCGTCCAAGTCTGCGCTGGAGAAAAGGAGGGAGTGTCAGTAGCTCCAACGGTACTGATCTTTCCGAGACTAGAAGATGGATGCGACGGATTCGCCGCATTCGGCTCAATGAGCGCAAGACCTCCGGCCGCGGACCGAGGCTTGCCGCCCTTCTTGCCCTACGTCCTAGATGTCGGACCATGGATACGGGGCGACACCCGCCGCGCGATACCCCGGTATGGCGACGCATGTCGCCGCGACGACGGTCATCAACACGAAGCTGGCGAAGGCGATCAATACGTTCGCTGAGATGATGACCGGAAAACCGGTGACGGCCAGCAGCGCGTGACTTAGCAGAAGCTGCCCGTAGATGCCGAGCGCAGCCCCGATCAGGCCACCGGCGCCGATCAGAAGCGCGCTCTCCCAGATCAGCGCCCACCACAGCGTCCGCTGTTCGTAGCCCTGCACCTTCATGCGCGCAAACCGACGACGGCGCTGCCAAATCATCGCCCCCATGACCGTCGCTGTTGCCAGCACGCCTGCGATCAGCACCAGCAGGGCTATCTGGGTCAAGCGATCGAGCCCCTGGCGACTCGCTGCTCGCTGGCGCTGTTCGCGCTGCGTCGCGGTCTCGACCGCAAGCCCCGACGCCGGCCCCAGGACGCCCTGGATCGCCCTACGAACCCCTGCGGGAGATGCACCGGAGGCGAGCGTCACGTTGTATGCACTGGGATCTGAGCTTTCCCACGCACGGGCGTAGTCTTCGCCGTTGAGGATGATCGCGCCCGGTGGCCATCCAAGGTTCGTGGTCAGCGCTGCGACTCGGAAGGTCGTTTCGCGGGGCGAGGGAAGCGCAAATGACTGACCGATGTGCAGATGATGGGCGGTGGCCAAGGACTTCGAGACCACAGCCCAGCCGCCGGCGCGAAGCCTCGCGGTCGCCAGCGCGAGATTGCCGGTGACGAGTTGGCTCTGAGGAATCGGCGAGGACGTAATCGGGGGCGGCGCTAGAACCCATATGCGGCGGCCACCGTATTCAAGGAACCCAGCACGGTACACGCCGACTCCTCCGACACCAGCGAGGGTTTCCAGCGGCGATGTCTGTCGTCCCTGAAACGAGGTGGTAGACAAGAGATCCTGTTCTTCCTGTGGGACGACCCACAAATCAGTTACGCCGCTGACATCATGAAAAAGACGATTAAGCCCGTTTTGCAGGTTGGCGTGCGATCCCTGGATCGTCACGCTGCCGAATACCGCAACCGCAGCTGTCGCGGCGATCGCGAGCGACCGGACTCGCGTCTTTGGGGAGCGCAGTTCGACGACCGCGAGTGCCGTGCCTCCCCGTCCAAACGGACGTTGCAGACGGTCAAAGCCGGCAATGACCGCGTTTATCAACAGGGGCAGCAGGAACGGTAATGCCACGATCAACGCCACGATGCCGATAATCGCCGACTGTGGCGCCGCAAGTAGGATGATCGTCGTAACCCCGAGGCAGGCGCAACCGCCAGCGAGCATTCCCGCCATCCGCAGATTGAGGCTCGGACGCTCGCGGTCCACGCCGGGGCGCGAACGAACCCAAATGTCGCGAATCGGCGTCAGCACCCCAAAACACGCCGCAAGAGCTCCGGCGCCAACGGCGAGGAGGACGCTCTCCCAGGTGACGATTCGCTGCGAGCCGATCGGGAAGGCGAACGACAGAAACCCGGGTGGCGAGTTGAACGCGACGATCGAAAGCAGATCGCCCAGCGCCAGTCCCACCAGCGAGGCGACGGCGGCGAGCACGAGCGCATCGAACAGGAGCGTCTTGACGGCGTCCCAGCGTGTGGCGCCACCACGCCGCAGCTCGTGTATCAGGCCCCGGCGCAGATCCGCTGTGAGCAGCATCGAGCAGTACGCGAACATGAAGCCGACCAGCGCGCAGATCGCGGCAAATGTCCTTGTGGACTGCTCCACCGGCCCGGCCGCCTGACTGAACAGCGTCGCCTCATAGTCGGCCGGCTCGACATTGATGTGGTCCGCGGCCAGCCGCACGAGCCCGGCGTGCACCTCGCGGTCGGCTCCAGGTCGCGTCTGGACGAGAAGTCGCGTTATCCGGCCCTTCATTCCCGTCAGCTGCTGGGCGTAGGCCATCGGCGCCAGCACGATCGGGCTGTTGACCAGTGGTCCGATGCTCCGAGCCGTCAGTTCGATCCCGACAAGAGCACGTTCGACACGTGCGCCGATCTGCAGCGTTACCGGTTCCAGCGGACCCACACCCAGCTTGTTCGCGATCGGCGCCGGCAGTGCCAGCACGCGCTTGTTTGCGAGTTGCGCGGCGGAAAGGCGCCGCAACAGCCGTCCGGCGAGATGCACGTCGCGTGGGTCGGTGGCGATCAGGTCAACCGACTCGCTGCCGCGTGGGCCGGTCACGCTTGCCTGGGCATCGAGCACGGGCACCGCCGCGCTTACCTCCGGCAGACGCTGAACCTCGCCGAGCAGCGCTTCGCTGAAGCCCTGTGGACCGCGCGCCTTGAGCTGGTATTTCGACTGGCCGACGACCCCGCTGGTGAGCTGAGCGACCGACCCGTTGAGGCTGGTGCTGGCGACCTGTGAGGCGAACAGCAGCGCGACCCCAACGGCGATCCCGAGCACCGCGAACAGCTCCTGGACGAGCACCACCCTGGCTTTCAGGCGCACCAGGTAGAGGTGGGCGATGTTGGACAGCCGCATCGCTATGGGGCGATGTTCGGTCTATACGGGGGCGCGAAGAAGCGATCGGGCCCGTACTCGGTGATGCGCCCGTCGCGCAGCGCGTACACGCGATCGGCAAACGCCGTCGCCAGCGGGTCGTGGGTGACGAGCAGCACCGCCGTTCCCCGCTCGCGGCACACCTCCGCCAGCAGTTCCAGGACTTCGCGGCTGCGCTGGGTGTCGAGGTTGCCGGTCGGCTCGTCGGCGAGGACGAGCTTCGGCTCGGTCGACAGGGCACGCGCGAGCATCACGCGCTGGCGCTCGCCCATCGAGAGCTGGTCGGCGCGGTGGGTGAGACGCTCGCCCAGTCCCAGGCGCACGAGCAACGGCTCGATCCTGCGCTCGGCCTTGCGGGCGTGTTCGAGCAGCCACAGCTTCATCGCCGCGTTCTGCACGACGTTGCCGCCGGGCAGCAGGTCGCAGGTCTGATCCACGAACCCCAGCTCGCGCAGCCGGTAATGCGAGCGTTCGGCGTCCGTCAGCGTCGATATGTCGCGGCCGTCGACGAGCACCGCGCCGCTGTCGGGGCTGATCAGCGCGGCGATCAGCGTCAGCAGCGTCGTCTTGCCCGACCCGCTCGGCCCATATAGCGCGACCAGCTCACCGGCGCCCACCGAGAGGGACACTCCGTCCACGGCCCGCACCAGCTCCGTCTCGCCGGCGTGGTAGTGCTTGACGAGGTCGCGCAGCTCGAGCATCTTCAGGACGCGCGCCGCGGATGCTCACCCGGGAAGTCGATGATGTTGCCCTGCTCAGGCTCCGGCGTCGGGGGTGGCGCCACCAGTCTGCCGCCCGCGAGCGAGGCGATCCGGTCCGCGCAATCCGCCAGGCCGGAGCCGCCGGCGCAGATCAGCACCGCGACTCCCCGTTCTCGCGCGAGCGAGCCCAACAGCCCGGCTATCTCCTCGGTCTCGCCCATGTCGAGCGTCGCGGTCAGATCGTCGACGAGCAGGAGCCTCGGCTCACGTGCGATCCCGTGCGCGAGCGCGACCAGGACGCGCTCCCAATCGGCCAGCTCGCTCCAATGCTGACCCGCGCACTCGGACGCTTCGACATGATCGAGCGCTCGCTCGGCGCGTGCGTAGGCGCCGCGCCGGCCATGCGCGTCGAGCAGCGGCAGGGCGACGCTCGTGAGCACCGGCACGTCGAGCTGCGGCGCGGCGCGCTCGACCAGCGCGATCTGTTCCCGCAACAGTCGCGAGCGCCGCCGGTCGGACATGCTCCACACCTCCTCCCCGGCGAACAGCACGCTGCCCCTGTCGAGCCGCTGCATCCCCGCCGCGACGCGCAGCAGCGAGGTCTTGCCCTGGGCGGGCTGCGCGATCACCGCCGCGATCTCGCCGGCTTGCAGGTCGAGCGAGACGTTGTCCAGCACCCGCACGACGTGTCGCTGCCCGCGGGTGAAGCTCAACGACACCTCCCGTAACGACAGCATGGGGTCCATCACCGCGTTGGCGCCTGCCCACGCCCCATGCCGCCCAGGCTCCGCTGGTGCTCCTCCTGCCGCCCACGCCTTGTGCCGCCCAGGCTCCTCTGATGCGTCTGCCCATGCCCTGTGTCGCCCAGGTTCCGCTGACGTTCGTATTGTCTCTCCAGGTACACGCGGACGTCCTGCAGCCACTTGATCCTGGCATCCCACCAGGTGACCTCTCCGGTCATCACGAGCAACTGCATCGTCTGTGCCCATTCGGCTGGGTCCGCGGCCTCTCGTTCCAGTCGCATTCGCCGGCTCAGTTCCTGCAGCCGCTGCGTACAGGACATCTCGGCCTCGTGGACGATCTCGATCAGCCGCGACAGGTCCTCGGATCCCCAGAGCGCGATTTTGGCGTGCAGCTCCTCGCGCACCGGGGGAGTCTGCGTCGAGGCCCGCAACCAGCGCCGGAAGTGCTCGACTCCCGCGGGCGTGGGCTCATAGACCGTCTTCCTGCGCCCGTCCACGAGCTGCAGACTCGTGCGCTCCTCGCGCTCAGCGGGGCGTACGAGGTCGCGTTCCTGCAGGCGCTTGATCGCTCCGGCCGCGGCGCCGCGGCTGAACTCGGCCGAGCCGAGACGCTCCGCCATGCGCTTGTCGAGTTGGTAGCACGTGTCCGGTCGCTCGACCAGAAGCCCGAGCACGACCTCGCCCGCGGACATCTCGGATTGCTGCACAGTACTCGCCATCTCTTCGAATCGTATTGGAATCGGCGAACCTAAAGAAAGTCGATCTCGATGGCCGATCGACACCGATCGGGTGAGCTCGGGCGCAAGCGTCGAGCTGCGGGAATCTGAAACGTCGATCGTGCGCAAAATCGGGATTGCCTGCGCCGGACACATCGCATGGCTGCATAGGATCACGAGCTTGGAGCTCTCCGAGTACCAGCGCCTCTCGCGCCGCACGGCCGAGTACCCGCGCGAGGCGTGGCTCGCCTACCCCGCCCTGGGACTGTCCGGGGAGGCGGGCGAGGTGGCCGAGCACGCCAAGAAGGCGATCCGCGACGACGGAGGGGAAGTCTCTGAGGAGCGCCGCGAGGCGATGGCCAAGGAGCTGGGCGATGTGCTCTGGTACGTCGCCCAGCTCGCGAGCGAGCTCGGCCTGGACCTCGACGAGATCGCCCAGACGAACCTCGACAAGCTGCTCTCGCGTCAGCAGCGCGGTGTGCTCAACGGCGACGGCGACGATCGCTAGGAGGCCACGTTCGCGCCGCCCAGCGACGTCCTAAGACGCCACAGCGAACTTGGCAAAACGCTCTGCCAATCGCACCGGCACGAGCGCTCGCACCCTGACTCCCTCCGGCGTGTCTTGACGCGCGATCTCACCCGCAACCTCGTGCAGCTCCGCCAGGCTGCCGCCGTTTGCGTAGGGAACGAGCAGCTCCACCGAGCGCAGGGTGTGCGCCAGCTCGCGCTCGATCCGCTCCCCCAGCTCGTCCAGGCCATATCCCGTCTCGCCGCTCACCAGCACCGCGTCGGGATGGTGCGTGCGGAGCTCCTCGCGTGCGTCTCCCATCAACAGATCCACCTTGTTCAACACCAGCACCCTCGGCCGCTCGTCCACACCGATCTCCCGCAGGGTCTCCCCCACCGAATGCCCCATCGCCTCCATCTCATCTTCCGGCGCGCTCGCGTCGATTACGTGCACGAGGAGCTCTGCGCGCCTGGTCTCCTCGAGCGTCGCCCCGAACGCGTCGATCAGCTGATGGGGCAGCTTGCGGATGAACCCGACCGTGTCGCTCAGCAGATACCGCCTTCCGCTGAGCTTCAACGTGCGCACCGTCGGGTCGAGTGTGTTGAACAGCCTGTCGCGCACGCTCACCTGCGCGCCGGTCAGCGCGTTCAGCAGTGTCGACTTGCCCGCGTTCGTATACCCGACCAGCGCCACCGCCGGCAGCGCAGCTCGCTCTCGCTCGGCGCGCATCACCGCGCGCGTGCCCTTGACGTGCTCCAACCGCCTGCGCAACGCTGCTATCCGGTCGCGCGCCAGCCGCCGGTCGGTCTCGATCTGACTCTCGCCCGGTCCCCTCGTGCCGATCCCGCCGCCGAGGCGCTCGAGATGGCTCCACAGCCCGCGCATCCGCGCGAGATTGTATTCCAACTGAGCCAGCTCCACCTGCAGCTTGCCCTCGGCGCTGGCCGCGTGGTCGGCGAAGATGTCGAGGATGATCGCCGTCCGGTCCACGACCGGCAGCCCCAGCGCCTCTTCGAGGTTGCGCTCCTGCCTGGGGCTCAGCTCATCGTCGCAGGCGATCACGTTCGCGTCGTACGCGCGCGACGCCTCCCGTGCCTCCGTGACCTTCCCCGGCCCGAGGTACGTGTTCGGGTGCGGGCTCTCGCGGTGCTGAACCAGCTCGCCCACGACCGCCACGCCCGCGGTCCGCAGGAGCTCGCCGAGCTCCTCCAGGTCCTCGCGGGCACCGGGGCACACAGCCCGGACAGCCGGGTCGGAGCCGGTGGTCGGCAGGGCGGCTATGCACAGGGCTCGCTGGCGTGCTCGCTGGGTCTGTTCCATCCTCCTCACAGTCTAGGTCTATCCGCCCAGCGCCCCCAGCCTTTTCACGGCCTCCAGCAGTCTGTCGTCGGGAGTGGTCAGCGAGATCCGGAACCAGCCCTCCCCCGCTGGGCCGTATATCGCCCCCGGAGAGAGCACCACGGCGGCCTGCTCCAGCACGTGCTCGCAGTAGGCCTCGGAGCTTGCGAACCCCGCCGGGACGGGCGCCCACACGTAGATCGTGCTGCGCGGTGGCTTGACGTCCACTCCGATCTCCCTCAGCGCGTTGCACACCAGATCGCGCCGGCGCACGTACAGCTCGCTCATCGCCGCGACCTCCGCGTCGGCGTCGGGCGAGAGCGCCGCGACCCCCGCCAGCTGCACCGCGTCGAACATGCCCGAGTCGATGTTCGTCTTCAGTCGCCAGTACGTTTGCACCGCCTGCGCGTTGCCTACCACGGCCGCGCAGCGCCAGCCCGTCATGTTGTAGCCCTTCGATAGCGAGAACACCTCGACTCCCACGTCCTTTGCGCCTGGCGTCGCCATGAACGAGGGCGCGCGGTAGGAATCGTAGGAGATCTCCGAGTAGGAGTTGTCGTGCACCACCAGGATCTCGTACGCGCGCGCGAACTCGACCACGCGTTCGAAGAACCTCTCCGGCACGACCGCTCCCGTCGGATTGTTCGGGTAGTTCAGGAACATCAGCTTCGCCCTCTTTGCGATCTCCTCCTCGATCGCGCCGAGGTCCGGCACGAACCCCAGCTCCGGCCTCAGCGCCATCAGCACCGGCTCCGCGCCCACCAGCCACGGCCCGCCCGTGTACACCGGATACCCGGGGTCGGCCGCGAGCGCATAGTCGCCCGGATCCAGGAACGCGAGGTTGAAGTTGAAGATCGCCTCCTTCGCGCCGAGCCCCGGCACGATCTCGCTGTCGGGATCGAGCTTCACGTCAAAGCGCCGCTCGTAGAAGTCGCGCACCGCCCCCCTGAACTCCTCGCGCCCACGGTTGCTGGGGTACTTGTGCGTTTCGGGCTCGCTCACCGCCTCTTGCATGGCCTCCACGATCAGCGGCGACGTCGGTCTGTCCGGGTCGCCGATCCCGAGGCTGATCACGTCCACGCCCTCCTTACGCTTCTGCGTGATCTTGCGCTCCAGCTCGGCGAACGCGTACGGCGGAATCCTCTCCAGTCGCTTACTCGGTCTCATCTCTCTCTTCCAGCTCCTTTATGAAGTCGTCGCAGAGATGCCCCTCCAACACGGGCCGTGCCCATCCCATCAGGTTTATCTCTAGATCCTCCCCCACCTCGACCTCCAGCTCACCCCCGTCGAGCACCACTGTCACCCGGATGCCGGCCCCAACCCGGTCCTTCGGACCGTGTGCCCCGATGCCTCCATCGCTCGACATGGGCTGATCCGCCGCCCGCTCCAGCGCGTACGCGACCGCGGCCCCCGTCGCGCCCGTGCCCGAGGACAGCGTCTCCCCTACTCCCCGCTCGAATATACGCGCGCGTATGCGCGCTGGCCGGGTGGGCGGATCACCTTCGTCCAACCCCCGACCCTCCAGCTCCCCCTTCAGCTCCCCCCCTCCAGCTCGGTGTACCAGGACACATTCGTGCGGTTGGGAAACAGCTCGTTTCCTTCGATTTCGGGACCGATCACGCTCAGATCGAGCCCCGCGAGATCCGCCTCAGAGCCGATGTGGATCGCGCATTGGGGGTTGCCGATCGACACGTGTCTGAACCGCCACGTCCGCCCGCCGGCGCTCAGCTCCCCCCGGCCGTCCGGCGCTCCTCCGGGAAAGTCCTTCGACTCGAGGCTCGCTCTGCCCATGTCCACCCTGCACGTATCCTGCCCGGTGATCGTCGGTCTGATCTCGCCGGCCGCTGTTCCGATCGTGAACTCGTCCTTGTCGGTCCACCCCCGCCGGCGCAGGTACAGGATCGCCTCGCGCGCGCCGTTGCCCGACAGCTCGGCCTCCGATCCGTCGGGGTTGAATATCCGCAGGTCGGCCACCTGCTCGGGGTTCTCAGACCGTGACAGCAGCAACACCCCGTCGGCGCCCACCCCGAAGTGACTCTCGCACAGCCTGCGCACCCGCGCGGGCGTCAACGCGAACGGGAGCTCCCCGTCCTCGACGATCAGATAATCGTTGCCCAGAGCCTGCCACTTCTCGAATCGCATGTCGGCGCCGGAGTCTATGACGTCGCGTCCGCGCTCCGGCTCCCTTGCGCCTGGGCCCAGCCGCGATCGAGCGCCTCCACTATCTCCCGGGCCACGTCGTCTGAGTCGCGCCCGGTCACGTCGATCGTCCGCACCCCGGCGAGCTTGCGCATCCAAGTCAGCTGACGCTTGGCGTAGTTGCGCGTGTGTCGCTTCATCGCCTCCACGTCGCCGGCCAGCAGTTCTTCGAACCCCAGCGCCTTGCGCGCCGTCCGCGACGCGCCTGCCACGTCTGCGCGTGCCACCTCGTCGCGCACACTGGCGTCGACCATCGTCTGCACGCGCGCGTCGATCTGCGTATACAGCGCCTCGCGCTCCATCGTCAGCCCAGTCAGCAGCGTCGGATGGCGTATGTCCTCGCTCCACAGCTGCGACGGACCCCCCGGCGGCGCCGGCCTGAAGTCCAGCTCGGCCAGCGCCGCACGCAGATATAGCCCGGTCCCACCCACCACGATCGGCCGCCTGCCCGCAGCCAACAGCCCGTCGATCTCATCGTGGGCCAGCTGTGAGTACTCCCCCACGCTGAACGTGGCGTTGACCGGCACGAACGACACCAGCCTGTGCTCGAGCTGTGCTTGCTCCTGCGTGCTGGCAACACCCGTCAGCGCTTCGAGGCCCCGGTACACCTGCAGCGCGTCCGCGGACACCGCGACCGGATCCTCGCCCCGTGCCCGCAACCGCCGCGCGAGCGCGACCGCGACAGCGGTCTTGCCCACGCCCGTGGGGCCGAACAGTGCGATGACCTGCATTGACGTAGGCTCTCAGTTGATGCAGATCTCCGGCTCCAGGGTCCTGCTCACCGGCGCCACCGGCGGTCTCGGCCAGGCGATTGCCCGCGTGCTGCACGCCCGCGACGGCGAGCTTATCCTGACCGGGCGGCGCGCGGAGGTGCTGGAGTCGCTGGCCGGCGAACTGGATGGTTCGCGCACGCTCGTCGTGGACCTGAGCGACCCGGCCGCCGTGGAGCGTCTCGCCGCGGACGCGGGTGAGGTGGACCTACTGGTGGCCAACGCCGCGCTGCCCGCGTCGGGTCGACTCGAGACGTATACGCAGGAGCAGATCGATCGAGCGCTGAACGTCAACCTGCGCGCACCGATCGTACTGGCCCACGCGCTGCTTCCAGCGATGGTTGCGCGCGGGCGCGGGCACCTGCTGTTCGTCTCCTCCCTGCAGGGCAAGGCCGCCGTGCCCGACAGCTCACTTTACAGCGCCACGAAGTTCGGTCTGCGCGGCTTCGCGCTGGGCCTGCGCGAGGACCTTCGCGCGAGCGGCGTTGGCGTCTCCGTCGTGCTGCCTGGCTTCATCAGCGACACAGGGCTACGCGCGAACGTGGACGTGAAGCTCCCTCCGGGCGCGGGCATGCGTACGCCGGAGCAGGTCGCGCGCGGCGTGGTGCGCGCGATCGAGAGCAACCGCGCGGAGGTGGAGATCGCCCCGCTGCCGTTGCGCGCCGGCACCGCCTTCGCCTCGCTCGCTCCGGAGCTGGCCGCACGCGTCGCGCGAGTGATGGGCTCGGAGAAGATCGCACGCAAAGTCTCGGCTGCCCAGAGAGAGATGCGCTGAGCGGTGGGCTGTCGCTTGCGGTGCTGAGCGTCCGCCTCTGGAGCGCAGTTGTTGACCTCAGCGCCCTTATAAACCTCATACACACCTTTTTGCATGGCCTTACCCGCGCCTACGGGCGCGCTTAGCGGCCGGGTGGACGATGGCCCGCACATGCAGATCCTCTGCACCCACCACCCCACCAGGAGGTTTGACCGATGAAAGTATCGAGAATGCTCGGAGTCACGATGGTCACCGGCGCGCTGGCGAGCGGAGGTGCCGTCGCCGGCATCGCCGGAGCGGCAGCCGCCCCCACCGGCACGAGCACCACCGGCACAACCACGACACCGACCACTACAACCCCGGCGACGCCGTCCCCCACACAGGGTCAGGGACCGGGTCAGTCGGGCACGCAGTCCAAATCGGGCTCGACGAGCAAACACCCGTGCCCGAACATGGGCTCGAGCTCCAGCTCGGGCAGCTCCTCGGGATCGTCCGGCTCGAATTCGGGCTCGGCTGGTCCTCCGAGTCCCCCGCCGAGTGTGACCTACCAGTAGTCAACAGGGGTCAGCCGCGCCGCGGGGAAGCGCTCGCGCGGCGCGGACCACCCCAGGTCCTCAACCCACCGCCCTCGCCAGCAGACGTTCCGATCCCGAGAGCGTCTGACTGGTGGCGGCGGCGATCTCCACCTGAGTCAGCTCACCGGGCGCGGCGAGGCCGGTGAAGTTGACCGCCTTGTTGTGGCGGGTACGCCCGCGCAGGCGCTCGGGGTCGGTGCGTGAGGGACCTTCGACCAGCACCTCGACGGTGCGCCCGACGAAGCGCTCGGCGCGCTCGCGGGCACGGCGCTGAACCACCTCGAGCAGGCGCTCCATGCGCTCCACCTTCACCGGATGGGGCACGATGCCTCCAGTCAGCTCAGCGGCCTCGGTTCCGCGCCGCGGCGAGAACAGAAACGTGAACGCGCCGTCATAGCCGACCTGCTCGACGACGTCGAGGGTCTGGGCGAAATCCTCCTTGGTCTCGCCCGGGAACCCGACGATGATGTCCGTCGTGAGCGCCGCGTCGGGAACGTGCTCGCGGATCAGCGCCACCCGGTCCAGATAGCGCTCGCGGTCATAGGTGCGCCGCATCGCCTTCAGGACCCGGCTGGAGCCCGATTGCAGGGGCAGGTGGATGTGCTCACACACGCTTTCCAGCTCCGCGTGGGCGCGGATCACATCCTCGTGCATGTCCTTCGGGTGCGGGCTGGTGTAGCGGATGCGCTCGACTCCCTCGATCGCATCGATCTCAGCTAGCAACTGCGCGAACGTGCATGCTGAATATCCGCGGGCGCGCAAGTCGCGCCCGTAGGAGTTGACGTTCTGTCCGAGCAGCGTCACCTCCCGCACGCCGTCATCCACCATTCCTCGCGCCTCGGCGATGAGCTCTCCCAGCGGCCGCGAGACCTCACGCCCGCGCGTGGAGGGCACAATGCAGTAGGAGCAGCGGCAGTTGCACCCGACGGAGATCTGCAGCCAGCCCTGGAACGGACGCTCGCGGCGCGCGGGCAGATGGCCGGTGAAGCCCTCGAACTCGAAGTATCCCTGCGCGCTGAGCGAATCGCTCGTCAGGAACTCGGCGAGCTTGTGCACCTGCCCGGGACCGAACGCCACGTCGACGAACGGAAACCGCTCGAACACCTCCTCCTTGACCGACTGCGCCCAACAGCCACCCACGCCGACCACGCGATCGGGACGTTCGCGCTTCAGGCGCTTGGCCTCACCGAGATGCGCGATGAACCGGCTGTCGGCCGACTCACGGATCGAGCACGTGTTGAACAGGATCAGATCCGCCGCGCTGCGCTCCGGCGCCTCGCTGTAGCCGAGCGACTCGAGCATGCCCTTCATGTGCTCCGAGTCGTGCTCGTTCATCTGACAGCCGAACGTGGTGAGGTGGTAACGCTTCATGCCTCCTACAGGTTAACCCGCTCGCGAGTTGCTCAGGCTGCCGCCACGGTCGACTCCTCGACTATCGCAACCGGCACGACGTCCTTCACCGGCGACTCCGCTGTCGGTGACCGGTCGATCGGGGTGACGTGCTCGCGGCCGACGCCCAGCGCGGCGTAGATCTTCTGCTCGATCTCCTTGGCCACCGCCGGGTTGGCGTCGAGATGGGCCTTAGCGGCCGAGCGGCCCTGGCCGAGACGGTCCTTGCCGTAGGAAAAGAACGAACCTGACTTGGAGACGATGTTGTGCTCCAGGCCGAGATCGAGCAGACACCCGGACGTGGAGATGCCCTTGCCGAACTCGATGTCGAACTCAGCCTGCCTGAACGGCGCGGCGACCTTGTTCTTGACAACCTTCACACGCACGCGATTGCCGACTGCCTCCGTCCCTTCCTTGAGCGTCTCGATGCGCCTGATGTCCAGACGCTGGGAGGCGTAGAACTTCAGCGCCCGCCCGCCCGGCTGGGTCTCGGGCGAACCGAACATCACGCCCACCTTTTCGCGGATCTGGTTGGTGAGGATGCACAGTGTCTGCGTTCGATTCAGGTTGCCCGCGAGCTTGCGCATCGCCTTGGACATCATCCGCGCCAGCTCACCGACGCTCGTATCGTCCATCTGACCCTCCAGCTCCCTGCGCGGGGTGAGCGCGGCGACCGAGTCGATCGCGACCACGTCCACGGCGCCGGAGCGCACGAGCATGTCGGCGATCTCGAGTCCCTGCTCGCCGTAGTCGGGCTGGGAGACGAGCAGCTCGTCGATGTCCACTCCGATCTCCTGCGCGTACAGCGGGTCCATCGCGTGCTCGGCGTCGATGAACGCGCACACCCCGCCGAGCTTCTGCGCCTCGGCGAGCACGTGGTAGATCAGCGTCGTCTTGCCTGAGGACTCGGGTCCGTACACCTCGACGATGCGCCCTCTCGGCACCCCGCCTATGCCGAGCGCCAGATCGAGCGACAGCGCGCCCGTGGAGATCACATCGCAGCGCACCTGCGCGCCCTCGTCGCCCATGCGCATGACCGTACCCTTGCCGAACTCGCGCTCGATATGGGTGAGCGCCCCTTTCAGGGCGGCGTCACGCGCCTTTGCGGCCTTCTCCTCTTCGTATACGGGCATGGTCTTACTCCTCGGTCGAGATGGATTGAGAAAGTTAGAGATCGCTTCGGACGGAACATCTGTTCGTATGTCCGGGCCGTCCCGATCGACTCCCTCACGAGGGGATGAGCGTGCGTGTCGCCAATGCCTCATACGACGCGCCCCCGGGAGACAGCCACGAGCGGTACAGGATGATCGACGCCGGTGTGAATGACAGCGTGGGCGTCGCGGGCAGCACGCGCCCGCCCCCCGATCCGCGGGGACCCTCGCGCATGCGCGCGAGCGTCACGTGCGCGCGAAACCGCCTTCGCTCCTTGCGATAGTCACACACCCGTGTGAGGGCGTCGAGCAAAGCGCTGTGCAGCGCGGCCAGCCCCCTGTCGGGATCGTCGCGCACCTCGACCGCCAGCGCGCGCGGACGGCGCGGGGGCAGCCACAGGGGCGCGCCGACCGACAGCTCACCCACGGGCAGCGCACACTCCTCCAAGGCCGCTCCGATCGCCGTGATCTCCTCGACCGGCCGGCTGCCGAGAAAGCACAATGTTACGTGCAGCGACTCGGGATCGAGCACGCGCACGGGCGCCGACCCGCCACCACGCAAGCCAAGCCCCCGCACCGCCGTCCTCGCCCAGGCGGCCAGCTCCTCGCACACGTCCACAGGCGGATCGACCGCTACGAACAGGCGGGCGGAGGGAGCATTGGCCATCGCTGTGCTCAGCCGTCAACCTCGCCCAGCAGCAATCGTCTCACCAGGTGCAGCGCCACCGTCGTCGCGCGATCTCTGATATCCGCGCGACTCCCCGGGAGATTAACCGAGCGCACGATCACCGCGCCCTCCGGGCCGGCGACGCTCAGCCACACGAGGCCCACAGGCTTGGCCTCGGTGCCTCCACCGGGGCCCGCCACGCCGGTCACTCCCACGCCCACGTCGGTCCCCATCCGCGCACGCACACCCTCGGCCAACGCTCGCGCGACCTGCTCGGACACTGCGCCGTACTCCTCGATCAGCCTGGGATCGACGCCCGCCAGCGCGACCTTCGCCTCGTTCGCGTATACCACCACGCCGCCCGCGACGTACTGCGACGCGCCCGCCGGGCCGGTCAGGCGAGCAGCCAACTCGCCCCCGGTGCAGGACTCAGCGACGGCGATCGCCCACTGTCGCTCGAGCAGCATCCTCGCCACCTGCTCGTCCACGGTGGAGCCGTCCGTCGAGAACAACGTGTCCTCGTGGCGCTCGGCCACGACTCGCGCAAACGCCTCATATACCCCCGCCGTGTCAGGCTCGTAGCGCGTCACGACCTCGATCTCGCCGCGTTTCAAGCACGTCGTCACCTCGAGCTTCCCAAGCTCGATTCCCTGTCCTTCGGCCTCGCGCAGCGTCTGGGCGATCTCCGACTCCGGTACCCCAAATAGCCTCATCGTCCTCTGCTCGTAGCTGGTCGCGTCCGCAATCGCCTCCCTCAGCGCGTCCGTGCGCACCGCCGCGCCCCACATCGGCTGCAGCTCGCGCGGCGGCCCGGGCAACACGACCACCGTCGGGCCGTGGGTGGACAGGGAGGCCATCACTCCCGGCGGCACGACGAGCCCCGGGGCGGTCCCCACCGGCTCGAGCACGATCGCACCCTCCGGGACGGTCGCCTGCTTGCGCGTGCCGACCCGGATCGCCTCGGGGTCGAGGTTCGGCCAGCGCGTCAGCAGCGGCCTTACGATCTCTTCGATGCGCCCGGCCAGCGCCTCGTCCAGCACCATCGGGCGGGCTTGAAACCGCGCCACCACCTCGGCCGTGAGGTCGTCCGCAGTTGGCCCCAGCCCGCCGCTGGTGAGCACCAGGTCGATCCCCCGCTCGGCCATGAACCGCAGCGCCGTCTCCATGTCGTCCGGACGATCCCCCACGATCGTCACATATGCGAGATCCACCCCCAACTCACGCAGGCGATCGGCCAGCCACGGGCCGTTGCGGTCATGTACTCGGCCGCTCAGCACCTCCGTGCCCGTCACCATGATCGCCGCTCGCACGCTCACAGCTCATCCTTCGCCTTGCCGCGCCCGCTCCCGGCGCAGTGGCATCCGTGCGCTCATGTGCAGGTGGGCAGATGTCCGGATGCAAGCGTCACGCGACCGGCCTTGGTGATCGAGTACCCAATAGCGCTGCTGCTGGCGAGCACCGTTCGGGGCGTGCCGTCGATCAGCAGCGTCACCGCGTTGTTGCCGAGCGTCAGGATGAAGTGCCTAGAGTGGAACGTCGGCGTCCGCATGCCCGCTTCGAGCGTCTGTCCGGCGACGAGCCTGCGCCCGCCTTCTCCGATCAGGCACACGTACACCGTCCCCGTCGCCCGCAGCGACAGCGACACCGTCGCGGTCGAGGTCGTCCCACTCCTCTGCGCGCCATTCCCACGCCCAACCACGCCTGGGCGCCCCGTTCGGTGCTTGGCGGATGTATCCGTCCGCGCGCTCGTACTGCTCGTCGTCGATCCGCCGTTGCCGCCCTCAGAGAGCAATCCGACAATCAGCAGCACGATCAAGATCCCGACGATTCCCACGAGGGCCATGTATCCGCGCGAGGGACCAGACCCTCCCGGACCGCGGGGCACGCGTACGCGCCGCGGACTGGCCACGATCGGCTCGGGCGGCTCGCTCGGACGCTCGTTGTGCAGGCGGTATTCCTCGACCAGCGCCTTGCCGTCCAAGCCCAGCGCGCCCGCGTACGTACGCAGAAAGCTCTTAACGAAGGTGGGGCCGGGCAGCAGGTCCCACTCTTCGTTCTCGAGTGCGCGCAGGTACTTGGCGCGAATCTTCGTGGTTGCCTCGATCTCGGACACGTCGATCCGCTCGCGCATTCGCGCCTCGCGCAGCGTTGCACCGATCTCGGGCATGTCGCTCGTAGGCTAGTCGCTCACGGTCACTGTCGGCTGGGTGGGTGGGGATTCCAATCCGGCCAGCACGTGCGGCAGATCCGCCTCGCTGACGAGCACCTGCCTGGGCTTTGAGCCCTCATACCCGGAGATCACACCGCGGCGCTCGAGCATGTCAATCAGTCTGCCGGCGCGCGTGTAGCCCAGCCGCAGCCGGCGTTGCAGCATCGAGGTTGACGCCGTTCCCATCTCCGCCACCAGCACGATCGCGTCCTTCAACAGCGGATCCTCGTCGGGGTCGAACTCATCCGGACCGCCACCCTCGGGCTCGGAGGGCTTGATCTCCTGCAGCAGCTCCTCGCGCAGCTCGGGCTCGCCCTGCTTGCGCCAAAGATCCGTCAACCTGGCGATCTGCGCCTCGTCTATGTAGGCACCCTGGATGCGCTGCAGCCGCGAGGTGCCGACGGGACTGAACAGCATGTCGCCCTGCCCGAGCAGCGACTCGGCGCCGTTCTGATCGAGAATCACGCGCGAGTCGGTCTGGGAGGAGACCGCGAACGCGATCCGCGAGGGGACGTTGGCCTTGATCATGCCCGTGATCACGTCTACCCGCGGGCTCTGCGTGGCAAGCACCAGGTGAATTCCCACCGCGCGCGCCTTCTGGGCCAGGCGGATGATCGAGTCCTCGACGTCGGCGGGCGCGACCATCATCAGATCCGCGAGCTCGTCTATCACACACAGGATGTACGGCAGCGGCGCTTCGCCGCGCCCCGCGCGCGCTTTGTTGAGCTCGATCAGGCTGCGTGTGCGCGCGAGTGACATCGTCCCGTAGCGCTGCTCCATCTCGCGCACGAGATTCCCCAGCGCGTTCGCCGCCATCCGCGGGTTCGTGATCACGGGCGTCAGCAGATGCGGGATTGACTCGTAGTGGTTGAGCTCAACCTGCTTGGGGTCCACCAGCACAAGGCGAACTTCGTGCGGGCTTGAGCGCAGCAGGACACTGGAGAGCATCGCGTTGATCGCGCCCGACTTGCCCGCGCCCGTCGTTCCCGCGACGAGCAGGTGCGGCATCTTCGCCAGGTCCGCGCCGATCGCCTTACCCGCCACGTCCTTGCCAAGCCACACTGTCAGCGGCGACCAGTCCCTCGGCGGCTGCTGAAACACGTCTCCCAGCCGCACGATCCGCCGGCGCGCGTTGGGCACCTCGACTCCCACCGCCTGCTTGCCCGGGATCGGCGCGAGGATGCGGATGTCCGTCGCCGCGAGGGCGTACGCCAGGTCATCCTTCAGCTGCGTGACCTTCGCGACCTTCGTGCCGGGCGCCAGGCGCAGCTCATAGCGGGTGATGTGCGGTCCCGCGACCGTCCCGATCACCTTCGCCTGCACGCCGAAATGCCCCAGCGCCTCGACCAGCCCTACCGCCGTTCGCTCCTGGCCGGCCGTGTCGGGCCGCGCCTGCTCGCCGGTGGAGCGCGTGAGCAGCCTGCCCGCGTCGGGCAGCTCCCACACGAAGTCGGGGTCTTCGGTCACGCTGTCCCGGTAGCGGCCCTGCGGTGTCAGCCGGTCCGGGTCGCCTGCGTCGGCGTGGGCGACCCCTGTGATCGCCTCGTTCTCCTCGCCCTCTTCCTGCAGATCGACTTCAACGAAATCTTGGTCTGGCGTCTCGTCCTGCGATGGCGCCTCCACATGAGTCGCTCTTACGATCAGATCCCCGGACGCCGGCTCGGGAGGCAGTAACGGCTCGCAGGCAACAGACTCCGGTTGCCTGCGCAAGCCCCGCGCCAGCTTCCAGAGACGCTCTCCGCCTGACCGCAGCACACCTGCCGGCGAGGCGCCAGTCAGCAGCGTCAGACCGACGAACAGCAGAAATACCACGAGAATGTCCACGCCCACGCTCTGTACCGACCTGTGTGCCGCCTGATACAGCGCCTCGCCCACAACGCCGCCGTGCGCCTGCAGGAACACGCTCGACCACGACGATTCATCCGTGTTCGGGCTCGCGCCCGAGCTCACCCCGAGCGTTCCAGCGGCCAGGGCCATCGTCACGGCTCCGGCCAGACACGCGGCGCCCGTCCGCAGCGGGCGCATCTCGGGCCATACCGGTCGCGCCAGCATCGCCCCGCCGCCGGCGACCAGCGCGATCGGGGCGAGCGCCTTCGCCCGGCCCACGCACCAGCCGAGCGCTTCGGTCAGCCCGCTGCCGGCGCCGCCTCCGTTCCAGCCGCCGTAGAGGACGAAGCCCAGGAAGACGCCCAGCGCGATCATCCCGAAGCCGAGCATGTCGCGCTGGCGCTGATCGAGCTCGGGCTTGTGCAGTTGCCGCAACCGCGCCACCAGATCTCGCGGCAGCACGAACCTCGTGTCTCTCGCGCGGCGATAACGTGCGCGTGTACGCGCACGCCTTTTGGCGGCGGTTTTCGCAGTCGTCTTCCGTGGCGCTGCCGAGCGCCTCCTGGTGGTACTCATCCCCGCGCAACTTCGACGCCGGGCCTTGGGAACCTCCCTTACGATCGCTTTACTGCAATTCGGTAAATAAAGAGGCCTGCTCATGAACGACTTCTCCCGCGCTCCCAGAGTTCTCGTCGTCGAGGACGACGAGGACATCGCCCAAGCCCTGCTGCGCTCACTGAGAATGGAGGGGTACGAGGTGCGCGCCGCGCCCGACGGTCCCGCCGCGCTCGAGCACGGGCGCGCGTTCGCGCCTGATCTGGTGATCCTCGACCTGGGCCTGCCTGGGCTGGACGGGCTGGAGGTGGCGCGCAGCCTGCGCGCAGAGGACGATGTGCCGATCTTGATCCTCACCGCCCGCGACGCACTGGAGTCGCGCGTGGAGGGTCTGGACGCCGGCGCGGACGACTACCTGGTCAAGCCGTTCGAGCGCCAGGAGCTGCTGGCGCGGATGCGCGCGCTGCTGCGCCGCCGTCCCCCGCGTGGTTCGGCTCCGCTGCGCGTGGCCGACCTGTCGCTGAACGTGGACACACACGAGGTGATCCGGAGCGAGCGCACGGTCGAGCTCACCCAGCGCGAGTTCGAGCTGCTCGAGTACCTTATGCGCAACGAGCGCATCGTCATCTCACGCCAGCGTCTGCTCGACGAGGTGTGGGGCTATGACCCGTTCTCCACGACGAACACGATCGAGGTGTTCGTCTCGAACCTGCGTCGCAAGCTGGAGGCCGAGGGTGAGCCTCGGCTGCTGCACACCATCCGAGGAGCGGGCTACGTCCTCAGAGCCTGAGCCCCCACGCCCTGAGCCCGCGCGTATTGACGGTGACCAAGACACCTCGGATGTCGCCGACGCCTCGAGCGCCCCCCGTCGCGCCATCCAGAAACTGACGGCTGCGTTCGACCGCCTGCCGATCCGCACGCGTCTGGCGGGCGTGTCGGCGCTGCTGACGTTTACGATCCTGTGTGCGTTTGCGATCGCGATCGGCTCGCTGACCGTGCGCCGTATCCGCTCTGACTTCAATCGCGAGGTCGAAACGACCGCCCAGCAGCTGCCCTCGCAGCTGAACATCAAGGTCGATCCGGCGACCTACAGGATCGAATCGATCGAACCGCCGCTCGCGGATCTCGTCACACCCGAGCAGGAGGCCGCCATTCGCGTGCTCACGCTTGGCGGGGCCACGATCGAACAGGCGCCCTCGAACGCGCCGAACCTCGGTGCGCCGTCGAACGCACCGCATACGATCTCCGGCTACCGCGTGGTCAGCCGCCCCGCGCTTATCCGCATCGCCGGCAGCGGCGAGCCGATCGGACGGGTGGTCATCCAGTACGGGCGCTCGGTCGCGGACACCGAGGCGACAGTCAAGCGCGTCGAGCTGTTCCTGTTTTTCGGGGTGCTGGCGGGAAGCGTGTTCGCGCTCATTGCAGGCATGGCGATCGCCCGCCGCGCGATGGCGCCGGTCGCCGAGCTGACGGGTGCCGCCGCGGAGATCGCGCGTACCCGCGACCCCTCTCGCACTGTCCCCCAGCCGCAAGCCGACGACGAGGTGGCCGAGCTCGCGCGCACCCTGGAGGGCATGCTCAGGGAGCTGGACGCCGCGCGGGGCGAGACCGAGGCGATGCTGGCGCGCCAACGCCGATTCGTCGCCGACGCCTCGCACGAGCTGCGCACCCCCCTGACGAGCGTGCTCGCGAACCTCGAGCTGCTGGCCGACTCGCTGCACGGAGATCAGGGCGACGCCGCCCGCTCGGCGCTGCGTTCCTCCCAGCGCATGCGCCGGCTGGTGGCCGACCTGCTGCTGCTCGCGCGCACCGATGTGGGGCGCGTCGTCGCGCACGAGCCGTGCGCCCTGGACCAGATCGTGGTCGAGGCCGCGGGCGAGCTGGGGCCCGTCAGCGATGCGCATGACATCGAGCTGGACGTCCGGCCGGCCCCGGTGCAGGGGGCGCGCGATGAGCTGCACAGACTGACGATCAACCTGATCGAGAACGCCCTGCGCCACACTCCCCCGGGGAGCGAGATCCGGGTCAGCACGCGCCTGGTGAATGGTCAGGCCGAGCTGATCGTCGAGGACGACGGCCCGGGTGTGCCGGCGGAGCTCGCGCCAACCCTGTTCGAGCGCTTCGTCCGCGGCGCCGGGGACCGAGGGGGCTCGTTCGGTCTCGGTCTGGCGATCGTGCACGCGGTTGCGGAGTCCCACGGCGGCTCGGTCAGACTGGAGAACCGTGTTCCTCACGGCGCACGGTTCGTCGTCGATCTGCCTGCCGCGACAGACGCCGCTACACCTCCACTACAACCGGCAACACCATCGGCCGCCGCTTGAGCCGGTCGTAGACCAGCTGCGCGAGGTCGTCATGCAAAACCTGCTGGAGCAGGTCCACCTCCCGGATCTCCTCGACGGCGGCGCGGCGCAAGGAGGACTCGACGGTTACGCGGATCTCGTCCACGAGCTCGTCCGCCTCGTCCATGAACGGGACGCCCCGGAAGATGACCTCGGGGTCGGCCACAGAGCGCCCGTCCTGCTCGGCGATGGTGGCGACGACAATGAAGATGCCGTCCGCGGAGAGCATGCGCCGGTCGCGCAGGGCGACGTCGGCCATGTCGCCGATCTCGACGCCGTCGACGAAGATCATTCCCGACTGCTCGCGCGAGCCGAAGCGCGCGCCGCTACGCGGATCGATGTCCAGGGGCAGACCGTTGTCTCCCTGGAAGATGTCCTCGGGCGCGACGCCGACGGCCTCTGCGAGCTGGGCGTGCAGGCGCAGGCGCTTGAAGTCGCCGTGGAAGGGCATGACGTAACGCGGGCGTACGAGGTTGAGCATCAGCTTGACCTCCTCGGCGTAGCCGTGCCCGGAAGCGTGCACTGGCGCATCCTGAGGGGTGATTACGTCGCAGCCGATGTGGTAGAGGCGGTCGATCGTCTCGTTCACCGCGCGCTCGTTGCCGGGGACAGGCGTGGCGGAGAAGACAACGGTGTCGCCGCCGCGCAGCTGCACCTGCGGATGGTCGCGATGGGCCATCCTCCGCAGCGCGCTCAGGGGCTCGCCCTGAGAGCCGGTGGAGAGGATCACGACGCGCTCGTCGGGGAAGTCGGCGATCTCACGCGGGCCGACGAGCAGGCCATCGGGCACCTCGACGTGAGCGAGCTGACGGGCGATCGAGACGTTCTTGCGCATCGAGCGCCCGACCAGCGCGACCTTGCGATCGAGGGCCGCGGCAGCGTCGATGACCTGCTGGACGCGGTGGATGTTCGACGCGAAGCTGGTGACGACGATCCGTCCCTGACAGCGCGCGAACACCTCCTCCAGGTGCGGGCCGACGACCGACTCCGACGGGGAGAAGCCGGGACGGTCGACGTTCGTTGAGTCCCCGCAGAGAAGCAGAACCCCCTCGCGCCCGAGCTCGGCCAAGCGCGAGACGTCCGCGGGCGGGCCGTCGACGGGCGTCTGGTCGAACTTGTAGTCGCCGGTGATCAGCACCGTGCCGAGCTCGGTGCCGAGCGCGATCGCGCAGGAGTCGGGGATCGAATGGGTCATGTGGATCAGCTCCAGCTCGAACGGACCGAGATCCAAAGCCTCACCCGGCGAAACGTCGTTCATCTCGATGTCCTTGAGCTTGTGCTCCTCGAGCTTGGAGCGCGCCATCGCGAGCGTCAGGGGGCCTCCGTACACCGGCGGGCTGGCGCCGTTGGAGGCCAGCTCGCGCAACACCCAGGGCAGCGCGCCGAGATGATCCTCGTGGCCGTGCGTGACGACGATCGCCTCGATGTCACGCGCACGCTCGCGCAGGTAGGAGAAGTCGGGCAGGACGAGGTCGATCCCGACCATCTCGGGCGTCGGAAAGCGCAGGCCGACATCGACGACGACGATGCGGTCGTCCTGCTCGATGACGGTCATGTTCTTGCCGATCTCCCCCAGTCCGCCGAGGGGCAGGACGCGCAGCGTGGAGCTCACGCGTGTACTCGGGCGGGTGGGACAGGAAGGAGGCCGTGGCGTTCGAGCATCGCGCGCACCGCCGCGGTCTCTTCCGCTGTGGCGTCCACGATCGGCAGGCGCGTGGTGCCCGCGCGCAGGCCGAGCAGGTTCAGAGCAGCCTTCGTGCAGGTGGGGCTCGTGGTCAGGAACAGCGTCTCGTAGACGTCACGCAGGGAGGCGTCGATCTCCTGACGATGCTCGGGCTCGTCGACCATGCGCCGCTGCTCTGAGCCGACGATGTGGCTGGCGACGAGGATGCCCCCGGCGCCGCCCATGTCCAGCGTGCGTGCGAACGTGGCGTCGTCGCCGGTGTAGAGCTCCAGGCCGTCGATGAGTTGCAGCTCTGCGGGGTTGGACTGCTTGACGCCCTCGATCCCCTCGATCTGCGCGAGCTCTGCGAGTAGGTCGGGGGGCATGTTCGTGCCGGTGCGGGCGGGGATGTTGTAGAGCAGGATCGGTCGATCCGTCGCTCGTGCGATCGCTTCGTAGTGGCGGCGCAGACCCAGTCGGCTGGGCCGGTTGTAGTAGGGGGTGACGCTCAGCTGCGCGTCCGCGCCAAGCTCGGTGGCGCGTTCGGTCAGATGGACGGCGTGGCGCGTGTCGTTCGTGCCGGTCCCCGCGACGATGCTCGTCCCGGGCGGGCGCTCGCGCACGGCCAGGTCGATCAGCCCGAGGTGCTCCTCGTCGGTCAGCGTCGCGGCCTCGCCGGTCGTCCCGGCGACGACGAACCCGTCCGAGCCGTTGCGCGCGAGATGGGCCATGAGCGCGACGAACGCGTCCTCGTCTATGCGCCCGGAGGCGTCGAAGGGCGTGACGATCGCCGTAAGGATCGTGCCTAGATTCATGCGTTGGAGTATTCCATGCGCGCGCCGCTCAGAACAGCAGCCGCTCCAGCCCCACCATCGGCGATTCGCCAAGCTCGCCGATACGGCGCACAGCGAGCAGCACGCCTGGCATGAACGCCTCGCGGCCGGTCGTGTCGTGACGGATGCTCAGCGTCTGGCCGACGTCGCCGAGGATCACCTCCTGGTGGGCAACGAGGCCGGGCAGGCGTACCGAGTGAATTGGAATCCCGCCCGCCCCTTCCGGATCCCCGCTCGCCGCCGCCATCAGCTGCGCCGTGAGCTTGGCCGTCCCGCTGGGCGCGTCGAGCTTGCCATCGTGGTGGAGCTCGACGATCTCCGCGCGGGCCATGTGTTCGGCGGCCTGGGCGGCAAAACGCATCATCAGCACCGCCCCGATCGCGAAGTTCGGGGCGATCAACACGTTCGCCTGCGGCAGGCCATCCGCCGTGTGGACCGATCGAAGATCGGCCAGCAGCGGCTCGATGTCAAACCCGGTCGTGCCGATCACGACGTGCACCCCGGCCCGCACGCAGGCAAGCGCATTCTCGAGGGCCGTGTCCGGGCGGGTGAAGTCGACCACGACCTCTGCGTCGGTCAGCACCTCGGCCAGAGCGATACCCAGCTGTGGGTCAGCGCGCGCGACGAGCTCCATGTCCGGCGCGCCATCGATGGCGGCGCACACGGTTGCGCCCATCCGTCCCGCCGCCCCCGCGACCGCGACCCTGATCACGACGACGGCGCTCCTCTCGCTCCGCGTGCCATCATGCCGCCACCTTCTCCAGCGGAGCGAGCGCCCGGCGAAACGCGTCCTCCTCAGCGCCGACTCCGGCGATCGAGAGAGTCTCGGGCATAAACAGCTCCCGCGCCAGCTCGCGTAGGTCCCCAACCGTGACCGCGTCGATCCGGTCCACGATCTCATCGACCGAGTAGACCGGCACGCCGCCGAGCAGCGCCGATCCGAGACGGTTCATACGCGCCGCCGTGGACTCGAGCGACAGGGCAACGCGGCCCTTGAGGTTCTCGCGCGAACGATCCAGCTCCTGCGGGCTCGCGGGATCCTCGACGAAACGCTCGAGCTCCTGCGCAATCGTGGCCACAGCCTCGTCCAGATTGTCCGGGCGCGTGCCGACATACAGCCCGACCTCGCCGGTGTCGGCGTAATGGCTCGAGAAGCTGAACACCGAATAGGCCAGCCCCCGGCGCTCACGCACCTCCTGGAACAGTCGCGAGGAAGACGTGCCCCCGAGCACACCTTCAAGCACCCGCAGCACGAACCGGCGCTCGTCGTGGCGGGATATGCCTCGCCCGCCGAGGCACACGTGATACTGCTCGGTGTCCTTGCGCAGGAACCGCACCCTACGCTCGAACACGGGGTCGGGCTGTGGCGTGTGCGACGGGGCGGTCCCATTCGCCGTGCCTGGCTGCGTGGCGCTGTCGTCTTCGCCACCCGGGCTCGCGGCCCGGACCAGCCCGATGAGCGTGTCATGATCGATCGACCCCGCTGCAGCGACCACGATCCGCTGTGGCGCATAGCGCTCGCCATGGAAGTCCTGTAGCTCCTCCCGCGTGACCGCGCCCACGACCGCGGCTGTCCCGATCACGGCGCGTCCCAGCGGGTGTGAGCCGAACACGGCCTCGCCGAGGACGTCGAACACGCGGTCCTGGGGGTCGTCCTCGTACATCGCGATCTCCTCGAGCACAACCTCGCGCTCGGCCTCCAGCGATTCAAAGCGCGGGCGCCAGACCATCTCGGCGGCGACATCGAACGCGCGCTCCAGATGACGGTCCATGATGCGCGTGTACAGCGAAGTGCTTTCGCGGTCGGTCCCGGCGTTGGCCTCCGCGCCCATCGCATCGAAGATCTCGTCGATCTCGTGCGAGCGGTAGCGCTCGGTGCCGCGAAACAGCATGTGCTCGAGCAAGTGGCTCGTGCCCGCCTGCGCGTCTGACTCCATCGCCGAGCCCGTGCCGATCCAGAAGCCGAGCGCCACCGAGCGCACGTTCTCGATGCGCTCGGTGATCACCCGCACACCATCCGGCAGCGTGGTGGTGCGGTGTTCGCTCATATCCTGCGGTCGCCGGCGCGGGCTGTTGCCGCGCCTGCTAGCGATCGCGCTCGGACCCGTGCCGGGGACGGCCCGAGCCACGCTCGCCGTCGCGCCGGGGTCCACCGCCGCCCTCGCGACCGTTGCGCCGTGAGCCGCCCTCGCGTGGTGGGCGCCCGCCGCCACCACCACCACCGCCGGCGGTGACACTCGCGAGCTCTTCGACGGACTTGCCGGCAATCTCGGGGTCCTCGGCTAGACGCAGGCCGATGCGACCGCGCTCACGGTCCACCTCAACCACGCGCACGCTGATCTCATCGCCGCGATTGAGCACGTCCTCGACGGTCTCCACGCGCTCGCCGGGCGAGACGTTGGAGATGTGCAGCAGCCCGTCGGTGCCCTTGGTCAGCTCGACGAACGCGCCGAACGTCGTCGTCTTGACGACTTTGCCGAGGAACTCGTCGCCGACCTCGATCTCCTTCATCATCACGCGGATGCGCTCGGCGAGCGCATCGCCGAGATCGCCGTTGGCCGAGTAGACCAAGACCTGACCGTCGTCGTTGACGTCGATCTGGGACTCGTACTCCTCAGAGAGACCCCTGATCGTTTCCCCGCCCTTGCCGATCAAAAGGCCGATCTGCGAGGGGTCGATCTGGATCGTCTGGATCCGCGGTGCGAACTGGCTCAGCTGCTCGCGTGGCGTGCCGATGACGTCGGCCATCTTGCCGAGGATGAACGTGCGGGCCTCTTTGGCCTGCGTGAGCGCGTCGCGCAGGATGTCGAACGTGACGCCCGTGATCTTGATGTCCATCTGCAGCGCCGTGATGCCGCGCTCGGTGCCGGCCACCTTGAAGTCCATGTCTCCGAGGTGATCCTCCACGCCGGCGATGTCGGTCAGGACGATGTAGTCGTCGCCCTCCTTGATCAGGCCCATCGCGATTCCGGCGACCGGACGCTTGATCGGCACCCCGGCGTCCATCAGCGACAGCGAGGAGCCGCAGACCGAGGCCATCGAGGAAGAGCCGTTTGACTCCAGGATGTCCGAGACCACGCGGATCGAGTAGGGGAACTCCTCGATCGCGGGCACCATCGGCGCCAGCGCGCGCTCGGCGAGCGCGCCGTGACCGATGTCGCGGCGCTTGACGCCGCCCATGCGACCCGCTTCCCCGACCGAGAAGGGCGGGAAGTTGTAGTGGTGCCAGTAGTACTTTTTGGTCTCCAGGCCGAGCGTGTCGATGCGCATCTCCTCCTTGAGCGTGCCCATCGCCACGACGCTGAGCGCTTGCGTCTGTCCGCGCGTGAACAGCGCCGAGCCGTGGGTGCGCGGCGTGACGCCGACCTCGATCGTGATGTCGCGGATCTCGTTCTCGGCGCGACCGTCGGGGCGCTTCTTGTGCACGGCGATGCGCTCGCGGATGATCGACTTCTCGAGCTTGTCGAACGCTAGCTGAACCGCCGCGCGACGCTGCTTGGCGACCGTCAGCTGATCCTCGGATGCGCCCTCGGGCGCCACCGGGGCGTGCTGCTCGATGATTGCCGCCTCGACCGCCTTGGTGGCGTCCTGGCGCTCGAGCTTGTCCTCAACCTGCGTGGCGTCGTCGAGCGCCTTGCCGTGCGAGGCGCGGATCCGCTCGAGCAGGTCCTGATCGACGGCGATCGTCTCGAAGACTTTCTTCTGCTTACCGACTTTGGCCGCGAGGTCGCGCTGCAGCGCACACAGCTTCTTGATCTCCGCGTGAGCGATGTCCAGCGCGTCGAGGATCTCGGCCTCGGGAATCTCGTTGGCGCCCGCCTCGACCATCAGGATCGCCTCCTCGGTGCCGGCGACGATCAGGTCCAGGTCGGAACCGCCATCCTCGGCGTCTCCAAGCAGGTCGGCCTCCCGGGGGTTGACGACGAAGTTGCCGTCGATCTTGCCGATGCGCACGGCGCCGACGGGCGTCGGCAGCGGTATGTCGGAGATCATCAGCGCCGCGGAGGCGCCGTTCATCGCGAGGATGTCGTAGGGGTGGACCTGGTCGATCGACAGCGGGATCGCTACGAGCTGGGTGTCATAACGCCATTCCTTTCCGAACAGCGGTCTGATTGGGCGGTCGATCATGCGCGCGGTGAGAGTGCCCTTCTCGCCTGGGCGGCCCTCGCGCTTGAAGAATGAGCCGGGGATTTTCCCGGCGGCGTACATGCGCTCCTCGACATCCACCGTCAGCGGGAGGAAGTCGACATCGCGCAGGCTTCCAGCGACAGCGGTCGCAAGGACCATCGTGTCTCCCTGGCGGACAACCACGGCACCGGAGGCCTGCTTGGCCATCCTGCCGGTCTCAAACGAAATCTCGCTGCCGGCGATCTCCACGGAGACCCGCGTAACGGCGTCATTGCTGCTCATATTCTCTTTCTACCTTCCTGTGCTCCGCCCGTCGGGTCGGGACACGTGTCCCCGGCGGATCGTGTTTATCTTTATTCCGAACCAGCGGAGCTTAGCGGACGCGAGCCCACTTGGCCGGTTCGCGTCAGACGGCGGTGAGAGCCACGGTGAGACCCTCGCGCAGCAGCTCGACGCCCGGCAGCTCGGCCGGCGTGGACGCTACGCACGCGAGCGACCGAGGACAAAGGATCCGCGCCGCGGGCCACGTTCGTCTCAGCCTACTTGCGCAGGCCGAGCTCTTTAATGAGCGTGCGGTAGCCCTCGAGGTCGCGGCGGCGCAGGTAGTCCAGAAAGCGCCGGCGGCGCCCGACGAGCATCAGCAGGCCGCGCCGGGAGTGATGATCCTTGGACTGCTCGCGCAGGTGCTCGGTGAGATGGTTGATGCGCTCGGTCAGCAGCGCGACCTGGACACGAGTGTTGCCGGTGTCCTGCTCACCCGACCCAAACTTGGCGGCGATCTCGCGCTTGCGCTCTGCGGTGATGGCGGTCATCGTGCGCGTCAACGGTAGCAGAGTGCTCAGCGAGCCTCCGCGATCTCGCGCGTGCGCAAGACGTCATGGCGCATCTGCTCGATCAGCGCCTGTGGCGTGTCAAAGCGACGCTCGCCACGCAGGCGCGAGAGGAAGTCCAGGCGCAGGGTGCTGCCGTACAGATCGCCGTCGAAGTCGATCAGGTATGCCTCGATCAGCTCGCCGCGACCGGTTTCAAATGTGGGGCGCACGCCGATGCTGACGGCGGCGGGGATCTCGCCGTTGGCGAGGCATGCGTACACGCCATGGCCGGGACATGCGAGCGCCTCCTTGGGCACGAGGTTCGCGGTCGGAAACCCCAGCTCGCGCCCGCGCTCGTCGCCGTGGACGACCTCGCCGCGTAGCTGAAACGGCGCGCCGAGAAACCGCGCGGCCTGATCGACCTCGCCCGCGAGCACCAGGCCGCGAATGTGGCTCGAGGAGACGATCTCCCCGTCGACCTCCAGCAGCAGATGCACGACCGTCTCAAAACGCCGATCGGCGGCTAGCAGTCGCGGGTCCCCCTGAGCCCGGTGCCCGAAGCGGAAGTTCTCGCCGATCGCGACCCGCTGCGCCCCCAGCGCACCGACGAGCACCTCGGAGATGAACTCATCCGCCGTGTGCGACGCGAACTCGATGTCGAATGGGATCACGATCAGCTCCCGCACACCGAGGCCGGCGATCAGCTCGGCCTTGACGTCGAGCGTCGTCAGCAGCTTCGGCGTGTGTTGGGGCGCGATGACCGAGACTGGGTGCGGCTCGAACGTGAGCACGCTGTCCGAGCCGTCGATCACCGCGCGGTGACCGAGGTGCACGCCGTCGAACGTGCCGACGGCGACGCTGCGCGCGGGGGGAGCGCCCTCGTTGGGCGGTGTGACATCAGGAAGGCGCGTGATGTGCACGGACGCACAGCCTATTTGGGCAGCGCCGCAAGCGCTTGGCTGAGCGTGATCAGCGGGGGAGCCTCCCACGGCTGGTTGCGCGGTGGCGGCGGCACCGCCTCGTTCACCTCGAACGGCCCGATCGCGGTGCGCCTGAGCTCGATGCAGTAGGCGTCGCCGAGGTCTGCGATCAGCGAGCGCACGTAAGTGCCCGCCGAGCATTCGATCTCATAGCCCGCGCGCGGGTGGGGGGGATTCTCATCCCTCCAGATCTGCTCGAAGCGGTGGACGGTCACGATCCGCTCGGGCATCTCAAACTGCTCACCACGACGCGCGCGCTTGTAGGCGCGCTCGCCGCCGATCTTCACGGCCGAATGCCGGGGCGGGCGCTGTCTGAGGAGCCCAGTCGGCAGCGGGGGCGGGTTGGGCGGAAGCCTGCCGGTGTGTACTATCTCCCCCTCGGTGTCTCCGGTGCTCGATGTCGATCCCAGGCGCGCGACCGTCTCATAGCGCTTGGGCAGCTCCATCAGCTGCCGCTGCGCTTTCGTCGCCTGACCGACCAGCACGATCAGCAAGCCCGTGGCGAAGGGGTCGAGTGTGCCGGCATGCCCGACCTTAACTCCACCCAGCGCCCGCTTGACGAGCGCGACCACATCGTGTGAGGTCATCCCCGCGGGCTTGTCGATCAACAGGATGCCGTTCACGCCGGTGCGGGCGCGGGATGCAGCTGCTCGGCGATTGCGCGGCGCAGGAACTGGATCAGCGGCTCGAGCTCGAGCGTCGTCGAGAACCCCGCCGCGCGCCTGTGTCCGCCACCGCCCTGCTCGCGCGCTATACGCGAGACGTCCACATGGTCGTCGGTCGCGCGCAGCGACACTTTGCGCTGACCGATGCGCTCGCCGCTGCTCAGCTCGCGCACGAGCACCGCGACCTTCGTGCCCTGCACGGCGCGCAGGTGATCGATGATGCCCTCGGAGTAGCTGTCCTCGGCTTCTGCGTCGCGAAAGTCCTCGGCGCTGAGCGCCGCCAGGGTCAGCTCACCCGAATCGAAGCGCTGCATCCGATCCAGGGCGAGCGCGAGCAGCGCGAGCTTCGCCTGGGGCATCTCCTCGTACAGTCGCCGATACACGTCCTGCACGTCAACGCCGGCTCCGATCATCTCGGCAGCCATCTCGTGCGCGCGCGGACCGGTGTTCTCGTACATGAACCGCCCGGTGTCGGTGATCAACCCGACATACAGCGCCCGCGCCACCTCCAGTGTGGGCTTCACGTCAAGGCCGTGCATCAGATCCCACACGATCTCCGCGGTGCACGAGGCGTCCGGCACGACATGATTGAGCGTGCCAAAGCGGGTGTTGTCGTGGTGATGGTCGATGTTCAGCAGGTGGCTGCCCTGTTGCAGCACGCTCGCCGAGTTGCGGTCGATGTTGCCGCAATCCAGGAACACGACGGTGCGCCGCGCGATATCCGCCGGCGGAGAGGAGATCAGACCGTCGAGCTCGAAGAAGCGGTACTCGTAAGGAAGGGGCAGATCCGCCGGTGCGATGAACATCCGCGAGTCCTTGCCCAGCTCGGTGAGCAGCCCCTGCATCCCCACGAGCGAGCCGAGCGCGTCGCCATCCGGGCTCTCGTGCGCGGCGAGAACGAAGCGCGAGTCTGCGTAGATACGCTCGAGCACCCGCTCGCGCGTGACCTCGGTGCTCTCGATGCCCTCGCTCACGCGCCCTCGATCTCGTCCAGCAGCTCCTCGACGCGTAGCGCCCGGTCGGTTGTGTCGTCGTAGGAGAACTCGAGCGTCGGCGTGCGCTTCAGGCGCAACTCCGAGGCGAGTCGTCCCTGCAGGTAGCCGTGCGCGTGGCGCAGACCCTCGAGCGTATTCTCACGCTGGAGGCCGTTGGAGGGGGCCCCCTGGTCGCCGAGCACGCTGAAGTACACCCGCGCATGGCGTAGGTCGGCGCTTGTCCTGACATCTGTCACGGTCACAAATCCAACTCGAGGGTCTTTCAGCTCTCCTGTAACCGCGTCGCCGAGCACCTGCCTGATCGCCTCGTCGACGCGCCGCATACGTCCCGAAGCGCTCATCCTACATTCAGCTCAATTCTCGCTCCTGCAAGCGCGTCTCGTAGGTCTCCAGGATGTCGCCCTCCCGCAGATCCTGGAAGTTTGCGAGCACGATCCCGCACTCGTATCCCGCGGCGACCTCGCGCGCGTCCTCGTTGAAGCGGCGCAGGCTCGCGATGGTCGTGTCGTAAATGACTGTCCCCTCGCGCACGACACGCACCCGCGCGCCGCGCGTGACCTTGCCCTCAGTGACGAACGAGCCGGCGATCGTCCCGATCCGCGACGCGCGGAACAGCTGGCGCACCTCCGCCTGCCCGAGCGGCGTCTCGACCTCGGTCGGCTCGAGCATGCCCTGCATCGCGGCGCGCAGCTCTTCGATCGCGCGGTAGATCACCGAGTAGGAGCGGATCTCCACGCCCTCGCGCTCGGCAGCGTGGCGGGCCTCGCCGACGGGACGCACGTTGAATGCCAGAATCAGTCCCTGCGAGGCCGCGGCGAGCATCACGTCGGACTCGTTGATGCCGCCGACGCCGCGGTGGATGATGTTGACGTTGACCTCTTCCTGCGGGAGCTTGGCGATCTCATCCTCGATTGCCTCCAGCGATCCGGCGACATCGGCCTTGACGACGAGGCCGAGCTCCTTGACGGTCCCCTCCTGGGCGAGCTTGAACACGTCCTCCAGCGAAACCTTGCGCCCGGAGCGCCGCGCAAGCGCCTCGGTCTTCAGGCGGTTCGCGCGTTCGCCCGCGAGCTGGCGAGCACGGCGCTCGTTCTCGACAGCCCGTACAAGCTCGCCCGCCTCGGGAACGCCGTCGAAGCCGAGCACCTCGACAGGCTGGCCGGGCGTGGCGTGCTTGACACGCGCGCCGATGAAGTCGTGCATCGCCCGCACCCGCCCAAAGTGCGAGCCCGCGACCAGTGCGTCGCCGACGTTCAGCGTCCCGCGTCCGATCAACACGCTCACGACCGGCCCACGCCCAGGATCGAGCTTTGACTCGATGACAGTCCCCGAGGCCGGCGCGTCGCTGTTGGCTCTGAGCTCCTCTAGATCGGTGACAACCTGAATCGTGTCGAGCAGCGCATCGAGGCCCTGACGTGTCTTGGCGCTGACGTCGACGAACTCGATCTCTCCACCCCACTCGGAGGGCTGCAGCCCGTGCTGGGTCATCTCCGTGCGCACGCGCTCGGGCTGGGCACCCTCCTTGTCGATCTTGTTGACCGCCACGACGATCGGCACCTCCGCCGCCTTGGCGTGATCGATCGCCTCCTCGGTCTGGGGCTTGACGCCGTCGTCGGCCGCGACGACGATCACCGCGAGATCGGTCACGCGCGCGCCCCGCGCGCGCATCGCCGTGAACGCCTCGTGACCGGGCGTGTCCAAGAACGTGATCTCCTTGCCGCCATGACGCACTTGATAGGCGCCGATGTGCTGGGTGATGCCCCCCGCCTCGCCGGCGGCAACCTCGGTCTGGCGGATCGCGTCCAGCAGCGACGTCTTGCCGTGATCGACGTGTCCCATGATCGTCACGACCGGTGGGCGCTCGATCATGTCCTCGTCTGAGTCCTCGAACACGGGCTCGACCTCGACATCGTCGGCGGCGTGGACGATCTCAATCTTCTTGTCGAATTCGTCGGCCAGTACCTGAATTGCGTCATCGGAGAGCGTCTGGGTCAGTGTCGCCATCTCGCCGAGCATCATCAGCTTCTTGATCACCTCCGGCACCGGCGCGCCGAGATACTCGGCTACGTCCTTGACCGTCGAGCCAGAGTTCACGCGCACCAGGTCGGTCGCCTCCATCGCGGCCGTGTCGATCGGCGCGATCGTCTCGTCGTAGGTTCCGCGCCTGCGCCTGCCCCGGCGGGGACGGCGCTGGGGCTGGTTGGCCGGTCCGCCCTGCTGGCGGCGCGAGGCCTGGGAGTCAATCACCACCCGCCGGCGGCCTCCCGGCGCGCCGCTGGCCGGCGCGCGCTCGCCCGTGCGCGAGTCGCGCGTGGGACGCACGCGCTCAGCCCCACCTGGATTCGACGCTGCGGGCGCCGGAGCTGACGGAGCGGGCTGGCGCTCAACCGTTGGCGCCACCGCAGGCGCTCCGTTCGAACCAGCAGAGCCATCAACTGGAGATTCCTTCTTCCCACCACTGAGCGCCTGCAACGCCACTGCCTCATCGATGGAGGACGCCGCCGCCTTGATCTCCAAGCCAGCGGCCTTCAGTCTCTCCAGCAGCTCCTTGCTGGAGAGTCCCTGCTGCTTGGCGATCTCGTGTACGCGCTTCTTGCTCATGGGCTAATCGATTCTACGAGCTCGTCGGGCAGGGTTACCGCGCAACGCAATGCGCGCGCGATTGCGCCCCGGCGGACGGCGAGCGCCAGGCAGTCCGCCGCCGGTCCTTCCGCGCTAGTGTCGCGACCGCGGCACAGATAGGCTCCCCGGCCCGGCAGCGTACCGTCGTGGTCGAGCATCGCCCGATGTGCCCGTCCCTTACCCGCACTCCCAAAGGCAATCCTGACAAGCTCCGGCTTCGGCGCGCTGCGCCCACAACCGACGCACCTGCGCCGGGGGACATGAGCGCCTATGGTGCTGGCTCCTCGGCGGGCGCCTCCTCGGCGGCGAGCCCCTCCGCCGTGGCAGGCGCCTCCACAGCGGCCTCGGCATCCAGCGCGGCGTCGGTCTCGCCGTCGTGGGCAAGCGCCGCATCCGGCGCGGCGTCGGTCTCGCCGTCGTGAGCAAGCGCCGGCACATCCTCGTCGTCCACCCCCCCATCCGCAGGCTCACCGGCGGGCGCGTTCAGATCGGCGACATTGTCGGTCGTGATGTTCGCGAGCGCCTGATGGGTCTCGAGGCCGCAGTAGCGCGAGCCCGGCAAAGACGCGTTCGGGCAGCGCCGGCCGTTTGAGAGGATCGCCACGCACCGGCCCTGAACCTCCTCCTCCTCGTAGCCGTGCTCGGCCTCCTCGGCGGCGAACTCTGTCTCCGAGCGAATGTCAACTCGCCAACCCGTCAAGCGCGCAGCCAGCCGTGCGTTCTGGCCCTCACGGCCAATCGCCAGCGAGAGCTGGTCGTCAGGGACGATCACGGTCGCCTGCTTAGCCTCGTCGTCGACGAGCACCTCGCGCACGCGAGCGGGCGAGAGCGCCTTGGCGACAAAGCGGGCGGGCTCGTCGTTGTGGGGGATGATGTCGATCTTCTCGCCCCGCAGCTCGGAGACGACCATGCGCACGCGCGAGCCGCGCGGCCCGACGCACGCACCGACAGGGTCCACGCCGTCGGTGTTCGAGACAACCGCGATCTTCGAGCGGTAGCCCGGCTCCCGCGCCACATTGGCGATTTCCACGAGGCCGTCGGCGATCTCGGGGACCTCCAGCTCGAACAGCTTCTTGATCAGCTCCGGATCGCGCCGGGAGACGATGATTGATGGTCCCTTGGTCGAAGGCGAGACCTCCTTGATGACCGCCTTGATCCGCTGAGAGTGGTCATAGCGCTCGCCCTCGACCTGCTCAGACTTGGGCAGCAGCGCCTCCACCCGTTCGCGCAGCTGCACGAGCGTGTAGCGGGAGTCCGACTGCTGCACGATGCCTGTGATCAGCTCTCCGACACGGTCGCGGTACTCCTCGAACATCATGTCGCGCTCCGCCTCGCGGATGCGCTGCAGGATCACCTGCTTGGCGGTCTGCGCGGCGATGCGGCCGAAGTCGTCGGGCGTGACGTCGCGCTCGTCGATCTGGTCGCGGTATTCGGCGAACTTCGCCGGGTCGATTTCCGGTTCCTCGGGTTCGCGCATCTCCCCCGTCTCGGGGTCGATCGTCGTTTCCTCGTCGATCGTCTCGACGATCAGGTGCGCCTCGAGACGCTCGGGGATGATCAGTTCGATCACCCGGAAGTCGGCGGTCTCGCGGTCCATTTCTACGCGCGCGTACTTGGCCGAGCCGGGCTGCTTCTTGTAGGCGGAGAGCAGCGCGTCCTCCAAGGCGATCATCAGCTTCTCGGGCTCGATGCCCTTCTCGCGCGCCAGCGCGTGCATCGCCTCAAGAATTTCGCGTGACATGTCTACTCCTCGACGAGGTTCGAACGACAGATCTCGGCGTAGGGGATCGCGACGATCCCCTCGTCGGCGGCGAGCATGATCTCCTCCTCGGAGGCCCCGACCAGCTCGCCGGTGAAGCTGTTTACTGCTCGCCCGACGCTCCCACCAGCCCGCTCGGAGCGGATCACCGTCCGCGGATGGCGTGTCCGCACCCTGGCCCGGCGCCCGACAAAGCGGCGGAAGTGCGCCGGCTTGGACAGTGGACGCTCGCTCCCCGGGGAGGACACCTCCAGCGAGTAGCGCTCGCGCAGCTCGTTCAGGCATGCACTCACACGCTCGCACAGCGCCAGCGTGACGCCCTGCGGATGGTCAATGAACACGCGCAGCCGCCGGCCGCCCACCACCTCGGCGAGCAGCACCTCGACCTCCGGCTCGCTTGTGGCCAGAAGCCTCTCTATGTCTGTCTGCAGCGCGGTCATCGTACTTCTCCATCTAGGTCCTTACGCAAAAAAAGCGGGCGGGCGCCCACTCTCGGTACTGCTGCCGGCGCCTACGTGCCAGCACGAAAGCTGTCCTCCGAGCATAGCATCGGCACGGCGGCGCATACGCGAATCAGGCGTACTCGGCGTCGCGACGCGCGCGTTCGCGATACAGCCGATAGTCGGCGCGCTCGGGCCGCAACGAGCAGGCCAGCGCCAGCGGCTGACAGGCCTCGCGGTGGCGCCCAAGCAACTGCATCGAGCGGCCCAGACAGAACAGCGCGTAGTCGTTGGTGGGCGTCCTGGAGGCTACCGCCTGGAACTCCGCGGCGGCACTTTCGTAGTGTTGAGCGTGGAACAGAGCCCTCCCGAGCGCCTCGCGGATCGAGGCCTTGTCGGGCTCCAGGTCTCGCGCCCTGCTCAGAGGAACTATCGCGGCCTGATGGTCACCATGGTCGAGCAGATCACAGCCCCGCTGATAAAGGTCATAGACGCTCTCCATCCGATCAGCTTAACCGCTCCTTCGCAGGCGTTCGATGGCGTCGAGAATCGCCCCGGCGACCTGCATCTTGCTCGCACGCGGCACGTGTCGCTCACCGTCAGCGGTGATGATCGTGACCTCGTTGGCGTCCACCTCGAAGCCGATGTCCGGACGCGAGATGTCGTTGACCACGACCGCATCCAGGTCCTTGCCCTCGAGCTTTGACCGGCCGCACTCGATTGCGCGCTCGCCGTGCTCGGCGGCGAACCCGACGAGCGTCTGGCCGGGCCGCCGCTGAGCGGCCAGACCCGCTATTACGTCTGCGGTCGGCTCGAGCTTCACCTGGAGGCGATCGCGGCCGGTCTTCTTGATCTTGCCTGCGGCCGGCGCCGACGGGCGGAAGTCCGCCACCGCCGCGGTCATCAGCAGAACGTTGCACGTCGGGAACTCCTCCTCGCAGGCCTGGCGCAGCTCGGCGGCGGTTGAGACCTCACGCCAGATGACTCCGTGCGGAGGCTCCAGCGCGACATTGGCGGCGATCACCGTCACCTGCGCCCCCCTTGCTCGAGCGCTCTGCGCGAGCGCTAGACCCATGCGCCCGGAGGAGCTGTTGCCGACGAACCTGACACTGTCGATCGGCTCACGTGTGCCCCCCGCCGTGACGAGCACCCTCAGGCCGCTCCACGCGCCGTCCTCTTCAGTCGCGGGAACCGGCGCCGCGGGGCGGTTCGCCGGCGCCGCCTCAGCCAGCGTTGCCTCACTCTCCGCCAATATCCGCACGGGCTCGGCCAGCCGGCCGATCCCGTACTCGCCCCTGGACGCCAGTCGACCGCTGTCTGGCTCGACGATCTGAGCGCCGCGCTCGCGCAGCGTCTGCAGATTTGCCTGGGTCGCCGGGTGCTCGTACATGCGGTTGTTCATCGCCGGAGCGATCACGAGCGGGCAGTCCGCGGCCAGCGCGCAGCTGCTCAGCAGGTTGTCCGCCAGCCCAGCGGCGAGCTTCGCGATGGTGTTTGCCGACGCCGGCGCGATGATGTACAGCTCGGCGTTCGCCACCAGCTCGAGATGGCTCAGCGGTTCGTGCTCCGGCGGCTGCTGTCCAGGAAACGCCCCACATGTGGGGTCGCGCTCGAACTCGCTGACGAGCACGGGCGCCCCGGTCAGCGCCTGAAACGAAGCCGCACCGACGAAGCGCCGGCTCGCGGGCGTCTGTACGACGCGTACCGAGTGCCCGGCACCCGTCGCCAGACGCACGAGCTCGAGCGCCTTGTACGCGGCGATGCCGCCGCTCACGCCGAGCAGGATTCGGGACATGACCTGGTTTTAGAGGTCAGGGGGCCGCAGGGCAAGCGATGCAAGACCGCAGTGAGCGACGTGTGCTACGCACACGAGCGATCGAGGACGCCGCAGCGCGCCGCCATGCGGTCACCTGTAGTGGTACTTGATCTTTCCCGCTGCTACCTCCTCGAGGGCGATCGTGAGGTAGTTCTTGGATGCAGTGTCCACCATCGGAGGGGGAAACTCGTCGAATGTGCCCTCGCCGAGGTTGTGGTAGTAGCTGTTGATCTGGCGCGCGCGCTTGGCGGCCACGAGGACGCTGGCGTAATTGGAGTCGACGTTCTCCAGCAGTCTGTCGATACGGGGGGAGATCACTAGGTCTGAGCCTTTCCTGGTTGATCCTCAAGTGTAGTGCCTTGCCCATTCAGCTCATCGGCGACGATCGCGGTCAGCTGCTCCAGCGCGTCCTCGAGCCGGTCGTTGACGACAACGTGCGCAAACTCGGGTTGGGCCTTTAGCTCCTGCTCGGCGACATGCAGCCGGCGCTCGACCTCGGCCCCGTCGTCGGTTCCTCGCCCGACCAGACGCGTGCGCAGCGCCGCCAGCGATGGGGGGGCAATGAACACCTGCACAGCGTCGGGCATAGCCGCGCGCACCTGCCTGGCGCCCTGCACCTCGATCTCCAGCACGACCGGTACACCCGCGCGCACCCGCTCCTGAAGCTCGTCACGCAGCGTCCCGTAGCTGCGTCCGGCGTAGTCGGCGTGCTCGACGAACTCGCCCGCGGCCACTTTGCGGTCGAACTCCTCTCGCGTGAGGAAGTGGTACTCGACGCCGTCGCGCTCGCCCGGACGGGGAGCGCGCGTTGTCGCGGAGACCGACAGCTCGAGCTGAGGCAACCGCTCCATCAGCCCCCTGATGAGAGTCCCCTTGCCGACCCCCGACGGTCCCGTGATGACGAACACACGCGCCACGACCGGGACCTTAATCGCGAGATCGGCGGAGCTTGTCGAGGGTCCGCGCGACTATCGGCGCAGGAGCGAGACCAACTCGCTCCTTTGGCGCTCTGACAGTCCGCCGATCGTCTTGCTCGGCGAGATCCGGCAGTGGGCAAGGATCTTGTTGACCTTCACGCGCCCGTACTTGGGCACCGCGAGCAGCATGTCGAACACCTTGGCGGTCTCCAGGTACTCGGGCGGATTCAGCAGCAGCGCGTGAATAGACAGGCGGCCGGCCTTCAGGTCGCGCTTGAGCTGGGCGCGCTTGGTCCGGATACGATTGGCTCGCGCGAGCGCGTCCATGCGCTGGTTCAGCGACCGCTCGGGGGCCATCACGTGCTTTTGCCCCGTCGGTTCGGTCGCCGTCGCCATGGGCGGCGAGTCTACACACCGATGAGCGACGATCAAGGGAAACCAGTCGAATTCATCTCTATCTCAACCTGAGGTTGAGCTATGTCGAGGCTCCTGGATGGTGGCATGGCGCGTTTGCAGGGGTTTTTATCCAGCGCCAGATTGGCCGTCCAGCCAGTTGTTGGTGGCGTCTCGGGTTGAGCGAGGGGCAAGGTCACGCGCTATCCGTGCTCCCACCAGCGGATCGCGGAAGCTCTCCGTCCCGACCGCTACGAGCGTCGCCCCCACGTCGAGCAGATCCCGCGCATGTGCAGCACACTGAACACCGCCCATGCCGATCACGGGTATCTCCACGCGCGCCGCCACAGCGGCCACCTGCGCGAGCGCCACGGTGCGAATTGCGGGCCCGGACAGGCCGCCCGTGCCGCCGCCCAGCCAGCGCATCGCCGGACTGGCGGTCGGCGCGAGTGCCATCGCGCGCAGCGTGTTGATCAACGACACGGCATCCGCGCCACCCTCCTGCGCCGCCCGCGCGCACTCGGCCACGTCAGCGGCGTTTGGGGTCAGCTTCAAGATCAATGGCTTGCTCGTATGCGGGCGCACGGTCCTCACCACCTCCTCCAGCTGGCGTGGATCGGCGCCGATATCCAGGCCCGTCCGCACGTTCGGACACGACACGTTCAGCTCGATCGCGTTGATCTCCTCGCGCGCGTCGCAGCGCTGCACGAGCTGTGAGATCTCCGCTGCCGTCGAGCCCATCACGTTCGTGATCAGCGGCACGGGCAGTCTTGCCAGCTGGGGGAGGTCCTCGGCGAGATACCCGTCCAGCCCCTTGTTCGGCAGGCCGATCGAGTTGATCAGACCCGCCGGCGCCTCCCACAGTCGCGGCGGCGGGTTGCCTGCGCGCGGGCGCAGCGTGATCGTCTTGGACACGAACGCCGCGAACGGAAACTCGACTACCAGAGCCTCGCCGAATACGCGGTGCGCCGCGATCGCGTCGAACGTTCCCGACCCGTTGACGATCGGATGCGCGAGCTCAAGGCCGCAGAACTCGACAGGGCTCACGCCGGCGCCCCCGCATGCTCGTCCACTCCCTCCAGCTCGGCCGCCTCGATCACGGGGCCGTCGACGCACACGCGCAGATAGCCGCCCCCGCGCTTGGGCACGGCGCAGCCATAGCACGCCCCAAACCCGCACGCCATGCCGGCCTCCAGCGCCAGCTGTGCGGGAACGTCACGCTCCGTGCACATCACCCTGACTGCCTCCAACATCGGCGCTGGGCCGCACGCATACACGACCGCGTATCCGTCCCGATCGAGCTCTGACGCCAGCAACTCGGTGACGAGACCGGCGTGGCCCACCGAGCCGTCATCGGTGGCGACGCTCGCGCCGTTCAATAGCCCCGCGCCCTTGCCGCGCGCGCTGTCGCGAAAACCCAGCAGGACCGTGCTCGAGATGCCGGCGGATGCGAGGGTGTCCTGCAGGATTGCCAGCGGGGCGATCCCCACACCACCGCCGACGAGCAGCGGGCGGCGATCCTGGTGCGGGGGCGCCGTGAATCCTCGGCCGAGCGGACCCAGCACCAGCAGCCCCTCCCTCGCCTGCAGCTCGCAGAGCCGGCGTGTGCCCGGCCCGACGTCCTCCAGCAGGTAATGCGCCTCGCCGTCACGTACCCGCGCAATCGAGAACGCGCGGGCCAGATATGGGCGCTCGTCCTCGCCCCCACCCCAGCGATCCGCTGCGGCGAGCATGGCGAACTGCCCCGGGTCGGGCATCGGCCCGTCGGGGTCAGAGACTCGCAGCACGCGATACGCGCCCAGCGGCTCGTTGGCGCTCACCGTCAGCAGCCGTCGATGCGGCGAAGCGAGGACTCGCTCTGCCGGGACGCCCACCACCTATGCGACCCTGGCCCCATCCGGTGTGCTCGTCCCGGGACGGGTCTCGCCGTGGATCTCTTGCAGGCACAGCACCTCAGGCTCGCCATCGCGGCGGGCGCTGGCGATGGCTCGCGCGGCGGAGAGGCCGGCTGCAAGCGTGGTCAGGCAGGGAATGCCGTGGGCTACGGCGGCGCGGCGGATCTCGTAGCCGTCAGTGCGTGCGCCCACGCCGGTGGGCGTGTTGACCACGAGGTCAACGTCGCCGCGCTCGATCCAGTCGAGCACATGCGGGGAGCCCTCAGCGATCTTGTTGATCGCCTGCGCGGGCACACCCATGCGCGCGATCGCCTCGGCGGTGCCGCGCGTGGCTACGATGCGAAAGCCGCATTCGTGCAGGCTCTGAGCAACCCCAATCGCGCCCGCCTTGTCCGAGTCGGTGACCGTGATGAACACGGTTCCGTGCGTTGGCAGCGGCACGCCGGCGGCGGCCTGTGCCTTGGCAAACGCGGTAGGGAAGTCGCGCGCGATGCCCATCACCTCGCCCGTCGAGCGCATCTCCGGGCCGAGCAGCGCGTCGGAGCCCTCAAAGCGGTCGAACGGCAGCACGGCCTCCTTGACGGAGATGTGCTCCCCGAAGCCGATCCCCTGCCTTCCTGGCGGCAGGTCGAAGTCCGCGATCCGCTCGTCCAGCATGATCCGGCACGCGAGCTTGGCCAGCGGCACGCCGACCGCCTTGGACACGAACGGCACCGTTCGCGACGCGCGCGGATTGGCCTCGAGCACATACAGTTCGCCGGCGTGCACCGCGTACTGCACGTTCAGCAGCCCGATTACTCCGATCGCCAGCGCCAGCTCGCGCGTGGCCGAGCGGATCTGCTCGAGCATCTCCTCGCCCAACGAGTGTGGCGGCAGCACACACGCGCTGTCGCCTGAGTGAACGCCGGCCTCCTCGACGTGCTGCATGATCCCACCGATCCACACCTCCGTGCCGTCGCACAGCGCGTCCACGTCCACCTCGGTCGCGTTCTCGAGAAACCGATCGAGGAATATGGACGGCGAGGAGCCGGCCGAGTCCCCGTTGGCGCTCGGCTCAGGCGGGGGCTCGCGGCTGAGATAGTCCGCAAGCCCGTCGTGCGAGTACACGATCTCCATCGCCCTACCACCCAGCACGTAGGACGGGCGTACGAGCAGCGGATATCCGACCTCGTCGGCCTGCGCCAACGCCTCGCCCACCGAGCGCGCGGTCGCATACGGCGGGGCCTTGTACCCGAGCTTCACCAGCAGCGCGCCGAACCGGCCGCGGTCCTCCGCCAGGTCGATCGCCTCAACGCTCGTGCCCAGCAGCGGCACGCCCGCGGCGGCCAGCCCTGCGGCGAGCTTCAGCGGGGTCTGCCCGCCGAACTGCACAACCACCCCCTTCGGATGCTCGACCTGCACGACCCCGAGCACGTCCTCGAGCGTGAGCGGCTCGAAGTACAGCCGGTCGGACGTGTCGTAGTCGGTGGATACCGTCTCCGGATTGCAGTTGATCATCACCGCGTCCCGCCCTGACTCGCGCACGGTCATGGCGGCGTGCACGCAGCAGTAGTCGAACTCGATTCCCTGCCCGATCCGGTTCGGCCCGGCGCCGAGGATCACGACCGACGGGCGCTCGCCACGCACGACCTCGTGTAGGGGTGTGCCGCCGGATGGCGGGCGCTCCCAGCCAGAGTAGTAGTAGGGCGTCCGCGCCGGGAACTCCGCGGCGCACGTGTCGACCGAGCGAAACGTGCGCTCACCCGCAAACGGTTCTTGTGGGTCGACGGCCAGCGCCAGCAGCTCGCGCAGGAACCACAGATCGATCGACGTACGCGCGTGGATCGTCTCGACGCTCCTACCGCGACGCAACAGCTCGAGGATCGCCTCGAATCTCTCCGGCCCGGGGATCTCCAACCCGTCCAGCAACTCCTGTTCGTCGGTGCCTTCGAAGCACGGCGGCTTGTCCAGCTCGCGCGAGCGTAGCGCCTTGGCGAACGCCTGCCCGAACGTGCGCCCGATCGCCATAGCCTCGCCCACCGACTTCATGTGCGTGGACAGTGTCGCGCTGGTGCCGGGAAACTTCTCGAACGCGAACCGCGGCCACTTGACGACGACATAGTCGATCGTCGGCTCGTAGCACGCCGGCGTGACGCCGGTGATGTCATTGTCGATCTCCTCTAGCCGATATCCCACGGCCAGCCGGGCGGCGATCTTGGCGATCGGAAACCCTGTCGCCTTCGACGCCAGCGCCGAGCTGCGCGACACACGCGGGTTCATCTCGATCACCAGGATCTCCTCGGTCTGAGGATTGACGGCGAACTGCACATTCGAGCCGCCCGTCTCCACGCCCACCGCCCGGATCACTGCGATCGCCTGGTCGCGCAACCGCTGATACAGCCTGTCGGTGAGCGTCTGCTGCGGGGCGACTGTCACCGAGTCGCCCGTGTGCACGCCCATCGGATCGACGTTCTCGATCGAGCATACGATCACGACGTTGTCTGCGCCATCGCGCATCACCTCCAGCTCGAACTCGCCCCAGCCGAGCACGGACTCGTCCAGCAGCACCTGCCCGATCGGCGAGACCTCGATGCCCCGTGCGACGAGCGCGCGCAGCTCATCCTCGGCGCGCGCGATCCCGCCGCCGCGGCCCCCGAGCGTGTATGCCGGGCGGACGATGCACGGCAGTCCCAGTCGGTGCAGCGCGTCCATCGCCTGCTCTACCGTTGTGGCGATCGCACTCGCGGGCATCTTCAATCCGGCGCGCGCCATCGCCGCGCCGAACAGCTCACGGTTCTCCGCGCAGGCGATCGCCTCGTAGTTGGCGCCTATCAGCTCGACGTCGTACTTGACCAGGGTGCCGTCGTCGTGCAGCGCCTTGGCGAGGTTCAGCGCTGTTTGGCCGCCCAGCGTCGGCAGCAGCGCGTCAGGGCGCTCGCGCGCAATCACCTGCGCCACCGGGCCCGGCAGCAGCGGCTCGACGTACGTCGCGTCCGCCAGCTCGGGATCGGTCATGATCGTCGCCGGGTTGGAGTTGACGAGCACGATCTCATACCCCTCCTCGCGCAGCACCTTGCACGCCTGCACCCCGGAGTAGTCGAACTCGGCGGCCTGGCCGATCACGATCGGGCCGGAGCCGAGAATCAGGATCTTGTGGATGTCCTCACGCTTAGGCATGGCCCCGCCGGGCATCCGACCCGTCGTCTCGATGCGAAGGGACGGCGTCCTGCCGTCCTTGATCGGATCGGCTTTGGCCGATCCTCTCCAGGAACCGGTCGAACAGGTACAGGCTGTCGTGCGGTCCCGGGCCAGCCTCGGGGTGGTACTGCACCGCCCCACCCGAAGCGTCGAGCAGCTCGAAGCCCTCGACGGTGCGGTCGTACAGGTTCACGTGCGACAGCTGGGCCGCGCCGAAGTCCGTGTGCCAGCGCACCGGCTGCGAGCCCTCGATGGTGCGCGATCCGCTCGGTCCGAGCACCGCGAAGCCGTGATTCTGGGAGGTGATCTCGATGCGCCCTGTCTGCAGGTCCTTGACGGGGTGGTTCGCGCCGCGGTGGCCGAAGGGCAGCTTGAACGTCTGCAGGCCCAAGGCTCGGCACAGCAGCTGGTGGCCCAGGCAGATGCCCCATACCGGCTTGCGCCCGACGACCTTGCGGACGGTCTGCACGACATAGTCGAGCGCCGCCGGATCGCCGGGACCGTTGGCGAGGAAAATCGCGTCGGGGTCGTCCACAAGCAGCTCCGTGGCCATGGTCGCGCACGGGTACAGCGTCACGCGCGCGCCGCGTGTGACGAGCTCGCGCACCATCGAGGCCTTGACGCCCGTGTCGAGCACCGCGATGTGCGGCCCCACGTTCGTCTCGCCGTGGCGGCTGACCGTCGTCGGGGTCACCTGCGCCACCAGGTCCTGGCCGGCCATCGGCGGCTCGGCCTCGATCAGGCCCCGCGCCTGCGGTTCGGACATCGCCGCTGGAAACACGCCCCCGCGCATCGCGCCGCGGTCGCGGATGCGAATGACCAGCGCGCGCGTGTCGACGCCGCTGATCGCCGGGACGCCACAGTCGGCAAGCCACTGCAGCCAGCCGCCCTCCGCGTCGGGGGAGTCTTCGCGGTCGCATGCCTCGCGCATGATCGCCGCGCGCGCCCATGCCCGCTCTGACTCCATCGCCTCTGAGCTGACGCCGTAGTTGCCGATGTGCGGATACGTGAACGCGATCAGCTGGCCCGCGAACGACGGGTCGGTCATGGACTCCTGATAGCCGGACATGCCCGTCGTGAAGACAATCTCGCCTACGGCATGACCGTCGGCACCGCATGCCTCGCCATCGAAGCGCGTCCCGTCCTCCAGCAGCACGTAGGCCGTCGCCGCGCTCATTACAGGATCAGCTTCTGGATGGCCTTGAACTCGGGCGTGCCGGCGCGCTCCAGCAGCTCGAACAGGGCGGCCTCGACCGTGGTGACGACCGCGCCCGCGCGCTCCAGCCGCTGCAGCCCGCGCTCGTAGTCGATCCGATGGCGTGAGCCGACCGCGTCAGCCGGGACGTGCACCTCGATTCCCTGCCCGATCAGGTCGTGCACTGTCTGGCTGACGCACACGTGCGTCTCGATCCCGCACACGATCGCCTGTGAGCGCCCCGCGAGCGTGAATCCATCGGCGCGTGCGGCGGAGAACACTGTCTTCTCTATCACTCTCTCACTCAACCCATCCCCCTCACCGCCGAGTCCGACCTCCTGGGCGGTGTGGCCAAGGCCTTTCGGATACTGCTCGCTGACGACGCTTGGCAGCTCGAGGATTCGCGCGGCCCGCACGAGCTTGCGAGCGGCATCGGCAACACCATCGAAAGAGTCGTAGGACCTGAACCCCTCCTGCACATCCACGACGACGAGCGCCGTCTTATTGCGGTCGAGCAGGCTCATTCGTGGGTTTTCCTTTTGGGTCGCATCCGCGCGGGCGTGTTGGACAAGTAGGTCGCGGGCGCGGGGCATCCGGCCCCGCGTGCGAGCGCCGGGGTGCGTCTCATGCGGCCACCACCGAGAACACACGCTCTCTGTACACGACCGCACCGGCCGCCAGCGTCAGCAGCACGCGACCGTGCAGGCGCCGCCCGGCGAAGCAGCAGTTCTCCGAGCGGCTCTCCCAGCCGCGCTCGCCCGCCAGAAACTCGGCGTCGAGATCGACCAGCGTCAGGTTCGCCGGCTCGCCCGTGGCGATCGTGGGGGTCGGCAGCTCGAACAGGGCCGCGCCCGCGGTCATCCGCTCGACGAGCAGACTCAGCGGCAGCTCGCCGGTGAGCACCAGGCAGGTGTAGAGCGCGGCGAACGCGGTCTCCAGGCCGGTCGTGCCCATCGGGGCCTGCTCGAACGGGACTTCCTTCTCCTCGCGCGCGTGCGGGGCGTGGTCGGTGGCGACGCAGTCGATCGTGCCCTCACGCAGGCCGGCGATGAGTGCCTGACGGTCCTCCTCGCTGGAGAGTGGCGGGTTCATCTTCATGCGCGTGTCCAATCCGCGGACGGACTCGTCGGTGAGCAGCAGATGGTGGGGCGTGACCTCGGCGCTGACCTTGCCCCCGGCGGACTTGGCGCGCGCGACGGCCTTCACCGACGCCGCGCAGCTGAGGTGTTGAAAATGCACGCGCGCGCTCTCGTACATCGCCAGCTCGGCATCGCGTGCGAGGATCGTGGACTCGCTGACGGTCGGTATCCCGCCGATGCCAAGCGCCGCGCTGACCGCGCCCTCATGCATCGAGCCGCCGTAGGACAGCGTTGGGTCCTCCTCGTGCAGGCTGATGACCCCGCCGCACAACCGCTGGTACTGCAACGCCTTGCGCAACGTCCCGGCGCTGGACACCGGCCGGCCGTCATCGGTGAACCCGAGCGCGCCCTGCTCGCGCAGCTCGGCCATCTCGGTCAGTTCCGCCCCTTCCAGCCCGCGCGTGATCGCCGCCAGAAAGCCAACCGACACGCGTGCCTCACGGGCGGCGGAGTCGCGCAGCGATCTGAGCAGCGGCGCGGAGTCGATGACCGGGTCGGTGTTCGGCATCGCGATCACCGCGCCGAACCCTCCCGCCGCGGCTGCCCGGGTGCCGGTCTCGAGGTCCTCCTTGTGCTCCTGACCTGGAGTGCGCAGGTGCACGTGCGGATCGACGAACGCCGGCAGCAGGCGTCTGCCCTGGCCCTGCACCGTCTCGATCCCCTCCGGGCCGTCGATGCCGCCGGGCTCTGCGAGCTCGGCTATATGTCCGTCGCGCACGAGCACGTCATGGCGCGCGTCGATGCCCGCACGCGGGTCCAGGACATGCACGTCTGCCAGCAGCAGCTCGGCCGGGGTGCTCGGCCCGTGGATGAGCGGGTTCGCGGCCACTATGCGAGCTGGGGCTCGGGGACGGGTCGCGGTACGTGAGTGCCCGAGAGCAGCTCATACAGCACAGCCATGCGTACGACCACGCCGGCCTTGACCTGCGCGGTAATGACCGCCTGCGGCGAGTCGACGACCTCGCCTGAGAGCTCGACGCCGCGGTTGACTGGGCCGGGATGCATCAGCACCTGGCGCGGGCTCAGACGCCGGCCGTTGATCTGATACCAGGCCGCGTACTCGCGCAGTGAGGGCACCCACGTCTCGCTCATGCGCTCACGTTGCATGCGCAGCGCGTATACGACGTCCGCTGAGCTCAGATCGTCGAGCGTGTAGCGCACGTCGCAGCCCAACGCCTCGATCCCGCGCGGGATCAGCGTCGGCGGACCGGCGAGGGTGACGCGAGCGCCCATACGCTGAAACGCGATGATGTTCGAGCGAGCCACCCGCGAGTGAGCCACGTCGCCGACGATCCAGATCGACGCCCCATCGATCCCGCCGAGACGCTCGCGCAGCGTGTACACGTCAAGCAGCGCCTGCGTCGGGTGCTCGTGCTTGCCGTCGCCCGCGTTGACGATCGCCGCGCTGCACCACCTGGACACGAGCTCCGCCGCGCCCGCCCACGGCGTGCGCAGGACGATCGCGTCGGGCTTGTGCGCGGACAGCGTCAGCACGGTGTCCTTCAGCGACTCGCCCTTCTCGACGCTGGAACCGCTTGCCGCGAAGTTGACGACGTCCGCGGACAACCGCTTGGCGGCCAGCTCGAACGAGCTGCGTGTGCGCGTTGAGGCCTCGTAGAACAGGTTCAGCACCATCCTCCCGCGCAGTGCCGGGACCTTCTTGATCTCGCGGTCTGACACCTCCGCGAACCGCGCCGCCTGGGTGACGATCCGCTCGATCGCCTCGCGATCCAGATCCTCGATCGAGAGCAGGTGGTTCATGCCGCCGTCACCTCCATTGGGGCCGGGGCGATCACTACCTCGTCGACGCCGTCTAGCTCGGCGACCCGCACATACACGTGCTCATCGCGCGAGGTCGGCAGATTCTTGCCAACGTAGTCGGGCCGGATCGGCAGCTCGCGATGGCCGCGATCGGCAAGCACGGCCAGCTGCACGCGCGCGGGACGGCCGTAGTCGAACAGGGCCTCGATCGCGGCGCGCACCGTGCGGCCGGTGTAGAGCACGTCGTCGACGATCACCATCGTTCGGCCATCGACGTCGAAGTCGATGTGCGAGGCGTGCACTATCGGCGCCTCGGGCCGGCGCGAGACGTCGTCGCGGTAGAAGCCGATGTCGAGATCACCCAACGGCACCTCGGTTTCGAGCAGTTGTTCGAGCTGGCTTTGCAGCCGCCGCGCCAGGATCGCTCCGCGCCGGTGAATCCCGATGAGCGCCGGGACCGGCGAGTCGGAGGAGCCGAGATCGCCCGGACGACCGGATGTGCCTGAGTCAGCGAGAGCGCAGGGGTTGCGCTCGACGATCTCATGCGCGATACGCGCGAGCGCTCGCCGCAATTCATCCTCGCGCAGGACGATCTTTTCGCTGCTCTCCACCTTGGCTCTTCCTTCCTGGCCTCTCAGGACCGGATTAAAGGATCACGCCAGACTGTATCAGCGTACTTGGATGGTGGGCGGTGCCGGCGGTCTACCCCGCCGCGACAGGCTCCGCGGGCTCGGCCGACGCCTCCTCACGGGCGCGACGCTCAGACCAGCGCACCAGCCGGGGCGCGCCGCGCTCGGGAAACGAGATCTCGATCGTGTCGTAATCGCGCGGCGCCTCGGTCTGCGCGAATACCGCGCGCGCCTGTTCGCGCAGCTCGCCGCCGGGGTAGCGGCTTGAGATATGGGTCAGCGCGAGCATTCCCACCCGCGCCTCGCGCGCGACCTCGGCCGCCTGGCGCGCGGTGCTGTGGCAGGTCAGGCGCGCGCGCTCGGACTCATCCTCGGCGAACGTGGCCTCGTGCACGAGCAGATCCGACTCGTGGGCGGCGACCGTCAACGCCTCACACGGAGCCGTGTCGCCAGAGATCACGATCTTGCGCCCGGGACGCTCCGGCCCGAGCACCTGCTCGGGCGCGACACCGTTGACCGTCTCGCCGCGCTGCAGCCGGCCGAAGTCCGGGCCGGGCTCAACCCCGAGCCGCTGCGCGAGCCGTGGATCGAGATGCCCTGGCCGCGCCTGCTCCATGAGCGCGTACCCGTAGCACGCCTCGCCTTTGTGGCGGACGGGAACCGCTGCGATCCAGTACCCGTCGCGCGCGACGGTCTCTGCGGGTGCGAGCTCGACGACGCTCAGCTCATACGGCAGACGGCGGCCGTACACGAAGCGCATCCGTTCCATCAGCTCGCTCAGCCCACGCGGGCCGTACACGCTCAGCGGCCGCGTGCGCTCGCGCAGTGCGAACGACTTCAGCATGCCCGGCAGCCCCAGCCAGTGATCGGCATGGAAGTGCGTGATGAACACGCAGTCGATGTCTGCCAGCCCGACCGACTTGATCAGCTGGCGCTGCGTCCCCTCGCCGCAGTCGAACAGGATGTGCTCGCTGCCGCGGCGCACGAGCACCGCAGGCAGCCCGCGCCGGGCGCTTGGCACCGAGCCGCCGGTGCCGGCAAAGAACAGGGATAGATCCATGAGGCAACGGTAGCCGTTGGGAGGAGGCTCGCGGGTTTCCTATGTGCGTGACGAGCGCGCCGGTAAGCTTTTGAGAGCGACGATGCCGAATGTCATCCGGCGCCGCCTGCGCCCGTAGCTCAGTGGATAGAGCGCCCGCCTCCGGAGCGGGAGGTCGCAAGTTCGAATCTTGCCGGGCGCGTTGACCTAGGCGAAGCGGAGTGCCGAGAGATGACGGGATGAGAAGCTTCTCAAGATGGCGTGATGGATCCGCCGGAGAGTTAGCATCGATGTATTGACGGCGCACGATGTTCCCACCGGCGATGTGCAAGGTCATGCTCGGGACTGGCCCGATCCCGCGCGCGTCGAGGGAGGGCGTTCGCACGATCGTCGTGGAGATCACTGGCCTCGGGGCGTCTACACGCGCAGGCGCCTCGGCGCGATCGCGGCGGTCGCGTTGCTCGTCGGCGTGGGCGCGTACGCATACAGCATGGGCACCGGGACCTCCGACACGCGCCATGCGCACGGGACGAGCGCTGCGGTCACCGGCCGGCACGCGGTCACAGCCGGGGGCAGGCCCGCGGCCGCGACACGCGCCCCCGCCCCGCCGCATCTCGTGGTGACCGCGCCGGGGCATGGGACGAGCGGTTGGACGGTGGTCGCACGGGTTCACGGTCAGTCAGCCGCCTGGATCGCTCAGCGCTCGGGGACGACCCTGATGCGCTTCGATCAGAGCTTCGTGCACCTCAATCTGCACGCCGGCTCGAGCGACGGGGGAGTCGGCGGCTGGACCTACGGCGACCACATTTCCCAGCGGGAGATCCACCTGCTGATCGCCGCCGTCAACGGTGGGTTCAAGCTCACCTACCTCGACGTGGGCTTCTCCTCCGGTGGCCGTGTGGCGGTTGCGCTCAAGGCCGGACTCGCGTCGATCGTCACCTACACCGACGGAACAACCGACATCGGAGCGTGGCGGGCAGGCGTGCCGAGCGCAGGCAAGACCGTGTTCTCGGTGTTGCAGAACCAGCGACTGCTCGTCGATCGTGGCGTCGCGCCGGCGAGCGTCTCGGACTGCATTATCGCGTGCTGGGGCGAAACAATCGGCTCGCGCACAGCAGTCGCCCGTGCAGGGCTGGGGATCACCGCGAGCGGGCAGCTCGTGTGGGCCGCCGGCGAGGAACTGCTCCCCGCCGATCTCGCCCGCGCATTGATCGCGGCGGGCGCCGTGCGTGCGATCGAGCTCGACATCAACCCCGACTGGGTCGCTGGCTACCTCTATGTCCATCATCGGGGCGGCCCTTCCCCCGTGCCGGTCGTGCCCGGGCAGCTCGGGATCGCCGGCAAGCTGCTCGAACCCTACAGCCGCGACTTCCTGGCGATCGTCGCGAACTGAAGGCCGCGGTCGAATCGACACCGCGCAGCGAGCTATGGCTCGGCCAGCAGAGCAGACGTTCCACTGGCTTGACCGAGCGATAGCAGACGCTGCAGTGCATCGGGTTCGCCCTTGAGGTACCTGTCCAGGAACGAGATCGTCACGCGCTCGACGATCGCGAGCTGGGGCTGCTGGTAGGTGTAGGGTGGAAGGTGCCCGGCTCCAAGCAGGCGGAGCAGGAACTTCGGGGGCCGTGCGAGCTTGAAGTAAGCGTTTGTGTACTTCGGTTCGTTGAACGTGTCGGCCGTCCCCTGCACGGCCAGCAGTGGTGGGGTCCCCGCGGTAAAGCTATACCCGCCGATCCCTGAGATCTCCGCGCCCGAGAGGATCACGGCGGCGCGGACACGAGGATCGCGGAAGCGGCGGCTGTAGGCGACCGCGAGCGCCGTCTCAGCCCCGTCCGAATGTCCCGCGACGGCGATCTGCGCTGGGTTGACAAGGCCCGCCAAAGAGCCTGCTCCTTCTCGGCTGGGCGAAAGTAGGCTCGAGATCACAAAGCTCATGTCGGTCGGCTGATTGATCACGTCGGCTTCGTTCGGGCCACCGGGAGTGTCGGCGTTACCCAGGGGAAACACCGGTGCGGCCACGACAAATCCGGCTCGCGCCCAGCTCTGCAGCAGGCGATCGTAGATCCGGGGCGTCACCGCGAAGCCGTGTCCGAAGACGATGAGTGGATATGGGCCCCCGGCACTCGCCGGCACGGCGTCCGGGACATCGGTCTGGCCGGGCGCACCGAGCGCGGGATAGCGGACGTAGGTCACGAGCGTGCGTGGCTCTAGCTCCCCGTCCCTGGGCCTGATCGTGCGACTCCTGTCGAGGAGTCGCAGCACGCGGAGCCCGACGGCAAAGGACGGAGGCGGCGGGACCGATGCATCAGAGATCGGCCCACCACCACTACTCCCACCACCACCACCGTCGCTGCTCACGCCAAGTGCGGGAACCGTGGTCGGCCGGGGCTGCGCCGGGGCGCCGGCCGCCAGGGTGACGCTCACCGCGACGAGCGCTCCGATGATCGCGAGCAGGCGGACCGCCAGCCTCGTCCCGCCCGGCGAACATGAGAAATCTCTATCGAGATACATAACGTGAGCTTAAGCGCGTCTGAGGAGAATGGGCAATCTTCAAGACCTCCAAGAACTGGGACGCGCACGTCACGGATGCTGAGCTGATCGCACGTAGCGCCGGGTTTCGCGAGCTGCGCGACCGTGTCGTTGAACTGGCCGAGCCACAAGCGGAACACGCAGTAGTAGATGTCGGCTCCGGCACAGGACTGCTGGCGTTGGCGTTTGCGCGGCGCACCGCTCGCGTGTGGGCAATCGACAGCTCGCCCGCGATGAACGAGTATCTACGCGTCAAGGCAACCAGCGCGGACCTCGACAACGTTGAGACCGTACTGGCCTCCGCCGTCAGCCTTCCTCTTGTCGATGAGGTTGCCGATCTCGTAGTTTCCAACTACTGCTTTCATGAGCTGCGTCATGCTGACAAGCTCTGTGCTCTCGCGGAGGCGCGGCGCGTGCTCAAGCCTGGAGGACGTCTGGTGATCGGGGACATGATGTTCTCGCTCGACCCGATGCAGGCTCGCGGTCGTCGCGTGGTAGCCGGCAAGCTGCGCGAGTTTGCCGGCCGCGGACTCCCCGGCCTGTGGCGGTTGCTGAAGAACGCGGCGCGGCTGGCTTGCGGACGCTGGGAGCACCCGGCCGACGCGGCCTGGTGGCATGAGGCGTTGAGGCGATCCGGTTTCGAACGTGTGAAGATCGAAATGCTGACTCACGAGGGCGGCATCGCGATTGGCCGGACACCCGCGACTAACACAACTGCCGGCCGTTGCGAGCCTCGTCGAGAGACCACCGGCAGCGCCGTTAGCGGCGCTTTCTCGACGTAAGGAACAGTAACCGGGCATGTGCTCAACTTGGGACTGACCCGCTACGCCGACTTGTGGATCCGAGGCCATGCCAGGAGGACCGCCACCGCTCCGTAGCGCTCATAGAAACGATCGCCCCGCGCGCTCAGCGCGCGCTCAGCTACGGCTTCCAGCGCGGGTAGTGCTTGCGCGCCCACTCGCGGTCGACCTCGCCGGTCAGCATCCCGCGGAGCGCGTGGCGTGTCGCGCGGTTGATGAGCGCCATGTAGAGATGACCCGCGACCAAGATGCAGAGGGCGATCGTCGCGAGCTTGTGCCCACCGAAGATCAGGTTGTGATGAGTGCCGGAGACGATCGTGTCGACCCCTGTGATGTACAGGATGCAGACCAGGACGCAGACGAGAGCGAAGTTGACCTTCTGGCCCGCGTTGAAGCGCGCGGCCGGTGGTTCCGGCGCACCGGAGAGAAGGCGCGCTGGAATCGCTCCGAGCCACTCGCGGTCCTCCACATCGAGACTGCTCAGTTCGTGCGCGGTGCCCCTGAGCGCCCGCCGGTTCCCCGTCAGGACGATCAGCGCCACGCCACCGACGAGCACGCCGGCTGAGACGAGGTGCCAGGCATACATCACGTTGTGAAAGGTCCCGCGGCGGCCGACGACGAGGCCGCTGATGAGCAGGCTGAAGAACGCGAGCGCCGTGAGCCAGTGGACGGCTCGCTCCGACAGGGTGAAGCGCTGAACCACGGTATTCCGCTCAGCCTTCACTGCGACTGAAGACGGTGAAGAAGTCGTGGTGGTTGTGCAATGCACGCGCCAATACGTAATGTCTATTCGTCCTCGGCCGGAACGGCCCTCCACGCAGGCTGCGAGTGCGAAGCACTATGAGCAGATTCTCATTTCTTGCCGCGCTTGGGTAGTAAGGGTGTTCTCACTCCAACCTTAGGCGGTGCTTACGCACACCAGTGAGATTTGTCGTATGGCTAACGACAGCCACGCCAGGTGCCGTTCTTTCTGCCAGAGGTTCACATTCGTACTGAGCCACCGGTGCTCAAACTGTGACAAGGCCCGCCGCAAGATGAGGCTGGTGCCGACGAGCGCGGTCGCGATGCTGCTGGCCACGGTGAGCGGCTGTGGAAGCCAGTCGATCACAGCCGAGAAGCTGGATGGCGGCCAGGCGGCTGTCCTCGTGCATGGGGAGCAGGTGTCGGCGGTCGCTTCGATCACGCGCGTGTCGAGCGAGCCGGTCGTCAAGGCGCCTGGCCGGCTGGGACACGCGTGGAGCCCCGTTGCAAGCGTCGGCGGCCGGCACGCCGCTTGGATCGCGCAGCGGTCCGGCGTGACGCTGATGCGCTTCGATCAGCGACTCGTGCACCTGGCTCTGCATGCGGGATCGAGCGAACCTGGAGGTCAGGGCTGGGCCTATGGGGATCGCATCGGCACGGGCGAGATACACCAGGTCGTGGCGGCCTTCAACGGCGGCTTCAAGCTGAGCAATGGCTCCGTGGGCTTCATGGCGGACGGTCGCGTCGCGGTTGCGCTCGCGGCCGGACTGGGCTCGATCGTGACCTACCAAAACGGCGCGACGCAGATCGGCGCATGGCACGCGGGCGTCCCGGCCGGCGGGCTCAAGGTCGCCTCGGTGCTGCAGAACCTGCGCCTGCTGGTGGACCACGGCGTGGCCGCGCCCACGGTCGAAAGCTGTATCCGCGCCTGCTGGGGCGCGACGCTCGGTGGTGGGGCCGAAGTGGCCCGCTCGGCGCTCGGGATCAAGGGTAACGGTCAGCTCGTATGGGCCGCCGGCGAGCACCTCTCGCCGGCGATGATCGCGCAGGCGCTCCTCGGCGCGGGTGTCGTTCGCGCGGTGCAGCTCGACATCAACCCGGAGTGGATCGCCGGCTACCTCTACAGGCATCATCCCGGTGGCCCGACCGCGGTCCCCGTCGTGCCGGGCCAGTTTGGAATCCCGGGTCGGTATCTCACACCCCATGGCCGCGACTTTTTCACGATCCTCGCCAACTGACAACCCGGCTAGACTCAGTGCCGCTGTCGTGGCGGTGGAGGACGAGCACTTCTACGCGAATTTCGCTATCAACATCTTCGATGGCACCTGACGCGCAGCGATCGCCACACCGCATACCGGCTGCCCGGCGACGGGTCATCAGACGTCGGCGGGTCCTCGCAGCGACGGCGATGCTGGCTGTTGTAGCGGCTCCGATCGTTCTGGTTAGCCAGGGCCTCGGCGGCGGGTCCGCTGTTCATGGCCGCGACCCACGGTCACGCAACCTGCTGGGTGAGGGTCTGGGGCGGGGTTCTGACCCGAGCGTGCTGCCCGGCCCGGTGTTGATCGCTGATCGTGACAACAACCGGCTGTTGGAGGTCAGCCCCACGGGCAAGGTTCTGTGGCGTTTCCCGGAACCTGGGAATCTCGCCCCTGGTCAGTCGTTTGAATTGCCCGATGACGCTTTCTACTCTCCCAATGGTGGTGAAGTGGTCGTAACCCAGGAGGACGACTTCGTGATCAGCGTCGTCGACGTGACGCACCCGAGGATCGTCTTTCGCTATGGGCACCCCGGGGTCCCGGGCTCAGAACCCGGTTATCTGCACAATCCTGACGACGCCATGCTCACGCCCGGTGGCGCGATTGTTGCAGCGGATATCAAGAACTGCCGTTTGATCGTCATCCGCCCGCCGGCCCATCAGCTGACCCAGCAGTTGGGCGAAACGGGCAACTGCACGCACGAACTCGGCGTGTCCTACGGCAGTCCCAACGGAGCGTTTCCGATGAGTAATGGCGACACCGTGGTCACCGAGATCAATGGGGACTGGATCGATGTGCTCGGCCGCGAAGGACGACCGGTCACGGATGCCAACCCGCCGGGCTTCAGCTATCCCTCTGACACCAACGAGGTGCGCCCCGGCGTGTTCCTCTCGGTGGACTACACCAGTCCGGGAGCGATCGAGACTTTCACGGCGGCCGGCCGGCTGCTGTGGCGCTATGAACCCACCGGCTCAGAAGCGCTCGCTCACCCCTCGCTCGCCCTGCCGCTGCCCAACGGTGATGTGCTGGCCAACGACGACCGCAACGATCGCGTGATCGTCATCGACCCTCACACCAACCGCATCGTCTGGCAGTACGGTCACACCCACCAACCCGGCTCGCAGCCGGGCTATCTGGCGAACCCCGACGGTGTGGATCTCGCGCCGCCGCACTCCTTGACGATGCGCTTCGCGCACTCGCTGCAGGCTCCGTGACCCTCAAGCTCGTCGCTGATGATCTCGTGAGCTCAACCGTGTGAAAAGCTTCAGGGCTCGGCGAGCAGCGACGCCGTTGCACGGACGCTTCCGAGCGATACGAGTCGCTGCAGCGCCCCGGCCCTGTGCTTGAGATAGCCGTCGAGGAACGCGATCGTCACTCGCTCGACGATCCCGAGCTGTGGCTGCTGATCGGAGTACGGCGGGAGGTGTTCCGCCCCGAAGAGCCGGAGCAGGTACTTCGGCCGCGGCGCGACGTCGAAGAACGCGTTCGTGGCGCTTGGTGGGTTCTCGGTGTCGGCTGTCCCCTGCGTGGCCAGGAGCGGTGGGCTCCCGGCGGGAAATGTGAACCCACCGATGCCCGGTATCTCGGCGCCCGACAGGATCACCGCGGCGCTGACCCGCGGGTCGCGGTAGGTCGGGTCATACGCCACGGCGAGGGCCGTATCGCCGCCGTCGGACTGGCCGGCGACGGCTATCTGCGAGGAATCGATTAGTCCGGAGAACGGGCCCGCGCCGGCCCTGGCAGCCGCCAGCATTTCTGAGATGACGAAGCTCATGTCGGCCGGCTGGTTGGTCAGGTCCGCCTCGTCCGGCCCACCCGGGGCGTCGGCGTTCTCGAGTGGGAACACCGGTGCCGCGACGACATATCCGGCCCGTGCCCAACTCTGCAACATGAGCGCGTAGAGCGCGGGCGTGACGGCGAAGCCATGTCCGAAGATGACCAGCGGAAACGGGCCGTCAGCCCGTGCCGCCGGCGCATTGGACAGGTCGGTTCGGCCGGGCTCCCCGAGCGCCGGGTAGCGGACATACGTGAGCAGTGGCCGTGGCTCGCTCGTCCCATTCGGGAGCGTGATCGTGCGACTGGTGTCGAGGAGGTGCAGCACGCGCAGCCCAACCGCGAATGAAGACGGCGGCGGCTCACCACCCTGCCTGGTTGTGCTCGTGCTCTGAGTGGGCACCGTGCCGGCCGTGCGGTGCCGCCGCGATCCCGGCCCGCTGCTCGCCACGACGACGATCAGTGCGACGGCCGCGGCTACGAGCGCGACGAGACCGAGCGCGAACAGACGCTGTCGCCGGATGGCCCGCCTGCGCCTGACCTGGTCGCGCGGCACGCCTGCAACCCTACCCAAGACCTCGTGAGCGCTCCCTCGCGATCGTCGCGAACTAGCGAGGTCCGTGACGGTCAGCCCAGGGGCGTCAGTTCGATGATCGATGATTGTGTGCCCGTGGTGCTCTGTCCGCCGGCGAGGATGATGCGCCCGCCTTCTGTGGCGGTGGCTGTATCGGACAGGGGCTGCGCGAGAGCGCCTGCGTGGCTTACACGGCCACTGTCGGGGTCGATCGCGAGGATCGCCGCGGTCTGGGAGTCCGGAGCGGAGTCACGGCCTCCGATCACATAGACCGTGCCGCCGAGGCTCGCGGCCGAGGCATGAGTGAGCGGGTTTGGCAGGCTGCCTATCTGTGTGACCCGGCCTGTGGAGGGGTCAAAGCTGAGGATCGCGCGGCTGGTTCCTGCTTCTGTCGAGCCGCCGGCGATGATCACCCTCGAGCCGCTCGCGGTGACGGCCGCGTAGCGAAGCCCTGTGGGGAGGTGACCGACGAGCGTCGGGTTCTCCCCGGGGCGCCAGGCAAGGATCGTGTCGAGCGCCTGTTCGCCGTTGTAGCCGCCGATGATGTATGCGGTGCTCCCGATCGTGGTCACCGCGACGTCCGAGGCGGGCTGTGGTAGCCGCCCCACGAGGGATACGCGACCATCGCCGGGTTCGTAGCGCAGGATGTGATCGTAGGAGCTGAACTGCCCGCCGCCGAAGACGTAGACCTCTCCTTCGAGGCTCGCGCCCTGAGCGTCGTGCTGGGCTTCAGGCAGGCTCGCACCGCCGCTGGCATGCCCTTCGTCGAGGGCCGTGATCGCCGCCGTGGAGGTATCGCTGCTGTCAAGGCCACCCAGCAGCACTACGCGCCCCGCGCCCAGCGACACCGCGGCGGTGTCCTGCAACGGAGCGGGAAGGCTGCCTATCGGTCTCTGGCGCAGCGGCGCAAGGCGGCCGGAGGATCGAGAGGCATGTGCGCCGCTGACAGAACGGCGGCCTCCAGAGGGAGATGTGCTCCCCGCGCTCGCGATGAAGATCGCAACGATCGCGATGCCGAGCAGCGCGGCAGGCGCCGCCAGGCGAAGTTGGCGTCGGCGGCGAGTCATCTGGCGACTGGTCTGGTGAGCTCGGTATCTTGCTGGTGGGTCCTCGAGGCGGTGAAGCCTGGGAGCTCGAGCTCGATCTTCGTGCCGCGTTCGGGTCTGTGTCCCACAGCGACACGTCCTTCGTGGGCCTCGGCGATCGCGCGCACGATCGCCAACCCCAGTCCGGTCCCGCCGGAAGCGCGATCCCTGGCAGCGTCGGTTCGGTGGAAGCGGTCGAACACGCGCTCGCGCTGGTCTGCGGGGATCCCCGGCCCGTCGTCTTCGACGACGAATCGCAGGCGATCGGCGCCCTCGCGCTCGACCTCTAGCCGCACCAGTCCCTCGCCGGGAGCTGTGTGCGCGATCGCGTTGCTGAGCAGGTTGCGCAGCGCCTGTGCGAGGCGATCGGGATCGGCTCTCAAGGTCCCAGCCGGAACGGCGCCGAGCTCGAACCGCCGGTCGGTTAGCAGGCTCATGCCATCCCACAGCTCCTGCACGTAGACGGTTAGGTCGATCGGCTGCAAGCGCAGGAATTGCGTCTGCTCCGCCTTGGCGAGCAGTAGCAGATCGTCGACCAAGCGGCTCATCCTGGCGATCTCGGCCCGCACGAGGCGCTCCACGCGCCGCACCTCCTCGATCGGGGGATGGGGCTGGGCGCTGAGCACCTCGAGCTGGCCGCCGATCACGGTCAGGGGCGTGCGCAGCTCGTGCGATGCGTCGGCGACGAACGCGCGTTGGCCGGCGAAGGCGTCGGTGAGCCGGTCGAGCATATGGTTGAAGGCATCGGCGAGCACTCGCACCTCGCCGCCCTGGCCGTCCAGGTCGTGGATGCGCGGGTGCAGGTCGCCGGCGTCCACCTGGGCGGCCACGGCGGCCATGCGGCGCAACGGCCGCGAGATGCGGGTGCCGATCAGGAAGGCGGCGAGCAGCGCGCCGGCGAGTGTCAGGATGCCGGCGAGGATGAACGCGCGCGCCACGCCCCTCTGAGCATGGGCGACTGTGAGCAGGGGCTCACCGACTCCTACGGTCACCCGACTCCCGCCACCGGCGGCGGCGGCGGCGCCCCCGATCTGCTGGGCGATCTCGAATCGGTCGCTCGGGATGCTCACCGCGCGCTTGAGCAGGCGCAGATCGCCGACATCGGGCAGGCGCAGGGTGGAGTATCCGTCGTGTGCGGTCACGAGCTGCGCTGAGAGGCGGTCCTCCTGCGCTTGAACGGCTGGAGTCTCACCGTTGTCGGGGGTCGCCTGGGCAAACAGCTCGGGGTTGTTGGTGCTCGTTCCCATCCCTGGGACGATCGCGAACAGCAACGTGGAGCTCGCACTGAAGGGCTGAGCGTGCATGTAGCGCGCGGCTGCCCGAGCGAGCCCATCGGCGGAGCGGTCATCCGAGGAGATCAGGGTGCGCGAGAGCTCGCTTGCGTCGCCCGCCAGCTCCTGGTCGATCTGGTGGCGCAGCTGGGTCCCGGTGCCTCGATAGACGGCCACGAAGGTGATCCCGGTACAGATCAGCATTACCACCATCACCAACGCCGCCAGGCGCCAGCGCAGTCCGATCGCAGCCAGACGCCGGCGCAGGCTCGCAGGAGTAACCCTCCCGGACGGCTGGGGAGCCGGGCGGCTAAGCCCCATCGCCCAGGCGGTAACCGACCGCACGCACCGTGTAGATCGGAGCCGGGTCATCGGGGAGGTTCAGCTTGCGTCTGAGATAGCCGATGTAGACATCCACGATGTTCGTGGTTGGGTCGTGTTCGTAGCCCCACACCGCGCTGAGGATCTGCTCGCGTGAGAGCACGCGTCCGTGGTGGCGCAGCAGATAAACCAGCAGCTCGAACTCGGTGGTCGATAGTCGCACGTCCTCGCCGGCCCGGTGCACCTGGCGGGTGAGCAGGTTCACCTCGATGTCTCCGCTGCGTAGCGTCCCTGTCGTGGCCTGCTTTGCAAGACGTAGTTGAACTCTCACCCTGGCCGCAAGCTCAGCCAGGGAGAAGGGCTTGACCAGATAGTCGACCGCGCCCGCGTCCAGCCCCACGACGCGATCCTCGATCTCACCCCGAGCCGTCAGCACGATCACCGGCATACCAGGCTTGGCCTGCCGCAACGAGGCGAGGATCTCGAGGCCACCTCTACCGGGGAGCATCAGGTCCAGCACGAGCAGGTCGAAGCTGTCGTCGAGGGCTCGCCGTTCGCCCTCGATTCCGCTCGTCTCGGCCTCTACGGCAAAGCCTTCGGCCTGGAGGCCTCGTCGCACGAAATCGACGATCCCCGGCTCGTCCTCGACCAACAGGATCGCCGGTGACGTCGTGTGCTCCTCGGTGCGACGGGCGGAGCGCTGCACAACGCCAGCATAGACCCATAAAACAGCAGCTCTTCCGGTCTGTGGCGATTACATGAGGTTTCTCATCATTCGATTGCCAGGTCCTTGGCAAACGTCCACAGACTCTCCCTTAATGGCAGTCAATGAGCGGGTAGCGGCCCGGTGGGTTCATTCGCCACTCTCGGTCGCGGTGGGGGAAGCGGCGAGCGTCCCGCTGACGGTGCCCGCGCCGGCGTTGACCGCCAGGGTCACCCGCAACGACATGCTGTGTCCATCGCTGCTGGCCACGCTTGCGACCAAGTGGCTGCCGTTCAGCGCCACGATCCGCCCGTGGTAGAGCACTGGCGTGGCGGGGGGTACACTGCCCAAGCTCACACGACTGCTGCGCAGCGAAACTCCGCCTTCCCCGAGTGGCTGACCGTCGATCTCGATATGAAGCTGCCCTGAGGGCGGGCCGTTGAAGCTGGTCGCGATCTTGACCGCGACCAGGCCCGGGCTCGGACCCGGACCCTGTTTGATGCTGCCCGAGAGGCTCACGTCAAATGGGCCGCTCAGTGCGCTCGACTGTGAGCTTGGATCGCTTGCCTGCACGCTCGCCGTACTTGCGGCCGGCGAGGACACACTAGGGGCGGTGGAAGCGAGCAGTGATACCGGCGTGCCCGAGCGGCGGGCCCATCCCCGCCCGAGCGGGCCGCCCGGCAGCCACAGGACCAGGCCAATCGGGATGATCGCGGTGAGGGCCAAAGCGCCACCGCGCACACCCCGGTGCTCAGGCCAACCCGGGAGCGTTCGCACGCACACCGCGACAGCCACTGCGACGACGCACAACGCGGTGAGGACCAGCGACCATGCGCTCTTGACATCGCTGCCCGTGCCGAGGCCGTGCAGCAGAGCGATCGGCCAGCACACGTATGCCAGCCAGTGAGTGATCCGCCAGGCGCGATGCCCCAGCCGCTCACGCAGCATGCTCGTGATGGCGACCGCGAGCAGCAGATCGAACGCGACCGCTCCCAGCCCCAGCCAGAACGGCCGGTAGCTCCCTATGAACGGCAGCACCGCATCGAGAAGTGCGATCGGCGCGAAGCTGTCAAGCGCCGCGGTGACGATGTGCAAGCCGAGGAAGACAAGCACCAGCATCGAGACGTGGCGATGCAAGGAGTCCAATACGAAGCGCGGCCAGCTCGGAGTGCTCCAGCGACTCACGTCGACCACGCCGAGGACCATGGTCACGGTGAGCAACAGCAACGCCACCACGCCAGTGGAGCGCGTCAGGTACCAGTAGACACTCGGGCCCACGGTGCCCAGCACGGGCGTCATCGTCAGGATCCACCCGAGACTACTGGTGCTTCTGGCGCCGGCTGAGCGGGTTCTGAGTGTTCGACCGGCGCCGATTCCTGAGCCGGCGCGGGTTCCTGAGCCGGTGCCGATTCCTGAGCGGGCGCGGATTCCTGGGCGGGTGTCGATTCCTTCGCCGGCGGGGATTCCTGGCTCGTGGTGGCTTGCGGCGCCTGCGCCGGCGGCTGCAGCGAGCCGGACGAGCTCTGGGTTTGCTGTGACTGATGCTGCACGGAGGCTCCGCTCGTACGTCCCGCGCTTGCCGCCCGGGCGTCCGAGGACTTGATCGTCTTGCCTGGAAAGGCCTGTGCCGCGACCGCTGTGAGCGCTCCGGTCAGGGTCACGCTCCCGGCGATGAACCAGCGCTTGGTGAGTACGAGCTTGCGCATCGCGGCGTCTCGTGCGTGAGATGAAGAACGAGGGATCATGCAGTCATTATTCCCAGTCAGAACAAAATGCCAGCTAAGACGCGGGTGAGACATCTCTCACGGTGAGATTCATTGACGAGGCTGGGTTAGCGTGAGTAGACCGCGAAGAAGTCCCTGTCGTCGGGTTCGAGGTAACGCGTGTCCGGCCGTTCCATGGCGGGCAGCAGGTTCTTCGGGTGTTCGGCGCCGGAAGCGCCGTAGGTGATGAAGCTCACCCAGTAGGAGTTGATGTCGAGCTCCATCGCGCGGACGGCGCCTGCATGAGCGAGCGTGTCGGCCAGGCTGCCCGCGCTCTGATCTTCGCCGGCGGCGTAGATCAGGTTGCCGTGACGGTCGACGCCGATCCCCGAGCGCCAAACGAGCACCGCGTTGCCGACGGTCGCGCCCCATTCCCCGTTGTCGATGTTCGGGCTGGGACGTCCTTCGTCCACGATCAGGGGCAGGTTCTGACGCGCGAACGAGACCGAGCTGGGGGCCCGTGGGCCGTACTGCCAGTCGATCACGTCCAGTCGGCCGTCGCGATAGCCCACCAGTGTGGCCTGGCCGTCTTGCATCGTCGCGTAGGTGTGGCCATCAAGGACGAACCCGCCGTGGGAGTCGGTGAGCTTGAAGCCGCTGTTGAAACTCGCAAGCAGCTTGCCCCGGCGTGATCGGGGCACGTCCATCGACCCACGCGGAATGGGTACCGAGGGCTCCAGACGGCCGGGGTTCAGCGCGATCGTCGTGCGCTTGGTGTCGATCCAGGCCAGGCCGGCAACCACGCGCGGATATTCAGGTTGATTGCGCAGCGTGGTGATCAGCAGCGGGGCGCTCGTCCCCTGCCCGGGGCGAGCGGCGCGCCAGACCCCCTCTCCCGGCAGCGCCGGATGGATCAACGGCGCAACCCGATGGGGGCGTTCGATCGCGGCCAGCTGCTGAGCCTTCAGTCGCCGCGCCCGCGCACGTTCGGCGGCTCCGTAGCCGACCTGGGGCAGGACCGTGAGGGTGGGCCCCCCCTTGCTGGGCGCGGTCAACGAGTAGTAGGCCGACTCGACCTTCGATACGAGCCCGGCCGCGCCGTGATCGCGCAGCCACTCCACCGAGCGTATGCCCAGGCTCGAGTTGGACGGTTCGGCCATCGTCTCCACGTAGGAGACCGCGACGGGGATGAGCGCGATGAGCGAGGCGATGAGCGCGATCCGGCGGATCCGGCGTAGACCTTCGCGCGCCGAACGGCGCGGCGCGCGTCTCGCGGCGGGAGGTGTGCGCGCTGGAGGCTTGGGGGGTGTGACGAGGCCGAGCTCCATTCCCAAACTGTAAGCGCCGAGGGTTCAATCACACGTTAATCGACCGGCAGATTAAAGCACTCTCACTAAGAAAAGTCTCACAGCTTTGAGGCGAATTCGAGCCGGAAATGCAGTAGTCATGTGGAACCTGTTCTGGGGCCGCGCAACCACGCCTCACGCCAGCGGTACTCCCGGTACTCCCGATCGGAGACTTCACATTAATTCACTTCAAGCGATAGCAAGCGTCGAGGAGACTCAAGCCCCGTTCAGCGCAAGCGAGCCGGATACTCACGAGCACACCCCTGTCCAGTTACGGCCTGTGACTCGACCCTCGGTCCGGGTGCTGCTGCGGGCGTGCCGTCCGCGCCAGTGGAGCAAGAACCTGCTCGTGCTCGCGGCGCCCTGTGCCGCGGGCGTGATCGACCAGCCGCTCCTTGCGGCGCAGGTCGCGGGGGCGTTCCTCGTGCTGTGCCTGCTGTCGAGCGCTACCTATCTCGTCAACGACGTGCGCGATCGTGAGCAGGATCGTCTGCATCCACGCAAGCGCTCGCGGCCGGTGGCCGCCGGCGAGCTCTCGCCCGGCGCGGCTCTCCGGGTCGCGGCAGTGCTGGCATTCGTGGGCATCGCTTCCGCGACCGCGATCACACCCGGTCTGGGCGCGGTCGCCTGCGGCTATCTCGCTTTGACGATGAGCTATTCGCTGTGGTTGCGGCGCGTTGTTGTGCTCGACATCCTGGCGATCGCCGCCGGTTTTGTGCTGCGCGCGATCGCCGGGGGCGTGGCGACGGACATCTACCTGTCTCGCTGGTTTGTCATCGTGACGGCATCCTGTGCCATCTATCTGGTTGTCGGGAAGCGGTATGCCGAGCTTCGCGAGCACGCGGGGTCCGATCCGGTGCGGGCGACCCTGCGGCGCTACTCGCTCGGGCATCTGCGCCTGACGCTCCTGGCAGCGGCCACCGTGGCCATAGGTGCCTACACCGGTTGGGCGTTCACACGACCATCCCATGTCGTGTGGTACGGGCTGTCGATAGCTCCCTTTCTGCTGTGGCTGGGTCGCTATGCGAGCTTAATCGGCGCCGGCGCCGGCCAGGCGCCGGAGGAGTTGATCCTGCGCGACCGAACGCTGCTGGCGCTGAGCGTCGCATGGTGCTTCCTGTTCCTCGGCGGCGTATATGTCGGCGGCTGAGCTTGAAACAGTGAGCACCACCAACTCGCTGAATGACATGCCTCGCTTGCGCGGCCGCCGTCGCCAGGCGTGCAAGCGCCGTGTAGACATCGGTCTTGCGCTGCTGATCGCCCTGACAGCGCTGATGCTCGTGCCGGGCGTGGCAATCGTCGCCGTCGCTGCATTAATGATCCTTGCCGTCTGCGGCATCTCGATCCCGATCGAGCGGTGGAGATCGAGACGAGGGTAGCTGAATGAGACTTTGCTCATCCCGCGTCTATACCAGGCTACTGCCGTTAGCCTCTACAGGTATGAAATTTCGCTTACTGCCGTCCACAGCGCTTGCTGTAGCGGTAGCAATGGCGCCCGCTGGCACCGCGCTCGCCACCAGCTCGTACGCCCGCCCGGCGACCAAGTCGGAGCGCTCGGCGATCATGGCCGCCTTTACGGCCAACGACGGCAGCAGCTCCGAGGTGCACGGCGTATACGTGTCGCGGTCGAACTCGGGTCTCGCCGTGGTGTGCGTGAGCACACCGGAAGCCGGTAAACAGGCGTACGTCTTTAGCCACGCCCAGCACTCTTGGCGCTATGCCACGAGCGGACCGGTAGGTCGCGCCGGCAACCCGGCCGATCGGCGCCTCGAGCAGGCCTGCGGCTGAGGTGGCGCTAGCACGTACCCGAGTAGGCCGAGGCGCCGGGTCCAGACGCTGGTTCATCGACTTCGCCGGAATCGGTGGAGCGCAGGATCGCCCCGAGGTGAACGACATACCAGACGCCGCGCCAGGAGATCATCGAGGCGATGCCGAACGAGCGAACCTGGCCGTCCTCGCGATAGATGACGCGCGCATTTGGCATCTCGTAGTAGCCGATGCTGTTGTAGCAGACACCCGGTTCGATCCAATGGCCATAGCCAGAGGGGACGTTGACCGCTACGAGTCGCGCGTGCGAGGCGCCGCGGCCGAGGAGCGCATGGGCAGCGTCGATGTCCAAGCTGTAGTCGTGAACGAGGCGGTCGGTCCAGTCGGAGCCGGCTGAGTTGATCGCCTTCAGCTGGAGGTAGGCGCCTTTCGGGAAGAATGCGGCCAATGCCGGAGTGAACGAGTCGTGCACGATGCCGGCCCACAGCGAGGCCATGAGCGACCCGAACTGAGCGCTGCGCCCGGATGGGTAGGCGTGGATTTGCGGAAGCGACCCCGGCGATGGGGCTAACGAGATTGCCGGGCGAGCATGCGCGGTTGGGCTTCGGAGGCTCGTCTGCCGATGACTCGTCTGCGCCGCGACGCGATTTGATACACCGGCGGGTGGATTCGGCGCGTTAGCAATCGAGCTCAGCCGAGCAGTGGGAGGTCCGCCACCGACGCCGCCGATCAACAGCGCCACAAGCACAACCACCACGATCAGGGTGCGGATCGCGACGCGCCGGCGCCGCCGAATCACCTGGCGGCGGGCTGTCTCACGGCGAGCACGGCGGTAGTCGCCGTCCGAGCTCGCGAGCGGCCGGACGGAGTCATCGCTGACGGTCATGACGAGCTTCCGAACTGTAGTCGAGCGGGCCTCGTACAGTGTGCTCATGGAGCTAAGCGCCGCCACGCGCCATCGGGCGAGGCCCGTCCGCCGACGCCCCGGTCCAAGGCGCGCGGCTACCGGCGTCATGCGGCTGCGTCGCATCGCCCTGGTCGCCGTGATCGTGGCGCTGATCCCTGTCGCGATCTCGTTCCTCGGCGTGCTGACCGAACAGTCCAACGCGCCGCTCGGCATCCGCACCGTCGAGTGGCTGCGCAACAACGGCGCCGCCGGGATCGTGGCGAAGGTCGAGTCGATCTATTACAGCCTGACCGCGCCGAGCAAGGGCGGCCCGACGCTGAAGGCGCTGCCCAAGGTCGGCTATGGCGCCGCCGGCACGGCCGCCGCGGCCAGCGAATACCGCCCGGCGCGCGTCCACGCGCTGCTGTACCCCGCGCTGCCCGGCGAGGGCGTCTGGCACGCCACGCGTCCGAGCCTCGAAGGCGAACCGCCCGTGCTGCTCACCACGCTTCGCGACCAGCCCGAATACCCGCGCGTGTACGCGGGCGTGGCGTGGATCAACACCAAACGCACCAACATCACCCTGTACCCGGGCCGGCTGGAGCCATCGGTCGAACTGCCCCGCGGGCCCGCCGAGGTGCCGCAGGCGGCCAGGCCGGGGCTGCTGGCGACGTTCAACAGCGGCTTCAAGCTGGCCGATTCCGGCGGTGGGTTCGTCCTGCACGGGCACACCTACGCGCGCATGCGCGACGGCATGGCCACGATCGTCGGCTACACCAACGGCCACGTGGACGTGATCGACTGGCAGTACGGCTCGGTGGTGCCGGCGAACGTGTCCTTCGCGCGGCAGAACCTGCCGCTGATCGTCAATGAAGGGCGCCTGCGCCCGAACATCGAAAACACCTCCGAATGGGGCGCCACGGTCGGCAACGCGGTGCTCGTGTGGCGTTCCTCGGTGGGCGTCGACAGCCACGGCAACCTGATCTACGTCGCCGGCGAAAACCAGTCGGTGCGCAGCATCGCCAACGCGCTCATCCGCGCCGGTGCCGTGCGCGCGATGGAGCTCGACATCAATTCGTTCTGGACGAGCTTTATCACTTACGGCGCACCCGGCGCGGAAGCACCGAAGAACCTGCTGCCCGGAATGGAACGGCCCGCAACCCGGTACCTGGAACCGGATGACCGCGACTTCTTCGCGGTCTATGAACGCTGAGGGGTCGCGTATGGCGCCGCGAAACGGGCGCCTCAATCCCCACATATTCTGGTAGGAGCCCTGAGGGTGCTCACCTGGCGTGGGTGGACATCCATCATGCGACCGTGACGAGCATGGCGCTGGCGGGCGCGACGTCCAGCGTGATCACGCCGGCTCGATTTGGGTGACGCTCAAGTCGTGCTGGCCCGAGCAATTCGCCGTCTGCACCGACGGCTCTGCCTCCAAGCTGGACGCCTTCTGTTGCGGCAAGCGACGGCGCCGTCAGCGACAGAACGCTCGCCGCTCCAAAGCGTTCTCCCACGCGCAGTCTGACGATGGCGTGCTTCGCGCCAGCGGGGTCGTCGTCGACGATCACCACGTGGAGCCTCCCCTGGGGACTCAGCAGCGCGATAACGTCGACGTTCGCCGGACCCGGGGAGACGGTGACCCGCACCGGTCGGTCGCCGACCAGCTCTTTGCCCAGCAGCAGCGCGTACCACTCGGGTTGGGCCATGAGGGCGCCCGCCGCCAGCTGTCGAGTGCTGGGTGCGCACAAGGGTGAGTAGCCATTGCAGTTGGCCGGGTTGCCGTGAAAATTGATGCCGGTGACGCCGGCGGCCATTGCCCGAGCGATGTAGTCGACCGCCCACAGCGCCGAGGCGAACGTGTCGCTGATGCCGGCTTTCCCACCGCAGGACACGGTGTTCGTCTCATCGAGGCGAAAGTGAATCGCGCTGGCGCGTGCCACGGATACGTAGCGGCGCAGAGAGGCGTCCTGCGCTCGACGGATCGGCGGACTGAGCAGCCGGGCGATCGTCGGTTCGGGCACCTGGTGACAGCCGAGCGGGTAGTGATGTCCCGTGAGCAGTGCCGGGCGCTGCCGGGTTGCCATACCACGTCCCCAGTCCTTGAACGCGTGCGATCCGGACACATCCGGACCGACCAGCTGCAGGCCGGGCGCAACCTTCTCGATCGCCCGGCGATAGGCTGCGACCTGCGTGTCGTATTGGGAGAACGTCCAGGGCGCGGAGCGCAGGCCGTGTCGTGCGTAAGCATCCGGCTCGTTGCCCAGCTCGATCCCCGTCAACCACCCCCCGAGCGCCGCCTTCGCGGCAACCGCCTCGCGGGCTGCCGTGCGCGGGTCATAGTGAGCGAGGCCGATCGTGAGCAGGATGTGCCAGCCGCTCTCGCTCGCGAGCTTGCGCAGGTCGCGAAGCTCGCCGGCCTGCAGTCCCGAAGACGCCCACGCGGGCAGCGGCGTGACCGCGTCGGTCCAGGCGACCCGCGTGTCCGCCGAAGCGCCCCCGAAGCGAAGCACCCCCGGCCCCAGCGAGCGCAGCATCGTGACAAAGTCTCCGCCGTCGGCATAGCGAGCGATCTGGGGCAGGCTGGACAGCTCGAACGAGAGCCCGAGGAACCTCCGCGGGACACGCGTCCCGGGACGACCGAGATCGAACGAGACCGATTGCGGGACCGGCGGAGGGTCGAGGCCTGCCGGCGGAGGATCGGCGCCTGGTTTGACACTTATTAGAAAAAATGTTCCCAATAAAAATGCCCCTAAGAGGAGCGTTTTAGAGGTGTTTTTTATTTTCATTGCTCTTGTGCGTAGGAACATCCTCCTCAGCCCGCCCTGAGCGTGACCGGTGCCGACGCGCCCAGCACCTGACCGCTCACGCCGAGTGCCTGCACGCTGATGTAGGCGCCAGAGCCGGGGCTTGGGATCGCCGTCTCAAAGCCCGTGCGTGGCGCCTGGGCGACCACCGGCGTAAGGCTCGTCGCCGTCGCGCCCTCGAGCACCCTCCAGCTCGCCACCTGCGTAGCGCCGTTCCAGCTCGTGTAGGCCTCGATCCCGCCATGTGCGCCACGCCGCTCCGCGATGGCCGGCGGCCCAGCCGGCTCACCCGACCAGGGGAACTTGAGCATCGTGTAGGACTGGTAGAGGGAGGGCAGGTGGGCGTCGAAGAGAACCTTACCTTCGGGGGAGAATTCCGAGAAGAAAGGCTCCTGCCCCCAGCCGACGAACCAGTTGCCGCCGGCGAGCGGTTGGAAGTCTCCCTGGCTGGCCGCCAGCAGCGGGGTCGGGTGGACGAAGCTCGCGACGAGCGTGGCCGTCATGGTCTGTTTGTTGAGCTCGAGCACGATCACACGCGACTGCGAGTGCACCTTCGGCGTGCCGCCGTTGTCGAAGAACGTGATCGTTCCCTCCGGCCCCTCACGGGCGTCGTGCTGCCAGGCCGGCGCGGCGCCCGGCCCCATCTGAAAGCTCGACTGCTTGCCCCCGAGGCGCCAGAGGACCTGCCCGCTGCGCGCGTCGATGAGATAGGCGGCCCACGTGTTGCGCGAGTCCACGAGGATGTCCCCGCCGTGCCGTGAGACGGCGTTGATGTGGAAGTAGTCCCACGGCGATCTCGGGCTACCGGGTGTGGCTGGCGTATAGGAGGCTGCGAGCGGCACGTGGTCGAGCGCGTGCCACTCTAAGCGGACGAGACCCGTCTTCAGGTCGATTTCCTGGAAGACCGTGTCCGCGACCGCTCCGTCGGCCGGGCCGCCGTAAGCGCTGAGGTTGCAGCGGATCGCGTCGTAGACCGTGAACAGCGCGGTGCCCTGCGAGGTGATTTCGAACGCGTGCAGGTCTGGCTCGTATCCGTTTCCGGCACGGACGTCGGCGATTTCCTGGTAGGAGCTGTTGGCGATCACCACGCCGCTGCCACGATGGCCAGCGGCGATCAGGGGGTCCTGCCACCAGGTCAGGACCGGCTGGCCTTCGTATTCCTGGACGCGCAGATTCGCCGCGCGCGCTCCCGCCGGCAGGCGCTTGAACCACAGCAGCTGGCCGTTGCCGTCGAGGATCATCGGGCCGTACTGGCCAGGGCCGGCATAGGGCGCGAGGAACAGGTCGCCGGGCGTCTGCGCGCCAGAGTCCTTGGTCACCGTGACCGTCGGAGGCTCGAGGTCCGAACGGGAGAGGAAATGCTGGAGTTCGCTTGGCTTCGCCGGCGGTGGTGGAGGCGGCGGCGTCTCGAGCGAACGACTCACGGAGTCGACCTCAGCGACAGTGAAGCGCCAGGCGAAGGGCGTCGTGGTGGCGCCCTGGCGCAGAACGGCATGCACGGTCACGACCTCCCCTCCAGAGAATGGCCTGCTGGGAAGGAAGCTTGCTCCGTCGCCCTGCGAGTAGGCGGCGAGCTGGCCGGAATGGGTGCCGCTGCGCGATCCGGCGACGACGATATCGGCGATGTCCGCTGCGGGGACGCCGAGGAAGCTGATCTGGGTACGGTAGGAGGCATCCACCGAGTCGGGTGTCGGCGAGACCGTCACGGCGCCGCCGACAAGCGCCTGGGAGACGTTCAGCGTCCGAGGCACGCAGCTGGGCGCCGTCGTGCCCGCGTCCGCGCGCCCCGGCGCAAGCACCAGCACCAACAGCAGCAGCGCCATGCCGGGCGGCAGGGCTCGCACCAGCGGCACATAAGCACGATCACATATCACTTTACTCAACCGGCGAGGAGCCTAACCCAACGCCGCGGTAGCGCGCCGGTCGGCGCGCTACCCTGGATCTATGCTCACCCAAGCAGATCGTGCGGCTGAGCGGCGCCGCGTCAAACTGGAGGATATCCGCCAGCAGGTCAAGGACGGCTCGCTCACAATCCGCAAGATGACGGCGGAGGAGCGCAAGCGCTATCCCCCACGCCCCTCGAAGCGACCGGCGAAGGCACGCAGGCGCTGACCGACTAGACCGCGCCCGTGGTCTTCGGCGGCTCCGAGCGGCGGGACGACATGCGCTTGGAGCCCCACCAGCACCAGCCGCCGACGGCCAGCACCGGCACTACGTACAGCATCGAGATGTACCAGTGCATCAGACAGGCGAGTGGGGCCATCTCCAGGAAAGCTATCACGCCCTCACCACGCTTCCGTCGCCCCCCGCGCGCGGCGACGGCGTACAAACCATACGAACAGCAGGCCGAGCAGGGCAATCGCCACGCCGAGCACGATCACGGCGACGGGGGCCTTTGAGCCCTCGGGCGTCCAGTAGAGCTGCCCGTTGATCGAGCCCATCTGGGTACCGACCCGGATCGGCACCTGCCAGTCGAAGATCAGCGTGAGCCTGCTCTTGTCCTTGACCTGCGGCGGCGTCAGCGGTGACATCCAGTGGATGCGGTGGTCGTGCCATTCGAACTGGCCCGTGCGATCGACCACCTCCCACTGAGGTGGCGCGCTCGGATTCGCAACCGGCGGAACGGTGATGTTGCCGTAGAAGCTTTCGTTCAGGTAAGTCGCGGGCGAGCGCAGATTCTTGTCGGCCGTGCCGTTGGCGAGCACGCGCGCATACGGCTCACTCTGGTAGCCATAGACCGTGACCGTCTTGCCCGTGTGATTCCTCAGCAGCAGCCGGTCGGCGAACTCGAGTACTTCCACGCTGAGGCCGGGCACGTTAGGCGTGACACTCGTGATGTTCGAGCGATAGTGATAGTTGCTGCCCTGATCATTGATCGGGCTCCCGTTCTCAGTCGTGAGTGCGGCAGGGGCAGACACCGGCATGACGAGCACCACGGCCCCGAGCAGTACACCTACCAAGCGGCGCGACATGGACATCACCGTAGTCAAGGTTGCGCACTCACGTCCCCACCGCCGAGAGCAGCCACAGCCCGAAGCTCGTGAACGCGACCATCACCGCGAGCATCCAATACTGCGAGCGCACGGCCTCTTCGACGTTGTCATACATCACCAGCGCACGGTCGTGCGCGAGTGCCAGACCGCCTACGTGGCCGGCCAGGAGCGCCACCACCTGCACGTACCAGATCGCGGCGAACGAGATGATGTTGTAGTCGATCTGATATTCGCTCGTCCCGAACAGGTTGGCCCCGTTGCCGAGTGGGTCCGAAGCGAGATAGCCGATCGCCTGTCCGTTCCAGATCAGCAGCGAGAAGTAGTGCGCGAGCACGTACGCGAACCCGATCGGCACGAGCGTGTGCGCGAACGCGTGCATCAGCTGGCGGGTGTCATAACGCGTGCTGACACCGCGCACTCCGGCGATCCCGAGCCGGTAAACGCCCGCGATCAGCCCCAGGCAGAACAACATTCCGACCGAGTAGGCGAGCTCCAGCGCCGGCGTCGGACTGAGGCCGAGGTCGGCGAATAGGCCCTGCAGGCTCGGCTCGACGTTGCGCCAGACGCCGCCGTTGCTGAGCCCGTCGAATGTCGTCGTGCCGATGATCGCGCAGATCAGCGCGACCGTGCCGGGGCCGACCTCGAGGTCTGTGATCCCGCTCAGCGGCCGGCGCAGGCAGATGACGCCGTCTTCGTCGCGGACGAGCGCCGACAGCCGCGACAGCAGGTTGAAGTAGGCGCCAAACCCGTCGGCCCGCCCACCCCACTCCTCGATCCCGAACAGCGTCATCCCGGCGAGCGTCACCAAGAAGTACGCCAGCGACAGCACCGCCAGCGTCGCCGGATGCTCGCGATCGGCGGGGACGTAGATCAGCTCGAGCCACGCGAACCCGACGATCGCCGCCACCGCCGGCCACATCCCCAACCACTCGGGATAGCGTAGCGGCGGCGCACTGCGCTCGCTCCCCCGGATCGCACGCACGAGTGCGCTCAACACGCGCGCGCAAGTCCGCCACGGGCTGAATGCGCGGAAGATGTCGCCGAACAGCACGCTCGCCAGCGGCGTGCCGACCCAGAAGATGACGTAGATGAACGTCACAGAGAAGTTCGCCAGCGGCACCTGCGCGCCGGCTAGCCCGCTGTATACGACCAGCACGAACAGCCCCACCCCGACCAGGCAGGCCAGCCATTCAAGCGCGGTGGACAGTCGCACGAGCGCCCGCCGGTGCTGCTCCTGCAGTTGCGGCGTCGTCCACAGGGTGGAGAGCGCAACGAACGACACCACCAGCACGATCGCCGCCGCCCAGCTGAACAGCCACACGGGGATCGGCAGGTCCGCCCGCCCGACGATCCCATGCGCCTGCGCGCTCGCCGGGATCGCCAGCGCCGCGACGGTCAAGCCACCGAGCAGGAACGGCAGCTTGCGGCGAGACCTGGCTCTCATGCCCGGCGCAGTCTACGTAACCTCCAGAGCGACACGCCGTGCTTCCCATCGTGCTTCCCATCGCCGTCTCCACCGGCATCGAGGCTGCCTTCCAGCTCGGGCCGCTGGCGATCCTCGGGCTGCTCTACGCGCGGCGCGTGCACACTCTTGCCGCCGAGGGCCGCAACCCCGTGCCGGGCTGGCGCCAGGCGTGCTTCTACTCGGGGTTCGTCCTCATCGCGGTCGCGCTCACCTCGCTTGGCGGAGCCAGCCAGGAACTGCTGTTCGCGCACATGGTCGAGCATCTGCTGCTCGGCGACATCGCGGCGCTGCTGATCGTACTCGGTCTCACCGGCCCGCTGATCGCGCCGATACTGCGTATTCGCTTCTTCGATCGCCTGCGCATCCTCGCCCATCCGCTGATCGCCTTTCCGCTGTGGGCGATCGACCTGTATGCGTGGCACCTGCCTATCTTCTACCAGGCGGCCCTGCGTCATACGGGTGTGCACGCGCTCGAGCACGCGATGTTCCTCGGATTTGGCATCAACATGTGGATGTGCCTGTTCGGCCCGCTGCCGATGCCGAGCTGGTTCGGCAACCTCGGCAAGCTCATCTACATCATCGCCGTGCGCCTCACCGGCACGATCCTTGGCAACATATTTCTGTGGTCGGGCACCGTGTTCTACCCGTTCTACATCCATGGCGACGCCGTCTACCACATCTCGCCGATCGCCGATCAGAACATCGCCGGGGCGGTCATGATGGTCGAGGAGTCGCTGCTCACGCTGGGGCTGTTCTGCTGGCTGTTTCTGCGCACCGCACGCGAGGGCGAGGAGCGCCAGGAGCTGCTGGACTTCGCACAGGCCCACGGCATCGAACTGACCGACGCGCGCGCCGCGCGCGCAGTCGCGGCCGGACGCGGCGCGGAGCTGCGCCGGCGCTTGGAGACTCGCGCCGGAGCTCCGGAGAAGGGCTAGCGCCGCAAGCAGAACCGGACTGTCGCCGTGTCCACCCAAGCTTTCACCGGCGGCCGTGACGGACCGCGACGGCCGCCGGATTGGAGCGATATCCTCGACCCATGTGCGTCGGTTGTGCAATGGTGGCCGCCTCGACCGCCACCGGGTTTCGGACATGGCTGCAGAGCCATCGCTTCGGCTGGCTCACCCCACGTCGCATGCGAGCGCTGACGATCGCCGCGATGTCCGGCGCGGCGATCTTCTCAACGATCGGCTTCAGCGGCTCCACACCCGCAACGGCGCAACGTCAGCCTCCTGCTACGGCGGGAAGGATGGTCAACTCCGCACCGTCGGCCACTGGCGTGGCCAGCCCGTCCAGGAAGCGGATGTCTTCGCCGGCGAGATAGACGTTCACGAACCGCCGCAGCGAACCGTCCTCGTCGCTGAGCCGCTCACGCAGCTCGCCGTGCCGCGCATACAGCCCGTCCAGCACATCCTTGACGGTCGCGCCGTCCACCTCAGTCTCGGCCTCGCCCCCGGCCGCGGATCGCAGCTGCGTCGGGATCTTCACAGTCACCGCCATCAGACCGCAACCGCCTCGGGCACGTGCTTTTCAAAATCCTCGACGGTCGGGGAGATCGTGTGCGTCTCAAACGTGTCCCGCACAGCGTCGAGCGTCTTCAGGCCGTCGCCGGTGATCGTCAGCACAACGCGCTCGTCTGGGTCGATGTCACCGCGCTGCGCGAGCTTTGCGAGCACCGCGGTACTCACTCCACCCGCGGTCTCGGTGAACACGCCTGTCGTCTGCGCGAGCAGGGCGATGCCCTGCCTGATCTCCTCGTCGCTGACACAGTCCACCCCGCCGCCGCTCGCGCGCGCCAGCTCCAGGGCATACGGGCCATCGGCGGGATTGCCGATCGCAAGCGACTTGGCGATCGTGTCCGGCTTGACCGGCCTGCACACGTCGTGGCCGGCGGCGAACGCGTTCGCCACGGGCGCGCAGCCCTCGGCCTGGGCGCCGTTCATCTTCGGCAGCTCGCCGTCCAGCAGGCCAACCTCGCGCCACTCGGCAAAGCCCTTGCCGATCTTCGTGAACAGCGACCCCGAGGCGACGGGGATCACGCAGCGGTCGGGCAGCTCGAAGCCGAGCTGCTCGGCAATCTCAAACGCCAGCGTCTTTGAGCCCTCTGCATAGTACGGGCGCAGGTTCACGTTCACGAACGCCCACTCGCGCTCTGCGCAGAGCTCGGTGCAGAGGCGGTTGACGTCGTCGTAGTTACCCTCCACCGCGACCAGTTTCGTTCCGTACACGCCCGTGGCGAGCACCTTCTGCTCCTCCAGGTCGGCCGGAATGAACACATAGGACTCGAGTCCCAGCGCCGCCCCGTGCGCCGCCACCGAGTTGGCGAGGTTGCCCGTCGACGCGCACGCGATCGTCTGAAAACCCAGCTCCCGCGCGCGCGCCGCGGCCACGGACACGACGCGGTCCTTGAACGAGTGGGTGGGATTGGCCGCGTCGTTCTTGACCCACACCTCGCGCAATCCCAACCGCTGCGCCAGCCGGTCGGCTCGAATCAGCGGAGTGCACCCGGCCGGCAGTCCCACGCGCGAGGCCAGCCTGCCCGAGGGTCCGGGAGGGCCGTCCGGGAGCGGCAGGAAGTCGGCGTAGCGCCAGATGTTCTGCGGTCCCGCCTGGATCCGCCGGCGCAGCTCGTCGGTGTCGCCGCCCGCCAGCCGGCTGTGATCGTAGGCGACCTCGAGCGGGCCGAAGCAGCGCTCGCACACGTACAGCGCCTGTAGCGGATACTCGGACTTGCACTCCTTGCACTGCAGATGGGTCACAGCCATGATTTGGGACTCCTTTGAAGACCTTCGCCAGTTCAAACGGTGTGGCGAAGAGCAAGAAGCCCGCCACACATCTTCTGGAATTGGCACCTTCCCGTCCTAAGACGGTGGTTGCCGGGGCTTCATCGGGCCAGTCCCTCCACCCCTCTTGATGTGTCCTGCTATGTGATTGGAAAAGTTTAGCAAGCGTGCGGGCGGATGCAAATGCGACCGGGGGAGGACCTGACCCGCCCGGCGTACGGCGTGCACGAGGGCGCGAGCTCACGTTTGAGCCAGCTGGGTAACGCCCACTCGTGCTCGGTGTAGAGGCGTGCGATGAGCGCGGCCTCGGCTACCTCCGCTTCCGCCGGCGAGCAGACCACGCCCGCCGAGCGCCCAGGCAGCGCGCCCGCCGACTTCGAGCTCGAGGCCCCGGCCGTCAAGCGGCGCATGCTGATCATCGTCAACCCGTACGCCACCACGGTCTCCGACCGGCTGCGCCATCTCGTCGTGTACGCCCTGCAGAGCCGGTTCGAGGTCGATGCTCTCGACACCGAGGCTCGCGGCCATGCGACCGAGCTGTGCCGCGAGGCCGCGCACGAGGGCTATGACGTGGTCGTCGCCTTCGGCGGGGACGGCACCGTCAACGAAGCCGCCAACGGCCTGCTCGGCTCCCCTACGCCGCTGACCTGCCTGCCCGGCGGCTCGGCGAACGTGTTCGCCAAGATGCTCGGCATTCCCGGCGAGCTCGTCGACGCGACCGAGCACCTGCTCGCGCTCGCCGACGACTGGCGTCCCCGCAGGGTCGATCTCGGTGTCGTCAACGGGCGCTGCTTCACGTTCGCATCCGGCCTTGGCGTCGACGCGAGTGTCGTCGAGCGGGTCGACGCCAACCCCCGCCTGAAGGCCCGCCTCGGCGCCTACTACTTCACGTGGGTGGCCCTGCACACGTTCGCCCGCCGCTACCTGCTCAAACCCCCGCGCATGGAGGTGCTCGCCGGCGGCGAGACACTGCCGAGCGTCACGACGATCGTCCAGAACGGCTCGCCGTTCACCTACTTCCAGAACCGCCCGATCGCGATCGCCGACGGCACCACGCTCGACTCGGGTGTGCTGTGCGGCTGCGTGCTGCATGACGCCACGCCCCTGTCGATCCCCTCGATCGGTTTGCGCGCGTTCTCGCGCGGCATGCGCGTCAGCCGCCACCGCCAGGTCACGGGCCTATCCGAGCTGACCGAGCTGACAGTGCGCAGCACCGACGAGCGTCCTCTACCACTGCAGGTGGACGGCGACTTCCTCGGCGAGGTCACCCAGGCGCGCTACTCGATCCTGCCGGGCGCTCTCAACGTCGTCGCGTAGACGCCGGCCGCTACGCCGCGGCCCCGCCCGGGGTGACCCGATAGGCGTCGAAGACGGACTCGATGTTGCGCAACCGCGTGATCGCGCCCTTCAGCGTGTGGGTATCGGCGACCTCGACCACGAATCGGTTCTTGACCATCGGCGGGCTCGACAGGCAGCGCGCCTCCAGGATGTTCGCCCCCGACTCCGAGAACACGCGCGAGAGGTCCTCGAGCAGGCGATGGCGATCCCACGCGTCGATCTGGATCTCGACCACGAACGCCGTGCTGCGCTCTCCTTCCCAGGAGACGTTCGTAAAGCGCTCGGGGTCGCGCGCGAGAATCCTCGCGTTCGGGCAATCCTCGCGGTGGATCGTGATTCCCCGCCCCAGCGAGATGTAGCCGACGATCTCATCGCCGGGCACCGGCCGGCAGCACTTGGCCAGGCGCAACATCACGTCCTCCACGCCCTCGACCTTGATCCCGTACTGCCCCGATGACTTCGTCGGGCGCCGGCGCGGGCGGCCGACTCGCAGCAGCTCCGCCCCGGTGGCGTCGCCGTCGGCGGCCTCGCCCTGCTTCAGGCGCTGCATCACCTTGTTGACGACCACCTTCGGCGAGACCTTCGACGCGCCGAGCGCGATGTAGAAGTCGTCCGCCTTGCGATACCCGACCTCGCGGATCACGTCAGCCAGCAGCGCCGACCCGGTGATCTTCTGCGCGGGCAGGCCCTGCTTGCGCAGGTGCTCCTGCAGCAGATCGCGCCCGGTGTGCTCGGTGTCCTGACGAGACTCCGCCTTGAACCACGCCTTGATCTTGTTGCGCGCGCGTGTCGTCTTGACCATCGCCAGCCAGTCGCGCGAGGGGCCGCGCTCGCGCTTGGCGGTGAGTATCTCGACGATGTCCCCCGATCGCAGCTCGCAGTGCAGCGGCACGATCTTTCCGTTCACGCGCGCGCCCACGCAACGGTGGCCGATCTCGGTATGGACCTCGTACGCGAAGTCCAGCGGCGTGGCACCCGCCGCCAGCGACTTGACTTCGCCCTTGGGCGTGAACACGTACACCTCGTCCTCGAACAGGTCGGTGCGCAGCGTGTCCATGAACTCCTGCGGGTCCGAAAGCTCCTTCTGCCAGTCGAGCATCGAGCGCAGCCACTGCAGCTTCGCGTCCTCGGGCGAGCCCGGACGGCCGTCATGGTCCGCGCGCTCGGAGCCGGGCAGATGCTTGTACATCCAGTGAGCCGCGACCCCGAACTCCGCCATCTCGTTCATCTGGAGCGTGCGGATCTGGATCTCCAGCGGCCTGCCCTCGGGACCGATCACCGTCGTGTGCAGCGACTGGTACATGTTGAACTTGGGCATCGCGATGAAGTCCTTGAACCGGCCGGGCAACGGCTTCCACAATGAGTGGATCACGCCGACCGTCCCGTAGCAGTCCTTGACCGAGTCCACAATCACGCGCATCGCGGTGAGGTCGTAGATCTCGTTGAACTCGCGGCCCTTCTTGGTCATCTTCGAGTAGATCGAGTAGAAATGCTTGGCGCGGCCGGCGATCTGCGCCTCGATCCCCAGCTGCGTGAGCTCGCGCGCCAGATACTCGCCCGCTTCGCCGACGTAGCGCTCGCGCTCGTCGCGCTGCTGGGCGACCAGACCCTTGATCTCCTGATACTTGCGCGGGTGAAGCGTCGCGAACGCGAGGTCCTCCAGCTCCCACTTGATCGCGTGGATGCCCAGCCGATGGGCCAGCGGAGCGTAGATCTCGAGCGTCTCGCGGGCCTTCTCCATCTGCTTCTGCTTGGGCATCGCCTCGATCGTGCGCATGTTGTGCAGCCGGTCGGCGAGCTTGATCAGGATGACCCGTACGTCCGTGGCCATCGCCACCATCATCTTGCGGTAGTTCTCCGCCTGCGCCTCATCGCGCGACTGGAAGGTGATGCCCGTCAGCTTGGTCACCCCGTCGACAATCTGAGCGATCTCCTCGCCGAAGCGCTCACCGACCTCCTCGATCGAGGCGGAGGTGTCCTCGACGGTGTCGTGCAGAAGCGCCGCGCACAACGTCTCGGTGTCGAGTCTCATACCAGCGCAGATGCGCGCCACGCCGACCGGGTGCACAATGAAGTCCTCGCCTGACTTGCGCCGCTGCGCGGCATGATGCCCACACGCGAACACGAACGCGTCCCGGACGCGCTCGCGGTCGATCTCCACGGCCGAGTCCGCGGCGTGCTCGGAGACGATCGCAAACAGATCGCCTAGCCTCCGGCGCTCGAGCTCGTTCAGGTCAAGGCGCGGCACGGCCGTCTGAGCCTTGGGCTCGTCGACCTTCACGACTGTGGTGCTGTGCGAGTCTCCGGTAGACGCCATTAGTCAAAGGGTAGGGGACTGTCCACCGGGATTGAAGCCTTCGGGGATCCGCGCCACCCGCATCTGACGCCAACCCTCAGCTGAACAGCACCAGCTCCGGCAGACCGGCCTCCGTCGCGGGGGCGTTGCGCGGCGCGGACACGGGTGTCGATCGGCGATCTTCAATCCGCGGAGCGCCTTCCGCGCGCGCATGGCGGAGCACCAGGCGCGGCTCGCTCACGCCGTTCCACTCGTTCACCTCCAGCGTAAATGTCGCTTGAGCGGGCTCGCCCTCAGCCACTGGAAGCCGCCCACCCGTGTTGAACGCGACTGCCCGCGCACGCCCCCCGGGCGAGCGGACGGTAAAGCGCGAGTGCTTGCCATCTCCCATCGCTCGCACGTCGGCGAACGTGGCCTCCTGGATGAGCAGCGACACCGGCGGGTTGCCCTGGCCGAACGGCGCCAGTCCCTGCAGCTCCTCGGCCAGCGTCATCCCCAGCTCCGAGCCGTCCACGACCGCGTCCACGCGCTCCACGGGCGCCGTGTCCCGGACGGTGAGTACGCTCCGAGCGAACTCATCCAGCGCGGCGGCGAACCCCGCCACGCGCTCGCGCTCGATCTCGAGGCCCGCCGCGGCGCGATGGCCGCCGTAGCGGTGCAGGTGCTCGCCGCACGCGGTCAGTCCCGCCAGCAGGTCGAACGCCTCGCAGCCGCTGCGCCCCGAGCCGCGGCCACGATCCCCGTCCAGCGCGATCAGCACGACCGGGCGGCGATGGGTCTCGGCCAGGCGCGAGGCGACGATGCCGATCACGCCGACATGCCACCCCTCGCCGGCGAGCACGAGCGCGTGACGCTCATCATCATCCCCCAGGTCTGCGATCCGTGCTTCGGCCTCGAATCTGATCGTCCGCTCGGCGGCGCGGCGTTCGTAGTTGATCCGATCGAGCTCGTGTGCGATCTGTGCCGCGCGCATCGGATCCTCCGTCAGGATCAGCTCCAGCCCGGCGTCGGCCCGGTAGAGCCGCCCGGCGGCGTTCAGCCGCGGCGCCAGGGCGAACGCGACCGAGCGCTCGTTGATCCTCGATGGGTCCACGCGCGCAACCGCCATCAGCGCCCGCAGCCCCGGCTTGACGGTGCCCGCAAGGGCGCACAGACCGCGTCGCACAAGCGTGCGGTTCTCGCCGAGCAGCGGTACGACGTCCGCGATGCTCGCCAGCGCCACCAGGTCGAGGTCCTGCACCGGGGCGCACCCGAGAAGGCCCTGAGCCAGCTTGTAGGCGACGGCCGTCGCGCACAGTCTCTCATCGGGATAGCCGCAGACCGCCGGGTGCACGATCGGCGCGTCCGGAAGCACGCCGTCCACGCGCACGCTGTGGTGATCGCTGACGACCACTTCCATGCCCAGTCCCAACGCCTGAGCGACCTCCTCGACAGCCGTGATCGCGCAGTCCGCGGTCACGAGCAGCTTCGTTCCCCGTGCCGCCAGCCGCCTGACCGTGTCCGTGCTCAGCCCGTACCCGTCGCTCTCGCGGTCAGGCAGATACCAGTCGACATCGGCCCCCAACCGTCGCAGCGCACGCACCAGCACCGCCGTCGAGCACACGCCGTCGACGTCGTAGTCCCCGTGCACGGTGATCCTCGTCCCGGCCTCGACGTGTCTGCGCATCGTCGCGATCGCCGTGCCGATGCCCGCAAACGCGGTGTGCGGGTGCTCCTCGTCGGCCGCGATGAACGCCCGTGCGCGTGCCGGCTCGGCCAGTCCGCGGCGCACCAGCACCTGCGCGAGCGGCCCGCTCACGCCCAGCTCGCGCTGCAGCCCCTGCACCGCGGCCGGCTCACACTGCGCCATCTGAAAACGAGGCTCTTCCACCCCCCAACCCTAAGGTCGAGGGTGGACAGAACGCTAGGGGGCGGATATGTCAGCGCCCTAATCGTCGCTAGGGCGACGAGAGTCGAGCGATGCAAGGACGCAGAGAGAGACGTGTGCTCTGCACGCGAGCGATCGAGGGCACAGCAGCGCGAAGCGCTCTCGTTCTCCTAGCGTTCCTGGCGAATGCCCAGGAGATACACCGCCGCGATGCCGATCAGCGCGCCTGGGACGGCGTACAGCACAACCGCGATGTCAGTCGCCTTCTGACCAGGCACCCGCAGCGTCCCCACTTTTGCGCCGTAGATGATCAGCCCAATCACGATCGCCCCGACGAGCGAGCCCACGAACGCGCCGACGATCCCTCCCCAGAAGCGATCGGGCAGGAAGATCGTGAAGTGCCAGATCGCGAGCCCCATCATCACCCAGCCGAGCATCCCCATCAGCGCGACCTCCCGTGGCGTTTGTTGCGCGGACGCCTGCGAGGTTTCTCGCGCGGCTTGGGGGCTTCCTTGAGCACCAGATCCTCCGGGGTCAGGTCAGCGGCCGGATCGCGCTGCACCGCTGGAGCACCCGCGGTGCCATCGCCTTCATCCGGCGCGGTCTCCGTGCCGGATGCACGTTGTGCCACGCCCGCCCGGCTGCGCTGGCCGGTCTGCTGGCCTCCGTCGATATCCAGGTCTTTCACCAGTTCCTGGAACTCGCCGCGTGAGATCTGCTCGCCCGGCTCCTCGGGCGCGATCAGGCTGCCGCGACGCGTGCGTTTGCGCTTCTGCGTGGGCTCCACGTCCACGGGCGCACCCCCAACCGCGGTCGCGTACGCGGGCACGTCGCCAAGTTCGCGCACGATCCGCGCCCTCCTGGAGCGATAGCTCCCCTCGCGCTCCTTCCAGTGCGTGAGCACCGGAGAGGCGATGAATATCGAGGAGTACGCACCCGAGGCGATCCCTACCATCAGCGCGAACGCGAAATCCTTCAGCGTGCTCCCGCCGAACAGCAGCAGCGACAGCACCGGCAGCAGCGTGCAGAAGCTCGTCGCCAGCGATCTCGTGAGCACCTCGGACATCGAGCGGTTGACGATCTGCGAGAACGCCGCGCGCGGCATGCGCGGCACGTTCTCGCGCACGCGGTCGAACACGATGATCGTGTCATACAGCGAGTATCCGAGGATCGTAAGCAGCGCAGCGACCGTCGCCGAAGTCACTTCCCGGCCGGTCAGAGCGTAGATTCCCGAAGTGATCAGCAGGTCGTGCATCAGCGCGATCAGTACCGGCACGGCGTACTTCCACTCGAATCGCAGCGCGATATACGCCGAGATCACCAGCAGCGAGGCGATGATCGCGATCACCGCGCTGTTGGCGATCGTCCGCCCGAACGTCGGCCCGATCGAGGTGCTTGAGAAGTCCTTCGTTCCCGGCGAGCTCGGTCCATTGCCGAACTTGGTGTCGAGCGCGTCCTTGACTTCGTGGACCGCCGTAGGCTTCAGTTTCTCGGTCGAGATCTGGTACCCGCTGCCGCCCACGCCTTTGCTCGAGTACTTCTGGACCTGCGCGTTGGGATAGCCCTCGGCGCTCATCACGGCGCTCACTTGCGCCGAGGTGACCGATTTGACGAACGCAGTCTGGATACGCGTACCGGACTTGAAGTCGATGCCGAAGTTCAGCCCCTTGCCGCCGATCGCCAGCGCTCCGATCAAAAGGATCGTGCCCGACAGCGAGAAGAACCACTTCGAGGCGCCCATGAAGTCGAACGTCCATGCCCGCTTGGGCTTGGCCGCGCCGAGCGCCGCGGGATGGCTCACCAGCCGCGAGCGCCCCATCGTGCCGAGGGCAGCGCGTGTAGCGAGCACCGCCGTGAACAGCGACACGAGCGTGCCGATCCCCAGCATGAACGCGAAACCCTTGACTTCCGCCGTGGCCAGCGCGAACAGGATGAACGCGGTCATGAACGTCACGACGTTGGCGTCGACGATCGCCGCGAACCCGCGCGTGTAGCCCGTCGCGATCCCCGAGACGATCGATCTGCCCCCCCTGATCTCCTCCTTGACGCGCTCGAAGATCACGATGTTCGCGTCCGCGCACACGCCGATCGTCAGGATCAGACCGGCGATCCCGGGCAGCGTCAGCGTGATCGGGATCAGCTTGATCAGCGCGAACAGGTACGTGCCGTAGACGACCAGTCCGCCGACGGCGATCGCGCCCAGCACGCGGTAGAACAGCAGCAGGAACAGGCACACGACCGCGAACCCGATGATCCCCGCGACGAGGCTCTGGCTCAGCGCCGTTTTGCCGAGCGTCGCCGAGACCTGCGAGTTGGAGATCAGTTCCAGGCGGATCGGCAGCGCGCCGGACTGCAGCTCGCTGGCCAGTTCCTGCGCGGAGGTGATCGTAAAGCCACCGGAGATCTGCGAGCCCTGCGAGGCGTCGATCCCTTCCGGGTACTGGCTGAAGTCGATCGACGGCGCTGTTATCAGCTGCCCGTCGAGCACGATCGCGAAGTGCTGCAGCGCCGCTTCGTGGCTCACGCCCGGCAGCTGCGCTTCCTGGCCGCGATGGGCGATTTCCTTGGTCACGCGCTGGAATATGCCCTGCCCGCGGGAGGTGAACCCGAAGTTGACGTTCGGGGCGCCCGTGCCCCCGGCGCCTTCGTCGAAGCCCTGCTGCGGATTGGTGATGTCCGAGCCTTCCAGCACCGGTTCGTCGTTAAGCACGTAAAAGCTGTTCGGGCTCTGCTGGGTGACCTTGCCGGCGCTCGATTCCACAGGGCGGGCCTGCGCCAGCACCGTCCCCGGGTTGACGCGCACCACCTTGGGCTTTGAGCCGGCGGGCGGCTTGTAGCCGTCCGCGTACAGGTTCTGTTCGGTTTCCTGGGGTTGGCAGGTCGGGTACTTGATGCTAACCCCTTTGCACAGCATCGATTCGTGCTTGGTGTCGAGCAGGTACCAGTCGCCGTACACGCACCCGCCCGCCTGCGCGGGTGTGCACCCCGGCGACCAGGTCGTGTCGGCCCTGTGCAATATCGGCGGGCGCTTGGCGGCACGCAGCACCGCCTGATACTCGGGCAGGCCGGACGTACTCGAGCCCGCAGCCGGGTCCCCCGTGACGGTCGTTTCGGTCGGGCCCGCCGGCTTTCCGCTGGGGCCGATTACGTTCGGCTCCCAGTCGTAGAAGTACAGCTGCGCAGTCTTGCCGACCTCGGCTTCGGCGCGCTGGGCGTTGCTCACGTCCGGCAGCGCCACGTCGATTTCGTCGCCCCCGCTACGCTGGATTTCCGGCTGGGTGACGCCCAACTGGTCCACGCGCGTGCGCATGATGTTGATCGCCCGTTCAAGCGATTCGGGGTCGACTTTTGACTGGGCCGTCGGCTTGGCTAAGTAGACCAGCTGCACCCCGCCCTTCAGTTCCAGACCCAGCTTCGTCGGCTTCAGCGCGATCACCGCGACCGAGGCCGCAAACAGGCCCGCGACGAGCAGCAGGATGAACCCGTTGCGACGGCGGTCCGTCATGGCTCGCGGCGGCCGGTCATCGGGTGGGTCGCAGGGAAAGTCATAGCCTGGTGGAGACTACTTCTCCGGGGTCAGCACGAGCAGCAGCCCACCATCGTCGTCGTAGGCGGGAAACATGTCCGCTTTCGCGCTCGCCGCCACGTCGCGTTCGCCACTGACCACCACCGGCACCTCCAGCGCGCGCACCCCCCACTCGAGAACGGTCGCGACCGGGTCGTCCCCGTTTGAGAAGCTCAGCCCGAGCACCTGCTCGACGCGCTGGCCGATCACATCCTCCTCCTCCAGCCCCGTGAACGCGAATGAGTTCTTGCCGCAGCCGATCACACGGCCCTCACCGTCGCACACGAAGAACGCGGCGTCCGGCGCCGGGTAGTAGTCATCGAGCAGCTCGAACAGGAACGCGAACCCGCACTTCTCGCAGCCCTTGCGCTGGCGCGTGAACCCGATGTTGCGATCGAGCTCGCTCGTGCGATGGCCGCAGTTGGGGCAGATGAACGGATGGGCCATGACCACCACAGACTAGGGGTTCGCGCCAGAAGAGATCGTGGGTCGAGGTCCCCGCCCAGCCGCGGCGCCGGGCGGCCCGAGTCGCGGACTTGCCGCGAGACCTCAGAACAGCGCTTGCCCGGCCGGCTCAGGCGCGGGCAACCCGAGGTGCGCGAACGCCGCGGGCGTGGCCGCGCGCCCGCGCGGAGTGCGCTTGATCAGACCCTGCATCAGCAGATACGGCTCGTAGACGTCCTCGATCGTGTCCTGCTCCTCGCCGACGGCCACCGCCAGCGTGGACAGCCCGACCGGCCCGCCATCGAACTTCGCGCAGATCGCCCGCAGGATCTCCCGATCCAGCCGGTCCAGTCCCAGCTCATCGACCTCCAGCAGCTCGAGCGCCGCGTGCGCCGCCGCCGCCGTGACAATGCCCTGCATGCGCACCTCCGCGTAGTCGCGCACGCGCTTGAGCAGCCTGTTTGCCACGCGCGGCGTTCCCCGGCTGCGCGCCGCGATCGCGACCGCGCCGTCTTCGTCGAGCTCGATCTCGAGGATCCCCGCCGAGCGGCGGACGATCGCTGCAAGCTCATCCGTCGCGTAGGGCTCCAGGCGCGCCTGGATCCCGAAACGGTCGCGCAGCGGCGTCGTCAAAAGGCCGGTGCGCGTCGTCGCGCCGACGAGCGTGAACGCGGGCAGCTCGAGCGTCACCACGCGCGCGCCCGCGCCCTGTCCGACGGTGATCGGCAGGCGGTGATCCTCCATCGCCGGGTAGAACGTCTCCTCCAGCGCTCGCGGCAGACGGTGGATCTCATCGACGAAGAACACGCTGCGCGGCTCCAGCGCGGTCAGAAACGCCGCGATGTCTCCCTTGCGCTCCAGCGCCGGCCCGGCCGTTTGCACGAACGGGGCGTCCAGCTCGGCCGCGACGATCTGCGCCAGAGAGGTCTTGCCCAGTCCCGGCGGTCCCGCCAGCAGCACGTGATCGAGCGCGTCCCCCCGCGCCGTGGCGGCCTCGATCGCGACCGCCAGCTGCGCGCGCAGCGTCTCCTGCCCGACGAACTCCTGCAGCCGTCGTGGCCGCAGCGAGCGGTCGAGCTCGTCCTCGGGAACGAGATACGGGGTCTGGATGCGCTCCACTGCAGCGGTCGTGTCAGTCATCGCTCGATCACCCGGCCCTCGCGGCGCGCAGGGCATGCGCGATCAGCTCCTCAGCGCTCATATCTGCATCCGCGTCCCGCAGCAGCTCCTCGACCTCGCCCGGTCCGTACCCGAGCTCCAACAGCCCGTCGCGCGCGAGCCCTCGTGGCCCATCGCCGCGGCGGGCCACGAGGATCTGTCCGTCGCTCGGGGCGCCGTGCGCGCCGACGACCTTCTCTCGCAGCTCGACGATGATCCGCTCGGCGGTGCGCTTACCGATCCCTGGCACCGCTTGAAACCGGGCCGCGTCCCCGGCGGCGATCGCGCCGATCAGCTCACGCGAGGGGCCACCCGAGAGGACGGCGAGAGCGACCTTCGGACCGACGGCCTGGACGGAGAGCAGCATCAGGAAGAGGTCGCGCTCCTGTTCTGAGTGAAACCCGTACAGGGTCAGCGCGTCGTCGCGCACGATCAGGTGCGTGTGCAACATGGCTTCCTCGCCCGCTGCCGGCACGTGGTGCAGCGTCTGCGCCGACACCGCCGCTCGGTAGCCGACGCCCCCGCACAGGAGCACGACGTGATCGGGCCGGCGCACCACGACCTCGCCACGCAACACCCCGATCATCCCGCCGCCCCCGCTCCCGCAAGCGCACGCGTCAGCGGCGCGCGGTTGACGTGGCAAATGGCGACCGCCAGCGCGTCGGCGGCGTGGTCGGGCCTCGGCGGCGACTCCAAGCCGAGCAGCGCACCGACCATGCGTGCGACCTGCTCCTTGTCCGCGCGCCCGTTGCCGCAAACCGCACCCTTGACCGCCTGCGGGGTGTAGCTCTCACACGGAACCCCGCGCTGTCCCGCGGCGAGCATCACGACGCCCCGCGCCTGTCCGACAGCGAACGCGGTGCGCACGTTCTGGCCGAAGTACAGCTCCTCGAGCGCCACCCCGTCCGGCTCGTGCTCGGCCAGCAACATGTCCACTGCCGCGTAGATGTCGGCCAGCCGGCGCTCCACCTCCAGTCCAGCCCGCGTCTGCACCACACCGCCGTCGAGCGCCACCAGCCGCCCGTCGCGCCGTGCGATCACGCCGTAGCCCGTGTTGGTCAGGCCGGGATCTATGCCGAGAACGATCATCCTGCTTGATTCTGCGCAGCGCGTCGGACGCCTGCTCTACGCCTGCTCCCACACGCGCCAGGGAGCCCGCCCCGCGGCCCACAGGTCGTTCAGCGCGACGGCGTCCTTATAGGTGTCCATACACTCCCAGAACCCCGCGTGCCGGTACGCGCGCAACTCGTCCGTCGCTGCCAGCTCACGTAGTGGCTCGCGCTCGAGCACGCTCTCGCGCGTCATGTGCTCCAGCGCCCCGCGCTCGAAACAGAAGAACCCTCCATTGACCCAGTGCTCCGAGCGCGGCTTCTCGCGAAACCCGCGCACCCTGCCGTCGCCGTCGAGCTCGGCCACGCCGAACTGCAGCTCCGGCCTGACCACCGTCATGGTCGCCAGCCGCCCGTGTCCGGCGTGGAACGCCAGCAGCGCGTTCAGGTCGATGTCCGCGACCCCGTCGGCGTATGTCGCGCAGAACGTCCCCGCCACCCCGAGCCGCCCCTCCAACAGCTTGATCCTGCCGCCCGTAGGGGTCTGCACGCCCGTATCCACGCACTCCACCGTCACTCCCCCAGGCCAATGCGCCGCGCGCGCGTAGGACTCGATCAGCTCACCCTTGTAGCCCGTCGCCAGCACGAACCGCTCGAACCCCTGCGCGGCGTACACCCTGATCACGTGTCCCACGATCGGCTCGCCGCCGATCTCCACGAGGGGCTTCGGTATCTCCCGAGTGTGCTCCTGCAATCGCGTTCCCCGTCCGCCGCACAGGATCACGACAGGCGGCCTGCGCTCCCCCTCGTCGCTAGCCGGCAACGCGCTCCAGCACCTCCGCGGCGACGTCGAAGTTGGCGTTCACCTCGCCTACGTCATCGCTCTCTTCCAACGCTTCGATCAGCTTCATCAGCCTGCCGGCCTGCCCCTCATCGATCGGCACGAGGCTCGACGGGCGGTAGCCCATCTCGGCGCTCTCGATCGCAACGCCCGCCGCCTCCAGCGCCGCGAGCACCTTCGCGTACTCGGCCGGCTCGGCGACGACCTCCCATAGATCCTCATCCGCGGTGATGTCCTCCGCACCCGCCTCGACAGCGACCATCAGCTCGTCTTCGTCGTACTTGCTCGCGTCGATCGCGATCGTGCCCTTCTTGTCGAACAGATATGCCACCGAGCCCGGCTCGCCGAGGTTGCCTCCGTACTTGGAGAAAGCGTGCCTGACGTCCGCGCTCGTGCGGTTGCGGTTGTCGGTCACCGCCTCCACGAGCACCGCCACCCCGCCCGGGCCGTACCCCTCGTATAAAACTGTCTCCAGCGCCGCCTCGCCCTCGCCGCCGGCGCCGGTCCCCTTGGCGATCGCGCGTTCGATGTTGTCCTTGGGCATCGACGCTTCTTTGGCCTTGCGGATTGCGTTCTCGAGCGTCGCGTTCGCGTCCGGATCGCCGCCCCCGTCGCGCGCCGCAACCGTGATCGCACGGGCGAGCTTCGTGAACTGCTGGCCCCGCCTGGAGTCCACGATCGCCTTCTTGTGCTTGATGCTCGCCCACTTGGAGTGTCCTGACATGCCCTGAGGATACTTTGGCCCTCGAGCGAGAGGCCTCTCGGGTCCGGCGCGCGCCTCCCAGCGCGTAGGATGACGCCCGCACGATGAGCGCGCTCGACCCCGGCATATTCAAGGCGTATGACATCCGCGGGCTGTACGGCTCTCAGCTCGACGGGGACGCGGCCGAGCTGATCGGGCGCGCGTTCGCGCGCGTGCTCTCCGCGCTCGCATCGAAGCCCGCTCCAGAGCTGCACGTCGGCCTCGGCCGCGACATGCGCCTGACCGCCCCCGAGCTCTCCGCCCGCTACCGCACAGGCCTACTCGCTGAGGGAGCGCACGTAATCGACGCCGGCCAAGTGGGCACCGAGATGCTCTATTACCTGGTTGGCTCGCGCGAACTTGACGGCGGGCTGATGTGCACCGCTTCGCACAATCCTGCCGCGTACACCGGCGCCAAGCTGGTGCGCGACGGCGCGATCGCACTGTCCGGCGACGCCGGCATCCAGGACATCCACCACCTGATCGAGTCGGGTTTGCCGTCCGCGCCGGGCGGAGGCACGGTCGAGGAGGTGGAGCTCTACGAGGAGTTTCAGGAGTTCGCGCTGAGATTCATCGACCCCGAGGTCATCCGCTCTCACGAGCGGCTCGACCGCCCGCTGAAGGTCGTGCTCGACGGCGGCAACGGCATGGCCGGGCCAATGGTCGGCCCGCTGCTGGAGCGGTTGGAGCTGGAGCTGATCGAGACCTACTGGACACCTGACGGCACGTTCCCCGACCACGAGCCCAACCCACTGCTGCCCGCGAACCGCGAGCTGGTCATTGCGCGCGTGCGCGAGAGCGGGGCGGACCTCGGCATCGCCTGGGACGGCGACGCCGACCGTTGCTTCTTCATCGACGATACCGGCGCGTTCGTCGACGGTGACTTCCTGACCGCGCTGCTGGCCGACTCGCTGCTGCGCAAAAGATCGGACCCCACCCGCCCAGAGGCAGTGCTGTATGACGTACGCGCCTCGCGCGCCGTCCCCGACACTGTGCGCGCGGCCGGCGGCACGCCGTATATCAATCGCGTCGGGCACGCATTCTTCAAGACGCGAATGCGCGCCGAGGGCTCGCTGTTCGGCGGGGAGGTCTCCGGGCACTACTACTTTCGCGAGTTCTTCTGCGCGGACTCCGGCACGATCCCGGCGCTGCTCGTGCTCGAGCACGTCTCGCGCGCGGGCGTGTCGCTGTCGGAGCTGCTCAGACCCTACCGCGAGCGCTACTTCATCTCAGGTGAGATCAACTCCGAGGTCTCAGACCCCGAGGCCAAGATGGCCGAGCTCGCCGAGCGCTATTCCGACGCGCGCCAAGATCGCCTGGATGGAATATCGATCGACTACGACGACTGGCACTTCAACGTGCGTCCCTCCAACACCGAGCCGCTGCTGCGTCTGTGTCTTGAGTCCCTGATCTCCAGGGAGCACATGGAGCGCCGTCGCGACGAGGTCCTGGCGCTGATCCGCTCATGAGCGGCGGCGGGACGGGCGAGCTCTCGGCGGTGGACGAGCCGAACGAGCAGGAACTGCTCGCGCAGGCCGCGGACGCAGACATCCACCGCCTGGCGATCCCGACGCCGTTTCGGGTCGGGCGCGTCAATGCCTACCTGATCGAGGACTCGCCACTGACGCTGATCGACTCGGGGCCGAACTCGGGCAAGGCGCTGGACGAGCTCGAACAGGCGCTGGCCGTGCGCGGGCACGCGATCGAGGACATCGAGCTGCTGGTGATCACCCATCAGCACATCGACCACTTCGGCCTGGCCTCGATCCTCGCGCGGCGCTCCGGCGCCGAGGTCGCGGCGCTGGACGGGCTCGCGTCCTATCTACGCGACTTCGGCATCTCGACCGAGCTCGACGACCGGTTTGCCCAGGAGATCATGCTCCGGCACGGCATCCCCGCGGACGTGGTCACGGCTCTGCGCGCGGTCAGCGCGAGCTTTCGCGCCTGGGGCTCAGCCGTCGAGATCACCCGCCCGCTGCGCGATGGCGAGGAGCTGCGATTGCGCGACCGCACGCTGCGCGTGCTGCACCGGCCCGGCCACAGCCCGTCGGACACGGTGTTCCTCGACGAGTCCCGCGCGATCCTACTCGCCGCCGACCATCTCATCGCGCACATCTCCTCCAACCCCCTGCTCGCACGCCCGCTCGGCGCTCCACCGGACTTCACCGGCCCGCGCCCGCGCGCGCTGGTCGACTACATCGCCTCGCTGGAGCTGACCCGGGCGATGGACCTGTCGCTTGTGCTGCCCGGCCACGGCGCGCCGATTGCCGATCACGCGGCGCTGATCGACGAGCGCTTTCGCATGCACCGCCGCCGAGCGGAGAAGATCCACGGCCTGATCGTCGCTCAGCCGCGCACCGCGCACGAGATCGCCGTCGAGCTGTGGGGCAACGTCGCCGTCACCCAGGCGTTCCTGACCCTCTCCGAGGTACTGGGGCACGTCGATCTGCTGCTCGAGGAGGGCCGGATCGTTGAATGCGAGGACTCGGCCGGCGCTGTTGTGAGATTCGAGGCAGTGTGAGTCTGGTGGGAGACCCGCGCGTGAGCCCAGCTTGAACCTAAAGAGGCGGGAGTTGTGTATATAATTTTAAAATACGGTATAACAATAGTATATTTTTGTATATACATTGCTTATACACTCTCCAAAAATAGATATATAACACTCACCCACCTCCGCCCGCCCACCCTCACCTCGTCCATCCGGCCGCGCTCGTCCCCCGGCCACCGCCTCCGGCGACTCTCGCCCCGTCCGGCGATCAGCTCCGGGGAGCGAGCACTGCATCCAGGAACATGCGGTGCACGCGGTCGTCGTCGGTCAGCTCGGCGTGGAACGCCACCGCCAGCATGTTGTCCTGGCGCGCCGCTACGGGATGACCGTCCACTGCGGCGAGGATCTCGACGTCGGGGCCGTGCTCGGCGATCCACGGCGCGCGGATGAACACCGCCCGCAGCGGCCCTCCGGCGAGCCCCGTCAGGTCGAGGTCGATCTCAAAGCTCTGCAGCTGGCGCCCGAACGCGTTGCGCTGCGCGCGCATGTCCATCAGGCCGAGATGGTCGCGGTCGAGCATGATCAGCCCCGCGCACGAGCCGAGCACGGGCACCCCGGCGCCGCCGGCACCCCCCGTCACAAGCTCCCGCAACGGCTCGGCCAGCCCCTCGCGCTCGATCCCGAGCGTCATCGTGGTCGACTCTCCCCCGGGAATCACGAGCCCTTCGAGCCCGTCCAGGTCCTCGGGCACCCGAACCTCGCGCACGCGCGGGGGGGTGGGACCCAATTTTTCCAGCATCCGCTCATGCGCCTCGAACCCGCCCTGCAGCGCCAGCACCCCTATCAGCGGTGCGTCCGCGCTCGCGCGCTCGCTGGTCATCGAGCGTGCTACCAGCCGCGTTGCGCCAGCAGTTGCTCGCCTTCGAGCTTCGAGCTCTCCAGGCTCGCCATTGCCGGCCCCAGCCCGCGCGAGGCCGCCGCTACCCGCTCGGGGTCCTGCCAGTGCGTCGTCGCCTCGACGATCGCCCGCGCCCGGGCGGGCGGGTCCTCGGACTTGAATATGCCCGATCCCACGAACACGCCTTCCGCGCCGAGCGCCATCATCAGCGCGGCGTCGGCGGGAGTGGCGATCCCACCCGCGCAGAACAGCACGACCGGCAGCCGCCCATCCGCGGCGACGGTACGCACCAGATCGGCGGGGGCGCCCAGATCCTTGGCGGCGCTCGCCAGCTCAGCTTCGTCCAGGACCGTCAGCCGGCGGATCGCGCCCGTGATCGCACGCATGTGCCGGACGGCCTCGACGATGTCGCCGGTCCCGGCCTCGCCCTTGGAGCGGATCATCGCCGCGCCCTCGCTGATCCTGCGCAATGCCTCTCCCAGATTCGTCGCGCCGCACACAAACGGCACCTTGAACTGCCACTTGTCGATGTGATTCGACTCGTCTGCCGGCGTCAGCACCTCAGACTCGTCGACGTAATCGACCTCGAGCGCCTCCAGCACGCGCGCCTCCAGGAAGTGCCCGATGCGCGCCTTGGCCATCACGGGAATGCTTACCGCCTGCTGGATACCCGCGATCATCTCCGGATCGGACATCCTCGCGACGCCGCCATCCCGGCGAATGTCGGCCGGCACACGCTCGAGCGCCATCACCGCGGCAGCGCCCGCCTCCTCGGCGATAGTGGCCTGCGCGGGCGTGACCACGTCCATGATCACCCCGCCCTTGAGCATCTCCGCCAGGCCCGTCTTCACCCGAAATGTCGCCTCGTCACGCATATGACGCAGTCTAGCCTGAGGTGAGCCAGGTGCTACTTCAGCCGGAACGCCTTGATGCGGTCGTCGTACTGCGCGGAATCCTGCGAGTACACTCCGTATGCCAGCGCCTGGATCATGCTCAGCAGCGCCGTGTGGGAGCGCACATAGGCGGGGGAGTTAGACGAGTAATACAGCTTGATCTGGGCGAGCTTGGCGACCTCGGAGAGCGTCGCGTCGGTGATTGCGGCGGTGCGCGCCTTACGATGACGCGCGAGCTTCATCGCGCGCACGACCAGCGGATGCGGGCGGCCCGCCGACAGGCCGATCACGAGCGTGCCCTGATCGATGCGCCCCAGCCGGCTGAGCGCCTCCTGGGACGGGCTGGCCACGACATCCACGCGCAGGTCCAGCAGCATCAGCAGATGACGCAGGTAGCTGGCGAAGAACGCCATCTGGTCGGTGCCGGCGACGAGCACCTTCTCGGCATCCACGATGGCCTCGACGAGCGCCTCCACGGAGCTGCGCGAGACCTTGCGCGCGGTCTCCTCGACGTTCAGATAGTCAGCGTTCAGCGAGGTCTCGAACTCGTTCTGGTCCAGCGAGAACAGCGGCGTGGAGCTGGCCGCCGTCTTACTGGCGCCCGTCGGCGCGGTGGCGTGCACGCGGCGGTATTCCTCGCGCGCGGCGGCCTGCAGCTCGGGAAAGCCCTCGAATCCGAGCGCCTGGGAAAAGCGCACGACCGTCGAGCTGGACGTGTTCGCGCGGCGCGCCAGCTCCTCGGCGGTCTGAAACGCGGCCTCGTCGAGATGGTCGACGATGTACTGGGCCACATCCTTCTGCGAGCGCGAGCACTCGTCGAAGCGCGCGCGGATGTACTTGGACAGGCTCTGGTGCTCGCTCGTGCCGTTCACGGGCTGGGCGGGGGCGGGGGCGGGGGCGGTCGCAACACGCTTCATCGGCGGTCTCCTTCGACGCCTGCGACTCACACTCCTGCTGGACAGGGTCCTGGCCATATGCTTCAGAGTGTCTTTGCCAGCTCGACGAAGTAGTCCAACGAGTCGGGATCGGCCAAAGAGTCGGCGCTCGCCGCCTCGTGGGCGGGCGTGCCCATCAGGATCTTCTTGACCGGCACCTCCAGCACCTTGCCCGACAGGGTGCGCGGGACCTGCTCGATCTGCAGAATCTCGTTGGGGACGTGCCGCGGCGAGCAGTCCTCGCGGATGCGCCGCTTGATCTGAGCCGCCAGCTCCTCGTCGAGTGACACGCCGGGGGCGAGCACGACGAACAGGATCATCGATAACTCCTTCCCGCCCTGGGCATCAGTTCCACCGCGTGGGACGTCCACGACGAGCGCGTCGAGCACCTCCGGCACCGCGCCGGCCGCGCGGTAGATCTCGCTCGTGCCCATGCGCACGCCCTGGCGGTTGATCGTCGAGTCCGAGCGCCCGTAGATGACCGCGCCGCCGCGCGGGGTGATCCGGATCCAATCGCCGTGACGCCAGATGCCGGGGTACATCGAGAAATAGCTCTCGCGGTAGCGCTCGCCGCCATGACCGTCGCGGTGAGGCGGATCCTCACCCCAGAAAAACAGTGGCATCGAAGGCATCGGCTCCGTGATCACCAGCTCGCCGACCTCGTCGATCAAAGAGTTGCCCTGCTCGTCCCACGCCTGCACCGCGCAGCCCAGCGCGCGGCATTGCAGCTCGCCTTCGTAGACCGGCAGCAGAGAACAGCCACCGACGAACGCGGTGCAGACATCGGTGCCACCGCTGGTCGAGAACAGCCAGATGTCAGGATCGACGTGCTCGTAGACCCAGCGAAAGCTCTCCGGCGCCAGCGGCGAGCCGGTCGAGCCGATCGCCCGCAGGGTGTGGAGGTCGTAGTTGCGGCCGGGCTCGATACCGGCCTTCTGCGATCCCGCGAGCAGGCCGGCGCTGACGCCCATGCAGGTCATGCCGGTGCGCTGCGCCAACCGCCACAGCACGCCCAGATCCGGGTGGCCGGGACTGCCGTCGTACAGGACGATGGCGGCGTCGCCGAACAGGCACCCGACCAGGAAGTTCCACATCATCCAGCCGGTCGTCGTGAACCAGAACATGCGGTCGCCGCGATGCAGGTCCAGGTGCAGCAGGCTCTTCTTCAGCTGCTCGAGCAGGATCCCGCCATGCCCCTGCACGATCGCCTTGGGCAGGCCGGTCGTGCCCGAGGAGTAGAGCACCCACAGGGGGTGGTCGAATGGGACCTGCTCGAAGTGGATCGCTGCTGTTCCAGGCCCTCCCCTGCCCAACGACACCAAATCGCTCCAGGTCATGGCCCCCGGCAGCCCAGTGGCGGACGCATCCGGCGATAGGTAGGGCAGCAGCACCGTGTGACGGACAGTGGGCAGCTCGGCGAGAATGGCATGCACGACCTCGGTGCGGTCGAAGTCCTTGCCCGCGTGGCGATAGCCATCGACCGCGAGCAGCACGGATGGCTCGATCTGGGCGAAGCGGTCGATCACGCTGCGCGCCCCGAACTCGGGCGCCGCACTGGACCAGATCGCCCCGATGCTCACGGCCGCCAGGAACGCGACGAGCGTCTCGGGGATGTTGGGCATGTAGGCGACCACGCGATCCCCGCGCCCGACACCCAGTGCGCGCAGGCCGGCGGCCGCGGCCGCGACCTGCCCGGTGAGCTGCGCCCACGTGAGCGTGTCCAGCTCGCGCAGCTCCGAGGCGTGCAGGACGGCGAGCGCGTCGGGGTCATGTGCACGCATGAGCATGTTCTCGGCGTAATTCAGCTCGGCGCCCTCGAACCAGCGCGCGCCGGGCATCTGGCGAGAATCGAGCACCCGCTCGTAGGGCTGGGAGGCGCGCACGCCGCAGTACTCCCAGATCGCCGCCCAGAACTGCTCGACCTCGGACACCGACCAGTCCCACAGCTCGGCGTAGTCGGCAAATGCTCCATGGGGCCCATAGCGCTCGCCGGCCCAGCGCATGAACCGGGTCATCTCCGCGCGCTCGCAATCCCGCGCGGTCGGTTCCCATAGGGGAAATTGTCGGTGTGCACTAGACATGCGGGTATTCTCGCGGTTTGTGGACCTGTCCGTGTCCGGGCTGCGCGCCGAGTTTCCCGTCTCCAGCCGACTCGCGTACCTGAACGCGGGCACCGACGGACCGCTGCCCGCCGCCGCGGTGCGAGCCGCCGAGAAGGAGCTGCAGCGTGAGGCCGATGACGGGCGCGCCGCGGCGCACTTCGCCCGCCGTGGCGAACTGAACGGGCAGCTGCGCGAGTCCTACGCCGCAGCGCTCGGCTGTGAGCCGCGCGAGCTGGCGCTGACGAGTTGCACGAGCGAGGGCCTCGCCCAGGTGATCGAGGGGCTGGAGCTCGGGGCGAGCGACGAGATCCTCACAAGCGACGAGGAGCACCCCGGGCTGCTGGGCGCGCTCGCGGCGGCGCGGGAGCTGCGAGGGGTGACGGTGCGAATGGTGGCACTGCCAGAGATCGCGGACGCGGTCGGCCCGCGCACAGGTCTGGTGGCGTGCTCACACGTAGGCTGGATGAGCGGACGTGTGGCGCCGGGAGAGCTTGCGGATGTGCAGCCGCCGGTCCTGCTCGACGGCGCGCAGGGGGTGGGCGCGATCGGAGTGGACGTGCATGCACTGGGCTGCGACTCCTACGCCGGCGCCGGCCAGAAGTGGCTGTGCGGTCCCGACGGCACGGGCATGCTCTATGTGAGTGACGATCTGCGCGCGCGGCTGCGCATCGAGCGGCGCGGCTATGCGAACCTCGCCACGCCTGACGCGGGGCTGGACGCCGGCCTGCACGAGGATGCACGGAGCCTGGACTCGATGTCGCTGAGCGCCGAGACAGTCGCATGCGCGCTGGCGGCCGTGCGAGTGCTCCAAGACGCCGGCTGGCAGGCCGTACACGAGCGCGCACGAAAGCTGGCCGGGAGGCTGGTGGCGCTGCTGGAAGAGCGGGGCCGCGCTGTGGCGCCGCGCGGGAGCAGCACGCTCGTATCGTTTCAGAGCCCCGACCCCGAGCAGGAGCGCAAACGGCTGCTCGAACGTGGGGTGATCCTGCGTAACATTCCCGGCACGCCCTGGCTGCGAGCGTCCGTCGGGGCGTGGAACGACGAGAACGACCTCGACCGGCTGCTGGTGGCGCTCACGACATGAACTCCGCTCAGCAGACCACCACCCTCCCGGCGACGCAGCCGCTTGGCTCCGAACCGGCGACCCCGGCGACGTCGTGGGCAGGCGCGCGCGTCCTGGAGCGTTTGAGAGGGTGGGTGGGACCTTATTCCCTCGCGCTCACCGCGGTGATGGCGCTGTCGGCCGTGCTGAACATAAACCGGCTCTCACAGAACGGGTACGCGAACACGTTCTACTCGGCGGGCGTACGCTCGATGCTGGGCTCGCTGCACAACTTCTTCTTCATATCGTTCGATCCCGGCGGCCTGATCACGATCGACAAGCCACCACTGGGCCTGTGGCTGCAAGCGCTGAGCGCTAAGCTGTTCGGCTTTGAACCGCTCAGCCTGCTGCTGCCCGAGGCGATCGCCGGCGTGCTCGCCGTAGCCGCGCTGTATCGGGTGGTGAGACCCCGGTTTGGACCCGCGGCCGGGGTCGCCAGCGCGCTGGCGCTGGCGGTGTTCCCGTCGTTCGTGGCGGTCTCGCGCGATAACGGCGTGGATCCGGCTCTGATCCTGCTGATGATCCTCGCCTGCGGCGTCGGCCTGCGTGCGATGGAAACAGGCAGGCTGCGCACGCTGCTCGGCTGCGCGGTGCTCGTGGGCCTGGCGTTCAACACCAAGACCCTGGCCGCGTACCTCGTGGTTCCCGGGCTCGGCCTCGGCTACCTGGTGTGCGCGCCCGGGTCCCTTGCGCGCCGGTGCGCACACCTGCTGGCGGCGGGCGCGATGCTGCTCGTCGTATCGGCCTCGTGGTCGGCGATCGTCGAACTGACGCCCGCCTCGCAGCGGCCGTTCGTCGGCGGCTCGACCGACAACACCGAGCGCGACCTGACGTTCGGATACAACGGCTTCGGGCGCGTCGAAGGACAGGTCGGCGGCCCGGGGCGCATCCCGATCCTGCTCAAACACGGCTCGCTCGCACACATCGAAAAAGAAGCGTTACGCGCCCGCCCCCAGCGCGGGGGAGCAGCCGGCGGAGCGCGGCCGGCGGGCGGCGCACCCGTGCGTCCCGTGCCGACTCCCATCGGGATCGCCCCCGCGATCGGCGCGCACAAAAAGCCGCTGTCCAAGTATCTGCCCAATGGCCGCGCGCGCGAGCCGACCGCGTTCGGCGGGCCGATCGGGCCGCTGCGGCTGCTCGGCACGGAGCTGGGGGGTCAGGCCGGCTGGATGCTCCCGTTTGCATTGCTCGGCCTGATCGCGCTCGCGCTCTGGTCGATCGACGCCCGTCCCGAGCAGGGTCCCGCCCGGCGCGATCCCCGCCTGGCGGGGCTGATCGTGCTAGGAAGCTGGTTTTTGATCGAGGCAGCCGTGCTGAGCCTGTCGAAGGGCATAGTTCACCCCTACTACGTATCGGCGCTTGGTCCGGGGGCGGCGGCGATGATCGGCGGCGGCGCGGTGGCATTCGTGGACCTGGGCGCACGCCGGGGACTGCGCCTGACGCTGATCCCGATCGCGGTCGCAACGACCGTCGCGGCCCAGCTGGTGCTGTTGCACCGCGACCATTACATGCGCTGGTTCTGGCCAGTGCTGATCGTCGGCGCCGTCGTCGGTGTCGTGGCAATCCTCCTGGCGCGTCGCCCCGATCGGAGATCGGGGAGATCTCCGGCCGATAGAAGATCAGATGTGATCTCCATATCGACCGGCCAGCGCCTGGCGATGGCGCTGACGCTGTGCCTGCTGCTGCTTGCTCCCGCGGCATACGCGGCAACGACCTGGGAATTCCCCGTCGAGGGCACGTTTCCCGTCGCCGGTCCACACGCCGCGGGATCGGTCGGTCCGCTCGGCGTGGACCCGTACGGTCTACGGGTCACCAAGGACCTGCTCGCCTACGTCACCACGCACCGTCCGGCGAAGCGCTGGATCGTTTTGACGGAGGCTTCGGACACCGCCGCGCCGATGATCCTGCTCGGCCACGACGCGGGCGCGATGGGCGGCTATAGCGGCAATGACCCGGCGCTCGACGGGCCCAGCCTGGCGCGACTCGTGCAACGTGGCGAAGCCCGCTACGTCGTACTGGGCGGCGCGTACGCCGAACGCGGTGGCAACGCGGCCACGACGGCCGTGATCGACTCCTGCAAGGTCATTCCCGCGGTCGCATGGCAGCGACCCCCCGTCAACCCCAACGCGCTGCTGCTGTACGACTGCGCCGGGCGCGAGCGCGCGCTGCGGGCCAGCTGAGGAACCCCGACTCACGCGGCGAGCCGCAGCTCGCGGTGGAATGCACGAGCGAACAGCTCGCTCTCGCGGCTCGCGGCCCAGCGTGGCACAGTCGGCTCGCCGTCGGCGATCAGCCGCAGCTCGACCTCGCCACGATCCGGACCCGCCCGCGGGCTCACCGCGGGCTTACCGGCGGACGATGCGCCGGCGGGATACGCCTCGGCGGCGGATGCGTCCCCGTTCGACGCGCCGGCGAATGTGAAGCGGGTGCCGCGCACGAGCTGATCGCGTGAGCGCTCGAGATCCTCAGCCAATCGCAGCAGGACGGCGCAGCGGTCCAGGCGCGCGGCGTCATCCGGACCGAACAGCGCGCCCAGGGGCCCGGGGTCGGGCATGCCCTTGCGGTGGTAGCGGGCGGCCTGCGCGACGATCGCCACCTCGATCGGCGAGTACCCGGGCAGACCGCCGTTGAGGATCAGGTAACGCGAGTGCTTGTGGTGGTCGTCGTAGTCGACGGACATGCCGATGTCGTGCAGCATGCACGCCGCCCACAGCAGTTCGCGCTCGACCCTGTCGCCGTCGTGCAGTCCCAGACGCGCGAGCTCGTCGAACATCGCCAGGGCGAGCGTGGCGACATGGTTGATGTGGGCCGCGTCGGGCCGGTACTGGGCGGCCAGGTTCAGCACGCTCGTGCGGCGTATATCGGCGAACAGCGGCGGGTCCCGATCGGCGAGCAGCCGCTCGAAGAAGACGCCCTCGCGCAGCCCCGCCTCCGTGACTTCCAGGCCGTCGAAGCCGCCGGCGAGCAGCGCGCCCTGCACGACGATCGCGCCGGCGAGGATCAGGTCGGCGCGCACCGGCTTGATGCCCGGCACCGAGCTGCGCTGGCAGGCCGGCAGCGCCGCGAGCCGCTCCACGAGCTCGTCCAGCGCGACGCTCGAGACGACCATCGCCTGCACACCATTGGACGGCAGTCCCTCCGCCCGTTGAACCGCGGCGGCGAGGTTGCGAACCGTCCCGCCGATGCCCACCAGGCGCGGGCCGGCGTCGGAGAGCCAGTCGGCCTGCTCCAGCTCGCGCGCGACGTGCTCGCGCAGTTCGTCGATCTGCTTGCGCTCAGCCCTTCGGCGCCCGTTACCGGCGGGCAGGAACCGCTCGGTCATGCGCACCGCGCCCAGGCGCCAGGAGCCGAGCTCCCGCGCGCGCCGGTCGATGACGCGCACCAGCTGCAACGATCCGCCGCCGAGGTCCAGCACGCAGCCGTCGGTCAGGGTGGTGGAGTTGACCGCCGCCAGATATCCGTAGCGCGCCTCCTGCTCACGACTGAGCACGCGGATCGGCAGGCTCGTGTGCTCGCGCGCCAGCGCCAGGAATCCGTCGGCGTTCTCGGCGTCGCGGATCGCGCTGGTGGCGACCGCGTCCACCACGTCCTCGCGCAGGCCCGCCGCCCGGCAGTAGTGGTCGAACACGTCGAGCGTCGCCAGGGCGCGGCGCATCGGCTCCTCCCCCAGTCTGCCGCTCGCCGCCAGTCCCTCGCCGATGCGTACGGGCTCATAGATCTCGTCGGTGCGGCGCCACCAGCCGGCGGCCGACATGAACACGACGAGCCGAAACGAGTTCGAGCCCAGATCGATCACCGCCAAGCGCTTGCCGGGCGGTGGCGATTGAGGCTGTTTGGGCATGCCTTGAGCGTATTCGCCGCGCCGGAAGGCTCCGCGGGTGCCACACCCGCGACCTTGCGAGAGCATGTGGCATCCGGGACGCACCGAGCCGGCGGTCGCGCGAGACGGATCAGGCAAAACGCTCGGACAGGCCGAGCTCGGCCCTGGCGATACGCATCCGCGCCGCCAGCTGCGCCTCGGCTTCCGCGTCCTGGACGATCTCGGCGATGGGCACTTCGAGCCCGCCGGCCAGGTCGGTGAGCTTGCTCCAAGTTGGGTTGCGCACACCCCGCTCGATGCCCGACAGATAGGTCGGATGCATGTCGGCGGCGTGCGCCAGGCCTTCGATCGTCAGGCGGCGGGCACGACGCAACCGACGGATAGCGCGACCCAGCTCGGCATTGGTGGGAACCGCGGCGGGGGACACACCTGGACGGTTGCTGCTCAACATGAACATGACTACAGGCGATATCATCTGATACAGACAATTGTCTGTCCAATGTGTGTCTTCTTTGGAACATTGCTGATCTGTTGTGCATTCAGGTGACCCATCGGTCACAAGCTTCGTTGTCACCCGCTCGGCCTCCGGCCGGCTCACTGCACGTCGTGTTCGGCTTGCCCGTGGCGTAGCCTCGTGATACCATTTCTGGCATGAATACTACTTCTGGTATGGCGTCGTTTGGTGAGTTGTTGCGGCGACTGCGGGAGGGCCGGCTGAGTCAGGGGGCGTTGGCGTTGCGCGCCGCGACCAGCCAGTCGTATGTCTCGCGGGTGGAGGCGGGGGAGGTCGTGCCGACGTTGGGTCAGGCTGAGCGCCTGATGAACTGTCTCGGCTATGAGCTGCGGGTGCAGGTCAAGCCGTTGCTCCGGCGCAGCGATCGCGGGGCGTTGGTCGATCAGCTTCAGATGAGTCCGCAGGAGCGGATGCAGAGCGCGGCAGCGCTGCACAACGCGATGACCGAGATGAGGGCAGGTTTGGGTGGCTGACGAGGGGGCGCTGAACCCCGCCGGGCTGCTCGGCGCGCTGTCTGCGTGCGGAGTCGACTTCGTCGTGATCGGCGCAATGGCCGTGGGCGTGCACGCGGAGGTGCGCGCGACCGGCGATGTCGACGTGATGGTCCCGATCGGAGATCAGGCCAACAAGCGTGCTCTGCGAGATGCGCTCGAGCAACTGGGCACCGTGCTGCTGTCATCCGAGCAGGGTGGAGTTGACCCTGCCGCGGGCGAGGAGTATCCGACGGTGATGTTCCGCACGCGCTACGGCAAGCTCGACATCCTGTACCGGCCCGATGGCAGCGACAGCTATCCGAAGGTCAAGCAGCGCAGTCTCCAGACCACGATCAACGGCCAGCGCGTTCATGTCGCCGGCAAGGATGACCTGATCCGCATGAAGCTGGCCACCGGTCGCACCGATGACCTCCGCGACATCGCCAACCTCACGTCTTCTGAGCAGGGAGTCCCCCGCCGGGCCTTCGTCTCGATGGCGCTCGCCCCCGAGGTCGACCGCGAGTGGGCTCGCGATCTGGCCGCGGCCCGAGCCGCCTACTTCGACCCGTCCAGTCACGTCCGGATCGCCGAGAACACGCGCCTGCAGATCGAGGCCCGCAGATCGGACCTCACCGATCGGCAAATCGAGCAATGGGCGCACGCCCTGGCCGATCGCCTGCAGGCGGCCGGGGTCATCGCCGGCACCAACATCGACGTACAGATACGCGACGCTTGAGTGAGGACGGATGCTGTCCGTCCGTCGGGTAAACGAAGCGAGTGTTGGAGCCCACGGTCAAACGTGATGGTGACACCGGAGGTGACGGGCCTTCCGGGGCGTGTGGTTTGATGGCCGGGTTGCGAATCGTGTTCTCCACCCAGCCGGGCCATGGCCACCTCAATCCACTGGTACCGGTGGCTCGCGCATGCCAGGGCGCAGGCCATAGGATTCTCTTCGCCACGGCGCCACGGTTCTGTTCGACGGTGCAGAAGCTCGGGTTTCAGTGTCGAGCGGCAGGCATGGACTACCTGTGGTCGGAGGCTCTCGAGAGCTTTCCGGAGATCGCACAGGCGCCGTGGGGCCCGGAGCAGATCCACTGGCTCGCTGCGCACGTGGTTTTTCCCCGTCTGGTTCGCCCGATGGCACAAGACCTCCTCGGACTGTTCGGGGATTTCCAGCCGGATGTCGTGGTAGTCGACAGCGCGGAGTGGGGCGGGCGCCTGGCTGCCGATGTCGCCGGTCTGCCGTACGTCGACTGCTCCTGGGGCTACGAGGCAGACGTAGACGCCTCGAGTTACTGGGATCACCACGACGATCAGCGCCGCGAGTTCGGGCTCGGCCCGACCCCAGTCCACAACAGGAGCACGGGCGATCGTTGGCTGCGGCTCTCGCCGCTCCCAGAACGCTGGGTGCGCGCCACGGCGCCGAGCAGTCCGACGACACATCGCTTCGCGATGGCGCTCCACGACGCTCCATCAGACGCGACGTTGCCAGCGTGGTTCGACGAGCTCGATGACCGGCCGGTGATCTACGCGACGCTGGGAACCGTCATCCCGATCGCACCGTTGATCGGGTGGCTCATCGACGGACTCTCACCGCTGGAAGCCAATGTGGTGATCACGACCGGTACGGGTTTCGATCCAGGCTCGCTCGGCGCGCTCCCTGCGAACGTTCACGTCGAGCAGTTCATCCCCCAGTCGCTGTTGCTCGAGCACTGCGCGCTGATCGTCTCCCACGCCGGCTTCGGAACGGTTCTCGGAGCAATGCAGCACGGCGTACCGGTGATCCTCCTGCAACTCGCGGCCGACCACTGGTACAACGCGGAGCGCTGCGTCGAGCTCGGCGTCGCATGCACCGTGGGGCGAGACGCGCGAACCCCGGAAGGACTCCACGACCTCGCACGTGACGCGCTCGCAGACGAAACGCTACGCACGAATTCGGCCGCGATGCAGGCAGCGTTCGCCGACCTACCGGATGTGAGCCAAGCCGTTCCGCTCCTGGAGCAGCTCGCCCGCGAAAAGGTCCCGATCACGTGATCCGCGTGTAGTCCCGCCGCCGAGCTGCTCTGTCATACGTACATCCCGTCTATCTCGGCGGCGTACTTTTCGGCGATCGGCTTGCGTCTGAGCTTCATCGTTGGCGTCAGCTCGTCGCCACCTGGTTCCCAGTCGTGGGGCAAGATCTCATGTCGCTTGATCTGTTCCACGCGCGCGAGCTGGGTGTTGGCGCGCTCGATGCCGGCAAGAATCTCTTGCTGGACGGCAGCTTCACCGGCGAGGGCCGCTGGTGAAGCATCGGAGAGGCCGTGTGCCGCGGCGAAGGCTGCGCAAGCGTCGGGTTCGAGCACGATCAGCGCGGTGTTGTAGGGACGACGGTCGCCGATCGCGACCGCGATCCCGATCAGCGGGCAGGCGGCCTTGAGCTTGTTCTCGATGTTCGCGGGTGACATGTTCTTGCCGCCCGCGTTGATGATCAGCTCCTTCTTGCGATCGACGATCTTCACGTACCCATCGGCGTCGATCTCGCCGATGTCGCCCGTGTGCAGCCAGCCCTCGGCGTCGATCGTCTCGCTGGTCTTCTCGGGGTCCTTGCGATAGCCGCGCATGATCGTCGGGCCGCGCACCAGCAGCTCGCCGTCCGCCGCCAAGGTGACCTCGACCCCGGGGAGCGCTCGGCCGACCGTGCCGATCCGGATCTGCTCGGAGGGGTTGATCGTGGTGATAGCCGTGGTCTCGGTCATCCCCCAGCCCTCACAGATCGGAAGGCCCAGCGCGGCGAAGAACTCGAGCACCTCGGGAGCGATCGGGGCGGCCCCCGAGATCAGGGTGTCGGCCTCGTCGAGGCCGAGCTTGGCGCGGATGGCGGCGCGCTGGGACTCGGGCAGCGTCCCCGGATCGGTGATCCCCTGCGCTTCCAGCGCCGCCCTGAGCTTCTCCCAGATCCGTGGCACCGCGCCCCACGTCGTCGGACGGGTGTCGGAGAGCGCCGCGACGGCCTGCATGACATCGCTCACACAGGTGACCGACGCGCCCGAGACCATGCTGAAGTAGTGGCTCAGGCGATCGGCGAGATGCGCCATCGGCAGGTAGGACATCCTCCGTCCGGCTGGTTTGACCGAGAACACCCGGTCGACGAGCCGCAACTGCCACATGAGGTTCTCGTGCGTCAGCTCGACCGCCTTCGGCGGCCCGGTCGTACCCGAGGTGTAGATCAGCGTCGCCACATCCTCACTCCTCACCGCCCGCCAGGCCCGCTCGAAGTCAAAGTCCTCTCCTCCACCAGCTTCCAGATCCGTCAACGGCCGCGTCCCCTGCGGGGCGCCGTCGAGGACGAACACCCCCTCCAGCGCCGGCAACCGCTCTCCTACCGCCAGCACCCGATCGGCGAACTGCGCCTCGGTGACCACGACCTTGCACTCGGCATGTCCGAACATGTACTCGATCTGCTCGGGCGCCGAGGTGTTGTAGATCGAGAACGGGATCGCGCCGATGTGCAGCGCCGCGCTGTCCACGATCAGCGCGTCGGGGCGATTTGTGAGCATCATCGCCACCGTGTCGCCACGACCGATGCCCCGAGCGGCCAGGCCGCCGGCCAGCCCGCGCACGCGCTGCGCATACTCACCCCAGCTGATCTCGAACGTCCCGCCCGGCGTTCGCAGGGCAACCTCCTCGGCGTAGCGGGCAGCGGTCCCCTGAAACGCCTCGCACAACGTCTCAGCGTCAAGCGCCAAACCCTCACGAGTCCCCCACCCCATCACTGCTGTCTCTGACGCCCCGCTCATCGCCGCGACGCTACATGCTCCCCGACAGCTGGACCGTCTGGGAGACCTCCGTGACGGATGCGGACACGGTCGCGGCGCCGCTATGACGGATCAGGTCGGCGGCGCGCTCGGCGATCGCGATCGTCGGCGCGTTGGTGTTACCGCGAGTGACGCTCGGCATCACCGACGCATCCACGACACGCAGACCCTCCACACCCCTCACCCGCAGTTCGGTGTCCACCACGGCGCCGGAGTCTGAGCCCATGCGACAGGTGCCGACCGGGTGAAAGAACGTGTAGGTCTGACGGCGAATGTAGGCACGCCTATCGGCCTCGGACCCTGACGCGGGCTCGTCCCACAACCGGCTGGTGTAGGGGGCGAGCGCGGGTGCAGCGCCGATCTCCTCGGCGATGCGCAGGCCCTCCAACATGGTCTGCATGTCGGAGTCCTCGGCGTAGTAGTTGTGCAGCACGTAGGGCTGGGTGGTGGGATCTGGAGAGCGCAGGGTGAGCATTCCCTGGCTGGCGGGCTTCAGCGGACAGATCGCCAGCGTGAAGCCGTGCTCGAAGTTCGGCTCATCGAGCAGCATCGCCGGGACGGCGTGGAACTGAAGATCCGGGGCGGGCAGCCCGGCGCTGGTGCGCAGGAACCCGCCGGCCTCAACCCCGTTGGAGGTCAACGGGCCGCGGCCCTCTGCGGCGAACATCGTCATGTTCTCATCGCTCAGAGCGCTCAGGAGTGACACGGGCTCGTCGTGCGTCCACAGCAGCCCGGTCCCCGAGTGGTCTTGGAGGTTCTGCCCGACCGTGGGCAGGTCGGCAACGACCGGAATCTGAAAGGCCGTCAACAGCTCGCCGGACCCGACACCGGACAGCATCAGCAGTTGCGGCGAGTTGTACGCGCCGCCGCACAGGATCACTTCGCGCTCAGCGCGAGACTCGTGTAGCTCGCCCGTCTCGCCCTGCCGCGCGGCGAGCACACCGACCGCTCGGCCGTCCTCGAACAGCACGCGATGAACCTGCGTAAACGTCTCGACGGTCAGGTTCGCCCGGGACATCGCCGGGTGCAGATAGCCAACGGCACTCGAGCAGCGCCGCCCGTCGCGCTGGGTGACCTGGTAGTGCCCGAAGCCGTCCTGCTCGGCGCCGTTGAAGTCCTCGTTGCGCTCCAGTCCATCCTGGTCGCACGCCTGCAGGAAAGCCTCCGTGATCGGGTTGCGGGAGCGGCCGTCGGAGACGGTCAGCGGGCCGCCCACGCCGTGGTACTGAGAGGCGCCGCGCTCGTTGTCCTCGGCACGGATGAAGTACGGCAACAGATCGTCATAGCCCCATCCCTCGCAGCCCTGATCGCGCCACTCGTCGTAGTCGGCGCGGTGGCCGCGTATGTAGACCATCCAGTTGATCGAGGACGATCCCCCGAGCGTCTTGCCGCGCGGGAGGTGAATACGCCGGCGATCGGCGAACGGCTCCGGCCCAGTCGAGTAGTCCCAATCGAGCTGCGAGTGCAGCAATTGCGCGAAGGCCGCGGGGACGTGGATGTTCTCGATCGTGTCCGGCGGACCGGCCTCGATCAACAGCACGCTCACATCGGGGTCCTCGGTCAGCCGAGCCGCCAGCACGCAGCCCGCCGAGCCCGCTCCAACAATCACATAGTCATACATAAGACCCTCCTCTTGCTCATCCGGTTGTATACATAACGGCTCAGGTCGTCCGGATGATCAACACCGAGCAGGGGGCGTGATGAGAGACCTTGTCGGGCACCGAGCCCAGCAGGAAACGCTTGGCGCCTGTCATCCCCTTGTTGCCCACGATCACGAGATCTGCCTCGCACTCCTCGGCGACATCGAGGATCGCATCGGCGGGATCTCCCTGGCGCGCATGCGTGTTCACGTTTACTCCCGCCTCCCGCGCTATGTCCGCGGCACTCGCAAGTGACGCCTCGACCTCCTGTCGTGGGTTGATCGCCCACTGCACGTCCTCCGGGGCGTCCCGGCGCTCCGCCTTCAGGCGCTGCTCGGGAACGGGCGCATACGCGCTCACGAGCTCCAACGTCGCACCCACGGCGCTGGCCATGTCGACCGCCTGGCGCACCGCCTGGGTGGCGGTGTCAGAGCCATCGGTCCCGACCACGATCGAGCTGAACATGATCCCCCTTACCAGATTGGAGGCGAGCCCTCGCGGCCAGCCGAGCCGGATCATATCCGCGCGGCCCGCCCCCGCGTCGTGAACTGACGATGTCCCGTGCGGGGATCGCCGCCGGCCCGTTCCGCCACCCGGGCTCCTAGCGACGGCTCAGCCACCTGCACGCGTGGGCGTCTCGACGCCTGCGCGCGCGGTGAGCACAATGCTCGCAAGCAGGATCCACAGCAGGAAGCTGATAAATGGCACGTAGAAACCCAGTGCTCCGTCGCCGGCGTTGAACGAGCCGCTGTCGCTGAAGACACCTCCGGCCGCGAACCCGCTGCCGATCGCGGCGAACACGGCCAGCCAGCTGAGCCAGACGGGCAGTGCGCCCGTCTTGAGTGAAAGCTTTGCGACCGCCGCGAAGAAGGCGCTCGCCACGAGCGCGGCGGGACCGCGAGCAGGAACCCGAAGTCATTCAGCGCCCGGACGACTTCGGCGCTCGTCTGCCCAGGCCGGAAAGCCGCCGCGGTCGAACACCGCGAGCGCGACGATGAAGCCGGCGATGACGATCAGTCCGCTGCCGAACACGATCGCCGGCTTTGGCATCGCTCATTTGGCACCTCCCCTGTCGAGCGCCGCGACGCTGCCTCCCTGCGTCGCGCGCAGCGCGAGTGATGAGACTTGCCTGCGATCCTCGCGCCGCACACGAGAACAGTCAACCGGAGGCGAGTGATAGAGACGCGGCTAAATAGTTACCCTGAATGGTCGTCGTGACCGTGAGCTCGGTAGGCCCGCGCCTGAGCCCGACGTCGCTTCCGGGCTACTTCCCCCGCTTCTTCGAGTGGTGGCGGGTCGTCTTCTGCACGAGGTGTATGGTCTCGTGCTTCGTGCTCGTGGAGCCCGAAGACGACTCACTGATCGTGAGCGTCGCGTTGAGGTGACCGTGGTGCGCCTTCAGCAGCGCGCGCCCGGCGGCGTTCAGTTTCACGGTGATGGTCGTGGTCTTGCCGGGCGCGATCGTGAAGTGGGCCGTCCCGATCGTGGTCGTCCCGGATCGCCTCTTCTTACCCTTCCCGCCCCTCCTGGCCTTGGCCGCGCTCGCGTGCGCCGATCCTTCCGTCGCGGTGAGCGTCAGGGTGCCGCTGCACGTGGACGTGCCCGCACAGCTCAGCGCGACGGACGCCGTGCCGTTGCTCTGCGTCGTGACGGTCGTGCTGGCGAGCGTCAGGTTCCCGGCCGGGAGCGTGGTTTCCGTGGTCGGTGGCGAGACGAGAGTTGTCGTTTTTGTTGGTGTGGTGGTGGTCGTTGTCGTCGGCACCGGGAGGGCGTTGCTCGTCGCGCTCGCCGAGCCCGCGCTGTTGGTCGCGGTCACTTCGCAGGAGAGCGCGTGGCCCTCGTCCGCTTCCTGCACCACGTAGGTCGCTTCGGTCTGCCCGCCGATCGCGCCGCCGTCACGCAGCCAGCGATAGGTGTAGGAGGCTACCGGGTTCGCCCACTGCCCCTGCGAGCAGGAGAGCGTCTGGCCGGCCGCCGTCGTGCCGGTCAGGTCCGGTGCCTGCGTGTTCGCGGGTTTGAGCACCGGCACGCTCACGCCACCGCTCGTCGCGCTCGTCGAGCCCGCGCTGTTGGTCGCGGTCACTTCGCAGGAGAGCGCGTGGCCCTCGTCCGCTTCCTGCACCACGTAGGTCGCTTCGGTCTGCCCGCCGATCGCGCCGCCGTCGCGCAGCCACTTGTATGCGTAGGAGGTCGGGCTGGCGCTCCACGCCCCTTGTGAGCATGCCAATGCCTGTCCGACCTTGGCCGTTCCGCTCACGATCGGCGCCACGGTGTTTTCGGGCGCAGTCATGCCGTTCACTTCCATGTCCTCAGACTTGCCGCCGCTTTTGTATAGAGCGAAGGCGGTGCACGACCACGATGCTGGGCATTCGACCGGACCGATGGCGACGCTCGGGTTGCTTTCGGCGTTCGCGGGCGCTGCGATCTCGCTCGCCTGGCCCCACGAGCCGCCGGTCTCGTCGGCGACCATCATCTGCGTGTACCCAGAGCTGTCCAGGTAGGTGCCGACGGCGACGCACGACCCCGAGGGCGGGCACGCAGGCGACGACACACGAGCTTCTGGATTGCTCGCGGCGTTCGCGGGCGCTGCGATCTCGCTCGCCTGGCCCCACGAGCCGCCGGTCTCTTCGGCGACCATCGCTTGAAAGTTGCCCGAGGCGTCCAGGTAGGAGCCGACGGCAAAGCACGACCCCGTCGCCTGGCAGGCGACCGAGGTAAGGTCGGCCCGCCCGCCCGCGGCGTTTCCGGGGAGCACGAGCTCACTCGCCGGACCCCACGAGCCGCCAGACTCGGTGGCCACCATCGCCTCATGGCCGCCGGTCGTCCAGTAGGAGCCGACGGCGACGCACGACCCCGACGTGGGACACGCTGGGCGAAGAGAGGCGTATGGGCTGCTGGACGCGTTTGCGGGCAGCGCGATCTCGCTCGCCGGACCCCACGAGCCGCCAGTCTCGGTGGCGGCCACCGCGTGCCATTGGGAAGAGCTGTCCAGGTATTCGCCGACGGCGACGCACGACCCCGATGCGGGACATGCTGGTTGAAGAAAGGCGGATCCGCCGACGCCCAACGCGTTGGCGGGGAGCGCGATCTCGCTCGCCTGGCTCCACGAGCCGCCGGTCTCTTCGGCGACCATAACTTGCCTGCCGCCAGAGCTGTCCGTGTAGGTGCCGACGGCGACGCACGACCCCGAGGGCGGGCACGCAGGCGACGACACACGAGCTTCTGGATTGCTCGCGGCGTTCGCGGGCAGCGCGATCTCGCTCGCCGGACCCCACGAGCCGCTCGTCTCGTCTGTGGCCATGAGGTCCCTTTCGCCGGAGCTGTCCGTGTAGGAGCCGATGGCTGCGCACGAGCCCGACTGAGTGCATGCGCCCGAGAAGTAGCCGAAGCCGGCTTCCGGGTTGCTGGCGGCGTTCGAGGGCAGGGTGATCTCGCTCGCCGGACCCCAGGTCCCGTTCGTCCTGGCCGCGGTCATCGCCTCCTTGTGGCCGGCGTTGTCCGTGTATTCGCCGACGCCGACGCAGAAGCTCGTCGTGGGACAGGCCCCCCAGGTGAAGAAGGCATTGGGTTCGCCGCCCGCGTTCGGCGGCGGCGTCACCGATATCTCGCTCGCCTGCGACCACGTGAAGGTAGCCGCCCCGGCCAGCGCCAGCGAACCCCCCAGCACGGCCATGGTCGCCATGACTGCGAGCACCAACTTGCGGCGCAACGCCACGAAGACGCCGCATATGACCGTAATGCTGGGCCACTTATGTACGCTGGAATCCATTCGGCTCCCCCCGTGGTTGAGCATCAATACCGCAACTGCCCAGTAGACACAACCTTGCGCTGCCATCCGGACATCGAGCGCAACCTAGCTGGGCATTCGGGGGCCTGTCCAGCGATTGTTGGACTGAGCCGAGTCCAAAACTGGACAAGCGACGCGAGCGGGATAGCATCCGCTGTGGCTGAACGATGCCAGCGGAGCCCCCAAACGATCTGGTCCCGGGCACCTTTCTAGCGCTGCTGGATGGGCAAGAGCGTGACGCGCTTCACGCTCTCGGCGTGCGCCGCGGCTTCCCGCGCGGGGCGGTGCTGATGTTCCAGCACGAGCCCGGTGAACGAGTGATGCTGCTGTTGACCGGCAGGGTGAAGGTCACGCGCGCCGGACCGGACGGGCGCGAGATGCTGCTCAGCATCCGCGACCCAGGCGATGTTCTCGGCGAGCTCGCGTTCATCGACGACGAGCCCCGGCTCGCGACCGTCACCTCGCTCGAGGCGGTTCAAGCGCTGCTGATACCCCCCGCGACTTTCCGCCGGCATCTCGAGACCACGCCCCACGTCGCGGCCGCGCTGCTCGAAGCGGGCACTCGCCGTTTTCGTGAGACGACGCTCAAGTGGTCGCAGACCACCGAAGCGGACACTATGGGTCGTCTGGCCGCGCGGATCGTGGAGCTCGCCGAGCGCTACGGCCAACCATCGGAAGCAGCGATCACGGTCGTCTCGCCGCTGTCTCGGGAGGAGCTGGCGGCGTGGACGGGAGCATCGCGGGCCGGTGTGGCCCACGCGCTCCGGGAATTCCGCGAGCTTGGCTGGGTGGATACGGAGCGCAGGACGCTGATCGTGCGAGACATCCAAGCGCTGCGGGCACGCGCCGCGTAGGTCCAATGTTGGACCCTTTTCCAGCCAAAGAGCAGGTAGCGTATGCCCAGCTCGCGAAGACAAACGCCGCAGCAGACCTCGTGATCACCGCTCAGCCCGCAATCGCCAACCGCTCGCTGGGCATGTGGCCGGTGGCGTTGACCGGGCTGCGGTCACGGCTGGGGTGTGCTCGGCGCGCTGGATTGTTTGCGGTACTGCCGATGACTGGCGTCGCGGTGTGCGTGCTGGTGGCCTCGTCCTCGCCGGTTGGGATGAGTCGCTCGCTGGGTCACGATCATGCGACTCGGCGAGGACTCACGGCACTCCCGGTCGCCGCACAGGGCGCTGTTTCGCGTGCGCTGGGCAGCGATGACCCCTCCTACCGTGCGCAGGCGCTCGTCGGCGCCTTCAGGTTGCGCAACCCCGGCCAGGACTTTGTGGCGCTCCTCGGCGCGCGTGGCATCGAGGTTCGCTCGGGTCGCGCCCGGCTTCACCTGAGCTTGAGCGGCTATGGGTATGGCGGCGAGCTGCGCGCCCTCCCCATGGCGACACTCAGGGCGCAGTCAAACCGCGTGGTGTACGGGCGCGGGGGGCTGAGCGAGTGGTATGTGAACGGGCCGCTCGGGCTCGAGCAGGGCTTCACGCTGCCCGCAGCCCCGGCCGGCCGGCGCACCGGCACGCTCGAGATCGCGCTAGCGGTGTCCGGCAACGTGCGCGGCTCGCTCTCGCGGGGCGCCGGGGTCACGTTCACCGGTCCGGGCGCCACGGCGCTCACCTACGATGGGCTCTTCGCGCGAGACGCGCGCGGCAGGACGCTTCCCGCCCGCATCGAGTTGCGCCGGGGTAAACTCCTGCTCCGGGTCGATGACACGGGAGCGCGCTACCCCCTGACGATCGACCCACTCGTCCAGCAAGGCGAAAAGCTCACCGCCACAGAAGAGAGCGGTGCGGCCGGGTTCGGTGCGTATGTGGCGCTCTCGGCCGATGGCAACACCGCGTTGATAGGCGGCCCGGTCGACAACGGCGGCGTCGGCGCCGCATGGGTGTTCACACGTTCGGGCGGGATCTGGACACAGCAGGCGAAGCTCACCGCGAACGACGAGAGCGGCGAAGGCGAGTTCGGCTCTAGCGTGGCGCTCTCCTCCGACGGCAACACCGCGGTGATAGGCGGCCCCGACGACAACGGCAACGCCGGCGCCGCATGGGTGTTCACGCGCTCGGAAGGCAAATGGACACAGCAGAGCCCAAAGCTCGTCGGCAACTGCACCGGCAGCTGCCCCAACGAGGGCGCCGGCGAGAGCGGCGAAGGCCGGTTTGGCTGGAGGGTGGCGCTCTCCTCCAACGGCAACACCGCGGTGATAGGCGGCCCCAACGACAACGGCCACGTCGGGGCCGCGTGGGTGTTCACGCGCTCGGGCACGACCTGGACCAGGCAGGGCGAAAAGCTCACCGCAAACGACGAGAACGGCGAAGGCCAATTCGGCGTCAGCGTGGCGCTCTCCTCCGACGGCAACACCGCGCTGATCGGCGGCAATGGCGACAGCTTCGGCCTCGGCGCTGCGTGGGTGTTCACACGCTCGGGCTCCACCTGGACTCAACAAGGGGAAAAGCTCACCCCGAGCGATTCGAGCGGCCTCGGTGCCGACTTCGGCTACCACGTGGCTCTCTCCTCCGACGGCAACACCGCCCTGATCGGCGGCGGCGGCGACAACGTCAACGTCGGGGCAGCGTGGGTATTCACGCGCTCGGGCTCCGGCTCGACCTGGACCCAGCAGGGCCCAAAGCTCACCCCGAACGACGAGAACGGCGAAGGCTATTTCGGCTGGAGCGTGGCGCTCTCCTCCGACGGCAACACCGCATTGATAGGCGGCCCTGGTGATAACAGCTTCGCGGGTGCGGCGTGGATGTTCACACGCTCGGGCTCCACTTGGACTCAGCAGGGCGAAAAGCTCACCGCAAGCGGCGAGAGCGGCATAGGCGAATTCGGCTTCAACGTGGCGCTTTCTGCTGACGCCAATACCATGTTAATCGGCGGCCCTGCCGACAACACGGGGGCCGGGGCGGCGTGGATGTTCGCAGCCGCACCGCTGACGGCCCCGGTCAACATCGAACCACCGTCGCTGTCGGTGTCGGGCAGCGCAGTGCAGGGGCAGACGTTGACCGCGGTGAACGGGTCGTGGACGAACAGCCCGACGAGCTTCGCGCACCAGTGGCAGCGCTGCGACACGTCCGGCAGCAACTGTGCAGCGATCCCAGGCGCAACCGGTCAGACGTACACGCTCGCAGCCGCCGACGTCGGATCCACGGTCCGCGTGCAGGAGACAGCGAGCAACGCGTCGGGCGCCGGCGCACCCGCGAGCTCTCAAGCCGTGGGACCGGTCATCGCGCAGTCCGATAACACGGCGGCGCCGGCGATCTCCGGGACCGCCCAGCAGGGCCAGACATTGACCGAGGCGAACGGAACATGGACGAACGGGCCCACCAGCTACAGCTATCAGTGGGAAGACTGCGACAGCTCCGGCAACAACTGCACGCCGATCGTTGGCGCGACGAGCCAGACTTACACGCTGACTGCGAGCGACGTTGGACACACAATCCGCGTGCAGGAGACGGCGAGCAACGCGGCGGGCAGTGGCACGCCCGCCACTTCGCCGGCGCTTGGACCGGTTATCGCGCTGACCGTGCCCGTCAACACGGCGCCACCGTCGCTGTCGGTATCGGGCAGCGCGGTGCAGGGTCAGGCGTTGACCGCCCTGGACGGGTCGTGGACGAACAGCCCGACGAGCTTCGCGCACCAGTGGCAGCGCTGCGACGCGTCCGGCAGCAACTGCATGCCGATCCTGGAAGCGACCGGGCAGACCTACACCTTGACCGCCGCGGACGTCGGATCCACGGTCCGCGTGCAGGAGACGGCGAGCAACGAAGCCGGCACAGGCGCTCCCGCGAGCTCACCAGCGCTCGGACCGGTCATCGCCCCACCAGGATCCGGCCCACCCCACGAAACTCGGATCACGAGTGCGAAGGTGAAGCAGAGGAAGCGTTCGGCGAGCTTCAGCTTCAGTGCCCAGGGCACGGTGGTGGGTTTTCAGTGTGAGCTGCAAGGACCCAAGCCGAAGGGCAGGCACAAGAAGCCGCCGAAGGCCGCCTTCAGCCAATGCAGCTCATCCAAGAGCTACAAGCATCTGCGGCCAGGCACGTACGTCTTCGCGGTTCGTGCTTTCAACGCCGACGGTGCCGATCCGAACCCAGCGAGCATCAAGTTCAAGCTCGACCAATCGCCACGGGTTGCCAAGCGGCGATGAGTGGAGATGGCCCTCGGCGGTTCGCGCTCGGCCTGGCTGTGACCGCAGCCTTCGTGCTCGCCGGGCCGTCAACGGCGTTGGCGTCGAGCGGCTGGTCGGCGCCGGTTTCGGTGGATCCATCGTTTTCCGCCAACTCGGTGTCGTGCCCGTCGGCATCGTTCTGCGCCGCCGTGGACAGCAACGGACACGCGGTGAGCTATGACGGCAGCTCATGGAGCGCACCAACCAGTATCGACGGCACGAACCTCCTGACCTCGATCAGGTCGGTGTCATGCCCGTCGGCGTCGTTCTGCGCCGCCGTTGACTCCAGCGGGCACGCGCTCACCTACAACGGCAGCTCCTGGAGCGCACCAACCACCATCCACAGCCCGAGCTCGCTGTACGCGGTGTCATGCACGCCGGCGTCGTTCTGCGCCGCCGTTGACTCCAGCGGGCACGCGCTCACCTACAACGGCAGCTCCTGGAGCGCACCCGCCAGCATCGACGGCACGAACGTTCTCAACTCGGTGTCATGCCCGTCGGCATCCTTCTGCGCCGTTGTCGACAACAAAGGGTACGCGCTGACCTACAACGGCAGCTCCTGGAGCGCACCAACCAGCATCGACGCCTTCCCCCTCATCAACTCGGTGTCATGCCCGTCGGCGTCGTTCTGCGCCGCCGTTGACTCCAGCGGGCACGCGCTCACCTACAACGGCAGCTCCTGGAGCGTGCCAGCCAACATCGACGGCACGAACGTTCTCAACTCGGTGTCATGCCCGTCGGCGTCGTTCTGCGCCGCCGTGGACAACAGCGGAAACGCGCTGATCTACAACGGCAGCTCCTGGAGCGCGCCCGCCAACATCGACAGCCCGTACCATCTAGTCGCCGTGTCCTGTTCGTCGGCGTCGTTCTGCGCCGCCGTGGACGGCAACGGGCGGGCGCACACCTACAACGGCAGCTCGTGGGGGCCATCTGTAGCACTCGGCGGCGGCGAAGGGTATGTGTCGTGTTCATCGGCGACCTTCTGCGCCTCTGTGGACGCCAACGGGCGCGCCCTCACTTACAACGGCAGCTCCTGGAGCGCGCCCGACACCATCGATGGCACGAATCCACTCTTCGACGTGTCGTGCCCGACGTCGTCGTTCTGCGCGGCGGTGGACGGCTTCGGAAATGCGAACGCGCTGACCTTCGATGGCAGCTCCTGGAGCCCGCCCGCCAACATCGACAGCCCCAACTCCATTTACTCCGTGTCGTGCCCGTCGGCGTTGTTCTGTGCCGCCGTGGACGACAACGGGAGCGTATTGACCTTCGATGGCAGCTTCTGGAGCCCGCCCGTCAGCATCGACGGTGCGAATCCCCTCTTCGGGGTGTCGTGCCCGTCGGCGTCGTTCTGCGCCGCAGTGGACAACCACGGGAACGCGCTGACCTACAACGGGAGCTCCTGGAGCGCACCCGTCAGCATCGACAGCCCGAACTCTCTCAACTGGGTGTCGTGCGCATCGGCGTCGTTCTGCGCCGCAGTGGACAACCACGGGAACGCGCTAACCTTCAACGGCAGCTCCTGGAGCGCTCCGTCCGACGTCGATTTCACGACCGACCTCTATTCGGTGTCGTGCCCGTCGGCGTCGTTCTGCACGGCGGTCGACTTCAACGGGAACGCGCTGACCTACAACGGAAGCTCTTGGAGCCGGCCCGTCAGCATCGACTTGTACCTGATCTCGGTGTCGTGCCCGTCATCGTCCTTCTGCGCCGCCGTGGACGGCTTCGGAAGAGCGCTGACCTATTCCCCGCCACCCCTGGCCAACGTGTCTCGTCCCACGGTGTCCGGCAGCGCCGTGCAGGGCCAAACGCTGAGCGCTACGCAGGGCACGTGGACGAGCACCCCGACCTCGTTCAGCTACCAGTGGGTGAAGGACTGCAACGGCGCGGGCAACAACTGCACAGCGATCCCCGGCGCGACCGGCCAGAGCTACACACTCACGTCGAATGATGTGGGGCATACGATTCGGGTGCAAGAATCGGCGGCTGGCGCCGGCGGGAGCAGCGCTCCAGTGACCTCGAACCCGACCGCCATCGTGCGGGCTGCGCAGGTTGCTCCCGCGAACTTGTTTTTGCCGGGGCTCTCGGGCACGCCCGCTGTCGGGCAGATCCTGACGTGCTTGCCCGGCTCCTGGTCTGGGAGCCCCGCACCGGCGTTCAGCTACCAGTGGCAGCGCGACGGTGCCCCGATCGCGGGCGCCTCCACTTCGACCTATGTGGTCGCAGCCGCAGATCAAAACCACACGCTGAGCTGCAAGGTCACCGCCACCAACAGCGCCGGGCAGGCAAGCGTCACGAGCGCCGGCCTGGCGATCCTCGTCAGCCCTCGGGGCATTCCTCGATTTGGCAACACGGCCAACCTCGAACCGGTCAGCGGCACCACGTTCATCAAGCTGCCTGGATCGAACACGTTCACGCGGCTGACCGCCCCCGTTCAGATTCCCATCGGCTCGACCATTGACGCCACGCACGGCCGTGTCCGCATCATCTCGGCAAGGAACAAGAGCCGCTCGACCGAGGCCGCCGAGTTCTACTCCGGGGAGTTCAAGCTGCTCCAACCCACGCACGGCAAGCCGATGACCGAGCTCGATCTGATCGGCTTCGACCCGAGCGCCTGTAACAATCTCCCTCGGCGTCGAGGCCGCCTCGCCCGTGCTCACCACTCAAGCAGCGTCAGCCTCTGGGGCAGCGGGCATGGCAACTACCAGACCAAGGGGCATCACGGCTCGGCCACCGTGCTGGGGACGATCTGGCTGACCCGGGACAGCTGCGCCGGAACCTTCTTCAAGGCACAGCGCGACACCGTGATCGTCCGTGACTTCACACTGAACCGCACTGTCATCCTGCACACCGGGCAACACTATCTGGCGAGACCCTAATGAGCTTGCAGCGGCTGCGCCGCCGCCGCACCGCCGCCCTGGCGGTCCTCGCGCTCGTATGCGCAGAGCTCGCGCTGCTCGCCTACGAGGCTTCCCTGTTCAACCGCCAGGAGCTGAGCACAGTCGATACCCGCTTCTCGATCCGCGGCACCCAATCGGCGCCCGGCGACCTGGCGGTCGTGCAGGTCGACGCCACGACCTTCGATCAGCTCGGCCGCCAGTGGCCGTTTCCCCGCCATCTCCACGCCCAGCTGATCGACCGTCTGCGCCGCGACGGCGCCAAGGTGATCGCCTACGACGTGCAGTTCACCGAGCCCACCGTGGCGCGCGAGGACAACGCCCTGATCAGGGCGGTGGACAGGGCCTACGGTCGCGTCGTTCTCTCTACCACCGAAGTCGATGCGCATGGCCACACCAACATCTTCGGCGGCGACGAGGTTCTGCGGCGGGTCGGGGCGCGCGCCGGGAGCACGATCATCCAGCCAGATCCGGACGGGGTGCTGCGCCAGATGCCCTTCGCCTTCAACGGGCTCGTCGGCTTCGCCGTGGCGAGCGTCGAAGTCGCAACAGCTCAGAAGGTGTCCGCCGTCCCGCTGGCGGGTGCCCATTCCTTCTGGATCGACTACCGTGGGCCTCCCGGCACGATTCCCGCCTACTCCTTCTCACGCGTGCTGCACGGTCAACTACCGGCCCGCGACTTTCGCGACAAGATCGTCGTAGTCGGCGCCGGGGCTCCCTCGCTGCAAGACGATCACACGACGCCAACCTCTGGCGAAGCACTGATGTCGGGGCCGGAGGTCGAGGCGAACGCAATCTGGACGGTGCAGCACGGCTTCCCGCTGCGCTCCACGCCCGTGGCCGTGGACATACTGCTGATCCTGCTGATGGCCGGCGCTCCGCCACTTGCCAACTGGCGTCTGAAGCCACTGGCGGCGCTGGGCACGGCGGCCGGCCTCGGAGCGATCTATGCGGCGATCGCCCAACTCGCCTTCGATGCCGGTCGCATCATGCCCGTCTTCATCCCGCTCGCCACCCTGGCCCTCTCCGCGATCGGGGCCTTGGCCGTAGCGACGATCTTCACCGCCTTCGAGCGCCAATGGGTACACGACACGTTCTCGCGCTTCGTGCCGGAGGCGGTCGTCAACGACGTCCTGGCGCGAACCGATGAGAATCATCGCCTCGGCGGGGTTCGCCGCGTGAGCACCGTCCTCTTCAGCGACCTGCGCGGCTTCACCACCTACTCGGAGTCCCGTCCACCCGACCAGGTGCTTGAGTGCCTCAATCGCTACATGACCGAGATGAGCAACGCGATCATGGACCACGGTGGGACGCTCGTCAGCTACACGGGCGATGGGATAATCGCGCTCTTCGGGGCACCGATCGAGCAGCCCGATCACGCCGACCGCGCCCTGGCGGCGGCCCGCGAGATGCTCGTCGAGCGGCTCCCTCGCTTTAACGAGTGGATGCGCGAGCAAGGGCTTGGCGAGGGCTTTCGGATGGGAATCGGCATAAACACCGGCGATCTCATGTCGGGACAGATCGGGTCCGAGCAGCGCATGGAGTACACGGTCGTCGGCGATGCAGCGAACACCGCTGCCCGCCTCGAGGGGATGACCAAGGGGACACCACACTCCGTATTCATCGCCGAGTCGACCAAGGAGCTGCTGCACAGCGGCATAGACGGGCTGTCTTACGTCGATGAGCTGCCCGTGCGCGGGCGTGAGGCAACGATCAGGATCTGGACCATCTCCGCCGAGCAAGAGCAGGCCAATGGAGACGTGGCCTGAGCGATCTGCACCTCGACCTCAGGAGTGTCTAATGGAAGAACCTATGTAGGTGCTAACGCAGAGAGGACGTCCTCGATGATCGTGTGGACCATGAAGTGCCCGCCTCCCGCGACGACACTCAGCTCGGCGTTTGGGAGACGCTCGGTCACGTATCGCGCATGGCTCAACGGGCTTGCCGTATCGTTGTCGCCGTGCCACCACCGGATCGGCGAGCGGACGTCGGCGGGGTCGAATCCCCAGGGACCCGTTCCCACAGCGATGTCACTCACGAACCCATGAACGCCCTGACGAGCGCCCTCCAATAGGGCTTCCCTGAACCCGCGCTGGAACTCCGCGCCCGAGGTGACCTTACGGTCACTGATCTGCTTGAACGCGAACTCCGGCCGGTACCTGAACGCGGCGACATTGGCACACATCTCGGCCCGGCCCAGCCACGGCCGCTCGCGCGCGTTGCGATATGTGCGGCAAAACCTCGGCACGAGACCGTCCATCCCGCCCGGCCGGTCGATCAGACCAATGCCACTGATAACACCGGCGCCTCGAACGCGCGCGGGATGACGGTAGGCCAAAGCCAACACGTACAGTCCGCCCATCGAGTAGCCGAGGGCAGTCACGGAAGCCAGCTCGAGATGGTCCAACAGCTGATCGAGGTCGTCGGCGAAGTCCAGCACCCTCCGACCGGGATGCGGCGAGGAAAGACCAACACCGGGCCGGTCGACTGTGACGAGGCGCACCCCGAGACCGCGAAACGTCTCGTCGGCGCGATGTCGCTCCAGTCGCGAGCCGAGCCCGGCGTGAAGATACAACACCGCGTCGCCGCCCTGCGCCCCCCAATGCGCATAGCCAAGTCGTCTACCGTCGCGCAGCGCCAAGGTCTGCGTCGTGGCTGCGGTCTCGCTCACCGCGCAAACCCTATCCCAGCATCCGCAAGCAGAAGCGGCCCGCCGATATGATCGTGTGGTGCTGCGTCAGGGTGAGGGTCAGGGGGAGCCGCTCGTTCTGCTGCATGGCATTCCCTCCAGTGAGCGCATCTGGAATAGTGTCGTGCCGCTGGTTGCGACCCACCACGATGTGATCGTCCCGACCTTGCTGGGACACAACGGTGGGCCTGTCGCGAAGGAGCGACCGGCGAGCATCGAGCACATCATCAATGACATGGAGCGCCAGCTCGATGAACTGGCGCTCGAGAAGGTGCATCTCGCCGGCAACTCGCTGGGTGGCTGGATAGCGATCGAGCTTGCTCGTCGTGGCCGGGCGCTCACAGTCTGCGCGCATTCTCCCTCCGGTACCTGGGACGTCGACTGGGAGGACGTGAAGCGCGGGGCCAAGAAGATGTCCAGTGCGGTGCGCGACACGCGACGTTCCCGCGCAGTGCTGCCGCTGCTCGCGCGGTCGAAACGCTTGCGGCACTTGCTACTGCGCGACATCGCGGTCCACGGCGAGCGAGTCGGCCCAGCTGAGTTGCTCGCCATCGCTGATGACACGATCGGCTGCGAGATCGCCGAGGACCTGTTGTCAACCCTTATAGAGGCACAGCTCGCGCCTTTGGACCCGCTGCCGTGCCCGATCACTCTCGCATGGTCCGGCTGTGATCGTCTTCTCCCGGTCGATGTCTTTGGCGCCCGCGCCCGTGAGCTGATCCCGGGGGCACGCTTCATCGTGCTCGACGACGTGGGGCACGTCCCGATGCTCGATGACCCCCAACTCGTCGCCCAGACGATCCTCACGGCGACCGCACCAAGCTCACACGGCAACTCCGCGGTCGCCGTCCCGGGCCCCAGCAGCTAGCGCTGTCTCATCTGGTCGATGTAGCATCACCTCAACGCGAGCGAGGAGGTCATGATGGCAACGGTTGGGCGCGACATCGCGAATGTGGAACTCACCGACTCTGAGCTGTGGCTCGACGGTCCGCCGCACGAGGTCTTCAGAGAGATGCGCAGCGGCTGTCCGATCCACTGGACCGAGAGCTTCGAGCTGTTTCCCGAGGAGCCCGGATTCTGGTCGGTGACGACCGCGGATGACGTCCACACGGTCAGCCGCGACTGGAAGACCTACTCATCGGAACGCGGTGGGGTGCTGGTGGCCGCGGCCGGCTTTCCGCTCGAGCTGGCGCAGGCGATGTTCATCGGGATGGACCCGCCCAAGCACGACCGCCTGAAGGCGCTGTTCCAGGCGGGCTTCACGCCGAAGCGGATCGCCGCTCACGAGGACGCGATCCGGGCGATCGCCGTCAGGGTCCTGGACCGATTGGAGGGCCCGCCCGCCCGGCAGACGTGCGATCTGGTGAGCGATGTCGCACAACCGATCGTCGCGCGGGTGATCGGGAGCTTCATGGGGATCGACGAGCAGGACGACGCGATCTGGGCGAGACTCATGAACTCGACGCTCGGCGCCGCCGACCCGGACCTCAATCCCTACGGTTTCGAGGGCGCTGTGGAGAGAGACATACCCGAGATCTTCGAGCGCTGCCGCAAGCTGATCGCCGAGCGCCTCCAGCACCCCACCGACGATCTGACGAGCGTGCTGGTGCACGCCGAGATCGACGGGGAGAAGCTCGAGGAACACGAGATCGTGATGGGCTTCTTCCTGCTGATGGCCGCCGGCAACGACTCGACGAAGGCGACCTACTGCAGCGGTATGCGGGCGTTGATGGACAACCCAGACCAACTGCGACTGCTGATCGACGATCCGTCCCTGATTCCGAGCGCGGTCGAGGAGTCCCTGCGGATGTTCCCCGCCTTCGCGCACTTCCGCCGCACCGCCACATGCGATACCGAGCTGCACGGGCAGAAGATCAAAGAGGGAGAGAAGGTGGTGATGTGGTACGTCTCGTCGAACCGCGACGAGACCCGCCATCGGGACCCCGACCGCTTCGACGTAAGCCGCACCGAGGAGCACCAGGCGTTCGGCGCCGGTGGACGCCACACCTGCCTCGGGCTCGCCCTCGCACGCCTAGAGTTGAAGATCCTCTTCGAAGAAACCCTCAAACGCTACCCACAGATCAAGATCGACGGCACGCCCGCACACGTCGAATCGCTCTTCATCAACCAGCTCAAGACACTGCCCGTGCGGCTGACGCCATAAACGCTGTTCGTTCATCCCTTCCGCGCGAGACGGTACGCCCGATCGAACCGTGCCTCTGCGCCGCGCTGAACGGTGGCATGAGGTCGGGGCGAGTCTATCCTCACGCTCCACCTTGAGCAGCGCGGCAGTGCCTGCTTTAGGCGTAGCGGAGGGTGGAGCGCGAGATGAGCTGATGGTCGGAGGCGTTTGTTGCTCGTCCGGAGGTCTGCGAGCGCTCTGTAGGGGTGTCCATCCACTGCTCCAGCTCGCCGGGCGGCAGCGGCGTGCTGAAGTAGTAGCCCTGTATGAGCTGGCAGCCGAACGAGCGCAGCAGATCGAGCTCCGCGATGGTCTCGACGCCCTCGGCGACGACGCGCATGCCCAGGCGATCGGCGAGCGCGATCGTTGCACTGACGATCGTGGCCGCGGTGGGGTCGTCGACCATGGTCGCCACAAACGAGCGGTCGATCTTGATCTCGTCCACCGAGAACTGCCTCAGATACGCCAGTGGCGAGTAGCCGGTGCCGAAGTCGTCGAGCGAAACTCCCACGCCCAGGGCGGTGATCGCGCCCAGCACGGCCATCGTGTGCTGTGCGTCTGCCATCAGCACGCTCTCGGTGATCTCGAGCTGAAACAGGTGTGGCGGCGTGCGCCAGCGCTCCAGGATCCGGCGCAGGTCCACGACGAACGTGGCGTCGAGCAGATTGGTCGCTGAGACGTTGACGGCCATCGTCAGCTCACGGCCGCCGGCGAGCCACGCGGACTGCTGTTCCAGCGCCTGATCGAGCACCGCCGCGGTCAGCTCGCGCATGAAGCCCGTCTGCTCGGCGAGCGGGATGAAGCCCTCCGGGGCGATCCGCCCGCGCTTTGGGTGCTGCCAGCGCACGAGCGCCTCGACGCCATGGACCTTGCCCGTGAACGCCTCGACCTGGGGCTGGTACTCGAGCACGAGCTGGCCCTGCTCGATCGCTCTCGGAAGCTCCGCGATCAGCGCCAGCCGCTCAGGGGTGTGAATGTCACGCTCGGCGACGTAGAACTCGTAGAGCGTGCGAGCCTCCTTGGCCTGATACATGGCGACATCGGCGCGTTGCAGCAGACCGTCGGCGTCATCCGCGTCGCCAGGAAAGACGGCGATGCCGATGCTCGCGCGGACAGCGATACTCGTTCCCTGCAGCTGGAATGGCTCGTGCAGAGCGCCGTCGATGCGCTTCGCGAGTGTTTCGCTTGCGTCGGCGTCGCGCAGGATCAGAGCAAACTCGTCGCCGCCGAGACGCGCAAGCGTTTCCCCGCCCCGCAGGACGCTCTGCAGACGCGGCCCGAACTGCTGCAGGAGCAGGTCTCCGGCATAGTGCCCGAGCGTGTCGTTGATCTCCTTGAAGCGGTCGAGGTCGATCAGCAGCAGCGCGAAGCTCCCGCCATGCGCGCGGGCCCCCTCGATCACCTCCTGCATCTGGAGGAAAAGATGGCGGCGGTTGGGCAGGCCGGTGAGGTCGTCGGTGCGCGCCTGACGGCGGCTGTCAGCGAGTTGCGCCACCTCCCTGAAGGTGAGCGCCACTCGCACCAGCGCCAGCAGCAACGCTCCTGTCGCCAGCACCTCGGCGATCACACCGAGATGGACGTAGTTGGAACGAATCAACAGAAACAGTGCCGTCAGGGTAAATCCAGCCGGCGCGGCAATCACCGCCCAACCCTCCAAGCGCAGCTCGGTCTGCTCGCGCGGCCTCTGCCACGCTGAGTATGCAAGCAGCGTCATTCCGGCCGGCCAGAGAACATCCAGCAGCGTCCCGACCTGGTAGGTGTTGTCCGCCACGCGGATGAGATAGACGCTGTCGGCGATCGCGAGCGTGAGGAAGCCCACGCCGATCAGCACCCACGTGCGCCCCGGACGCCAACCGGTGAGCGCGAACGCCCCGACCACAAAGGCCACCATCAACAGGTCGCCGAGCGGGTAGGCGAGGTTGGTCGCCACGACGGCGAAGCTTCCATGTGTGCTGCGAATCACCGGCTCGAGCACGAGCGTCGCGCCCAGCGCCGCGACCGCGAGCCCACCGATCGCTCCGTCCAGCCAGACGCTCGCGTGAAAGCGCCGCACGTGCGCGCGCACCAGCAGCACCAGCGAGGCATAAGCAGCCATGTAGAACAGCAAATAACCCGCGTCGCTCAGCGACGGTGACGGTGGGTTCTTTGCGTACTCGATCGCCAGCGTGTAATACAGTTCGCCCGCCGTCCAAAACGCGAGCGCGAGCGCCATGGCAATCCATACCCCCCGCTCGGCGCGCAGCATCATCGCGCGGGCGAAAGTCAGACCGGCAAGAGCCATCAGCAGGGCGTTGGTGAGCCAGTCGTTGACGAGGCTGTCGAGGCTCGGACCCCCGAGCGCGCCTCCGTCGTGGGCCGCCAGTACCACGAGCCCGACGAACACAAACAACCACGTCGCGCTCAGCGCAACCCGCGTGGCGGCCGGGAGCTCCGACGCGAGAGGCAGCAACGAGCGCCTTGATTTCAGACCGACCACTGAAACAGTATCGGCGCAGAGACACGGCAGCATTACTCCTTAATCCGTCCGTAAGCACGGGTGGTAAGGGCTCTAGGTGTGCTGTGGCGCCTGCGCCAGGGAGGGAGTGGCGTTCTCCGCCCAGTTTTGGAGGAAGGCCTCGGTAGCGGCTACGTCGAGGGGGCGGGCGAACAGGAAGCCCTGTCCTGAGTCGCAGTCCTGGTCTCTGAGCAGGGAGAGCTCTTGCTGTTGCTCGATGCCCTCGGCGAAGGTCTCGATGGAGAGGGACTTGCCGAGTTGCACCAGGGTGCGGATGAGTGTCTCGCCCTCCTGGTTGTACTTCAGTCCTGAGATGAACGACCGGTCGATCTTCAACGCGTCGACCGGGAACCGTTGCAGGTGAGCGAGGGATGAGTACCCGGTGCCGAAGTCGTCGATCGCGATTCGCACGCCCAGCGCCTTGATCTGATCCAGGCGGCGAGCGGTCTCCTCGACGTTGCGCATCAGCGTCGTCTCGGTGATCTCGATCGTCAGCGCTCCTGGATCCAGTCCGCTGTCGCAGAGCGCGCCTTCTATGTCGGCTATGAGCTGATCAGTGTCGAGCTGGCGTCCGGAGACATTGACGGCCATCCCGATCGGATACCCGGCCGCACGCCACGCCGCGCCCTGACGGCAAGCCTCCTGCAGAACCCACTTACCGACCTCTGTGATCAGCCCGGTCTTCTCGAGCAGCGGGATGAAGTCATCGGGTTGAACGACGCCGCGCACCGGGTGCTCCCAGCGGATCAGGGCCTCCACGCCGGTGGGGCTCATATCCTGGAGATGAAGGGTGGGCTGATAGGCAAGAACGAACTCGTCGTTCTCCAGGGCTTCGCGCAGATCCATCTCGAGTTCCATGCGGGTCTGCACGATGTCCTGCATGCCGGTCTCGAACACGACGTGGCGATTCCTGCCGTCCCACTTGGCGCGGTACATCGCGATGTCCGCGTTGCGCAGGAGCTCCTCGGCCGAGGTGTGGTCTCCTCCCGCCGCGATCCCGATGCTCGCCGTCACGGTCACGCGAGTTTCCTTGTCTGCTCCGAGCTTGAACGGTTGCTTGAGCGCGTCAAGCAACCGCTCGGCGATCAACTCGGGCGCCACATCCAGCGAGAGCTCCTCGGAGATCACGACAAACTCGTCCCCGCCGAGGCGCCCCAGCGCATCGGCTTCGCGTACGACGCCGTCGAGCCTCGCGGCGACCGCTCGCAGGAGCTCGTCGCCGACTGAGTGACCGAGCGTGTCGTTGATGTCCTTGAAGTTATCCAGATCGACAAACAGCGCCGCCACCGGCGTCTGGCTGCGACGTGAGCGCGCCAGCATCTGCTCGACACGATCCAGGATCAACGTCCGGTTCGGCAACCCCGTCAACGGGTCGTGTGTCGCCAGGAACGCAAGCTCCTCGTCCGTTCGCTTGCGCTCGGCCTCAAAGCACTCGCACATCCGCACGAGGCTGAACTCGAGGCTCAGCTGCAAAATGCTCAGAGCTTGGGAAAGCGCCTGCGCTGAGGAATCCAGTTCTGTGGCGCTCTCCTGCAGCACCTCGGCCATCACATTGCGCCACGCGAAACAGCGCTTGGTCACCTCGTCCAGCGACGCCGCGCGGTGAGCCGCCAGCTCGGCGAAGATCTCCCACGTCTCCCGGCCTATCTCGACCGCGACCCCGATGCCCTCCCCCGCGATCCAGCGAGCCACCGCCATCGTGGAGCTCCTACTGATTCGTTCGAAGCTCTCCTGAACCATAGCGTCGACGGTCTCGCCCGATTCGATGGTTCGCGCGACCGTCTCATCGAGCACATCCCCCGCCCGCGCCTTGAGCGCCTCGCCGAGGGAAGACAGATCCCCCACAGGCTCCTGCAGTGCAGCGGGCGGCACCGGTGGTGGGTGCTCTTCGTCTCTCGCAGGGCTAGGACGTTGAACGGACATAACTATTCATCAGATCGGCAGCCAGCGCCCATTCCATAAGCTCGACCCACCGCAGTAGGCACGCGTCTGCATGCGGCGTCTCACCAAGTCCCGATCATCCGTCGATGATCAAAACGAGGGCCCGGCAGGACGCTGCGCCCTCACCGGGGCAAGGCTCTCCCGAGCGATTTCCTCCGCAAAATGCGGACAAGCAACGACCCGAGGGATTGCGCTCGCATCCCTGCACGTTATGTTCCGCCCAGACGCGGAACCGAGCCGCAAAGAGCGAGGCCACCGAGGTGTGAGGCCCTGCCACCCAAGCCGACGAGCCGCAAGGCAAGACGGGGCGGGTTCCTCAAGTGGCCCGGGGCCGCGTCTATTTTGTTTCAGGTCGACGATGGACTGGCGGCGATGCGCGGTGAAGTCCTCACCGCGCACCACGCCCCGATGCGCCGTGCGGCCTGCGCGCTCGACCACGCGAGCAGGGCGAGCAGGCGGCGATCGGCCGGCTCGCGGCGCCGGTACGCCGCGACGACCGCATCATCGATCTGGTGCGGCGCCAGGGCAGTCAGCAGCGCCAAGCGCGCGGCGGCCGCTTCGGGCTCGGAGAGGTCGCCGATCGCCGTCTCCACCCACGCGCGGCTAACCTCCGGGTCCTCTCCCCTCCACGCCCCCACACGGGTTTCCACGACCGCGCAAGCATCGTCGCCTGCCGCCTCACGTCTCTCGTCCTCGATCGCGGCCATGAAGCCGGCAAACGCAGCCGCGACGGGCGGGCTGCCCTTCGCCCAGCCCATGTCCTCGGGCAGCCGGGCCTGCTCGACGAACCGCAGGGAATCGCCGGCCGTCTTCGGTCGCTTGACAGCGCGCGCGAACAGCCGCGGAGCAATCCGTGTCGTCAACGGACGCAACGCCCGAGGCCCGGGGAACGGGCTCGGTGAGGCCAGGATCGTGACCATCCGGTTGATGTAGTGAAAGGCGACAGCCGTGCCGATCAACTCCGGCGCAAGCTTTGCGTCAAACGGAGGATCAGCCAGCACGGCGGCCCCAGGAGAGCGCGTAGCGCCGGCCCAAGCGGCGAGGCCGCGCGCCTGCACGTCGAGCTTCTCTCTCTCCACCCCTCCCAACAACGAGCCGGCGAGCGCACCCCGCCCGTCGGCGCGAAGCATCGTCGTGTGTGCATCAACGCAGTAGGGGCAGGAGTTGATCTGCGAGACGACCGTCGCGACAAGCTCGGTCAAATGGCGCGGCGCGCGTCCGGCGACGAGGGTCTCCCGACACGCCGCCCAGACCCCACCCAGCAGGCGCGGGCTCGCGGAATGTAAAAGAAACGGATCGGGCACGGCGCCGAAGTCACGCCTGATCTGCCCATAGATCTCGGCCACAGGACCACTCGCGTCGGCGGGTGAGACATCCTCTACGTATCTGATCACCCAACACCTCCCATCACAAACGGCACGCTTGCCATCGCTCAGATGACTTCCTCGCGCCGGTGCTCGGCGAACAGCTTGAGCGCGTAGCGCCCGGCGGGGTGCGCGCGGGCGCGCCGCACCAGTGCGGACATGCCGGGCGAGAGAACATCGGGCTGCGGCAGCGGGACGCCATAGGTGGGTGGGACGACGATCGAGGCGGACAGCGCCGCGAACGTCAGGTCGGCCGCGCCGAAGCTCTCGCCGCATAGGAACGGCCGGCCGTCGCCGAGCAGCTCCGCGACGTGGTCGAGCTCGGAGAAGACCGCCGCCTCGTCCTCGATCTCGATCCCGGGGCGAATGTCGAGCACGCGCTTGACATAGCGCTGGGCGACGGGCCATCCGTAACGGATGAAGCGGTCCTCCCAGCCCGGCACGCCCGCGTTGTTGAAGCGCAGCGCGAGCCTCGGGTTGGCGAGCATGTGGACATACATCAGCCGCCGCCCCCTCGGCCCGAGCCCCTCGTCCAGGCGCCGGCAGAGACGCTCGACCTCATCGCGAGCTTCGGGCTCTGCTGGAAACAGCCGGTGCTCCGGTGGTGTGCGCCCGTCAACCCAGGCGAGGATCTCCGCCGAGTCCCCGATCGCTCCATCGGGCGTCACAAGCACCGGAACCGTGATCCCACCGCTCGCGCGCCGCGCGACGATCTGGTGGACTCCCTGGACGTGGCGCTCCTCCCGATAGGGCATCTCCGCCCGCTCCAGCGCCCAGCGCGCCTTCTCGCAGTAGTGGCTGATCGGGATCGTGACGAGCCGCAACACCGCGGGGAGTCTATGGCCCGTTCACCGCGGGATGCTTTCCGACCTCGCGTTCGAAGGCGGGTAGGATCCACCGGTCAGGCCGGTGAAGACGCCGTGGCCGGGAGGCAACAGGAGATCCGCGTGCGCCACAGCAGACACCCACAGGCCGAGCAGGAGCGCAAGGATGAGCGCGCCGCGATCTGTGTGTGGCGGGCACGGTGGGCCTACCCTACACGACCGACTTTCGTCGCCCGACGTGCGCGTCTCCTTCGCGCGCTACAAGACGCTTGAGCCTCTGGTTAGCAGCGAGGACGTCGGACTGATGGGACGCGTGACGCCGGCGTCACGACGTAATTGTGCATTCATCGAGAGTGAGCGGCGTCGTGCCCTCCACTCATTTCCTTGGAGACGATCGTCAATCCGATCGCCGGAACCGCGACATGCGTCATCGATGGAGATTGCGTTGACGCTCAGGCCGCGTATCGTCCTTGGTGCTCATATATTATAGCAGTTAGCGGTCGCTCCCGACCGGCCCGTCGGCGATCAGCCGATCGACCAGCGCGCGCAGCGAGGTTGGATGCGCGAGCCTGATCTTTATCAACGGCCGAGGTCCTTCAACGAGACTGAGCACCAGCCCGCCGCTCTCGGCGTCGGCCTGGACAATGTGCTCGTAACGGAGCTGCACCCAGGATCTCGCCCCGGCCAGCCCGTGCAGAATCAGGCGCTGGCTCGTGATCCACAGCTTCGCCGGTTCCGGGTCCCGCCAGTAGGGCTTGGCCTTCTTGGCCCGTCGTTTGTTCCCTTCGTGCACGAGCAGCCACGCCGTCATCGTGGCGACCCAGGCGAACGGACCTCCGAGGAACACCGCGAAGATGCTCTGCTTGACATACGGGTCTCCGTAGAAAGAGAGGATCTCGATCGGTGCGCCGTCGAGGTAACAGACCTCGCCCGGGTCCACATCCACTCCTTCCGCGCAAAGGGCGCGCGGCTCGATTGCCGGCGGGAGTCCGCCGGAGGCGAGACGTGCACGAAGGGCACTCGCCGCAGCGCGGTCCTCGCGCCGGAGGCTCGCCGCGACGATCAGCGCGTACGCACGCGGAGCGCACAGCAACGCCCCAATCGCGATCAACGCGATGCCACCGTGAGCGATCGCGATAAGGCCGAGTGCGACCAGCGACACGCCGAGGGCGAACATGCGGCCGCCCGGCCGCCGTCCATCACGGGGCTCATCTCGGGGTGCACTGACGTCGATTTCGGTGGTGGTCATGGTTGGTCTCCTTGGTTTGGTTTGATGGGTCTCTCCGGGCGGCTAGACCCAGCTCCGGCTAGCGAATGCGTCCGCGGCCGGGAGCGCGAACAGCGCGACCGTGGTTGACAGTCCGATGAGCTTGAGCTTCAGATTGGTGGACATGGCTATCTCCTGGTTTGATGGTTTACGGGAACCGGCTAGTAGAAGCTCCGGCCGGCGAACGCGTCGGCGACTGGCAGCGCGAACAGCGCGACCGTGGTCAGTGCGGTGATGAGCTTGATCTTCATGGTGTTCTCCTTGGTATCGGAACGATGGATGGTGTTCTGTCTCAGGTGTTAGGTTGCTGCACTGACATCTTGGCCGCACCGAGATGCTCGGACTAGTCACCCAAGGTGTAGGAGTAGGACACCCGAGATCTGCACCCTCGAGGCCGGACCCTGGGCAGGGTCCCGTCGGCTCAAGCACCCCTGCGGGCCCTGGGCCAGACCGGGCCTTCGGTGGCTCGGGCTACGCGCGGTGCCGGCGTTGAGCCGTCGCGACGTAGCTGTGTCCCGCGGACACCTTCTTCGTCTTCCTGCGCACCAGGTCAAGTACCTTGACCTTACCTGCGGTGACCTTGACCTCGGAGCGGGTGCATTCGTCGAGCGTGAGCCACGTCGTGCCCTCCACGCTCGTGCTCACATAGCGGCCGTCGGTGCCCCAACTGCCTTCTTTCTCGGACACCCAGAGGTGGCGTGACTTGGGACCCGAGTGTCCCTTGGCGGCGCTCGCGAGGGCAGCCGCGGACCCACGCGGGAGTACCGCTCGCGGACAGCCGGTCAGGGGCAGCGTGAGGATGAACAGCGTTTCGCCGCTACTCGTCTGATGCACCCGGAACCGGCCTCCGTACACTTCCGCGCTCACCGTCTTGCCAGTCGGTGTCGCCGCCGTGATCACGACGCGGCCGTTGGTGGCTTCGACTTCGCTGCCGTCGGGGATGCTCGTCGAGCCCGAGAGAGACACGAAGGTAGAGGCGCCCTTGACCCGGATCGTCACCGTCCCCGCGGTGGCTGTCACTGTCTGTCGCTGACTGACGACCGGAACGGGCACGGGTTCTCCTTTGGGTGACACTGAGGCTGTTTGTGCGACGGTGGAGCTGCCGCCGTTGCCTCCTTGACCACCACCACCCGACGGAGCAGCTTGGACCACCACGCCTGTAATTTCGGAATAGCTGGTGTAGTGGCTCGTTCCGACGCCGTTCGTCGCCCGTTCGCCGACCCTGATCACCGACCCCACGTCGGCCGCGGTTAGGCTGTAGCTCGTTCCGGTGGCCCCGGCGATCGCTTCGCAGTGGATCTGTTCAGGATCGCAGCGTTCCCATTCGTAGCTGCGGCCAGTGGGGTTGTGGAGCCAGGTTCCCGCTTTTGTCAGGGTCAGCACCTGCCCTTCTTGGGCCTGTCCTGAGATTTCAGGCTGTCTCAGCTCACGCGGGGCCGATGGGGGTCCTCCGGTGACGACGGTCGCGGTGACCGTGTGTTCGGTGTAATTGATGCGCAGGGTCGGTTTCGTCCCTGTAAGGCATTCGAGGGTAACAATTGCACCGTCGGAAATCCCTTTGAAGGTGCCCGAGACAAGTCCGGTGGCATTCACCAATGTGTCGATTTCCCCCGGTTCCAGAGAGGGACAATGACCGGGCCCCGGTTCGGTGAATTCTCGCCCTGACAAGGTGAGCGTCGCCCCGCCGAGGTTCACTGCCCCGTTGACCTTGAGCTGCGAGTAGCCGAGTTCTTCGGCGTCGAACCCCGCGTTGCTGATGAACCCTTCGTAGCCGCTCGTCGAGTCGAACGTGACGGCTCCTTCGACCGTCATGGTGGCGGCGCTCTCGTCGATGCCGATCTGCAGGCTCGCGGAGCTGGACAGCGACAGCGGCCCGAGAATGCCGTGGCCGCCGGAGATGCGGGCGCCTTCCTTGAGCACGATCGGATTGCGGTCGGTCGCGTTGAGCCGCGCGGGTTCGCAGCAGAAGTCGCCGAACACCTCGATGTAGCCCGTCCCCTTGATTTCGACTGGGCCGACCTCCGCTTCGAGGAATCCCACGGCGCCATTCGACAGGTTGATGTCGAGCGCGTCGCCGGACCCCGTCACTGGGCCGGCGAGCGACACCCCGTCGCCCGTCGCGAACATGCTCTGGCCGACCGCCCACGTCTGGGGTGAGCTCAGGGCGATCGGAGTTTCAATGTACATGCCCCCGGCTCCGTTCGTTTTCGTGGTGCTGGCAGTCAGACCACCGCTCCCGAGGGTGAACCCGTTGCCGGTGATGCGGTACGGTGAGCCGTCTTCGACGTCCAGTGCCGTGACGCTCAGTCCAGCCAGGTCCGCTTCGCTTTCGTAGCACGTAGCGGTCGGATGTTCGGTGGCACACGTCCCTGCGAGTTCGGGGAATGTCAATGTTCCGACCGCTCCGCTCGGAGTCGTACCGCCCCAGTTGGCCCCGTTCGACCACTTCGGTTCGCCGTGTGGAGCTCCACCACTCCACGTGAAGTTGGCGGCTGCCGCCGAGCTGGCCGTGAGCACGGATACGCAGATGGTGAGCGCAACCGCGAGGAATACATTCCGTCTGAGTACCCGACCCATGACGATGCCTTTTCTGAACGTGTAGGGGCCGCTATGCATGATGCCTCCTCGATGACTTGGCCGCCGCGACGTAGCTGTGGCCCGTGGACACCGTCTTCGTCTTCCGGCGCACGAGATCGAGCACCTTGACCTTCCCCGCAGTCACCTTCACCTCAGAGCGCGTGCATTCATCGAGCGTGAGCCACGCGGTGCCCTCCACACTCGTGCTCACATAGCGGCCGTCGGTGCCCCAACTGCCTTCTTTCTCCGAGACCCACAGGTGACGCGACTTGGGCCCGGAACTGTGCTTCGCGAGCCTCGCCGCCGCGCCCCGCGGCAACGCTGTTCGCGGGCAGCCAGTGAGCGGCAGCGTGAGAATGAACACTGTTTCGCCACTACTCGTCTGATGCACACGGAACCTGCCGCCGTAGACTTCCGCGCTGACCGTCTTACCAGTCGGTGTAGCCGCCGTGATGACGACCCGCCCGTTGGTCGCATCGACTTCGCTGCCGTCGGAAATGCTCGTCGAGCCCGAGAGCGGGACAAATGTTGATGTGCCCTTGGGTCGGATCGTCACCGATCCGACGCTGAGACTGGCGGTTTGACGCTGGGCGAGGATCGGAGGGGGCGTGAGCTCGGGCGGCGTCGTGGTGTGCATCGAGCTAGTGCTCGCGGTGGTGGCAGTGGTGCCCGTGCCTCCCCCGCCGCTCGAGGAACCCTCGGGAATCGACACGCCGCTGCTGATAGCGGCCTGCTTGCCGGCTTCGTTGGACGCGGTCACTTCACAGCTCAGCGTGTGACCCTGATCGGCGGTCTGGACGACGTACGAGTTGGTCGTAGCGCCCGTGATGGCGGAGCCATCTCGCAGCCACAGGTAGGTGAACGACGGATTCGGGAATCCTGTCCAGGATCCCGTCGAGCACGACAATGTCTGTTCGACCGCTGCGGTTCCCGAGATGGCCGGTTGTTCTGTGTTCGTCGGTGCCGTCGGGACCCCGGGGGTGCCCACGAACACGTTGCTCAGCGAATCGACGATCACGCACTGTGCTTCAGAGGCGCACGCGACGCCGCCCAGCGCAGATGCCCCGGCGATCGGTTCGACCGTCCAGCTGCTCGCATTCCCAGGGTCGCCCTCGTGCGCGTTACCCAGTCGATCGATGACGATGCACAGGCTCGTCGAGGGGCACGACACGGCGGACTCATTGCCGGGCAGACCGATCTGAACGGGGGTTGGGGTGCCCGGCGCGGCGGGGTTGAACGTGACCGCGGTCGCCTGGCTTGCATCGATCGCGGTGCACTGGCTCATAGAGGGGCACGCGACGCCGATCAGGCGGCCGGTGCCGTCGATCGTTGCCGGGGTCGGGGTGCCCGGGGAGGCCGGGGTGAAGGTCACCTCGTGTCCCGATTCGTCGACGGCGGTGCACTGGGTGACCGACGGGCATGCGAGGGCTGTCACGAAGTTGGTGCCGTCGATTGTGGTCGGGGTCGGGGTGCCCGGGGAGGCCGGGTTGAACGTCACCTGCTGCCCTTCGCCGACGGCGGTGCACTGGCTGGTCGACGGGCACGCCACGGCGCTCAGGCCGAAGATACCGAGCCCGGCGGGGGTCGGGGTGCCCGGCGAGTTCGGGTTGAACGTAACCTCCCGTCCCTCATCGACGGCGGTGCATTGAGCTTGTTGACGGACACGCCACATCGGACAGGGAGAAGCCGCTGTCGATCGTCGTCGGGATGGGGGTGCCAGGGGCTGTCGGGTTGAACGTGACCTGCTGCCCGAATCCACTGACCGCGGTGCACTGGCTCGCCGACGGGCACGCCACGCGAGTCAGGGAGCCGGTGCTGCTGATCGTGGTCGGGGTGGGGGTCCCCGGCGAGTTCGGGTTGAACGTCACTTGCTTGAATTCACGGACGGAGGTGCACTGGGTCGTCGACGGGCATGCCATGGCGCTCGAGCCTACGCCGATCGCGGTCGGGGTCGGAGATCCCGGTGCGGTGGGGTTGAAGGTCAGCTGCTTTGCTTCCCCGCTGACGAAACCGATTGCGGTGCATTGGCTCGCCGACGGGCACGCCACGCCCTCGAGGATTGGGTTGGCGCCGGTGAGGATTGTGGTCGGCGTTGGGGTGCCCGGCGAGGTCGGGTTGAACGTCACCTCTTGCCCGGAGTGGGCATCCACGGCAGTGCATTGGGTAGTCGACGGGCAAGCCACGCCGAGTATGAAAGCGCTGGCGTCGATTGTGGTTGGGGTTGGGGTGCCCGGCGCGGTCGGATTGAACGTGACCTGTTTTCCTTCGGTATCGACGGCCGTGCACTGGGTCGTCGATGGGCACGCGAGCGCGAACGTCGTCGTTAGCCCGATCGTGGCCGGGGTCGGGGTGCCCGGGGAGGCCGGATTGAAGGTCACCACCTCGCCGTCGCCGAGCGCGGTGCACTGGCTCGTCGACGGGCACGCCACGGCGTGCAGATCGAATACTTCTGTCGAGACTGTGGTCGGAGTGCCCGGTGCGGCCGGGTTGAACGTGATCTCCCGCCCGGCTACGTCGACGGCTGTGCACTGGTTGGTCGACGGGCAGGCGACACCCGTCAGGCCATCGAGGCCGCCGCCGTCATGACGGCCGCCGGAGGCATTGTCGATGCGGATCGGGGTCGGGGTGCCCGGTGCGGTCGGGTTGAACGTGATCTCCCGCCCGGCTACATCGACGGCGGTGCACTGGCTCGTCGACGGACACGCCACGGCTTCAATCTTCTGGCCGCCTGAACCGCCCCGGAAAAGTTGGAGGCGGTTTTTATTGAGTGGTCTGTCTCGCTCTCGTTTGCTCGTACTCGACGGGGGTGAGTTTGTCGCAGCTGCCGTGTAGTCGCTGGTGGTTGTACCAGTCGACCCATTGCAGTGTGGCGAACTCGACTTGCTCCATAGTCTTCCATGGTCCTTGCTGGTTGATCAGCTCGGTCTTATAGAGCCCGATCGTTGACTCGGCGACGGCGTTGTCATACCCATCACCGATCGATCCGATCGAGGCGTCAGCGCCCGCATCCACGAGGCGCTGTGTGAAGGCGAAACTCGTGTATTGGCTGCCGGCGTCGGAGTGTGCGATCAGGCCCTCCTGGACGGGCTGTCCGTGGTGGTCGCGGGCCCAGAGCGCCATCTCCAAGGTGTCGAGGACGAGCGGGGTTTTCATCGTGGTGTCTGCCTTCCAGCCGACGATGCGGCGGGAGAACACGTCGATCGTGAACGCGACATACACCGTCTGAGACCACGCCGGCACATACGTGAAGTCGGAGACCCATAGCCGGTTCGGGGCGGGCGCTTTGAAGTCACGGTCCACGAGGTCGGGGGCGCGAGTCGATTGCCCGTCCGGGATCGTGGTGCGATGCTTCTTCCCCCTGATGGCGCCTTTCAGGCCCTCACGGGCCATCAAGCGTTCCACCGTGCAGCGAGCAACCTTGACGTCTTCCCGCTGAAGCTGCCACCAGACCTTGCGTGCGCCATAGACGCCGAGGTTCTTCTCGTGCACCTCACAGATCCTGCCGGCCAGCTCATCGTCGCGGACAGCCCGCTCTGAGGGAGACTCCTCACGGGCCTTCACCGCGTAATACGTCGACGGAGCGATCCCCACAGCTCTGCAGATCGGCTCGACCCCAAACTCGTCACGGTGCGCGTCCACCATCCTGCTCATCTCCTTGGCTGCGGGTCGAGCTCCCGCGCGAAGAAAGCCGACGCCGCCTTCAAGATCTCGTTCGCTCGGCGCAGCTCCTTGTTCTCACGCTCGAGCTCCTTGATCCGCTCAGCATCAGCGCTGCTGATCCCCGGACGGCGACCGCCATCGATCTCCGTCTGACGCACCCACTTGCGCAACGTCTCCGGGGTCATCCCACACTTCTGGGCGATCGAACCGATCGCTGCCCATTCGCTCTCATACTCCCCTCGGTGCTCCATCACCAGCCGCACCGCACGCTCACGAACCTCTGCTGGATACCTCTTGCCCTTGGTTGTCATCGCCCAATCCTCTCAAGCGATCAGGCCTCCAACTTTTCCGGGGCGGTTCAGCCAGCGGTGTTCAACGCGAATGGGGCGGACCACGACAACAGCGAGGATGCGGCGGCGGGACCCGCCTGGACGAGCGTGGTAGCCAGCGAAACCGCGCAAAGCGCAGCGAGCGCTAGAGCCCTTCTGATACTCGGTTGAGCGCCAAGCATGCTGCCCCCTTTGCGTCTAGCTGGCAACGGATCGCCTTCGTAACTCCGCAGCCTGCACCGCGGCCGCCCGGAACTCACCACTGGTTAGCACACGTCAGCCCTTCTTCTTGTGTTTGATCTTGCCGGATGCCTTGAACGTGACGACGGCGTGCGAGAGAACCGTGCTGTGCCCGTTGGTCGTCTGAGTCGTCGTGAGCTGAGCCGACAGTGTGTGGCGGCTTGAAAGCAGACGCTTGCCGCTCGCGTTCAGAGTGATCTTCACGAGCTGGCTCTGCCCGCCGGCCAGGGAGATCGTCCCGCTGCTGCCCACCGTCACGGTGCGCTTGACGATCTTCGGATGCGCCTTCCCCTTCTTCTTCGAGGAGGACACGGCGATCAGCTTGCCGCCCTTCAAGGTCTCTGTGATCGTCAGGGTGACCGTAAATTCGCACTTCGCGCTCGACGATCCCGCACAGGACACCAGCTCGCTGACCGTGCTTGCGCTGACGTTCACGCTCCCCACACTCGCCGTCCCCGATCCACCACCAGAACCGCCGGAGCTACCGCCAGACCCAGAACCACTGCCGCTGCCTCCGCTTCCTCCCGACCCCGATGTCGTGAAGGTCGCCGTGACACTCTGATCGGCACTCATCGTCACTTCGCACGTTCCGCTGCCGCTGCAGCCCCCACCAGACCAGCCGGTAAACGTCGAGCCACTCGCAGGCGTCGCGGTGAGCGTGACCGTGGCGCCCTCATCGTAGGAGCCGGTGCACGTCCCGCCGCCGCTCGAGCAGTTCGAGATCGCACCCGAACCAGCACTCACCGACCCGCTGCCCGATCCGGCAGTAGTGACCGTCAGTTTGTGGGTGATCGGCGCGAACGTCGCGGTGACCGTGGTGTCCGCGCTCATCGTCACTACGCAGGTGCCGGTTCCCGAGCAGCCGCCCCCGGACCAGCCGGTGAACGTCGAGCCGCTCGCAGGCGTCGCGGTGAGGGTGACCGTGGCGCCCTCGTTGTAGAGGCCGGTGCACGTCCCGCCGCTGCTGGAGCAGTTCGAGATCGCGCCCGAATCGGCACTGACCGAGCCGCTGCCCGAGCCGGCCGCAGTGACCGTCAGTTTGTGCGTGATCGGCGCGAAGCTCGCGGTGATCGTAGCGTCGTGGGTCGGGATCGTGACCGGGCAGGTCAGAGTCGCGCCGGTTTGATCACAGGACCCGACGTCGGCGCCCGACCAGCCGCTGAACTTGTTGTGCGCGCTGGGGGTCGCGGTGAGGGTGACCGTGGCGCCCTCGTTGTAGAGGCCGGTGCACGTCCCGCCGCTGCTGGAGCAGTTCGAGATCGCGCCCGAATCGGCACTGACCGAGCCGCTGCCCGAGCCGGCCGCAGTGACCGTGAGGCTGTGGGTGAACGTACCCACGAACCCGTTGCCCACCGAATCGACGGTCACACACTCAGCGACGGAGCTGCAGGCGATTGAGCTTAGCGAGTTGGCCCCGGTGATCGTGGTCGGGGTCGGGCTGCCGGGCGCCGTGGGGTTGAAGGTCACCTGCTGACCTTTGCCATCGACTGCAGTGCACTGGCTCGCCGAGGGGCACGCCACCCCGGACAGGCTGTTCACGCCATCGATCGTGGTTGGAGTCGGGGTGCCCGGCGAGCTCGGGTTGAACGTCACCTGCTGACCTTTGCCATCGACTGCGGTGCACTGGCTCGCCGAGGGGCACGCCACCCCGGACAGGCTGTTCACGCCATCGATCGTGGTTGGAGTCGGGGTGCCCGGCGAGCTCGGGTTGAACGTCACCTGCTGACCTTTGCCATCGACTGCGGTGCACTGGCTCGCCGAGGGGCACGCCACCCCGGACAGGCTGTTCACGCCATCGATCGTGGTTGGAGTCGGGGTGCCCGGCGAGCTCGGGTTGAACGTCACCTCCCGCCCGTTGATGTCGACGGCAGTGCACTGGCTCGCCGAGGGGCACGCCACCCCGGACAGGCTGTTCACGCCATCGATCGTGGTTGGAGTCGGGGTGCCCGGCGAGCTCGGGTTGAACGTCACCTCCCGCCCGTTGATGTCGACGGCAGTGCACTGGCTCGCCGAGGGGCACGCCACGCTACGCGGGAAGCCGAAGCCGATCGTGATCGGGGTCTGGCTGCCTGGCGAGGTCGGGTTGAACGTCACCTCCCGCCCGTATGTATCGAGGGCGGTGCACTGGCTGGCCGAGGGGCACGCCACCGCGATCAGTTCGTTGCCGTTGCCGATCGCCGTGGGGGTCGGGCTGCCCGGCGAGCCCGGGTTGAACGTCACCTGCTGACCGGAGCCATCGACGGCGGTGCACTGAGTGGCCGAAGGGCACGCCACCCCGAACAGGCTGAAGCCTTCGTCGATCGACGTCACGGTCGGGGTGCCCGGCGAGGTCGGGTTGAACGTCACCTCCCGCCCGGAGTTATCGACGGCGATGCACTGGGTGGTCGAGGTGCACGCCACCCCCAACAGGCTGTTGGTTGCCCCGTCGATCGGGGTCGCGGTCGGGGTGCCCACTTCCGGGTTGAAGGTCACCTGCTGGCCGTTGGCATCTACTGCGGTGCACTGGGTGGTCGAGGGACACGCCACCGCGGACAGGCTGTTGGTGGCGTCGATCGTGGTCGCGGTCGGGGTGCCCACTTCCGGGTTGAAGGTCACCTGCTGGCCGTTGCCGTCGACTGCGGTGCACTGGGTGGTCGAGGGACACGCCACCCCGTGCAGGCTGTTGATGCCGTCGATCGTGGTCGTGGTCGTGGTGGCGCCCGTGGTCGGATCGAAGGTCACCTGTTGGCCGTTGACATCGACTGCGGTGCACTCGCTCGTCGAGGGGCACGCCACGCCGGACAGGACATTGGTCCCATCGATCGTGGTCGTGGTCGCAATGCTGCCCGTGGCCGTGTAGAACGTCACCTGGTGGCCGTAGTTGTCGACGCCGGTGCACTCGCTCGTCGAGGGGCACGCCACCGCGGTCAGGCTGAAGGCGGTGTCGATGATGATCCCGGTCGGGGTGCCCGGCGAGCCCGGGTTGAACGTCACCTCCCGCCCGGAGAAGTCAACGGCGGTGCACTGGCTCGCCGAGGGACAAGAGACCCCGTGCGGCTCGTTGCCGCTGTCGATCGTCGTCGGGGTCGGGCTGCCCGGCGCGGCCGGGTCGAACGTCACCTGCTGCCCGGAGTAACCGACCGTGGTGCACTGGCTTTCCGACGGGCACGCCACCGCAATCAGGTAGTGGCCGCTGTCGATCGTCGTCGGCGTCGGGCTGCCCGGCGCGGTCGGGTTGAACGTTACCTGTTCTTCGCCGTAGTCGACGGCGGTGCACTGGCTGGCCGAGGGGCAGGCCACGCTACGCAGGAAGCCGCCGCCGACCGTGGTCGGGGTCGGGCTGCCCGGCGCGGCCGGGTCGAACGTCACCTGCTGCCCGGAGAAATCAACTGCGGTGCACTGGCTGGTCAAGGGGCACGACACCGAGGACAGGAAGCCGCCGCTGTCGATCGTCGTCGGCGTCGGGGTGCCCGGCGCGGTCGGGTTGAAGGTCACCTCCTGGCCGTTCTTATCCACGGCGGTGCACTGGCTCGCCGACGGGCACGCCACCCCCTCCAGGTAGTGGCCGCTGTCGACCGTGGCCGTGCTAGGGATGCCGGGCGCGGTCGGGTTGAACGTCACCTCCCGCCCGGAGTAATCGACTGCGGTGCACTGACTGGCCGAGGGGCACGCCACCGCGAACAGGAAGCCGCCGCTGTCGACCGTCGTCGGGGTCGGGCTCCCCGGCGAAGTCGGGTTGAACGTCACCTCCCGCCCGGAGCTATCGACGGCGGTGCACTGGCTCGCCGAGGGGCACGCCACCGCGAGCAGCGAGCCGCCGCTGTCGACCGTCGTCGGGGTCGGGCTCCCCGGCGAAGTCGGGTTGAACGTCACCTCCCGCCCGGAGTAATCGACTGCGGTGCACTGACTGGCCGAGGGGCACGCCACCCCCCAAACGGGCTTGCCGGAGCCATCCAACGCCATCGGCGCAGACCACGAAGTCGACGCCGACGCTCTCGGCGGCGAGGGCGCGAGCACGACCAACGCAACGACGGCAAGCAGCGACCCCAGCCGGCCAACAGAGCGCGCACGACCACGCTGGCGAGACGATAGTGCACGCGAGGAGGCCCCCAGAGACATGGCGGCGGCGACCCTACCACAGATCAGACGTTTGGCTGCATCCGCTTGGCGCCGCCCATTTGGTCCATGTAGCATCACCGCAACGCAACTTGGGAGGTCGCGATGGCGACGGTTGAGCGTGATATCACGACGGTGGAACTGGCGGACAAAGAGCTGTGGCTGGACGGGCCGCCGTGCGAGGTCTTCAAGGAGATGCGCAGCGAGTGCCCGATCCACTGGACGGAGCGCTTCGATGAGTTCCCCGAGGAGGCCGGCTTCTGGTCGGTGACGACTGCGGAGGACGTGCACACCGTCAGCCGAGATTTCAAGACGTACTCCTCGGAACTCGGCGGCATCACGGCGTTCGCGGAGATCTTCCCGATGGAGCTCGCGAGGGCGATGTTCATCGGCATGGACCCGCCCAAGCACGATCGCTTGAAGGCGCTGTTCCAGAGGGGCTTCACGCCGAAGCGGATCGCCGACCACGAGGAGAGGATCCGGGAGATCGTCGTCGGTGTGCTCGATCGGTTGGAGGGCCCGCCCGCCCACGAGACGTGCGAGGTGGTGAGCGACGTCGCCCAGCCCGTAGTGTCGCGTGTGATCGGAAGCTTCATGGGGATCGCCGAGGAGGAAGATGCGATCTGGGCGAGGATCATGAACGCGACGCTCGCTCCCGACGATCCGGAGCTCGCCCCTGAAGGGATTGAGGGTGTGCTCGCAAAGGAGATCCCCGAGACGTTCGAGCGTTGCAGCGTGCTGATCGCGCAGCGGCGCGAGAACCCGACGGACGATTTGCTGAGCGTGCTCGTGCACGCGGAGGTCGAGGGGGAGAAACTGGAGGAGATCGAGATCGTGATGGGTTTCTTCCTGCTGATGGCCGCGGGCAACGACTCGACGAAGGCGACCTATTGCAGCGGCATGCGCGCCCTGATGGAAGACCCCAAGCAGATGCAGTTGTTGCTGGATGACCCGTCACTGATCCCCGATGCTGTCGAGGAGTCGCTGCGGATGTTCCCCGCCTTCGCCCACTTCCGCCGCACCGCGACCTGCGACACCGAGCTGCATGGGCAGAAGATCAAAGAGGGGGAGAAGGTGGTGATGTGGTACGTCTCCTCCAACCGCGACGAGACTCGCTATGAGGATCCGGACCGCTTTGATTTGCGCCGCAACGCCGAGCACCAGGCGTTCGGTGCGGGCGGCCGGCACTTCTGCCTCGGCACCGCGCTCGCGCGACTCGAGCTGAAGATCCTCTTCGAGGAGACGCTGAAGCGCTACCCGCAGATGAAGATCGACGGGCGGCCGGTCGCCGCCGAGGCGATGTTCGTCAACCAGCTCAAGACGCTGCCCGTACGACTGACGCCGTAGTTCCTCAGCGGCGGCGCACCACTTCTTCAGTCGGCGCGGAGGCGGTAGGTGTTGAAGTACCGGAGGCGTTGCTCGCGGTCTCCTGCACGCGGATCGTGTGCCGCAGATCGGATCTTGTCAGCGTGTAGCTGGGCCCCGTGGCCCCGGCAATCGGCACGCAGTACGTTCCGGTGCTGTCGCAGTCCGCCCACTGGTCGCTGATGACGGTCGGGCTCCCGGTCCACGCCGCGTGAGCCACGGTCAAGGTCTGGTGCACTTGCGCAATCCCGGAGACCGTTGGAAGCGAGGTGCTTTCGGGGCTGCCGATCACCGAGAACGCTCCGAGGCCGATCGGGCTGCCGATCCCTGTGGGCCCGTCATAGCCTGGCGCCGCGTTACAGATCGTTGCCCCTCCGCATGACCCGTTGCTGCCGGTGCTCACGTCGTAGAGGTTGCTGCTTTCCCCGGCGTGCGAGTAGAGCGTGGCAGCAGGGTATTCCACGCCGTGCGAGCCGCCCACGAGCCCGAACTCGGCAGCCACGATCGGCGTCGCGACCGACGTCCCCCAGAAGTAATACCAGCCGACGGGTTCGCCCTTTTCCTGGGGAGTGCCAAGATACACCGCCACGGCCGGTTCTTCGCTTGCGGTTGCGGAGACATCCGCGACCGCGCGCGCACTGCCACAAGCGGTCGCCGAGAAGTTGGAGACCGTGCTCTGCCACAGCGGGGCATTGAAGAAGATGCTACATCCGCTCCCGGCGTCGCTCCAGGCCGTCGCGCTCCACACCCCGCCGGATTCAGCGAGTTTGGTTCCCCCAACACCGACCACATCGGGCGAGGACGCTGGAAACTCGGCATGCTTGGGAAGTTCTTCACAGTAGCTTTCCACGTGGCTTTCCTCGCGATAGCCACAGTCACCTGATGCCGCCGTAATGACCACACCGGGATGATGCAGCGTGGCGCTCACGGCCGGTGTTGGGTATTCACCGGGGTATTCTTTCGATTCGCCAGCGAGAGTCTCAGGTTCTGCCCATGAGTTGCTGACCTCCGTCGCACCGAGCCTGACGGCGGTATCGATGGCTACTTCCAGATCACCAGCTTCGTTGCCCGGTTCGGGGATGGAGCTTTCGCCGTTGGCCTCGACGAGGAGCAGCCGACAGCTCTGGCAGATCGCGTGGGCCATCTCGAGATCCAGAGCCGTCTCACCCAACCATCCCGTGGGCAGTGTCCCGGGCAGCGGCCGCTCGTTCCCTTCCTGGTTGACCTTGCGAAGACATCCGTTCTTTTTGGTGCACGGCGGTAGACCAAACTGTTCGTCATACGTCGCCAAGTCAGCTTCAGCCGTGCTATCTCCATGGGCATCCACGATTGCGATGGTCTGCAGGTGTGAAGCGGCAGTTTCGGCTGGCAGCGAATAGGCAGCATGGAGACCTGCGGGCGTCAGTGTGCCGGGGGGAAGTTCGCTGTACGGAAAAATCCGGGACGATTCCGGGCCCGTGCTGGTCAGAGCAGCCATGGACCGGACCCGCGCACGCCCAACCGACAAACAGGACCTATGGCCCGGAGGAGACGGGGCGCATGCACGGACCGCTTCATACCCCTTGCTGTCCGGGAGCCGAATGACCTTCGCCGAGGCAGGGCTCACGCCGACCGCAAGGCCCAGTGCCAAAAGCCCCAAAGCGATCCGAGCCATACCCAAGAAACCACCCCTCATCCGGACTCCCTTCCTATAGAGGCCACATTACATGATCGCGCCGCGGTCGGCTTCGCTGAGGACTGTCTCGTGCCGTTGCTCCGTGTAGAGCGTGAGCGCGTAGCGTCCGGCGGGGTGCTCGCGTGCACGCCGCACCAGCGCCGCCATGCCGGGCGAGAGAACATCGGGCTGCGGCAGCGGAACGCCGTAGGTCGGTGGAACGGTGATCGAGGCGGACAGCGCCGCGAACGTCAGGTCAGCCGCGGTGAACCGCTCGCCGCACAGGTATGGACGGCCATCGGAGAGCAACTCCGTGACATAGTCGAGCTCGTCGAAGACCGCCGCCTCGTCCTGCACCTCGATTCCCGGACGGATGCCCAGCACGCGTTTGACGTAGCGCTGGGCGACCGGCCATCCGTAACGGATGAAGCGGTCCTCCCAGCCCGGCACGCCCTGATTGTTGAAGCGCAGCGCGAGCTTCGGGTCGGCGAGCATGTGGACATACATCAGCCGTCGCCCCCTCGGCCCGAGCTCCTCGTCCAGGCGCTGGCAGAGACTCTCAACCTCGTCGCGCGCGCCGGACTCTGCGGGGTATAGCCGGTGCTCAGGTGGCGTGCGCTTATCCACCCACGCGAGGATCTCCGTCGAGTCCCCGATCACGCCGTCGGGTGTCACGAGCACAGGGACGGTGATCCTGCCGCCCGCGCGCCACGCAACGACCTGATGGACGCCCTGTACGTGGCGCTCCTCGCGATAGGGCATCCCCACCCGCTCCAGCGCCCACCGCGCCTTCTCACAGTAGTGGCTGATCGGGATCGTGATGAGCCGCAACACAGCGGAGGAGTCTATGGCCCTGGGCGAACGGCCCACGCCACACCCCGCCGCCGCACATCATCGCCGCGATCGTCAGACAGGTCGCCGCGGACGCTGTCCGTAGAGGCCGCTGCCGCTGGTCGGTGAGGTCACGGTCACGTGACATCCCTGCTGCCTGCTGTTCGGCGTGCTGAGCATAGCGGTGCTCCCGAGGTAGTTGTAGAGTAGGCGCAGGATGCGTCCTCGAGACCTGCTCGAACACCCGACCAAGGTGTGGATCTTCGTTACCTGCCGCTGGTTCGCGGGAGGCGGCCCACGGGAGGCTATCCGACGCGAACAGCTTCGCTCTTGTTGACCCTGAAGCCTTTTCCCTTTCCCACGCCCGCGACGACCGTGCAGGTGATCCCGTTGAGCGCGGACGTGCAGCGGATGCCGTCGTAAAGGTCACTCTGGCCGTAGCGAAGGATCGGGGCATTCTTGTTCCAGTTTTGAAAGCACCCAAGGGGTACGTGTCCACCCGGCGGCACTATCAGTCGCGGGACAGAACAGATCGTCACATTGCCGCGGCTGTCGATTTCGGCTGACCTTGTCGGGGGCTCCGGTTCCGTGCCGCAGCCCCGGTCTTCCACCACGCACCAGACCTTCCGGTCTGGTGACAGGAATTCTCGTAGGTGCAATACTCCGGGCGTACTGGTCGGGCTACTGGCCTTGTAGACCTTGAACGAGGCTCCCCTGCGTTTGCATCCGCTCGTCAGGCCGTTGCCGAGTTCTTTTTCCTCAGCAGCGCTCAGCGAGGAGCAGAGCCAGCCGCCTGGGAATGTCACCTCGGTGCAGATGCGCGAGGGGCAGCGGCCTTCGCGCGCTGCGCGTATGTATGCGAGGTTCGTGCGTATCGCTTCCGCGCACGAGACGCTTCCTTGGGTCACAACCCGCCAGGACCATGTGCGACCGAGCGCATCCTTGGAGGTCTGCGTAGGGCAGGCAGACGCGGCCCTACTACTGCGCGTGGCCTGCGCACCTGTACTCATAAGCGCCAGCGCAACGAAGACGCCGAGAGGAATAAACCACAGTCTCCTTCGCATCGTTCCTCCGTTCTCTTCGTGCCCGGGTTACCCGCCGACTTCCGTCACGCTTCCCGGCGTGATGAGAAAGCCCTTGCCGGTTGCGGCGACCGTGCATTCAACGCCTGTTTCGAGCACCTTGCAGGTGAAGCGCCCGAGGGTGTCGACCGCGCCTGCCGAAAGCGTCGGGGTGTTCTCTCCAGGATTCCCCTCAAAGCAGCGAACTTCGGTTTGGTGGCGAGTGCAGGTTTCGACCTGGCCGCTGGATTGCAGCGTCACTACGTTTTCGAGGGGATTGGTTCCCGCAGGCACACCCAGGCAGCGAACTTGTTCTTCGGCTTCGCTGGCGATGCCGCACGTGATAAAGCCTCCCGCGGGTCGCGCGTAGAAGACCGACGGGTTCGATTGTACGGCGATAGGCGCCTCGTGTGTCGTCCAGGGGCCGGCCACGAACCTGCTCCCATTCCAGTGCCAGATCCGCGATCGTGTACCGCCGGTATCGTTGCACCCCGAGTCGGTGGGACGGCGGATGCCAGTCGTTTCCTTGATGGTGGACCCGACGGCCGCGAGACTCTGTGAGCCTTCCCAGTGCTTCCATGCCGGCTGCCACCTGCCGGCCCTCAAGCGATATACGCCCCAGCCGAGATCGTAGGAGTCGTTGATGCATACGGCAGCCGCAAACCCCACGACCATCGTGCGGCTCCCCGACCCCAAGAACGCCCCACACAGCACTTGACCCGGAAACTCGAGCTTCGGGATGTAAATCGGGTCAAACTTCGGGTGCTCCCGGAGGGCGCTCTGCGCTGCTGCGCGCGAGCACCTCGCCGAGGCGATCCCCGCGCGGCTTGTGCCGCCCCCGGCAAGCGCATCCGTCGCCATGAGCGCCAGCGCGGCGATGGCTCCTGCAGGGATGAGAGTCAGTCGCTTTCGCATGATGCCCCCTTTAGAGTTTCGGCGGGGCGTAGTGGCTGTTGCTTTTCGGCACGCACGTGTGGTAGGTGCGCCTACCGGTCACTTTGCGCCCATTGCTCGCCGTAGCCGTGATCGAGAGCACGAACGTGCCCTTGGGCAGGCCGACGAGGCTGATCAGCGCGCCGATGTGAGCCCTCCCTACGGTCTTCACGCGCTTGTGGTTGATCGTGATGCTCGCGCCGATCCAAGTGATGCCGGGGTAGGAGCGCACGTGGATCGTGAAGCGCCGGCGGCTGACGCACTGCTTCCCCGACGGCAGGCTGAAGACGGTGGCCGCCGTGAGCGGGGACCGGGTTGCCGTATGCACCTTCGTCGTGCTCGAGACCGGGTTCGACGTGCTGCTACCCGTGGTCGGGGTCACGCTTGTCGCGCCGGGCCCGCTGGGTGAGGTCGGCGCGGGCGGAGGGGGAGGCGCAGACACGAGCGGACCCGCGAGCACCGGCACGTCGCTGTTGGTTGTCGTTCCGTTCCCGAGCTGGCCTTCGCTGTTAGCCCCCCAGCACTCGACGTTGCCATCCGACAGGTTCGCGCAGGCCACCTGGCCGCCTACGCTGACCCCGACAGCCGTGCTCAAGCCGCTCACTGTGACCGGGGTACGACTACATGCATAGAAGCAGGTTTCCGGGCCGGTGAACGTGCCGTCTCCGAGCTCGCCTTCGGCGTTGTCACCCCAGCACTGGACCTTGCCATCCGATAGGACCGCACAGGCCGCTCCACCAACGCCGATAGCAGTTGCGTCGGTGATTCCGGTGACAGGCACCGGCACGTCGCTTTCTATGCCTGGGGCTTCGGTCGGCGTCCCGAGCCCACCGCCGGCGTTGAAGCCCCAGCATTCGACAGTGCCGCCCGAGAGCAGCGCGCAGGCGTAGTCATAGCCGACGCCGACCGCGACCGCGGTGCTGATGCCGCTCACTGCCACAGGGGTTGAGCTAGAGCCCGTACGTGTGCCGTCCCCGAAGTCGCCGTAGGACTCGTCGCCCCAGCAGTCGACCCCTCCATCAGACAGAACAACGCAGCCCTCGTAACTGAGCTTTCCAACGCTGACCGCGACCGCGTTGCTGACGCCGCTCAGCGGCTTTGCTTCGGAGAGCACAGTGCCTCCCCAGCACTCGACGCTGCCACCCGAGACCACCGCACACCCTTCTTCCTCCCCGCCCTCGCCCACCGCGATTGCATCGCTCACGCTGCTCACGACAACTGGGTTGGCCCCTAATATGTCCCCGTTGGTGCCCCAGCAGTCGACGCTGCCGCCCGAGAGGACCGCGCAGGCTTCGTCCCACCCAGCGCTGAGCGCCACCGCGCTCGGCAGACCGCTCACGGCCATAGGGACCGAGGTGCATTCGCCGTGGATTGAGGCGCATGCGCCGTTGTTCCCGATGCCCCCAATATTCCGGCCCCAGCAGTCGACGCTCCCTTCGGATAAGAGCGCGCACGAGAAGGGACCGCCTGCACTGACGGCCACTGCTGACGCGGCGTCAGCTGTTCGGGTAGTAGCGAGGGATAAAAGGCCGAGTGCGACCGCGGCGACGACAGCGCAAAGCGCTGAGCGCCTCACCGCTCGCGGGATTAGGCTGGCCAGTGTGCCGCCCGCCGTCCCGCATTTCGTGCTCACGACGATGCCCTGCTCAATAGAACCCCCTCTGGCCCCGCTTGTCGGGCGGCGAGGGAGTCTAGATCTCGACTGGTCGATCGGCAACTGTTTGCGGTGATCGCGAGGTGTAAGCATTTGGTAGGTCCCCTTCGGAGTTGGATTGCTCGCCAAGCATCCGTCCGCGATGCACCCAGGGCCACCCACCCAAGGTGTAGGCGTCTATTACCTGAGCGGCCAGCATAACGGCGGGCGCTCTGAGGTGCTTTGTCTTTGTCCGAGACCAGTCAGGCCCGCGACGGCAGGCCCCGCTGTCGCGCCCAGCGAGATGCTGATTCTGGGGCGAGCGCTCCGGCTGCTCAGTGCGTGGCTGCCAGCCAGGCGAAGAGCTCAACGGTCGCGGCGTCGGTCTGGAGCATGTTCGGGCGGGCTTCGTGTTGGGTGATGGAGCTCCCGTCCCAGGCGCGCAGGTAGAGACCGCGTTGCTTGTTCAGAGCGTGTGCCTGGGCGTTGGCCGCCATCTGCTTGGCCAGCGCGGGCCAGCGGTTATCGCCGGTCTGGCTCGAGTAGACGAGCATCCAGTGCAGGTAGATCGTGTCGTACTGCGGCCCCATTTCAAGCCTGGCTTCAAAGCGCTGCCAGCACGCGTTAGCGAGCTGTTTGGCGCGCGCGCACGCTGCCTGCTGCCCGACCTGGCAGAGCACCTGGTGTGCCTCGACCAGCGTCCCCTCGATATATGGTGTCGGTGTCGAGTCGGAGTCGGTGCGTGCGTATAGGCGGTCTTCGGTGAGAAAGTGCGCGTCCGCCCAAGTCAGGAACTTGTTCACCTGGTTTAGGTAGAACTGCTGGTGGGTGTGCTGAAAGAGCAGCGCGCCGAGCAGCGAGGCCGACGCCAGCGCCTCCCCAGCCTTGTAAGGGTGCGAGGTGTTCCACCACAGCCCACCGCCAGCCGAATCCCAACCCTGCGCTGCGATGAACGCAAAAGCACGCTCTGCGTCACGCAGGAAGCGCGCGTCGCCGGTGGCACGGTAAGCATCCATGAACGCGAGACCCCACCAGCCGTTGTCATCGAACCACGTCCGCACCTGGCCCCGGTCGTTTGGATAGGGAGCAAAGCCGGGAGTGGGTCGCAACCGGGCGTTGAAGTAGCTCTCAGCCCCGTCCGCGAATGTGAGAACAGCGGCGCGGTGCGCAGAGGACGGCGCGGCGATGTCGACCGCGTCGAGCGCCTCGAACAATGGCACTATCCCCCAGATGGTTGCTAGAGGCGTTTGTTCGTGGTCGTTCAGGCGTTCGTCATACCAGCCGAGGCGTCGATCGTGCCAGGTGCGCTCGGCGCGCGCCACCCCCTGCTCAGCGAGCTGCAGGTAGGGCAAAGACGGCACGCTCACGTTCGGCGTCGGCCCTTCGGCCGGCGATTCCGTGCCCGGTTCACCGGGGAGCGTCGGGGTCGGTTGCGTTGGGGTGCGCATCGGCGTGATGGCCTGCGCCTCCCCCACCGCCGCCAGGCAGACAAGGAGCCCGAGAACGAGCGTCGCGATGCGGCCACGATCAGCTAGCACAGTGGATCGACGCCTTATCCATCAATAGCCGACGCTGTAATGGCTGATGTGATGGCAACCGTCTAGCTTGAAGTGACGTTCGCTGACGGTGCTCAAAAAGAGGACGATACCCGGTGACTGGCAGTGGATCTCGCCTGAGATACCCGAGGCGTGAGCGTGCACTACCGTCCGCGGGTTGGTGCCGGTCCAGATATGGTCGACCGTGTCGTTGGCGTAGATCACGTTCCTTCCGTTACCGGCATGGATCGTGGCGCTCTGCCACCGCGGCTCCCCGTTTGGGTGGTAGTCGCCCCAGATCACATCGCCGAGGTTGCCGCCGATGATCGTGTCGTTCCCGTAACCGCCGAGCAACCAGTTGTGCACCCCGTGCTGCCCTACGAGCGTGTGGCGTCGCCCCGCTGGACCCTTGTCCATCTTCAAGCATTCCTTGGCTGGCCAGCCCGCCTCGCTCGTTCCCGCCGCGCTCGCGCGAAGGGAGCTCGCGCCGGCGTTTCCCGGGCAAAAGGCCACGTACAGCCCGACGTCGTTTGGGTTCTGCGTCGACGGCGATTCCGGCGAATACCGTTCGCCGGCGGCCAGGGTCGGAACGGCAAGCGCAAGCACCGAGATCAGGCCTACTGCTACCGCGGCATGGACGCTCAACCGCTGACTGCCAAGTACACGCGAGGTCCTCGCACAGCCGGAGCGGCGGTTCTGCCAGAGTGCGCGCGATAGTGGCCGGCAGCCGCGAGTGATCATGCCTTTCCCCATCGCGTCGGCTCTACTTGTGCTTCTTTTTCCCCCGGCGGGTCGTCTGGGTGATCGTCACGTTCTGGCTCTTCAGCGTTTGGCCCGCGGAGGTGATCTGCAGCGACGCGGTGAGCCTCTTATGCTGGGCCTGCAGCTTCTTGCCGGCCGAGTTCAGAGAAACCTTGACCGTCTCGCTCTGCCCGGCGCTGAGGGTAACCGTCGAGCTTCCGATCACCACCGTGCGCTTCTTCGTCTTCGTCTTGCTCTTATGGCCTGCGGTGACCGCGATCACCTTCCCGTTACGTAGCTGCTCAACCACAACCAGCTGCACCGTCACCGGCGCACAGCTACCCAAGGTTGCCGAACAATGCAACGGCACCGTCACACCACCAGGCAAAGAGCCGATCGAGCCCGCCACAGCAGCCTGGGTGCTTCCGGCGCCACCGCCGCTGGAACCAGACCCGCCACCTGAACCCTGCCCACCGCCACCCGCGGCCGCCGGAACCAAGGTGCCCACACTGGTAGCGGGCGTGCTCCCAGCGCTGTTGGTGGCCGTCACGGTGCAGGTCAACGTATGACCTTGGTCAGTGGCCTGCACAACATATGTGGAGCTGGTGGCGCCGCCGATACCTGAGCCATCGCTCTGCCACTGGTAGGTGTAGGTCTGTGGCACCGACCCCGACCAACTACCCGGTGAACAGCTCAGGGTCTGCCCGACCTGGGCAGTCCCTGAGACGGTTGGCGGGCTGGTGTTGACCGGCACACTGGCAACTGTGCTTGAGCCCACTATAACGTTCCCGCGTACAGCGGCGACGACACACAGGCTCACCGATGGACACGACACGACACCGGTGCTGCCCGCGCCGCCAGGGGTGATGGTCCAGGCACTTGCGCCACCGGTGGGGTTGGTGGAGGTCACTAGTTCGCCCCCGTGATCCCCTGCCACGCACAGGCTCACCGATGGACACGACACGCCGGTGATTGCGTTCGCGCCGTTGATTTTGTTCGTGCCGGCCACGTTGGTGACGGTCCAGGCACCCGCCCCGCCGATGGGGTTGGTGGAGGTCACGACGTTGCCTTCGCTGTCGCCCGCGACGCACAATGACGCTGATGGGCACGAGATGTCGTCGATTCCGTTCGTGCCGTCCACATTAGTGACCGTCCAGGCGCTGGCCCCGCCGGTGGGGTTGGTGGAGGTCACGACGTTGCCTTTGTTGTCGACCGCGACGCAGAGGCTCACCGATGGACACGATACTTCGCCGAGAGAGATGCCGTCGAATCCGTTGCCATCTACTCTGGTGACGGTCCAGGCACCCACCCCGCCGGTGGGGTTGGTGGAGGTCACGACGTTGCCCCCGTTTGTTACCGCGACGCACAATGACGCTGATGGACACGACACGCCGGAGATTATGTCCGCGCCGGCCACGTTGGTGACGGTCCAGGCACCCGCCCCGCCGGTGGGGTTGGTGGAGGTCACGACGTTCAAGCCTGCAACCGCGACGCACAGGCTCACCGATGGACACGACACGCCGTAGATTATGTTCGTGCCGTCCACATTGGTGACAGTCCAGGCACTTGCTCCTCCGGTGGGGTTGGTGGAGGTAACGACGTTCCCGCGTGCATCGCCCGCGACACAGAGGCCTGCGGATGGACACGATACTCCGGCGAGATAGTTGGTGCCGTCCACATTAGTGACAGTCCACGACAGCGGCGAGGACGCGGCGGCGGGGCTCGCTTGGACTAGCATGGCCGCCAGCGACACCGCGCAAAGCGCACCGAGGACGAGGGTCCTTCTGACACTCCGCTGAACGCCAAGCATGCTGTCCCCTTTACGTCGAGCTGGCAACGGATCGGCTCCGCCACTCCGCAGCCCGCGCCGCGGCCGCCAAGAGCCTACTAAAGCCACGCTGGCCGTGGTCTGCGGCGCGATCTTGGTGGCCAGCCCGATGAGCTTGAGCTTGATGTTGGTGGTCATGGTGGTCTCCTCGTGCGGTAGCTGGGAGTGTCTGTTGCCGCGATCTCCTTTAGATGTCTGGGCTGACCTGGTGCCACCAGGTCAGCCCACGTGCCTTCGCTCAGATGTAGCGGTTGGCGAGGGCGTCTGAGACCGGCAGCGCGAACAGCGCAACCGTGGTCAGTGCGGTGATCAGCTTGATCCTCATGGTGTTCTCCTCGGTTTAGGAAAGATGGATGATGTTCTTGTTTCAGGTGCTCGGTTGCTGCAATGCCCATCTTTGCCGCACGGCAGGCCCGGTGCCAGTCACCCAAGGTGTAGGAGTAGGACACCCCACGATCCACGCCCTCAAGGCCCGACCTGCGCGGCGTCCATTCGGATCACCCTTGCGAGCCGCGACCGGGGCTTCGGTCGCTCGAGCTACGCGTGTCGCCCGCGTCGAGCCGCCGCGATGTAGCTGTGCCCCGCCGCGATCATCTTCGTCTTCCTGCGCACGAGGTCGAGGACCTTGACCTTCCCCGCGGTGACCTTCACCTCCGAACGGGTACATTCATCGAGCGTCAGCCAGGTGGTGCCCTGCACGGTCGTGGCGACGTAGCGGCCGTTGGTGCCCCAGCTGCCACCGGTCTCTGACGCCCAGAGGTGGCGCGATTTGGGCCCAGAACTGCGCTTCGCGAGCCTCGCCGCTGCGCCGTGCGGCAACGCGGCCTTTGGGCAGCCTGTGAGCGGCAGCGTGAGGATGAAGTGCGTCTCGCCACTGCTGTCCTGATGGACACGGAACCTCCCGCCGTAGACTTCCGCGCTCACGGTGTTCCCCGAGGGCGTCGCGACTGTGATCACGACTCGGCCGTTGGTGGCGTCGACTTCGCTGCCGTCGGGGATACTCGTCGAGCCCGAGAAGGCAACAAATGAGCTTGTTCCCTTCCGGCGAACTGACACCGTTCCGGAGACGGCCATCGCAATCTGACGCTGGCCCAGCAGGGGAGGTTCCGGTGTCGGTTTCGGTTCGACTTTGGGTTCGAGTTTTGGTTCGAGTTTCGGCACGGGTGTCGGTGCGGGCATTGAGCTCGTCACCACACCGCTCGCCGGCGACGCGACCGGGGCGTTGCTACCCGCGACGTTGAAGAAGGTTTCCTGCAGACGGATGGTGTGTCCGACGTCGGCCGCAGTGAGTGTGTATGTCGGTTCGACGGCACGTTCGATCGGGACGCAGTTGGTCCCGGCGACATCGCAGTCCTCCCACTGCACAAAGCCCCCGCTGTAGCCCCCCGGTTCGGCTTCGTTCATCCACGTGCCGGCTGTCGCGGTCAGTGTCTGGCCGACCCACGTGTTCCCCGTGACCGATGGCGACGAGAGGTTGGTCGGGGGCGGGGTCACGCTCACGATCGTCGCTGTGACGTCGTGGGTGGAGTAGTTGATTCGCGCCGTGGCGCACCGCGGCCGGACTTCTTCAAAGCCCTCGACGGGGAGCGACGTAACTGGGACTAGCTGCCCATCCGAGATGCCAGCGAACTGGCCTGAGAGAGCGCCGGTGGTGGTGATCAGCGTGTCCACGTCCCCCGGCTGGAGAGTTGGGCAGACGTTCCCGCTTTGGTTCAGGCCCTCCACTTCGAGCCCCCCGCCAAGCGCGACCGGTCCGCTCGGGCTAAGTTGTGAATAGTCGGTTCCAGCGACTGTCCCCGGTTTGTTGACTCCGACGGTGATCAAGCTAGCGCTGTCTAGCGTCACGCCGCCGTTGACCGTCACGGTCCCCGGGTAAATAGAACCGAGGCCAATCGCCCCGCCTGTGGAAGTGAGTGGCCCGACACTGTAGGAACTATCGAAAAACGACTTGAGTTCCGCATCGGTGATGTTTACGGCGCTGCCGTCGGATCCGTTCAGCTCGCCTGGTTCGAGGTATCCGTTTTCAATCGCGTGGGCACCGGTGTCGGCGGCGTTTGCGCCGACAATGCTGAGCGCGCCCACTTCGACCGTTGGGGCAGTCACCCTCGCGCGGTGGCTGAGGTCGACATGCAGTGTCTGCGCGCCGGTCACGGTGCCGAGATTCAAGTCCCCGAATGAGCCTCCTCCATCGACCGACCAGGTTTGCGGCGCCCCGAGCGTGATCGGTACGAACAGCGTGGCAAAACCCTCTCGACCTTCGGAGGTCGTAACTGTAATCCCGCCGGAGCCCAGCGTGATTCCGTTGCCTTTCACCCCGTAGTTGGCGTCCGCATCGATCGCAATAGCTTCCACTGTCAGGCCGGTCAGGTCGTTGGTGGAGGTGATGCATGTCTTGGTCGGCGGTTCCGCGGTGCACTCTGGGGTTGTGAGTTTGGGGAACGTCAGGGTGCCGATGCTGCCGCTCGGCGCGGTCCCCCCTTCCCAGTTGGCCGCGGTCGACCAATTAGGTTCTCCGACAGCTGCCGCGCCGCTCCACGTGAAGTTGGCGGCCGACGCCGACGTGGCTGCGAGCCCCAGCAGGCCGCAGACGATAAGAACAAGAGCGAGCGGATACCTCAGGACGCCATGGTCCACCACGATCACAGTCTTGCCTGTCGGTGCCTCCACCGGATCATCCCCCCTACGCGAGTCGCGAGTGTCTTGCGGGCGCGACTCTACCAAAGGGGGGAACTGTTGGGTGTCGTGGCTGTTGCTCATTTGTTACTCCCGTGTTATGCGTTCGCAGGGTGCGAGCCCGCCGTGCGGCTCGAGACTCGTCTGTCAGTTCGGTGCTCGTGGACCGCAGTGCACCGACGGTGGCTCCCTTGGGGCGACCGCGCGAGATACCGTCCTCGATCCCGCTGGCCACCACAGCGAGCCCACCACGAGCGCTAGCCCCAACCCTCGTGGGCGGCGGCCTCGGCGATCGGCAGCGCGAACAGCGCGACCGTGGTCAGTGCGGTGATGAGCTTGATCTTCATGGTGTTTCTCCTTGGTATCGGAACAACGGATGGTGTTCGATTTCAGGTGCTCGGTTGCTGCAATGCCCATCTTTGCCGCACGGCAGGCCCGGTGCTAGCCACCCAAGGTGTAGGAGTAGGACACCCCACGATCCACGCCCTCAAGGCCCGACCTGCGCGGCGTCCATTCGGATCACCCTTGCGAGCCGCGACCGGGGCTTCGGTCGCTCGAGCTACGCGTGTCGCCCGCGTCGAGCCGCCGCGATGTAGCTGTGCCCCGCCGCGATCATCTTCGTCTTCCTGCGCACGAGGTCGAGGACCTTGACCTTCCCCGCGGTGACCTTCACCTCCGAACGGGTACATTCATCGAGCGTCAGCCAGGTGGTGCCCTGCACGGTCGTGGCGACGTAGCGGCCGTTGGTGCCCCAGCTGCCACCGGTCTCTGACGCCCAGAGGTGGCGCGATTTGGGCCCAGAACTGCGCTTCGCGAGCCTCGCCGCTGCGCCGTGCGGCAACGCGGCCTTTGGGCAGCCTGTGAGCGGCAGCGTGAGGATGAAGTGCGTCTCGCCACTGCTGTCCTGATGGACACGGAACCTCCCGCCGTAGACTTCCGCGCTCATGGTGTTCCCCGAGGGCGTCGCGACTGTGATCACGACTCGGCCGTTGGTGGCGTCGACTTCGCTGCCGTCGGGGATACTCGTCGAGCCCGAGAGGGGCACGAACGTGGATGTGCCGGCGAGGCGGACGGTGGCGGTGCCCGAGGTAGCGCGCGTGGTCTGGCGACGAGCGAGTAGCGGTGCGAGCGGCTGTTCCTGTTTCTTCGTGGCCGCTTCTTCTTCCTGACGCTTTTTCGCCGCGGCTTGTTCTTCCTGGTGTTTCGTGGCCGCTTCTCCTTCCGCCTTCCGTTTGGCTTCTTCCCCTGAGCCGGCGCTTACAGTCACAGTGAGGCCAGTTGCTTCTGAGCGCAGGAAGTTCAAATCCCCTTGATATACCGCTGTAATTGTGTTCACGCCGCCTTCTGGCGTCGTATGGCACGTTGCGGTTGAAGACGATTCGCCGGGCACGACCGTGACCGCTTCGCAGCCTGCGATGGGAGCACCGCGATCGAGAAACCTCACGACACCCGACGGAGTGTTCAGGTTGGGCGTCTTTGCGGCCACGGTCGCGGTGTATGTGACTGGTTCGCCCGGCACGGGGGAAACGTTGGACGCCGTGAGACGGGTCGTCGTGCCAGCCCTGGTCCTTGCGGCCGGGCAGGCCGTTTCGGCTTCGGCATGTGCAGTCGTTTCGTCATTGAACATAGTGTCGGCACGCCAGCTAAGCGCGCCTTTTGGACATCCTTCCGGGACTGTCACGCTTCCTGTTTCTTCGCCGGTGGCACCACGAAAGGCGCCGAGCCCTAGCGTGAGGGCGGTGAAGCTGGCATCATGTCCGCCGGGTACCGTTTCGATCAGCGGGACTGCGATGTGCGCTGCCGGTCCGAAGGGCGCGCTGGCCGGTTCGAAGTGGATGGGTGACAGAGTTTCGATCGATACTGGGGAGTGTCCGACGAGATACAGCAAAAGGCTTCCGCCTTCGGTGAAGAAGGTTTCAGTCGTTCCTTGCTCTTGGACGGTTTCCGTGCCAAAGCTGACGAACATGGTGAAGGACCCGGCGGGGCCCGCGACCGAACCAATCGGACAGCCACTCGGGCCTTTCTGTTCTAGCGTCGTGATGCTGCAGGTCGGGAATCCTTCGTTGGAAAGGCCGGTGCCGGCAGGAAGGCTGAGGGTAAGTTCGGTGAGTGGCTCGGGATGGCCGAAGTATTCCGTTCCAGCGATTTTGAGTTCGGCAGTAAGGGCGGTCGGTTCCCCCAGGTGAGCGCCGGCCGAGAAAGCAGGTATAAGCGAAACGGTTGGCGCCGCGAAGGCGTTGGCGGCGCAGCACAGCGCCACGGCTATGGCAGCGAACCCGACAGCCCGTCTGAAAGCCTTGCGCGCATCCATCCCCGCGGTCATTTGCGGCGCCCCTTGGGCGTCAGCGTGGCGACGTAACTGCCTCCCGCGGACACCGTCTTCGTCTTCCTGCGGACGAGATCGAGCACCTTGACCTTCCCGGCGGCGACCTTCACCTCGGATCGCGAGCATTCGTCGATCGTGAGCCAAATGGTGCCCTCCACGGTCGTGCTGACGTAGCGGCCGTTGGTGCCCCAGCTCCCGCCCGCCTCTGAGACCCACAGGTGGCGCGCCTTTGCGCCAGAGTGCTTGGCGGCTGACGCTGCCGCGCCGTGCGGCAGCGGGCCGCGCGGGCAGCCGGTCAGCGGCAGCGTCAGGATGAAGCGGGCTACGCCGCTGCTGTCCTGGTGCAGGCGGAACCTCCCGCCGTAAACTTCTGCGCTCACCGTCTTCCCCGAGGGCGTCGTGACCGTGATCACGACCCGCCCGTTGGTGGCGTCGACTTCGCTGCCATCCGGGATTGTGCTCGAGCCTGACAGCGGAACGAACGTTGACGTGCCGTTGAGGCGGATCATCACCGTCCCCGAGGCGAGCGTGACCGTTTCGCGGGTCGGCAGGACATTGCTCGTGAACGCGAGCACACCGCCGCCGCTCGTCGCACCGGCGCCGCTACCTTCCCCGGGCGCGGGGCCGCCGCCTTCGCTTTTGCTTTGGACGGTCACGGTCTGAGCAGGCGCGGAGCTCGAACCCGTGAAGTTCGAGTCGGCGAGATACGTTCCGGTGATGCTATGCACGCCGGCCGCCGGGTAGCTGAGCGTGCATGTCGCGGTCGCGGCGGACGCGCCGGCGGTCAGCGGCTGGCTGGCGCACGCGCCGATCGGCGTGCCGCCGTCGAGGAACTTCACCGACCCGGACGGCTCCGCCGCGCCGGCGTGAGCGGGCGTGACGGTCGCCGTGTAGGTCACGCTCGCGTTGATCGCCGGCGTCGCGCTTGACACTGCGAGCGCGGTCGAGGTCGCGTCCGTGCCGACCGTGACGTTGTCGACGGCGCTCGACGAGCTCGCCAGCCCAGAGCCGGTCGCGGGCGTAAAGACGGCTGTCAGGGCCTCCGGCGAGGAGACGGCAGTGAATGCCGTTTGGCAGCTGGCGGTGTAGGAGGAGCCGTTGAGCGAAACGGGCTGGCTCGAGCAACCCGGGATCGCGGTGCCGTGGTTTGCGAACGTCACGCTCCCGGATGGCGTTCCTGAGCTCGCCGTTACCGTCGCCGTCAGGGTGACACTCTGGTTGGTCACCGGGTGCGTGGGGTTCGCTTCCAGCGCCGTCGTCGTTTTTGTGGACGTCCGCGGTTCGCCTTCGGTGAGGATCGTGGCCGTCACAGTGCTCGCCGTGTAGTTGATCCTCACCGTGGGCGCTGTACCCGAGCACCCAATGAGCGAGAGAATGGTTCCGTTGGGAACCTCGCTGAACGTGCCGGTGAGCGACCCGGTGGTGGTGATCAGCGTGTCGACGTCGCCGGGCGTGAGCGATTCGCACGGTGAGTTGGTTTCCGCCTTCACCCCGTCGTAGAGATTGAGGTTGGCGTCAGCCAGGTTCACGGTCCCGGTCGCGCTCAGCTGTGAGTAGTCGGTATTTGCGGGTCTACTGCATGAACCGTGGGTTATGCGCCCTCGGCTGGTAGGGGTGGGCAGAGCCCGCCGAGTGAGAGCATCGCCAGTGCGATTACTGACCAGGGTGAGCGGAAGCCGAACCCGCGGCGCATGATCAGCCGGATCTGGGTGTTCATTTGCTCGACGCGTGCGTTGCTCAGGCCGTGCTTGATCGCTGCTTCCACCATCGCGCGCTGTTCGGTGATCCGTTTTGCCAGTTTGCGAAACGGCTGTAGGCGAGATCGTCGTGCCCACTTCAGCCACGCTTCGAGCAGGGCCAGCGCCTCCTCGGGGGCGAGGCGGTAGATCAGGCGCAGCTGTTGGGCGAGCAGGTAGGCGCGGAACAGGCGCTGGTTGACCTGCTGGATCCGAGCGAGCTTTGCCTGCTGGTTCTCGGTCAGCTTCTCTGCGTTCTTCCACAGCACGAAGCGCGCGCCCTTGAGCTCTGAGGCGAGTTCTGCCTCACCGGCTCTGCGCGCCTCGTTCCAGACCTCGCGACGGATCTCATCCAGCGCGTCGGTCGCGGCCTTCACAATGTGAAACGGATCCAGACACACCAGGGCGTTCTGGCAGCGCTCGCGCACCGGTCGGGTGATCCAGTCGGCGTCATCGCAGGAGACGAGCTCGATCTCCTGGCAGCGCGCGTTGCCCAGCTCCGCCAGGAACTTCTCGACCGTCGAGCGGTCACGGCCGGGGTGCGCCCAGACCAGACGCCCTGTGTCGTGATCGACCACGACGACCATGTAGGTCTGACCCTTGGCGGTCGAGATCTCGTCGATCCCGATGCGCTTGAGGTTCGCCAGCGGATCGCGCCTTGCGCCTTCGTCGGCCATCACGCGCTCACAGATCCAGCCCACCGTGCGCCAGTTGATCCGCATCAGTGCCGCGACCGCCTTCTTGGAGGTATGCACCGCCAGCCAGGCCGCGGTGTCCTCGAACGCGACCGTGAAGCTCGAGCCGTGCCGCGCCCACGGCACCGCCGCGACGATGACACCGTGACGCTCACAGCTGACCCTCGGCGCCGGCGCCTGCAGGTAGACGAGCGTCGTACCGAAGTCAAGCGCCCGCCAGCGCTTGGTGCCATCCCCCCGGTCATAGCCCGGGCAGCGCCGCCGGCAATGCGGGCAGCGGCCACGCTCCCTGGCCTTCGGGCGAACCTTCACAACGAGCGTCTCCTGCTCGATGAACGCGTCCTCAATGACCGCTCGGCTGAGCCCGAGCAGCTTCTTCCATACCCTTCTACCGCGCACGTCGTCACGCTCCTTTGGTCGGGTTCTCGACTGTTTGCAAGCCGGAACCCTAGGAGCGCCGCGGCGTGCGCACCCTCAACCCCCACCCCGGGCGCCCCTGCGCCCGGAAACAGTCGCCCTTTCAGCGCAGCCGGCCGGCGGGTCAAGCGCCGCGAAAAGCCCCGCAAAACACTGCTGCGACTCGCGAACCGCCACCCACCACCGAGGCGGCGCTTGACGCATAGCCGGACGGCGGAGCTACGCGCTGAAAGCCCTCAAACCACCCACGGAACATGCAGAAGCGCCGTATTTGCCACCGTCCCGGACTTGTTGATGAAGATCAGAAAGGAGCTCGTTGGGCTGAGCGTCACCGGGCCGTCGACCGCAAGTGGCCCGGCCCCGAACGTCTCGCCCACTTGGACCCGGGTTTGGCTGCCTTCGGCGACGGTGAGCGGTCCGGTCGCGCCGTCGAAGGCGGTAAGCCATCCGCCAGCCAGCGTGACCGGATTGCCGTCGGTCCCGTTCAGAGAGCCTGCGGGTCCTCCGGGCTCGCCAAGAACCACGTTCCCTGTCCCTTCGCCAGTGACTTCGATCGCGCCGACCTCGGCGTCTGCATCGAGGTTAAGGAATGTCGCGAATGGCGCGTTGGCGAAGTTGATGCCAAGAGCCTCGCTCGGTCCCGACACGTTCGCGCTGACGCTGACTTGTCGACCGTGTTCGCCGCCTGTAATCGTCCACGTCTGCGGCGCGCTCAGGGTGATCGGCGTGGCCAGGTTTGTGACCGATGTCGTGTCGCTGGCGGAAGCGGACGCAGTCAGGCCGCCGGCGCCGAGCTTGATCGCATTGCCTGTGAGTTGATACCCCAGGCCGTCGTCGACCGAAAGCGCATAGACTTCCAGCCCGCTCACATCGTTGTTGGTGGTGTAGCACGTGGCGGTCGGCGGTTTCGCGGTGCAGGCGGGGCTCGTCAGTGCCGGGAAGGCGAGCGTCGCGACCGTGCCGCTGGGTGTGACGCCGCCCCAGTTCGCGGCGTTTGACCAGTTAGCTGTTCCGGCGGGTGCTGCGCCGGCCCAAGTGAAGCCGGTGCCAACCATTTCCGCGGTCACCGAGTGGATGTTGTAGTGGATTGCCAGCGCCGGCGCGGACCCCGTGCAGTTTGACAGCGGGACGACGGCGCCAGTCGGAATACCGTTGAAGGTGCCGGTGATGGTTCCTGTGGTGCTGACGAGCGTGAACGTCTCTTCAAGCCCGAGGGCCGGACACGGTCCTGACGCGCCCGCCAGCGCGAGCTTCGCGCTCGCCAGATCGACGTTGCCTGTCGCGGTGAGCTGTGTGTCGGTGGCCGGGGTTTCGCCGACCTGGTAGATGTGGAGTTCCAGTTCGCTAGCGGCGTCGAAGCTCACGGCACCGTTGACCCCCAACGCCGAGCCGGCGCCGGCGCCGGCTCCGCCTAGCTTGACGGCGCCGCCGGTGACGGTCAGCGGTCCTGTATGAAGGGGTCCGGCATCGTCGAAGATTTCCGCGTCGGTGAGTTTCACAGGTTCGCCATCGCTCGCATTGATTTCGCGGCCTTCGCCGGAGTTGACGTCTACGAAGCCGTTTCTATATGCCTGTGCTCCGGTATTGCTCGTGTTGCTCCCGGCGATCGTGATCGCCCCAGCGTTCATATCGCCATAGCCGCCCTCGATGTCGAGGCCCCCGGTGTGGGCCAATTCGAGCGTCAGGGTCGCCGGAGCACCCGTGACTTCGCCCGTGAGGATTTGCCCGCGGTGTTCGTTGCCGTCGATCGACCACGTCTGGGCGGTGCCCAGCTTGATCGGGAATCCGGCCGCCGCGGCTGTGACGGTGGACGCCGATGTGCTGGCGTGCAGGCCGCCGGCGCCGAGCGTAATGGCCTGCCCGTAAAGGTTGTAGGGAGCGGCGTCGTCGAGCGTGATTTCGTTCACGCTGAGCCCGCTGAGGGTGTTATCCCCCGAGTAGCACGTCGCTGTTGGAGGTTTGGCGGTACAGGCCGCGCTGGTCAGTTCGGGGAATGCGAGCGTGCCGACGCTACCGCTGGGCGCGGTGCCGCCCCAGTTGGTGGCGCTCGCCCAGGTGGATTCGCTCGGGGTGCCGGCTCCGCTCCAGGTGAAGTTAGCGGCTGTCGCCGAACTCACCATGACCGACACGATGCACAGAGCGAGCGCGAACGCAATCGAGGCGCGCCGCAACCGATGGCCAGACCTGGTTGTCTCCCGTGTGTGCCCCTGCGCGATCAAGCCGCGCTCAGAGTGCCGCAGCCGCCGTGCGCATCCTAACGCGCGCGAGCCTGGCATACGCAAGACGGTGGCCGTGGGTGCTGTGATGAGCTTGATCTTCATCGTTGTCTCTTTGCACTGGATCCGCGTGATGGGTCGCAATGCCATCTTGGTTGCAGCGCGATGCCCACCCTAGTCACCCAAGGTGTACGAATAGGACACCCGCGTCGGCAACGGTCTCGCCGCCGGTCGCCGAGCGTTGTCCTCTTGCGAGTCCCCCTGTCCACCGGTTTCGCCTTCCGGGCGAGTGTCGTGTCGTTGTGTGCTCCCTGACGCGCGCGACCCTATCACGCGGAGTATGATGGGTGCTCGATGCTGACTGTGTAGGAGAGAGCGGAGGTGCGCAAGAAGCGGCACAGGCTCTTGGCGGTTACGCTTTGTCCTTCATGTGGGGGGGTGCCATCAGGCGACGTTTCCTCGGACTGCTCGCGGTCGGGCTGCTGGCGGCGGCGGCCGGGCTGTCCGCGCACGCGGCTGGGCTGCTGGGCCGGCTCGAGCGTGACACGGTCGACGTGCGCTTCTCGCTGCGTGGGCGGCAGCCGCCGCCCACGAACGTTGTGGTCGTTGGGATCGACAACGACAGCCTCGGTCAGCTGCCGCGCTATCCGTTCTCGCGTCGGCTGCACGCTCGCGTCCTGGAAAACCTACACGCGGCGGGCGCGCGCCTGATCGTGGATGACGTCTCGTTTGACCGTCCCACGACTTCGGCTGCCGACGAAGCGCTTTTCGAATCTGCGAGGCGAGCCGCTCCGGTCGTGTTCGCCACGTCGCTGATCTCTCCCTCCGGCGCAACGCAGGTGCTGGGCGGGAACGCGAACCTGGCGAGCATCGGCGATCAGGCGGCCGCGGCTGACCTGCTCCCCGACCCGGACGGTGTGCTCCGCCACACCCTCGCAGAGGTGAACGGGTTGCCGTCCGTCGCGGCGGCCGTAGCTCGAACCCTGAGCGGTCGCCCCTCAAGTCGCGGGCGGCTGCGGGGGGGCTGGATCGACTTCCGCGGACCGCCGGGGACCCTTCGTAGCCTGTCGTTCGTGCAGGTGCTGCGAGGCGACTTCGATCCGGCGAGCGTGCGCGGCAAGGTTGTGGTTGTCGGGGCGACCGCGCCCGTCCTGCAGGACCTGCACGACACGGCGGCCGGGAGTCCGATGTCAGGACCCGAAGTTCAGGCGAACGCGATCGCCACCGCCCTGGCCGGCTTTCCGCTGCGAAGCCCGTCCGGGCTTGTGACGGGGTTCATCATTGTGATGCTCGGGCTGCTGGTGCCGCTTGCGGGCATGCGGCTGGAGACGGTTGCCGTGTGTCTGGTTGGTGTTGGCGTGATTGCTCTGTGGTCGGTGGTGACGCAGCTGACGTTTGACTCCGGGGTGATGCTTGACTACAGCGACCCGCTACTCGCGCTCTCGCTTGGCACCGGCGGGGCGGCCATCCTCGGGATGTGGCAGGACAGCCGCGAGCGTCGCCGGCTGCGGATGCTGTTCGCCGCCGGTAGCACCGCAATCGTCGAGCAGGTCCTGCACGTACCAGGCGAGCGACGCCTCGAGCCGACAGCGGTCATCGCGGGCTACCGGCTGGAGGATGTCGTCGGGCGGGGCGGGATGGGGGTCGTCTACCGCGCCACCCAGCTGGTGCTGCAGCGGCCGGTCGCGGTCAAGCTGATCGCCGCAGAGCACGCCCAGGACCCATCGTTTCGCGAGCGCTTCAAGATCGAGGCGCGCGTCGCCTCCTCAATCGAGCACGCAAGCGTGATCCCGGTGTATGAGACCGGCGAGGACGACGGCCTGCTGTTCATCGCGATGCGCCTGGTGGACGGGATCGACCTCGCGGAGCTGCTCGGACACGCGGGCGCGCTCGAGCCAACCAGAGTCGCGCGCGTGATCGGCCAGGTCGCCGGCGCCCTTGACGCGTCCCACGCACGCGGTCTGGTGCACCGGGACGTCAAGCCGGCCAACGTCCTGCTGACCCTCGAGGAGCCCGAGCACGCCTACCTCACCGACTTCGGGGTCGCCAAGCAGCTGGGCGCACTCACACGCGTCACGAGAGCCGGTCAATGGGTGGGCACGCTCGACTACATGGCACCCGAGCAGATCCGCGGCGAGGAGGTCGACGCGAGCGCCGACATCTACGCTCTCGCCGGCCTGCTGTACCACTGCGTGACCGGACAGGTCCCGTTCCCGCGCGAGAGCGAGGCCGCCACGCTGTGGGCGCACCTCAGCGCTCCGCCTCCGGCTCCAAGCGCGGTGTGCTCTGAGCTGCCCGAGACGCTCGACGAGGTGATAGCGCGCGGCATGGCCAAGGACCCGGCGGAGCGGTTCGCGTCAGCCGCGGGACTCGCGCACGCCTGCGCCCGGTCGGTGGGCATCGCACAGTCGCCAACGCCGATCGACAGCCCGGTCGTCGTTGAGGAGCTGTCCAGGGGTCCACTGAGCGACTGGGCTCGGACAGCTCTCTCCGATCGGCCTTTCTCGGAGGATCAGCCTCACTCAGGCTAGATCGCGCGGAGAGACGATGCCCAGCTCGAGCGCGCACTCCGCCAGCCTCGCGCGCTTCTGGTTCTGGGGCAGCGCGCCCAGCTCGAAGCGTTTGAACAGCGCCCGCAGATGCATCTTGACGGCGTCCACGCTGAGGAACACCTCGCTCGCGATCTGCTGATTGCTCGCCGGGGTCCCGAAGCTCCCGCCGTCGCGGTAAGGACGGCACAGCGCGACCAGGACGTGGCGCTGGGTGTCGGTGATCTGCGGCAGCGTCGGGAGCTCCCCGGCGGTGACCGTCGTGCCAACCGGCTGCTGGCGCGCGGCGTTGTAGGCGAGCACGGTGCGGCCCGCACGGATCCGATCCCCGTCGCGCAGACGCTGGCGAGCGCTCACGCGCTGGCGATTGACGTAGGTCCCGTTCGTCGAGAGCCCGTCGTCGAGGAGCATCCACTCACCCATCAGACACTGAAGCTCGGCGTGAAAGCCGGAGACCTCGCTGTCCCACGAGAGCGACACGTCCATTTCGGGACGACGGCCCAGAGTCTCGGTCTCTCCGTCCGCACCGAGCACAAACAGACGCAAGCGTCCCTCCCCATCGCGGAACGCGAGAAATGGGTCGCCCGCACGTTCGGCCGCGAGCACCTCCTTGAGCTCCCGCGGCGCAAGCGAATGCGGGGCAAGGGGATCCGCTTGCTGACCGGGCAAGCCCGGCGCCGCGCCTCCCGACGGCGCCCGCGGTTTGCCGCCGCCTTCCCCCCGCGCCCTGCCGGCGCCGCCGTCCCCCCGCGCCGCCGCGAACTCCCCGGTACGCTCGGCGGCAGCTGCCGCCGCTGCTGCCAACTCGCGCCAGCGAAGGCTCTCCGCCCGCACCGGCTCCGGCACACCCTTCAGCGTATAGCTGCGCGCCTCGCCGAGCCCGATCCCCGCTCGCGATGCGACGAGCGCTCCCACGAGGTCCTGCACGAGCACCTCTCCGCTCTCCGCCGCCGAGCACAGACGGCTGGCGATCACGACCGCCATACCGTGCAGATCGTCCCCGTCGGAGATCGGCTCGCCGACCGCCACGCCCACCCGCGCGGCGATCCCGATCGCACCCCGATCCGCGTCCAGACGCTCGACGGATGCCTGTATCGAGGCCGCCGCGCGCAAAGCGCCCAGCGCGCTCTCAAAGCAGGCCATCGCACCGTCGCCAAGCGTCTTCACCACGCGACCGCCGCAGCCCCCAACAACATCGGCGACATCCCCCAGATGCTCCCGGCGGACATCGTCCATGCGATCGTCCCCCAGCCGCGCCAACAGCGCCGTCGAATCGACCAAATCGCTGAAGACAACGATCGCCACCCCGTCCATGCCGACATGATCGCGCACCACGCCAACGTGCGCCGAGACGCCCACGTTGCCGGGTTGATGCGTAGGTGGTTAGACCCACCGGCGCCGTCGACCTCGCCCGCTCCGTCAATACCCCACGCTGTAGTGGCTGATGCGATCGCAGCCGTCGAGCTTGAAGTGGCGTTCGCTGACGTTGCTGAGGAACACGACGATGCCCGGCGACTGGCAGTGGATCACGCCCGAGGTGCCGATGTCGTGGGCGTGCACAACGGTCCGCGGGTTGGTTCCGGTCCAGACGTAGTTGACGCTGTCGTTGGCGTAGATCACGTTGCGGCCGTTGCCGGCGCGGATCGTCGCGCTCTGCCATCGCGGCTCTCCGTTGGGGTGGTAGTCGGCCCAGATCACGTCGCCCTTGTTGGCGCCGACGATCGTGTCGTTGCCGTACCCGCCGAGCAGCCAGTTGTGCACCCCAAGCACGCCCACCAGCGTGTGACGCCGTCCGGCCGGGCCCTTGTCCATCTTCAGGCACTGATCCGGCGGCCAGCCCTTCTCGCTGGTTCCGGCCGCCCGCGCGCGAACCGAGGCGGCTCCTGTGCTCCCGCGAGCAGGACCCGTGGCGGCGCTCTCGCGCATCGAGCCCTCTGCGGCGCTCCCGCGAACGGCGCCGGCATGAGCTCGAGCCAGGTGACCCTGGGCAGGGCAAAATGTCACATACAGACCAACGTCGGCCGACGGACTTCCTCGCCGACGCCTCGACGAGTAGTATCGGGGCTCCGGCGGATACCTCGACTGCGGGGGCTCCTTGAAGAACGGCGCCCCGCTCGGAGCCGGGCCGAAGTCGACGGTACCGCTGCCGCCGGTGGACCCGCCACCGGGAAGAATGGCCGGCGGGATCGCCACGCTCGCACTGGTAGCCATCCGCTGGCCGGCGCCGTTGGTCGCCGTCACTTCGCACGCCAGTCCGTCTCCCTGATCGGCGCTCTGCACCGTGTAGTCGCTCGCGGTCGCGCCGGCGATCGCGAGCCCGTCGCGCAGCCACTGGTAGCCGAACACCGGCGGCGGCACACCCTCGAACAAGCCGATCGAGCACGTCAGCGTTTGCCCGACCGCTGGCTCTCCCGAAATCGTAGGCGGCGAAACGCTCGCCGGGGCTTCGGCCAAAGGCAGGAACGTGGCTCCAATGTCGCTGGTGTCCGGCGAGACGACTTTCACCCGCTGCCCTTCAGAAGACGAGTAACCGGAAGGCCAAAACACGGTGACGTAATCGAGCGTGCTCGCGCCCCGCGACAATTCGATCTCATATTCGCCGAACGGCAGCCCAGACACGACGTATTCGCCGTTCGCGTTCGTCGCCGCGGAGCCGGCCTGTTCGCCCTCCGCCCCGTAGACGGTCACCTCGATGCCTTCGACGGGCTCTTGCGAGGTCTGGCCGTACACCGTCCCCGCGATCGCTCCCGTTTCCGCGGCACGAGCGCCCGGGGCGAAACCGAGGGAGAGGACCCCAAGGACGAGCGCCACCAAGCCGCATACCCCCGCTGGCTTCGCGCCCTTCCGCATCACCGGACCTACAGCGGCGGGACCTGGTTGTTGACCTGCGGTCCGTGGTAGAGGCGGTCCTGATCCCTGCAGGCGGCCGGGAAGAAGAACTGGACGCTGTCGCTGCGCACGCCGTTGTAGCTGGCATAGAGGGTCGCGCGACCTACGGTGCCGACTTCGCATCTGGGGTCGGTGCTTTCCTGCACGCGGACCTTGATCTTCATGATGTTCCCCGGATAACCCCACATCGTCGCGTAGTGCGAGTGGTAGACCAGGTGGTGCTGAACCGACATGATGATCGTGCCGGCCCGGTCCTGCTGGCAGATGACCCCCGAGACCGTGTTGGCTTCGAGGTTGATTTCGCCGTGGCCCTTGGCGAAGCTGCTCGCTCCCGTGTACGGGCCGGTGTGAAAGCCCCATGGGGGAATCCCGTAGACGGTCGGTATCTGCGAGCAGGACGTGGCCGCGCCGGCCGAGCCGGCCAGAATGGTCAGCGCCAGCAGCGGCGCCAGCACCAGAACGGCGAGTCCAATGCGCCGCGTGATCTGGTTCCTCCCCATGTCGGAGCCGACTATAACCGTTCGCAGCCAGGATCCGAAACCGACCGGACCTCCGGGGGTTTCGTGAAGTGGGCCCGCCAGGACTCGAACCTGGGACCAATCGATTATGAGTCGACTGCTCTAACCAACTGAGCTACGGGCCCTTCTCGCGCCCGGACCATGGGCCCGACCACGACCGGGCAGACGCTAGCAGCGAGATGTGGAATGCTCCCCGTCGCCGCCATGCCTGAGTGGGGCCGGGCGGATCAGACGACTACGAACAGGAGCGAGCAGATGGCAGACCGTGCAGCGATCGTGACCGGCGCTTCGAGTGGGATCGGACTGGCGATCGCGCGCGTGCTCGGGCAGGAGGGCTACGCGATGACGCTCGCCGCGCGCCGGCCAGAGAAGCTGCAGGCGGCAGCCGATGGGCTGACCGGGGAGGGCTACGACCTGCAGGCCATCGCGGCGAACGTCTCCGAGGAGGCGGACATCCAGCGCGTGGTCGCCTCCCACCGCGAGCGCTACGGGCGGTTGGACGTGCTCGTGAACAACGCCGGCGTCGGATTCGGCGCGCCCGTGGGCGAGATCGTCACCAAGCGGCTGGACATGCAGCTGGACATCAACCTGCGCTCGATCCCCCTGTTCTATCGCGAATCGGTGGCGATGCTCAAGGAGGCCGCCGCCGAGCACCACAACGCGCTCGTCGTCAACACCGCCTCGATCGCGGGCAAGCGCGGCGTGGGCTGGAACTCCGTGTACTCGGCCACCAAGCACGGCGTCGTCGGCTTCACCGAGGCGATGAACAGCGAGCTGAGCGGCGAGGGCATCAAGTCCACGGCCCTGTGCCCCGCGTTCGTGGACACGCCGATGACCGACTTCGTCAAGGGACACGTTCCCGCCGAGCAGATGATCCAGCCCGAGGACGTCGCCGAGTCCGTGCGCTACCTGTTGAAGCTCTCCCCCATGTGCCTCGTTCCGGAGATCATGTTCCTGCGACCCGGCGAGGTCGTGTAGGCGCGGCTGTGTAGGGTTGCGCGCATGAAGCTCGGCGTGCACATCGGCTACTGGGGTCTCGGACTCAGCTCCGAGGACCAACTCAACATCGTGCAGGAGGCCGAGCGGCTGGGCTATGACTCCGTGTGGGCGGCGGAGGCCTACGGCTCGGACACCGCGACCGTGCTCGGCTGGCTGGCGGGGCAGACATCGAAGATCCGCCTGGGCTCCGGCATATTCCAGATGCCCGGGCGCTCGGCGGCGATGACCGCGATGACCGCCGCGACGATCGACCAGCTCTCGAACGGTCGCATGATCTGCGGGATCGGCTCCTCCGGGCCGCAGGTCGCCGAGGGCTGGCACGGGCAGCGCTTTGCGAAACAGCTGCAGCGCACGCGTGAGTACGTCGCCGTCGTGCGCATGGCGCTCGCGCGCGAACGGGTGGAGTTCCACGGCGAGACGCTGGAGCTGCCACTCCCCGACGGGCCTGGCAAGGCGCTCAAGCTGACGATCGCGCCCGTCCAGGAGCAGATCCCGATCTACCTCGCGGCAATCGGGCCGAAGAACACCGCCCTGGCCGGGGAGATCGCCGACGGGTGGATCCCAACGCTGTTCTCCCCCGAGCACGTCTCCGAGCTGCGCCCATCGCTGCAGGAGGGCGCCGAGCGCTCCGGCAAATCGCTCGAGCACTTCGACATCGCCCCGACCGTCAACGTGTTCGTCACCGACGATCTGCAGGGCGCCCGCGACGCGATGCGCCCCTTCATCGCTCTCTACGTAGGTGGTATGGGCTCGCGCAAGCAGAACTTCTACAACCAGCTCGTCTGCCGCTACGGCTTCGAGGCCGAGGCGGCCCAGGTCCAGGACCTGTACCTCGAAGGCAAGCGCGAGGAGGCGATGGCGGCGATCCCCGACGCGCTGATCGACAGCGTGTCGCTGTGCGGGCCTCCCGATTTGGTGCGCGAGCGTCTGGCGATATACCGCGATGCGGGCGTCGGCACGCTCGGCGTCACCCCGATCGCTTTCACGGCCGAGGATCGCCTGGCGCAGCTGCGTCTCGTGGCCGAGCTCGCGTCCTGACCCGCCCGGCGGGTGGCGCCACGGATCCGCCAGACGAGCGCTGTGATCGTTGATGTGACAGCCACCGCCTCGCGGCAGCGAGTCCTGTTGGGCGCGTTCGGCGACCCTGGGCACGCGTTTCCGATGATCGCGCTTGGCCGGGCGTTGCGCGAACGCGGTCACGAGGTCACCTTGCAGACCTGGCGGCGCTGGCAGGCTCACATCGAGGCCGAGGGTCTGTCGTTCATGGCGGCGCCCGAGTACGACGTTTTCCCACCGATTGGAGATGGCAGCGATCTCCAATCGGCCAGCAGTCCCGGCGGCGAGCCGCTCGACTTCTACGAGGCGGTCGTGCACGCCACACAGGACACGCTGCCGCTCGTGCGCGAGCTGCGCCCGGACGCGGTCGTCGCGGACATCCTCACGCTCGCCCCCGCGCTCGCCGCCGAGCTGAGCGACATCCCCCGCGCGACGCTGATCCCCCATGTCTACCCGGAGGGCGAGCCTGAGCTCCCGATCTACTCGCTCGGCGCGCGCCTGCCGCGTACATCCGTCGGTCGCGCACTGTGGCGCCGGGCGCAGGGGCCGATCCGGCGCGGGGTAGAGCGCGGCCGAGTCGAGCTCAACCGGACTCGCGCTCGGCTCGGGCTGCCCCCGCTTCAGTACGGTCACGGCGGCATCAGCCACGAACTGGCGCTCGTGGCGACGTTTCCGCAGCTCGAGTACTCGCGCGCGTGGCCGCCATGGACGCACGTCGTCGGACCGTTGATGTGGGAGCCGCCCGCGCGCGATGTCGAGCTGCCACCCGGCGATGATCCGCTCGTGTTGATCGCGCCGTCGACCGCCCAAGATCCCGATCACCGGCTGTTGCACACCGCGCTGCGTGGCCTCGCCGACGCGCCCGTCAGGGTGCTGGCGACCTGGAACCGGCGCCTGCCCTCACGGCCGCTGCCCGTGCCCGCCAACGCACGGGTGGTCGAGTGGGTTTCCTACGCGCGCACGATGCCCGCGTGCGATGTGGTGGTGTGTCACGCCGGCCACGGAACCCTGGCGCGTGCTCTCGCCAGCGGTTGCGCGGTCGTCGCGTGCCCGCACGTGGGCGACATGAACGAGAACGCCGCCCGCTTGGACTGGGCCGGAGCGGGCGTGCGCCTGCCACGGCGCTTCGTCTCGCCACGGCCGCTGCGGCTGGCGGTCGAACGGGCTTTGAGTGAGCCTTCGATTCGGGCGCGGGCGGGCGAGTTCGCAGATTGGGCCACCGCCAACGACCCGGGCGCTAACGCCGCCGCGCTGGTCGAGCAGCTGGTCGGCTAAAGAAAGCTCCGGGGGTGGGACTCGAACCCACAACCTCGATCTTAACAGGATCTTGCGCTACCTTTGCGCCACCCCGGACCGTGCTACCTCGGAAAGCCGCTGCAGCCAGGTTATTCTACGACATGACAAGGTCGTTGTCATCGTCATTGGGGAAACCGCTCGAAAGCCTGACAACCCCGCCTCCACCTCGGCATGGCAGTTCGAGCACAGCAGCACGCACTTGCGGACCTCGGCGCGAAGCTTCTCGATGCTACGTGCCCCGCGCTGGGACAAGCCGAACTCCTTGGCACTTGGATCGAGGTGGTGAAACTCCAACGCCGCAAAGCAACGATCATAGCCGCACAGACGGCAGCACCCGCCCGCCTCGGCGACGAGGATCTGCTTGACCTTACGACGGCGGCGTACGACGGAATCAGCACGACACTGCCGGCATCTGTAAGACCCACGCGGATCTCGAACGTGCTCGGCCGCGCCGTGCCGAGGGCAAACAACCATCGCCTGCTGACGCCCCTCGATGCGCGCCTGATGCGCTCCCGGTCGCCGAGGTGGACCCTTGGGACATTGCGTGCGCAGACCGTATTTGGCAAGCCAATATCTCACGGTCGCCAGGCTGCGCTCGACAGCGTCCGCGATCTGGACAAGCGTTGCTCCCTCCATGACCAGCGGCTCCAATTCCTCCCGGCGCAACCTCCTCGTGGAGCGTACTTCTCGCTGCCGATAGCCCTGAGGCCGTGTTTCTTCACCCAGTAGCCGACCGTCGAGGGATCCTTATCGAACCGCCGCCCGATCGCTGCCAGGGAGAGCCCGCTGTCCAGTAGTTGCTCGAGCGAAGCCCGATCCATGCACCGCATTGTCCTCCATGCTCCGGACGCAACAACACGAACATACGTTCCATTCTGTGCCGTCTCTGTGTCAACTTCGTGACTTTCAGCGAAGGAACCGGGATTCATCTCGTCCCCGCTCCCGTCTCCTCCAGCGCCCGCTCGTAAGCCCGGTCGAACTCGCGCTTGACCTCGGCGCGGCGCAAAGCCAGCTCGCTCACATCGCCTCTCTCCTGCCCGCGCGCGCGCTGGATCTCGCGGTCGATGCGCGCCAGCTCGAGCTGCATGCGCTGGGACTCGAGCATCGCCGGCGCGGGCGACTCGCGGCCGGCCTGCACCACCAGCTCGGCCAGCAGCCCCGCCAGCTCGGGGTCGTCCTCGGGCAGGTCCGCGCCGGGGTCGGTGAGATGCTCGCGCAGATACCCGGCCGCACGACGCAAAAGATCGCTGGTGAAGTGCGCTGACAGATCGAGCTCCCCCAGCGCCCGCGCGCCCGACCCAGGCTCGGCGATGCACTGGGCGAGAAACGCCCGCTCGGTGCTCTCGCCACGCGCGGCCACCTGCGAGGTCGGTGCTCGCGCGCCGGCGTCCCCACCGGCAGCCGGCCTCACCACCGCTCCCGGCCCCTTACCCCGCGCGGTCGTGAGAGTCCGCTCGGCGAGGCTCTCGGGCAGCTGCAGTCGCTCGGAAACCATGCGCGTGAGCTCCATCCGCAGCGCGCTCGGCGGAAGCGTCGCGAACACCGGGCGCAGCTCGTCGAGCATCCGATCCCTGCCCTCAGGACTGCCGTGGTCGCCGCCGTCCAAGACCCGCTCGACGCGAAACCGCACGAACGGCACAGACTCCTCCACGGCCCGCTCGATCGCCCCCGCTCCCCGAGCCTGCACGAGCTCGGCCGGGTCGGTTCCCGCGGGCAGGGGCACGACGCGCAACTCCAGCTTGCGCCGAGCGGCGAGCCCAGCGGCGCGCAGCATCGCCTCCTGCCCGGCGCTGTCGGCGTCGAGCGCCAACAGGACGGTGGGCGCCATTCGCGCGAGCTCTGAGACCTGCTCGGCCGTCAACGCGGTGCCCATCAGACCAACCGCATTGCGAACGCCCGCCTGGTGCAGGGCGATCACGTCGGTGTAACCCTCGCACAGGATCGTCTGCCCCGCGCGCGCGGCCTGGACGCGCGCGAGATTTGCGCCGTAGAGGTGCAGTCCCTTGTGGTAGACGCTGTTATCGGACGTGTTCAGGTACTTGGGTCCCCGCCTGCCATCCCCACCATCCTGCTGATCCTCACTCAGAGCGCGCGCCCCGAACCCGAGCACGCGCCCGCGGATGTCGGCGAGCGGAAACATGATCCGCGAGCGAAAGCGGTCGTACGGCCGCCCGTTCTGCTGAGAGCGCTGCGCCAGGCCGGTCGCATACAGCTCGGCCTCGGAGAACCCGCCGCGCAGCGAGGCGCTCAGCACGCGATCCCACGCGCTGGGGGCATACCCGACGTGGAACTCCCTGAGGATCTCCTTCCCCAGTCCCCTGCCCTGCAGGTACTCGCGTGCACGGGCCGCCTCCTCGGACTCCCACAGGCAGCGCTCGTAGTAGGCGCTCGTGCGAGCGAGCAGCTCGAGCAGACGTTCGCGCCCGCGGCGGCGCTCGGCCTCACCCTCGTCCTCCTGCTCGCGCTCCAGCTCGATCCCACAGCGATCGGCGAGCAGCTCCAGCGCCCCTTTGAAGTCGACGTTCTCAGTCTCCTGCACGAACGTGAACACGTCGCCGGCAGCCTGGCAGCCAAAGCAGTAGTAGACCTTCTGCACCGGGTCGATCCCGAACGAGGGGGTGCGCTCCTCGTGGAACGGGCACAGCCCCTCATAGCTGTTCTGCCCCGCGCGGCGCAGGTCGGTGCGCGCGGAGACCAGCTCGACGAAGTCGATCGCGTCACGTACGCGATCCTTGGACTCACGGGTATATAGAGCCATCGCCCGCCAACGCTAGCGGGCGAACGCCTGCGGCACCTGAAGCTCGGTGTATGCCCTGATGCAGTAGCGGTCGGTCATTCCCGCCAGATAGTCGGTTACGCGGACGGCGAGATCGTCCTCACCCTCGGGCACGGTCGCAGCCGCGCTCACGGGCAGCAGCTCGGGATGGGCCGCGTAGTGCTCGAACAGGGTGCGCACCACGCCGGCGATGCGCTCGTGCTCGGCGCGCACGGCGGGACCGAGGTAGACGCGCTCGAACATGAACTTGCGCAGCGCCTGCATCGCCGGGCCCGCGCCGGGCCCCTGGACGATGTCCCCTGCGCGGGCGGAGTGCTCGACGAGATCGTGAACGAGCGCGTCGATCCGGGCCGATCCGCTGTCCCCGAGCACGGCAATCGGCTCGGCCGGCAGCTCGTCCTCGCGCAGCAGTCCGGCGCGCAGCGCGTCGTCGATGTCGTGATTTATGTAAGCGACGCGGTCGATCAGACGCACGATGCGGCCCTCCAGCGTGCTTGGAGCCTCGGCGCGACCGGAATGGTGAGCGATGCCGTCACGGACCTGCTGTGTCAGGTTAAGCCCGGCTCCGTCACGCTCGAGCTCGTCGACGACACGCAGAGAGTGCTCGTAGTGACGAAAGCCCCCACCGAAGCGCTCACGCAGGCAGCGGTCGAGCACTTCCTCGCCGATGTGCCCGAACGGGGGATGCCCGAGATCGTGGCCGAGACCGATCGCCTCGGTCAGATCCTCGTTCAGCTCCAGCGCGCGAGCGGCTGTGCGTGAGATCATCGTGACCTCGAGCGTGTGCGTCAGCCGCGTGCGGTAGTGATCTCCTTCGGGCGCCACGAACACCTGTGTCTTGTGCATGAGCCGGCGGAATGCCTTGCTGTGCACGATCCTGTCGCGATCGCGCTGAAACGGGGTGCGCAACGCGCAGTCCTCCTCTGGACGTACGCGCAACGCGGGATAGGAGCGCGCCGCCAGCGGCGACAGAGAGGCGTCTTCCTGAGCGCTCATCCGTGCCACGAACGCGGCGGCGACGGAATCGGGACCGGTGGCGATACCCATCAGCCGATTGTGCCAGCGCTCGCGGCCGGCATCAGTTGTAGATGGGCGTGGTGCTCGAGTGTTTCCGAGATCGCGCGCTCCACCTGGCCAAGCGCCTGCTCGGGCACGTCGGGAGCGTCGGCCAGCGGCCGGCCGAGCGCACCAGTCATGAAGCTGTATGCGTCGGGATCGAGCGGAAACGAGACGGCCTCGCACGCGCCGCACACGACGCCCCCGGAGGCGCCGGAGAACCCGACGAGGTGCTCGCGCTCGCCGCAGGACGCGCAGGCGCCGAGCTGAGGGGCGAGACCGGCGGCGAGCATCAGCTTCAGCCTGAACGCCAGCGCCCCCGCCCGGCCGGAGAATCCGCCGGCCGACCGGAGATCGGACGATCTTCCATCGCTCGCCATGGAGCTCGCGCCGGTGACGGCCGCGCCTTCGTCCAGCAACGAGAGGCGACGGCAGAGCAGGTTGAACACGTTCGGATGGGGCTCGCCCGTCTCGAACAGCCGCCCGACCGCGTCGCACGCGCGCGCGGCGGCATCCAGCGCGCGGGCGTCGGAGCGTAGGCGGGCATACGCCTCCACGGTATGCGCGCCGGTAACGGTGAGCAGCTCGCCGCGGCCTTCGTGCAGGTCGAGCCGCAGTCGGAAGAACGGCTCCAGGCGCCCTCCGAAGCGGCTGCGCGCACGGCGCACCCCCTTGGCGATCGCGCTCACCCGTCCACGCTGGGGGGTATACAGGTGCAGGATGCGATCGGCCTCGCCGTAGCGCAGCGAGCGCAACACGATCGCCTCTGTCTTGACGGGTCCGGACATCGTCCTTCGAGTCTAAGCCCGGTCCCGGCAGATAACTGATGCTATACTTTATGAAGTAATGAGTGAAGTAGTCGTATACAGCACCGATTCATGCTCGCTCTGCAGGCGCGTCAAGGGACTGCTGCAGGCCCGTGGAATCGAGTTCACCGAGGTCAACATGTCCAAGGATCCACAGGGGCGAGTCGAGCTCGCGGGCAGGACCGGCATGATGACTTTTCCACAGGTCGTGATCGGCGACGAGCTACTGGGCGGCTTCACCGAGGTGCAGGCGGCCGCCGAGAGCGGACGCCTGCACCAGCTTGTGGCCTCCTCCTCCTAGGCCGCGGCTGGCAGGCCTCGCACACGTAAGTGCCACGCCCCGCTACGACCATCTTCACGATCGTCCTCCCGCAGCGCGGGCACGGCTCACCGGCGCGGCGGTGCACGAGGAAACGATCCTGAAACGAGCCGCGCACCCCGTCGACGTGGCGGAAGTCGTCGATCGTGGCCCCACGCGCGTCGATGCCGTCACGGAGCACCTCGACTACCGTCTCGCGCAGGCGGGCATACTGCTCGCGCGATATACGCCCGGCCGGGCGCAGCGGATGAATCCCGGCGCGGAACAGCGCCTCGTCGGCATAGATGTTGCCGATGCCCGCGATGCGTCGTTGATCCAGCAGCAGCGCCTTGATCGGCGCTGTGCGCCCGCGTGCAAGCGAGCGCAGGTGCTCTGGGGTGAACCGCTCATCGAACGGCTCGATGCCCAGGCGCACGGCGAAGAATGCCTCCAGCGCATCGCTCCCAAGCAGCAGCTCGCCCGTGCCGAAGCGACGCGGGTCCACGATCACCAGCCGGCGCTTGGGCGACAGCTGCAGGCGCACGCGGATGTGCGTGGGCTCGGGCTTGGGCTCGCACAGGACGGCGCCCGTCATACGCAGATGCTGTGCGAGGTGCACATCGCCGCGAAAGCTCCACACCAGATACTTGCCCCGTCTGTCGAGACGTTCGATACGCCGGCCCTCGATTGCGAGCGTCAGTTCCTCCGGCGCGAGCGGACGTGACCAGCGTGGGTCGAGGATCTCCATCCGTGTGAGCGTCCTGCCCTCCACAAGAGGAGCGAGCTGACGTCTGATCGTCTCCACCTCGGGCAACTCGGGCATCGCCACTCAGCTTACGTCGGCCAGCAGAGCTTGCGGCGGACGCGTTCCCTGACTCAACGTCAGAAACGGCTCGCCCGGCAGGCCCTCCGCGTCGCGGCCCGTCAGCCAGCGCAAGACGGTTGCGCCGACATCGGCGAGGGGACCGTCGTGACGCCCACCGCCGCGACGTTCGCCCGCCGCGCGCCTGCGCGTCATCTCCCCCGTGAGGGCCAGCAGCGGCGCGTACTCGCGCGTGTGGTCCGTCCCCGGATGGGCCGGGTCGACGCCGTGATCGGCGGTCACGACCAGCAGGTCGCCGGCGCGCAGCCGCGGCAACCACTCCCCCAGCTCGGCGTCGATCGCGCGCAGCGCGCGATGAAACCCGGCGCAATCCTTGCGATGGCCGTAGACCTGATCGGTCTCGATCAAGTTCACGAACACCAGCCCGCGATCCAGCTTGCCCAGCAGCTCGCGCGCGCTCGCCAGGGCCAGCTCGTTGGTCGAGCCCGGATGCGACTGGCCGATCCCAACGCCTGCGAACAGGTCGGAGATCTTGCCGACGCCGTGTGTGGGCACACCCGCGTCGGACAGCTCCTGCAAGTAGCTGCGGGAGGGCGGGGCCAGCGCGAAGTCACGCCGCCCCTCGGTGCGCTCGAACGCGCCCGCGATTCCGGTGAACGGACGTGCGATCACGCGCCCGACCCCGTGCTCGCCGGTCATCACGGTCCGGGCCGTCGCGCATGCGCGATAGAGCTCCTCCACCGGCATCCGCTCAACATGTGCGGCGAGCTGCAGGACCGAGTCCTGGGAGGTGTAGGAGATCAGCGCACCCGTGCGCAGGTGCTCGGCGCCGAAATCCTCGATCGCGGCGATGCCGTTATAGGGGAGGTTGCAGATGATCTCCCAGCCCATCGCCGCTCCCAGCCGAGCGATCACCTCAACGGGAAAGCCCTCGGGATAGGTGGGCAGGGGCTCCTCGAGCACGACGCCCATCAGCTCCCAGTGACCCGCCGTGGAGTCCTTGCCCGGGCCGAGCGCGTGCAGGCGCCCGTGGACGACCGGGTCCGCCGCGCGCGGCACGCCCTCGAGCGCCAGAATCGAACCCAGCCCGAGCGCCGCGAGCGCAGGCAGCCGCAGTCCACCAACCGCTTCGGCGACGTGGACGAGCGTGTTCGCGCCCTCATCCCCGTAGTCGGCCGCGTCCGGCAGCGCTCCCACCCCGCACGCATCGATCACCAGCACAAACGCTCGCCGGCCATCTCCCCACTGCGGCAGCGTATCTGGCGCCCCACCAGCCGCCCGCATCTCCTCATCGGCCCGCATCCGTGAAGTGTCGTCGTTATCCCCGGCGCTTGGCGCGAGGGTGGGACTCGAAGTAGACGTCCTTCAAGCGCTCGGCCGAGAGATGGGTGTAGACCTGGGTGGTCGCCAGATCGGCATGACCGAGCATCTCCTGCAGCGAACGCAGATCGCAGCCGCCGGCGAGCAGATGAGTGGCGAACGTGTGGCGCAACGTATGCGGACTCATCTTCTCATCGAGACCCGCCCTGCGCGCGTGACCCTGGACGATCTTGTACAGCCCCTGGCGCGTCAGGCCGCCGCCCCGGCGATTGACGAGGAGCTTCGACTGCACCTGCACGCCGACCAGCACCGGGCGCCCGCGCTGCAGATACGCGCGCATGGCGGCGACAGCGCTAGAGCCGATCGGCACGATCCGCTCCTTGGCGCCCTTGCCGCGGGTGCGCAGGAGGCCCTCCTCGAGGTCGATGTCTCCCAGCTCCATGTCCGTCACCTCCGAGGCGCGCAGTCCACACGCATACATCAGCTCCAGCAGCGCGCGGTCGCGCAGCGCCAGGGGCTTGCTCCCCCGAGGCTCACCCAGCAGCCTCATCACCTCTCCACGTGTGAGCGCGCTCGGCAGGCGCTGCGTGCGCCGTGGCCCGCGCAGCTCCGCGGTCGGGTCGTGCGTGATCGCACCTTCGCGGCGCAGGTGCCGGTAGAACGAGCGCAGGCAGGCCGTCTTGCGCCGCAGAGTCGCCGCTGAGACGGGCGCCGCCGGCCCGCCGGCGGAGAGCTCGGCCAGGAACGCGGCGAGATCGCCGTGCCGGGCCTGCAGGGGACCGATGTCGCGCCGGCGCAGGAACTCGCCAAACTGCAGCAGGTCGGAACGGTACGCGGCCAGCGTGTTGCGCGACAGACCCCGCTCGAGCTCGAGGTAAGCGAGGAAGTCGAGCGCGAGCGGCTCGAGCTCGCCGATCGCCCGTGACGCTGATGTAGGGCTCACATTCCGAGCTTCGCGTCCAGCTCCTCGGCTCCTGCTCGCCACCCAGCCGGGACGGCTGAGTCGGCGGCGGCGCCCCCCACCACCAGCTGCGCTGGCGGTGCCGTCGAGCGGTCGCCGTGGTGCTCGCCGGAACGCTCGCCGGCCGGACCACGATCATCGACACGGCCCTGCGCCGCGAGCTCGGCCAGCGCCGAGCCGCCGGCCAGGGCGGCGCCGAAGAACAGCGGGTCCTGGGCCAGACCACGGCCCATCGTCTGCGCCGGCAGACCCGAGGCGGCGTACGCGAGCAGATCGACCGCGGCGCGGCGCCAGTCGTGACGAGTTATGCGGGCGGGGCGCTCGACATCGAGCTCGAGGCCGGGCCGGCTGGGCATCGCCCCGCCAAACACCGCCCCGAGTCCGGCCCGCAGATCGGCGCCCACCGGTGAACGCATCCCGGCGGGCAGCGCGACGGTCACGGGCGCCAGCAGCAGGTCGAGAACGGCGAGCGTGTGATGAGAGATGCCGCGATGACGCGCGCGGGGATCGCCGGAGGACATCCGCGCCACCAGCAGCGCCTCACAGCCGAGCGCGAGCGCCACATGGGCGCTGTCCAGCGCCGACAGACCCCCATGACCGAGCGGAGAGCCCGAGCCCACGATCCCTGGCCCCGGTCCGCATACCGCGGCGTCCCAGCCGAGGGCAATCAGGCCGTGATGCAGCGCACCGGCCGTCGTGATCGCCTCCCCCTCCCCGCCGAACGCGGCGCCCGCCGTGAGGTGGCCGGCGAGCAGCCCGTGCTCGCGCAGGGCGCGAACGGTGCGCGAGTGCCCGCCGGGCAGCGCACCGCCCTCGGTCTGCACATAGCCCAGACGAGCATCGGGCATCGCCTGCGCGAATGCCCACGCGACCGGGGCGAGCTGGCCGTGCAGCGCGAGCACCGCCACGGGCCGGCGCAGCGGAAGGCTCAGCGGCTCATCCTCGACGGGCCGGACGGCGTGCTGGAGGCTCGTGTAGTTGAGCTTCATCACGTTCGCTCCGAGCGCACCGTCGCCATCCAGACCACGAGTGAGGTTGACGTGCACGATGTCGAACCCGCCCGAGCCCAGGCCGAGGTCGAGCGCCTGAGCATTGACGATCACCGCATCCCCTGCCTGCGCGACGCCTACGAGCGCGACGTCGGCGATCGCCGGGCGAGCTTGCCCGCCGAGCTCGACAACGAGATCCTGCTCGGGACCGTCCGGCGGTCCGGCGTCGATGACGGTGGCGCGGCGCAGCTTCAACATGCCGGCTGCAAGCTATCGGGCGCGTCCACCGCTGGCGCCAGCCTTGTCGTCCGGCGGGCTCAGCTGAACGCTCACGTCGACGTCGCACTCCCACTCAGGCAGGTTGGCGAGCTCGTGTGCGCGAGCGATCATCTCGGCCGCGATTTCGTCCGCGTGCCGCTCGTCCACGTCTGTGAACACAGCCTCGACGCGCAACGTCTGAGGCGCACTCGCAAGCTCAGCGCCGGATCCGGGCCGATCGCCGAGGGGGTGACCCGCAGCGGCGCTCACGACCGGGCGGGGGCGGGCGCCGCGACGCCTTCGGCTGCAACGACGACTTCCTCGTCCGCGGACGAGTCGCTCTGCGCGTGCAAGAGCGCCGCCGCGACGAACTCGCGGAACAGCGGCGCGGGACGCTCCGGGCGGGACTTGAACTCGGGGTGAAACTGGGAGGCGACGAAGAACGGATGATTCTCGAGCTCGATCGTCTCAACGAGCCGATCGTCCGGCGAGGTGCCGGATACCGTCAGACCCGCGCTCTGCAAGCGCTTACGCAGCAGGTTGTTGACCTCGTAGCGATGACGGTGGCGCTCGTAGACGACCGCCTCGCCGGCGTAGATCTCGCGCGCGCGGGTGCCCTCGTGAAGCTTGATCGGGTCCGCGCCGAGGCGCATCGTGCCCCCGAGGTCGGCGATCTCCTTCTGCTCGGGCAGCAGGTCGATGACCGGATACGGCGTCTCGAGATCGAACTCGGTCGAGTTGGCGCCCTCCATGCCCGCCACGTGCCGGGCGAACTCTGCGACCGCGACCTGCATCCCCAGGCAGATGCCCAGGTATGGGATGCGCCGCACGCGCGCGGTCTGGGCGGCGGCGATCTTGCCCTCGATTCCGCGTCCGCCGAAGCCGCCCGGGATGAGGATGCCGTCCGCGGCCGCGAGCTGCTGCGCGGCGCCCGAGGCAGGGTCCTCCAGCCGCTCGGAGTCGACCCACTCGATCTGCACCCTGCAGCCTCGCTGCGCGCCCGCATGGCGAAGCGCCTCGGAGACCGACAGGTAGGCGTCCGCCAGCTGCACGTACTTGCCGACGAGGGCGATCGTGACCGTGTCGCTCGCCTGTTCGGCCCGCTCGATCAGCTCCCGCCAGCCGGAGAGCTCAGGCGCCGGCGCCCGCAGGCCGAAGTGCTCGAGGATGAAATCATCGACGCCCTGCTCGGAGAACACAAGCGGAACCTTGTAGATGTCATCGACGTCGCGCGCGGAGACCACCGCTTCCATCGAGAGGCTGGCGAACAGCGCGATCTTCTTGCGAATCTCCGGCGATAGAGCGCTCTCGGAGCGACACATCAGCATGTCAGGGGCGATGCCGATGCGCCTGAGCTCATTGACCGAGTGCTGGGTCGGCTTGGTCTTGAGCTCGCCCGCGTGCCCGATGTAGGGGACAAGGGTCAGGTGGATGTACATGCAGCGCCGCCTACCCACATCGACGGGAAACTGGCGGATGGCCTCCAGGAACGGCAGCGACTCGATGTCGCCGACGGTCCCACCGATCTCGGTGATCACGAAATCCACGTCGCTCGACTCGGCGATCAGCGCGACCCGCTGCTTGATCTCGTCGGTGATGTGCGGCACCACCTGGACCGTGCCGCCGAGGTAGTCCCCGCGGCGCTCGCGGCGGATGACGGTGTCATAGACGCCCCCCGCGGTGACGTTGGACGCGCGGCTGGTGTTGGCGTCGGTGAAGCGCTCATAGTGACCGAGGTCCAGATCGGTCTCGGCGCCATCCTCTGTGACGAATACCTCGCCATGCTGGTATGGCGACATCGTGCCCGGGTCGACATTGATGTAGGGGTCGAACTTCTGCATCGCCACACTCAGCCCGCGCGCGACCAGCAGCCGTCCGATCGAGGCCGCGGCGATGCCCTTGCCGAGCGAGGAGACGACGCCGCCGGTTACGAATATGAACCGGGTCTTCGAGGGGGTGTCCGCGCGGCGGTCGGTGCTGGGCAGTGTCATACGAAGGCGTTAGGAAGGCCTGCCCAAGGAGTCTAGCCCCCGCAGCAGCGGCACCCGTTGCACGAGCGCAGAGATCGAGCGCAGCTCGCCGTAGACGGTCATCACAACCAACAACGCCAGCGCGATCAGCTGACCCGTCCCCGACAGGGTCAGCACGAGCCACAGTCCCGCGAGCGCCCCCAGCAGGTTGGCGCCGGTGTCGCCGAGCATCGCCCGTTCGCGCAGGTCGTACACGCCGGCCACGAGCGCCGGCCCGGCGAACAGGCCGAGCGTCCACAGCGGGCGCAGTTCGCGCACGCCGATCGTCAGGCCCGCGCCGAGCAGCACGAACGCCTTCATCGCGCGGCCGGGGCGCAGGTCGAGCAGGTTCAGCGCGTTGGTGGCGAGCACGAGCACGGCGGCGGCCAGCAGCCAGCGCTCGATCGACAGGCCCGCCGCCGCGTAGTTCGTCGCCAGCAGCGCCAGCCCAAGCGAGCCCGCGGCCTTCAACGCCCCGGTGGACAGCTCCCCACGCATCGCCACGGCGCCGTGACCGCGCCAACCGCGGGGGCCGGGCGCGCCCGGGCGCTCGGCGCCGAGCGTGTCGTCGATCAGACCGAGACAGGAGACCCCCAGCGCGTACACCACGACCGGGAGCACTCGCGGGTAGAGAATCGCGGTGTGCGCGATCCGCTCGATCAGCACGAGCGGCACGAGCGCCAGCAGGGCCGCGACGGGCGCGAGCACGCCGAACGGACAAGGGAGCGAGCGCTGACGCCAGTTGAGCCGCGTATGCCCGCCCGCGCGCAGCGCGCGCAGCATGGGCGCTGCCAGGATCGCCGCGAACACGAGGGCGAGCAGGAACGGCAGGGCGCGCATGCCGGGAAGCTAGCGACAGTCGCGGACGAGGCGTTCCGCTACGGCACCGCGCTCGGCAGCAGCGAGTCGGCCGTCGGCTTGATGCCGAACGCGCCGTGGGCCCCGGCGAGCGCATACACGAGCGCGGCCTGTCCGGCGGGCGCGTCGAGATCGTCGACGCTCGAGAGGTTCCTGCTCTTGTACCACGGAACCTGCGAGAGTTCGGTGCCGGTCAGCTCGACGCCGACCGTGGGCACTCCCACCGCGGCGACCCCGTTGATCAGGCCCGTCTCGAACGCGGCGGACGCTGCGCTCTGTTCGGGGCTCATGCCGGTCGGGTCGGCGCGCACCACGACGAGCCCTTCCAGCCGGCCGAGCTGTCCGTCGAGGGCGCTCAGCAGACTGCCGCGCACGCGGCTGAGCAGCTCGCGGTCGACCAGCGCTCCGCCGCTGACCAGCTGCCGCCCCGCGAGCTTGCCGAAGCGCTCGATCAGCGCGGGTGAGCCGGCGAGCGCCGCATAGTGTGTGCCGGCCGCCTCGCCGCCGATCCCCTTCAGGTCCAGCGGCTCGCGCACCGCGATCACGATCGTCAGATCGCCGCCGGCCTGTGTCACCGCTGAGCGCGCCAGCCCGTTGATCTTGTCGGATGATTCGCCGAGGAACACCAGGCCGATGCTGCGCCTGCTCAACAGGTCGTGGACGGCGAGCGGGTACAGGCCGTTCGCGAACGCTTCCTCGTCGGCCAGCTGATTCTGCAGCTGTCCCACCTGCCGGCGGGCGCCGTTCACTTCGGAGTTGAGGTCGGCGACGATGCCGTTCTTTGCGGAGGACACGAGGTTGGAGTCGCCGATCGCCACTCCGATCAGCACTCCAACCGCCAGCGCCAGCAATACGGCCGCTAGGGAGAGCGCGTGGTAGCGATAGTCGAACATTCTCGGTCGAGACTCTTGCAGGAGGTGGCTCAGCCGGCGCCGAGCAACAGCTGCAGCTTCAGCCACAGCAGTTCGACGACGTCCCGCAGCGCCGGTGTCATCGCCACAATGGCAACCATCGCGATCAGGCCGGCGGCGATCACGACCAGCAGCGGGGTGAGGCCCGGCCGCGGATGGTAGAGGCGGCTGACGCCCTTGGCATCGACGAGGATCTCGCCGATGCGCAAGCGGGTCAGGAACGTGGAGGACATACCTTCGCGGTTGCGGTCCAGGAACTCGACGAGGTTGAACTGCGAGCCGACCGACACGATCAGGCGGGCGCCCTTCTCGGCCGCGATCAGCATCGCCACGTCCTGACTGGTGCCGGGCGCCGGGACGAGCTTGAACGGCAAGCTCAGCTCTTCCAGGCGCGCGCGACCCGGCGCGCGACCATCGGGATAGGAGTGCACGACCAGCTCCGCGCCGCAGCGCAGCGCCCTCTCGCCCGCGGAGTCCATGTCGCCGACGATCATGTTCGGGCACAGCCCTGCCTGAAGCAGCGCCTCGGCGCCGCCGTCGACGGCGATGAGCACCGGGCGCATGTCGCGAATGAAGGGGCGCAACGCGTGCAGGTCGCGCTGGTGGTCGACGCCACGCACGACCACGAGCGCCGAGCGGTCGCGAAAGTCGGTGGCAAATCGGGGCAGATCGATCCGCCCGGCGAGCAGTTCGCGCTCATCGCGCATGTGCTCGATCGTGTTGTGCGCGAATCGCTCCAGCGCCTCGCCGACCTCGCGCCGGCGGGCCTCCGTCTCTGCGCGCACGCCGGCACGATCCAGCACTTTTCCCTGGACCAATAGCCCGGACGCCGCACGCTCGCCGTTTGATGCGCGTCGCACCTCACCATCGTGTACGACGATTAGATCTCCGTCGGAGAGCTCCTGAAACATGGAGTCGTCGGGCAGGTCAACCAGCAGGACGCCGGCTTCGACCAGCAGCTGCGGGCCGAGGTTCGGATAGTTGCCGCTCGAGGAGAGCTTGCAGTTGAGCACCGCAGGGGCGCCGGCGGCGATCAGCTCCTCAGCGGAGACCCGGTCGATGTCGAGGTGGTCGATCACCGCGATGTCCCCACACGCCAGACGCCTCACCAGGAGCTTCGTCCGTCGCCCCAGGCGCACCGGACCGCTGACGGTCCGCGCCTGGGCGCGCTCGTCTGACCGCGCCAACTGCAGGGTCATGCTCGGCGGCTGCTTGGTCGCGGCCATCAAGCGAGAGTAACGGCCGGGGGCGCAGCGCGCACTGTCTGGAAGCGATCAGGCCGCCTTGCGCAGATCCCTGGCGTGACGGCGAGCGGTCTTGTCGGCATCCTCGGCGCCGAGCATCCGGACCAGCTCGGAGACGACCTCGGGCTCGCCGAGCTGCACCACCGTGGCGAGCGTGGGGTCGGCGGAGGTGTCCTTGACGACCGAGAAGTGACGCGCTCCCAGCGAAGCGATCTGAGGCAGGTGGGTGATGCACAGGACCTGCCTGGTCTCCCCCAGCGCCCGCAGGCGCTCGCCGACCGCGCGTGCCGTGTGACCGCCGATGCCGGCGTCGATCTCGTCGAACACAAGCGTCGCCTGCTGGCCGATCTGGGGCTCACCGCAGGTGGAGGCGGTGATCACGGCGAGCATCACGCGCGAGAGCTCCCCGCCGGAGGCGATCTCGCGCAACGGGCCGGCGGGAACGCCCGGGTTGGGGGCGATCATCAGCTCAACCGAGTCTCCGCCGCCAGGACCGGGCGGGCGGGCGGAGAGCGCGACGTCGAACTCCGCGTCCGCCATCGCGAGCGCGGCGAGCTGCTCCCGCACGGCGGCCGCCAGACGCGGGGCCGCCAGCTCGCGCGCTTGACGCAATGCCTCTACCTGCCGGTCGAGCTCCGCGCGCGTCTGGGTCAAGCGCTCGTCGGTCTGTGCGAGCGCACCCTGTACGCCGTCGAGCTCCTCGCGTCGCGCGCGGGCATGCTCGGCGTATGCGAGCACAGCCGCGATCGAGCCGCCGTGCTTACGCAGAAGCCGCTCCGTCGCCGCGAGGCGCTGTTCGACTTCATCGAGCGAACCATCCTCCCCGGCGAGGCGTTCGCCGTAGTCGCGCAACTCCGTCGCAAGATCTCCAGACTCGACGACGATTGCGCCCAAACGCTCGGCTAGCGCATCCAATGCGGGATCGACACCCGCCACAGCGTCCAGCCGGCCGGCCGCCGCAGCGAGCAGCGCCACGGCGCCCGGGTCCTCCGCTGAATCTGGCGCGAGCCCTTGCGCGCCATAGCCGGCGGCGGAGCACAGCGCGTCCAGCCCTCGCAACCGCTCGCGCGCGACGAGCAGGCGCTCGTACTCGGATTCGTCCGGGGCGGCGTCATCGATCTCGGCGAGCTCGTGATCGAGCAGATCCAGCTCGCGCTCGCGCGCCTGGCTGAGCTCGCGCAGCTCCTCGAGCTCTGCCAGCAGGCGCTCGCTCGTGCGATAGGCCTCGGCGCACCCGCGCAGACACGCCGGTTGCTCAGGGCCGCAGAGATTGTCGAGAATCTGCATCTGGGCGCTCGCAAGAGTCAGCTTGCGATGCTCGTGCTGGCCGTAGAACGAGACGAGACGAGCCCCGAGATCGCGCAGGTCGGCCACGGTCGCGACGCGACCGTTCAGATAGGCGCGCGTACGCGGACCGTCGGCGTCGATGCGGCGAGCGAGAACAATCTCCCGCGCGTCCACCGGCAGTCGCTCGCCGAGCTCCTCACGAAGCGCCTCGGATAGCTGGAACACCCCCTCGACATAGGCCTCGCTCGCGCCAGGGCGCACGATTCCGGGTCGCGCACGGCCTCCCAGCAGCAGGTCCAGCGCATGCGCGAGCACGGTCTTGCCGGCGCCGGTCTCTCCTGTGAGCACGTTCAGCCCGGGAGCAAGCCGCAGCTGAGCGCGCTCGATCAGGAGCAGGTTCTCGACGTTCAGCTCGCACAGCATCCGCGCATGTCTAGCAGCCCACGAGGATGGATCTCGCGCGCGGGGGGCGTCGGCACATGCGCGGCGATTGGGGGCATGCTTGCGTGAGGTGACAGGATCGCTCAGAGCAGGCATAATCTTGGGAAGATGGCGGCGGGACGGATCCCGCTATGAGAGCGGCTTGAACGTAGACTCCTCCGCCTGAAGGCATGGCTGCCAGCGATCCTCATCAACGCACCGATCCGCCCTCTCAGAAGGGGCGAGTGCTCGTGGGCGGACGGACCGACTGCCTGTCGGCGGTCGCGCTCGAAGATCGGTTGGAAGAGGAGATCAACAGGGCGGGACGGCACGGCACGCCGCTGAGCTGCCTGCTGGTGGCGATCGAAGACCTCAAAGAGCTCGCGTCGCGACACGGGCGCGAGCTGCCCGAGCAGGCGCTCGCCTACGCCGGTCCGGCGCTGTTGCGCCAGCTGCGTCGTTTCGATCGGGTGGGCCGGCCGAGCGACACCGAGCTGCTGGTGGTGCTGCCGGGCGCGGACGGCCCGCGCGGCGAGATCGTCGCCAGGCGTGTGATCGACAGGCTGCGTGCGATCAAGATCGAAGCCGGTGGGGTGCGCCAGCCGTTGCGCGTGTCCGTCGGGCTGGCCGCGTGGCGCGAGGATCTCAGCGGCGCGCAGTTGCTGGCGCAGACGCGCGCGGCGGCAAAGCGCGAATGCGAGGGGTTCGCGGCGACAGAGACATAGTCCATAATCCCGCGCGGTGCTTACCGGATCAGAGTTGTGGCTGCTGCGTCTGATGGCCGATCGCGGCCTGGCGCTGCTCGACGCCAGCTCGCTGCTGATGGTGATCGAGGAGCGCGGCGAGCTGCGTGTCGCGGCCGCCAGCGGCGAAAGCAAACCGCGACTGCGGATCGTGCCGGTGCAAGGCAGCGCCCTGGGGGCGCTCTACCGAGCGGGCGAGCCGGTCGCGCTCGATCGTCCCCGCGGACAGGACGCGGCGCTGCTGCACGAACTGGGGATCGAGGCGCGCGCGGTGCTCGTCGAGCCGCTGAGCATGGAGGGTCAGGGCGGCGGCCTGGTGATCGCCCTGCGCAGGGACTCGGGCTTCAGAGATCCGGACAGGCAGGCGCTCAGCGCGTTCGCGGCGAGCGTCTCCCAGAGGCTTGTGGCCGAGCGCTCGGTGGAGATCGAGCGCTTGCGCTACGGCATGGAGGCGCGCGAGCGCGAGCGCACGCGCTGGGCGCGCGAGATCCACGACGAGAGCATCCAGGGCATCGGCGCGCTCCGCCTGCAGCTCGCAAACGCTCGCGACCTCGACGACCGCGACGCGCTGAAAGCCGCCGTCGACGCCGTGCTCGAGGGTCTCGGCACCGAGATCGACGGCTTGCGCCACCTGATCACCGAGCTCAGGCCGGCGGCCCTGGACGACCTCGGCCTGGCTGCCGCGCTGCAGGCGCTCGCGCGGCGCATGCAGGCGATCGACGGCCTGGACGTGCAAACCGAGATCGGCCTCGGCCCCGAGCACGACAGCAAGCGGCTGGACCCGGAGCTCGAGAGCACGATCTACAGGGTCGTGCAGGAGGCGCTGACGAACGTCAGCCGCCACGCGCAGGCCACGAAAGCGCTCGTGAGCGTGAGCGAGCGCGACGGCGTGGTCAGGGCATCGGTCACCGACGACGGCGTCGGTCTGCCGGAAGCCGATCGACTCGGCCCGCGCGGCGACGGCCTCGAGGGCGGCTTCGGCATGTCGGGGATGCGCGAGCGCGCGGAGCTGGTCGGCGGCGAGCTGGAGCTCATGCCCGCCCCCGGCCAGGGAACCGTGATGCGCCTGACCGTGCCGCTCGCGGGGCGCCCGGCGGATCGGCCGGCGCGCGACGCCGCGTAGACCGACGTCGCGGCCTACGCCGCTTCGGAGAGCTCCTTCTCCGCGCTCGCGCGCTCCGGGGCTCCCTCCTGCGCCATGTCCATCTGCCCATGCGCGGCCGGGCGAACCTCCGGGCGCAGAACGGTCACGACGATGACAAACGCCACCACCATCAGCCCCGCCCCGATGAGGAACGCGAGGTGATAGCCACCGGTCAGCGCGACCGCGGTGGGGGAGCCGCTTGCCAGCAGGTGATTCGAGCGTGTCGCCGAGAGGGTGGCGAGCACCGCCAGGCCGAGCGCGCCGCCCACCTGGGCGGCGGTGTTGACCAGGCCAGAGGCCAGGCCCGCGTCCTGCTGTGTGGCGCCGGACATCGCCAGCGTCATCAGCGCGGGGAACGAGCTGCCGATGCCGAAGCCGAGCAGGAGCATCACCGGCAGGACGTCGGTCACGTAGCTGCCGTGCACGGGCGCGCGGGCGAACAGGAGCAGCCCGGCGCCGATCAGGACGAGGCCGGGGAACAGCATCGTCCTGGCGCCGAAGCGCATGATCAGCCGTTCGGAGTAGCGCAGGGAGAGGATTCCCATCACGATCGTGGCGGGCAGGAACGCCAGGCCGATCTCCAGCGCATCATAGCCGAGCACGCGCTGCATGTACAGAGCGCCGAGGAAGAACATTCCGAACATCCCGGCGACCATCAGCGCCTGCACCACATTGGCACCCGAGACGTTGCGTGAGCGGAAGATCCGCAGCGGTATCAGCGGGTTGCGCGCCCGCGCCTGGCGCGCGACGAACGCGCACAGCAGCAGCAGCGAGACGCCACCGAGCTCGAGCGTGCGGCCCGAGCCCCAGCCGTAGTCCGCGGCCGGCTTGACGATCGTGTAGACGCCGAGCATCAGCGAGCTCGTAATCAGCACCGCACCCGGGATGTCGGCGCCCGCGCCGAAGCCGATGCCCTTGTCGCGGTGGAGCAGCCGCAGCGCCACCACACCCGTGGCGATCCCGATCGGGACGTTGATGAAGAAGATCCAATGCCAGTTGATCGCCTGGGTCAGAACGCCGCCGGCCAGCAGTCCGACCGAGCCGCCGGCGGAGGCGACGAACCCGTAGACGCCAATCGCCTTCGCCTGCTCGTGGGGCTCTGGAAACATCGTGACGATCATGCCGAGAACCACCGCGGAGGTCATCGCGCCGCCGACACCCTGCACGAAGCGAGCCACGATCAGCATCTCCTGGCTCTGCGCCAGCCCACAGATCAGCGATGCCCCGGTGAAGACCACGAGACCAGCCGTGAACACAGACCTGCGGCCGATCATGTCTCCGAGACGCCCGGCCAGCAGCAGCAGGCCGCCGAAAGCGATCAGATAAGCGTTGACGACCCACGCGAGGCTCGACTGGGAGAAGCCGAGATCGCTCTGAATCGAGGGCAGCGCGACGTTCACGACAGTCGCGTCGAGAACGATCATCAGTACACCCACGCACAGCACGTACAGGGCGATCCAGCGTTGGCGGTCGGTCATCCGAGGAGTGTAGGAACCCTGCCGCTAATCCACCAGCCCGAGCTTGCGTGCGTAGGCGGTGATCTCCGCGCGCGATGAGAACCCGAGCTTCTCGATCGCGCGGGCGCGGTAGGTCTTGACGGTGCGCTCGGCGACGTGCAACTGCTCGGCGATCTGGGGGTTGGTGTAGCCGTTGGCAATCAGGCGCACGACCTCGCGCTCGCGCTCTGAGAGGGCGACGCCGTCGGCCGGGGAGTCCTCGCCGGCGGCCATCAGCGCCCCGAGACGCGGGTGCAGGTAGTTGCCGCCGGCGACCGCCAGCCTGAACGCCTGCAGCAGCTCGGCCGGCTCGGCCTCCTTGAGCACGTAGCTGCGCGCCCCCGCGCGCAATGCCTGCCTGGCGTACTCGGGGTCCTCGCGCATCGTCAGGATCGCCACGGCCAGAGTCGGATGGGCGACGAAGCAAGACGGCAGCGCGGCGAGGCTCGAGCCGCCCGGCATCGTCAGGTCGAGCGTCAGCAGGTCCGGCTTGTGCTCGCGCACTTCCCTGATCGTCGCCGGCACGTCGCCCGCTTCGGCGACGACGTCGAACTCGCCGTCCTCGCGCTCGAGCACGGTCCTGATCCCATCGCGCACAACCGCGTGATCGTCGGCGATGATCACCGTGATCGGCCTGTCCACCCCTGGCGCGCCCTCCTGCATTGGCGAACACCGTAGCGCGTCCTCCAGACCGGTTGCGACGGCTTGAAGGGACGACACAGATCGGCACCGTTAGGACGACACGATCGGCACCATCAGCCCGACAGACAAACGGCCCGCAAGGACCCATCATGTCGGCTATGACGCGCATCCCCTCTCCCGGCCCGCGCGGCAGGACCACAAAGGAGTCCACGACATGATCGCCATTCCCATCTTCACAACCTGGCTGACCCTGACGGCCGCCGGCTTCGCGGGACTGTCCGCCCTCGCCCGCGCCGGAGCGCGCGAAAGCGCCGAAGCGGAGCAGACGCTCGGCGAGAGCTGGCGATTCTCCGATTCCTCCGCGGCGCTCGCCGACGCTCGCATCCCGATTCCCAAGGCGCTGCTGCAATGAACCCGATCGTCTCACCGCGCCGTTCCCGCACACGCCCTCACCGGCCTGCACTCAGACTGCTCAGAGGCGCCACGCCGCAGCAGGCCGCGCCCGTGCTGCTGGCGGGCGCGAACGCGTGTCAGCGGGCAGAGCTGCGCGCGACGCTGCCGCCGCGCACCGTGTTCGCCGAAGCGAGCAATGTCACGGAGGTGCTGGAGCATGCTCGGTCAAGCCGCATGGTGATCCTCGCCGGCGACCTCGACGACGCCGACGCCGAGTCGCTGATGCATCTGCTCGGCCAGCGTCACCCGCAACTGCCAGTGGTGTGCGTCGAGGAGCCCATGACTGCGGCCGCGGTCGCAGTCGGCCACGCCTGATCGCCTCGACCCTCGTATTTCGCCCTCCCCGCTCGAACCGCTCATTGAGCGGTATCGGTGTTGCAGCGTGTGCTGCCATCCCAAGCGGCCTGTAGCGTGGCGTCTCAGTGTCATCGAAGCCGAACACGACGGCCGCTCCCAGTCCCCTGCGGTCGCCACGGCTACGCAGGATCCTCGCCGCGTACACGGTAAACCGGCTGGGCACCTGGATCGGCCTGCTCGCCGTTATGCTCGCGGTCTTTGACCACACCCACAGCGCACTCGCGGTTGCGGCGCTGCTTCTCGCGGGACAGGCCTTGCCGGCGTTTGTGGTGCCAGCCCTCGTCGCTCGGGTCGAGGCCTCTCCTCGGCGCGGCGAGCTCAGCGCGCTGTACTTCTTTGAGGCTGTCGTGACCGCCGCTCTCGCGGTCCTACTCTGGCACTTCTGGTTGCCCGCGGTGCTGCTGCTGGTCGCGCTCGACGGGACGGCGGCGCTGAGCGCCAGCTCGCTGCTTCGCGCTGAGGTGGCAAGGGTCGCGCGCGATGAGATGCAAGCCCAGGGGGGAGCTGTGATGCAGCACGAGAGCCTCGAGAACCACGCCAAAGAGGCCGAGCGTAAGGCGAACGCGGCGCTCAACGTCGCGTTCTCAGCAACGTTCGTTTCGGGGCCGTTGATCGGAGGCTTGCTGGTCGCGGCCGCTGGGGCGCCGGCAGCCCTGTTGGTCGATGTCGGCTCCTTCCTGATCTGCGGCACGCTGCTAATCGACCTGCATCCGCACGTTGAGGAGGCTGGGGGTGACTCCGTGCGCGCCCGCCTGCGCGCTGCCTGGCGCCATATCAACGAGGCTCCCTCGCTGCGCGGGTTGCTGTTGGCCGAGGCAGTCGCGCTCGTCTTCTTTGAATCCGGTGGTCCGATCGAGGTGGCCTACGCAAAGGCGACGCTTCACGCGGGCGACCGCGGCTTCGGTCTGCTCCTGACGACATGGGGCGCGGGTGCCGTCCTCGGCAGTCTCGTCTTCGCACGCCTTGTCAGGCGACCGCTCGGGGTCATGATCAGCGCCGGTACGCTCGCGATCGGTGTTGGCTACGTCGGTTTCGCCGCTGCACCTTCGCTCGCGCTGGCTTGCCTGGCCGCGCTCGTAGGCGGTGTCGGCAACGGCCTTCAGTGGCCCTCGCTCATCAGCATCGTACAGCGACTCACCCCTCAGCGGCTGCAAGGCCGGATGATGGGGGCCGCCGAATCGCTTAGTGCCCTCTGCCTCGCGATCGGTCTCTTGCTCGGTGGCGTCTTGGTCCCGCTCAGCTCGCCGCGGGTCGCGTTCCTGGTTGTCGGGTTGGGAGCCGTGGTGACGACGGGCGCGTTCTTGCGGCTTTCGCTTGGCGAGGCTCCACGCGCGCCGAGCGAGGACAAGGCCCCTGCCGCGGCGGATGGCCCAGCGGAGGCGGCGCGCGAACCGACGCCATAGTAGATAGCTCGACTCGAACCTAACGTACGCCCGAAAAGGCATACGGCACCCACCCGTAAAGTCCCGCGCCGCGTCGGCCGTTAAGTACATAGAGCCGCCGTGCACTCCTCAAAGCTCGCCAGACCTCTCTTTTGGGCCGCCGAGGCGTCACTGTTGGCCGGCACGGTGGCGGCCGCCGTGTGGGTTACACGCCCTGATGAATGGCATCCCCCCGTACTGGTGGCGCTGTTGCTGCTGCTTGCGCTACTCGGTCAGTCGCTCAGCGTCAAGACGAGCGCCGGGGGGCTGAGCGCCTCGCTGGTCGCGATCATACTGGCCATGGGCCTGCTCGGACCGCTCCCGGCCGCCGCGTGCGGTGTCGCGGCGATGATCTTGACGTCGGCCGCACGGCGTATCCCGGTGGATCAATGGCTCACGAACCTCGCGGCATTCGCTGCGGTCCCGTTCGCCGGAGGTCTCGTCGTGCGCGCGATGGCGGGTGACGTACACCGAATGGCCAGCCATGCCCTGACCCAAAGCGTCACCTTCGGTCTGATCGTGCTCGGCGTCTTCATCGTCGCCGTGGGACTCAACTTCGTCGTGATCGCGCTCCATACGTACCTCGAAGATGGATATGCGCTCGTAAGACAGGTGCGGGAGCTCTTCCTCCCCCTGCTGCCCGGGCAGCTTGCGGCGGGCATGCTCGCGACAATACTCGCCGTTGCCTATAGGAGCGTCGGCCTGCCGATGCTGTTCGGCTCGATCGCCGTGCTTGTGATCCTGCAGCGGCTGACGGTGGCCCTGCTGCGCTCGGAGGAACGAGCCGAGCAACTCGAAGCGCGCTCCATACAGCTAGTAAGCTTGCAGCTGGGCGTGCTCAGCACGCTCGGGCGGGTGCTCGGTGTCCGCGACAAGACCAGCGGTCGCCACGCCGCGGCGGTCGCCGGGTACGCGAAGGCGCTGGCGATCAAGCTCGGCTGCAGCGAAGAGGAGCAGGAGGTCATCCACGTTTCCGGCCTCCTGCATGAGATCGGCAAGTTCACCTGGCCCGACCGCGTCTTGCACGCCGAGGTCCTAAAGGACGAGGACCTCGACATCGTCAAGAACCACCCGCAGGAGGGCGCGATACTCGTAGGCGCGCTCGATGGCTATGGCGCGGTCGCCGAGGCGATCCTGCACCACCACGAGCGTCTCGACGGCGGTGGATACCCCGCCGGACTCATCGGCAACGAGATCCCATTGGCCTCGCGGATCGTGGCGATCTGCTCCATCTACGATGTCATGACCGCAGGCGACACGTACCGCTCGGCGATCACACCCGAGGAAGCGATGGAAGAGCTGCGTCACGGCGCCAAGAACGGTCAGCTTGATTCGGAGCTCGTGGAGTGCTTCCTAGCCCTGCTGGACAGCAAGGGCGCAACATTCGCTAAAGACGCCAACTTCGAAACCGAGCTCGAATTCGAGCGACGCGTGCGCCGGATGGCGCAGCCTCGCTCGGCCGAGCCATCGACACCCTCACAGACTGCCGCCCGCCGGCGTCCCTGGCGCACAAGCGTACTCAGCGACCTGAGACAGCGCGTGCTCGACAAAAGCTGAGGGCGCCATGCATATCGCAGGACGCCCTCAAATAAGGCTCCTCGATCACCTATGACCAGAGACGCAGCCTCTACTTGTAGTGAAATTCTGCCATGGCGTACTCCTTCTCCAGGGCCGCGAGGCCGGTTTGCGAGCCGGCACCTGTCTGTCTCCATCCACAGGACAACGGCCACCTTTGAGTAGGTTTGCGCAGCATACTAGCGCAATGACTCGAAATGTCCAGTTTGCTCAAGTATTTGCACGATTGATTGCACGTGCAGGACCGTTGCGGTGCAGGCTCGACGCAGGTTCGCCCCGCCAAACGTCCACAAACGTGCATGTGGCTCAACTTGTCGGGCCAATCCGGCGATACACGGCCCATGCGAACCATGCCCTCCCCCACGGCCGGCGATGAGCGCCAGCTCGTGTTCACGAGCTCGCAGGCCGCCCGCTATCTCGGCGTCTCACTGGCGACGATCCGCCGCTGGACGGACGCCGGCCACATCTCCTGCTACCGCACCCCAGGCGGTCAGCGACGGTTCTCCAAGGACCAGCTCAACGGGTTCATCGTCTCGCTCCAGAGCGGCAATTCGACCCACACGGCGCCGAAAGCGGCATAGCCGGCAGCCCAGCCGGCGGCTGATCAGTTGGCGAGACGACCGAACTTCTCGCGCAGGCGCCGGTAGAACGAGGAGTCCGGCAGCTGGGCGATCGTGCCGATCGCGTCGACGAACCGCGCGTCGATCGCTCCGCCCGCCGGGATCTCGCCCGCGGGGCGCCCGTCCACGGCCACGTCCAGAGGCTCGTGTGAGCGATTGTGGATCGTCAGCCGGTCCCCGGGCGCGACCACGAGCGCGCGTGCGGTGAGCGAGTGGGGCGCGATGAACGACACGACGAACCCCTCCACCCCCCACGCCATCACCGGGCCGCCGTTGGCGAGGTTGTAGCCGGTCGACCCCGCCGGCGTTGCGACCACGAGGCCGTCGCAGCGCACGCTGCCCACGACCTCCCCCTCCAGCGCATACGCGATCTCGGCGACGCGCTCGCCGACCTTACGATGGATCGCGATGTCGTTGATCCCCGCGCGAGCCCCCCGCTCGGCATCTGCGGCGTCGCCGTCCGGGACGTCGAGCACGATCGCCGGCAGTTGCAGCAGCTCGAACTCGCCGCTGAACGCCCGCGCGACGCCCTCGCGCAGTTCGCCAGGCTCGACCGTCGCCAGGAACCCGATCTCGCCGAAGTTGACCGCGAACACCGGCACGCTCGTGCCCGCGTAGCGCCGCAGCGCCTTGAGGATCGTGCCGTCCCCGCCGAGCACCACGCACAGCTCGACATCGTCCCGCGCGGGCGCGTTCAGCTCCACGCCGGGACCCGGCTTCAAGCCGAAGCCCGAGTGCTTGCGCGTCTCGTCCTCGTCCAACCGCAGCGTCACCCCCCCCCGCGCGGCCGCGTCGATCAGCTCGCGCAACGCCCCGACCGTGTCGGACGGCCGGCGGTGCGTGAAAACGGTCATGAAACGATCGCTCACGGCTCCGCCACCCGCGCCATCCCCTCGAGCTCCTCGGGTCCGGCGGCGCCGCCACGCGCCTGCTCGGCCAGGTGCACGAACGTCTCGAGGTTCCCCTTCGGCCCGGGCAGCCCCGAGGAGTGGTAGCCGAGCACGCTCGCCCCCAGCCCGAGCGCGGCCCGGCCCACCTGCACGAGCGCGTCCCGGCGATCGGCGGGGTCGCGTACGACGCCGCCTTTGCCGACGCGCGCCCGTCCGACCTCGAACTGGGGCTTGACCATCGCCAGCACGTCATAGGTCTGCGCCATACACCCGAGCACGGCTGGCAGGACCTTGGCGAGTGAGATGAACACCACATCGATGCTCGCCAGATTCGGCGTGTACGGGAGCATCTCGGGCGTCAGCCCGCGCGCGTTCGTGCGCTCGAGCACGCATACGCGTGGATCGTTTCGCAGCGTCCAGGCGAGCTGCCCGTAGCCGACATCCACCGCCACAACGCTCGCGGCGCCCCGCTGCAGCAGGCAGTCCGTGAACCCACCGGTCGAGGCGCCGACGTCGAGTGCCCGCCGGCCGGCCACGTCGAGTCCCGACGCGACGAGCGCGTTCTCCAGCTTGATCCCGCCCCGCGAGACGAACGTGGGCGTGTCTCTGTGATCAACATCACACATGAGTTCGGGCATTCCGGGCAACATAGTGATCGACCCGAAGTACAGCAGCATCCCTCCTCCCAGAAACGGCCCGCCTCCCCAGCGGGTCGTTTCTTTTAAGTTGAAGGAACCGGAGCCGACTCCCGAGCGGTGATCGCGGCCCGCACGCGTTCGGCGATTTGCCGGCCGGTGAAGCCCACCTCCTCGTGCAGTAGAGCGGGCTTGCCGTGGGTCACATACCGGTCGGGCAGGCCCACGCGCAGGATCCGAATCCCGCCCGGGTGGGTGGGCCCCGTCAAACCCGTCTCGTTCAGTGTCTCCCACACGGCGCTGCCGAACCCGCCCGCGAGAACGCCCTCCTCCACCGTCACGAGCAGATCGTGCTCGGCCGCGAGCTGAGCCATAAGACCCGCGTCGATCGGCTTGGCGAAGCGCGCGTCGGCGACCGTGACGTCGATCTCGCTCGCGCTCAGCTCCTCGGCGGCGGCAAGCGCCTTGCCGACGCCGCTGCCGTAGCCGATCAGCGCGACTCTGGCGCCCGCCGGCGCGCTCGCGCCGCCTTCGGAGAGGATCTCGCCGGTGCCGATCTTGATCGCCCGCGGCTGACTCGGCAGGGGCACACCCGTGCCCTCCCCGCGTGGATAGCGCAGCGCGATCGGCCCGTCGTCGTAGGCCAGAGCGGTGCGGAGCATGTGCACGAGCATCGCCTCGTCGCGCGGGGCCATCAGCACGATGTTCGGCAGGCAGCGCAGGTAGGCGATGTCAAACGCCCCGTGATGCGTCGGCCCGTCGTCGCCGACCAGGCCGGCGCGGTCCATCGCGAACACCACATTCAGCTTCTGCAGGCACACGTCGTGCACGATCTGGTCATATGCCCGCTGCAGGAATGTCGAGTAGATCGCCGCGACCGGCTTGATCCCCTGCAGCGCCAGGCCGGCCGCGAACAGGATCGCCTGCTGCTCGGCGATACCCACGTCGAAGTAGCGCTCCGGCAGCGCCTTCTGCAGAATGCTGAGGCCCGTGCCGGAGTTCATCGCGGCGGTGATGCCGACGACGCGCTCGTCCCGTTCGCATTCGCGCACGAGCGCCTCGCCGAACACCTGGGTGTATTGAGGCGCCCCTCCACCCGGGCTCGGCTTCGCCCGCGCGTCTGACGCCGCCGGAACGCTCGGCGCGGACGCGGGAGGGGTGGGAGATCCATTCAAGATCGAGTTCGGCTTGGCCGCGTGCCAGCGCTCCATCCCCTCCAGGCCACCCTCCTCGGCGGGCGCGAAGCCCTTGCCCTTGACCGTCGCGATGTGCACGACCACCGGGCGTTGCGCCGCCAGCGCCTCGCGCAGCGCCTCCCTGAGCGCGCGCACGTCGTGCCCGTCGATGACGCCCATGTAAGCCCAGTCGAGCTCCTCCCACCACAGCCCCGGCGCCCAGAACGCCTTGATCGACTCCTTCAGCTGCGGCCCCAACCGCTCGAACGCCGAGCCGATCCCACCGGGCAGCCGCGCCAGTCCACCCTCGACGCCCTCGCGCGCGTGCCACAGCTTCGGGTTCAGCCTGACCCGATTGAAGTACCTGGACAGCGCGCCCACGTTCGGGGCGATCGACATCCCGTTGTCGTTCAATACCACCACCATCGGCGTGCCGAGGCCTCCCGCCTGACCGATCGCCTCGAACGCCACCCCGCCGGTCATCGCGCCGTCGCCGATCACGGCCACGACCTTGCCGTCGGCGGGCGTGCCCGCACCGTCCTCGGCGCCCTCGTCGCGCCCGTCGTGGCCTGGGAGGGCGGGGGACCCATCCCGCTCGCCGGTCCTGGCCAGATGGCGCATCCCCTCCTTGATCCCGACCGCGTAGCCGATCGAGGTCGACGCATGGCCGGCGCCCATGATGTCGTGCTCAGACTCCGCGATCGAGCAGAACGGGGCCAGTCCCCCGTACTGGCGGATCGTGCTGAGCTCGTCCCGCCTGCCCGTGAGGATCTTGTGCGGATACGCCTGGTGTCCGACGTCCCACAGGATCTTGTCTCTGGGCGATTCCAGCACCGAGTGCAGCGCGACGGCCAGCTCGCACGTGCCGAGGTTCGCGCCGAAGTGCCCCCCGATCTCGCCGACCGTGACGATGATGTGCTCGCGCACCTCCTGGGCCAGCTGGGTGAGGTCTGCGTCGGAGAGCCCTTTCAGGTCCTTGGGGTCGTCGATCGTGTCGAGCAGGCGCGTCATGAGGTGCGGGTGTAGATGAAGTCGGTTATCTGCTCGAGCTCCACCCCGGCTCCGGCTGCGCGCGTGCCCGTGCTCGCCGCCTGGGCGAGCGCTTCCCGCGCGGTCTCGTGCGACTCCGCCGCCAGCTGTCTTGCCCGTTGCATGCCGAACTCGCTCACGTATGTCCGCTTGCCATGTCGCTCGTCGCTGCCCCGCGGCTTGCCGAGCGCATCGTCCGTGCCGGTCACGTCGAGGATGTCGTCGACGATCTGGAACAGCACGCCCAGCTCGGCCGCAAAGCGCCGATAGCACATTGTCGCAGGTCCGTCGATCCCGCCCAGCAAAAGCACGCAGATCACCGACGCGCCGATCAGCCGTCCCGTCTTCAGCTCGTGCAGCCTGCGCAGCGCGGCGGGTCCCTCGGGGGTCGCGGGGCTGACGTCGGCGTACTGCCCTCCGACCATCCCGTCCACGCCGGTAGCCCCCGCCAGCTCCGCCGCGGCGCCGAGCACCCGCTCGGGCGCCGAGCGCTGCTCGGTCAGCAGGTGTCTGAACGCCTCCGCATACAGCCCGTCCCCGGCGAGGATCGCGACGTCCTCGCCGAAGCGCACGTGACACGTCGGCATGCCCCTGCGCAGCTCGTCGTCATCCATCGCCGGCAGGTCGTCGTGGATCAGCGAATAGGTGTGGATCAGCTCGATCGCGCCCGCCAGCGGCAGCATCTCGCGCTGCTGAAGGCCCACCGCCCGCGCCGTCGCCAGCGCCAGCACCGGCCTGATGCGCTTGCCGCCCGCCAGCAGCGAGTAGCGCATCGCCTCCTCCAGCCCCTCCGTCAGGGACTCGTGCGAGAAGCGCATCCCCTCCAGGTATCGCTCGACCTCGACGCGCAGGTGCTCCGGGTAGCCGGCCTGCTCAAGGCGATCGGTCTGCTCCGAAGAACACTCTCCCCCCCTCACGTCGGCTGTCATGAGCGCCGCAGCCCGCTAGAGGAGCGAGTCCTGGCCGGGCGCGACCGTCGCGACCTCCGTACGCGCGCGCCGCTCGAGCTCCGCCGCGGCCTCGCCCGCCAGCCCGGCGCAGTCCTCCACCAGCGTCGCGGCCGCGTCCGGGCTCAGCTCGCCGGAGCGCAACTGCTCGGCGGCCCGCTCCAGCTTGGCGATCAGATCGTCAAGGCGCTCGTCCATCAGTTGCTCGGTCTCGTTCATAGTCTCGTTCATGGTTACGGTCTCCCGCCCTCGTTCACGGAGCTCCTTCTTGGCCGGGCGTCTCGTCGGTCGATGACGCAGGCGACGCCTCGGGCGCATTCTCGCGCACTTCGCGCAACACCGCCGCCAGCACCCCGTTCACGAACCCCGGCGCGTCCGAGCCGCAGAACACCTTCGCGCTCTGCACCGCCTCGTCGATCGCCCCTTCCGCCGGGATCGGCTGCACTGACGGCGCGATGTCGGGGTGCAGCATCTCGATCAGCGCCACCCGCATGATGCTCCGCTCCAGCGGCTGCATCCGCTGCACCGACCACCCGTGCGCGTGCCGGTCGAGGATCGCGTCCAGCTCCTGCGCGCGATCGGCGGCCGTGTGCGCCAGCGCACGAGTCATCGGCGAAGCGTTCGCGCCGAGCGCCTCCGTCAGTGGCCGGCCCGTCAGGTCGTGCTGATACAGCGCCACAACCGCCGCCCGGCGCTGCTCTGTGCGACGCATCCTACGCGCGCGAGACGTATTCGCCGGAGCGCGTATCCACCCGGATGCGCTGGCCCTGCTCCACGAACAGCGGCACCTGGATGCTCGCGCCCGTCTCGAGCGTCGCGGGCTTCGTGCCCCCACCCGAGGCCGTGTCGCCGCGCAGTCCGGGGTCGGTCTGGGTGACCTCCAGGTCCACGGCGCTCGGCAGCTGCACGTCCGAGGGCTGGTCATCGATGAACAGCAGGTCCACTTCGCTGCTCGGCTTGATCCAGCGCAGCGCGTCTGTGAGCGTCGTCTCCGCAACCGCGATCTGCTCGAAGGACTCCGTATCCATGAAGTGTGCGTCGGCGCCGTCCGCGTAGAGGAACTGCATCCTGCGAGCCTCGGTGCGGACCGGCCTGAACTTCTCCCCCGCCCGGAACGTCTTGTCGATCACGTTCCCATCGGCTGCCCTGCGCAGCTTCGTGCGCACGAACGCCCCGCCCTTCCCCGGCTTGACGTGCTGGAACTCGAGGATCTTGTAGATCGTCCCATCGACCTCGATGTGATTTCCGTTCTTGAACTGGTTAGTTGATACCAAGGTTTTCCCTGCAAATCGCTGGTTTTTGACGTTCGCCCTGACTCTCCAACCGCACGCTAATTCGCAGCCTGGGATTGCATGAAATCGGCTTGGCCAAGCCAGATCTCCGACCGCATGTGGTTGCCGTTCTAGTGTATGCGACCGTCACAGCCAACGCCTGATACGGCTAAGAAGGTGTTTTGAAATGTTATTTTCGGTGTTTCTTGGTGGTCCAGGGTTTCGGTCCGGGTGGTGGGGCGAGGCGGTTGAGCATGAGTCCGATCATCGCTATGTGAACCATCGCTTCGTGGGTCTCGGGCAGACGCTCGTAGTCACGAACCAGGCGCCGCCAACGCAAAAGCCAGGAGAACGTTCTCTCAACAACCCAGCGCCGGGGAAGGACCGCGAAGCCGATCTGCTCGGCTGGTTTCTTGACGACCTCCACGACGATTCCCCACGAGCGCTTGGCGAGCTCGATGAGCGCACCCTGGTAGCCGCCGTCGGCGAAGATGTGACGCACCGACCCGAGCGCTCTGTGCAAACGCTCGAGGATGCTCTCGCCACCGTTGCGGTCCGGCACGGAGGCGGCGGTGACCATCACGACGAGCATCAGGCCGATCGTGTCGACCACGATATGGCGCTTGCGGCCGTTGATTCGCTTGCCCGCGTCAAAACCGCGGCTCGCCGCTCCCACGGTGTCCGCGCCCTTGACCGATTGCGAGTCCACGATCCCCGCCGAAGGCTCCAGGTTGCGAGATTCCGAGGCGCGCACCTGCTCACGCAGCTCGTCGTGCAACGCCTTCAGCGTGCCGTCATTACTCCAGTCGCGGAAGTACCCATATACCGTCTGCCACGCCGGGAAGTCCTTCGGCAGCATCCGCCACGCCCCACCAGCACGCACGTGATAAAGGATCGCGTTGACGATCTCCCGCTTGTCATGACTGGGCGGACGGCCAGCCGGCCCAGGCGGCGGCTCAGGCAACAACGGCTCCACCAGCTCCCACTGGCGATCGGTCAAATCCGTGGGGTACCGACGCATGAATGACATACCCCAAACTTCGGAACAACCCCGCGAAAACCTCTATTTCAAAACACGTTCTAATAGCGAGCTTCTTTGGGCCGAGACGCACCAGCCATGGCAGCGCTGAAGCGCCGCCGACGTGGAAACCACCCTCGGACGACGCACCTGTCCAAAGGACAGCAACGCTGGCAATTTGATCTGATAGCGCCCCTATGGACAACAGCCTCGACTATTCGCCACCTGAGCCATGGGCGACCAAGCGACAGCTCGCTGACCACCTGCAGGTCACCCCTCGATGGATCGAGCTCCAGCAACTCCTCGGCCTCCCACATCTGCGCACGGGCGGCATGAATCGCTACCGCATCTCAGAGGTCGAGATCTGGTTGCTGGAGCGTTACGGTTCGCCCGCTAGACACGCACCAATCGCCTAGCGGGCGATCGCGAGCAGATCCGCTTCGGATCAACTCCACCGACCACTTTCTAATCTGCCGCGCGTAGCCCTTACGAACTGCGAGCTACACCTCAGACTCATATTTGGGGGGGCGTACCGAGATGATGACGAGTGCCGGGACTGTGTCGCGTCGGCGATCAACCCGGGCTTTTGTAGTCGGGGTGCTGTCCAGCGACAATCTCCCGGTTGAGCGCGTAGAGGCGGCGGTTACGCTCTCTGGCGTCACCAAGCACGTCGAGCTCCCAGCCGTACGCGGCGATCACCGCGAAGTCGAGCTCGCGGTGGAGCGATCGCAGCTCGTCGAACGCACCGTCATCGAGGCGGTTATAGAGGACGGTGAGACCGATCGTGTGCTCGGTGCAGAGCGCAGAGCGCACGGCGAGCAACTCGCGGGCGAGCGCACCGATCTGCTCACGCTGGTCATTCGTCGTCTGCGGCCAGGGGAACGTGTCGAATGCGCTACTGGGGGTGTAGCGGGGATCGGTTCGCATCGTCGAAGATCGAGCGATGCCCCAGTCAATGTGAATCGTTGAGCTGAGCATGCCCATAGCGAAGTCTTCAGAGAGCGCAAAGATGTTCGTTGAGTTGCTCGGGCGCCAGTGTGGCTCACACCATACGAAGTACACGCGCTTCGACGTTGCCGTACCAGCAATGAACCGGGGGAGCCCCTCGACGGCTTGCCGGAACTCGGGTCGCGGCCAGAGGAATTGCCACCAACGTGGGTTGCGGTGGTAGCTCGTGCTCTGCTCTCGCGCCTCTTGCGCCTGCTCACGAAGGATCTCCAGAGCCGCCGTATATGCCATGGCCCGCTCGAGGCTCATCTGTCGGAAGTCGATGGTGTATCGCGTAGGGCTTTGGTCGATCGTTCGCGTGATGTCGCGCCCATCGAGGTAAGGCAGCACGACATCCTCGTAGTGGGCATCCTGAGCAGCGAGGATGGTTCGCGCTTCCTCGACGGTGATGTCGAACTTCGCCCCGGGAAGGAAGCCTTGGAACGCCTTGCCGATGTTGGCGGGCAAGACGGGAACGTCGGCGATCGGGATCGTTGAATCTCGGAGCGCCGTGTCGATGCCCTTCGCCTCGACGTTGTCGAGCATCAATCGCTCGGGCGCGGAATCCGGGTGCTGAACCCAGTTGACGATCGACACCTCAACGACCGCATCACCGGGCCACTGCTGCGAGGAGACCGCGTCGGTGATGATGCCTCCGTTCTCGACGATGTAGCTCAAGCTTGCCGATCGAGCACGGTTCTGCGAGATCGAGTTCGTTCCGACCAAACCCGCTCGCTGCCCAGACTCCAGGTGATCCTGGGCCTTGCGGAACCAATACACACAGTGGTCCTTGATTCCACAGTGGAAGGTGTCCTTGAGCCACTCGACATAGTCGTCGCCGAGCAGGCCACGGAGATGTCGGTCGCCGTGGAATGGTGGATTGCCGATGATGACGCTGGCGCGAGGCCAGTCGATGCGTAGCGCGTCGGCGGCCTGGATGCCGGAGAGGTTCTCGAGTGGCAGCGTCGCCTCGTCCAGGTCAAGCTCGTCAACGGCGAGCTTGTGTGCCATCCAGAGCGTCACACGCGCGAGCGACACCGCGAACGCGTTGATCTCGATGCCCTTGATGTTCGTGAGCGGGAAGAACGCGGTGAGCGCTCCTTGCGTTGCTCGTCGGCGTCCCTGTGCGAGCCGTAGGTCACGCTCCTTCTCATGCAGCCGCCGCTCGAGCCGGCGGAGCTCGCGATAGGCGATGTAGAGGAAGTTGCCGGAGCCGCAGGCTGGGTCGAGGACGACGTAGTTGAGAAGCTCGTTCTGGAGCTGCTGGACTTGATCGAGCGTCGAGGCGTCCTCGATACGTTCGCGCCAGGGGTCGACAATCGACGGCTTGATGACCTTCTGGATGTCGACCTCGTGGGTGTAATGCGCACCGAGCGCCCACTGGCTCTCGCGGCCGAGTGCGCCCTCCAGGAGTGAGCCGAAGATGTGCGGCTCGACCTTCTTCCAGTCGTAGTCACAGGCGAGGCGCAGAGTACGCAGCTCGTCCTGGTCGAGGTGGATACGCGCGGGGTGCTGAAACAACGCCCCGTTGACGTATCGCGTCGTCGCGTAGAGACCGCCAGCGGGGCGCGGCCTATCGCGGTTTAGCCACTCGAACAGCTGCCCCAGGTCATCGGCGCTTGAGCGCTCGGGGTGCGCGACCAGCTCGTCGACGATGTGCGTGAACAGGTGGGACTCGATCTGGCCGAGATCCTCGGCAAACATGCACCAGACGCACTGCAGCGCGAAGTCGCGCAGCTCGTCTGACGGCGCCGCCCGACGCTCTCCCAGGGCGGCGAAGAGACCGGTGACGAGCCCAACAGCATCCTTCGTCACGGCGGCTTGCGTGCCGATGAACATCGGCTCGTGGCCCGCGAGGAACATCAGCGCGTCGAGGCGCTCAGGTAGTTCGACGAGGTCGAACTCAGCCCGCGGCGCGTTGGGGTACTCGCCCGGCTCCCAGATCTCGAAGCGATGGAAGGCGCAGAGGACAACGAAATGCGGTGCCGGAAGGTTGTGCTCGGAATCGGCGGCGTTGCGCCAGTAGCCGAAGGCCTGCTCGCGGTGCTTGGCCAGGTGCCCGGCCTCGCTCGGGCGCTTCATCTCCACGAGGCAAACCCGCTGCCAGATCAGGTCCAAGAAGCGGCCGGCCTGCGCCTCCTCGAAACGTGCGCCGACCTCGTAGCGATCCTGCCCGTAGGCCGCGAACAACTCGTTGAGGAACGTCTGCGCCTCCGCGCGCTCACTGCCGTCGTAGAGGCTCCACTTACGCGCGAACTCGACGAGGTTGCGCTTGATTTCTTCAACGGTCACGGCCCGGCCGGCCCGTGACTAGACGGCAAGCTTCAGGGACTTGTCGGGCACCGCGTAGTACGTGCCCTGCGACAGCTTGCGATGAAGTGCGGCAAGCTGCTGCTCCGCGTCGGTCAGCGCTGCGACGATATGGGCTTCGGCTCCATCCTGGGCACAGGCCTCTGCCGCCCTGCGAGCCCGCGACCGAGCGTCGCTGACGTGCAGGAGCACCTTCTCGACTTCGCTTGACTGTCGTTCCGTCATCGCCTGATGAAGATACGACGCGCTTCGGACGGCTCGCGCTTGCCACGAAGCTCGTGCCGCTCTTTGCGGAAATCAGCGCCAGGAGATGGGGATCGATCAGCGTCCGCGACCGACGCCGCGGTCAGACGTGTCGCAGCGGCCCGGGCAAATACCAAATAGTCGGATAAATCTCAACTTAAGCGCCTCGGTCGCCGATACTCAGATCGTGGGCCTTCTGATCAGCTACGTCTTGGGTGCAGCAAGTGCTGCGACCCTGATAATCGTGGTGCTGCGCCGCCACGCTGACGGCGATCCTGGCATCGCTGACTCGCTGGGGGAGTTGCGTGGACTGCTTGACGGGGTGAGCCGCCAGCAGGAGCGCATGGTGACCGAGGCAACGCAGTGGAACCAGCTGCTCGGCCACGCCGGCGACCGCGGACGCTGGGGCGAGCTCACGTTGCAGAACCTCGTTGAGGCCGCCGGGCTGCGAGAGCACGTAGATTTCGACGTTCAAGTGCACATATCCGACGGCGAGCGATCAGGACGACCGGATCTCGTCCTCCGTCTGCCGACCGGTGGCTGTGTGCCCGTCGATAGCAAGGCAACCTGGGACGCCTACCAGGACAGCCTGAACGCGGAGGAGCCAGGGATCCGAGAGGAGTTGCTTGCTAAGCATGCCCGCAACGTCAGGTCGTGCGTGCAAACGCTCGCCCAGAAGGCATATTGGTCTCAGTTCCCTCATGCGCCCGAGATGGTGGTCCTGTTCATCCCCTCGGAGGCCGCGTTCGCCGCCGCGGCGGCACGTGATCCTGAACTGCTTGCGTACGCCATCCGACAGAGAGTAGTTATCACCACGCCCAGCACGCTGTTTGCTCTTTTGCAGGTAGTTGCCGTCGGCTGGCATCAGGCCGAGCTGTCCGAGAACGCCGAGCAGATTCGGGAGCTTGGGGCTGTGCTCGTGAAGCGCCTGGCGGACGTGACAAAACAGCTTGCCAAGGCCTCCAAGGGTCTTGACTCGGCGGTTCGCGCCCACAACGAGGTCGTGGGCTGCTTCGACGGCAAGCTGCTCGATACCGCGCGGCGGATGGGTGATCTCGGCGTTGTCGGCGGATCAGACTTGGAGGCGCCTCAACCAACAGTCGTCAGCGTGCGAATGCCGCGGCTGTCAAGCCCTGCCGATACGTTCTAGACACCAATCTAAACTGATTGGTTGTAATCACGGTCTGGCAGCGTAGCGAGCCGATCACCACGACGTGGTACGTACTACGCGTGAATCACGACCGCCGGAGACCCGTTCGCCTTGGCCGCCGGGATCAAGTGGTACTGTACGATGAAGCCGAGGCTCTCGGCGTAGCGATCGACGGTCGAGATCTTCGTGTCGGCGGCCGTGTTCTCTAGACGCGCGACGAAGGACTGCGATGTCTCCATCGCAGCGGCGATCGTGGTCTGTGAGCGCTTCTGCTCCTCACGCTGCTCGGTCAGAGCACGAAGCAGTTCGCGACGCCGGCGAGCCGCGTCCATCAGCCGCGGAAACTCGGGACTGCGCGCCGTGCGCTTGTCGATCATCTCCTCTAGGAAGTCACGTTCGGGCATGCTCTCCGCCTAACGAATGAGGTCCGATATCTCTGCTGGTATCTCTTTCTGGAGATAGACTATCACACCTCATCGGTGTAGCGGGCGCCTGCCGCGCGCCTCGCGCTTCCGGTCGCCTCGCCGCCGCCAGTCCGCCAGGCGCCTCTTCGCCAGCTTGACGATGGACGGAGGCGTCTTCTGAGTCTTCTTGTTGAACCCCTCGAGCGCCAATAGAACCTGGCCGCGGCTGCCTTCCTCCGCGAACAAGATGCGGTAGATCACGCGATCGCCGTCCACCCGCACCTCCCAGATCTCGCCGCCCAGATGGCGCGCGGCGCGCAAGCCCCGGTCCCGCACCTCCTCCATGCCGGCCAGCACAGCCGCGGCGTCAGAGTCGGACAGCTCGCCGATGAACTCCTCGACCGGGCTGCGCCCCGAAGGAGTCTTATAGTCGCGCCATCGCCGCCGGATCGGCGGAGACCCACCAGCAGCCGAACCAGCCGTCTTCTTCGATCGCCTCGCCGCAGCCATCGGGCGAGCTTATGCGGCGCCTCGGACCGAGCACCGACCCTTCGCGCAGCGGAGAGCAACGGACGGCTCTACTGCTCGGCGACGACCGATCGTGCCGTGGTCGAACAGGCGAGATCACTGATGGCACGGGGCAGTCCGCCAAGAGATTGCCGCTGCGTGCGGGATCGCCCCGCCTGACGCAGCATGCGTCCAGTGTAGATGCAAGGATGAGAGCCTCGCGATGAGTTCCAGCGTTGACGCCTACCGCCCATTGACCGCGCGCTTGACCGGCGATGCGCCGGTCACTGAGGAGCACTCGCAGCTTGTCGAAGAAGCACTTGCGGTATGGGCGCGGCCCGGCTTCGAGACGCTGATGTGCCTGCCGCGGCTGCGCTTCGAGCCGTTCGAGCACCAGCTTGACGCCGCCTCCAGAGTGCTGCGCCACATGCAGGGCAGGGCGATCCTCGCAGACGAGGTCGGGCTTGGCAAGACGATCGAGGCGGGCATCATCTTGAGCGAGCTGAGGCTGCGCGGCCTCGCCGGTCGTGTACTGGTGCTCGCGCCTGCGGGGCTTGTCGGCCAGTGGCGTGAGGAGTTGGAGCGTAAGTTCGCGCTGCCTTGCGCGATCGCAAGCGGTCCGAGGTTCGCGACTCCGCCACCCGCTGTGACCAACCCAGTGATCGTCGCATCGCTTGCCTCCGCCCGCCGCGACCCGCTGCGATCGACGCTGGTGAAGGATAGCTGGGATCTCGTGATCGTCGATGAGGCGCACAGGCTGAAGAGCCCGCGCAGCGCCTCGGCCCGCCTTGGGCGCTCGCTGCGCGCCCGCTACATGCTGCTGCTCACCGCCACCCCGATCGAGAACCGCCTGTCCGACCTCTTCCAGCTCGTCAGCATCGTGCGTCCGGGCTCTCTCGGCGCAGCCGCAGAGTTCCGCCGCCGTCACGGCGCCGGCGACGGCAGACAGGCGCGCGAGGTTGCCGCCCTGCGACTCGCGCTGCGCGAGATCATGGTGCGCCACCGCCGCAGCGAGATCGCGCTCATGCTGCCACGCAGGATCGCCGAGACTGTCTGCGTCCAGCCTTCCTCGGGCGAGTCCGAGCTCTACCGCGCCATCTCGGAGCGGGTGCGCGCCGAGGCTCGCGGCGCAGGACCCGCCAAAGCGCTTGCGCTGCGCACCGTCCAGCAGATCGCGGGATCGAGTCTCTCTGCGTGCCTGCCAAGCCTGCGCAATCTGGGCTTCGAAGACCTCGTCGCGCACGCGGAAGCGGTCGAGGCCGCAGGGGGAGTGAGCGGCAAGGCCACGACGCTGATCGAGCTGATCGCCCGCCACTGCGCCCGCAACGAGAAGGTCGTCGTGTTCACCGCCTTCAAGCGGACCCTCGAGCATCTCAGCGCACTGCTGGAGAGGCATGATCTGCCCGTGATCGCATACCACGGCAGCCTCACACGCACCCAGAAGGACGCGGCGATCGCCGCCTTTGCGGGCGAAGCGCCAATTCTGCTCAGCACAGAGGCGGCGGGCGAGGGGCGCAATCTGCAGTTCTGCCATGCGATGGTTAACTTCGACCTGCCCTGGAACCCTATGCGGATCGAGCAGCGACTCGGGCGCATTCACCGCATCGGCCAGCAACATGATGTCTGCCTCACCAACCTCGTGACGGCGGGCACCCTCGAGCAGCGACTGCTCGAGGTTCTCCAGGCGAAGATCAACCTCTTCGAGCTCGTCGTAGGCGAGCTCGACATGATCCTGGGACGGGTCGAGGACGATCTCGACCTGGAGGGGCTCGTCTTCCGCGAACACGTTCAGAGCGCAGACGACGGCGAGCTCGAGAACAGGCTCACCGCAGTCGGCGAGCGGCTCGCACAGGCGCGCACCGCCTATGCAGAGAGCCGCGACCGCATCGACGAGTTCGCGGCCGCGTGATGGGTCTCCTTGGCGCCTCCGCCCTCGTGGAGGAGCCCGCACTCGGATTCTGGCTGCGCTATGCAGAGCGGCAAGGAGCTCTCGTCGAGAACGCCGGGAACCAAGCGCTGCTCGTGCTGCCCGAGCACCTCCAGCAGGCGTTCGAGCTGCCTGAGGAGCTCACCGTCACGGCCGATCCCGACCTCGCCCGGGATGAGAGCGCGGTGTTGATGACAGCTGGCCATCCCGCGCTGGAGAGGGCCGCGACCGACGTGCTCACCGAGGGCGACGTGGGCCGCTGCTGGCTGCCGTGGCCGAGCTCGCGACCGCCCGCACGGTCTGCGCTGCAGGATCGCGCCCGAGAGCTGATGTCCGTCGAGCACGGACGCATAGATGCCACTGGCGACCCGCTGCCAGCGTACCTGCCACTGCTGCGAGTCGGGGCAATGATCGACTACGCGGCGTCGCTGACGCTTCGCTTCGGAGAGCAGGAGGAGTCCTGGGTCGACGCCCATACGGGCCTCGAGGTTTCAGAGGGCGTGCTTGCAGGCGCGCTGCGACAGCCGCGCATGCCCCGGCCCGACGTGTGCCACCGTGTGCTGCCGATCGACCTGCCCCGTGCGATCACGGCCGCCCACGAGCAGCTGCGGCGGCGGGCCGACACACGGCAGGAGTCGCTCGCGATGCAGGCGCGCCGGTCACTCGCCTCCGAGCTTCAGCGCGCCGACGCCTATTACGACGCAGCGCTTGAGTCGATAGAGCGGCGGCGTGGATCGGCCGACGCCGATCGCCTGAGGATGCTCGACGCCCAGGCGGAGGCGACCAGGCTCGAGCGCGCTCGCCGGCGGCGCGAGATCGAAGAGGAGCTCACAGCCCGGCACGAGATCAAGCCCTTCCGCCTGCACCTCGTCCATCTGCCCGCGTTTGTGCTGTCCGTCGAGGTGCTCCGCGGGCAGCGCCGCTTCCCGCTCACGATGACGTGGCTGCCACTCGCCGAAGAGCTCGCTCCGGTTCGCTGCCTCTCCTGCGACGCGGCGCAGCCGCTCGTGGCCGGCAAGGACAGGCTCGGTTGCACATCGTGCATGCCCCGCGCAGCGTCCCGCGATGCGTCCACACCGGCGACGCCCGCCGCCCCGATGCCGGCGCCGGCGAGACGGCAAGCGACGCAGCGGGCGCGGCCGCCGGCGGCCGCGAAGGCGCAGAACAGCACTCGCGCCGGCCGGCCGCTGCCGGCCCGCACAAGGACCGACACCGTCGAGCGCGCCGGCAACAAGCTCGCCCTCGCCCTGTGGCAGCAGCTTGCCAGCGGCGAGCGCTGGCCGCGCAAGAAGCTGCAGCGAGACTCGCCGGCGCTCGCCCTCTACCGGCTCTATGGGCAGGCCGCGCCGATGTGCGCGCTCGGGATCCCACCAGGGCTACGCCCGGCCGAGGCGACCGCGTCGACATACCCGGATGAGGCCGAAACCACCCGGCGCACCGGCGGTGCGGGCTTCGAGCTGACGACGGGCGAGATCGTCGTGGGCGGATTGGCCTACCCCTATGCGCTGTTCTGGTCTGGGCAGGGTGACACGCCCGCGGTCAGCGAGCTGATGCCGATGCCGCACCCCTTTATCCTGCCACCACATACAGGAGCGACCGCTGAGATGCGCTCCCGCCTGCATGAGGGCGCTCCGGCGCCCCAGGTTGCGCTCGACGCGGTTGCTGGCCTGTTGTGGGAGACCGAGCTGGAGCGCAGCGGACTGCCGTTCGTCGCACGCTGTCTTGCGACCTGGTGGCGCATCCAGGATGCCGTCGACGCGGTGGAGCCTCCCGCGGCGCTCGCCGCCACGGTCGTGGGCGGCGTCGCCCGCGCGGCCGGTTCGTCGCTCAGGCACAGGGACGCCGCCGCGATCTATCACACCGACTCCGATCTGGTCGAGCAGATCTCCAGCAGGCTCGGCATCCGGCTTGATCGTGCGCGCGGATGGTGAGTCCCTCGGCCTGCCGCGTGCGGCCCGGAGATCACCTGCCGCACCAGGCCTGACCCTGCTCCCGGAGCAGCGCTGATGCCCCGATCTCATCCCCGCGACACGAGCGGATTGCCAGCCCTGTTGTCAGGACACGCGATCAGCAATACGGTCTACGCACGTTCTTGAATTGGTTGGTTGTAATCACGGTCTGGCAGCGTAGCGGGCGCGCGCCGGCCGCGGATGGCGTGCCGGTTTGAGGCTCAAGCAACCCCCGCGGAACGCCGATGCCAACACATGAGGCGACTTGCGCGCGAGAACGCCCTGTGCGCGCTGGCGGCCGGGGCCGCGAGCGTGGCGATGGGGTGGCTGGGGCTGTACGGGTTCGCGTGGAACGACTATGAAACCGAGGTCCAGCCGGCGTTCAGCGCGCTGATCCACGGTCATGTGCTCGAGTTCCTGCGCCTCGCCCCCGCCTACGGCGGTTCGCTGATCGAGCGCGCGCCGTTCGCGCTGCTGCCGGGACTGTGGGGCGGCGGTCAGCTCGCGGTGTACCGGATGGTCGCCGTGCCCTGCCTGCTGGCCGCGGCCGCGCTCGGCGTGTGGCTGTGCGCGCGGATGCGCGCCGCCGGGCGCCCGCCGCTCTGGCGGGCGGTCGCACTGGGCGTGTGCGTTGCCAACCCACTGACGTTGCGAGCGCTGGAACTGGGCCATCCCGAGGAACTGCTGGGCGCGAGCCTGTGCGTCGCCGCGGTGCTGCTGGCCAGCCGGGGACACTCGATCTGGGCGGGCGTGCTGCTGGGCCTGGCGATCGCGAACAAGGAGTGGGCTCTGCTTGCCGCCGGGCCGGTGCTGCTGGCGCTGCCGCTGCGTCCTGCACGCGCGGACGATCTTTCCGGCTCGCGTGCGTTTTCTCGGCTGCGTGCACATCTGCGGGCCGGGCGACAACAGATCGCCTGTCTGGCGAGCGCGGGAGTTGTGACCACCGTCGTGCTTGCGCCGCTTGCGCTCGTCTCCTCGGGCGGGTTCGCGGCCAGCACCCGCGCGGTGGCCTCACCCCAGAGCACGATCTTCCAGCCGTGGCAGATGTGGTGGTTCCTCGGCCGGCACGGTCTGCCCGTACACGGCCTGTTCGGCGCACCCAAGCCCGGCTACCGAACGGGACCCGCGTGGACAGGTATGGTCAGCCACCCACTGATCGTCGTGGTCGGGCTGGGATTGGCTGGAGCGCTGTGGCTGCAGCGACGCCGGCGAGCGGGATGTGGAGCACTGAGCGAACGCGATGCGCTGCTGCTGCTTGCGTTGGTGCTGCTGCTCCGCTGCCTGCTGGACACGTGGGACACCGTCTACTACGCGCTGCCGTTCGTCTTCGCGCTGCTCGCATGGGAGGTGTGCGGTGATAACGCCCGCCCTCCTGTGTTGGCACTGGCGAGCACGGCGCTTGCGTGGGTGAGCTTCCAATGGCTGCCTGCCCACAACGCCTCCGCCGATCTGCAGGCGGCGTTTTTCCTCGCATGGACGCTGCCACTGTGCGCTGGGCTCGCGCTGCGGTTGTATGGCGGCTCACCATTGCGCGCTCGCCACGCAGGATCGGCGCGCGTGGCCGCTCAGGAGATCACGGTCAGATCCTTGGGGAGTCCTGTCAGCACCTCGTGACCGTCGGCGCAGACAACGAGCAGATCCTCGATGCGAACGCCGCACTCCCCGGGTACGTAGACGCCGGGCTCAACCGTCACGACAGCGCCCGCTGGAATCGGATCCTCGCCGGCCGTGCGCGAAAGCCGCGGTCCCTCGTGCACCTCCATCCCCACGCCGTGGCCGAGCCCGTGGCCGAACTCATCCGCGTAGCCGGCGGCCTCGATGAGATCGCGCGCGACCGCGTCGAGCTCCACCCCGCTCGGCCCTGCTCGCACGGCCGCCACAGCGGTCGCTTGGACTGAGCGGACCAGCTCGTACACCTCGCGCGCGCGTGTACTGATCCCCTCCCCGGTCGCGTATGTGCGCGTACAGTCCGAGCAGTAGCCATCGAGCAGGGCGCCCCAGTCGATCGTGACGAGCACGTCCTGAGCGATCGGCTCGTCGCGGGCCTCGGCGTGGGGCAGAGCGCCGTGAGCGCCGGAGGCGACGATCGTGGGGAAGCTGGGCTCGGCGCCCATGCGCCGCACGGTCAGCTCCAGATCGATGGCCACCTCGCGCTCGGTGCGACCCACCACCCCACGCTCCAGGATGGCCTTGCGCAACGCCTCGTCCGCGAGCTGAGTGGCGGAATGGATGCGAGCGATCTCCGCGGGCTCCTTGACCGCCCGCAGACGCTCGACCAGTCCCCCACACGGAACGAGATCCCACACCTCGGGCAACAGCTCGCGCAGGTGATCATGCTGGGCGACCGTGAAGTGCGCGTCGTCGAACCCGAGACAGCCGGCGTCGCCGTGCTCCTTCAGTTTCTCGGCCGTGGCGTCGAGCAGCTTACCGTCGTCGATGACCTCGCAGGCGAACAGATCGCCGGGGACCTGCTCTGCGGACTGGGTCTTGTAGCGGAAGTCGGTGAGAAATCGATGTCCCCCGAGCCGGTCGCCCACGTCGATCAGCAGAAGCGCATGACTGCCGGTGAACCCCGCCAGATAGCGGACGTTGATGGGCGTGTAGACAAGCAGCACCTCGGGCTTGTGCTCGTGCTCCCGCGCGTGGGCCACGAGGCGCTCGACGCGTTTGGCCAGATCGAGAGTCATGAACGCCGACAGATGTCGAAGCTCACGATGCTCCCTCATCCAGCTCGGTGCGTAGCCGCTCCAGCGCCAACCGGTATCCGTCGGGTCCCTTGCCTGAGTACGTGGCCAGGCACAGGTCGCCGATGACCGAGATCCGCCGCCAGGGCTCGCGAGACTGCACGTCGGACAGGTGGACCTCCACGGCGGGCAGACCGGCCAGCTCCAACGCGTCGTGGATCGAGTACGCGTAGTGCGTCCACGAGCCGGGGTTTAGGATCACGCCGTCAACGAGGTCGGGAAGCCCGTGCAGGTGCTCGACGAACTCCGACTCGGCGTTGGTCTGCAAGAACCGCACCTCCAGATTGAGCTCCGCCGCGAGCTCCGAGATGCGCTGCTCGAGCTGCATCAACGTGATCGTGCCGTAGTGAGCCGGGTCGCGCCGGCCGAGCATGTCGAGATTCACCCCGTGCATGACCTCTACGCGCCGAGTGGGACGGATCGACTCGGAGGAGCTCATGCCACACCGGGTTGAATCATGAGGCGATCAACTCTTGCACGGCGGCGCGCAGCTCGCCCTCGGAGATCTCCTGACCGAACTCTACGTCTCCCGGGGCGCTCGCGAGCACAAAGGGAACGGCACCAACGCCGAGGCGCTTCTTGTCGCGCGCGGTGGCCGCGACGATCTCGTCGACGTCCACCTCGCCGCGCTCGAGCGTCACGGGCAGCTCGCGGGCGGCCAGCAGCTCGCGCGCCTGTTCGCGCAGAGCATCGGCGCCAGAGAGCCGCAGCGCGACCAGCAGACCGAGACCAACAGCCTCGCCGTGACGGTAGCGCGCATAGCCGGTGACCGTCTCGATCGCGTGGCCGACGGTGTGCCCCAGGTTCAGGACCTGGCGGCGCCCGCCGTCGCGCTCGTCGGAGGCCACGATCGCGAGCTTGGTGCGGGCGCAGTCGAGGATCGTGCGCTCGTCCATCTCGCACCCTTCGGCGGCACTGACACGTTCCCACAGCGCACCCCCCGCGATCAGCGCGGTCTTCAGCACCTCCACCCACCCGGCCGCAAGCTCAGCAGGTGGCAGCGTCGCAAGCGTATCGGGATCGACGATCACACCCGCCGGCTGGTGATAGGCGCCAACGTAGTTCTTGGCGTCGGGCAGGTCCACGCCGGTCTTGCCTCCGTAGGCGGAGTCGACCTGGGCCACAAGCGTCGTAGGAACGTGCACGACGGGCACGCCACGCTGATAGGTGGCCGCGCAGAACCCCGCGAGATCTCCGACTACGCCACCGCCCAACGCGACCACGTGGTCGGCGCGGGTCATGCCGGCATCGAGCAGCTCTCGCCAGACGTGTTCGGCGCCCTCGAGCGTCTTGTGCTCCTCTCCGGGTGAAATCGTAATCGTCCCCATCACCTCGCCCAGCCGACCCGCGTAGAGCGCGGACACGGTTTCGTCGCTGACGAGGAAAGGGCGAGATCGCGAGCGTTCCAATGGCCAGATCGCCTCCAGCCGGCTCTTATCACCGGACCGCAACAGCCCACGGCCGACCAACACCGGATACTCACCCGACACGGCGCTCGCCCACAGCAGCACGGCATCGGCCAGTTGCTCATACAGCGCCGAGCGCTCGGAGTAGAGAGCCAGGAACGCCTCGCGATCACGGGCAAGAGGACGCTCGGAGCCATCCTCGGCCACGCGGACGCGCTCCCAGGCAACCAGCGGATCGACGTCGAGCAGCACGGTCAAGTGGCCATCCAGGGCGTCGCGCACCCGGGCGGACAGGACGCTGCCTCCGCCCAGCGCGAACACATCGCGCTGGGCAGCGTCCGCCAGCACCTGGCACACGAGCTCCTCCTCAGCAGCTCGGAACGACTCCTCGCCGTGCAGCTCGAACTCCCGGGCGACGGAGTGGCCAAAACGCTCGGCCAGCAGGGCGTCGCTGTCGAGCGCGCTCCCGCCTCGCAACTGGGCCAGCCGACCGGCTACCGTCGACTTGCCGGCCCCCATGAAGCCGATCAGGACGAACGCCACCCGATCCTCTCACAGTAAGCGCGGACGGCCTGCAGGATGTCGTCGATGTGGTCGCCGCCAAACTTCTGCCGGTAGGCATCGGCGAGCACGAGCGCGACCATCGCCTCGCCGACGACACCCGCCGCGGGAACGGTGCAGGAGTCCGTGCGCTCCCGAAGCGCCTCGGCGGGCGCGTGCGTGGACGTGTCGACCGAGCGCAGCGGCTTGGTGAGCGTCGGCAGGGGCTTCATCGCGCCGCGGACGATCAGCGGCTGGCCGTTGGTCATGCCGCCCTCCAGACCCCCTGCGCGATTGGTCTCGCGGTAGTAGCCGCGCACGTCGTCGTAGAAGATCTCGTCGTGAGCACGGGAGCCGGGCAGGCCGGCGACGTGAAAGCCGTCGCCGATCGAGACGCCCTTGAGCGCCTGGATCGAGCAGATCGCCATCGCCAGGCGGCCGTCCAGGCGCTGTTCCCAGGAGACGTGCGAGCCGAGTCCCGGAACCAACCCGAACACCTGCACCTCGAACACGCCGCCGAGCGACTCGTTTGCCTTGCGCAGCCGGTCGATCTCCGCCACCATCGCGCGGCTGGAGTCGGCGTCCAGGCAGCGCACGGGCGAGGCGTCGACCTCGGCGAAGTCCTCCAGCTGCAGCGGCGCGGCGGGCGCGGGCGCGTGGACTGAGGCGATCTGGATCACGTGCGAGCGCACCTGCACGCCGAGCGTGGCGAGGAACGCCTTGCACAGCGCGCCGCCGGCGACACGTGCGGCCGTCTCGCGTGCGGAGGCCCGCTCGAGGACGTTGCGGATGTCCGAGTGGTTGTACTTCTGTGCGCCGACGAGATCGGCGTGGCCGGGGCGCGGCAGATGAACCTCGGCTACCGGCTCGTCGACGGGCCAGGGGCTCATGCGCTCTTCCCAGTTGGGGTAGTCGCGGTTTGCGACCGCCAGCGCGACCGGATCGCCCAGAGTGAGGCCGTGGCGCAGGCCGGCGGTGACCTCGGCGCGGTCGCGCTCGATCTTCATCCTCCCGCCCCGGCCATGGCCGAGCTGGCGGCGGGCCAGATCGGCGTTGAGGGCATCTTGGTGCAGGCGCAGCCCCGCGGGCAGGCCCTCGACGATGCAGGTCAGGCCGGGGCCGTGGGACTCGCCGGCGGTTATCAGGCGGATGCTCATGTCCGCCTTAGCTTATTTGCTGAGGCTTCAGCGCCTGTGGCGGCGCTTGGCGGCGTGCGCCCGGGCGGCGACCGCCGGGTGCTCGACGAGCACGAGTCCGCCCTGCTGCGGGGAGTAGCGCAGGCCTGACAGCGTCGACATGCCGTCGCGGCGCAGCAGTTCGCGCCCGGCCTTCGACTGGGCACGGGAGGCGGAGTGAGCCCGAGCGGCGGAAGCGGAGCTCACGCTCTTGCTGATGCTCACGAGCTTCAGTTCATAAGTTGTGGCCTGACCGGTCGAACTGACGACTTCGAGCGTCTCGCTCTGCCCAGCCTGCAACACGATCGCCTGACACTGCGTCGGGCTCGGCTTGCAGGTGGCGCTGCCGTGCAGGATCGCCTCGCCGGTGAGCGCGAACGCTGCTTCCTTGCCGGTGCTCAGCTCCACACCCAGGTACACGAGCTGCGGGTTTTCCCTGCCGGGAAGCGGTTCGTTGAGAGCCATGTCCGCGTACGTCTTCAGCTGCGCGGGCTGCGGCGGCGTTCCCGCAACCGGGGTCGGCACAACGCCGAACTGCGCGGTCACGTGGAAGTGAATGTAGACCTTGGGCTTCGCCGGAGCGCTCGGTTTGGTCGTGGTGGGAGTCGTCCCCCCGGAGCTTTGGGTGGATTTGCCAGAGCTCGATGAGCTCGTGCCGGAAGAGCTCGAGCCCTTGGCGATGCCGGTGGTGGCTTTCTTCGCTTCCGGTAGCGGCGTGAACGGGTTGCGCGTGTGGCCGGAGTGCTGCTTGGAGGCGCCGCTGGTCGTCTCGGCGACCGCCTGGTTGGAGTTGACGGGCGCCTGGCTGATGGCCACTACTCCGGTCGCCTTCGTCGCGCCGGAGGAGGCGACGCTCGGAGACGGTGCCGGACTCGTCGAGGAGCTCCCGCCGAGCACGGCATAGGCGAGCGTGGCGATGAGCGCGACGCCGAGCAGCGCGAGGACGGGCAGGAAGCGCCTGTCAAGCAGGTCCGACTTGAGTGAGTTGAGAAAGTCGTTCATGGGTTCACCTGGACCACGGCCGGGGCGTTGGCGGAGCTGGAAGCTCCGGTGGAAGCTGTCTGCGTCGCCGTGCCGGCGGGACCGGCGGACGTTGCGCCGCCCGTGAGGCCCTGGCCGGCGGGGAGCACGTAGGCGGTCGCCGTGATCGTGCCCGAGAGCTGTTCGGAAGGCTTGCCCGAGCTGGCGCCGGAGCTGGTCTGGGGCGCGAGCTTGATGCTCTGCACCGTGAGCAGGCGGCCGCTGACCTGCACCCCGCCCGAGGTTGTGCGCAGCGCGAAGCCGTCGAGCTGGTGGAACAGGCTGGAAAGGCTTTCGAAGCTGCCGTTGAACACGAACGTGAACGGCATCTGCGTGAAGCCCGCGCTCGCCGCCGTGGCGGAGACGCTCGCGGCGGAGCTCGCCCCGGTGGCGGCGCTCGCTTTCGAAGCGGGACTCGTCGTCGCGCCGGCGCCGCTGGCGGTGATCGAAGCGAATTCGACGTTCTTCTGGCCGGTCGCCCGCGCCAGCTGGTAGATCAGCGAGGGCACTTCCTGATCGGCCGGGACGGCTTTGCCGAGGCTCACGATCGAGGCGTATGCCGTCTGATATTGAGCCTGCGCGGCGGCGGCGCTCGAGACCTGGCTTTCGGCGGTCGCGAGCTGCGCCTGCGCGGCGCTCACTTCCGTGGCGAGCTTGGACGCCTTTTCACGCTCCGGGGAGACGGCCAGCAGCCATACCGCGGCAAGCACGGCGAGGGCCGCCAGGCCGACAAACACGATGCGATCGCGGCCGGTCATCGTGCCGCTCCCGTGACGGATGCGGTACCGCTCGTGGAAGCGGACACCGTCGTGGTCGTCGAGCCGGATGAGGGGATGGTCGGCAGAGCGTCGAAGGTGACCTGCACGTTGAAAGCGACCTCACAGCCACCACTGGCGCTGGCGCTGGCGCCACCACCGGTGGAGCTGGATTTGGTGGAGCTCTGCAGCGCCACTTCGCTGACGCCGTCGATCAGGCGCAGGCGGTCGAGCGTCAGCGCAACCTCGGCCTGGCCGGTGGTGCAGCCGGCGATCGTGAACGTGGGCACGCTCCCGGGCGGAGTAGCCGAGGCGACCGAGGACGAAGCGCCCGCTTTGGCGCTCGAGCTCGTGGATGCGCCCGAGGTCGAGCCGACCGTGCCGGACAGCGAGGTAAGCGAGACGTTGGACGGCAGCACGCGCCCGAGTTCGTGGAAGGCGTGCGCCCAGTCGAAGCGCGAGTTCACGAGCGCATCGACCGCCTGAATGCGCTGTTCGCGCATCGCCAGGAAGCTCGTGTATGGGGCGAGCGCGGTGGCGCGTGCCTGCGCCTGCTGAGCCTGAGCGGTGAGCGAGGCGACTTGGGCCTTGCGGCTGGAGATCTGGTGATCGGCAAGGCCGTAGAGCAGCGCGAAGACCGCCAGCACGCCGAGCAGGCCGAACACAACGTACACGGCTCCTCCCGAGCGTCCGGCGCCGGCGCTCGCGCCGGTGCGCTGGTCAGCGGGGATCAGGTTGACGGCCCTCATCGGGGCGCCTCCTCGACCGCGAGGCCGGCGGCGATCGCCAGGCGCTGCGGCGAAACCGAGGCTCCGTTGAGCGCACCGGCGGTCATGCCGACGGTCTCGGGCGTGACCTGCACGCCCAGTTCAGCCTGGAGCGCGTCGGCGAAGCCGGGGGTGTCGAGCGCGGCGCCGCTGAGAACGACCAGCGCGACCTCGCCTCCGCCCTCCTGCGAGCGGTGGAAGTCAAGCGAGTTGCGCACCTCGCCGGCGATCTCGCGGATGCCGTTGTCGAGCACGGCGCGCACGTCCGCATCGGGGATCTGCTCGTCGGAGGACGGCGTCTGTTCGACGAGCTCCACCTCCTGCTCGGGCTGGTCCGGCTCGAAGGAGGGCTCCGCGGTAACTGTGAGGTCGGCGGCGGCTATCGCCGCGCGGGCGTCGGCGACCGCGATGCTGCGCCGCTCGGCCAGCTCGCTCGCCATCGCCTCCAGGCCACCGCCGACGACGCGCGTGAAGCGGCACACCGTCCCCTCGGCGATCGCCATGTTGGTCAGTCCGTCGACGTTCAGATACAGGACGCGACCGTCGTGCTCGGCGTCCTGCCGGTAGAGGGAGCGGATCAATGCGAAGGCGGACAGGTCGATGCCTTCCGGACGCAGGCCGGCGCTGCGGACGGCGGCGAGCAGGCGCCCGACCATGTCGCGCTGGGCGGCGACAAGCACGACCTGCTGGCGCGGTCCCGCGGGCGTGTCGTGCACCCCGAGCGCCTGGAAGTCGAGGACGGCGTTGTTCAGCGGCATCGGCACCTGCTCCTGGGCCTGGAAGCGCACGGCGGCGTCGAGTTCCTTGCGGTCGGTGACGGGCGGCAGCTCGAGCGTGCGCAGGACCGTACGCTGGTTGGCCACGCCGATGCGCACCTGTTTGCTCAGCTTGCTGTCGCGAAAGAGCTCGCGCAGAGACTCGGCGAGCGCGCTCTCGTCGAGGACCTCGCCCTCGCGAACGGTGTCGGCGGGCAGCGACAGGGCGGCCGCGTGCTCGGCGACGATCGAGCCGTTGACATGCGCCTGCACGGCGGCGACGTGGCCGGGCTGGATGTCCAGACCGACGACGCTCCCGCCGGAGCGGCGGCCGAGCCTGAGCGTGGGATTGGGTAGCGAGGGCATGTTGAAGAGCTCGGCGGCTTGGACTAAGGGATGCCGCCGACAGGGGTCCTATCGGCGCGTAGGCGACCGTGCTTTAGTGCAGGAAGTTGTTGGTGTAGAGGTCGATCATTGGCTGGCCCGTGTATATGGCGACGATCGCCCCCAGCGCGAGGAACGGGCCGAACGGAACCGCCGTCTTGCGCCCCGCATGCGCGCCCTTGCGCGCCATGATGACCGCGCCGACGAGCACGCCGGCGAGCAGCGCGATCAGGATGGCCGGGGCGACGGCGCGGCCAAGTAACAGACCCATGACACCGGCGAGCTTGACGTCGCCCATGCCCATGCCGCCGGGGTAGGCTAGCGCCGCGAGCAGCAGAAAGCCGCCGGCGGCCGCCCCCGCGATCAGGCGTTCGGGCTCCCCGGCGGGGTCCAGGGCAGTGCCGAGGACGATCGCGAGGATCGCGCCGAGCAGCGTCAGGCGGTTGGGGATGATGCGGTGCTCGAGGTCGATCAGCGCCGCGGGGACGACGATCAGGATCAGCGCGATGCTCAGCGCGATCCCGCTCGCCGTCTGGTGTACGAGTACGGCGCCGACACAGAGCACGGCGGTAAGCGCCTCGACGAGTGGATAGCGAGGAGAGATCGGCTCATCGCAGCTGCGGCAGCGGCCGCGCAGCAGAAGCCACGAGAGGATCGGGATGTTGTCATAAGGCTTGACCGGCGTGCCGCAGCGTGGGCAGTGCGAGGCGGGGCTTATCAGCGACTCGTGGCGCGGCAAGCGATGGACGACCACGTTCAGGAACGAGCCGACGATCGCGCCGAGGACTCCGGCGAAAGTTGCTGCCTCCATGAGGTCTGATCGACCAGAGCGGGACGGCGCTTGAGGATGGGCATACAAAAAGCGGCCGTCAGGGGCCCCGTCATGATGCTTGGACCTTCTGTCTGGGGCGTCGCGCCGCGACGACTACCAGCTGCCAGAGCCGCTGCCCGAGCAACCGTTTTTAGCGCTCGTGCAGGTGCGGACGATTTCACCGGTAGCGGCGACCTTTTCGATCTTGAATTTATCGCCGGTGTTCGCTGCTTCAGCGATCACTTCGTAACCTTCGCCTTTCGCCCCGAGCGCTTTCGAGCTGGACAAGCAGGCATTGGGCGGGCTGGCCACACAAGTTGGGAGACCCGTTTCATGTTTTTTGAGCTCGGTGTTTTCCAACCCTTCGTAGCTGCCGCCATGGTCGGTTGAGTACGTCTCCGCCGTAGTCTCAGCCGTGCGAGCAAGCTCCTTGGCCGAGGCGTCATACGCCTTGCTCTTCTGGTTCAGGAACGACGGAATGGCGATCGCGGCGAGAATGCCGATGATCAGGATAACCACCAGAAGCTCGATGAGGGTAAAACCACCCTCATCACTCGAGCGCCGGCGCAGTCGATACAACATTATGACTGCATCGGCACGAAGTCGTCTTTTCTTTTACAGGCAGGCGCAGTCATTCACGAGACACGACCCCACAGCAAGAGAGGCGACCCGTGGGCCGCCCCTCTGTGGCAATGATTCGACCTTCTGTCCAAAGCGAGATGCTTTGGATGCGACAACTACCAGCTGCTGGATTCACCGCCCGCGCAGGTGTTCTTGCCCGAGCCTCCGTTTGCTGCTTTTGTGCCGGTTTCGCATGAACGGACGATTTCTCCGTTGGCTTCTCTCTTGATCTTGAAAAGGTCGCCAGTATTCGCCGCTCTTGCAACCACTTCATAGGTGTTGCTACCTTCAGTGGCTGACGCGAAACATGCGTTTGTCTGTGCTGCGACTGTGCCGGGACATGCTTTCAGACCCGATTCGTATTTTTCGAGTTCTGCAACGCCGCCTGCCCCCCATTTGTAATTACCTTCGTGATCGGTCGCATACGTCTCCGCTGTCGTCTCAGCCGTACGAGCAAGCTCCTTCGCCGAAGCGTCGAACGCCTTGCTTTTCTGGTTCAGGAACGACGGAATCGCGATCGCGGCCAGAATGCCGATGATCAAAATAACCACCAGAAGCTCGATGAGCGTGAAACCACCCTCATTACTCGAGCGCTGGCGCAGTCGATACAACATTATGACTGCATCGGCACGAAGTCGTCTTTTCTTTTACAGGCAGGCGCAGTCATTCACGAGACACGACCCCACAGCAAGAGAGGCGACCCGTGGGCCGCCCCTCTGTGGCAATGATTCGACCTTCTGTCCAAAGCGAGATGCTTTGGATGCGACAACTACCAGCTGCTGGATTCACCGCCCGCGCAGGTGTTCTTGCCCGAGCCTCCGTTTGCTGCTTTTGTGCCGGTTTCGCATGAACGGACGATTTCTCCGTTGGCTTCTCTCTTGATCTTGAAAAGGTCGCCAGTATTCGCCGCTCTTGCAACCACTTCATAGGTGTTGCTACCTTCAGTGGCTGACGCGAAACATGCGTTTGTCTGTGCTGCGACTGTGCCGGGACATGCTTTCAGACCCGATTCGTATTTTTCGAGTTCTGCAACGCCGCCTGCCCCCCATTTGTAATTACCTTCGTGATCGGTCGCATACGTCTCCGCTGTCGTCTCGGCCGTACGAGCAAGCTCCTTCGCCGAAGCGTCGAACGCCTTGCTTTTCTGGTTGAGGAACGACGGAATCGCGATCGCGGCCAGAATGCCGATGATCAAAATAACCACCAGAAGCTCGATGAGCGTGAAACCACCCTCATTACTCGAGCGCTGGCGCAGTCGATACAACATTTGAATCCTCCTAGGATCCGTTTACAGGGCGCCAGCCCCTAGACTCCATCGCCTCAACGGCGATGCGCCCCCCATGGGCAGACCCGTAAGGGTCGGCTTGCGAGGGCCGCCGGCTTTGCTACACACCCATCTGGATGTACTGCCTTGGCGCCTCGACGCTGGCTATTGTCAGCGCTTGCATCGGCAGCCCTAGGCAAGACCTGAAGGTCTGCATTCAACCTGGACGCATCGACAATGCGCCGTTCAGCCCTTGGCGGCGGCCGCCTCCTCACCATGCTGGGCGGCCTGCGCGTCGATTCCGGCCAGACGGACGCCTCCGCCGCGACACCACGGGCAGGGAAGCGTGCTCTGCGTACCCCCGAGGTTTGAGATCACCCGGCCCGTGCCGCGGCAGGGCATACACTCCCGCGGTCCATGAGACCCCTCGGTCACGTCGCCGTCTCTGTCGCCGTTCTCGCTCGCCACGCAGGCGTCGAGACTAGCGTGTTGCCGTATCGATGACACGTAAGGACAGAAGATCGATATCGGCGCTCGCGTGGGCGGCGGTCGCGCTGATCACCCTCGGGGCAGCTGTGTTGCGGCTCGTGCACATCGGCAAAGTCTCGCCCGACCCGTTCTATGACGCGGCGGTCAGGAGCATGGGGCTGTCGTGGCACAACTTCTTCTTCGGCGCGTTCGAGCCGGGCGGGAGCGTGTCGATCGACAAGCCGCCCGTGGACCTGTGGCTGCAGGTGGCGAGCGTCAAGCTGCTCGGCTTCTCCTCGACGACGCTGAAGCTGCCCGAGGCATTCGCCGGCATCCTGTCCGTGCCGCTCCTCTTTGCCGCGGTGCGGCGCATGTGGAGCACCGCCGCGGGACTCGTCGCGGCGACCGGGCTGGCGGTGCTGCCGGTCGAGGTGATCACCTCGCGCAGCGACACGATGGACGGGGTGATGATGGCGCTGATCGTGCTCGCGCTGTGGCTGATCGTGCGCGCCTGCGAGACCGGGCGCTATGCCTGGCTGCTGGCGGGCGCGGCGGCACTAGGGATCGCGTTCGACGTGAAGCTGCTGGAGTCGCTCCTCGCCGTCCCGGGGCTTGCGCTGCTCGCCTACCTGGGCCTGCCCGGACCCCGCAAACGACGCCTGCTGCAGATGCTCGCCGCCGGCGCGGTGTACGTTGCCGTCGCGCTGGCGTGGCTGGCCGCGACGCTGCTTGTCCCCGCCCACGACCGGCCCTACGCGATCGGCTCTACGAACGGCAGCGCCTGGAACGCGGCGTTCGTGTTCAACGGGACCGACCGGTTGGGCGGCAAATCGCCCGAACCCCAGCAAACCGTCTACCAGCCCGGCCGCCACTATCCCGTGGCAACCCAGTCCGAGCGCGACCACATCCCGATCGTGCCACCTTCAGCCACACGCCTGCTGGCACGGATCGGACCGCTGTCGGGTGAGCGGCTGGGGCTCGAGTTGCTCGTCGCGCTGCTGCTGGGGCTGCCGGCGCTGATCTGCGGCCTGCGAGCGAAACCCGTGCCGCGCATGCGAAAGGCCGTCGCGGCCGGCCTGTCGCTATGGACGCTGACGGGGATCGTGCTGTTCAGTGAGATGATCCGGCTGCATCCACGCTATGTCGAGGGCTTCGTCCCGGCGGTGGCGGCGCTGCTCGGCATCGGCGTTGCCTGGGCTGGGTCATTCGCTGGGCGGGGATCGGCCGAGAATCGGGCGCGTCTGGTCGCGTTGATCGTGGCGCTCGTGGCGACCGTGTATTACGTCGAGCGACTCCTCTACGGGCGTCCGGGCGTATGGTGGATCTCGCTGGCGGGCGCGTTCGGAGCGATCGCGTTCGCGGCGCTCGTGCGCCTGAGCCCGCGTCAGCCCAATCGCCTCCGTATAACGTTGCTCAGCGGGGCAACGATCGCGCTGACGCTCGTAGCGGTCCTCGCGCTGCCGTTGAGCGCGGACGTCACCGCGATCGACAACAACGTGACCGACGCCGGTTACGTCGGCGCGCTGCCGAGCGAAGAGCAGCATCTCCTGAGCGCCTACCTGCGCACCCACCAAGGCGGCGCGCGGTATGAGGTCGCTGCGGAGTCGGCGACCGAGATCGGCTCGCTGATCGTGCAGGACGCCCGGCCGGTCCTGATCCTGACGACGTATGACGCGCGCGTATTCACGAACGTGGCCGAACTGCAGCGGCGGATCGCCAACGGGGAAGTCAAGTATGCCTTCCTGAGCACGTTCTGCGGCAGGCACGCCTCGCTCTCCTCGACCAACGCCGCCTGCTCGGAACCCGTTCGCTGGATACGCGCGCACGGGACCGACGTATCGCGAGCGGCCGGACTGAGCCACGCCGGCGTGTTGTGGCTGCTTCCAGGCGCCAAACCATGAGCGAGACCGGACTCGCCGCGGACGCACCCGATCTTACGGAGATCGCGCGCGCCGCGCGCGCCGGCGGGCGGATCGCGCTCGACACCGAGTTCATGGGCGAGGGCCGCTACAGGACGCTGCTGTGCCTGATCCAGCTCGCGGTCCCCGACGGGGCGACCGGCGAACGGATCGAGCTCGTCGACCCTCTCGCCGAGGGTCTCGACGGAGCGCCGCTGGCCGATGTGCTCGCCGATCCCCAGGTTCAGGTGGTGGTGCACGCGGGGCGCCAGGACATTGCGCTCGTGCGTCGGCGCCTGCAGACCGAGGTGCGGGGCGTGTTCGACACGCAGGTCGCGGCGGGCTTTGCGGGGATGCCCGCGCAGACCTCCTACGACACGCTGCTGTCGAAGCTGCTGGGCGTGACGGTCGCCAAGAGCGCGAGCTTCACGCGCTGGGACTCACGGCCGCTCTCACCAGAGCAGCTGGCCTATGCGCGCGATGATGTCGTCCACCTGCTGGAGCTGGCGGCGGCGCTGGAACGCCGGTTGACTGAGCTTGGTCGCCTGGAGTGGGCGCGCCAGGAGTGCGAACCATTGCAGCACTCGAGCGACGAGCGCGAGGAGGAGACGGTGTTCGCGCGGCTGCCGCGCGTGCGCAGTCTGTCTACCTCATCGCAGATGATCGCGCGCGAGCTGGTGCGCTGGCGCGAGGATCTCGCCGCCACGCAGAACCGGCCAGTGCAGAGCATCCTCTCCGACGCGGCGCTGATGGAGATCGCCAAGCGCAAGCCCACATCGACCGACAGGCTCGGGCAGATCCGCGGCGTTAACCCGGGTAGCCTGCGCCGGCGTAGTGCAGAGCTGCTGGACGCCGTCAGGCGCGGGGGCGAGCTCCCGCCGCAGGCGCTGCCGCCAGACTCCCGGCCGCCCGCGCCCGACCCCGACGACGCGCCGCTGATCGCGCTTGCCGAGGCGCTTGTGCGCGAGCGCGCCCGCGAGGCGGGTCTCGCCTATGAGCTGCTGGCCTCGAGAGCCGACCTGCAGGCGATCATGGCCTCGCGGCGCGAGGGCAAAGGCGAAGCTGATGTGCGCACGCTGCGGGGCTGGCGACGCGAGCTGGTCGGCAACGAGCTCCTGGATCTGCTCGACGGCCGCGTGTCACTCTCGGCAAGCGACGGGAAGCTGCGCGTGCTCCCCTGACGATCCGTGCCGAGGCTATTCGATGTGGTTGTAGACTTCAAACAGGGGCAAGTACATCGAGATCACGATGAAGCCGACCATGCCGCCGATCACCATGATCATCACCGGCTCCATGATTGAGGTGAGCGCTTTCACCGAAGCCTCGACCTGATCCTCGTAGAACTCGGCGACCTTGTCGAGCATCGCGTCCAGGGCACCTGTTTCCTCGCCGACGCCGACCATGTGCGTGACCATGCTGGGGAAGATCGGCGCCTGGGCCAGCGGGGCGGCGATCGTGCCGCCGCGCTTGACCGACGCGATCACGCCGTCCATCGCCTCCTCGACGGCGATGTTGCCGCCGGTGCGCCCGGTGATCTCGAGCGCCTGCAGCAGCGGCACCCCGGCGCTCGTCAGCGAGGCGAGCGTGCGCGACCAGCGCGCGACCGCGACCTGCTGGACGATTGTGCCGATCTTCATCGGTATGTGTAGGCGAAAGTGATCCCACTGCTTGCGCCCCCACGAGGATTTCTTCCACTTCACGAACGCCACCGCGAGCACAGCCGTACCGATGAACATCGCCCACCAGTAACCGGTCACGACCTTGGACATGAACACAGAGATCTTGGTGATGGCCGGCAGTTCGCCCCCGAATTCCTTGAACACACCGATGAACACTGGGATCAGGAAGGCGCACAGCGCGAGCATGATCCCGACCGCGAACGTGATCACGAGTATCGGGTAGACCATCGCCGATTTGACCTGGCGGCGCAGCGAGGCGTCCTTCTCCAGCTGGTTGGCAACGCGCTGCAGCGCGCTCTCGAGCACGCCGCCCATCTCGCCCGCCTGGGTCATCGCGACGAACAGGGGATTGAACACCTTCGGGTGGCGCGCCATCGCATCGCTCAGCGACAGGCCGGCCTCGACGTCCTTGCGCACCGCGACGATCGTCTCCTTCAGAAACTTGCTCTCGGTCTGCTCCTCGAGGACATAGAGGGCGCGCAGAATGCTCATGCCCGAGGAGATCATCGTCGCCAGCTGGCGCGAGAAGATGGCCAGCTCGGAGGCTTTGACGCCTTCGAAAAAACTCAGGTTGATCTCGCGCGAGGCGTGCTTGTCGGCGATGTCCAGGACAATCATCCCGCGCGCACGCAGCTGGTCGGAGACCGCCTGCTTGGAGTCGGCCTCGACTTCTCCCTTGGCCTTGACCCCGGCGAGGTCCATCGCCTTGAAGACAAATGTGCTCATCGCCGCGACGCTCGGTTCCTTACGCTGCCGCCAGGGATCCCGCGCCGAGCAGGCGCCGCAACTCATCCGGTGTGGAGGAGCGCGTTTCGGCGAGCTTCTGGTTGATCTTGCCGGCGCGCACGAGCGACGCCAGCGAGGCGTCCATCGTCTGCATGCCCTGCGAGGAGCTGGTCTGCAGGACCGAGTAGATCTGGTGGGTCTTGCCCTCGCGGATGAGGTTGCGCACCGCCGGGTTGGGGACGAGCACCTCGGTCGCGACGACGCGCCCGGAGCCGTCGGCGGTCGGCAGCAGCTGCTGGGTCATGATCCCCTGCAGCGCGACCGACAGCTGCACCCGCACCTGGCCCTGCTGGTGGGAGGGAAACACGTCGATCACGCGGTCGATCGTCTGGGCGGTGTCCTGGGTGTGCAGCGTGGCGAACACCAGGTGGCCGGTCTCGGCGGCGGTCAGAGCGGTGGAGATCGTCTCCAGGTCGCGCATCTCCCCGACGAGGATCACATCCGGGTCCTCACGCAGGGCGGCTGTCAGCGCCGCGGCGAAGCTGTGGGCGTCCGACCCCAGCTCGCGCTGGTTGACGAGGCACTTCTTGTGCCCGTGCAGGAACTCGATCGGGTCCTCGATCGTCATGATGTGCTCTTCGCGCGTGCTGTTGATCTCGTCGATCATCGCCGCCAGCGACGTGGACTTGCCCGAGCCGGTCGGGCCGGTGACGAGCACGAAGCCGCGCGGGCGGCGCGTGAACTCGTGCACCGGGGCGGGCAGTCCGAGCTCGTCGATCGAGGTCAGCTCGACCGGGATCAGGCGGAAGGCCGCGCCGATCGCGCCGCGCTGGTAGTAGGCGTTGACACGGAAGCGCGCGTGGCCGGGAACCGAGTAGGCGAAGTCCAGCTGCCAGTCCGTCTCCAGGCGCTGGCGCTGGTCGCCGGTGAGGATCGAGTAGACGATCTCGCGCGTGTCGCTGGGGGACAGCTTCGGATAGTCCTCCACCGCCGTCAGCCGCCCGCGCACGCGCACGGTCGGCTGCGCCCCGGCGCTCAGGTGCAGATCCGAGGCGCGGCGGGAGACGACCTCCATCAACAGCTCTGCGAAATCGATGTCCATCGCCCGAACCATCGACAGATGCGGCCCCGGCCATTAGCCCCGGCAGGGCCCATTGCGAGGACTGGACGAAGGTATGAGCCTGGAGCGCCGGCCGCGCGCGCCGGCGCAACCGCCTCAACTGCTGCCGATGACCCGGGCGATCTCGGCGATCGAGGTGCGCCCCTGGCGGACCTTCTCGAGGCCGTCGTCGCGCAACCGGCGCATGCCCTGGCTGACGGCCAGATCGCAGATCTCCTCGGCGGGGCGCCGTTCCAGCGCCAGCTTCTGGACCTCCGGGGTGACGCTCATCACCTCATACAACCCGACGCGCCCGCGATAGCCGCTGCCGCCGCAGCGCCGGCAACCCTTCGGCTCGTATGCCTCGAGATCCACCAACGCCTTGTAGCCGCTGTCGCGCAAGATCTGAGCCGGGATGATCGTGCGGCGCTTGCAGTTGGAGCAGAGCATGCGCGCCAGGCGCTGGGCGACGACGCAATCGAGGGCGGAGGCGACGAGGAACGGCTCGATGCCCATCTCGACCAGGCGTGTGATGGCCGACGGGGCGTCGTTGGTGTGAAGCGTCGAGAGCACGAGGTGCCCGGTGAGCGCGGACTCGACGGCGATCTGGGCGGTCTCGCGGTCGCGAATCTCCCCGACCATGATCACGTCGGGGTCGGCGCGCACCATCGAGCGCAGGCCGGCGGCGAACGTGAGACCGACCTTCGGCGCCACCTGCAGCTGGGTCAGGCCCGCGATTTCATACTCGACGGGATCCTCGACGGTGATGATGTTCTTCTCGGGGGTGTTGAGCTTTTGCAACGCCGCATACAGCGTCGTGGACTTGCCCGAGCCGGTCGGGCCGGTTACGAGCACGGCGCCGTGGGTCTCGTGAAAGGCGCGTTCGAAGCGCTCGCGCTCAGCGTCGGCCATGCCCAGCGTCTCGAGCTTCACCACGACGGAGTCCTTGTCGAGCACGCGCATCACGACCGCCTCGCCGTGGACGCTCGGCAGCGTCACGACGCGCAGGTCGACGTGGCGGCCGTCCACGGAGAGGCCGACGCGGCCGTCCTGGGGCAGCCTGCGCTCGGCGATGTTCAGCTCGGCCATGATCTTCACGCGCGAGACCACCCCGGCGGCCATGCGGCGCGGAACGGTGGTGACATCCTGCAGGACGCCGTCGACGCGGAAACGCACGCGCAGCTCCTGGCCGTCAGGGGCGAGGTGGACATCGGAGGCGCGCTGCTCGACCGCCTGGGCGACGATCTGGTTGACGAGCTTGATGACGGGCGCGTCTTCGGCGGTCTCGTGCAGGTCGACGACCTCTGCGCCGCCCTGTTCCTCCTCGAGCTGCCCGTCGGAGTCGGAGACGACGTCCTCGAGACGATCCAGACGGGAGATCAGTGTCGCGATGTCCTCGGGCGGGGCGACCGCGACGCGCATCTCATAGCCGGTCATGATCGCGATGTCGTCGACCGCCAGGACGTTCGACGGGTCGGCCATCGCGACCAGCAGCGTGCGCTTGTCGGCGAACGCGACGGGCACGGCCTGGTAGCGCTTGGCGGCGGTGGTGGTCACGAGGTTGGCGGCGGACATGTCGACCGGGAACATGCCCAGGTCGAGGTGGTCCAGGCCGTAGCGCTCGGCGAGCGCGCGCGCGAGGCCGTCGTGGGTGAGCGCGCCGCTTTCGAGCAGGACGCGCTCGGGCGTGGTGCCGAGGTTGCGCGAGCTCTCGATCGCCTCCTCCACCTGACCGCGCGAGACCAGGCCCATGTCGGCGATCACATCGGTCAAGAAGCGCGAGGAGGAGCCACGGCGGCTGGGTCTCGTGATGCCGGTCCACTCCCCGTCCTGCGGGGCCGGGGCCATACTGGCATCCTCCTCGTCACGATCCGGCTCCAGCTCGGGCTGTGAGGGCTCGTAGGGCTCGAGCGCGACGTCATCCCCGATCTCGATGCCATCGTCGATGGCCCGCTCGACTTCAATTACGGGCTCGCTCGCGTCCTCGGCAGTCCCGTCCATGCCGAAGATCGCGTGCAGGTCCGGCTCGGTCTGTTGCGGAGCGTCACTCATTGCGACCGCGTTCCGGTGTCAGTCGCGCAGGGCGCGGCGCATGACTTGCAGCGGCGCCTGCACGCCCGTCCACAGCTGGAAGCTGAGAGCGCCCTGCGCGAGCAGGATCTCCAGGCCGTCGACCGTATGGGCGCCGTAAGTCCGCGCCGCGGCGAGCAGCGGAGTCGGTGAGGAGCGGTAGACGAGATCGACGACATGAGAGTAGTTACCGACTTGATCGAACGTAAGCTCCAGGAGGTTGAGCCCCTGAGGCTCAGTGGCCGACTGTTTTAGGTTCGAGCCCTCGGGCTCAAGTCCGACAGAGGTGCAGTTGACGAGCAGCTCCGCGGACTCCGGACGGGGTACGGCGCGCACGCCGAGCTCACGCGCAAGGGCGTCGGCGCGCTCGCGCGTGCGATTCCAAACCGACACCTCCCGCGCGCCGGCCTGACGCAACGCCCAGGCGACGGCGCGCGCCGAGCCTCCCGCGCCAAGCACCTGCGCGCTCATGCCCTCAGGGGAGACACCGAGCGCGTCGAGGAAGCCGGGGGCGTCGGTGTTCTCGGCCGTGATCGCGCCATCTGCAGTGAACGTGAGTGTGTTCGCCGCGCCGATCGCGCGAGCGGCCTGCCCGACGGTGTCGGCGAGCTCGAGCGCTGCGTGCTTGTGGGGAATCGTGACGTTCGCCCCCACGAAGCCGGCGGCCGCGAGCGCGCGAACCGTCTCGGTGAAGCGCTCGGGCGGCACGGGCAGCAGCTGGTAGCGCCAATCCTCCATGCCCAGCGCCCGCAGGGCGGCGTTGTGCATCGCCGGCGAGCGGCTGTGCGCCACCGGCCAACCGAGGACTCCCAACCGCGGCATCTGCGTCACCGTCCTAGGACTTCTTCCGGCAGGTAGGCACGCGCCCGCCGTTTGCGGCCAGCGCTTCGCGGTAGGTCGCGGCGTCGCGTTCGAACTGGGCGATGCTGGTGGAGAAGACCTGCTCCCCGCAGCCGTCGGCGCCCGCCACGTAGTAGAGGTAGGAGACGTGGGCGGGGTGAGCGGCGGCTCCAATCGCGGCGTCGCCGGGATTGCTGATCGGCGTTGGCGGCAGGCCGCGATGGGTGCGGGTGTTGTAGGGAGAGTCGAGCTCGAGCTGGGCAGCGGTCAGCGGCTGGGTGTAGTCGTTCAGCGCGTAGCGAATCGTCGAGTCGATGCCGAGCGGCATGTTCAGACGCAGGCGGTTGTAGATGACCGCGGCGACCTTGGCGCGATCACCGGGGAGCTGCGCCTCGCGTTCGATCATCGAGGCGACGATCAGCAGCTGGTAGGGGGTGATGTGCAGCTCGCGCGCGCGGCGAACCTTTTCGTCGCCGAAGTTTTCAGTGAACGCGATCAGCTGCTCGTGCACGAGCCGGCTCGCCGGATCGCCGCGATAGAGATCGTAGGTGGCCGGAAATAGAAACCCTTCGAGGTCGGGAGTGCCGGCCGGGCCGCCGTAGTGGCCTGGATCGAGCAGCGGAGAGCGCTTGGAAGCGGTCAGGTAGCTGCCGCTCAGACCGGCGACGTGAGCGCGAGCGGCGATCTGCAGGCGAGTTTCGCCCTCGGGTATGAGCACCCGCACGATGACCGGGGCCGCGACCGGCTTGGGGACGGGCTTGGCTTTGGTGAGCCGGTGGACCAGCAGCACCGACGCGCCCGCAACGACCGTGAGCGCCAGCACGATGCACACGACCATTGACCATCGACGCCTTCGGGCCGCGACTGAGGTACGGCGCTGCTCGCGTTCCGCGCGTGCGTGCTCACGCTCGGCGGCGGTACGGTTCCCGACGGACACTGACTCAGCCTAGAGGGACGAGGCGCTGTGGTTGTCGCGGTTGCGGGCGTGCAGCCAGCTCTCGAGCATGTGCGCCGCGGCGCGAGAGTCCTCGCCGGCTCGGTGCGAGCCCCGATCCTGACGGGCGATGCGGGTGGTGAAGCGCTCGTCGTGGAGCTCGACGGGAACCTCCTCGCCCAGGCGCAACGACAGGCGCCGCGCAAACGCGCGGGTCTCGCGCGTCTGGTCGGAGTCGCCCCCATCCAGCGACAGCGGCAGCCCGATGACGACCCGCTCGACCTCGCGCTCGCGGATCAGCGCTTCGATCGCCGCGAGTCCACGCCGGCCGGCCGGACGGGCGATAGCCTGGATCGGCGTGACGATCGTCTCGGAGGGATCGCTGAGCGCGCAGCCACAGCGGGCGCTGCCGTAGTCGAGGGCGAGCACACGACTCATTGTCCAAGCGCCTGCTCGATCGCCGTGCGGGCGGCGGCGAGCGCGTCGTCGAGCTTGTCCGGATCGCGCCCGCCCGCCTGGGCCACCGTGTCGCGCCCCCCTCCGCCGCCGCCGACGACCGCGGCGGCGACCTTGACCACGGCGCCGGCCTTGACGCCCCGCTCGATGAGCTCGGGGGCGACGCCGGCAACGAGATGCACGCGTCCGTCCACAGCCGCGCCGAGCACGATCGCGGCCCCCTCGAGCTGACCTCTGAGGCGGTCCAGGGTCTCGAGCAGGGCCTGCGCGTCGGCCGCCTCGACGATGGCGGTTAGCACCGGAGCGCCGGACACGGTCTCTGCGGTCGCGGCGAGCGCCGCGACGTCGACAGCGGCTCCGGTCCCACCCGAGCCCTCACGCAAGGAGCGCTCCAGCTCTTTGCGTTCCCGCTCACGCGCGCGCAGCGCGGCGGGCGCGTCCTCGGGTCGAGCGCGCAGCTCCGCGGCGATCTCGCCGAGCAGGCGGTTGTGAGCCCGCAGCAGCTCCGCCGCGCCGGAGCCGGTGACGGCCTCGATGCGGCGCACGTTGGCGGCAGAGGAGGTCTCGCCGAGGATGTGGAACACCCCGATCTCGGCGGTCGAGCGCACGTGGGTGCCGCCGCACAGCTCGCGCGAGTGGGAGCCGTCGCCGATCTGGACCATGCGCACGACCTCTCCGTACTTCTCGCCGAACAGCGCCATCGCACCAAGACCTTGCGCCTCCTTCAGGGTGGTGGAGATCGCACGGACCGGGTCGCCGGCCGCGATCTGAGCGTTGACGGCGTCCTCGACGTCGCGCAGCTCCTGCACGCTGAGTGCGCCCGTGTGGGTGAAGTCGAAGCGCAGCTTGTCCGGCCCCACGTAGGAGCCTGCCTGGCGAACGTGGGCGCCGAGCCGCTCGCGTAGAGCGGCGTGCAGGAGGTGGGTCGCCGTGTGGTTGCGCTCGGTCGAGCGCCGTGCCGCGTGGTCCACACGCGCGAGCACGGGCTCCTCGAGCGCGAGCGTGCCCTGCTGCAGTGAGACCTCGAGCGCCTGGTCGTCGCCGACGCGAAAGACGTTAATGACGCGCGCCCGACAACCGCCGCCGATGCACTCGATCGTGCCGGAGTCGGAAACCTGACCGCCGCCGGCGGGATAGAACGGCGACTCGGCGAGCTTGACCAGCAGGCTGCCGTCAGAGGTCTCCACGGCGCCGACGGTCGTCGGCTGAAGATCGGTCTCATAGCCGGTGAACCGTGTGGAGAAGCCGGCGGAGGCAGCCAGCTCGCGCGCCCGCTCGCGTGGGTCGGTCCCGTCGCCATCGCTGTCCGTCGCGCCGGCGGCAGCCGCGCGGGCCCGCGCGCGTTGAGCCTCCATCAGCCGCTCGAAGCCCTGCTCGTCAACAGACAGACCGTGCTCTAAAGCCAGCTCGCGCGTCAGATCGACCGGAAAGCCGTAGGTGTCGTGCAGGGCGAAGGCGTCCGCCGCGGCGATCGCCGCGCTGGTAGGTGGGGATTCTTTATCCAGCGCACGCTCGATGAGCTCGTCCAGCAGTCTCGTGCCCTGTTCGAGCGTGTGCCCGAAAGCGTCCTCCTCGGATGAGAGCCAGCGCTCGATCGGGACGCGCTGCTCGGCCAGCTCGGGATAGGCGCCGGCCATCAGCTCGCGCACGACGGCGGCGTAGCGCAGCAGAAAGCCGGGCGCCATGTCCAGGCGCCGGCCCCGCAGGATCGCGCGGCGAGTGAGCCGGCGCAGGACATAGCCGCGGTCCTCGTTTGAGGGAACAACGCCGTCGGCGATCAAAAACGACATGCCGCGGGCGTGGTCGGCAAGGATGCGCAGCGCGCGGTCGGCCGCGGGGTCGCCCTCACCGCCAGCGGCCGGCCCGTCACCGCCACGACCGGAGAGCTCGCGGCCGAGGTCGATCAGCGGCTGGAACTGGTCGGTGTCGAACACCGAGTCCTTGCCCTGCAGGATCGCCGCCAGGCGGTTGAGGCCCAGGCCCGTGTCGATGTTGTTGGCCGGGAGCGCCTGGAGATGAGGATTGCCGTCCCCGCCCACCCGCTGGTCGTACTGCATGAACACAAGGTTCCAGTACTCCAGGAACCGCTCGTTCTCGCCGCCGGGAAGGTCCTCTGGCGCGCCAAAGGAAAGGCCGCGGTCGATGTAGAGCTCAGAGCAGGGCCCGCTGGGACCGACGGGCCCGGCTTCCCAGAAGTTCTCAGCGCGCGGACATGCAACGATCCGCTCGCGCGGGACGCCGACGGCCCGCCACAGCTCGATCGCCTCCTCGTCGGCTCCCAGCCCGAGCAGCTCGTCGCCGGCGAACACCGTCACCCAGATATCCGCCGGATTGAAGGAGAAGACCTCGAGCGAGAGTTCCCACGCGTAGCGGATCGCCTCAGCCTTGAAATAATTCCCAATCGAGAAGTTCCCGAGCATCTCGAAGAACGTGAGGTGGCGCAGGGTGCTGCCGACCTTGTCGATGTCGGGCGTGCGAAAGCACTTCTGGCAACTGGTCAGCCGCGGCGCGGGCGGAGCTTCGCGGCCGAGGAAATAGGGCTTCAGCGGCTGCATGCCCGCCGTCGTGAGCAGCACCGAGCGATCGTCCACCGATGGCAGGAGCGACGCGGAAGGAATGCGTAGGTGCTCGCGCTGGGCGAAGAAGTCCAGAAAACGCTCGCGGATCTCGTCCGAGGTCATCATCGACGTGATCCTAAAGCGAAATGGTGCCGTGTCCGACGATCACATCGCCGGAGTACAAACATGCGATCTGGCCGGGGGCGGTGCGCTCAGCCGGCTCGATCAGCTCGACCTCGATCGCCGGGTGGACGCCGGCCGCGGGAGGGCCGGCGAGGCGACAGGGCAGGCGGGCGCCACGGTAGCGGACCTTGATCGCGTCGACGATGGCGCCGTCGCGATGGAGAGTCACGTCACGTACGGGGACGGTCTGGGTCAGGAGCTGTGTGCGAGGGCCGACGGTGACGGTGTTCGAGAGAGGGTCTGTCCCGAGTACGAACAGTGGCTCGCCGCTGCTGTCCAGACCCCGTCCGACGCCCAGGCCGCGACGCTGTCCGACGGTGACCGTGTGAGCGCCCCGATGCTCGCCCAGGACGCGCCCGTCGCGGTCCACGATCGGGCCGGTATGCGCGCCCAGGCGACCGTGGCGAGCGAGGAAGTCGGTGCGACGGGTGCCTGCCAGAAAGCACAGGTCCTGCGAGTCGGGACGGCGCGCGACCGGCAGCCCGGCCCGCTCGGCGATGGTCCGCACCTCGGGCTTGGTCAGCTCGCCGAGCGGGAAGCGCAGGCGCTGAAGCGACGCGGGCGACAGAGCGGTGAGCGCGTAGGTCTGGTCCTTGGCTGGGTCGACGGCCATTCGCAGCAGCGGCCCGAGCGCGGGGTCCTCGTCGCGGTGGATGCGCGCGTAGTGGCCGGTCGCGAGCGTCTGCGAACCGAGACGGCCGGCGAGATCGAGCATCGCGTCGAGGCGCACGGAGCCGTTGCAACGCACGCACGGGTTGGGGGTGAGGCCGGCCGCGTGCGCGGTGAGCCACGGGTCCACCACGCCGGCGCGAAACTCGGCGCGCAGGTCGATCGAAAAATGAGGCACGCCGAGCCCGTGCGCGAGCGAGCGAGCGCCACGGACGGCATGGGCGGAGCAGCAGCTGAGGCTGCCGTCGTTCTCGGGGTCAGACCACAGCTCGAGCGTGACCGCGACCGCCTCCTCTCCGGCCTCGGAAACGAGCAATGCGGCTACGGCGGAGTCCACGCCACCGCTCATCGCCACGAGCGTGCGACTGTCGGACGGGGCGAGGCACGCCTCGTGGCGCAGCGCGCAGCCGAGGGCGCGGTGCAGCGCGTCGGCGGCGAGCTCGGCGGCGTGACGCTTGCCCGGTGTCAGCCCCCCCAGCTCGTTCGCGATCGTCTCGGGGCCGATCAGGGCTGCTTGGAGCAGCGGGGCGTTACGCAGCAGCGCGACGACGGCACTACCCGCGGCGATGGTCGCGCCACAACCGCTCGCGTCGAACCCCGCGTCTGAGATGTGGTCGTTCGAATCCTCAGAGTCAAGTGACAGGGAGATGCGGATCAGATCGCCGCAGGCCGCCCCGCCCGCGGCGCCCGTATGCGCGCCATCGGGAACATATCCGCGTGCGAGCGGTCGTTGCAGATGCGGGGCAAAGCCTGTTGCGACTGACACCCGATCGAGTGTAAGCGCTACGCCCTGGCTTCGGAGATGGACTGCTCGATCGAGAAGGCGTCGGTGAGGCCCGTGATCACGGTCGTCTGGCCGTGGGAGTTGACGATCAGCAGCGTCGGCGTCTGGGTAATCTGGACGGCATTGGTGATCGTCCCGTAGGCGCCGACCTGGCTGGCGGAGGCGTAGTGGACGACGACCTTGGCGCCGAACGAGTGCTGGACCGCGGGAAGTTCCTTGTGCACGGCGACATCGTCGGCGCCGCGGGGGTTCCAGAACAGGATGAGCACGGTCTTGTGCTGCTGAAGCTCGTGTTCGACGGCGACCTGCATGCTCGGCGCGCCCGTGGCGGGCTTGGCCGCGGAGGGCGTGTGCTTGACGACAGTGGTGTGAGTGACCGTCGTGTGGCCGGAGGCGGTCGATACGGAGTGCTTGACGGTGACGGCGGTCGTCGTGGTGCGGGCCGTCGAGCCCGCGGCAGTCGAGCCCGCGACGCTCGAGCTGGACGATTCGGCGTTCGCGTGTTCAAAGCTCTTGGCGTCGCTCTGGGACTGAGCGACCGCACCGTGGGCTTTGTTGATCGCGCGGGTCAGACCTTCGACTCCCGGGGCCGGACCGTGGTAGATGGGCGTCGGCGCGGCGGCGGATTTGGCCTCCGCGGAGGGTGAGGTCGCGGGCTGGGAGGCGGGCGCGCTCGAACCGGACGAGCCCGAGCCGCCGCCCGTGCTGGAGTTGTGCGCGCGCAGCGCGACGAACCACACGGCTACGAACAGCGCGAGCGCCGCCAGGGCGATCTGAAAAGGACGAGAGATCTGGGTCATCTGCCCCTAGATCGGCAGGTGAGGCGCGAGAGTTGAACCGAGGAAGGTTCGGTGGACTCCCGCGGCCGGCTCACGGTCAGGCGCGTCGGGCTTCCCGGGGCCGATTCCCGCCCGATTCCCGCCCTGTAGAGAGGCCTCAGAGCGTGCGCAGGCCGCGCAGAACAGCATGCACGACCGCATCGGCCGCAAGCGTTTCCTGACTGCCGCCGGACATGTCCTTGAGCGCAACCTCACCTCCACCGTCGTCGCCGCCGAGGATCGCGACGAAGCGTGCGCCCAGCGTGTCGGCGAAGCCGAGCTGGCCTTTGAGTGAGCGCCCGGCCAGCTCCATCTGCGCGGTGAGCCCGGCGGCGCGAGCCTCGCTGAGCAGCGTGAACGCGCGCACGGGCGCACATGCGGGACGATCTGCCCCGTCGCCAGAGGAGGGCTCGTAGGCGACGAACAGGTCCACGGGCGCAGACGCGGCCGGCGTGGGAGTGCCGGCGAGCAGGATGCGCTCGATTCCGGCGGCCCAGCCGATGCCCGGGGTCGGGGGACCGCCGAGCTGCTCGACCAGACCGTCGTAGCGACCGCCGCCGCCGACGCCGCTCTGCGCGCCGAGGGCATCCGAGGTGAGCTCGAAGACCGTGCGCGTGTAGTAGTCCAGGCCGCGCACAAGCGTGGGGTCGATCTCATAGGCGACACCGGCGGCGTCCAGGCGGGCGCGGACGTCGGCGAAGTGCTCGGCGTCCTGCGCGCTGAGGAAGTCGCGCAGCAGGGGAGCTCCCTGCAGCGCCTGACGAGTGCCGGGGTGCTCGGAATCGAAAGCACGCAACGGGTTGTGCTCGATTCGCGCGCGCACGTCCTCGGAAAGGGTGTCGATGTGCGCGCGCAGGTGAGCCTGCAACTTCTCGCGATACTCCTGGCGGGCCGCGAGGCTGCCGAGACTGGAGAGACGCAGGCGCACCGAGACGACGCCCATCTCCTCGAGCAGGGCGACGAGCAGGCAGATGGACTCGGCGTCAACCGAAGGGTCCTCGGAGCCGAGCGCCTCGGCGCCCACCTGCCAGAACTGGCGGTAGCGCCCGGCCTGGGCGCGCTCGTGACGGAAGAAGCTCGACAGGTACCACAGCTTCACCGGCTGCTTGCGCTTGTGCATCCCGTGCTCGACGTATGCTCGGCATACCGGCGCGGTTCCCTCCGGGCGCAACGTCAGCGAGCGCCCACCCCCGTCCTCCAGCGAGAACATCTCCTTCTGCACGATGTCCGTAGAGGCGCCGACGCCGCGCGCGAACAGCTCGGTCGCCTCGAACACGGGCGTCTCGATGCGCTCATAGCCGGCGCCCTCGAGGATCGCGCGCGCCCGGGCCTCGAGGACGGCGCGCGCAGCGGACTGCTCGGCGAGCACGTCGAAGGTGCCGCGGGGAGCTTTGATCTTGGCGGCGGCGCTCAACTGCCGCCCGTTCACCTGCCGGCCACGCCGTCCGGGCGCGGTGCCTCGTCGCGAACCGGCGCCGCCTGGATCGCCGAGGACCGTCGCTCAGAGCGCAACTCGACGAGGAAGGGGTTGGTCGCGAGCTCGCGACCCAGCGTGGTGAGGCCCATGTGGCCGGGATAGACGATTGTCTCATGCGGGAACGTGTCGATCAACGTCGCGAGCGAGCGCTCCAGCGTCGCGTGATCGGCGAAGGGCAGGTCGGTGCGGCCGATCGAGCCCTGGAAGAGGACGTCGCCGGAGAGGATCGCGGCGTGCGCGGGCAACGAGAAGGTGAGATGGCCGGGGCTGTGGCCGGGCGTGAACAGCACCTCGATGTCCAGGCCCGCGAGATTCAGCGACTCGCCGCCCGAGAGCGTGTGCTCGGGCACGTAGCTCTCGAACGGGCCGAATCCGGGCGGGGTGCCGAGCGCGATGTTCTCGAGCACGGGGCGCTCGATCTCAGGGCAGTACACCGGGGCACCGGTCGCGCGAGCAAGCGGCGCGACCGCGCCGATGTGGTCGAAGTGGCAGTGGGTGATGAGGATCGCCTCGATCCGCACGCCGAGCTGCTCGATCGCCCCCAGCAGCCGGTCGGGCTCGTCTCCCGGATCAACGAGCACCGCCTGACCAACCCCTCCGGGGTCGGTGCCCGCGCCGGGGAGACGGGCGATGTAGGCGTTCTCCTGCACCGGGCCGACCGTGAACGAGCGGATGTCGAGTCCCGCGTCGCTCATCGCGCAGGCGCCTTGCCACCGCCCTGCTTGGCTTTGTTGCGCATGCGCCGGTTGTACATCCAGGTGTCGGTGTAGTAGCTGATCGGTATGTAGACGAGCAGGACGACCGGGAACAGCGCGATCGCCTCATTGGCCTTCTTGATCAGGAACAGGCTCACGAGCAGCATCAGCACGGCGGCGATCATCGCCCGGTAGAACGCGCCGAGCCACGTGGGCGGGCGATCCTGCCTGGGGATCCGCTCCTCCCGCGGCTTGCCGGCCTTCTCAGCCGCGGTCGGCTTGCGCCCGGTGCGACCCCGCGACTCGACGATGCCGGCCGCGTTGCCGCGATGCTTGGTCTGGCGCCTGCGCTTGGTCTGAGCCATCCGCTACAGCCTACAGCCCACGAATCCCGATCCACGGTCCCGGCTAAGGTGATCCGGGCACAAGTCCCGGCCCCGGCATGAGTCCAAGCACATGCTCGATCACATGCCTGGAAGGGTCAAAGCCCGGGAGGGGGATGTCGTCCGGGAAGCCGGCAAGGGCGACGCTCGGCGCGAGTCCGACCAGCTCTGCGCTGGTGACAGTGGCGTGGGCGCGCACACGCTCGACCACGAGCGCGAGGGGAAGGTCGAAGGGGCGCTCGACGTTCGTCGAGACCTGCGCGACCGCGCCATCGAGCCGAACACCGATCGCGCGCAGTCCGGGAAGGCCCTCGGCGGCGCCCTCACGGATCAGGGAGGCGATCCGGCGCGCGTCGACGACGGTCGCGGGCGGGGCGAGCCGCAGGTTGAACGCGACCAAGGGTGGGCGCGCGCAGACGAGGGTCGCCCCGGCGCTCGGGTGCAAATGGGGAGGACCGAAGTCGGGGCGCAGATCGCCAGAGGCGATGCGCCCCGCGAGCCCGGAGATCCCGCCGGAGCGCAGCTGCGCGCGGGTGCGACCACCGGCAAGCTCGCCGTAGAGGAAGACGGGAACCGACAGCTCGTCGCCGATCCGGTCGGCAACGACAAGCGCCTCGGCGAGAGCGGCGCCGCGGGAGGACTCGTCGAGGTAGACGACGGGCGCGACGTCGAGCGCGCCGACATGAGGATGCTCCCCGCGCGGCTCGCGGGCGCCCGCGCCGGAGACCACATCGATCCGCGACACCGCCTCGCTCGCGCCGCGCATCAGCGCGTCAGAAAGCGCACGAAGCGGACCGGCGAGGGTGTAGACCGAGCGGTGATGGTCCGCGTCAGAGTGGACATCCAGGAGGCGGACCGCACGGTCGGTAGCGAACGCATCCGAGATCGCCCGCACGGCCGAGGTGTCGCGACCCTCAGAGACGTTGGGCACGGCCATCAACAGAGGTGGCGGGTATGGGGCCAAGAGATGCCGGAGGAGGGACTCGAACCCCCGACACGCGGATTATGATTCCGCTGCTCTAACCAGCTGAGCTACTCCGGCGGGATGGAGCAGTTTAGCTTCACAATGGCGGCTCGATCGCGGGTTCGGCATTCGCCAGCTTCGCCCTGGCCTTCTCCGGCGTCACCCGCACCACGTCCCACGCGAGCCCGACCTTTGCCAGGCCCAGGATCAGCCAGCCTGAGGGGTCGAGCTCATACCAGCGCAACCCGTGGAACGCCGACTGCGGGAACGCGTGATGGTTGTGGTGCCACGCCTCGCCCAGCGATGGCAGCGCCAGCCAGAACACGTTCGTCGACTCATCACCCGTGTCAAACCGCCGCCGGCCGAAGAAGTGGCAGATCGAGTTGATGCTCCAAGTGATGTGGTGCACGAGGAAGATCCGCACGAGCCCGCCCCACAGCAGCGCGCTCAGACCGCCCGCCACGAGCGATCCGCCGCTGAGCGCGAAGCCGAGCAGGAACGGCAGCGCGAGGCCATAAAGCGCGATCAGGGGAAAGCTCTTGTTGATGCGCCGCATCCCGCGGTCTTCGAGCAGATCGCGGGCGAAGCGTTTGGAGGAGGCCTGCCCGTGCGTCTGGAAGAGCCAGCCCACGTGCGCGTGCCAGAGGCCCGCGACCATCCCCCGCAGCCCCGCTCCGTGGCCCGCGTGGGGGCTGTGGGGGTCGCCCTCTTCGTCGGTGAACGTGTGGTGCTTGCGATGGTCGGCCACCCAGTCGATCACCGGACCCTGCAGCGAGAGCGAGCCGAGCACCGCCAGCGTGTAGCGCAGCCAGGGCTTGGTCTGGAACGCCCGATGCGTGAGCAGCCGGTGGAAGCCGACCGTGACGCCGATCGCGCTGCCCATGTACATCACCGCGAAGATCGCCAGGTCGCGTGGGCCGAGGAAGTGGTTCCAGAGCAGGACCGCCGCCGCGATCACCCCGAGGAAGGGCACCACTACGGCGGTGATGTTCGCGTTGCGCTCGAGTCTGGTCACGCCTACCTTGACTACCCGAGTGCATGGTCGCGGTTACGGGAGCACCAGCGGCTCCGGCAATGTCGCCGATCGTCTGATCAGTAGCCGTAGCCAGGCGCCGGGCTGGGCGTGGTCGGAGTGGTCGGGGTGGGAGTGGGAGCCGGATAGGGCATGGTCGGCGTCGTGGGGGTAGTGGGAGTGGGAGCCGGGCTCGCGTTGCTTGTCGCCGGCAGGACATGCCACCTTCCGCCGAAGCTGTGGATGCCCTGACCGTTCGTTTCGCCCACGGCGTGGTCACCCGAGTAGTGGTACAGCGGCAGCCCGCCGAGCGTGACCTGCAACATACCGTTGCCGCGTCGCAAGATCGCAAGACGCCCGCGCACACCGGGTCCGGCCTCGAGCTTGGTCTTGCTCGAGCGCACGGTGAGCGGCGGCCAGAAGCGCAGGCATTCGCTGCTCTTGCATAGGAGGCGATGGGCGGTCTCCGGACTCAGAGCGTAGAGCGTGCGCCCTCGCGCGTCGACCGCGATCCGCTCCCCAAGCGTCGAGCTCGACGCCGAGGTGACCGTGGCGGCGCCGCCGCCGGCCGCGAGCGCCATGACGGCGAGTGAGGCGGCAAACCCCAGCGTCGCGGCCGCGAGACCTGACGCGCGCCGGCGCCGGGACGATCGCACTATCGGCTGTTGCTGTGAGTCGTTCATCGAGCCTCGCCTCCATCCATCGTGGGTGTTATCCACACTGACGCCGGCAACGCCCGGAACCTTCCGCGAACGCGCGCAGACGGATCGCCCGGCTGCGTAAGTCGGGGCGGCCGGATTTGAACCGACGATCCCCACGTCCCAAACGTGGTGCGATACCAGGCTTCGCTACGCCCCGAAGTGACCTCCGAGTCTACTGCCACCGGGCTGCTAGCCTCCGCCACCGTCCATGGCCGAGATCCAGCCCCTGCGCGCGCTGCGCTACGACCCCGCCGTCGTGGGCTCGCTGGCGGACGTGACGGCACCGCCTTATGACGTGATCGACTCGGTCCAGCGCGCCGAGCTGCTGGCGCGCTCGCCTTACAACATCGTCGCGATCGACCTGCCCGAAGGCGGGGGCGGGCAGGGTCCTGAGGGTGGGCAGGATCCCTATCTAACTGCCGCGAATCTGCTGGATACCTGGCAGCTGCAGGGCGCGCTGGTGCGCGACTCAGAGCCGGCGATCTGGGCTCACGCTCAGGACTACACCGGCCCGGACGGGCGCAGGCTGTGCAGGCGCGGGTTCTACTGCCGGGTGCGGATCGAGGAGTACGGCCCCGGGCGAGTGCGACCGCACGAGCGCACCCATCCCGGGCCCAAGGAGGACCGGCTGGCACTGACGCGCGCTACGCGCGCGAACATCTCCCCCATCTTCTCGCTCTACTCCGACCCCACGCAGGCCGCCTGGGCGGCGCTGGAGCCGGCCACCGCGGCCGCGCCGTGGGGCGAGGTCACCGATGAGCAGGACACCACGCACCGCCTGTGGCGAGTCGCCGACTCCCAGGCGATCGCCGCCGTGCAGGAGGCGACCCGCGATGCGGAGCTGCTGATCGCCGACGGTCATCACCGCTATGAGACGATGCAAGCCTACGCGCAAGAGGTCGGCGGCGAGGGCGAGCACCGGTACATCCTCATGTGCCTGGTCGCGCTGGAGGACCCTGGATTGACGGTCTTCCCCACCCATCGCCTGATCGGCAACCTCGACGAGGATCGCCGCCGCGCGCTGGAGCAGGCGATGGAGCGCGACTTCGACATCGCGGAGGTTCCAGTCGAGCAGATCGCCCCGCCGGAGCAGCCGCCCGGAGCGAGGACACCGCTGCAGCTCGGCTACATCGACAACCCTGACGGGCGCGCGCTGCGGCTGACGCTGAAGGACCAGGCGATCGCCGACGCGGCGCTCCCAGATCGCTCGCAGGCGTACCGGCGGCTGGACACGGGCGTGCTGGAGGCGCTGCTGCTGAAGGGCGCGCTGGGTCTCAGCGACGAGGACATCTCGCATCTGAACGGCCTGTTCTACGCGCGCTCGACCGAGGAGGCGCTGGAGCTCGTTCGCACCGGCGCCTACGACGCGGCCTTCTTCATGCGCCCCACACCCGTCGATCAGGTCAGAGATGTGGCGGCGGCCGGCGAGAACATGCCGCCGAAGTCGACGTTCTTCTATCCGAAGCTGCTCACGGGACTGCTGCTGAACCCGCTCGCGTGAGCGCTCGAGTGAACCTGCGGCGACCGGAATGCGCCGCCGGCGGTGTCGTGATGACGCCGTCGCGGGAGTAGAATGTCGGCGAGGGGTCGATCGGAGGGCTCAGATGATCGATGAGAAAGGCGGGCCGGCATGAAAGCCACGGCGCGACGCGAAGACAGGACGTTCAAGCACACCGTGCAGGTGCGCGAGCATCGGCTGACGGTCGATGAGCCGCTGGAGGACGGCGGCGAGGACACGGGGCCCGATCCGCAGGAGCTGCTCGCGGTCAGCCTGGCCTCCTGCACCGCGATCACGATGGAGATGTATGCGGCGCGCAAGGGCTGGGATGTCGGCCATGTCGAGGTCGACGCCCAGTACACGCCCGCCGAGCGCGGGTGTCCGACCAGGTTCGAGGTGGTGCTGCGCCTCCCGGACGATCTGCCCGAGGAACAGGTGGAGCGGCTGCGGGTGATCGCCGCGAAGTGCCCGGTGCATCGCGTGCTCGACGGCGAGGTCATGTTCGCCGAACGCGTCGAGCGCGCCCACATGGCCGCTTGAGCGCGCAGACGCCCGCAGCGGTGCTCGTGCCGCTGTTCCTCGCCGGCGACCCGGCTGAGCCCCACGCTGTGTTCACCCGCCGGCGCACAGACCTGCGCCGACACGCCGGCGAGATCTCCTTTCCCGGTGGCCGGCCCGACCCCGAGGACTCGAGTCTCGCCGACACGGCGCTGCGCGAGGCCGAGGAGGAGATCGGCTTGCCCCGGGCGCGGGTGAGCCTGCTCGGCGAGCTGCCGCCCGTGTCGACGTTCGTGACGGGCTACGAGATCCACCCGTACGTCGGCCTGATCCCGGCGGGCCTCGCCTGGACGCCGTCGCCGATGGAGGTGGACGCGGTGCTCGAGTTGCCGCTAGAGGCCCTACGCACCGGACGGACGCGCACGCGCCTGACGCGGCGCGCGATTGCCTTCGAGACCGACGCCTACATCGTCGAGGATCACCTCATCTGGGGCGCCACGGCGCGCATCCTGGAGCACCTGCTGGAGCGCCAGGACACGCTGCTGGACAACCAGCCGGCCTCGGCTGGTTAGCTCGGTTGAGGCACGAGCCGGATATAGGGACGCGGCTCCTCCCACCCATCCGGGTAGGTCTCCCTGGCCTCGTCGTTGGAGACCGAGCCTGCGATGATCACCTTCTCGCCCTCTTTCCAGTTGACCGGCGTCGCGACCTTGTGCTTGGCCGTCAGCTGCAGCGAGTCGATCACCCGCAGCACCTCGTCGAAGTTGCGCCCGGTCGTCATCGGGTAGATCAGGATCAGCTTGACTTTCTTGTCGGGCCCGATCACGAACACGTTGCGCACCGTCTGGTTGTCCGCCGGCGTCCGCTCGGCCGGGTCGCCCGAGGTGCTCGCGGGCAGCATGCCGTACAGCTTGGAGACGTTGTAGTCGCTGTCGCTGATGATCGGATAGTTGGGAGCTGCGCCCTGCGTCTCCTCGATGTCCTTGGCCCACGCCTCGTGCTTGTCGAGCGGGTCGACCGACAGGCCGATGATCTTCACATCCCGCTTGTCGAACTCGGGCTTGGCGTTCGCCATATATCCGAGCTCGGTCGTGCACACGGGCGTGAAGTCCTTCGGGTGCGAGAACAGCACCGCCCACGAGTCCCCGATCCAGTCGTGAAACCTGATCCGGCCCTCTGTCGTGTCGGCCTCGAAATCGGGGGCCGTGTCGCCTAGTTGCAGAGTCATGGGTTGAAGATCCTTTCTCGGCAGATGCGTCGCGAGGGTCGAACAAGGGAACCGTGATCCCTATGAATCCCGGGCGGCTTTTGGGAGATTACTTCAGGATAGCGAACCCCATGCGGCAGACCAGGTGGGGCGAGGAGGCGTGGAGTACGCAGGAGGTGATCCGCTCGAGCCTCGGGCCGCTCAAGCCTCGGGCGTCCAACCGGAGAGCTCAGACCAGGTCCTCTGCAGCTGGGCGTCCGAAGGGACGGCACTTCTGGGACGGCTCGACCACAGCGCTCCCGCCATCATGGCGATCGAGCCGAGCAACGCCAGCCAGGCGCCCTCGCGCAGCGAAAGCGCGAGGAAGTTGCCCTCCACCGAGGGCGGATCGACCATTCGGTAGAGCACGCACACCGCGGCGACGGCCCCGAGGAGCAGGAGCGGAGCACGATGGCCATCAGACGATGGGGACGCTGGGCCCGCGAGCGCGATCAGCGCAACCGCGATCGCCAGACCGGCAAGGACGAGCAGTACGACATTCAGGTCTTTCAAAGCCTGGTGAGCGCTCAGGGCCATGAACTGGTGACCGGCCAGCGAGCTGAGATTGGCATGGAAGCTGCTCATGTAGCCCTGCAAGGCGGCGTTACCGAACTGAGCAGCGGCCTGGTCGCCAATCTGCTGGGCTAACGTGAGGCCCGCCGCGGTGAAGCTCACGCCATACCAGGGCAGAAACACAGACACCGCGAGCACGATCGCCCCCAGCGCCGAGATCAAGAGCCCATATCGGGGGCGTTCGCCGGCCATCGTGAGTCCATCATCGGATCGCACGCACACGGGCTTGATCACGGCCGGCACCTGTCAACCTCCCAGCAGCGAGCCGATGGCGGCACAGGCATCGTCCAGCCAGGCGTCGGGATCGCCGGGGTCAGCGCGCACGAACGCCGCCGGGATCGCGTTGCGCGAGGTGATCGCGCGGACGATCCGCTCGCCCTCGGCGATGTCCGCCGCGTTCGCATCCGGCGCCTCGTACACGAACCCGCGCACGGTCGTGTCGATCGCCTGGCTCAGGAAGAGCTCCAGACGCGACCCGTGCAGATCCCGTATCTGCTCCTGCGGACCGGTGGCCGTGGCGAGCAGCCAGCAGGCGATCGTCACGCCGTCCAGCGAGCCACGCAGCGTTGCCAGGCGATCGGGCGTGCCGATCAGGCACTCCGCGCCACTCGCCTCGATCGCGAGCCGGCCGGACTCCATGCGCGTGACGATGCGCACCGCATGCCCACCCTCCCCCACGAGCTCTGTCGCCAGGCGCCTGCCGCGACAGCCGCCACCGACGATCAGAACCCTGGCCACGGCCGCGATGCTAAGGGTTCCTCTGCGAACAGGAGGCCAGAACGTTCCTGGGGTCCAGGCGTCCAATACCATCCGCCGGCGATGAACGACGACGTGGTCACGATGGACAAGATCGTCGCGCTGTGCAAGCGGCGCGGCTTCATCTTTCCCTCCTCGGAGATCTACGGGGGCGTCGGCTCCACCTACGACTACGGCCACTACGGGGTGTTGCTGAAGAACAACGTCAAGAACGCCTGGTGGCGAGCGATGCTGCAGGAGCGCGAGGACATAGTCGCGATCGACTCCGCGATCCTCCAACACCCCCGTGTGTGGGAGGCCTCCGGCCACCTCGCCGGGTTCACCGACCCACTCGTGGACTGCCGCGCCTGCGGCCAGCGCTTCCGGGCGGACCATCTCTCAGAGCTCGCCTGTGGGCGCAAACCCTCGCGACATCCGGGCGAGACAGACGAGTGCGACCTGACCGAGGCGCGCGACTTCAACCTGATGTTCGAGACGACCATCGGCCCGGTCAAGGAGTCCGGATCGGTGGCCTACCTGCGCCCGGAGACGGCGCAGGGAATCTTCATCAACTTCAAGAACGTCCTCCAGTTCTCGCGCAAGGCCCCCCCGTTCGGGATCGCCCAGGTCGGAAAGTCCTTCCGCAACGAGATCACCCCCGGCAACTTCATCTTCCGCACGCGCGAGTTCGAGCAGATGGAGATGGAGTTCTTCGTCCCGCCGGATGACGCTCCCCGCTGGTTTGAGCATTGGTTGAGAGAGAGAGAGAGTTGGTACATCGAGCTCGGCCTGCGATCCGACCACCTGCGCCTGCGCCCACACACGCAGGATGAGCTCTCGCACTACTCCTCGGCCACCAGCGACGTCGAGTACCTGTTCCCCATCGGCTGGTCCGAGCTGGAGGGCATCGCCAACCGCGGGGACTTCGACCTCAGCCGCCACGCCGAATTCTCAGGCGAGAAGCTCGAGTACTTCGACCAAACCACCGGCGAGCGCTACATTCCGCACGTGATCGAGCCCGCCGCGGGCGCCGACCGGGCGACGCTCGCGTTCCTCGTGGACGCCTACGACGAGGAACTGGTGCAGCGCGAGGGCGCAGGCGTTGGCGAGACGCGGACGGTGCTGCGGCTGCATCCGCGTCTGGCGCCCGTCAAGGTCGCAGTGCTACCGCTGGTCGGCAAGGACGGCCAGCCCGAGCTCGCGCGGGAGGTCTACGAAGCCGTGCGCGAGCTGGTGCAGGCCGAGTACGACACGGGCGGGGCGATCGGCAAGCGCTATCGCCGCCAGGACGAGATCGGCACGCCGTTCTGTGTGACGATCGACCATCAGAGCCTCGACGACCGCACCGTCACGCTGCGCGAGCGCGACTCACTGACCCAGGAGCGCCTGCCGATCGAGGGCATCGCGCAGGAGATCGAGCGGCGCGTGACCGCGCCGTGGACAACATCAAAGCAAGGAGGAGCCGATGGACTTTGAGCTGACCGACGAGCAGCGCCTGATCAAGGAGACGGCGCGCGAATTCACCGACAAGGAGATCGTGCTCCAGTCACGCGAAAACGCGCGCAACCACCACTTCGACTTGGAGATGGTGGGGAAGGTCGCCGACCAGGGCTACCTGGGGGCGATCGTGCCGCCTGAGTATGGCGGAGCGGGCCTGGACTACTTCAGCTACGGCCTTGTCGTGGAGGAGATCGGGCGCGGCGACTCCTCCGTGCGAACGGTGATCTCGGTTCAGACCTCGCTGGTGTGCTCGGGCATCGTCAAGTTCGGCACCGAGGAGCAGAAGAAAAAGTATCTGCCGAAGCTGTGCTCGGGCGAGTGGCTGGGCTGCTTCGGCCTGACCGAGCCGGACACGGGCTCAGACGCGGCGAACCAGAAGACGCGCGCTCTCAAGACGGACTCGGGCTGGGTGCTGAACGGGGCCAAGATGTGGATCTCGATGGCCAACTACGCCAAGGTCGCGCTGATCTTCGCGCAGACGAACCCGGACCTCGGGCACAAGGGAATCGCGTGCTTTCTGGTGGACACCGACCAGCCCGGCTACACCGCGCAGACGATCGAGCACAAGATGGGACTGCACGCCTCCGACACGGGCTCGATCTCGCTCGAAGACGTGGAGGCGTCAGACGACGACATGCTCGGCGAGGTCGGCGATGGTTTCAAAATCGCGATGTCCAACCTCGACTCCGGTCGCTACTCGGTGGCGGCGGGTTGCGTGGGCATCTGCCAGGGGTGCGTCGAGGAGTCGGTGAGCTACGCCTCCGAGCGCGAGCAGTTCGGCAAACCGATCGCCAGCTTCCAGCTCGTGCAGGCGATGATCGCCGACATGGTGCTCAAGACCGACGCCTCGCGCATGCTCGTGTGGCGGGCGGGGTGGCTCAAGGACAAGGGCCGCCCGAACACGCTGGAGACCTCGATCGCCAAGCTGCACGCCACCGAGGCCTCGCTGGAGTGCGCGAACCTCGCGATCCAGGTGCACGGCGGCGCCGGCTACGTCGACGACCACCCCGTCGAGCGCTACTTCCGCGACGCCCGCGTCACGACCATCTACGAGGGCACCTCGCAGATCCAGAAGCTGATCATCGGACGCGCCATGACCGGCGTCAACGCGCTCGTGCCGAGCTGACATGCCCGCGGCACGGACGATCGGCGTCATCGGCGCCGGCACGATGGGCGCCGGCATCGCCCAGCTGGCCGCCCGCTCCGGCGCGCGCACGCTGCTGCACGACCCGATCCCGGATGCGCTCGGGCGAGGGCTCGATCGGGCGAGGGATGGCCTCCAGAAAGAAGCCGCGAAAGGACGTCTGACGCAGGAGGAGGCCCAAGGAGCCGGCGAACGCCTGCAGGCGGTGGACGATCTGGCCGCGTTCGCACCCTGCGAGCTGGTGATCGAGGCCGCGCCCGAGCGGATCGAGCTCAAGCACGAGCTCTACGCGCGCCTGTCGGCGGAGATCGTGGGCGAGGAGTGCGTGCTGGCCACCAATACCTCCTCGCTGCTGGTGACCGCGATCGCGGCCGCCGCGTCGCACCCGGAGCGCGTCGTGGGGATGCACTTCTTCAACCCCGCCCCGGTCATGCGCCTGCTGGAGGTCGTCGCCGGCGAGCAGTCGGACAAGCGCGCGCTCGCACTGGCGCACGCGACCGGCGAGGCGATGGGCAAGACAGTCATCCGGGCGAAAGATGGGCCTGGCTTCCTGGTCAACCGCTGCAACCGCCCGTTCGGGCTGGAGGCGCTGCGGCTATTGCAGGAGCGGATTGCCGACGTCGAGACGATCGACCGGATCGTGCGCGTGGAGGGCGGCTTTCGCATGGGGCCGTTCGAGCTGATGGACCTGGTGGGCGTGGACACCGGGTTCGAGATCTCCAAGAGCTTCTACGAGCAGAGCTTCGGCGAGCCCCGCTGGCGCCCTTCCCCGATCACCGTCCGCTACGTCGCTGCGGGGCGCCACGGCCGCAAGACCGGGCGCGGTTACTACGACTACTCAAGCGATCCCTACCGCCCCCCGGACCCGGATCCGCCCGAGGGCGCTGAGGACAAGGTGGCGCCCGCGGTCGGCGGTGTGCTCGGCAGAATCGTCTGCCAGGTGATCAACGAGTGCGCCTTCGCGCTCGGCGAAGGCGTGGGCAGCGCACAGGACATCGACACCGGCATGGTGCTCGGGCTCAACTATCCACGCGGACCGCTCGCGTGGGCTGATGAGATCGGCCTCGACCACGTGCTGGCCGTGCTGGACGGCCTGTGGGAGGAGTACCGCGAGGAGCGCTACAGGCCAGCCCCGGAACTCAAGCGTTTGGTGCGCGCGGGCCGCCTCGGCCGCACGAGTGGAGCGGGCTTCTTCGAGTACGGCCCCACGGAGTGAGACGACCTCACGTTTCCGAGCCCGGCCGCGTTCAATCATCGTGAGCTTCGGACCGCCCCCGTTTCAACGCTTCCTCGACACCCACCGCGAGGACGTGTGGCGCTTTCTCGTCGCCTCCGTCGGGCGCGAGGACGCCGACGATTGCTTTCAGGAGACCTTCGTCTCGGCCTTGCGAGCCTACCCGCGGCTGCGCGCCGATTCGAACCTGCGCGCGTGGGTCCTCACGATCGCGCACCGCAAGGCCCTCGACGCGCACCGCGGAAGCGCACGACGGGCGCTCCCGGTTGCAGAGATCGGTGCCGTCGTTGACGGAGCGAGCGGACAGGCCGAGAGCGGGATGCGTACGCGGCGCCGGGACACAGACGCGGGAGCGGGAGCGTCTCGAGAACGCGACGAGGTGCTCTGGGAGGCGGTACACGAGCTGCCGGCACGCCAGCGCTCCGCGGTCCTGCTGCGCTACGTGGCCGACCTCCCTCACCGCGACATCGCCGCGACTATCGGCTGCTCGGAGGAGGCGGCGCGGCGCTCGCTGCACGAGGGACTATCCAAGCTGAGAAAGGTCGTGGTCACATGACAAATCGCCCGCAGGACGAGACCAAGACGATCGCGGACGCACTCCGTCGCGGCACCCGCAAGCCGCATGAGGCTCGCGCGCAAGTCGCCGATGCCGCCGCCAAGGCCGCACGGCGTGTGAGCGAGCGCGCCGCGGCCGAAGGTCTGGCGGACGTTAGCTACGCGTCCGTCGATTCCCCCTTCGGCACGCTGCACGCCGCGAGCACCAAGCGCGGGCTGGTGCGGGTGGCGTTCCCCGAGGAGAGCGTCGACTCCGTGCTGGAAGCACTCGCACGGCAGATCTCCCCGCGGATCGTCGAGGCGCCCGCGTCGCTCGACCCCGTCAAGCGCGAGCTCGACGAGTACTTCGCCGGGCGCCGGCGGGCTTTCGATCTGGCGCTCGACTGGTCTCTGATCGGACCGTTCGGACGGCGCGTGCTGCGAATGACCGCGGCAATTCCCTACGGCGGTCATCTCAGCTACACCGAGATTGCGGCCGAGGCGGGCAGTCCCCGCGGCGCGCGCGCGGCCGGCAACGCGCTCGGGGCCAACCCGATCCCGATCGTGATCCCCTGCCACCGCGTCCTGCGCTCCGGCGGCGCACTCGGCGGGTACGGTGGCGGGCTGGACCGGAAGCGTTACCTCTTGGAGCTGGAGGGAGCGCTCACGCCCCGGCTGTAGGGGCCCACTGGGCCACAGCCGGATCGCCTGCCGGCATCTGCGCCGGCGCCGGCACGCCGGGTGTGTCCCTGAGGTACCACTCCGCGTCGAGCGCCGCCTGACAGCCCGAGCCCGCGGCCGTGACCGCCTGACGGTAGGTGTGGTCCACGAGATCCCCGGCGGCGAACACGCCCGGGCGGTTGGTTCGCGTGGAGCGGCCCTCGACGATCACATATCCGTTCTCGTCCACGTCGATCTGGCCGCGCACCAGCGCCGACTGCGGCTCGTGACCGACCGCGATGAACGTGCCCGACACCGGTATCTCGCGCTCCTCGCCGGTCTGGGTGTTGACCAGCGCGGCATGTCCGAGCGAGCCGTGCTCGCCGGCAACGAGCTCTGTGACCCGGTAAGGCGTCAGCAGCTCGATGTTCGCCTGCGCGCGCGCCCGCTCGAGCATGATCTTCGAAGCCCTGAACTCGTCGCGCCGGTGCACGACGGTGACGTGGCTGGCGAACTTCGACAGGAATATCGCCTCCTCCATCGCCGAGTCCCCGCCGCCGACGATCACCGTGTGGGCGTCTTTGAAGAACGCCGCGTCGCACGTCGCGCAGTAGCTCACCCCACGACCCGACAGCTCCTCCTCACCGGGTATGCCGAGCTTCTTGTGCTCGGCCCCCATCGCCAGGATCACGGTGCGTGCCCGGTGCTCCACATCTCCGACCCACACCCTGTGCACGCCGGGGTGGGCGGGATCCGATCCATCGGCCAGCTGCACGCGCTCGGCCTCCTCGGTGAGGAGGCGCGCACCGAATCGCTCGGCCTGGGCGCGCAGCTTGCTCATCATCTCCGGCCCCATGATCCCCTCCGGGAACCCCGGATAGTTCTCCACGTCGGTCGTCTGCTGCAGCAGTCCTCCCCAGGCGAACCCCTCGATCACCAGCGGCTTCAGGTTCGCCCGCGCCGTATACAGCGCAGCCGTATACCCGGCAGGTCCGCTGCCGATGACGATCACGTTCTCGATCTCTACGCCGTCGCTGCTGCCGCTGTCGCTCATCTGATCTCCAAGAGTCGCTTTACTTTGTAAAGTATAGCCGATTGGAGGAGGCGAGTAAAGATAAAGGGAGCGGATGTTGTTGTTATTAAATTTTAGGCGCGTATAGCTATAGTTATACGCTCTCCAAAAAGAATATATACACCTCCCACCTCTTTATCTGGCAGAGGCACATCTTCGTAGGCCAGCCACCACACGCCAGCGCGCCACCGTGCGGCGCAGCTGGAAGTACGCCACACCGCCCGGGATCGTGGGCAGCCAGAACGAGATGCCGCGATAGGACAGCACCGCGAGCACCGCCAGGTCGAGGCTGACCCCGAAAGCGGCGAACGCGCCGATCATGCCCCCCTCGACACCCCCGAGACCGCCGGGCAGCGGCAGCAGATTGCCGAGCATGCCGATGAAGTAGGCCATCCAGATGACCGTGAACGGCGGCGGGGAGCCGAACGCGTGGAACATCGCCCACAGCACGCACATGTCAAACCCCCACCACGCAACGGCGCCCAGCAGGCCGGGATCGCGCTCGCGGATCAGCTCGATCGCGGTTCGCACCCCGCTGGCCGCCAGCGCCGGCACGGTCACCGCCCGCGCCACCCAGTGAGCCATGCGACCGGAACCTGACGCCCACCGTCCCAGACGCCGCTCGATATCGCCCGGCAGCAGCGCCATCGCGCCGACCACCGCCATCAGCACCGCCGCCACGATCGCCGGGACGATCGTCAGCGCGAACGACCCGCCTCCGGGGAACAGGCCGGTTCCCAGACCGATGCCGTCCAGCAGCACGGAGCCCGCGTAGACCCCATACAGCAGCACGACGAACGCAACCATCCTGCACGCCACCAGCCGCGCCTCCATCCCGGAACGGCGCAGCGCCCACGCGGTCAGCGCAATCCCCCCCGCGCCCGCGGTCGCGAACAGGCGCGTAGCGGCCAGGCCGGCCATCGTGATCTGATAGCTCTCGTTCCAGCCGATCGGCCCCGGCGGCCTGGGCGGTCGGGCTCTCCTCCCGACGAACACCGCGCGGAACAGCACCACGTAGCCGGCGAACGACAGCAGCTCGAGCATCACCCCGATCGCGATCCACCAGCCGTTTCCGTTCTCGATGTGGCGCAGCGTCGTGCCGACCCCGGCGAGCTTGGGCAATACGAAGTACAGGAACCCGACGACCGTAAGCACGAACAGGCCGAACGCGACGGCCTCCCGGTGCGTGATGGCCACACGCGGCATCTCCTCTTCGTGCCGCGCCGCCTCCATCGCCTCAGCGCGTCTGGACATCTCAGCTCGTCTCGTGCGCCATCGCCTCCAACGCCGCGATCGCACGTCCGAAGCGCTCGAGCGCCGGACCGGCCCGCGGCCCGAAACGGCGCACAGCCCCCGTCAGCGCGGCACCCGCCAGCAGATCGACCGCGTAGTGCTCGCCCAGGTACACCAGCGCGAACCCGAGCACCGCCGTATATGCGGCGCCCAGCCCACCGGCGACCGGTCCCTCCTGCGCGAGCAGGAGCGCGGCCATCAGAGATGTGGCGAAGTGCAGCGAGGGCATCGCAGCCAGGGGATTGCCTCCGAACACACTGTATAGAGGCCCCCAGCCGTCCTTCCAGAACTGCTCGCCGTACTCGACCATCATGCGGCGCACGTCCTCCGCGCCGGCGCCGTGGTCCTCACGCCCCGCCACGGACGCCGCATACCAGGGCGGGGCGGTCGGCGCCAGCCAGTAGAAGCTCGCGCCGAGATCGAACACGCCATAGGTCATCACCGCGGCGCGCGGGAACCTCTCGGGATGGCGCACGAGGATGTACGCGAGCGAGCCGTGCGGCACCATGAACCACGTCCAGTGCGCCCAAACGAGCACACGATCGAGCGCGCGCCAGCTAGGTGTGCCGCTGGCAGGATCGACGCGCGCGAGCGCGCGCTGCAGACGCAGAGTCGGCAGCTCGCCGAGACCCAGCACGCGGTCGACGTCGATCGGGTAGTCGATGTGCACGCGCCGCGCCTGCGCGCCCTCGTCGTCATGGGGAGCCTTGTATGCGGCCAGATACGCCCACATCTGCAGCCCGCATACCGCCACGTCGCGCGTACGCGAGCGACGCACGGCCACGCACAGGGCCACGGGCGCCGCGAACGCGACGGTCTGTGTCATGAGCGGCGGCGCCGCGATCCGCTTGCGTATCAGCGGCGCGGCGACCCCCGCCGCCACGACCCCCCAGGCGGTCGCCCTGATCACTCTAGACAGCCGCACTGCACGCGAGTATATGGCCGGGCTCGGGTGGCGGCGCTCGGGTCGGCCGAGATCCCGGCCGCACGATCGGAGACCGCATTTGATCTCCGATCGGTCGATTCGGTCAGGCCGGCACGCGCGCAGTCGCCTCGGCGACGAACGCACCGATGACCCTGCTCGCCGTGTCCGCCTCCGGGTGCCACTGCACCCCGAGCACGAACCGCCGCTCCGGCAGCTCGATCGCCTCAGGCAGATCGTCCAGCGTGGAGACGCCGCTCACCGTCAGGCCAGCCCCCAGCCGATCGACGCCCTGATGGTGGTGGGACTTGGTCGCGTGGGAGAGCTCGCCCGCGGCACGCGCGGCCAGCGAGCCCTCGCTCAGCACGACGTCGTGGTCGGCCCCGTCGAATGAGCCGACGACGCGCCTGTGCTCATGGTGGCCGTGGCGCTCGGGCAGGTGCTGCAACAGCGTGCCGCCGCGGGCGACGTTGATCAGCTGCATCCCCCGGCAAATCCCCAGCACCGGCAGATCCCGCTCGATCGCCGCGCGAGTCAGCGCGATCTCGAACGCGTCGCGCTCGGGCACCGTGTCCACGGTCTCCGAGTGCGCCGGCTCGCCGTAGGAGCCGGGGTCGATGTCGGCGCCCCCGGCGAGCACGAGCCCGTCGATCAACTGCAGCGCTTCGCTCGGGTCCTCGACCAGCAGCGGATCCACGGGCAGCATCAGCGCGAGCCCGCCGGCCCGCTGGATCGCCTGTACATAGTTGTACGGCAGCAGCGCCGCCCGCAGATCCCACACGCTCCAGCGCGCCCGCTCCAGGGCCGCGCAGATGCCGATCACCGCTCGTTTCATCGCCACAACATAGGATTATCCGAGATGAGCGACCAGAACATTCAGCTCGAGACCGTCAACGTGTCCGTCGCCGATGGTGTGGCCACCGTCCAACTCAACCGCCCGCAGGCCCTGAACGCCTGGAACCGGCGGTTCGGCGAAGACCTGCTCGCGGCGATGCACCAGGTGCGCCGGGACGTGGACGTGCGCGCCGTGCTGATCGAAGGCGCCGGCCGGGCTTTCTCTTCGGGAGCGGACCTGAAGGACGTCAGCGGCGGCGAGACCACGCCCGACGGGCGCCCAGACGTCTACAAGACGCTGACAGAGCGCTACCACCCGATCATGATCGCGATCCGGGAGATGCCCAAGCCCGTGATCGCGTCGGTCCGAGGGCCCGCGGTCGGCATCGGCTGCTCGCTGGCGCTGTGCTGCGATCTGATCGTGGCGGGCGAGGGCGCCTACTTCCTGCTCGCGTTCGTCAACATCGGCCTCGTCCCCGACGGCGGCTCCTCGCTGTTCGTGCCCACGCGCGTCGGCATGGCTCGCGCCACCGAGCTGGCGATGCTCGGCGAGCGCCTGCCTGCGCAGCAGGCGCTGCAGTGGGGACTGATCAACCGGGTCGTGCCCGACGAGCGGCTCGCAGAGGAGTCCGCCGCGCTCGCCGCGCGCCTGGCGGCCGGGCCGACGCGCTCCTACGCCGGGACCAAGCGCCAGCTGAACAACTGGCTGTACTCGCGCATGCACGAGCAGCTCGAGCTCGAGGCCCAGATCCAGCGCGAGATGGCCGGCAGCGACGATTTCCTGGAGGGCGCGATGGCGTTCGTGGAAAAGCGCCCGACGCGCTTTCAGGGCAAGTAGCAAACGTCATCAAGCGCGTCCCGCCCCGGGCTGAATAGAATCCCGCGCGCCTTGGGCCACCTCCACCTCCACCTGCTCCCCGCAACGCTGTCCTTCTTCACGCCCGAGTCGGGCGGATCGCCGAACGCGAACAACATCGACTCGCTCTACAAGATCATCCTGGTCATCGCCCTGGTGGTCTTCGTCGCGGTCATCGGCGGACTGTCCTACGCGCTCGTCAAGTTCCGTGCCCGCAAGGGTGCAACGGCCGCCCAGATCAGGGGCAACACGCGTCTGGAGACCGCCTGGACGGTAGGCGCCGCGGTGATCCTCGTCGGGCTGGCGATACTCACGTTCTTCAGGCTCGGCTCGATCCAGAACCCGCCCAACTCCGACGCCGACGGCGCGAACCTCGTCGGGGAAAGCGGCGAGCTGTACGCGAGCAACGCTCCCAGGCTGCCCCCCAACGGCAAATCCCTGAACATCACCGTCATCGGCCGGCAGTACATCTGGCAGTACGTCTACCCGGGCGCAAACGAACCGGACGGCCTGGGAGCGCCGTACTCGTATGAGGAAATGGTCGTACCCACGAACACCACCATCACGCTGAACATCGTCTCGCTGGACGTCGTGCACTCCTGGTGGGTGCCCCAGCTCGGCGGCAAGTTCCAGGCGGTGCCCGGCTACCACAACTACACGTGGATGAAGATCAGCAAACCAGGCGTCTACCGTGGCCAGTGCGCGCTGCTGTGCGGGCGCGGGCACGCGCGCATGATCGCGACCGTCAAGGCCGTCCCACCGGCGCAGTTCGAAGCGTGGCTGGCCTACCAGAAGAAGCTGATCGCGCAAGCCAACGCCGACGCCAAGGTGGCGCGCGCGAAACTCGACTCCCAGACCGGCGCCGGCCAGGTCGAGAACCCCTAAACGCAACCCCTCCAGGAGAAACAGCTCGCATATGGCCACCGTTGCAGCCCAACCCGTCCCGCAGATAGTCGCCCACCGCGCCCAGCGCGAGGCCCGTGGTTGGACGAGCTGGATCACCACGACCGATCACAAGCGGATCGGGATCATGTACATGGTCACGACGTTCGTGTTCTTCTGCCTCGGCGGCATCGAGGCGCTGATGATTCGCCTGCAGCTGGGCGCCCCGAGCAACACGCTGGTCACGCCGCAGGTCTACAACCAGCTGTTCACGATGCACGGGACGACGATGGTCTTCCTGTTCGTCGTGCCGATGATGGCGGGCCTGGCCAACTACTTCGTGCCGCTGATGATCGGCGCGCGCGACATGGCCTACCCACGGTTGAACGCGCTCTCCTACTGGCTGCTGCTGGCCGGCGGGATCGTCTTCTACTCCTCGATCTTCTGGAACCCTCCGGAAGCGGGATGGGTGAGCTTCATCCCACTGGCGAACTCCACCTACTCGCCCGGCGGCGGCGAGGACGCCTGGATCTACCTGATCCACCTCACCGGACTGTCTTCGATCCTGGGGGCGATCAACTTCTACGCGACGATCGCGAACATGCGCGCGCGGGGGATGAGCTGGGGACGCCTGCCGCTGTTCATCTGGACGATCCTGACCTACTCGATCCTGCTCATCTTCGCCCTGCCCGTGATCGCAGCGGCGGTCACGATGCTGCTCGCCGAACGTCACTTCGGAGCGCACTTCTTCGACGCGACGGAGGGAGGCTCGCCGGTTCTCTGGCAGCACCTGTTCTGGTTCTTCGGGCACCCCGAGGTCTACATCATGGTGCTTCCGGGCTTCGGGGTCATCTCGGAGATCCTGCCGGTGTTCGCCCGCAAGCCGATCTTCGGCTACAAGGCGATCGCCGCCTCCACCGTGGCGATCGCCTTCCTCGGCTTCCTCACCTGGGCCCACCACATGTTCACGGCTCCGATCCCCGAGGCGATCCTCGTGTTCGTGATGCTCAGCTCTTACCTCATCGCCGTGCCGACGGGGGTCAAGATCCTGAACTGGATCGCGACGCTGTGGCGGGGAGCGGTCGAATACAAGACGCCGCTGCTGTTCTGCGCCGGCGCGATTGCGATCTTCTTGATCGGCGGTATCTCGGGCGTCTTCCTGGCGACCTTCCCGATCGACTGGCAGGTCAACGAAACGTACTTCGTGGTGGCGCACCTGCACTTCGTCCTGCTGGGCGGCGCGGTGATGCCGATCTTCGCGGCGATCTACTACTGGTTCCCGAAGATCACGGGGCGCATGATGAGCGAAGGACTCGGCCGGCTGAGCTTCGCGCTGATCTTCCTCGGCGTGCTGATCACGTTCCTGATCCAGCACGTGATCGGCCTCGACGGCATGCCACGGCGTGTGTACGAGTACCCGAACGTCGGCAACCTCGCGCTGTACAACCTGATCTCGACGATCGGCTCGTTCATCCTCGCCGCCGGCGTGATAACGACGATCGTCAACGTCGTGCACAGCCTCAAGGTCGGCGCGATCGCCGGACCCGACCCGTGGAAGGCGAACACGCTGGAGTGGTTCACCACCTCGCCCCCACCGGCCAACAACTTCGACATGGTCCCGCTCGTGCGCTCGTATGAGCCGATGAAGGACATCCGCCGCGAGATCGAGCGCCGCAGTGGCGCACACGGGGCGAATGGAGAGTCCGATCACGGTGCGGCCACCGTGCCCGCCGGCGCCACCCAGGTGGGCGTGTAGCAATGCCGGGCGCCGCCGCCCAAGCGCTCGAAGGACCCCGCCTCGGGTTGGCTCCCCGCGCGCGCCGCGTACTCAGCGATTACGTCGAGCTGACCAAGCCGAAGGTCCAGTCGCTGCTGCTGCTCACCACGATCACCACCATGTACGTGGCCGGGGATCCCTCCGCAGGGCTCGTGGCGCTGACCTGCCTCGGGGGCTACCTCTCCGCAGGCGGGGCCGGCGCCGTCAACCACTGGTTCGACCGCGACATCGACGCGCGCATGACCCGCACGGCCACGCGGCCGATCCCCGCCGGGCGCGTCGCGCCCCGCGCCGCGCTGGTGTTCGGCTGCGTCCTGGCCGCCCTCTCGTTCCTCGAGCTCTCCCTCACGGTGAACCTGCTCGCGGCGAGCCTCTCCTTCGCGGGCTTCCTCGGCTATGTGCTCGTCTACACGGTCTGGTTGAAGCGGCGCACCGCTCAGAACATCGTGATCGGCGGAGCGGCCGGCGCCGTGCCCCCGCTGGTCGGCTGGGCCGCGGTCACCGGCTCGGTCGGCGGCACCGCGGTGCTGCTCTTCTTCATCGTGTTCTTCTGGACGCCCCCCCACTTCTGGGCGCTCAGCCTGCTGATGAAGGACGAGTACGCGCGGGTCGGCGTGCCGATGCTGCCGGTCGTGCGCGGCGAGGCCGAGACACGCCGGCAGATCCTGCTCTACACCGTGCTGCTATACGCGGTCACGCAGCTGCCGTTCTGCGCCGGCGGATTCGGCACGATCTATCTCGTCGCATCGATGCTGCTCGGCTTCGGCTTCATTGCCGGGGCGATCCGGCTCTACCGCCGGGCTGACCGGCGCAGCGCACTGGCGCTGTACCTGTACTCGCTGGCCTACCTCGCGCTGCTGTTCTGCGCGATGGTCGCGGACATACACCTGTAAGATCGGCGCCCGGAGGGCGACGTCAGATCGCGGCCCGGACGGCCGCAAGAGGTATGCTTTCTGCCGATGATGACCCGACGGCTGGCACGCAAGAACATTCGCACCGGATTGATCGTGTGCGCGATCTGCATGTTCATGTTCGGCATCACGTTCGTGGTCGCCGCGGTGTACGTATCATGAGCCCGCTCGATCCCGAGGTTCCGCCCGCCGGCGAGGAGATTCATCTCCCCGGGCCGTCGATCCTGCCGCTGCTCACGGCCGTCGGCATCACGCTCGCGCTGGTCGGGATCACAACCTTCATCGAGCTCACAGTCGCCGGCGTACTGCTGACGATCTGGTGCATAGTCCGCTGGGTCAAAGACACTCGGCACGAAATCGACGAACTTCCGTTGGATTGATGGGGAAGATGAAAATGTGTATAACTATAGTATTTACTGAAGGATAAAGAGCACGGGTGTTTGTATAAAAAATCTGAAGTGCGTGTAACTATGGTTATACACACTTTCAAAAGAAGAACATCTTCCACGGCGTCTTTATAAAAGTGCTAGGTCGCTGCCGCCGCGCTCGCCGGCACCGGGCAGATCGCCCCGTCCTGCGTCCAGCAGCGCACCACGTCGCGCACCGAGAGGATTCCCACGGTCTCCCCCCGGTCGAGGACGATCAGGTGGCGAAAGCCCCCGCGCACCATCGCCGCGGCAGCCTCCTCCAGAGACCAGTCGGGCGCCGCGAACACGACGTCGCGCGTCAGATGGTCGGCCACCGACTCCTGGTCGGGATCCTGCGTGGATCCGAGCGAGATCAGAATGTCGCGCTCGGTGATGATCCCCGGGCCGTGCCCGTCCGGGTCGATCACGACGGCCGCGCCGACCCCGCGCTCTGACATCAGCCGCGCGACGGCACGCAACGTGTGCTCCGGCCCCACCGTCAGGACCGTCGGGGTCATGCCCTCTCGAACCTGCATCACCGCTCCTTTCCAACTCGAATCCCGGCGAACGTCCGCCCACACGATTGCAACGATTGCCTCAATGTAGTACCCCAAGCGCCGCAGGTCAAACGCCGCCCGGGACGCGGCGAATAACCAACTGCGAAACCGCGCAACATCGCATCGGCGAGAGGCATTAGGATCACCCTGGATGGAGGGATCGCAATGAACATTGGCCACACGAGGAGAGCGGTGCACGGCGCTCCGGGTGAGCAGACCGCCCGCGCCACGATCAGCGCGGATGCCGCCCATGCCTAGCCGCCGTGCGATCGCCGGCGCCGTTCTCGCCGGCCTGATTGCGACGGCCGCGGGCATCGCGCTGAGCTACGTGATCCACTGGTTTCCGGTGCAGGCCACCACGCAGGCCAAGAACACCGACCGGCTCTACCACGTGCTGGTGGACGCCTCTGTGCCGATCTTCGTGCTCGTCGTGGCCGTGATCCTGTTCTCGGTGTGGCAGTTCCACATGCGGCCCGGCGAGGAGCTCGAGGACGGTCCGCCGATTCACGGCAACACGCGCCTGGAGGTCTTCTGGACGGCGATCCCGGCGGCGCTGCTGCTCGGTCTCGTCTCCTATTCGTTCGTGGTGCTGCACGACAACGAAAAGAAACCCGCCGGCGTCCCGGAAATCCAGGTTGGCGTGACCGGACAGCAGTTCTTCTGGTCCTACGAATACCCATCCTCGGTCACCGGCGGCGCGCCGTTGAAGAGCTACCAGCTGTATCTGCCCGAGGGCGACACCGTGTACTTCAACATGCGCTCCCGCGATGTGATCCACGCGTTCTGGATCCCGGCGTTTCGCCTGCAGGAGGACGTGGTGCCCGGCATCACCACCCACTACCGGGCGACGCTCGATCGCACCGGCACCTATCCGGTCGTCTGCAACCTGCTCTGCGGCGCCGGACACTCGCTGATGCGCTCAGCCGTCCATGTCGTCCCGCGGGCGCAGTTCCAGGCGTGGCTGTCAAGCCAGGAGCGCGCGGGCTCCACCGTCGCCACCGCGTCCACAACCAGTCCGGAGGCCGTCATCCAGCCCGGCGGCGCTATCGAGGGGGCCACGGCGGGGTAATGTTCACATCGATGGGTCACAAGGGAGCTCGCTGATGGCAACGACGGTCCAAGCACCAGATCCGTCCCGTCCGGGCGCCACCGGATCGCCGTTCGGCGATCGGCCACCGCACTCCTCGCTGGGCAAGAGACTGCGCGCCCCGGGGTTCTACCGCGCCGCCTGGATGATGGCGCTCGGCGTCGCGTTCGCGTTCGCCCTGACGTGGCTGGTGCGGATGTCCTACGGACACGCCACCTACCGCCACTTCATCGACGGCGAAGCGATCCTGACCGTCTCGCTGATCGCCGCCCCGCTGCTGTTCCTGGTCGGGATCGGCGGCTTTGACTACTGGTTCTACTGGGCCGCGGGGCGTCCGACACGACCGGAGGACCACTCAGGCCACGGGGCGTACACGTGGCGAGACTACTTCCGGATCAACACCGACCACAAGGTGATCGGCATCCAGTACACGGTCACCTCGTTCTTCTTCCTGCTCGTGGGCGGCCTGATCGCGATGCTGATGCGCGTCGAGCTGGCACAGCCCGGCGCGCAGTTCGTAGACGCCAACACCTTCAACGGCCTGTTCAGCGTGCACGCGTCGATCCTGATCTTCTTCTTCATCATCCCGGTGTTCGCGGGCTTCGCCAACTACGTGCTGCCGATAATGATCGGGGCGCCCGACATGGCGTTCCCGCGGCTGAACGCGCTCTCCTACTGGCTGCTGCCGGTCGGCGGTGCGATGATGCTCCTGAGCTTTCTGGCGCCGGGCGGGGCGTTCGCGGACGGCTGGACCGCGTACACGCCGCTCTCGACGGACATGCCGGTCGGGCAGGTGTTCTTCTCGCTGGGAGTCCAGTTCGCGGGAGCGTCCTCGATCATGACCGCGCTCAACTTCCTGGTGACGATCATCACGATGCGCGCGCCGGGGATGAGCTTCTTCCGGATGCCGCTGCTCGTGTGGGCGAACTTCGCCACCTCCCTGCTGGTCGTGATCGCCACGCCGTTCATCGCCGCCTCGCAGTTCTTCATCCTGCTCGACCGCTCCCTCGGCTTCAACTTCTTCAACGCCGGCGCGGGCGGCGACGTGCTGATGTACCAGCACGTCTTCTGGTTCTACTCGCACCCGGCCGTCTACATCATGATCCTGCCAGGCTTCGGCATCATCAGCGAAATCATCGCCGTGAAGTCGCGCAAGCCGATCTTCGGCTACCGCATGATGGCGTTCTCGCTGCTGGCGATCATCGTGCTCGGGTTCACCGTCTGGGCGCACCACATGTTCACCTCGGGGATGGCCGCCTGGATCAGGATCCCGATGGCGATCACCACCGCGATCATCGCCGTGCCGACGGGCATCAAGGTCTTCTCCTGGCTGGCGACGCTGTGGCGCGGGGTGCTGCACATGGACACGGCGATGCTGTTCGCGCTGGGCTTCATCACCACGTTCACCCTCGGCGGGATCAGCGGGATCATGCTGGCGATGATTCCCTTCGACATCCACGTCAGCGCCACCTACTTCATCGTCGCCCACATCCACTACGTCCTGTTCGGCGGCTCGCTGATGACGATCTTCGCCGGCGTCTACTACTGGTTCCCGAAGATGACCGGGCGCATGTACGACGAGCGCTTGGGCAAGTGGCACTTCTGGAGCACATTCGTGTTCTTCAACCTGACCTTCGCCCCGATGCACGTGCTCGGGCTGCAGGGGATGCCCCGCCGCGTGGCGACCTACTCCACCCAGTTCGCCGACCTGAACATGTTCATCTCGATCTGCAGCTGGCTGCTCGGGTTGAGCACGCTGATCTTCGTCTACAACATGGTCACCAGCTGGCGCGGCGGCCCGCGCGCGGTGGCCAACCCGTGGCGAGGAATGACGATGGAGTGGATGGTCAGCTCGCCGCCCCCGATCTTCAACTTCGACCGCGTGCCGACGGTCGTCGGCGGCCCGTACGAGTACGGCGTGCCCGGCGCGGTGCATGGCATCCTCGAGCCCACGCACGCCGGCACGGCCGCGGTGGGTGCGCCGCCAGGCGTGAGACTGTCCCCGGGCGAATGACGATGGGAGGCGATAGCAAGCTATGACAGAAATCCTGGTGGTGGCCAACCGCACGCTCGGCGGCGAGAAGCTGCTCGACGTCGTGCGCACACGCGCGAAGTCCGAGGAGGGCGTCCGCTTCCGGCTGGTCGTTCCCCAGAGCAAGCCCTCCGCGGGCATGGTGATCTACGACGAGGCGGTGCGCGAATCGGCGCGCGCGCGAATCGAGCTCGCCGACTCGCTGCTGGCGAGCGAGGGCATCGCGATGACCGGGGAGGTCGGCGACCCCGACCCGTTCCTGGCAACGATGGACGCCGTCGCCGCACACCGACCGGATGAGATCATCATCTCCACGCATCCGGCGACCCACTCGGGCTGGCTGCGGCGCGATTTGATCGAGCGCGTCCACAACGCCTCGGGGCTGCCGGTGGAGCACATCGTGACCGACCTCAAGCGCGAAGGCCTGCCGTTCGACGTCACGCTCGTGATCGCCAGCAAAACCTCCAGCGGCGAGGAGCTGATCGAGCGCCTGCGCGAAAAGGCCGCGCAGGACGACAGCGACGGCCGCCACCGCCTGTTCATCGCGGTCGTCCCCCAGCAGGATGGTCATGGTCACGCCGCGCACGAGGCACGCGCGCGCCTGGAGACGATGCTCGGCAAGCTGCGCGCGCTCGGTCTGCTCGCCTCCGGCATGATCGGCGACCCCGACCCCTACACGGCCACGCTGAACGCGCTGGAGCTGTTCCGCGTCGACGACGTGGTCATCTCCACGCTGCCCGACCAGCGCTCGGGCTGGATGCGCGCAAACCTGATCGAGCGCGTCCGGCACGCGACCGCGGCGCCCGTCGAACACGTCGTCGTCGACCTCGACGACGAGACCACCGCAACGATGGCCACCCCGGCCGCCTCTTAGGGGATCGGGAGAGGGAAAGGAGAGAGAGACGCGCGATGGAGGCAGCCAGCATCTCAGCGCACGCCGCCGGCATGGGGGGCGAGCACGCCCATCACGGCCCGCCGCCGGCCAACCACAGCTCGCGCGTGGACGCCCCGTTGCTGGGGATGCTGATTTTCATCATCTCCGAGGTGATGGTCTTCGGGGCGTTCTTCACCGCCTACTTCTTCATCCGCATCGCCCAGGGCGACCCGTGGCCCGCGGTGGGAACGCACCTGCCGGTCGAGGTCGCGGGCGTGAACACCGCGATCCTCGTGTCCTCCTCGCTGACGCTGCACTGGGCGCAAACGTCGATCAAGAACGGCAACCGCTTCGGCCTGAAGGCGGGCATCCTGATCACGTTTCTGCTCGGCTGCACCTTCCTGTTCGTCCAGATCAACGAGTACGCCAACATCGGCTTCGCCCCCCAGGACGCCGCTCAGCAGACGATCTTCTACTCGCTCACGGGCCTGCACGGCGCGCACGTGTTCATCGGCCTGTGCCTGCTCCTGTTCGTGACGATCCGCTCCTTCCGCGGCCACTACTCGCCCGAGTCCCACCGCGGCGTCGAGGTGCCCGGCATCTACTGGCACTTCGTCGACATCATGTGGATCGTCGTTTACACGACGGTCTACGTTTTGTAGGCCGGTTCGGGCGACGGGCCGCGGTCGGCAGGTAGGAAGGATCGTGCTCAATCCGCTGCGCAGCGAGGACGAGGCGTTCCGGCTGCTGCTGTACGTGGCGGCGGCGTTCGCGGTCGTGATCGCGGTGGTGCTGATCGCGCGGGCGCTGTTCTGAAGGCGAGAAGACTACGAGAAGAAGGCGACGAGACAGAAGTGCGCGCAACGGGCCAGCCTCGCATTGCGTATCACTATAGTATTTATGAAAATAAAGAAGGAGGGGTGTGTGTTGTTATAAAAATTTGGTGGGCGTATAGCAATGGATATACGCGCCAAAAAAGACGATTACATATCGCCGTCCTTAAACTTGCAGCAGCTTCACCCGACCTCCTCCTCCTCCTCCGGCCCCAGCACCAGGGCAATCGCGGCGCAGCCGACGACCGCGATGTCGATCACTTGACCGTCAGCGTGCCCCACATCCCCGCCGCGCGGTGGCCGGGGGCCTGACAGAAGAAGGTGTAGGCGCCGGGCTTGAGACTGACCGTAACCGACGCGGTGCCCTTGGTCACGAACTGACTCATGCCCAGCACCGGCTTACCGGCGGGGGTCGCCCCGCCCGTGCCCGGTTCGACCGCGATGTTGTGGGAGACGCCTGACATATTGGGCATTTCGATTGTGACCGCGCCGGCCGACGCGATGGCCTTGTTGGTGGCGTAGGCGAGCTGGCCTTCAGGGTTGGCGGGTATCTGCAGCTTGCCGGCCTTCTCTTCAGCCGGCGCGCCGCTGCCCGGGGCTTTGACGGCGCTGGCGAGCAGGCCCGTGTCTTTGCCGGGATTGGCCGCCGCGGCGGCGACGTAGGAGGCGACGTCGGTGACCGTCTGACCGCTGACGAGGTTCTTGGGCATCACGCCGAACGGGTTGGGCTCGCGGATCTGGTATTCGACCACACCGCGAATTGCCGAGCGCCCGTGGGCTTCGGCGACCGCGTAGGCGAAGGCTTCGTCGATGTTCGGGCCGACCGTGCCTTTCGTGCCGGCCCGAGCAAGCGTGTGACATGCACCGCACTTCGCGACGAACTGCTGCTTGCCGACGATCAGGTTGGCGTTCTCGCCCTGCTTGGCAGAGCAGCCGGCGGCACCGAGGGCCACCACGAGCAGCAGGCTGCCGGTGGTGGCCGCCCGGGCCAGGTCGCGCACGGGCGGGCGCCGACGCGGGCGAGCGCGCCAAGCTGCCATGATCTGATCCCGGTCCCCAAGTGCGAGCATCGGCGCGGGAACTCTATCCGAACGCCCGGCCGTCAGGGGATCGCAAGCGCGTCCAGTTCGCCGCGCGCCGCGGCGATCACGCCCCGCGCGACGCCCTCCCAGGACCAGCGGCTGCGCACGGTGCAGACGAGGCCCGAGCGGGTCTGCTCGCGCAGCGCGGGATCGACGCCCAGCCAGGCGACGATGCGCTCGGCGAGAGCCCGCACGCTGGAGTCGTCGATCGGAAACGACAGCCACGGCGCCACCTGGGCGGGCACGGCGCGGGCGAGCGCGGCGCTGACCTCCGCCAGACCGGAATGGGCCGCGCTGATCGGCAGCACACCACAGGCAGCCGCCTCGGCAGCGACCATGCCGAACGCCTCGGGAAACGTGCTCGGCACCACGAGCGCCTCGCAGACCGGCAGCAGCTCGGCGAGCTCATCGTGGTCGAGACGGCCGGTGAATACGACGCGCTCAGGCAGGGCTCGCGCCGCGGTCAAGTAGCGATCGCGCGCATCACCGCGCAGATCCCGCAGAAATGCCGCCAGGCGAGGCAATGCGATGTCCTGCGCCCGCCCCAGATCGCCCGCCGCCAGCGCGTCGAGCAAACGTTCAGAGGACTCGCGGTCGGCCCCGAAGCCCACCACGACGAGCTTTGCCTCGGGTATGCACGCGAGCACGAGCGGCCAGGCCGCGAGCAGCAGATCGGCGCCCTTGTTGACGATCAGCTTGCCGACGAACGCGACAAGCCGGTCCTGCTCAGGAGCGAGACGCTCCAGGGCGAGCGCGGCCGCCAGGTCATCGCGAGCGAACGCGCTGCTCGCAGGGGTCTCCTGCTCGGTGGATGTGGCGGTGTTTGAGCGCAGTCGAACGATCAGCTCTCGCAGACCGGCGGCAGCCTCCTGCAGATCATGCGGAACAAACCTCTCGACGTCCACCCCCGGCGGGCCGAGGCGGGTGCGCTGCTCGAGCGCTGGGTCTCCGAGGGCCTCCAACAGGCTCGCGGCGGTGTGATGGGAGCCGACGAGGACTGTACGGGCGCCGGCGACGCCCTCGCGGGCGAGCTGCAGGAAACGCTCGGGGTGTGGCTTGACCGTGTACTCGAGCGCGCTGCCGTGAACCTTGACGGCGTATGGCACCTCGCCGCCAAGCGCCCGCATGAGGATGACCGGCCCCATCACCAGGTGGTTGGCGAGCGCGATGTGGGGACGGACGCGGGTCGTCACATCGCGCACGGCGGCGACGTTCGCGTCGATGTATGAGACTACCTCGGCGTCGGAGCAGTCGGCGAAGGTGCGCGCCTGTATCCCCTCGTAGCGATCGGCCACGTACACCGGCAGCAGCGCGCCGATGTTCGGCCGGTAGACCGTGCAGCCCCCACACCGATCGAAGGTCGGCCGGCGCAGCCCGCGCACGCGCAACGTCCCCTCGTCCCAGTCCCCGACGGCGTCCACGAACGGCTGGCGCTCGGGATGGCGGTCCTGGCAGAGCAGATGCACCTCGTGCCCAAGATCGACAAGCGCCGAAGCCAGGCGCGCGTTGTAGACATTCGAGCCGGTCCCGCTGAGCAGGTAGCCGTGGAAGACGAGGATGCGCACCGCGAGAGCCTACTGATCCCTCCCACGTCCACTCACTCCAGTAAAGTTCCTGCAGATGAGCACGCAACAGCGCTACCGCCTGCGCAACCCTGCCAGCGGACGGGAGATCGTGATCGAGGCGCAGCCTGAGGAGATCTACACCGACCGCGAGACCGGAGAGGAGCTCGAGATCGTGGGCAAGCTGCTGCCGCTGGCGCCGTCGGACTCGAAACTGCCGTGGGCGGCGGAGAACCTGCGGTTCTGCCCTTGGTGCGATCAGCACGCGCAGAAGGATCTGAACGACTGCCCGACCTGCGGGCGGCGCATGGGACCGCTCGGCGCGCCGGTCTGAGAACGTGAGCGCGCCCGGCGCAGACCCAAACCCGATCCGCGCTCCCAACCATCGCGCGCGACGTGGCGCCATGACCGCGGCGGCAGTGCTGACGCTCGCGTGCGGCCTGGGACTGGGCGCGTGCGGAGGCTCGAGCAACGTCTCGGACGCAACGCCGAAGAGCACGCCGGAAATCACCCCGCCGACGAATACGAGCGCCGAAAAGGAAGCCACGCAGACGACGGCCACCTCGACAACCTCGACCGCGAAAACGAAAACGAGCGGCGGCGAAAGCGAATCGAGCTCGTCCGGCGGTGAACACGAATCGAGCTCGGAATCGACCGGTGGCAGCAGTGGCACGGGCGGCTCGAGCGAAAGCGAATCGGCCGGTGGCACCTCCGCTGGAGGGACGAGCAAAGGCAAAGAAGAAACCGCCTCCAAAACCGAAAGCAAAGGCGGTAGCGAAGCCGGCGGCACCGGCGCCCCCTAGACGGTCGCTGAGCGGCGCATCTCTACGTCCTCAGTCGCTCGCGTGCAGAGCACGCCACGCTCCCTGCGTCCTTGACCTGCTTGCCAATCGACCGTCTAAAAACGCAGACAGATGCCTACGGAGTGGAGATGAGAGTGGCGCTGTAGGTCAGGCGCGCGGTGCGATACAGGCAGTAGTACTGCACGTTGGTGCCGATCTGCGTGTGAGCGGTCTGGGTCGAGGTGCTCGAGCAGCTGGTCTTAGGTCGCGACGCGCGCCAGGACGTCGTGTTGGCGAAGCCGAGCGCGAGCGCGGGCGCCCACGAGGGCACGGTCAGGGCGATCACGTCGCCCTTCTTGACTTCAAGCGTGCTCGCGAGCGGGAACTGGGCGGCCTTTCCGAAGTAGGGTTCGAGCTTGACGAGCGGACTCTGGGAGATCAGCTTGTAGGTGAGGTTCGGCTTCTTCTGCGGGCGCAACACAGCGATGCCGGCCATCGAGGCACCGCCCTCGTTGGTGTTGAAGAACTTGATCTGAGTGGCATTGGGCTTGCCGAGAGAAATCGTCCAGGCGACGATCGTGCCGGAGCGCGGAGCGGAGAGGATGTTGGTCTGAGAGCCGACCTTGACCTGAAAGCCAGTCGTGCGGCTGACGGCCAGACAGGGAGTGCTGGGGCAGCTGGGGGTGGTCGCGGGCGTGGTTTCGCCGATGACTCCGACTTCGGTGAGGGTCGCTCCCGAGAGCGCGGGCAGCGCCAGCAGCAGCACGAGGCCTCCCAGAATCGCTGTGGTTGTGCGTCGCATATGCGTCATGAACACGTCCGCTCGAGGAATGGTGCGGTCGATTTAGATTCGCGGCATGCCGATGAGTTCCTGCGCGGCAGCCGCGATCTCCGCGGGATCACCGGGCGCAGGGAGCCAGGGCAGGCGCAGCGGGTCTCCCGAGTAGCGCGGGATGACATGCATGTGGAAGTGAAACACAGTCTGCCAGGCGACAGTGCCGCAGGAGTTGACGAGGTTGACCCCGTCGGCCGATAGGCACTCCATGGCGCGCGCCGCGAGACGCTGGGAGGCGAATGCGACCGCATTCAGGTCTTCCGGATCGACGCTCAGCAGGTCAGGGGTATGCGCGCGCGGGATCACCAGCGCGTGCCCGCGCGTGGCGGGATTGATGTCCATGAAGGCCAGCGTACGCTCGTCCTCGTCGACGATCGTGGCAGGCAGCTCACCAGCGAGGATCTTGCAGAAGATGCAGTCAGGATCGACCATCGACTGCGAAGAGTAAACGCCTACGACGCGTCACGTGTCCTGCGGAGTCGAAGGCACGGAGGCCAGGAAGACGCGCGCGTGGGTAAGGGCCTGCTCACGGGTGGAGATCTCGCCCGCGTACTGCGCCGCGGTGAGCTCACGCAAGATCTCGCCGAGTCGCGGACCGGCGGGAATGCGCAGCTCCGCGGCCAGCTGATCGCCGCGCCAGAGTGGCTGAGGCGGCCCGTCGGTGCGCCAGAGCAGAGCATCGGCGAGCATCGGGCGCGCCAGGGCCATGTGCGCGTCGATCGACTCACTGGCGCGCTCGCCACGGGTGGCGAGACGGTCGGCGATGGACAGCAACGTGACGTCCGCCTGCACCGGCGAGGTGGCCTGCAGGTAGGCAAAGACCGTGCGCCGGGCCAGCGGCTGGGGCTCGTGGACGAGGAAGCCGAGGCGCAGGTGGTGACGCACAAGCGCGGCGACATGAGCGCGCACGCGCTCGCTCGCACGCAGGCGCTCGAGGACCGAGCGCGCCATCTCGGCGCCGCGAGCGTCGTGGCCGAGGAACGTAATGCGCCCGTCGGGTGCGGTAGCGCTGGTGAGCGGCTTGGCGGCGTCGTGCAGGAGTGCGCCCCAACGCAGGGCATCGCCGCGCGTGAGGTCATCCGCGAGCGGCTCAACCAGCAGCGCGGTTATGGGCCCAGCGAGCTCACCGGCGCCAAGGACGGCGCCAGGGTCGGCCTGCAGTGCAACCACACGCTCGAGCACCTCGAGCGTGTGACCGTGGACGTCGCGGTGGTGATAGCGGCTCTGCTGAACGCCACGCAGGCCATCGAGCTCGGGCAGCACAGCCGCGGTGATCCCGAGCGTGTCCATCAGGCTGAGGCCGTCGAGCACGCGTGGCGAGGAGACGATCTGGCGCAGCTCCATAAACACGCGCTCGCCGGAGACGCGCCGCAGGTCGGGCGCGGCGGCAAGGGCGGCGCCGGCGGTATCGGGATCGGGGTCGAAGCCGAGGTCGAGCGCCAGCCGCACGAGACGCAGAACGCGCAGAGGATCGTCCGCGAACGCACGCGGTGAAGCCATCCGCAGACGGCGCGCTGCGATGTCGGGCAGCCCGCCGAGGGGATCTATCGGATCGCCGCCGGCGATCGGCTCGGCGATCGCGCCGGCGGTGAAGTCGCGTAGCGCGAGGTCGACGGCCAACGAGCCGCCGCGCATCGGCTGGACGTCGACCTGCCAGGAGCGGTCGCGTGCCACGACGCGCCATCCGGAGAAGTCTTGGGAGAGCTCAAAGCAGGCCGCGCCAGGAGCCGCACGAGCGATCGCGCGAGCAGCGCTCGCGGGGGAGCCGTCGATGACGATGTCCAGGTCGAACGTGTCGCGTCCGAGCACGCGATCGCGCGGAGCGCCGCCAACGAGCCAGGCTGGAGTGCCGACCAGGGCGGCGCGGACGGCGGCAAGCGCATTCCCGGATGCAGTCTCGCTCACGAAACCGCCGGTGAACGGGGACGGTATGAGCGCTCCACGCGCGCGGACAGGCCACAGGCGATCTCGTAGTTGATCGTGTCCATGCGCCGTGCCAGCTCCTCGGCGGTGATCCGCTCGGGACCGCTCGCGCCGATCAGGACCGCTTCGGCGCCGCACAACTCGAGCGCGGCAGGGTCGGGGCCGAGATCGACGGCGACGTTGTCCATGCTGACGGTCCCGACCAGCGGCAGGCGAGAGCCGGCGATGAGAACGTCGGCGTTGTTCGACAGCCCACGCCGCCAACCATCGCCGTAGCCGATCGGAAGCACGCCGATGTGAGTGTGGCGCTCGGCGAGGTAGCGCCGCCCGTAGCCGGTGCTCTCACCGATCCGGCAGGGCTTGACCTCGGCGATGTATGAGGTGAGCTCGAGCGCGGGCATGAGGTCATGCGCAAAGGGATCCTCGTTGAACGGGTCGAGGCCGTAGACGGCGATGCCACAGCGGGCCATGTCGAAGCACGCGCGCGGCTCGCGCAGGACAGCCGCGCTGTTCGCGGCGTGAACGACGATGTCTGGGTGCTCTACCTTAACCGGACCAGCCCAGTCGGCGAAGTCGGCGAGCTGACGCTCGAAGAAGCCGTCGTCATCGGGTATGTCGGCGGTGGCGAAGTGGGTCATGACACCTGTCAAGCGCACACCGGGCGCGGCGAGCGCGGCCGCGACGACGCGGGAGGCCTCGGTGGGATCGCGGGTGCCGAGACGACCCATGCCAGTGTCGAGCTTGACATGCACGCGCGCGTCGCGCGAGAGGAGCGAAGCCGCCTCGGAGGCAAGCGCGACCGACCGCTCGCGCCACAGGGCGATGTCGGCCTGAAGCTCGATTGCCCGCTCCAGCTCGGTGCGGTCACGCAGCGCGCCCATGATCAGAACGGGCGCTTCGATCCCAGCGTCGCGCAGCTCCTCGACCTCGCCGACCGTGGCAACCGCCAGCCAGGTGGCGCCCGCTCCCAGAGCGGCAATGGCGCATTCGGTCGCGCCATGGCCGTAGCCATCCGCCTTGACGACGGCGCACAGCGCCGAACCGTCCAGCGCGCCGAGCAGTCGGGCGCAATTGTGTGCGACCGCGCCCGGATCCACGTGCGCCGTGGCGCGCGTGGCGCTCATCTCGCGGCCATCCGCGCGGCTGGGAGCGAGGAGATCACATCCGTTGCGATCACGCCCTCGGGCGCGCCCTGCGCCCGCGCCGCGAGACGGCCCGCCTGCGCATGCAGCAGCACACCTGCCGCAGCCGCGGTGAACGAGGACAGACCCTGGGCGAGTAACGCGGCGATGACCCCGCAAAGCACGTCCCCGGTACCAGCGGTCGCCAGCGCGGGACTGTCGCCGGCGCTGACGGCAACCATGCCGGAGGGATCGACGACGAGCGTGTCGTCGCCCTTGAGCACGACTACCGCTCGGGCTCGCCCAGCCGCCAGACGCGCATGCGCCAGGCGCTCGCGCGTTATATGGGCGGCGTCGGTGTCGAGCAGTCGCGCCAGCTCGCCGGGGTGCGGCGTGAGGACGGTCGCGGCATTGCGCCCGGCGAGGTCATCGAGGTGGCCGGTCCCGTGTGCGTCGGAGTCGGCGTGGGCGTTCAGACCGTCGGCGTCGAGCACGAGCGGGACTTCGGCGCGAGCGGAGAGAGTCCGTGCGAATGCGATCGCGTGCTCGCCGCGGCCAAGTCCGGGGCCGAGTGCGAGCGCTCCCCCGCGACGCGAAGCCTCGAGCACGACTTCGACGCCCGCGGGCGTCAGCACGCCGTTGTCGTCCGGGAGACCACGGGTCATCAGCTCGGGTGGGCCGCCGCTCACGATGATCGACTGCAGCGTTGCGGGAACACAGGCCGTGACGTAGCCGGCGCCGGCGCGCATCGCACCGAGCGCGGCCATCCGCGGCGCTCCGGTCAGGCCGCGCGAGCCGCCCGCGACGACGACATGGCCGGAGGAGAACTTGGTCGAGTCGGCCGCCCGGCGTGGAAGCAAGCGTAGGATCGCGGGCGTGATCAGCCCGAGCTCGGCGCCTGAAGGCACTGGCCGATCGACCGATCGGAGATTGGATGGAATCTCCGATCGTCCAACGTTGATCTTCGATCGGTGGGGAATACCGATGTCGAGCACCTCGACCTCGCCCGCGTGGGCCTTGCCCGGATGGATCCACAGGCCGGGCTTGGCCGCGTGGAACGTGACGGTCGCCGCTGCGTGCACCGCGGCCCCGGAGACGACGCCCGTGGATGCGTCGACGCCGGATGGCACATCCACGCTGATAACCGGCGCCGGACACGACTCGATCGCGTCGATCGCCTCACCCACGGCGCCACGAGGCTCACCGGCGAAGCCGGTGCCGAGCAGCGCGTCGACGATGACGCTCGCCTCGCCGAGGGCATCCATCGCCTGAGCGAGATCCAGCGGAGCGTCGCCCGGCAGGCGCTCAAGGTTCGCCAGCGCGTCGCCGTGCAAATCCGCCGGCGGGGAGGCGCATACAACCGTGACCTCCCGACCCGCGTCACGCAACAGGCGCGCGAGGACGAGACCATCGCCGCCGTTGTTGCCCCCGCCGCATACCACGACTACAGGCCCGTCCGGGTGCAGCCGCTCGACCGCGCGCGCGACGCCGGCGCCGGCGCGCTCCATCAGGTCGAGCGAGGGCACGCCGCGAACCTCGATCGCCCAGCGGTCGATCGCCCGCATGCGCTCGGCGTCGGGTAGAGGCGTCAACCAGTCGGGCAGCGAATCCACTGTCGAGCGATGCTAATCGGTCCTGCCGTCACGACACGCTTCGCGAAGCGGCGCCCGCGAGCGCTCGGTGGCTACTCGACGGTCACGGTCTTGGCGAGGTTCCGCGGCTGGTCGACGTTCAGGCCGCGCTTGCGGGCGATCGCGTAGGCGAGCAGCTGCAGTGGGATCGTCCCCAGCAGCGGCTGCAGCATCCAGTCCACGTCCGGCACGCGCAGGACCTGCTTGGCGTGCGCGTCGATCGTGTGGTCGCTCTGGGCCGCCACGGCGATTACGTGGGCACCTCGGGCCGCGACCTCTTGCATGTTCGAGACGACCTTGTCCTTGACCGGCGAGTCCGTCGCCACGACCACTACAGGCGTGCCCTCCTGCAGGAGTGCGATCGGCCCGTGCTTCATCTCACCTGCGGCGTAGGCGTCTGTATTGATGTAGGAGATCTCCTTCAACTTCAGTGCGCCCTCGAGCGCCACCGCCAGCCCGATGTGGCGACCCAGGTACAGGAAGAAGCTCGCTTCCCAGTCGCGTTCGGCGGCCGCTGCCACAGGCCCCGAGGGCTCACCGGTCTCGGGGTCGGTCATTCCCTCGATGACCTCGGCGATCGAGCTAGGCAGGCGTTTGATATCGCCCACCAGCTTCTCGAGCGTCGCGGGCTTCATCGTCCCGCGCAGCTCTGCGAGCTTCAGTGCCAGCAGGTACATCACGACAACCTGGCAGACGAACGTCTTAGTAGCGGCGACACCGATCTCGAGCCCCGCGCGCGTGTAGAGCACGCCATCCGCATCGCGCGTGGCTTGAGAGCCGACAACATTCGTCACCGCGAGGACCGTCGCGCCGGCCTCCTGGGCAGCGCGCATCGCCGCCAGCGTATCGGCCGTCTCGCCCGACTGTGTCATCCCGATCACCAGATCCCCGGGGCCGACCAGTTGCTTGCGATAGCGATACTCCGAAGCGACGTCGATGTCCGTGCGGATCTGCGCCCACTCCTCCAGGGCGTAACGACCCATGAGTCCGGCGTGGTAAGCCGTCCCGCATCCGGTGATGAGGATCCGGTCGATCCCGCGTAGCATCGCCTCGTCAAGCGCACCAACGTCGTCGAGGTCCACATGAGTGCCGGCTGCCGTGCGGTCGGAGACCGTCTCAGCCACGGCGTCGGCCTGTTCGTGGATCTCCTTCAGCATGAACGTCTCATATCCGCCCTTCTCGGCGGTGTCCTCGTCCCAGTCGACCGTCTCCACAGTGCGCTGCACCCCTTCTCCGGCAGGTGTCGTAATCGTCACGCCCTCCGGCCTCAGCACGACGATCTCGCCGTTCTCCACATACTGCACGCGCCTGGTCTCCGCCAGGAACGCGGGCACGGCTGAGGCCACGAACTGCTCTCCCTCGCCGCACCCGACGATCAGCGGGCACTCCCTGCGCGCGCCCACGAGCGCCTCCGGCTCGTCCAGGCTCATCGCCACGAACGCGTAGTGACCCTCCAGCTCCGCGTAGGCAGCGCGCACCGCATCGGCCAGGTCACCCGCATAGTGATCGGCGATCAGGTGCGCGATCACCTCCGCGTCGGTCTCGGACGTGAACACGCTGCCCTTCGCCGTCAGCCGCTCCTTCAGCGCAATGTAGTTCTCGACGATCCCGTTCACGACCACATGTACCCTGTCGCCGCTGTCGTAGTGTGGGTGCGCGTTCTCCTCGCTCACCCGTCCGTGCGTCGCCCAACGTGTGTGGCCGATGCCGGTCGTGGCCGGACGGGCGGCAATCGCAACAGACGATCCGGACTCACGATCGCGGGCCTCGCCCGACGCGAGCTTGGCCTGCAGTGCGCTGAGGTTGCCGACCGCGCGCACCGCCTCGATCCGGTCTTCGGCGATGACTGAGATACCGGCGGAGTCATAGCCGCGGTACTCGAGCCTGCTCAGGCCCGCAAGCAGCAACTCGCGGACTGGACGATAACCAACATAGCCGACGATCCCGCACATCGCTCGAAGATATCAGCGGCTCTCCGTGCAACTTGGGTGACTGGACACTATCCAGGTCTGACCGGAAGAGAAAGAGGAGATATAGGAGGAGAAGAGAGGTGAAATATTCTTTTTGGACTCGGTATTACTATAGTTATACCCACATTAAAAGTTATAACAACATCCTTCTCCCCTTTAACTTCCGATCAATACTATCGTTATACTCGCCTCAAATTTTTTATAACAACTTCCCCCCCTTATCTCAATCAGGTCAGCTCGCGCTGGACCAGCTCGACAAGCCGGTCGCAGACCTCCTGCGCCTCGGTATCGGTCGGCGCCTCGACCATCACGCGTACGAGCGACTCGGTCCCGCTCGGGCGCACGAGTACGCGGCCACGCCCGGCCAGCGCCTCGTCCTCAGCCCGGACGGCCGAGGTTACGACATCCGCGTCGTGCAGCGCCTCGCGGTCGCGCACCCGCACGTTGATCAGGCGCTGGGGCAGCCTCGCCATCGCGCCGCGCTCGCGCAGGTCCGTGCCGGCGAGGGCCTCGAGCGTCAGCAGCGCGCCGGCGATCCCGTCGCCCGTGCGGTTGAAGGACAGCTCGATCAGGTGCCCCGACTGCTCACCGCCCAGTGTCCAGCCGCGCTCGAGCAGCTCCGCCAATACGTAGCGATCGCCGACCTGCGTGCTCGCCACCTCGATCCCGGCGTCCGCCATCGCCGTGTGAAAGCCATAGTTGGTCATCACCGTCACGACCACCCCATCTCCCGGCAGGCGGCCGGCGTCGTGCAGGTGCAGCGCCGCGAGCGCCATCAGCTCGTCGCCGTCGACGATCTCCCCCGCGCCGTCCACCGCGAGCACACGATCGCCGTCCCCGTCGAACGCGAACCCGAGCGTGTGCCCGCCCGCGAGCACTCGCTCGGCCAGCCGCTGCACGTGGGTGGAGCCACAGTCGAGGTTGATGTTGCGTCCGTCCGGCCGATCCGCCATGGTGGTCACGCTCGCGCCCAGACGCCTGAATATCTCAGGCGCGACCTCGTAGGTTGCCCCGTTGGCGCAGTCCAGCAGCACGTCCAGGCCCGCGAGATCGAGGTCGCCGAAGCGTGTATGCAGCTCGCGCAGGTAGTCCTCGCCGGCGCCTCGCAGCTCGCGGATGCGCCCGATCCTGGGGGACCCCGCCAGCGGCGATCCTGCCGGTGTGCCCTCTCCTGTCACCGTGCCCCGTGCCCCGGTATTGCGCCCCGCCCCGCCGCGCCCGGCCCGCTCCAGCTCGTGCTCGATCTGAGCCTCGGTCTCGTCGCTTAGCTTGTAGCCGTCGGCGCCGAAGAACTTGATCCCGTTGTCTGCAAACGGGTTATGCGAGGCCGACAGCACCGCGGCCAGATCGAAGTCGTAGCGCGCAATCAGCAGCGGCGCGGCGGGAGTCGGCAGCACGCCGCCGAGCAGCGCGTCCCCCCCGGCCGCGGCCACGCCCGCGGCGACGGCGGCCTGCAGCATCTCGCCCGACTCGCGCGTGTCGCGCACGAGCAGCACCTGCGGGCGCTCGGCCCGCGTGAGACGTGTTGCCGCCTGGGCCAGACCGAGCGCCAGCTCGGCGCTCAGCAGCTCGCCGGCGACGCCTCGAACGCCGTCGGTGCCGAACAGCTTGCGAGTCATCTGATTGCGGGTGCCAATATCGAAACCTCCGCCCCGGCGAGCCCTCGTTCCGGCCGCCGTCGCCGGTCTAGCGCTTGGAGAACTGCGGCCGCTTGCGGGCCTTCTTCAGGCCGGCCTTCTTGCGCTCCTTCGCGCGCGAGTCGCGCGTAAGGAACCCGCGGCGCTTGAGCTCGCCACGCAGGTTCGGGTCCGCCTCCAGCAGGGCACGGGAGACGCCATGGCGCAGCGCGCCGGCCTGTGCGGAGATGCCGCCGCCGTGCAGGTGCGCGATGACGTCCATGCGCTCCTGATAGCCGACCGTCTCCAGCGGCTGGCGGATGTTGCGCTGCAGCGTCATGCGCGGGAAGTGCTCCTCCAGGACACGCCCGTTGACGAGATACGTGCCGGTGCCCGGTCGCAACGTCACTCGCGCGATCGCCGTCTTACGCTTGCCGGTCGCCCGATACCTAGCCCCGGAGGCAAGGTCGATCGCGGCGGTCGCGATCGGCTCGACGAGCACCTCCTCGTCCTGGAGGAGCTCGCTCTCGGCCTCGGCCTCGGCGGCCTCGACCTCCTCATACGCCTCCGCAACGCTCGCATACGGGTCGGCGAGCTCGGTGTCGCGGCCCAGCGGGTCCACGCCCTCGGGGACGATGTCCACTTCGAGATGGGCTCCCGGAACCGCCGGCTTCTCGCGCGGCGCGGGCTCCTCCTCGATCTCCTCGAGGACCTCCTCGGCGAGCGTCTCCGCGACGACCTCCTCAGCCAGTGCCTCGACGACGATCTCCTCGACGAGCTCGGCCTCGGCGTGCTCCTGAGCTGCCTCCAGCGGCGCGTCCTCCGCGGACCCGGCGATCTCCGTCGCCTCCTCGGTGGGGACGGCATTGCCGGGGATCGGCTCAAACGGCTCGGCCTCCTCGCCGGAGGACTCGGTCTGGGGGTACTCCTGCGCCTCCTCGAATGCCTCCAGCGGCGCGTCCTCCGCGGACCCAGCGATCTCCGTTGCCTCCTCGGTCGGAACAGCATGCTCAGCGGGCGTCTCCTCCGCGGGCGTCTCGGGCGGATCGTCGTCGTCAGCCATGCTATGCCTCAGTCTCCAGTGGTTGCGGCTTCTGAGCTATGTGCGGATGCTCGGGACCGGCGTACACCTTGAGCTTCGTTATCTGCCTGCGCGCGAGCCGGTTACGAGGCATCATGCCCTTGACGGCGAGCCTGATGACCTCCTCAGGCCTGCGCGCGATCATCTCCTCGAATGTGCGTGAGCGCAGCCCGCCCGGATAGCCCGAGTGGCGGTAGTAGCGCTTGTCCTGGCGCTTGTTCCCGCTGACGTGGATCTTCTCGGCGTTGACCACCACCACGAAGTCCCCAGTGTCAATGTGCGGGGTGTACTCGGGCTTGCGCTTGCCCCGCAGGACATCGGCGATCTGCGTCGCGAGCCTGCCCAACGTCTTGCCATTGGCGTCGACGAGCACCCAGTTGCGCTCACGATCGGTGGGCTTGGCCACATAGGTCTTCATCGAGGTCGTCATCACGTAAAAAAAGGCCACGCAGTAGCGCGCGGCGCAGGCGACATCATAGGCGAAACCGGGCTTAGCCGTAAGTACACGTCCAGGCCGACGGATCGTCGTTCCTCGCCAGGAATCGAACCCGCCCACCCGCGTGGCGTGCTGGCCGAACCGGGGATGCGAGCCGCAGGCGAGTGTCCTCCCTGCTTCGGTACGCGAGCGACCGAGGACGCCGCGAGAGGCGACGAGACTAGGCCTGGGTTACTCCCACTCGATGGTGCCGGGAGGCTTTGAGGTGATGTCCAGCACGACCCGGTTGACCTCGCGCAGCTCGTTGATCATGCGTGAGGCGATCGTCTCCAGCAGGTCATAGGGCAGCCGCGCCCAGTCAGCGGTCATCGCGTCGTCGCTCGTCACCGCCCGTATGACGACCACATATCCGTACGTGCGCTCGTCCCCCTGCACGCCGACCGTCCGGACGTCAGGGAGCACGCAGAAGGACTGCCACAGCTCGCGGTACAGCCCGGCCCTCCTGATCTCCTCCTGCAGGATGTGATCGGCCTCGCGCAGCACGTCCAGCCGCTCCTTCGTCGCCTCGCCCCCCACGATCCTGATCGCCAGGCCAGGTCCCGGAAACGGCTGGCGCCAGACCAGCCTCTCGGGCAATCCCAGCTCGGCGCCCACCGCCCTCACCTCATCCTTGAACAGCGCCCTCAGCGGCTCGATGAGCTCGAACTTCAGATCCTCCGGCAGCCCCCCCACGTTGTGATGGGACTTGATCGTCGCCGCTCCCGTCCCGCCGCCGGACTCGATCACATCCGAGTACAGCGTCCCCTGCACCAGATATTCGGGCGGATCCGCAACCGAGATCTTCGCGGCCTCCTCCTCGAATACTCTGATGAACTCGGTGCCGATCGCCTTGCGCTTGGCCTCCGGCTCGGTCACGCCTTTGAGCTTCTCCAGGAATCGCTCCTCTGCGTCGACCGCGACCAGCGGCACCTTGAACGTGTCCCTGAACGCACTCACCACCTGCTCGCCCTCGTCCTTTCGCATCAGTCCATGGTCGACGAACACGCACGTCAGCTGATCGCCCACCGCCTTGTGCACCAGCAGCGCCGCCACTGAGGAGTCGACCCCGCCGGAGAGCCCGCAGATCACCCGTCCGTCGCCGACCTGCGCGCGGATACGCTCGATCTGATCATCCACGATCCCCGCCGCCGTCCAACTCCGCGCGCAGCCGGCGATATCCGTCAGGAATCGCATCAGGATCTGTTGCCCGTAGGGCGTATGCACGACCTCGGGATGAAACTGAATCCCGTAGATACCGCGCTCGGCGTCCTCCACCGCCGCCACCGGCGAGACGCTCGATGACGCCAGTGCCGAGAACCCGGGAGGCGGCTCGATCACGGTGTCCCGGTGGCTCATCCAACACGTCTGCTCCTTCGGCATCCCCTTCAGCAATCGCCCCGGCTGGGTGACGGTCAGATCCGAGCGGCCGAACTCCCCCACCTCGGCCTCCTCCACCCGCCCGCCGAGCTCGTGCACGAGCAGCTGCATGCCGTAACAGATGCCCATCACCGGCACCCCCAGCTCCAGCAATCCTCGCTCGAGCTTCGGCGCGCCCGGCGCGTACACCGACGCCGGCCCGCCCGAGAGGATGATCCCGCGCGGTTTGCGCCTGGCGATCTCCTCCAGCAGGACGTAATGCGGCAGCAGCTCGCTGAACACGCCACAGTCCCGGATCCTGCGGGCGATCAGCTGCGAATACTGGCCGCCGTAGTCGAGGACGAGAATCTCATCAGCCGAGGGCCGAGGGGCTGAAGGTGCTACTTGTTTTTTATTCGCTGTATAGCCATCGCTATACGCACTTTTTTTTGAGGCAGGCGAGGCTGTCCGCTGCTCGACCTCCGGCTCCGGGGCCGTGGCAGCCGGACTAGTCATTTACGAGAGCGGCTGCCTTTCCGTTGACGGCGCCCATCCCGACCTCCTGGTCGCGCTGCAGCGCCTTGCCCTCGGTCTGCAAAGCCGGCGCGATCACGACCTCCGCACGGTTGAACTCGGCCAGATCCTTGTGCCCGCACGTCGCCATCGACGTGCGCAACCCGCCGAACAGGTTGAACGTGCCATCGTTCTCCCGCGCCGGGCCCACCAGGATCTCCTCGAGCGTTCCATTCTGCGTCGTCGCCACGCGCGCGCCGCGGGGCAGCGTCGGGTGAAACGTGGCCATGCCCCAGTGAAAGCCCCTGCCCGGCGCCTCGTACGCGCGTGCGAGCGGCGAGCCGATCATCACGGCGTCCGCGCCCAGCGCGATCGCCTTGGACACGTCCCCGCCATTGCGCATCCCGCCATCGGCGATCACCTGGCAGTACTCCCCCGTCTCCAGCATGTGCGTCGAGCGTGCGTGCGCCACGTCGGCGATCGCGGTCGCCTGCGGCACGCCGATGCCGAGTACGCCCCTGGTCGTGCACGCCGCGCCCGGCCCGACGCCCACGAGCACGCCCGCAGCGCCGGTGCGCATCAGGTGCAGTCCCGTGTGGTAGGAGGCGCACCCACCGACCACGACCGGCACGTCAAGGCTGGGGATGAACTCCTTCAGGTTCAGAGGCGTCGACACGGTCGAGACGTGTTCGCCGGACACCACCGTTCCCTGGATCACGAGCACGTCCAGACCCGCCTCCAGCGCAAGCTCGTAGTGGTCGCGCACGCGCTGGGGCGTCAGCGAGGCCGCGACGACGACCTTCTGCTCCTTGATCTCCGCGATCCGCCGCGCGATCAGCTCGGGCTTGACAGGCTCGCGATAGATGTCCTGCATCTCACGGGTGGCGATCTCCTTCGGCAGCTCCGTGATCCGCTCCAGCTGCTCGTCGGCATCCTCGTAGCGAGTGAATATGCCCTCGAGATTGAGCACCGCCAGCCCCCCCAGCCTGCCGATTATCCCGGCCGTCTCGGGCGAGACGACGCCGTCCATCGCGGATGCGAGCATCGGCAGCTCGAACTGGTAGGGACCCAGCTTCCAGGAGATGTCGATGTCGTCGGGATCGCGCGTGCGCCGGGAGGGCACGATCGCGATGTCATCGAAGCCGTATGCCTGACGGGCCTTCTTGCCGCGCCCGATCTCTATCTCCATCTACGCATCCTTTCAGTCCGCGCGGACGAGCAGACCCCGCACTCGGCGGGGCCATATGGAGAGCGGCAGAGCGCCGCGAGAGCTTTATCGGTGAAGGCGGCCAAGTGGCTCTGAGCATAGCAACGGTCGCTCTGGGGCCGATGCCCTTGGATATGCTCGATCACTATGAGCAATGGGGCCCACATGCGCTATGACCCGCACGCGATCGAGACCCGCCGGCAGGCCGCCTGGCGCGCGCGCGACGCGTTCGCCACACCGCCCGTCGATGACGACCGCCCGCGCCGCTACATCAAGCCCTCTGCCCCGTTCACCTCGGGCAACATCCACATCGGCCACGTCCGCTCCTACTCGATTGGAGACGCCTATGCGCGCTTTCAGCGCGCGCGGGGCGAGGACGTGCTGTTCGCGTTCGGCTTCGACGCCTTCGGCCTGCCCGCGGAGCTGGGCGCGATCGAGCGCGGTGAGCCTCCCAGCGACTGGGTCGCCCGCTGCGCCGAGCACATGACCGGACAGCTGCAGCGCCTGGGCTACTCCTTTGACTGGACTCGCACTTTCCTGAGCTCCGACGCGCTCATGTACCGGTGGTCGCAGTGGCTGTTCCTGACTCTGCTCGACGCCGGCCTGGTTTACCTCGGCACGGGCGCTGTCGACTGGTGCGACACTTGCCAGACGACCCTTGCCACGATCCAGGTCGAGGACGGCGGGCTGTGCTGGCGCTGCCATGACCCCGTGCGCCTGATCCAGCGTCCGCAATGGTACCTGCGCATCAGCGCCTACCTGCCGGAGAACGACAGGCGTCTCGACGAGCTTGCGGGCAGCGGCATCTGGGACGAGGTTGCGCTCTCGAGCCAGCGTTTCGTACTCGGGCGCGTCGATGGGATCGAGGTCGATCTCCTCGGTCCGGATGGCGAGACGCTGACGGCGTTCACCCCACACGAGGATGCCGTCGCGCTGGCACAGTTCGTGCTGGTCTCGCCCCGGCACCCGGACGTCGAGGTGTGGGCAGATACACCGCAGGCGCGCGAGCGCCTGGAGGAGCTGCGCTCGGGGGGCCTTCAGCGCAGCGCTCGCGAGGCCGAGGCGATCCCGCTGATCGACACCGGCCGCACACTGCCCTCGCCGGCCGACGGCGAGCCCCTACCGGTGCTTGTCTCGCCGGTTGTAGACGGGCGCTTCGGGGCGACCGCGGTCCTCGGCATCCCCGCGCGCGACCACACCGACGCGCTGATCGCCGGGCGGTTGTCGCTACATCTGAGCGACACGGTGAGCGACGATGGGAATCAGAATGCCACCGAGGACCCCCCGCCGGTGCCGGGAGCGCGCCCGGCGACGCGCTACCGCGCCAACGACTTCTCGATCTCGCGCCAGCGCTCGTGGGGCACGCCGATCCCGATCGTCTACTGCGACGGCGATTGCGGCACTGTGCCCGTGCCCGAGGAGCAGTTGCCCGTGCTGCTGCCTCTCGACCTGCACCCGACGGGAAGCGGCAACCCGCTGGCTGAGCGCGAGGACTTCGTCCGGACCACCTGCCCGCGCTGCGACGGTCCCGCCCGGCGGGAGACCGACACCCTTGATTGCCACTTCGACGCGCTGTGGCTGTGGGTGCCCGTGTGCGTGCCTCCCGCCGAGCGCGAGCGCCCGCTCGATGAGATCTTCGCGCTGAGGGATCTGCGCGAGTGGCTGCCCTCCGAGCGTGTGGTCGCCGGCTCGGACAGCGGCAACTTCGTATTTGACCAGCGCATCGTCACCAAGGCGCTGCGCGACATCGGCCCGCTTGCGTTCCTTGCCGACGGCGAGCCGTTCGCCGGCTGCCTGTTCCACGAGATGGTGATTCGCGAGGGGCGCAAGATGAGTAAGCACCTCGGCAACGTCGTCGACCCGGACGAGCTCGTGGCACGCTATGGCGCGGACACCGTGCGCCTGGCGACGCTGTACGCCGCCCGTCCGCAGCGCACGCTGAACTGGAGCGACTCTGCGGTCCTGCGCTGCCACCGGTTCCTGACCCAGGTCTGGGACTTCTCCCAGACCCGACTCGGCGCGACCGCGACTGCCGCGGACCCCGCCGACGGCGTTCGGCTCGCCGATGGCGTCGGCGCATCTGGCGCACAGGCGCAGGTCAAGGACACGACCGAGCATCTGCGCGTGCGTCTGGAGAAGTGGTGCAACGCCGCTATCGAGCGAACGACCGAGGAGATGATCGAACTGGAGATGCACAGCGCGGTGCGCAACGTCATGCGCCTGTTCGACCGGATCAAGGATTTCGAGAAGCGCGTGCTCGCACGTACCGACGAGCTGAGCGCCGCTAATCGCGACGCGCTGCTGAGCGCGCTGGCGGTGCTTGCGCAGCTGCTGGCGCCGCTTGCGCCGCACATCGCCGAGGAGCTGTGGATCGCATTCGGTAACGACGGCGACACACAAACGCCGTGGCCGGGCGTATCTTCTCTTCTACCGGCATGAGCCCGTCCAGCCCCTCACCGAGCAGCGACCCCATCGAGGGATCGCGCGAGCGGACGCGCTCGTGCGCGACGGGCCTCGTCTGCCATCGCTGCGATCGCCACTATCCGCTGACCGACACGGTGTTCGCGTGTCCGGACTGCGGCAAGGGGCTTGACATCGCCTACGACTATGAGCTGGCCGCGCGTCACTTCCGAGAGATTCCCAGCTCCGAGCGTCCCCAGAACATCTGGCGCTTCGAGGAGCTGCTCCCGATCGTCGACGCCTCCGCGCAGGCGCGCGTCGGGCGCTACTCCGGCTACACCCCCCTGATCCACGCCGACCGGCTGGGAGCAGAGCTGGGCCTGAGCAACCTCTATCTCAAGGACGACTCCACCTCCCGTCCCAGCCTCTCCTACAAGGATCGCGTCGTGGCGATGTCGGTCGCCCGGCTGCTGGAGCTGGGCCGCGAGGAGATCGGCTGCGTCTCCACCGGCAACGTCGGCACCGCCGTCGCCTCGCTCGCGGCCAAGGCGGGGGTGGACGCGTACGTGTTCTACCCCAACCGCCTCGAGGACACGAAGGCGCGTGCCTGCGCGGCGCTCGGAGCAAAGGTCTGCCAGGTGGAGGGCAATTACGACGAAGTCAACCGCCGCTGCCGCGAAGTCGCCGTTGCGACAGGCATGGAGTTCGCGAACATCACCCTGCGTCCCTTCTATGCGGAGGGCGCCAAGACGGCGGCGTTCGAGATCGTCGAGCAACTCGACTGGCAATCCCCCGATCACATCGTCACCGCGGCCGCCGGCGGCACATTGTCATCGCGCCTGCACAAGGGCCTGGGCGAGCTGCAGCTGCTGGGACTCGCCGAGACCGACCCGACTCGCATTCACATCGCCCAGCCCAGCGGCTGTAACCCGATCGCCACCGCGATCATCGCCGAGGAGGCCGAGGTTCACCCGGTGACCCCCGAGACGGCCGCGCACTCGCTGGCGATCGGTGCCCCCGGGGACGGATATCTGGTGATCGACGCGGTGCGCAAACGCGGCGGCACGGGTGGGTTCGCCTCAGACCCTGAGATCTTCGCCGGGATCGACCTGCTCGCCTCCACCGAGGGCCTGCTGACCGAGCCCGCCGGCGGCACGACGGTCGCGGTGCTCGAGAAGCTCGCTCGCGAAGGCAAGTTCGCCCCCGACGACACGATCGTGGCGATCATCACCGGCAACGGTTTGAAGACACTCGACGACCACCCGCCCAAGCCCTGGCCGGACAAGATCGACTGCGAGCTGGACGCGATGCTCGCTGCGCTGGAGGGGATCGGGCGCAGGCCCAGCCCGGTGGCGGCGTAGCGGCGCCGGGCACGACGCAGGCCCGGACATAGGAAAGCCCCGCCGGAGCGGGGCCATCCCTTAGCAGGTCGATAAACCGGATTCTGTCGTTGAGCAGCCATCCATCTGCGCGGCCTACCTGGACCTCGGCGAGCAGCCTGCAAACGGTCCGCTTTGGCCTTGCATCGGGTGGGGTTTGCCCAGCCGCCGCGTCACCGCGACGCTGGTGCGCTCTTACCGCACCATTTCACCCTTGCCGGCCCGCCGTTCACGTGGGACGGCGGACGTAGGCGGTTTGTTTCTGTGGCACTTTCCCGCGGGTTTCCCCGGGTCGATCGCTCGACCACCTTGCCCTGTGATGTCCGGATTTTCCTCGAAGGCTTGCGCCTCCGCGGCTGCCTGACCTGCACGTTCACGGTAGCGCGCCGTCGGTTGGGTGTAAAGGGGGCGCAACCCAAGGAGTTGCGAATCGGGGTTGTACCCCACCCTTGCGGACCTGCCGGACTTGCGCCTGCGTTCAGACGCTCCTGAGCAGTCCCACGACCCGCCCGAGCACCTTCACGTCCTTGCTGTGGATCGGCTCCATCGTCTCGTTCTCGGGCTGCAACCGGATGTGGTCGGACTCTCCGAAGAAGCGCTTGACCGTCGCCTCCTCGCCGAGCAGCGCGACGACGATGTCGCCGTCCTGCGCGGTGTCCTGCGAGCATACGACCACGTAGTCGCCGTCGAGGATGCCCGCGTCCTTCATCGATTCGCCGCGAATCTGGAGCAGGTACTGACCGTCCCCGCCGCCGGCGAGCTCGGGCACCGAGACATACTCCTCGATGTTCTCCTCCGCGAGCACTGGCGCTCCCGCAGCCACCGAGCCCAGCAGCGGCAGGCTGTTCGGGCGCACGATCCCGCGCACGCCCTCCATCGCCGCGCCAGCCGCCCGGTCGAGCAGCTCGATCGCGCGCGGCTTGGAGGGGTCCCGGCGCAGCAGGCCGATCTTCTCCAGATTGGCCAGGTGCGCGTGCACCGTCGAGGACGAGGCCAGGCCGACCGCTTTGCCGATGTCGCGCACCGTCGGCGGGTAGCCGTACTTGGCCGAATGCTTGCGAATGAAGTCGAATATCTCCTGCTGGCGCTTGGTCAGATCCATGCCTGTTCCGCTCCCTGGTCGCGTGGACGATGGACTTCGACGAACATGTGTTCGCACATTAGCGTGCCCTGTGGACGGATGCAAGTGCCCACCGTGCTCGCCCGCTGGATACGAGCGCGGCTATACTCGCCTCCTTTGCGCCGGTGGCGGAATTGGTAGACGCGCAAGGTTGAGGGCCTTGTGGACCGCTTGGTCCGTGGAGGTTCGAGTCCTCTTCGGCGCACTGGTAAGACGATGTTGGAACCCACAAGGATGGTTCCGTCGTTGTCCGCTGCGCCGCACTGGCCTGCTGAATGACCCTGGCGTCAGGCCATTCCGGCCAACCGATACAGCACGAGACTGCCCGCGACGGCGACGTTCAGACTGGCTCCCTGACCGACCATCGGGATCTCAACACACGCGTCGGCGGCCTCCACCTGCTCCTCGGGGACGCCATGCCACTCGTGACCAAGCAGGACGACGGTTCGTTGCCGCGCCGGCTGCAGCCGCGGGAGCGATACGGCGCCATCGGCCAGCTCGACCGCGACGATCCTCCAGCCGGCGGCGCGCTGCAGATCGACCCAACGATCCTTGCCGGTCGCCACCCAGTGGATGCATGGCTGGCGGTGTGCACCCAGGGTGTCGCCGTGTGCGAGCGCCTTCTGATAGTGGGGCGTGTCGGGCACCGCCATGCACGCCCCCACCGCATCGCACGTGCGCAGCAACGTCCCAAGGTTGGCCTCGAATGCGACCCACAGCGGAGCAATAAGGAGGTGTTCCCAGCAGCTGTGCCGGCGACGGCGGCGAGCGCGACGTATGTCGCTTCGCCGGGACTTCTCGGCACTCAACGCGCTAGGGCGACAGCCCTTTCATCGCTCACCATCCCGAGACTATCGCCTCATCAATGCTGAGCGCGCGCGCTGAAGGTACTAGACAGCGAGCTGCTTGATGAAGTGATCGTTCGTCTCCTCTGTAAGCAGCGCCAGCAGCGCGATCTTCGCCTTGAGGAGCTCTCTGGCCTTCTCAACCAGCTCGGGAGAGACATCGAGCTCCGCAACGACCTCACCTTCAGGCATTCCCTGGCCCGACGAGACAGTTCCCCGGCCCGAGGAGACATACACAGAACCGTGGTTGGGGGTGATGACGAGATCATCCGCCTCAGGGACCACCAGCCGGTTGATGCGGTAGTAAATCCCGTGTACGGCCGCAATTCCACCCTCAGTGACGACACAAGACACAACCTGAGCCTTCATCGTCCTCTCCTTCCCTCTCCATCAGATCTGCCCGGCCGCGAAGCGGCTGATCAGCTCGGGTGCCGCCGTGTCGAAGCCGACCACATCGAGCATGCCCGGGTCCTCCGGGTCTGCGATCGAGAACCCGTTCGAGACCATCCCGACCACCACGAGCCGCGCCGGGATTCCGGACTGCTCACGGTAGGCGCGCAGAGCCTGCGCGGGGTGGACATCCCCCGCCCAGGTTTCCGAGTCGGTGTAGATCACGAACGTGTCGACCTCGCGCTCTCGCTGCAGGGCGTAGAGCATCGGCAGCGCGCAGTCCGTGCCCCCGAACGGCAGGTCAGACACCGTCCGGACGACGTCGTCCAAGCGCTGGCCGGGACTGATCGGCAGTGGCGTCAGCCCGTTGCTCCAGCCCGCGAACTCCGCGCTCTGACTGAAGTCGACACCACCCTCGCCGACGAAGAAGCCGACGACCTCGTGGCTGGGCTCGCTCGCCGCCGTGATCAGCGCCATCGCCGCGGACGCGTCGCGGGGCGTGAGCCCCACCGCGCCGGCAACCTGGCCCATGCTCATCGAGCCCGATACGTCGAGCGCCAGCAGGAATCGCTTCCCCGCGGGCTGCACGTTGCCAAACGCCGCGTAGAACGCGGCGTCGAGGGCGTCGACGATCTGCGAGACCGGCGCCCACTCGCCGCGACCGCGCACACCACGACCGGCCACGTACGTGCGCTGGGCGAGCAGCAGCGCCATCGGGTGCACCCGTGCCTTGCGCAGACGCTCGACATCGCCGAGCGTGTCCAGCGCGCGCGCCGCCCCGGCCGACCCCGGCGCAACGACCCCGACGCGGGTCATCACCGCCAGGTTGCGGATCATCGCTCCCATCGGCATGTCCTCGAGCAGCGCCTCCCACACCTCGGCGCTGCCGAGGTGCTCCGGACGCACAGCCTCGCGCGGCAGACGGTACTCACGGACGAGCTCGGCGCTCTCGGCGGCGCTCGGCGCGGCCTGGGCACGGACGAAGCCCTCCACGACGCGCGGAAGGCCGTCGGCGCGCTCGCCACGGACGATCCAGTCGAACAGCCGCCCGTGGTCGGCCGACACCTCGAGCGTCGGATTGCCGGCGCTCACCGACCCGCCCGGATGGGCGAGCCGCAGCAGGTCGCGATGGCTCATGCCGTCCCGCTGGCGGTACTTCACCGCCTGGTAGGCGAGCGCGTCGACATCCTTGGCCGCGTACCAGCGCCCGACCGCGCGCCGCAGTGAGCGGCCCCAGCCGCGAAAGCCCTCGACGAACCGCGCGAACTGAAACAGATGCGTTCCCGTCCGGCAGACGGCGGGGAGAGCGTCAAGCGCCGCCCGGCGCGTCGCCTCGTCGCCAAGACCCGCGCACGCCGCCAGCGCGAACACGGACGGATCGTTCTTCGCCGCGCGCCCGTCCCGGCTGATCGCGACGATCTCACAGACCGTGCGCGCCCCGTCCGCCTTCAGGCAACGCACGACGGCATCGGCGTTCTCGCGCGTGAGCTCGCGCTGGCCGGCGTAGTAGCTCCCGCCCTCGCAGCCGAGGATCAAAAATCGCCGCAGCCGCGACCAGTCGTCCACGGCCCAGGCGAATCCGCCGGCGCTGTTCGGCTCCTGGCCGGCTCCGGGGATGGCCTGCGACTGCGAGGTACGGCGAGTGGAGAACTGCTTCAGATACGACACGGTTCACCTCCTTTTGGCGACTGGTTTTTGATTTGTAGACGCGGTCATGAGATGAAGATCGGTTCCACCGCAGACCTCATCGGCCGGCGATGCGCGAGCGGCTTCCCGCCCGTCTGTCTTCTGTCCTAATCAGAGATAACCGACCTTCTCCGGCCCGCGCCGCCGTTCGATTGCTGCGGTCGTGAGATGCGACCGGAAGCGCTCTACCGCTGAGCTACCGCCCGAGCAGTGGTCGGGCGAGCGGGAATCGAACCCGCGACCTCTCGATATGCCCGATAACCGGAACGCCCCGGCCCGCAGCACGAATACAGCTGTCTACGTGATTTATCGGCAACATAGCGCAAGGCTCGAGCCGTGTCAAGGCCCCCCGGTAGTACGTGAGGTGACGTCGGCGGGCGTCTGGCGCGAGCAGGCGCCAGGAAACACCGTCGACTTCTGACTCAGGACACCAGTGTCACTCTCGAGCCCGCAACCGCCGAAAGAAATGCGCGAGCCGAGTCCAGGCGTTGAACGGGTGCTCGTGGCGCTGGGTGGGCTCGAGGACCTTCCCCGCGACCTCGCGCACGTCGGCGGCGATCTTCTCGGCGAGTCCGCCGTGATCGTCTGGTTCGATCCGCTCGCTGGTGGCCGGCTGCAGGTATTGGGTGAGCTGCGCGGCCTGCTCGTGACTGAGCGCCAGCCGCACCGCCCCCTGTTCGATGCCGGCGACCTGCTCGGCGATCACATACCGCGGCTGCCCCAGAGCGCTGGCGGCGATCGAGAGACCGTCGAAGATGTCGGTGTTCTCGTCTCCGGTCACCTCGTCGACCTGGCCGATCTCGCTGCCCTCAGCGCTGAGAACCTTCCAGCCGGGCTTGATCGCAAGCCATGAGACGGGATCGCTCATCCGGGTGATCATACTCGCGCGGCATCACCCACTCGATGCCTACGCGCGTCAGGCTTACCGCGGCACGAGACCGAAACGTCTCATCCCGGCCGGCCTGCCATCAGCCCTCCAGCACGATCGGGCGATACTCCCGCGTCGTGGGGTCTTGCTCCATCAGCCCGATCGTCTTCAGCGTCTTGACATACCGGTGTGTCGTCGAGGGAGACATGCCCAGCTGGTGGGCGAGCTCGATGATCGAACGCCACGGCCTGTCCGGGGGATAGCACGCGAGCACCGACAGACCGCGTAGCAGCGACTGCGAGAGCTGTGGGTCCTCGAGCGCGGCGTTCAGCGCCGCCCGCGAGGCGCGCTGCAGCTCATACGCTCGGCTGCCGGCGCCCGTGGGCGGCTCGTGGGCGTTGTCCAGCGCCACCAGGAGCAGATTCGACACGACGCCTTCGCGGGTCATGCTCGCAGCGCGCATGACCTGCTCCACCTGCGCCGGCGACAGCGTGATCGAGATGTCGTTTTGGTTCTCGGGCTTGCTCATCCTCGTCCCCCCACAGGCTCTGGTTGTTGCTCGAACCGGCCGCGCGAGACAACCACGAGCCTTCGTAGCGATCTTTCGAACAACAACCGAGCTCAGACCGTCAGCCGACCCATATACCGGAACTATATTGGATTAGGCGCTCTCACGCCGTCCGCGGGACGCTATCCGGGCAGGGCTCTGATAGACCCGTGTGATGGACGACCCCTTCCGCACCGCTCGGCGCGCCGGCCTCGTCCTCGTCGCATTCCTGCTCGCGGGACTAGTCGTCTACGCCCTGTCACGGCTGAATCTCGACCGGGTCGGGCATGCCCTGATCACGGCGAGCCTCGGCTGGATCGCGCTGGCGCTCGCGCTGATGGGACTCTCGCTGCTGCTGCGCTCGGTGTCCTGGCACGAGGCTCTGCGCGCCGCGCTGCCGGACACCCGGATCGGCTGGGTCGAGGTGATCCGCGCGACGATGATCGGAGTGATGGCCTCGGCCGTGTTCCCCGGGCGCATCGGCGAGCCCACGCGCATCGTCGTGCTCTCGCGCCGCCTGCAGGGCGCGCAGCGGCGACTGCTGCCGATCGTGACCGGGACGGTGTTCTCCCAGACGTTGATCAATCTGCTCGCGCTGGCCATCCTCGCGTCGGTCACGTTCAGCAGCATCCCCATCGGCCACGGGAGCCTCGCGGCGATCCTGGGCGTCGCCGCGGTCCCGCTGGCACTGTGCGCGCTCGTGCTACTCGGCCCGCGACTGCTGCGAATCGCCGGACGCTCGCGCTCCCTGCGTGTGCGACTGGCCGCCGCGGCGATCGCGCGACTGCTGAGCTTGGCCAGGCAGGGGCTGGTCGTGTTCGTCACCCCGCGTCACGGGCTTGCTTCGGTGGCCTGCCAGCTGCTGGCCTGGACGCTGCAGTGGCTCGCCTGCTACGCGGTCGTGCTCGCGCTCGGCCTGCCTGCCCATCCCGCGCTCGTCGCGGCGGCCGCCGTGCTGCTGGCGGTCAACGTCAGCGCGATCCTGCCCGCGACTCCGTCGAACGTGGGCGTGTTCCAGGCCGCCTGCCTGGTCGTGCTCGCCGCCTACGGCGTCGGCGCGGGTCAGGCGCTCGCCTACGGCATCGTTCTGCAGGCCGTCGAGGTGACCACCGCGCTCGCCCTCGGCGTCCCCGCGCTGCTCGGCGAGGGCCTCACCTGGCGGGACATCCGCTCCGCACGCGGCACCGGCGGAGAGCTACCCGGCGAGCGCCCGTAGAGACTGCTTGAGCGAGCGTGTCGTGCGCAGCACGGCGGTCGGCTCATAGCCGCAGTGGGCCATGCAGTTCTCACAGCGCGGGTCCCGCCCGCGGCCATACTTGCTCCAATCGGTCGTTTCGATCAGCTCCCGATAGGTCTGCGCGTAGCCGTCGGACATCAGGTAGCACGGCCGTTGCCAGCCGAACAGCGAGTAGCTGGGAATCCCCCAGGCGGTGCAGTCGAATTCTGCCTTCCCTTCCAGGAAGTCCAGGAACAGCGGGCTGTGGTTCAGCCGCCAGCGCCGCCGGCGTCCGTCGGCGAACGCCTGGCTGAACAGCTTGCGCGTCTGGGTGACGCCGAGGAAGTGCTCCTGGTCGGGCGCTTTCTCATAGGCATAGGCGGGCGAGATCATCATCTCATCGACCTGCAGGTCGTCGTTGAGGAAGTCGAGCACCTCGCGCACCGTCTTGGGCGAGTCGTGCGTGAAGAAGGTAGTGTTGGTCGTGACGCGAAAACCGGCCGCCTTCGCTGCCTTGATGGCCGAGACGGCCTTATCGAATACGCCGTCGCGCTCGACCGAGGCGTCGTGGCGCTCGCGCAGGCCGTCCATGTGGATCGCCCACGCGAAGTACGGGCTCGGCTTGAAGTTCTCGAGCTTCTTCTCCAGCAGCAGCGCGTTCGTGCACAGGTATACGAACTTCTTGCGCCTGACCAGCTCGGCTGCGATCACGTGGATCTCCGGGTGGATCAGCGGCTCGCCACCCGCGATCGAGACCATCGGCGTGCCGCTCTCCTCGATCGCCGCGATCGCCTGCTCGACTGGCATCCGCCGGCGCAGCTCGTGCTCGGGATGCTGGATCTTGCCGCAGCCCGAACAGGCCAGGTTGCATTGAAACAGCGGCTCGAGCTCGACGATCAGGGGGAACTTCTCGCGTTTGGCCAGCCGCTGGCGCATCAGGTACCAGCCCATCCGCGTGCTCTGCCTGACCCGAACCGCCATGGCGCCTACCTTAGCCCCCCGGCGCCCAGTCGTGAAGAGCGCCGGCCACCCGGCGCAGCGCCCGCGCGGCGCGCAGCGCCCCGGCCGCGGCCTGAGGGCGAAACAGCTCGTGGCTCGGGCTGTCAAGCACGACGCGCACCACCGCGAACGGCCGTCCCGCCGCGCCCGGCGCCAGCCACACCGACTCCATGTCCACCGCGAGCGCCCCGCCCGCCAGCAGCTGCGCGCGGCGCTCGCCCAGCGCGATCTTCGACACGCACACGATCTCGCCGCTGCGCACCTTCATCCCAGCACCCCGCAGCCTGCTCGTCAGGTTCGCAGCGTCCGCGCATGCGACTCGCCCGGGAGCGCCGCCATGCCCCTCATTCCGAGCACCGTCATGACCCTCGTCCTCCGCGGCACAAACCGCCTCGGCGACGATCACTTCCCCCGGCACGGACTCGGCGTCCAGCCCACCACAGAATCCCAGCACGAGCAAAGCCTGGCCGGGCGCCCGCGCCAACGTCGCTGCCGCTCGCATCGCGTGCGCCGGGCCCATCCCCGTCTTGTGCACGCTGACGTCGCGCGCGGCGGCGCCGACGAGCCAGGCCTCCACGCGCAGGGGCGCCGCGATCAGCAGATCGCTCATCTCGTCGCCGTTCATCCCGCCGCCGTACCGGTCAGGTGGAGGAGCCACCGCCGGCACCGGTGCGTCGCGTGAGCGGGCGCACGTTGTCCGGCATCTCGCCGGCCGCGTCCGTCGAGGACGCGGGATGCACGTCCGGGGTCTCCTCGTCGCTCAGCCCGAACAGCTCGCGCACGAGCTCGATGCTCGCGTGAGCGCGCTCGCCGTGGCTGCGCAATCGAATCGTCGGCTCGTGCAGGAGGCGGCTCATGACCGCCCGTGCGATCGCCTCCATGCGCGCGAGGTCGCGCGGCGAGGCCGACTCCCAGCGGCCGTCGTTCTCGGCGAGCACCTGCTCGACGAGTGCGTCGCCGTGTTCGCGCAGCGCGCTGACGGTCGGCAGCACGTCGAGCTGGCCGAGCCAGCGGGCGAATCGCTGGATCTCCTGCTCGACGATCTCCTGCGCGCGCGGGATCTCGCTCGCGCGCGTGTCGAGGTTGCGCGCGACCACGGCCTGCAGGTCGTCGATGTCGTACAGGCTCACCCCCTCGAGCTCGGCGCAGCCGGGGTCGATGTCGCGAGGGACGGCGATGTCGATCAGAAGAAGTGGAACCCGCCCGCCCCGCGAGTCGCGCTGGAGCATCACCTCCGCGAGCTCTTCCCGGCCGACGATCGGATGGGGCGAGGCGGTCGACGACAGAACGATGTCGGCTCGCGCCAGCTGCTCCGGCAAGCCGTCGAGTCCCACGACCGACCCGCCGAAGCGCTGGGCCAGGTGCAGCGCGCGGTCGGCGTGGCGGTTGGCGACGAAGATCGTGCCGGCCCCCTGCTCGGCGAGCGCGCGGGCGGTCAGCTCGCTGGTCTCGCCCGCGCCGAGGATCACTACGTGGCGGTCTCCCAGCCCCGACGGGCCATTCCCCTTGCCCGCCCCGTCCGGACCCCCCGATCCATGCGGTCGAGCTGGCCCGCCGAGCACGCTCAGCGCGAGGTCGACGGCGACCGAGGGAACGCTGGCACGGCCCGCGCCGATGGCGGTCTCCGAGCGCACGCGCTTGCCGGTGGACAGCGCCGCGGCGAACAGTCGGTTGGACAGCGGCCCGGTGCAGCCAGCCCGTAGCGCGGCCTCGTACGCGCGCCTGACCTGACCCTGGATCTCGGCCTCGCCGACGATCATCGACTCCAGGCCCGCCGTCACGCGGTAGAGCTGGCGCGCGGCGTCGCAGTTGCGGGGCGAGTAGATCGATTCCGCAAGCTCGGTCGGGCGGATCTCCCCGCGCTGGGCGAGCAGTCCGAGCACGTCGCCCTCCGCGCGCACCGAGTCTCCCACGACCAGGTAGACCTCGGTGCGGTTGCACGTGGAGATCACGACCGCCTCGCGCACCTCCCCGGTGGCGATCGCGGACTGCGCGAACTCGCACGCCTGAGCCTCGGTGAACGCCAGCCGCTCGCGCAGCGCGACGGGCGCCGTCTTGTGCGAGATACCGAGCGCCAGCAGCTCGCTCATCGGGCGCTCCGCCTCATACCGCCTCGCGCTCCCGGGGCTGGCTGCGGGCTTCGTCGTCGCCCGGGGGGCGGCCCGCGAGGCGGGTCTGGGCTGTGGGCTGGGGCTGCTCCGCGCGCGTTCGCAGCTCGCGCAGGTCACGCTCCACACGGCTCAGGCGGATCGCCATGATCGCAACATAGATCAGCACGATCGCGACGAACACGATGTAGGCGGCCGCAACGTAGCCGTCGTTGGAGTGTTCCGGCAGGGTGCTCGCCAGGGGGGTCATCGGATCGAGACCGTCGCTGTCGCGGGTGGAGTCGTCATCGGTAGCCGAGGATCCTGCTGCGTGACTTGAGCAGTATGCGCGTGCGCTTGGCGGTCATCTCATATGAGCACAACGTCGCGAACAGCAGCGCCATCGCCGCCAGCGACACCACGAACGTCAACGCCATCGGCGCCGGCAGGTTTGAGGAGCTGCCCAGCACGCGCGGATGCAGGTAGGAGCTGGACAGGCGCACGGCCAGGAAGTTCAGCGGCACGAACGCCCCGGCGGTGATCGCGAACACCGACGCGTAGCGCGCCTGGCGCTCGGGGTCCTCGATCGCAAAGCGCAGCGGCTGATACGTCGCGTACAGCAGGAACACGATCAGGAACGAGACGAGCGTCGGCTCGCTCCACACCCACCAGTGCCCCCAAGACCCCCGCGCCCAGATCGAGCCGGTGATCAACGTCCCGACGGCGAAGATCAGGCTCATGTGGATCGCCACGTACGACCGCAGGTCCCAGCGCTGATCGCCGGTGCGCAGGTGCGCGATCGCCAGCAGCGCGCCGATCACGAAGCCGCACAGGGAGACGATCGCGAGCGGTACGTGCAGATAAAAGATCTTCTGCAAGAACCCTTCTTCGGCTTCGATCGGCGCGTAGAAGAACACGAGGCAGAGGGCGGTGCCCATCGCGGCGACCGTGGCGATGCTCAGTGTGCGCAGGCTCCGTCCGTTCATGGGGTTCTCACGGCCTGGTCAGTCCTCCAACAAAAAATCGAAGACGGCGTAGGCGATCAGCCCGAACACCAGATCATAGAGCCCCAGCGTCGCCAGCCACTTGATTGGGACCCCACCCACCCCGCCGTGCCCCCCCAGCGCCAGCAGGGGCGAGCTCGCCCGGGCGGCGCCGATCACGACCGGCACGAGCAGCGGCAGCGCCAGCAGCGGCCCGAGCAGATCGCGTGCGCGGGTGCGCACCGCCAGCGCCGCGATCAGCGTGCCGATGACCGCGATCCCCACGTCGGCGAGCGCGAGCACCGCCAGCAGTCCCGGCAGCGCACGGCCGAGCGAGGGTCCGAGCAGCAGCAGCCCGAACGCCGGCACCGCCACCAGCTCCAGCACGATCAGGTAGGCGAGCAGAGCGAGCACCTTCGCTGCCAGCATCGCGCTGCGATCCACGGGCGCGAGCAGAAACCCGTCGAACCCACCCTGCTCGGCATCGGCGACGAACAGCCGGTTGACGCCGAGCATCGCCGCGAACAGCAGCGTCACCCACAGCACCCCCGCGGCCAGATCGCCGTCAACGCTCGAGCGGTTCAGCGCGAAGTGGAACACCACGAACGTGCTCACCGCGAACAGCGACATCCCCGGGACGGACTCCAGCGTGCGCAGCTCGACGAGCAGCTCCTTGCGTAGCAGCGCGGCGAGCACCACGAGCGTTCCGGGGGGCTTGGATCGTGGCGCCACCGGCGGCACGAGCGCGCCGCCGGTCGCGGGGAGACGCGTATCGGGGGCCACGGCGTTCACCGGTAGAGCTCCGCGATCTCCCCGGGACCGACGTCCGCGGCGGCGCACAGCAGGACGGGGCGCCCCGCGCGCAGCCCGAGCACGAGGTCGGCCTCGGCCAGACTGCCCGCCGGATTGTGACTACAGACCACGCGCGTGCGCGCGGACTGCGCGCCGATCAGTCCTGCGACCAGTCCGATCGCCGCCGGGTCGAGGTTGGCGTACGGCTCGTCCAGGAGCAGCAGCGCCGGGTCATGCAGGACCGCACGGGCGACCGCCACCCGCTGGACCATGCCGCGAGAGAGCGTTCGCAGCGGCTCCTCGGCACGATCCTTCATGCCAATGGCATCCAGCAGCTCCTGCACGCGCGCCCGCTCCACGCCGTGCAGCCGCGCGTGGAAGCACAGGTTCTCGCGTGCGGTCAGCTCGCGATACAGCAGCGGCTCATGCCCCAGCAGCCCGATCCGCCCGCGCACCGCCCAGGCATCCTCGGGCAGGCTGCAGCCGAGCACCTCGACGTCGCCGGAGTGCGGGCGCAGCAGCGTCGCCAGCACCCGCAGCAGCGTCGTCTTGCCGGCGCCGTTGGGACCGAACACGACCAGCGTCCGGCCCGTCTCCAACGACAACGAGACGTCGCTCAGCGCTTCGCGCTCGCCGTAGTTCCGCGTGAGTCCGTCCAGCCGCAGCGCCGGCTCGTCCTCTAGGTCCCCCGTGCCCGGCGAGCTCGGACGCGGAGCGATTGTGGTGACGCCGTGGCCGGCCATCTGCTCGGGACGCAGCTCAGACGCCGGCCGACGCGGGCATGTGCGTTCTCTGCGCGGCCATGATCAGCTCGCGCACGGCGTCCTCGTCGTTCGCGCGCAGCAGCTCGATCGGATCGGGCTCGCCGTTCACGATCCCCTCGAAGAACTCCTTGCGCTCCTGGTAGGTCTCGAGCGTCGCCTTCGCCCAGCCGCGCACCTCGTTCAGCAACACCGCCAGCTGTGCGTACTCGGAGCCGAACTGCCCTTCGATCTCGCGCTTCATCCGCTTGGCCAGCGCCGGTGAGGCGCCCGCTGTGGAGATCGCGATCGCCAGCGGGCCGGTGCGCACAATCGCCGGCAGGATGAAGTTGCACAGCGGCGGCACGTCCACGACGTTCACCAGCATCGCCCGGCGCTCCGCGTCGTCATAGACGGCGATGTTCACGTCCGTGTCATCCGTCGCGGCAATCACCATGAACACACCCTCCAAATCCTCCGGCCCGGCGTAGGGGCGCCGCTCCCAGGCGATTGAGCTCTCACGGGCGTACTCCTCGAGCGCGGGCACGGCCTCGGGCGCTATCAGCGTCACCTCGCCGTCGCACGCCAGCAGGCCGTCGACCTTCTCCAGCCCCACGTCACCCCCGCCGACGACCACGCACCGTCGCCCGCTCAGCCGTAGGCAGGCGATGTAGAACGGGGTGTCGAGCATCCCCTGAACGCAGCTCTGGTCGCAGATTCCCCTGCGCAGCTGGCATACGCACTCCTTGCCTGCATAAGCCTGGGCGGGCATGTCCACAGGGTAGCTGGGGGAGAGCTGTGCCCGCCGGTGCATGCGCCGGCCGGTGGGGCGGCCACGGAGGCAGCCGCCCCATCGCTGGAACTGACCACTACCTCATGCGGGGGTCGACCCACAGTCCGGAGAGCTGGAACTGGCTGCCCCGGCCGCCGGCTACGAATACGAACCTGGCCTCGCGGGTTGATTCGTTTGGCGCAGCGATCAGCGGCTGGATATTGATCGGGTTCGACAGTGTCCATTCTGCCTGCTGTCCGTGGACCTTGCCCACGTTCTGCGGCTGGGTCACCGTCCTCGAACTGACGTACACGACAGCAACGGCGACTCCTTCGGTGCCTTTGACGTCACGTACCCAGACGCGAGCCGCGGGATATTCCGGCGTCACGCACACAGGGGGGCTGATCGCGACAGAGCCGCTGGGCATGTTGAGCACTCCTCCCTGGGCTTTGCTCGGCCGCGAAGCTTGAACGATCCCCGCGCCGCCCCACAGTTCCCAGCCTTCGGAGGCGTTGTTGAATTCCCCTCCGGGTACGAGCGTGTAGTAGTTGAAGTCGTTCTCAGCCGTAAACGGTTGAGAAAACGTCTGGCCTTCGCAGCCCTTGGGCGTTGCCGGCGACGAGCCGGTGGCCAGAGCGGGCGCTGCAGAGAGACCGAGCAGCGCGATGCAGAGCACCGTGGCACAGCCGAGCCCTCGCTTGAATCTAGATGCCGTGGGTCGAGACGAAGATACGAGCATGCTGTCCTCCGTGACGTTCCACTGGCGGCTGAGCTATCTCGTTTGAGACCCCTGGCTTTGCGTCCCCGCCTCACGACGAGTTTGCCTTTTTCAGTGTTGATTAGCAAGGACAGTATCGCCACAAAATCGGCCCCCCTGATAGGACGCGGACGAATGTTCGAGCCCTGCTTGGTCGCGCGGCCAGCCCTGCCATAGGTAGTTTTCCTAAGCCTCGCGGCTCCTTTGTCGATACATGGGCAAGTACGCCCTATGTCTCTGCACGCCATCGAAGAAGCCGAACGTACCCGGGTCTCCTCCGCGCAACGGGGTCAGCCGATGGGTTTCGCCGTGCGCCGGGGAGAACTGCTCGTCGGAGGCGGCTTCCTCGTAGCGGCGCTCACGCTGGCCCTGAGCGGCGGCGCTGACCGGAGCTTCTCGCTGCCGATCGCCGCACTATATGTCGTGGGCATCGCCGTAGCCGGTCACGTTCGGTTTGATGTCGGCGCGGGTTTCACGGTGCCGACACAGGCCATCTTCGTGCCGATGCTCTTCGCCATGCCGGCCTCGATCGTCCCGCTGCTGGTGGCGCTGGCGCTGGCGCTCGGAATGGCGCCTCCGATCATCGGCAGACGCGTGTCGCCGAGCTGGCTCTTGACGGTACCGGGCAACAGCTGGTTCGCGATAGGCCCCTCCCTCGTCCTGCTCGTCTCCAACGATCACAGCCCCGACGGGCACTGGGGCATATTGCTGCTGGCTTTGGCGGCGCAGTTTGCCTTTGACTTCAGCGCGAACGCCGTCCGGGAGCGACTCTCCGGCGGCATCACGATCCGGGAGCTCGCAGAGGAGGTCCGTCCGATCTATGCCATCGACCTGGCCCTGTCGCCGCTCGGACTCGTCGTCGCGTTCGCCACCTCTCCGGTGCAGAGCAAATGGTCGGTGCTGTTGATCGTGCCTCTGTTCGGGGTCCTGAGGCTGTTCTCCAAAGAGCGGCACGACCGGCTGGAGCAGTTGGTCGAGCTCAACGACGCGTATCAGGGCACCGCACTGTTGCTGGGCGACGTGGTCGAGGCGGACGACACATACACCGGCGAGCACTGTCGAAGCGTTGTTCGTCTCTCTCTCGACGTCGCCGCCCAGCTCGGTCTCGATGCCGACAGAAGGCGGAACGTCGAGTTCGGAGCGCTGCTTCACGACATTGGCAAGATCGCGGTGCCCAAGGAGATAATCGACAAGCCGGGCAAGCTGGACGACCGGGAGTGGGCGATCATCAAGACGCACACGATCGAGGGTCAGAAGATGCTCGAGAGGATCGGCGGCTTCATGCACGAGATCGGGGCCATCGTCCGCGCCTCTCATGAGCGCTGGGACGCCACCGGGTACCCCGATGGCCTCAGCGGCGAGGAGATACCGCTCGAGGCGCGCATCGTCTCCGCGTGCGACGCCTTCAATGCGATGACGACCACTCGCTCCTATCGCGAAGCGATGCCTCTGTCCGCCGCCATCGCCGAGCTGAACGACGGCGCCGGCTCTCAATTCGACCCGCACGTGATCGGCGCCCTGCTGAAGGTCATCGCATCGCCCGCCGGCTCGGGCAGCGCCGAACGTTCGCGCGACTCGCCCGGCGCGCCGGCGCCTGGCGAGGAATGGAGCGAGGTGGCGGCTGACACGCTCACAGGAGCGCCCCAGGCGGCTCGCGCGGCTCGGCGGGCAGCGCGGCGAGCGGGGTCGCGATCTCCGCTGCCCGATCGCTTGCTGCCCCCGATCTCTCGCTGAGCGTGTTTGAGCCGGCGCACCTGACGGCGTGCCGCGCTAGCGCGGCACGCCCCGCCCCAGCATGCGCGCGCCCATGCGTGCGATCGCCGGTCCGCCCCGCCGCCATGCCCGCTCGCGGTCGGCCTCGCGCCCCGAGCGCAGCCGCGCAACCGCTCGGGCCGCCCGGACGGTCGTCTCGTCGTAGGGCCCCCACCACAGCCCGCGCAGCCCTGACGAGCTCCACGCGATCAGCTTCTCCTGCGCGCACGCCCGCAGCCCGGTCTCACCGAGCGTCTTGCCCAGTCCGCCCCCACTCGCCGCTCCCCACGGTCCGCGCGTGAGCGCCGGCGCCGGCAGGTGATCGTTCAGCCACACCATGCCCGCATGCAGCTCGCGCGCGATCCGCGTTCCCCGATAGCGGTCGGCCGTCCACACCGACGCACCCAGACCGTATTCGCAGTCGTTGGCCAGTGCGATCGCCTGCTCGACCGAGTCTACGCTCACGACCGCCAGCACCGGCCCGTCCAAGGGCTCGCGCATCAGCCGCATCCGTGGTGTCGCGCCCGTCACGACAGCGGGCGCGTAGAACGCGCCCGAGCACCCGGCCGGCGCCTGTATCGGACCTCCGCAGCGCAGCTGCGCGCCCTGCGCGACGGCCTCGTCGACGAGCTCGGTGACTCCTCGCAATCGGCGCTCTGACGCCAGCGGGCCTACCTGCACACGCTGATCGGCCGTCGGGTCGCCGACGGACAGCCCGTGCGCGAGCGAGACCAGTCGCTGCAGGAATGGCTCGTAGACCGCCTGCGCGACATACACCCGCTCGATCGCTCCGCGCGCCTGCCCAGCGCCCGCGCAGCCCGCCCACAGCGCCCCGTCCACGGCGCGTGCGAGGTCCGCGTCAGCGAGCACGAGCATCGCGTCCTTGCCCCCAAGCTCGACCGTGACCTCGCGCTCGCGCGAGACGCATTCCCGCGCCACCGCCCGCCCGACGGCGGGAGAGCCCGTGAACAGCACCTTGCCGACGGGGGCGCGCGCGAGCGCGACTCCGACCTGCGCGCCGCCGTGGGCGATCGCCACCAACCCTTCCGGCAAGCCGGCCCGTCCCAGCACCCGCATGATCGCCTCGCCGGCAAGGCACGCGCGGCGCGCGGGCTTGAACACGACCCCGTTGCCCGCCAGCAGCGCACCCGCGATCTGGCTCAGCGGCTGTGCGAATGGCGCGCTCCCCGCGCCGATCACCCCGATCGTCCCGAATGGCTCATACGCGACTCGCGCGCGTGTGCCGATCATCAGCGAGCGATGCGTTGCTACACGCCGGCCACCGAGCACATCAGCCCCATCATCGGCGATCCAGTTCAGCGCGTCGATCGCCGCCAGCAGCTCCATGCTCGCCACCTCCGCGCGTGGGCGACCCTGCTCGCGTGCGATCGTCTCTGTGAGCGCGTCGTACTCGTCCACGATCGCCTGCGCCATCCGGCGCATGTACCGCGCGCGGTCCACCACCCGCAGCAACGCCCACAGCGGCTGTACCCGCGCCACGCCCGCCACAACCTCCTCGATCCGCTCGGGCGCCGTGGCCTGCACCTCGCCCAGCGTCGCTCCCGTCGCGGGATCGTGCGCGAGCAGCGTCGTGCTCCCCTCGGGCGGCTCGGACTCGGTGCCGGCGCCCAGCCCCAACGAATCCCTGTCCGTGTCCGCAGTGGCGCTCATCTCAACGATTATCGCCCACGCATCCGGCGTACTTCCTCCAGCCGTCGCTCGAGCTCAGATTCGGCCTCGCCGGGCTGGAAGAACCGCTCGCCGGCGACGCTCTGTGGCAGCAGCTCCTGTGGGGAGACCTGTCCGGGATGATCGTGCGGATAGTCGTAGGGGTGGGTGGGGTCCACCTCCTGTCCGGGCCGCGCTCCGGAACGAAGCCACCCCGGAACAGGCGCCGCTCCGCGCTCGCGCACGTGCGTCTGCGCCGCGCCCAGCGCCCTGCCCGCGGCGTTTGACTTCGCCGCGAGCGCCAGGTATATCGCCGCTTGCGCGAGCGCGAACTTGGCCTCGGGCATGCCCACGTGCTCGACCGCCTGCGCCGCGGCGACCGCCACCGTAAGCGCTGTCGGATCGGCGTTGCCGACGTCCTCGGAGGCAAGGATCACCATCCGCCGCACGATGAACCGCGGGTCCTCGCCGCCCTCCAGCATCACGGCCAGGTAGTACAGCGACGCGTCCGGGTCCGACCCGCGCGTGGCCTTGATCCAGGCAGAGATATAGTCGTAGTGGCGGTCTCCCTTTTTGTCGTACAGCACCGCCCGGCGTTGCAGCGCGTCCTCGACTCGGGATACACCCACGCTGGGCTCGCCCAGCTCGGCAGCCGTCTGCAGCGCCAGCTCCAGCGCGTTCAGCGCCGTCCGCGCATCGCCCGCGCTGCGCGCGGCGAGAAACTCGATCGCCCCCTCGTCCACGTCCACGTTCGTGTCGGTGTCCCCGGCCGCCACAGCGCGGCGCAGCACGATCTGGATCTCCTCCGCGGAGAGCTCTTGTAGCGCATACACGCGCACGCGCGAGAGCAGCGCTCCGTTGACCTCGAACGCCGGATTCTCGGTCGTCGCTCCGATCAGCACGATCAGACCCTCCTCGACCGCAGGCAGCAGCGTGTCCTGCTGAGCCTTGTCGAAGCGGTGGATCTCATCGAGGAACAGCACCGTCTGGGCGGGCGGGCTGCCCATTCTCCGCCTGTGCGTCGCCCGCTCGATCACCGCACGCACCTCCGCGCGCCCAGCCTGCACGGCGCTCAGCTCCTCGAACGCCGCGTTCGCGTTGGCCGCAACCATCCGTGCCAGCGTCGTCTTGCCCGAGCCGGGCGGCCCGTAGAGCACCATCGAGTGCGGCCTGCCGTGTTCGATCGCCGTGCGCAGCGCCGATCCCTCACCCAGCAGGTGGCCCTGCCCGACCAGCTCCTCCAGTCGCGCCGGGCGCATCCGCACCGCCAGCGGGCGCGGCCCCGCCGGCTCTCCATCGACCTCCGCGCCATCCCGCCGGCGGGCGGGATCTTCCTCGAACAAGGTCTCCACGCTCCCAGTATTCCGCCTATGCCGGTTTGCATCAGTTCAGGTTTGCCGGGAGGGTGCCGAGGAGTTCGTGTCGAACCTGTATTCGGTGGTTCATGTGAGGACTAAACGGCGAGGGATCTCGCGATGAGCACCGGCGCGGCCGAGCTGCTGCCCGGCGCCGGCGGGCGCCTGGACTTTCCCGACCTCGCCGGCGCTACCTCGATCGCGGCGTGCTCGCCCCTGCAGCTGTTCTGGCGGCGCTTTCGCCGCGATCGCGTGGCGCTCGTCTCACTCGGATTCATCTTCATGCTGATCGGAGTGGCGATCGCCGCCCCGCTCATCGTCAGCCTGCTCGGTCTACCGGGCCCTTACGTGCAGAACCCCAACCTGACCGACTCGTTCGGCAGCCCGCTCGGCCCCAGCCTGGCGCATCCGTTCGGCGTCGACCAGCTCGGCCAGGACGTGGCCTCGCGCGTGATCTACGGCACGCGCGTGGCGCTGGAGGTGGGCATCCTCGGCACAGCCGTGGCGACGCTGATCGGCGTCGTCATCGGAACACTCGCCGGCTTTTACCGCGGTTGGGTGGACACGTTGCTCTCGCGCCTGATCGACGTCGTGCTGTCGGTTCCGATCCTGCTGCTCGGCCTCGGTATCGGCGCGGCCTGCGCCGTGCGCGGCTGCGCGGGCGGTACAGTCCAGCCGGGCCTCGGCCTGGTGATCTTCCTAATCGCACTGGCCAACTGGACGTACATCGCGCGGATCGTGCGCGGGCTCGTGCTGTCGCTGCGCGAGTGCGAGTTCGTGCAGGCCTCGCGCGCGCTTGGCGCCTCGGACACGCGGATCATGTTCCGCGAGATCTTCCCCAATCTACTCGCGCCGATCATCGTCTACTCAACGCTGTTGATCCCGCTCAACATCCTGCTCGAGGCGGGCCTCTCGTTCCTGGGCGTCGGCATCCGCCCGCCGACCGCCAGCTGGGGTCAGATGATCGCCGCCGCCACCCCGATCTTCAACACCGCTTGGTGGTACATGACCTTCCCGGGCATCGCACTTTTGCTGACCGTGCTGGCCTTCAACCTGCTCGGCGACGGCCTGCAAGATGCTCTGAACCCAAGGATCGCCCGATGAGTCAACCCAAACAACCGCCACCCGTGCTCATGGGCGGCCACACCACAGGAGGCGCCACGATGACGAGGTCGATCAGGAAACTCACGCTCCTCGCGCTGCTCGCGTGGATGCTCGCCCTGGGACTCACCGCCTGCGGCTCCAGCAACAGCTCGGTCTCCGGCGGTAGCGGGATCATCGTCGCCAAGGGGATTCAGACGCCGCGGACCGAGGCGCAGAGCGGTGGCAAGCGCGGCGGCACGCTGACAGTGCTCAACCACACGGACTTCGAACACATCGACCCGGGCCAGGCGTACTACAACATCGATTACGAGGTGATCTACGCCACCCAGCGTCCGCTGTTCTCCTACAAGCCGAACACCTTCTCCAGCCCCAGCCCGGACATGGCCTCCGAACCGGCGCAGATCTCTGCTGACGGCAAGACGATCACTGTTCATATTCGCAAGGGAGTGCATTTCAGCCCGCCCGTCAACCGCGAAGTGACCTCGGCCGATGTCGCCTACGCGATCGAGCGGGGCGCCAACGAAAACGTCGCCAACCCTTACTTCTCCAGCTACTTCGGCTCGCTGCAGGGGGCTTCCAAGGCCACCGGAGGTCCGTTTCCCGGCATCACCACGCCCAACAGGGAAACGATCGTCTTCCACTTGACCGAACCGAAGGCGCCGATCGTGCTCGCCGCGCTCGTGCTGCCGCTGAGCGCGCCCGTGCCGGAAGAATTCGCCAAGCCTTACGACGCGAAGAAACCGACCGAATACGGCAACTACCAGGTCGCCACCGGGCCGTACATGTTCAAGTCCGACAGCGCCGGCAAGGTGCTCGGGATCGGCTATCAGCCGGGCAAGTCCGCGACGCTCGTGCGCAACCCCAACTGGAACCCGGCGACGGACTCCAGGGCCGCCTATCTGAACCAGATCGACATCAACATCGGCGGCGACCCGACAGTGATCGGGCGTCAGGTCCTGGAAGGGTCGGGCATGGTCCAGAACGAAACCCCCGCGCAGCCAACCGTGCGGCTCGCATATGAAAAGTTCCGCTCCCAGCTGGAGATCTCACCGGGCGCCGGGGATCACTACATCGCCGTCGACAACAAGCAGGGCCCGTTCTCCAACATCAACCTGCGCAAGGCGTTCTGGGCGGCGCTCGACCGTATCGCGATGAACAAGGCACGCGGCGGCGAGCTCGTCACGAACGTGATGACCCATTTCATCTACCCCGAAATACCCGGCTTCGAACAGGCGGGAGGTCTACAGGGGCCGCGGGTGGACTACAACGATTACCCTGAAGGCAACGCGGCGGTCGCCGCGAAGTACATGAAGCTCGCCGGCTATCCCAGCGGCTCCTACACGGGCTCAAAGACACTCCAGATCGTCGGCTCGACCGGCAGCCCCTCGGCCGAAGACGCGGAAATCGTCAACCAGACGCTCAAGAACCTGGGTTTCCAGACGAAGTTCACGCTGGTCGACTCCTCGGTCATGTATTCGAAGTACTGCGGAACGCCCGCCGAAGCGATCGACGTCTGCCCGAGCGTCGCCTGGGGCGCCGACTTCGGCGATCCCCAAGCGGTGCTCGACGTCCCGTTCAACGGCAAGAACATCATCCCGGCCGGCAACAACAACTGGGGGCTGGTGAACGACCCCGAAATCAACCAGGCGATGGACGCCGCCGAACTTGTCGTTGGCACCCAGGCGCGCGCGAGCGCGTGGGCCGCGATCGACCAGAAACTGGTCGCCCAGGCCGCGGCGATTCCCTTCGACTGGGACAAGCAACCAAGCATCGAGTCCAAGAACGTCGCGGGCGTCGGCGATCTGTGGAACACCGGCCAGTGGGACTATAGCTACACCTCGCTGAAGTGAGTGAGTGAGTGAGTGAGCGACACCAGGCCGGAGGGGCACGATGACGCGCTACATCATCCGCCGCATCCTGTGGGGGATCCTGCTGCTGATCCTGGTTACGGCGCTGATGTTCGTGCTGTTCCGGATCCTGCCGGCGGGCGAACCGGCGCGACTGCGGGCGGGACGCAATGCGAGCCCGCAGGTGATCGCTGCGCTGCGCCGCGACCTCGGCCTGGACAAATCGCTGCCCGCGCAGTTCTGGATCTATATGAAGGAAGTCCTCTTTCACTTCAACCTCGGCTACAGCTACTACAGCTCGGCGCCCGTACGTGGCCTGATCGCCGAACGTCTGGGTGCAACCCTGTCGCTGATGATCGGCGCGGCGATCATTTGGGTGGTGACCGGGTTGCCGATCGGGATCGTCTCGGCCCTGCGCCGGCGCTCGAAGCTCGACCGCGCGAGCATGGGCACCGCGCTGGTGCTCGTCTCCGCGCCGGAATACTGGCTCGGGCTGATCGCGCTCTACCTTTTCGCCGCTGACATCGGCAAGCTGAAGATCTTCCCTGGCGCCGGCAGCTATGTCTCATTGACGAGCGACCCGTGGAAATGGTTCACCTCGCTGCTTTTACCGTGGCTGGTACTGGCGGCAGGCTCGGCGGCGATCTACGCGCGGCTGATGCGCGGCAGCCTGACCGAGACGATGCGGGAGGACTACATCCGCACCGCGCGCGCGAAGGGTCTGAGCGAGCGCCGCGTGGTCTTGCGCCACGGCGTGCGCGCCGCGATCAACCCGATCTTGACGATCCTCGGGCTAGACATCGCGACGCTGCTCGGCAGCGCGATCCTCGTCGAAGTCGTGTTCGACATCCACGGGATCGGGCAGCTCGCCTACACCGCGATCACCCATGCGGACTTCCCAATCGTGCAGGGCACGGTCCTGCTGGGCGCTCTGTTCATCGTCGTGGCGAACATCGTCGTGGACATTGCCTACGCGTACCTCGACCCCCGCGTCCGCTACACATGAGCGCCGACGGCGTAGAGCCATTGCTGAGCGTCGAGGACCTGCATGTCGAGTTCTCCACCGAAGACGGGGTGGTGAAAGCCGTCGACGGAATCTCCTACGAGGTGAAACGCGGACGCACGCTCGGGGTCGTGGGAGAGTCCGGCTCCGGCAAGACGGTGGCGGCGATGACGATCCTCGGCTTGACGCGCGCGCAGGGGGCGCGGATCAGCGGGCGGATCCTGTTCGAGGGACGCGATCTACTCAGCTTGGACGAGGCGGAGCTGAGAAAGGTCAGAGGCAACGAGATCGCGATGATCTTCCAGGATCCCTCCACGGCGCTGCACCCGCTGTACAAGGTCGGCAGCCAGCTGGTCGAGGCGATGCGCGCCCATCGGGACGTATCGAAGGCGCAGGCCCGCAGTAGAACGATCGAGCTGCTGGGGCTGGTGGGAATCCCCGATCCGTGCAAGCGCGTGGACGATTACCCGCACCAGTTCTCGGGAGGGATGAGGCAGCGAGCGATGATCGCGATGGCGCTGGCGAACGAGCCGAAGCTGCTGATCGCCGACGAGCCGACTACGGCATTGGACGTGACCGTGCAGGCGCAGATCCTCGCGCTGCTCTCACGGCTGCGCCAAGAACTGGGGATGGCGCTGGTACTCGTCACCCACGACCTCGGCGTGGTCGCGGAGATGGCCGACGTGATCGCCGTAATGTACGCGGGACGAATCGTCGAGACCGCAGTGACCGAGGCGCTCCTAACCGACCCCGAGCACCCATATACGTGGGGGCTGTTGCGCTCGACCCCGACGCTCGATGGTCCGCGCATGGAGCAGCTGGAGCCGATCCCGGGAAGCCCGCCGAGCCTGATCGACCCGCCCTCGGGCTGTCACTTCCACCCGCGCTGCGCCTACGCCCAGCCCGAGCACGCGCGCATCGATCCCGAGCTGCGCACGATTCCCGCGCCCTCCAGCCAGCCAGCGCATCGAGTGGCGTGCCTGCTCGAGCCGCAGGCGCGCAGGCGATTGTGGTCGGCGCTGCAGGCCGGACGCGCGCCCACGCAGGCGCTCACCGCCGCGGGACTGCCACAGGCACAGGCGACAGGCGGGCCACCGGAGTCCCACGTATGAGCTCGGCCGAGCCGCTGGTCGAGGTGCGCGATCTGGTCAAGCACTTCCCGCTTACGCGCGGCATCGTGCTGGCGCGGAAGGCCGGCGCGGTGAAGGCGGTCGACGGCGTGAGCTTCGATGTGATGAAAGGCGAGACACTGGGCATCGTCGGCGAGACGGGCTGCGGGAAGAGCACGACGGCGCGGCTGATCATGCGGCTGCTGGAGCCCACCGCCGGCACGGTGCGCTTCGACGGGAACGAGATCACACACCTGAAGGGCGGAAAGCTGAAGGCGGTCAGACGCGAGCTGCAGATGGTCTTCCAGGATCCCTATTCGTCGCTGAACCCGCGCAAGACGGTCGGCTCGATCGTCGCGGAGCCGTTCGCGATCCACGACCTGCACTCAGACCGGAGGGAGCGCAGGAAAAAGGTAATCGAGCTGATGGACACGGTCGGGTTGAACCCCGAGCACTACAACCGCTACCCGCACGAGTTCTCCGGCGGCCAGCGTCAGCGCATCGGCATCGCACGCGCGCTGGCCCTGCACCCGAAGCTGCTGATCGCCGACGAGCCCGTCTCAGCGCTCGACGTGTCGATCCAGGCGCAGATCCTCAACCTGCTGCGGGACATGCAGCGCGAGCTCGGCCTGACAATGGTGTTCATCTCCCACGACCTGTCGGTCGTCAGGCACATGTGCGACCGCATCGCCGTCATGCACGACGGGCGGATCGTCGAGCTTGCGTCAAACGAAGAGCTGTACAGCTCGCCCCGCGACCCGTATACGCGCGAACTGCTCGCGGCGGTGCCGGGCGCGCGCCGGGCGCGGGAGCGTACGATCCCCGCGTGAGCCGGCAAGACGATCTCGCGCGGGAGTCCACCGAGCTGCTGCGGCGACTCATTCAGTTCAACACAGTCAACCCGCCGGGCAACGAGCGCCCCGCCCAAGAGTACCTGGCCGCCCACCTGACCGGAGCGGGGTTCGAGTGCGAGCTGCTGGGCGCCGAGCCCGGCCGTCCCAACCTGGTGGCCAGACTACGCGGTCGCGGCGGAGATGAGAGCCCCACCCACCCCGCGGAGGACGGCCCGACGCTGTGCTACCTCGGCCACGTCGACACGGTGCTCGCCGATGCTGACGAGTGGACCGAGCACGACCCCTGGTCGGGGGCCCTCGCCGACGGGTGCATGTGGGGGCGCGGCGCGCTCGACATGAAGTCCCAGGTCGCGGCCGAGATCGCCGCGGCGGCCTCACTCGCGCGCTCGGGCTGGCGGCCCGCGCGCGGGGAGCTGCTGATCGTGGCGGTCGTCGACGAGGAGACCGGAGGCCGGCTCGGAGCGGAGTGGATTACACGCGAGCACCCCGAGCGGGTGCGCTGCGACATGCTCGTCAACGAGGGAGCGGGCTGCGTGTTCGAATACGGGGGCGCACGCCGCTACGGGGTGTGCTGCGCCGAGAAGGGCGTGTTCCGCTTCACGATCACAACCGACGGCGTGGCCGGTCACGCCTCGATGCCCAGGATGGGCGAGAACGCGCTGCTGAAGATGGCGCCGCTGCTCGAGCGCCTGGGCGCACGCCAGCCCTCATATGAGCTGACCGAGGTGCCCGACGCGTTTCTGGCGGCGATCGGCGAGGACCCCGCCGACCCGGCCGGCTCGGTCGCGCAGCTGCGAGCCGCCGACGAGCGTCTGGCGACGATGTTCGAGCCGATGCTGGGCGTCACGTTCGCGCCGACGCGGATCAGCGCGTCGGAGAAGATCAACGTTATCCCCAGCCGGGCCGTGCTGCGAGTGGACTGCCGCGTGCCCCCCGGCCTGGGCGAAGCTGAGGTCAGACGCGCGATCGCGGAAATCTTGGGTCCCCACCCATCCTCCACCCACCCCGAAGACGGCTTCCAGATCGAGTTCACCGAGCGCATCGTCGGCAACAGCTCACCGATGTCCTCGCCGCTGATGGACGCGATCTCCGAGTGGGTGTCAGAGCACGACCCAGGCGCGCGCACGGCGCCGACGATCCTGCCCGGATTCACCGACTCGCGCCACTTTCGCGCGGCGTTTGGCGACTGCGTCGCCTATGGGTTCTTCCCCCAGCGCCACCAGTCACTGCTGGAGACCCAGCCCCTGATCCACGGCGCAGACGAGCGCATCGACGTCCGTGACCTGGCATTCGCTACGGAATTCTTCCAAGATCTGGCGCTGCACATGCTGGGCTGAGCGGATGCAGTCGAGGTGATCACAGCGTAAGCGAGGCGGGCTGTTCGAGCAGCTCGCGGATGCGGGTCAACAACCGGGCGGCGTCGGCGCCATAGAGGATGCGGTGATCGCAGGCCAGCGTGACGGTCATCGTCTGGCGCGCAACGATCTCGCCACTCTCGCGCACGACGGCCCGCGGCGCGACAGAGCCGACCGACAGGATCGCCGCCTGCGGTGGATTAATGATCGCGGTGAAGCTCCTGACGGCGAACATGCCGAGGTTGGAGACCGTGAACGTGCCGCCGCCCAGCTCGGGCGGAGTGATCGATCCGTCACGCACGCGCGCGGCGAGTGCACGCGTCTCGCGAGCGATCTCACCGAGAGACTTTACGTCCGCGTCAAACACGGTCGGCACGATCAGCGCCCCGCCCGCGGGCTCATCCGAATCGACCGCGACGGCCACGCCGATGTTGACGCGCGAGTGCAGCTGCAGGCGCCCGTCGCGGTAGCTCGAGCTCGCGCGCGGATGCTCGCGCAGGGCAAGAGCGCAGGCCTTGACGATCATGTCGTTGTACGTGGGCGCGTCCGCCTGGCCCAGACCCTTCAGCTCGACGCGCAGCGCGACGCAATCCTCCATGTCGATCTCGGCCTGAAGCGCGAAATGGGGAATCGTGGCCTTCGACTCGGCCATCCGCCGGGCGATCGTCTGCTGGGTGCGCGACAGCTCGAGCTCGGTCGTCTCGCCCTTGGCGGTCCTGACGCCCGCGAGTCCCGCGCGCGGCGGCAGGGTCGCGCCCGCGTCGAGGGGTGGGGCGCCCGCGCTGGGAGCCGCCGCGCGCGCGGCCGCTGGTCCCGCTGCAGCGGCTGCCTGCACATCGGCCTTGACAATGCGACCGCCCGGACCGGTGCCGGTGAGCGTATGCAGGTCGATGTCGCTCTCCCGCGCGATGCGCCGCGCGAGAGGGGACGCCTTGACACGCTCGCCGTCCGATTCCCCGGATACTGCCGGGGCCGGGGCCGGCACAGCCCCGTGGATGGACTCGGTGTGAGGAGCGGGAACGGCCGCGCCGGGCTGCTGAGCGGCGCTCGGCTCTCCGGTGGTGATGGTGTGCTCGTCAGTTCCCGCACCGGACATACCCCTCGCGGCGTGCGCGCCGGCGTCGCCCACCCGCGCGATGACCGCGCCAACCGCCAGCTCCTCGCCCTCGGCGGCGACGATCTCGATGACGCCGTCGAGATCGGACTCGTAGGTCATCGTCGCCTTGTCTGTCTCAATCTCGACGAGCTCCTGACCACGGCGCACGGGCTCGCCGTCCCGCACGAGCCAGCGCAGGATCGTGCCCTGCACCATCGTGTCCGACAGGCGGGGCATGACGACCTCGTTCATAGCTCATCATCCTTTGCTGCTTCGGCCATCAGCACGAAACGCGTGACGGCAAGCTGAAACCCACTACGACACCCGGAGGTTGACACAGGGGAGCTCACAGCACTGCCAACGCCGCCCGCGCGGCGGTATGGCCGCTCAAGACGGCGCCCTCGAGCGTCGCCGGCCAGCCCGTGTCGGTGAAGGCGCCGGCCAGCACGAGCCCGGGCACATGGGTGCGAGCGCCGGGACGCAGCCTGGCCACACCCGGAACGGCCCGAAACGTGGCGGCGTGCTCGCGCGTGGCGAGAAAGCACTCCACCCGCGCCTGACGCGCGCGGGGCAGCAAGGCAGACAGGGCGGGCAGATAGAGCTCGCGCAGCGCGTCCACGCTCATCTGCATCTCCCGCTCGGCGCCCGACAGCGACACCGCCAGATACTGATACCCCGGCGGACCGCCGCCGGCGGCGGTCCGATCGAACAGGTACTGAACCGGCGTCCCCACGCCGGCTGCGAACCGGTGCTCGCACACGGGCCGGTCGTATACGACGTGCAGATTCACGATCGGAGAGCTCTCCAGGCGCCTCAGCCTGGCGGCGACATCAGCGGCGAGATGATCCAATAGCCCCGCCGCCCGCTGGTGGGAGACCGCGACGATCACAACCCGCACATCGAGTGTGTCCGGCACACCCGCCGCCCCCGAGCCACGGACCCGAAAGCCCGCTTCGCTGCGCTCTATCCCCTCGGCACGCCAGCCCAGGCGCACCTGCACCCCGGCCCGCGCGAGCGTCGCCGCCGCCGGCTGGCCGATCGTCTCGCTCAGGGGCCGCTCGTGAAAGCCGATGTCACCCGCGCTCGCGCTCGCCAACAGGCCCGTCCTGAACACGAACGCGCCGAGCACGAGAGAGGCCTGCGCGGCTGGCAGATTGAGGGTCGGCAGCGCGATCAGATCCCACAACGCGGCCACCGCGTCCGAACCCTGACCGTGCTCTGCCAGCCATTCGCCGAGAGTCTGATGCTCGAGCGTCTCATCGCGAGGGTCCAGCCGCCCGAGCGAGACCGCGGCGCGAGCCGCCCGCAGACGCTGGGCGAATGTCAGATGCCGGTAGCGCATCAGTGCTCCCGCGAGGTGCAGCGGAGCGGGCAGCGGACTTCGGCGCAGCACGACCGGCTCCTCACCAGGGCTCAGCACAGGAATCTGAAGCCGCCGCTGCAGGACGACGCCACGCTCGCTTCCCAGCCGCGCCAGCAATCCGCGGTAGGCGGTGCAGCAGCGCAGGAACACGTGCTGGCCGTTGTCGATGCACAGCCCGTCGCGCTCGAACGAGTAGGCGGCGCCGCCAAGCCTGCGCCGGACCTCCAGAAGCGTCACCCGCGCGCCGGCCTGCGCACAGTCCAAGGCCGCCGCGATCCCCGCCAAGCCCCCGCCGATCACGATCACCTCGCGCTCGGAGTCGGGCTGGGCGGTGCGCTCGAGGACGGGATCGGGGTCGAGGTCGGAGTCGGGGTGAAAGTCGCTCAACCGCTACCCCCAAGCATGCTACGCGCCGCGACCCACGTCTTCTCGTGCATTCCCAGCGCAACCCGTTCACGCAGCGCACGCTCGGGATCTGCCGCGATGCGCTTCAGCAGCCGGTTGTAGATGCCGGTCATCGCCAGCAGGCACGCCGCGCTGCGCCTGTCCAGCATTGGCGCTAGCGCGATTCCGCGCTCGAACCATTTCTGTGCGCGGCCGGCCTGGAAGCGCACGAGCATGCCCAGCCGTTGCACCTTGGCCTCCCCTCCATCTGCGCGCCCACCCGCATCCATGTCGTGCCGGCTGACTCGTGCCCCCGATCGGTGGGTGAGCCGCACGATCGTGCTCGCCGCGTCCTGCTCGTCGCCGGCCACTATCAGGTCGAAGCGACGCAGGTCCTCGGCGGGCAGATATACGCGACCCCTCTCAGCGTCCTCGCGGATGTCGCGCAGGATGTTCGTGAGCTGCAGCGCCACGCCGAGGTCATCGGCCAGGCGCCCGGCCTGCACCAGGTCGGTGCCGGCCGGGTCGCGCAGCGCGAATATCGCCAGACATGCACGTCCGATCGCGCCGGCCACGCGCCGGCAGTAGAGCACGAGATCGTCGAAGCTCTCATAAGCCACGCCCTGCACATCCATGCGCACCCCCTCGATCAACGCCTCCAGCGCGTCGGGCGGCACGGCGAAGCGCTCATACGCATCCGCGAGCGCGACCATCACCGGATCGGTCTGGGGAAATGCCGCGAGCGCCCGGGCCTGCGCATCCAGCCGGCGCAGCTTCTCCGCGCGCGCGAGCTGCCCGTCGCCAATGTCATCGACGTGGCGCGCGAACGCGTACACCGCGCACATCGCCCCGCGCCGCTCGCGCGGGAGCAAGCGGATGCCGTAGTAGAAGTTGGCCGCCGTGGCGCGCGTGATCGCCTCGCACTGCCGGTATGCCTCCTCCGTACTTGGGGTCCGCGTCAGAACATCTTGCGGCCCGAGGCGGCCGCTCCGTGGCGTCATACGCCACCCACGATGCTCGCCGTACTACAAAGTACGGCTGTGCTCGCGTGCGACGTCTGCCATCCACAGCCCGACCACCTCAACCCACAATCTGTTCCGACACGAACCCTCACCGGCGGCGCTCCATGAGCGTGCCGGCCAGCGCGAGCAGGCGCCGTGCCGTGCCGGCGCGGGGCGAGCCGGCGAGCACGTCACAGGATGCGCGCTCGATCGCATCCAGCGCCGCGCGCCCCCCGGCGACGAACGCGGCGACCGCCAATCGCTCGCGCACGCCGCGCAGCTCATCGATCAGCGGAGCCCCGCGAGCGAGCAGCTTACGCGCACGAGCGAGCTCGAACGCGACGGTCCGGCGCAGCGGCTCACCGGCGTGCTCGGATGACAGATCGGCGATCGTGCAGCCGAACCGCGCCATGTCTTCCAGCGGCAGGTACACGCGCCCACGGTCACGGTCCTCGGCCACGTCCTGGCAGTGCTCGACCAGCTGCAGTGCCGTGCAGATCGCATCCGAGCGCGCCACGCGCGCGGGCGTCGCCTGCCCGAACACACCCAACACGAGCTCCCCGACGGGGTTCGCTGACAGCTCGCAATAGCCGCACAGCTGCTCCCATGTCTCATAGCGGCTGACGCGCTGATCCACGCGGTTGGCCTCGATCAGGCGCACGAACGGCCCGCGAGGCAGCGAGCATTCGTGCAGCGTAGGCTCAAGCCGCTTCAGCAGCGGGTGCTCAGCCTCGCCCCGATAGGCCCTGTCGAGGTCGCGTTCGAGCTCGTCCAGGGCCATCAGCCGCTCGGACGCAGTCAGATCCGCGCCGTCACCCGGCGACCCGCCATCGCCGAGCTCGTCGACGAGCCGCGCGAAACCGTACAGCGCAAGCAGGTGTGAGCGCACCCGACGCGCCAGCACGCGGCTGGCGACGGGGAAGTTCTCCTCGGAGGCGCGTCCCATCACCGCCCGCGCGTCCGGAGCCCGTCTCCCCGCCACCCGTGCACCGGAAGCCTCCTCGGGAGAGCCCCGCGGCGGTGGCGAGGCCGCAGTCATCGTCCCCGCCATCACCTCGAGGCGGTGGAGCGCATGGAGCGCAGGCAGCGACCGAGGGCCGTAATCGGAAAGACGAGTCGGTACAGGTGATAGTTGATGTAGTAATCCGATGGAAACCCGGTGCCGGTGTACTGCGGCTCCTCCCAGGTCCCGTCGACACGCTGGCTCGCCACAAGCCAGTCAACACCGCGCCTGAGCGCGGGCGAGTCGATTCGCCCGGCGGCGTGCAGCGCGAGCAGCGCCCAGGCAGTCTGAGAGGCGGTGCTAAGACCACGGCCGATCCACGCGGGGTCATCATATGAGCGAGGGTCCTCGCCCCAGCCACCGTCTTCGTTCTGATGGCGCTCGAGCCAGTCGACCGCGCGGCGGATGCACTCCTCGGTAGGGGCCACGCCCGCGACGATCAGAGCCGGCACGGCGGCGCCCGTCCCATACACGTGGTTGACGCCCCAGCGCCCGAACCACGACCCGCCGGGCTCCTGTGACTCGATCAGCCAGCGCACCCCGCGCCGGGCGGCGGGCGTGTCAAGCTCCTCGAGGGCGGCGAGCATCTCGACGGCGTGGGCGGTCACGTCGGCGCTCGGCTCATCGATCACCTCGCCGAAATCAAGGAACGGCAGCTCGCGCACCAGCGAGCGCGTGTTGTCGGCGTCGAACGCGCCCCAGCCGCCGTCTGAGCCCTGCATGCCGCGCACCCAGCGCTGCGCCCGCCCGATCGCCGCCTCGATCTCGGACCGCAGCCCAGCCACCGGGGAGCCGCCGTTGACAGCGACGCTCGCCGCACCCGCCACGCGACTCAGCGCGAGCACGACCTCGGCGGTGTCGTCGACGTCGGGGTAGTTGACGTTGGCGAACTCGAACGCCCAGCCTCCAGGCGCAAGACCCGGACGCGCAAGCACCCAATCCCCGCTCTGAGCCACCTCCTCGCCGAGCAGCCAGCGCGCAGCCGCGACCATCGCCGGATCGTCCGCGGCCACGCCGGCGTCGGACAGCGCGATCATCGCCAGCGCCGTGTCCCACACGGGCGACTGGCACGCTTCCAAACGCCGGCTTACCCCTGGCGGCGCTCCCACTGCACGTGAATCGTCCTGGTCCTCGACCATGAACCGATCGAGGCCTTCCAACCCGCGGCGCATCACAGGGTGCTCGAGCGGGTAGCCGCCCAAATGCAGAGCCATCAGCGAATACACCCATGGAGGCTGGATCCCACCCCAGGAGCCGTCGGCCTCCTGGCGGCGCACGATCCAACGCTCCGCCCGGCCAAGCGCGAGCCGACGCAGCGGGCCGATGGGCCGGCGCTCATAGGCACGCAGGACCCAGTCCAGTCCGCCCAGCAGCCGGCCATGCCTACAGACGGCGCGGCGCGGCGCGGAGCGCTCGCCGCTGCACAGCTCCTGCAGTCCGAATCCCAGAGAACGCACCGGCCGGTGAGCTTTGACCAGTGACAGCGCAACGATCGTCTGGCGCGCCCAGCACGCGAAGTCATACACGTTCAAGGGCACCCACCCGGGGAGCAACACGATCTCAGGAGGCAGCGCGGGGACCTCCTCCCACGACCACAACCCGAACAGCGCGAGCCACACGTGCGTGAACACACGCGCGCTCTCGATCCCGCCCTGAGCGCGTACAAACGCCGCCGCCCTACGCATGTGCTCGGCCTCGGCCGGGTCTCCAGCCAGGCGCAGCGCCCAGTAGGCCTCGATCGTCGTGGACAGCTCACCGGGGCCGTCGTGGAAGTTCGCCCAAGTGCCGTCCTCGCGCTGCTGAGAGCGAATCCAGGCAGCTGAGCGTTCGGTCTCATCGGGCCGGCGCACGCCGAGGAACTCCCGCAAGAGCATGTCCTCGGCGTCCATCGTCACGTTCGTCTGCAGCTCGCCCTGCCACCAGCCCGCGGTGCTCTGAAGCGAGAGCAGATGCTCGCACGCTCGCTCCAACGCCACCTCTACATCACTGGGTGTTTGCACGGCCGTAGCGGGCATAGTCGGAAAAACTAGATCTTTTTGCCTTACGACGACTCTCGCGTACTGGACGGCACCAGCACCTCGGGATGGGCGAGCGTGATCACGTGCCTGCGCAATGTCGTCTCTGAGACCGTCCGGGGTACGGCGGACAGGAAGCGATACACGATCAAGCCATTGACGTTACGGCGACTCAGCAGATGAAACCCGGGCGCAGGCGAACTTTCCGCGGACGCGCGCAACGGGGAATAGCCGGTCTCGTCGATCTCGTTCACGCTCACAGACATTCCCCGAGCCAGATTGCGCAACCCCGGTATGTAGTACTCCAGCGGCGCGGCGCCCAGCTCGACGGTCGTAATCACACGTTTGCCGCTCATTGCTGGGCTCAGGGCGCGCTCGGAGCCCGGGCCACCCAACACCTGGGCGAGTCCTCGCCAGTCGCCACGCTGCAGGCGCGGGCTGAGGTTGACGTCGATCGAGATCGCCGCGAACGCGACCGCGATCGTCACCGCAAACGCGATTCCCGTGAGACCCGCACGCCGGGAGGGCACGACGATCGCGATCAGGGCGGTAACGGGGATCATCGCGGCGAGCAGGTTGCGCGGCGCCAGGTAGTCGGCGCCCACGGCGACGAGCGCGATCGGGATCAGGATGCCGCCGGCGGCGATCACCAGCGCGATCAGGGCGCCGTGCTCCTCGGGAGGGGTCAGCACGCGCCACAGTCCGAAGCCGATCCCGGCGAGGATCGGCAGCGCGACGAGCAGCTCGATCCCATGTCCCAGCGAGGCCCCATAATAGTCAGTGAGGTAGTACTGGGGGATCGCTTGCAGGCGACTCGACAGCGCCCATTCGCCGATCCATTGCGTGCCGTGGCCGCCCTGCACTGAGATCAGCGGCAGCAGCGCGACGCCGACGAGCATAAGTACGCCAACCGCGGGTAGCGCCATCCGCCACCGCGCGCGATCCCACGACAACCAGATAACCATCGCAGTCAGCAGAAACACCGCGAAGTAATGGCTCAGCAACGCCAACGAGCCGCTCAACGCGAACGCGGCCATCCGCCCTGGGCTTGGTCGCCGCAAAGCGCGCAGGAAGCACAGCATCGCCACAGCCGCGAGCAGCACGAACAGCGCGTAGGCGCGTGCCTCCTGTGAGTACCACACCAGCAGCGGGTTCACCGCGACCAGCGCCGCGGCGGCGATCGCAGTGGCGCGCCGGCCGGTCAGCTCGCGTCCGATCGCCCAGGCGACGGGCACGGTCGCGACGCCCGCGAGCGCGGAGGGCAGACGCAGTGCGACCTCGCCGCTGCCCAGCACGCGGGAGTCCGCCCAGGCGATCACATACCACAGTGGAGGCGTGTTCTCGGTGTGGAGCACCGAGCGCAGCGTCGCCCACAGGCTCGGGTGCAGCACATGGACGGGCGTGAACGCCTCGTCGTACCAGAAGCTCTGCAGGTCCAGCGTCGACAGGCGCAGGGCGGCCGCGAGGATCGTGAGGGCGGCGAGCGGCCACCACGCGGGCGGGGCACGCGTGGGTGCGCGCGCAGGTGTGTTCGATGTGGGGTCGGTTGGAATGCCCGTCGCGCTCATGTGCCGCTCCCGGCCGGCTGGGATCCGCGCGCCGAGGCCGGGCACATTCCAGCGGAGGCCGGGCCGAAGCAGCCGTAACGCAATCGACGCAGATCTTCTTCTGTATGTGCCGGCAGGTACCACCCCCCGCGCACCGTGCGCCCGCCATCGCTGACGGGACCCGAGATCACCAGGCACAGCTGGATGCGCGTCCGCGGAGCACCGGGGCTGGTATTGCCACAGACCACCTCGATCTGGCTGCGTTCGCCGAACACCGTCTGCTCGATCGAGAGGTTGTGATAGTCGTGGCCGGTACGCGTGCGCCAGGTGTGCAGGTCGGCGATCAGCCGCTGGTTTACGTGCGTCTGGCGGGCGACATCGTTGACGGTCGCGCCAGCCAACAGCAGCCCGGCGAGGATCAGCACCGTCGTCTCGATCAGGCGGACGCGGCTCATCAGGACACCGGGGCGAACAGTGGCGATGTCTGGTGGACGATGAACAGGCCCTGCACGAACAGCGTCGCCGCGAGCAGGCGCCGGTCGCGCGTGAGCACCGCGAGCGGCAGCGGCCACAAGATGTACCAGGCGAGCAGCCACGTGCTCGTGACCGAGATCGCCAGCAGCGCCCACCCGGAGGCGGCGACCCAGTCATAGCCGCGCCAGGTGCGCCACAGCAGGTGCAAGACGATCAGCACGAGCGCGGCCTTGAGCAGGTCGTGGTCGACGGGAAACACCCCCGGCTTGCCGAACAGGTGGGCGAGCTCGTTGGGGAAGCTGTCGGTCGAGACGAACGCCGAGTCGCGGTTCAGCGCCGAGACGACATCGATGCCGTGGACGCCGAACACCGCGTAGCCGGCGAGCGCGCTGAACGCGAGCACGGCGAGCGCCCCGTAGACCGCGGCGGAACGGCGCCTGGCCAGGATCATGAACGGCAGCAGCACCGCGACGGTCGCCTTGACCAGGGCGCCCACTACCACCGCCGCGCCCGCGGCGGCGTCGCGGTCCGACAGCGTGAACGCGACGGCGGCCATCATCAGCGCAAGCATGATCAGGTCGTTGTGGGCGCCGCCGAGGCCGTAGATCAAATACAGCGGATTGGCGCCGACGGCGAGCAGCGCGAACACCCGATCGTGCCCGCGCCGGCGCGCGACGCGCCAGGTGAGCGCGAGCGTGACCGCGGAGGCGAGCAGCGCGTAGAGCTTCATCCCCCACAGCGCGCCCACAACCCCTACCAGACCCAGCGGATAGGCGATCAGCGTATAGATCGGACCGTAGGCGGTGGCCACGCGCAGCCAGTCGTGCCCGACGTAGCGGAACACCGGGTCGCCGAGGATCGCCACCGGGCCGTGCGTATATGGGTTGATGCCGTGCACGATGCCCATGCGCGCGTAGGCGACATAGCTGAACACGTCGGTCGAGATCAGGATCGGCCCGGCAAACACGATCAGGTTCAGCAGCGCCACGAGCCCAATCGCCCACCTGGCCATCCGATCGCCGTCTGTCGCCGGTTCGCCGGCCGCCACCCGCTCACAGCCGGGGTCATGCACGTGTGCGCGCGTGCGAGCACGCGCCAGTAACAGCAAAACACCATAGGCGACGCTGAACGCCAGCAGCGCGATCAGGAACACGCGATAGCCGAGCCGCTCGCCCCCGAGCGACTGAAGCCAGGTGGCGATGTGCGGCGAGCGCGGGATCAGCGGCGAGTGTTCCTGGGCGGCGTCGAGCACGATCTCGACGGTCGCCGCGAGCAGGACCACAGCGCAGACGCCAGCCAGCGGCACGGCCCAGCGCTTCGTGGTGGGGGCGCCGGAGTCCTCCGAACCGGCGAGCATGGGTTGTGCAGGGGTATCCGCGGCGAGGGCTCGTGTCACGGCAGCTGGACCCCGGTGGACGTGACGATGCGAGTCAGGGTCCCTACAGCGCCGTCCAAACCGTCTTGCTCTCCAGGTATGCGCCCAAGCCATCGTGACCATGCTCGCGACCGATGCCCGAGGCCTTGAAACCGCCGAAGGGGGCCGAGGGATCCACCACCCCCCAGGTGTTGATGTAGACCATGCCCGCATGCAGCATCGCGGCCAGGCGGTGGGCGTTTGAGACGTCTCGCGTCCACACGCCCGCGGCCAGACCGTACTCGCCCGCGTTCGCCCGCTCGGCGACCTCCTCCAGCGAGTCATAGGGAGAGGCGACGAGCACCGGGCCAAAGATCTCCTCGCGGGAGATCCGCAACTCGTCGGAGGTGGTGGCGAAGAGCGTCGGGGCGACGAAGTAGCCGCCGCTGTCGGTCAGAGCCGCCTCACCGCCGGCCAGGACCTCGGCGCCCTCCTCTCGACCCGCATCGATGTAACCCAGCACCCGCTCGTACTGTTCGGCGGACACCAGCGGCCCGAGCTGAGTGCCAGAGTCGAGCCCAGGACCGAGCTGCGCCGCCCCGGCCGCTTCGGCGAGGCCGCTCATGACCTCGTCGAAACGCTCCCTCGGAACGAACAACCGCGAGCCCGCGTTGCACGCCTGTCCGGAGTTGAAGTAGATCGCCTGATAGGACCCCTTCACGGCAGCGTCGATGTCCGCGTCGGGCAGGATAATGTTCGGCGACTTCCCCCCCAGCTCGAGCGTCACGCGCTTGAGCGCCCTCCCCGCCTTCGCCCCGATCTCGCGCCCCACCGCCGTCGAGCCGGTGAACGCGATCTTGTCCACCCCCGGGTGATCCACAAGCGCCGCCCCCGTCGTCCCATCGCCAGTCAGCACGTTCAGCACCCCCGGCGGAAAACCCACCTCCAACGCCAGCTCGCCGAGGCGCAGCGCGCTGAGCGGCGTCTGCTCCGCCGGCTTGAGCACCACCGTGCACCCAGCGGCCAGCGCCGGACCGAGCTTCCATGCGGCCATCAGCAGCGGGAAGTTCCAGGGGATGATCTGAGCGCACACCCCGACCGGCTCGCGGCGGGTATAGCAGTGCATGTTCGGCGCTGCCACCGGCAGCACTCCGCCCTCGATCTTCGTCGGCCACCCCGCGAAATAGCGAATGTGCGCGATCGCACCGTTCACGTCGACGTACTGGGCGAGCCCGACCGGCTTGCCGTTGTCGAGCGACTCGATCTGGGCGAGCTCCTCGGCGCGCGCTTCCATCGCGTCCGCCAGCGCGTGCATCAGGCGCTCGCGGCCAGCGGCGGACATCGAGGCCCAGGGGGCATCCGTGAACGCGGAACGCGCGGCCGCGACGGCGCGGGCAACGTCCTCTGCTCCGGCGTGCGCGACCTGGGCGATCTCACGCCCGGTTGACGGGTCGAGCGTGGCGAACGTGCCCCCATCGGCCGCTTCGGGGCGCTCGGCGCCGATCAGCAGGCCGTGGGGCTTTGCGATGAACTCGCGCGCGGCGTCGCCGAGCGCGTCGGGGAGAGCGTCTACGGAGGCGGTAGTCATGGGTTGGAGCCTACCTGTCGCGGACGGGAGTCGTTGACGGGGATCGGTCGCGGACGGGGTAGGGCGCGGACGGGACCCTACGGCTTCAGCACGATCTTGAGCGCCTCACGCCGGTCATACAGCGCATATGCCTCAACCGCATCGTCGAGCGCCATGTGGTGGGTCACGAGCGCACTCGGGTCGAGCGCCCCGGTGGACATCAGCGACAGCACCCGGTCGACGTGGGCGATCACGTTCGCCTGGCCGCCGCGCAACGTGAGCGCCTTGATCCACAGCAACCCCATGTGCACCTCCGCGCGCTCGGCATACACACCCAGGCACTGCACCGCACCGTGCGCGCGCGTGATGTAAAGCGCCGTCTCGAGCGCGCGCGGATCGCCAACCGCATCGATGCACACGTCCACCCCACGCCCCCCAGTGCGCTCCCGCGCGAGCGCACGCACGTCCTGCTCGGTGAGGTGCACCGGCTCCGCTCCAAAGGACTCGGCCACGGCAAGACGCTCCTGCACCGAGTCGACGGCGAGCACATGCGCAGCCCCCACCGCGCGCGCCGCCTGCACCGCACACAACCCCACCGGCCCCAACCCGAGCACCGCGGCGACATCCCCGGCGCGCAAACCGCTCGCCACCACCCCATGGAAGCCGGTGCCCATCACATCGCCGGCAAACAGCGCAACGTCGTCACTCATGCCATCGGGCACGCGACGCAGCACGAGGTCCGCGTGCGGCACCAACGCCCGCTCGGCCTGGGTGCCCTGGAGCGAGCCGAGCGCCGCGCCATGCCCGAACGTGCGCGACACCGCACAGCGGTCATACCACCCGGCGCGACAGAAGTAGCAAACGCCGCACGCCGTCTGAAAGCACCCGAGCACGCGGTCCCCAACCGACACGCTCGTGACGCGCTCGCCCGCGGCGATCACCGTGCCTACATACTCATGCCCGATCGTGAACCCCGGCTCGATCTGCACGCGGCCGTGATAAATGTGCAGATCCGACCCGCACACCCCCGTCGCCTCGATCCGCACGACCGCATCCCCCGCGTCTGCGCACTCGGGCTCGGGAACATCCTCCACACGCACCTCGCCGGGAGCCTGGAATGTGACGGCACGCATCGGCTCGGCACCTTAATGCAAAAGTCGGGTCCGTATGCTGCGCGCATGGGAAAAGAGGTTTCAAAGGCCGTGCTGATCACCGGCTGCTCCTCGGGCATCGGCGAGGCCACCGCGCGCCGTCTGGCCAAGAGTGGCTGGACGGTGTACGCCACCGCGCGGCGCCCTGAGACGATCGAGCACCTGGCCTCGGAGGGCTGCCGCACGCTTGCGCTCGATGTCACCGACGAGCACTCGATGCGAGCGGCGGTCGAGGAGGTGGAGCGCACCGAGGGCATCGTCGGCGTGCTCGTCAACAACGCCGGCTACAGCCAAAGCGGCGCGATCGAGACCGTCCCGATGGACGCCGTGCGCCGCCAGTTCGAGACGAACGTCTTCGGACCCGTGCGCCTAACTCAACTCGTCCTTCCAAAGATGCGCGCGCAGGGATGGGGCAAGATAGTCAACATCAGCTCGATGGGCGGACGCCTCACCCTCCCAGGCGGCGGCCACTATCACGCCACCAAGTACGCGCTCGAGGCCCTGTCCGACGTGCTGCGCTTCGAGGTCAAGGGCTTCGGCATCGACGTGATCGTGCTGGAGCCCGGGCTGATCACAACCGAGTTCGGGGAGGCGGTCGCGGGCGCGATGGCACACGTACAAGCCGGCGGCGAAGACGGCCCGTACACCAGCTTCAACGCAACCGTCAGCGCCACCACCAAAGGCGTCTACGACAGTCCCATGCGCCACCTAGGCGCCGGCCCGGACAAGGTCGCGCGGGTGATCGAGCGCGCTATCTCGCGCCGCCGCGCCCCCACACGCATCAGCATCACCCCCTCGGCGAAGCTGATGATCGGCATGCGAGGAGTGCTGAGCGACCGCGCCTGGGACGCGGCCATGCGCAGATCGTTCCCCCAACCCAAGTAGAACCTCCTACACCGCAACCGGTATGTGCGCCGCCGGGCGCCCCAGCTCGAAACCCTGGGCGTAATCCACGCCGTAACCGCGCAGCAGCTGAAGCGTAGCGCGGTCGGTCACGTACTCGGCGATCGTGCGCTTGCCCATGCCCCGCGCCAGGCCCGCCAGGGCCTGCACGACGAGCTGGTCCTTCGGCGAGCTGGGCAGGCCACGGACAAAGTCGCCGTCGATCTTGAGGTAGTCGAACGGCAGATGCTTGAGATATTGAAAAGAGCCGAACCCGGCGCCGAAGTCGTCGAGCGCGACCGCGCAGCCGAGCGCGGCGACACCCTCGCAGAAGGAGCGAGCCCGGTCCATGTCGGAGATCGCGGCCGTCTCGGTGATCTCAACCACGAGCCGGCAGGGATCAACGCCGTGCGCATCCAGACAACGCGCGATATGCGCGAGCATCGCGGGGTCAGTGACCGACAGGGCGGACATGTTGACCGCAACCCGCACGCCGCCATCTCCAACGCCGCCGTCCTGATGAGCACCGCTACGCCTGCCGCGCCCGCCGAGCAACCTGGCGACGCGGGCGAGCACGAGCCGGTCGATGTCGCGCACCAGGCCGTAACGCTCGGCGGCGGGCAGAAACAGCCCGGGCGCGATCAGCCCCCCGGTGGGCCCTTCGTCGGCAAGACGGACCAGCGCCTCGTAGTGCGCTGGACGCCCGTCGGCGAGCGAGACGATCGGCTGGTAGTGCACGGCGAACAGGTCTTCGGCTAGCGCCCTGCGCAGGCGCGCCAGCCACGGGCGGCGATGCAGACCCGCCGGCGAGGAGAACCCGTCCGTGAGGCCGCGTCCGTAGCGATGGGCGAGCACGGGCGGCTCGGACGTGCGCAGACACAGGCGCGGCGTGGCGTCGTAAGTGAGCGTGGAGGAGGAGTACATGAGCTCAGGGTTTCGACACGATCCGCCCGCTGCCCTGCGCGCCGCGCCGATATGGAGGTTTCGGCGGGAAAGCTTCAGCAAACCTGCACAAACCCCCTCAAGGCGTTTCACACGTAGGGACGCCGCGCCCTGTCGGACACGACCAACAGCAGGGCGAGCAACACGAAGTTCATGACCACGCTCGACCCCCCGTACGCCACGAACGGCAACGTCACCCCGGTGAGTGGGATCACGCGTGTGACGCCCCCCACGATCACGAACACCTGCATCGCCACGATGAACGACAGCCCCGTCGCGAGCAGCTTCGAGAACGAATCCTTCGCCAGCATCGCCGTCTTAAGCCCTCGCGTGACGAACAGCAGGTAGACGAGCAGCAGCCCGGCGGCGCCGACGAGGCCGAGCTCGTCGGTGATCACCGAGTAGATCAGGTCGCTTTCGGGCACCGGCAGGATCGAGCGGCGCACGACCACGTGGTTGGCCAGTTCAACCGGATACTGCAGCAGCGACTGGTCGAATCCCGTGCCGAGCAGCCCGCCGTCTGCCTGGGCGAACAGCGACTGGGCGAGCTGGTAGCTGCCGCCCGGCTCGTTGTACAGCACCGGGTCAAACGGGTGTTCCCAGGCGAGCACGCGGGCGTGCACGTGGCCCACGTGTGCAGCCACGAACCAGGCGCCAGCCGCGAACAGCACCAGCCCGATCAGCGGGAACGAGAACCGTCCCGTGGCTACGTACAGCAGCGCGAGGAACGCTCCGTAGAACATCAGCGAAGTGCCCAGCTCGCGCGTGAGCAGCAGCGTGCCCATCGCCGCGCCCCACACGATCAGCATCGGCCCGAACTGCTTCATCGGCGGGATCGTCAGCCCGAGCACGCGCCGCCCGGCGGTGACCAGCACCTGGCGATTGTCGTGCAGGTAGCTGGCCAGAAAGATCACGATCGCGACCTTCCCCAGCTCGGCTGGCTGGAACGAGACGCCACCGAGGTGAACATCCAGGTAGGCGCCGTTGACCTGCTCGCCGATCACCGGCATCCGCGGCAGCACGGTCATGACGATCCCGACCGCGGCGATCGTGTAGCGGTAGCGCTCCAGCACCCCCACGCCGCGCCGGTGCAGGGCCAGGATCGTCGCGGCGAACAGCGCAAGCCCGAGCACCATCCACTGCGCCTGCTGGCGCGCGAGCACCGGTTCGATGCGGTAGACCATCACGATGCCCACGCTCGCGAGCACCGCGCCGAGCGGGAACAGATACGGGTCGGCGTCGGGCAGGCAGAAGCGGATCACGAGGTGCCCCGCAACGCACAGCGCCAAGAACAGCCCGCCGTAGGTCAACGACACGCTGGAGGCGTGGTTGAGCGTCAGATTGGTCGCCGCGCCGCGCGCGGTGTCCTGCTGCTGGATGAAGATCGCGGTGAACCCACCCGTCACCAGCAGCGCGGCGGGGATAAGTCCTATCAGCTCGCGATTGCGGGGGCTGAGCACGTGTGCGAGCGTAGCTGAGGCTCCGGCCAGGCCGGTACTGTATAATTATAGTTTATACATATTCGGGAAGGGGAGAGAAGTTTGTTTACTCTTTTTGAACTGCGTATAACTATAGTTATACCATGTTTCCAAAGCAGAGTACAACCGCGGACGGTACGGGACCGCGCCCCCTCAGGTGGCCTGGTCGAGCGCGGCGTTCACCAACGCGTCAGCTTCCGCGTTCTGCGCACGGGGGACCGTGCGCATCGTCCAGCACTCGAACCCGCGCAACGCCGCCATCGCGTCCAGGTACAGCGCTCGCATCGCCGCGTGCTTGACCTTGTACTGGCCGTTGATCTGCTTGGCGATCAGCTCCGAATCGTTCACCACCTCGACGTCCGTCACCCCCAGCTCGCGTGCTTGGCGTAACCCGAGCAGCAGCGCCCGGTACTCGGCGACATTGTTCGTGACCGCGCCGAGCAGCTCGGCATGCTCGCCCAAGATCTCGCCCTCGGGCGTTGAGATGACGCACGCTGCGGCCGCCGGGCCGGGATTGCCGCGCGAGCCGCCATCGACATGAACGATCGCTCTCACGCGACGGGATTATGCAGATCGCTTGGGAGGCTCGGCGCTTCTAGGACGGTTGTGGACCAAGCGGGGCACGGACGCAAGGAGCGTGGTGTGCTACGCACACGAGCGACTGAGGACAAAGCATCCGCGCAGCATCCACGGCCGTCCTACAGGGCTCGTGCCAGGGGCGGCATGTCGCCGGGAATCCGGGCGCGGCGGCGGTTACGCACGACACGCCGCTGCTTGATCGCCTCGCTCGGGCGGGCGCCACGGGCGCGGCGGTCGTACTTGCGACGGTCGACGATCACTGTGACGCCCTCCTCGCGCGCGTAGCGCTCGACGAGCTTCGGGTACAGCTCCTCGGACAGCTCTCTGGGCACGACGCAGTAGATCATCGCCTCTTCATCCTACCAGCGACAGCGCCCCGTCGTCAGACGCCGTGGCGTTTGCCAAGCGGTCCTCGGCGGTGAGCTCGCCCAGTTCGGTTCCCTGCGCGACGACGCTCGCGCCAGCGGCCTCGTCGCCGAGATCGACCTCATACCGGTACCACGACAGCTCCCAGGCGACCACAATCGCGACCGTGTTCGAAGACTCCGCGAGCGGGCGGACGGCCACGCTCGGAGCGCCGAGCGACCGGGCCACTCCGGCGACGCGACGCGGATGCTCGCCGGCGTTGAACACTTTCAGCGCGCGCTGCGCCTTCACGTCATCGCCCCTCAGCGCGCCATCGGACGACGCCTGCTCGGCGTCTGAGACTGGGACCGCGGGCACGGGCCGCGCGGTTGCAGGCGGCTGCGCGAGGGCTCCGGCCGGCTCAGTCCTCTCAAGCCCGGGGGCCTGCGCCGCGATCTCTCCCGAACTGCCGTCGCCGTCAATGTCGACGCCGCCGTCGAACAGCTCATACGACCCCGTTTCGCCCGGATCATCAGCGAGCGGGCCCCCGAAAGCGGACGCGCCTACCGGCACCGGCTCCGCCACAGGCTCGCGCAGCTGGCGCAGACGGCCGAGCAGGTTGCGTCCCCGTCGCGCACGCGCCGGGGGCAGGCTCACGGAGTGGCCCTGGTCGGCCTCGCGCAACCAGCCCTCGTGCGTGGCACGCGGCGCGCACAGTTCGCACACGGTCCGCCGTTGTCCGCCCGCCAGGAATACGTCCGGCTGCTCGCCCCGCAGCAGCCTGCGTCCGCACACGTCGCAGGCGACGTCTGGCTGGGATGTGACGATCATGCGCGTGGCCACGGCCGCTCAGGGTACCGGTACCCGCCCGCCCGCGCCTCCCTGCGCGTCGCCCTCCGGCTCAGGCGTGCGTCGCGGCGTGCTCTGACACCACGCCCTCGACGATCTTTTGCGCGAGTGCCCCAGGCACCTCCTCGTAGCGCAGGAACTCCAGCGTGTAATCACCCTGGCCGCCCGTGATCGAGCGCAGATCGGGCGCATAGCCCAGCATCTCGGCCATCGGCGCCTCCGCCTTGATCTCAGTCATCGCGCCCGCCGGCTCCATTCCCTGGGGCCTGCCGCGACGGCTCGAGAGATCCCCCATCACATCCCCCACGTACGCCTCTGGAACGGACAGCGTGAGGAGCATGATCGGCTCCAGCAGCACCGGATCGGCTGCTCGCAGCGCCTCCCGCATCGCCTGGGCGCCGGCGAGCTTGAACGCGATCTCCGAGGAGTCGACGCTGTGATGGGAGCCGTCATACAGCCGCACGCGCACATCCTTGACCGGATACCCCGCCAGCACGCCCGCACTCATCGCCTCGCGCACGCCCTTCTCGACCGCTGGGATGAACGAGCTGGGGATCACCCCGCCCTTGATCTGATCGACGAACTCGAACCCCATGCCGGGCCGCAGCGGCTCGATCTCGATGTGGCAGTCGCCGAACTGGCCGCGCCCGCCCGACTGCTTCTTGTGGCGCCCGTGCGCTTTCGCGACGCCGCGGATCGTCTCCTGATACGGCACCCTCGGCGGCTTCAGCGCGACTTCCACACCAAAGCGCTCGCGCAGCCGATCGACGATCACCTCGACATGCACCTGCGAGAGCCCCGCGACGATCTGCTCTCCCGTCTGCTGGTCGCGGTGCAGGTCGATCGTTGGGTCCTCCTCCCGCAACCGGCGCAACGCGGCGAACACCTTCTCCTCATCGCCCCGGCTCTTGGGCTCCACGGCGAACGCCATCACGGGTGCCGGCAGCTTCAGCGCAGGCATCTCAATCGTAGAAGGCGCCTCCCGCTCGGTGAGCCAGTCCCCCGCGCGGGTCTCCTTGAGCTTGGCCACCGCCCCGATGTCACCCGGCCCGAGCTCCTGCAGGTGGCCGGTCTCCCCGCCAACTGACACGATCAGCTGACCGATCCGCTCCCTGGCGTGCGCGCGCGTGTTCAGCACGTGGCTGTCCGCGCGCAGCATGCCCTGGTAGACGCGCAGCAGGTTCATCCGCCCCGCGAACGGGTCCGCGCGCGTCTTGAACACGTAGGCGTACAGCTCCGCGTCGGGGTCCGCCAACAGCTCCGTCTCCCCCGCCGTTTGCAGATCATCGTCGGATCTGCGAACGGCCAGCAACGCGCCGTGCTTGACGGGCGAGGGCAGGTCCTCGACGATCGCGTCCAGCAGACGTGTCGTGCCGAGGTTGCGCGTGGCCACGCCGCACACGACCGGAAATATCTTGCCGTGGTTCGTCCCCTCCTTCAGCGCGCCTACGATCTCCTCGTGCGCGATCTCCTCGCCCTCGAGATACCGCTCCATCAGCGCGTCTGAGACCTCGCTGACCTCGTCCATCAGCTTCTCGCGGTACTCGTTCGCACGCTCCTGCAGCTCATCGGGGATTGCGATCTGGCTCCAGCCGGGGCGGGTGGGGGCGCCAATCATGGAGTCCTGCCTGAACGCCCTCATGTCGATGAGGTCGATCACACCCTCGGTCTCGTGCTCTGAGCCGATCGGTATCTCGGTCGCGACGACGTGCTGACCGAACGCCTGCTTGAGCTGCTCGAGCGTCCTGTAGAAGTCGGCGCGCTCGCGGTCGAGCATGTTCACGAACAGCATCCGCGCAATGTCAAGCTCCGCCGCGCGCTGCCACAGCCGCCCCGCGCCCACCTCCACGCCCATCACGGCGTTGACGACGAACACCGCCGACTCGCACACGCGCAGCGCTCCCAGCGCGTCCGCGACGAAGCTCGGCTCGCCGGGAGTGTCGAGCAGATTGACCTTGCGCTCGCGCCAGTTCAGCGAGCTGAACGTCGCCGAGATCGACATCTGCCGCGCCTGCTCGTCCGCGGCCGAGTCCGACACGGTGCTCCCGTCCGGCACGGATCCGAGCCGGTTGATCACCCCGGCCTCGAACAGCAGCGCCTCGTGCAGCGACGTCTTCCCCGTCCCGCGATGACCGACGAGGGCGACATTGCGAATCCGATCCGCTGCTTGGCGCATGGGCAGCTCCTTTCCGGGTGTGAGACTCTACTCCTCGAACGACTCCTCCTGCATCCGCGAGCGCAGCCTCAGGACCGCCTTCGTATGCAGCTGACTGACCCGCGACTCAGTCACGCCGAGCACCTCGCCGATCTCACGCAGCGTCAGGTTCTCGTAGTAGTACAGAGCGATCACGAGCTTCTCGCGCTCGGGCAGCTTGGCGATCGACTCGGCGATGCGGTCCTTCAGGTCGCCCACGTCGAGTGCTCTGGCGGGGTCGGGCGCGGTCGGGTCCTCGATCGTGTCCATCAGCGAGACCTGGTCGCCGCTCGAGTCGGAGGTGCTCCACAGCTCGTCCAGCGCAACCATCGAGGAGTGCGAGATCGCCAGCAGCGAATCGTTCAGCTCCTCCACGCTGATCTTCAGCTCCGCCGCCATCTCCTGGTCGGTCGGCGCGCGTTGCAGCGCGTTCTCGAGCTTGGCGTTCGCGCGCTCCAGCTCGCGGGCGCGGGCGCGCACGCTGCGCGGCACCCAGTCCATCGCGCGCAGCTCGTCGATGATCGCGCCCTTGATGCGCATGATCGCGTATGTCTCGAACTTGATCTCGCGCGAGAGATCGAACCGCTCGATCGCGGAGATCAGCCCGACCAGGCCGTAGGAGATCAAGTCCGCCTCCTCCACGTGCGGCGGCAGCCCGGCGGCCGTGCGCCCAGCCACGTACTTGACCAGGGGCGAGTACGCGACGACAAGCCGCTCGCGGGCGCGCTCATCACCCTCGGACTTGTATCGCCGCCATAGTTCGCGCAGCTCGATCGCTTTGACGTTCGTCTCCATCCGGGGTCCGTCCTCCCCCTGTTGATCAGATCAGGCCCGGGGGTGGCTGCGCGCATAGGCGCTTTTCAGCTTCGCCGACTCTACCCGAGTGTATATCTGGGTGCTCGATACGCTCGCGTGCCCCAGCAGCTCCTGGATCGAGCGCAGGTCCGCGCCGCCGTCCAGCAGGTGCGTCGCGAAGCTGTGACGCAGCGCATGCGGGCTGATCACCCCCGCCGTGGACTCCACGCCGCTCCTCCGCGCCCAGCCCCGCAGCCGGCGGCGCACGTCGCTGGTGCTCAAGCGCCTGCCGGTCTTGCTCAAGAACAGCGCGTCCTCACGATCGCGCCGCCCGCCGTCAACGCGCACGCGCGTCGCGGCATCTCGCGGGGGCCCATTCACGACAACTCCGCCCTGCGGCTCGGTCAGCTGCGGGCGGCCTCGCTGCACGTACTCGCCCACCGCCTTCAGCGCAACCTCGCCAACCGGGACGAACCGCGTCTTGCGGCCCTTGCCCTCGACGCGCAGCTGCTCGCCGTCGTGATCCACGTCGCCAAGGCGCAGCGACACGAGCTCCTCGGCGCGCAGCCCGCAGGCGTAGGCGAGCTCGAACATCGCCCGGTCGCGCAACGGCAGCGGCCCCTTGATCGGTGGCCCGCCCGCCCCAATCGCATCGAGCAGCGCGGCGGCCTCGCGTACTTTCAGCACCTTTGGCAGCTCGCGCGCGAGCCGGGGCGTGGACACCAGTTCCGCCGGGTTCTGCGCGATCAGCCCGTGCTCGCGCTGGCTGTTGAACAGGGCGCGCAGCGCCGCCAGCTTGCGCGCGCTCGTGCTCGGCGCGAGATCGCGCTCGGACAGCGCCACGACGTAGGCGCGCACATCCTTGGGACCCACGTCCGCTACAGACAGCCCCCGCGCGGTCGCCCAGGTAGCGAACTGGTCAAGATCGACCTGGTAGGCGCGCACGGTCCTCGGCGCCGCGTCGCGGCGACTCAGCTCGTCCCGCAGGAGCCCGATCGCGTCGTGCCACGCGCGGACGATGGTGCTCATGCCGGCCTACTTCGCCGCCGCGACCCCCATGCCCTGCCCGGTGCCCGCACCGGCCGGGGTGCGCGAATCGCCGCTCAGCAGCAGCGGCTCCAACGACCGCGCAAGCTGTGGCCAGTCGACGGCGGCGATGACGTCCTCTTCTTCGCACACCTCCACATTCCACGGGTGGACGATCGTGGCGGCGCCGATCCCGCGTTCGAGAGCCGCGAGAAGGTTCAGCGGGCTGTCGTCGATCAACACGTCGATCTGGAGCTCGGCGCAGCGAGAGACCTTGTCCCAGGAACAGCACAGATCGTCGGACGGCAGCCCGATCTCCCACAGCCAGCGCGCGGTCGCACTCGCGCAGCGAGCGTCGCGATGGCTGGTCACGTGGATGTAATGCCCGTCCGAGTCGTGCCAGCGGCGCACCGTCTCGACCGCGCCCGGGTAGGGTGTGCCGGCGAGTATGCACTCCTCGCTGTGGCTCTCCTCGATGCAGATCTGAAGCTGCTCGGGCTTCAGTCGCGTGATGCCCCACGTGAACTGCTCGTCGTACGGGAGCTCGATCCCGAAGCGACGTACGGCGATCTCCGAGAGCGTGTCCCAGTAGTGGTGCAGCGTTGAGTCGATGTCGATTGCGATTCTCATCGTCTGGGTTGGCCCCCCGGCCGCGGTAAATTATGCAGATGAAGCCCACCGCGCCCCTGCCGGGCGGCGACGCCGTCCGGACCGCCTCGCGCAACGGTCATCACAGCCCAGATGTTTACGGCCCGTCCGGACGGTCCCCTTGGCTGGACGTAGACTGGCGCGAGCACCAGCGCTGGGTGATGGTGGAGGGTCGACCGGTAAATGTAATCGAGCTCGGCGAGGGTCCACCGCTGGTGTTCGTACACGGCCTCATAGGATCCTGGCCAAACTGGCTCGAGCAGCTGCCCGTCCTCGCCGCCGAGCATCGCGTGATCGCGTTCGACCTCCCGGGCTTTGGGCGCTCTCCGATGCCAGTCGAGAAGATCTCGATTCTCGGCTACGCGCGCTTGCTTGACGTGCTGCTCAGTACCCTCGGAGTCAACGCCGCCCCAATCGTGGCCCACTCGACGGGCGGGTGCGTCGTCACGGAGCTCGCGATCGCCTCCCCGCAGCGCGCCCAGCGTCTGATGCTGGCTGCTCCGGCCGGTATCAGTACCCGTGCCTACCGCATATATCTCCCGGCGCTGCATCTCTCGGAGCGGATCCTTATGACCAGCACCGCTCTGGCGGCCACCAACGCCGACCTCATCGCCCGCCGTCCACGACTGCGCGGCGTCGCTCTCTCGACGCTCGCCAGCCATCCCACCCTGCTGTCCGCCCCTATGGCGGCCGAGCTGATACGTGGTGCGGGCAGGCCTGGGTTCGTCCCAGCGCTCGAGGCCCTCTCTTCCTACTACATAGGCGACCGTCTGCCCGAGATCGCCTGCCCGACGCTGATCGCCTGGGGCGACCGCGATCGGACCGTTCCGGTGCGCGACGCGGACATATTCGCCGAGCTTATCCCCGAGTCGCGCAAAGTCGTTTTCGAGGACACGGCTCACCTGGCCATGCTCGAGCGCCCGGACGCATTCAACGCGCTGCTGACTGAGTTCCTGAGCGAGTAGGCGCTCAGGGCTCACGCCAGAATAAGTGGTGGGTTGAGGGGGTCGGGCCGTGGATGGCAGACGCCGTACGTGAGCGCAGGCGTGCTGGTGGCACGTCGAGCATCACGGGTGGCGTATGACGCCGCGGGACGGCGGCCTCAAACCCGGCAGATACTCTGGCGTGAGCCCTCAGCTGGTCCGGACGATCAACACCGAGCAGGGCGCGTGGTGAGAAACCTTGTTCGGCACCGAGCCCAGCAGAAAGCGTTTGGCGCCCGTCATCCCCTTGTTGCCGACGATCACGAGGTCAGCCTCGCGCTCCTCGGCGACATCGAGGATCGCATCGGCGGGATCTCCCTGACGCGCGTGCGTGTTGACGCTCACCCCCGCCGCGCGTGCGATGTCAGCCGCGGCGGACAGCGACGCCTCGACGTCCTCGCGGGGGTTGATCGCCCACTGCACGTCCTCCGGCGCGTCCCGTCTCTCCGTGCGCAGGCGCTGCTCGGGAACGGGTGCATACGCGCTCACCAGCTCCAGTGTCGCACCCACGGCGCCGGCCATATCGACCGCCTGGCGCACCGCCTGGGTGGCGGTGTCGGAGCCGTCGGTCCCGACCACGATCAGTTTGAACACGATCCTCTTCCCCCAGGTTCAAGGCAAGCCCTCACGGCTAGCCGAGCCGGATCATAACCACGTCCGCTGCGTCGGCGCGGTCCTGAGACCTCAGCGCGTAATCGCACCCTCGGCGGCGGAGCCGACGAGCTTCGCGTACTTCTGGATCGCCACGTCCACGTGCTCGTCCGCGCGCGGGGGTTGCTCGTAGGCGCTCGTGCGCTTGTCAATCTCCTCGTCTGTGAGCTTCACGTCGATGCGGCGCTCATCCACATCGATCGTCAGCTCATCCCCGTCCTCCAGCGCACCGATCGGACCGCCCCTCACGGCCTCCGGGGCGATGTGCGCCGCCATGAACCCGTGTGTCGCGCCGGAGAACCGCCCGTCGGTTATCAGCGCCACGGCCTCCCCCAGCCCCTCGCCCACGATGGCCGCGGTCACCGACAGCATCTCGCGCATCCCCGGTCCTCCCGCCGGGCCCTCGCCGCGAATAACCACCACGTCTCCCGCCTGGACCTCTTTGGCGAGCACGGCCGCCATCGCCGTCTCCTCGCCGTCGAACACTCGTGCCGGGCCGGTGTGCCTGCGGCGCTCGTGTCCGGCGAGCTTAACCACGCACCCGTCGGGCGCAACGTTCCCGCGCAATATCGCAAACCCGCCCGTCTGCTTCAGCGGATCGCCCAGCGGCCTGACGACCTTCTGGCCATCCGTCTCATCCGCGTCGGCTGCAACCTCGCCGATCGTCCGACCCGTGACCGTCATCGCGTCCCCCTTCAGCACCCCCGCGTCCAGCAGCCGCTTGAGCACGAGCGGTACCCCACCCGCCTCATACAGGTCCGTCGCGACGTACCTCCCCCCCGGCTGCAGATCGCACAACAGGGGAGTGCGCTCGGAGATCGCATCGAACTCATCGATCTCAAGCGGCACTTCCAGTTCGCGCGCGACCGCCAGCAGGTGCAGCACAGCATTGGTCGAGCCTCCGCTCGTCGCGACCGCCGCGATCGCATTCTCCAGCGCGTCCTTGCTCATGACTTCGCTCGGCATTCTTCCCGCGCGCAGCACATCCATCACCAGTTCCCCACACTCCTTGGCCACCTGCAGCTTGCTTCCGTCCTCCGCGGGCACCATCGCCGAGCCCGCCGGCGAGATACCGAGCGCCTCGAACGCCATCGCCATCGTATTGGCCGTGAACTGGCCCCCGCACGCACCTGCGCCGGGGGACGCTACCTCCTCCAGCGCGTGCAACTCCTCCTCGGTGATCTTCCCCGCGGCATACTCTCCGACCGCCTCGAACACCTGCTGGATCGTCACGTCCTCGCCCTTGTAGTGGCCCGGTCTGATCGAACCGCCGTAAAGCATCAGCCCGGGGATCTCGAGCCGCGCGAGCGCCATCACCGTCCCCGGAATCGTCTTGTCACAGCCGGAGATAGTGACGAGCGCGTCGAAATGATGGGCGGAGGCGACGAGCTCGATCGAGTCAGCGATCAGCTCGCGCGAGACCAGCGACGCCCGCATCCCCGCGGTGCCCATCGTGATCCCGTCGGAGATCGCGATCGTGTTGAGCTCCATCGGCGTGCCACCGGCTGCGCGAATACCCTCCTTGACCTTGGCGGCGAGGACGCGGTTGTTGAAGTTGCACGGCATCGTCTCGATCCACGAGTGCGCCACACCCACGATCGGCTTGGCCAGATCCTCCGCGCTGTAGCCGATCCCATGCAGGTAGGCGCGCGCCGCCGCTCGCTCGGGCCCCTCGGTCAGGGCCCGGCTGCGGTGCTTGACATCGAACGCGGTGGGATCGCTCACGCGGCGCGCACGTTATCGGGATCCCACTTACCCAGCCCGTCCTGCCGAGCGCGCGTGTCAGCGGGGACGCCTTCGCGCTCGCGCTCCCAGTCCACGAGCCGAGCCAGATCACGCCTGACCCGCCGCGGATCGACCTGTCTGCCCGGCAGGTGCATGTTCGCATCGGCGATCAGCCCGCGCTCATCCGCGGTCAGCGCCATCCACTTCGCCAGCACGTCGTCGGAATCCGGCAGCCGCGCGCTCCCGTACGGCCGCGAGTAATCGGGAAACGCGACGCAGTACTCGCTCAGCAGCGCCCCCGTCCGCGGCACGTAGGCGACGATCGGCTTGTGCGGGTAGATCAGGTACGCGTACCTGACGCCCGAGCGGCCAAACACGCGCAGGAACCCAAGATCGCGATACATCGCCCACTCCCGCTCGTTAACACACGAGCGCAGCAGCGCGCGCGCCCGTCGCTCGGCACGACGCTCCCGGCCCGGGTCGTAGTCCAGCTCGTCACCGCCAGCCGGGCCATGAGCGAGCTCGGCCCGCCACGCACGCGCGTGGGAGCGGGCGTGTAGGAGCCTCGCACGCAGCAACGGCCAGGTCAGCACCCACACGAGCGCGCTCAACACGAGCGCCGCGGTGGCCAGCCCGAGCAGCATGCTTGCCTACAGCGCCGTACCGGGCGCGCCGCCGGCCGCGCGCGGGAAGAAGATCACGCGCTCCGCGTCGCGCGGCACTTCGGCGAAGCTCTTCACCAGCTCCGCCTCGCGGCGTCCGTCGGTCCTCCGCGTCGGCACGGCCGCCCACATCCCCGCGTCCAGCTCGCGCCTGAACGCCTCGATCAGCGCCCGCTCCTCCTCAACGACCTCCACGTCCCCCTCCGCGAGCACGATCTCGCCATGACCGGGCTTCATCCGCAGCAGCTTCATCGCTCCTCGATTATGCCACGCTCGCAGGGTTTCGATTTCAGCCGGCGCGCATTCGCGCGAGGCCGAGCACATCGACCGGACCGGCGCCCGCGCCGATGTCACGCAGCCCGTGCGCGACGGCCTCCCCCGCCAGCGCGCGGGCGACCCGGGCCGCCTCCAGTGACGTGTCGCCCAGCGCGAGCCGCGCCGCGAGCACCGAGGAGTGCGTGCACCCCGAGCCGTGCGCGGCGCCGTCGGGATACCGCTCGCCGGGGATCTCGATCGTCCCTGAGCGCCCGTCACCCGCGGCGGAGTCGACGAACAGGTCCACCGCGCGCGCGCGATGGCCCCCGGTGAGCACAACCGCACGCGGCCCGAGCGAGAGCACCACCCGCGCCAGCTCCCGCGCCTCATCCTCCGAGGAGTCTCCATCAGTCGCCTGGCCCCCCGCCAGCACCCGCGCCTCCGGCAGGTTCGGTGTCAGCACGCTCGCGCGCGGCACTATCTCCGCGACAAGCGCTCCCTGCGCGTCCTGGTCGAGCAGGCGCGCGCCCGACTCCGCGACCATCACCGGGTCGACGACCACCGGCGTGCCCGCAGGCAGCTCCTCCAGCGCACGCGCCACCGCGAACGTTACGTCCGCGCTGCCGAGCATCCCCACCTTGACCGCGTCCACGCCGATGTCACGCACGACCGCCCGCACCTGCGCGAGCACGATCTCCGGCGGCACGTGATGGATCGCCTGCACGCCGAGCGTGTTCTGCGCCGTGACTGCGGTGATCGCGCTCGTCCCATGCACCCCGCAGCGCGCGAACGCCTTCACGTCGGCCTGGATTCCCGCCCCGCCCCCGGAGTCCGAGCCGGCGATCGTCAGGGCGACGGGGGTTCTCCGCTGCATAGCATTGCTCATCCCTGCCTCGCTCGCGGCCGGTCGGGCCCACTGCGCGTCATCGCCCGTCAGCTCAGTCGCGGCTCGCCGCGATGGCGGCGCGGGAAGATCGTATAGCTGCCGATCGCCGTCACCAGCAGACGGCCATCCTCGGCACGCACCTCGCTGCGCATCACCGCGGTCGTGCGGTTGCGCCGGTCGAACGTGGTCGAGCACACGATCTCGCCCTCGGTCGCGGTCTGGATGTAGTTGATCGAGATGTTGATCGTCGCGATCCGCTCCTCCGCGGTCGTCTGCGCCCACAGCGTCGAGCCCATGCAGTAGTCGACCAGCGCATACGTCACCACGCCGGAGAGCAGCCCGCCCGCGTTGATCAGCTCGGGTCTTATCCGTAGGCGAACGGTCTGCGGATCGTCCCAGCGCATCCCCATGAACCCGCTGACGCCGTCTATCGACCCCGGCCCGCCAGCAGAAGGACGATCCGCGGCGGGAGCCTTGCCGGACGGTGACTTGGGTGCCCGCCCACCCGCCCGCCCACCCGCCCACAAAGCGGCGGATTGATCGTCGGAAGTGTCGGTCATGCGACGGGAGGCTACGTGAGCGGGCCCGCCCGCGTCCGTACGGGCTCGGCCAGGGTGACCAGGGAACTCGGCACGACACACTTGTCATGGTCGAGCCCGAGGCACAGACTTGTCACGGTTGGGACAGCAAATCGTCACATATGCGCGCCTTGAGTCACACATGTCGACCTAACGTGATCGACATGCGCATGACGGACACTTCCCCGTCGGGCTCAGACGCCGCGGACGAGAAACCAAAACGCGTCGATCCGCGCCGCGCGCTCGGCCGGCGCGGCGAGGAGCTGGCCGCGGCCCACTTCGACCGCCTGGGATTCGTCCCGCTCGGACGCAACGAGCGCACCCGCTACGGCGAGATCGACCTGATCGCCTTCGATGGCCGCACGCTCGTGTTCGCCGAGATCAAGACCCTGCGCGTGGACGCCCGCGCACGTCCACTCCGGCCCGACCAGCAGCCCCTGTACTGGCTGCGCCCCCGCCAGCGCATCCGCCTACGCAAGCTCGCCACCGCCTGGCTGATCGACGAGAAGCACATCCGCCCCACTGCCCACACGATCCGCTTCGACGCAATCGGCGTAACCATCGACAGCCAGAACCGGCTACTGCGGCTGGATCACATCGAGGGGGCGTGGTGAGGGCCGGCGACTGGGTGAGGGCCGGCGACTGGGGGCAGCTACAGAGCCAGCTGCTGGTAGGCCAGCGACTGGAACGACATCCGATGCAGGGACGAAACGCCCTGACGGGCGATCGCGTCACGGTGAACGGGGGTGGAATAGCCAACGTGCTCGGCAAATCCCCAGCCGGGGTGTTGGGTGTCGGCGTGGCGCATATAGCGGTCGCGGGTGACCTTCGCGACGATCGACGCGGCGGCGATCGCGGCGCTGGTGGCGTCGCCGTCCACGATCGCGCGTTGGGGGCGCTCGAACTCGGGCACCGAGAAGCCGTCCACAAGGCAGAGGACCTCATCCTGAACACCGGCTGTGACCCCGCGCAGTGCGTCGCGCAGCGCCGCGAGGTTCGTGTTGTGCAGGCCGCGCTCGTCGATTCCGCCGACGCAACGGGAGATGACCGCGACACGGGCCGCGCAGCGCAGCACCAGCGGATACAGCTCCTCGCGCGCCTGCGGAGTGTGCTGCTTGGAGTCGTTCAGCGCGCTCAGCGAGCGCAGCTCGCGAGTCGTCAGCGACTCATAGTCGAACATCACACCCGCGGCTACGAGCGGTCCGGCCAGACAGCCCCGGCCGGCCTCGTCCGCGCCCGCAACCAGGGGAACGCCGAGGCGACGATCGAACCCGAACAGCCGCCGTCCACTTGTGCGGGACGCCCGTGCGCGCCGGCGCCGGGCGCGGGCGGAGCTCCCCGAAGCCTCCACTGCGCGCTTCGTTCCCGCGGTGGCGGCGAGGACCGGGGGGGTGGGACTCCTAGAAGAATCCGATGCGGTCGGGGGGCCAATAGGTGGCGAACGCCTCTCCAATGATCCACCCTGTGGGGACGGGTCCCCAGAACCTGCTGTCGTCGGATTCGCCACGGTTGTCCCCCATCATGAACCAGTGATCGGCCGGAATCTTGATCGGGGCCGGAAAGTTGCACTCCGGGCTCGCGCCGCATTCGCGGATGTACGAGTCCTGCTCCCGCACGAACTGGCTGGCGCCAGTCGCCTTGCGATAGACGTGGCCTTCCTTGATGTAGATTTCATCGCCCGGGCCGCCGACGATGCGCTTTATGAAGTTCACGCTCGCCTCCTTCGGCACCGGTTCCGAGCAGGCCTCGCCGCCCAGTTTGACGGTGTGCGGGACAGGCCCGCACTGCTCCTGTTGAGCGCCTTCAGGCGGATGGAAGACGGTGATCTGGCCGACGTGCGGCTTGCCGAAATGGGTGCCGATGCGATCGACGAGCACACGCTGGCCCACCGAGAGCGTCGGTTCCATGGAGCCGCTGGGGATGCGATAGGGCTTGATGATCCACGCCTGGATCCCGAGCGCGAGACCCAGCGCGACGGCGATGATCACGACCAGCTCGACGATCGAGCCCGTCGTCGATTTCGACTGTTTGCGGCCAGTCTTCGCGGTCAGCGCGGCATTTGCGGCAACGTTCGCGCTCGAACGCTTCCTACCGGTCTTCACGCCTGCTGGTCGCCGGCGACCTCGCCTCCCTGCGTATCGCCGGCATCGGGGGAGGAAGAATCGTCGCCGGAGGTCTCGGACTCGGCCCCCGCAGATGACTCGCCCCCCGCCGGCGCCTGCGTTTCCGCAGGCGTCTCGGCCTGTGCCGAGGCCGCACCCTCAGCAGACTCGTCAGCCTGCTCGGGCTCATCCTGCTCAGCCGCCGCCACCTCATCGTCCTGCTGCCCGTCACCCCCCGCGGTCGTCTCGGCCTGTGCATCTGTCCCGGCGGGCGTAACCTCGCCGCCGGCGTCACCCCCGTCCTGTGCGGCCTGCACGCCCTCCGCGAGCGTCTCCTCGGCGGTCATGCCCTCGGCGTCGGTCGCTCCCACGGGCTCGTGCATCAGGCCGGGCTCGACCGTCTCCTCCGGGCCGGTGTAGCGGCGCTCACGGACGCGGGCGCGCTTGCCAACGCGGTCGCGCAGGTAGTAGAGCTTCGCGCGCCGCACATCGCCGCGGGCGGCCAGCTCGATGCGCTCGATCTTCGGAGAATGCACCGGGAACATACGCTCCACGCCCACGCCGAACGACTGCTTGCGCACCGTGAACGTCTCGCGCGCGCCGTGGCCCTGGCGCTTGATGACGACACCCTCGAACACCTGCACGCGCCGGCGCGAGCCCTCGATCACCTGGAAGTGGACCTTCACGCGGTCGCCCGGCGCGAAGGAGGGGACGCGGCGCAACTGTGCGCGCTCGATGGTTTCGATGACGCTGCTCATGGTGAACGTGATGGGAGAGGCGCGCCCGAACGATCGCCCACATGATCCAGGGACGGGATGGGCAGCCGGCGCGGTCTGCAATGGTAGCGGACGACCGATCGCTCCCGCCTCACCGGGGGGACACCCTCCCGGGCGGACATCTTCTCATCGCTCGGCACTCAGCGAGTCACTCATCCGCCGGACTGATCCTCCTCCCCATCACGCTCGGCGCCCGGCGCGCCGGTACTGCCACGTTCGTGGCTGCGCTCACGCCGCCACCGCGCGATGCGCTCGTGATGACCGGACAGCAGCACCTCGGGGACGCGCCAGCCACGGTACTCGGCCGGGCGCGTGTAGTGGGGGTACTCGGGCCGGCCCTCCAGGGCCGGGCTGAAGGACTCCTCGATCGCCGACTGCTCGTGCCCGAGGGCCCCCGGCAGCTTGCGCAGCACGGTGTCGCACACGACCATCGCCGCCAGCTCGCCGCCGGACAGCACATAACGACCAATCGAGACCTGCTCGGTCGCGAAGTGCTCGATGATGCGCTCGTCAAAGCCCTCGTAGCGCCCGCACAGCAGCGTCAGCGCAGGCTCCGCCGCCAGCTCGCACACGAGCTCGTCGTCGAGCAGCCGTCCCGCCGGGGTGAGCGCGATCACCCGGCGGTCCTCGCGCAGCCGCACCGGGTCCACGCCGTAGTGGGCGCGCAGCGCGCTGTCGAGCACGTCCACGCGCAGCACCATCCCCGCGCCACCGCCGAACGGCGTGTCGTCGACCTGACCCGCACCGAGCGGGGTGTGCTCGCGGAAGTTCACGCACTCGATGCGCGTGCCCGCCACGAGCGCATTCCGCACGTGACGCTGCTCGGCCAGCCACTCAAACCAGTCGGGAAACAGCGTGAATATGTCTATCTCCACGGCAACTCAATCCTCGATGAAGTCCATGTTCACGTCGATCACACCCGCCGCAACGTCCACACGGCGGATCGCGTCTTTGACCATCGGCACGAGCAGCGACCCGATGTCGGTGTTGAAGGGATTGGCGTCGGAAGGGTCGCTATCTGCACGGTCGGCATCGGAATGGTCCGTCGGATCAGTGTCAAAGATGTCGCTGTCAGAGGGTTCGAGTCGCACCTCCAGAGCCTCACATGAGGGCAGCTCGATCATCCGGATGACCGTCCCCACGCGGCGCGCGCCGTCGAGGACGCGGCAGCCCTCCAGCTCGTGCGCCCACCATTCGCCCTCAGCGAGGTCGGGCGCGTCCGCCGCGGCCACTTCCAGCGTCTGGCCGCGCAGCTCCTGCGCGCCGGTCCGGTCCTCCACGCCGTGCAAACGCACGATCGGACGCCCCTCGGTCCCGGCGCGGCGCACGATCGCCGCGGTCCTTCCCGCGATCGTCACATCCGTGCCGAGCTCGAGCAGGCGCGAGCGCGCACCGGTGACATAGAAACTGCCGTCGAGACCGTGCGCGCGGCCGACTCGGCCCGCGTGCAGCCGATCCTCGGAAACCGGGCCTTTGGGGTTCACGGCCGTCTGGATCCTCCCTATCTGAAACGATCGACGCGGGTCAATCGACGATGTCGACGAGCACCCTGCGCTTCGCGCTCGTCGCGGCGGCTTTCACAACCGTCCGCAGCGCGTGGGCGGTGCGCCCGCCACGACCGATCACCCTGCCGTAGTCGCCGGCGGCTACGCACAGCTCCAGCACGATCGTGCCGTCGTCCTGCTCGAACTGCTCGACCGATACGTCCTCAGGCTCGTCGACCAGACCTTCGGCAAGATACTCGAGCAGCTGCCGCGGGGTCTCGCTGGAGTTGTCCTCGCTCGTCATACTCGTCACCCGCAAGTCACGTCCCGGTGCCCTGCCGCAGGCAGCTGGGAGTCCTAACCGGTTATGCCCTGGATGCGCAGCAACTTGCGCACCGTGCTCGACGGCTGCGCCCCGCGCGCCAGCCAGCTGCGCGCACGCTCGGCGTCGATCGTGATCGTCGAGGGATTAGTCTGCGCGTTGTAGTGGCCGATCGTCTCGATCACGCGACCATCACGCGGAGAGCGCTGGTCGGCGACGACCACGCGCCAGATCGGGTCCTTCTTGCCGCCCACCCGGGTGAGCCTGAGCCGTACCGACAACTTGTGAGTCCTCTCTATACGTCTGTTAGGTGCGTCTTCGGTTTTGCAGTATGCGAACGCAGAGCTTAGTGATTCTGGCACATTGCCAAGGCTCCGGATCGCGGTGGGCCTGCCTGCATTCGCCAAAACCGTGGCGCAGCGCACCCAGCGCGCGGGCGCGTCCGCGTCAGGCCCGGCCGTAGTCTGCCCTACCGCGCCTGGCGCATCAGCGCCCCGATGTCCGGCATACGGCCGCGCCCCATCTGCTTCATCAGCTTGCGAGTCTGACCGAACTGCTTGACTAGCTGGTTGACCTGCTGCACATTCGTGCCCGACCCGCGCGCGATACGCAGCCTGCGCGAGCCCTTGATCAGCTCGGGACGGGCGCGCTCCGAGGGAGTCATCGAGAGGATGATCGCCTGCACCCGGTCGAGTTCGCGCTCGTCCACCTTCATGTTCTGCAACTGATCCCCGGCGAGCCCGGGGATCATGCCGAGCAGATTGGTCAGCGGGCCCATCCGCCGGACCGTCTTCAGCTGCGCGAGAAAATCGTCGAGACCGAATTCGTCTCGCTTCAGCTTGTTCTGCAACTCGAGCGCCTCCTCCTCGTCGACCTGGCGCTCGGCCCGCTCAATCAGGCTCATCACGTCGCCCATGCCGAGAATCCGCTGAGCCATGCGGTCGGGATGGAAGCGCTCGAACTGGTCGAGCTTCTCCCCGGTGGAGGCGAACATGATCGGCTTACCGGTGATCGCCTTCACCGACAGCGCCGCTCCACCACGCGCATCGCCGTCGAGCTTGCTCATCACCACGCCGTCGAACTGGACCTCCGCGGCGAACCGCTCCGCCACGGCGGTCGCATCCTGGCCGGTCATCGCGTCCACGACCAGCAGCACATTGGTTGGTTTGACCGCACCGCGCATCCGCACGAGCTCGGCCATCAGCTCCTCGTCGATATGCAGCCTGCCGCTGGTGTCGATGATCAGGACGTCCTTGCCCTCATTCCTGGCGCGCTCCAGCGCCCACGTGGCGATGTCGACCGGGTCGCGCTCGGTCCCCTGCTCGTACACATCAACCCCCGCCTGCGCGCCCACCTTGACGAGCTGCTGAACCGCCGCCGGGCGGTAGGTGTCACACGCCGCCACCGCGACCGCCCCTCCGCGCTCCTCACGCAGATGCCGGGCGAGCTTCGCGGTCGCGGTCGTCTTGCCCGAGCCCTGCAGCCCAGCCATCAGGATCACGGTCGGAGGATGCGACGAGAAGCTGAGGGTAGGCGGGTCATCATTCGGTCCGCCGGGGGTGGGCGGGCCTCCCATCAATGCGGTCAGCTCCTCGGCGACGATCTTCACGACCTGCTGGCCCGGGTTCAGCTTGCCGATCACCTCGGCGCCCAAGCAGCGCTCCTTGACCTGGGCAGTGAACTGCCTGACGACCTTGAAGTTGACATCCGCCTCCAGCAGCGCGAGGCGGATCTCGCGCATCGCCGCGTCGATGTCCCGCTCGGTCAGCGTGCCGTGCCGACGAACGTCGGCGAGCGTGGCCTGCAGCTTCTCAGCTAGAGCGTCGAACATGGGCTGCGCTGATTCTCCCAGCCCCTGCCCGGGCCGCGATGGCTCAGTCGTTGGGGCCCGCAGGCGAGACGGGTGGCTTGGGTGGACGCTTGGGAGCCTCGCCGGAGGAGCGCCGCGCGAGCGCCTCGCCGATGCCGCCGAACGCCTGGGCGAACTCGCTCGGCACGACGAACACCTTGTTGGCGTCACCTTCGGCCAACTGGGGCAGCATCTGCAGGTATTCGTAGCTCAACAGCTCCCGGTCGGGTTTGCCCTCGTGGATCGCCGTAAAGACCGTGTCGATCGCCTTGGCTTCACCCTCGGCCCGCAGGATCGCCGCCTGGCGCTCGCCCTCGGCGGTTAGCACGGCCGCCTGCTTGGCACCCTCGGCGGTAAGGATCTGCGCTTGCTTCTCACCTTCGGCGGTGAGGATCGCCGCGCGGCGATCGCGCTCGGCGCGCATCTGCTTCTCCATCGCACTCCTGATGTCCGGCGGCGGGTCGACCGACTTGATCTCCACCCGGTTGATCCTGATCCCCCACTTGCCCGTCGCCTCGTCGAGCACCACACGCAGCTCGGTGTTAACGTTCTCGCGGGCCGTCAGCGTCGCCTCCAGCGTCAACCCGCCGATCACGTTGCGCAGCGTCGTCACAGTCAGCTGCTCGATCGCCTGCAGCGGGTTGGCGATTTCATACGTCGCCGAGCGCGGATCGGTGATCGTGAAGTACAGCACCGTCTCGATCCCCACCACGACGTTGTCTTCAGTGATCACCGACTGCGGCGCGAAGTTGACGACCTGCTCGCGCAGGTCAACCAGCGGCTTCACACGGTCGATGAACGGCGTGACGATCGTCAGCCCCGGCTCGAGCGTACGGCTGTAGCGGCCGAGCCGCTCCACGACCCCCGCCCGGGCCTGGGGAATCACGCGGATCGTGCGCGCCGCGACGATCAGGGCGAACAGCACAACTACCGCGATGACGATTAGCGCGACCATGATGGCAGTGGAGCGGGTGGAGCCAGCGGAGTGGGTGGAGTCTGAGGAATGGACATTTTACTTTCAGATCGTGTCTAGCAATGGTTATACGGGACGAAAATCTTAGACTAAAACACTTTTCTTATTACCATAGTATTACGGGCCAAAGAAAGAGTCATACCTCGCACCTCAGTGCATCACAAGAGCCGTAGCGCCGCGTATCTCCACGACCTCGACCCGCTCGCCTGCGTCGATGATCTCGTCTTCGTCATAGCTGCGGGCGGTCCACACCTCGCCGTCGATCTTCACACATCCGACGCCCTCGCCGTTGGCGATCCGCTCGATCACAATCGCCGGCTTGCCGACCAGCGCCGCGGCGCCCGTCCTGATCGATGGGGGCAGCCGCCGGTGCCTTCGCGCGACCGGTCGTAGCGCTCCGAACACGACTCCCGAAGCAGCCAGGAACAGCAGCGTGCTGAGCAGCACCCCGACGCCGAGCAGGCTCACGGCCGCCGCCAGCGCCGCCCCAATCGCGAACGGGGCGAGGTAGAACCCACCCTGGTGCATCTCCCCGATACCGAGCACACACGCGGCGCCGAGCCACACGATCCATGCATTCATATCTTCAGATTACCCCTCAAGCTCGGGCGCATGGGCCAAGGCCCGCCCAGAGGCGTGCGTCGGGAAGCCGCCCTGGGCTGGAGACCTGGCACGAGGGTCATGGGCCGCCGATCAGCGCGCGGGCGAAGTCCTCGGGATCGAACGGCCGCAGATCCTCCACCGTCTCGCCGATCCCGATCAGCTTCACGGGCAACTCCAGTTCGCTTGCGATCGCCAGCGCGATCCCACCGCGAGCGGTCCCGTCCAGCTTGGTCAGCGCGATCCCGGTGACGCCGGCCGCAGCGGCGAACAGCTGCGCCTGGCGAAGACCGTTCTGCCCTGTGGTCGCGTCGATCGTGAGCAGCGTCTCATGCGGCTCTCCCTCGAGCTGGCGAGCGATCACCCGGCGCACCTTGCTCAGCTCAGCCATCAGGTCATCCTGAGTGTGCAACCGCCCGGCCGTATCGACAATCACGACGTCAATGTCCTGCGCCCGTGCACGGGCAATCGTCTCAAACGCGACTGCTCCCGGATCGGCGCCCTCCGGGCCGGTCACGATCTCGGCGCCCGCCCGCTGCGCCCAGCTTCCGAGCTGCTCGCTGGCCGCCGCCCTGAACGTGTCGGCCGCCCCCAGCAGGACACTGCGACCGAGCTCGTGGCGCAGGTGCCAGGCGAGCTTGCCAATCGTCGTGGTCTTGCCCGTACCGTTCACGCCGACCACCACGATCACGGTCGGCCGTGCGCAGATGTCGATCCGCGCCTCACCCACGCGCGCGGTCTGCGCGAGCAGCCCGATCAGACGCTCGCTCAGCGCCTGCCCACCGGACAGCTCGCCCGCCTGTGCCTCCGCCTCGAGCGTGCCCACGATCGAGGCGGTGCTACGCGCACCCACGTCGGCGAGGATCAGGGCCTCCTCCAGCCGTTCCCACGCGGCGGCGTCGAGCGTGCCGAACAGCGTCGCCTGGATCTCGCCGCCGAGGGCTTCACGGGTCTTCGACAGGTTTTCGCGCAGCCGCCCGAACAACCCGCGCTTCGGCTCAGCCGCTGCAACGGACCCAGCCTCGCCGCCGGCGGGCGCGTCGGTGATGAACAGATCGCTCCAGTCGCGCGCCACGGAATGAGGGACCGGCTCAGGCGACCTCGGCGACGGGCGTACCGACCGGCGCGAGCTCCTCTGCGGCCTGGGCGTCCTCTGCGTCCTGGGCGACCGCCTCGGGGGGCAGCCGGCGCGAGATCACCTTGGAGACGCCGTCTGTACCCATCGACACCCCGTACAGCCAGTCCGCGGCCTCCATCGTGCGCTTTTGATGGGTGATCACAATGAACTGTGCCCTGTTGGAGTAGCGGCGCAGCAACGCCAGGAACCGGTCGAGATTGAGGTCATCGAGCGCCGCCTCGACCTCGTCGAGGATGTAGAACGGGCACGGACGCGCGAGGAACACCGCAAACAGGAATGCGAGCGCGGTCATCGACTTCTCACCTCCCGACAGCAGCGACAGGCGCTTGGTCGACTTGCCCGCGGGCGTGATCTCGATCTCGACGCCCATGAGGTCCTCCTCGCCCTCGACGCCCGAACGCTCCCGCTGTTCGGCCTCCATGTCGGCCGCGGCCTCCGCGGCCTCCGACGGATCTCCGGCGGCCTCGGCACCCTCATCCAGGGACTGACCGCCGAGCACGGCGCGAGGAGCGTGCTCGTCGCGCACGAGCCGTAACCGTCCGCTGCCGCCCGGGAACATGTCACCGACGAGCTCTTCGAAGTTATGCGCCGCCGCGGCGAACGTCTCCTCGAACGTCTCTCTGATCTGATGGTCCGTGTCCCTGATCACCGTTTTCAGCTCGCGCAGCGCGGTCTCCAGATCGTCGCGCCTGGCCTCGAGCTCCTCGACGTGCGCAAGCGCCTGCGCGTACTCCTCCTGGGCGAGCGGGTTCACCGGACCCAGCTGCTCGCGCCTGCGCGTCAGCCGCTGCACCCGGGCCTCGAGCGCCTGCGCCTCCTCCTCCGCCAGCGGTTGCGGCTCAGGGTCCTCATCGCCGGGCACCGGGCGCTCCAGGCGCTGCGCGATCGTCCTGACCTCCAGCTCCGCCTCGGCCGCCTGATCGCGCAGGCGCTGCGCGGCGACCTCAGCCTCGGTGACGACCTCGCTCGCGGCGCGCAGCTCGGTCTGGATCTCGGCCTCCTCCCGCCCGCACGCGCGCAGCTCATCCGCGACCTGCGCGCCGGCGGCGCTGTCCTGTGCGAGCTGAAGCTGCAGGCGCTCCACGACACCATCCTCGATCGCCTCACCGACCTGCGCGAGCGCCGCCTCCAGACGCTCCGCCACTGCCGCCAACGCACGGTCGGCCGCGAGCTGCGTGCGCAACCGCTCGATCCGCCGTGCCCGTTCTTCGGTCAGCTCGGACTCGTAGCGCCCTCCGTCCGGAGCGCCCTCCGCCGACCCCAGCTCGGCCAGGCCCTGTGCGACCGCACGCTCGACCCCAGCCCGCGCGAGACCCTCGGCCTCGGCCACGACCTTGCCCATGGCCAGCGCACGGGCGTCCGAGTCCGTCAGCGTGAGCGCTCGCTCGACGCCGTCGACCATCGTCTGGTGAATCTCATCCCACGCCTGCTCCCACGACGGCTCGCCAGCCTCGGCAACGGACAGGCCCGCCGACTCGCTCTCCGCCTGGGTCTTGCTCGCGCTCCGAAGGCCCTCCTCGGATAGGGAGCCACCCAGCACTTCGAGCTCGGCCTCGTTACGCTCGATCCGCCGCGTGAGCGCCTGCCCGCTAGCGTCCGCCTGCTCGCCGCGCAGGCCCACCCGGTCGCGCGCCGAGCGGGCGTCATACACACGCCGCGCGAGCGCGTCGTGACGCTCGGAGCGCTCGGTCAGCGCGCCCTCAGCCGTGGTGCGCCGCCCAACCACCGTCTGCAGCCTCGCCTCGACCGCCGTACGAGCCTCGCGCGCGGACCCTACGCGCGACTCCGCTCCGTCGAGGTCCTGCGCGCGGACCCGCAGCGTCTCGCACGCGAGCGTCCAGCGCGCTTCCAGCAGCTGACGCTCCAACCGCGCGTGCAGCTCCGCGGCCTCGGCCTGACGCTTGAGCGGACGCAGCCTGCCCCGTGCCTCACGCTCGACGTCGAGCGCCCGGTCGAGATTCTCCTGGGTGCGCTCCAGCTTCAGTTGCGCACGGCGGCGGCGCTTGCGGTGCTTGCCCAGGCCCGCGGCCTCCTCGATCAGCAGTCGCCGATCGCGCGGCTTTGACATCACGATCGCCTCCACACGGCCCTGGGAGATGACCGAGTGCGTCTCCTTGCCAAGCCCCGTATCGGAGAGCACCTCGATCACGTCCGCCAGCCGGCAGCGCGCACCATTGAGCCGGTAGCCGCCTTCACCCGTGCGGTCGAGCTTGCGCACGATCGAGATCTCGCTCAGCGGCAGATCGACCGCCCCGTCGGAATTGTCGAGCACGATCTCGACCTCCGCCGCACTGCGCGCCTGTACGCCATGCCCGCCGCCGAAGATCACGTCCTGCATCGACTGGCCCCTGACCGCGAGCGGCGACTGCTCGCCCATCGCCCACAGCACAGCATCGGTGACGTTCGACTTGCCCGACCCGTTCGGCCCGACCACGACGCTGACGCCCGGGCCGAAGTCCAGACGGGTGCGGTCGGGGAACGACTTGAACCCCTTCAGTGTCAGCGACTTCAGTCGCATGGATCGAACCTCATTGGGTGGCCTGCAGTTTCTCCACAGCTTCCCGTGCGGCCTCCTGCTCGGCGTGCTTCTTGCTTCTGCCGCTCCCCGAGCCCAGCCTCTCGCCGTCCACGAGCGCCGCCACCTCGTACGTACGCTCGTGTGGCGGCCCGCCCTCCCCGACGACCTCGTAGCCGACGACCGACCCGCGCCGTGCCAGCAGCTCCTGCAGCGCCGACTTGAAGTCGACCGGGTTCTCCAGCGCCTGCTCGATCTCGGGCGCGAACGCCTCCACGACCGCTTCCGCGGTGCGCTCGTAGCCGGTGGTCAAATAACACGCGCCGATCACCGCCTCGATCACCGACGCGAGCACGCGCTCGGTCTCCACCAGCGCAACCGCCCCGCCGGACGCGCTCTGAGGCGCGGCGGCGCGCAGCCGCTCGGGCACGCCCAACCGCTCGGCGACCGCCCGGCAACTCGGCCCCGACACCGTTTGGGCACGGATCTTCGTCAGCCGCCCCGCGCCGAATCGCTCGGCCTCCAGCCGCGGATACAGGTGCGTCGTGACCGCCAGCCCGAGCACGCTGTCGCCGAGGAAAGCCAACCGCGCATAGGACTCCTCGCGGCGCTCGGTCCAGGACGCGTGCGTGAACACCTGGCGCTCCAGCTCCTCGGGCAGCTCTTCGAGCAGTTGGTTGAGCAGCTCCATTGCGCAACATCAGGCGGGCGCGTGGTGCACCAGGACGAAATCCACCGCCTGCCCGACGGTCGTGATCGCAGCGGCCTGCTCGTCGCTCATGCGCACCCCGTAGGTGTCCTCCAGCTCCTGCACGAGCGTATACAGGTCCAACGAGTCCGCCTCCAGGTCCTCCTTGAACCGCGTCCGCAGCCCGATCTCACTCGGCTCGACGTCCAGCTCGTCGGCCAGATGGTCCCGGATCAGCTCGAACACCTCCTCACGCGTCATTCCCAGGCAGGCTAGCGACCTGAGCGGACACGGGCGCCCTTCGCAGCGCGCCGGCGCGCGCGAGCGCGGCGTGCGTGCGGCCGATCAGATCCTCCCGCGCTCCCCGCCGTGCGCGCAGGATCGCCTGCGCGAACCCACGCCGGCCGAACCCACCATGCGGAACTACCCCCAGCCCGCGCAACCCGAGCAGATATGCCCCCCCCTGGCCTTCGGGGTCGATCTCCTCGCGCAGGCCTGTCAGGGCTGGCCTGAGCAGCATACCCCCCAGCTTCGCTTTCTTCGAGGACATCGCCGCGTCCCTGATCGCCCTGAGTAGCGTCTGCGACACCCCCTCCATCGTCTTGAGCACCACGTTTCCCGTCAGCCCGTCGGTCACGATCACGTCGGCCACGCCCGAAACCAGGTCGCCACCCTCGACGTTGCCGATGAGCTCGAACGCCATCGTTCCCGTGTCCATCCGCACGCGCAGCCGCTCGTGCGCTTCGATCACCAGCGGGCTCCCCCGCTCGGCCTCCTCGCCGTTTGACAGCAGCCCCACGCGGGGACGCTCGACGCCGAGCACGGTCTGCGCCAGCGCGGCACCCATGAACGCGAACTGCTCCAGGTGCTCCGCGCGCGCCTGCGCGTTCGCGCCGACGTCCAGCAGCGTCACCGGCCGGGCGGGCGGAGGTCCCGGAATAGGCAACACCAGCGCCAGCGCCGGGCGGTGTATCCCGCGCGCGCGCTTGATGTTGAACAGCCCCGCCGCCAGCGCCGCACCTGTCCCCCCCGCGCACACCAGCGCCTGGGCGCGGCCCTCGGCGACGGCTCGCGCGGCCTGCACGATCGAGGCCTCGGGGCTCGCCCTCGCCGCGCTCGCCGGATCGGCGCTCTTGGCGATCGACACGGGCGCGTCCACCACCTCGATCGCACCGCGGGGTGCGTCCTTCAGCACCGGCCTCAGTTCGTCCGCCGGGCCGAACAAGATCGTCCTCGCGCCCTCGCCCGCCGCCATCACAGCGCCCGCCGCGACCTCCTCCGGGCCGAGATCCGCACCATTGCAGTCCACGGCGACCACCACGTCCGTGCGATCGCCTGCCCCGCCGCTAGTCAAGCTTCAGCTCACTCAGCTTCGCCCAGCGCGAGTCGCCCGCGTGCTCGTGCCGGTGCTCAGGCCCGGCCTCGTTCAGGTCGATCGCGCACTCCGGACACAGTCCCAGGCACTCTGGATCGCACAGCACCTTCGCCGGCGCCGCCAGCGCGAACGCATCGTGCGCCCACGCCGCCACGTCGAGCGTCTCGCCGTGCATGTACGGGCTTGTGAGCTCCTCGCCCCCGTCCGGCACGTTCACCTCGCGCGCCTGCACTTCGACCTCCGGCGCCGCGTCCTTCAAGCAGCGCATGCACGGCCCCTTCAGCGTCGCGCTCAGCTTCAGCTTGAGCGCGTATCCCCCGCCCGTCATGCGCGACACGTCCAACCGCACCGCCGCATTTGTGGGATCGGCCTCGTATCGCTCGCCGCCCAGCTCCAGAGCGCCGATCGGCACCTGCAGCTCCAATCTGCGTCCCTCCCCGGGGCTGAGCCGCAGGCCCGCCAGGTCGAGATCGTGTGTCATCGCGGCCATACCCCTCTGAGGCTAGCCTCCCAACTACGCCAGTGTCTTCAGCTCGCGCTTGAGCACCTTGCCCGTCGCGTTACGCGGCAGCTGCTCCATGAATACGACTTCGCGCGGGACCTTATAGCGGGCGAGGTTGGCCTTGACGTACTCCTGCACATTGGCCTCAGTGAGCGCGTGGCCGTTGGACGGCACCACAAACGCCTTCAGTCGCTGGCCGAACTGGGCGTCCTCGACGCCGATCACGGCCACCTCTTCGATGTCCGCGTGATCTGCCAGCAGGTCCTCGACCTCGCGCGGGAATACGTTCTCGCCGCCGGACACGATCATCTCATCGTCGCGCCCCTCCACAAACAGCCGCCCCTGCGCGTCAAACCGGCCCACGTCCCCGCTCGATAGCAGCCCGTCGATGATCTCCTTGCCACCACCGCCCGTATATCCCTCGAACGACATTTCGCTGCCCGCGAATATCCGCCCGACCTCTCCTCGAGGCACCTCCTCGCCGTGCCCGTCGTACAGGCGCACAACAGTCCCGCGCGGGGGACGCCCCGCCGTGCCGGGCGCGGCGCGCAGATCCGCAGGCGTGGCGATCGCGACCTGGCCGACCTCGGTGGAGCCGTAGAAGTTGTAGACGTTGTCGCCAAACCGGTCCATCCAGCTAATCGCCAGCTCGCCCGGCAGCGCCGAGCCCGACAGCGAGACGATCCGCAGCGAGGGCAACCGGTACTTGTCGAGTGTCTCCTCTCCCAGCGCGAGAATACGCTGGATCATCACGGGTACGGCTACCAGCACCTGGGCGTGGTGTTCTTGGATCGCGCGCAGCGTATCCTCCGGGTCAAAACGCCTGCGCAGCACCATCGTGGAGGCCGTCGGCAGGCCGATCGCGGCAAAATGCAGCAGGCCCCACGAGTGGAACAGCGGTGCGGCGATCACCATTCTCTCGCGACGCCGATACGGAATCCGGTCGATCATCGCGGCGAGCGTGAACAACCCTTCCGGATTGGACCGCTGCGCGCCCTTGGGCGCCCCGGTCGTGCCGGACGTGAGGATCACGAACCGCGGCTTCTCCGGCGGCGGCGCCAGATCGTCCTCGCTGCCGCGCGCGATCAGCTCCTCCAGCGTCGGCTCGCCACCGGCGGCCGTGCCGCGCGCATCCTCGCTCCAGCCGATGATGCGAGTGATGCCGGGATCCACACCCTCCAGCAGCCCGGTGAACTCCTCGTCGTACACGAGCGCCTTCGGTCCCTCGCGGCGGGTCACCTCGACCAGCTGCGGCCCGGCGAATGCAGTGTTCAGGTACAGCGCGCTGGCTCCGAGCTTGGCGGTCGCGAGCGTGGTCTCGACGAACCCGCGGTGGTTGCGGCACATGATCCCCACACCGTCACCGCACCGGATGCCCATCTGCGCCAGCGCATTGGCGATCGCGTTGGAGCGCCTGTGCACCTCTTCGAACGTCAGCGATCCGCGCTCGTCGATCAGCGCCAGCTCGTGCGGGTGGTGGATCGACTCGATCTTCGCGCCTGTGGCAGGCGAGGCGCCCCAGCGGAGGAACGTCGCCCCCATCTTGACGGCCTTGTCGGGTCTGACCGGCCCGAGGATCCCCGCTTCGCGCAGCACCCTCAGCTCGAACGCGTGGTCGGCGATCTTGCTGCGCAGCGATGCGGTGAGGTCGGTTATGCGGCTGCCCGATGGTGAGCTCACGCGCGCACCCTACTCAAACAGACAGTCTGTCTGCTGTTCCGGTCGGCGCATGTACTGGCGTGTACCACCCCGCATGCGGAGTGGTCTTCCCCACTACTTGAGTGTTCACGCTCGCCGACCGACGAGCGTCTAGGACACTTCGGCGGGTTCGTCCTTACCCTGAAGGCGCTCGCGGCCGCGCTGCACGGCGGCGATGAACTTCGAGAGGTTGACCTCGAGCGTGTTCAGGATCTCGTCGGCATAATCCTCCGCGCCGAGCCTGATCTCACGCTCACGCGCCCGGGCGTCCTCGACGATGTCCTCGGCGGCGCGCTCGGCCTGCTTGGTGACCTCCTCTTCGCCCACCAGACGCTCCTGGCGCTCGCGCGCCTCCTTGAGGATCCGCTCGGCCTCCTTCTTGGCCTCGGCGAGCATCTCCTGGCGCTCCTTGACGATCCAGCGGGCTTGCTTGATCTCCTCGGGGATCGTCGCACGCATCTGGTCGAGGATGTCGTAGATCTCCTCCTTGTCGACCCGCACCTGGTCGGTCAGGGGCACCGGCTTGGCGTTGTGCACCAAGTCGTCGAGCTTGTCGATCAATACCAGGACATCCATCGTCTTTACACACTATCTCCGTTCGCGCCCACCACGCCCTCTGGGCGCAGTGCCCCGGCGGCGCGATTGGTTGTGGTTACGCACGTGCCACCGCTCTCGTGTGGCCCGCCACCGGGCTCGACACGAGGCTTGTACGGCTCCTTTCCCGTCCAGTTCGTCAACGTCGCAGCTCTTCCTGCAACCGCTTGGCCACCTCGGCCGGCACGAGATCGTCGATCCTGCCGCCGAACGTGGCCAATTCCTTCACGCCGCTGGATGACAGAAAGCTGTACCGCGAGCCGGCCATCAGGTATACGGACTCTATCTCGGGATCCTGGCGACTGTTGAGCTGGTGCATCTCCAGCTCGTACTCGAAGTCGGAGATCGCCCGCAGCCCCTTGACGATCACCTTCGCGCCGACCTTCCTGGCGAACTCCACCACCAGGGTTTTGAACGGCTCCACACGTACGCCCGGAAAGTCCTTGGTGGCGTGCTGGATGAACGCGAGGCGCTCCTCGATCGCAAATAGCGTCTTCTCCTTGCGCACCGAGCGGTTCACCACCGCCACCACCACCTCGTCGTACAGCCCCGCCGCTCGCCGGATCACGTCCAAGTGGCCGTTCGTGACCGGATCGTAGGAGCCCGGGCACACAGCGATCGACGCGCGCGTGACTTTTGCCCTGGGCTTGTTCTTCTTCTCGGCAGTCATTCGTGACGATGGATTGCGATCGTTGTATCTCCGTACTCGCGCTCTTTCTCGATCGCCAGCCCCAGCCCGAGCCCGAGCGGCGCCCGCCGATCGCTCTCGAGCACTACGCGCGCTCCCGGCGCGAGCAGGTCCGGCAGCCCCACCTCTAGCCGCGGCCCCACTTCGCCCGCCCGTTCGTATGGAGGATCAATCAGGACAAGATCGTATGTCTCTTTGCGTTTCCGTGCCCCTCTCAGCGCGTCCAGGACGTCTTCGCGTCTGATCAGCGTCTGCTCGTCGCTCAGCCCCAGCGCCGCTATGTTCGCTTCGATCGCCTCGATCGCGCTCCGATCACGCTCGACGAACACGGCGTTACTAGCGCCCCTGGACACGGCCTCGATGCCCAGCGCGCCCGTGCCCGCAAACAGGTCCAGCACGCGCGCACCCTCGATGTCGCCGAGCATCGCGAACAACGCCTCGCGCACGCGATCGGACGTAGGTCTCGTCGTCCTGCCCTTCGGCGCCGTCAGCCGGCGTCCCCCGTACCGGCCCGCGATCACTCTCATCCCGGGATCGGCTGCAGCGCCTCGGCGCCGAACGCCCGCTCCAGCGCGTCCCGGAGCAGCGCGTGCTCTGGCTCCCGCAGATGCGGGTCCGCCGCCACGATCGTCTCCGCGCACGCCCGCGCGCGCTCCAGCAGCCCGGCGTCCTCGGGCAGGCACGCCACCTGGTGCTGGCCGATACCCGACTGCCTGACGCCGATCAGCTCGCCCTCCTTGCGCAGTCTCAGGTCGATCTCGGCCAGCTCGAACCCGTCGGAGTGCTCCGCCAGCGCCCTCAGCCTCGCGGCGCCGGCGGGTGGGTGGGTGCTCGCAAGAAAGCACGCGGAGCGATGCTCGCCGCGACCGATCCGCCCGCGCAGCTGGTGCAGCTGGGAGATCCCGAACCGCTCGGCGTTCTCCACCACCATCACCGTCGCGTTCGGCACGTCGATCCCGACCTCGATCACGGTCGTTGCGACCAGCACGTCCGCCGCGCCCGAGGCGAACTGCGCCATCGCCTGCGCTTTCTCGCGCGACTTCATGCCGCCGTGTAGCAACACCAGACGATGATCTTTCAGCTCGCCCTTACGCAATCTTTCCAACTCCGCGGTCGCGGCGCGCGTATCCGTGAGGGAAGAGGCGGCGGCGTTTGTTTTGTCCCCCTCACCATCTTCGGGCTCGGCGATCAGCGGACACACGACATACGCCTGCCGGCCCGCGCGCAACTGCTGGCGTAACTCCTCATACGCGCACGCGCGTTCAGCCTCGCCGGACACGATGCGCGTGTCGACCGGCTGCCTGCCCTTGGGCAGCTCGCGCAGCATCGTCGTGTCCAGATCGCCGTAGTTGGCGAGCGCCAGCGTGCGCGGGATCGGCGTCGCGGTCATGTGCAGCACGTGTGGCGCCGGGCGGGTGGAATCCGGGCGGGTGGGATTTCCGATCGGGCGGGCGGGGTTTCCAATCATTCCCAGCGCGGCCCGCTGGCGCACACCGAACCGGTGCTGCTCGTCCACCACCGCGACCGCGAGCGCAGCGAACTCGACGTCCGGCTCGATCAGCGCGTGCGTGCCCACCACTAGCGACAGCTCGCCGCCAGCCAGCTTGCCCAGAGTGTCAACACGCCTGCGTGCGGGCGTCGACCCCGTCAGCAGCGCGCATGTCACGTTCGCCTGCTCGCCCCCGAGCAGTGTTTGCAGGGTCGCGAAATGCTGCTCGGCAAGCGTCTCCGTCGGCGCCATCAGCGCGGCCTGCATCCCATGCTCGACCGCGCGCAGCAAAGTCCATACCGCGACCACCGTCTTGCCGCTGCCGACCTCTCCCAGCAGCAGCCTCTGCATCGCCTGCTCCCGCGCGAGATCCTCACCGATCGCGTCGATCGCCCGGCGCTGATCGTCCGTCAACGCGAACGGCAGCTCGTTTTTCAGCCAGCGCTCACTCAGCGACGGCGCCCGCACCAACGTGGGCGCGTCCCGGCGCGCGTGGCGCCTGGCCCGGCGGCGCAGGAACACGAGCTGCGCCAGCAGCAGCTCTTCGAACGCGAGCCTTTCCCTGCCTGCCTCGCGCTCCTGCGGCGTGCGCGCGTAGTGCATCGCCGCCAGCGCGCCCGCCCTGCCCGGCAGCCCCTCGGACACCCTCGTCGCCGCGCTCAGCGCCTCCGGCACGTCTGCCAGCGCATGCCTTGCGCCCTGCACGAGCATCAGTATCTGCGTCGAGCTCACGCCCTCCGTCGCCGGGTAGTGGGCGATCTCGCCCGGCGTCCTCGCCTCGTCCTGACCGCGATCGCCGAGGTCGGAGGTCGGATGGGGGGTCGGGAGAGCCTCCGAGTCTATGCCGAGCGCGTGATGGGCGACGTTGAACGTGCCCCTCGCGGTCGTCTTGCCGTGCAGCACCAGTCGCGTTCCGGGCTTGTATCGCTGCGCCAGCCACGGCTGGTTGAAGAACGTCGCGCTCATGCTCCCCGTCTCGTCGAACACGGTCGCTTGCACCAGCGGCTTCATCCCCCGCCGTCTGACCGGTCGTGCGCTTATCGCGCGCACCTGCACGGCAACCGTCGCCCCCTCGCCCTCCTTCAGGCCCCTGACCGTGCGCGCGTCGCGGCTGTCCCTCGGCAGGTGCTCCAGCAGCGCGCCGACGCTCGTCAGCCCGAGCGCCTGCAGACCGTCCGCCATCTTGCCGGACGGCACGTCCAACGGCTCCTGCAGGCGCGAGGGCCTCGGCCAACGCACGGGCGCGGCCAGCAGCCGTTCGGGGGTCAGATCTTCACGGGACGCGAATGCCCTCAGACCGACATTTCGATCGGATGCGAACTCGACGTCGGCTGTGGTAAGCGGGGACATCCTCAACCTGCATGATGCCCGCCCTCCCGGTCATCACTGGGGTCGAGGAGCCGGGAGTTGAAGAGTCGGAGGTTTTTCGGAAGGTTTTTCGGGGTCGAGGAATCATGGAGCAAGGGGTCGGAGAGCTAGTCGGAGTGGCGAGTGTTGTATTAACTTTTGGAAGTGCGTATTACTATAGTATCTAAAATATATACTATAGTATTAAATCGACTACTCGGCGGCCAGCAACCACCAGTATGCGTGCTGACCGCCGTCGCGCAGCTCCAGCTCGACGCTGCCGTTGACCATCGCTTCGACCTCCTCGGATCCGAGCGGAGCCCCCTCGCCCACGAGGCAGCTGATCAGCTCGGCGTCTCGCCCGAGGCTCGCGATCACCGCGCCCAGCGTCCGCGCGGGCTCGCCCCACGCGTGCACCTCCTCGGCGACGAACCCGACCGCCTCGCCGCGCTTGAACCGCCCCTGGGTGTCGTCGCGCGCGGCCTGCGCGACCGCGCCCGTGCGCACGTGCGCCAGCGCCCCCACCAGCGCTTGCGCATTCTCCTCGACGCTGCGATCCGCCTCCAGCGCGACGGCCGCCACCAATCCCGCCTGCTGGCCAGCCGCAGGCGCGACCATCACCTGCTTGTCCGACAGCTCGGCGGCGCGCTCGGCCGCCATCACCACGTTGGGGCTGCTCGGCAGCACCAACACCTCCTCGGCAGGCACCTCGTGGATCGCCGCCAGCAGCTCATATGTGGACGGGTTCAGTGTCGGACCACCGTCGATCGTGTGCACGCCCAGCTCCCTGAACATCGCAGCCAACCCGTCGCCGCTGACGACCGCCAGCGTTCCGCAGCGCACCCGCGGGCTCGAGACGCCCGGCGCGACCGCGCCCATAGTCCCGTTGTCCCGGTCCGTGCCGAGGCGCTCCTTGCGCTCGGCTACCTGCAGGCGCATGTCGGCGATGTCCAGCCGCGAGATCTCCCCCGCGTCGGCGAACACGGCGGTCGCGCGCTCGGGCTCGTCGGTGTGCAGGTGCACCTTCAGCGTGCTCGCGTCGCCCACCACCAGCACCGAGTCCCCAAGCGCCTCCAGCGGCGCGATAAACCTGCCCGCGCTCAGGCCGTCGCCGATGATCGCAAAGTTGGTGCAGAACCGGTAGGTGCTCGAGACGTGCTGTGGATGGGTGATCTGCGCAGGTGCGTGATGCTCCAGCTCGGGCGCGTCCTCGCCGCGCAACGCCGCGACGACGCCCGCGAAAATGATCGTCAGCCCGTACCCGCCGGCGTCCACGACGCCCGCTTCGCGCAGCGCCGCCAGCAGCTCCGGGGTGCGCTTGACCGACTCCTGACCGGTCACCACCGCGCGCTCCAGGGTGTCCGCGATCGCGGCGTCCTGCATGCTGGGATCGGTCGCCGGGCCCAAGCGCGGATTCTCCGGGCTGTGCGCGACGTCGGTCATGATCTTGTGCGCCATCTCGCGCGCGACCGTCAAGATCGTGCCCTCCGCCGGCTCGCGCACAGACGCATACGCACGGTCGGCGGCGTTCGCCAGCGCCGCTCCGATCAACGTCGCGTCGATCAGCTGCCCCGGCCGCGACACCAGCTCCTCGGCGGCGCCGCGGATCAGCTGGGAGAGGATCACGCCAGAGTTGCCGCGCGCACCCAGCAGCGCCGCGCGCGCGACCGACTGCACGATCTCCTCACGCCCGATCTCATCGATCGTGCGCACCTCGCCGCCTGACCCCAGCAGACGGTCGAGCTCTGCCAGCACCGCGCGCAGCGTCAGCGCCATGTTGTCGCCGGTGTCCCCGTCGGCGACCGGGAATACGTTGAGGTCGTTGACCTCCTCACGACGGGACTCCAGGTGCGCCAGCGCCCCCGCCACCGCCGCACGAAAACGAACCAGGTTGGTGTCGCTCACTGCGCTAGGTCTTATCAGGTCCGGCGGAGTCTGACCTTCGCGGCGGGACCGGAGCGGTCAGGCGGCCTTGGTGACCTTGCCCGCTTTCAGGCAGCGCGTGCACACGTACACGCGCCGCGGCGCCTTGCCGACGAGGATCCGCACCTTCTGCAGGTTCGGATCGAAGCGCCGCTTGGTCGCGACCATCGAGTGGCTGCGGCTCTGCCCGAACGCGGGACCCTTGCCGCAGCTGTGACACACCTTAGCCATGCGCCCCGGCAGTTTAGCCGACAGGCCTGGCCGGCACGCTGCGACTGTCGCCGAGCTCGTCGCGCAGCGCTGCCATCGCCAGCACCGCCTCGGCCGCGTGCCGTCCCTGATCGCGCTTGTCTCCCCCGGCGCGCGCGAGCGCCTGTTCCATCGTCGCGCACGTCAGCACCCCGAATGCGCACGGCACTCCCGTCTCGAGCGTCACCCGCATCACGCCCCGTGCGGTCTCAGCACAGACGTAGTCGTAGTGATCGGTCTCGCCCCTGATCACCGCCCCCAGGCATGCCACCCCATCAAAGCGCCCGGACTTTGCCGCGTAGCTCGCGGCGAGCGGCAGCTCGAACGCGCCGGGCACGTCGAACACCCGTACGTCTGAGTGGCCGGCCCGCGTGAACGCCTCATTCGCCCCGGCCAGCAGGCGCTCGGCGAGCTCCTCGTAGAAGCGCGCGACGACGATCGCGAAGCGCTCGCTCACGAATCTCCCTGATCGGATGCGCGACGGTCGGATACGCAGCGATCCTTGGCCCGGTCTTGCTCACGCTCGGAATGCAGCAGCTCCTCGTCGAGATTCAAGCCCTGGTGATGCAAGGTGTGCCCCATGCGCCGCGCCTTCGTGCGCATGTACTCCTCGTTGTGCACGTTCGGGGGGTGCTCGATCGGGATCTGGGCGCTCACTGACAGCCCATAGCCCTCCAGACCTCGGATCTTCTTGGGGTTGTTCGTGAGGATCCTGATCGAGGAGAGACCAAGGTCGACGAGTATCTGGGCGCCGATCCCGTAGTCGCGCAGGTCGGCCGGCAGCCCGAGCTGGAGGTTGGCCTCCACCGTGTCCAGGCCGTCCTCCTGCAAGCGATAGGCCTTCAGCTTGTTCAGCAGGCCGATGCCACGGCCCTCCTGAGCAAGGTACAGCAACACCCCCTCGCCCTCGGCCTCGATCATCGCCAGAGCCGACTCCAGCTGCTCGCCGCAATCGCAGCGCAGTGAGTGGAACACGTCGCCGGTGAGGCACTCCGAGTGCACACGTACCAGCACGTCGCTGCGGGCGGACACATCGCCCTTGACGAGCGCCACATGGTGCTTCTCGTCGAGGAGGGAGCGATAGCCGACGACTTCGAACTCGCCGAACGCGGTCGGCAGCCGTGCCGCGGCGACTCGCTCGATGAGCTTGTCGTGACGCCGGCGGTAGGCGATCAGATCGGCGATCGTGATCATCTTCAGCTCGTGCCGCTCGCAATAGCCGGCGAGATCACCCACGCGCGCCATCGTGCCGTCGTCGTTCATCACCTCGCAGATCACCCCGGCCGGGTTCAGTCCCGCCAGGCGAGCCAGATCGACCGCCGCCTCTGTCTGTCCGGTTCGCTCGAGCACGCCTCCGGAGCGCGACTTCAGCGGAAAGATGTGCCCCGGTTGCACGAGATCCCGCGGGTGGGTCTTGGGATCGATCGCTACTTGGATCGTGCGCGCGCGATCGTGCGCGGAGATCCCCGTCGTCACTCCCTCACGCGCCTCGATCGAGACCGTGAACGGCGTCTCGAATGACGATTCGTTCTTGGCCGCCATCAGCTCCAGGCCCAGCTCCTCACAGCGCTCGGACGTCAACGACAGGCAGATCAGCCCGCGACCCTCCTTGGCCATGAAGTTGATTGCCTCCGGCGTGGCGAACTGGGCCGCCAGCGTCAAATCGCCCTCGTTCTCTCGATGCTCGTCGTCACACACGACGATCATCCGCCCCGCGCGGATCTCCTCGAGCGCCTCCTCGATCGTGGCGAACGGGGTGGTTGTGCGGGTCTCACTCATTGTCGGGCCTCCATCAGTCGCTCAACGTGCTTTGCGAGGACGTCCACCTCCAGGTTGACCCGATCTCCGACGACCGCTTCCCCCAGGTTCGTGCGTTGCAGCGTCTCCGGGATCAGCGAAACGTCAAAGCTGTCGCCATGTGGCGGGCCGACGGTCAGGCTGACGCCGTTCACCGCGACCGAACCCTTCTCGACCAGGTAGCGACCCAGGCCGGGGTCGGCGTCGATCCTCAGCACACGCGCAAACCCTTCCTCCCGGATATCGCCAACTGTGCCGGTGCCGTCGACATGACCTTGCACGACATGCCCCCCGAGACGGTCCTCGGAGCGCAGGGCCAGCTCGAGATTGACCTTCGCCCCGAGCCGCAGCTCATCCAGCGCTGAGCGGCGCAGCGTCTCGATCATTGCCGCCGCCGCGAACCCCCCGTCACGAACGTCGGTCGCTGTCAGGCACACGCCGTTGACGGCGACCGAGTCGCCCTGCCGCAGCTCGCTCGCCAGTCGCGTGGAGATCTCAAGCGTCGCCCCCTCGCCGTTTCGCTGCAGCGCCGTGACACTACCGAGATCCGCGATCAGGCCGGTGAACATAATGATGCCGGTCCCGGTCGCGTTTGCCCTCACCACTCACGCAGTCTCGCGCTGATCAGCAGATCCTCGCCGACGCTCTCGCACTCGCACGTCAGCGCGCGCAGCGCCTCGGAGATCCGCTCGACGCCCTTGCCCTCCAGGGGATCGCGCGCGGCGCTTCCGCCGAGCAGGAGCGGCGCCAGGAACAGGCGAATTTCGTCGATCTCACCCACGTCCAGAAACGCGCCCGCGAGGTGCGGCCCGCCCTCCAGCAGCGCCGATGAGACGCCGATCGCGCCGAGCTGCTCGAGCGCCGAGCGCACCCGCGCCGGCTCGTTCTCGCCAGTCGCGACGAGCACCTGCACGCCGGCGGCCTCCAGCGCGTCGGTGTCCGCGCGCGCCGCCGCACGTGAGACGACGACCGTGAGCGGGATCTCGAGCGCCGCCGACACGAGCTGGGAGCTGGGCGACAGGCGCGCGAGCGAATCGAACACGACGCGCCTGGGCTGATGCTCGAGCTCGTCGATGAGACCGTCCGGGCGTGCCGTCAACCGTGGGTCGTCGGCCAGCGCAGTGCCGATGCCTACGACGACCGCATCGACCGACGCGCGCCATTGGTGGGCCAGCTCGCGACTTGCCTCGCCGCTGATCCACTGCGAGTCGCCAGTCCTCGTCGCAACCTTGCCGTCGAGCGTCATCGCGGACTTGAACAGCACCCACGGTCGCCCGACGCGCGCGTGCTTGCGAAACGCCTGGTTCAGCAGCCGTGCGCTCGTGGCCAGCTCGCCGTCGGCGAGCACGACCTCAACGCCCTCGTCGCGCAGGATGCCCAGGCCGCGTCCCGCGGCCTTCTCGGTCGGATCGTCCGAGCCGACCACCACGCGCCTGATTCCCGACTGCACGATCGCGTCCGTGCACGGCGGCGTCTTACCCTCGTGACAGCACGGCTCCAGCGACACATACAGCGTCGCGTCGCTCAGATCGGCCATGCCGCAGGCCTCGATCGCGTTCACCTCCGCGTGCGCTGCGCCGAACCGTTCGTGCCAGCCCTCACCGATCACCTCACCCTCGCGCGCCACCACCGCGCCGACCACGGGGTTCGGCTTGACCATGCCCCCGCCGTTGCGCGCCAGCTCGATCGCCCGCGCCAAGTACTCCCTATCGGTGTCCGTACAGGTCGTCATCTCGCCATCCAGGATAAACGGCCGAGACAAACGCCCCGGAATCATCGCGCACATCGCCCGCCGTGCAGCCGGTACACGGTCATCTGCGGTCCCGGGCGCTCGTAGGCGAGCGGGTAGTAGTCGAAGCTCCAGTCGAAGTCGAAGGGTACGGATTCCCGCCCGCCCCCCTGACCACGCGCGTACGGTGAGGCCCGGTAGACGACTTCGCCCCGCCGCTGCAGTTCGCGGTAGTAGGCGATCGCCAGCGGCACTTCCTTCGGGTCGGCCAGCGCCCGCCCGGACTCGGTCGAGCCGCTCATCACCCAGCAGTAGAAGTGCGCTTCGTAGTAGTCGATCAGCGCCGGAGCGAGCGTGCGCTCGTAGTCCTCGATACCGACTTTTTCGATCGGATTCGGCTCCAGCCCACCCGTCGGAGAGATCCGCAGCCATAGCGATGGATACTTGCTCCAGCGCGTGACCCACCCGTTTGGCGCCACCGGCTCGACCACGATCGGCGTGCCGGCCGGGATGTGCGCGAGCATCCAGGCTCGCGTCTGGTTGCGCGTGTCCGCGCGAGAGAGCACCTTGCCCGAATGGATGCTGTACACAAGTCCCTGCGCGAGCAGTACCGCGACGACCACCACGACGAGCGCAACGCGCATGCGCGGCTGCCGGCACGTGATCGCGTCCACAAGCTGCAGCGCAAACAGCGCGGCGAGCAGACACAAGATCGGGAATATCGGTAGCAGCCAGCGGCCGAAGTAACGACCCTGGACGCCCATGAACGCGAGATACAGCAGCGGCGCCGGAACGAGCAGCCAGCCGAGCGCTCGCTCGCGGCGCCACACGCTCAGCGCGCCCCCCAGCGCGGCCAGCGCGGGTGCCCAACCAAGGCCCCAGGTCAGGGTCCACAGGTAGTAGGCCAGCCCGCCGTCTCTGGGCGCGCCGAGCTTGCCCTGAGCTTCGGCGGACAGCGTCGACTGGTGGACCAGTTCGGAGTGGAACTTTGAGTAGTCGAGGATCGCGTACGGGTTCGCGAGCAGGAACGCGACGATCGCCGCTACGCCTGCCAGCGCGATCCCGCCCACCGCGCGCCGCCCGGCGCGCGCCGACCCCAGCTCGGCCGCGACGTCCAGGTAGCACGCCGCGACGGCGGCCAGGTACGGCACGAGCACGATCCCGGCCGTGTACTTGCTCGCGCAGGCCAGCCCCAGCCCGACGCCCGCCAGCAGATGGTCGCGCGTGCGACCTTTGCGCAATACCCCGGCGGCTCCCAGCAGCGAGAGCGTCAGCGGCGCGAGCGTCGGCACGTCGTTGAGCGCCAGGTGCGCGTAGAACACCGGCAGGAACGCGACCGCCTCGATCGCCGCCGCGAGCAGCCCCACGCAGCGGCCGAACAGTCGCGCCCCTGCCGCGTACAGCAGCCACAGCGCCAGTGTGCCGAGCACCGCCGCAGCCACCCGCGCGAGCGTGTAGAGGTCGCCTGGGTGTGCCGCGATCACGTGCTGCACGCCCGAGGCTCCCCCGTAGGAGATGGCGAACAGATAGTGCAGCACGTACGTGTACGCAGGCGGGTTGGCAAAGTAATGCGGGTTCAGGCTGTGCCCGAACATGTCGATGGCGTGCGGCACGAAATGGTCGGCCTCGTCGGCGTTGTACGCGTAGGGCAAGCCCTGCCCGATGCCCCACAGGCGCAGCCCAAGCCCTCCCGCGAGCACGACCGCCAGCCCGCCCCATGCCCAGCGGCGCGAGCCCGTTCCGGCGCTGGCGCCGTGGACACTCTCGTCGGAGCTGGAGTCCTCAGCAGTTGTCATACACGGCGTAGTAGCGACTCGTGTAGATGCGACGATATCCAGCCTGTGGGACCTGGTCGCGGGGATCGTCGCCAACGTCGACGATCGCCTCGAAGAAGACGGCGCTGCCGAGCGGATAGACCGCAACGCTGCCCTTGCTCAGACGATCCTCGAGTTGGTGGGCGCCTTTTTTCGCGTCTGCGCGCGCCTGGCTGCGCGCCACGATGTCGTGCTGGCCGACACTGTCGAGGATCCAGCGCGCGTCGGGAATCAGCTTGTTGTCCGGGAGCGAGACCAGCGGGCAGCGCTTCAGGACAGCATGCACGCGCTGGTTCGAGAGAGCCGCGGCCAGCCCCTCGTGGAAATCATCGTGGTATGCGAGGGTCGTGCGTAGGTTCGACAGGCTAAGCGTCGTGGCGACCGACACGCCGCCGTAGAGCACCAGCGCGGCGGCGCCGACCATCCACACGCGGCGCAGCGCCGAGCTCGGCTGCAGCATCGCCCAGCCGCCGATCGCGACCGCGCAGAACAGCAGCAGCACGATCGAGGCCCCCATCAGGTAGCGGTCGATCACCGACGCTCCGGCCGCGCCCTCGGCGACGAACACCGCGATCAGTAGCACCAGCGCCGCCAGCGGCGTGAGCACGCGGCGCGGCGCCATCCACACCGCGATCGGCACGCCCACGAGCGCGCCGAGGATCACCGGCAGCTTGTCAATTCGCACCCCGAACGTCCATACCGACGCGACCACGCTCGACAGTCCCTGTGCGCGTTCGAGTTCCTGCGCCAACCCGGCGGTCGAGTGCAACGAATACAACGGGTCGCCGGTCACGATCGCATCCACGCCGACCCACACGACCGGAGCAATCAAAGCGAGGCCTAGATACCGCAACCGCATGGGGTTCTCGATCGACGCACCGCTGCGACGCGGCCATGCGCACCACAGCCAGTACACGCCGCTCAACACCCACGCGTCCGGGCGCAGCAATCCCGCGGCGGCCAGCGCCACAAAGACGAGCGTGCCACGCCGGGACCGTTCGACCTCGAACACGATCGCCCACACGATCAGCGCGACATAGGAGATGTCCAGGTACCCCTGGGCGGCGAGATTCTCGACGAAGAAGCGACTCAGCACGAGCAGGGCGGCGAACAGCCCGACGACCGGGCCGAAGCACAGCCGTCCCAGCCGGTAGATGCCGGTCACGACCGCCACGAACGAGGCGATCGACCCGAGCACCATCAGCCGCGCCCCGCCCTGGCCGAAGATCGAGCAGAGCATCCCGAACGCGATCGCCAGTGGATGCTCGGTCGGACCGCGATACACCCGGAAGTCCGGCAGGTGCAGGTGCAGCAGATCCCGGCCCCACAGCAGCGCGTAGAAGGAGTCGTACGTCGGGTAGGTGGGGTAGGCGAAGTAGCCGAACAGCGCCCCCGCGCACAGGACCGCGAAACCGATCTTCGCCCACGTCGAGGCATCGACCGCCCGCAACCGCCACAGCGGAGTCGTGTCCTGCCGCGGCTTGCTGAGCGTCGCGCTGGCCATAGGCAGCAGAGCGTATCCTCCACCCATGAAGCTCATCATTCAGATCCCCTGCTTCAACGAGGCCGACCAGCTTCCGCAGACGCTCGCCGACCTGCCGCGCGAAGTGGACGGCTTCGACGTCGTAGAGTGGCTGGTCATCGACGACGGCTCGACCGACGACACGATCGCGGTCGCGCGTGATCGTGGCGTCGATCATCTGGTTCGTCTGACCAACAACAAGGGCCTGGCCGCGGGATTCCAGGCCGGCATCGACACGGCCCTGAAGCTGGGCGCGGACGTGATCGTCAACACCGACGCCGACAACCAGTACTACGGACCGGACGTGTCCAGGCTCGTACGCCCGATCCTCGACGGACGGGCCGACATGGTGGTCGGAGACCGGGAGGTGAGCGGAATCGAGCATTTTTCGCCGCTGAAGAAGACCCTGCAGCGACTCGGCTCGTGGGTCGTGCGCCAGGCGTCCTCCACCTCGGTGCCCGACACCACATCCGGTTTTCGCGCCTACAACCGTGAGGCGGCCATCCAGATGATGGTCGTGTCGCGGTTCACCTACACGCTGGAGACCATCATCCAGGCCGGCAAGCTGCTAGTCGCGATCGACCACGTCCCGATCCGCACCAACCCAAAGACGCGCGAGTCGCGTCTGTTCCCGTCGATGGGCGCCTACGTGCGGCGCAGCACCGTCTCGATCTTCCGAATCTATGCCCAGTACGAGCCGCTGCGCGTGTTCTGGAGCCTCGCCCTGCTGATCGGTCTGGTCTCGATCGGCGTGTGGATCCGCTTCGCCGTCGCCTATCTCGAAGGCAACGGCAAGGGCCACGTCCAATCGCTGATCCTCGGCGCGGTCCTGTTCATAGCCGCGGTCGTGCTGTGGGCGCTCGGCGTAATCGGCGACCTGCTCGCGGCCCAGCGGGTGATGACCCAGCGAACCTTCGAGCGGGTACGACGGATCGAGCTGCAACTGGGCGTAGCGCCATCCCACTATGAACCCGGCGCCCCCGAGGAGAGTGCTTGGGCGGAGGATCCAAACGGACAGAAGAGCCAAAGAAAGAACGAGAACGCAGACGCGCGACAGAAGCTGGAAGAGACCGAAGAACACGAGGCGGTGCGACTGTGAGCACGGGCGTGACCGTGTCCGAGGACGGGATCGTCACCGGCAACACCTACGACAAGTACGATTCGACCAACCCGCTCGTGCGGCGCATGATGGCCGGGTTCGAGGGCGCGCTGGATGAGCTCCTCGCCCGCGCCGATCCTCGTTCGCTACTGGATGTCGGCTGCGGCGAGGGTGTGCTCGTGCACAAGTGGGCCAGGCGCCTCGGAGAGAGCAGGCGCGTCGTCGGGATCGACCTGGAGGAGGAGTCGATCCAGGCTGGGTGGGCGCAGCGCAGCGCCCCGAACCTCGAGTACCGCGTCATGCAGGCCGAGAACCTGCCGTTCGCCGAGAATGAGTTCGATCTGGCCAGCGCGATCGAGGTGCTCGAGCACCTCCCCGACCCGGAGCACACGCTGAGCGAGATGGCACGCTGCGCCGAGCGATACCTGCTCGTGTCGGTTCCGCACGAGCCGTTGTGGCGGATGCTCAACATGGCCCGCGGGGCCTACTGGTCGGACCGGGGCAACACCCCCGGGCATCTAAACCACTGGTCCAGGCGGAGCTTCGTTGCCATGCTGGCGCGCCACGGAAAGGTGATCGAGGTGCGCTCGCCGTTTCCGTGGACGATGCTGCTTGTCCGCCTCTAGCGGGAAAAGGGACAGAGGGGCCCGGCTCGCCGGCCTCCGGCCGGCTGCGCCACCCTCTGAGCGCTCCTACGGCCGCGGCGCGCGGGTCCTGTCGGTGGGAATCGCCTGCACAGGGCTTTTGACGTTTGCGTTCTTCTCGATCGCAAGCCATGTGTTGAGCGAAGACGCGGCCTCCCGCGTGGCGCTGTTGTGGTCGGTCATGTTCGTGATCATCTCCGTGATCTACCGGCCGATCGAACAGCTGCTCTCGCGTACGATCGCCGAGCGCAGGGCACACGGGCACGGAGAGCACCCGCTGCGCGTCCCGATCGCCATCCAGATGGGCTTCGCGCTGGCCTTCCTGATCACGGCGCTGGCGCTGCGCGAAGTGCTGGTGAACCGGGTCTTCGATGGCTATGCCGCGCTGTATTACGTGCTGGTGGTGGGCACTCTGGCCTACGCCGCCAGCTACTTCGCGCGCGGCTGGCTGGCGGGTCACGAATACTTCGTCCTGTTTGGGTGCCTGGTGCTGATGGAGGCGCTGGCACGCATCTGCTTCGCGCTGGCCGTCGCGCTGGGCGTCTCCAGTGGACAGACGGTCGTGGCGCTGGGCATCGCGGCCGCGCCTTTGGTATCGCTGGTGGTGGTGCCAGCCGCGTTCGCCCGGCGCGGGGAGGAGCGGCGCGAGACGAGCGCCACCACGCCGGGGCGGGCGGGAATCCATCCTCACAAAGCCGATCTGGCGCTAGCGACGCCGATCACGGTGGACGAGGCTGAGGCGGCTTTGGCGGGTCCGGGGACCGAGGGCGTCCAGGAAGCCGCCGCGCATGAGGAGCTCTCTCTGCGACGAGGCACGGGCTTCGCCGGCTGGGTGTCGGGCATCATGCTGTCCGAGCAGACGCTGCTGAACGCCGCCGTGCTGACCGTTGCGGCCACCTCGCCGTATAAGGCCCTGCCGGGGATCGTGTTCGACGTGCTGCTGATCGCGCGCGCCCCGCTGCAGCTGTTCCAGGCGATCCAGACCTCGCTGCTGCCCCACCTGACAGGCCTGGAGGTCACCGAGGGTCACGAGGCATTTGCCCGGGCCATCCGCATCACCGTGCTGGCGATCGCCGCCTTCGCCACGGCGGTGGCGCTGGGTCTGCTGGCGATCGGACCCTTCGCCATGACTCACCTGTTCGGGCAGAACTTTTCCTACGGCCGGTTCGGCCTCGCCCTCGTGGGTCTGGGAATGGGCCTGCACCTGACCTCCGGCACACTCAATCAGGCCGCCCTGGCGCGCAACCGCGCGCGCGCCGCCGCCGGCTGCTGGGGGCTGGCGGCCGTGCTGTTCCTCGCCTGGATGCTGACACCGATCGTGAGCGAACAGCTGCTACGCACCGAGATCGGCTACGCCGGGGCGACCGCCGTGCTGGCGCTAGCGCTGGGAATGCTCTACTGGCGTGGGCGCCGTGACGGAGCGCCGGTGGTCGGCCGTCAGGCGGATCAGGCCGCGCCGACGGCGCGCGCGATCGCCAGGTAGGACTCGCCGGGGTCGCTCCCGCCGAAGATCGCCGACCCCGCCACGAACACGTTCGCACCAGCCTGTCTGCACCCGGGCGCGGTGGTGGGGTTGATGCCCCCGTCCACCTCTACGGCCACATCGGCGCCGACGATCGCCCTGACGCGCTCGATCTTGTCCGGCGAATGGGCGATGAATGGCTGTCCGCCCCAGCCCGGGTTGACGGTCATGCACAGTGCCACGTCCAGAAGCTCGACCACCTCGGCCAGCGCGCCAACCGGAGTGGCAGGGTTGATCGCCACGCCGACGCCAAGCCCGCTCTGACAGATCAGATCCGCCGTGTAGGCGACATGTGGGGTGGCCTCGGCATGGAACGTGATTGAGTCGGCGCCCGCCTGCACGAAGTCGGACACGTGACGCTCGGGACGCTCGATCATCAGATGCACGTCGAGCACGGCCCCCGCCTCGTGCGTCTGCTCGCGTAGCGCGGCGAGCACCAGCGGACCGACGGTGATCGGCGGGACGAAGTGGCCATCCATTACGTCCACGTGAATGACCCGCGCGCCCGCGTCCAGCACCTCACCGACCTGCTCGCGCAGCCGCGCGAAGTCCGCGGACAGGATCGACGGCGCGACATGTAAGCCTTTTTTCAGCAGCTTGCCGGCAGACTCGCTCATATGGCCTGCAACATGGAGTCGCCGCAGTTGTTGCACTTCAGGATCGCCGTCGAGGACATGCGCACTATCGTCGAGTGCTCACCGCAATTCGGGCACACCGAGGTGAGCTCGAAGCGGTGCAGGCAGTACACGCAGCGATAGCGCCCCGGCAGGTTCGTCGGGCGCAGCCACGGCTCGCCGCAGTGCGGGCAGAGTGGACCGAGCTCGACCGGGACTTTGGTGGATGCCTCGGGCTCGCGGGCCATAGCCTCAGCCCTCCCGGCGCAGCCGGGCGATGAAGAAGCCCGCGGTGCGGTCGCGATGGGGCAGGGTCAACACGGTCTCGGGCATATTCGGGTTGGCGCGCCCCGGTTGCTCGACGCCGAGGTCATCGAGTACGAAATCGTCGTTGACATCCAGGAGTGCGGCAATCCGGCGCTCGTTCTCGGTCGGAGAGATCGTGCACGTAGAGTAGACCAGCACGCCGCCCGGACGGACAGCGTCGGCGGCCGCCGCGAGGATCCTCGCCTGGATGCGCTCCAGCTCGGGGATGCGCGAGCGCTCCATCCGCCAGCGCAGGTCGGGACGCGCCTGCAGCGTCCCCAGCCCCGAGCACGGTGGGTCCACCAGCACGCGGTCGAACGCTGCGCCCTCCGGGCGCGCTTGCGCGGCATCGGCCAGCTCGACGCGCACGTTGTGAGCACGCAGTCGCTGTGCGGTGCGCAGCAGCGCTCCCGCCCGGCGCCGGTCGCGCTCCACGGCCACGACCTGTCCCGTCCCTCCCATCAGCGCCGCGAGGTGCGTGCTCTTGCCTCCCGGCGCGGCACACAGATCGAGCACCAGCTCCCCCGGCTCGGGGGCGAGCACGCGTGCGACGAGCATCGCCGCACGCGACTGCGCGATGAACGCTCCCTCCCGCCACGCGCTGGAGGCGTGCATGTCGAACGGGTCTTCGAGCACAAGCGCCTCCGGTATCTCCGGATCGGGGTGCGTCCTCACGGGTGATCTACTACCCGCCTCCTCGCCCGCCCGACTGCCCGCCTCCTCACCCGCAGAATCGCCCACCGGGCCACCCCACGCCAGCTCTCGCGCGAGGGCGGGCGCGTCGGTTACGAGCGTGTTTGCGCGCAATGCCACCTCGCCGGGCTCGTTGTCGTAAGCCATGAGCGCACGCGCGTGCTCCGCGCCGAGCTTCTCCCACCACAGCCGGGCAATCCACTGCGGGTGTGAGTGCTTGATGGCCGCGTCCTCGGGCGTGGCGTCGTCCAAGCCGTCCAGCAGTCGCGCACCCTCGCGCGTGGCACGGCGCAGCACAGCGTTGACGAGTCCGTGCCCGGCCCGGGCGTTCGTCTTTGCCAGCTCGACCGCGTCGGCGACGATCGCGTGGTCGGGGGCGCCCCGGAGATACAGCAGCTCGTACAGGCCGAGCCGCAACGCGGCCAGCACGGGCGCGTCCAGGCGCCGCGGCGAGCGCTGCGCCAGCAGCCCGATCAGGTGATCGAGCGTGCCGCGGCGCTGGACCGCGCCGTAGGCGAGGCGCATCGCCAGCGCGCGGTCACGCGCGCCCAGACCCAGCGCCTGCGCCTGCAGCGCCCTGTCGGCGTATGCGCCGTCCTCGAACACCCGGCGCAAGACCGCGTACGCGCAGAGCCGAGCTTCAGCGGGCATGTCCGCGCAGATACGCGCCGCCACCCATGGCACGCCCGCCCGCGGGCCGAACGCATAGGAGCTCGAGCGTTCCATCGTCAGTGCCATACAGCAGTCGCTCGCCATCCCGCGCGAGCGTGCCCGCAGGCGGCGCATCGGCCGGTCCGCCCGCCACAACGCGTGCGACGTGCACTCCCAGAAACGTTCCGTCGGCGAGCGCCAAGCGCGCGCCGATGTGCGGGTGCAGCGCCCTGACAGTGCGCTCGAGCTCCACCGCCGGGCGAGCCGGATCCAGCAGGCGGTCCACGGGGCCGATCTTCTCGGCGTAGGTGGCGCCCAACTCGTCCTGCTCGAGGAACGTCAGCGGCTCGCCGCTCGCGGCCAGGTCGAGCGCGCGCGCGATCAGCTCGCCACCGAGCGACTGCAGACGCTCGGCGAGCGAACCGTAGGTGTCGTTCGGCTCGATCGCGATCGACTCGGCCAAGCACACAGGTCCGCTGTCGAGACCCGCGGTCAGGCGCATGATCGAGACGCCCGTGCGCTCGTCGCCGGCCATGATCGCGCGCTCCACCGGCGCGGCGCCCCGCCAGCGCGGCAGCAGCGACGGGTGCACGTTCAGCAGCTCATGCTCGGACAGCAGCGGCTCGGAGATCAGCGCCCCGAACGCGCACACGATCACAGCGTCGGGATCGGCCCGCGCGATCAGCTCGCGCGCCGGCGGCTCGTTCACCTTCGCCGGCTGCTCCAGCGCGATTTCCAGCCGGCGTGCTGCCTGCGCCACCGGTGGAGCGCCGAGCTTACGCCCACGCCCGCGCGGACGGTCGGGCCGCGTCAGCACCAGCGCCGGCCTGTGCTCGCCGGCGGCCAGGCGCTCCAGCACCGACGCCGCAAACGCCGACGTGCCGATGAAGACCGTACGCATGATCGCCCTCCGCCTCTCGTCGCGGGCGCGGTTAAGCGGGGCTCGCGTCGGGGTCGGCCACCCGGACGGGACGAGCGTCAGCCGTATCGCCTTCACGCGCTTCGCGCATCGCGCGCATCGCCTGCTTGCGCGCCTCCCGCGAGATGCGGTCGAGTATCAGCACGCCGTCGAGGTGGTCGATCTCGTGTTGGATGACTCGGGCCTCCAGGCCCTCCGCCTCGATCTCGAGCTCCCTGCCGGCCTCGTCCTGAGCCTGCACGCGCACCCGTGCCGGGCGCTCCACCTCGACGTGCACGCCGGGCAGACTGAGACACCCCTCTTCGGCTGCCTCCCGCTCCTCGCTCGACCACGCCAGCACCGGGTTGACAAGCGCGGTCACCGGATCTTCCGTGTATGCGCGGTATACGAGGACGCGGTGCAGCACCCCCAGCTGGGTGGCGGCCAACCCGACGCCGAGCGCATCGTGCATCAGCTCGCCCATGCGCTCGATCTCCGCCTTCAGCTCCCCATCAAAGCGCTCGACCCGCAGCGCGGTAGCGCGCAGCACGGGGTCGCCGAACTTGCGGACATGACGCAGAGCGCCGTCGCGACGGGCACGGGTCTCGGGATCGAGCTCGGCTGCTCTCGGTGCGTCCTGCTCGCGCTCAACCTCAACGTCGTCCTGGTCGGACCGCGGCCTCGCAAGCTCCTGAAGCGTGTCTTCCTCGATGGTGTGATCCTCTGCTTCTGCTGACATCCTTGACTGAGTTTATGAGCTGACGAGCGCGATCCCATCCCGCCTATTGGGGATCGACATCCACACCGAAGCTCACGCCCTTGTGCGCGCGATCATCGGCGACACGCCGCACGGCCTCCCCGACAGCGCGCACGGCGGGACGGCGCTCGGCGGCCTTGATCACCAGCACCTGGCGCTCCTGCCCACGCAGCCTGAACAGCGCCGCCGGCCCCAGGACCGCCGCTGAGCTGTGCGATGCGACCGCCCTGTCAATCGGAGATCGGCCGGGACCCGCTGGACCGAGAAGCGATGCCTTCAGGTCATCGGCCAGAGCACTCGCCGCAGCCCGCGCGGGGGCGCTCTCCACAGCGGCACAGACGATTCTGATCAGGTGCGAGAACGGCGGGTAGCGCAGCGCCCGGCGGCGCTCCAGCTCGCCCGCGAGAAAACCGTCGCTGTCGTGCCGGGCCGCGTGGGTGATCGCGCGGGCCTCGGGAGCGATCGTTTGCACGAGCACGCGGCCGTCCGCCCCGCGGCCGACGCGCCCGGCGAGCTGGGCGATCAACGCGAACGTGCGCTCCTCCGCGCGAAAGTCGGGAAACCGCAGGGTCGCGTCGGCGTCGAGCACGACCCCGAGCGTCACGTCCGGGAAGTCGTGGCCCTTGGCGACCATCTGCGTGCCGATCAGCACGCCCGACTCGGCCGCCTCGAACCGGCGCAGCAGCGTAGCGATCCCTTGGGCGGGCGAGCCTGAAACCGTGTCGGCGTCGAGGCGCAGGACGGGAAAACGATCGTCGTCGCCGAGCGCGACAGCGAGATCGTGCTGGACGCGCTCGGTCCCCGCGCCGTGGCGCGCGACCGAGATCGAACCGCACTGCCCACAGCGTTCGGGTGCGGACTCGCGGTGGCCGCAATGGTGACACGCGAGGAAGTCCCCCGCGGGGCCTCCCACTCCGCGTCCCGATCGTGTTGCGAGACCTCCAGCCTCGCTTGACCGGGCCGGCTGAGCCGGCCCACCGTGGCGGTGTAATACGAGCGAGACGTCGCACTGCGGGCAGCTCCACACCAGCCCACACGAGCGGCACGACAGGAAGTTCGACCAGCCGCGGCGGTTGAGCAGCACGATCGCCTTGCCCCGAGCCTCGCGCACCTGTGCGAGCGCCTGCGCAGTTACGGGATGCAGGCCGGCATGATCGCCGCTACGCATGTCGAGCACGCTCACCTCCGGCAGCGGACGTCCGTCAACGCGCGTGGACAGGCGCAGCAGCGGTGGCGTCGGCGATGGCTGCAGGAACGCCATGGGCCGCGAGGACGCGGCGAGATGAACGCTCTCCGGGCGCGGAGTCGCGCTGCCCAGCAGCAACAGCGCGCCGCTCGATCGCGCACGCTCGGCCGCCACCTCGCGCGCGTCATAGCGGGGGTCGCCCTCGTGCTTATAGGAGACGTCATGCTCCTCGTCGACGACAATCAGGCCGAGCCGCTCGATCGGCGCGAACACGGCCGAGCGCGGACCAACGCACACGCGCGCCTCACCGGTGCGCAACCGCCGCCATTCCTCGTAGCGCTCGCCTGGCCGCAGACGCGAATGCAGTACCGCGACGGTCTCGCCAAAGCGCTCCTGAAAGCGCCCGACGATCTGTGGCGTCAGCGCGATCTCCGGTACGAGCACAATCGCGCCCCGGCGCTGCTCCAGCGCGACCGCGGCGGCGCGCAGGTAGACCTCGGTCTTGCCCGATCCCGTCACTCCCTGCAGCAGACTCTGCTGAAAGCGGCCCGCGTCGAGCGCCGCGCTCAGCGACCGCAGCGCCTGCTCCTGCGCCTGTGTCAGCGTCGGCGGCTCGGGCCGGCGAGCGCCGACGGGCAGATGCTCCGAGCGCACGATCATTCGGCGTTTGCGCCCGCTCAAACGGCGCGCAGCGCCGGGGGGCAGCACGAGCGTCAGCGCCCGCGCGATCGTCGAGCAATACTCGGCCGCGATCCACTCGGCCAGCGCGACCAACTCGACGGGCAGGGCGGGAGGGCCTTCATCCAGCGCACGCAGCGGCGCGAGCAGCTTCTCCTCGGCGATCTCGCTGCGCTCCGCCAGGCCGACGACTACTCCGAGCACGTGCCGGCGAGCGAACGGGACCACCAGCATCGAACCGATGTCCACGACGCCACCGCGCAGCTCCTCCGGCAGGCGGTAGTCGAACGGACCGCGCAGAGCGCGGGCGGTGGTCATCGGCTCGACCTGGACGATGGCGGACATCGCCCCTGAAGTTAGGTCAGAGCCCGGCGGCAGCGCGCAGCGCCTGCGCCTTGTCGGTGCGCTCCCAGGTGAAGTCGTGATCGTCGCGGCCGAAGTGGCCGTAGGCGGCGGTCTTCTGGTAGATCGGCCGGTGCAGTTTGAGCTCCTCGCGGAAAGACCCCGGGCGCAGGTCGAAATGCTCGTCAACGAGCTGGGCGATCTGAGCGCGGCCGAGTTGCTCGGTGCCAAACGTCTCGACCATCACCGACACGGGGTGGGCAACGCCGATCGCGTAGGCGACCTGCACCTCCGCGCGGTCGGCCAGCCCGGCGGCGACGATGTTCTTGGCGACCCAGCGCGCCGCGTAGGCGGCGGAGCGGTCGACCTTCGAGGGGTCCTTGCCCGAGAACGCACCGCCGCCGTGACGGGCCATGCCGCCATAGGTGTCGACGATGATCTTGCGTCCCGTCAGCCCGCAGTCGCCCATCGGCCCGCCGATCACAAAGCGCCCGGTCGGGTTGACGAGGAAGTTCTTCAGCAGCTTATCCTCGTCGTAGAGGCCACTCGGCAAGACCGGGCGCAGGACGTGCTCGAACAGGTCGGGCTTGATCAGCGCCTCGGCGTCGATGCCGTCGGCGTGCTGGGTGGAAATCAGGATCTTCTCGACCGCAACGGGCTTGCCGTCGCGATAGCGGACCGTCACCTGGGTCTTGCCGTCGGGGCGCAAGTAGGGCAACACATCGCCCTTGCGCACCTCCGCCAGGCGCTTGGCGAGCTTGTGCGCGAGCGCGATCGGCAGCGGCATCAGCTCCTCGGTCTCGCGTGTGGCGTAGCCGAACATCATGCCCTGATCGCCCGCGCCGGCGATATCGAGCTCGTCCTCGTCGGCGGGATCGTGACGGGTCTCATACGCCGCGTCCACGCCCTGAGCAATGTCGGGAGACTGCTTGTCGATCGCGTTGATCACCGCGCACGTGTCACAGTCGAAGCCGTACGCCGCGTCGTCATATCCGATCTTGCGGACCGTCTCTCGCGCGATCTGCTGGATGTCGACGTACGTGTCGGTCGAGATCTCACCGGAGACGACGATCAGACCGGTGTTGACGAGCGTCTCGCATGCCACGCGGCCGTACGGATCGTCGGTCAGGACAGCATCGAGCACGCCGTCGGAGATTTGGTCGGCGATCTTGTCCGGATGACCCTCCGTGACGGACTCGGAGGTGAACAGAAACTCGTTGTCTGCATGCTGGCTCATGGGTTCGGGAATCGCTCCAGTGGGTAGACGGCGAAAGTCGAGGAAGAATAAGGGAATGAAGCCGCCGTGCCGATTGGATCAATCGTTACATGAAGATGAAGGCATGAATCGCCGTCACGATCGAGTCACGTAAAACCCGCAGGAAGATGTTTGTTCTTTTTTTTAAAACTGGGTATAACTATGGATATACACACCTTGAAAATAGTATTTCCTATCCCCAGCTCGCGACGCTCAGCGCGCGTTTGCCTTTGCTCGGTTAGCCGCTTCCTTGCGCCCCGGGAGCTCGCGCCCACGCTGGCCGCGCTCGACGAAGTCGATCACGAGCGGCACGCCGTCCATGCCGTAGCGAGCGCGCAGGCGGTTCTCGATGAAGTAGGCGTAGTCGCGTGTGACGCGCGTGCGCGAGTTGACCTGGATTGCAAACCGCGGGGGGCGCTCGCCGATCTGAGTCATGTAGATGAGCTTCAGGCGATGCCCGCCGCCACCGCCACCGCCACCACGGCGCGTTCCAACCGGTGGCTGGCGCGCCTGCACGGCCTCCGCCAGGAAGCGATTGAGCTCAGGCGTGGGAATGCGCCCGGCCGTGCGGTCGCCCAGCACGATCGCCTCGTTCAGCAGCCGCGTCACATGCCGGCCGGTCTTGGCGCTGGCGGTCAGCACGCGGGGCCGCAGCCGCAGCTTTTCGGCCACACGCGCGCGCTCGTGCTCGAGATCGAGACGGCGCCCGCCCGCAGCGGCGTTGGGCTCCTGGATGTCCCACTTGTTCAGGACGATCGCCGTCGCGCAACCGGCCTTCATCGCCAGCTCCGCTATACGCAGGTCCTGGGCGGTGACGCCGTCATTGGCGTCGCAGACGACGAGCGTCACGTCGGCGCGCTCGGCGGCGCGGCGCGAACGCAGCGAGGTGTAGTACTCGACCGAGTCGGCGACCTTCGACTGGCGGCGGATGCCAGCTGTGTCGATCAGCGTCAGCCTGCGCCCGTCCACGACCAGCGGCGTGTCGATCGCGTCGCGAGTGGTGCCCGCGAGATCCGAGACGATCGTGCGCTCCTCGCCGAGGAAGCGATTGACGAGCGAGGACTTGCCAACATTCGGCCGTCCGATCACCGCCAGCCGCACGGTGTCGTCCTCGGACTCGTCGTCTGGGGTGGGCGAGTTCGCATCAAGCAGCTCCACGATCCGGTCGAGCAGATCGCCCGAGCCGAGACCCTGCGTGGCCGAGACCGGCAGCGGCTCCCCAAGCCCGAGCCGGTGGAACTCGGCAGTCTGGGGAACGTCGCCGACGCCGTCGCACTTGTTGGCCGCGACGATCGCCGGGACCGTGGAACGGCGCAACAGGTCCGCCATCTCCTCATCACCGGGCCTGACTCCCGCGCGCGCGTCGACGACGAGTACCGCCACCTGGGCGTCGGCCAGTCCTGCGCGCGCCTGGTCGCGGATCGAGCCTGCCAGCGGGTCCTCGTCCTCGAAATCCATCCCACCCGTGTCGATCAGCTTGAACTGGCGCCCGTTCCACTCGCAGTCGAGCTCCTTACGGTCGCGCGTCACCCCGGGGCGCTCGTGCACGACCGCCTCGCGCGTGCCAGTGAGACGGTTGATCAGGGATGACTTCCCCACGTTGGGATAGCCGACGACGGCGACCTTCAGCAGCATCTGGCCAGTATGACTGGGCGAGCAGGTCGCTCCTGGATATTTCGCTGTAGCGAAGGCGGTATCGCGATGGTTACACGCACTGTATCGGTGATGAACAACTCGCTCCCGAGAGGGCTACAGAGCCCGCGCGAGCGCGGCGATGCAAGCTACGACCTCATCGACGTTTAGGCCGGTCGTGTCGAGCATCACTGCGCCGGGCGCAGCCTGCAAGGGGCTGTGGGCGCGGGTGCTGTCGCGCTCGTCACGCATCGCCTGCTCTGCGAGCACCGTCTCGACATCGGCGCCCAGCTCGGCCGCGCGCCTGCGCGCGCGCTCGCGCGGGTCGGCGATGAGGAAGATCTTGAGCGCGGCGTCTGGAGCGACGACGGTGCCGATGTCGCGGCCCTCGGCGACCCAGTCGCCGTCGTCGATCAGCGCGCGCTGCTTGGCGACGAGCGCCTCGCGCACGCTCGGGTCGGCGGCCACGCGCGAGGCCGCCTCGGAGACCTCTGGCGTGCGTATCCGCTCGGTAACGTCGCTCCCGTCGAGCCTCACCCGAGCCGTGTTCTCGACGCTTCCAGTTCGTTGGATCCCCAGCTCGATCCGCGCCCCACGCGCCAGCACGGCCGGCGTCTCATCGGGCGAGGCGAGCGAGAGCAACGCCACGCAGCGATACATCGCGCCGCTGTCCAGATAGGTGTATCCGAGCCGGTCCGCGAGAGCACGGGCGACCGTGGACTTGCCCGCGCCGGCGGGTCCGTCAATCGCTACGAGCATTTGCCCGACACGCATGCGGGCGTGCCCCGTCGTGAGCGTCTCGGCGTCGTCTGGGCCCGCCCGGCGCCGTCCATGCCGCCTCGCCTCATGAAGCCAGCCCCGCCAGATCCTCGACAAACCCAGGGTAGGACACCGCCGCGGCCTCCATACCTACGACCTCGACTCCCTCGCGCGAGGCGAGGCCGGCGATCGCGCCCATCATCGCCATGCGATGGTCTCCGCGCGCGTCGAGCACGCCCCCGCGCAGACCACCCGAGCCAAGCACCGCGAAGCCGTCACCGGTTGCCTCGATGTCCGCGCCGAGGCCGCGCAGGCCCTCCGCCACGCCGGCGATGCGGTCGGACTCCTTCATCCTCAGCTCCTGCGCGCCGCGCACCACCGTCTCGCCCTCGGCGTAACAGCCGAGCAACGCCAGCAGCGGCAACTCGTCGATCGTCAGAGGCACCTCCTCGGACTCGACCACGGTGGCCTCCAGCGCGCCGTGAGCAACGTCGAGGTCGCTCACGGGCTCGTGCGCGGACAGCTCGCCAGACTCGTCCTCGAGGTCGCCGAGCACGATCCCGCGCATGCGCCGCACGATGCGGAAAAAACCGGTTCGCGTCCAGTTGACGCCGACATCCCTCAACAGCAGGCGCGAGCCGGGGACGAGCACGCCGGCGGCCACGAGGAACGCGGCCGAGCTGGGGTCGCCAGGGATCCGTACGCGGTCGAGGATCAGCTCGTCGGCGTTGACCACGGTAACGTGGCGGCCGTTGCGGTGGATGTTGACGCCGGCACGCATCAGCATCCGCTCGGTGTGGTCGCGGCTGCGCTCGGGCTCGCCGACGGTGGTGGCGCCGTCCGCGGCGAGCGCCGCCAGCAGGACGCACGACTTGACCTGGGCGCTCGCCACGGGCAGCTCACAGGAGATCGCACGCAGATGTGCGCCGCGTACGGTCAGCGGCGGGAAGCGCCCATTCCTCGCGTCGAGCTCCGCCCCCATCTGACGCAGCGGCACCGCGATGCGGTCGACCGGGCGGCGGCGAATCGAGGCGTCGCCGTCGAGCGTAAACGAGCGGCCCTCCTGCGCGGCCAGCCAGCCGGGCAAGAGGCGCAGCAGCGTGCCCGCGTTGCCGACGTCGATCGGTTCGCCGGGTTCGCGCGCCTCACGCAGCCCCGTACCGCGGATCGTGGTCTGTCCGTCGCGTATCTCCACGAGCGCGCCGAGCGCACGCACCGCCTGCAGCGTGGACGTGGTGTCGGCCGCCTGCAGGTAGTTATCGATCCGTACGGGCTCCGATGCCATCGCCCCGAGCAGGGCCGCGCGGTGGGAGATCGACTTGTCCGCCGGCGCGCGCACCTCGCCGGAGAGCCCACCCGATGGCTCGAAGCGCATGTTCATGCGCGCAGTATGACTCGGTGGGCTGCCCCGAGCGGGGTGCGGCTACGCACGTGATCGGTCTCACCGATCGGGCCGACCGCCACCCGCGCTCATCCGTACCGCATCGGCTCAGATCGAGCATTCATAGAGCTCCGCCTGCCTGTCGACTCCATCGACCGGGTCCACCTCCGGGGAGGAACCAACCTCCGGGGAGGAATCCGCCTCAGGGGAGGAACCAACCTCCAGGGAGGAACCAGCCTCCAGGGAGGAATCCGCCTCAGGGGAGGGATCGGCATACGCGAGGCCCACCCGGACGGCGCCGGAGCGCTCCAGCGATGGGCGGCGCGGCGCGTGCATGAGCCGGACGACCTTCGGCGAGACGGCCAACTTGCGCTCCGGCTCGCACCCCACCGAAGAGCGCCGAGTACTCGCCGCCGGTTTCAGACCGGCGTCCAGCGCCCTGAGATCGGCCTGCAGCCGATCGCGCTCGTCCACCGAGCCACGCAACTCCTCCAAGCGCTCGTGCATCTCTCGCCGGATTCTTCTCAATAGATCCTCTGCCATCGGACTGCCTTTCTTGCGGTTCTGGACATCACCACAGGAACGGTAGGCCGTGCTTGGGACGGTATTCTCCGACGGCCCTGGGGAAGCACGCGGGTAGGAGAACCGAGCTCCCACGAACGCTGGAGGTTTCATTTTTTAGGATATAAAAACCAGAACTGAGTCCGCCTGCGGCCGCAAACCACCTGCTACACAACGAGCTCAATCGCCGGGGCCGAAGTCCGGCCCAGGCGCAGCCGAGACGTAGTCCCCCTCGATCGCCGCATACACCTCGTCCAGCAGCTTCTGCCGGTCGGCCACCTCGTAGTTCTCGGCCAGGTACCGGTCGGCCTCCTCGCGCGAGTCGCCGTTCAGCGCCATGTTCAGCGCTACCAGCCGCGCGCCGTCCAGGTCGCCGTTCTCGGCCACGGGGGGAGACTCCTCCGTCACGGGTGGGACGGGAGCGGGTGGAGGTGATGGTGGTGGTGGTGGTGGAGGAGGAGAAGAAGAAGAAGAAGAAAGCGAGGGAGAAGCCGCGGCGACCGGCGGTGCCGGCACGTCCTGCGGACGTGCCGGCTCCTCGATCTTCGGAGCCGCCTGCTCAGTGGCGACCGCCGACACCGTGCCCGTACCCGGCGCCCGTCCAGAGGCCGCGTCGTACAGCTCGCCCATGTTCGTCTCCACCGCCGCCAAGTCGCCCGCCAGCCTCCTCGCGCCCGCGCGCAGGCTGTCCACGAGCGCCCCTGTCTCGCCGTCCAGCGACTCGACCCGCTCGAGCAACGTAGCGGTCGCCCGGCCCACGGCCGCAACGTGCGCCTGGGCCTGGGCGATCGCATCAGCGCGCGTCTTCTGGGCGTCCTGGGCGGCCTGGGCGCGCGTGCTGTCCGCGCTTGCCTGCGCGTCACTCTCGATCTCCGCCGCAGCGACCTCTGCGGCCGCCACGATCGCCTGCACCTGGGTTCCCGCGGTCGCCGCCAGCGAGTCCGCACCGCGCCCGGCGACTGTGCGCTGCAGCTCCTCCACCTGGGTGGCCAGCGCCCGCAGATGCGCGTCCACCGCCGCCGGGTCATACCCGCGCCGGCCGATCGGAAAGTCGCGTTTCTCGATGCTCTGCCTGTCCAGATCCATCCCCTCCGAAGCCTAGCGAACGTTCCGGCCGGTGCTCACCGCACGTGCTTGCCGACGGGCCGTAGCCCTGTGCAGGACACGCAAAGCGGTACCGTTTCCGTATGAACATGGTCTTGTCGGGGCCTCTGAAGCCTCGGTTGCGCGGCGTATTGCATGAGTGTGGATTCTTTGTGTCGCTTCTCTGCGGCGTAGCGCTGATCCTCGCCGCGTCCGACGGGAGGGCGCGCTTGGCCGCCACGATCTATGCGGTGGCCGTGTCCGGCCTGCTGGGCACCAGCGCGCTGTACCACCGGGTCACGTGGCGCCCGAGGGCCCGGCGCTGGATGCGCCGGCTGGATCACTCGATGATCTTCGTGCTGATCGCGGGCACCTACACGCCTGTGGCGCTGCTCGCCCTGAAGGGGTCGCTCGCGAGCACGATCCTGATCGTGCTGTGGGCCGGGGCGCTCGGTGGGGTCGTGTTCAAGCTGCTGTGGATCGACGCGCCGAAGTGGCTATTCGCGGCGATCTACGTAGCTCTCGGCCTCGTCACCGCAGCGGTCTTCGGCGAGCTGCCCGCAGCGATCGGCTGGCTCGCGGCCGCGGGCTTGGCGAGCGGCGGCCTGCTCTACGTCCTCGGAGCGATCGTCTACGCCAGCGGCCGGCCGAACCCGTGGCCGAAAGTATTCGGCTACCACGAGGTCTTCCACGCGCTCGTGCTCGTCGCCGCTGCGCTGCAATACGCGGTCATCGCTTTCGCGGTACTGCCGCGGGGCTGAGCCCGCGGGTCACCGCACCGCGGACCTCACCACGATGGTTGTGGTGCCAGGGCCATGGCGGGAGTGGTGTGCTCGACGGCCCAGCTACGCAATAGCTGCTCGGTGCTGGCCACATCCAGCGGGCGGGCGAAAAGGAAGCCCTGCCCTGAGTCGCACTGCTCCTCGCGCAGGATCGACAGCTCCCGCGGTTGCTCGATGCCCTCGGCGAGAGTCTCGATCGAGAGAGCCTTACCGAGCGCCACCAAGGTGCGGATCAGCGTCTTGCCGTCCTCGTTATGTGCGAGTCCCGCGATGAACGAACGGTCGATCTTCAGCGCGTCGACCGGAAACCGCTGCAGATGGGCGAGGGATGAGTATCCGGTGCCGAAGTCGTCGATCGCTACCCGCACCCCGAGCCGCTTGACGTCCGCGAGCCGCCGCGCGGTCTCCTGCACGTTGCGCATGAGCGTGGTCTCGGTGATCTCGATAGTCAGCGCTCCCGGCTCGAGGCCGCTGCTTGAGAGCGCGTCTTCGATGTCGCCGATCAGCTCATCGGTGTCGAGCTGGCGCCCGGAGACGTTGACGGCCATCCCGATTGGATACCCGGCCGCTCGCCAGACGGCGGCCTGACGGCAGGCCTCCTTCATAACCCACCTGCCGACCTCGACGATCAGCCCGGTCTCCTCCAGCAACGGAATGAAGTCGTCGGGTCCAACAATGCCGCGCACTGGGTGCTTCCAGCGGATCAGGGCCTCCACTCCGCTCGGAGTCATCTCCAGCAGGTCGAAGGTGGGCTGGTATAGCAGGAAGAACTCGTCGTTACCCAAGGCTTCTCGCAGATCCATCTCCAGTGCCATACGGTTCTGTACCGCATCCTGCATTTCGGTCTCGAACGCGACGTACCGGTTCTTGCCGTCCCACTTAGCTCTGTGCATCGCGATCGCCGCGTCGCGCAACAGCTCCTCCGCGGACACAAAGGCCCCCGCCGCGATCCCGATGCTCGCCGTCACGATCACGCGAGTCTCCTCCCCGCCAGCGAGCTCGAAGGAATGCGAGAGCGCGTCCAGCAGACGCTCGGCGATCAGCTCGGGACCGGCAGCCAGCGAGAGCTGCTCAGAGATCACGACGAACTCGTCCCCGGCCAAACGGCCAAGCGCATCGGCGCCGCGTACCACGCCGTCCAGTCTCACCGCGACCGCCCGCAACAGTTCATCACCGGCGCCGTGGCCAAACGTGTCGTTGATACCCTTGAAGTTGTCCAGATCGACGAATAGGGCGGCCACGGCGCTCTGAGTGCGACGCGCACGCACGAGCATCTGCTCGGCGCGATCGCAGATCAACGCCCGGTTCGGGAGTCCAGTCAACGAATCGTGCGTGGCCAGGAACGTGAGCTCCTCGTCCGCGCGACGGCGCTCGGCCTCAAAAGACGAGCAAACGCGCACGAGGGTGGCGTCGAGACTGCGCTTGAGCATGTCGAGCGCCTGCGAGAGAACCTGTCGCGAAACGCCGAGCTCACTCGCGCTCTCACGCACGACGTCCTCCGCGGCGTCACGCCAGCGCAGACAGCGCTTGGTGACCTCATCCAGCGGCGCCGCGCGCTGAGCGGCCAGCTGGCCGAAGATCTGCCAGGCCTCCTTGCCGGCCTCCCGAGCCGCCTCGGGACCCTCCCCCGCCATCCACTTGGCGACCGCGACCGTGGACAGCGATCCTACCTGGGCGAAGCTGTCCTCGACCATCGCGTCGAGCGCATGCCCGGACTGACTCGTCCGCGACGCCATCCCCCTGACGACGTCCTCGGTCCGAGCCTTCAGGGCCTCCCCGAGGCTGTGAAGATCCTCCCCTGACTCTCCCAGCACGAAGCCCCGGGGCGCCTGGGCACGATCCTCTTGAATTTCCAAGCTGGATTGCGCACGAGTCATCTCAACTAGACAAATCGGCACCGGGCGACAATTCGATAAGTCTGACTCGGCTCGAATAGACCCTTACTTCTACGCGACCCCGCCCGCGGGCTCCTCCTGCATCGCGCCTTCGTTTTGGTGGATCTCCCGCAGGTCGCGCCGCAGCTCGCGCAGCTCGTCGCGCAACTGGGCGGCGTACTCGAAGCGCAGGTCCTCCGCCGCCGCGCTCATCTCCTCCTCGAGCTCGACCACCATCCGCTCCAGCTCGTGCTTCGGCATCTCCTTCGTCTTGGCCCTGCGCTCGGCCGCGCGCCGGCGACTGCCTCGCGGGATCTTCGAGTCGGCCTGCAGGAACTCGGCGATGTCGGAGATGCCCTTGACGATCGTCGCCGCGGTGATGCCGTGCTCGATGTTGTACGCGAGCTGGATCTCGCGCCGGCGCTCGGTCTCGGAGATCGCCGCGCGCATCGCCTTGGTCTCCTTGTCGGCGTACATCAGCACCGTCCCCTCCACGTTGCGCGCCGCCCGGCCGATCGTCTGGATCAGCGAGGTCTCACCGCGCAGGAACCCCTCCTTGTCGGCGTCGAGAATCGCCACCAGCGAAACCTCCGGCAGGTCCAGGCCCTCGCGCAGCAGGTTCACGCCGACGAGCACGTCGTACTCGCCCAGTCGCAGGTCCCTGATGATCTGAATCCGCTCCAGCGTGTCGATCTCCGAGTGCAGGTATCTGGTCTTGAACCCCATCTCCAGCAGATACTGGGACAGGTCCTCTGACATCTTCTTCGTCAACGTGGTCACCAGCACCCGCTCGTCGCGCTCGGTCCGGCGGCGAACCTCGTTCATCAGGTCGTCGATCTGGTTCCTGGTCTCCCGCACCTCCACGACCGGGTCGACGATCCCCGTCGGGCGCACGATCTGCTCGACCACCCGTCCCGAGCGAGTGCGCTCGTACTCCCCGGGCGTGGCCGAAACGAACATCAGCTGCGGCGTGATCGACAGGAACTCGTCGAACGTCTGCGGGCGGTTGTCCAGCGCGCTCGGCAGCCTGAACCCGTAATCCACGAGCGTCTGCTTGCGCGAGCGATCCCCCTCGAACATCCCCCCGATCTGCGGCACCGTCTGATGGGACTCATCGATGAAGCAGATGAAGTCCTTGGGGAAGTAATCGATCAGACAGTACGGCCGCTCACCCGGCCCACGTCCGTCCAGGATGCGCGAGTAGTTCTCGATCCCCGAGCAGAACCCCATCTCGCGCAACATCTCCATGTCGTACTGGGTGCGCTGGCGCAGGCGGTGAGACTCCAGCGGCTTGCCCTCAGACTCCAGCTGGGAACAGCGCTCGTTCAGCTCGCTGCCGATCGCGGCGACAGCCCCTTCGATCGTGCCCTCTCTGACGTTGTAGTGGGTCGCCGGCCAGATCGCCACGTGCTCGAGATCGTCCTCGATCAACTCGCCCGTCAGCGGATCGAACTGCGCCAGCCGCTCAATCTCATCGCCGAACATACTTGCTCTGAACGCCGTCTCGGCGTACGCCGGAAACACCTCCAGCGTCTCCCCCCTGACCCTGAACGTCCCGCGCGCGAGCACCGTGTCGTTGCGCGTGTACTGGATCGACACCAGCTTGCGCAGCAGCTGATCGCGATCGATCGTCTCGCCGCGCTTGAGGATCTGCATGTTCATCTCGTACACCTCGGGCGAGCCCAGCCCGTAGATGCAAGACACCGACGCCACCACGATCACATCCCGGCGCGCGAACACCGCCGCCGTCGCCGCGTGGCGCAGGCGGTCCACCTCCTGGTTGATCGCCGAGTCCTTCTCGATGTACAGGTCTCGGCTGGGCACGTACGCCTCGGGCTGGTAGTAGTCGTAGTAGGAGACGAAGTACTCGACCGCGTTCTCGGGAAAGAACGTGCGGAACTCGTTGCACAGCTGCGCCGCCAGCGTCTTGTTGTGCGCGATCACGAGCGTTGGGCGCTGCACCGCCTCGATCACCCCCGCCATCGTCATCGTCTTGCCCGTCCCCGTCGCGCCCAGCAGCGTCTGGAACCGCTCGTCCGCCTGAACGCCCTCTGCCAGCGACTCGATCGCGCGCGGCTGATCGGCGGTCGGCGTGAACGCGCTGTCCAGCTTAAATTCGGGCATCGTGAAATTCAGGCATCGCTCTTACCGTAGCGGGCCGATGGCAACACATGAGATGCGTATTACTATAGTATCGACTGGAAGATAAGGAGAGCGGAGGTTGTTGTTATAAAAATTAGAGTGCGTATAGCGATAGTTATACCGAGTTTTAAAAAACATATACACATCCACACCTCCACCCTCCACCCTCCACCCTCCGCACCTCGTTTGACCCCTACTCACCGTAACCCGAGCTGGCGCGCATACAGCACGCGGTATTCGTGCTGGGCCTGCAGTACCCGCTGCACATACGCGCGCGTCTGCCCAAACGGGATTTCGCCCACCGTCAGGCTTCGGCCTTCCGCGCCGGCCCGCGCCACCCACCGGTCTACGTTCGCCAGGCCGGCATTGTAGGCGGCCACCGCGAGCATCTCATCGCCGTCGTAGTGGTCGAGCAGGTAGCGCAGGTAGTAGCTCCCGTACGCCACATTGATCGCGGGCGTCCCGAGATCGCTCCTCGTAAACCGGTATCCGCCCGAGAGCTTGGCCAGGAATTCGGCAGTCGCGGGCTCGATCTGCATCAGCCCCTCCGCGCCGGCCGGCGAAGTGCGCGGGTCGAACTTCGTCTCGGCGTAGATCACCGCGGCGATCAGCGCCGGATCCAGGTGCTTGGCGGCGGCCTGTTCGCGGATGACGCCCGTGTCGCCGAGTGGCAGCGTCAGCCTGCGCACCGCATGGTCGAGGCTCGGCCCGACCACGATCGCCAGCAGGCCGACCGCCACCACGACGAGGAGTAGGACGCCCGTGCCGCGCAAACCCCCTCCGCGGCCGCCCGCGGGACGCGATCTGGACAGCGACCGGGCTGCGCTCATCCCGCAAGAGTGTCAAGCACACCCGACAGCTGCGCCGCCAGCTCCGCCTCGCTGCCGTCGTTGCGCACCGTGAACGTCGCCCTTCGCGCCTTCTCCTCCTGAGACAGCTGGCGCGCCGTACGCGCGTCTGAAAGCGCGTGCCCCCTGCTCGCCGCGCGCTCGCGCCGTGTCGACTCGGCGGCGATGACAGCGATCGTCGCGTCGTAGAAACCCTCCATCCCGGCCTCGAACAGCAGCGGCACCTCGACCACCGCCGCACGGGGCACCGGACGCCGCGCCCGGACCTCCGTCAGCCACGCGCCGACCCGTTCGCCGACCATCGGCCACAGCACCCCCTCGAGCCACACCCGATCGCCCTCGTCGGCGAACACGTGCGCGGCTACCGCCGAGCGATCGACTACACCGCCGGGCGCGACCTCCTTCCCCCAGCGCTCCACGACCGCGTCGCGCAGTCGCTCTCCCGCATACAGCTCGTGCACGACCGCATCGGTCGACAGCACCGCGGCCCCCAGGCGCTCGAGCTCCGCCAGGGCGGTGGACTTGCCTGCGCCCATGCCACCCGTCAGCCCGACGAGCGGCACACTCGGCGTCATCTGCCAACCCTGCCCGCGGTCCTCGGGCGAGTCCGTCAGTCCTGCGCGGACTCGCCGGCGGGGTGCATCTCCGCGTCGGCGCCATCCGCGGACGCATCGTCGGCGGAGGCCGGCTCGGCCTCGGGCTCGGGCTCGGGTGCCTGGGCCGCCGCGGGTGCCTGCTTGGCCGCGGGCTCCACCTCGGCGGACGCCTCCGCGGCGGGCTCATCCTCAGCGGGAGACTCCTCCTCGGCAGAAGACTCCTCCACGGGCGCGGCCTCGGTGGCGATCTCGGTCTCGGTCGCCTCGCTCTCCGCTGAGGACGCCTCCGCCGTGGGTTCATCCTCGCTTGCCTCAGTGGGAATCTCCTCGTCCTCGGCGACCTCAGCTACGACTGCTTCTCCCTCGGTCTCCGCGGCGCCCTCGGGGCGAGAAACGGGCAGGATCTGGTCCTCGACCCGCTTGGCCGACAGCGACAGGCGGCGGCGCTCGGAGTCGATCTCGAGGATCTTCACGCGGATCTCATCACCCGGATGGACAATCTCACGCGGGCTTTCGACGTGGTGGGGTGCGAGCTCGGAGATGTGCACCAGGCCCTCCACACCGTCGAGGATCTCGACGAACGCGCCAAAGGTGACCACCTTGGTGACCTTGCCCGCGAGCTCGTCGTTTACGCTGTACGTGTCCACGATCCGCTGCCACGGATCCTCCTGGGTCTGCTTGAGCCCCAGCGAGATGCGCTGACGATCGCGGTCGATGTCGAGCACCTTCACCTTCACGGTGTCCCCGATCGCGAGGATCTCGCTCGGATGGTTGACGTGCGACCAGGACAGCTCGGAGATGTGGATCAGGCCATCGATCCCGTCAAGGTCGACGAACGCGCCGAAGTCGACGATGTTGGAGATCTGCCCCTCGACGACCAGACCGGGCTGGAGGCGGTCGAGGATCTGCTGGCGAACCTCCTTGCGCTCTTCCTCCAACACCGCGCGGCGCGAGAGGACGACGTTGTTGCGCGAGCGGTTGAGCTCGATCACCTTCGTCTCGATCTTCGTGCCCATGTACTCGTCGAGGTTGGGCACTCGCCGGATGTCCACCAGCGAGGCGGGCAGGAACCCGCGGACACCCAAGTCGATAATGAGGCCGCCCTTGACGACCTCGATGACGGCGCCCTCAACCGGCTCGCCGGACTCCGCGGCGGTTTCGATACGCCGCCAAGCTTTCTCGAAGCGCGCGCGCTTCTTGGACATGATCAGGCGCCCGTCCTGATCCTCCTTGATGAGGACGATCGCGTCGACCTCCTCGCCGAGATGCACCTCGTCATGCGGGTCGACCGACTTGCGGATCGACAGCTCGTTAGCTGGGATGACTCCCTCGGACTTGTAGCCGATGTCGACCAGCACCTCGTCCTTGTCGATCCGGACGACGTGGCCGGTGACGACCTCGCCCTCCTCGATGTCGCGGAACGTGGCGTCGTAGTTGGGGACGATCTGCCCGTCGATCTCGAGCAGCAGTCCGTTAGACCCCGCGACCACGTGGGCCTCGGGATTCTCGATCAGTGTTTGCACCGGTCGAAGCCTAGCGCAGCCGTATGATTGCTGGCCAGATGCCTGTCCGAGCTACGAAGCGGGGAGCGCAGCGCACTCCGTTGCGGCGGGCGAGCCACGACTGCGACGTGCTGGTGTGCGGCGCCTCGTTCGCCGGCCTAGCCGTCGCCCGCGAGCTGGCGGGCTCGGGCATGCGTGTGATGGTCGTCGACCGCTATGAGCTGGGCGAGCGCCAGACGTCCGCGTGCGCGATGCCGACGCTGTGGTTGGAAGCGATGGATCTGATGGGATCGCTGCGTCAGACGTTCGGCGAGCTCGTCGTCCACACCCGTTCGCGCACCTCGCGCTGGCGACTGCCGTGGTCGTTTTCGACGTTCGACTATCGCCAGCTGTGCGCGCTGCTCTACGCCCAGGCGGACCCCGCCGAGACCGAGCTCGATACGGCAACCGTCACCGGGCGCGACGGGCTCACCGTGCACACCGACCGCGGCGACCTCGAAGCCCCGCTCATAATCGATGCGCTCGGCTGGCGGCGTGTGCTGTCCAACGAGGTGGGCGGGCTCCCAATTCAGCCGCCCAACGCGCGCCTGTCACGAGGCCTGGAGGTCCACCCCGCCGGCACGGGTGAGGAGCTCGAGCTGTGGATCGACCACCGCTACGTCCGCGCCGGGTATGCGTGGAGCTTCCCGGCGCGCGATGAGCTGCGGATCGGCGCGGGCTCGTTCTGGCCGAACCGTCACGTCAAGGAGCCAACCGTCAGGCTCGCGGCCGAGAAGGGTCTCGAGCCGCACGGATATCAGGGCAACTGGATCCCCCACCAGCTGCGTCCCGCAGTCGAGGACGGCGTGTTCTTCACCGGCGATTCCGCCGGGCACTGCCTGCCCCTGACAGCCGAGGGGATCCGCACTGCGATCTACTTCGGCCTGGCCTGCGCGCGCGAGCTACGCTCGGTGCACGAGGGACGGATCGTGCGCGAGCAGGCACTCGCCCGCTATGGCGCCTTCTCAGACCGGCACGCGCGCAAATACGCCTGGCTCTTGCGCCTACAGCGCGCGATCGGGCAGCTCACACCCACGCCGGCGCCGACCGCCATGTCGTGGAGCCTGCAGTCGCGCCGGTTCGCGCATTGGGCCTTCACGCACTACCTCGACATCGCCCCGCCGTCGTTCGCGGACGCAAGCCCGCGCACGCCACGCCGCCGTCCCTCCGCGGGCCGGCGGGTCGCGATCGCGGCAGGGATCTGAGGTCTCAGGCTCAGGCGACCCTGCGCAGCTGCGGGCGCTTCGTGCGCGCCGCCTGAAGCGCCAGCCGGCTGGCCTCGATCGCACTCGACCAGCAGACCTCGCTGAGCATGCCCTCCGCGGCGACCATGTCCCCCGCCAGGTAGACACCCTCGCCGCGGTCCACCGCAGGACGATCCCGCCACGTGGTGCCCGGCATGTCGAGCGCGCCGGAGCGCGCGTCCATCACCTGCCGCCGGCGCCAGGTCTCCCGCACGCGCCAGTCCTCCAGGCCCACGTCCAGCAGTCGCTCCAGGCGCAGCGCGGCCTGGTCCGCGGACTCACCCGGGCGAATCGGCATCTGCGCCTGGATCAGCTCCTCGCCATCGGGGGCGATCGACGGGTTGGTCGTGGAGTAGCGCCCAATCCATCCCGCCTCGTCCATATCGGAGACGACCGCGGGGTCGCCGCGGCGGTGGCGCAGGCCGAGATCGACGCACACCGTGTTGCCGCTCTTCCAGCTGAGGCCATCATCGCCGAGCAGCTCGCGCGCCTGGTCGAGCTCGGTCGCGACGATCACGGGCGGCTCGGGCAGGCCGTCCACGCGACTGCCGGTCTGCACGTTCACGCCGAGCTCGCGCACGCGGCGCTCCAGCGAGGCGACCAGCGTGCTCCAACCGCCCACGGGATAGCGCACGATCGTCGGCGCCGTCAGGAGCAGGCGCACCGCGCGGGACCACACGAACGCCGCCGACAGCTCGCCGGGATCGTGGTGAAACGTGTAGACGCCGCACGCCGCCGAGAGCATCTCAGCCGTGCGCTCGTCGGTGTGGCTGCTCGCCCACGTACGAAAATCGACGTCCACCGGCGCCTCACGCCCGCGCAGGCGCAGCACCGCCGGCAGCGCGCCCAGCGGCGGCGTGCGGCGTAGAGCGCCCTGGATACGTATCCTCACTCCCGTCAGCCGCGGGCTGACGTTGGCAGGGAGCACGTCGCGCTCGCGCATCCACTGCCAAAACTTCCCGTCGCGATACATCGCATGCGGTCCGAGGTTCGCTTTGTATGGCCCGTCGGTGCTGCGCGCCCGACCGCCCAGCTCGCTGTGAGCCTCTATCAGGTTCACATGCGCGCCCTCCTCAGCGCAGGCGATCGCCGCGACAAGCCCTGCAAGACCCGCTCCCACGATCGTGATCGGCGCTGCAGAAGTGGAGTTGCCGTTGGTCTGGCTCATGGTCATACCTCCATTCGGGAACCGGCTGGACGCCATGCCGGATAAAGAGGGCTGTCGTACTGGACACCCTGCAAGTTACGCCCACACTGGCCTGCTTTACAGTTCCAGTCATGGCTGGCCAGACAGGACCAGTTTCGGATCGCGGTGGACCCGGACTGCTTGTGGAGATCGACCGCGCCCGCGAGCTGCCGCTGCACGAGCAGATCGAGCGCTCGCTGCGCGAAGCGATCCGCTCCGGACGCATGCCGGGCGATATGCGCCTGCCCTCCACTCGCGCGCTCGCGCTGCAGCTGGGTGTCTCGCGCGGGGTCGTCACCGAGGCATACGGCCAGCTCGCCGCCGAGGGATACCTGGCGATGCGCCAGGGCGCCCCCGTGCGAGTGGCCAGGGCCGTGCGCTCGGCCGCCCAGCGCATGCCCGCGCGCTCCCTGCTGGAGACTCATCGCTACCACTTCCACCCCGGCCTGCCCGACCTGGCGGGGTTTCCGCGCGAGGCGTGGCTGCGCTCGCTGCGCGCCGGGTTGCGCGACTCCCCGCTCGCCGCCATCGGCTACGGCGATCCCCGCGGGCTGCCGGCGCTGCGCGAAGCGCTCGCCGAGTATCTGGGGCGCGTACGCGGTGTGGACGCCGATCCCGAGCATACGCTTGTGTGCACGGGATTCATGCAGGGGTTCGCGCTTATCTGCCGCGCGTTGTACGCGCGCGGCGTGGAGCGCATCGCGCTCGAGGACCCGGGTTGGCACGTGCACCGCCTGATCGTCGAAGGCGCAGGCATGGAGGTCGTGCCAGTAGGGGTCGACGAGGAGGGCTTGCGAGTCGACGAGCTGGCCCGGACCGATGCGGCGGCGGTTGTGGTGACCTCCGCGCACCAGTTCCCTACGGGCGCGGTGCTGAATCCCGAGCGCCGCGCGGCATTGATCGAGTGGGCCGAGGAGGAGCGACTGATCGTCGAGGACGATTACGACGCCGAGTACCGATACGACCGCGTCGCCGTCGGCGCGCTGCAGGGCCTGGCGCCCGAGCGCATCGCCTACATCGGCTCGGCCTCAAAGCGTCTGGCGCCCGGCATGCGCCTCGGCTGGGTACTGATGCCCTCGTGGCTGACGTGGGAGCTGACGAGCTCAAAGACGATCGAGGACAGCGGCTCGGAGGTGATCGGGCAGCTGGCGCTGCGCGACTTCATCGCCCGGGGCGAGCTCGACCGTCACGTTCGGCGCATGCGCCTGCTCTACCAGCGCCGGCGCGAGACGCTGCTCGGGGCGCTCGCGCGGTGGCTGCCCGAGGGGCGGGTGGGCGAGTCCGGGGGCGCCGCCGGGCTGTTCGAGCTGATGCTGGCGCCAGAGGAGATCGACGAGCACACCCTGGCGATGGCGGCGGCCGCTCGCGGCGTGGGCGTGGAGGGACTCGCCCTGCACCGCTTCCTGCCGGGCGGCCCACCGGGGCTCTTGCTCGGTTACGGCAACCTGTCCGAGCCCGCGATCGAGCAGGGCGTGCGCCTGCTGGGCGAGGCGTTCGAGGAGGTATGTCGCGGACGCTGAGGCGTCCTGGCGAGCCTCACCCCCATCGTGTCAGCGCCGCACGACCAGCACGACACCGACGATCAGCAGCGCGAGTCCGACGATGCGCGAGGCGTCGATGTGCTGCCTGGCGATCCCGAGCAGCCCAAAGCGATCCACCACCACGGCTATCGCCAGCTGACCGGTGACGACGATCGCCGTCAGGCTCGAGAGGCCGAGCGTGCGCACGGTGAGCAGGGCGACGGTGACGTAGAAAGCGCCGAGGATGCCTCCGATCAGCGCCCACCACGGGACGCGCCCGACGCTACCGAGGCTGGACAGGCCACCACTGAAGAGCGAGGCAACGAGGATCAAAGCGAGCGTGCCGATCGTGAACGACACGGTTGCGGCCTGCAGGGCGCCGACCTGGCGGCCGAGGCGCGCGTTGACGGGCGCCTGCAGGCCGACGAAACAGCCGGCGGCTATCGCGAGCAGGATCGCCAGCCCGCGGCTCACTTGGCCTCCAGCCAGCTCTCACCCACGCCGACGTCGACGACCAGCGGCGGATCGTGCTCCCACACCCCGCACATCTGGAGCTCGATCAGCGCGCTCGCCGCGTCCTGCTCGGCGGGCGGCCCTTCGAACAGCAGCTCGTCGTGGATCGTCAGCAGCAGGCGCGTCCGCAGGCCCGACTCGACGAGCGCCGCGTGCGTGCGCACCATCGCGAGCTTGATGATGTCGGCGGCCGTACCCTGAATCACGGTGTTGACGGCCAACCGCTCGCCGAGCATCCGCACCTGGTAGTTGCGCGCCTGCAGCTCGGGGATCTGCCGGCGCCGCCCCCACAGCGTCGTCACATAGCTCTGCTCCTTGGCCCGCTCGATCGTCTCGGCCATGAACGCGGCGACGCGCGTGAAGCGCCCGAGGTAGGCATCGATGAACTCCTTCGCCTCCTCGCGCGGGATGTTCAGCCGGTCGGCAAGACCGAAGTCGGACAGTCCGTAGACGATCCCGTAGTTGATCATCTTCGCCTTCGAGCGCATGCCGGGGTCGATCGCCTCGGGCGCGACCTGGAAGACCTGCGAGGCGGTCGCGGCGTGCACGTCTTCGCCACGCACGAAGATCTCCTTCAGCACCGGCTCATCAGCCGCATGGGCGAGCACGCGCAGCTCTATCTGCGAGTAGTCGGCGGAGATCAACACCTTGCCGTCCTCGGCCTCGAAGCAGCCGCGGATCTCGCGCCCGAGCGGGGTGCGGATCGGGACGTTCTGCATGTTCGGGTCAGTACTCGCGAGTCGCCCCGTCTGGGCGCCGGCCTGCAGGAACGTCGTGTGGATCCGCGAGCGCTCATCGACCACCTCCGGGAGCACGTCGAGGTAGGTCTTGGCCAGCGTCGAGAGCTCGCGCCAGCGCTCGATCCTCGGCACGATCGCGTGCTCTGAGCGGATCGCCTGCAGCACGCGCGCATCGGTCGAGAAGCCGGTCTTGCCGCGGCGCTTGCGCGAGAGCCCGAGCTTCTCGAACAGGATCTCCCCCAGCTGCTGCGGCGAAGAGATCAGGAACTCCTCCCCGGCGAGCGCGAAGATGTCCGCTTCCAGCGCGATCAGCTCCTCGTGCACGCGGCCGGTGATCTCAGCGAGGCGCTCGAGGTTCAGGCGCACACCGAGCAGCTCCATCTCGCGCAGGACGGCGACGAGCGGCAGCTCGATGTCGTGCATGACGCCCTGCAGGCCGCGCTCGGAGATCTGCTCGCGCTGCCAGGCAGCGAGCGAGCGCAGCAGCAGCGCGTCGGCCGCGAGCGGGTCCTCGACATCACTCGCCAGGCCGCGCTCTTCACACAGCTCGGCAAACGGGAAACGGCGCCGGGCGGGCTCCAGCAGGAAGGCGCCTAGCAGCGTGTCGTGCGCGAGGCCGGGCGGCACGAGCCCGAGCGCCTTTGCGTCGTGCGCGAGCACGGCGCGCTCGCCGATCGCCTCGACGACCTGCTCGGGGCCCTCGCAGTCGCCGGCGAGCACCTCGGGGGGTTGGGGGGGCTCGGTTCCACTCGCGGCGAGGACTGCAGCGAAGCGCCACGGCGGCCCTTCGGCGAACAGCTCGCCCTCGGGCGTCTCGGTCTCGCGCACAACGAGCGCGAGCTCGGCGTCACTCGTACCGAGGCGGGCAAGATCGGCGGGCGAGCCCGTGCGCACATGCCCGCTCAGCCTGACCTCGGCGGGCAGCGCGGGGGCGGCGAGGACGGGGTTGCCGAGCGCTTCCTCCAAGCGCCGCAGCGGGTCGCGCAGCTCATACTCGCGGAAGACCTCGCGCACGCGCGAGCGATCGGGCTCGCGTATAGACTCGGCGGCGATGTCGAAATCGACGGCGACATCGCGCTGTACGGTCGCAAGCTGCTTTGAGATGCGCGCGTTCTCGGCGTGCTCGATCAGATTCTCTTTGCGCTTAGCACCTTTGATCTCGTCTACGCGGGCGAGCACCTGCTCGAGCGTGCCGTAGCTTTGGATCAGCTCGCTGGCGGTCTTGTCGCCGATCCCGGGGACGCCGGGGATGTTGTCCGAGGTGTCCCCCTTCAGCCCGTAAAAGTCGGGGATCAGCTCCGGCGCAATGCCATAACGATCAATCACCGCCTGGCGGTCGTAGACCTTCGTGTCGGTGATCCCGCGCGCCGTCGCCATCACCTTGATCACACCGTCGCCATCGATCAACTGGAGAGCGTCGCGATCGCCGGTGACGATCATCACGGGCACCGGCGGCTTCACCCGCAGCGCGTGCTCGGCGATCGAGGCGATCACGTCGTCCGCCTCGTAGCCCTCAATTTTGACGTTGCTGTAGCCAAATGCCTCGACGAGTGGTTCCATAGCGGGCCACTGCTGCTTGAGCAGGTCCGGGCGCGAGCGGCGCCCCGCCTTGTATTCGGAGTAGACCTCTGTGCGCCCGGAGCTGCCGGCGTCCCAGGCGACGACCGTCGGGCAGACGCCGTACTCGGTGATGATCTTGACGAGCATCGAGGCGAACCCGAAGATCGCGTTGGTGGGTACGCCGGTGGAGGTCGCGATCGACTCGGGCAGCGCGTAGAAGGCTCGGTAGACGAGGCTCGGTCCGTCGATCAGGAACAGGCGCCGCTCTACGTCACGTCCCTCTGCGCCCGCCGCCGGGGAGCCTTTCACCTGGACTGTCGCCACAGGCTGCACTTTAGACGCGCGGGTCAATCGCCCACTCGGCGGTCCGGCCAAACGACCAAGAACGGGCACCGGTACCGCCGGCCAAATAAGATGCCGGCCGCTGCCCATGCAAAGCCACCGTGCGTGCATGGCATCCGCCCGACGCAGGCCGCACTAAAGACCAGGGAGACACCTCCGTGACGAGCATCACCCCAAGCGCCCAGTACCGACTGAACGTGCGCGTGGAGATCGACGACAGCCCCGGCCTGCTAGGTCAGGTGACAAGCGTGATCGGGCAGGCGGGTGGGATGGTCGCCGCGGTGGACCCGGTCGAGATCGAGTCCGGGCACAGCTTGCGCGACATCGTCCTCGACACGGCCGGACCAGAGCACTGGGAGCAGATCGTCGCGGCGATCGACGCGATCGAGGGCGCTCGGGTCATCGACCGTATCGACCGTACGTTCCAGTTGCACATCGGAGGCAAGATCGAACAGCACAACAAGCACCCGCTGAAGACACGCGACGACCTCTCGATGGCCTACACTCCCGGCGTCGCGCGCGTATGCCTGGCGATCGCCGAAGACGGAGACAGGGCGTTCCAGTACACGATCAAGCGCAACACCGTCGCGGTCGTCTCCGACGGCACCGCCGTTCTCGGCCTCGGCGACATCGGCCCGCGCGCGGCGATGCCCGTGATGGAGGGCAAGTGCTGCCTCTTCAAGGAGTTCGCGAACGTCGACGCATTCCCGATCTGCCTGGACACGACCGACGCCGGCGAGATCGTCGAGACCGTGCAGCGGATCGCGCCGGCGTTCGGAGGGATCAATCTGGAGGACATCTCCGCGCCGCGCTGCTTTGAGATCGAGGACCGGCTGAAGGCGGAGCTTGACATCCCGATCTTCCACGACGACCAGCACGGCACGGCCGTGGTCGTGATGGCCGCGCTGCTGAACGCCGTCAAGCTGACCGGCAGGCGGATGCAGGATCTCCACGTGCTGATCATCGGCCTCGGCGCCGCGGGCATCGCGGTGACAAAGATCCTGTTGCAGGCCGGGGTCGGGCGGATCGTGGGCGCCGATTCTCAGGGCGCGCTGCACGTTGAGCGCGAGGATTATGTGAAAGGGACGATGAACGCACAGAAGCGCTGGTTCGCGGAGGCGACGAATCCAGAGTGCCACGACGGGGCCCCGACCGATGTGATCGACGGGTCGGACCTGGTCATCGGGCTTTCGGGCGCACGAGCGCTGCCGGCACAGGCGCTGACTCGCATGAACGACGACGCGATGGTGTTCGCGATGGCCAACCCCAACCCCGAGGTCATTCCCGAGGAGGCCGCCCCGCATGTGCGAATCATGGCAACGGGCCGCTCGGACTACCCCAACCAGATCAACAACGTACTGGCGTTCCCGGGGATATTCAGAGGAGCGCTGGATGTGCGCGCAAGCGCGATCACCGAGCGCATGAAGATGGCGGCGGCGCGTGCGATCGCGGAGATCGTGACCGACGGAGAGTTGCGCGAGGACTACATCATCCCGTCGGTATTCAACCGCGACGTCGCCCCCGCGGTGGCGACCGCGGTAGCCAACGAGGCGCGCGCGAGCGGGATGGCGGCAGCGGCGGGCAACGAGGTCGGGTTTGCGCAGGGCGACACCCAGACGGGGACCCATCCGGTCGTGCCGGCGGGGGACGCGAGGTCCTAAGCTGGGCTCATGAAGGTCGTGGTCACCGGAGCGACTGGACTGATCGGACCGGGGCTGATCGCCGCTCTGAGCGATCGCGGCGATGAGGTGACCGTTCTCTCGCGCGACCCTGATCGGGCGCGCGGGAAACTGGGCGCCGATATACGGGCCCTGCGCTGGGACCCACTGTCAGAACCGGCGCCCACACAGGCGCTGGTGGGTCGCGACGCAATCGTGCACCTCGCCGGCGAGCCGGTCGCGCAGCGATGGAGCGAGCGTGCCAAGCACGCGATCCGCGACAGCCGCGTCGTGGGGACACGCAACCTCTTGCAGGGGTTGCGCGAGCTCGGCGCCGACCCCCGCCCGCAGGTGCTGATCAGCTCCTCGGCGATCGGCTACTACGGCGCGCACGGCCCCGAGCCGATCGATGAGGAGGCGCCAGCGGGCGCAGACTTCCTCGCGCAGGTGTGCGCCGCGTGGGAGGCGCAGGCAAGGGCCGTCGTGACCGAGCTGGATATGCGCGCCGTGCAGATGCGCACGGGGGTTGTGCTCGACCGCTCCGGCGGAGCGCTCGAGAAGATGCTGCCTGCGTTTCGTCTTGGCATCGGCGGGCCGGTCGCGGGCGGACGGCAGTACATGGCATGGATTCACCGCGACGATTTGATCGGGATGACGCTCGCCGCGCTGGACGATGAGCGCTGGTCCGGTCCGGTCAATGCGACGGCGCCCGAACCGGTGAGTAACCGCGAGCTCTCCCATGCACTCGGGCGTGTGCTGCATCGCCCCTCGCTGCTGCCGGTGCCCGAGCTGGCGCTACACCTGCTCTACGGCGAGATGGCGGAGATCGTCACCACAGGGGTGCGCGCGGTGCCCGCGAAGGCGCTCGTGCTCGGCTACAGCTTCGAGTACCCCAGGCTCGACGAAGCGCTCAAAGCGGCGCTGGGCTGAGACTCGAGTCTCAGCCCACGCTCAGCTCGCGCCAGAACACAGGCTTGCCGGCCGCCACCCGATCGACGCCATAGCTGGACAGGGTGGTTTCGCCGTCCGGTTCGATCGCGTAGCGGCCGATCACCGAGTCGCGTTCGCCCGCGGCGAACAGCGCGTCGATCACCGCCTGGCGGTTGCCGCCGCGCTTCCCGGCACGCCTGATCGCCTGCAGCGCCGCGCTCATGGCCGCGTATCCGAACAGGGCATAGGCTTCGGGCTGTTCGTGAAACTGCCTGCGATAGGCGGCGAGCACGCGCTGCGCCGAGGCTGGGTAGCGGCTCACCGGCAGCACGGGCGTCGTGAGCAGCGTCCTGGCGTCCGCCCCGGCACCGACTTCCGCGGTGAACGTGGCGTTAACCATCGTGCTCGGCCCCAACAGCCACAGGCGCGGATCGGCGCTGTGCAGCTGCTTCCACAGCGCGACGACTTCCGGCGTGGTTCCCCCGGCGAAGAACACGGCCTGAGCGCCCGACTGCGCGATCTTCGAGGTCTCGCCCGCGAAGCTCGTGGTCGCGGTCGTGTCGAGGCTGTCGTGCGCAGCGACCGAGATCCCGGCTTGTTCCGCATCGGTCACGACCATCTGCGCGAGCGGCAGCTCGAACGGGTCCTGATCGTCGAGCACGTACACCCTGCTGACGTGAAGATCTCTCATCAACCGCACCTGCGCCTGAGCCTGCGCCCGATCGCCGGGCTGCAGGCGCGCAAAGCTGCGTTTGCCGGTCGGATAGAACCGTTCGGGCTCGTCCTGGCCGGCGTCCAGCGGGGAGGTCAGGCCCCCATATGGGCTGGCAGGGCTGATCTGGAGGATGCCCGCAGCGTTGATCAGCGGCAGGGATATGGCGGTAGCCGCCGAGTTGTAGTCCCCGAGGTAAGCGATCGTGCTGGGGTCGTCGGCGGCCGTCTTCGCGTTCGAGGCGGTCACGCTCGGGTCCCACTGCCCGCTCGTGGGGTTGGACTGATCAGTCGTCGGGGCGGAGTCATCGAGCGAGTCGTAGCTGACCTTGAACGGCCCGACATGCCCGCCGGCGTCATACAGCGCGAGCTTCTCGCCGTTGACGATCTGCTGGGAGACCGCGCCCGAAGGCCCCTGCAGCGGAAGGCTCGAGTAGACGGTCAGCTGGTTGCCCGAGCTGCTGGCTCCGGAGACGCTCCCACAGCCGCAGGCGAGGGCGGCCAGCGCGGCCATGGCGAGAAGCGCACTCGCCGCCTGGCAGAACCGGCGCGCCCGCACGGGTTTTCAGCCGCGGCGGCCGGGAAGGTAGCCGGAGAGGATCTTCAGCGTTGCGCCCACGACGATAATCAGCGTGGCGAGCATGAACGCGTCAAAGCCCTTGGCGCCGAGCGCCCAGAGCACGATCCAGACGACCAGACCGGCGGTTACGGTGAGGACCAGTCCCATGTTGCGCGCATCCTACTCCAGGACGGCCGCGAGCTCCCCCACGACCGCACCGACCGCGCCCGCGGGATCCTCGGGCGCGTCGCCGGCGGCACGCACCAGCCGGGTGCCCACGATCACACCATCCGCACCGGCGTCGGCGGCCATACGGGCCTGCTCGGGTGTGCCTATCCCAAACCCGAGCGCTACCGGGACATCGGTGCTCGCCTTCGCCCGCGCGACGATCTCCACGAAGCGCTCGGACAGCGACGATGCGGCACGCTCTCCGGTGGTGCCGACGACCGAGACCGCGTATAGAAATCCCCGCGCCCGCCCCCCGATCGCCGCCATCCGCTCGGGCGTCGTGGTGGGCGCCACCAATGGCACGAGCGCCAGTCCGTGCGCGTCGCACGCGGCCCGGATCTCCGCCGACTCCTCGAGCGGCAAGTCCGGCACGATCAGCCCGCACGCGCCGGTCTGTGCCAGGCGCGCCACGAACGCGTCCGGTCCCGGTGCGAGGACCATGTTCGCGTAGCACATCAGCACCACCGGCACGCTCTGCGACAGCCCGCGCACGATCTCCAGGACTCCGGCGACGTTCGCACCCGCCGCGAGCGCCCGCGTTCCCGCGGCGTGGATCACCGGGCCATCGGCGAGCGGGTCCGAGTAGGGCATCCCCAGCTCCAGCAGGTCCGCCCCCGCACTCACACACGCTTCGCCGATCCGCAGCGACTCAGCCAGCGTCGGGTAGCCGCCCATCAGATATGGCATCAGCGCCGCACGCTTGCCGGCGTCGGTGAACGCGTCGGCTATGCGCCCAACGCCTGTCGTTGCCCGGGTGCTCACAGGGAGGCGGGCTCCAATACCGCCGCGAGATCCTTGTCCCCGCGTCCCGATAGGCACACGAGGTCGAGCTCGCCGTCGCGCTGCGCAAGCGTCCAGGCCAGTGCGTGCGCCGTCTCGAGCGCCGGGATAATCCCCTCGAGGCGCGCGAGCGCCTTGAACGCCGCCATCGCCTGCGCGTCGCTAACCGCCACATACCGTGCCCTACCGCTGTCGCGCAGCTGTGCGTGCTGAGGCCCCGTGCCCGGATAGTCGAGGCCGGCCGAGATGGAGTGCGCCTGCACGATCTGGCCCTCCTCGTCCTGCATCACCGCCGACAGCGCGCCATGCAACACCCCCGCGCGCCCGCCGACCGTCAGCGGTGCGCCATGCCTCGGCGTGTCGATGCCCTCGCCACCGGCCTCAACCCCGATCAGCTGGACCTGCTCGTCCTCGAGAAAAGCCACGAACGTCCCGATCGCGTTCGAGCCGCCTCCCACGCACGCGATCACGCGCTCAGGCAGCCGTCCCTCGCGCTCGGAAATCTGCTCCCGGGCCTCGCGTCCGATTACGCTCTGCAGATCCCTGACCAGCGCCGGATACGGCGCCGGGCCGACCGCAGAGCCGATCACGTAGTGGGTGCTCTGCACGTTTTCCACCCAGTCGCGGATCGCCGCCGAGGTCGCCTCCTTCAGCGTCCTCGCCCCCGCGTCCACGGGTATGACGGTCGCGCCCAGCAGCCGCATGCGCTGCACGTTCGGATGCTGGCGTCGTGTGTCCTCGGTGCCCATGTACACGACGCATTCGAGATCCAGCAGCGCACACACCGTTGCCGTCGCGACGCCATGCTGGCCGGCGCCGGTCTCGGCGATGATTCGCCGCTTGCCCATCCGCTTGGCCAGCAGCGCTTGCCCGAGCGCGTTGTTGAGCTTGTGCGAGCCAGTGTGGTTTAGATCCTCACGCTTGAGATACACGCTGCGACCCACATGCGCCGACAGCCTGCTCGCGCGATACAGCGGTGTCGGACGTCCGCCGAAGTCGCGCAGCAGCCCATCCAGCTCGTCCCGATAAGAGGGGTCCGCGCACGCCTGCATCCAAGCCTGCTCCAGCTCGGCGAGCGCCGGCATCAGCGTCTCAGGGACATACTGGCCCCCATAGGGTCCAAACCTGTGCTCGACCGCCGTCTCGGCCGTGCTCACGCGGGCGCACCTTCCGCCGGGGTCGCAATCCCCTCGCCGGCTCCAGCACCGGCGCCCACCGCATCACGGTTCTCGCGCGGGCGGGAAGAGCCGACAGCGGCGAAGAACGCCCGCAGCTTCGCCTCGTCCTTGTGTCCGGGTGCGCGCTCGGTGCCGCTGGCTGTGTCCACCGCGTGTGGATGTACCAGCTCGATCGCTTCGGCTACGTTGCCAGGGTCAAGGCCCCCGCTGAGGATCAGCGGCGTCTTCGAGCGCCTGCCGGCCAGCAGAGCCCAGTCGAACGTCTCCCCCGTTCCGCCCCGCAGGTTCTGGCTGCCCGGCGCCTTCGCGCGCGCGTCGGCGAGATGGAAGTCGACGTGATAGCGCTCCAGCTCCCTGACATCACCAATGTCAGCCACCTGAATCGCCTTGACCACGTGCGCCCCGGTGCGCCGGGCCACCTCCGCGCAGAACGCCGGGCCCTCGTCACCGTGCAACTGCAACATCGTCAATTCCAGCTCCTCGGTTCTGCGCGTGAGCTCCTCCAGGGAAGCGCCAACGAACACCCCGCACAGCTCGACCCGCCTGCGCAGCGCCGCTGTTATTCGCCGCGCCTGCTCGATCGAGCATCGTCGCGGGCTGCTCTCGTAGAAGACCATGCCGATCACCCACGCCCCGAGCTCCACCGCGAGCTCGGCATCGTGCAGGTCGGTGATCCCGCAGATCTTTACGCGCGGCCCCGAGCCGGTCGCGCGCTGGGCTGGCTCTGACATACCCCAACGGTAGCGGGCGGTCCATGAGAGAACCGTCAACCGTCGCGGGGGCGTGGTCGAGTGGGAATGGGCCCGGCCCCACGGAGCCGCCCGCCGGTCAGTCGTGCCTACCCTTCGGGCGTGTTCGGGTTGGGCACCGAGTTGGGCCTGCTGCCGAGCGTCGCGCTCACGGACTTGCGTTCCCATCCGCCTTTGCCGTTGGGACGTTCCAGGCCGATGCTGATCGTGTCACCGGGCTTCTTGGCTTCGATGTCGCTCGCCAGTTCTTCAGAGCTGCTGACCGCCTTGCCGTCGATCGAGACGATAATGTCGCCCCCAACCGCGATCTGGCCGTTTTCGGTCGTGGCCGTTCCTCCCTTGATGCCGGCCTTTTCGGCAGCCGTTCCCTTCTGCACGCTCTGCACGAGCACGCCGCTCTTGACAGGCAGGTTCAGGGCCGACAGCGAGCCGTCGATCGTCAGCGAGGTCAGGCCCAGATAGGCGCCACGCAGCGTCCCGCCCTGCTCCAGCCGGGAGAGCTCGGACTTGGCGGTGTTGATCGGCACTGCAAACCCAATGCCGACGCTGCCTCCGCTGCCGCCACCGGTCTCGATCTGCGAGTTGATGCCTATCACCTGGCCCTCGGCGTTGAGCAGCGGACCGCCCGAGTTGCCCGGATTGATCGGGGCGTCGGTCTGCAGGACATTGTTGATCGTGAAGCCGTTCGGCGCCGTTATTTCACGTCGCAGCGCGGAGATCACGCCAGTGGTGAGCGTCCGTTCGAGATCGAACGGGTTGCCGATCGCCAGCACCGGATCGCCCACCTGCACGGTACTCGAGTCGCCGAGGGTCAACGGATGCAGCGTCAGGCCATCGGTCGGGACACGCAGAACCGCAAGATCATGGGAGGGATCCTTGCCGATCACCTTGGCTTCGACATTCTGGCCCTTTTCGACGCTCACCTGAACCTTCACCGCGTTCTCGACCACGTGATAGTTGGTGAGGATCGTGCCGTTTCCGTCGATCACGATCCCTGAGCCGGTCGCCTTGCCCTGGCGCTGGGTTTCACCCCCACCGAACAGGTTGAACGGCGAGGATTCCCCCTGCTGCACAACCGTTGAGGTCACGAACACCACTCCCGGGGCGTCGCGCACATAGATCTGGTGCGGAGTCAGCCCTGTGCTCGTCTGTGACGCATTTGACGGCGCGATCGGAGCAGCAGACGACTGGACCGTGGTGACAGTGCTGGTCGAGGAGCTGAGCCCGCCGGCCGCAGCGATTACCACGGCGACAACCGCGCCCCCGACTAGAGCCGCGACGAAGGGGATGACGAACGTGCGTTTCATGGATGTTGGTGCGGGTGAAAGGTCAATGTGGATGTGAGACTGGGGACAAGAGAGAGGAAATTAAGCAGTAGATCTATCTATGACCTACCCACAGGATGGGCGGCAGCTATGAAGGCCATCTAAAGCGGAACATCCGCTCGGCTAAAACTTCACGCCCCGCTCGATCCTGAATCTGTGACGCCGGCAGGATAGGCCCTCAGCGTCCGCAGCGCCTCCTCCGGGCGGGGAGCGCGCATCAGCGACTCCCCCACGAGCACCGCCGCGACGCCGGCCGCCTGCAGCCGTATGAGCTGCTCGGCATCGGTGATCCCCGACTCCGAGACGACCGTGACCCCCGCCGGGATCTCCTCCTCCAGCAGCGCAAACGTCCGCTCCACGTCCACGCTGAAGTCGCGCAGATCGCGATTGTTGATCCCGATCAGATCGGCTCCGATGTCCAGCGCGAGGCGCAGCTCCATCGCGTCGTGCACCTCCACCAGCACATCCAGGTCCAGCCCGCGCGCACTCTCGCGCAACGCAACCAGCTCCGGGGCGCTCAGCGCGGCGACGATCAGCAGCACGGCGTCCGCTCCGGCGACCCGCGCCTCGTACAGCTGATAAGGGTCGACGACGAAGTCCTTACGCAGCACCGGCAGCCCGCATGCCGCGCGCGCGGCATGCAGATCCTCGAGCGAGCCTGCGAAGTTGGGGCCCTCGGTCAGCACCGACAGCGCATCCGCCCCGCCGCGCTCATACGCGCGCGCGATCTCCGCAACGTCCGCGTCCTCGCGCAGTCCGCCCGCCGAGGGCGAGCGCCGCTTGAACTCGGCGATCACGCCGATCTCTGGCCGGTTCAGCGCGTCGCGCAGGCTCCGCGTCGAGGCGCCGAAGGCGAGCGCTTGGTCCTGCAGCTCGACTTCCGGGCGCTCCTCGCGCTTGCGCCGCCGGATCTCCGCGCGCGTGCTCGCCAGGATGTCCTCCAGCACCGTCATCGCGCCGCCCCCGCCGCCGTCTCTGCGGGCGCGTTCGCTTGGCTGGCCGCCACAAACCGCTCGAGCGCGCTTGCAGCCTGCCCGCCTGCCAGTGCCTCGCGCGCGGCCACGACGCCCTCCGCGATCGAGTCGGCCCCGCCCCCCACATAGATGGCCGCGCCCGCGTTGATCACCGCCAGCTCGGCACGCTCACCGGCCTCGCCGGAGAAGATCGCCCGCGTCACGTCCGCGTTTTCCCGCGGACTCGCGCCCGCGAGCGCCCGCCCGTCGCTTGCGGCGCCCACGGGCTTCATGCCCACATCGGCCGGCGTGAGCGTGTAGTTGCTCAGCTCCTCGCCGCTCACCTCGATCACTTTGGTGGCGGCGGCGATCGAGATCTCATCCAGACCGTCCTCGCTACAGACGACCAGCGCGCGGTCGACGCCCAGCCGCGCGAGCGCACCGGCGATCGTCTCCAGGAACGCCGGGTCTGACACCCCGATCAACTGGCGGCTGGCGCCGGCCGGGTTCGTGAGAGGACCGAGGAGGTTGAAGATCGTGCGCACCGCCAGCTCCCGTCTGACGGGGACCACGAACCGCGTCGCCTGATGGTGAGCGGGGGCGAACATGAACCCGAACCCCACATCTTCAATGCACGCCGCCACTCCGTCCGGAGCGAGATCGATACGCGCGCCCAGCGCCTCCAGCAGGTCGGCCGATCCCGAGCGGCTGGTGGCCGAGCGATTGCCGTGCTTGGCCACCGCGCAACCCGCGCCCGCGGCGATCAGCGCGGCGGTCGTGGACACGTTGAACGTGCTGGCTCCCCCGCCCGTGCCGGCCGTGTCGAGCAGATCCGTGCGCGCCACCGAGACGTGTGCGGCCAGCTCGCGCATCGTGCGCGCCAGCCCGGTGAGCTCATCGACCGTCTCGCCCTTCGTGCGCAGCGCGATCAGGAACCCAGCGATCTGCGTCTCGGACGCCTCGCCGTGCATGATCTGATCAAGCACCTCCGCCGTCTCGTCGACACTCAGGTCACGTCGCTGCGCCAGCGCATCGATCGCGCGGGTGAGGATCGCGTTGGGCATCAGCCCGCCTCCGCGACGACGCGCGGCGCCACTCCGGCGACGCTCCCGTCGAGGAAGTTGCCCAACAGCTCCCTGCCCTCCTCGGTCAGCACCGACTCTGGGTGAAACTGCACACCCTCGGCCGGCAGCTCGCGATGGCGCAGGCCCATCAGCACGCCCCCACCACGCGCAGACTCTTCCAGGCAGTCGGGCAGCTCGGGCGCGACCACCAGCGAGTGGTAGCGCCCGACTGTCAACGGACACGACAGACCGCTGAAGATCGTGCGGCCGTCGTGCTCGATCGTGGTGGCCTTGCCGTGCACGGGCGGGTTCAGCTTGACCTGTCCGCCGAACGCCTGTGCGAGCGCCTGGTGGCCGAGACACACGCCCAGCGTCGGCACGCCCCCTTCGGGCATCCGCCTGGCGATCTCCAATGAGATGCCCGCCTCATCGGGCGTACACGGTCCGGGCGAGATCACACACCGCGCATACTCTTCCGCCAGTAGCTCATCGACCGTCGCGCGGTCGTTGCGCACCGTGCGCACATCCGCGCCCAGTTCGCCGAGGTACTGGACAAGGTTGTACGTGAACGAGTCGTAATTGTCGATCACCAGAACCTTCATCGCCGCGTTACTCCCCTCAAGGCCATTCCGGCTGGGCAACCGCTAGCTCGATGGCCTGCAGCACGGCCCGCGCCTTCGCTTCGGACTCCGCCAGCTCATACGCCGGCTTGGCGTCGGCGACCGTCCCGCCACCCGCCTGGATGTGCGCCAGACCGTCCTTGACGACGACCGTGCGAATGTGAATGCATGTGTCCATATCGCCCGCATATGACAGATAGCCGATTGCGCCGCCATAGCCGCCGCGCTTGATCGGCTCAAGCTCGTCGATGATCTGCATTGCCCGCACCTTGGGCGCTCCCGACAGGGTGCCCGCCGGCAGGACCGAGCGCAGGGCGTCCATCGCGCTGACGCCGTCTCGCAGCAAACCCGTGACCGAGGAGACGATGTGCATCACATGCGAATAGGTCTCGACCGCCATGAACGTCTCCACCTCGACCGTGCCCGGCTCACACACCCGGCCGAGATCGTTGCGGCCGAGATCGACGAGCATCACGTGCTCGGCCCGCTCCTTCTCGTCCTCCAGCAGCTCCTTGGCGATCAGCTCGTCCTCGGCCACGTTCGCCCCGCGCGGGCGCGTGCCAGCGATCGGGCGCGTGCTCACCCGCGCCCGATCCTCGGGCGCTCCGGTGCAGCAGACCGTGAGCAGCGGCTCGGGGCTGGCGCCGGCGACCTGGAAATCGCCGAAATCCAGGAAGTACATGTACGGGCTGGGGTTAACCGCGCGCAGACCACGGTAGATCGAGAACGCCTGCACCGGTGAGGGCGCCGACCAGCGCTGGGAGGGAACGACCTGGAACGCGTCGCCGGCGTAGATGTACTCGATGATCCGCTGAACCATGCCTTCGAACTGCGCACCGGACATGTTGGACTCGAACTTCGGCATCTCCCGCACGGGCACGACACCGGTCTGGCCGCCGGAATCGCTTCCCGCCCGCGTCTGTACCGGCGGGACGGGACCGGCCAGCGCGCAGCGGATCTCGCCGATCGTGGCTGCGGCCTTGGCCTGTGCGCGCGCCCCATCGGGCTCGGCCTGCAGGTCGGCGTTGACGAGGATCGTGATCGTGTGCTTGAGATGATCGAACGCGACCAGGGCGTCGGAGAGCATCAACGCCATGTCGGGCAATCCGAGCGGATCGGGTCCCGGCTCTCCGAGCGGCTCAACGGTCCGCACGAGGTCATATCCGAAAAAGCCCACCGCGCCTCCCGTGAACGGCGGCGCGTCTTCAGACAGCGGCGCCTGGCGATAGCGCGAAACGTGCTCAGCCGCCAGCTCATACGGGTCACCCCCGTCCGCGAGTGACCAGCGCAACACCGAGCGCGGGCGAAAGCCGATGAACGACCAGCGCCCCACGCGCCGGCCCTGGTCGGCGGACTCCAGCAGGAACGCGGGCTCGCCCGGCGCGAGCGCGCGCAGCTTCAGAAAGGCCGACACGGGCGTCTCGCAGTCGGCGATGAAGCTCTCGCAGACCGGGATCAGGTTGTGAGCAGAGCGCTCAGCGACGGCGGCCATCGAGCACCCGCTCGGCGTCGGCGAGATCCCGTCCACGTCCGTGCACGAGCACCAGCAGGTGATAGAGCAGGTCGGCCGCCTCTTCGTCGACGCGCTCCTCGGGCTCTTCGCGCGCGGCACGCGTGACCTCCTCGGCCTCCTCGCGCACCTTGGCGCCCGCGAGCGCCGGATCGTCGAGCAGCATGGCGGTGTAGGAGCCCTCCGGGCGCTCGGCCGCGCGCGCGCGCAGCGTCCGCTCGAGCGTGGGCAGAACCTCGTGTGGCGCCGCCGGATCGAGCTCGCCACGGTGAAAACAGGTGCGCTCCCCCGTGTGACAGGCGGGCCCAGCGGGCTCCACAAGCGCCAGCAGCGTGTCGCCGTCGCAGTCCAGCCGCAGCGCCCGGACAGTCTGGACGTTGCCGCTGGATTCCCCCTTGTGCCATGCCTGTCCGCGCGAGCGACTGTACAGGTGCAGCTCCCCCGTGGCGCGAGTACGCTCGAGCGCCTGCGCGTTCATGTAAGCGAGCATCAGAACCTCGCCGGTGCGCCAGTCCTGCACCACGCACGGCACCAGGCCACGCTCGTCATATACGACGAGCTCGTCGATCGGGCTGTGTGCGGGCGCGCTCATCTGTGGAATTGTAGGTCCCATGACCGGCACGACCGCATCGGCGCCGCCCGGCCCGACACGAGCGCTCGACCGCAAGCTCGTAGTCGTCACCGGCAAGGGGGGCGTAGGCAAGAGCACGATCGCAGCCGCACTTGGCACGACCGCGGCGGAGCGCGGCCTGCGCACGATCGTGGTCGAGCTTGGTGACCAACGCAGGCTGGCGAGACTGTTCGCCAGCAGCGCACGCCAGGCCGGGGAAGACACGGACGAGGACGAACAGGGCGAGACCGGGTCAGAGACCGCGCTCGCAGAGAACCTGTGGAGCGTCACGATCGACCCTGACAGGGCACTGCTGGAGTGGCTGCAAGCGCTCGGCGGACGGGTCCCCGGTCGCGTGCTCGCCAGCAGCGGCACGTTCCAGTACTTCGCCGCCGCCGCCCCCGGCGCGCGAGAGCTGGTGAGCATGGTCAAGATCTGGGAGCTGACCCGCGAGGATCGCTGGCGCCGGCGCTCGCAGCGGTATGACCTGGTCGTCCTCGACGCCCCCGCGACCGGTCACGCGCTGGGCCTGCTGCACTCGCCATGGACATTCGGCGCAATCGCGCGCGTGGGGCCGATCTTCGGTCAGGCCGAGCAGGTCCGCGAGCTGCTGGAAGACCCCGCGCGCAGCGGCTATCTCGCGGTGACCCAGCCGACGGAGATGGCGGTCGGCGAGACGCTGGACCTGCGGTCCGGACTGCACTCGCAACTGGGCCGCGAGCTCGACGCGACGATCGTCAACGCGACGCTGCCACGCCGCTTCGACGGAGGAGAGCTTGTGCAGATAGCACGCCTAAACGACGGCGGCGCGGTGAGACGCTCCGCCCGGCTCGCCGCCCAAGCCGTGCATGAGCGGGCGCGCATCCAGCACAACCAGATCGCGCGCCTGCGCCGTAACGGCCTGAGAGCGCACACGGTGCCGTTCGTATTCTCGGCCGCGCTCGACCTCGACGCCATCCGGCGGATTGGCCGGCGCCTGGCCGAGCGGCTGTGAGCTACGTTATGCCCAAGCGGTCGAGCTGCCCCTCATCCGCACGCCAATCACGGTGTACGCGAACCGACAGTTCGAGATGTACCCGACACCTCAGCTCGCGCTCGAGCTCCTTGCGCGCGGCCGTGCCGATCGCCTTGATCATGCGCCCGCCGGCGCCCACCACGATCCCCTTCTGCGAGCCGCTCTCGACCCAGATCAACGCCCGCACCCGGGCCAATCCCACACGCGGGTGCTCGACCTCCTCGACGACGACCTCCACCGCATGGGGCACCTCCTGAAAAGTGCGCCTGATCACCGCCTCGCGCACCAGCTCGGCCAGCAAAAGCTCGCGTGGCTGATCGGAGCTCTCTCCGGGAGCGAACATGAGTGGCCCCTCGGGCATCAACCCAAGCAGATACTTGACTAGCGCGCCCACCCCCGCGCCGGTGCGCGCCGAGATCGGGAACACCTCGCCGCCCAGCTCCAGCGAGTAGGTCTGCTGGAGCACAGCCGCGATCGCAGCCCGGCCCAGCCTGTCAACCTTGTTGACCGCGATCGCCGCCGGCGACTGTGCTTTCGCGAGAGTCCCCGCGATGAACCGATCACCCGGGCCTACGCCCTGCTCGCCATTGACGATCAACAGCGCGGCATCGGCCCCTTCGAGCTCATGCTGGGCGCGTCTGGCCATGCGCGCGGTCAAAGCGTCGCGCGGCCGCTGCACGCCCGGCAGATCAACCAGCACGACCTGACCGTCTTCGCGCGTGCACACCCCCCTGATCGCCCGGCGCGTCGTCTGCGGGCGGTCGGAGACGATCGCGACCTTCTCGCCCACCACGGTATTCACGAGCGTCGACTTGCCCACGTTCGGCCGGCCCGCCAGAGCGACGAAGCCGCTACGCGTCACGACCGTCCCTCCTCCCCAGCAGCCGCACCTGCAGCGCGAGCATCTCACCGTCGTCGGTCTCGTGATCCATTCCGAGAAGATGCAGCACCCCGTGCACGATCGCCTCGCGCAGATCAGCCGTGTGCTCTGGGCAGATCACCACATCGCCCAGCTCGCGTGGGACATCCTCGTTGCAAGCCGCACCGTCGACCGGAAACGACAGCACGTCTGTCGGCTCAGGTTTGCCGCGATACTCGGCGTTCAGTCGAGCGATGGTGGCGGGGTCGACGTACTCGATCGCCAGGTGACCGTCATCGATTCCCACCGACGCCGTCGCGTGTATGCACAGGCGCTCGACCTCGGCCTCAGGCGGCGCAGCGGGCACGAGCGCGGCACCGAAAACCTCGACCTCGATCACGGCGACCGGGATCCCTAAGCGCGGCGGCGCGCGGCGGAGCGCTGGACGATCTTCGATCGGTCAGGGGCATCGCGCCGAGAGTGCTCGTCATACGCCTCGACGATCCGCTGCACGAGCTTGTGCCTGACCACATCCTCGCCGCCGAACCGCACGAACTCGATGCCCTCGACCGCGTCGAGCACCTCGCCCACCGCGATCAGCCCCGACCGCTGCTCGCGTGGCAGATCGACCTGGGTGACGTCCCCCGTCACGACCATCCGCGACCCGAACCCGAGACGGGTCAGGAACATCTTCATCTGCTCCGGCGTCGTGTTCTGCGCCTCGTCGAGAATCACGAACGAGTCATTCAGGGTCCTACCCCGCATGAACGCCAGCGGTGCGATCTCAATCACACCACGCTCCAGGTGCTGGGAAACCTTGTCGGGGTCCAGCATGTCATGCAGCGCGTCGAACAGCGGGCGCAGGTACGGGTCTACCTTCGCCATCAGATCGCCCGGCAGGAACCCCAGTCGCTCGCCCGCCTCCACGGCCGGGCGCGTGAGGATGATGCGGTTAACCTCGTGTCTCGACAGCGCCGCCGCCGCCATCGCCACCGCGAGAAACGTCTTGCCCGTCCCCGCCGGACCGATCCCGAACGTGACCGTGCTCTGACGGATGCAGTCCACATAACGCTTCTGGTTGACCGTCTTGGGCGCTACCTGCCGGCTGCGATGCCGCCACACCACATCCTCCAACACCCGCGCCGGTGACTCGTGCGCGTCCAGCGCGCCCGTGACCGCCGCGATCGTCCCCGGCCCGATCTCATGGCCCCGCGAGATCAGATCGGAGAGCTCGCGCACAACCCGCTCACCGGTCCGTGTCTCGCCCTGCTCGCCGTCGAACGTGATCAGGTTCCCGCGCAAGAACACCTTGCACTGCAGATGCGCCTCAAGCGCGCGCAGCACCGCATCCTGACTGCCCGCCAGCTCGGCGGCGACATCGCCCGGCAGCTCGATCTGCGTCCTCATCCGCCGCTAGGGTTCGCGCCAGAATAGATGGTGGGTTGAGGGGGTCGGGCCGTGGATGGCAGACGCCGAACACGAGCGCAGACGTGCTGGTAGCACGTCGAGCATCGTGGGTGACGTATGACGCCGCGGAACGGCCGCATCAATCCCGGCAGATATTCTGGCGTGGGCCCACAGCACGCGACCCGTCCGCGGCCTCATCCGCCGAGCGCCGCCTTGACCAGGCCCGACACGCGTCCGCCGTCCGCGCGGCCGTCTACAGCCGCCATCGCACTGCCCATCGCGCGACCCATGTCCTTTGGCGACTGCGCTCCACTGTCCCGCACCGCTTGCTCGACGATCTCCCGCAGCTGTGCATCGGAGAGCTCCGCCGGGAGGTATCCTCCGATCAGCTTCGCCTCGGCTTCCTCACCGTCGGCGAGATCCTCGCGTCCACCCTCGCGATAGGCCTTTGCCGCCTCCAACCGCCGCTTGCGCTCGCGTCTGAGCACCGCCAGCTCATCGTCCGAGCCCTCCTTCGCGGCCTTCTGCAGCTCGGAGAGCACCAGGCGCAGCGCACCGACCCGCTCTTTTTCGCCTGAGCGCATCGCATCCTGCAGATCACCTTTGACCGTGTCGAGTATCGCCATCTCGTCCAGGATACGCCGTCACGGTGGGTTGTATGTCTCGATCCCGCAATGCCGGCGAGCGCGCCGGCCGGCTACAGGACGCCGCTGGGGGGTGTCATGACGGTTTCAGGACGCTATTGCGAAGCCACGCGTCTACTGCGAAAGCCACGCAACCGTTTGCCGCTCGTGAAGGCTCGCCCATGCTCACTGCGCCTCCCCGTCCCCCTCTCCGTCTCCGTCCAACGGGGTGGGGCTGCCCAGCCGTCCCGGGGCGGACGTGTCGCGGCCGAACAGCAGCGCGACGTTCCAGTCCACGAGCAGCCTCAGCTTGCGACCCAGACCCGGCATCAGCAGCAGGTGATAGGTGCGCGAGATGAACCACGCGGGTCGCCCGCGCCAGCGCACCCCGAGCGTCAACGCAACCGCCTCGCTGCCGCCAAGCTCGGCGACGACTCCTTTCGTGCGATACCGAAACGGCCGCACCCGGCCGGCACCGAGCGTAGCCGCGACGTTGCGAGCCACCAGGCGCCCCTGGCGGATCGCGTGCTGTGCGGTGGGAGGGCATGGCTGTCCCTGCCGTGCGGGATCGGGAACCGCGGCACAGTCGCCAATCGCCCAGATGTGCTCATGACCCTCCACACGCATCGTTTCGTCCACCACCACACGTCCGCTCTGATCGGATGGCAGACCCAGCCTGGCGACGGCAGGACTCGGCTTGACCCCGGCCGTCCACACCACCGTGCGTGCCGGGATCCGCTCGCCACCAGACAGTGTCGCATCACACCGGGTGATCTCTTTGACCGTGGTCCCAGTGCGAACCTCGATGCCCCGGGCACGTAGCTCACGCGCGGCGAACTCCGACAGGCCCCTCGGCACCTCCTGCATAATCCGATCCTTTGCCTCGACCAGAACCCATCGCATCCCCTGGACGCGACAGCGGGGATACAGGTCGATCGCCTGCGCGGCGAAGTCCTGCAGCTCAGCCAACCCCTCGACGCCCGCGTATCCCGCACCAACGAACACGAAACTCAGGTACTCGGTGCGCTCGGCGTGGCGCTCGAGCGACTCGGCGATGTCCATGCAGCTCAGCACCCGGTTGCGCAGCGCGGTCGCGTCTGCGAGGGACTTGAATCCGGTCGCGTGCTCGATCAGGCCGGGGATCGGCAGCGTTCGCGACACCGACCCCAGCGCCACGATCAGCTGGTCGTAGCCCAGCTCGATCCGCTCTCCGTCGAGCCGCTTCACGCTGAGCGTCCTGCGCGCCGGCTCGGCGCCGGTCACCTCGCCGACCACCAGGTACGTGCGGCGCAGCTGCGAGCGTAGCGGCACGACCACGTGACGCGGATCCAGCGTCGCCCCCGCAGCGCCCGGCAGCAGCGGGGTGTAGAGCATGAAGTTCGCGTCGTTGACGAGCGTCACTCTGACGCTGTTCGAGGGCAGCACGCGCTCAAAGGCGCGCGCGGCATAGAAGCCGCCGAAGCCGCCTCCGGCTATCACAACATTCCAGGCCATGCCTCCCCTGGAGCCTAACGAGAGTCGATCGAAGCTCCTAATCGGAGAGCTCTCGCGCGTGAACTATCTCTTAGAAGGTGTTTTGAAATGTTATTTTCGGTGTTTCTTGGTGGTCCAGGGTTTGGGTCCGGGTGGTGGGGCGAGGCGGTTGAGCATGAGTCCGATCATCGCTATGTGAACCATCGCTTCGTGGGTCTCGGGCAGACGCTCGTAGTCACGGACCAGGCGTCGCCAGCGCAAAAGCCAGGAGAACGTTCTCTCAACTACCCAGCGCCGGGGGAGCACCGCGAAGCCGATCTGCTCGGCTGGTTTCTTGACGACCTCCACGACGATTCCCCACGAGCGCTTGGCGAGCTCGATGAGCGCACCTTGGTAGCCGCCGTCGGCGAAGATGTGACGCACCGACCCGAGCGCTCTGTGCAAACGCTCGAGGATGCTCTCGCCACCGTTGCGGTCCGGCACGGAGGCGGCGGTGACCATCACGACGAGCATCAGGCCGATCGTGTCGACCACGATATGGCGCTTGCGGCCGTTGATTCGCTTGCCCGCGTCAAAACCGCGGCTCGCCGCTCCCACGGTGTCCGCGCCCTTGACCGATTGCGAGTCCACGATCCCCGCCGAAGGCTCCAGGTTGCGAGATTCCGAGGCGCGCACCTGCTCACGCAGCTCGTCGTGCAACGCCTTCAGCGTGCCGTCATTACTCCAGTCGCGGAAGTACCCATATACCGTCTGCCACGCCGGGAAGTCCTTCGGCAGCATCCGCCACGCCCCACCAGCACGCACGTGATAAAGGATCGCGTTGACGATCTCCCGCTTGTCATGACTGGGCGGACGGCCAGCCGGCCCAGGCGGCGGCTCAGGCAACAACGGCTCCACCAGCTCCCACTGGCGATCGGTCAAATCCGTGGGGTACCGACGCATGAATGACATACCCCAAACTTCGGAACAACGCTCCGAAAACCTCTATTTCAAAACACGTTCTCAGATCTCTCAGGAATACTATAGTATTATCTAGAAGATAAAGGGGGATGTGGGGTGAATAAAAAATAAAAGTGTGTATCGCAATAGCATTACCGCAAATTTAAAAATACATGATCGCCACCACCGTCTTTATCTAACTCCACCCGGGGCATATCGACTGGAGGCAGGTAAGCGCGCCCAAGCGTGAGCGATTAGGGTGGCGTCCCGTGAACGACTCCCTCTACGCCGACGCGCTCGCTCCATTCCTGACCGAGGCTCAGCGGCTGCGCCCGCCAGATGCCGAAGTGATCGATGCCCACACACACCTGGGCCTGGACGAGGACGGGCGCTCGCTGGCGCTTGACCAACTGCTCACTCAGCTCGATGCCGCCGGCGCGCGACGTGCCTGCGTGTTTCCGCTACACGACCCCGAGCGCACGCCCGCCTACAGCACTCCCAACGACCGGGTCATCACGTGGGCCAAGGAAAGCGACGGGCGGCTCACGCCTTTCTGCCGCCTGGATCCCGCCGAAGATCCGATCGGTGAGGGCGAACGCTGCCTGGCCGCCGGCGCGCGCGGCATCAAGCTCCACCCGCGCGCGCAAGACTTCGTGTTCGACAGTCCAGAGATGCGCGCCATCTTCGCCCTCGCCGAACGCACGCGAGCGCCGATCTTGATCCATGCCGGCCGGGGACTGCCACCCCTCGCCGACGGGCTCGCGGACCTTGCCATGAGCCACCCGAACGTCGTCTTGATCCTCGCCCACGGCGCGATCTGCGACCAGGGCATCCTGACCTCGCGCCTGGCCAACCATCCGGGCGTGCTCTATGACATCTCCTGCTTCTTTCCGCTCGACGTGATCGAGCTGTTCGCGCGCGCACCCGCCGAGCGGATCGTCTTCGCCTCCGACCCTCCATATGGCCTGCCTGCCACGACCCTCTACATGGCATTGCGGGTCACGGCGCAGGCCGGCCTCGATGAGGGCGCGGTCAGGGGCGTGCTCGGCGCCACGATGGCCGGCCTGCTCGACGGTCACGGACTGCCGCCCGCCACCCCGCCACGGCGAGGAGCATCAATCACCTTGGCCGGCCGTCTCGCTCGCGTCTATGGCTACGCCAGCCTCACCGGCCCGGCTCTGTTCGCCGGAGTCCCCGAGCAGGCGCTGGCGATGCTCGACATGGCGCTCGCCGCCTGCCGCGACCCCGAGCCCGGCGATGTCAGCGAGGCGCTCGAGATGATCGGCTCGGCCCTCCGCGCCGCGCGAGTCCTGTTGGGAAGCCCCGACGGCGTGCGCCCGGCGATCGACCTCGTCTATCGCGCGATCGTCCGCGCCGCGACCGAGCTGCCCGATCCCGCTTGAGGCCGCTCACGAGCCGGCCTGCAACCACACGGCGGCCCAGGCGCCACTGCAGCGGCGCTCACGCTCTGACATCCCCAGTCGCCGCGCGAACGCCTGGCTGACCTCGTCGGCCTCGCGTGTGAGCAGTCCGCTTACGATCAGATGCGCCGGCGGGTACTCGAGCGCCTGCGCCAAGTCCAGCAGCAGCGGTCTGAGGAGATTGGCGAGCACCACCGGGATCGCCTGCCGATCTGCGATCGGCCAGGGGTCGTAGCGCAGATCAAAGCGCCGTACGTCGATCCGCACGTCGTTGGCGGTTGCGTTCTGCGCGGTCGCCGTCACGCTCAGATGGTCGTGGTCGAGCGCCAGGACCGGGCCATATCCAAGGGCCGCCGCGGCGATCGCGAGCACCCCCGACCCGCAGCCCAGATCGAGCAGCCCAGATCGCTCGGCGCTCGAGCCGGCCAGGGAGAGCAGCAGCTCCAGGCACAACCGCGTGGTCGCGTGAGCGCCGGTGCCAAACGCCTGTCCCGGATCGATCACGATCTCCCTCAGATCCGGACGCTCGCTCGGGCTCTCCCAGGGTGCGCGCACGCGCAGGGCGCTCACCCGCTCAGGCGCTGGCGAGCAGATCGTGATCGGCCGATGAAACTCGCGCCAGCGCTCTGACCAGTCGTCTGGCAGCTCGCTAGTCGAGAGCTCGACCAGCGCGTCGCCGACCGCGGCCCGCAGGTCCGGCAGCACCGGCAGCTCGCCAGGCGCGCCGTAGATCGCATACTCGACAATCCCTCCCTGAAGGTCGGATTCCTCAACGCCCGAGGGAGCGAGCTCGAGCAGCTCGGCCAGCACCACCTCCGCCTGCTCGCGGCGGACACGCACCGCGAGACGGATCACCCCGAGTGGCTGCGCAGGGTGCGACGCAGCTTGGCGAACATCGACTCCTCCGAGCGCATGTTCTCCTCGGTCAGGGTCTTCTGCAACCGGCCGATCAACTCGCGCTGCTCCTCGCTCAGCCGCCTGGGGATCACGACATTCATGACCACCTTCAGATCCCCCCTGCGCCCGCCCCGCAGCGATGGCATCCCTCCTCCCCGCAGCGTGATCACCTCGCCGGGCTGTGTGCCCTGCGGCACCTCGATCGCGGCCGTTCCTTCGAGCGTCGGTGCCTGCAGCGTCCCGCCCAGCGACGCAATCGGAGCCGGTACATCCAGCGCGGTGATCAGATCCTCGCCTTCGCGCACAAACCGCTCGTCCTCGCGAACCCTCACCAGCACATACAGATCGCCCTCGGGCGCGCCCGCCTCGCCGGCGTGCCCGCGTCCGGAGAGCCTGATCCGCTGCCCGTCGGCGATCCCTGCCGGGATGTCCACCTCCAGCGTGCGTGCTCTCGCCATGCGTCCGCGTCCGCGGCACTCACTGCACGGCTGTGACGCTATCCGGCCGTCGCCCTCGCAGGACTCGCACACGACCGTTCGCACCATCTGCCCGAACGGCGTGCGCGTAACCGCCTGCAACTGCCCGCTGCCCCCACACCGCTCGCATGTCTCGATCGGGGTGCCGGGCTCCGCACCGTTGCCACGACAGTGCTCGCACCGCTCGATCGCCTCAAACGAGACCTCCACGCGCGCGCCCGTCGCGGCCTGCAGCAGGTCGACCTCGACCGCCACCCCCGCATCTTCGCCTGGCGTGGAACCCGCCCACCCCGCCCGTCCGCCAAAGGGGCTGCCACCCCCGAAGAACGCCTCGAACAGATCACCGATCGACCCGAACGCGTCGAAGTTGGGCGCGAACCCGCCAGAGCGCAGGCCCTCATGGCCATAGCGGTCATACGTCGCGCGCCGCTCGGAGTCCGACAGGATCTCGTACGCCTCCGCCGCCTCCTTGAACTTCTCCTCCGCCTGCGGATCATGCGCGTTGACGTCCGGGTGCAACTCGCGCGCGAGCGCGCGAAACGCTTTCTTGATCTGCTGCTCGGAGGCGTCGCGCTCCACACCGAGCACCTCATACGGATCGCGCGGCGTCGAGGTTCGGCTCATCGGCGGCTCCCACTCATGCTTCGGCGTAGGCATCTTCGACGAACCGCGAGAGCTCGTGCGCAGCCTCCCGCACCATCACGATCGCCTCGGCATAGTCCATCCGCACCGGTCCTATCACCGATACGGCACCCAGCTTGCGCCCGCCCACTCCATATGCCCTCGCCACCAAACCGAGCGAGCGCATCGCCGGAATCTCGTTCTCATGACCGATCCGCACGTACACCCCCTGCTCGCCGAGCGCCATGCGCAGGACACGCAGCAGCGCCACGCGGCGCTCGAGCACGCTCATCAGCTCGTTGATCTGGGTCGTATCCTCGATCATGCCGGCCGAGAACAGCCGCGCCGCCCCACCCACATACAGCGCGTCCTCTCCCACGGCGTCGATCTCGCCGAACGCCGGCGCCAGCCGCTGAAGAAACTCGAGCTCGGTCGCCGATAGACCCGGGTCGATCAAGCGCTGCCCCAACATGCGCGCTCCCAGGCCGGTGCCGATCAGACGCTCGTTCAGATACTCCCCCGCCCAAGTCACGAGCCCCGGGTCGACCGCCCCCTCGAACGTGACCATCATCTTCGACACCCCACCTGTGGTGGTGATGATCACCACCACCACCACCTGCGGCTGCAGCGCGAGCACCTCGATGTGCTTGATGCTCGCGCTGCTCAGGCCGGGCGCAGACACCACCGCCAGCAGATTGGTCACCTGCGACAGGGTCTCGGTGGTCGTGCGCACCGCCTCCTCGACTTCGCGGCGCATCAGCGAGAGCTCCAGGCGGGGCGCCGCCCTACGGGCAGGCTCGATACCCCGTCCCGAGGCGAGCATCCGATCGACCACATAGCGCTGACCAGCGTCCGTCGGCACCTTCCCGGCCGAAACGTGCGGATGGGCCAGCAGGCCGTGCTCCTCGAGCAGCGCCAGCTCGCCCCGCACGGTCGAAGCGCGGCAGTCCAGCTCTGGGTCCGTCGCGATCGACTTCGACGCCACCGGCTGGCCCGTGCGCAGGTAGTCCTCCACCACCTTGCACAGAATCATCTCTTGTCGAGCCGTCAGGGTCTGCATCGCCCTGATGATTCTAGGTTGCCCGTCGAAAACGCCTGTCCGGTCTGATCCTCACAGCTCCAGCTCAGCCTGCGCGTTGCGCACGATCTGCTTGCCCGCCTGCTCGGCGACCGTATCCACGATCACGTGCCCGTCGCGCTGCTCGCGCACGGTGCCTTTCACGACGATCTCCTGCTCAGGCACGCCCATGCCGCGAAACTGCACGGACAAGCGCTTGAGATGCCCGGGACCGCCCGCGGCCTCGGTCTGCGCGCGCGCAACCTGAGCCATCGTCCACAGACCGTGCAGAATCCGCCCTGGCAGGCCCACCGCGCGAGCGAACTCCTCGTCGATGTGGATCGGGTTGAAATCCCCCGACGCGCCCGCATACCGAGCAGTCAGGTACTTGTCGGGCGTCACCCTCACCTCGGTGATCTCCTCGCCAACCGACAGATTGCTCATGTCCCTGATCACACTCCTCGCACGATGTTGGTCCAGGTGCCGCAACACACCTGCTCGCCGCGCTGGTTGATCGATATCGACTCGAACACGTAGTAGCCGCGCCCGTCGCTTTCCGAGATGTCCTTGACGCTCGCGGTTGTCGTGATCTCATCGCCCGCCACGACGAGCGGCCCCCACTCGAACTCCTGCCCGCCGTGAACCATCAGCGCGAAGTTGAGCTCGATCTCCGGATCGAAGATCGGCGGCCCCACCGAGGGCGCGCTGTAGACGACAGCGAACATCGGCGGCGCCACGACATCCTCATAACCGGCCTCCCGGGCGGCTTGCACGTCGAGATGAATGGGGTTCGTCTCTCCAACCGCGCGCGCGTACTCCTTGATCTTCTCCCTGCCCACCGCATACGTCATGGGCTCATATGTCTTGCCGATCGCTTGGGTGTTCACTGGCACCGAATTAGCTCCTTGTTGTCAATTGCGGGCCGCCGCAGCGACCGCGGCGCGCCAGTTTACGCGGACGCCCCGCCCGGGGCGCTGCGGGCGGGCGGGCACCCGGTATGCCCGCCCCCCGCTGCCTGACCCAGCCATGATCTCAGTCGCTAGAAGACGAGCTCAGCATCCTCCGAACCCGCGCCAACGCCGACGAGCTCACGGTCCTCGCCATACTCGTCGTACTCCTCGGCCGAGCCCAGATCGGTATCGAAGTCATCGTCCCCTCCGAGCTCGCGCCGCCGTTCACCAGGGCTGTCCAGGAATTGGACCGTTTCGGCCACGATGCTCACCGCCTGGCGCTTCTGCTGATCGGGGCTCTCCCACTCGCGCCAGTCCAACCGGCCGTCGATGGCGACACGACTGGCCTTGCGCATATAGCGGCTGACGTTCTCCGCCGCGGCGCCGTAGAGGGTCACGTCGAAGAAGTTGGGCTTCTCGCGATAGTCGCCATCGGCGTCCTTCCTGCTCGAGTTGCACGCGACCCGCAGCGCGCATACGCTCATGCCCGAGGGCAGAGCGCGCAGCTCCGGATCGCGCGTGAGACGTCCGACGAGAACGACGCGGTTGATGGTGAAGTTAGCCATTGCTCTGTCTCCATTGCTATTGAGATTGATCCCCATAGACCAACTTACGCATTGCTTGGGACGGTACTCTCCGGCGCCCTCTCAGATGCCATCTCGACTGCCGTTTGGACCCCCGTCCAAGACCCGTCCCGAGCGCGTCAGATCAGCCGGTAGCCGACGCCCCACACGTTGATCACCCAGCGCCCGCCGCGCTCCTCGAGCTTGCGGCGCAGACGGCTGGCGTGGCTGTCGACCGTACGGGTCGATCCGCTCGAGCGATATCTCCAGACCGCGCGCAACAGCTCCTGCTTGCCGAACACGCGCTCTGGATCGCCCGCGAGGTGGACGAGCAACTCGAACTCGAGCCGGCGCAGATCGACCGGTAGCCCCTCCAGGCTGACAGCGTGCCCGTCCAGATCGATCTCGAGCGCACCCACCACCAGCCGGCGTGCGGGCGCGACCGTCCACTGCGCTCTGCGCAACAGTGCGCGCATGCGAGCACGCAGCTCCAGATAGCGCACCGGACGGGCCATGAAATCATCCGCTCCCGCCTCAAACGCCCGGAGCATGTCCAGTTCGTTCTCGCTCGCTCCGAGCACGATGACGGGCATATGCCGAACCCAGGGAGCGCTCCCCCCGGCGGCCCTTCGGATTTCTTGCAACAGCTCGAGCGCGCCCCGCGCCGAGCCCACCTCGCCCAGCACCGCCAGCCGGGGGGAACATCCTTGGGCGAGCATCCGTGCGTGTTCGGCAGTGCGCGCCGGCTCGGCTCTATAACCGTCGGCGAGGAGCTGCTCGACAAGCACTCCCGCAAGAGAAGCGTCGGACTCGACCACGAGGATCGATCCAGCTTTGCCCGGTCCTAGCGTGTGAGCATCTCTCGCTCGCGAGACGAGATTCGCCGCCGCTCGCGCCCCGAGCGCCGCCGCCGGCAGCCCGGACGGGGCGAGAAGATCCACAGCCGCCGAGCCCCGCCTCATCCGAGCTCTACCTCGCGCGGGCTGATTCCGAGTCCGTTTCGGGAGATCAGCGCGAGCACGTCGCTGTGAACCCACGGAGTGAGGCGCGTCGTGCCGCTCTCAGACAGAACACCCACGCGACGAGCCAGCCAGCTCGTCTCGCCGCTCGCATGGCCCTTGCGGTCGCGCTTGACCCGGCCACAGCGGAGCGCAATCTCACTCATGCTCATGCCGTGCAGCTCGACCGCCGCGAGCACTGCCTGGCGCAGCTTGCGGTTGAGAACGATCGGACTCTCACGCACACGTTCGAGCTCACCGCGCAGCGCGGCGCTCGAGACCCGCGGGTCTTCGCGATACATCTCAAGCGCCCTGAGCGTAAGCCCGCATACGGGCTCATAGCTTTCGACCGCGCCAATCACCTCGCGCAGGCGCACCGGCGTCGGCGCCGCCGGAGCACCCCGACGAGGATGCCGGCGCCAGCGCAACTCCATCACCGGCGTCTCCCTCCCCACCAGCTCCAAGCGATAGGCGTGACGGCTGTTGTCCCCGCGCCGGCCCACCAGCTCGCTCCCGTGTGGGTTCCCGTCCGCGACTCGCTGCGGCTCAGGGTGCTCGGCCGGCGGCCAGCCACTCAGATCCTCAGCGGTCACTCGCCGGCAGCGGCCGCGACTGGCGTCATTCAGGTAGTGACCGCACATCAGCGCGGCGTTCTCGATCGGCTCATCCGCGGCGAGATGGGCCACCAGCCGGCGATCGCCGAGCGTAACCGCGTCGCGGTCCACTACGAGCACGCAGCCGTCGCTCATGCGCCCGGCGATCACTTCCCGTGCGCGCCCGGCATCGTCGGTGTAGCGACCCAGGGGATCGAGCCCGCGTCGTGCCCCTGTCTCCGCCGCAGCGAGGAGCATCGCGCCTTGGGCTCGTTTTGACATGTGACCCCTGGAACGTTGCGGCGGCGCCGCCGGGGGCCTGGATTGCACTCGCTTAGCGACTGGAGAGGGTGCTGAGATGGTGGATGTCATGTCTGTCTCCTGCCCGAATCGGGGCGGCCACTTGGATATATGGGCAGCGTCTTGTAGGACCTCGGCGACGGTCCGTCAAGGGACGCGCAGCGAGTCCTCAGGGCAGGCCTGAAAGTCCGAGACCCCTAAGGGGTCTCGGAGATCCCGCTTCGCTTTAGACCTGATCGCAAAACTTGGCGCGTTCGGGTCCTTGGCGGATGCGACATCAGTCGCGATACGACAATCAGGCCTCCACCACCTGGGCCTGTGACCTCGAGCCGGTCCCGGTAGGAACTACGACTTACTCTCCATCTCCGGCCCGCCTCGCCCCGATCAACTCCCGAACCTCAACCGCCGCCGCCCCGGCCCGGGGATCGCCCTGAGCCACCGAGACGCGCACATCCGGCGGCAGTCGTGGCACACCGTAGCCGTGCAGAAGCCCCTCGTGCGCGTCCCGCTCGGCCGCGAACAGGATGCGCGCCCGGCCCGGGTACTCCCAGTCGGCCGGGTACTCGCCGGCATAGGCGCGGCAGGCACTCAGAACCGCGTCGGCCCTGCGCGCACACTCGCGCGCGCGAGCGCGATCGCGGCAGACGAACACGACCACCGGAGCGGCCCGCCCGCGCGGGCCGTATCTGCGGGTGTGTACCGACCAGCCCGCCAGGAAGTGGTCATAGCGCTCGAGCTTGCCCGCCGCGCGTGCAGTAGGGAGGCGGTCGTCGAGCTCGACGAGCAGATCGATCGCGATGTCCGGCGCCGTCGCACTCTCCTCCCGCGCGAGCCCCCGTTTCACCACTTCCTTCTCCACAACGGACCCCTCCACGGGACCTCGCTCCATCCCGGCTCGCTCGCTCAGCCCTCCGGGGAGCTCGATCGTCACGTCAGGGCGCACGGTCTCAAAGCGCTCCACCTGTACACGCGCGCCCGTGGAGTCGGTGCGCAGGAACTCGTGCGGGGCGCGTCCGCCCGGCAGGCTCAGATCACCGGGCCCCAGCGCGACACGCCCCTCGGCGCCGGCACACAGGGGTGGGGACAGCACCGACTCGTGTGCTCCGCGCAACCCCAGTGGCGCGCAACCGAGGGCATGCTCCAGCGCGAGCGTCCAGCCGGCCGCGTGCACGTCGTGTCGCGCCTGGCGCAGCAGCCGCTCTCCCTTGACCGGCACGGCCCTCGACGGAGAGCCAGACGGCATGCCGGCCTCGCCCTCGCGCGGCGAGGACAGCCGGTCGTGGGCGCGAAGAACGTCGAGACCCGGGACTGCGACCACATAACACATCGGTACACCCCCGCCGTCGCGGCGATGGAACTGGAAGCGTTCGAGCAGGCCGGCGTCGGACAGGCGCTTGAGCCTGCGCTGGGTCGTCGTGACCGCCCGGGCGGCATTGAAGCGCCGATGAATCTGCGTGGTGAGCACGTGGCCGAGGCTCGCGACGAGCGCCAGAATCTCCAGATCCAGCAACTCGGGATCCAGCGCCCGCGCCTCGTGCACCCGCTTAGCCCAGCGCACGGAATGCGCGCCATCGAGATCGACCAACTCGCGGTAGCTGTCGGCCGGTGTCCCAGGGAGCGCCCCCAACCCCATGCTTTCTCTTTCTCTTCCCAAACCCTTACCCTCAACCTTACCCTCAACCACATCTCTTGAACCGACCCCATCCGCCGCGGGGATCAGACCGGCGTCTGGGGTGCGGGCCACGGTTCGCGGCAGCTCCCTCCGCCGGGCGGCCCCGAGACGCCCCCGATCCCAGTGTGGCTGGCGCAGATCCATGAGATGCTGTCCCCCGCGCGCGGTCTGACGGGCAGCGTGCAAGCGCAAACGCTCGGGGTCCACACGCAGGGGGATCGTCTCTCCGACAAACGGCGCTTGGCGCCCATCGAAACTGAGCCAGCTGGCAATCGCGTGGTGCTTGGGCAGGTGCAGGCGCGCGTCGGGGTGGCTGAGCGCGGAGGTTCGCTCGATGCCGGGACGCACCATGTCCGAGAACTCGGCCATCGTCAGCTTCACCGCCGAGCGCGCGTCCTCCGCCGAGGACGTTGCGAAATACACGCGATGGGCGAACAGAGCGTCAAGCTGGTCGCGCACATCGCGATCGACCCACTGCGAGTCGGTCTGCCAGCAGGCGACCGTCTCCAGGCCGGCCGAGCGCTTCAGCGCCATCGTTTCGGCGAAGCCGCGGTTGAGCACGAGCGGCGCCTCGTCCACCTTCAACGCAACGGCCACACGCTCGGACTCCGGCACGAGGTCCTGCTGGCGGGCCAGCGCGGCGTCGAGCATGCCGACGAGCAGTTGCATCAGCACCGAGGTGTTGCCTGCGCCCATCGCGCCGAGTGCACCCTTGACGATGAGGACTTCTTCACCGGCGATGACGCGGTCGAAGTCGATCAGCAGCGAGTCGTTGAGCAGCACGCGCTTGATCGAAGGAGAGTTGAGCAGCCGCGCGAGCTTGTTTACGGGCGCGTCGAGCTTGGCCGTGGTCGTGCTGCGAGCGTCGGCCAGTTGCGCGGAGAGCTCGGCGGTGAAGAACTCGGAGATCTCCTTGAACTCGGGCATCGTACGCACACGCGAGCCGACGGCGTTGCGGTAGGTGTAGCCCTCCTCCCCGACGGACAAGAGCCGCGCGGCGTCCCACAACGTCGAGGAGCGGTCATACGCCAGCACGGCGATGATCGCGTTACGCAGATAGCGATCGGAGGAGGCGCGAATGTCGGCATCGGACGGAGTGATTTAGCGCGTGGGGCGGTCCGGTGGCGAGGATCCTGGTCGTCAGTATGGCCGATGGGTCAGACGACTGCGCAGCGAGGCACAGAGCATCTCGCACCCGGTGTGCGAGACCTTCCGGCGTGCCGGCCCCTGGACTCGAGCGATGGGTTTGACGCGGACAATCAGGCAGCCTCCAGAACGGCCGCTGCCCCCTCCTGCACCGCGAGCGCGTCGATTCGGGCCTGCGCCACGCTCATGAAGTCGCACAGCACGCCCACGCACTCCCGGGCAGCCGCCAAGCCTCGGTGCTCGAGGTCCCTGCGGGCCTTCTCGCTGACGTCCTCGTCGGCGAACTCCAGCGCGCTCGACAGCGCTCGCATCAGCGTCCAGCAACACTGGTGCAGATCGACCTCGACTGCCATGGGCGGCACCGTCCTCGCCCAGCCCAAGGCGTCGAGCAGAGTAAAGGTTTCGTCCAAGCTCTGCTTGGGTCCGCGAAACCAGTCCGGGTGCGCTTCGCGCTCGCCGGAAGTCCCAGCGGTGTCGAGCGACCCAGACGACGCCGTGATTTCCGCATACAACGCGTCCCGCAACGAGTCCACGACACCGGCGGGCACCGTCGCCTGTACCTCGCCCCAGACCGACTCGTGATCGGTAATAATCCTGTCTTGCATGGGAGCTATACCTCCTTTGCCACGACCCCCGGCTGTTAGCGCAGCGCGGGGGTCAATTTCTTGGTATCTGTTGACCTCGTATTTTACCATGCGCTGCGGGGGAATCCAAGGATTTCACTCAAACTTGGCGCGTGATCGCTAGTGGATTTAGGCGCCCGAGCAGACGAGACCATCGAGCGCCGGGGGGAGTCGCGAAGCGACCGGCGCGCGACTCCGCGGCGCAGCCGCCGTAACTGCTTGTAGACGTTCAGATATCAGCAGCGCCGAGCGCGAGCGCCGGTGTCCTGGCCGCGTAGCGACGTCGCCTCACAAGCGAGCCAGTCAGCGTCCAAGGAATCCCAACACACGCACCCCTGAGTGATGCCTTAAACGTCTGAGCCCTGAGCAGCCAGCGCGGAGAACACGGGCTGGAGCGAGGGGAGCTTGAGGAGACCCTCGTGCGATTGGTTTCGGCCTTCGTGCCTATTTTGTCGCGAAGCAGCGCGCGTTCTCGATGCAGTACCAGCTAATGCCCGAGCAACGCTTCTGACAGCCGGAAAAGGGATGTCCGGCCGGCTCGGGCTTACTGGCGCTGATGTCGCCTACTTCCAACTTGGCCGGGTCTCGCTCATACAAGATGTTTCCGTCTGCGTCGTGCGGGACGGTCTTCTCTCGCGCTGCCACCAGAACGAGCTGGACGGCCTCAAGCGCCATGTCGTACACGTACTCGGGTGGCTGCAGCGATCCGACCACACGTCGGGTGAGCTTCGGTACGCGGATGGTCAGACCGAACACAGTGAAGGTCCGCGGTAGTCGGTTGACCTGGCGTCTGCGTACAGTGCGTCCGAGGATCAGCGAGGGGTGCCCAGCCTGCCAGACCGCTCTGGGAACCGCTGCTATATACGCGGCGAGGCCGCCCACCGCTGCCCCGCCGACTAGGCTCGCGCCATAAGGGACAGCAGTGTGGTGCGCCGCGGTGATCACGACGGCATATGAGAGCCCAAAGCGTAGAATCAGGGCAGCGGCAATGCGGTGGATGTACCACCAGCGCGTAGTCTCGCGCCAGGTCCTCGGAAAGCGTGGATGGTCGCGATCGGGTTCGCGGCAAGGGCGGATACCGAGTAGACCGCTCACACGCGGCAGGATCACGTACCAGTCGACGAGGCTCGACAGCAGGATTCCTGCGGCAGTGAAGGCGAGGATAATCAGTGTCGCCGGTGCGATGCCGAGGTCAGGCCGGTTGGTTGGGAAACCGGTGAGCAGCGCACTGACGATCATGCCTACGATGAGTGCGGCACGTACATCACCAGAGACGATCAGGTCGAGCCGTTCGCGATGACGTGGAGGCTCGACACCAGCGGCCAGCAAATCCCCCCGATACCTAAGGTACAGCGTCCATGCGACGAGCCCGCTGATGACTGAACACACCAGGACGGCAATGGCCGAGGCGAGCACAGCGGTTGCCACCAGCAGGAAGCCGAGCACCCATGCCTGGCCACGGACATAGGGCTCTGGACTCATGTGCAAGAGTATGACGTCAACAGATCAACGACCGTTGCGTGCCATGGCCGTGGCCGGCGTTCTCCTCTTTCTGTTGATAGTCGTCGTTGAGCATCTGGCCAACGTCTCGCTGAATCCCGCGACACACGAGATTTCAGAGTACGTTCATGGACGATTGGGCTGGCTGATGACATGCGGCTTTGCTGTGTGGGCGGGGTCACTAGGAATCACTGGCATGGTGACGACTGGGGTTCCGCGTGGGCGACCGCCGTCTATCGCGTTGGTCGTGGCTGCGCTCGGTATGGGCATTACTGCCTGTTTTGCAACGCAGACAAGCGCTGGTCGACTGCCGCACGGGGTCATGCTGAACAGCTCGGGCCGCCTCCACGACATCGGTTCTGGCCTTGCGACAGTTGCGCTAGTTGCGGCAGTATTACTCTCGCTGCGTCTGCGAGACACGCGACACCTCCGCGGAGTCACCATCGGCCTGCTCGCCATAGCTGTGCCTGTAGACATTGTTTTACTCGTGGTCGGCAGCGAAGTCGCGGGGATTCGCCAGCGGCTCCTGGTAGTCATCGCCTGCATCTGGCAGCTAACGCTGCTCGCATCCAGAAGCTGACACAGGGTAGCCGTGACGAGCGTGGCGGCTGGAGCCTCAACTCGCTCCACTGGGCTTTGCGGGTGCCGTTTTGTTGCGATATGCGACGATGAGCACCGCTGCAACGATCGCGGTACCGGCAAAGGTGAGATATCCGGGCCGCAGGGACCCGAAGCCAAGCAGGCCGATGATGCCGTCGATCCAACCAAGCGCCACGGCCGTGAGGAAGATCGTGGGTCCCGCAACTTCAGCGGTGTGCAGGGCGGAACTCGTAACGTGGCGTGCTGGACATTTGGTTAGAGTCCACCAGATTGCCACCAGTCCACAGACCGACGGGATCGCGAGGGCGAAGCTGCCCACACCGTCAAGCAGCGTCGAGCCCCCGATGTAGGATGAGAACAGCGAACACGCGGCGACCGCAGCGGCCGCACACAGCGAGAACAGCGCCAAGCCGAGAACGGTGGTTTGCGCCCATCGCCGGCCTACCGAGAGTGCGATCTGGGCAGCCGCTCGAACGATCGTGAACGCGTTCGTGACCGCTGCGACTAGCAGGATCCCGATCCACATCACACCCACCAGAAAGTAATGCGCCGCCAAGGCGACCGCAAGCCTGACCGCTTCGACCGCTCTGAACACGGCGTCGATCGTCGATTTAGCCGCCCTGGCGATGGGGATCGCGATGCGTGCAGCAGTCCACTGAACGGCGAAAAGCATTCGCTCGGCAAAGTCGGGGGAGGCACTGCGCTCCGGCGTGCCGGGGATCGGTATCGAAGGCCGCTCGAGTCGCGATGGTCCCCGGAAGACGCGCCGATACTGCACCACGCCAACCCCTCGCAGAAGGCCCGCGATGAGGCTGCCAACGAGCACAGCGCCTAGCGCAGACATGCAGGCCACCAGCATGATCGTCGTGACCGACGGCACAGTGCTTCCCAGGCCGAGCGCCGACGCCGCGCACAGCACTCCGGCGACGAACGCAAAGGCCAGCGCGGTGGCAACGCCGCGTATCGGCAGCTCAGCCGCATCGGCGGCGGAGAGAGCAACGGCACCGATCAGCGCGAGCGCTACGAGACAGGCAACCCCGATCTCGATGTCGTCACCTAATTGCGAGCCGATCCAGTCTTCGCGAACCCCGACTGCGCAAGCGAGCGTACAGACCCAGAGCACCGGAGCGACAGCTCGTGCGGTCGAGAAACTGCGCAGGGGTAGCGCGAGCAGCAGCAGCCCAGCAGCGCCTGCGCCAATGTCAAGAGGGATCGCCGAGCGCGATGAGGCAGCGACGAGAACGAGCAGCCCGAACAAGGTGCGTATCGCGTAGACCGCGATCGTCTGCAGACGGACGTTGCCGCTCAGGACGAGAAGATGTGAGGCGCCCTGTCCGTCTTCGCCCGTCGATCCGCAGAAGAGGTCGAACGGTCCAGTCACGGAGTTCGCGCAGTCCTCTCTCGTGCAGGACGTACGCCGGCTTCGCAGTGGCTCGCTCCCGTGTCGTGCCCACCAGCTCGATCGAATCCACGTCGCGTACGCCGTCGTGTCCACTGCCATCTTTGTCCCCCATCCCGATTCCGTGCGCGTTCGGTCGCCGCAGCTACGTGGCTGGCGCGCTCACGTCTAGCGCCGCCGACGTGAAGCCGCTACAGCCCTGGCTCGTGCGTGTGCCAGGCACGCTACCAGAAGATGTCTCGTTATGCTGGTCCATGGAATCAGTGTGACTATCGGATATCTGGAGAAGCACCGCAACGTGAAAGCGGAAGCTCGCACGGCACGCAGGAAACGGGACATCAGAATCAACTGGCGTAATGGGTCGAGTACTCCATCCGAGACCGTGGCGCGCGAGCGTCACGATCCCTCCGGCGTATTCACGCGATGACACACCACCGTCTCCACGCTCCCCGTGATCCGTGCGGCCTCGCTCTCATCGCCCATCCCCTGCACGACCTGCGGCGCCAGCACCAACGCGATCTTGAAGCCGCGAGCCTGCTGTATCCGGGCAGCCATCCCCGCCCCCTGCGCCAGCGCGGAGAATTCATCGACGATCAGTACGCAGAACCGCTCCCAGGCCTTGCGGGTCGTGAAGTAGTGCGCGAAGTCCTCGGGCAGAGCGATTAGCGCGTGGGGCGCGGTGCGATGGCGAGGGTCCAGCCCGCGGCGCCCCCGAGTCTATCAGCTTTCTCGCATTACTCGAAACGACTCGATCCCGAACCGCGCCCGGGCCGGGGCCGAGCCGCCAGTCGCGTTCAAGGAGCGGGGCCGTAAGCGTTCGTCGCGGTTGGCGGTCTCCGCCGCTCCGTCACTCACACCGAAGGTGTGATACTGAAGCCAACCGCTCACAAGCGCCGATGGAAACGCAGCACGCGCACCCCTGAGTGACCATGCCAACGTCGGCGGTTGCCAGCGGCGTTTGAGCTGGGCGCCGAAGCGCCACCATAGTGTCGCAGATTGGTTAATGACGCCTTGCCCAAAGCTGATCAACCGCGGCTATTACACCCAGGAGCACAGCAGCCGCCACAAGATAGGCCCAGGCTTCGGTGAGACCCACTGCCAAGCCAAGCAGGACGAAGACCAGAGCGAGCACGACCGTAGTAACCGCCAGACGCTGCCGCCGCCGCAGCTTCGCGGCTCCTTGCTGCTCGGCAGTGAGTTGCACCTCTTTCGTCTCTAGCTTGGCTTCGAGTGACTCCCGCTCCCGCTGGAGCTTCGTCTCACTCCGCGCCTCGGCGTTTTGCGCCTCCTCGCGCCACCGCGCTTCATCGGCTTTCGTCGCCTCTCGCGCTCGCTCCTGCTCTTTTCTGATTGTCTCCTGTGCATCGCTTTGCGCTGCCTCAATCGCAGCAGCCTTGTCTCTCTCACTCGCGGCAACCCGCTCGGCAGCTTGTGCGGCTAATATCGTGGCACGCTCGCTCTCTCTGGTCGCCTCTTCGCGGGCCAGACGAGCTTCCTCTTGCACGGCCTTTGCAGCCGCAACGATGGCATGATCGATCGCAGCCGTCTGCTCCTCCGGGTCTTTCTTGTGTTCAATCTCAGTCATGGCCGCCGAGTTCATAAATACGCGTGCAGCCAGCTCAGGACTGCCGCTCTCATACAATGCGACCCGAGCCACAACCCCCTGCGCCGCCTCCTTCGTGATGCTCGTTCTTGGATGTATGTACGAAGACGCAATCACGTCTGCGAGCGTTTGAGCAAAATCGCTCGTCTTTGGGCGAAACGCCTCAACTACTTGAAACCAAGCGCCAGCGCTGACGCAGAACGGTACACGTGGGTGCCCTTGCGCACTCGCTTGCTCAGCCCGACTGTCATATCGAGGCAGGACGCGATCATGGGTCAAAAACCAATAACCTGCGTTTGCAAACGTTCTATTCCCATCGCCGCGAAGCCTCTTGACCAGTAGGCGATGCTTCACATCGTGGGTTATGAGATCGGGGTGACGCCACTTATCGCCGAGAGCACGAACCAAGATCGCTGTCTCCTCAGCCACCCTCTCCGACTGTGCGTCGATGGCCTTTATCCCCTCATCAACGATCGCTATTCCACGTTCCTGGAGATGCTCCTCAACCTCCGTGTAATATGCAACGTAGTCCGTGATCCCCAACTGCGTACTCTTCACCTGTCTCCAATAGGAGGTGACAAAGTCCGGCGCTTCTGCATGTTCCGTGGGTGGTTTGAGGGCTTTCAGCGCGTAGCTCCGCCGTCCGGCTATGCGTCAAGCGCCGCCTCGGTGGTGGGTGGCGGTTCGCGAGTCGCAGCAGTGTTTTGCGGGGCTTTTCGCGGCGCTTGACCCGCCGGCCGGCTGCGCTGAAAGGGCGACTGTTTCCGGGCGCAGGGGCGCCCGGGGTGGGGGTTGAGGGTGCGCACGCCGCGGCGCTCCTAGGGTTCCGGCTTGCAAACAGTCGAGAACCCGACCAAAGGAGCGTGACGACGTGCGCGGTAGAAGGGTATGGAAGAAGCTGCTCGGGCTCAGCCGAGCGGTCATTGAGGACGCGTTCATCGAGCAGGAGACGCTCGTTGTGAAGGTTCGCCCGAAGGCCAGGGAGCGTGGCCGCTGCCCGCATTGCCGGCGGCGCTGCCCGGGCTATGACCGGGGGGATGGCACCAAGCGCTGGCGGGCGCTTGACTTCGGTACGACGCTCGTCTACCTGCAGGCGCCGGCGCCGAGGGTCAGCTGTGAGCGTCACGGTGTCATCGTCGCGGCGGTGCCGTGGGCGCGGCACGGCTCGAGCTTCACGGTCGCGTTCGAGGACACCGCGGCCTGGCTGGCGGTGCATACCTCCAAGAAGGCGGTCGCGGCACTGATGCGGATCAACTGGCGCACGGTGGGCTGGATCTGTGAGCGCGTGATGGCCGACGAAGGCGCAAGGCGCGATCCGCTGGCGAACCTCAAGCGCATCGGGATCGACGAGATCTCGACCGCCAAGGGTCAGACCTACATGGTCGTCGTGGTCGATCACGACACAGGGCGTCTGGTCTGGGCGCACCCCGGCCGTGACCGCTCGACGGTCGAGAAGTTCCTGGCGGAGCTGGGCAACGCGCGCTGCCAGGAGATCGAGCTCGTCTCCTGCGATGACGCCGACTGGATCACCCGACCGGTGCGCGAGCGCTGCCAGAACGCCCTGGTGTGTCTGGATCCGTTTCACATTGTGAAGGCCGCGACCGACGCGCTGGATGAGATCCGTCGCGAGGTCTGGAACGAGGCGCGCAGAGCCGGTGAGGCAGAACTCGCCTCAGAGCTCAAGGGCGCGCGCTTCGTGCTGTGGAAGAACGCAGAGAAGCTGACCGAGAACCAGCAGGCAAAGCTCGCTCGGATCCAGCAGGTCAACCAGCGCCTGTTCCGCGCCTACCTGCTCGCCCAACAGCTGCGCCTGATCTACCGCCTCGCCCCCGAGGAGGCGCTGGCCCTGCTCGAAGCGTGGCTGAAGTGGGCACGACGATCTCGCCTACAGCCGTTTCGCAAACTGGCAAAACGGATCACCGAACAGCGCGCGATGGTGGAAGCAGCGATCAAGCACGGCCTGAGCAACGCACGCGTCGAGCAAATGAACACCCAGATCCGGCTGATCATGCGCCGCGGGTTCGGCTTCCGCTCACCCTGGTCAGTAATCGCACTGGCGATGCTCTCACTCGGCGGGCTCTGCCCACCCCTACCAGCCGAGGGCGCATAACCCACGGTTCATGCAGTAGACCCCAAAGTCCTCGGTCGAGGTGGCATCAGCGGCGAGCATCGCGAACTCGTCGGGTGGTATCGGATAGCGTTCTAGGAACTTCTGGGACCGCTCCAGAGAAAGACGATACTCAGTGACTGTCCACGGCGTTACGGCGCAGACATAGCCTGCTGCTTGTGTTGCACGCAGAATCCCTTCCGCTGCACGCACATACCGTGGTCCCTGCACCCCTAAAAGCCGATACACAAAATTAGTATCCAGGTAAACTCGCTGCCCGGAGGTGATCGCCTGAATAAGGCGCGCACCCTCGGGGTCAAGCGTCAGCGCACTGACAAAATAGGCCGTGTTGAGAGTCTCGGAGAGATAGGCCCGCTGTGAGTCTGTCGCTTCGCGCATGAACATTGAAAGCGCCCACTCAGCACGCTCCGATTCATCCGGGGAGACAAAGTGCGCAAGGGCTTGTGCCTTGGCGTCAGGTGACTCCAAGATCGCCTGTGCAGCAGGATCGTCTGGATACACGAGAAGGGAAGCCTCTGCACCATGCTGCTGCACGACCGTGGACAGGAACTTTTCTAGGGTGATATCTAGGACCTTTAGCTCGTCGGTCGAGATCGATGGCCATCGTCGTGCGACTGCTATGTGCCACTCCTCGAGCGCCTGCCGCGCAGAGGCCTCACTTGCCGCTGCGGCAACCTCGAGTCGCATCCGCTCAGCGTCGCTCAGCGAATACCCGCCGGAGTTATCGCGCCTCACGCAGCCTTCCTGGAGGAGATGTCGAAGCGGCTCGGCGAGCTCAGACTCGTCGTACTTGAGCCCCCACAGTGTGTCGAGGGTCGATGCACAGTCACCAAGTGAGGTGCAGCTCCCGCCCGCCTCCGCGAGCCCGGCAAGCATAAGATCCTCCTTGCGCTCGCGCTCAGATCTGCCTCCGTCTTCGAAAGGACGGTATTGGCTGAGACGTCGGATTGTGCGCAGATCCTCAGCATTCGCTGCCATAGCGTTAGGCAGCCTACAACTTGCCACCGACCGACCCGGTACCGCCCCCGAGATGATGGATCCCGAACCGCGGCCTGGCCACAAGACCCAGGGGTCCGTTTTGGGTGCAAGTGGTTGACACCTTGTCGACGCACACTCGACATGCCGCGTTTGACGTGCGCGTTGAGGGTCCTTGCGTGGGCGTAGAGATGCCGGTTGCGCGGCGTGGATCTCGTCTCCGCCAGCCACTCCTTCGGATCGTCCGCGTTGAAGCGCACGGAGTGGCTGAGGCGGTGGTGGGGGCTCTGTTGCGCGCGGGCCTGCGCCAGCAGCCAGGTGTGGGGACGCCGAGGAGGCGGCTGGCGGTCGTCGCGTCGATCAGGGGCGTGAACGCGGGTTGTTGGTCTTGGGGGTATTCGTCGGGCGTTGATCACTGCCTGAACCAGTCGGTCTCGAGGGTCTGGGTCTCGGCTTGCTCGGCGGCGCTGAGCAGCTTGGACGCGAGGGAGCGTGCCTGTTCGGGCCGCAGGTCGGTGTAGACGTCGGGTTGCGCGCCGGGCTCCCCGGTGTCCGTCCTGCACACGCCCGGCCCATCGAAGAGCCGGACACGAACGAGCAGCTGCGCGCGGCCACCGAGCACCCCCTCGCGCGCGGGGCCCGCGCAGGCGTCGATCTCGAAGCGGTAGCCGCTCACAGCCCGGCTCCCCTCAACTGGCCATAGTCGGAGAAGTCCCGCGGTGTCGCGGGCAACTCGGATGGCGTGCTGTCCGGCAACGGCCGCGCTTGATCCTGGAGGGCGTAGTTGCGGAGCTTGTCGATGCGCAGCTCGGTGAAGGGGTGGTCGGTGTCGGTGAGCGCGAGGAAGGGAATGGGGCGGTCGTGGATGAGGGCGTGGATCTCGAGGAAGTCCGCGAGCTCTTGCGCCTGGCCGAGGCCGGCGGCGTACGCGTCGGCCTTGTACTCGCGCTCGCGCCAGTAGCGTCCCCAAGCGGGTCGGGTGAGCCACAGTCCGAGACCGCCTTTGGCGAACAGGGAGAGAAAGAACAAAATTTTCAAGTACCCATACATCATGTCGATCACGGGGTCGAGATCGGTCGGGCCGACGAACCGCTTGTGGGCCTCCTGCAGTCGTGTGATCCCGTGCCCGCGGGGCTGTGAGGGACGCTGGTGCTCCCCGCCTTCTACGCCGCTGCGACCGAACGGGGAGGAGAAGATCACCAGCCTGTTCAGCGCAGCCGTGAGCCTGCCGTCGGGACCGCAGAGATGGCCCAGCTCGTGCGCGAGCACCGCCGGCACATGATCGGTTTCCAAGAGGCCGCGGGAGAGCATCAGCGTGCTCCCGCACGCCGCGGCGTCGGGCTGGGGCGTGTCCAGCACGAACCAGCGCTCGGGCAGCGCCAGCGGCTGCGCGGCGTTCGCCTGCAGCAGCTCGACGGCGTCCTGGTAGGCGAGCTGCTCGCGCATCGAGGGCTCCCGGCCGCCGGCGCGGGTGCGCCACCACCACGCGCCGCCGATCGGGCTGATCAGCGCGATCATCGACCAGAACGTCGGGATGAACGCGAGCTGCGTCCATCCGAATCCGCTGTTGGTGTTTCCATTGATCGTCAGCACAACGACGACAATCAGCGACGTGAGCAAGAACCGCGCGAGGATCACGGGGACTTCAGCAATCAGCGCGAAGGTGTACATCGACAGCGAACCGAACGAGAAGAACGGCCGTTCCCGCTTGCATATCGTCAGGACATGGTCGAGGATGGTTCGCAAGAAGTCGGGCATGAGATCATCTCCTTTGGTCAGAACGGAAGCCTGCTTGCCTCCTTCTCCGACGAACCACCCCCAAACGGGACACCCCCCAACAACTTCCTTTGCCAGCCGCCCCGGACAGCGCGACCGCGCATCTCTTGGGGTTCGCTGTCGCCCGGCGGTCCGCCGCAATGCCTGGGCTTGCCTACGTCGCCTGACACTTCCTTGCAAGTTTCCGTATTATCGTCGAAGTTCAGTGGTCAGAAACAAAGGGGGACGAGAGCATGTGCGCCTACGAGGTCCCGGCGGGGACGCCTTCCGACGAGGGTGCGCGCCCCCCCTCGATCCTGCAGAACTCGCGCGACATTCGACCGGCCGTCGAGGAGCGCAACACCGACCGGTGGCGGGACCGGTTCGTCGCCTGGCTGCTCGTCAGCGAGCCGAAGCGACGCGGCGCCGAGCCCGGGCCTCTGCTCGAGCCCGAGGACGGGCGGATCGGCATCTGCTGCTCGGGCGGCGGGATCCGCTCGGCCGCGTACAACCTCGGGGCGCTGCAGGTGCTCGAGGCCCATCAGGTCCTCGGCAGGGCGCAGTTCCTGGCCGCCGTGTCCGGTGGCTCCTATATCGCCGGCTCGCTGGCGACCGTCTCCTCGGCCTCCGAGCCGCGCACGCTCGATCCGCCGGAGAAGCCCGCGTACGCACCCGGTTCGCCGGAGGAGCGGCACCTGCGCAACAACAGCTCCTATCTCGCACCAGGGCTCGGCGGGAGGATCCGGCTCGTCCTGCGCATCCTGCTGGGGATGGGCGTGAACCTGCTGTTCATCGCGAGCGCGCTGTGCATCGTGGGGGTCCTGTACGGCTGGTTCCTGAGCTCCGCGCCCGTCCATCCAGAGCTGAAATCGAGCTCCGCGAGGACGCTCCACCTCGGTCTGAACTCGTGGTTGTGGGTAATCGTCCCGGCGGCGCTGGGCGGCATGCTGGCGTTCGTCCAGCTGACCTTCCGTGGCTCGGAAAGGTGGAGCGCGTGGCGGGAAGGGTGGTCTGCGCGCATGCTCCAGCTCGCCCTGTTCCTGCTCGCCTTCACAATCGCGATCCCGGCGCTTCTCATGCTGCTCCATCGCCATTCCCCGCCCGTCACTCTGCAGGGCGCCGGAAAGGCCGTCGGTGCGGGCACGTCGACGCCGAAGTGCCCCTCGTCATGCGCTGCTCAGACCTCGGGCTTCCTGAAGCTCATCAACGTGAGCGCGCTGACGACCGCGGCGCTGGGCGCGGTGCGCGCGTTCGTGGCTCGCAGAAAGTCGTTCTTGGCGCTGTTCGCGGGGGCGGTCGCAGGTCCCCTGGCGATACTGGCGGCCTTCCTCGGCTTCGCCAGCGAGGCCGCGATCAAAGGCCCCAATCACGCGGAGATCCTCTGGCTGGCCGTCGCCGCCGGCATCCTGCTGTTCTTCCTAAGCGTCGCCGACCTCACCCAGTGGTCGCTCCATCCCTTCTACCGCCGCCGCCTGAGCGTGGCGTTCTTCGTCAGGAGGAGGTGGAAAAGAGGGGTCGTCAGAGCGCGACCGCTCGAGTACGAGGAGCCGTACCCGATCTCGGCGCTGCGGCCCGGACACGGGGGTCCGCTCGATCTCGCAGCGACGGAGGGCCCAGCCGTCGAGGGCGACGGCGAGACACCCGACGCCACGCCCGCGCTCGCTGACTACACGCCCGGTCGGGTGCCGGAGCTCCTGATCTGCGCCGCGGCGAACATCTCCGACCGCGGCGCCACGCCACCAGGGCGGAACGTCGTTCCGTTCCTGTTCAGCGCCCGGGAAGCTCGGCGGTCCGCTGGTCGGCCGGATACCGACCACGGAGTACGAGACCGCCATCGAGAGTCGCGACATCACGCTGCCAGCCGCCGTGGCGATGTCAGGCGCCGCGATAGCGCCCGCGATGGGCAAGAAGAGCCTCCGCGCTCTGACGTTCCTTCTCGCGCTCACGAACCTCCGCTTGGGCGTGTGGCTTCCCAACCCCCGGTGGGCGGGGAAGCTCAAGCCACGACGCTTCTTCAATCGCGTCGTGCCGCCCGCCTGGTACCTCTTCTACGAGCTACTCGGTCGCCACAAGCTCGACGACAAGTACCTCTACATCACCGACGGCGGCCACTACGAGAACCTGGGCCTGATCGAGCTGTTGCGGCGCGGGTGCACGCTGATCTACTGCCTCGACGCCAGCGGCGATCGCCCGGAGACATTCACCACGCTCGGGGAAGCGACTGCGCTCGCGCGCAGCGAGGTCGGGGTCGACATCGAAATAGATCCCACGGTCATGCGTCCGCCCGGACCGGACGATCCGCCGGCCAACGATCACACGATCGGCCGCTTCCACTACCGGACCACGAAGGACGAACACGAAGGAACGTTGGTCTTCTGCAAGACGGCCGTGACCACTGCTGCACCGTGGGATGTGCAGGCGTTCAAGGAGAAGGACAAGCTCTTCCCGAACGACTCGATCTTCGACCAGCTCTTCAATGATGAAAAGTTCGAGGCCTACCGGGCGCTCGGGGCGCGCACGACCGAACGGGCGCTTACGAGCCTGCACGAAGACTTGCTGAAGCGGGAGGCCCGCCGGATCTTGGTGAGCAGGGCGCGGGAAAAAAGCACGATCCCCTATGACCATCTGCACACGATGCTCCGGGAGCGCGTTCCCCACCCGACAGGCAAACCGGACCTGCGCGCGGCGCTGACCAAGATCGCCGAGGAAGAGAAGACCAAGGGACGACCCCCACTGGTGGCGCTCGTGGAGGACGACATCGAAATCTCCAGCACCGAGCTGTGGGAGCAGGCCAAGCAGATCTGCCTCGGGCGGCTGCCCGCCGGGCGCCTGCGCCGACGCCGCCTCCGTCTGGTCTATTCGCACTGGAGCGCCAACGAGTCCAACCCCTCGCCCGACAACCCAACTGCCTGAGGAAGATCCATGCCGCTCGCCGAAAACGGCCAGCGAAGCGGCTGAGTCGCTCCACCGGCCAAGGGAGGAGAGGGTCCTTCTTTACCAGCGAGAGGGGGTCAGAACGGAAGCGTCCCTTTCTCCTTCTCCGACGAACCATCCCCAAACGGGACATCCTGCTCAGAAGTTTTCTCGCCGGCCAGCTCGGCCAGTGGGACCGCGCCCGTCTTCTCGGGGCCTGCCGGACCAGCCGGGTCTGGCAGCTGGCCACGAACGTCGGGCGCTCTGAGCACCTGTGCTCGCATCGCGCGCCCGCGGCTGATGATGTACGCCGCGCCCGGCGCGAGGCCCCTGACCTTGTTCGGATCGACCTTGTACTGGTGCTGCGCCCTTGCTGACCCTTCTCCTGTGCTGCCGCCCGGCGCGTAATGCGTCGAGTACTCCATCCGCAATCGCGTCCCCGCGAGCGCGGCGATCTCCTCCGGGGTGTTCACGCGATGACAGATCACCGTCTCAACGCTGCCCGTGATCCTCGCGGCCTCATTCTCATCGCCCATCCCCGCAACGACCTGCGGCGCCAGAACGAGCCCGGTATGAAAGCCGCGGGCCTGCTCTATCCGTGCCGCCATCCCCGCCCCTTGCGCGAGGGCTGAGAACTCGTCGACGATCAGCACGCAGAACCGCTCCCGAGCCTTGCGGGTCGTGAAATAGTGCGCGAAGTCCTCGAACAAGAACCGTGCCAGCCCGCTCGTCTCTTCCCGCAACGCCAGACTGTCCAGCAGCAGGTACGCGGCGCCCGCGTCCTCCCACGCCCACTCGCCGTCCAGCGCCCCGCGGGTCTGCCCGAAGAACGCCTCATAGCGCAACCTGACCTGCCTGACCTGCTCCGCCGTCAGCGCCTCCAGCGCGCTGGACCCCTCGTGCGCCTGGCGCAACCCCCCGATCTCCATTCGCTCGAGCACCGCCCGTGAGAACGTGTTTTGAAATAGAGGTTTTCGGAGCGTTGTTCCGAAGTTTGGGGTATGTCATCCATGCGTCGGTACCCCACGGATTTGACCGATCGCCAGTGGGAGCTGGTGGAGCCGTTGTTGCCTGAGCCGCCGCCTGGGCCGGCTGGCCGTCCGCCCAGTCATGACAAGCGGGAGATCGTCAACGCGATCCTTTATCACGTGCGTGCTGGTGGGGCGTGGCGGATGCTGCCGAAGGACTTCCCGGCGTGGCAGACGGTATATGGGTACTTCCGCGACTGGAGTAATGACGGCACGCTGAAGGCGTTGCACGACGAGCTGCGTGAGCAGGTGCGCGCCTCGGAATCTCGCAACCTGGAGCCTTCGGCGGGGATCGTGGACTCGCAATCGGTCAAGGGCGCGGACACCGTGGGAGCGGCGAGCCGCGGTTTTGACGCGGGCAAGCGAATCAACGGCCGCAAGCGCCATATCGTGGTCGACACGATCGGCCTGATGCTCGTCGTGATGGTCACCGCCGCCTCCGTGCCGGACCGCAACGGTGGCGAGAGCATCCTCGAGCGTTTGCACAGAGCGCTCGGGTCGGTGCGTCACATCTTCGCCGACGGCGGCTACCAAGGTGCGCTCATCGAGCTCGCCAAGCGCTCGTGGGGAATCGTCGTGGAGGTCGTCAAGAAACCAGCCGAGCAGATCGGCTTCGCGGTGCTCCCCCGGCGCTGGGTAGTTGAGAGAACGTTCTCCTGGCTTTTGCGCTGGCGACGCCTGGTCCGTGACTACGAGCGTCTGCCCGAGACCCACGAAGCGATGGTTCACATAGCGATGATCGGACTCATGCTCAACCGCCTCGCCCCACCACCCGGACCCAAACCCTGGACCACCAAGAAACACCGAAAATAACATTTCAAAACACCTTCTTAGAGAACGAGATCAACGAGATCGGCCGGTAGAATCGGAGCTGGCCATGAACCATGAGCGACCGTATCGACCTGCCGCTCCGGATCTGAGCCCTGAAGAGCAGCAGGCCCTTGACGCCGCCCTTCACGAGCATGGGCTCGGTGGCCTGACGGCGCGCATCGAGATTAGCCGTAGGTTGTCGTTCGCACGCGATTTCGCCGACATGATGATCTGTGAGCTGGCAAGCGAGACCGTGATGGTCGAGCGTGATCTGCTTCTCGGCGGTTCCTGGGTGCCGTATACGTTGTTTGGTGACACCGGCGTGTACGCGATCTTGCCGTCGGACACCTCCACAAAGGACATGGCGGCTGTGGAGGCGATCCTCCGGGACCTGCACGCGCTCGATGCCATAGTGCGCGACCTGCGTTCGCTTCTCGGCGGCAAACGCGAGTATGCGATCAAGACTGTGCTTTTCTGCCCTTACGAGGAGGAGGAACCACGTGCCTGGTACGACACCGACGGTCGCGAAGCCTTGACAGTCGGTGGCATAGAACATCTCAAGGCATGGCTTGCCGAGCAGCCCGGTCCAGGCTTGAGCAAGCAGGACCTCAGGCTCACCCGCGAGGCCTCGAAGCCGCGGCGATACGTGCCGGGCCGACGAGTCCTACCGGCAGATGAGGCGCCGCGCGGCTAGGACGTCATCCGAAGGGAGAGCACCAACGGCTGGCGCGATTCTGTCCGGGATAGACTTGTCACCCCATGTCGCGTGCCACGGCCGAAGCAACCCTCGACAAGCAGATCGATGCAGGGACCGAACTAGTCACTCGGTGGGAACACAAATTGGTCCATAAGCGTGACTACCGACGCTGGGCGGTGGATCGCCAGAGGTGGGTCGAGGTGACGACTCAGGCGCTCAGACATCTCTATGCGTCGAACACACAGGCAGAGGAGTTCCATCAGGTCGCGTCGCCCGCGGCGTTCCTCGGGCCTCGGCCGTGGAACCTGCGGCTTGACCGTGATCGTAAAGCGACTGAAGGCGGGGTCCGGAAACTTGAGTCGCTGAGGGCGCAGCTTCCATATGCATCTCTCACCTCGGAGGGAGCGATCATGCAGGGAACATCATCGGTAGCTCGTCAGCGCGAATCGCAAGCTGCCAGACCCAGAAGGCGTGCCCCACTGTTCGGCAGGCTCAGCTTCCTGCCAGCGCCACTCGCGATCATCGCCGACATCATCACGATCGGACTCTTTCTAACCGCGGTCATCGGGGGGATTTACAAGATCGTCAGAGCAGGCGGCTCTGCGACTGCCCACCCACCGAAACAGACAAGGGTCCTCACCATCTCAGGAAGCCCTCGCGACATCGAAAAAGGCTCCTCACCCTCGGACGTTCGCGACATCGAATACCACAGCACGGAGGCTTTCCTAGGCGGCGCGGTGATAGTGACGATCAGTCGCTTGCATGACGACCAACCCGGTCTCGACACGACGATCCGGCACACAGTGGTGACATCGAGCGGGAAATCGTGCTACTTCGACAATCTCGGGGTCGGTAGCCGGGTCAAGCTAATGAAACCGGGACGGCCCACATACGTGGTCTCATTTCTCAAGAGCGTTGGCTACGGCGTTGCCGTACAGGTGACCCAGCGTAAGGAAGGGCCCCACTCAACCGAATGCCTGCGCGAACGCTGAACCGTGCTCACCGAAGCGGGCGTTCTGTGGTGCGACGCCGAGATCGCCAAGCGCTGGCTCCGGGTCGAGAACCTCGACATGTCCGACTGAGCGGATGTGATCTTCCTGTCAGGACACGCCGCAAGAATCGTCAGCCGGATGTAGAGTTACCGCGTGCGGAACGCTATGCGGACACGGGGGCAATACGGTGGCCGGCGGTGAGAGCGAGGGCACCAGGCCTGAGCGGGATTTCGGGTCTGTCTATGCCGAGATAAGGGACTCTGCCGACGATCTGGTGTTCCCGGTGGATAGCTTCGCCGAGCTGGCCGAGGCGATCGGGACGACAGAGGTCACAATCGGACGGATGTCCGTCCCAGTATCGAAGCTTGGCTACATCATCCCGGCACGCTTGTTCCCGCTTGCGAATAGGGAAGACTTCGAGCAGAAGCTGACCGAGCTCGCCGAGAGCAGAGAGCCTCTGACGCGGGAGCCTCGCTCCGTCCCGCTCCCGATAACCCCGAGCAAGGTGGGGCCCGCCAAGGCGTCATCGCGCCGTCGCCTACCTCCTCTCGCGGGCGGCGCCGGTGGTGGAGTGGCTTCGGGATCAGCCAACGTGACCGTCGATTGGGTTTGGTGGAACCACAACGAAGGCCAGGTGCTTTGGACCTTCGTCAATACCTCTTCGCAGAAGTGCAGCGTGATACTTTTCCGAGACGGCTATTACTTCGGCGGTGCGTTCTGGCCGATCTACATCAAGGAGGGGTTCGGGCTGCGGACCGATCTTTCCGCCCTGGGAGATAATCTTCTCGGTCCCTACTACATGCACGCCCCACTGAGCGTGGTTCACTTTGCCGGGCAGGCTTACATAGTGGCGTTTATCTTCACCCTCGATCCGGGTGAGGCGTGGGGCACAGTTGAGTCCGGCTTTACCGGTAAAGGCGGTCAACCCACAGAACCCGAAGACCCCCTTTTTGTCGTTGAAGTTGAACCTGAAGGAGCAGCGACGAGCTTTTGCCTTCAGTACGATCCACAGCATGTCACCGATTTTGCCGGGACCGCGAGCAATAGCGGGATCTCCAGTTCCCCCGCCTACCAGCCGAACCCGAACACATTCGACTTTCTTCCGTTCAAGCCAGTCCAGCCGATTAGCGCCTTTGAGCCGTTCGTGGCGCTCTACCCGGCCGATGTCGTGCAACGAGGAAACTGTGGAAGCAGCCCGTTCTGGTATTTCTCCCAGAGTCTTGGTGACCCGCCCGGCAACACGATATCGGGGCCGGGCGTGTGTTCGTGGGCGCCCGACAGACGCGACGTGTTCGTTCGCGGCACCGATAACGCGCTCTGGCACAGGTGGTATGCCAGCGATCAGTTCGGGGTCGGCGAGATCGAGGGCTGGGCCGACTGGGAGAGCCTTTGGGGCACACTGGCGAGCGACCCGGCTGCTGCGTCGTGGGGCGAGAACAGGATCGATGTGTTTGCGATGGGCCCCGATCGGTCACTGAGGCACATCTGCTACGACACCTCGCTCGGCGGCTACGAGGGCGGATGGCAAGACTGGGAGTCGCTCAGCGCCCCGGAAACACCAGCCTGGGATGGCACTCCGGCACAGACTGAGGATGATGGCTGGCAGGCGCTAAGCCCTGCAGCGGGTTATGGACTGGTATCGAAGCCCGCCGCAATATCTTGGGGGCCGAACAGCATCAGGGTCTTCGTGTATGCGACAACGCCTGGCTCTCCCCCGACCACGAATCTGTGGTTTATGAGTTGCGAAGACGGCGCATGGGCGCAGATGTGGGAGAAGGTCCAGGTGCCGTTGGGTGAGGCGTTTCAAGCCGGGAGCAGTCCCGCTGCCGTCGCATGGGAAGACCAACGGATCGACATCGTCGTGCAGGGAGTCAGCGCGCTGTGGCACCTCGCGTTCGCTGGCGGATGGCAGCCCTGGGAGAACCTGTTCACCGTAGTAGCGGCGCCGATCGTCGGTTTTGAGCCGGCTCAGAGTCCCGCGGTCAGCTCGTGGGCGCCCGGGCGCCTTGACGTCTTTGCCCTGGAGGAACGGCCGAAGGGAAAGCAAGGCGACTCGGCGATATGGCACCTATGGTTCGACGGCGGCAGCTGGCAGCACTGGGAGGCGCTGGGCGGACAATTCAACTCAGATCCATGCGCGATCTCGGCGAGCGCCGACACGATCGATGTGTTCGCCCGTGGCACCCAGCCGGACCTGCAGCACTTCTGGTGGGGGTAGGTGTAGAGGCTTCTTGCAGTGCGGGTATTGCCATCCCCCGCTGGGCTCGCGTAGTTCGGATTGACCTACAGATTGAGCTTGCTGGCCTGCCGTCTGTCTGGTTACTCGTCGCGCAACCGGGCGAAGAGGTCGTCGTTGCGGACTCCGGCAAACCAAGGACCGAGCAGTTCCTTGGCGGCCTGGAAGGGTTCAGCAAGGCTCTCGATCGCGAACCGACCACGATCCAGGTATCTCGCCGGGATCTCTGCGACTGGGTCACGGAGTGCCACTACCTCACCGAAGCGACCGCCGGGCACCGCGCGCTCTGATGACACGAGCCACCGATCAGGTGTGCCCGCCGCAATCAGAACGGCGACGTCGACGGCGCCTAAACCAGCGACAGGCTCGAGCAGGCCGGCGGCGAGGGCCAGGGATACAACTGCCTCCGCGGCGACCTCGGGCTCGCGCGCCGCGTGGAACGCAGGCCGGCCAGCGTCGTCACAGATCCGTGTCGGCCACGTTCGTTCCACGCACAGCACCGAGTCCCTCGTGACGAAGCTGGCGGCTGCGGAGGGATAGTGCGATAGTCGGTCCGGATCGGCGAACGTCCGCCCAGTGAGCCAGAGGTGCGGCGCGCTTGACTGCCAGCCCTCGCCGAGGCGCTGCGCCAGAAGGCTGGGCACCGGCCACCGCGCGGCCACCTCGTGAGCGCCCTCCGACGCCGCGCAGAGAGCCGAGTTCGGGTCACTGGCACCGGGATGGCGGAGCCCGGCCGGTGCCGGGATCGCCGCAATCTTGAGCAGCAACATCCCGTCGTAGATATCCCGGTGCTCGGGGGCGCCGGATGGCCCGGCCCCCGAATCGAGGATCGCCGCCGCCGTGGGCAGGTCCCCCAAATCGGTCGAGCCCTCGGCTGGGATCAGAAGGAACTGGTCACGGACGCCGTGGAGGCGGGGCTGGTCGAGGATGGCCGTGATGCGCTCCAGATGGAATAGCTCGACCTGCGTGTCGGCCGCTTCTTCGAGCTGCTGTCGCTCGTTGAGCCTGAGCTCTTGATTGGTCACGAACGCGATCCCGCTCGCCTCGTTTGCGAGCGCACCTGCGTGGTCCGCCAGGAACTTCGCCTTGATCTCGCGGAAGGAAACCTGGCCGCGGGGGAAGTACGCGGCCATGACCCATCGCTCGCCGTTGTGCCCGACGATTGCGTCCTTCCCACCGTCTGGCCCGCCCAGCGGGTGGCTGGGATCGATACCCGAGAACCCCTCGGCGAGCAGGATCTGGGCGGCGAGGCGCTCTGCCGGAGCCTGCCCGTTGGTCCACTCGCGCAGCCGATGCCAAGTCTCATCCCATCGCTTCATTAGCATCGACGAGGATGACACGTGCTCGGGTCGGTGGGGCTCGAGCAGCCGAACGGAGCGAGGGCCACACCCAAGCGCGGCACTGGAAGGTGGCAGCAATTTGAAACTGAATAGTGAGACCGGGCAGCTATGATCCGCTCTCGTGAGTCCTGACAAGTTCGCAGAGGTCATGGGCACCCGGCGTGGACGCCCGGTGGAGTGGATGAAGCGCGAGCTGGCGCATCAGGGCCTCCTGCAGCACCTTGAAGTACTCGCCAGCGATGCTCCGGAGGAGGGCTTCTATCGCGACGTGATTCATGAGGCGATCGAGTGGTGCGCACCACCAGCCACGACGTACGGTGTCTTGTCTCATGTCTATGGTGAGATCAAAGATATCTTGCGCGATAAACACTGGCCTGACGAGCCGGGAGTGGCGATTTACATAGCGTGGGACTGGCTCGAGCGGAGTATGACGGCGAGAACACCGAGCGGTTCCTGAGTGGGTTTCGTCCAAAGGAGGACCGAGAGCACCGAGCGCAACTCCCATAAGCGCGCGCCCGGTTTCGGCTCTCATCCTTTATGGGCTGACCGACGCCATCAGCCCGAGCGCGCACGGTCCGACCGGTGGGAGGTCGTCGGTGCAGATCGCGTTGAGCCAAAATGCCGCCTTTGGCTCCCTGCCGGGAATCGGCCGGGATGTTCGCACGCGCTGGAACGTAGGGCCAACGGTGAATCCGACTTGGACATCTCCGCCGATGCTCTGCATGTTGATGTCTTCGATCAGTTGCCGAATGACGTTAAGCGGAGCGTGGTTTCGCGATGCCCCCGGTAGATCTGCCGCGGCAATCTCATCATGTAGCTCACGCGCACGGTCACAGTGATCACCGACGAAGTGCGGGGTGCTGAGGTCCAGCTGCGAGACGGTAAACCGCATCAAGGCGTCCACAACGCGCGGACGCATCTCATACGCGGCGAGCGTCCCCGTGATTGGGCACCAACCTGCCAGCAACAGCCCGACCTGATCGGCGACTTGCGGTCGGCGATGGCCAAGGGATCGTACGTATCGTGTTCCGACCTCCGCGGTAAACGCCGCAATGTCTGCGATCGATGGCGCCCGGCCCTGAATGTCGATCAGGTTGCCGAGAAGTGGAAGAAGGTTTGCGTGGATCTGGTGGTAGACGAGGGAGTGTCCGGCACAGCCCAAGCCGAAGCTGGTAGCGAAGTAGACATCTTCGAAGAACCCTGACTGCTCTGACGGCGCCCGGCAAACCACCGGCAGCTCAAAGATCTTTACGCCCTCGTCGATTAGTGGGCCACCCCCGTCGCTCAGACGACTATCTGACGCCATCCACAGGCGTTCTTCAGCGCACCATACGGCGAGAAGGGTCATATGTCCTAATCATCGCAGGGTGCCGCAGGCGTCACCGCTCTCGCGTGATTGCGAGCGCGTGGTTGACCAGCTGGACGTTCGCCGGCAGAATCAGCGCAGCAGGCCAGGACTTGTCCTAATACTCAGCTGGCTTGGATGTTCGACGGCAGAATCGGCGGGCGAAGTCCCGCCTGCCGGCCGAACGTCCCAGACCTGCGAAGGTTTGGCGTCGCCGAAGTCCCGCCGGATTAGCAAATGATGGTTAACAAAAGCCGTCTAGATCCGTTTTTGGGATCATCATTTATAATAATCGAGCGAAAGCAGCCTTCAGCCAGCCTTCTTTGTAATAACCAGTAGAGCAGGCTGGGACTTCGGCCCGGCGGAATCAGCGCGCGAAGTCGCGCCCGCCGGCCCGAACGTCCCAGACCTGCGAAGGTTTTGGTCTCAGGCGGATGGGACTGACCAGACGGGTGGGCTTGGTGGATCGAACCCGAGCCATAGCGGAAGCGCGCTCAGCTGGGCCGCCGGCCGTGGCAGGCGACCGCCTGAGCTGACTATGCCGGTTCTCCGATGTCGATAGCATCTTCGCCATGGCCGAGCGCCCGAGACCGCGGGAAGGGCCCTGTCGTGAATCCGTTTAACGCCGCTGGCCTGGCGGCCAACGTCGTGGAAGTCCTTGCAACGTTGGGCGGCCCGATCGCGGGGTGGCTGAAAAGCCGGTGGGTGAGGCGCAAGGTACGCAAGGTGCTGAAGCGGGCCTCAGCGAAGTTCGTCGCCGAACACCCGGTCGCCGCCGAGGCGATTGCCGGTTCCCCCGAGGCGATCGCCCAGGAGGTGGGGCGCTTGACGCAGTCGGGCAGGCCGGTCGCGGCGAGCACCCTGGCGGAGGAGTGGGTGGCGAGCGGGCGTCTGGATCGAGCGATCGCGGACCGCTTCGCGGTCGCGTACGTGCAAAGGCTGCACGACGAGCTGATGAAGGTCGACGGCTTCCGGGAGGTGCTGGCGATAGGCGCCGCTGTGAGCGCGGCCGAGACGCTGGAGAGAATCAACGCGGCTCAGCAGGAAACCAAGAAGGCGACGCGAGCGCAAGAAGAGCGGGAGGTAGCAGTCCTCCACTTCGAAGCGGGGACAGAGTACTTCAGGGCGGCGCTGGCCCTGTTGGACGGGGAAAAGTCCAGGGCGATGGAGACTCGCGTTCAAGGCAGAAACCCTCGTCGACACGGCAAGCCTGCATCCCGAGTCGGTGACCCTGATGAGATCGAAGGACGTGCGCGAGTGGTTCGCAGAGCTGGTCGAAGACCGATACGAAGACGTCGAGGCTACGTGTGCACACGGCAATCGAGCGAACGCTGAAGCGGCCGTCGCGGCGCTCGATCAAGGGTGCCGAGAATTCAGAGCTTTCGTCAGCGAGCGCTTGCGCGAGATCAGCGCGTAGATGTCCGGGCGGCCGCGCGGACGGGCTGCGAGGACTCGTAGATCGTCGCAGGACCCTTGGCGGAGAGCTCCTCGAGTGAGCGGTCGATGCGGGCCTCGTTTTCGTCGGCACGGGCTTGGCGGTACGCCACCACATCGCGCAATCTGATACGACGGTAACCTCCCGCGCCGGGTCCAACCTTCTCGACTGGGATGCTAATGGCCTCGGTGTCCAGGAGCTGCACGAGATACGCACGCGACATCCCCAAGAGGTCCGCCGCCTGGCGGGTCGTGAGGACCTCGTCGTAAGGCTTCATGGCGACAGCCATATCCGCGGCCAGGTAGGAGACCAGCCGTTCGAGGCCCTCGCGGGCAGATTCGGGAAGTGCCACAGGATCGCCATCGTCGCCGTGCACGAAGACCGTGTCGGCCGTGTCCAGGGCATCGGCCAGAGCTCGAAGGCCGCCCAGGTCGTCGGATTGGGGAGCGATAACGAGGTCGTCGTCTGTTACTGGATCTTGCATGTGTTGTAGCTCCTCCGGATTGGTCACCAGAGCGTCTTCCCCGTACTGTAGCGGCTAGAAGGACGAAACGCAACTAACGACACTATCGCTGGGATCGAAAGCCCTGCTGCCTCACGCCAGACAGTAGCCGCTCGAGGTCCACGGCAAACTCAAAGCAGGTCCCCCGGTCGCGGTCCAACCCGCGTTGTGACCGGCGACACTCACCTATGTTTCGGGCGGCGCGCGCTGTTGTCTCCCTCTCCCCCACCCCAATATGTGAGGATCACCTACAACGCTTGCAGCCCTACGATGCGCGCAGCCACTGCCCCGACAGGCCGGTGTCTCATAGCCCGTCGCCGATGAAGGCGGCGACAGCGGCGCCCACTTCGGCGGCGGCGACGGGTCCGAGGCGAAGCGTCCATGCGTTGTCGAGCTCCTGTCGCAACTGGTAGCGAATGTTCTCGGCGGTCAGCAGACGCTCGTGCTGGTGTGCCCGCTCGAAGCCGCCGCTGCCGGTGAAGGTGGCGTCAAGCCCAAACCGGCCACCCTCGACCGGCCAGATGGACAGCTTGTCGGGGATTGGCCGCGCCAGCTCGCTCGACACGCACGCATCCTAACCTCCGGGCCCCGGCGATCCCTCGCCGCTGCCGGTGCGATCTCCGCGCAGCGTCCTGAGGGCAGCCTCGGGGTCGGTAGCCCGCATCAGCGACTCCCCCACGAGCACCGCATCCACGCCGGCATCCTCCAGCTTGCGCAGCTGCTCTGCCTCCGCGATCCCCGACTCCGAGACCACCGTCACCCCTGCCGGAATCTCGCCCATCAGCCGCGCGGTGCGTCCCACGTCCACGCTGAAGTCCCGCAGGTCGCGATTGTTGATCCCAATCAGCCCGGCCCCGATTTTCAGCGCGCTCTGCAGCTCGTCGCGGTCGTGCACCTCCACGAGTACATCCAGCCCCAGCGTGCGCGCAACATCGTGCAGGGACTTCAGCTCCAGCTCGTCCAGCGCCGCGACGATCAGCAGCACCGCGTCGGCGCCCCACACACGCGCCTCGTACAGCTGGTAGTCCTCGACGATGAAATCCTTGCGCAGGATCGGCAGCCCGCACGCGGCACGGGCGGCACGCAGGTCCTCGAGCGACCCGTCGAAGTTCGTGCCCTCCGTCAGCACCGACACCGCGCTCGCGCCGCCGCGCTCATACGCGCCCACTATCTCATGCAGATCCGGGGCCTCGCGCAGCGAGCCCGCCGAAGGCGAGCGGCGCTTGAACTCGGCGATCACCGCGATCCCGGGCTCTGCGAGAGCCGCCTCGAAGCGCCGCTCGCTCGCCTCTCCCCCACTACTGATCGCAAACGCCTGATATTCGAGCTCCTCCGCGGGCAGTTCCCGCCTACGACGCTCCAGCTCCTCGCGTGTGCTTGCCAGGATGCGCTCCAGCACGGTTGGCGTGTGTGCAGCCCTCGGCGAGGGTTCAGTGGACATCGCGGGCGGTCAAATCCTCGAGGCTCTCGCGCCTGACCACCACATGCGCGTCGCCGTCCTTGCAGAAGATCACGGGCGGACGGGGCACGCCGTTGTAGTTGGACGCCATCGCGAAGCCGTAGGCGCCGGTCGCGGGCGTGACGATCACATCGCCGGGACGCGGGTCGTCGAGCAGCGCATCGCGCACGATCACATCGCCGGACTCGCAGTGCTTGCCCGCGAGCACGCAGCTCGTGGTCCCGCCGAAGCGATCCGCCACGTGCGCTTCGTAGACCGCGCCGTAGAGCATCGGTCGCAGGTTGTCGGACATCCCTCCATCGACCGCGACCCAGGTGGAGACGTTGCGCTTGACGCTCTCCACCGTGTACAGCGTCACGCCCGCGTTCGCCGTCAACGCCCGGCCGGGCTCGATCAGCAGCCGCTTGCCTGGGCGATCCATGCCATGCGCCCGCGCTCTCTGCAGGATCGCACTGACATACGCATCGACCGGCGGCGGCGCGGGCTGGTCGGCGGTGTACTGAACACCGAGACCGCCGCCAAGATCCCACACGGGGAACTCACCCAGCTTCGCGAGCTCGGCGACCTCTCTGCGAAACGGCTCGAGCGCGAGCAGTTGTGAGCCGATGTGCGCGTGCAGCCCTTCCAGCCGCAGTCCGTCCACGGCTTCGATCCGTGCGATCACCTCGCCCGCGGCGGCCATCGCGAAGCCGAACTTCGAGTCGGCCTGGCCGGTGGAGATCTTCTCGTGCGTCTCACCTCGCACATCCGGGGTCACCCTCACCAACACCGGCTGCTTCTCCCCCGCGCCGCGCCCGCCAAGCGCGCTCTCCCCGATCAGCCGCTCCAGGCGGTCGATCTCGTCGAAGTTGTCCACCACGATCAGCCCCAGCCCACGATCCAGCGCCATGCGCAGCTCCGCTTCGGACTTGGCGTTGCCATGAACCACGATCCGCCCCGGCTCAAACCCTGCGTTCAAGGCGAGATGTAACTCGCCAGCCGAGGCCACGTCACACCACAGGCCCTCCTGAGCGAACAGCGCGAGCACGGCGGTGCAGGGGAACGCCTTGGAGGCGAACACCACATGGAGGTCTTCAGGTCATCCTCCGCCACCACGTAGGCCGGGGTCCCGAACTCCCGGGCAAGCTCAACCATGTCGCAGCCGCCCACCTCCAGCCGCCCGCGCTCGTTCAGCCGGCTGCCGAGCGGAAAAACGTTCGAAAGACTCGTCTCGGTAGCCATCATCACCGATGATTATCGCTGCCGCGTCTGGCTCAGCGAGGGAACTGAGGTAGCAGGCTGCGCTCGTGCAGCAGCTCCGCCAGCTGGACCGCATTCAGCGCGGCGCCCTTGCGCAGGTTGTCGGCGACGATCCACATGTCCAGCGCGCGCTCGTGCCCGGGATCGCGGCGGATGCGCCCGACGAACACGTCGTCTTGGCCCGCGGCGTCGATCGCGAGCGGATACACCGCGGCGCCGGGATCGTCGAGCACGCTCACGCCCGGCGCGGCCGCCAGCAGCTCTCGCGCCCGCTCGGGGGAGAGCGGCTCGCGCGTCTGCACGTTGACCGCCTCGGAGTGACCATTGACGACGGGCACGCGTACGCAGGTCGCGGAAACGCGAATCGAAGAGTCGCCAAGGATCTTGCGCGTCTCGTTGATCAGCTTGCGCTCCTCGTCGGTGTGATCCTCACCGGCGGCGAACGAGCCGGCGTGGGGCAGCGCGTTGAAGGCGATCTGATGGGCATAGGACGCGGGCGGGGAGATCTCGCGCTCGTGGAGCAGCGCGTGAGACTGATCGAGCAGCTCGTCGACCGCTGCCCTCCCCGTACCCGATACGGCCTGGTAGGTGGAGATCACCAGCCGCTCGATCCCGGCCGCGTCGTGCAGCGGCTTCAGCGCCACGACCATCTGCATCGTCGAGCAGTTCGGGTTCGCCACGATTCCCCGGTGGTCGGCGAGCGCCGCGGGGTTGACCTCGCTGACGACGAGGGGAACGTCCTCCTGCATACGCCAGCGCGAGGAGTTGTCGACCACGACGGCCCCCGCGGCGGCGAAGCGCGGCGCCCACTCGTTCGAGGTAGAGCCGCCGGCCGAGAACAGCGCGAGGTCGAAACCCTGGATCGACTCCTCATCGAGGCCTCGCACGACCAGGCCGCCGTCGAGCTCGCGACCGACCGAGCGCGCGGAGGCGAACGGTACGATCTCACTTGCCGGGAATGCACGCTCGCGCAGCAGCGCCAACATCAATGTGCCTACCTGGCCGGTGGCGCCGACGACGGCGATTCGATAGCTCTCGGACACGCGTTTCAGGCTATCGGCCCACGAAGTGGTTCAAGCCTTGGTCGCGAACGAAAAACGACGCGGTCCCTCGCCGCTTGAGGAACCCATTTGGTCCAGCCCGAAGGCCTTTCCTTGGTCAGACCCGAAGATCCTTCCGATGGGTGGCGCGGCCTCACACCTCGGTGGCCTCGCTCTTTGCGACTCGGTTCCGCGTCGAGGAGCAACATAGGTAGCTCCGGCAGAGAGCGCAAGTGCTCCGCGATAGGGATCCTGCATTTTGCGAAGAAAGGATGCCGGGGACATCTGGAAAGGTGCCGATTTGGAATTGCTACTCTGATACGCGGACGGCGTCGATTTGTTTGGTGGACCATCCTCGCTCGCGGAGCATGCGTTCGATCGCCTCGTCAAGGCCTTCTCGACGTGGCGGTGCACCCGGATGCCAGTCGAGTATCCACACCGCCCCCTCGCTGGGAACGGTGGTCCCTGGTAACGGCAACTTGCACGTGATCTCGCCGCCGAAGAGGATCGCGAATGCAACCGAGCGATCACCCGCCGCCTCAAAGCCTACGAGATGGCGATCGTGGCCAAGTCCAACGGCTAGGAGATCGTCAGCGTCGAGTTCTCCGGGCCATGCTTCGATACCCGTAGGCCAGGTCACGTTGTCGATCGGCCCATGCCAGAGCAGGCTTTGTAGGGCCTTCGCAACACGCTCATCGAGCCAGGCGTCCGGGAAGAGCTTGGTCGCGCAACCCAGTGCGACCTTGGCGATGAACTGGAGCCACAGATCGGAGTCAAACCCGTAGCGGATCTCAACAACGTCTCGGATAAGCTCGCCGCTCGCACGACGCGCCTCGCGACCGCGCGCCGTAAACCGCACCTTGACCGGCTCGCCGGTCGTGGAGACGATCCCGTCCGTCTCGAGCATCACCGCCTCGCTTTGACGCCGGATGCTTCGCACGTCGCCTCGCGCCTTGGGCATCTGTACCCGGAGAGACTGCGCCATAGGCTGGTCGATCTGTTCGTTCGCACGCTTGTTGCACTCCTTGCATACCTTGCGTGTCTTCAGGCGGCTCCCAAGGTGCGCCGAGGGTATGTGCTCCTCAGATGCCGGCTTGTTCGCTAATCCGCAATAGAAGCACCGCATCCTCCTATTCTGCCGTGGACCGCCAGGGCTCGGCACAAACCCGCGTGGAGTCTCTCACGTGGGTGGCTGGAACTCAACCTCCATCGGCGCCTGATCGCCGGCGGTGGGAACCAGCTCGATTTCCCAGCCCTCGCTGCCACGAACGGGGTTGCGGACCTGCATCGGTGGAAGATGCATGATGCGGTCGGCAACGTGGACCTCGTGCCCGAAGAGATCCGCAAAGAGCTTCTCCCTGATTTGGATGTTGCTGCCCGAGCGACGGAACTGCGCAAGCCCCTCGGCACTGATGGTCATCTTGCCTGATGTCACGGTTCCGTCGACCTTGCCGCGGCGAAGGAGCTCGGCTAGGTGCGCGACGTTGTAGGCGTCCTCGCCGGTGACTTCGTCAGGCGGAGGCCCGAAGGTTGCACCGGCGAAGTCCTGAATGTCGGCGAGGTTGCGGTAGAAGTCGCGAAGTTGGATCAGGCCGGACGGGACCGCCTGAGGCACGGTCGGTTCGGACAGGGTCATTCGACGGCTCTCGCGATCAGCGATGGACCACGTGCCTTTTCCGTGCAACGCTATGACGAACGCCAGAGTGCGCGCACGTTCGTCGGCGGAGCCGGTCGCCCGAGCGAAGTGCCAAGTCACCACAATCCGCCCCTTGGCCTCGCTGTGGGACCAAGCGAAGCGCATCTCGACTGTCACGCCGTTGTGCTGGCCGACGAGCTTGCCGTCCCAGTCGGACTCGGGTGTTGCCGGCGCTAGGTCGACATTCAGGGTCCCGTTTCCTTGGTCTGAATCGGCGGTGAGATGCGCGGCCCAGGGCGGGGGATCGGTTTGAGCGCGGACCGCGATGACGCCTTCGATCTCAGAGATGATCTGATCGAATGGCGGCGGGATCCGCTCGAAGGTGATCTTGCCCTGGCCTAGCGTCGCTCGGCCTCCGTAGTTCTGAACCTTCCCAAGAAGCGCGTTTGCGGATCCGTCATCATCGAAGTCCACAGCGATTCTGGGGCCGTAGTGCTCTAACGCTGCGGCTGTCCGCGGGACTGCGTCGACGATGAGCTGCTGATCGCCACGCAAGAATTCGAGACGCATGGCAGCGTTAGCTGTACGGGGCACCTCCTCTTCGGATTTGGGACGGTTCGTCGTGTGGAAATCGAAGTGGGGCCCAGCCGTTCTCAGAAAGTCGCCGATCGCGCCCTCGCGTTCAAGCAGATCAGCCGGCGTGCGTAGCGGTCCACCTGCCCGCGTGGCGCGATCAACGAGGTCGGCCGGGTCCTCCACATGGAAGAATCTCTTTGCGATGGCTTTTCCCGCCTCGCTACCAATCATGACGGCGGTCAACTGTGTGGCCCCCCACCAGTCGACCTCGACTCCGTCGTGGCGATTTGAAAGGTGTTTGACAAGGTTCTTGTGTTGACCGACCGTGAGATCGCGAGGAAAGGCAAACGTGACGCGAGGCGGTTTCCATTGGTCGACCGCGCGATCGAGGGATTCCTCGCACTTCGTCCAGGCAATGTGGTCCCGGTGTAGCTTGGCTTGGATGCCCCAGCTTGCGCGAAGGGGATCGTCCGAGCTCAGGCGGACCGTGTCGAGCCCCCCATCAGGGGCGCGTGTCTTGAGCACTCGCGGATCTGTGACATGCGCTACGAGATAGACAAGCTCGTCGAATTCGTCATCCGTTAGGTCACGGAACGGGAACGGCAACGGCCGCTTCGGATCGCCAGTAGGCATACGAACATTCTCCTGGCTGTTGCAGACGGGAGACCAAGGCTCCGTCCGGCGTCCCCCTCACAGCATCGGCAGATCCCGCGGCTCGTCAGAGGCGCCGGCGCTTCGCAGAGCTTCGACCGCCCCAGTCAGCCACGGGTCCTTCGCCCATTCCTCGGCCACCCAAGTCGGCTCGCCCTCGTTGAACTCGATCCGCCAGACCGCTTTCGGCTTAGCCCGATCATTCGGTATCCACTGATACACAAGAGTCTCCTCGCCGAGATTGAGGTTCCGACGCGCGATCGGCACTGCGGCCTCAATCGCGTTGGTCACAGGCAAAGAGATCACGTCCGGTCTGTCGTCGTGGTTAGATCCCCGTCGATGAACTGTCCCGGTGTCAGGTCGAATGCCTTGGCGAGCTTGAAGATCGTTGAGATCTGAACGTCGCGTTGCCCGTTCTCGATGCGTGAGATCTCGGTCGGGTGCACGCCGCTGCGCTCGCTGACCTGCTCTTGGGTCAAGCCGTAGTGTTTGCGCGCCGCGACGAGGTTCCGGGCGAGTTGGGCGACGGCGTCCACGCCGGGGATCATCTTGTGAGATGCCCCAACTTCCCATAGGGCCGCTCACAAGATATCCTCTAGCGGACTCGAAGAACGATGCCCACAAACCCCTCCAGAAAACCCAAAGCCCCGAAGATCGGCGACGAGCCGGCGTGGTCTGCTCCTCGTCTGCGCGAACCGCGCTACTCGCAGTCGCTCGAGCGGGGCCTTGCGATCCTCGGCTGCTTCACGCCCGAGCGTCCGGTGCTCGGGATCGCGGACATCGCCGACGATCTCGACATGTCCCGCTCGACGACGCACCGCTACGTGATCACGCTCGTGGAGTTGGGCTACCTCAAGCAGGGCGCCCGGCGCAAGTACAGCCTCGGGCTGCGCGTGACCAACCTCGGCATGTCGGCGCTCAACTCCACCGGCCTTCGCGAGCACGCCCATCCTTTCCTGGAGGAGCTGCGCCAGCGGACGTCCTACACCGCGGGCCTGGCCGTGCTCGACGGACCGGAGATCGTGTACGTCGACCGGGCGCGCAGCTTCCGGTTCGGGCAGAGCGAGAGCGACCTGGGCCTTGCGCCGGGCTCCCGCTTACCGGTCTACTGCACCGCGATGGGCAAGGTGCTGCTGGCGAATCTCCCCGAGCGAGAGCGGAGCGAGCTGCTCGCCTCGCTGAAGCTGACAAAGCGCGGCCCCAACACGATCACGAGCAAGAATGCTCTGCGTGACGAGCTCGACGAGGTGCGGGAGGAAAGCTTCGCGGTCAGTGACGAGGAGCTCGCGCCCGAGTTGTACTCGATCGCCGCGCCCGTGCGAAACGACGCCCGCGAGGTCGTCGCCGCCGTCAACCTCGTGGCGGACAGCTCGATGATCGCACTCGAGGAGCTCGTGGACGCGCTCAGTCCGCACCTCATCTCCACAGCTGACCGCATCTCCGCCTGCCTGGGGTATCGGCGGGACGACGAGTAGGGGCCGGGCGCGCCGAGGAAGCCGCATGGCTGCCCCGCGAGGCGCTACCGCCGAGGCCATGTGCAGGCCACCGGCGCCCTCAAGCAAAGACCCCGTCGCACTACCGGCGTAGGGTTTCGGATCGATGAGCGAAGAGATCGAGCTTGCCGCCAAAGCCTTCGGTGACACGGTAGGGGAGCTGACTGAGCGCGCCGGCCTCACCGGCCCGACCCGAGAGCTTGCTGGATTCCTGACCAGCTACATCCATCCGCGTCGGGAAGCCTTCGCCGCGAAACAACTCGTCGCTGCCGCAGAGAAGATCAAGCGCGCCGGTGTCCCACCGAGAGCGGTACGTGACGAAACCCTTCGAGCGTTACTCGAAGGGGGCTCACTGGCCGATGACCAGGATATGCAGGAGCGTTGGGCAAATCTCCTTGCAAACGCCTTCCTCAAGGATGCGACCGAGGTTCCGTCTGCGTACCCCCGCATTCTTGGTGAATTGGAGCCCGTCGAGGCGGCGATGCTCGATCTGCTGATGAACGAAACCCCCGCTCGTTCCTTCGATCCTGCTTGCGTATCTTGGGGACGATGCCAAGACATTACGGGGATCAGCTATGTCGGCGTTGAAAACCTGACACGACTTGGACTCGTCCATATGGTCGGTGAAGCCCCGGTGCCGTGGCTACGCACAAGCGAGAGTGACGAAGGCGAGAAGCCACGTGTTTCGTTCAAACTCACCGAACTTGGCCGGAGCTTTGTTGAAGCGTGTCGAGAGCCTGGCGACTTCCGGCGCCGACTAGAGAAGGACCCTAGACCCGCGTGATCCTCCAAGAATGCGAGCCGGCCACGTACACGCGCGAACTTTTCCGGCGAGAAGCCTGAAAACGCGAGTGATCTCAGACTCAGGGGCACTCCGCGCGAGAGTTCCATCCCAAGCTCGCCGTAGGTTGTTCGACGGTGCCCAGCGCGGTCTGGGTCGGCGAACCCACGTAGCTCGCTCGAGGCTGACGATCCCGCCAGCTGGACTCTTTCGATATCGTAGCGCCGTGATGCTCAGGTCTGCGGAGGAGGTGAGGTCGTGGGGTGGCTCGTGGAGGTTCCGTTCGGCACCGACTTGACGGCGGCCTGGTTCGCCATCGGCGGTGTGGTCCTGGGTGCAATCAGTACGGGAGGGATCAGCTATCTCGCGGAACGGCGGCAGGAGCGGCGCGAATACGAACTGGCGCTGAAGCTCGCAAAGGCCGAGATCGACGAAATCCTCAAGCTCGTAAGGAAAGCCCTCGACGAGGAAAAGTGGCCGCTCGGGATGGCGACGAAGAACTGGGCGCAGTCGTGGTCGACCAACCGGCGGTCGCTGGCGAGCCGAATGGACCGAGAGACGTTCGCAGCCGTCGCGGCGGCCTACGGGTTCGCCGAGCAAATCCAGAGTGGGCTTGCTGTCGGCGACAAAGAATTCAAGCCACCACCATCGGGGGAGGGTCAAGGCCCCGACGAAGTGTTCTTCTCTGATGTGGAGACGGCATTCGCCCTCGCGGCAGACAAGGTGGGCGCGTGAGCAACGGATCGTCCGCGGCGAATCGATCGCTCGCGCCGGAGCGGTCAGGGTCGTGGATGAGAGCAATCGAAATGAAGGGCTGGGCAGATGAGCGAACAGTGTGATCTCGTATTCGAGGGCGGCGGGGTCAAGGGAATCGGGCTGGCCGGGGCGTTCCTCGAGCTCTACGAACGGGGCTATCGCCCCGAGTGCGTGGCCGGGACCTCGGCGGGGGCGATCACCGCGGCGCTGGTTGCCGCCGGCTACACCGGGGAAGAGCTCGAGAAGCTCGTCCTCGAGGACATGCACTTCCCGCTGTTCGAGGACCGTCCGCGCTTCCACCTGCTCGGGACGGCCGCGGGTGAGGTGATCGAAGTGCTCAGGGACCGCGGTCTGCACAGCGGGCAGTACTTCCTGCACTGGATCGAAAAGCTGCTCCAGGACAAGGGCAAGACGACGTTCGGCCACTTCCGCGACCCCGGCGCCGCGGGAACCAACCGGGAATACAAGCTGCAGGTGATCGCCTCGGATCTGACCGATCACAGCATGCTCGTCCTGCCGCGCGACGCGACGAAGCTGGGGATCGAACCCGACCAGCTCTCGGTGGCTGAGGCGGTGCGCATGAGCATGTCGATCCCGGTCTTCTTCGACCCGGTGATCCAGAAGAATCCAAAGGACGGGCGCAGGCACATGATCGTCGACGGCGGCATGCTCTCCAACTACCCGATCTGGCTGTTCGACGCGGAAGGCAAAGAACCGCGCTTCCCCACGTTCGGGATGCTGCTGGTCACGCCCAACCAGGAAGACCCGCTGCTGCCAAATCCTCCGGCCACGGCTGCCAGGCACGATGACGGCATGCCCTCGCCGATCGGCTACGTGAGGGCGATCGCAGAAACCATGATGCAGGCCCACGACCGCTTCTACGTCGAGCAGGACAACTACGTCCGCACCATCCCGATCCCCACCTGCGGTGTGGGCACCACACAATTCGACATCTCACCCGAAAAGACCAAGGAACTGTTCCAGTCTGGACAGACCGCCGCCCAGAAGTTCCTCGACACATGGGACTTCAATGCCTACAAGAAGAAGTTCCGGGAAGGCCCGGCGCCCGGGCGGCGGGCGGGGATCCTTGCCTGAAGAGCCATGTTCACGCCCGAGGTCTACGAGTGAGAGCGCCCGGCAGCAATAGATCGTCACGCGGAGACGCCTAGCTTGACAAGCGCTCTGCGATCGGAGAGGGTAGTAGTAATCCAAATCTTTCTGCCAAGCAGACCTTCTCGGCATCGCGATGGCGCTGTCTGGACCCGAACGAGTCGTTCAATCAAACCATGCGATCAATCTCTCCCGATGAGCGGTGCCAGCTCGAGCTTGAGGGCGAGCGTCTTGGGGCCCTGATCGTCGGCTGGAATTGGATCGACCGTCGTGTCGAGTCCGTCACTTATCTCAGCGAGGCGAGGGCTCTACGAGAGGTCAGTATCACGCTGACGCTTCCCGACCATATCCAGCCCGCCATCTACACGGGAGCACACGACGACGAGTACTGCGGATTCGCACCGGAGGGTGTCGTCTCGCGCGAGCACGACCCCGGCGCGGTCGCTACAGACAGCGGCACACACCAGGACGATGAAGACCCGGTGCAGTGTTTCTATTACGTTCCGCTCACCCTCATCGACAAGGAGAAGATGACCCGGTTCGACTTCACCGACGAGCGGAGCGCCTCGCTACCGCTACTGGGCTCCACGGAGAAGGGAGTTATGGCCTCGGGTCTGCTGATCGCTCTCGCCGACAAGGCGCTCGCACCAAAGAATATGTCGTTGCCGCCGGAGATCGCCGACGAGTTTCGAGCAATCGCCGAGGCGCGTCCAAGGCAGGCGATCAAACTACTCGGGTGTTTCATGGAGCGCTCGCACCTGCCGGGAGTTTACGCGGTGCTTCATGGACCGTCCCGTCCCGCGCGGGTCCTACGCGCTCTGCTGCGAGCGCTCGCGCAGTGCTACATCCTAGCCGTGCCGCTGGCCCAGGGTCCATACCACAAGCGCCTGATCAAGTTTTCCTATGAAGAGAACCTGACGTTCAAGTTTGCGCCGTACCTGGAGGGCAACATGCTGCACAGAAGCGCGCAGTGGATGGTTCGGTTCGCGAGGGACCTGATCCGCACCTTCGGATGGAGGGCTCGGCAGATCTGGCTTGGAGCGCCCGCATATGGCCACGGAGGCAGCTATCACTTCGAGATAAGCGCTCCACCCGGGACCAAGATCACGCAGATGACGCTCGTAGGTCTCACCGTCACCCCCGAGATGAATGAGTCGAAGGTCACGTGGACCAGTTCGCAGGAGATCGGGATCAGCGCTCCGCTGGAGGAGCAATACCTGCCTCACGTATGTTGCCGGGAGAAGAAGCCGGGAGCGTTCGCGGTGGCGTACACAAAGATCAGGCTAACATCGCCGACCGTCATCAGGGCCGCGTTCTTCGCCGCTCTGGGCACGGCGCTTGCGTTGATCGTCGGCTATCACTTCCTCGAACATCTGCTTACCGAACACAATGACCTCGCCGGAGCGGGAGCCGCACTGTTGCTGTTCGTGCCGACCGCGGCCTCGATCTACATCTCCCGCACCCAGGAGCATCCGATGGTCACAAGCATGCTGCTCGGCGTACGGTTGGCCAGCCTGCTCTCAGGAGCCAGCGCTTTCGCGGCCGCGAGCGTGCTCATCCTGGCGCATAACGTCAATGCGAAGGGAAACTGGCTTGGCGAAGCGCGAACCGCGTGGGTCATTTGCTCGGTTGCGGCGGTGATCGCGGCGCTCATGCTCATGGGAACCTACTTCGCCACCTGGAAGGAGGATCAAGAATTCGTGCCCCGCTGGCGGCGTTACAAAGCCAGATGGGCAGCCCCACCGATGTACCCGCCGCCGTCACCGCCCCGGCAATAGCTGGCGACTGTCGGCCAACCGCAACTCATTCGCCGGCGTACGGCTATTTGCCTTGCGGCCGTGAACCGTGTCCGTTGCGGCGTTTGCGAGCGGCGATCTTCTGCAGCTCCCGCTGTAGCGCTGTCCGCCATCGCATTCATTTCCTTCATCAACTCCTTGAACTCCTCTGGCTCAAACTCGGGAATGCCTGTGCTCCCCTCGACCGACTCGACTATCGCCGTGGGGTGCCCGACTCCCTTCTTGCGAAGCAGCAGATTCATCAGCGGCGCCGGAAAGCTGCGGTAAACGCGCTCCCCAAACTCAAGTGGCTCTGTCATCTGATCGTCAGTGGGTCTGGAGCGGCTCGATGAGCCTGGGTTAGAGCTTTTGGATCGATGGAACATGACCAGGGTATAGGAACTGCGCCGAATATGCAGCGCGGGCACCACGCCCGTGCTGCTCCCTCAACATCGGCCAGCCTCGAAAGTCTCTGTACTTCGCAACGTTTGCTCTGGACACTGAGGATGAGCCTACGCCCCAGCACCATGCTGGCCGCGCTGCTGCTACCCCAAGGCGAGACCTTGCAAGAGCACCAAATGCATGAGCACGTGGCGTCTCTTTCTCTCTCAACTCTCTACTTGCTCCAGTTCGTCGAACGCATCATCGGGCACATCGATCGCCACATGGCGATCAAGTCGGATGAGATGCTCGACCAGGACCTGAATGTGCTGATACACCCACTCCCTAACCCTGAACTTGGGGTCGAGGCTGTCGTGATCGTGATCCTCTGACTGGATCTCCGGGTCCTGACCGGGAGGACCCAGCGCGAGATGGGTCACGTGGTCGGCACTCTTCTGTGCCCGATGAAGCTCGACGTGATCTGGAACAGAACCCCGTGGTCTGGCCACGCGCGAGCAGCCTGAGCGGTGGGGACGCTCAGGCTGCGATGTCCTGAACGAATCCCTCCCTCTCCCCCTCTCCTTCTTTACCGCCAGCCCATCGATATGAGCGCGCGCGTCGGCGATGAAATCCCACAACACACCAACACGCTCAGCCTCCACGTCGTGCACGGGCGCCCAGCCCCACTCAGACGTGTGGGGCGCCGTTTGTCCCGTTTTGCGCTCCCGGTCGGAGTAGAGGGAAGTGGCCAAACTACTTGCAACCCCCCACATGCCCCGGGCCGCGGTGGACGCCGCGATCGACACGTTCGCGCTGGTCATGCGCGAACGGCATCCGGGCGTGATCGCACTGCCGCTAGGGGACGTAGGGGCGAACGGGTCCGTTCTCACGTCCGCGCCGGGGCAGATCGTCCGGCCCTTCGCCGCGCCAGAGGATCGTAACGCGATCCTCGATCGGGACGCCAGCGTCGGCGCGGGCGACGATCACCGCGTCGATCGAGCTGCCGATGATGCGCTTGCGGTCCTGAATGGGTAGATCGTCGTAGCGCTCGAGCCGACCCACGCTGGGCGCCAGCGCCGTCGCTCGCTGCAGCTGCGCCTGCGCCTCGTTGACCGCCGCCCCGCGCGCTTCCAAGGCCGCGTGATAGCCCGCGCCGAGCACACGGCGCGCCGTCGTATCCGCCGCGAACGCCGCCAACTCCTCCTGAGCGGCAGAGAGCGCTTCCGTGGCGCGCGCAAGCGCGTCGGAGTCCTGCTGCACCAGCAGGGCCTCGCGGGCCATCTGCTCGCGCCACACGGCCTCCACGTAGTCGTTGAGCTTGGGCATGTTGATGAACGCCGGGTCGGGGCAGACACCGTTGGCGTGCACGGCGCGGCAGCGGTAGCTGGGCCTGTATTGATGCGTGCCCGGCCCGCCGGGCTGGTTGGGGGCGAGCACGTAGCGGCAGGCCGCGCAGCGCGCGATCCCGCCGAGCAGGTTCGGTTTTTTGCTGCGCGCCGCGGCGCGGACGGGCGCGAGGTTGGCGGCCTGCCACTCCGTGGGCGAGACGATCGGCTCGTGCGCGCTCGGGTTGACGTTCTCTCCTCTGCGGGCCTCGCCCATGTAGACGCGGCATTTGACGATCCGATCGACCATCGGCGGCGTCCAGCGGCCGCCATTGAAACGCGGCGCCGTTTCGTTCAGGCGGCGCGCGATCTCGGTGCGGGTGCGGTGCGCGCCGCGCATCAAAAACGCCTCGCGGATCGCGGGCGCCTGCGCGCTCGGCACGAGCCGCTTGTCCTCGCCCTTGTCGTAGCCCACCACCGTGAACTTGGCGATGTGAATGCCGCGCGCGATCGCGTTGGAGGTCGCCACCTCCCACGACTCGCTGATGCGGTCGCGCTCCAGCTCCGCGAACACCAGCAGAATCCGCAGGAACGCCTTGCCCATCGGCGTGGACAGGTCAATGTTGTCGGCGACGCTGACGAGCACCGCGCCCCGGCGCTCGAACTCCTCCAATGTGCTCAGCGCGCCAACGAGCGTCCGCGCGAAACGATCGAGCTTGGCGACGATCACGCCGTCTGACTGAGCGCTGCGGACGCGCTCCATGATCCGGTCGAACACCGGGCGCCTCATCGTGCCCCCGCTCACGTCCAGCTCGGGCTCGTGCCAGGTCAGCCGGTGCCCGTGCGCCTTGGCCCAGGACTCGATGCGCTCGCGCTGAACCTCCGGGGAGATGAAGCTCGCGCCCGCCCTTCCGGCGACTTTGGACACGCGGATGTAGGCGTCGAGGTTGAGGGTCTCTGTGGGGTTTGGAGTCGTTTTGGTCATACGTGCAATATTGCATCTACATCGGTGAACAAATTCTTCAGCGCCGCCACGACATAGTCCGCGATCACATCCGCGGGCGCGTCCACCGCCAGCGGGCTGAACCCGCACGAGGGATGAGAGAAGTCCAGCAGCGTGCAGGTGCGCTCGGGCGGCACGAGGCTGACGGCCGCCTCGGCGGCGTCGCCCTTGGGATCGAGCACGATCACGCAGCAACGCTCGCGGCGCAGGTCCTCGGCGACGGTCGCGACGAGGTAGCTGGACTTGCCCTGCTCGACGGCGCCGGGGACCGCGACGTTCTGCCGGCGCAGGGCGGGATGGATCGTGACCGGGCCCAATGCGTCGCGCAACGTGCCAAGCGAACCGTCGCCGGGACGCATGATCCCCGGGGGCGCGGGCACGCGCGGCAGGCCGGTGCGCGCAAACGGCACCGAGGCAAAGTCGATCGACGGCAGTTGCCAGAGAGCGGCCAGCTCGGTGGAGGCGTAGACGCCGCGATGAAACGACGGCAACGGGTTGCCCTCGCCGCGCAGCACGCGTGTGCCGTAGAGGCCGAGCACACCGTGACGCACCCTCGTGGTACGTTCGACGAGCCGGTTCTCCGAGCCCACCGCGCGCAGCTCGGAGGCGATCCGTTCGCACGTGGAGAGGCTGGGCGCGATCACGCGCAAATCGCCGAAGAACAATGGGCGGTGCTGGACTTCCAGGCCGGCGCGCAGCTCGGCGTCCTCGAGCATGGAGCGGTCGCGGGGGGACAGGTGCTCGTGGCGCCGGCGCGAGAGATGAGCCTCGTGGTGCCTGTACAAATGCCGCGCGTAGCGCTCGAAGAAGAGGGGCGTGGGCGTCAGAGCGAGCTGCACGAAGGCGGGCTCAGAGCACGCCCCCATCACGCTCATCAAGCGGTTGACGGGTGGCTCGCGCGCGAGCTCGAAGCGGTCGAGAACGCCCAGGCGCGCGATAAAGCCCGCGTGCTTCTTCAGGCGCAGGATGACGGGCGGGGTCCCAAGCAAGGGAAAGCCGGGACGCAGGCTGCTGTTGGGATAGGCGGTGCGCAGCGCGGCCTCGACCATCGGCTCGAGGCCGGCAGGGCAGGTGAGGGCAAGCGAGACCGAGCGCCCGGAGGTGTGGTGGATCTCCAGTGAGAGCGAGGGCTGGCCATGCAAGATTCGCCGCCACCAGCGGCGCAGCAGACGCTTGTGCAAGGACTCGAACATGAGCACGAGGCCGTCCGCGGTGGTGGTGTCGGTGCGGTAAACGTCGATGGCGAGGCGGACATAGACGCGCGCGTGCCGGGCCCGCAGGCGGACGCAGAGGACGAAGGCGCAAAACAGCAGGGAGAAGACCCAGAGCAGCCCGACCGCGGAAAGGCCGCCAAGGGGCGCCCAGGCCCAGATCGAGCCGAGAACGTCGCCGACAGCGCGCAGCAGACCCGCAAGCGTGAAGGGCACGGAGGGAGGGTGTGAAGAGGCCCGCAGCGTCGCCGCCAAACCACCCTCGAGCAGCCAGGCGCTGAACGCGAAGGACGCGAGGATGGCCGCGAACCCCAGGATGCGCCAGAGCAGAAAGCGAAAAAGCATCTATCGCCTACTCCGACAGGAAGAGGAAATCGGGACAGCCCGCCGCTAGAAACCGGGCCGAGACGACCAACGACCCACTGCGGCATCCACCTGGAGCTCGGGGGGATGGTATGTGATTTGTATTTTAAAACTCAGTATTGCATTGGTATCGCGTATATGACCAGAATCGGCGGTCGTACAGAGTTTTGTCGGTTTACGCTTTTTGGCTAAACTCGGCCAGCGGGCCCGCTTCAGCAGAGAGAGCCTCAGACGTGCTCTCGCGCTGCGCTTCACGAAGCATCAGCCGCCACCCGCCGCAGCCCGCTGGACCAGAGGGGCGTGGCTGGCGAACGGATCTTCTGACTCCCGCGCTCGACAGCGCCAAGAGAGCGAGCGCGCTACTCGTCCCGCTGCGTGACTTCGGCCAATTGCTCATCCAGCTGCGAGTCGCTGAGCTCGATCGGGTCCGCCGCGGCGATCCGCTCGATCCGCTCGAGCGCCTCGGGGCCCACACCCGCAGCGAGCGAAGCGCGAAGCTGCTCTATTGACGGCATCTCTACAGGCCCGACGGGACGTGGTGGAGCGATCGTCGCCAGCTCGGCCAACAGGACCTGCAGACCCGCGCGCCCATGACGGCCCAGCATCTGCGCCGGCGAGTGCCCACGCAAAGACGGGCTCGGCGCGAGCGTCCACTCGCCTACCTGACGATCAGCAGCCAGTCGATCCCACGAGAGCCAAGGTTCGTCCCAAAACCTCACTATTGACCCATCGGGAGATAACACGAACCCCCAAATCCCCAGTAACGACGCGCATTATGGGTTCGTATTCGGTTCTGTTTACTCGCTATACCGCCAACGGGATTCGAACCCGTGTTACCGCCGTGAGAGGGCGGCGTCCTAGTCCCCTAGACGATGGCGGCGCGCCAGAAGGCTCGACCGAGGCTAGCAAAGCGCCCAGAGCAAGCCCCCGGCGGGGCGAGCCGCCGTTGCGCTATCTTCGCTTCCTCACGACCACAACGGCATGCGGCTGTGGCGGAATTGGTAGACGCGCACGGTTCAGGTCCGTGTCTGGGCAACCAGGTGGAGGTTCGAGTCCTCTCAGCCGCATTTCCTGGCTTTCCAGAGCTGTACAGGGCCCAGATGACGGCTGCACGAGACGGGCCGTCAAGACGCTGAGAAGACAGCAGCCACGCTGACTCGTACTGCAGATGTCGAACCCGGATCGGTAATCGCGAACTCGGTTCGCCTTGCGTCAGGTGGGAAACTGACCCCGCCAGGCAGTCGAACGCACCCAGACATGACTGGGACGTGAAGACGCGGTCAGATCTGAACCCCGACGTGCGCGGCGGCCATCGATCGGTCGACCGCCAGCATACCCGGGAGTAGTAGGCCACAGAGCGTCGCCACCGCACCGGCCAGGCCCGCGCCGATCAGGGTCGTGCGCACGCCGAGCGTCGCGGCGAGGGGCGCTGTCAGCGCGAACGACACCGGCAGCAGCCCGATCGAGATCAGCCAGTCGAGGCTGGAGACGCGTCCGAGCAGATCTCCCGGGACGCGCCGCTGCTTCATCGTTGACCACACGATCGTGCCCGCCGTCTCGAGGAGATTGAACGCGAGGCTGGCCAGCATCAACTGCCACATTGCCGTAGCCAGGCCATATCCTGCCACCGCAACCGTAGCGAGCGTCCAGACGACGTAGATGAATGTGATGCTCCGCGAAGGGAGTCCGCTGCGGAGCATCACAAGCGCGCACGCGACCGAGCCGAGGCCGCCCGCCCCGAGCACCAGCCCGAGCTCGACGCCGCTGCCTTTGAGCTCGTGCTTGACCATGAAAGGCAGCAGCACCTCGGCGGGACCCATGAACAGCAGGTAGGCCACACCCGCGCTCGCAAAGGTCCCCCACAGCCAGACATGACGCCGCACGTAGGACCATCCCTCCAGGAGCTGGCGGCCAGTGGAGGTCTCAGAAGAAGGAGCACCTGCGCGGTGGAGTGCTGCGGAGGGACGCGATGACATCGACCAGAGAGCCGCCGCGGAGAGAAGGAAGGTCATCGAATCGGCAAGGAAGGCCGCGCCCAAGCCGAGCACGCCGACCAGCACTCCTCCGAGAGCGGGCCCTGCGAGCCTCAGGGTGAGCGGGCGGGCTATCTGCTCCAGCGCGTTGGCCTCACCCAACTGCGAGGCCGGCAAGATCTCGGGCAGGATCGCGTCGCTTGCCGGATCGAAGAAGGCCTGCGCGCCGCCGTAGATGGCAACGATCACCATCATGTGCCACAAGCGCAGCGCACCGCTTGCCGCGAGCAGAGCGAGCAGCGCGAGCAATACCGCACGCGCGGCGTCGGCGAGCAGCATCACCCTGCGACGGTCGTACCGGTCGCTCGCCACCCCGCCGAACAGCAGCAACACGATCAGCGGAACGGTCATTGAGATCCCGAGCAGCGACAACGCGGTGGGCGCGTTCGAGAGCGTGTATGCCTGCCAGGCCAGGGCGACCAGAAACGCTCCATCGCCGAGCAGCGATACGGAGCGTCCGGCGAAGAGCAGACGGAACTCCCGGTTTGCCACGGGGCCGTTCCGCCGTGGGCCGGCGGCCCGGCGAATCCGTCGGCCGACGGTCGAGCTCGCAGGCATCCGAAGCCCTCACCGCCGCTAAGCGGCGTCGCGCGGGACAGGCCGCGGCTCGCGGGAAGGCATGACGGCCTCCTGCGACATACCCTCAAGATAGTCGCCCAGATCACCGGACTCCATGGGACGCGCGAAATGGAAGCCCTGGCCGAACTCGCATCCGAGATCGCGCAGCCGCCGCAGCTGCTCGTCGAGCTCGATGCCCTCGGCGACGACATCCAGAGCGAGCGAGCTGCCGAGCGCCACCACGGCGCTGGAGAGGTCGAGCTCTTCCCGCGAAGGCTGCGGTCGCAGGAACGAGCGGTCCATCTTGATGATGTCGACCGGAAACCGGCTGAGGTAGCTGAGCGATGAGTAGCCCGTTCCGAAGTCGTCCATCGCGATGCGAACGCCGAGCGCGCGCAGCTCCTTGAGCTTGACCACAGCGATCTCGGGATCGTCGATCAGCATCGACTCGGTGATCTCCAGCGTGAGCAGATTCGGCGGGAGTCCCGACTCTGAAAGCGCGTCCTGGACATCGGCGACGACATCGCTGTGCTGAAGCTGCTTCACGGAGAGGTTCACACACATGTAGAGCTCAGGACCGTCCGGCGAGCGCCGCCGCACCTCGGCAGCCTGGCGGCACGCCTCGCGCAGGACCCAGCGACCGATCGGCACGATCAGCCCGGTCTCCTCGGTGAACGGGATGAAGTCTCCGGGGACCACAAGCCCGCGCTCGGGGTGCTGCCAGCGCAGAAGCGCCTCCATCCCGGCGACATGGCCGTCGAGGAGCCGCACGATCGGCTGGTAGTGCAACTCGAACTGTCCGCTCTCCAGCGCCCGCTGGAGGTCCGCCCTGAGCTCCAGCCGTTCAAGCACGCCGGTGTGCATCTCCGGCTCGAACAGGCGATAGGCGCCCTTGCCGTCGCGCTTGGCGATGTACATCGCGGCATCAGCGTCCCGGATCAGCTCGTCCGCACCGGCCGTCGAGGACGCCTCCAGGATCGAGATCCCGATGCTCCCGCGCAACGCCAGTGACTTGCCTGCCACCATCAGCGGCTGGCGCAGATCCTCGAGAATCCGCTCGGCCACCTCGACCGCGGTGTCCGTGCCGTCGAGGTCCTCCAACAGCACGACGAACTCATCGCCGCCGAAGCGCGCGGCGGTGTCGCTCGTGCGGATGCTGTTCGCAAGGCGCTGGGCCACGTCGATCAGGGCCTCGTCGCCGGCGCCGTGGCCGAGGCTGTCGTTGATCGTCTTGAAGTCGTCGATGTCGAGGAACATCACTCCGAGCTTGCGCTGCTCGCGTCTGGCGCGCCCGATCGAATGCCTCACCCGCTCGACGAACAGTGCACGATTGGGCAGGTTGGTGACGGGATCGTGAAACGCCTGGTGGGAAAGCTGCTCCTCGAAGGCCTTACGCTCGCTGATGTCGCGCGCGTTCAGAACGATGCCGCGCACATGCTCGTCGTCCAGCAGGTTCGTGTGCAGGATCTCGAACTGGCGCAGGCCGCCGTCGCGGTGACGCAGGGTGCACTCGATGACCTCACCGTCCCGCCGAGCATAGACCGATCCGTCCGCGAGCACCCGCAGGAGACGGTCGGCGTCCTCTCCGAGCACGAGGCGATCAAAGCGCGTGCCAAGGAGCTCGCGCGGCGAGTAGCCAAGTACCCGCTCCGAGGAGGGACTCTGATAGATGATCGTTGCATCGGAGCCCACGACTGTGATCAGATCGCTGGAGTGCTGCACCAGTGAAGCGAAGCGGGCCTCGCTTCGCTGCAGGTGGATCTTCTCGGTGAGGCGCGCGCCCTCCAGCGCGAGCGCGAGTTGAGTGGCCAGTGCCTCCAGGGCCGCCCGCACCTGGCGGGAGGCGGGCTCAGGGAGGGCGAGCAGCAAGAGGCAGGGGACCCCGCCGCGAACCGGCAGGGGCAACACGAGCCCACAGGTCCACTCCTTCGGCAGGTCCAGCACGGCGAGCAGCGCCGCTTCCAATATCAGGTCCTCAGACGCGTTCTCTGCCGCGAGTTCGAGCAATCTCCCGCCCACCTGCGTCGGGAGCGTTCGCGCCGGCCAGTCGGCGTCACCGCTGAGTCCAACCGCCGCGAGGGCGCCGTCCTGGGTCAGGCATAGCACCGCCGCCCCGGGACGCTCGAGCAGCCGAGCTATCACCTCGAGGGCGGACTGCTGCATCTCCTCCCGCGTGGCGCAGGACACGAGCGCGGTGCCAAACGAGCTGAGCAGCCTCTCCCGGACCACGGAGCGCTCCTGCTGGCGCACCAAGCCGCCCATGCGCATGACGACCAAGCCGAATAGCACGATCGAGGCGCAGATGATCACAATCAAGTCGAAGTCGCCGCGATGCAGCTCCTTCAACAGGATGCACACCGGGGCGATCAGGGAGGCGCCGGTGAGCAGGCCGAGACGCATGTGTGTCAGCTTCGCCTCACGGTCGGTGATCGGCTCCTGCAGCTCGACCATCGAGGGATGCAGCGCGGCGGCGCCCCACAACAGCAGGTAGGAGATCCAGCCGAGGTCGAGCAGCAGCTGATGGTGGAATGAGTTGTCGAGGGTCATGACCCCGTAGACGAAGTCCGTCACGAGCAGCGAGACGATGCTCGCGCTCAGCAGGTAGAATGCCGGGCGGCGCGGACCGCTGTCGAGGATGAGGCGAATGACAGCGGCGAGAAGGAGGATGTCGCCGATCGGATAGGCGACCGACACGATCTTGGGCAGCAGGCCCAGCGTGGCGTCGTGAAGATAGGGCGTGATCAGCAGGACCCACGACAGCAGCGACAGCCCGAGCGTCAGGATCGCAGCGTCGATGAGAGTGTTGCGACTGCCCTGCGGGTTGCGCCTGCGCACCAGCAGCAGCAGCCCGAGCATCAATGCCGGATAGACGGTCAGGTAGACCGCGTCGCCGATCGACGGGAAGGGAACTTCGTGGTGCAGGATGTACTGGGGGTAGCTGTAGGTGTAGACATCGCCCATCCAGTACAGGCAGAGCCCGCCCGCGAACAGCCACCAGGGAAGGGCGTACCGTGGCTTGTTACGGCGGATGCCCACGATCACCGCGATCCAGCTCGACAGGCCAAGCGTGTTGTAGAGCAGCCCGTTGCCTTTGAAGGGGGAGATCGTCAGGTACAGGAACACACCCAGCCCACTGACCGCCAGGTAGCCCTGCCATGCATGTATGCGAGAACGCAGGAGTGAGAGGCCACTCATCACGCCTCCTCCAACGCTTGCGCCGCCGGCGCGCGAGAACCCGAGCGTGCGCCTGCCCATCACGCGGCCTCCAGCGCCTTCTTCGCCGAGCTGGATTGCAGCTCGCCCCGTTCGGCGAGATCTGTCAGGGCGCTGATCAGAGTTTCGACTTGCGCATCAGTGTTGACCGCGGTGAGCTGCACCCGGAAGCCGACTTCCGCCTTGGGCACCAGCGGATAGGCGGCGAGCGTGACGTAGACGCCCCGGGAGAACAGCAGCCGCCCCACCTCGTCGATACGCGCGTGGTCGCGTAACGGAACCTCGATGATGGGCAGGCCCGAGCGGTTGGGGGTGTAGACGTCGAGCTCCTGCAGCGCTCCCAAAACACGGGCGCTGTGGCGGTGCAGAACGCGGCGCAACTCATCGCCCCGCCGCTCGTTCGCATCGAAGCCCGCGAGCACAGTCGCCAGCGAGGCGATGGGCGAGGGTCCCGAGTAGAGATAGGGCGGGGCCGCAATCTTCAGCAGGTTCTTGACCTCGGTCGGGCAGGCGATGAAGGCAAGCAGGGACGAATAGGCCTTGGAGAAGCCGCCGACCAACACAACGTCGTCGTAGCCCTCGCCGAAGTGACGCACGACGCTGTTGCCCCGGCGACCATACGGACACAGCTCCTGCGGCGAGCGCTCTCCTATGACCCCGAAGCCGTGCGCGTCATCGACGTAGAGCAGCGCGCCGTGGCGGCGCGCGACCTCGGCGAACGCCCGCAGGTCGGGCACATTGCCGGTCATGCTGTTGACGCCGTCCATGCAGACGAGCCGAGCGCGGTCATGCTCGGACCTGAGGAGCTCCTCGAGGTGGCCCGCGTCCTCGAAGCGGAAACGACGGATCGCCGCGCCGCGCGCACGCGCGACCTGGCAGCCGTCGTAGATGGTCTTGTGAGCGCGAGCGTCGAGGAAGATCGTCCCGGAGGCGGCGAGCACCGGTATCACCGACGCGTGGATGTGCGTGATCGTCGGCAGCACCAGCGAGTCCTCGCAACCAAGCAGTTCGGTCAGCCGTGCCTCGATCTGCTCATACAGGACAGGGCTGCCGAGCAGTCGTGACCAGCTCGGATGCGTGCCCCAGGCCTCCAGGAAAGCGGGGATCGCCTGGATGATCTCGGGGTCGAGATCGAAGCCCAGGTAGTTGCAGGATGCGAAATCGGCAAGCCATTGATCGCCGACGCGGATCATGCGCCCGTCGATCTCCTCGATCACCGCGTCCATCATCGGGTGCGAAGCGCGCAGCGCGCCGATGTCCTGGAGGGTCTCGAGCCAGTGATCGATCCAGCGCCCGGCGGACTTCGGACGCGTCGAGGAACGCGAGCCTACGAAGAGCTGCATGGCAGACGACATGTCCGAATCGTCATCGGACCATGCGGTCCAAGTCTTGAAAGAAGTTTGCTTAGCTAGGCATTTCAGGCGATTTTGCAGGACATCCTGCGCGCTGTCCGCCCCGCCGCATCGAGGACGCTATCTATCGCCGGCCGGTGAGATCGGGGAGGGTCTGGGTGAGGCTGTGAAAGGGCGCGAACAGGTCGCCGTGCGTATCGATGCGCCGTAGCAGCTCGTCTGGCTCGGCGCTCAGCTCGAGCGTCTTCTTGCGGCTTGTACTGGCCGTTTGCACCTCCTCCCAGGTCAGCGGCGTGGAGATCGTGGGGCGCTCGCGTGCGCGCAGCGAGTAGACGCAGATGGTTGTCTTGTGTTGATCGTTCTGGCTCCAGTCGATGAAGACCTTGCCGCTTCGCAGTTGCTTTGTCATACGCGAGGTCACCAGCTTGGGGTGGTCCTTCTCCAACAGCTCGGCGACGGCGCCAGCGAACGGCTTGGTTTGCTCGTAGCTGACGGGGGTGTTGAGCGGGACATATGTCTGCAGTCCCTTCGCGCCCGAGGTCTTGACGATCATCTGCATGCCGAGCTCCGCAAACAGATCCCTCAGCCACAAAGCCACCTGGCAGCACTGCTTGCGCCCCGCGGGCTCGCCCGGGTCGAGGTCGAACACGATCGCGGTGGGAGTGCCGATGTCCTCTGCGCTGGACAGGCTTGGGTGCAGCTCGATGCCGGCGAGGTTCGCGACCCAGATCAGCGTCGGCAGGTCGTCCACCACGCAGTACTCCAGCACTCCCTCGCGCTCGCTCTGCACCGCCGCGGTCTGCACCCACTCGGGCCGGTGGGCCGGGCAGCGCTTCTCGTAGAAGAACTTCCCCCGCACACCGTCTGGATAGCGCTTGAGCGTCAACGGCCGTCCGGTCAGGTGACCCAGCAGCACAGGCGCGACGGCGGCGTAGTAGTCCACCATCTGGCCCTTCGTGAACCCTGTGTCGGGATAGAGGACCTTGTCGCGGTTTGACAGTTTCAGCGTGCGCCCGTCCACCTCGATCTCGGTGTAGCGCTTGGTCTCGTGCAGGATCCGGTAAACCTGTTGCCCATCGGCCGGGTCGGTCTCGGGCGTCTCCAGCTCCACCTCCACCTCCGCGGCGGGCTTGTCTGAGCGTAGCCCCCGGTAGGAGGAGTGGCGCAGGATGCGATCGCGCGTCCAGCGCGAGAACTCGATCTCCGCGACGAGCTCGGGCTCCACGAAGCGGGCGACGCGCGGCGGCTGCACTCCATGCCGGCCGAACGGGCTGGTAGGCCGCCCACGCGCGGCGAGCGCCGCGCTCAGACGCTCGAGCTCGGCCTCGTTGAAGCCGGTGCCGACGCGACCCGCGTATCGCAGGGAGCGCTCCTCACCCTCGCCCTCGTAGTAGCCGACCAGCAGCGCCCCGAGACTACCGGCGCGGTGGCCCTTGCCCTGCAGCCAACCTCCAATAACGAGCTCCTGCCGGTTGGTGTTCTTGATCTTCAGCCACTCCTGGCTGCGTTCGCCCGGGCGGTAGGGAGCGTCCAGCCGCTTGGCCAGTATCCCCTCGAGATTGTGCTCGGCGGTCGCCGCCAGGAGCTCGCGCCCATCACCCTCGTGGTAGGCGGGCGTCTGCCACGAGGCGCCGTTCAAGTCCAGCTGCTCGAGCAGCTGGCGGCGCTCCAGGTAGGAGAGCCCCATGGTCATACGGCCGTCGAGGTAGAGAAGATCGAAGATCGCGTACGTGACCGGAATCTCGCGTGCGAGCCGCCGAATCGCGCCCTCAGAGCTCAGATGCATGCGTCGAGCCAGGCGCTCGAAGCTCGGGCGACCGTGCTCGTCGAAGGCGACGATCTCCCCGTCGAGCACCGCTTCGCGCGCGCCGAGCTGGCGGCCGAGCGCGCGCAGCTCGGGGTAGCGGGAGCTGATGTCGTTGAGGTTGCGGCTCTCGATCCGCAACCGTCCCGGACGCCAGTAGGTGATCGCACGCACCCCGTCCCACTTGACCTCGAACGCCCACCCGTCCTCTCTGGCCGGCAGACGTCCGGGGCTGGCAAGCATCGGCGGCAGATGTTCGGGCATCGGCTCGCGCTGGTGCACGGGCGGGTCCATGCGGTGGATCATCCAGTTCTCGCCGCGCGTGCGAAACAGCGCGTAGCGCCCCCGCAGGCTCTCGCCGTGGAAGACGACGACGAGCTTGCCATCTTCGATCTTCTCGCGGTCATAGCGGCCGCGATCCCAGATCAGAACCTGTCCCGCCCCGTAGCTGCCGGCGGGGATCTCGCCTTCGAAGTCGATGTAGGAGAGGGGATGGTCCTCGACGTGGATCGCCAGGCGATTCTCACTTGGATCGAGTGGGATGCCATTGGGCACCGCCCAGGACATCAGCGCACCGTCGTGCTCCAACCGCAGATCCCAGTGCAGGCGGCGAGCGTGGTGCTCGTGCACTACGAAGCGCAGGCCCGATCCCGGCGACTTTGCGCTGTCCTCAGCCCGCGTGGGCTTTCTGCGTGGGCCCTTTCCGGAGCTTCTCCGCGGCCGCGGCTCGGGCGTTTGTCGGAAGTCGCGCTTGGCTTCATACTCGCTCAGCTCTCCGGCTCGCTCAGACGTCATCTCTTTCGACGCTCTCCTGCGCGCGAGCGAAGATCTCGGCCGGGCCGATGTCGAGGGCCGCCGCGATCTTGAAGATGTTCGTCAGGCTCGGATTGCGCGCTCCGCGCTCGATCCCGCTGATGTAGGTACGGTCAAGTCCACAGATGAGCGCGAGGCTTTCTTGAGAGATGCCCCGCTGCTTGCGGATACCGCGGACAGCCTCGCCGAACGCGGCGTGCGCGGGAGATCGAATCGGCATTGGTGCAGCATTCCGCCTTGACGACTATTAGTCTATGGACTATGAGTCACACTCAACCCACGAAGCGCCCCGGCGCGGCGGCCACCGCCCGGGGCCCGGCACGGAAGGAGCACTCCCATGCAAGATCAAACTAAGCAGATTCCCAGCGACAGCGACCGCCGGGTCCAGCGAGCGATCGTTGCACAGATCCTCCGCGAGGACCACGACAAGCGCTGGTCGCGCGCCGCGCTGGAGACGGAGCTCAGCCACGACGCCCCAATCACGATCGACGACGCCCTCCACCGCCTGGAGAGCGAGGGCGTGATCGAGATCGCCGGCGAGATCGTGCAAGCCTCACGCGCGGCCAGGCACCTGGACGCGCTGGAGATGATCGCACTGTGAGGCGTGCGCGCCCGGGCGTGCCGGCCGGGCGCGCGCAAGACCCGCTCGCTCAGCGCCCGCCGTCGCGGCGCTGACGTCGCTGCACCGTCACGATCGCGGTGCCCGCGCCCATCAGGAGCAGACCGAAACCCACCGTCCAGCGCAGATCAAAGCCAGTGAACGGCAAGGTGCTCCCTTTCGCCGGAGCGCTCGTCGTCGTGGGCGCCGTGGTCGTCGGTTTCGATTCGCTCTGCGGAGCCGTTTTGCTTTTCGAGGGCAGCGTTTCCTGTTTGCCCGTCGTCGGATGGTTATAGCTCGAGGTAGGTTCGGCCGCCATCGCAGGCGCCGCAAGCGCGGCTGCGAGCAGCAGCGCCACGGGCAGAACGAGCAGCCTGCGCAACGACCCACGCCGGCGGGACGACCTGCTCCTCATCGATTTGGCGTCTACATCAGCGGTCCGGGTCATGCCAACCTCCGTGGTCTGGTGAGCGCTGTGGCCCGGTAGGCGGGCCCGCGGCGAGCAGTAAGCAGCGATTCTATTGGCAAAGCTCATTCTGTGCAGGCCGCCGGCGTACGAGCTGTCCGCACATAGCGGACTCATCATTTCCCCGCCTGAGGCCCATCTCCTTCTCGCCGGGCTCATCCCGGCTGGACGATCGACCCGGGCGGCGGGCGCCCGGCGATGGCCGCGCCTTCGCAGTCGCGCACGCAGCGCCGGTAGACGCCGTGAAAGCCGAGCAGTTCGGGAACGGTGACGAAGCGATAGCCGCGTGCGCGCAACGCCCGGATGATCCTGGGATAGGCGGCCAGCGTCTGCCCGCGCGGGCCGCCGCCGTCGTGGGAGAGCACGATCGCGCCGGGCCTGACCTGTGCGAGCACACGCCGCTCGATCGCCGAGACGCCCGGAAGGGTGTAGTCGCCGGGATCCACGTCCCACATGATCGTGCCCAGGCCGAGCGAGGCGGCGGTGCGCAGAACCGAGCCGTCGTAGTCGCCGTATGGCGGGCGGAACACGCACGGGGTGTAGCCGGACAGGCCGCGGATCGCCCCGATCGTGCGCCGCAACTGGCTCCGCACGCCGCCGGCGGTGACGAGATCCGGGTGGGTGTAGGTGTGGTCGCCGAGCGCATCCCCGTCGCGCAGCTCTTCCAGCAGCGTGGAGCGGTACCGCTCGGTGACCTGCTCGCCGATCATGAAGAACGTCGCGACGCCGCCGTTTGAGCGGAGCATCCGCACGAAGCTCGGCGTCAGCGGATAGGGGCCGTCGTCGAAGCTGAGCGCAACCTCTTTACGCCGCGGCCCGTGCGTGTAGGCGAGGACGGGCCCGCGACGAACACACCCGATCGGTCGGTAACGCACGGGCAGGGGTGTCGCAGGCACGAAAGGAGGTCGTCCGGCCGCATGCGGCACGTCGTTCCGGGCGGCACATGTGCCGCCCGGCGGACCCTCACATGTGAGGGTCCGGGCCAGGGCCGCATGCGGCCCTGCCGCCCACGTCGCATGCGACGTGGGCCACATGATCCAGAGGATGAGAACGATCGCCGCGCCGAGCAACCCGAGCCCCGGCAGCGTCAGGCGTCGCCTGGTCCTAATGAGCCACGACACGGCCCTGAAGGGTCCCGTCAGCCAGCATCGAGCGCAACACCTTCTTGTCGAACTTGCCGACGCTCGTTTTGGGAACCTCCTCGACAAAGGCGAACTCGTCGGGCAGCCACCACTTGGCGACGCGGGGCCGCAGGTGCTCGATCAGCTCATCGGCCCCGGCGGTCGAGCCCTCACACAGGACGACGCAGCACAGGGGGCGCTCGGACCAGCGCTCGTCCGGCTTGGCGATGACCGCCGCCTCGATCACGTCCGGGTGAGCCATCAGCTCGTTCTCGAGCTCGACCGAGCTGATCCACTCACCGCCGGACTTGATCACGTCCTTGACACGGTCGGTGATCCGCACGAAGGCCTGCTCGTCGATCGCGGCGATGTCCCCCGTGCGCAGCCAGCCGGAGTCGAATTTCTCCTCGCCGCTCCGATCCTTGTAGTAGCCGGAGGCGACCCACGGGCCGCGCACCTGGATCTCGCCCGTGGACTCTCCATCCCACGCAACCTCCTGGCCGTCGTCGCCCATCAACCGCAGCTCCACCCACGGCAGCGGCTTGCCCTGCAGCGCCCGTTCGTCCCAGTAGCGCTCGTCGTGCCCGCGATCCTCCGTGGGCTCGGAGAACGTGGCGACCGGACTGGTCTCCGTCATCCCCCACCCCTGGAAGATGCGCACGCCGTGGCGCTCCTGGAAGTCCTTCATCAGCGCTCGCGGCACCGCCGAGCCCCCGCAGACGGCATTGGTCAGCGAGGACAGGTCCACCCCGTGCGTGTCGGCGTAGCGCAACAGGTCGGCGAAGATCGTCGGCACGCACCCCATCACCGTGGGGCGCTCTGACTCGATCGCCCGCGCCAGGGGCTCTGCTTGCAGGAAGCGATCGGGCATCACCAGGTCCGCCCCACAGAGCGCGGCCGCGTGAGGGATGCCCCAGGCGTTGGCGTGGAACATCGGCACCACCACCAACGCGCTCGAGCGCCGGGAGAGCGCCAGGTTGTCGGCCATCAGCGAGGCCGTCGCGTGCAGGCAGAGCGAGCGATGGGAGTAGAGCACCCCCTTGGGATTGCCGGTGGTGCCGCTCGTGTAGCAGAGCGCCGCCGCCTGGCGCTCGTCGAGCTCCGGGTAGTCATAGGAATCGGACCCCGGGGTGGGCTCCGAATCCTCGAGCAGCTCCTCGTAGCGCAGCACGTTCGGCAGGGAAGTCTGGGTGGTGGCGGCGTTCGCGTCCCCGTTGTCTGCCGGCGCGGTGTCCGGACGGGCGGGGTCCCCCATCAATACGAAGTGGCGCACCCCCTCGAGCGACGGCGCCAGCGGCTCCAACAGCCCGACGAGGGAGTCGTCCACGAAGATGACCTTGTCCTCCGCGTGATTGACGATATACGTGAGCTGCTCCGCGAACAGGCGGATGTTCAGCGTGTGCAGAACCGCTCCCACGCAGGGCACCGCCATGTAGAGCTCGAAGTGGCGCTGGTTGTTCCACGCGAACGTACCCACCCGATCCCCCTGCTCGATCCCCAGCCGCTCGAGCACGCGGGCGAGGCGATCGACACGCTCGCAGATCTCCCCGAAGCTCGCGCGCACCGTCCCGTCCGGGGTAAGCGTGGCCACCTGCGCGGAGGGATGACAGTCTCGCATTCGCCGCCGCGCGTGCTGAAGCGTCAGCGGGAAGTCGTCCTGCATCAGCCCCTGCAGCATTCCCGTCATGTCCGCTCTACCTCCTCCTGAGCTCCCACCGTGGCAAGGTCACTGTAGATCGCCTGCGTACGCTGGGCAATGTCATCCCAGTCGAAGCGAAGCACGTGCTCGGAGGCCTCGGCGACGAGGCGATCACGCAGCTCGGTGTCGACCAGCAACCGCTCAATCATCACACCCAGGTGCTCGGCGTCACCGCCGTTGAAGCGCAGCCCGACACGCTCGCCCGAGGGCACGACCTCGCGCAGGCCGCCGGTGTCGGCGACGATGCACGGGCACCCCGACGCCATCGCCTCCAGCGCCACAAGCCCGAACGGCTCATAGATCGAGGGCACCACGCACAGGTCGGCGATGCGATAGAGCGAGTGCAGCGCGTCATCGCCGATCCAACCGAGGAACACGCCGTGCTCTGACAGTCCCAGCCGCTGCGCCTGGGCGCGCAGCTCCGCCTCGTGCGTGCCCGAGCCGGCGACAATGAACCGCACCGCCCCACGCGCCGCGCCCACTCGCTCGATCACGCCCGGCAACGCGTCCAGCGCGAGTTGAAATCCCTTCTCATAGACCAGCCGCCCGATCAGCAGCACGAGCTGGTCCTCCGGCTCGGCGAACTCGCGCCGCAGCGCGTCGAGATCGCCTACGGGCTGCATCTCGTCCGGGTCGATCCCGTTGGGGATCACCGTGATGCGCCGCTCGTCGATGTCGAAGATGTCGGCCACGTGCCCGCGCATGTAGTAGGAGCAGACGATCACCGCGTCCGCCCGCTGGGCCATCGCACGCTCGACGGCGTGGATGTGCGCCTGCGGCTGATCCTGCACCCAGCCCTGGTGGCGACCGTGCTCGGTCGCGTGGATCGTCGTCGCGTAGGGAATCCCCAGTCGATCCGACAGCGCCGAGGCGGCGTGCGCGACGAGCCAGTCGTGGCCGTGGATGATCTCGTAGTCGTGATCCCGCGCGAGCTCCAGACCGGCCGCATACATGTCCTCGTTCATCTGCTCCACCCACGCGACGAAGCGATCCAGATCGCGCGGCCAGCCGGGCTCGGGCACGCGATATACGCTCACGCCGCCACGCTCTTCCACCGACAGCCGGTCGGCTGGACCTTCAGGAGCGTTTGACTCCACCGAGTCCCGGCCGGACCCGCGGGTGAGCACATCGACCGATACGCCCCGGCGCACGAGCGCCTCGGCGAGCTTGCGCACGTGCCGCGCCAGACCACCCTCGATCACGGGCGGGTACTCCCAGGAGAGGAGCAGCACGCGGTAGCTCATCCACGAGACCCTATCTCGCGCGGCGCACGAGGCTTGATGTTTGGATTGGTGGATCTAGAAAAATAGAATAACGTATAATAATAGTATTGACACGAAGACCAAGAGGACGAACTGAAGGGGTGATGTTTGTTATAAAAAATTAGAGTGCGTATTGCCATAGTTATACGCGCTCCAAAAAGTAATACACACACCCCGCACCTTTATCTGATGTGCGATCCAGCAAACTGACACGCATGGGTGTCGTCGTCGTGATCGAAACCGCGTGGGAAGGGCTGGCGAACGCGCTGCTGATGGGGTGGCAGGTGTGGTGGGCGCTGGTGCTGGGGTTCACGATCTCGGGCATGGTGCAGGCGTGGGCGCCGCGCGCGCGGGTGCAACGAGCACTCGGCGGTGGCGGAGCCCGATCGGTCGCGCTGGCAACGGGGCTGGGAGCCGCGTCGTCGTCGTGCTCGTATGCCGCGATCGCGATCGCCAAGTCGCTGTTCGCGAAGGGAGCATCCGCCGCGAGCTCGCTGGCCTTTCAGTTCGCTTCCACCAACCTGGTGGTCGAGCTGGGGATCGTGATGTGGGTGCTGATCGGCTGGCAGTTCACGCTCGCGGAGCTCCTCGGCGGGATCGTGCTGATCGCGACGATGACGCTACTGCTGCGAGCGTTCGTGTCAAGACAACTGGAGGCGCAGGCCCGCGTGCACGCCCAGCGGGCGCAGGACGGCCACATCCACCACACAGCGGGCGATACGCCCGGCACGACGGGCAAGGGCGCCGGGCTGGGCACGAAGCTACGCTCCGTGCAGGCGTGGTCGGACGTCGCACACAACGTGCGCAATGACTGGACGATGCTCTACCGGGAGATCGCGGCCGGGTTCCTGCTCGCCGGGTACGTGGGGCTGCTCGGACAGAACGTGTTCAACAAGCTGTTCGTGACAAGCGCCCCCGAACCGTGGCGGCTGCTGGAGAACGTGATCGCCGGCCCGGTGGTCGCGGTCTTGAGCTTCGTGTGCTCGGTGGGAAACGTGCCGCTGGCGGCGGTGCTGTGGTCGGGTGGGATCGGGTTCGGCGGGGTGATCGCGTTCGTCTTCGCCGATCTGATCGTGCTGCCGATCGTGCTGGCGTATCGCAAGTACTACGGATCCCGGTATGCAACACGGATCGTTGCACTGATGTTCGTGACGATCGTGATCGCGGCGCTGATCGTCGACGGGTTCTTCGACGCCGCCGGATTGATTCCCCAGACGCGGCCCACGAGAGCAGACGTGTTCGGCGAAGTGAAGGTCGACTACACGCTCGTCCTGAACGTGCTCGCCGCGATCATGTTCGCGTCGCTGCTGGCGCTGAGCTCGCGTACCACGCGGGAGCACGACGGCCATATGCCCATATTGTGATCGTAGCGAGCCTATTGCGACGAAAAATGCAGCGTAAGGTGGCGCTATGCTCTACGTCGATGTATTACGCGATACTTTTCGATGCTCCAGGGTCCTTACGCCGATGATATCGCCGAGATCGGTCTTCCGATGACCACTACGACGCGTTTTTCGCTTGAGGACCAAGGCGAGGTCTTCTTCAGTTCGACGGCGACGTCGAAGGCAGTACGGACGACGCTGCGCGCCGGACTTATCCGGCACATCGCGGGACGGCTCTACACGAAGAACCTCGACGACCCGTTGGAGGAGGTCGTACGCCGTCGCTGGTCGGATGTAGCGGGCGGCATGTTCCCGGAGGCAGTGATCGTGGACCGCACCGCGTTCGAGGCGCGGCCCTCGGGACCCGAGGGTTCGGTATTCCTGCGCTCGGATACGGCGCGTGTCGTCAGGCTTCCAGGTCTTGTATTGAACTCTCGTCGCGGCCGAGGGCCGGCCCGGGACGACACGCAGTTCCTCGGCGGTGCGCTGTATCTGAGCTCGTGGCCACGGCGGTTTCTCGACAACATGCGTCCTTCGCGGGCACGGTCGGGAACGCGGCGTACTCTGAGCCGCCCCGAGCTCGAGGCGCAACTCGAGATGCTGCTCGCAAATCAGGGCGAGGACGAGCTGAACAAGTTGCGCGACGCCGCGAGAGAAATCGCGAAGGAAGTTGATCGCGAGCGAGAGCTCGAGGAGCTCACGTCACTGATCGGCGCGCTGATGGGAACCCGTGACTCACCGCTTGAGAGCCCGCTCGCGAAGGCGACGCGCGCCAGCCAAGGATGGGATGACGCACGGCTAGCGTTGTTTGACGCCCTGTTCGCAGCGCTTCACGCCAAGGTGCCCGTGAACATTCCGGCGCGCGGCGAGGGCCCACCCTTCTCGTTCTATGAGGCGTACTTCTCGAACTTCATCGAGGGCACCGAGTTCACGGTCGAGGAGGCGACGGCGATCGTCTTCGAGGGCGCGATGCCGGCAGATCGCCCGAAGGACGCGCATGACGTGCTCGGCACCTTCGACCTGGTCAGCGATCCGACGCTGAGCTCAAGGACACCGTCGGACCCGGGCGACCTGCTGGCGCTGTTGAAACTGTTCCATGCGCGGATCATGGCGATGCGTCCCGAGGAGCGTCCCGGCGAGCTCAAGACGACCGCGAACAGGGCAGGTAACACGGAGTTCGTGTCCCCCCTTCGGGTGCGTGGCACCCTGCAACGCGGCTATGAGTACTACACATCGCTGGCGCCGGGGTTCCAGCGAGCCGCGTTCTTGATGTTTCTGGTTTCCGAGGTGCACCCGTTCGGTGACGGCAACGGACGTGTCGCGCGAGCCCTCGCGAACGCCGAGTTGAGCGCCGCCGGCCAGCAGCGGCTGATGATCCCGATCGTCTATCGCGATGACTACCTGGGGGCATTGCGGGCACTGTCGCGTCGAGGCGCCCCAGCGCCACTTATCAGAGCGCTTAGTCGCGCGCAGGCCTGGTCGAACGAAGTCGACTGGTCGAGCATAGCGTCGGCCCTGGCGGACCTGCAACGCACGAACGCGCTGCTGAGGACCGCCGAAGCCGAAGAGCAGGGCGTCATCCTGCGCCGGCCCAGCGAGCTCGTCGACTGACCCAAGCGTCCGAACTCGCTCTGGATCGTCGCGCGGAACGACGACCAACCGGAGTCTACGACGCCTTGGCGGCGGGTTTCCTCGTAGGGGGCTTGCCCCGTCTCGGCGCCCTTTTCGCGGGACCGGTCGACTTGGCCGTCCGAGTACGGTGGCCACCCACCCTCTTCGCAGTGATGGAGCCGTCATCGACGAGTTGGATGCGCTTTCCTAGCGGCCGCAGCAGCGACGTGATCGTCGCGTAGGTGGGGTTGCTCGCGCCGGTCTCGATGCGCGATATCTCGCTCTGGGGAACGCCCGACAGCTTGGCCAGGTCCCGCTGCGACAGCTTGCCCTCGCGGCGACTCTTGATCATCTGGCTGGCCAGACTGAACTCCTCGCGAAACTGCTCCAGCTCGCGGACGGCCTCAGGGCCTTCTTCGCGGGCCTCCTGCTCGATATCTGCGATCAGCTGGCTGAAGTCGCTGGACATAGTGATGGTTTATACCACATCGCACTTCGCATCGTGGTCACCGCTTTCGCCGGGTCGAAGGCCTGGCTGTGCCTTGCCCACCCTTGCGCCGCTTCTCAGCCTGGGCGGCCTGGGCGGCCTGGGCGGCACGCCACGACGCCAGCCTTAACCGGGCGGTCTCTATCTCTCGCTGCTGGCGTCGCGACGATGGACTCTTGCCCTTGTCGTAGCCATGCAGGACAAGGATCTTGCGATCATTGTGGGCATGGCAGAAGACGCGCAGAACGATCTTCTCTGCGACCTTACCGGCTCAGATCCTCCTTGATCCAGCGCAGACACGGCATCTGACCCGACCCGTCGCCGAAGAACTCGATCTCGAAGGGCGGGGGGTCGGCAGGACTCATCTCACGGCATCCGGGATGGAACATCATGCGACGAGCGATCGAGCTCCGTGAACGCTTCGCTGGACACTCCGACCTTCGTTCCCCAATCGTTCCCCAGCCACCCGGCCACAGCCACATGACCGCCCAAGCGATCAACCATCCCGATCTACTGTCTTCTCACATCGGGGCGACTGGATTCGAACCAGCGACCGCCCGGCCCCCAGCCGGGTGCGCTACCAGACTGCGCCACGCCCCGTGACTGACAAGGAGAGCCTACCCATAGGAGAGCTCAGAGCGGGCGACGGGAATTGAACCCGCCCTTAAAGCTTGGAAGGCTTTCGTGCAACCACAACACTTCGCCCGCACGCCAGCGTCATCCTACCGCCACCCGCTCCTCGCACTCGCCCCTCACACCGGCCCCGCCCCACGCCGCTCCTCCGTCGGCACCTCGCCCGTCTCCCCCGTCAGTCCGGGAGGCGGCCACGGGCCGAACCAGTTGTCGCGGGCTCCGTCCAGCGTCACGGTCGACCCGTTCAGCGCTCGTCCGAGCGGCGAACACAGCAGCGCCACCAGCCACGCGTGCTCCTCCGGGCGGCCCAGGCGCTGCAGCGGGACCGAGCGCGCCATGCCGGCGCGGACGGTGTCCGGGTACTTGCCCATTGCCTTGGTCTCGAAGTGTCCGGCGGCCACGGCGATGACCCTCACGCCATCGGTGGCCCATTCCTGCGCAAGTTCCGAGGTAAGGGCCTCCACCGCCGCTCGAGCCGACCCAGAGTGCGCCATCCCCGGCATGCCGTGATGCGGGGAGAGCGTCACGTTGACGATCGTCCCCCTCCCCGCGGGCTTCATCGCACGCTCGAACGCGGCCCTCGCCATGTTCAGAGTGCCGTCGACGTTCAAGCGCCACACAGCCTGCCAGCCTTTGGTCTTGATGGCCTCGGCGGGAGTGAAGTACTGGCCTCCGGCGTTGTTGATGAGAATGTCCAGCCGGTCGTGGCGCTCCAGCGTGGTCTCGATCAGCCGCCGCGCGTCGGCCGGCTCGCGCACGTCCCCCGCAACCCAGTCGATCTCACCCATTCGCCCATCGCCCACACGCCCCCCACCACCCGCGCTCCTGCCGATCTCCGTGGCCGCCTCCTCGAGCACGTGCTCGCGCCGACCGGCGATGGTCACCGCCGCGCCGCACCGCACGAGCTCGATCGCCGTGGCCTTGCCCAGCCCCGTTCCTCCGCCGGTCACCAGCGCGACCTTGCCGCGCAGCAGTCCCGGAGCGAACACCTGTGAGCGCGCGCTGTCTGGCATGCGCGCGATCATACGAGCGTGGCCGGTCCATCCGTGAGCAGGCCGTGAGCAGGTCGTGAGCAGGCGCACGCGCTGGATCGCGGCGGGGCTCGCCGCGCTGCTCGCCGCTCTTGCGCTCGGCGGGTACCTGTACGAGCACCATCGCACCGGCAGCATCTACCATCCGCACGCACCGTTCGTCGCGCAGCCCACTCCCCGCCTGCCCGTCGCCGGACCCGACCGGTTCTCCTGGCCGTTCTATGGCTACAGCAAGAATCACGCCCGTTTCTTCCCGGCGCCCGCGAGCGTGCACCCGCCGTTTCGGCGACTGTGGGTACACAACGAGCACTCTCTGCTCGAGCTCCCGCCGGTCATCTACGGCAATCACATCTTCCAGCTGGCCGACGATGGCGTGTTGATAGCGATCGACAAGCGCACGGGCCGCACCTTCTGGGCACACTCGCTGGGTGTCCTGTCCGCCTCCACGCCGGCCGTCACCGCGACCACCGTCTACGCGACCGTCCTCTCCACCGGCAAACCGGGCATCACCGGACGGGTATTCGCGATCGACTACAAGACGGGCAGAACCCGGTGGTGGCGCAATCTGCCGAGTCCCAGCGAGTCCTCGCCACTGCTCGATCGCGGAAGGCTCTTCTTCGGCTCGCAGAGCGGGATCGTCTACGCGCTCGACGCCCGCAACGGACACGTCGTATGGACCTATCACGCGGGCGGCTCGGTCAAGGCCTCCCCCACGCTCTCGAACGGCACGCTCTACTTCGGCGACTACTCCGGCCACGTTCAGGCGGTCTCCGAGCAGACCGGCCGGCGCGTGTGGCTGAGCAGCTCCGAAGGCGCGCTGCTGGGCAGCGGCACCTTCTACTCCACCGCAGCGGTCGTCTACGGGCGCGTCTTCCTCGGCAACACCGACGGTCGCGTCTACGCCTATGACGCCTTCACTGGAAGGCTCGACTGGGCCGTGCAGACAGGCGACTACGTCTACTCCTCCCCCGCGGTCACCAACGCACCGGGGCTGGGTCCCACCGTCTATCTCGGCTCATACAGCGGCACCTTCTACGCGATCAACGCGCGCTCTGGACACGTCAGCTGGCAGTTCAACACCCACGGGCGCATCTCCGGCTCGCCGACGATCATCGGGCGCATCGTCTACTTCGCCGACCTCGGCCAGCACCGCACATACGGTCTCGGGCTCTCGACAGGCCGCGTGCTCTTCGAAACGGACACCGGGTCCTTCGATCCGGTCATCAGCGACAGCAAGGACATCTACCTGACCGGCTACACCGGCCTCTACGCCCTCGCACCCAGATAAGGGGCCACCCCACCTCGCGCTCAGGTAGCGCAGCCGCCATCAGCCGCCGTCCGCCAGCACCCGTGCGAGGAGGTTGCGGGTCATCGTCACCACGCGCGGGTCGGGAGAGCGCGGCGCATCGGGGGAGGCCTGGGGCACGGGCGAGAGCGCGTACTCCCAGCCGAGCGTGCCGGTGGCGAACACGAGCGCGCCCGAGCGCGCCTCATAAAGCGTGGTCTCGGCCAGGGTGCCGCGCGCCGGCGAGGGCTCGTCCTCGACCACACAGGGCCCGCCAGCGCCGGCGCCGATCAGCCGCGTGCCCGGTGGGGTCGCCGGCGTGCGCTGGTCGAGCTCATAGCCGACGATGCCGGGGATGCTCGTCGCGGCGGTGACACCACTTCCAGCGAACAGCCACGCGGGCTTCAGGCTCGGGACCGGGCGCCACGCGTAGTAGCGGTACACCGGCGGGTGGGCGGGTATCGAGACCCGCACGCGTGGGGTGATGCAGCCGTCATACGCGCTCCCCACGAGATTGGCCCCGCCCTGGGGGAACAGCCCCGAGGGTTGGGCGCGGTCGGGATCACGAGCGACGTTCTCCTTGTAGGCGACGATCACGTGGTCGCGTTCGCCCGCCTGGCTGGAGGCGCTGGTGGCGGGCGCGAAGCGCACGCGCCAGGCCATCGTGTCGGAGCTGATGAAGATCAGGCTCTCCCCCTCCTCGCGCGCCCGCGCGAAGGCCTGCTCGTCGCGCTGTGACCAGTACTCGGAGTGCCCCACGTCGATCAGCGCCCGCGGGTGGGTGGGTCCCAAAACCTGACCGGGATCGCCGTCGATCGACTCGATCGTCGTGTAGCTCACCGGGTAGCCGTAGCGCTCCAAGAAGCGCACCATCGCGACCTCCCTGACGAAGAACTGCCCGGCCCCCGTCTGGCTGTCGTACGGGCGGTCATACGAGACCTCCACCCCCTGATGGGTGTGCGTGACACCGACCAGCTTCGCGCCGCCCGGGTAGAGGCTGTCCCCGCCCCAAGCGTTGTACGCCTCATACGAAGCCGTCGGGATCTCCACGAGCAGCGGCGCCGGGCGCACGGAGCGCACCACGAACAGGCAGTCGCTCTGCGCTCCGCCGGCAGCGCTCAGCTTGACGATGTACACCCCGCTCTCGAGCCACGACGGAATCGCAAACGAGAGCGTCGGATGCCAGTCGCACTCGGTCAGGCCCGTCTCATAGGAGTGCGCGCACCCAGGCTGAGGCCGCACAGGCAGGCGCACGCTGCGCAGCACCAATCTCCCGCCGCGCCCACTGTACCAGCCCATGCGATACACCCGCACGACGACTGTGCGCGCACGCGGCGCGCGTACGTACACCCGCTGGGTCTGGCCCGGCGAGATCGCCTGCCGACCCACGTACCCCGCGATCGCACCGTGGGCCTCGCCACCGATCAGATCCGCCGGTCCCGACAGCCGCCAAGCGTTCGTCCCAGGCAGACGGTTCTCGTCCGCGATGGACAGGCCACCCGACGGGATGGGCGCCACCCACTCATAGTCGGAACCGCCCCGAACGATCACCCCATCAGAGCCCGCCACATGACCGCCCGAACCGGGAGGCACGCCGGCGCCCGAGGTCTTGGAGGCCTCCCGAGCGCCGCTTCCGCAAGCTGAGAGCAGCAGTGCGCAGAGAGCCCCCACGCAAAGCGCCGGGAGAGCGGGGGACCCCATATCGGCGCGCAGTCTAGTTGCTCCTCAGACGGCGCCGTCCGGCCGACAGGCATCCCCCAGGCCGAGCGCTCGGTCAAGCGAGAACCGTGCCGCGACCACGATCGGACCCGGCGCGCGGGCGCGCACATACGTCCAACCTCCCGGAGCGCTCGCCACGCAACCGCGCCCTGAGACGACCGTGAAGTAGCGGGTGTAGTGGATGCGCGCCAGCAGCGTGCCCGCCGAGCGGGCGTCCAGCGCGAACGTGTCGCTGCCGAGCGCAGTCAGCCGGCCCGGACCCGCCAGCAGCGGCGTCGCGCCGCGCACCGCATACACGCGCCAGTGCCTGCTCGTGAACACCAGCCGCAGGTATGTCAGCCCCCCGAGGATCAACTTCCCCTCCTGAGCGCTGGATGAGTCCAGCGGCACATCCGGCAGCGCCACGTATGCGACCGCCTGTTCCTCCAGCCACTTCCGATACGCGCTCGCCGTCAGTCCCGAAGCCAGCAGGACCGAGTCATAGCGCTCCTCCAGCTGCTTCTCCCAGCCCCGCGCGATCGACACGCTCGGCGCCAGCAGCGCGGCCTCCCAGTGCGAACGTGTCAGCGGCACCTCCACGCGCTCCAGCGCGGCGCCGTGGCTGAGGAGGTAATGCTGCAGCGGCGCATAGTAGGAGGCCTCGGTCGCCGGCGAACCCGCCACCGCCGCTGTCTCGCGCACCGGACCCCACACGATCCACACCGCGCTTACGCACAGCGCCACCCCGACAGCCACGGCGCGCGACGCCGACGCGGACGCCGCCACGCGCCGGCGCGAGTACCGGGACGACGACGGCATGAACGAAGACAAGCGTGGTGGTGGTGGTGGTGGCGGTGGCGGTGGTGGTGGCGGCGACGGCGGTGGCAGCGGCGCACCCCGGTGCCGGCGACGGTCCGCTCCGCCGCTCCCGGCGAGCGCGCACAGCAGCAGCGGCCCCGCGAGCAGCACCCCGTAGCGCTCGATATTGCTGCCCATCGGCGTATGCACGACCAGGCACAGCCCACAGGCAACCAGATACACGACCGCCCCCACTCGCAGCACCCGCGTATGGGGGCTCTCACCACGCGGGAGCGCCCACACGAACACGGCCACCACGAGCACAGTCGCCGCGAACGACGTGAAGGGATAGGGCTCGTACCCGCCTTCCGCGAACAGCATCCGGATCGGCACGAGCACCAGCGCGATCGGCCCGGCGAGCGCGAACAGCACCCGGGGAGCGCGCCATGCCAGCGCGTACGTGAGTCCCGCGAGCGCCAGCAGCACCCCGGCGACGGGGCTCGCCGCGGCGCACACCCCCGCGAGCAGCGCCGCGAGCAGCAGCCGCTCGCGGTAGAGCGCGTACGCGCACGCCAGCGCGATGCTCACGCCGAACGCGAACGTCAGCCGCCCGCTCCACACATCCCCGACGGCTGCCACGGCGAACAGGCAGGCGCCACCGATCAGAGATCGACGGGATCTCCGATCAGCCAGCACGCACGGATCGCGACCGTAGACGCCGAGCACGATCCGTTCAAACAGCGCGACCGACGCGAGCACCGACACCGCAGCGAGCGCGCGCATCCCCACGACCGAGGCCAGCGGCGCGAACAGCAGGCTGTAACCAGGCAGCATATGACCCGCGTACCAGTGCTCGTCGAACACCCCGAACCCGCTCCGTTCGTACAGTCCGAGCCGGTACGCCTGCGCCGCCAGGTCCGGTGTGCGCGGGTCGGAGAGCAGCCAAGCGAGCAGCAGCCCCCCAGCCAGCAGCACCGCCACGGGCATCCCCGAGGCAAGGAAAGAGGCCGGAGACCGGGGTGCTACCCCACCGGACTCCGGCCCGTACCTGGTAGAACCGGCGGCCGGTCTCGAAGTAGCGTCGATAATGGCCCACGCGGACACGCCCAGATCATGACGAGGACATCGACAACACGGGCGGGCGCCGCCCTGGCCCTGATCTGCGCATCCGCCGCGATCGCCGCGGGCTGCGGCGCGACTGGAAATCCAGGCCCGATCCACTACAGCGAACTGGCCGAAGCACAAACGTTCCCCTACTACCGGATCTACTGGACCGGACCGCGCTTTGAAGGACAACCGCTGGTCGCCGCGGACGGGCGCAAGGGCTACAACAGCGAGGTCGGCGACAGCGTCTACTACGGCGGCTGCGCTCGCGGCCACGGCGTGTTCGGGGGCGGCGGCTCGTGCACGCTGCCGCTGCAGGTCACGACCGTGATCTACCGGCTGCACGCCAACCAGCCGCTCGGCCCGCAACGCAACACGCTGATTCGCGGCGTGCCCGCGACCGTGTACGACGAAGGCCGCTCGATCGAGCTCTACAGCGGCCGCGTGGCGATCGACATCTTCTCCGACACGTTTTCACGCGCCCGCGCGGCGGCGCTGCAGCTGCGCCCGCTCAACGCCTCCGGATCGGCCTCGGACCCGCTGCCGCCGCCCGTCTACTGTCCCGTGCTGTACGGACCGCAGGAACGCTCACTCGAACACGCGATGGCGCACCTGCCGGGACACGCCTGCCAGCAGGCCGCGGCGGAGGTGGCCTTCAAGAACAGCCTGCGCCCGACTCCGGCGGCGTCGCAGGCGCAAGCGGACGTGCGAGCTCGCGGCGGAGGCTGAGAAACGCGGCCGAGCCGATCAGCGCGGGCACCCACAGCGAGACAGCCCGGTAGGTGACCACCGCGGCGAGCACCAGCGAGCCGGGGCGTACCCCGAACAGCAGCAGCATCCCGAACAGCCCGCCTTCCACGGCAATCAGGCCGGCGGGGATCGGCAGCGAGTTGGCGAGCATGCCCACCAGGTAGGCCATTGACACCGCCCAGAACGAGGGCGCCGAACCGTAGGCAAGCAGGCACGCATACAGCGCGGCGACGTCGAACAGCCAGTAGGCGACCGATCCGAGCAGGCGCCAGTCGCGTCCCGCGCGGATCAGCCCGAGCGCGTCGAACACACCGCCGCTCAGCGCCGTCAGCGCGACGTACATACGCCCGCGCGAGCGGATACGGCGCTCGGCGCCGCGACGCGCCCATGCGGCCAGCGCGATCGTTCCCCCGATCACCGCCACGGCCGCCGCGGCGGGCAGCAGCGTGAGCAGAGGGTTGCGCGAGCCGGGCAGCAGACCGAGCCACATCGGTATGCCGATAAGCGCCGTCGCGCCGACGTTGACCGCACTGGTGAGCACGAATATCAGCACCGAGCGCTTGGCGATGCGCTCCACCGACACGCCCCTGGTGCGCAGCACCCAGGCGCCGAGCGCGATGCCGGCCAGGCCGCTGACCGAGACGACCGAGTTGACCGCCAGCTCCGACAGCGACAGGCGCGAGATCAGCCGCCGGCCGAGCATGCCGAACACCAGGCCGAACAGCACGACATATCCGGCGCACGACAGCAGCTCAAATCCCACCCCCGCGGCCACCCATCCGGGGCGCGCGTCGCCGATGCGATCGGCCGCCGCGCGCAGTCCCGGCACGGCGAGCAGCAGGGCGGCGACCAGCGCGAAGAAGACGGCCAGACCGATGAGGCTGTTGCGCAGAGTCCGCGACTGAGCGGACATCGCCGCGGCGGCGTCGGTGGCGCCGGCGGCGTCTGGCGCCGCCGCAACATCCTCTTCGATTGGGCCACTATCTACGATCTGGGACATTCCCTCCGCTTTAATCCAGTCATGACCGAGCCACTCGCTCGCATCCTCGTAGTCGATGACGAGCCCGCGGTACAGAGCGCGCTGTCCAGAGCGCTTACGCTAGAGCACTACACAGTCGCCCAGGCGATGGACGGCCAGCAGGCGCTCGAACGCCTGAGCGCAGACCCATACGAGGCGGTGATCCTCGACGTGGCGATGCCGCGCGTCAACGGGCTCGAGGTCTGCCGACGCCTGCGCGAGGGGGGGACCGCACGCCCGTGCTGATGCTGACCGCGCGCGAAGGGATCGACGATCGCGTCGCGGGCCTGGACGCCGGCGCCGACGATTACCTGGTCAAGCCGTTCGCGCTGCGTGAGCTGCTCGCGCGCGTGCGCGCGCTGCTGCGCCGGGCCGGGGACGAGGACGACGACGAGCAGGAGCGCACGCTCTCCTTCGAGGACCTACGCCTGGACCGGCTCGCTCACGAAGCCTGGCGCGGCGAGCGGGTGCTGGCGCTGACCCGGACCGAGTTCCTGCTGCTGGAGATGTTCCTGCGCCACCCCCGCCAAGTGCTGACCCGATCGGCGATATTCGAACACGTCTGGGGATACGACTTCGGCGCGACATCCAACTCGCTGGGCGTATACATGGGCTACCTGCGCCGCAAGACCGAGGCAGGGGACGAGCCACGGCTGCTGCACACGGTACGCGGGGTCGGCTACGTGCTGCGCGCGCAATGACCGACCCCGTCAAAAGAGCCGACTGGACGAAGGCCACATGAGCTTCCGGCGGCGCATCACGTTCGCCTCGGCGGCCGCTGTCGCGGTCGCCGTCCTGCTCGCCTCGGTGCTGGTCTATGTGCTCACCTCCAACGAGCTGCACGGCCAGGTGGACGCGCAGCTGCACAACCGCGTGGACAACCTGCGACTGATCGAGCACCACCCGGCGCGCAGGCACAGCGACAAGCTGCTCGACGCGCTGCAGGGCAAGACCAGCTCCTCCCAGCAGCTGTTCGAAAGCGGACCGGAACCGGGCGCCAACGCGCTGCGCAACGTCTTGCCACGGCCAAATCAGGTGCGCGGCTACCAGCAGCTCGTCAACGGCAGCGGAGCGGTCCTGTTCAGATCGGGCGCGAAAGACGTGACGCTGCCGGTCGACGCGCGCACGCGCGCACTCGCGAACGGCAAAGGCGAGAGCTTCTTCCGCGACGCCAGGGTGAACGGCATACGCCTGCGGATCCTCGCCGAGTACTTCGCGCCGGGACGCGTCGTGCAGTTCGCGCAGCCGCTGACCGAAGTAGACGAACTGCTCAGTCATCTGCGCCTGATCCTGGTGCTGCTCGGCCTCGGCGGGATCGCCCTGGCGGCGCTGCTCGGACGGCTCGTGGCGCGCGCCGCGGTGCTCCCGGTCAAGCGGCTGACGCAAGCGGCCGAGCACGTCGCCGAGACACAGGACCTGTCCGGGCGCATTTCGCCCACCGGCGAAGATGAGATCGGGCGCCTCGCCGTCAGCTTCAACGCGATGCTCGACGCGCTCGAGCGCTCGATGAGCGCACTGGACGCCTCAGTCCACGCCCAGCGCCAGCTCGTAGCCGACGCCTCGCACGAGCTGCGCACCCCCGTAACGAGCCTGCGCACGAACATCGAGATCCTCCAGCACGCCGGCGACATGGACGTCTCCGAGCGCGAGCTGCTGCTGGGCGACGTGGTCGATCAGATCGAAGAGCTGACGCTGCTGATGAACGACCTGATCGACCTCGCTCGCGGCGAAGAGCAGAACGTGGGCGCCGAGGACGTGCGCCTGGACATGGTCGTGGGCGACGCGCTCGAGCGCGCCCGGCGCAACTCACCGACGACGCCCCTACAGACGACGCTCGAGCCGGTGCTCCTCAGCGGCGTCGCCCCCCGGCTGGAGCGCGCCGTCGTCAACCTGATCGACAACGCCGTCAAGTACAGCCCCGAGGGCGAACCCGTCGAGATCGTGCTGGCCTATCGACGATTGCCTGGATCGTCGATCGGCGGCGCCGAGCTGACCGTCCACGATCACGGGCCGGGCATCCCCGCCGAGGACCTGCCGCACGTGTTCGACCGCTTCTACCGCGGCGCCGAGGCGCGCGGGCGTCCCGGCTCGGGGCTGGGACTGGCCATCGTCAAACAGGTCGTCGGCCAGCACGGCGGCACGGTCGCCGCCGAGAGCGCCCCGGGTGGGGGCACGCTGATGCGCGTCACGCTGCCGGGAGCCGAGTCGCTCGATCCGGGCGATGCCGGTGGAGCGACACCACCGGCCGGCGCGAATGCGAGCCCGCGCGTCCATGCGTAGCTGAGCTCCCTCCCGCCCGCGCCGGCGCATGTCGCAACGCACGCTCGCGGAACAGGGCCGGCGAGAGGCCATAGCGACGACGAAACGCGCGTGCGAAGTGCGAGGAGTGGTGATAGCCCACCAGCCGCCCGATGTCGCTGACCGGGATCGCGCGCTGCTCGATCAGCAGCTGTGCCGCGACCGACATCCGGCGCGCGAACAGATCCTCGTTGAACGAGTCTCCAAACTGCGCGTACGCGCGCTGCAGGTGCCTGGGCGAGGTCGAGATCGCGCGAGCGACCGCGGCCAGCGTCAGCGGGCGGCGGTAGTAGCGCGCCACGACCACCCTCCCCAGCAGGTACAGGCGGCGGTACTCACTCAGCGTATCTGCGCGCACACCCCCTTATCCGACGATGCTCCCCGAACGGGACACCAGGGATGGAGATGAAAATTATTCTTTCAAATTGTGTATAACTATTGCTATACACAGTTCATTCACTCCTCCCCCAGCTCCAACACCGCCAGGAACGCCTCCTGGGGAACCTCGATACGGCCGACCTGCTTCATCCGCTTCTTGCCCTCCTTCTGTTTGGCCAGAAGCTTTTTCTTGCGCGTGATGTCCCCCCCGTAGCATCCCGCGATCACGTCCTTACGGAAGGCTTTGACGGTCTCGCGAGCAATCACGTGCGCGCCGATCGCCGCCTGGATCGGCACGTCGTATTGCTGGCGGGGGATGCGCTTGCGCAGCTTCTCGGTCAAGGTCCGCCCCATCTCGTAGGCCTTCTCACGATGGACCACCATCGACAGCGCATCCACCGGGTCGCCGGCCAGCAGCACGTCGAGCTTGACCAGGTCCGAGGGCCGCATTCCGTCGAGCTCGTAATCCAGCGAAGCGTACCCGCGCGTGCGCGACTTCAGCTGGTCGAAGAAGTCCAGCACGATTTCCGCGAGCGGCAGGTCATAAGTGAGCTGGACCCGCTCGGGAGAGAGATAGTGCATGCCCGTGTGCTCACCACGACGCTCCTGACAGAGCTCCATCACCGCGCCGATGAACTCTTTCGGGGCGATCACCTGCGCCTTGATGAACGGCTCGCGGATCTCCTCGATCGTGCCAGGATCCGGCATATCCGAGGGGTTGTGCACCTCGATCTCATCCCCACTGGTCAACGTCACGTCGAACTCGACCGACGGCATCGTCGCCAGCAGCTCCAGGTCGTACTCCCGCTCCAAGCGCTCGCGCACGATATCCATGTGCAGCAGGCCCAAAAAACCACAGCGGAAGCCGAAGCCAAGCGCATCCGAGGTCTCCGGCTCCCAGGAGAGCGCAGCGTCGTTCAGCACCAGCTTCTCCAGCGCGTCCCGCAGGTCCGGGTAGGCGTCAGAATCGATCGGGAACAGGCCGCAGAACACCATCGGCTTGACCTCGCGATATCCGGGCAGCGGCTCGCTCGCCTCGCGACGCGCCCCTGGCCCCCGGCCGGCGCCGGTGCCCGCACCCGCGGAGCCCGAGGAGGGACGTGTGGTGAGCGTGTCTCCGACGCGCAGCTGCGTCACGTCCTTCAGGCCCGTGATCAGATATCCCACCTCCCCCGCCGCGAGCTGATCCGTCCCCATCATCTGCGGGCTGAACACGCCGATGTCGTCAATGTCCGCCTCGGTTCCAGCCGCCATCGCGCGAATCGCCTCGCCCTTCCTGAAAACCCCGTCGACGACCCTGATGTAGGCGATAACGCCGCGGTACTGGTCGAACTCCGAATCGAAGATCAGCGCGCGCGGTGGCGCCTCGAGATCGCCGTGCGGCGGCGGCACCCGCGCGATCAGCTCCTCCAGCACCTCCCCCACCCCCGCCCCGGTCTTGCCGCTGATCCGCAGGATCGCCTCGGCCGGCTCGCCAATCAGCTCGGCGACTTCGCCCCCCACCCGCTCGGGCTCGGCCCCGGGCAGGTCGAGCTTGTTCAGGCACGGGATCAGCTCCAAGCCGGACTCGACCGCCAGATACGTGTTCGCGACCGTCTGCGCCTCCACCCCCTGCGCGGCGTCCACGACCAAGAGCGCCCCCTCGCACGCGGCGAGCGAACGCGAGACCTCGTAGGTGAAGTCGACGTGCCCGGGGGTGTCGATCAAGTGCAGTTGATACGTCTCGCCGTCCTTGGCGGTGTAGAAGACGCGCACCGCCTGGGCCTTGATCGTGATCCCGCGCTCGCGCTCCAGGTCCATCGAGTCGAGCAGCTGGGCACGCATCTCGCGTGCCGCAACGGTCTTCGTCAACTCGAGGATGCGATCGGCGAGCGTCGACTTGCCGTGGTCGATGTGCGCGATGATGCAGAAGTTGCGGATCTTGGCCTGGTCCATGGGCGGGCTACAGCGTAGATGGCCCAGGGAGACTCCGACCCGCTAGCCTTTGTTATCCGGCGGATCGCCAACTCGACAAGGATCATTCAGCCGCGGCTACGCGCCGACCTTCGGGCCGGCGGCCTGTCCAGGTGTCGAGAGTGTCACGCCGCCCAGGCAAGAGACACACAGTCCTGGGACGTATGTAGTAAGCGGCGATCTATGTTCGGATTGGGGCCGGGTGAGCGAGAGTTCATTCGGCCCCATTGCTTTACGACGATCAGCTCTGCATCGCGATCGGGCCTCGCCGAGGCCACTCGTGATCAGGCTCGCCCGAGCTGGGTGCGGATCAGGCGGCTGACCTGGTGGGCCTCGGGGATGCGCATCGCCAGCACCGCGCGGGCGTACACGAACAGACCCGCCCCGGCCGCCCCGCCGACGCTGATTATCTGTGCGGGCAGCGACGTTCCGAACAGCCGGTGCAGGACCGTCCACACGACCCACGACACGACTCCGAGCAGCGCCGAGGCGAGCAGGATGCGCGCGGTGATCATGATCGTCTGTGCCCCCTCCAACCGGCCGTTGAAGCCGATCCGCAGACGGTGGTACTGCAGCGCCGTCATCACCGCGTTGGCCGCGACCGTGCCGATGATCAGCCCGGCGATCCCCAGCGGCTTGTATAGGCCGATCGATACGATCACGTCCACGACGATGTTCAGCGCCGCCAGGCGCGTTGGGATCCATGGGCGCTGCACCGAGAAGAACACGCGCGTCAGCAGCAGGTTCAAGCCGCCGAACGGCAGGCTGAACGCGAACCAGAACAGCGCTTCGGAGACGAGACTGGTGGAACGGGTGCCGAAGTTCCCGCGTTCGAACACGAGGCGCACGATCGGAGTGGTGAGCACGAGCATGAACACCGCCGAGGGAATCAGCAGCAGGTTGATCTGGCGCATGCCGATCCCGATCGCGCGGCGCATGCTGGTAACCTCACGCCGCGCTGCCATCCGACTGAGGGTGGGGAACAGGACGGTGGCGACCGCGACGCTGAACAGGCCCTGGGGAAGCATGTAGATGCGGAAGGCTTGGTCGATCGCGCGCGGGGCTTCCTTGGAGACGAGCGTTCCGAACACAGAGTTGATCAGCTGGTCGAGGTTGACGATACCGAGGCCGATCGTCACGGGGAGCATCAACGCGAACACCTGGCGGACACGCGGGTCGTGCCAGTCGATCGAGAACTGCAGGCGAAAATCGATCCGTGCGAGCGCCCCGAACACCATCAGCATCTGCACGAACGTCGCGATCAGGATCGCGATCGCGTACGCGTACAGCTGATCGCCGTTTTCAACGCCGCCGTGAAAATGCGGGCGCAGCACGACGAGCAGCACGATGATCACGAGGTTCCAGACAGCGGGCGCGATCGCGGGGATCGTGAAGTGTTCGTATGACTGCAACACCCCCACTAGCAGGCCGATCAGCCCTATCAGCAGCACGACCGGAAACAGCACCTGCGAGAGCCCGACCGTGAGCGCGTCGAGCGCACCGTTGAACGTAGGGCCCGTGAACAGCGGCATGACCACGCCGGCCGCGAGCACGAACAGCGCCGTGACGGCGCCGAGGACGATCAGCATGATCCAGAACAGCGTCGACGCGAGCCGGAACGCCTCCCGCTTGCGGCCCTGCTGCAGCAGATCCGTGAACACCGGGACGAATGCCGCCGACAGCGCGGCGTTGGCGAACAGGTTGCTCACCAGGTTCGGGATCTGAAATGCGATCGTGAACGCCGACGCAGGGCCCGAGGTTCCGAAGAAGCTCGCGGCAACGACTTCACGCGCGAGTCCCAACACTCGCGATATACCGGTCGCGATAGAGAAGATCGCGGTGTTGCGTGCGACCCGTCCCCCCCCGCCGGCTGAGCCGCTACCGTCGCCGCCACCTCTGCCCTGCTCGGGCTCCGGCCGGCCGAGGCCGCCGTATTCCTCGCCGAAGCTCGCGTCGGGTATGCCGATCACCTCGACGCGCGGGTCGACCGGCTCCTTCTCGGCGGTTTCTGTTGAGTCAGACAAGGCCGCTATAGTACGGCGCTCCCGCGATGGCCAACATTCATTCTCAGAAGAAGCGCATCCTGCGCTCCGAGCGCGAGCGCCTGGAGAATCGCCAGTACACCTCGGCGATCAAGACCTACTTCCGCCGCCTGGAGTCCACGATGCAGAGCGGCGGCGATACCGCCACCGCCGACGCCGAGCACCGCGAGCTCGTCAGCACGATCGACAAGGCCGTCAAGCGCGGCGCGATGCACAAGAACACCGGCGCACGCCGCAAGGCCCGCGCGGCACACCTGCGCGCCGGCTCACCTTCCTAGTCCGCCGTAATAACTTCGATCGCGCGCAGGGCCAGCGTCTCTTCGTCCAGCCCCGACATCCGCGAGCGGCCCTCGGGCAGCGGCGAGCCCCCGCGCGTATCGATCTCCAGGTCCGCCAGCGCTCCGAGCGCCCCGCGCAGCCGCTCGGGCTCTGACTTGGCGACATCTCTGACGAACCGCTCGGCGGCCTTCGGCGGCATCCGCAATCCGCGCCTGACCTCGGCCGCGGACTCCCCCGCCTGCAGGCGCAGCGCAACCGCAAGCGCTTCGCGCAACCGCGAGGCCATCAGGTACGTCAGCCCGGCCAGCCGCTCGCCCTGTGAACGCAGGCGCATATACGTCCGCGTGGCCTCGCGCCCGTCGCCGCCCACCAGCGCGTCGGCGAGCGTGTACGCGCGGTACTGCGCGGATCTCGCCGCGCGGGCTTCGACGTCCTGCACGCCCACCCTGCGCGGCGAGTCCGCGTCCAGTTCCAGCGCCAGCTTCTCCAGCTCGCGCAGCAGCCGCTGCTGGCGCTCGCCCACCTGGCCGACCAGCGCCGTGGCCGCGGCCATGTCGAGCTCGACACCCATGCCCTGCGCCTGAGCGCGCACCCACTTGGGCAGCTCCCACGGCTTGACCGTCGCCTGCGCGACCACCTGCCCCCCCGTGCGCTTGACGGCCGCGTGCACGGCCGCCGGCGCCTTCGTACGGCCCTCCTCGCGCGCGAACATCGCCAGCGTCGTATCGGGCGGCATCTGCACCATCGCGGGCACGAGGCTCTCCTCGATCTCCGCCTGCTTCCAACGCTCGACCCCGTCCACCAGGATCACCCGCCGCCCGACCGTGAGCGTCATCGCCGCGAGCGCCCCGGCGACGCCCGCCGGCGTTGCCGACTCGCCCTCCAGCGACTCCACGCTGTCGGACCCGCCCTCACGCTCGGCCAGCTCGCGCAGTTTTGCGCGGCGCTCGGCCACCGCGCCGTGATCGTCGCCATGGATCAGATACGCGGGCTTGAGCGTAGCCATCGCGCCCAGTCTATGCGTGCCGCCAGACCGCTATCGAACGACGAGGTTTACGAGCTTGCCGGCCACCACTATCTCCTTGACGATCTCCTTGCCGTCCACGTGCGCACGCACGTTCGGGGCGGCGCGGCACAGCTCCTTGAGCTCGTCCGGGCCGGCGTCCGAAGGCGCCGTCACGCGGTCGCGCAGCTTGCCGTTGACCTGGCACACCAGCTCATACACATCTCGCTCCAGCAGCACCGGGTCGGCCTGCGGCCAGGGCTGCTCCCACACCCGCTCGCCCGTCAGCCGCTCGTAGACGTCCGCCGACACGTGCGGGGCGAACGGGAACAGCAGCGAGGCCGCCGTCGCGAGCGCGAAGCGCCGGGTCTCCACGCTCGCGTCCTCGCGCACGCGCGAGCATTCGTTGAGCAGCTCCATCACCGCCGCGATCGCCGTATTGAACGCGAACCGGCGCAGATCGCCGCTCACCTTCTCGATCGCCCAGTGCGTCTTGCGCAACAGTCCGAGAGCGTCACCCTCAGCGGGCTCTCCACCCGCTCGGTCGATCTCCGCTGTTCGTGTCGGCGCATGCGCCGACCGTGGAAGGGTCGCATGCGACCCCTCCGGACGTGCCGCATGCGGCACGTCCCCCCCCATACCTGCTGTTTCAACCGCCAATCGCCACAGACGGCTCAGGAAGCGGTGCACGCCCTCCATCCCCTCGTCGGACCAGTCCGCATCCTGGTCGGGCGGGCCGATGAACAGGATGTAGCAGCGGGCAGTGTCCGCTCCGTAGCGCTCCACGATCGAGGCCGGCGAGACGACATTGCCACGGGACTTGCTCATCTTCGCGCCGTCCTTGGTGATCATCCCCTGCGTGAACAGCGCCCGAAACGGCTCCTGCACATCGAGGTGGCCGAGGTCAGCGAGGGCCTTAGTCACGAACCGCGCATACATCAGGTGCAAGATCGCGTGCTCGACCCCGCCGATGTACTGGTCCACGGGCATCCACTCTCCCAGCACCGCCGGATCCCACGCCGCGCGCTCGTTGGACGCGTCGCAGTAGCGCAGGAAGTACCACGACGAGTCCACGAACGTGTCCATCGTGTCCGTCTCCCGGCGCGCTGGCTCGCCACACTCCGGGCAGCTGGTGCGCACCCAGTCCTCGGCGGCCGCCAGCGGCGAGCGCCCCCGGGGAGCGTAGTCCTCGATCTCCGGCAGCTGCACCGGAAGCTCCTCCTCGGGCACCGCCACCGCGCCGCAGCGCTCGCAGTAGACGATTGGGATCGGAGCGCCCCAGTAGCGCTGGCGCGAGATCAGCCAGTCGCGCAGCCGGTAGTTGACCGACGCGTGGCCCTTGCCCTCGCCGTCCAGCCACTCGACGATCGCCGCCAGCGCCTGGCGGTTGTTCATACCGTCGAACTCGGGATTCGAGTTGACCAGCGGGCCATCGCCGGTGTACGGCAAGCTCTGCTCGGAGAGCTCCCAAATGTCGGGATCGGGCACGAAGTCGCGCGGCGCCTCGCCGTCGGCGCCCGTGATCACGCGCCGGATCGGCAGATCGAACGCGCGCGCGAACGCATAGTCGCGCTCGTCGTGCCCCGGCACCGCCATGATCGCGCCGGTGCCGTACTCCATCAGCACGTAATCCGCGACATACACCGGGATCTGCTCGCCGTTGACGGGGTTGGTGACGGTCCGCCCCAGCGGCACGCCCGTCTTGGGCTTCTCGGCGTTGCCGCGCTCCTCGCCGGACTCGGTGATCGCGTGGCTGACATACTCCCGCACCCGCTGCTCGCGCTCGGTGCCTCCCACCAGGCGCAGCACGTCCGGGTGCTCGGGCGCCATCACGAAGAAAGTCGCGCCGAACAGCGTGTCCGGACGCGTGGTGAACACCGGATAGTCGATCCCCAGCTCCTCGCAGCGGAACGTCACCTCCGCCCCCTCGCTGCGCCCGATCCAGTTGCGCTGCATCGTCTTGACATGCTCGGGCCAGTCGATGCCGTCCAGATCGCCGAGCAGCCGCTCGGCGTAGTCCGTGATGCGCAAGAACCACTGCTCCAGCTGCCTGACTTCCACCGTCGCCCCGCAGCGCTCGCAATGCCCATCGGCGTCGACCTGCTCGTTGGCGAGCACCGTCTGGTCGTGCGGGCACCACTTAACCGCCGCCTCCTTGCGATACGCGAGGCCCGCCTCGAACAGCTGCAGAAATATCCACTGCGTCCAGCGGTAGTAGCTCGGTTCGTGCGTGGCCAGCTCGCGCGACCAGTCGATCGAGATGCCCCACTCGCGAAACTGCTTCTGGAAGGAGGCGATCGAGGCGTCCGTCGACGCGCGCGGGTGCACCCCCGTCTTGATCGCGTGATTCTCCGCCGGCAGCCCGAACGAGTCATACCCCATCGGGTGCAGCACCCGCCGGCCGAGCCGGCGATGATAGTGGGCGATCGCATCCCCCACCGAGTACACCTTCAGGTGGCCGATATGCGGCTCCCCGCTCGGGTACGGCAGCATCTCCAAGACGTAGGAGGTCGGCGCCTCGGCGTCGTCGCGACGCCCGTCCCCGGCGCCGTCGTTCGAAACCTCCCAGGTGCGCTCGTTCGCCCACACCGCCTGCCAGCGGGGCTCGATCTCCTGGGGGTCGTAGCGGTGGTGCTCGGGGTGCTCGGCCATGACCCCTCGGAGGTTATCGACCGGGTTAGGACGGAACTCTCGGACGCCTCCCAGCGCACAGTCGATCAGGGCAGGCGTACGGTTCCCGGCGCGCGCTCACTCGCACACGCGCGAGTAACGATGTTCGAGCTATGCCGCCACGGTTGTGGCCTCCGACCCGGCCGGGTGGTAGCGGCGGCGGTACTCGGCGGGAGCCACACCGAGAGCGCGCAGGAACGCGCGGCGCATCGTCTCGGCGGTGCCGAACCCGCACGCCGCCGCGACAGTGGCTATCGGCTGGGAGGTGTCCTCCAGCTCGCGTCGGGCCGCCTCCAGACGCACGCGCTCGACGTACCGGCCGGGCGTGATCCCCGTCTCAGCCGCAAACGCGCGCGCGAAGTTGCGCGGGCTCATGTGCGCCCGCTCGGCCAGCGCTTCCACAGACAGGTTCTCGGAGACGTTCTCCACGACGTACCGCTGCACCTCGCGCAGCGGCTCGCGCTCGGGCTCCTGAGCTGAGAGCGTGGCGCTGAACTGCGACTGGTTCCCGGGGCGGCGCAGGAACATCACGAAACGGCGCGCGATCGTCAGCGCCGCCTCGCGGTCGAGATCCTCCTCGACGAGCGCCAGCGCCATGTCCATGCCCGCGGTCACCCCGGCCGAGGTCCACACATGACCGTCCCGCACGTAGATAGGCTCGGGATCGACCTCTACTGCGGGATACAGCTTGGCCAGCTTCGCGGCTGAGGCCCAGTGGGTCGTCGCCTTACGCCCGTCCAGCAGTCCCGCCGCCGCCAGCACGAACGCCCCGGTGCACACCGACGTCACGCGGCGCGTATGCGGCGCAACCGTCCTGATCCAGTCGAGCAGTCGTTGGTCTTTGCTGGCGTCCTTCGATCCGTCGCCGCCAGCGACTATGAGCGTGTCGATGTTCTTGGGCGCCTCTGCGATGCTCGTGTCAGGCAGGACGCCAACGCCGCTCGAGGTTTGGATGGGAGCGCCGTCGGGACTGACGAGCGTGATGCGATACCCGGGCTCCGTGCGCCCGGTCGCCTCGATCAGGCGCTGAGCCCCGGCGAACACCTCCAGGGGGCCGATGAAGTCGAGGCTCTGGGTCTCGGGGTACATGACGATCACTACGTCTTTGGGTCTCCTGCTGGGTTTGGTCATGAGTTGATCTTGATCCACACGCGCCTTGTCCGCAAGGACATATTTCCAATGATTTCTGCCATACGCGGAGGGAGGGGAAAAATGTGTGTATGTAGAAGAGAGAGGAAGAGGCTGAGCTCTAGGCGAATTCGCAGTCCGGACGACTGCAACCCGTACCCGGTCTACGATGCGCGCATGGAGTCGCAGTCCGATCCCCTCGGCGCCACTTCGGCACAGGTCGCCGGCATCATCGCGGCAGCCGAACGAGCCGCGGAGGACCTGCGCGAGCGGGCCGAGGCACGTGCTCATGAGCGCATCGCCGAAGCCGACCGCGCGGCCGAGCACCGTGTCCAAGCGGCCGAGGACGAGGCCCAGGAGATCCTTCAGGTCGCACGGGCACAGACGGAGGCCGAGGCGCACGCGCGGGCCAAGGAGATCCGCGCGGCCGCGCACGCCGAGGCCCGCGAGATCGTCAGCGAGGCCCACGCCGTCGCCCGCGAGGTGGTACGCGAGGGCACCGAGGTCTCCCGCAACCTGCGCGAGCTGTCCTCGTCGCTGCGCAACAACTCAGAGCGTCTCTTGCGCGACGTGCGCCTCGCCCACGGGAGCATGACCGCGCGCCTGGACCAGGTCGCGCCAGGGTCCGGGGCGCCGCGCCGCCGGGACGAGCCGGGCGACGATCTCGACGTTCCGGAGTTCATGCCTCGGGGGTGACTCCCTGCTGGCCCCTATCTGGGATCTGGGGCCAAGGCGTTATACGATGTCTCAAGCTTGGGGCTATAGCTCAGCTGGGAGAGCGCCGCCATGGCATGGCGGAGGCCGAGGGTTCGAGCCCCTCTAGCTCCATTAACCGCAGTCAACGCGAACACCGGTGTGCAGCGCCAGCAGGAAGGTTTTACCCGGGAGGGGTCGGGACGGCTGGATATGGTCTCCTGCCCGATGCCGAGCAAACCGGAACGACGAACGCGCGTGACGCTGCGCTGTCTGCGCGAGGATCTCGAGCTGGAGGTGCCACCCGTCGAGATCGACCTCGGCGGCCTCGACCACCCGCTCCTCGATGAGGCGCGGCGTCTCGCGCCGGCGGCACCGCGCGGGCAGCGGCGCATCCTCTCGATCGAGCGTCCGCTCGTGTACCGGCTGCGCCACGGACGGTGGCGTGGCGCAACGTGGCTGGAGGTCGAGGCCGCGCGATTCTGGCTCTGTGCCGGCGCACAGCGCGAGGAGGGCTCCAGCGAGGACGCCTACGAGATCTTCGCTGCGCTGCACCAAGCCGGACGACTCCTGCCCGATGAGGATGACCGGCTTCGTGACGAGCTCGAGCGCAACGCGCGCATCATCGATGACGCCGCCGACTCGATCCCCTCCGTTCTCGCCGATGCCTTCGCCAATCGAGGTCGCGATGTCACGACCTGCTTCGGTGGCCTCGTCGACGCTCGTCTCCACGTCACCGCATCGGGCGAGGAGGTGTGGGTTGCGATCGCGACTCAGGCGACCGACGGGCGCTTCGTCGAGGAGCGGCTTCGAGACGTCCTCTTCGGCTTGGTCTTGGATGCCGCGGGAGCGGAGCTGTGGGAGCCGCGCGCGGACTGGCCGTCAGGTGAGCTTGCGTGGTTCGAGGTCGCACGCCTCGGTCTGCGTGAGCCGCCGAGCTGATCGGAGGAGACACCGCCGACCCGCTCTACATCGGCCTCATCGACACCCAGCGAGTACGCGAGCGTGGAGGTCTTGCCGCCCAGCAGCGCCTCCTGCGCGCGCTCCATGCGCAGCGCAAACAGCTCGCGGTGGTGCTCAACGTACTCATCGACCGCGCGCTCGACAAGCTCGGCCTGCTTGAGGCCCGCCATCAACGCGGCATAGCGGACCTTCTCCTTGGTGGCCTCATGGACCTTGATCGGGGATTGCGCACGCATGATGAGTCACTCGGTACTTCGGTACTGCTGAGGATACCATGCTGGCGGGCGAGCCCGCCACGATGCTCGACGATCCCGCACCCGACCACAGCGCGGGTCGTGGACGCTGATGAACCTTGAAACGTGCTCTCCATTTAGAATCTGCTGCTAGCTTTTAGATCTGCTAAACTATAATGTTGTCCTACGATCTAAAGAGGCCGTAACCCAAATGCCTGACGAAATTAAGTTTAGCACGCTGCCGGAGCTTCGTGACCTAGTGGAACAAAACGAGGACATCCTTAGCGTCCCGATGTGGATGGTGCGCGATGCCTACCCTGCGGAGCGTCTTAAGGTTCACGTGCGGGCCGGAATCCATAAAGCACTCTCCGGTCTCGGACTCACCCACATGCCTCGCGACATCCCCGATAACCAGCACGAGACACTCCGCGTCTACAAGAGCGGAAGCACGACGGCGAGCCTGATCGCCGCTGTGGAGAGCGTCGGCGAGGAGGGCGACGATATGATCCGCGAGTTTATCGGCGGCGACATTGCGGCCACGCTCGCGAAAGTCCGCGAGCTGGTGTGCTGATGCCCAGGGAGACGCGATTTGAGGTCGAGATCAGCGATCCGCCTCCTGTCATCGACGCCCGTCGTGTCAGCCCCGGAGGGCTGTCGTCGGTAGTGCGCAACGTCTACTGGGCTGGCAGAGCGACCAATGAGGACGCAGCTAGAGAGGCCGCGTGGCACGCCTGGGGCGAGAAGTATGGTCCCGGCAAGCGGCCGGCCTCGGCCATCGTGAGGATCATAAACCTCGACTAGTAGTCGGCGCTACGCCTCTGAGCAGGACGGCGGGCGAGACCTCCAGTGCGTCTGCCAGCCGAAGGAGCGTCGTGACGCGAGGATCACGAAGGCCACGCTCGATCCGAGACACCTCGGTCACATGGATGCCCGAGCGATGGCTGACCTCTTCCTGCGTGAGGTGCTGCCGCTTTCTCGCTCGGGAGACGTTCCGCGCAAAGACATCGAGAGGAGGCACCGCTGGATGGTCTTGTGAAGTTGGCCTAGCGGCCAGAGGGAACTTCACAAGTCGGCCCAAAATCGAGTAGGCTGGCTTGCGGACAACGTGGTTGTCGAGTGCCGCTGGAGTAGTACATGCGGAGGAAGGAGCAGCGATGCGGAAGAGGCGAGGCCATGAGAGAGCGAAGCCGTCGAGCATGACGGCCGGGCTTCGCGTCGTGTTGGTCGCCCTGGCGCTCATCTTGGGCTCCAGCAGGACGGCTCGCGCCGAAACGACCACCACCTTCTACTACACGGGGGGCGAGCAGACCATTGCAATCCCGGCTGGCGTCTCCACCGTCGCCGTGACCGCAGTCGGTGGAAAGGGTGCGTCCAGCCGCAAGATTGGCGGCATTGTACCGGGCGGCTACGGAGCCGTAGTGTCAGGCTCGATCTCGGTAACACCTGGTAGCACGCTGTATGTGTGGGTAGGTGGCAATGGACGTTACGCCACAGGCTACGGCTTCAACGGGGGCGGATGGGCATATGGCGAACTTTCAGGACCGGGTGGCGGAGCATCTGACGTTAGGACCAGTACAACGCTAAGTTCGCGGCTTGTGGTCGCCGCCGGTGGTGGCGGCGCTGGCGAGGCCGGCAGTGGCTATCTCAGCGGCGGCACGGGTGGGAATGCTGGTCAGCCAGGTGAAAGCGGACAATCTGAACCCGAGGAAGCAAAAAACGGCGGTGAAGGTGGTGGAGCTGGAGCTGCTGACTATGGCGGATTCGGTGGCGCGGCTGGTCACGGCGACCCTGTCGACGCAGGACAGAACGGTGTTCTGGGTATTGGAGGTAGCAACGACAACGGTTGCGTCTCTTGCTATACAGGCGGAGGAGGCGGCGGCGGTGGGTTGTATGGAGGCGGCGGCGGCGGGTCCGGTACACGCTACGAAGCTAAACCAATCGGTGGGAGTGGCGGCGGCGGGGGTGGCTCTAGCCTGGTGCCGACCGGAGGGACCTTTGCGATAGACACTACCGGAGTACCCATGATTCAGATTACAGTTCCAACACCGGTCAAAGAAGAATCCGAAAAGGAAGAATCAAAGCAAAAAGAAACAAAGAAAGAAGAAACTCCAGCCAAAACCCCTTCTACCTCGCCAACGACGCTGAGTCAGCCAATAACCGTTGCGTTGATCCCTACGACGGTTCCTGCTCCCGGTGTGACACCGGCACCGATCAAACATGAGTTGTCTAAAGCGCAGCTTCTTGCGAAAGAACTGGCAAAATGCAAAAGAATCAAGAACAAGAGAAAACGCGCAAAGTGTGTCGCCGCCGCTAAGAAGCGTTACCCACCCAAGATCAAGAAGTAGCAAGATAAGCCTGCCTGGAAAGGTGGAAGATGGAAGCCCGTATCGACATCATCACGCTCGCTGTCGCCGATCTGGAGCGGGCGCTCGAGTTCTACCGAGACGGGCTCGGATTGGAGTCGCGCGGGATCATCGGCACCGAGTGGACCGGCGACGACGTCGAGCCAGCCGGGGCTGTCGCGCTGTTCGAGCTGAGCAACGGGCTGCTGCTGTCGCTGTACCCCCGCACCGAGCTGGCGAAGGACGCGAACGTGCCGCTCGGTCCGCCGAAGACCGGCGAGCTCAGCATCGGACACGCGGCCGCAAGCAAGGCCGAGGTCGACGCACTGCTCGCCCAAGCCCAAGCCGCCGGCGCCACGCTCACCGACCGTCCGCACGACCGTCCATGGGGGATCTACTCCGGCTACTTTCGCGATCCCGACGGACACCTGTGGGAGATCCTCTACAACCCAAGGCTCCTCCGCCCGCGGGAGTAACGGCCTCCCTGCCCGACATCCGCTTCGCGAACCACCCTTCCGTCGTGCCCATTTTCGTTACTGTCGAGATGCAATGGCATCCGTGCAGCATCCCCTCGCGCGAAACCCCACAGCGCGGTTTCAAGCCGGCATCCTCGCATCGCTGCTCGGACTGGCGGTCCTGGCCTGGCTATTGACGCGTAAGCGAATGCTCGGAATGGACGCCGGTCCAGGCACAGATCCCGGGAGCCTCGGCTTCTACGTCGTGTCGTGGGTCGTGATGATGAGCGCGATGATGTTCCCCTCGATCGCGCCGATGGCACTCGCGTTCGCGTCCGTCCAGCGCCGCCGACGCGATCGCGGCTCGGTCGATCGCGCCGTCTCCCTGTGGACGTTCCTCGGCGGATATCTCCTGACATGGACAGCCTTCGGGCTCCTGGCATACAGCCTCTACGCGGGCGTGCGCTCGCTCTCGATCCCGGCGCTGTCGTGGCATCGCGGCGGGCCCTATCTCGCAGGCGGGGTCCTTCTCGCGGCCGCGATCTATCAGCTCACGCCCACAAAGGACGCCTGCCTGCGCCGCTGCCGCTCACCGCTTGACTTCGTGCTCACCCACTGGCGTAACGGGCCCGCGGGAGCGCTGCGCCTAGGCGTCCTGCACGGCGCATGGTGCGTCGGCTGCTGCTGGGGCTTGATGGCCGCGCTGTTCGCCCTCGGAGTCATGAGCCTGACGTGGATGCTCGCCATCGCCGGCCTGATCGCACTCGAGAAGCTGCTCCCCTTCAAGGAACTCGCCAACCGCCTGGTCGCCATCACCCTACTCGCGCTCGCGCTGGGGGTGTCGCTCGCGCCGCAGCACGTCCCGGGTCTAACGCTGCCCGGCTCGCCCGCCGCGGCGAAGGCGATGCGTGGGATGTCCGGCGGTCGACAAGCCATGCCTGGTCATACAATCGTGCCGATGAAGCGGATGACACATGGCTGAGCACAGGATCGGGACGCAGGAGGAGCACGAGGCAGCGCGAGCGGAGTTGCTGCAACGCGAGAAGGAGCTCACGCGCGCGAGCGACGAGCTCGCCAGGAAGAGGCGCGAACTCCCCTGGGTCCCGCTCGAGAAGGACTACCGCTTCGAGACAGAGGACGGCCCGAAGACCCTCGCCGACCTCTTCGACGGCCGCTCCCAGCTGCTCGTCTACCACTTCATGTTCGGGCCGCCCTACGAGGCCGGCTGCCCCGTCTGCTGCTCGATCGCGGACACGCTCGATCCCCAGGTCGCCCACCTGAAGGCCCGGGACGCCACGCTGCTGCTCGCCTCCCGCGCGCCGCTCGAGAAGCTCCTCGCCTTTCGGGAGCGGATGGGCTGGACCATCGACTGGGTCTCGAGCGCCGGCAGCGACTTCAACCGCGACCTCGGCCTCCTTCACACGAAGGAGGAGCTGAAGCCGTTCCTGGAGGGCACGATTCCGCCCACCGTCGAGCAGAACGCGCGCATGTGCGGTACAGACGCGCTGGGGTACGTCTCCGAGGGGCCGGGCCTGAGCGTGTACGCGCTCTCAGACGGGACCGTCTACCGGACCTACGTGACGACCGCCCGCGGCCTCGAGCCCGCAATGGCCTACTACGGCCTGCTCGACCGCACGCCGAAAGGACGCGACGAGAGCGCCTCGGAACCGTCGTGGATCCGCCGCCACGACGAGTACCGAACAAAAATACAACAATAGATAAGAGGACAAATGACTGAGCAGCGGATCGGCACGCGCGAGGAGTGGCAGGCCGCCCACCAGAAGCTCCTCGAGGGAGAGAAGGAGCTCGCCGAGCGCGGCAGGGAGCTTGCCGAGCAGCGGCGGAAGCTGCCGTGGGTGCCCCTCGAGAAGGAGTACACCTTCGCCACCGACAATGGCCCAAAGACGCTGGCCGAGCTCTTCGATGGGCGCTCGCAACTGATCGCCTACCACATCATGTTCGGCCCCGACTACTCTCTCGGAGCCTGCCCGGGCTGCTCCAACCTCGCCGACCACCTCGACGCGGGTGTCGTTCACCTCAACCATCGTGACGTGACCTTCACCGCGATCTCGCGCGCGCCCCTGGAGATGATCCAGGCATACAAGCAGCGCATGGGCTGGCGGTTCCCCTGGGTCTCCTCATTCCACAGCGACTACCAGTTCGACTTCGGCTTCGCCTTCACCCCGGAGCAGATGCAGGCCGACGTCTTCCAGCAGATGATCAGAGAGCCCCCCGATTGGCTGCGGGACTGGTCGGTGGCGATCGGAGCGGATCTGGAGAAGGGCCTCGCCGAGGGACCGGGGTGGGCCGTCTTCGCGCTCGCCGACGGGGTCGTCCACCACACCTACTCCCGCCACGCCCCCGACGGGGCACTGCTGGCACCCTACTACTACCAGCTGCTCGACCAGACACCGAACGGACGTGGCGAGGAGTTCCGCGCCACCCGCCACGACGAGTACGAGAACGCTACCGTCACACACCCAGGTTAGCCAGCAGCCTGACGGATCGAAGTACCGGTTGACGAAACGACGCTCCAGCTAGCACACGACGCCGACCACAGTGCCCGTGCCTGCGTGGCCCGGGTCGGGAGCGTAGCCGGGTTCCGGCTGGACGAGGACGATTCCATTGATGTCGCCGGAGATCGCCGGGCCAGACTTTGCGATTTCGCTCGAGACGATGACTTCGATCAGTTCCGGCAGCGGCGATTCAGGCGGGTTCGAGCTGTTGCCCGGACCTGTCGACCAGGCGCCGCCGCAGGCGAGCGGGCCGCTCAGCACGTTGGCATAGCCCTTGAACGCAGCAGGCGCCGACCCACCGCTGAGCGAGTTCAGCTTCCACCATTTGGCTCCCCAGAAAGTCACCGACGTGCCAACAGCGGCGTTCTGATCACCGATCACGAAGCCGCTCGTGGCTGACCCTCCGCCTCCGCCCCCGCCTCCGCCAACGGCCGCCGCCCGGGCCGACGCGACAAACGTCAACGCGGCGAGCGTGATAAGCATTCCCAAGACGAGGTTTCGCCCAGCCGCTCCCCTGGTCCGTCTCAGCACAAATGGCATTCCCTACCTCCTGTCCGTTCATCCATGAGCCAGGGAACATTACTCGTGCCACCGCCGGGCGCAATCGAACATACGGCCAGCCCGCGGCGCTACCGTACGCTTCGTGCGGGTGGCCACCTGGAACGTGAACTCGGTCAAGAAACGCGTGCCGCGGCTGCTGCCCTGGCTGGATGAGCGCCGGCCCGATGTCCTCTGCCTGCAGGAGACCAAGCTCGCCGACGACGCGTTCGATCAGCTGCTCGGCGCCGAGCTCGCCGGTCGTGGCTACGCGTTCGCCCGCCACGGCGAAACGCAATGGAACGGAGTGGCGATCCTCTCTCGGATCGGGCTCGACGACGTCGTGGCGGGCCTCCCCGGCGCGCCCGGCTTCCCGCGCCCGGAGGCGCGCGCGATCTCCGCAACCTGTGACGGGATCCGGGTGCACTCCGTCTACGTCCCCAACGGCCGTACGCCGGACTCGGAGCACTACCACTACAAGCTCGCCTGGCTGGCCGCGCTTACAGAGATGGTCGGCAGCGGTCCGCAGGACGCGATGGTGTGCGGGGACATGAACATCGCGCCGGCCGATATCGACGTGTTCGATCCGAACGCCTACATCGGCCAGACCCACGTCACGCCGCCGGAGCGCGCGGCGCTGGCCAAGCTGCAGGAGCTGGGTCTGCGCGACGTCGTGCGCGATCGCTGGCCGGCCGAGCGCGTATTCACCTACTGGGACTATCGCGCCGGCATGTTCCATCAGGACCTCGGGATGCGGATCGATCTGGTGCTGGCCAGCGCCACGATCGCCGGCAGGGCTAGCGCGGCATGGGTCGACCGGCAGGCCCGCAAGGGCACCGGGCCGAGCGATCACGCCCCGGTGATCGTCGATCTCGACGAGGCTCCGGACGGGGACATCGGACCGGTCGTGCCCCCGCCCTCCGCCCCAGCCGTCAAGCGGGGCTCGGTCAAGCTACCCCAGTCATGAACGGCAGGACGGCGATCGTGACCGGCGCCAACTCGGGCCTTGGCCTGGCATGCGCCCGCGCGCTGCTGGAGTGGGACCCAGCGTGGCATGTCGTGCTCGCGGTGCGCGACCCGCGGCGGGGACGCGACGCCGCGGCTCATCTCCCGCAACCGGAGCGCTGCACGGTCATCGCCCTCGATCTCGCGTCGCTTGCGTCCGTGCGCAGCTTCATCGATCACTATGCTCGCGCGGGCTTGCCGCCGACGCGCGCGGTGATCTGCAACGCGGGCATTCAGGTGACGAGCGGCACACGCCTGACCGAGGATGGCGTAGAGCTCACTTTCGGTGTCAACCACCTCGGACACTTCGCTCTCGTGAAAGCCCTCCTCGCAGATCTGCTATCGGCCCCCGCGCGGATCGTCATCGTCAGCAGTGACACGCATGACCCGACCAAATACACCGGCATGCCGGCACCGCGATACACGAGCGCCGAAGCCCTCGCCCACCCGCGCGCAGAGCCAGCCATGTCCGTCGCCAAGCTCGGCCGGCAGCGATATACCACCTCCAAGCTCTGCAACGTCCTCTTCGCCTACGAGCTCGACCGCCGTCTCGGCGAGGCCGCCCGAGGTATCACCGTCAACGCGTTCAACCCCGGCCTGATGCCCGGGTCGGGTCTTGCGCGCGACTACGGCACGCTGCAGCGCTTCGCCTGGCGCTTCGTCATGCCCGCGCTGCGGGTGCTACCGCAGGTTCACAGCCCCAGGCAGTCGGGACGCCACCTCGCGGCGCTCGCCAGCGATCCCGCCTACGAGCGCCTCACCGGCTGCTACTTCGACGGGCTGAAGCCGATCAGGTCATCCCCCGACTCCTACGATCTCGACAAGGCACGCGACCTGTGGGAAACAAGCGTAAATCTCTCGCTCTGAGGGCGTCGTCAGTGTGATGGCACCGGACATAGCGATGGTCTCCTCCTGGTCTTGGTCTTGGGTTTTGGTGGCTGTTGTAGTACTCATGCGATTATCAACCAGGGGCGCCGCGTGGACAGGTGTGGGGGCGACATACTGAGCATCACATGCTCCTGCGACCGATCCGCACATCCGGCGTTCGCGCCACGACCACGGTGGCGGCCGCCCGCGCGGCCGTGTTCGCCCTGGCGATTTGCGTGGGACTGGCCGCGTCGGCGCGGGCGCAAGCCCCCGCCACGATCGCGCCCTACCCGGAGACCTTCGCCTCGATCACGCCGGTCCTCTCCCCCGACCGCCTCGCCGCCAGGGGCGCCCTCACCTTCACCATTCGGTACGCGGGCGGCACATTCGGCGTGCCCTCTCCGGTGCGCCGGTCGGTTCTGCGGCTCCCCGCGGGGATGGGTCTCGACATCCCCGATCTGCGCAGCTGCTCGGCCGCGCGCCTGCGCGCCCGCGGCGCGAGCGGATGCCCGCCGCAGTCTGAGATCGGCGGCGGACACGCGCTCACGGAGGTGCATGCGGGAACCGAGACCATCGCCGAGGACGTCACCCTGTGGGCGTTTCTTGGCCCCCCGCAGAACCTGCAGCCGACGTTCGAGATCCTCGGCCAGGGCTACACGCCGCTGGACGAGCGGATGGTGTTCAGCGGCGAAGCGCTCCCAGACCGCGCCCCATACGGGGAAGAGCTGGTGATGTCGATCCCGCCGATCCCCACGCTGGCGCTGGAGCCCGACGCCTCGATCGCCAGCTTCTCGCTGACGATCGGCGCCAGCAAGCAACACCGCACGCGCAGCGCCAACGCGGTCCTGATCCCCTCGAGCTGCCCGGTCGGCGGGTTTCCGTTCGCCGCCGAATTCACCTACGCCGACGGCTCGGTCGGCAGCGCGCTCGCCACAGAGGCGTGCCCTCGATGAGCGACGGCGACAGTCCGAGCGCGATCCAGGCGCGCGGGTTGCGGCGCACCTTCAAGGGCGACATCGACGCCGTGCGCGGGATCGACCTCGAGGTGGCGCGGGGTGAGATCTTCGGCTTCCTGGGCCCCAACGGCGCCGGCAAGACGACGACCGTGCGGATGCTGTGCACGCTGCTGCCCCCCACCGCCGGCAGCGCGCGGGTGCTCGAGCTCGACGTGGTCGAGCACCCGGCCGCGGTGCGCCGACGGATCGGCGTGGCGCTGCAGGAGATCGGCCTCGACCCGCTGCAGACAGGGCGCGAGCTGCTGGCGCTGCAGTGCGGGCTGTATGGGATCACGGGCGCCGCGGCGCACGCACGGGTCGGAGAGCTGCTGGAGCTGGTCGGGCTCGTGGACGCGGCCGAGCGGCGCACCAGCACCTACTCGGGCGGGATGAAGCGGCGCCTGGACCTGGCCAGCGCGCTGGTGCACTCCCCCGCGGTGCTGTTCCTGGACGAGCCCACCACCGGCCTGGATCCGGCCTCGCGGATAACCATCTGGGATGAGGTGCGGCGCATCAACGCGCAGGGCACGACCGTGTTCCTGACCACCCAGTACATGGAGGAGGCCGATCAGCTCTGCGACCGGCTGGCGATCATCGACAACGGGACGATCGTCGCCGAAGGAACGCCCGAGGAGCTGAAGTCGAAGCTCGGCCACGATGTCGTGTCGGTGGCGCTCGACGGCGCCGACGTGGCCGCGACGACCGCGGCCATCGGCGAGCTGGACGGCCTGGAGCGCGTGGTGGACGGGGCGGACACGCTGTCGCTGTATCTGGAGGACGGCCCGGGCTCGATCGCCGAGATCGTGCGCCGTCTGGACGGCGTGCAGATCCGCGTCGGCGCGATCTCCGTAGCGCGGCCCTCGCTCGACGATGTCTTTCTCCAGACCACCGGCAGGCGCCTGGAGGGCCAGGAGGAGAATCGGGCCACGGAGGAGGAGGCCGCATGACTGAGGTTCTGCTGCTCGGCCGCCGCGCGGTGCGCGAAGTGGTGCGTCTCCCCGCGGCGACGATACCGACGCTGTTCATCCCGCTGTTCTTCCTCGCGGTCAACATCGGGCAAATCTCCAAGACATTCCCCTCGACGACGCCGTTCCTGCACGGTCAGGGGTACGTCGGCTTTCAGCTCCCGGTGTCGCTGATGTTCGCCGTGTGCACCGCGACCTCTGGCCTGGCGCTCGTCACCGAGATCGACCTCGGCTATTTCGACAAGCTGCTCGTGGCTCCGATCCGCCGCTCCTCGATCATCTTCGGGCGCCTGGCCGCCGACCTGGTGCGAGGACTCGCCGTCTCGACGCTCGTCCTGCTCGTCGCGCTGGCGTTCGGCATGCAGATGCGCAGCGGCGTCGCCGGCGCCGTCGTGCTGGTCGTCCTCGCGGCGGTGTGGGGCGTCGCCTACGCGGGCATCGGCATGCTGATCGCGCTGCACACCCGCAACGTCCAGGCCACGAACGCGAGCTTTCTGATCTTCTTTCCCCTGCTGTTCCTGACCCCGAACTTCGTGCCGTTTGACCGACTCACCCCGCTGATGGAGGCGCTCGCGCGGGCCAACCCCGTCAGCTACGTGATCGAAGGACTGCGCTCGCTCGTGCTCGAAGGATGGGTGCTGCACAAGCTCGCGATCTGCGCCGGCGTGATCCTCCTCACCGGCCTCGTACTCACGTGGCTATCGGTGCGCGCGATCGACGCCTACGACCGCTGAGGGTTCGCGCGCGAGCTGGTGGCGCACGCGGTCGCGCACCTCGGCGTAGCGCAGCGCCTCATACGCGATCAACGCTGTGAGCACCGCCGCGAGGATCCCCAGCGTGGCGATCGCCGGCAGCGCCGCGCCGGCGGGCAGCAGCGCGAGCAGGACGAGCGCGCACACCAAGCGCCGCCCGTTGAGCGTGTGCATGTTGCGCAACCGGAACGCGACGTGGGCGAGCAGGTACATCGCCGCGCCGCCGAGCAGCGCGGCCGCCGGAACCAGCTTCAACGGGTCATCGACGCCGACAAGCGTGCGCTTCATGCCGACCGCGATCAACGCGATTCCCGCAACCATCGGGAGGTGCAGATAGGAGTACGAGTCGCGCGCGATCTCGTTGCGCTCGCGCCCCTCCGCCGCTTTTGCCAGCCGCCTCCCGGCGACGATCGCCACCACGTCGAAGTAGGCCCACCACAGAGCCGCGGCGATCACGACCCCGAGCACCGCGGCGAGGACAACCCCGGCGCCGATCGTAGCCCTGGCGCCGACGCCGATCGCGACGATCGACTCACCCAGCGCGATGATCACGATCGCACCATGGCGCTCAGCGAAATGGCCGGGCACGAGCTTCCAGCCGTCGGCGCCGAACAGGAACGGCCCACCCATGTCGAGCACGAGCGCAAGCCCCCACAACCACAGCTGCAGTCCGCCCCCCGCGAGGGCACCGGCGAGCAGCAGCCCCACGGCGATCGCTGTGCTGCCGGCCAGACCGACCACCGAATGGCGCAGCGCCGAGTCCTCGCGGCTGGCGAGCATGAACAGCACGATGTGCGCAGCGCGCACCCCCGCATAAGCGCACGCGAACAACAGCGCCTCCGCCCCGAACGCGCCCGGCACGCACAGCGCGCAGACCAGGAACGCGGCCATCGCCGCGAACATCGCCAGGCGCACCGCGCCCTCCTCCGGGTCGACCACGCTCGTCAGCCACGCGTACCCGCACCACGACCACCACAGCACGCCGAGCACGAGCAGGCCCTTGAGCATGCCCTCCCACGTCGGCGTGCGCGCGATCAGCGCCGTGCACTGCGTCAGCGCGAGCACGAACACCAGGTCGAAGAACAACTCCAGCGGCGTCACCTGCTCGCCGTCACGCAGCACCGCGCTGACGTTCAGATGCGGAAGGCGGCTGGATGAGGGTGTGCTCACCGAGCCATCTTCGCAGGCGTTTTGCCCCGGCCTGTGAGCCGTGACGGCCGTGGCGGCCGTCACGGGCTCAGCAGGAGACGATCACAGTCACTTCTTGGGGCATGGCGCCTTGTAGGAGGCTTCCGCTTTTTCGCCCGGTTCCCTGGGATTGTTGATGTTTCCGAATTCCATCACCGTCCTCAACGGGAAGCCTCCCTTCGGGCACTTCTTCGGCACCGTGATGTAGTAGTACGTTTTCTTGCCCTTCTTGTACGCGGCGCCGACCTTGACGTTGATCGCTTTCACCGATGCGTCGAGCGCTCCGGGCACCGATTCGACCAGCGGCACTTCGGCTTCGACCGTCGGGCCGAACGGCGGGGAGGAGTTCACGACCTTGCCCTTTGAGAGGATTTCGATCGAGACCGGCGAGGTGCCGTCCGCAAAGAACTCCAGGTTGCCGCCGGGAGCGAAGAAGGGCTGCACCGACACCGTCTCGTTCACACGTTCGGTCCCGAAGCTCACGACGCCGCTCGCGCTGCCCTTCGGGCCTGCGATCGATTTCTTCGGGCACGGCCCCGGCCCACGCTGTTCAATCACGGTCGGCGCGCACGTGGCGAACCCCTGCGGATGCAGCTTCGCGCTCGCCGGACCGTAGAACTTTACCCCGATCAGCGGTGGCGGGAAGCCACCGTATTCGGTCCCCGAGATCGTGTATTCAGCCTGCAGCGCGGCGCCCGCGCCGAGGATGTTGCCGGTGTGCGGAAAGCCCGGGATCGGCACGGCCTTAGCTTTGAGCGTGATCGTCGGCGCCGCCGGAGCGGCCGCCGGCAGGACGAAGGCGGCAAGGCCGAGCACGGCCAGGCAGGCGGACGTTCTGCGCATGTGATGGGCGCATCCGATTCTGCGCATGTGATGCCTCCTTGTATGGGATTCGACAGCTCGGATCGCCGAGCCCCGGCGCGCCGTCGGGCGTTGCTGGATATCGCCGATATCGCTGTCGTCTACCCCTAAAACCCATTGCAACCGCCCAAGTCGCGGTCAGATGCCACGACCGGCGAGCTCGCGCGCGGCTCCGGGCCCGAGCTCCGCGCAAACGTCGCGCGATTTCCGACGCGTCCTCTACGCCCCGCCCGCCGCGCGCGCCGGGACCTCGCCCCACAGCTGCTCGAGGCGGTAGTACTCGCGCATCGCGGGGGTGAATATGTGCACGACCACGTCGAGGTAGTCCATCAGAATCCAGTCGCCCCTGCTCAGCCCCTCGACCCGGAGCGGAAACGTGCCGTGCTCGTGCTTGCACCCTTCGAGGATGCCATCGTGGATCGCTTTGGTCTGGCGCTCGGTGTTGCCCGTGCAGATCACAAACCAGTCGGTGTACCCAAGCACCTCGCGCAGGTCCAGCTCGACAACGTCGCCGGCCTTCTTGTCGACCGCATACCGTGCGATCTGGCCCAGCAGCTCCTCGGAGCGCATCGCTGCGGGCTCGGTGGATTGGGGGGTAAGAGACGTCACGTGTCCCCGCTAATGGTGGCAGACGTCCCGCCCAGGTCAGGGACATCGACCGAGTCAGACATATCCCCAGAGCGATACAGGCCGTGCTCGGCGATATACCCCGCAACCGCCTCGCCCACCAGCTCGGTCACCGACTCGCCCGCGGCGATGAGCTCGCGCACGGACGAGGAGGAGACCGCGATCCTGTCCATCTTCAGCAGCGTCATCCGCGGCTGCGGCCCGACTCCCGGAGCGGGTGCGCCGGGCGCTGTGGGTGGCGCAATCGAGAGCAACGCCTCGCGCACATCCTCGCGGTCCAGCTCGTCGCGCTCGGCCACCGCCAGCTCCGCCAGCCCGAGCAGCCGCACCGGTTCGCGCCAGTCCGGCAGCGTGCGCGCGGTGTCGGCTCCAACGATCAGCGTCAGCTCGGCGTCGGGATGCTCGTCATGGATGGCTTGCAGGGTATACACCGTATAGGACACTCCCCCCCGCTCGATCTCCAGCGCCGACGCCCTCAGTCCGGGCTCATGCGCAACCGCGATACGGCACATCGCCAGACGATGCTCCGCGCCGGGGTCCTCGCGCGCACCCGGCTTGTTCGGGGCGATGTTGGCCGGCACCAGCAGCACCCGCTCGAGGCTCAGCTCCGAGCGCGCGTGGCGTGCCAGCCCGAGGTGTCCGATGTGCGGCGGGTTGAACGTCCCGCCGAGTATGCCCACGCGCGCCACCGAAGTCGTTCAGCCGCGGACGTGCCCGTCGCCCTCGATGAGATACTTGAACGTGCACAGCTCCCGCAGCCCGATCGGCCCGCGCGCGTGCAGCTTCTGGGTCGAGTTGCCGATCTCCGCGCCCATCCCGAACTCGCCCCCGTCAGTGAACCGCGTGGAGGCGTTCACGTACACGCACGCCGCGTCCACCCCCAGCTGAAACGCGCGCGCGGCGCCGGTGTCGCGCGTGAGAATCGCCTCGGAGTGTCCCGATCCGTAGCGGCCGATGTGCTCGATCGCCTCTCCCAACGATCCGACGACGCCGACCGTCAGGGTCAGCGCCAGGTACTCCGTTGCCCAGTCCTCCTCGCCGGCCTGTTGCAACGCCGGGGACGCCCCGTTCGAGCTTGACACGCCGTCCGCGACAGACGCGCCCGCCACGATCTCGCGGGCGCGCGCGTCCGCACGCAGGCTCACACCCGCCGCGGTCAGGGATGCGGCGATCCGCGGCAGGAACGATTCCGCGACGGCCTCGTGCACGAGCAACGTCTCAGCGGCATTGCACACGCCGGGACGCTGGGTCTTGGCGTTGATCACGATCGCCTGCGCCTGGTCGAGGTCGGCACTCGCGTCGACGTACACGTGGCAGTTGCCCGAGGCCGCATATATGACCGGCACGGTCGCCACCTCTCCCAGCGCAGCCTTCAGTCCCTCACCCCCGCGCGGAATGATCAGATCGACCGTCTCACTCTGGGTGGCGAGCTCGGCCAGCTCCTCATGCCCGCCGCCCGCGACGAGGCCGACGCACCCCTCGGGCAGCCCCGCGCCGACCGCTGCCTCGGCGGCGATCCGGGCCAGCGCGGCATTGGAGTGAGCCGCGCTGGAGGAACCGCGCAGGACGATCGCGTTGCCCGACTTCAGGCACAGCGCGCTCGCATCGATCGTCACGTTCGGGCGCGCCTCATACACGACCGCGACCACACCCAACGGCACGCGCACCTTGCGTACATCTAGCCCATTAGGCAGGCGCCGGCCCTCGATGACCTCGCCAACCGGGTCGGCAAGCGCCACGATCTGCTCGACTGCGCGGGCGATCCCCTCGATTCGGGCCTCGTCCAGCATGAGCCTGTCCAGGAGCGCATCGCCCAGGTCAGCCTCGCGACCTGCCTCCATGTCGCGGGCGTTGGCCTGCAGGATCTCCTCCGTGCGCGCGATCAGTGCCTGTGCGATCGCCGTGAGCGCCGCATCCTTGCGCGCGGTGTCGACCTGCGCGAGCTCTCGCGCGGCGCGCCGCGCCGAGCGGCAGATGTCGGCGACCGATACCGCAGTTGTGGTCCTTACAGCCATCAGTGACCCAAGCATAGAGCGGCTACGCCCACGCCGTTGGAGGCGAAAGATCAGTCCAGAACAAGGTAGTCCCGGTGCACCGCCTCGTCGCTCGCGCGCGGAAGCAGGGTACGAACCGCCACGGACTGCATGCCCATCACCTGGCGTAGCTCAGAGGCAGAGTAGTTGCAGATGCCCTTTGCCACTGGCCGCAGCCGCCCGCCCGCGGGAACATCGCGTTCGATGACCTCGACAGCATCGCCCGCGTCGAAGTCGCCCTGCACCTCGACGACGCCCACGGGCAGCAAGCTGGCGCTGCCCTCGCTCACCGCGCGCGCGGCGCCCGCGTCGACCACAAGCGTCCCGCGCGCGGGCTTCGCGTACTTCAGCCACAGCTTGAACGAGCTGTAGCGGGCCTCGCGCGCAGCGAACCGGGTCCCCTCGCGGCCGCCCGCGAGCACCGCCTCGAGCGCCTCCGAGCGCAGGCCATTGCAGATCACGGTCTCGATCCCCGCCGCGGTCGCCATGTCCGCCGCCACCACCTTCGAGCGCATCCCGCCGGACCCCAGCGGCGAGGTCGTGTGGCCGATCTCGAGCTCCTGCAGCACGTCGAAGTCGCTGACCTCCTCGACCAGCGTCGCGCTCGCATCGATTCGCGGATCGGCGCTGTAAAGACCGTCGATGTCGGTCAGCAACACCAACAGATCGGCGCCGACGAGCAGCGCCACCTGCGCCGCGAGAAAGTCGTTGTCGCCGAAGGAGATCTCATCGGTGGCGGTCGTGTCGTTCTCGTTGATCACCGGCAGCACCCGCCACTCCAGCAGCGTGGCGAGCGTCTGGCGCGCGTTGAGATAGTGCGTGCGGGCGCTCATGTCGAAGAACGTCAGCAGCACCTGCGCGCTCGTCACGCCGCGCTCGCGCAGCAGCTCGTCATAGATGCGGTACAGCTTGCCTTGGCCGACCGCGCTGGCGGCCTGCAGCTCCCCGATCGCGCTCGGGCGCTGTGGCAGTCCCATCGTGCGCATCCCCCGCGCGATCGCCCCGCTGGTGACGAGGATCGCCTCGCCGCCCACACGGTGCAGCTCGGCGGCGGCGTCGCACACCCGCGCGAGCGCGTCCTCGCGCAGCTCACCGTCTGAGTCGGCGACAACGCTGGAACCGAGCTTGATGACGACACGTTTCATCGCCCAGAGCCTACGCCGACACGCCCGGGTCCAGCTCAAACGCAACCCCCGCGATACGCACCTCATCGCCCGCGACGAACCCCTCGCGCTCGAGCGCCTCGAGCACGCCGATCTTGCGCAGACGCTCCTCGAGGTAGGCGAGCGCGTCCTCGTTGTCTATGTCGTACCGGCTCAGCAGCCGCTGCACCCCGCGGCCGCTCACCGTATACGAGCCCTCGCCGAGGCGTTGCACCTCAAAGCCGCGCCCGAAGCCGCGGCCGCCGGGCCGGAAGACCATATGCTCGGCCAGCCCCTCCTCGCCGGCGCGGGCGCTGGTCAGCGCGCCGGTGTGATCGGCCGGCGCAAGCGTTGCGTCGGGCACAGTCCGCAGCAGCAGCTCGCCCAACTCCCGCACGCCCGCCCCGGTGGCGCTCGAGGTCGCTATCACGGGCACATCCGAGCCGAGCCGGCGCCGCCATTCGGCGACCGCCTCCCGCGCGCGCTCGGGTGTGACGAGGTCGATCTTGGACAGGGCGAGCACCCGCGGCAATCGTGCCAAGCGCTCGTCGTGGGCAGCCAGCTCGCGCTCGATCGCGGCATGGTTGGCCGCCGCGCCGGCGGGGCCGGCGGGATCCTGAGGGTGGGTGGGGTCCGAATACTCGGGTGCGACATCGAGCACGTGCACGAGCAGCCGGGTGCGCTCGACGTGAGCGAGGAAATCGTGCCCGAGACCGGCCCCCTCACTGGCGCCCTCGATCAGCCCGGGGATGTCCGCTACCACTAGCTGGCGGCGCTCGAGCTCGTCTTCGAGCACGCCCAGCACGGGTGAGAGCGTCGTAAACGGATAGCTGGCGATCTTCGGCGCGGCGCGCGTCAGGCGCGAGAGCAACGATGACTTGCCCGCGTTCGGCATTCCGACAAGCCCGACGTCGGCCAGCAGCCTCAGCCGCAGCTCGACCCAGCCCTCCTCGCCGGGCAACCCACGCTCGGCGAACCGCGGCGCCTGGCGCGTGGGGGTGGTAAACCGCTTGTTGCCGCGCCCCCCGGGGCCGCCACGCGCGATCGTGGCGCGTTGACCGTGAGCCAGCAGCTCCCAGCGACGACCTGCAAGATCGTCCGAGCCCTCCTCCGCCTCGCCACTGGCTTCGGTGCCGGGCGGCACCCTGATCGTCAGCGTCTCTCCGTCGGCGCCGTGCTTGAGCGAGCCTTCACCGTGCCCTCCCCTTCCGGCGTGGTACTGAGACTTGCGCCTGAACCCGTGCAGATCGCGCAGCGAGGAGTCGCACACGAGCACCACCTCTCCCCCGCGCCCGCCGTCGCCGCCGTCGGGTCCGCCGCGCGGGACCTTCGCTTCGCGGCGAAAGCTCATGCAGCCGTCTCCTCCGGCTCCCGCCTTGACGTGAATCCTCGCGCGATCGTGCAGCATCGGTCAGCATCGTGACAGTCTCAACACCGACACCTGGCACTCACACGAGCAGGCGCGCACCAATTATACGACCCTGCGTGTAACTATAGTTGCTACCGTTGAAGATAAAAGAGGGGTGCTTGGATATAAAAAAATAGAGTGCGTATCACCACAGTTATACGCGCCCCATTTTTATAAGCACCTACTCCGCCGTCTTTATCTTCCCGCGACCACCCGACCACCCGACCAGCCGGGTCAAGCTCTACTCCCCAGCGCCAGGCAGCACGCTTACGACGCGTCCGCGCCGCCCGGTCGTGAACTGCACCGTCCCGGCGGCGCGCGCGTACAGAGTGTCGTCCTTGCCGATGCCCACACCCGCGCCCGGCTTGAATTTGGTGCCGCGCTGGCGCACGATGATCTCCCCGCCGGTGACCGTCTGGCCGGCGAACGTCTTCACGCCGAGCCGCTGCGCGTTGGAGTCGCGCCCGTTGCGGCTCGATCCGAGCCCCTTCTTATGCGCCATCTGTCTTTTTCTCCTGGTCTTTCGCGGTTTTGCCGGCTGCCTTCGTCGTCTCGCCCGCCTTCACCTTGGCGGCACCCGCGGCTTTGGGCCGCGCAGGCTTCGCGCTCCCCGCCGCGGTTTTGGCTGCCTCCGCTTTGGCCGCCACCGGCTTCGCGCTCGCTTTGGCCGCTGCCGGTTTCGCGGCGACAGGCTTGGTCGACCCCGCCGGCGCCGGGACCGCCGCCTCGACTTTGGCCGGTGAACCGCCGCTCGAGGCCAGCTCGGTGACCTCGATCCGCGTCAGCTCCTGGCGGTGGCCGGTGCGGCGCTTGTAGCCGCGCTTGGGCTTGAACTTGAACACGCGCAGCTTCTCACCGCGCTCGTGGGCGATCACCTTCGCGGTGACCTTAACCTTCTGCAAGCCCGCCTTGTCGAACACGGCCTCCTCGGAGCGGTACAGGATCGGCTGCAGCGCAACACTGTCCCCCTCGGCGGCGGAGAGGCGCTCGACCAGCAGCCGCTGACCGCGCTCTACGCGGTACTGCTTGCCGCCTGTCTTCACGATCGCGTACATGACGATGTTCAGCCGATGCCTTCCTATGACTCCTTGCCCACATCAGCCGCGCCCGCCTTGGCCTTTGCAGCCGAACGGCGCCGCCCGCCTCTGCGGCCACGACGCCGAGGCCTTGATTGTAGGCCATCCTCGCTTGCATCTGTTCTCTCGGCCGACCCGGCCTCGTCCTTGGGTGAAGCGCCGTCCAGCGCCTGGACTGACTTGGGCGACGGCGTGTCGGCGTCGGGCTTGGGTGCAGGCGGTCGTTTTCTGGGCACGCGCTTGGCCGGCGCCGGAGCGCGCGGCGCGGGTGTGAGCACCTCGCCCGACTCGTCCAGCAGCAGCGCGCTCGCGGCGGTACGCCCGACCTGATCGATGCGCACCATCCGCTTCTCCCCGACATGGACGGCCGCGCCGGCGATCGAGATTATGTAGCCGTCGATTTTCGCGACCGCATCGTCGACGTCGTACATGTGCGGCTCGACGATCTCGACCAGCACCTCATCGCCCTGACGGAATGGCAGCGCGCGCTCCTCTACCTCCTCGCGTGTGCCCACGAACGTGATCGCGAAGTGATCCAACGAGAGGCCCTCCGAGCCCTCGAACAGGAACGACTTGCCCGTCTGCGCCTCCAGCGCGTGCAGCACGCGTGAGCCGTGGCCGGTGAACTGGGTGCTCACGCGTGGGTTCATCTGCACGAGCAGCGCCTGCGCCTCCGGATGCTCGACGGCGACGTCGCGCAGCCTGCGCTCGAACTCGATCGCGATTGTCTCCTCGCTCTTGATCACACCCTCGCCCTCGCATGTTGGGCACGGTCTGCTCATGATCTCGCGCACGCCCTCGGTCACGTTCTGGCGGGTCATCTCGACCAGGCCGAGCTTTGAGATCTCGGCCGTGAACGTCTTCGTACGGTCTTCGTCAAGCGCCTTGCGCAGCGTCTTCATCACGGCGTCGCGGTTGCGCGCGCGGGCCATGTCGATGAAGTCGATCACGATGATCCCACCGATATCGCGCAATCGCAGCTGGTTGACGACCTCCTCGGCTGCCTCGAGGTTGGTTTTCGTGATCGTGTCCTCCAGCGCCGCTCCTTTGCCGCGGCCGATGAAGCTGCCGGAGTTGACGTCGATCACGGTCAGCGCCTCGCCGTAGTCGATGATCAGATAGCCCCCGCTGGGCAGATCGACACGTCGCGAGAGCACGCCCTCGATCGCCTCCTCGACACCATAGGCCTCGAACAGCGGCGTCTGCTTCCCGTCCCACAGCTCGACCCGCTCGACCAGCTCGGGGGCGGTGCGCGCGAAGAACGACACCAGGCGATGGTGCTGCTGCTCGTCGTCGACGATCGCGCGCTCGAAGTGCGCGGAGAAGATGTCGCGCACCACGCGCACCGACAGGTCGGCCTCTTGGAACACCAGATCCGGGGCCTGAGTCGCCTTCACACGCTTGACGAGCACCTCGTGCAGCTTGTGCAGGTACTTGAGCTCGCGTTCGAAGTCCTCGCGCTTGGCCCCGTGCGCGGCGGTCCTGACGATCGCACCGCCCTCACCGAGATCGAGCTTGGCGGTCTGCTTGCGCAGACGCTCGCGCTCTTTGTCCTCCAGGCGGCGCGAGACGCCAATGCCCTCGCCCGTGGGGGCATAGACCATGTAGCGGCCGGCGATCGTCAACTCCATCGACAGGCGCGCTCCCTTGGTCTTCAGCGGGTCCTTGATCACCTGCACGACGATCTCCTGGCCCGGCTTGAGCAACTCTGAGATCTTGTGCTGCCCACCGCCGCGACCGCGCCGGGCGATCTCGACGCCGGGGAGCACGATCTCATCGACGTGCAAAAACCCGTTCTTCTCAAGGCCAATGTCGACGAACGCCGCCTCCAACCCGGGCAGGACGTTGTCGACCTTGCCCTTGTAGATGTTGCCCACGATCGAGCGCCCGCCGCGGCGCTCGATGTAGAGCTCAGCTATCCGGTAGCCGGCTCCGGGCTTGCCGTCGCCGCCTTTGCGGGCGCCACGGGTCGATGGGGACTTCGCGGCGCCCGGTGTTCCGGTCGCCTCCAGCAGCGCGACGCGCGTCTCCGCGCGGTCGACGCTCACAAGCACTTGCTTTTTCAATTTTTCGATCCAGTCTGATAATTGTCATGTCTGGGTTCTTAGAGGAAGAGTTTGGGGGCTGAGAGGATCGGGCCGCGAGTGCCAGACGACGCACGCGAGCACAGGCGTACTGGTGGTACGTCGAGCATCGCGGGTGGCGGCTGGTGCCGCGGAACGTTGTTTCTCAGACATCAAAATATTCATCTACGGACCCCTAATAGAGTGGCACGCGGCCCTTCAGCGCAGCCGAGGCGCGCGCCCGGACGTAGATTGACTGCAGCAGACCCACGGCCAGGAGAGTGGTGATCACCGACGAGCCGCCATAGCTCATCAGGGGCAGCGTGACGCCGGTGATGGGCATGATCCCGATGGTCATTCCCACGTTCACGAACACTTGAAACATCAGCATAGCCGCTACACCGGCGGCGACGAGCGCACCGAACAGGTCCTTGGACATCGTCAGGATGCGCAACGTGCGCCAGATCAGCAGCGCATACAGGCACAGCACCAGCCCCGCCCCGAGGAAGCCGTACTGCTCGCCGACGGCGGCGAACACGAAGTCGGTGTCATCCTCGGGCACGAAGTTCAAGCGTATCTGGGTGGCGTTCCCACCGCGACCGGTCTTCTGACCGGAGCCGATCGCGATCTTCGACTCCTCCAGCTGGTAGCTGCCTTTCTTCTGCGGGTCGCTCGAGGGATGCAGGAACGCGGTCAGCCGTTCGGTCTCATAGGACTTGAGCACGTGCACCCCGGCGGCGGGGGCGGCGAGAAGCACGAACGACAGCGACACCACGACGAGCGCCACCAGCGCGGCGAGCTGCCGCCAGGGGGTCCCCGCCACGAGCAAGAGCACGAACGCGATCACCATGTACACGATCCCCGAGCCGAGGTCCGGCTGGGCGATCACGAACATCGCCGGCACCAGCGCCGCGAGCATCACCCGAGCCGTCGTATCGCGCTCGCGCAACCGGCGCGCTCGGTCGACGACGAACGCCGACAGCGCCAGGATCAGCAGGACCTTGCCGATCTCCGAGGACTGGAACGAGAAGAACGGCAGGCCGATCGCGCGCTGGGATCCGTTGGCGGAGTGACCCGCCCCCAGCACCGCCAGGATGCTGAGGATCAGCAGCGCGTAGATCCCGTTTTTCAGCGGCCGCAGGCGCGCGTAGTCCACGCGCGCGAGCACGAGCATCAGCAGCCCGCCGATCACCAGGTAGATCGCCTGGCGGTTGACGTAGTACCCGGGGTCGCCGGGTATCGCTTCGCGAGTGGCAACACCGAGCGTCATCACCGAGGCGATCCCCAGCCCGATCACCGCGAGCGTCAGCAGCGGGTCCAGCGGCATCGCGAATCGTTTGCCCTGACCGGCGTGACGCTCGGGCGGTTGCTCGATGCGCTCGGGTGCTTTGATCGGGCTGTCCAGGGGCACGGGCATGTCAGAAGGTTTTCGAGGTCCCCGTCACGAACTTCTCGGGCTGGCCGAACCACTTGGAGGCGATCAGGCGGGCGATCGGCGCGGCGGTTTCGGCCCCGAACCCGCCTTCTTCGACGGTCACCGCGATCACGATCGGTCGAGTGGGGTCGTTGATGAAGCACATGTACCACGACTGTTCCAGGTGCGGAGGACGTTCGGCGGTCCCGGTCTTGCCGAAGACCGGGTGCTGTTCCTGGTTCCATCCCGACCACACGTCCGCGGAGGTGCCGCCCGGCTGGCTGGCGGCCTCGTGGATGCCCTGCATCACGAGGCTGAGATCTTCGTCGTTCAGGTGCACGTGGCGCGCCGGCGGGAAGCTCAGCGCCTGCACCAGGCCGCCGTTTGATTCGTCGATCTGCATCCCCAGATGCGGGCGCACGACCTCGCCATAGCCGCCGTGCAGGTAGGCGTTGGCGAGCGTGGAGTACGCGACCGCCATCTGCAGCGGGTCGGTCTGCAGGCTGCCCTGACCGACCGCCAAGTCCATGTTGTAGCCGACGGTCCACGGCTCGCCCGGTTCGGCCACGATGTGGCATGGATGACCATGGTGCGCGCGCTGGCATCTGGATTCTTCTTCGTTCTGCTTGACCAGCCACTGCCGGCTGGGAACCGTGCCGGTCGTCTCGCTTGGCAGGTCGATCCCCGTCTGGCGGCCGATCCCCAGTTCGTGGGCCTTGTCCTGGATCACGTTGCCGTGGCTGTTGGCCAGCTCGCCGACCGTGAAGAAGTAGGTGTCCGAGGAGACCTTCAGCGCTTCGACGAGTCCCACCGCTCCGTAGTCGGCGTGGCCGGCGTTGCAGAACTGCTCGGCGCCGACGACGATGCACTGGCCTCCGCCGAGACCCTCGCTCGGGTTGATAACGCCCCCTTCCAGCGCGGCCATCGCCGTGAGCGGCTTGAACGTCGAACCGGTGGGATAGGCGCCGCCCGTCGCGCGATCGACCAACCGCGAGGGGCTTTCTTCGCCGCCACCGGGCCCCGTCGTACCCTCGAGTTCCTTATATTCGCTTTCGGTGAGGGGTTTGGCGAACTTGTTGGGATCGAAGCTGGGATAGGAGCCGATCGCGAGCACTTCCCCGTTGAGCGGGTTCATCGCCACAAACCCCCCCGCGGGGGCCGGTTTGCCACCCGCACGCGCGTTTTCGATCCCCTGCAGCAGCGCTTTTTCCCCCTCGCGTTGCAGACCGAAGTCGAGCGATGTCTTCAGACTGTAGCCGGCGGTGGGCGGCGTCGGCTGCAGGCGCGTGGGCACGGGATAGCCTTCGGAGTTGACCTGCACGCGCTGCTTGCCGTCGTGGCCGCGCAGGTAGCGGTCGTAGTAGTACTCGAGACCTTCCTGGCCGACCACAGTCCCCTGCTGGACGCCTGCGAACGCATGCAGCTTGAGCTCCGGTTCTGAGACCTGGCCGACGTAGCCGAGCACGTTCGCGGCCATCTCGCCGTAGGGGTAGGAGCGGATCGAGACCGGCTGCTGAGTGACGCCGGGGTACTTGCTCTGCTGCTCGGCGAGCACGGTCAGCACCCCGCGCCCGGCGTCAGTCTTGATCGTCACGGGAGCATAGGGAACTGAGGTGCGGCCCTTGATCACGAGCGCCTGGATGTGGGCCGCGCTCATGCCGAGCAGCCTCCCCAATCGCCGGTAGAGCTCGAGCCGCGGATGACCCTGCGGTGGCAGTGCCGAAGGCACTATCTGCACCGCGTTGGTGACCGTGCTTTCGACGATCGGCTGGCCCTCACGGTCGAGGATCTGTCCGCGGGGCGCGGGAATCGGCAGGTTGCGCACGGCGTTGGCGGCGGCTTCCTGGACGTACTGTTCGCCGGTCAGCACCTGCAGGTACCACAGCCGGAAGAAGATCACCCCGAACATCACCAACGCGATCCCGCCGAGGATCGCGACGCGGAGGGCCATCTGCGGTGAGACGGGGGGTATGCGGCTGGAGCTCGAGCCCGAGCCGGAGCCGGACCCCGCTCCGTCGGCAGCATCGCCGGGACGAAACCGTTCGATCGCGCTCATCTTGCAGGCCTCAGCTCCTTGACAGGGGACTCAGCCCACCGGTCGTGTACGCACGGCGACGGCGACGGCGGGGGTCCTGAGGCAAGCCGCCGATCAGGCAGCGGCGCACGAGTATCCACATCGGCAGCGCGACGATCGCGTTGACGACGATCCCGAGCACGATTTGGCGCAGCAGCTCGAAGCTTACGGGCGCGTCGACGCCGAGCATGAACTCCATCACCGAGTACCCGACGAGCGACACGGCCGTGGCGAGGGCACCCACCAGCAGAGGGGTCAGCGCCGCCTGGGGATCGCGCAACTCGCGCAACCGCCCCGACCAGTAGCCGATCAGCGTGAACACCAGCGAGGTCAGCCCGAGAGTCTGCACGAGCGCCAGGTCTACAAGCAGGCCGACGGCGAAACCGCTGATCGCGCCCACCGTTGAGCCGCACAGCAGACCCGTGAACGCAACCAGCAGAATCGACAGGTCGATCGTCACACCGAAAACAGGCACCTCGGAGACCACGCCGATCTGGAAGAACACGAGCGCGATCGCCAGCGCCGCGATCCGCGCGATCAGCCCACCGGAGACACGCTGGCCGCTCATCCGGCTCCCGTGGAGGCGAGTTGACCGGCAGTGCTGGCTTCACCGCCGCTTGACTGAGCGCCCGAGGGCAGGCTCGAGACTATGTTGCTCACCCGCACCGCCCGGCTGCCCGGCGCGATGGTCAGCACCTGGACGACATCGAGGTTGCGCAGGTTCGCGAACGGATGCACGTTGAGGTCCTCATAGCCCGATTCTTCGGCGCCGGAGGTCACCTCCCCGATCGGAATGCCGGGCGGATAGAGCGAGTCATCGGGAGGTGCGACCGTGCCGGAGGTGTACACGTATTCGCCCTTGTTGTCCGGCGTGGTCGCCGGCAGGTATTCGAGCAGCAGATCGTTCGGTTCGCCGACCTTCGGCTTGAGGATGCCGGTCGTGGCGCTTGTCCCCAGACGCGCGCTCACACCCATCGTGCTGTCGGTGATGAGGGTTACCTGGGCGCCGTCGGCGACGACCTCTGTGACCTTGCCGACGAGGCCTTCTCCATTGATCACCGGGTCTTCCAGCTGTATGCCCGCCGAGCTGCCCTTGTCGATCAGCACCGTCGAGTACCACAGGTTCGGGCTCTGGCTGACGACCGTGGCGCTCACCGGCCGATAGTTGGAGATGCTCAGCTGGTTGTCGAGATGGAACATGCTCAGCAGCTGGTTGTAGGACTGGTGGTCGATCTGCTCGGCGACGATCTCTCGCCGCAGCGCATTGTTCTGCTTGCGCAGTTCGGCGTTCTGACTTTTGGCGTGAAGCACTTCGTCGATCGAGCTGAACAGGTCGCGCACCGGCTTCAGCGCCTTGTTGGCGCCGTCCTGGATCGGGGCGACGACCGTCAGAAACCCACGCTGCACCGAGTGCAGCGCGCCGTTGCGAGCCTCGCCGAAGTAGGCGGTCAGAAGTATCAGAGCAAGCACGACGAGCAGCGCAAGCACCGCACGTCGACGGCGAACCGTCTTGTTATACACGAGTCAGGGCCTTCCGAAGCGTTCATTGCAAAGGGTACGCGCCGCTGCCGATCGACGCCTCACGCCTCAACGGCGCCGCCGGTTGCGCGAGCTGCGGTTGGAGCGGTGTATCGCCTCGAACTCCTCGAGCGAGCGTCCCGATCCGACCGCGACGCACGTCAACGGCGACTCGGCCAGGTGCGCGGGCATCTGCGTCTCCTCGCGCAGCCGCTCATCCAGGCCCTGCAGCAGGGATCCTCCGCCCGCGAGCATGATCCCGCGGTCCATGATGTCCGAGGCCAGCTCGGGCGGGGTGCGGTCGAGCGTCTCCTTGACCGCGTCGATGATCTGGCTGAGCGGCTCCTCGAGCGCCTGGCGGATCTCCTCGCTCGTCAGCACGACCGTCTTGGGCAGCCCCGCGACCATGTCGCGCCCGCGAATCTCCGCCTGGAGCTCCTCGGCCATCGCACACGCCGAGCCGATCTCGAGCTTCAGCTCCTCGGCGGTCTGCTGGCCGATCAGCAGCTTGTACTCTTTCTTGGCGTAGTTGATGATCGCCTCGTCCATCTCGTCGCCGCCCACGCGAATCGACTGCGAGACGACGATCCCGCCGAGCGAGATGACCGCCACCTCGGAGGTGCCCCCGCCGATGTCCACGACCATCGAGCCGGTCGGCTCACCCACCGGCAGCCCCGCTCCGATCGCCGCGGCCATCGGCTCCTCGATCAGATACGCGGCGCGCGCTCCCGCGGACAGGCAGGCCTCCTCGACGGCGCGCTTCTCCACGCCGGTCACCCCCGAGGGCACGCACACCACCACACGCGGGTGCGCCCAGCGATTCTGGTGCACCTTTTGGATGAAGTGCCTGAGCATCTCCTCGGTCACCTCGAAGTCGGCGATCACGCCGTCCTTGAGCGGTCGGATCGCCTGGATCGTCCCCGGCGTGCGCCCCAGCATGCGCTTGGCCTCGATGCCGACCGCATGGACTTCGCCGGTGCGCGAGTCGATCGCCACCACGCTCGGCTCGGACAGCACGATCCCGCGCCCGCGCACGTACACGAGCGTGTTTGCCGTGCCCAGATCGACCGCCATGTCGCGGCCGCCGAAGCCTGTCAGGTAGGTGAAGATGCTCATCGGTCAGGTCGAATGCGTTCGTCGGCTCACGCGCATACGCGCTGGAGCTCGGCTGCGCCCCTTTGATTCGAGCGTTTCCGGCGGCCGACGTTGCCCGCGGCAGTCTAGCGGACCCCCATCGCCAGCCTCCAGGTTTGCCATCGGATTTGCATCACTCCGCGGCCCTACGATCCCTCAATAGCTCGGGGTAGATGTCCAGCAGCGTCGCCACGGGCAGTCCGACGACGTTCTCGTAATCGCCTCGCACCGAACGTACGAGCGCCGCGCCGGCGCCCTGGATTGCATAGCCCCCGGCCCGCTCGCGCCACTCGCCGGTCGCGATGTACCAGTCGAGCAGCGCATCGTCGATCGCGCAGAACGTAACCGCCGTGCGGGCGATCGCCACGCGCTCCTCACCGTCGGGCGCAAGCAGCGCCAATCCGCTCATGACCTCATGCGTGGCGCTTCCCAGCGTCAGCAGCGTTAAACGCGCGGCGTCCTCGTCGGCGGGCTTGCCGTAGATCGCGCCATCGAGCGCCACGAGCGTGTCGCATCCGAGCACCGTCTCCACGCCCGCGCCAGCGGCTATGCCCTGGGCCCGCGCGATGTGGGCCTTGCGCAGCGCGTTCTCGCGTGCGACGCTCGCGGGATCGCCCCCATCAAGCTCCTCGACGGCTGTTGGCCGCACCGTGAAGAGCACCCCGAGCCGCTCGAGGATCGCCCGCCGCTGCGGTGAGCGCGAGGCCAACACAAGGGGAGGGTGGAGATGTTGTTGTTCTATTTTTTGTTGGGTGCGCAATAGTCTCTATCCCCGTAGAGACGATTGATCTATCCCCGTAGAGACGATTGCGCACCAAGTAGAAAAACTAAATACAAGCCAATCAAAGACCTCTGCCGGAAGGCACCGCTGCTGTCCTACGGCAGCTCGGGAAAGAACAGCGCCGCCTCGCGCGCCGCGGACTCGGGCGAGTCCGAGCCGTGGACCATGTTCTGAGACATCTCGATCGCGTAGTCGCCGCGGATCGAGCCGGTCCCGGCCTCCAAGGGATCGGTCGCTCCGATCACCTGCCGTGCCGCCCTGACGGCGTCGGTCCCCTCCAGCACCATCGCCACGATCGGGCCCGAGGTGATGAAGTCGACCAGCTCGCCGAAGAACGGGCGCTCGGAGTGCTCGGCATAGTGGCGCTCGGCCAGCTCCCTCGTCACCGTCATGTGCCGCAATGCGACCAGGCGCAGGCCCTTGCGCTCGAAGCGGGCAATTATCTCGCCGGTCAGACCCCTGGCGAAGGCGTCGGGCTTTACAAGGATCAGCGTTCGGTCCATAGGTTCCCTTTCTTGCTCGCTGAGATCGAAGTGCTCTTCAGGAGGTCGGCCGCGGGCGGCGTGCGCGCCCGGTGCTCCGGGGCCGCGAGGATGCCGGCTCCGGAGCCGCCACGGGGTTTGCCCTGGCGGCGTCGTCGGCGCCAGCCGCGGGTGTGACGGCGGGCACGTCGATCTCCGATCTGTCGTCCTCGACGCCGAGCGGCAGATCGCGCGTCAGCGAAGGTTCCTCCTCAATCAGCAGAGACTCCTCTCCGGTCGATGCCCGCCGCCGGCGTTTGCGCCGCGCGGGCGCGATCGCGCCGGGCACATCGGTCTCGCAATACGGGCAGATCGTCCACGCCTGGTCGAGCGGGCGCTGGCAGCCTGCGCAGCGCTCCTTGAGCTTGCGCAGGCAGCTGGGGCAGCGAACGAAGTCGCGCTCGATCCGGTAGTCGCAGTGCGGACACAGCGAGTGATCGAGCTCGTGCAGGCGCGCCTCTGCGGCCTGCACCTCCAGTTCGCGCTCGCGCACGTCCTCCAGATACTCGGGCGGGCGCAGGATCACGTAGATGATCGTGCCGACGAACGGGAACAGCGACGCCGCCGTCGCGCAAGCGACCAGCATCGGGTCGAGGATGCGCCGCCGCGCATCCTCGTAGGTCCAGTAGATCAAAGACAGGTACAGAACGACGACGAACAGGATCAGCAGGTCGATGGCCAGGTTCAGACCGCTGCTTTCTATTCCGAAATATGCGAGCGGGGGCATCGGGCGGCTGAGTTTAGAGAAACAACCGGCCGAATCCGTAGCCGGCAGCAAAGAAGACAAGTATGACCAAGGCCACGATCAGCGCGACGGCGCCGATCATCGTGAGCACTGAGGGACCGTCGTCATTCATCTCTGTGATTCAGCCTCGCGGAGCAGCCTGCCGCGAGAGCAGGGTATCGGAGCCGCCCAGCCGGCGCAGCAGATCGCCGACGAGGTAGATCGAGCCAGTGGCCAGCACGGCTCTACCGTCCTCGTTCCCACCCTCACCTTCGCCGGCCCAGCGACGCGCCTGCTCGAGCGCCCGCCCAGGCTGAGGCTCGCATGTGACCGCATCGAAGGAGAGCTGGCGCGCGAGCGACTGCAGCGCTGCCGGCGAGAGCGCGCGGGGGCTCGCCGGCGCGGTGAACCAGGCGCGCTCGCAGGCTCCCAGCAGCGCCGTGAGCATGCTCACGGCGTCCTTGTCCTCGAGCACCCCCATCACGAGTCCGATCGCACGGCCGCCGAGAACCTCCGGCAGCGACTGCACCAGAGCCGTCACGGCGTCGGGATTGTGCGCGCCGTCGAACACCGTCAACGGGTGCTCGTCCACGACCTGCAGCCGGCCCGGCACCTCGATTGCGGCGGCGGCCGCGCGCACGGCCTGCTCATCGGGCTCGATCCCCACACCCCGCAGGTGCGCCTCCGCGGCGGCTGCAGCGAGCGCGAAGTTGCGACCCTGGAACGCGCCTTTCGCCGCCGGCGTGAGCGCCGAGGACTCGCCGTCGTCTACCCACGCTCGCACGATCCGAGCCTCGCGCTCCCCGGCCACCCGCTCGGCGACCGCCAGGGCTTCGCCGGCTAGCCACGATCCGAGCACGAGCGTTCCCCCAGGACGCACGACGGCGAGCTTCTCCTCGGCGATGTCGCTCAGTGTCGGCCCCAGCCAGCGAGTGTGCTCGAGACCGATGTTCGTGAGCACCGTCACCCGCGCGTCGATCACGCTGGTGGCGTCATAGCGCCCGCCGAGCCCGGCCTCGACAACGGCGACATCGACCTCTCGCGCAGCCATCTCTGACAGCGCCGCGGCCGTGAGCAGTTCGAACTGGGTCACGTGGTCGTCCTCGGCGAGCGTGCGATTGACGCGCTCCTCGACCCGCGCCGCCCGTGCGACCGCCGCCGCGAACGCATCCGGCTGGAGATCTCGCTCGCCGATCCGCACCCGTTCGCAGTAGGAGATGAGATGCGGGGAGAGGTATGCGCCCGTCCGCAGGCCGTGGCGCTCGAGAATCGCCGCGGTCATGCGCGTGGTCGAAGTCTTGCCGTTGGTGCCCAGAACGTGGATCGCGTCGTATCGCTGCTGGGGCGAGCCGAGCGCGGTCATCATGCGCCGCATCCGGTCCAGCCCGAAGCGCATCCCGAACAGCTCGAGCGTTTGCAGATGTCGCTCGGCCTGCGCCTGCGTCCAGCGAGTCACGTCACCGCCGCCGCCCGCGGGCTACGCGTCCGGATGTCTGCGCAGGTAGTCGAGGAACAACGGTCGCAGCGCCTCGCCGAGCGCTCCGTCGCCGCTGTGCACCGCGTCGTAGATCAGGCCTTTGGAGGACTCCAGGTCGTAGTCGGCCTCGCCCACATCCCCGCTGACCACCTCGGCGGCTGGGATCGCTTGCAGTAGCGACCATAGAAACTTCATGTCCATGTGCCGCTCGGCGCGGCGCACGGCGCGGTCGTGCAGCTCGCGCGTGGGGAGCTTGTCGAGGTCGTCGGTCATCTGAAGTCAGCGATGCCTGCGCCGGCGAGACCGCCTGCGACGCCTGAGCGCCATCAGCTCGTTGCCCATGCCCCCGATGTCGAGCTTGTGCGCGAGCTTGCGCAGCTCCAGACGCTCTCTCACGCTGAGGTTGCCCAGTCGCCCACGCGACTTGCGCGCGAGCTCGCCCAAGCGCGCGCGCTCCTTTGCGGACAGCGCCGCCCAGCGCCTGCCGACGATCACCGTGCCCTGCAGCAGCGTGGCCCACGGCACCGCCCTGACGGTGCGCCCCAGCTTGGAGTGAGACTTGGCCGAGGACTTGCCGGTCTTGGTCAAAGCGCGAGTCACAGCGCGATGGTAGCGGCCGGACGTCCCGGCGCGGGCCTCAGGCGTCCTCAGCGCGGAGATCGAAGGCCGCCGACGCACCGCCGACTCGAGCCCTACGCCGACTCCTCGCGCAGCTGCGCATCTGCCTGCGCGGAGGAGTCCTCGGGCGCGGCTTCGGTTACGAGCGTCGGAGTCAGGCCCCGCTCGACCGTCTCCTTGGTGACGACGCACTTCTTGACGTCCCGGCGGGAGGGCAGCTCGAACTGGACCTCGAGCAGGATCTCCTCAATGATCGAGCGCAACCCGCGCGCGCCGGTTTCCCGCTCCAGGCCGCGCTCGGCAACGGCGGTGAGCGAGTCCTCGGAGAACACCAGCTCGATGCCGTCGAAGGAGAAGAAACGCTGGAACTGCTTGACCAGCGCGTTGCGCGGCTCGGTCAGGATAGAGACGAGGTCGTCGCGCGTGAGCTGGTGCACGGCACTCATCACGGGCAGGCGGCCGATGAACTCGGGAATCAGCCCGTACTCGATCAGATCCTCGGGCAGGCACTGCTCGAACACTTCGCCGGTGTCGCGCTCTGCCTTTGATTCGATCGCGGCTGCAAACCCGATCCCGTTGTTGCCGATCCGCCGCTCGATCACCGCGTCGAGGTTGGCGAACGCCCCTCCGCAGATGAACAGCACGTTGGTCGTGTCGATCGTCAGGAACTCCTGGTGGGGATGCTTGCGCCCGCCTTGGGGCGGCACCGAGGCCTGTGTGCCCTCGAGGATCTTCAAGAGCGCCTGCTGGACGCCCTCGCCGGAGACGTCACGCGTGATCGACGGATTGTCGGCCTTGCGCGCGATCTTGTCGACCTCGTCGATGTAGATGATCCCCGTCTCGGCCTTCTTGACGTCGTAGTCGGCGGCCTGGATCAGCTTGAGCAGGATGTTCTCGACGTCCTCACCGACATAACCCGCCTCTGTCAGGGCGGTCGCGTCGGCGATCGCAAACGGCACGTTCAAGATCCGCGCGAGCGTCTGTGCAAGCAGTGTCTTGCCGCAGCCGGTGGGCCCAAGCAGCAGGATGTTCGACTTCTGCAGCTCGATCTCGTCCTCGCCCGAGGTCATCATCTGCACACGCTTGTAGTGGTTGTAGACAGCCACCGACAGCGTGCGCTTGGAGGCATCCTGGCCGACGACGTACTCGTCCAGGACCTCGTAGATCTCGCGCGGCTTGGGCAGGTTCTCCAGGTCGAAGGCCAGCGGCGCGGAGAGCTCCTCGTCGATGATCTCGTTGCAGAGATCGATGCACTCGTCGCAGATGTACACGCCCGGCCCGGCGATCAGCTTCTTGACCTGCCGCTGGGACTTGCCACAGAAGCTGCACAGCAGCTGCTCGTTGGAATCGGTTGGTCTGGCCATCTCAGTGTTCCGTTATCACCCGGTCGATTATCCCGTACTCCTTGGCCTCCTCGGAGCTCATGAAGTAGTCGCGCTCGGTGTCGCGGCGCACGTCCTCGAGCTGCTTGTGTGTGTGCTTGGCGATGATCTCATCCAGCCGTTTGCGTACGTCGATGATCTCTTTCGCGTGGATCTCGATGTCCGTGGCCTGGCCTTCGAAGCTCGAGGAGACCTGGTGGATCAAGATCTTGGCATTCGGCAGCGCCATCCGCTTGCCCTCCGCGCCGCCCGCGAGCAGCAGCGCCCCCATCGACATCGCAATGCCGACGCAGATCGTCTGCACGTCGGGCTTGACGAACTGCATCGTGTCGTAGATCGCAAGCCCCGCGTAGACCGAGCCGCCGGGCGAGTTGACGTAGATCGAGATGTCCTTCTCGGGGTCCTCGGACTCCAGGTGCAGCAGCTGGGCGACGATCAGGTTGGCGACCTGATCGTCCACGGGCGTGCCGAGGAAGATGATCCGCTCGTTGAGCAGGCGGCTGTAGATGTCGAACGCGCGCTCGCCTCGCGAGGTCTGCTCGACGACCATTGGAACAAGTGGGCTCATCGTCCTCGCTTGTGATCGATACGGGGGGTGGTCGGGAGGGGGGCCGGGTGGGAGGGCTCCCATCCATCTAGAACAAGTGGGCTCATGGTCCTCGCTTCAGTTTCTCATCGCCGGCTCGATTCCTTCAGGCTAGCGAGCCGATCGCCACGATCGGTCGGCGTCCACAGCTTCTCGCGCGCGATTGCCCGCTCGATCGGGATCGGCACGGCGCGCTCCACAATCAGCTCGACCGCCTGGCGCGCGGCGAGATCTTCGCGCGCCTCCTCCAGACGCCCGGCGCCGCGCAGCCGCTCGAGCACCTGCTCGGGCTCGATGCCCTCGCGCTCGGCGGTCGGCGCGAGCGCCTCCAGCAAGTCCTGCTCGGAGGGTTCGATTTCCTCCGCCACGACGACGGCGGTGAGCACCGCCTCGCGGCGCAGCGCCCGCTCGGCTTCGGGGGTCATCTCGGCGAGGATCTCCTCCTCGCTGCGCCCGGCTATCTGCAGGTAGGCCTCACGTGAGATGCCGCGGTGGGAGAGCGAGTGCAGCATCCGCTCCCACATCTCTCCCGCGCGGGCACGGGCCAGCTCCTCGGTGACGAGCACCCGGGCGCCCGCCACCGCCATGTCGAGCACCGCCTCGCGGAACTCCTCCCGCACGCGCGCCTCCTGTGCCTCCAGCAGGTGCCGGCTGATGTCCTCGCGCAGCTCGCCGAGGTCGTCGAATCCCGCGTCCACGGCAAAGTCCTCGTCCACATCCGGCAGCCGCTTGGCCTTGACCTCCTTGACGGTCATCTCAAACGACGCTTCCCTGCCCGCCAGCTCCCGGTTACCGTAGTCGGCTGGAAAGCTCAGCTCGATGTTGCGAGTCTCCCCCGCGCAGGCGCGGAGCAGGCCCTCCTCGAAGCCGGGGATCAGGTTGCCCCCGCCGAGCTCGACCAGCTGGTCGCGACCCTCGCCGCCCTCGAACGGAACGAGCGTGGCCTCGCCCGATGCCTCGTCCACGCTCGGCAAGCGTCCGACGTAGTCGACGACCACGTAATCGCCCTCGCCCGCCGGGCGCTGCACGGTCTCGAGGTGCGCCAAGCGCTCGCGCATCGCCTCGATCTCCTGCTCGATCTGCTCCTCTGCCACCTCCGGCTCGCGCCGTCCGACCTCGAGCCCGCTGTACTCGCCCAGCTCGGCCACCGGCAGCACACCGATCTCGATCGAGAACTCGAGCGCCGCCCCCTGCTCGGGCAGCTTGCCGAGGTCGACAGCGGGATCTCCGATGGGCACGATCTCCGAAGCGCGGATCGCCTCGGCGTACCAGCCGCCGAGACTGTCGCGCACCGCCTCGTCCAGCACCGCGTCGCGGCCGACGCGCTGCAAGACCAGCGGCGCGGGCACCTTGCCCTTGCGAAACCCCGGCAGCTTCAGCTCGCGTCCGAGCCGCCGCGCGGCGCGCTGCACGCGCGCCTCGATCTCGCTCGGCGGCACCTGCACGTCCACGCGCACGCGCGAGTCCGCCAGCTCGGTGACCGTCGTCTGGATGGGCTCATCCATGCCGCCACGATACCGTGCCGCCCGATGAGCGCGGCTCGCCCATCCAGCCCATCCCGTCCACCTTACCCGGCCCGTCGTCATGCCGGGGGGACGTGCCCTCCAGGCCCGGGCAGACGCCTGGAGACGTGGATGTGGACCGGCCCCGTGGGCCACCTGATCGGCGGGGGCCTGGACTTCGGCCACGCGCTCTGGCGCTACCTGCTCGCCCGAGCGCGCTAGACCACCAATAGGCTGCGCGAGGCTGCGTCCTCGGTCACTCGCGTACGTAGTACGCCACGTTCCCTGCGCCCTACCGATTGGAGATCGACGGGATCTCCAATCGGCCAGCATGCCTATCGGCCGTCTAGATCAAGACCAAATACCAACCGCTTGGCGATCAGGCTGCTGCCGCCGCCGGAGTCCCGCCGAACCGGAGCGTCACGCCACGCGGCGTGACGAGCACCGGGCAGGTGGCGATCTCGATCAGGTGCGCCGCGGAGGAGCTGATCCCGACACGGCCCTGCTCCACCTCCGGCCGCGAGTCGATCACAAGCAGGCCAGCCTGCTCGTTGGCGACCGGAGCCACGGTGGCACCGAGCGCCGCAGCGAGCGCCTCGGCGGTCTCGCGGGCGCCGCCATCGGCGTCCCCCACGGTCACGATCTGGCTGATCGTGGCGCCATCGTCCTCGGCCAGGTCGACGGGCGCGATCGCGATCGCGATCGCGCCGCCTTCGAGCAGGCGCTCGGCGGAGTTGCCGACCGCGATGTGACCTTTCGCGGTATGCGAGTCAGAGCAGAAGACGATCGCCTGCGCCCCCTCGCGCTCGGCCAGCGCCGCCAGGCCCTCGGGGGTGGAGCGATCGGTGACGACGTGCTTGGCGGCAGCCGGGTTGCCGAGCAGCTCGGCGCCGCGCTCGAGCAGTGCCTGTGCCTCGTGCTGGGCAATGTCCTCGCGCGCGCTGTCGGGCTCAGAAGCATGGCGGACGTAGGCGAGAGAGACCTCGGCGCCGGCGCCGGCGAAGAGCCGGCCGAGAGCGACCGCGTCGTCCTCGTTGGCGGTCCCGTCATAGGAAACGATGATCTTGGTGGGCATGACGACTTTCTCCTTATGTTGAGCTGGCCGCTCGTGACACTCGGCCGACATTAAGATTTCAGGAAGGTGGTTCACTCGATGCTGACACGATCCTGCCATCAGCTCAAGTAATTATCTTGATTTTTGCTATAAGCAACACTTATGCTCAACGTAGGCCGGCTGAAGATCCTGAAGGAGGTCGCCTATCGCGGCTCGTTCTCGGCCGCCGCCGACGCGCTGTCCTACACCCAGTCGGCCGTCTCCCAGCAGATCGCGACGCTCGAGGCGGAAACCGGGATGGCGCTGCTGGAGCGCCACCCGCGCGGGGTCAGCCTGACCGCGGCCGGCCAGACGCTCGTCGGGCACGCCGAGAACGTGCTCGCGGGCCTGGACGCCGCCGAAATCGCGCTCGCAGAGATCGCCGGCCTGCGCGGCGGGCGGCTGCGCATGGCCTCGTTTCCGACCGCGGGCGCGACGCTGATGCCGCTGGCGATCGCCACGTTCGCAAGCCGCCATCCCCGCGTCGAGCTGACCCTCGCCGAGGGCGAGCCCGAGGAGATCGCGCCGCGGCTACGCTCGGGCGAGCTGGATCTGGCGCTGCTGTTCGAGTTCGACGAGCCCGAGCCGGGCGAACCTGCCGGCGGGGAGCTGGCACGCGTAGAGCTGCTCGAAGACCCGCTGTACCTGGCGCTGCCGCGCGAGCATCGTCTGGCCGAGCGCCGCCGGCTGCGCTTGGAGGACCTGCGCGGCGAAGCCTGGGTGCAGACATCCCAGGCGAGCCCGTGCGCGCGCCACGTCGTGCGCAGCTGCCACGCCGCCGGGTTCGAGCCGAATGTGTCGTTTGAAAGCGACGACTACCAGACCGTCCAGGGGCTCGTGGCGGCGGGCGTCGGCGTCGCCCTGATCCCCGAGCTGGCGCTGTCGGTCGTGCGCGAGGACATCGTCATCCGCGCCCTCTCCCCCCATCCGCCTGCCCGCCGGGTGATCGCAGCCACGGCCGCCGGCAGGCGCCTGCTGCCGGCGGCGCCGGCGATGTTGAGCGTGCTCGAACAGGTCGCCTCGGAGTACGAAGCGCTCGGCAGCTCGCGCATGGCGTCATAGCGCCCTGAGCCCCCACGAACGGCTCTCGTCCGCCGCGAGTGTCAACGTGTCGGGAGTTCTTTGTCTGGAAAGGTCAAAATGCCATGAGCATCCTGCTGCTGATCGTTGGACTCCTGTTGGGCGCCGCGTGCGCCTGGACACTTGGACGCCGTGGTTCTCACGCGCACGAGGAAGAGCAGCGCGAGCGTCTACGCGATGAGCTGAAGGCGATCTCGCTCGACGTGCTCCAGCAGACCGGCGATTCGCTCGCACAGCGAATGAGCGAGGCGCGCCGCGCCGAGGAGGAGCGCACGTCCGGGGAGATGGCCAAGCGCGCGGAGGAGATCAAGGGGCTCGTACAGCCGGTCCAGGAGAAGCTCGGTCGCATGGAGAGCGAGATCTCCCGTCTCGAGCGCGAGCGCCGGCAGGCCCAGGGGGAGCTCTCGCAGATGGTCCGCCAGCTGCACGAGGGCGTCGGCTCGTTGCGTCAGGAGACGGGCAACCTCGTGTCCGCGCTCAAGCGCCCGACCACGCGTGGGTCCTGGGGCGAGATCCAGCTGCGCAACGTGATCGAGATGGCGGGCATGGTTGCACACTGCGACTTCGTCGAGCAGAGCACGATCCACACCGAGGATGGACGCCTGCGTCCCGACGTGCTCGTGCGCCTGCCCGGCGGCAAGGTGATCGTCGTCGACTCCAAGGTCCCACTCGACGCCTACCTGGCTGCGATCGAGACCGCAGAGGAGGACTCGCAGCAGCGCGAGCTGCACCTCGCGCGCCACGCCCGCCAGACGCGCGATCACATCACCAAGCTCGCCTCCAAGGGCTACCAGCGCCAGTTCGACTCCACGCCCGAGCTGGTCGTGATGTTCGTGCCCTCCGACGGCATCCACCAGGCCGCGCTCGCCGAGGACCCCGCGCTGATCGAGTACGGCGTCGCCCAGCAGGTGCTGATGGCCACCCCAACGACCCTGATCGGCCTGCTGCGCGCCGTGCACTACGGCTGGCGTCAGGAGCAGATCGCCGAGTCCGCGCGCGAGATCGCCGAGTCCGCGCGCGAGCTGCACGGCCGCATCGGGCGCTTCGTGGAGCCGTTTGCCCAGATCGGCCGTCGCCTTGACTCCGCCGTGTCCGCCTACAACGAGGCGGTCGGCTCCTTCGACCACCGGGTCGTCCCGCAGCTGCGGCGCATCGAGCGAGCCGGGGCCGCCTCTGAGCGCGAGATCGCCGCGCCCGCGGCGGTCCAGTCCGGCGTCCGTCCGCTCACCGCGCAGCTGGAGCCCGCGCGGGAGGAGTCCCCGTCGGAACAGGCTCCGAGCGCTCCTCGCCACGCCCGTCGCCGGCCTGAGCCGGTCGCGTCTGCGTCAGAGCCTCCCGCCCCGTCGGCGAGCTCGTCAGACCCCGCCGGCGCGCCATCAGAGCGAGCAGCGTGAGCGCGACAGGCACCGTCGCCGGGAGCTCGTCCACGAAGAAGAACAGCAAGTCGAAGCCGAGCGTGAGCAGGGCTGTGATTGCCACCCCGTGCAGCTGCAGGTGGCGGCCCATCGCCGTGGCCAGCAGCGCGCCAAGGACACCGGCGACGAACAGGTCTCCGTAGCCCATCACGGCCGATCCAAATGCCGCCGACTGCAGCTGAGGCAGCCCCGCTGCTGGGTGAGCTGCGTTCAGCGCGTTGTTCGGCTTCTGCAGCAGGTCGGACACGACCAGCGCTGTGTCCGCCACCGCCATCGCCACGATCCCCGCCGCCAGCCAGCGCGAGGGCGTGACCGCCGCCAGCATCGCCCCGAGCGCGGCACAGCTGAGTGCCGTGAGCACGAGTGCGGCCGCCTCTCCGGGCAGGGCTCCGCGATCGGCCCATGCGAGGGCGAACAGAGGGATGACAAGCAGCGCGCGCGTTGGACGGGGCGGGTCGGCGTACCAGGCGAGCCAGCCCAGCGCGAGCACGGCGAGGACAGGTACGGCAAGGAGCGCGAGATACGTCAGCCCGTCGGCGCTTGCCCGTTCGGCGAGGCTCGCGATCAGCACGAACCCGATCACCGAAGCCGGGAGGACCAGCGCCCAGTGGCGGCTGCGCAGGCGCTCGAGTTTCCCAGGGTCCCACGCGCGCGGAACGGCCACCACGGCGCCCTGGACGAGCGACAGCAGCGCGATCGAGATCGAGAAGGGAATCATCGTGCTGTCAACATAGGGGGCCTCACGTCCAATCGATAGTGGGCTAAAGAGTGGAGCCCTAAACTCTCGCGCCAGTGGTCGCTCACAAGCTAGAGTCCGCGAATAGGCATCATCACGTCTACCGGCGCCGGCGCGCGGTTGCGGCGATCGTGGGCGTGGCGTGTCTGGCGCTCGTGGCGGCGGCGCTGAGCTCACATGGCGGAGGAGGCCGATCGTCAACGGCCGCAAAAGCCGCCACGCACGCCCAGGCGGTCGTAAGGCGGACGCCGGCCGAAGAACAGGCGCTGACCCGGGCGGCCGAAGAAGGGGCGATCAATCACGTCCTGTCCTATACCCCGGCGATCACCTCCGGCGGCGCGCACGGCAACGAGATCGCGCTCACATTCGACGACGGCCCGGGCCCGTACACCCAGCAGCTGGTCGCCGTGCTCAACCGCTATCACGTGCACGCCACCTTCTTCGCGATCGGCGAGGAGGAGCGCTACTTCTCGGCGGGCACCTTGCTGGAGCTGCGCTCTGGAGACGTCGTCGGCGACCACACCGAGACGCACCCGATGATGGCGCTCATGTCCGTCCACGAACAGTACGAAGAGCTGTTCGAACAGATCGCGCGCATCGAACTGCTCGACGGCCCGCGACCGCGCCTGTTCCGTCCCCCGTACGGCTCGTTCAACGCGACCACGTTCAGGCTGCTGCGCCGGCTGCACCTGCTGATGGTGCTGTGGTCGACCGACACCGAGGACTACCGGCTGCCCGGCGTCTCGGCGATCGTCCAGAGCGCGCTCGCCGGCGCGCATCCCGGCGCGATCATCCTCATGCACGACGCCGGCGGGGACCGCTCAGAGACGATCGCGGCGCTGCCGGCGATCATCGCCGGCCTGCGCAAGCGCGGCCTGCAACCCGTCACGATCCCTCGGCTGATGCTCGACGACCCCCCACCTCCCGGTCAGCCGATCCCAACGAGCCTGGCGGGGGACTGAGAGTCATGCACGGCGGCGGCCTTGGCGGACCAGGCACAGCTCAATGTCCCAGTTGCACTGTCTTTATGACCAGCAGTAGCACTGCGATGACCAGGTAGCCCCGCAGCACCAGCATCCCCGCCTTGCGTCCCGGCGAGAACACCGGGCGCTCGAGTAGCGCCAGCGGCGGCATCGTCCATGTCTGGCGACGCTGCTTCTCCTCGGCGATCTGCTCCGCCGCCTCGGCACGCGCCGCGGCTCCCAGACGGTTGCGAGCGGCGTAGATCCCCATCCCCCCCAGGCCCACCAGCAGGACGATCGAGAGATAGACGAAGAGCTGCGTCACGTTCACCTTCGGGAACATCGTGCTCGCCATCAGGATCAGGGAAAGCTCGACCAACACACCGATAATCACGCTCGCGATCGCGTTCAGCCAAGGGGAGTTCGACCACGGGCCCAGCACCTCGCGATCGTTGCACAGCAACAGCAAGAACACGGTTGCGCTCGGCAGCAGCACACCCGCGAGCGCCTGCACAGAGGTCGTGATCAGGCCCAGCGGCGCGCCGGGTATCAGAACGATGCCGGCCGCCGCCAGCACCATCAGCGTGAAGCTCGCGTAGAACAGCTTCGCGTCCAGCGGTCCGCGGTTGAGCGAGTGCTTGGCGCCGAACACGTCGCCAAATGCGTATGAGGTGGCAAGCGTCACCGCCGCCGCGCCGATCAGCGATGCGTTGAGGAGCACGATCGCAAAGAACGTGCCGGCACTCGCGCCGAGCTCGCGACCCAGCTCCGTGGCGACCGTGCCCGCGTCGGAGAACTGGCCGAAGTATGGCGTTCCGGCGAACGCGAACGCGGTTACGGTAATCAGCGCGCCGGCGCCGATCACGACGACGAACGCGCCGATCACCGTGTCCGCGCGCTCGTAGTTGATCCAGCGCGGCGTGATCCGCTTGTCGATGATGTTCGACTGCTGGAAGAACAGCTGCCAGGGAGCCACGGTCGTACCGACGATCGCGATGATCAGCAGCACCGCGGTCGAGTTGGCGCCGCCATTGATGCCGGGGACGAACGTGTGATGGACGACGTCGCCCACGTGTGGATGAGCGAGGATCAGCAGCGGGATGACCAGGAAGTTGGCTACCACGAACACATACATGAACCGCTCCCAGCTGCGAAAGCTCCCCGTCGAGGTGATCGCCACCAGCGTCACCGCCGCGATCGGCACGGCCAGGTACTTGCTCACCCCGAAGTAGCCGAGCGCCAGGCTCACCCCGATGAACTCGGTCACGATCGTCAGGAAGTTCAACAGGAACAGGTCGCCGACCGAGAACGCGCCCCAGAACTTGCCGAAGCGCTCGAAGATCAGCCGCGCGTGGCCAACGCCCGTGACCGCCCCGAGGCGAATGACCATCTCCTGATTGACGATCAGCACCGGGATCAGCAGCAACAGCACCCACAGCAGGCTCGTGCCGTAGTTCTGACCCGCCTGTGCATACGTCGAGACGCCGCCCGCGTCGTTGTCGCCGACCATCACGATCAGGCCCGGGCCCATGATCGCCAGCAGCGCCATCGCCCGCGAGCGCCAGCCGTGGCGCTCGCCGCTGTCGTGCATGCTGATCGTCCCCAGCGCGCCGCGGATGTCGCCGATGTGGGCCTCGTCCAAGACCGGCGGCACGCCCTCCGGGCGCGGGGTGGTAGAAACGGGCGGCGCCGAGTTCTCGGACGGGGGGAGGCCGGGGGGCAGCGTCGTCTGCTCGTCTGTCGTCATCTCGTCCACCTCCTTCGGCCTTCGCTAGCGGGATTGCATGTCGTCGTGTCTCGGCGCACGCCGACGCAAACGAGTCCCGAGTGAGGCGTCTAGGCCAGGGGGAACGGAACGTCGCCCGACACGCGTGCGGCCGGCTGGGTACTTCGTGGCTGTTCTCGGTCCATGCCGACCTCCTTCAACGCGTGTTATCTGGGCTCAAAACCAGGGCTCAGCGTAGCAATCGTCAATCGCGCGCGACGCCGAAGCGCCTCCGCCAGCCGGTGGGCAGCGTCTGCTCGAGCACGTCATCGACCGTGACCACACCAACCAACCGCTCGTCCTCGTCCACCACCGCGAGCATCACGAGGTTGTAATCGGTCATCGCGCGCGCGACCTCGGGCAGGTCCGCGTCGGTGCCGACCGACACCGGCTCGTGCTCGGCCACCCCGTGCAGGCCGGACTCGGGAGCGGCACGCAGCAGGGTGACCACGGGCACGCTGCCCGACAGCCGGCCCTCGGCGTCGCGCAGGTAGACGGTGCTCAACGTGACGGGCGCGAGATCGCTGGTTCGCACCCGTTCGATCGCCTGCGCGACCGAGTCCGCCTCTCCCAGGAGGATGAAGTCGGGACTCATCAGCCCCCCCGCAGTGGAGGGGTTGTAGCCGAGCAGCGCTTCGATCTGGCGCCGCTGCGCCGCGGGCAGCAGAGCGAGCACGCGCGCGCGCCGCTCCTGATCGATCTCGACGATCAGATCGGCGGCGTCGTCGGCGGCCATGCGCGCGATCACCGCCGCGACCTGCGCGTCGGGGCGCTCGCGGATGAACTCGAGCTGGTGGTGCTCGTCGAGCTCCTCGAAGACGTCGGCCTCGAGCTCGCGGTCCTGGCCGACCGCCTCGATGATCTCCTCACCCTCCTCGTGGGAAGCGGCCTCGACGAGGTCGGCGATCTCCGCGGGGTGCAGGTTGGCGAGCTTGCGATGGGAGAAGCGCAGCCGCGCGCTGGGCACGTGACCCACGAACGGCTCCATGTCCGTCCAGTCCAGGAACGGGCGGTCGCCAATCAGCCCGCGCAGGCGGCGCGGCAGCGCCCGGCGCAACTGCGCCCGTGTGCTGGGGTCGACACCGACCACCCGCCACCAGCCGTCGATGCAGGACAGCTCGATCTCGTGCGCGGTCACCAGGCGCGGCGGATCGGCCTCGACGTTGACGAGCTTGCGCCCGAGCACGTCCTGGCCGAGCAGCACCTCCCCCACGCGCCGCTCGAACCGTCCGAGGCTCAGCTTCTCGCCCGCGAGACGCACCGCGCCGGGCTGGAGCGCGGCGATCCGGTCAACCGGCACGAACAGCTCGCGCCCACCGATCCGCGCCTTGACCCCCGTCACCGGCGGATAGCCGCCGTCGGCCAGACGCACGATCAGGTCTTCGACACGGCCGAGCCGCTCGCCCGCCCGATCGAGCAACGGGCTGCGCAGGAAATTCGATAGGTGCTCAACCGGCTGGGCCAAAGCGGTTACACGTTACGCCGTCGTGCGGACCGCGTCAGGCTCGGCCAGCAGCGCCGCTCCGATAGCGCCGCCGAGGTCGCCGAGCGCGGCGACATGCACGTGCGGAGGCCGCGAGTCGGCGAACAGGTGCGGCTGCATCTCCTGCGCGATGCGCTTCACGTAGGGGTGCCCGAGCCGGATGCCGAGGCCACCGCCGACGATCACGCCTTCGACGTCGAGCAGGTTCACGGCCGAGGCGATCCCCGCGCCGAGCGCACGCACGGCGCGGTCGATGATCTCGGTGGCGAGCTTGTCGTGGCGCTCGAGAGCGCGCGCCCAGATCCCGCTCGTCAGACGTTCGCGTTCGCGTTCGCGCATCAGCTCGAACAGGTCGGTCTTGCGCCCCTTCTCCTCGTGCAGCTTGCGCGCGTGCGCCTCCATCGCGGCGCGCCCGGCGTAGGCCTCCATACAGCCGCGCCGCCCGCACGTGCAGTGCGCGCCGTCGATCTCGACGACCATGTGTCCGATCTCCCCGGCGCCCCCGCGTCCGGTCCAGGGCTTGCCGTCGAGGATCAGGCCGCCGCCGACGCCCGTACCCCAGAAGACGCCGAGCAGCGAGCTGTACAGCCGCCCGGCTCCCAGCTTGAGCTCCGCGTCGGTGGCGACCTGCACGTCGTTGCCGACCCATACCTCCGGGCCGAGCGCGTCCTTGAGGGTTGCGGCGAGCGGAAACGCGCCTTCCCAGCCTGGCAGGTTGCGCGCGCTGGTGACGTTTCCATCTTCGATCGTCCCGGGCGAGCCGACTCCGATCCCATCCAGCAGCGCCGGCTCGACCTCAGCCCCCTTGGCCGCGTCGCGCAGGGCAACCTCCATCTCGTGCGCCACATCCTCAGGCCCGCCGCTCGTCGGCGTGGGATGGCGGGCAGAGCCGAGCACCTTGTGGTCGTCGTCGACGATCACCGCCTGGATCTTCGTCCCGCCGAGATCGATCCCGCCGTAGAGGGGCATTGCGCGCATCATCGCGCATAAAGAAAGACGGCCGCAACATTTAGGCGAATTTAGGTCTCCTTGCAGCGTTTCTTCGTACCCTCTTACAGGCTTGAACCAGCATCCAAGTCGAGCGACATGACCGCGCGCACCAGAGCATCCTGGCTCGTCTACGTACTGGGGGCTCTCTGCACCGGTGCGATTGTCGCGGCCATCCTCGTCGTGGGACCGGCGTCTGGCAGCCAGAGCACCGTGACCCGCACCGCCACCGCCGCCGAGGGAGTCGTCCAGTCCACCGTCTCCGGCAGCGGCAACCTGCAGCCAGCCAGCCAGCTCGATCTCGGATTCAAGACAAGCGGCACGGTTACGCACATCTACGTGACGCAGGGGCAGCAGGTCGTGCAGGGTCAGCTGCTGGCGACGCTTGACCCGCAGAGCGCCGAAGTGACGCTCGAACAGTCACGGGCGACCCTGCAGGCCGCGGTGGCGAATCTGGCGCAGGTGGAAGAAGACGGCGGAGAAACCTCTTCGGGCTCAGGCTCAGGCTCGGGCTCAAGCTCGGGCTCAGCCGGTGCCGGCAAAACCGCCGCGGTCTCCAGGTCCAAGTCCTCCAGAGAAGCCCCGTCGAGCTCCAATGGCGAAAGCGCGGGCTCGTCCTCCTCGGGCGGCGGGTCCTCGAGCACATCCAAAGCGCCTGAGAGCGAAGCCACCCGCGACGCAAACATAGCGTCCGCGCGGGCCGCCGTGCAGAGTGACAAGCTGACAGTCGAAGGCGACGAACAGGCGGTCGCAGACACGAAGCTGTACGCGCCCAAAACTGGCACGATCGTCTCGCTGTCGGGCGAAGTCGGCGAAAACGTTTCCGCTCAGGGAACGACCAGGGCTTCGAGCGCCAGCGGGGGCTCATCCAGCGGATCGGGATCCAGCGCGGCCGCGGCGAGTGGCGCCTCTGCGGCGGGCCGCTCAGGCGCGGGCTCGTCGAGCTCGTCCGGCGGCTCCGGTTCCTCCAGCGGCTCCGGTTCCTCCAGCGGCTCGGGCTCGTCCAGCTCGGCGTTCGCGATCCTGAGCGACCTCAGCTCTATGCAGCTCGTGGTGCCGCTGAGCGAATCGGAAATCGGCAACGTAAGGAATGGCCAGACCGCGACGGTCACCGTCGAAGCCCTCAACGGAGCCAAGCTGGCGGCTCACGTCAGCGAAGTCGCCATTCTCTCGACAAGCAACAGCGGTGTGGTGAGCTACGACGTCACGTTTGCGCTCGACCAGATGGAATCCGGCCTGAAGCCCGGCATGAGCGCGACCGCCGAAGTCGTCGTCAAGCAGGCCGAAGGCGTCAACGTTCCGACCAGCGCGATCTCGGCCAGTTCGGTGACCGTCCTGCACGGCAGCAAGCAGGAACGCCGGCGCGTGATCACAGGGCTGGCCGGCAACAGCTCGACGATCGTCCTCAGCGGCCTGCAGGCGGGAGAAAAGGTGCTTCTGCCAACCGCTACGAGCACCGGCACGAGCAGCCTCAGCTCCAGGCTCGGCAGCCGCCTCGGTGGCGGGGCACTCGGTGGCGGGCTCGGCGGTGGCGGCTTCGTCGGCGGTGGCGGCGGAGGGGCCGCATTCTTCAGGGGCGGTGGCGGTTGATGCGTCCTCTGCGCTCGCGGATGCCGACAGCCCACTCGCGCGTCCCTCGCAGCCGCCCGCTGGTGCTTCGCGATGCAACGGGCGACGCCTCTGCCCTGCGCGATGAGCACCGTCCACAACATCCGGTCATACGCGTGCGCGACGTCAGCAAGGTCTTCGACCTAGGGCAGATCCGCGTGCAGGCGCTTCGCAACGTAACGCTTCGGATCGACGCCGGCGACTTCGTCGCGATCATGGGCAGCTCGGGCAGCGGCAAGAGCACCCTGATGAACATCCTCGGCTGTCTGGACATACCCACGAGCGGGCGCTACGAGATCGACGGCGTGGACATCGGTCAGATGGACGAGGACGATCTCGCCGACCTGCGCAACCGCAAGATCGGCTTCGTCTTCCAGAGCTTCAACCTCGTCCCGCGCACGAGCGCGCTCGTCAACGTCGAGCTGCCGCTCGCCTATGCCGGACTGAGGGGAGTCGAGCGTAGACGGCGCGCCGAGCGGGCATTGCGCTCGATGGGGATGGGCCATCGCCTGCACCATCAGCCCTCGGAGCTGTCGGGTGGCCAGCAGCAACGGGTCGCGGTCGCACGGGCGATCGTGACCAACCCCTCGCTGATCCTCGCCGACGAGCCCACCGGGAACCTGGATTCGCACTCGACCGAGGACGTCCTGAGGATATTCGCGCGCCTGAACGAAGAAGGCCGGACCGTAATCCTGATCACCCACGAGCCCGACGTCGCGCAGCAGACCAAGCGGGTGATCCGGCTCAGCGACGGTGAGATCGTCGAGGACAGCCGCTCGCTCGGCGTGCACGACGCCCCACCGGCGCTCCACCACCAGAAGTCCGCCCACCACCCCACCGGCGCCAGCGCGGGCGCCGGCCCTGGCGCGGGCACGGCCACGCCAGGTCGTGCACAGCCGGCGGCCGCTGTAGCGCAAGCGATCGAGGCACAGCCATGATCGGTCCCGAGATGCTGCGCATCGCGTGGAGCGGGATCACCGCGAACAAGCTCCGCTCGGGCCTGACGATCCTGGGCATGACGATCGGAGTGGCCTCGGTGATCGTGCTGATCGCCGTCGGCAACGGCTCCTCCAAGGCCGTTCAGTCGCGCATCCAGAGCCTCGGAACCAACGTGCTGGTGGTGCAATCCAGCGGCGGCTTCCGCGGCGGTGCACGGGCGAGCACCGCGGGCACCGTGTCGCTGACCAGGGCCGACGCGCAAGCGCTGCAGAGCCCCGGTCTGACCCCTGACGTCAAGAGCGCCTCTCCCGTCGTGAACGCCACCAGCGTAAAGCTCGTCTACGGCAGCTCGAGCTATGAACCATCCTCCTTCGTGGGCACGACACCGTCCTACCTGAGCGCCCACAGCTACAACATCGCCGAAGGCTCCGCATTCACGGAAGCCGACGTCTCTGCACACAAGCGTGTCGCGGTGATCGGTCAGGAAGTCGTGCAGGAACTGTTCGCCGGGGTCAGTCCGGTGGGACAGAACATGAAGGTCAACGGCAGCAACTACGAAGTGGTCGGCGTGCTGGCGAAAAAGGGCACCAACGGAGCCACCAACGAGGACGACGTCGTGATGGCCCCGATCACGACCGTGCAGGACTCGCTCACCGGCGTCGGGCCGATCGACTCGATCACGGTCCAGGCCCAGTCCGAGTCCTCGCTGGGCGTCGCGGAAGCAGAGGTCACCCAGGTGCTCGAGGAACGCCATAAAATCAAGAACACCTCCGAACCGGGCTTCAGCGTACTCAACCAGGGGTCGCTGCTGGAAACGTCCAGCTCGACCAGCAGCGTATTCACGACCCTCCTCGGCGAGGTCGCCGCAATCTCGCTGCTTGTAGGCGGAATCGGCGTGATGAACATCATGCTGGTATCGGTCACCGAGCGCACGCGCGAGATCGGCATCCGCAAGGCGATCGGCGCCAGGCGCTCAGACATCCTCACCCAGTTCCTGACCGAGGCCGTGCTCGTCTCCCTGTTCGGCGGGATCACCGGCGTGCTCGTCGGCGTGCTCGGCAGCCGGTTCGAAATCGCCGGCGTGCACCCGGAAATCGCCACGTACTCGATCTTCCTCGCCTTCGGCGCGGCAGCGCTGTCGGGCCTGTTCTTCGGCACCTATCCCGCCGCTCGCGCCGCCGCGCTGCGACCGATCGAGGCGCTGCGCTTTGAGTGAGCAATCTTCCCCCAACGAGGAGCCCGCGATGCCCGACCAGGAGACAACCATCCAGCAGACCGCTACCGGGGAGGCCGCAGCCGCAGCTCCAGTGGATACGCTCGCCGCTTACGAGCCGGTCGCGGAGGACGAACAGGAGGAATGGGACGAGGAGCCTATCGAGGAGCTGCCTCCCAGGCCGCGTAGGCGTCTGCTCGGGGTGAGCGGGAATGGGGCAGGTGGGAATCTCGTCTTCCTCGCGCTGCTCGGCGTGCTGCTGATCGCCTGTGGGTTCATCGGTGGCGTGCTCGTCGAGAAGGGCCAGACATCCTCGAGCTCATCCTCCGGGGCCGTGGCGAGCCTCGCCTCGCGCTTTGCGACGCTGCGCGGAGGGGCCTCTGGCGCGGGCGCCAGCAGCGCAACGGGCGGCTCGGGTACGACGGGCAGCACCGGTGCGAGTGGGTTCGGCGCCGGCGCCGGAGCGACTGCCGGCAGCGTGGCGTATGTCTCCGATGACACGCTGTACGTAACCAACTCCGAAGGCAACACCGTCAAGGTCACGACATCGGCGGCCTCGACGGTCACCAAGACCGTGAAATCCAGCGTCAAGGGCATCCACCCGGGCGAAACTGTCGTCGTCACGGGCGCCGCCGGCGCTAACGGCGCGATCAACGCCGAATCGATCCGTGTCGGCGGCAACGGCGGAGGTCTGGGCGCGCTGTTCGCCGGCGCCGGCGCGAGTGGCGGTGGGCGCAGCGCAGGCACCACCGGGAACAGTGGCAGCGGCGGCGGACCGGCCCTGTTCGGCAACGGCGGCTGACGACACGAGGACGGCCGCGACATCACTCACTATCTTGCGGACCGGCGATCGCCGCCAGGCGGGGTGTGCGTCCGACAGCACGATCATCGAAAAAGGAGCTCCATGCCTCATATCAACAGCAACAGACGCAAACTCGCGACGAGCGCCATCGCGGTGCTCGTACTCCTGCTCGCCTGTCTCGTCTTGGCGGCCTGCGGCAGTTCCTCGAAAAGCTCCTCCACGAGCACGAGCGCATCCGCCACGACACCTACGGGCACGGGTACGACAGGCACGGGCGCCACAGGGGCAGGCGTGTCGCGCTTCAAAGCGCTGCGCGAATGCCTGCAGAAAAACGGGATCACGCTGCCTAAACGGACTCCCGGCCAGCGACCGCCGGGCGGCCCGGGCCGATTTCTCGGCGGTGCCGGCGGGCCTCAGCTGCCGAGCGGCGTGACGCGCGCGCAGTACGAAGCCGCGATCAAGAAGTGCGGCGGCGGCGCGTTCGCGGGCCGCGGACCCGGAGCGCGCCTGCAGAGCCCCGCGTTCAAGCAGGCGCTGACCAAGTTCGCGGCATGCATGCGCGAAAACGGCGTGAACGTGCCGGCACCGAACACCTCCGGCAAAGGGCCGATCTTCGACACCAAAGGCATCGATACGGCCAGCTCGCAGTTCCGGACAGCCGAGTCCAAGTGCCGCGGCGAGCTCACGAGCGCGTTCCGCCGCCCCGGCAGCGCAGCTCCCAGTGGAGGGTCCTCCGGCTAACCGCCGGAGGAAGAAGCTGTCCCCGGCCGACGTTGCCCCTGCGCGGCCGGGGATGAGCTCGCGGACGCCGGGTGGTCGGGAATCGCGGCGGAGCTCGGCTTGACCGCCACGGTCGGCGCAGGTAGCGCGCCGATGCGCGCGACCAACTGCTCCCACTGCGCCGGACTCAGCTCGCCGACGATCGCCACCGGCGCGGGCGCGGTCTTCCCGGCACCGGCCGAATGGGCAGCGGCGGTCGCCGCGGCGGATTGCACAGCGTGCACGTGCGCAGGCGCGGGCACGAACACGATCTCGACGTAGTCGCCGTGGTCGGCTCGCGCGAGCGTCGTCGGTGCTCCCGGGTAGCGCATCAGGCTGACGATCCGAGCGGGCGTGAATTCGCCCTGCAGCGTCAGCAGCGTGCGAATCGTCGTGTCGGTGATCGACCCCGCGCCCTGATGACCGGCGATCGGGACGCCGTTGATCGCGACGATCGCGACCGCGTCACCGGCGTGGCCGGGGACCACATAACCAGAGGCGTCATACGCCCCGCAGCGCAGCGTGCCGACGGTTGGCTTCAGTCCGCTGCGCGACAGGAACGCGAGCACCGCCAGCGCGCGCTTGTCGATCGCTCCCGAAGTGACTTCGCGACGCGAGCAGACCGATAGCCCGATGCCCGGGTCGGACAGCACCTCGCGCTCGAGCCGGCTCTTGGACAGGAGGAACACATCGCTCGCGGTCGCGCCGAGCAGGTTCGGGTTGCCTTTTGCGCCCCGCAGGTGCAGCGCTGCGTCGAGCTGAGTCCAGTTGGAGAGGATCGCCCGCGGATCGATCGTGCTCGCATCGCCCGCGGGCCGGATCGCGAAGCGCAGATGACCGTCCCTGGCGCCCGAAGGCATGCTGACCCGGCCGAGCACGGTGCCCTCGGTGACAACCGATCCGCCACGCAACGGCTGGCGCCCGTTCGTGACCGAGGTGTGGCCATATGCCTTGGCGCGCGTGATCGCCGCCTGCGCATCGGGATTGCGGTAGGGATGGGCGAACACGCGCACCTTGCTCGACCCTGTGGGGGTCGATTCGCCCGTGGGCGCGGGGGAGAAAGACCCTGAGCCCATCTGTGTCGGCGCGCTAGAGGCCCGCACCGAGGGGCTCGCGGCGGACTCCGACCTCGGAGGCTCATAGCTGCGGGCGATGAGGCCCAGTCCGGCATACGTGAACACGTCCCCATACACATCCTGCAGGACCACGTACCTGCCGAGCTTGGACGAGCTTCCCAGCTTGACCACCCGGCCGTCCTGCACCGCCACGGCGTCCGCATTCGGTTCGCTTGTGACGTCCACGAACTGCGGCGCCATTCCGGCCGTGGTAGCAGTGGACGCGGCGCTCGCCGGAGCGGGCGCGGCCGAGGAGCCTGGCGTCGCGGCGCTCGCCGGCGAGGACGAGCCGGGCGTGGTGGCGGCGCCGGCACCGCTTGCCGGTGTGGAGGCAACGGCGCCCGCGGTCGCGCTGGAGGAGGAGGGCAACTGGGCGCCGGCGCCCAGGGTCGGTGCGCCCCAGCCGATGCGCTTGCCGGTTACCGGCGGGCGCCCATCGACGAGGCCTGTCAAGGTGGCGATCACCTGATCTGGATAGGCGGCGATCAGCTTCGCGCGCAACAGCACCGAGCTGACATACGCTTCGGAGTGGTTGTAGGCAAGGATCGCCGCGCTGAGGTCATGGGCCGCGCCCGCGGCCTTCAGGTAGCGCGCGGCGGCGAAGATCGCGTCAACCGGATTGTAAGGATCGGCGTAGCCGGCGTTCAGCGCGTCCACCCCGTACTGCAGCCAGGTGGCGGGCTCGAACTGCATCCACCCCTCGGCGCCGGCACTGGAGACGGACAGGTCGGTCCCGTAGTTGGTCTCGATTTCGTTGATCGCGGCGAGGATCGGCCAGGGCACGTCGTACTGGATCGCCGCGGCCCGATAGATCGGCAGCAGGAACAGCGGGACGCGATAGAAGTCCAGCGCCTGCACGGATGCGGCCGAGCCGCCCAGCATTGCCGCCAGCGCACCAGCCTCGCCGGCCACCAGCTGCGGCGGCGGCGCCACGTTGTTGGGGCCGCCCGCGGCCGAGATGGCACCGCTCTTGGCCGACCCACCGCCGGTGCGCTTGGCTTTGGTCTGGGTGAGGTTGCTGCTCGCCGGCCCGCTCGGGGTCGCCTGCTGCTTGTGCCGCACGAGCACCGCGGGAGCTTCCCCCGCAGGGGGTGTCGGGGCGGCACTCGGGGCCGGGGGCGACGGCCCGGTCGTCGTGGTCGCAGATGTGGACGTGGACGAGGGCGCGGCCGGGGGGGTTGACGCGGGCGTTGTCGGCGTGCTCGTGGTGGACTGACCCGAACCCGTCGTCGAGATGCCCACTTCCGGCGTCGTCGAGGTGGTGGGCGGCTGCGCGCCTTCCCCGGTGGTGGTCGAGCCAGTCGGCGCTTCGGCGCCGAGAGCGCCGCCGGCCAGCGGCCCGCCGAGGCCGGCCATCGTGAGCCCGCCACCGGCCAGCGCAGACAGCGTCGCGCGCCATCTCAGCCGGCGCGAACCTGTGCCGCGGCGCAGACCCACGCCATGCAAGCCGCTCATCGGCGGCCTTCTTTGAGGCTGGTCATCGTGCGGTCCCTTGTGTTCATCGTAGATCGTCGGTCGGCGCCGCTGACCCACGATCGCGGGGCACGCCGCCGAGATTCATATCGGCAGAGAAGCAAGAACCCGTAAAGGATTCGTAATCACGCCTGGCCAGCCTCTGTTCGGCCCATGTTCTTCGGGGCTTTCTCACGTGCAAAGCAGCGAACCGTACCGATGTTCGCGGCGGAACGTGCCGGTCCTCCCCCGGACCGCTCCATCTTTCCCTGCCGAGGTTTAGTGTTCCAGGAGCCGGCGATCGGTCCGGCGGGTCGATACACAAGGGAGAGGAGTGGTGCTCGAAATGCCCAGAGCTCGGATCATTGCCACGGTGCTTGCCGGTTGTGGGCTGATGCTGGCCGCTGCGAGCGCCGCGCAGGCCGAAGAGACCGTGACCATCACCAAGGCCGGCTTCTCGCCCGACGCGCTCGGGGTTCCGACCAACGTGTTCGGCAGCGCGGACATTGGCTCGACGAACCTGCCCGTCCCCTCGCCGATCACCCACATCAACGTGATGGGCCCGGCGGGGCTGACCCTGAACCTCGAAGGCACGGGTACTTGCAGCGCCGCGGCGCTCGAAAACATCGGTCCCCAGGCTTGTCCCGCTGACTCCAAGGCCGGATTCGGCGGCGGAGTGGGCGCGTATGAAATCGCCAAAGAAGTGATCCACGAGGAATACACGGTCGACTTCTTCCTCGCCGACAACACGCCGGGTCACGTCGAACTGCTGATCTACCTCGAGGGCTCCAGCCCGGTCTCGATCCAGCTCGTGTTCAAAGCGCCGGTGATCCAGTTTCCCAAGCCATACGGGCTCGGCTTCAGCCTCGAAGTGCCGCTGATCAAAGTCCTGCCCGAAGCCTCCGACGCCTCGGCGATCAGCGCCTTCTTCACGGCCGGCGCGAAAAACGTCGCCTACTTCAAGAGGGTCCATGGCAAGCGCAAGCTGCTGCACGTCAAGGGCATCATCACCCCCAAGACCTGTCCGCGCGGCGGCTGGCCGGGCGCCTCGGAATTCAGCTTCGAGGACGGCTCGACCGTCAAAAGCGCGGTCAAGATCCCCTGCCCGAAGAAGTGAGCCGGCGAGGAGCCTCAGGGGTGCTGGCGGCGTGCTGGCTGTGCACCCTGCCCCCGGGGGTGGCTCAGGCGGCACAGACGGCAACCAGCGCGAGCATGCGTCCCTCGCTGCTCCCCAACCGGCTCGGCGCGAGCACAGCGCTCACGCTCGCGTTCAGGTTCTCGGTCGGCGAAGAAGGCGTGCCGGCGCCCCTGAGTGGGATGGTTGTGCGTCTCCCTGCCGGGCTGAGGATCAACCTGCGCGGCGTCGGGACATGTACCAGGTCGCTGCTGCAGCACAGAGGCGCGGCCGGCTGTCCAGTGGGATCGCTCGTGGGCCGCGGCCATGCCTCGATGAGCGTGCACGCCGGCTCGCTGGCGGTCGGAGAGGAAGCCACCGTCACGATCTTTCGCGGCCCCAACCGGGGCTCCCGACCGACGCTCGAGATCTTCGGCCAGGGCGAAACTCCGCTCAATCAGAGCTCGATCAGCACAGGCGTGCTCGAACCCAACAGCGCGCCGTACGGCTCGAAGCTGACGGTCTCGATCCCTCCTATCCCGACGCTCGTGCTCGAGCCGAACGCGTCTTTCGTCTCTCTGTCGCTGACGGTCGGCGGAGTCGGGCGCGGACCCCGAGCGCACGCCGCCGCCGGGGCCATCCTCGTGCCGCGCAGCTGCCCTGCCGGTGGGTTTCCGTTCGCCGCGAGCTTTACGTTCGCCGATGGTTCCACCGCAAGCGCCTCCACCAGCGTCGCCTGTCCGTAGGCGAGCTTTCGGAGCCTCGACGCGATAATCTGAGTTCGTGGAAACGATTTTCTCTGTCCTGCAGGTCGCGATCTGCGTGATCCTGATCTTCCTCGTGCTGATGCACTCCGGCAAGGACTCCGGTCTGTCGGGCGCGTTCGGAGTCGGCAGCGGCCAGGGCCCGCTCGGGGGCGGCTCGATGGTCGAGCGCAACCTCAACCGCTGGACGATCTTCTTCGCGATCCTGTTCGCCGTGAACGCGATCATCCTCCTGAAGCGCCCCTGGGCCTAACGCAATCCTGGGCCTATATCAGCGCTCGGCGTCCTCGGGAGCGTCGTCACCGAGCGCCGCCAGCCGGTCGAGGATCTCCACGGCTTCGGCACGCAGCGTTCCATCGACCAAGGCATAGTCCTCCTGGGAGAGCTTGCCCGTGCGGTAGTCGAGCTCGGCGTCGCGGATCTCGCGGTACTTGGCCTCACGCGCAGCCTGCAGGTCGACACGATCCGCAGTTGACTCATTGATTTGGACCCCGCCCACCCCGCCCATCCCGGGGCGCCGGGCTGCGCGCAGAGGCGCACTGACGAGCAGGATCACTACGCCGAGCAGCACAACCGTCAGGATCGCAACCAGGATGTCCACTCGCTAGGCGCGCGCCAGGCCCTGCGCGGCGCGTGCACGGCGGTCGCGCGCAAGCACCGCCACGCGCCGGCGCATCGCGCTCGGAGCCGGCCAGATCGCGATCAGGCCGCCGCCGAACACGATCAGCCCCCCGATCCAGATCCACATGACCAGCGGGGAGACGATGAAATGAAACTGCGCCGGCGGCGGGTGCTGCAGGTAGGAGCGAGCGAGAAACGCGACCGCGATCAACGCGTCTTCGGGTGCCACGAACGGAATCGTGCGGTTGCCGATTTCGACGATCCGCTTCAGCTGGGGCGTTTCGATGTCCGGCGCGATAGCGCTCCACACATCGCGCGCGATCCCCGCGTTCATGGCCACGTGGCTGACGGGCTGGCCGCCGATCAGGCTGCCGACCGAGCCCTGAGAGGGTTCGTCGGAGGCGTAGTAGCCCTCGCTAGGGTTCAACGTCGCCACGTGCCGTCCGTGCTTGCTCACGTCCAGCACCGCTCCCAGGCTCAGCGTGGCTCCGGTGTGGGCGGCGTCATTGCTCGGCGTGACGGTCGCCGTGGGGCGCACGTAGCGGACGGTGTAGGCGCCAACCCTGCTCGACTGGCCGACCGACAGGGTGGGCTCGACGGCGTGCTGGAAGGAAGACGACGCCGCCACGCCGACGAACAGCACGGCGATGCCGATGTGCACGATGTAGCCACCGTAGCGCCTGCGGTTGCGCCGCACGAGCGCGATCAGCGCGACCGGGGCCGTCTCTGCAGCCATCGATCGCCGCGCGCGCACCCCCCGGTAGAACTCCTGCCCGACGCACCCCAGCACGAACGCCGCGCAGCCGAACATCGCCAGCGCGAACGGCTTGCCCGAGACGCCGGCCGCCAGTAGCACGACCAGCGTCCCCAGCGCGATGGCGACCGGCGCGAGGAAGTTGCGCCGCGCGTTGACCAGTGTCCCACGCCGCCAGGCGATCACAGGGCCGATGCCGGACAGCAGCACGAGGATCAGCGCCAGCGGCACCGTGTAGCGGTCAAACCAGGGTGGGCCGACCGAGGCGGCTTTGCCGGTCAGCGCTTCGGAGATCAGAGGGAAGTACGTGCCCCAGAAGATCACGAAGCACAAGGCGACCAACACCACGTTGTTGGCGAGGAACACCGACTCGCGCGACAGCAGCGAATCGATGCGATGCTCGGAGCGCAGCATGTCCCGGCGCGTGACCACCAGATAGATCGAGCCGGCGATCAGCACGCCGATCAGACACACGAACGGAACGCCCAGCGTCTGCCCGCCGAACGCGTGGATCGAGCTCAGCACACCGCTGCGCACCAGGAACGTGCCCATGATCGCCAGGGTGCCCGTCGCGAGCACGAGCGAGGCATTCCACACCTTCAGCATCCCCCGCTTCTCTTGGATCATCAGCGAATGCAGGAACGCCGTCCCCGTAAGCCAGGGCATCAGCGAGGCGTTCTCGACCGCGTCCCAGCCCCAGTAGCCGCCCCAGCCGAGCTCGGCGTAGGACCAGCGCGCGCCGAGCAGGATGCCGATTCCGAGGAAGAACCAAGCGGCGAAGGCGAACCGGCGGATCGCCCTGATCCACTCGGCGTCCACGCGCCGCGCCAGCAGCGCCCCCATGCCGAACGCGAGCGGGATCGTGCACAGCGTGTAGCCCGAGTACAGCATCGGCGGGTGGATCATCATCGTCGGAAACCGCAGCAGCGGGTCCAGTCCGGCGCCTTCGACCGGTGCCGGGTGGGTCGTGACGAACGGGTTCGCGTAGAAGATCATCAGCGACACGAAGAACCCACCGAACCCGAGCAGGATCGCGGTCGCGTACGCCGCCACGTCGCGCATCCGCTTGCGCGTCAGGAACAGCACGAGGCTCGACCACATCGACAAGAGCCACGCCCACAGCAGCAGCGAGCCTTCCTGCGAGGACCACACCGCAGCGGCCTTGTAGAACGTCGGCGTGGTCAGGCTGGAGGTGTCGGCGACCGTGTTGAACGAGAAGTCGTTGCGCAGGAACGCGACCTCCAGGACCACAAACGCGACCGTCAACACACCCGCCAGCGCGTACACCGCGCGCCGCCCGGAGTCCGACCACTCTGGGCGCTCCCGCCGCACCCCGTACAGCGAGGCGCCGATCCCGTATATGCACACGGCCAGGGCGAGCAGCAGGCAGGCGCTGCCGAGGCCTGCCATGTCAGTAGCTCTGCTTGGCGCCGCTGGGCGGCGCGACCGTGTACTTGGACGGGCACTTCGTGATCAGCGAGTCCCGTTCGCCGACGTACGCCCCGTCCTGCTTCTGCACCGTCACGATCACCTCGCGCCCTTCGCGGAACGGGTCGGGCACCGTGCCGGTGTAGCTGACGGGAACAGCAGTCCCCCCCGCGCGATCCTCGACGCTGAAGTCCAGCGTGTCGCCATCGCGGTGGACCGAGCCACCCACGACCGTGCCCGTCAGCTGGTAGCTGCGCCCGGGCTGGGCCTGATGGACGAGCTGGCTCGGCGTGAGGGCGGGCGAGGCGGCGCTGAAGCTCGTGTAGATCAACGCTCCGGCCAGTATCACGGCCGCGCTCAGGGCCACCGTCAGCCGCACCGTTCGCTTGCGCGCGGGGTTCATCGCGGTCAAGTATTCCACGCACTGTGCTCCTCGGCGTCGCTCCTCGACATGGCTCGACGGACGCCACAGCCGGTCCGGTCCCGCCGCTCGCCCAGGAAATTGTGCGCTCAGAGCGAAACCTTTGGATGTGTGGAGAGTCTCTATGAGTAGATCGTCATGAGAGCCGCCGCCCTGCTGCAACGTCTACCCCACTCCACCGATGCCGAGCCTCGCCGCCGCCCGCGCCGGCACGGACGCAAGCACGCGGCCGCGGCCGGCGCGACCGAGCTACACGTGGCGACGGCGGCGACGGCCTTCGAGCGCGACTCGACGATCGCTCGCGTGCGCAACGCCGGCGGCCCGATCGACAACGCCTCTTATACGTGCGACTGCGGATTCGTGTTCGCCGCGTCGGTCTCAACCACCGTGGCCTGCCCACACTGCGGCGCCAGCCAAGCCTGGTAGGGAGGGCCGTGGACACGGCGCGAGACCATGTCCTCCCTCACTCGTGTGCCGAGCACACTTCGCTCGGTGCGTCCTCGTCTCGCTTGGTCCACGACCCTCCCCACGGGCGTCTGTGAACCCGGACTCTGGATAGCTACCGAATGTACATCCCTGAGATCGCGCGGCTGATCACGAGCTGCTGGATCTCGGCGGTGCCCTCGAAGATGTCGTAGATCTTCGCGTCGCGGTGCCAGCGCTCGACGGGGAACTCGCGCGTGTAGCCGTTGCCGCCGAGGATCTGGATCGCACGCTCGGTCACCCACACGGCGACCTCACCGGCCTTCCACTTGCTCATCGAGCCCTCGGCGTTCTCGAAGGGGACCTGGTTGCGCCCCATCCACGACGCGCGCCACACGAGCAGGCGGGAAGCGTCGATCTCGAGCTTCATGCGGGCGAGCGTGAACGCGATCGACTGGTTCTCGATGATCTTCTTGCCGAACTGCTCGCGCTCCTTGGCGTACTCGAGCGAGTACTCATACGCCGCACGGGCGATGCCGAGCGCCTGCGAGCCGACGGTGGGGCGGGATGACTCGAACGTCTGCATCGCCGCTTGCGAGTTGCCTTTCTTGCCCTCGCGCACGCGGGCGAGGCGCTCGTCGAGCTTCTCCTTGCCGCCGAGCACATGGCCGGCGGGGACACGGCAGTCGTCGAGGAAGACGTCGGCGGTGTGCGAGGCGCGCAGGCCGTGCTTGGACACCTTCGAGCCCTGGGAGATGCCCTTGGCTTCGCTCATCGGCACGATGAACGCGGCGTGCCCTTTCGAGCCGAGCTCGCGGTCGACGGTGGCGACGATCACGTGGATGTCGGAGATGCCGCCGTTGGTGGCCCACGCCTTCTGGCCGTTGAGCACCCACTCGCCGGCGGCCTCGTCGAACTTGGCGGTGGTGCGCAGCGCGCTGACGTCGGAGCCGGCGTTGGGCTCGGAGGCGCAGAACGCGGCGACCTTGAGGTCGTCTTGCGTTCCGAAGCAGCGCGGGATCCATTCGCCGATCTGCTCTCCCGACCCCTGGCCGAAGATCGCGGCCACGGCCAGCGCGGTGCCCATGATCGACATGCCGATGCCGGCGTCGCCCCAGAACAGCTCCTCGTTGACGATCGGCAGCGTCAGGCCCGTGGGGTCGGCGAAGAACTGGGCGAGCCCTTCGAAGCCGTACAGGCCGATCTTGGCGGCCTCCTCGATGATCGGCCAGGGGGTGGACTCCTTCTCGTCCCACTCGTGCGCGGCTGGACGCATCACGTCGGCGGCGAACCCGTGCACCCACTCGCGGATGTCCTTCTGGTCCTGGGTCAGCGCCATCGAGAAGGTCGCGTCCTTGTTCGACGCGCTGGTGATCGCCTCCACCGCGGCCTCCGCGGCCTCGGTCGTCTCAGAGCTGGCGACGGGAGTGGCGGACATCGGGGGTACGTCTCCTTTTCGTTCGCGGTCCGGCGAGAAACTCTTTCTCGGCCTGCCCAGCTGAATCTAGAGTAAATGTAAACGGTTGTCAAACACTGTGTTTGATCTGCTGTTACAGTCGCGCTAGAGTACGGTCGATGGCCAGTTCGATCGCCAATCCGCAGACCGCCTCGGATCGTGTGCGCGTGCGCCGTCAGCGCGAGCAGGAGATAGTCGCGGCGACTCGCCTGCTGTTCGACGAACGCGGCCTGCAGGACGCGCCGATGGAGGACATCGCACGCGCGGTTGGCATCAACAGGGGCCTCATCTACCGGTACTTCTCCTCCAAGGAGGAGCTGTTCGTGCTGACGCTCACGAGCTACCTCTCAGAGCTGGCGGAGCGTCTGGAGGAGATACCCAAGGGGCCGGACCCGATCGTGCGTCTCGAGGACGGCTGGCGGCGCTACACCGACTACTGCCTCGAGCACCCGGCATTTCTGGATTGCGGCATGTCGCTGATGCGAAGGCCCGCCGCGGAGCTGCGCGAAATGGTCTCCGACGCCGTCTGGATCCGCCTCGGGCAAGGCATGGCCGCCTGCTTGGACAAGCTCTCGAAGATCCTCGCCCTCGGTGCGCAGCAGGGAGTCTTCACCGTCAACGATCCCGACTTCACCGCAAACCACCTCTACACGCAGACGCTCGGCACGATGCACCTGGCGCGTATCGGAGTGGGCATACGCCTCGGTGCCGTTGGACCCGAGCCATTCGCGATTCAGGCCCAGCAAGTGCAGGAGGCCTGCATCGCTGACGTGCTGTCCTCGGTAGGCGCGCTTCGCCCTAGCGGGTATGCCAGGCTTCCTCCTGCTTCGTAAGCGCAACAATCTCGGGCGGCAGTGTGCCCGAGGCGACGTCCGCGAGCGTTACGTGCTCCAAAACTTTGCGTAGGTTCGCCCGCAGCGCAAGCCAGACCTGCTGCAACGACTCGGCCGAGCCCTCGTAGGAGACCTCCTCGGGGCGCAGCCCGCGAACGCCGACGAGCGGACCCTCGACCGCGCGGATGACCTGCGCGAGGTTGACCTCCTCGGGGGGCTTGGCGAGCCAGTAGCCGCCCTCGGGGCCACGCTGGCTGCGAACCAGTCCGGAGGAGCGCAGTTGCGTGAGGATGTTCTCCAGAAACGACACTGGAATCCCCTGGGCCGTAGCGACCTCGTCGACCTTGCGCGGTGAGTCCTGGCTGCCGGAGGCGAGCTCTATGACCGCGCGCACGGCGTAGTCGGCCTTGGCTGTGACGTGCATGACGAGTGATTCTCACGTATTTGGCGGCGGAGGGCATCCGGGGTGCGACACGAGAACGCGCGCCAGGCCGCCGGATGCGTATAGCGCGCGCAATCCCGACCGCTGTGGTAGAAATTAGGCATCCCTAACTCGACGCCGCACGGGCGGCGAGCGGTTGCGGAAGGATCGAATGACGAACAGACGAACGGATCAGGCATGAGCTTCGGCGAGACGATCGCGCTCGGCGCGATCGCGGGATTCACGATCTACATCGGCCTGCCCGTGGGCCGGATGCGGACGGTCAGCGACCAGCTGCGCGTGAGCCTGGCGATGTTCTCGGTGGGGATCCTCGCATTCATATTCATGGACGTGACCAGGCACGGCGAGGAAATCCTCGAAACGGCGCTCAGCCAGTTCAAGCACCACACGACCGGGTTCGGACACGTGCTCGGCCTGTTCGCGCTGCTCGCGCTCGGGTTCACGATCGGCACGGCGGGAATCTCCGCCGTCGAGCGCAGGCTGCGCGCACGCAGGAGCCGTCCAGCCCCCCTGGCCGGCGGCGAGGCCGAGGCGGTGCTCAACCCCGCGCAGGTTGCGCGCGCACAGACGGGCGCTGGCGACGCCGAGCGCAGGGCGCTGCAGACGGGCATGGTGATCGCGATGGCAATCGGGCTGCACAACTTCGCCGAGGGGCTGGCGATCGGCGTCTCGGCAAAGACTGGAGCGATCGGCCTGGCGACCGTGCTCGTGATCGGCTTCGGCCTGCACAATGCTACCGAGGGGTTTGGCATCGTCGGCCCGCTCGGCGCCGTGCGCCCGTCCTGGCGCTGGCTCGGGCTGGCGGGCCTGATCGGCGGCGGCCCCACGTTCCTGGGCACGATCGTCGGCTACCAGGTCAACTCGAGCCCCCTGGAGCTGATGTTCTACGCGCTCGCGGGTGGTGCGATCCTGTACGTGATCGGCGAGATCTGGACGGGCATGCGCCGCTACGGCCACCACACGCTCGGCCTGTACCTGATCGCCGCGGGGTTTCTGGTCGGCGTGGCAACCGATCTCGTCGTGTCCTATGGCGGGGGTTGAAGCGGCGGACGGGCCTCGAACCCGCGACCTCGAGCTTGGGAAGCTCGCGCTCTACCAACTGAGCTACCACCGCACAGGGGCAGATCTTACGCCAATGGACCGATCCGGACCTCGGCCATCCGCTCTCCGGGCCATCTATCCTGAAGCCCGTGCGACGCCTCGCGATGCCGATCCTCATATCGCTGGCGGGAGCCTGCCTGATCGGGCTGCTGGTATACGGCGTGAGCACGCGCTCGGCCAGCCGCACGCTCGATGAAGCCGTCGCGCACGGGCAGGATCCCGTGGCGCCGCAGGCCACACGCAGGCTGCCCGTGCTGTCCGGCGGCGCGGGCACGGGCGCCACCGGCGATTCGCTCGCCGCCTACAGAGGCGAGGTGGTCGTGCTGAACTTCTGGGCGTCATGGTGCGTGCCGTGTCAGACCGAGGCGCCGCTCTTGGAGCATGCCCAGAGCCGTCTGGCGCCGCACAGCGGAACCGTGCTCGGCGTGACATACCTCGACGCTTCGACCGACTCGCAGGGGTTCGTGCGCAAACACCACATCACCTACACGAACCTGCGCGACACAACCGGCGAATTCGCGCGCGCTTACGGCACCGACCAGCTGCCGGAGAGCTTCGTGATCGACCGCGGCGGGAACATAGTGGCGATATCCAGGGGCGAGATCGACCAGGCGTTCCTGAACAAAGCGATCGGGCTCGCGGAAAGCAACTCGTGAGAGCGTGAGATCGCGGGCGCTGCTGGGAATCGTGGTCATCGTGGGCACGTTAGGCGCTTCCCCCGTGGCAACCTTCGCCGCCACGCCCCGAGCGTCGCTGCCGGCGATCGAACGCAGAGTGATGTGCGTGACCTGCAAAATCCCGCTGATCGTCGCCGAGTCGCCACAGGCAGATCGAGAGCGCGCGTTCATCAGGGGTCTGATCGGCGAAGGCGACACCGAGACGCAGGTCGAACAGGCGCTGGTCAGCCAGTACGGCCCGACGGCGCTCGCCCTGCCGAGCGCACACGGGTTCGACCTGGCCGCCTATCTGGTGCCACTCGCGGCGGTGCTCGGACTGGCGGCGACGCTGGCGCTGCTGCTGCCACGCTGGCGCCGGCGCGCGCGCGCGCAGTCTGCCGAGGCAGCAGCGATCCCCAAGCTCACCGCCACGGACACGGCGCGCCTAGACGCCGACTTGGCTCGGTTTGACCGCTAAGCGCAGTTCGAATCGCTGACGGGCGGTATGACCGCTGAGACATTGCTGTGCACCGCTGGGACGGTGCTGTGCACAGCTAGGACGGCTACGGCAGGATGTGCGCGTCTTTTGTGACAACTCTAAAGATCAAGGGCGGGGTGTACACATAAAAAAATAAAGTGGGTATATCCATTGTTATACCCGCTTTTAAAAAGAACATTACATCTCCGGGTCTTTTACAACGCCAGCGGCGCTACGTCTCCAGCGGCGCGTTACATCTCCACCGACGCGTTGACATCTCCAGCGGTACGTTACATCTCCAGCGGCGCGCTCACTCCTAGCAGGTCCAGGCAGTGCGCGATTGTGCGCTGCGCCGCCACGGACAGGGCCAGCCGGAACGATTCGACGTCCTCGGGCTCGGCACCGACAACGCGGCAGTCGCGATAGAAGGCCGTGAAGTCCTGCGCGATCTCCAGCGCATAGGCCGTGATCCGGTGTGGAGCACGGCGCCGCGCCGCTTCCTCGATCTCGCCCGGAAAGGCCAGCAGCTTCTTGATCAGGGCACGCTCGGACGGGTGCAGCTCCTGCGCGAAACTGCTACCTGGCTCTGGTCCATCTGGCAGGTGCGCGAGTGTCTCCAGCGCTGCGGCGACGCGGGCAGGGCCTGCCTTAGCGAGCACTGAGACGATGCGCGCATGCGCGTACTGGACGTAGTAGACGGGATTCTCGCTGGACTGCTCGCGCGCGAGGTCTAGGTCGAGATCGATCGTGGTGTCGTGCGAGCGCGAGAGCAGAAACCAGCGCGCAGCATCGACGCCGATCTCACGGACAAGATCCTCGAGCGTGACGAACTCGCCGGCGCGCTTGGACATCTGCGCTCGTTCGCCGCGGCGAACAAGGTGGACGAGTTGCATGATCAGCATCTCCAGGTGCTCGTCCTCGCCGCCGAGGGCCGCGTAGGCGGCCTTCATCCGCGCCAGGTAGCCATGATGGTCGGCGCCCCAGACGTCGATCTGGCGTTCGAAGCCGCGCTCGCGCTTGGCCTGGTGATAGGCGATGTCCGAGGCGAAGTAGGTGTGCTCCCCGGAAGAGCGCACAAGCACGCGATCCTTGTCGTCGCTGTAGTCAGTCGTGCGCAGCCATAGCGCCCCGTCCTGACGGTAGGTATGCCCCTGCTGTTCGAGGATTGTGAGCGCGTGCTCGACTGGGCTCGGGTCACCCACATGCAGCGCGCTCTCATACGCCCACGAGTCGAAGCTCACGCGAAATTCGCTCAGCGAACCCGTGATCTGCCCGATCATGATCGCCACCGCCGCACGGCCCAGCTCCGCCGACTCCATCGTGGCCGCATTCGCCAGCTTGGCCACGAGCTCCGCCACGTAGTCGCCCTTGTAGCCATCCTCCGGCAGCGGCTCGCCCTGGGCAAGCGCACGAATCGACTCGCCCAGCTTGCGCACCTGAGAGCCAGCGTCATTAACGTAGAACTCGCGCTCAACCTCGTGGCCATAGCAGGCAAGCACGCGTGCGAGCGAGTCGCCGTAGGCAGCGTTGCGCGCATGACCGACATGCATTGGTCCTGTTGGATTGGCCGAGACGAACTCCACGAGGATGCGTTCACGCCGCGCAGCCCCGTCCGTGCCGAAGTGCTCGCCTGCGGCGAGCACTTGTGTAAGCGCATCGCGCAGCCAAGCATCAGCGAGAAACAGGTTCAGGAAGCCCGGCCCAGCCACCTCGAAGCGCGCGAGGCTTGAGCCGAGACGGCGCTGCAGCTCCTCGCCGAGACGCTGTGCGACCTCACGCGGAGGAGCGTTGCCAAAGGCAGGAGCAAGCAGCAGAGCAGCATTGGTCGAGTAGTCGCCAAATTTTGCCTGCGGTGGGCGCTCGAGCGTGATCGCAGCGGCCTTGCCAAGCGTAAGCTCCCCATCTACACCGGGACCACCGGGGAGTCCCCCCGCGCCGGCGAGAACCGCCTCGCGCAGGCTGTCTAAAGGTGCCTTCGCAACCGCCACACGCATATCGCTCACAGATTGGGATACTAACTACGTGAACGACCAAGACCCTGGCGCCGAGCGCCACATAAACATCCATCTCTCCCCCGAGATCATGGGCGGCGTATACGCGAACTTTGCGAACGTCAGCCACTCCGACTACGAGTTCACCGTCACTTTCGCGCGCGTAGACCACGAGGTCGAGTCCGAGGAGGTCCCGGGCGTGGTCGTCTCCCGCGTGAACATCTCCCCGCGCTTCATGCGCGAGCTGATCGACGCGATGGAGGACAACTACTCCAAGTGGCGCACCCGTGAGGGCATCAAGAACCTGCCCGAGTACGGCGGCGCGGAGGCGGGATCGGAGGAGGAGTAGGGCTGGGTGCCGGCACGTGCCGGGGCCTGGACAGACGCTGGCTGAAGCGGGCGCGTGCAATCCGCTCGCCGCCAGCGAGTTTGCAACGGTGCGTGAATGCCGGTTCGTGCGTCAGACTGGCCATCATGGCGAGCGTTCGCGCTTGCGCCCGGGAATGCTTCCGCACGAGGAATACGTCCCGCGCGGGATTGAGTCATTCCCCGAGCAACGATGAAGGTCGCGGTCATCTCCGACATCCACGGCAACCGGCACGCCTTCGAGGCGACGCTCGACGCAGTCGCGGCAAGTGACGCCGCCGAGTTGTGGTGCCTCGGCGACCTCGTCGGCTACGGCGCGGAGCCCGACGCCTGCGTGGAGCTCGCGCGCAAGCACGCCGCGGTGTGCCTGGCCGGCAACCACGACCTCGCCGTCACGGGCGAGGTGGCGCTGGACGAGTTCACCCGCGGCGCGAGCCTCGCGGCGCAGTGGACGCGGGAGGTGATCGCGCCTGAGAACCTCGCCTTCCTCGAGAGCCTGCGCCCGCAAGGACAGGAGGGCCCGGTGGGCCTGTACCACGCCAGCCCGCGCGACCCCGTCTGGGAGTACGTGCTGTCGGCGCTGCTCGCCGAGCTCTGCCTCGACAAGCAATCACATCGCATCTGCCTGATCGGCCATTCGCACATCGCGCATGCGTACGTGCGCCACGAGGGCGAGCTCGCCACCGGCGAGCCCCGCCGCGACGGCGCGCAACTCGACGTCGCCACCGGCGAATGGCTGCTCAACCCCGGCAGCGTGGGCCAGCCACGCGACGGAGACCCGCGTGCCTCTTGGCTGCTGCTGGACCTCGAAGACCTCACCGCGTCCTTCCGGCGCACCGCCTACGACGTGGCCGGCGCCGCCACTGCAATCCGCGCGGCGCGACTGCCGGACTCGCTCGCCGAGCGCCTGGAGTACGGTCAATGACCATGCACACGCTCATCCGCCTCGCCGTCGCGGCCCTGCTTGGGGTATCCGTGGCCGTGCTCGTGTCGTGCGGCAGCTCCGGCAAGGGCCTGATCCCGCTCGCCAACGCGGGGCCGCTGCAGAGCGACTTCGAAGCGGTCGTCCAGGCCGCTCAGGCCGGAAACGGCAGCTGCACGGCGACAATGACGGCGATCAACAAGACCGAGCAGGACTTCGCAGCGCTGCCCTCGACGACCGACCCGGGCCTGCGGCAAACGCTCAGCAAAGGCATCTCCAACCTGCGCGAACGCGCGCTGGCGCTGTGTGCGCAGCCGCTCGTGCGGACGACCACCACGAGCGCACCGCACACGACTACGACCACGAAAACCGAGACCCAACCGCCTGCACCCACAACGCAGACGACGAGCACACAGACCACGCCGACCACACCGACCACACCGAACAACGGGGGCGGTACGGTCGCGCCCGGGAACGAAAGCCCGCCCGGCGTCGGCCCTGGAGGCGGTACAGGGGCGGGTGAAGCAGGGGAAGCGGGCAGCGCCGGGGGCGGCGGCCAGGGATCGGGCAACGGCAACGGGAACGGCAAGGGAAACGGCCAGTGAGCGAAGGCGACATCATCGCCGGGCGCTACCGCCTGGAGGGCAGGCTCGGCTTCGGCGGCATGTCGACGGTGCACCTTGCATTCGACATGCGCCTGGAACGGCGCGTCGCGGTGAAGCTGCTGGCCGAGCACCTGGCGGACGATCCGACCTTCGTATCGCGATTTCAGCGCGAGGCGCAGGCCGCCGCGCGACTCGTGCATCCGAATATCGTGCAGATCTTTGATTCGGGCCTGGACGAGCACTCGGGCAGGCACTTCATCGTGATGGAGTACATTGAGGGCCACTCCTGCGCGGAGATCCTGCGCGACGACGGCTGGGTGCAGGTGGACGAGGCGGTCGCGATCATCGAACAGGCGTGCGAGGGCCTGCACTATGCCCACCGCCACGGCGTGGTGCACCGTGACGTCAAGCCCGGCAACCTGTTGCGCGCGCGAGAGGGCGAGGTCAAGCTGGCGGACTTCGGCATCGCCAAGGCCACCGAGCAATCGAGCATCACCCAGGTCGGCTCGGTGCTCGGCACCGCCGCCTACCTGGCGCCCGAGCAGGCGCGGGGTGAGGAGGCGGGGCCGCGGGCGGACCTTTATGCGCTGGGGGTCGTCGCCTACCAGCTGATCTCCGGACGGCTGCCGTATGAGGCGACATCGCTGACGGAGCTCGCGCTCAAGCAGCAGCGCGAGGAGCCGCCGATGCTCGACACCCTCGTCGCGGCCGTCGGTCCCGAGCTGGCCGAGGCGATCGCGCTCGCGCTCGCGCTGGACCCGCGCGAGCGCTACCAGACCGCGCGAGAGATGGGCCGGGCGATCAGCGACGGCGCCGACGGAATCCCGCCGCTTTCCTCGCCGGTCGACGGCAGCTCAGCGAGCCGGCATGGAGCTCAGCAGGCTGGCCGATCTCCGATCGGTCAGGCCACGAGCGTGCTGAGCGGCGGTGCGCGCGGATCGGCCGGGGCGAGGACGAAAGCAGCCGTCTCCCCCCGCCAGCCCCGGCGGGGACCGGTCAGGAGCTCGGGGGCGCCCGCAGAGCAGTCTGCCGCCGCGCTCGCGTCGAAGTCCAAGGGCGGCAGGATGGGTCCAAGACGGCTGGCAGCCGCCCTGCTGGGACTGCTCGCGCTGGGAGGCCTGATCGCGGCGATCGTCGTGATCACCGCGCCAGCGCCGACCAAGATCGTGCTGCGCAACGTCGTCTACGAAGACGTCCATGAATCCGCCGAAGCGCTCAAGCAGCTCGTGGCCGAAAACACGAAATAGCGGCATCCCATGACCGGCGTCACCACCATCTATCGTGATCGGGGCCTGAGAGCAGCGCCCGACCATGCTCGCCGCGATCGTCAACGTCAGCCATCTCGTCGAAACGTTCGGCTACCCACTGTTGTTCCTGACAGTGATGGCCGAGTCAAGCGGCGTGCCGATCCCTGGCGAGACGGCGCTGATAACCGCAGCCGTGCTTGCATCGCGAGGAAAAATGCACATCGAGCTCGTCATCCCGATCGCCGCGGCAGGGGCGATCGTGGGCGACAACATCGGCTACCTGATCGGCCGCAAGGGCGGACGCTGGCTGCTGGAACGGCCGGGACGGTTTCATCGCCAGCGGCTGCAGGTGCTCCAGCTCGGAGAACCGTTCTTCGACAAGCACGGTCCGAAGGCGGTCTTCTTCGGCAGGTTCATACTCGGGCTGCGTGTATGGGCCTCATGGTTGGCGGGCGCGACGAAGATGCACTGGCGCTCGTTCGTGCTGTGGAACGCCCTGGGAGGGATCTGCTGGGCGACCGGCATCGGATTGGCCGCCTACTTCCTCGGCACCGCGGCGAGCAACGCAATCGAGGCATTCGGTATCTATGGACTAGTTGCCGCAGTGCTCGCCGGCGTGGGCGCGCGATTCGCCTACAAGCGCCATCAGCGCCGGATGCAGGAGACACTGAAACACCGCGCCTCGTCGACATCGAGCATCGATGAACCCGCGACATCAGGTGACGTCAAGCGCCCCTGAGCGCCCGTTCAGCAGCCGTGACCGTTGCCGTTGCCGTTGCTGTGCCCGTTGCCATTGCCGCACGGCGCGATGCGATCCCAGAGGTCCGCGAGCGCGCCGAGCTCGGGCTCGGAGAAGCGCGAGAAGAAGTGCTCGCGCACGACCGCCAGGTGCGTGGTGCGCGCCTGGGCCAGCCGTTCGCGACCGAGGTCGGTGAGGCAGGCATAGGAGCCGCGTGCGTCGTGTTCGCAGGAGCAGCGCTCCAGCAGGCCGTCGCGCTCCAAGCGATCGACCAGCCGGGTCAGGCCGCTGCGCGAGAGCTGGGCCTGCTCGGCGAGGTCGCACATGCGCATCCGCCCCGCCCCCGCGTCGTCGAGGTGGTGGAGCACCTCATAGGAGGTCATCGGCAGGCCGTGCTCGCGCTCGAGCTCAGCATCGAGGCGCTTGGCCAGGCATGCGTGCGCTCGCAGCAGCCCACGCCACGCACGGAGCTCGCCTTCGCTGAGAGACTCCTGCTCCCCTGGTGGGATCTTGACTGCGGTGGCGGTCGACATGGTGACGATCGATACGAAAACCCTGCTCAACCGAACATAGCAGCGTCAGGAGCCGGTCTCGGGGTCTCTGCGACGTGGGCCGGTCATCGGCGCGTCGCGCGCCAGGCCCAGCGCATCATCAGGGGCTGCAATGGCAGCCGCGCATACAGCGCCCAGCGAATGATTCGATTCCCACCCGCCCAGCGCTCGGGATTGCGAGCCATGTGCAGGTTGGCCGGGAACACGGCGGCCAGTAGCGCAATCAGGCCGAGGCCCGACAGCCGCCGGGTGCGGTGCGACAGCACCCCGACGCCGCCCGCGATCTCGGCGACACCGCTGATCGCCACCAGGCGCGCGGCGCTGTCCTGCATGCTCGGCGGCACGATCGCCTCGTACGTTCGGGGCATGAGGAAGTGGTTGACGCCGGCGCCGAGGAAAAACGCGCTGAGCAGCGTGCGTGAACGGTTCATCGCGGGATATCTATCAGCTTCCGGGGCATGATTACCCACGCTCGATCAGCGAGTGCCCGGTCATCGCTGCGGGCTGGTGGATGCCGAGCAGCTCGAGCACGGTCGGCGCGACGTCGGCGAGGATCCCGCCGTCGGCGCGCAGCGAGACTTCACCGGGGGGGGCGGTCACGATCAGAGGGACGGGGTTGAGCGAGTGCGCCGTGTTGGGGCTGCCGTCGGGCTCGAGCATGTGGTCGGCGTTGCCGTGGTCAGCGGTGATCACGCACACGCCGCCGGACTCGCGCACCGTGCAGACAACCTGGCCGAGGCATCCGTCAACGGTCTCCACGGCACGCACGGCCGCTCCGATGACGCCGGTGTGACCGACCATGTCGGCGTTGGCGAAGTTGATGATCCCAAATCGAAACCCGCCTGCCCCATCCTCGCGCCAGGCGCGCACGAACAGATCGGCGGCTGCCACGGCGCTCATCTCGGGGGCGTGGTCGTACGTGGGCACGTCCCGCGGCGAGGGCGCCAGCTCGCGCCGCTCCCCCGGCTGGGGAGCCTCGACACCGCCGTTGAAGAAGTAGGTCACATGCGCGTACTTCTCGGTCTCGGCCACGTGCAGCTGACGCACGCCGGCACCCGCGATCGTCGCGGCGAGCGTGGTCGATGGCCGCTCGGGCGCGAACGCCACAGGGTAGGGCCAGCCTTCCTCATACTCGGTCAGCGTCGTGTAGCGCACCACGACCTCGGCGCCGCCACGATCGATCTCCGCGAAGCCCGGCTCGGCGAGGGCACGGGTGATCTGGCGCATGCGATCGGGCCGGAAGTTGAACGCGATCACGCTGTCGCCCCGCTTGATCGCTGTGTTCGCACCGACGACCGTCGGCTCGATAAACTCGTCGGTCTCCCCCCGCTCATACGCGGCCCGCACCGCCTCCTCGCCGGTAGAAGCGCTGTGCGGAGCGCGAGCGTGGACGAGCAGGTCGTATGCGCGCTGGGTACGGTCCCAGCGCCGGTCACGGTCCATCGCCCAGTAGCGGCCGACGACCGAGCCCACGCGCGCACCCTTGGTCACGTCCAGCTCGGCCAGGAAGCCGGCGCCCACGTGGGGCAGCGTGTCGCGCCCGTCGGTGAACGCGTGCACGATCACGTCTTTCTGCTCGCCGCCGCCAACGCCCCCCACGTTCGCATGCGCCCGCGCGCAGGCGATGAGCGCAAGCAGATGCTCCAGCGAGGAATGCACTCCACCATCGGAGACGAGCCCGATCAGGTGCACCCGCTCAGCGTCGGCGAGCACCGCGAGCAGGACCGGGTTGGCGGCGAACGAGCCGTCGGCGATCGCGTCATCGATGCGTACGAGATCCTGGCGCACGACCGCGCCCGCGCCGAGGTTCAGATGGCCGACCTCGCTGTTGCCCATCTGGCCGTCGGGGAGACCAACAGCACAGCCGGACGCCTGGAGGGTCGTGTGCGGGAAATCGTGCCACAGCTCGTCGAACACCGGCGTGCGTGCCAGCGAGATGGCGTTGCCGGGGCCAGGCTCGGCCAGACCCCAGCCGTCGAGCACGACCAGGCAGACGCTGCTCACGCGGCGGCGCTTACGATCGCAGCGAACGAATCGGCCTGCAGCGACGCGCCACCGACGAGCGCACCATCGACATCGGGCAACGCGAGCAGCTCGGCGGCGTTCTCGGGCTTGACCGACCCTCCGTACAGAATCCGCGTGCGCGTAGCGGCCGCCGCGTCACGATCGCCCACGAGCGCGCGGATGAACGCAATCGCCTCCTGCGCCTGTTCAGCCGTGGCGACGCGGCCGGTGCCGATCGCCCAGATGGGCTCGTAGGCGATGGCGATGTCGGCGAGGCGCTCGTCGGGCACGGCCGCGAGGTCGTCACGGACCTGCTGGCGCAACTTACGCTCGGTGTCGCCGGCGTCGCGCTCGGACTCGGTCTCACCCACGCACAGGATCGGCACGAGGTCGGCGGCAAGCGCCGCGGGAACCTTCGCCGCCAAAGCGCGGTCGGTCTCGCCGAACAGCTCGCGGCGCTCGGAATGGCCGAGCACGACGCCGTGAACGTCGAGCTCGCAGAGCATCGGCGCGGAGATCTCGCCGGTATAGGCGCCCTCGGGCGCCGAGTGCATGTTCTGGGCGTACACCTGCACGCGCGAGCCGCGTGAGGAGTCGACCATCGCGCGCAGATCGGTGAACGGCACGCAGATCGCCACGTCCACTCCGTCCACCGATGACACACGCGGGAGCAGGGCCTGGATGTATTCCTCGGCCTGGGCCTCCGTCTTGTGCATCTTCCAGTTGCCGGCAATCAGCGGAGTGCGGGCGCTCAACAGGACACCCCCGCGCCCTGCAGCGCCTGCACTCCCGGCAGGACGCGGCCCTCGACCAGCTCCAGCGTCGCGCCCCCGCCCGTCGACAGGTGGTCGACCGCGTGCTCGAGCCCGAACCGCGCGAGCGCCGCCGCCGAGTCGCCCCCGCCCACCACCGTCAGACCCTGCGCCTGCGCGACCGCCTCCGCTACCGCTCGCGTCCCCGCCGCGAACGGCTCGAGCTCGAACGCGCCCATCGGGCCGTTCCAGAAGACTGTTCCCGCGCGCGCGATCTCGCCGCAGTAGCGCTCTCTGGTCACCGGGCCGATGTCCAGACCCATCCACCCCTGTGGTACCTCCACCCCGTGCAGGACGCGGTTCTCGGCGTCGTCAGCCAGCCGGTCGCCGATCACCAGGTCATCCGGCGTCATCACCGACGCCCGCCCCGGCCTGACCGCCTGCGCCAGCAACGCACGGGCGTGCTCGGTGTCCTCGTCTTCACACAGCGAGTCCCCCACCTTGTGGCCCTGGGCGCACAGGAACGGGAAGCACATAGCCCCGCCGATCATCAGCACGTCCGCCACCTCCAGGAAGCGGTCGATCACGCCGATCTTGTCCGCCACCTTGGACCCGCCGACGATCACCGTCAGCGGCCGGGTCGGGCTCTCGAGGATTCCCGTCAGCGTCTCGACCTCGCATTCCAGCAGCCGTCCCGCCGCACTCGGCAGCAGATGCGCCACGCCCTCCGTGCTCGCATGCGCGCGGTGGGCCACGCCGAACGCGTCGTTGACATACAGCTCCGCCAGGTCCGCCAGAGCGCGTGCGAACGCCGGGTCGTTGCTCGTCTCGCCCTCCTGGAAGCGCACGTTCTCGAGCAGCAGCATCTCGCCGTCCCGAAGCTGCTCGGAGAGCTCTTTCACCTCCTCGCCCACCACCCCCGGCGCCAGCATGACCGGCGCGCCCGTCAGCTCGCGCAGGCGCTCGGCCACCGGCGCCATCGACAGCGCCGGCACGACCTGCCCGTGTGGCCTGCCGAGATGGGAGACCAGGACCAGCCTCGCCCCCCGCCCGCGTAGCTCTTCGATCGTTCTCAGCGCCGCCACGATCCGCGTGTCGTCGGCCAACACGGTCTCGCCGTTCGCGTCCGTGCCCAGGGGTACGTTGAAGTCGACCCGCACCAGCACCCTCCTGCCGTGCACTTCCAAGTCGTCAATGCTCCTCATCGACTCCCTCTCATCTGTCGCGCTCCGTCACGATATTCCTCCGGCAGACCGCCCCTCTGCCCGGCCATGCGGGCGAGCGGACGGGGATTCCATTCGCTCACAGCACCCTCTGCACGAGATCCACCAGGCGGTTGGAGTAGCCCCACTCGTTGTCATACCAGGCGACCACCTTCAGCATCGTCCCGTCGATCACGGCCGTGAGCTGAGAATCCACGATCGAGGAGAACGGCGAGGTGACGATGTCGCTGGAGACGATCGGATCGGACGTGTAGGCCATCAGCCCGGCCAGCGGACCGGACTCCGAGGCAGCCCGCAGCGCGCCGTTGATCTCCTCGACGCTCGTCGCACGCGAGCACTCGACGGTCAAATCGACGACCGAGCCGGTGGGCACCGGCGCACGCACGGCGAAGCCGTGCAGTCGGCCCTGCAGCTCGGGGATCACCAGGCCGATCGCCTTGGCCGCGCCGGTGGATGCGGGGATCAGGTTGATCGCCGCCGCGCGAGCGCGGCGCAGGTCTTTGTGGGGCAGGTCCTGCAGGCGCTGGTCGGCCGTGTAGGCGTGGATCGTCGTCATCAGGCCGTGCGCAATGCCGACTGTGTCGTTGACCACCTTGGCCACCGGCGCCAGGCAGTTGGTCGTGCAGGACGCATTGGAGATGACGTCGTGACGAGAGCGGTCGTAGATCTCGTCGAAGTTGACCCCGAGCACGACGGTCGCGTCGGGATCGGTGGCCGGCGCGGAGATGATCACCTTCTTGGCGCCCTGCTCCAGGTGCATGGCGGCGCGGGCGCGGTCGGTGAACAGACCGGTCGACTCGATCACGACATCGACGCCCAGCTCGCCCCATGGCAGCGCGGCGGGGTCGCGCTCGGCCAGGACTCTCAGCTCGCGGCCGTCAACTTCGATAGCACCCTCGCCGCGGGCCTGGACCTGGCCAGGGTAGGGACCGAGGATCGAGTCGTACTTCAAGAGGTGCGCCAAGGTCGCCGAGTCGGTCAGGTCGTTGACCGCGACCCACTCGATGTCATCGAGAGAACTGGTCCCACCCGCCCCGGCTCGGCGGCCTTCGGCCCCCTGCGCCACCCTCGTCGCGGCGTCATTCCTGGCTTGGGCTGCGCGAAACACGTTCCGGCCGATCCGGCCAAACCCGTTGATTCCAACCCGTACCGACATTGTGCACGGCCTCCCAGGCTCGCGAAAATGAAAGAGGCCGGGTCTCGGAAAGCTCAGCTCCGTCGCCCGGCGTACCCGGCGAAGGCTATCAGCGAGCGGTTTTCCCGCCCGCCCGGGGCGTCCACGCGCTTCCGCGCCTGCGAGCGCGGCACAGCAGATGTCGCTCGCCGAGGCCCGTCAGGAGCGCCGTGAGGCCTTGTCGATGTCGCGGTGAGCCACCGCCACGTCGATGTCGTCGTGATCGCGATATCGCTCGGCGAGATGCTCGACGATCGCGACAGAGCGATGGCGCCCGCCGGTGCAGCCGACCCCGATCACGAGATGGGACTTGCCCTCGGCGACGTACTCGGGCAGCAGGAAGTCGAGCAGCGCGTGCAGGCGCACGTACAGCTCGTCCAGACGCCCGTCGCGCGCGACGTACTCGATCACCCGCTCGTCGTGTCCGGTGAGCTCGCGCAGCTCCGGCTCATAGTGGGGGTTGGGCAGAAAGCGCACGTCAAACGCGAGGTCCTCCTCACGGGGAGGGCCGTGCTTGAAGCCGAAGCTCATGAACGTCACCGCGAGCCTGCCAGCGGTCTGGCGGGGCAAGAGCTCATCGGCGATACGCCCGCGCAGCATCGCGGTGGACATGCCGGTCGTGTCGATCACGAGATCGGCACGGCTGCGCAGCGGCTCCAGCAGCGCGCGCTCGGCCGCGACCCCGGCGGCGACGCTGCCCTCGGGCGCCAGCGGGTGGCGACGACGGGTCTCCTTGTAACGGGTGACCAGCGTCTGCTCGGCGGCCTGCAGGAACAGCACGTGATGGCTCAGCCCCAGCGCATCGAGATCGTCGACGACGGCCCGCAGCGCCTCGAAGTAGACGCCACCGCGCACGTCGGACACGACGGCCGCGCGCTCAACCTTGGAGCCGCCGTGCACGAACAGCTCCACCAGCGAGCGGATCATCTCCGGCGGGAGGTTGTCCACGCAGAAGTAGCCCGCGTCCTCGAACACGTTCATCGCCGTGGACTTGCCCGCGCCGGAGAAGCCGGTGATCACGACGAGGTCCTGCAGACGCGACTCCACGACCGGCTTGCTCGCCGCGCGCAGTGGGCGGAGGGGCCTGATGACGGCCATCCTCTTGATTGTGCCGTGCTCGGCGGACATTCGTGTCACTTTCTGCAGAACTACGCCCTGAGCCGTTCGAGGAGCAAGCTAGGCCAGGACGCAGTGAGCGAAGTGTGCTCCGCACACGAGTGAGCGAGGACGCCGCATAGCGCCGCTCATCGGACGACTCACCCAGCGCGATGGAGGCTTGCGTGCAGCTCCCGCGCCACCTTCGCCGGCAGGCCGGGGACCGCCTGCAGCTCCTCGCTGGAAGCGGTCGCGACGGCCTCGGGCGAGCTGAAGTAGGTGAGCAGCGCCCGCTTGCGCGCTGGGCCGATTCCGGGCAGGCCGTCCAGCAGCGACCTGGACATCGCGCGATCGCGGCGGATGCGGTGGTGGGTGACGGCGAAGCGGTGAGCCTCGTCGCGCACGCGTTGGAGCAGTTGCAGCTCCGGGGTGGAGTGGTCGAGCACGAGCGGCGAACCCCGCCCCGGCAGGAACACCTCCTCGATGCGCTTGGCCAGCGAGACGACCGCGACCCCGCGCTCGCGCCAACCGCGCAGCGGCCCCAGACCGGCCGCCAGCTGACCGCGGCCGCCGTCGATCACGACGAGGCTGGGCAGCGAGGCGAAGCTCGCGTCATACGCGGAGTCGTGCGGAGAGATGTCCGTCTGGGTCTCCCACTGGGCATACCGGCGCTGCAGAACCTCGGCCATCGCGGCATAGTCGTCGGAGGCGCCGGCCGGGAGCGAGCGGATGCGAAAGCGGCGGTAGTCCGACTTCTTGGGCACGCCGCCCTCGAACACGACCATCGAGGCGACCGTGTGATCGCCCCCGAGATGAGAGATGTCAAAGCACTCGATCCGGATCGGCGGCGCGTCCAGCCCGAGTGCCTGCGCCAACCCCTCGAGCGCGTCGACACGACTCTGGCGGCGGCGCTCGGCCCGCAGGCGCTCTTGGTCGAGCGCCAGCAGCGCGTTGCGCTCGGCCAGCTCGAGCATCCGGCGCTTCTCCCCGCGCTCGGCGGCGCGGATCTCGACGGGACCGTCGCGACGACTCGAAAGCGCGGCGGCGAGAGGCTCGACCTCCACGTCCGATGTCAGCTCGCGCTGGACGACGATCAGAGCCGGGATCGACAGGTGGCCGGCGTAGTACTGCAACATGAACTCCTCGGCCACGTCCGCCACACCGCGCTCGGTCTCGTTGGACAGGTAGAACGACTGCCGGTCGGTCAGCACACCGTCGCGGATCTGGAACACCTGCGCGTTGGCGTCCCGGCCGTCGATCGCGACGGCCACCGCGTCGAACGTGCCGGCCGACGCGCCCGCGACACGGCGGCGCTCGAGCAGCGAATGGACCGCGCGCAGGCGGTTGCGCTCGAGCGTGGCCTGCTCGAACTCCTCGGCCGCGGCCGCCTCGCGCATGCGCCCCTCCAGATCGCGCTCGATCGCGACGAACCGCCCGGAGAGGAAATCGCTGACCTGGTCGATGCTCGCGCGGTAGTCACGCTTGGAGACGTAGCCGACGCAGGGGGCGGTGCAGCGCTTGATGTAGTAGTCCAGGCACGGGCTGCCGCTGCGCCGGCCGGGCTCGGGACCGGTGCAGGAGCGGAACATGAACACCTTCGCCAGCACCTCCAGCGTGGCGCGCACGCGTTTGGCGTTCGAGTACGGGCCGAAATATGCCCGCCCCGGCCGGTGGCGCTCGCGTGTGAAGTACACGCGGGGATAGTCCTCGTCGAGGGAGATGGCGATGAACGGATAGGACTTGTCGTCGCGCAGGCGGATGTTGAACCGGGGACGGTACTGCTTGATGAACCCCTGCTCACTCAGCAGCGCCTCGGCCTCGGAGGCGACGACCACGCACTCGACATGGGCGACGGACGCGACCATCTCGGCATGGCCGGGAGATCCCGTTCCCCGCCCGCCCTGCGCCTTGGAGAAGTGCGAGGCGACGCGCTTGCGAATCGACACGGCCTTACCGACATAGATGACCCGGCTGCGATCATCACGGAACAGGTAAACCCCCGGCTGGTCGGGCAGCGCGCGCCGTTGCGCGGCGAGACTCAATAGGCCCGCCAGCGACGGACGAGTACGACCAGCGCGTAGACGATCCCGCCGACCAGCACGAACCACAGCAGCTCGCCTACGCCCGTCTGCCACATGCGCACGCGCGACATCCACATGAGCACACCGCCGGCGATCGCCCCGTACAGCAGCCCGCGGTAACGGTCGCCGAGACCATTCAGGGCGACGCGATTTTCGCGGTAGAAGCGCAGCCCGAGATAGCCGATCGCGACGCCGAACCCGATGTAGAGCAGGGCTTCGAACGTGCTCGCCGCCTGCCCGCCCGACGGGAGCAGGTAGACCGCCGCGGCGATCAGCGCCACGATGGCGACGTTGCGCGTGGTCTTGAGACGGTCCATCAGACGGATTCTAGGTCAGGGCCCGTGGGCCCTCAGTCGACCAACGCCTCCAGCCGCGCGTAGGCCTCCTCGACTGCGCGGCGCGCAGCGGTGTGACGCGCCTCTGACTTGGCCGACTCGTATTGCGTGGCCCAGGCCGCCGGATCGGCGAGTTGGTCCTCCAGCTCGCGCATAGCCGCCTCGGCCTCCTCGACCGCGAGCTCAGCGGTGGCCTGGGCGGTGAGACGGTTCTTCGAAGGCCCAGTGGACTTGGACTTGGACCCGTTCCCCACGGATGAGGATGCGGTTCCCTCCGGCGCATGCGCCGATGAGGGCTGGTCCGCATGCTTTTTAGAAGCTGATGTTGTTCCGGTCGGCGCATGCGCCGACCGGTGGGGCGGCACATGTGCCGCCCCAAGGGGACGCGCATGCGCGTCCCCTGCACGAGCCGCATGCGGCTCGTGCCCTAGCTTTACAAGAGCATGTGAACGGCGGTCCTTGGCCTCATCACGCACACGAACGTACTCGGGCCAGCCGCCCACATAGCTGCGCAACGAGCGGTCCTCCACCGCGATCGTGCGCGTGCCGACCGCGTCCAGCAGCGCACGGTCGTGAGAGACGAGCAGGATCGCGCCCGTGAACGCGCGCAACGCGTCCTCCAAGGCCTCGCGGGACTCGATGTCGAGGTGGTTGGTGGGCTCGTCGATGATCAACACGTTGGCGCCGGAGTTGACCAGCACCGCCAGCGACAGCCGCCTGCGCTCGCCGCCGGAGAGCCCGGCGAGGGGTTTTTCGGCCTCCTCGCCGGAGAACAGAAACCGCCCCAGCAACGCGCGCGCCTTGTTGGACGTCAAACCCGTGGCCTGCTGGGTGGCGTCGAGCACGCTCGGGTGGGCGGGCATCCCATCACCGCCGGCACCGAGCTCGTCCGCGTGCTGGGAGAGATAGCCGACGTGAACGTTGTGCCCAGTGCTGAGCTTGCCCAGCGCGAGCGGACGGCGCCCGGCGAGAGTCTCGATCAAGGTGGTCTTGCCGGACCCGTTCGGACCGACGAGCGAGACGTGCTCCCCGCGCTCCAGCCACAGTGCGGCGTGCTCGAGCAGGGTCACCGGCGGTTCTCCCACCTCCACGCGCGCATCGACGAGCTCGAACACGACCCGCCCCGAGCGGGCGGGAGCGGCGAAGGCGAACTCGAGCGACTGCCCATCGCGCGGATCGCGCTCGATACGCTCGATCTTCGCGAGCTTCTTCACGCGCGACTGCGCCTGGCGGGCCTTGGTCGCCTTGTAGCGGAACCGCTCGATGAACCGTTCCATGCGCGCGATCTCCGCCTGCTGCTTGTCAATCGCCTTGCCGAGCGCCAGCTCGCGCGCGGCCTGCTCGCGGCGCCAGGCATGCCAGCTGCCGGCGAAGAAACGGGCGCGGCCGCCCTCCAGCTCGAGCACGGACGTGCCTACGGCCTCCAGGAACCAGCGGTCGTGCGCGACCAGGACGACGGCCGCGTCGAGTCCGATGAGGGTCTGCTCGAGCCACTCCAGAGACTCGATGTCGAGATGGTTGGTGGGCTCGTCCAGCAGCAGCACGTCCGCCCCGGTGGCGAGCGCGCGAGCCAGCGAGGCGCGCGTGAGCTGGCCTCCGGAGAATGTGTCCAGGGCGCGATCGAGATCGGCGTCGGCGAACCCGAGGCCGTGCGCCATCGTCGTCGCGCGATCGCGCCACAGGTAGCCGCCACTCGTCTCCAGGCGCGCTTGCGCGCGCGCGTAACGATCGAGGGTGGGTTCGTCCGCCGTGCCGGCGGCCATGCGGGACTCGAGCTCGGCGAGCTCGGCCTCGATCCGCAGCTCCTCGGCGCAGCCCGAGAGAATGTACTCGCGCAATGGCATGCCGCGCTTGCTGGCCGATCGGCGATCCCGTTGATCGCCGATCGGTGGGCGCTGGTCGTGCAAGGCTATCCGCACGCCCCGGGCAACGCTCAGCTCGCCGCGGTCGGCCGAGGCCTCTCCCGCGAGCATCCGCAGGAGCGTCGTCTTGCCGGCGCCGTTGCGGCCCGCGATCGTCATCCGTTCGCGGCGCTCGAGCTTGAACGACACCCCACGCAGCAGCGGCTGCCCGGCCACGTCTATGTGCAGGTCAGAGGCGAGCAGTAGGGCCATCGCAGGCATGGTAGGCCGCATGCTGCGGTAGCATCCGCCGCGCAATGCGCCGCCTGACGATCGCCCTGACCACGTCCGTGACGATGTCCGCCCTGCTGCTGCTCACGCTCCCGCCGGCGGCGCTGGCCGAAAACGACGGGCGCGGGTTCTATGGAGCGACGAACGACAAAGTCGTGACTGACGCCGGCTTCATCGTGATCATCTTCTTTCCGACGTTCATATTCGTCATGAGCATGATCCAGCGACGCCTGGAGAAGCGCAAGGAAGCGAGCAAGGCCGCCCAGAAGCAGCTCGGCAACATCGAGTGGCACGGCGGCTGGTAGGGCGCAGCCCGACCCGATGTACGCTTCCGTCCCCACTCGCCGCAAGCGCCAGAGGGTGGGCACGGCGAGGCGACCGTGAACGACGAGCAGGGCGCCGTCCGCTACGCGCGCGAGGGCGCGGCGGCGGTGGTGACGATCGACCGCCAGGCTAGGCGTAACGCCGTCGATGGCGAGACGGCCGCGAAGCTGCACGAGGCATATCTGCGCTTCGAGGCCGACGAGAATGCGCGCGTAATGGTCCTGACCGGCGCGGGTGGAGTGTCGTTCTGCGCGGGCGCGGACCTGAAGGCGACGGAGACGATGGCGAACAGGCTGACCTCGGCGGAGGGGCCGATGGGCTTCACGCGGTTGACGCCGTGCAAGCCGACGATCGCGGCTATCTCCGGGTTCTGTCTGGCGGGCGGGCTCGAGCTGGCGTTGTGGTGCGACCTGCGGATCGCCACGGAGGGCTCGACGCTCGGCTATCCGGAGCGGCGCTGGGGCGTGCCGCTGATCGACGGCGGGACGCAGCGGCTGCCGCGCATCGTCGGGCTGGGGCGGGCGCTTGACCTGATCCTGACGGGTCGCATGATCGACGCGCGCGAGGCGCTGGAGATGGGGCTGCTGACGGAGGTCGTGCCGGCGGGCGCGCACCTGGAGCGAGCGCTCGCGCTGGCTGAGGGATTGGCGAGATTCCCGCAACGGACGATGCTCGCCGACCGGCGCGCGGCGATCGATGGGCTGGGAATGCCCCTGGCAGACGGGCTGGCGCTGGAGGCGCGGGCGGGGCCGGAGGTGTTCGCGGAAGGCGCGCAGGGCGCCGCACGGTTCGCCGAGGGTCAGGGTCGCGGAGGCGCCGGAGCCGGGGTATAGGGATATGCTCGCAAGGCGATGGCGTATCTCGTAACAGGCGCGACCGGTTTCATCGGGCGCAGGCTCGTCGAACAGCTGCTCTCCAATCGCCAGGGCAAGGTATACGTACTCGTACGCGAGAGCTCGACGGGCAGGCTCGACGACCTGATCGAGCGCTGGAAGGCCGTCACGGGCGCAAGCGCCACCAAGCGCGTGCAGCCAGTGATCGGCGACCTGCGCAAACCACTGCTCGGAGTCGAGCCAGCGCGCGTGGAGGAGCTACGCGGGAAGATCGACCACTTCTTCCACCTCGCCGCGATCTACGACATGACCGCGCCGGCAGAGCAGAACACCGCCGTGAACGTCGGCGGCACGACGCACGCGGTCGAACTGGCGCGCGCGCTGGACGCGGGACGCCTGCACCACGTCTCCTCGATCGCCGTCGCCGGCACGTACAAGGGGACGTTCGAGGAGAGCATGTTCGACGAGGGCCAGCGACTGCCCTCGCCCTATCACCGCACGAAGTTCGAGTCCGAGCAGATCGTGCGCGAGCAGCCCTACGTGCCGTGGCGCGTTTACCGGCCGGGAATCGTCGTGGGGGACTCGCGTACGGGCGAGATGGACAAGATCGACGGCCCGTACTACTTCTTCAAGGCGATCCAGCGGATGCGCCAGCTGCTCCCGGAGTGGACTCCGCTCGTCGGCCTGAACCTGGGCAACACAAACGTAGTGCCGGTCGATTGGGTGGCCAGCGCGCTCGAGCACATAGCCCACGAGCCGGACCTCGACGGCAAGGCATTTCACCTGACCGACCCGCGCCGGCAACGGGTGGACGAGCTGATCAACGAGCTCGCGATCGCGGCGCATGCACCGAGGGTGGCGCTGAGCATCGACAAACGACTGACCGATCCGTTGCCGAAGTGGCCCCTTGCGCTCGCGCTGGCGCTGCCGCCGTGGCGGCAGGCGAAGAACCTGGCGCTGCGCGAGCTGGGCATTCCCGAGGAGGTGCTGGGGCACATGGAGCTCGTGCCCCGGTTCGACACGCGCGAAGCCGGCAGGGCGCTGGCGGGCTCGCCGCTTGCAGAGCCTCCGCCGCTGCACGACTACGCCGCGCGCCTGTGGGACTACTGGGAGCGCGAGATGGATGCGGGCACAGCGCGCGGGCGCACGCTGAAGGAGGCCCTGGAGACCAAGCACGTGATGATCACGGGCGCCTCGTCCGGGATCGGGCGCGCGAGCGCGCTGAAGGTGGCGGCCGCCGGCGGGGTGCCGCTGCTGGTGGCCCGGAACGTCGAGAAGCTCGAGGAGACGCGCGCGGAGATCGTCGCGGCGGGCGGCACCGCGTACGTGTACGCGGCGGACCTGTCCGACATGGACTCGGTCGATCGGCTCATGGAGCGGGTGCTGGCCGACCACCTGGGCGTGGACATGCTCGTCAACAACGCGGGGCGCTCGATCAGGCGCTCGATCGCGCTCAGCTACGACCGTTTCCACGACTTCGAACGCACGATGCAGCTCAACTACTTCGGCGCCGTCAAGCTGATCATCGGCCTGTTGGGGCACATGCGCGAGCGGGGGTCGGGCCACATCGTGAACATCTCCTCGATCGGCGTGCAGACGAACCCGCCGAGATTCTCGGCGTACGTGGCCTCAAAGGCGGCGCTGGACGCGTTCACGCGGGTCGTCGCCTCCGAGGTCGTCGGCGATGGGGTGACGTTCACCACGATCCACATGCCGCTCGTGCGCACGCCGATGATCGCGCCCACGAAGATGTACGACGCGTTCCCCGCGATCACACCCGACGAGGCGGCGGACATGATCTGCGAGGCGCTGCGCGGCCGCCCGAAGCACATGGGCACGCGCCTGGGGACGTTCGGCGAGGTCGCGTACGCGCTGTCGCCGAAAGCAGTGGACCGGCTGCTGCACCTCGCCTACCGCGTGTTCCCGGATTCGGCGGCGTCCAAGGGCCAGAAGGATGTCGAGGAGAAAGCCTCGTTCGAGCAGATCGCGATGGCCACTCTCACGAGGGGCGTGCACTGGTAGGGCCGGACGTCGGCGTCGCGGAAACGAACGCCGGTCTTGAGATGATGAGGTCGTGAACGACGCCGTCCCGGCCATCGAGGTGCGCGACCTGCACAAGCGCTACGGCGAGCACGAGGCGGTGCGTGGGGTAGACATCGAAGTGCGGCGCGGAGAGGTGTTCGGCCTGCTGGGGCCCAATGGCGCGGGCAAGACGACCACCGTGGAGATCCTCGAGGGGTATCGCACCCGCACGAGCGGCGAGGTCTCGGTGCTCGGGTATGACCCCTCGCGCAGGCAGCTGGAGCTGAGACGGCGCATCGGGATCGTGCTGCAAGCCGGCGGCATCTACAGCCACATAACACCGCGCGAGGCGCTGGCGCACTGGGCGAGGTTCTACCCGCGGCCGCGGGACGTCCAGGAGGTGCTGCGGCTGTCCGGGTTGACGGCCCAGGCGGACGTGCGCAGCCGCAAGCTCTCGGGGGGACAGTTGCGGCGGCTGGACCTGGCGCTCGCGCTGGTCGGCGACCCCGAGCTGATGTTCCTGGACGAGCCGACCACCGGATTCGACCCCGCGGCGCGGCGCGGCGCGTGGGAGACGGTGCGCAGCCTGCGTGCCCTGGGCAAGACGGTGCTGCTGACGACCCATTACCTGGACGAGGCCCAGGAGCTGGCCGACAGGGTGGCGATCATCAAGGACGGGCGGGTGCTGGCGATCGGGCCACCACGCGAGCTCGGCGCCGGCGCATCGCAGCACTACCGCGTCGCCTACCGCGACGCCGGCGGCGAGCTCGTCGAGCGCGAGACCGACGACCCCACCGGCCTGCTGCACACCCTGACCGCCGAGGCCATCGCGCGGGGGGAGCGCCTGGAGGAGCTCAGCGTCGGGAGGCCCTCGCTCGAGGATGTCTACCTGGAGCTGACCGCCGACGAGGAGTCCTCCGGGACGTCGCGTCCGCGGGATGATGATGACCCAGCGGCCCACCTCACGACGCCCGGGAGGCACGTCTGATGCCCGACGCGCTCGCACTGACCTGGCGCCAATACCGCCTCGAGCGGCGCATGTTCTGGCGGAATCCGAGCGCGGCGTTCTTCAACTTCGTGCTGCCCTTGCTGTTCCTGATCGGCGGCGGCGCGATCCTGCACGGCAACCAGGCCCAGCTGAACAAGCTGGTGCCGGCGATCGCCGGGATGAGCGTGATGTCGACCACCTTCACCGCGCTGGCCTACAACATCGTGTTCCTGCGCGAGCGCGGCGTCCTGAAGCGCATCCGCGGCACGCCGCTGCCGGCGGGCTCCTACTTCGGCGGCGTGGCCTGCAACGCCGTCACGAACACGGCGCTGCAGATCGCCATCATCGTAATCGCCGGGCGAGCCGTGTTCGGGATCGGCTGGCCGCGAGACTGGGTGGAGCTGATCGTGTTCGTCCTCGCCGGCGTCGTCTGCCTCGCCGCGCTGGGCGTCGCGTTCGCGCACGTCATCCCCAACTTCGAGTCCACCGCCGCCTACGTGAACGCCGTCTTCCTGCCGGTCGTCTTCGTCTCCTTCTACGCCTTCGACACCGCATCCGCCCCGGAATTCCTGCGCAACGTCGCCGACGCGCTGCCGCTGAAGCCTTTGATCGACGGACTCTATGGAGCGATGGTCAGCGGATCGGGCTTGAGCGGCAATCTCGACGCGCTCGCCGTGATCGCGCTGTGGGGCGTGTTCGGGATCTGGCTGGCGGTGCGAGGATTCACGTGGGAGCAGCGACGCGGATAGGCTGTGGCGCATGAAGCAGCTGGCCGAGGACGTGTACATGCTGAAGGGCTGGCCGCCGAACGCGATCAACGTGTACCTGGTCGGGGACATCTTGATCGACGCCGCGACCAGGCAAGGCGAGCAGCGAATCATGCGCCAGATCGCCGGCAAGACCGTGACCGCGCACGCGCTGACACACGCTCACTCCGACCACCAAGGCTCGAGCCATGCGATCTGCGAAAAGCTTGGGATTCCGCTGTGGTGCGGGCAAGACGACGTTCCCGCGATGGAGACCGCGGGAGCGATCAAAAGCCCGGACGCCCCCGCCTGGCTCAACCGCCTGCGGGACCGCTTCTGGACTGGACCCCCCCACCCCGTCGCGCGCGCGCTGCACGAGGGCGATACGGTCGCCGGCTTCACCGTCCTGGAGACCCCCGGCCACTCCGTCGGGCACGTCTCCTTCTGGCGCGAGTCCGATCGCGTGCTGATCGTCGGCGACGTGCTCGGCAACATGCACTTCATCACCGGCATCCCCGGCCTGCACACGCCCCCGGACCTGTTCACCCCCGACCCCGCGCGCAACCGCGAGTCCGCGCGCAGGCTGGCCGAGCTGCGACCGGCGCTGGCCTGCTTCGGCCACGGCGCGCCGCTGCGCGACCCGGACAAGCTCGCACGGTTCGTAGCGGGGCTGCCCGCCGACTGAAGACGGTGAGCGACGGGCTGTTCATCCCGTCCGCCGACGGGCCGCTATACACGCCGACCGAGCACGCGCGCGGCCCGTGGGACCCGCGTGCACTGCACGGCGGGGCGGCGGCGGCGCTGATCGCGCGGGCGTTCGAGCGGACGACACCCGGCGAGGAGCTGCCGATCGCGCGGTTGGGGTTCGAGTTTCTGCGACCGATCCCATTCGCCCAGCTGACCCTCAGCACCGAGATCGTGCGCCCCGGGAGGCGTGTGCAGGAGCTGACAGCTGAGCTGCGGACCGCCCCTGGTGATGGTGGTGGTGGTGGCGACCCAGACGACGAGCTGATCGGGCGGGCGAGCGCGCTGCGCGTCCAGGCGGTGCCCGCGGGACTGCCCGACCCCGAGGGACGTATCGCGCAACCAGGCCCGGCGCCGATCGAGGCGATGCCTGGACCGGAGCAGGGCAATGTCGTGCGCTTCGCCCTGAACGACCTCGCGACGACCAGCCTGGCGACGACGGGCATGGAGATGAGCTGGCTCACCGACCCCTGGTCGCTGGGGCCCGGCAAAGTGTGGATGCGCCCGCGCGAGCCGATCGTGCCGGGCGAGCAGACCTCCCCGCTGGTGGCGCTGGTCGCGACCGCGGACTTCGGCAACGGCATCAGCCGGGAGCTCGAGTTCGACTCCTACCTGTTCATCAACGCCGACCTCACACTCCACCTGTGGCGCCAGCCGCACGGCGAGTGGATCGGGCTGGACGCCAAGACCGTCCTGATGGACGGCGGCACAGGGACGGCGGAAAGCGTGCTCCACGACCTCCACGGCCCGGTCGGGCGTGCGTTTCAGGCGCTTGTAGTCCAGCCACGCTGAGTACGCCCTCGCGCTGAGTACGCTCCGCCACGCTGAGTACGCCCGCACACCTTCCTACCCTTTCCCAAACGATAGTTGCTTGTGCAAGCAAATGATGCTACGGTTGCATGGACAACTACCTTGGCCCTGGGATCCCCTATCCAGGCACTAAAAAGGAGCCGAAATGTCTGCTGAGTCAGTCCTAGCAACCCCCACCGAGACGATCCTGCCGACGGGCACGTGGAAGGTCGATCCGGTCCATTCGAGCGTCGAGTTCCAGGTCAAACACCTCGGGATCGCAACAGTCAAAGGCCAGTTCAAAGAGTTCGAGGGCACGCTCGAGGTCGGACCAGACGGCCCCAGGGCATATGGGGCTGTGCAGACAGCCAGCGTCGACACGCGCGAGCCCCAGCGTGACGAGCACCTGCGCTCGGCCGACTTCTTCGAGGTCGACACCTACCCGGAGATCGACTTTCACTCCACCGCCATCAGGACGACCGGCGAGGACGAGCTCGAGATCGACGGCGCCCTTACGATCCACGGCGTCACCCGCCCCATCACGCTGACCGCCGAGATCGAGGGCACAGAGACCGACATGCAGGGCAACGACCGTGTCGGCCTGTCCGCGAGCGCTCAGATCAACCGCTCGGACTTCGACATCAAGTTCAACGCCGCGCTCGGCTCGGGCAACGTCGTGGTCAGCGACAAGGTCAAGATCCTGGTGAACGTCTCCGCCGTGAAGGCCTGACCTTCGCGCGAGGCTGCTGGGTGACCTCAGCGCGCCCGCGTCAGGAGGTCGCCCAGCGCCTCGTCCACCGCCGCAAGCGTGTCCACACTGAGCACGATCCCAGAGGCCGACGCGTTGGCGTGCACCTGCTCGGGGCGGCTGGCGCCGACGATCGCCGAGGCGACGTTCGGCTGGCGCAGCACCCAGGCGAGCGCCAGCTGGGGCATCGTCAGGCCCGCCTGCTCGGCGACCGGCTCAAGGCGCTGCACGGCCTCGAGCACGCGGGGCTCCACGAGCCAGCTGATAAAGCCCCCCATCTCCTCGCTCGCCGCTCGGGAATCGGCCGGCGGCGGCTCGCCCGGGCGATACTTGCCCGTGAGCACGCCCTGCGCCAGCGGCGACCACACGATCTGCGAAATCCCCTCCCGTTCGCACAGCGGGATCACCTCCGCCTCGGGTCCTCGCCACAGGATCGAGTACTGCGGCTGGCTGGAGACGAACCGCTCGACGTCTCCCAGCGCAAGCGACTCGTCGATCTTCTCGACCGGCCACTCGCTGAAGCCGATGTGCCTTGCCTTGCCGGCTTGCACGACTTCCGTAAGCGCCGCCATCGTCTCCTCCAAGGGCGTGTCCTTGTCGTAGCGATGGCATTGGTAGAGGTCCACGTAGTCGGTCTGCAACCGCGCGAGTGAGGCATCGATCTGCTTGTGGATCTGCGCCGCCGACAGCCCTCGGTCGGTGGGTGACATTTCGAAGTAGACCTTCGTCGCGAGCACGTACTCCGAACGCTCATAGGAGGCGAGCAGCTCTCCCAGCAGCGTCTCGGAGGCGCCTTTACCGTAGACGTTTGCGGTGTCGATGAAGTTGATCCCCGCCTCGAACGCCGCCTTCACGCATGCCTGCGCCTGCTCGCGCGCGACCCCTCCGGAGTAGGTCAGCCACGAGCCGAGGCTGATCTCGGAGACTTCGATCTGGCTGGAGCCGAGCTTGCGGAAGTTCATGGGCGGGCAGGCCTCAATCCATCGTCAGTGGGCCCTCTGCGGACCCGCTCAGGAACTGGCGCACGAATGGGTTCTCCGAGGAGAACATCCGCTCCGCGTCGCCCGCCTCCACGATTCGCCCCCGCCACAAGAGCGCGATGTACTCGCCGATCTGCCGCGCCGAAGCGATGTTGTGGGTCACCACGATGTACGTCCCCCCGTAGACCTTGTGCATCTCCTGAATCAGATCGCACAGCAGCGCCGTGCGCACCGGATCCAAGCCCGAGTCGGGCTCGTCGAAGATCACGATGTCCGGCTCCATCACCAGCGCCCGGGCGAATCCGGCGCGCTTGCGCATACCGCCGGAGAGCTGGTTGGGCATGTAGTCGATCGCCTCCATCAGCCCCACGTCGGACAGGCGCTGCCTGACGATCTCGGCGATCTGCGCCTCGGCCATGTCGGTGTGCTGGCGCAGCGGGAACGCGACGTTGCTGAACACTGACATCGACCCGAACAGGGCGCCGTCCTGGAACAGCACGCCGATCTTGCGCCGCAGGGCCAGCAGCTTGGGCAGCGTCAGGCTCGGAACCGACTGTCCCTTGACGATGACATCTCCCGAGTCCGGGAACATCAGCCCGATGATGTGCTTGATCAGCACGCTCTTGCCGGTGCCCGACGGACCCAGCACGACGGTGATCGTCTCGTCCGGGATCGCGAGGTCCAGGCCGTTCAGAACCGGTGCTCCACCCAGCCGCTTGTGTACGTCCAGACAGCGGATCGACCAGCGCTCGTCGTCGGGGTCGCCGAGCAGGTCTACTTCGCCGGAGTGATACTCGAACTCGTTGTCCGCTGTCTCGTCCGCCATTTATTTGGCGCCTCCCCCCGAATAGGTCACGTGCGGGTACTGACTCGTCTGGCCATTGAACGTGAACGGCGCCTGCTTGTTGCAGGCCGGCGCGGGGACGGCGTTGGGGGTTTTCGGCGCGTTGGCGATGTGGAATTTGATCAGATCTTCGATCAGGCCTTCGGAGATCGTTTCGTTCGCCGGTCCGCTCACCGACGGCGCCGAGTCCGCGCACGAGCCGCCTTCGAACACCTGCAGGCCGCCGTTGCCGAGAGCGCGGAAGGCGCCGGGCTGGAAGTAGGGGTTGGCGCGGTTGACGCCGATCCGTTTCGTGTAGATCGCGAGGCTTTCCGGACCCAGGATCTGCATCGAGCGCAGGTAGTGCAGCGGCGGGCCCTGGCCGCTCGTGTTGCTGTTGCCGAGGTGGGCCTGCGTGGAGGCGGTGAAGTTGGCGAAGAACGCCTGCACCTCGGGGATGTACTCGTCCAGATATTGGAAGAACGGGTCGAAGTTGTGCAGCACGGGACGGATGTTTTCCAGCAGGGGCACCGTCAGTTCGAGCTGCGGCTTGACCGTCGGCAACCCCTTCTTGGCGACCTTGGTGAACGGCCCGAGCGAGGTCAAAAAGCCGTTGAACGCTGGCGCGAACGGCTTGGCCGCCTGCAGGAGCTTGGAGAGCTGGATCTCCGTCGGGCGGAATTCGTCCAGGAACGGGTTCTGGATCTTGGAGAACTTGTCAAATTCCTTCAGCGCCACCTGCGAGCTGCGCTCGAACTCCGGGAACGCCTTCCACGCGTCGGCGAACGCCTGGCTCTCTTCGGCCGCCGCGTGGAACGTACGCTGTCCGTTGACGATCAATCCTTCGAACTGGCGGTCGCGCCCGGCGAGCGCGTCGAACACTTCGCCCGTGTTCTTGATCAGCGCGGTCACCGCGCCTTCCTGGGAGGCGAGGATGCCCACCAGCTGGTTGGCGTGTTCTGAGAACGGCTGCAGCTCGGCAAAGTCCGAGTTGATCTGTTCGCCGCGGCCGGTGATGCCTTCCGCGACCGACTGCATCCACACCCCGAAGTCCTTGCGCGTCTTCGGATCGAACAGCGACAGGACGTCGTCCAGCGTCACCGACGGTTGCACCTGGCTCTGCGCGAGCCTGCCGCCGTCGGGCAGGAACGGCCCCGTCTGACTCTCGGGGATCAGCTGCACGTAGGTCTCGCCCAGCAGCGTCTTCTGGCGCAGGATCGCGTGCATGTCGGCGCGGATCGGCGCGTACTGGCTGGAGAGTTCCAGCGTCGTGACGGTGCGACCTTCCTTACCCAGTTTCAGCGCGACCACGTGTCCGACGTCAACCCCTGAGATGCGCACGTCCGACTGTTCGGCCAGCGCGAGCGAGCGCGGGAACGCGACGGTGAACTTGTACTCCTTCGGTTTCAGCGGCACCGGCCCGCCGAAGGACTCCCACAGGTACAGCAGCAGCCCGAAGCAGCTGAGCGCGAACAGGACGATCACGAGGATGTTGCCGAGCGTGGGCGCGCGCTTCTGCATCGACTCAGCCCTTCGCTCCGAACACCGGCGGGTTCAGCCCGGAGAACACGCCGCCGGCGGGCCTCTTGGAGGAGCCGCGCGCGGCTGCCGCCGTCGCGCCTTCGAGGATGCCGGCGTTCTGGCACGCCGCCTTCGACGGCGGGTTGGTCAGACCGACGAGGATATTCACCGTCGGGTTGATCGTCGCGACAGAGGAGAGGATCGGCAGCACTTTGCAGTTGAAGTACACCAGCGTGCGTCCCAGCACCCCGTTCGCGTCGGCCGAGCTGACGACGCTGTTGAGGTTGTGCGCGTCCCAGTCCAGGAAGAACAGGAAGCCGCCGACGTTCTTGCCGGGGTTGTAGGCGATCTCGTTGAAGAATTCGTTCAGCACCGAGAAGCTGCTTGCAAGCTTGGGGAACGAGGCGGCGAGATCCTTCAGGCTGGGCTGCAGCGTGTCGATCGTGGGCAGGATTTCGCGCGCGAACGGGCGGATGTCGTTCTTGAAGATCGGCGTGGTCGTCTTGAACGACGCGCGCGAGGCTTCCTCGGCGGGGGCGAGCGCGGTGGCGAACGGGTGCAGGTCCTTCAGCGTCGGTCCGACCACGTCGAACGCCTTGGCGATCTTGCCGAGTCCGTGTTCGGTCTTGCCCAGCGCGCCCGGCAGCAGGCGCAGCGTGCTCTGCACGCTCTGGTCCTCTTCGCCGAAGACTTTGAACACCGCGTTCGAGGACTGGATCAGGTCGGCCAGCTGCGTGTCCTTGTTGCCGAACGCTTCCATCAATATCTTGAAGTTGTGGATCGAGCGTGCGATGTCCTCGTGGCGCGATTCCAGCTGCTGGGCGATCAGCTGTGCGTCTCGCGCGAGCGGGTCGAAGCGCTTGAGGGTCGCCGAGAAGGCCTTGCCGTTGTCCTTGAAGCCTTCGCCCGCGCCCGCCAGCAGCTCCTGCAGGTAGGCGCGCGTTTCGGTGTCGAAGCCCGCGAGGAATTCGTCGAAGTTGATGTCGGGAGCCGTCTGCGCCAGCGGGATCGTTTCGCCGCTGTGCAGGCGGCCCGAGGACGGATCGCCCGGGTTGACCTCGATCGTGATGTCCTGCAGCTGCGTCTTCGGGCGCAGCAGCACGGTCGCATCGTGGTAGATCAGCGCGTATTTGGGGACCACTTTCATCGTCACGATCCCGACACCGCCCCGCAGGTCCACGCTCGCGACTTCTCCGATCTTCGCCCCCGCGATCGTGACCGCCTGGCCCTGCCCGGGGGTCACCGCCTGCGCGGTCTGGAATTCGGCCTTCAATGTGAAGTAGCTGCGACCCAGCACCGGCACCCAGCCCGGCAGCTTGAGGTTCTCGTGCGCGAGGATGTAGCCGCTGATGAGCGCCGCGATCACGATCATGCTCACCACCGCGACGAACGCCCGGCGGTAGCGCTCGATCTGTTCACGGACGCTCAGCCCGCCCCCGTGACTCTCGCCGGGGGTCATCCGCCGCTCCCATCGGCCGGGCCCTGAGAGAGCGGGCCGTTGAATTCGGGCAGCGCCTGCGTGTCGCACGGCACGAGCGGCTGATACGACGGCTCCTGCGCCGGGTACGCCGGGCGCGTGCCCAGCGGCTGCAGCGGCGCGTGGGCGAGCAGCGGTACGCCTTTCAGGGTGGTGCCGAGGATCGACGCCGGACCTGACTTGAGCGTCTGGCCGCTGTTGCCGACCAGGAAGTGGTCCATCACGCCGTTGCCGGAGAAGCTCTGGCCGATGCCGGCCAGACCGGTGAACCCGTACCAGAACTCCTTGTAGACTTCCACGCCCGCGGTGCTCGTCCCGTCCTGCAGCTTGGTGTTGCCGGCCGGATAGAACACTTTCGTCAGGCACTTGCTGAACGCGTCGGTCTGCTTGTAGAACGGCACCGATTCGCCGAAGAGCTGGGCGAGCGTCGGGGCCGCTTCGTTCAGGCCCTTGGCGACCCCGCCGAGCTCGCTCGGCGCGAGCGAGGCCTGCACCTGTTCGATCCACGGCAGCGCCGCGCTGATCGTCGGACCCTGCTGCTTGACGCCCGGGAGAAGCGCATCGGCGAAGGAGCGGACCGAGGGGAACGCGGCATTGAGCGATGCGAACGCCCGCTCGGCGTTGTGCAGCGCCCCCGGCAGGCGCGCGACCGTCGCGCTGAGGCTCGGGGCCTGGGCGGCGAAGTTGGCGAAGAAGGCGTTGAAGTTGGGAACCCATTCGCTCAGCTGCTGCTCGTGCACGTTCAGCGCGCCCGTCACCTTGCCGATCGCCGCGATCAGCTCGGAGAGGTCGTGCGGTTCGGTGCCGGTCACCGCCTGCTGGACGATCCCCGAGCCGCGCAGCGCCGAGGGCGCGCGATGGTAGGTCTGGTTCAGCGCCTGCGCCGCGTTCAGCCCGTACACTTCAGGATCCTGTTCGGCGTTTTCGGCGGCGTTCGGCTTGCGCGTCAGCCCGTCGCCGTAACCCTGCAGGAAGTTCTGCAGGTTCGCGCGCGTGTCGGTGTTGAGCGCGTCGAGCACCTGATCGAGCTGTACCGGATCTGCCGTCTGGGTGATCGGGATCGTGTGGCCCGAGGAGATCGTCGGCGCCGTCGGGGTGCCCGGCTGCAGTTCGACGAACCAGTTGCCTTCCAGGAACAGGCGCGGGCGGATCTTCAGCGTCGCGTCTGCGTGGATCGGCAGGCCTTTGGATTCGATTTCCATGTTCACCAGGCCGGTGCCGCCCTCGCGCTGGATCGAGGTGACCGCCCCCACGTTCACGCCGGCGATGCGCACCGGTGACTTCGGGTGGACGTTGACGGCCGTGGCGAACACCGCCTTCAGGCGGAAGCCGTGTTTGAACGGGATGTGCTTTGTGAAGCCGAAGTACACCGCGATCGCCAGGAGCACCACGAATACGACGCCGACGCGCACCGGGTTCGAGCGGCGCAGCTCGACCACCGGGATCTCGTCGTGGCGGCGCCAGAAGCGCAGGCCGCTCATGGTTTCTTCTTCCCCTTGGGCGCCGCCTTGCCCTTGCTCTTACTGACGGCAGGATGCGCCGGTGCGGGCTTGCTCAGCCCGAGGGCCTTGAGCGTCGTGCTCGGATACTTTTCGCCGAACAGGTCCTGTTCGCGCGATGTCAGTTCGCGGTTGTTGGTCACGCTGGCCGCCGGCAGGTTGCCGAACACGGCCTTGCCCGGGATGTAGGTCTCGTTGCCGGCTTCGCAGACCCTCGGCTGGCCGGGACCGGCGACGTTCGGGTAGGGGTTGGCGTGCACGAAGTTGTTGTTGATGATCGCGGAGCTGCCGGTGCCGTGTTCGACCGACGGCCCGGTCGCCGGCCCGCTGGAGGGGAAGCCCTCGGCATTCGGGCCAGTCGGGGAGAGCACGACCGCCGCGCGCGCCAGCGTGCCGATGCCGATGTTCTCCGACTGCAGGTTCGCGACGTTGCGAAACGCCAGCGTCACGTAGTTGCAGTACGCCTGCGCGGGCGCGATTCCGGCGAGCAGCGGTGTGCCGACTTCGGCCGTCTGGGTGAGGTCTTCCAGGCCGAGTGTCACGACCGGGTTCTGGGCGAACGCCTCAAACGCCTGCGCCGATTCGGCCACGCCCTGGTTCAGCGCCGTGGCCGCGCGCAGGTTGACCGCGCCCACCGCGAACGCGTGACCCAACTGCGGCGCGACGGTGCGCAGCGCGCTCGCGCTCGGGCGCAGCAGGCGCATGAACTCGGTGGTCTTTTCGATGAAGGGCGCCTCGAACGGGAGCGAGTATGTCGCCTGCTTCAGCGCCGCCGGACCTCCTTCGATCGTTCGTTCCAGCGACGGCGCGACGCCCGCCCAGGCCGAGAAGAACGTGTCGAGCTCCCTGAACCAGGCAGCCTGCGTGTCCGCCACCGGCGCCACCTGCGAGGCGACCCGGTCGAGCGCGGGAAAGAGGTTGGCGAAGTTCGTCTGCGGTGAGGCGATGTTGTGCAGCACGGGAATCGCGTTGGTCACCAGCGGACGCAGCGTCGCGATCGTTTCGTTCAGCCCGATCCCGCGACCGGCGAGACCGTCGCCGAAGTTGATCGTGTTGTTCTGGATCGCGTTGCGCGTCTTCTGATCGAACATGTTGAACAACGAGACGATGTCCACCGGTTCGCGCACGTGCGCGACCGGGATCGTCTGGCCCGGCTTGATGCTCTGGCGCGAGGTGCCCTTTTCCAGTTCGAGGTACTTCAGCCCGATCGCCGACACCGACAGCACGATCGCCTTCGTGTCGGCCGGCAGCGGCTGCACGCTCTTTTCGAGCTTCAGTTCGGCGATCGCGGTGATGCGGCCGGTTTTGGGGTTTTGGTAGGGCGTCAGCGAGCTGACGATCCCCACGCGCGTGCCCGCGATCCGCACCTGGTTGGCCTTCTGCAGGCCGGAGGTTTCGGGCAGCGCCACCTTGATGTCATACGTGGGCACGAACGGCAGCCCGTTGTTGGCGTTGTAGGACAGGAACACGGCCACGGCGACGATCAGCGTCGTCAGCGCCCCGATCAGGAGCGGGCTGCCGGCCAGCGATCCACGGCGGCGGGGGTTCATTTCGGCGTCTCCGTCGGGTCGCAGCTCAATTGTCCACCGTCGGTGAACGGCGCCGAGCCGTCGGCCGAGGGCTGGGTGGCCGCGCCCGGGCAGCGGCGCAGCTGGCCGGTTTTCAACCCTTCCAGGGCCTGCTGGGCGCTCGCCGGCGTGAGGGTGTTGTTCGCACCCAGCTTGAACGAGGGCGCGACCGGGCTGATGCGCGCGTAGTGCCCGTTGGCGTCGTAGTAGGCGCTCGCCTGGCCGAACGTGCGGAACGTGCCCTGAAGCTCGGGCGCGTACGGGCCGAAGAAGGCGGTGATCGGCGCCGATTCCTGCAGCGCTTTCACGTTGTCGGGCGAGGCCGTCGTCAGCGCCTTGGCGAGCGCGGGCAGCGCCGCGAACGCTTCGGTCAGATCGTTTTCGGGTCCCGGTCGCGAGATCGCCTGGCTGAAGTTGCTGACGACGGGCGTGGCCGTGGTCACGAGCGGACGCAGCTTTTCGAACAGGGTGGTCAGCGCCTTCGTGTTCGGGCGCTGCGCGTTCGTCAGCTGCGTGAGCGCGGTGAGCGTCGGCGGGACTTCGGCGAACGCCTTGTTGCCCTGGTTCAGCGCCCCCGGCAGCTGCCGCAGCGCGCGCGCGAGGCTCGACTGCTGCGAGCCGATCGCCTGGAAGGTCTGATCGGCGTGTTCGACCAGGTCCGTCAGCGATTCCTTGCGCGCCGCGATCGTCGTCAGCGCCTTGGCCGATTCCACCAGGAAGCTCGTGAACGTCGACTGGTCGCGCACAAGCTCGGAGAAGAAGTGGTCGATCGCCGCGAACGACGGCGCGAAGTATTCGGTCGCCTTGCCCAGGTCGTGACCCGCGCCGGCGTACTGTTCGGCCGTGCCCTGAATGAACTGCTGCAGTCCCTTGCGCGTCGGCGGGTTCAGCGTGTTGAACAGCTGGTCGAGATCGACGACTTCGCGCGTGGCGCTCACCGGCAGCGTCGACCCCGCGGCCAGCGCCGGCCGGTTGTTGGGACCCGGCGTCAGCGCCACATAGCGGTTGGCCACCCCCGTCAGCGAGGGCACCCGGATTTCGGAGATCGTGCCTTCGTGCAGCGGCGTCAGCGAGGAGTCCACGTGAATCGTGATACGTGCTTTGAAGTCGCGTGTGAGCGCGATGCCGGTGACGCTGCCCACCGGCACGCCTCCGACCTGCACCTGGTCGCCCTTGACGAGCTGCCCCGCTTCGTTCATTTCGAGGTGGTATTCAGCGCCGCTCCCGCCGGAGAGCACGAGGTAGGCAACGATCAGCACGACGACCGCCAGCGCGCCGCCGGCGAGCAGGCGTCCGGCCTTGGGCGGCACGACGCCGACGCCGCGGCCGGGCTCGGGGGGGCCCTCGCGCGCGGGAGACGGCGGCGATGGCGGAGGCGGAGCGGGAGGACTGGGGGGGCTAACCGTTGCCACCGGCCGCTCCTTCCCCGCCGGGCGATCCGCCGGCAGGCGGTGCGCCGGGGCCCGGCGTCGTCGGTCCGCCGCTCCCAGGTGATTCCCCGCTCGCAGGCGCCGCGCTCGGAGGGGGTGTGCCGGGCTTGTCGGGTATCGCCGCGCTCGAGGGCCCGCTCGAGACGGTTGGATCGGGGATCTCGCCCAGCCGCGCTATCAGCTTGATCCACTTGTTGGGGGCAAGCGCCGAGGCGAACGCGCTCGTCGCGTGTGCGCCGCCGCTCGGTGAGCCGAAGGTGATGCGAATCCAGTCGCGCGCGCTCGGCTTGGCGAGCGTGTTGGTGGCGCCGGGAATACTCATCAGGCTGACGATCCGCCGCGGCCTGTTCAGGCCCTCCAGCGTCAACAGCTTGCGAATCGTGGTGTCGGTGATCGAGCCCGGCCCCTGGTGGCCGGCGATCGGGATGCCGTTGACGGCGGTGATCTTGACCGTGTCGCCAGAGCTCGCAGATGCGTTGCCTTCACTCGCCGGCGCGGCGGCGGCGCACGCGATTCCGGCCACTGTCGGCTTCAGGCCCGATACCGACAGGAACTCGAGCGCCGCCAGCACGCGCTTGTCGACGCGTCCCGTCTGGATGTCCTGGCGCTCGCAGGCGCGCATGTGAATGCTCCGATCGTGCGCCAGGAGCTGCTCGAGCTGCCCCTTGGACTCCAGCAGCACCTGGCCGACCGTCGGGGAGGTCGCCAGGAACGGGTTCTCGCCCTTGGCCCTGAAGATCGAGGTGTTCTCCAGCGCCACCCAGCCGTCGAGGATCGGCTTGGGGTCGATCAGCGGCGCCTGCACGCCAGCCGGTTTGATCTGGAAGAACATGTGCGGTTCGCCGCTCTGAGCGCCGGTCGCGGCGGCGGCTCCCACGCCGCTGCCTTCAGCGCCGACATGGCCCAGCACGGTTCCGGCGATCACCTGCACACCGGCGCGCAGCGTGTGCAGGTAGACGTCGTCCGGGCCGGAGGAGAACACCCGCACCGTCGAATGCGCGATCGGCTGTGACGCAGCCGGCGGGACGGAAGCCGGCGCGTGGGCAGGCGCGGCGGCGCTCGGAGCAGGTTCCAGACCAGCCGCCGCTCCCAGCGCGAGTCCCGACACGGCCGCTCCTTCAGACAGGGGCGAGCGCGGCTGCGCGCCGGCCGTCGCGGGACCGCTGGGCGCCGGTTCAGCGGCGGCCCCGGACCGAGCGATCCGCGCGCTCACGGCGGTGTGCTCGTGTGGCGCCAGCACCGGGTACAGCGAGGCGACGCTGCCCAGCTGTGCGTACACGTAGGTGTTGCCGTAGGCGTCGCGCAGCGACACGAACCGTCCCAGCGACGGCGAGTCGCCGATCTGCGTGATTTCGCCGTCCTGCACCGCGATCACCGGCGCGCCCGCCCGCGAGTAGATCGTCGTGCCGGCCAGCGTCCTCGCCGGACCGGGTCCGTGCGCCGGGACCGCGGCGAAGCCGTCGCTGTAGTGCGAGGGCGCGTGCACGGGAAAGCGCGACTCGGTCAGGTTGGTGACCGCCCCCAGCAGTTCCGACGGCGTGCCCCCGAGCAACTGCGCGCGCAGCATCACCGAGTCGACGTACGCCTGCGAGTGGTTGTAGGAGTACACCGCCGCCCTGATGTTCGTGTCCCCTCCGGCGGCGCGCAGGTACCGCGCGGCGGCGAAGATCGCGTCGGCCGGGTTGTACGGGTCCTTGAAGCCGTCACCGTTGGCGTCGACCCCGTACTGCGCCCATGTCGAGGGCAGGAACTGCATCCATCCCTCCGCGCCGGCGCTGGAGACCGACAGGTCCCGCCCGTAGTCGGTCTCGACCTCATTGATCGCCGCGAGCACCTGCCAGGGAATCCCGTACGCCGTCCCCGCCGCCTGATAGATCGGGAGCAGGAAGGGCGGAATCTGGAAGCTTTCGATGAAGAAGCCGGACACGCCCGCAAGCGACCCTCCGAGCACGTGCGGCAGCGCCGGGGTGAGGGTCGAGGGAGACGGCGCGCGAGGACCAGCGCGCACACCCGATTCGGACGGGCCCCCGGGAGTCTGCGATTCACCGCCGGCGCCTTCCGCCGTTTCGCCTTTGCCCTGCGTCTTGGCGTGGGCGCCGCCTTTGCGGGAGGCGGTCGGACCGCCAGGCGTAACGCGCTGCACATGTTGGGCTTCCACCTGCGGCCCGCCGGCGGCGGGACTCGTTCCGGCGCCCGCTTCGCTCGGTCCCGGCGTTGCCGGCGCGGGCGCCGGAGTCGTGGTCGTGGACGTTTCCGGCTGGGTGGCCGTTTCGGCGAACGCCATCGCCGGCAGGAGCAGCGCCGCTGAGACAAGCGCGACCGCGGCTATGTGTGTCAGTGCTTTCACGGGTCAGTTGCCGAGCAGGTAGTTGAGCAGCATCCCACTCGCCCCGGAGCTTTCGGGCGAGGGCGTGTAGAAGGTCGTGCCGGAGCTCGAGCCGCCGACCGGTTGGGCGCTCGCGGCGCCTTCGCCGGTGGCGCCGGCGCCGGCGAGCGCTTCGGAAGTCGAGATCGAGCCCGGGTATTTCGCGATCGCCTGGGCCGGCGTCGCGCCTTTGAGCACCGCCAGCGTGCGCTGCATCACCAGGCCCGTGCTCGTACTCACGCTGGCCTTGCTCGCGCTCGCGCCGCTTACCGTGGCGGGGGTACCTGTCGCGCTGAACAGCTTGGCGCTGCAGCCAGACACCGAAGCGAGCGCGTAGGTCAGGCAGGTGTTGGCAACGAGTTCCGCGCGCAGGAAGTGCCCGAGCGCGTCGTAGCCGTTCGTCGAGCCCGCGCCGACGAAGATGAAGTCCAGCAGCCGCTCCAGCCCGCCGCTGTCGCGCAGGCTCGTGAACAGTTCAGCCAGGCTGGAGCTGAACGGCTTGGCGGCGCCCCCCAGCGTTTTCACGCGAGCCAGGAAGGGCTGCAATGCCGCGAGCGCCGGCCCCGAGAGCTTCGCGGTCTTGCCGAGGCTCTGAGCGAACGTGGTCGAGCTCTTCGAGAACGCCGGGATCTGCGTGAACAGCTGGTTGATCCCCGGCGCGGCGGCTTTGAGGTCGGTGAACGTCGGCGTGGTCTGTTCGGCCAGGCGCCCGAACCGTTCCATCGCCGGCCCCAGCTGCGCCAGGAACGGCGGGAAGTCAGCCAGGTTCTGCTTGAGCGCGCCGCGCTGGTTGGCCGACGCACGCGAGACCGCGTCCTGCCCGGCGATGAAGCCCGAAATCTGTTCTTTGACCCCCGGGATTGGCGCCAGCGCCTGGTTGGAGTCCACGGCCAGTTTCGCCAGCAGCTTGTTCTGGTGCGCGAGGATGCCGACCACCTTGTCGAGTTCGCGCAGCGCGGGATTGGCGCGGCGGATGACCGCGTTCAGGTCGCTCCCACGCCCGGCCAGGCCGGCGCCGAGTTCGTTGAGGATGATCGTGAACCGCTCGCGCACGGGCAGCCTGTTGATGTCGTTGAGCAGGTCCACGTCGACCGGGCTGGAGGTGTTCTGCACGGGCAGCAGGTACTGCCCTTCGCCTTCCTGACCGCCGGGGATCCTGTGTAGCGGCGGCGGCAGCGGCGTGCCTTCCGCGCGCGGCTGGGTTGGCAGGCAGTTGACGAACTTCTCGCCGATCAGCGCCTCCGGTTCGATCGTGCAGCTGGCGTCCGCGCGGAAGTCCTGGAAGCCGGGAGTGTCGATGTTCAGCAGCACCGCGGCCTTCTGCTGCGGCGTTGGGGTGACCGGGCCGACGGTCCCGACCTTGACGCCCTCGATCTTGACGTTCTCGCCGGGAATGATGTTGGCGGCGTCGTCGAAGATCGCGCGCACGGTGTACCCGCCGCCCGAGCCACCGCAGCCGCCGGCCAGCAGCGAGACCGCGACCAGCGCGGCCACGCAGAGAGCGCCGGCGATCACGACCGTCCCTCTCCTCCACCCGCTGGTCTGGCTCAACCCGATCCTTCCTGCCGTTCAACTATACGAAGGGCGGCCCCATCCTATCGAGGGGGCCGCCCGTCTCGCTATCGCTCCGGTCGAGCTCATGTCCCAGAGGACATGACCCCGCCGCTCTCGGCTACTTCTTGGGGCACGGCGCCTTGTAGGTGGCTTCCGCCTTTTCGCCCGGTTCCTTGGGATTGTTGACGTTCCCGAATTCCATCACGGTCTTCAGCGGGAAGCCGCCCTTCGGGCACTTCTTCGGCACCGTGATGTAAGAAACCGTCTTCTTGCCCTGCTTGTGCGCGGCGCCGACCGTGACGTTGATTTCTTTGGTCGACGCGTCGAGCGCTCCGGGCACCGATTCGACCAGCGGCACTTCGGCGAGGACCGTCGGGCCGAACGGCGGGGAGGCGCTGACGACATGGCCCTTCGAGAGGATTTCGATCGACACCGGCGTCGTGCCGTCCACGAAGAACTCCAGGTTGCCGCCGGGAGCGAAGAACGGCTGCACCGACACCGTCTCTGCAACGCGTTCGGTGCCGAAGCTCACGACGCCGCTCGCGCTGCCCTTCGGGCCCGCGATCGACGCCTTCGGGCACGGTCCCGGCCCGCTTTTTTCGATCACTTCCGGCGCGCACGTGCCGAACCCCTGCGGGTGCAGTTTCGCGCCGGACGGCCCGTAGAATTTGACCCCGATGAGCGGCGCCGGGAAGCCGCCGTATTCGGTCCCCGAGATCGTGTATTCGGATTTGAAGGCGGCGGGCGCGCCGAGAATGTCGCCGCTGTGCGGGACGCCCGGGATCGGTACGGCCTCCCCTTTGAGCGTGATCGTCGGCGCCGCCGAAGCGGTGGCCGACAGGCCAAGGACGGCAAGGCCGAGCAAGGCCAGACAGGTGGATGCTCTGCGCATCAGGTTCTCTCTCCTCTGTTTGATGGACAGGTCCGCCTCGATCCGGGTAGCTCCGGAGCCAATGCCGGTCCGGCGATATCGAGATCCCCGGCGACCCGCGCCGGAGAACAATGGCGATTTCCACCCAGAACATTAGCCGTCACTCACCACGGCTGCAAGTCTGAGCGCTTTGCGGGTGCGGGCTTGCCCCAGCAGATACTCCCCCTATGTCCCATTTATAAGAATACTTACCCTCAAGCTTAGGCATAGAGTTTGCTGGAATGGGCCAAAAGCAAACACCGGCGTCGCTGTAGCTGGCTCTCTCGCGCGTCATCGGCGATGATCCTAAGCTCCCCAGCCCGTTGCCCGTCACCGAGGAGGCCCGATGGACTTTCAGCCAAGCGAGCGTTGCACCGAGCTCATACAGCTTCTGAGCGCGTTCATGGACGAGCACGTCTATCCCGCGGAGGAGGTGTATGAGCAGCAGTTGCGCGAGTCCGACGGGGCGGGTGGGATCCATATCCAGCCGCCGATCATGGAGGAGCTCAAGGCGCGTGCGCGCGAGGCCGGGCTGTGGAACATGTTCCTTCCGGACGCCGAGCACGGTGCTGGACTCTCCAACAGCGACTACGCGCCGCTGGCCGAGATCCTCGGGCGCAGCCACATCGCCTCGGAGGCGTGCAACTGCTCGGCGCCCGACACCGGCAACATGGAGGTGCTGCACCAGTTCGGCACGCCCGCGCAGAAGGACCGCTGGCTGACGCCGCTGCTCGACGGCGAGATCCGCTCGGCGTTCGCCATGACCGAGCCGGATGTGGCGAGCTCGGACGCGACCAACATCGCGCTGCGGATCGAGCGCGACGGCGACGAGTACGTGCTCAACGGCCGCAAGTGGTGGACCTCCAACGCCCTGCATCCGCACTGCCGGATCATGATCGTGATGGGCAAGACTCAGCCGGACGCCCCGACGTATACCCAGCAGAGCCAGATCCTCGTGCCGCTGGACACCCCCGGCGTCACGATCATGCGGGGGCTGCCCGTGTTCGGCTACCAGGATCACGAGGGCCACGCCGAAGTGGACTTCACCGACGTGCGCGTGCCCGCCACGAACTTGATCGCCAAAGAGGGCGACGGGTTCATGATCGCTCAGGCGCGCCTCGGACCCGGGCGCATCCATCACTGCATGCGTTCGATCGGCGCGGCCGAGCGGGCGCTTCAGGCGATGTGCAGGCGAGCGGTCTCGCGCGTCACGTTCGGCCAGCCGCTCGCCACGCGCGGCAATGTCCAGGACTGGATCGCCGAGTCGCGCATCGAAATCGAGATGGCGCGCCTGCTGACGCTGAAGGCGGCGTGGCTGATGGACACCGTCGGCAACCGCCACGCCCGCACTGAGATCGCCGCGATCAAGGTCGCCGCGCCCAACATCGCCCTGAAGGTCGTCGACCGCGCGATCCAGGTCCATGGCGGGGGCGGCGTGTCAGACGATTACACGCTCGCCTGGGCCTACGCCCACCTGAGGACCCTGCGACTGGCGGACGGTCCCGACGAGGTGCACAAGCTCTCGATCGCCCGGCGCGAGCTCGCGCCGTACATCCCGCGCGAGGAGGCCTGAGTCCCACTCCCCATGGCCCTACTCCTCCGTCATCTCGAGCAGTCGCGTGACCGTGTTCCAGTTGCGCCCCGTCGCGACGACCTGGAAGCGCCGCTCCCAGAACGCGTTGCTCAGACGTGTCGCCCGGACACCGTCCGGATACCAGGTGTAGATCTCGCGCTCGCCGAGCGCGAACACGTCTGGCTCGAAGTCGGCCGGCGCCAGCTCACTCGCCAAAGCCCGGTCGGGCGCCCGCGATAGGAATGTGACGAGCAGTCGCTTGTGATCGCCGGCGACATCCAACAGCGGGTTGGCGGCGACGACGCGCGCCAGCTCCGCACGGGTGCGCACGAGCACCTTCGCCGCAACTCCGAGCTCGTCCACAAGTCCGCGTTCGATCTCCTCTTCGACAAGCTCGGGTGGCGTCCCGTCGGCCATGAACAGGGCGTTGCCGCTCTGCAGGTGCGTGCGCACGGCGCCGTAGCCAAGCCCGGTCAAGAGCTCGCGCAGGCGCGCCATCGCGACGACGTTGCGACCGCCCACGTTGATCGCGCGCAGCAGCGCCACGTAAGGGCCGTCGGCAGCCGAAGCGTTCCTCGCCGGGGGCATAGCCGGCACCGTAGCGAAGCGCCGCTCACGGGCGCCTCGCGCAAGGAGGGAGACCGAATAGCCTGGCGCCGTCATGTTCGTCCTGACGACGCTGGGGTATCCGTGCGTGCTGGCGCTGCTGTGCATCGGCGCGGGATTGCTGGTCGACCGCGTGAGCGGGGGTTACCTGCCAGGGATGCTGCTGCCGGCCGTGGGAGTCGCTGCACTGATCGCCTCCTCGCAGCTGACGACCTACGCGGCGAGCGCCGCGCCGACAACGCCGTATGCGATCGCGATCGTCTCCGTGGCCGGAATCGCGCTCGGGTGGCGGAGGGTGCAAACGCTCGCGCGGGGATGGCGGCGATGGCGATGGCAGCTGGCCGTACCGGCGCTCGCATACGTCGTCGCGCTGGCGCCGATCCTGTTCGCGGGCCGGCCCACGTTCTCCTCCTATCAGACCCTGACCGACTCGGCGCTGCACATGCTGGGCGCCGACTACCTGATGCGTCACGGTCAGGACTATGCGCACCTGGATCTGCGCAACTCCTATGGCCAATACATCAAGGCCTACTATGGCACGAGCTATCCATCGGGCTCGGACACGCTGTTCGGCGGCAGCACTTTTCTCCTGGGCCTACCCCTGATCTGGACGTTCCAGCCGTTCAACGCGTTCGTGCTCGCCACAGCCACCGGCCCGGCATGGGTGCTCGCGCGAGGAATGGGACTGGCCGGCCGGTGGGCCGCCCTGGCCGCTCTGACCGCGACGGTGCCCGCCCTCGTGTACGGGTACGAGCTGGTCGGATCGGTCAAGGAGATCGTTGCGCTGGCGATGATCCTCACGCTGGGCGCGCTCGTCGCGCTGCACGCGCGCTGGCTGTGGCGGCCCACGGGCGTCATCCCCTTCGCGATCGTGCTCGCCGCGGGGGTCTCGGCGCTCGGGGTGGGATTCGGCGCCTGGGCGCTGGCGGCGGTGGCGGTCCTGGGTGCGGTGGCGATCCGCGACGTCGCTACGGGCCGGCAGCATGTGCGGCAGCTCCTGCTCCTGGTTGCAGTTGGTGGGGTTGTCGTGATCGTCTGCGCTCTGAGCACATGGGTCGACTTCGTCGGGTCGTTGCATGTGGCCCAGAACATCGCATCGACCAGCGACCCGGGCAACCTGCAGGCGCCGCTGCGTCCGGTGCAGGTGTTCGGAACCTGGCTGGTGGGCAGCTATCAGCTCCTCCCGGTCGGCGCCCGCCTGGAGCTCTCCTATGCGATCGCCGCGCTCACGCTCGTCGTCGCTGTGCTGGGCGCGCTGCGCGTCGTGTACATCGGCGAGTACGCCCTGGCCGGTTGGATTGCGCTGGTCGTGGCGGTCGGGATTGGGTTGACCGCATACGCGACGACGTGGGTGGACGCCAAGACGATCATGCTCAGCTCGCCGGTGGTCGTGCTCGTGGCGTGGGCGGGAATCGCCGCGCTGTGTGCATATGCCAACCCACGGTGGCTGCGCATGGCAGCGGTGCTCGTGGCGGTTGTGCTCGCGGGTGGGATAGGGGTGTCGGACGCGATGCAGTACCACGTCTCCGATCTGGCGCCGACGGCGCGCTATGAAGAGCTGGCGTCGCTGAACACGCGCTTCGCCGGCAGGGGGCCGGCGCTGTTCACGGACTTCGACGAATACGCGCTGTATGAGCTGCGCGACCTGGATGTGGGCGGCGTGGATTTTCTGTACCCGCCTGGCTCGCTCCGTGGGTTCGTGAAGAATCCCGGAACCCACGGCGCACCGGTCGACCTGGATCTCCTCCCGCCGGCGACGCTGGCTCCCTATCCGCTGATCGTCACGCGCCGTGACCCCACCGCAAGCGAGCCTCCGTCCGCGTACCGCCTGGCCTGGCAGGGGAGCTATTACCAGGTTTGGGCTCGCACGCCGGGGGCGCCGGTGGCGATCGTCCATCTCGGCCTGTCGAGTACGCATCCCGTCCAGTGCGCGGGCATCAGTCACCTGGTGCGGATCGCCGAAGCAGATGGCGCGCACCTCGTCGCCGCCAGTCCTCCCGAAGTCGTGACGGTCGACGTGGCGGGCTCTCGTCACCCGTCCTGGACCTACACTCACCCGGGGCTCGAGATGACGCGGGCGGGTGGATTGCAGGCGACGTTCGATGTTCCCCACTCCGGCGCGTGGGAGGTGTGGCTCAAGGGAGAGCTCATGCCGAGCGTGAGCGTGAGCGTGGACGGACGAGCGCTCGGATCGATCGGCGGGCAGCTCGACGGCAACCCGCACAACCCTGAGACGATGACGCCGCTGCGCGTGACGCTGACCGCCGGACGCCACCGCCTGGTGATCGAGCGAGGTGGCTCCAACCTGGCCCCGGGCGACGGCGGGGAGGCGATCCTGCACGCGATCTTCCTGACGCCCGCGAACGAACCGGATGTGGACACGCTGCACGTGACAGCGCCCGCCCAGTGGCGAGACCTGTGCGGGCGGCGTTATGACTGGATCGAGGCGGTACCCGGGTAGCAATGGGGATGCGCGACACGAGCTCCGCCATCGAGGATATATTTGAAAGTGGATGCCCAGACGTGTAGCGATCCTCATCGCTGTGCTCGCTGCCGCACTCGCGCCCGCCACGGCAGACGCCACCTCGCGGGACGTCGCCTCGACCCACACCTATCTGACGGCCAGCTACAGGGTGCTGCACGCCGCGGTCAGCACATGGTCCTCGGTCGAAGCGAGCATCCACACGCTCGACCTTCGCTTCCACGCCGAATGCCCGGACGCAGGAGCTGGCTCGCCGCAGAACGAAGAAGAGCAGAAGCTCAGCTATGAGGCGGCCGGCGCCCTCTGGGCCACCGGCTACCACACCGACGTGGCGATCGTCCGAACGTACGTCAACACCCTGAACCGGCTGACATGGAGCAGGCCGCAGATCACGCGCGACGCCCACCGGCTCGCCACGGGCCTGCGGGAAATGACCGCCCTGCAGGTTCCGGACATCTGTGCGGACATCCGCGCGTGGCGCGCGGACGGCTTCGGGACGATGCCATCCGATGTCGAGCCCTACGACCAGCACGTCGAAGCGATCGACATCCATGAAATCCCTCGGCGCTTGCTCGCTCCCTATGTGCAGCCGGCGGACAGAGGCCTGCGCGAACGGGTCGAACACCTCGCCACCAGGTTCGAAGAACTTGAATTCATGCGCGGCCAGGCCGACTGGATCGCGCTGCTGGAAGTCGTTGGGCTCAACGAGTAGGGACGAGCCACACCGTCAGCCGGGTCTAGCGTCCCTGGTGGTGCCAGCGTGCCCCCGAGCCCTTTCCGCTGGAGGTGATCTCCCCGGCGTCGCGGAGCTCGTTGAGCACAAGCCGCACTGTCGCCGGGCTGATCCCTGGGAGGGCGCGCTGGATGTCGCGTGTGCGGAATTCGGCATGTGCGTGGTTCCGGATGTGCTCGCGGACACGGTCCTGCTTTGAGCCGGTCTCGGTGCCGGCGGCGACGACGCGCTGCTCGAAATCCTGGTAGGCGCCGTCGAGGATCTGGATCAGGAACGTGGTCCATGGCCAGATCGTGTGCTCACCGGCGTGCCATCCGCGCTGAGATTCGTAGAGGCTCTGGTAGTAGGCGTTCTTCGCCTCGAAGATGCGCTGCTCGACGCTCACATACCGGGCGACGCCGTAGCCTGTGGCCAGCAGCTCGTAGGTGGTGAGCAGTCTGGCAAGGCGCCCGTTGCCGTCGGCTACCGGGTGGATTGCGAGGAGGTCCACGATCAGCGCGCCGATCAGCACGATCGGGTGTGTTCGGCCCTCCTGCTTGGCCTCGTTGTAGCGGTCGAGCAGCTCGGTGAGAAGCATTGGCGTGTCGTGCTCGTCCGGCGGTGTGAAGACGATCTCGCGTCGTCCGCTCTCGTAGGAGACGATCAGGTTCTGATCGCTCTTCAGGTGTCCTCCGCGGCCGCCTGAGTGTTTGAAGAGCAGCCGGTGGAGGTGGAGTACGAACGGCACGGTGAGCGGCTCGTACTGCTCCAGGCGCATGATCGAGTCGATCGCGTCTCGGTAGCCGGCGAACTCCTTCTTGTTGCGATTGCGGAAGCGAGGGCTGCCCTCTGCGATCCGCTCGGCCCGATCCTTTGCGACCGTGACGTTCTCGATCGCGTTCGAGGCCGTGATCGACGCGAGGCGGGCGTTCTCGGAGAGCGACCGTAGAAGCTGAGGCAGCTGGTCGGCGAACAGGCGTTCTTGGCCCTTCCCGATGTCGATCCTCGCGAGCTCCGCGCCGAGTTCGCGAGGCTGGCTGCCAAAGGTTCTGTCGAGGTCAACGAAGCTCCGCATAGTGCTAATCATCTCATAATAATGCTAAAAGGCCCACCGATTAGCATCATTCTCGCGACGTTAGCACCAGGAGCTTTCGGGAGGTAGTGGAGAGGACCGTACGTTGCGCAAACCCGGCGATCTTCGGTGCGCCCGCGCTCGACGTCTCGTAGCAGTCGCCTTCGCCGGCTCCGGAGGACTATCGGCTGGACCGCCTGACGACGGCTCCAGGGGCCTCCGTGCCCCCGGATGCTAGTGCACCGTCTCAGTTTTAGTTGGTGATTGCGTTGAGGGTGACGCGGCCGCGACGGACCTTCTCGAGGATCGAGTCGGCGCTCGCGGTCCAGGTGAATGGTTGGGGGTCGGCGTTGGTGGCGTCGAGGTAGTCACCGATCGCGGCGATGAGATCAGGGACGCTGTGAAAGACGCCGCGGCGGATCGCCTTGTCGGTGAGCTTGCCGAAGAAGCGCTCGACGAGGTTCAGCCACGAGCTCGAGGTCGGCGTGAAGTGCAGGTGAAACCGTGGGTGTTTGGCCAGCCATGCGTTCACGTTGGCGTGCTTGTGGGTGCGGTAGTTGTCGAGGATCAGGTGGATCTGCAGGCGCTTGGGGACCTCGCGGTCGATCGTCCGCAGGAACTTCAGGAACTCCTCGTGGCGGTGGCGGGGAAGGCACTGGCCGATCACACTGCCGGTCAGGACGTCCAGCGCGGCGAACAGCGTAGTCGTGCCGTTGCGCTTGTAGTCGTGGGTCATCGTGCCCGCGCGCCCGGGCTTCATCGGCAGCGAGCGGCTGGGTGCGATCGAAGCGCCTGGATCTGGCTCTTCTCGTCCATGCAGAGCACGATCGCCTTCTCCGGCGGGTTCAGGTAGAGCCCGACGACATCGACGAGCTTCTCCTCGAACAGCGGGTCGTTGTGAGAGCTTGAACGTCTCCACCCGATGGGGCTTCAGGCCCCGCGCGGACCAGATCCGCTGCACCGTCGCCGGGCTGACACCCTAGCGCCTTGGCCATCGAGCGGCAGCTCCAGTGCGTCTCCCCCGGCGGCTTCTCGTGCAGCGTCGCGTGCACGATCTCCGCGACCTTCTCCGTCGGGATCGACGGCTTACGCCCCCGGCCCGGGCGCACCCCGCCCAGCCCCTTCAGGCCCTCCGTCGGCAAACCGCTCCCGCCACGCGGTCACCGTCGCAGGTGAAACACCCAGCTCCGCCGCGATCCTCGTGTTCGCCTCTCCGGCCCTGGCCATCAACAAGCGCCTGCGCACGCTGAACCTCACGATGTGCCGCCGTCTGAGAAGCGGACAGCCGCTCGAGCACTTCACACTGCTCATCGCTGACCCGCAACGCCGGGCTGGGTGTGCGCATACGCCACCCTACCACTAACACCAGTTATTTGCAAGACACTACACTAGGTGGAGAGAGCCCTCAGCAAGGCAGGGACCGTCCGCCAGACAGTCAGCAGCGCTGCGAGAAGCTCGATAATGAGCTTTGCGATTTCCATGCGATCCATCGTAGTCCCTCCTGGCGTTTCAGGCCAGCCGCCAGACGAGTAGGCGGCCCCGGAGAGCGGCTTACGTCCGGCGTGTCTCCATGAAGAGATAGTCTCAGCCGATGGCTCAGTTTGGAAAATTGCTCGGCAAACTGGCGGGAGTGGTGGCCGCGCTCGGCATTCTCGCGCTTATCGTCTGGGCATTTATCAAGGGAGTCGAATCGGACCCGGCCGTCGTAGGTCCGATCTTCACCGCAGTCCTCGGATTGATCGTCGTTGTCTACCAGCGCACCCGGGAAAAGCGCCAAGAGCTCGAACGGGTGCACCGCGACGAGATGTCTCCGATCTATGAGCAGCTTATCGAGATGGTCAAAACCATCGAGGAGTTCGCCAAGAAAACCCAGGACGAACAGATGGCTTTCTTTCGAGAAATCTCGACCAAGCTGCTCCTGCATGGCCCCAGTCCTGTCGTTAGAGCGTGGGTCGCTTGGAATCAAGTCTTGGGCGTAACCCCGCTTTCGGTGCCGATGCGCGCGCAGGAAAAGCTGATGCTGGCGATACGTGAGGATCTGGGTCATGACAACTCGACCCTGAAGCCGGGAGATCTCGTTCGGCTGTACATTCTCGAAGAGGACACCGACGAGTCCCGCACCTTCTGGAAAGAGCTGCGCTCGGGAAATTAAGACGCAGCGAGTGCCGGGGTCGTCCTCGGAACCTCGCGGAGCATCTCCGGTAGCCTGTCCATGCCCATCTACTCGACTAGCTCGACGTAACCTCTGGTGCCTTTACCCTCCCAATCAAGAGTGCAGGCGATCGCACCGATCTTGGCATCGAAGTCATCGACGACACCAGCCAGATAATGTCGCTACGTAGGCCACACCACCGGCGCTTTGCGCCTGGTAGGTGCCCTGTGCCGCCCCGCTGTTTTCTGCCGCCTTTTGTTCGGTCTGTTCACCGGTCTTTGTGGCCTTCGCCCGCAGCGGCTTTGGAGTGGACCCATTTGACGGATACTTTGATCTGACAGATCGTCAACAAGTCCGCGGGCGTCAGCGGCCGTGAACGTTGGACGGCACGCACAATTCCTGGAGAGCTGCCGGGTAGCGGCGCAAGACTAGCGCGATAGGCTGTTCCGGCTGTTCTAAGCGATTGACAAGAGGAGGGTAACGTGGCTGGAAAAGCGAAGTACAAGCTGATCAAGATCGAGACCAAGAATGAGGACATATCGGTCTATGCAAATCCGAAGATCGGCCGCGCCCTAGAGGACATTCGGGCGAAGAACGATCTCTACGACGGTGTTCGACTCCTACAGATCCTTGAGGTCGTCTACTCGCAAGGCAAAAAGGACGGCGCACGCGCAGCATTTGAGAGGGTCGATGACGCGATGGGCAGAGCAATCACAGACTCCAAGAGGGCAATCCCTCATCGCAACCCGGGCAAACCACGCAAGCAGCGTTAGTCGAGCCAGGCTGGCTGCCGGCACGAAGATCAGGCAGCGAGTGCGGCGGGCTCGAGCAGATGGTCCTTAAGCGCACTAGATGGTCCTTAAGCGCACAGCGAACAGCCGCAGCGGATCTCGTGACCGGTAGCGCTCAAGCCAGAGGGCCAAAAGAAGCGACAGCCTGCCACGCTGGACGACTTCGTTCAGCTGGGCAGGGGGGCTGTCGCGGGACCGCGCCGCCCGTCCGATGTCGAGCGTAGTCTTCGACGCATGACTGCCGAAGCCGAGGAGATCCGCTGCCTAACGGACCTCATCTCGAAAGACCCGTCGCTGGCGAAAGACCTGCTCCGCTGGGCCGAGAGTGCCCAGGCTGTCGGCGCGAATGGCGTGTTCGCCGCGTATCGCCAGGGAGACGAGGCGCGTTCGACACCGGACGCAGGCGCGGGATTTGCTCCGCGCCGTAAGTGCGGGTCGTCCCCGACGGCCAACCGCCTTTTTCACGCCGACAACCTCGCAGTGCTCCGAGTCCTTTTGGACCAGCGCGTGTCTGCTCGTTGCATCTACATCGACCCGCCATACGGAACCCAGCAGCAATTCGCCCGCAAGGCGACCGACAACGCCGCCTACTGTGATGCTGCTTCAGGCGCAGCCTATCTTGCGGCTTTTCGTGAGCGCCTCTCATTGCTCCGCGATGTGCTTGACGACGAAGGGTCGCTCTTTGTTCATCTCGACGCGTCGATGGTTGCCGAGGTCAAGCTGCTGCTTGATGAGGTATTCGGTCCGAGCAACTTTCGGGCGTGGATCTCCCGCCGGAAGTGTTCCTCCAAGAATTACACGCGAAAGACCTTCGGGGACATAACCGACTATGTCTTGTTCTACTCGAAGACGGCAAGCTACCTCTTCAATCGGCAGTACGGTGTGCGCGACCAGGAGCAAGAAGCAGTTGACTTTCCGAAGGTCGACAAGAAGACGGGCAAGCGGTTTGCGCTTGTCCCGATCCATGCACCTGGTCGACGAAATGGCGCGACCGGGACCGAGTGGCGCGGCATGTTGCCGCCACCCGGCAAGCACTGGCAGACAACGCCGGACAAGCTTGACGAGTTCGATGCTAAGGGGGACATCTACTGGACGCGCAACGGCACTCCACGCCGCAAGATCTGGGCGGAGGACAGCCCAGGATCTGCAGTAGCGAACCTCTGGCACGACTTCCGAGACCCCTTCAACCAGAACTTTGCGACGACGGGGTACCCAACCGAGAAGAACTTGGACCTGCTTAGGCTCATCGTAAGCGCCGCGTCCAATCCCGGCGACCTGGTGCTCGACTGCTATGCAGGATCCGGAACCACGCTCGCTGCCGCAGCTGCATTAGGACGCAGATGGATCGGCATCGACAGCGGGACACTGGCAGTCGCGCTCGCGCAGAGACGCCTTGCGGAAGCTGCCCTGGCCCCGGATCTACTCGCTGCCGCGTCCCCTGGTTTTGAGATCTTCAGCACTGACCTTGTGCGTAGCGACTCCACGCCGACCGCGAAGCCTGAGTTCGGTTTCCTCGAGACTTACGACGGCGGCTCGCCGGTGCCAGAAGTGCAGGAGGTTCTCGGACCGGGCCTTATGGCGCGTCGGGCGCTGACTCTTGCGCCAGGCGAGCAACTGGTGGCCTTCGACCACGACGGGCGTGAAACCGTCTACGACGCGTCCGAAAGGATCCAGTTGATTGAGAAGCGACCAGCCTGAGCCATCTTTAGTGTCGTGACGAGTGCCCGACCCTCGCCGCCGTTCTCGATCGTCGCATAGTCCGTCCACATCGAACCCAGAAGAAGTCCGGGTCCGTCGTTGAGAAACACGACCTTGACCGGAATCATGCCCTCGTCCGGTGTGAACCGCAGGATCTCGCGCAGCCGCCGCTCGTTTCCGCCGATCCTGTCGTCCTCCTGCGCCCCTCCCCGATCTGAGTCGTACCTAGCGAACCCGACTACCCGAACGACGCCGTCTGGGTCCGAGATAACGAAGTCGGCAGGCGTGCGCGTGGGATAGCCGGGTATGACCTCCGCAAGGTCAATGTCGCGCCCGGCTCCGAGAGGACCGACGACGGTCCAGCCCGCCTCGCTGAACTCGGCCTCAAACCAGAGGAAGAACGCTTCGGTCAGTTCGTAGCCCTTCTTGCCCCGCTCGCCGTACTCGGCGAGGAGCGCGATCAGGGCCTCATCCGGGAATGGTCGCTCGGCGATATTGAGCCGGACCTCCTCAATCGGTCGGAACCGGTCCCCGAAGTCCTCGATGAGTTCCTCCGTTCTCCGGACCCGCTTTAGCATCTCGACTGAAGTGTCGGGCGATACATACTTCCGATAGACACGGAGGAGCTGCCCACGCACTTCTTTCGGAGCCGCCTGAATATCGCGGAGCAGGTCGGCCGAGTTTGGAGCTTCCTCGGCCAGCTGTGCGAAAGCCCCGAGGACCGGCCCGTACCTTGCTAGCGCTGCCTCCAGCGTGTCCGGGTAGAACTCGGTGTCGAAGATTGTGATCCAGCGACGCGCGTCGTCGTGGTACTCCCCGAAGGGCCTCGTCTCCACGAGGTCTAGTTCGGCGTGCGTCAGCCGCGCCCTCCCTCACCTCGACGACAGTCGCGAGGAGCGCGCGCAGCTCGGCGGCGTGCATTACCGCACTCGGCCGGCGGTCCTGCTCGCGCAGTTCGCGCGAGCGACCGACACGCCCGGCGTCGGCGAAGAGATGCTCCAGCACGCCGACAGCAGTGCACGTCGCGCGCTGCGCTACGTCGGCGCAACGGTGCTCGTGGTTGACCCGTTCGACCAAGACACCGCCGAGATGTGGCAGCAGCGCTTTGGTTTCAAGACTCCGAGTAGGCAGTGCCAGGCAACCGCCAGCTACGCCGGCAGTGGCTCAGCCTTCACAGTAGTTGGCGCCTTCGGCTTCCAACTCGACCAGCAGCTTGTCCGCGCTCTCATGGAACGCACGCACGCGAGGATCGCGGAGCGAGCGCTCCAGATCCTGCTCGTCGATCACAATCACCGCCTGGTCGAGACGTCGTGCAGTTTGTCTTTATCGAGCGCCGCAGTCACGACCTCAGCGTACCGCAACACGCCTATGACGTAGAACGGACCCGTCGTACGCACATCGGAAACTCCCATCGTGAATCAGGTTCAGCAAGCGCGCACTCTACATCGGCGAGCGGCCCGACACGATGCCAAACGGGGGGCCGGGACGACGCGAGCTAAGCAGTCCCAAAGCCGAAGCCGGGCCCGAGAATCGCGACTAGCGTGTCGATCGCAGCTGCGAGCGCGGTGAGAGCAGCACCTGTCATCTTGAGATAGGCAGCAAGTTTGCGGAGCCAGTTGAGAAGTTGATCCTTCATGATGGGTCATTCTAGCCCGGCCATCGGTCGGCGAAGGTGGCGAGCGAGATCTGCACAAACGGCAAAATACCGGCCGCTCAGCCGCCTGGACTGAAGATCCTCCCGATACCGGTAGGGCGAGGAAAGCAGTAGGAAGAGCATAATCGAGCCCGCTGGCTCGCTGACTGGCTCAGTCGTTCGGTGCGGGCATGGGCACGTCGCGCAGTGCCCGTACGGTTAGATGCCGGCATCTGATCCGGGCATCGAGCCATGCGCTGGTCGCGGCATCACCGAGTACGCCAAGAAGCTCACCACAAGACGGCGCCCGCTCGTCGATGGGTCGGCAAACCAGCAGGTGGTTCTCGACGAGCACAGGCTCGGCACCTTCGACCAAGACTCCGAGAGCCCGCGGCTGGGTCTGGCCAGGGCGAGAAGTGCGACGCACAGCGACGAAAGGTGGCTGGAAGCGCCGGCCTGGATGACGCCGGCGACGCGCAACTTCAGTATCGAAGCGACCACCGAGTGGCAGGTCGTGCGCTTCGATGTACGGCGACCAGGGACCGGCGTCCGGATCCCGGTGAGGCACCACCGAGCCGACGTGGATCTCGGCCAAGTCACCGAGGCGGACACCGTTTGGGGCGTTGTCGGGCTGCCACACCGCCGGCGACGAGCGCTCAGGCTCGACGGTGGCGCGCAGGATGAAGACGTCGACATCTGTCCAGGCATCGAACTGGCCGTGCGGGTCCGCCGTCTCGATACGCAGGAGACTGCTCATATGGGCCCGCCAGTTGTGGTAGTTCGAGCCGCTGCGCAGGACATCGGGCAGGATCGCCAGCAGCTTGCTCTGGCGCGGCAACCGCTCCACTACACCAGCGGTGAAGACAGCGGCACGTCCGAGGTGGCCACGGCCCCAGCCGGTGTTACCGGTCAAGGTCGACCCGAACGGTGGGTTGAGGAGCATTAGCGCCGGACAATTAAGATCGAGGGCATGGCCGTCGCCACTTCGGATGCTAGGCAACAGACGGGCCAGTTCTCGCTCATCCAGGGTGGCCCTCCGTCCGTGGCGCGCGCTGGCAAGCAACGCCAATCGCACGCGCGTCGTGCGCACCAGCTCGTCATCGAGATCCCGCCCAGCCAGGAGCCGCCCCCAAGCCTGCAGGGTCGAGCGGACACTGCGTTGCAGCGGCAGGCGACGCGCAGCGGACAGCAGCAGGTCGCCAGCGCCGCAGGCCGGGTCGGCGATCGTCGTCCAAGTCGCCGTGTCGGTGCCTTCGAGGAGTCGGTCGGCCAACTCGGTGCTGGTAAAGAAACACCCGACATCGCGACGTGACTTCAGGCTGATGGCCTTTCGCAGCAGTGTAGACGCCTCGCCGTCGAGGGCGGCAATGACACCGTCGACCCGGTTCTCATCGTGAGGCGCTTGCAGCATCTCGCAGAGGCGCTGCGCGTAGTCGCTGAATGGCCCACTCGTGTTCTGCACACTTGCACCCTAATCCAGTTCGCGGATGCCCTTGACGGACGTATGGTTTGTGGGATATCATTCTTGCTCGTAAGTCTGCTCTGACGCTCAAAGGGCCGCACCATGTGTCCTGCCCTAACAGCGTCGGCGGGGACTGACTTGAGTCCAGGCGGGTGATCCCGCACGACAAGGAGTGTTTCCATGATTGAGCCGACGGCGGCTATCCGCGGTGATGAGACTTTGCGCATGGAGGTCGACAACATCGGCTTCATGCTGGAGCGGCTGGGCCGCGACTGCGACGACCTGCAGTTCCTACGCGAGCTGACCCAGAACTCCCTGGAGGCCGGGGCCACCCGGATCCAGTGGGACTTCGACCCGTACATCTCCGGCGCCACCGGGGTCCAGAAGCTTTGCTGCATCGACAACGGCTGCGGCATGACGCCCGAGGAGATGCGCCACTACATCAACCGACTCTCCGCGTCAGGCCAACGCCAGGCCCTCGACGCGAACTACGGCGTCGGGGCGAAGGTGGCCGCTGCCACACGCAACCCGGCCGGTGTCATCTACCAGTCCTGGAAGAACGGCAAGGGCGCCATGATCCAGCTCTGGCGCGATCCCGATACCGGCGAGTACGGGCTGCGCCGCTTCGAAATGGACGACGGCCACTGGTCTTTCTGGATCCCACTCAATGATAACGCCAAGCCCGATGTGATCAGCGACCACGGGACGAAGGTCATCCTGCTCGGTCGCGATGAGGACCACAACACGATGCAACCCCCCGAGGGCATCGTCGTGGCCACCCCGTCGCGCTGGGTGAGCCGGTACCTGAACGCGCGTTACCTCGACCTCTCCGAGAACGTAGAGATCAAGGCTCGCGAGGGCTGGGACGCGGACCCGGACGACAAGCGCAACCTGATGCGCAGCGTCCGCGGACAGGGTCGCTTCCTCGCCGATCACACGGTACAGTCCGGCGTAGCCGACCTGACCGACTGCGACATCCACTGGTGGATCCTCGACGAGCCAGAGAAGCGGCGAACCGCCTCGGATCTCGTCAACACCGGCCATGCCGCGACGCTCTGGCAGAACGAGCTGTACGAGATGCGCACCGGCCGGGCCGGGGTCACGCGCTTGCACCAGTTCGGGATCATCTTCGGCTACGAGCGGGTGGTCCTCTACATCGAGCCCCACAACGGCTCGAAGCAGCCGATTACCTCCAACACCGCGCGGACGCAGCTGCTACTCCATGGGCAGGCGCTGCCCTACGCCGACTGGGCCGCGGAGTTCCGCGAAAACATGCCCCAGGAGCTGCGGGACTTCATGGACGCCGTCATCGCCGGCGCCAAGGGCGCCGACCACCAAGAGGCGATCGCTGAGCGCCTCAAGCACTACCGCAAGCTCTACCGGCTCTCGCGCTATCGGCTGACTCAGCAGGGAAGGCTTACCCTTGCGGAGCCCGTCCTGTCCCGACGCAAGCGGGCCGACGAGACACGCGAGCCGACCAAGCGCGAGACCGAGCCACGATCGCCGCGCCGGCGCGACTCGACTGGCCGGCTCCTCGCAGCGATGCTCGCAGCCGAGGGCGAGAGCGGTGACCCGGCTCCTCCGGCCGAGCAGGACCTCCCGAAGGTGACCTGGGTGTCACTGGAGAACGGCCTGCGCGGCACGCCCGAGTACCTCGACGACCGTGCTGCGACCTACATCGCCGAGGTCAACGAGATCCACGCCAACGCCGACTTCCGCGCGTTCACCGACATGGCCGACTACTGGTGCGATCAGTACGGCGTTGACCGCGACAACAAGGCCATCACCGACATAGTCCACGAGTGGTTCGAGCAAGCCCTCGTCGAGACGGTGCTCGGGTGCCAGGCGCTGCAGGGTGAGCGCCGCTGGCCTCCCGACCAGGTGGAGAAGGCGCTGTCCGAGGAGGCACTGACCGCCACCGTCATGCAACGCTACCACCTAGCCAACGCGATCAAGCGCACACTCGGCGCTAAGCTCGGATCGCTCAAGGAAAAGAGCGACGCGTTGGCCACCCCGATGTAAAAGAACGCTCGCGGTGTCAGTTCGTCACGGTAGGCGCACAGCAGGTTCGCGGCGCTCCTAGCTAATGGTCGTCTCGCGGTTGCAGCTCAGGCGAGCCGTGGTCCATAGGTGCATAGATTGAGGGGACGCGGCGTGACGGTCCAGCCCACTGGTTCCTCCGGGGCTCCTCACTTGGTTCCTTGCGTGATTCCCGACTGTGTTCCTGTCGATCTTGCTGGCGACGGCGCCGATTGCCACACCCAGTCGGCGATTTCGCGCGGATCGCGGACGGCTACATCTATATGTCCACGGAGTATCCAGGTCGGGGTCCCGATCTGTCCCGGGCAGCGCGCCCCGGCTGCCGCTTCGACCCAGAGCGGGTCGCCCATCGAGAGCGCCGGCTCGCAAACAGAGAAGCTCCTGTCATGAGAACGGCATCCCCCGTCATCGCCGACAAACCGGGGCTTGCGTCCCCGCCGGGAGGGGTGTAGACGTGGCCTGGTGACATGCCAGCGCAACAACATCCGCAAGCGTGGGGGCGCTCAAACCGATCGCGGAGTGCGACGCACCCGCGCCAACGCAGCCGGTCGTCCGACAGTACAGCAGGGTGTGTGTCTGGCCTGTCCGCGCGTAGAACAGCTCCCGGCTGGGATGCGGCGCGAAGCAAGCCTGCTGCTCGCACGGCTGCTGGCAGACGCCGCCACCAGCGGTTCTGCCGGGTGCTCCAGCCGCAGAGCGCACACCCGTCGGCGCGCGGAAGCTCAGTGCAGCGGGCGTGCTCACCGGCGAGGGAACTTGAAGCCTGCCGCCGGATCTGGTCTGATCGACGAGCCGCAAGACCACGGCGACGATAACGACGAGCAGGAGGCCCTGCGATGACGCGCGTATGCCTGTACACCCGCATCTCCACCGACGAGGAGAACCAGCCGACCTCGCTCGCCTCCCAGCGCGAGCGGCTACAGGCGTTCTGCAAGGTGCAGGAGGACTGGCGGATCGTCGCCCATCACGAAGACCGCGCGACCGGCACCAAGCTAGAGCGCCCCGGCCTACAGGCCGCGCTCGACCTCGCACGGGAGGGCAAGATCGACCAGCTGCTCGTCTACCGCATCGACCGTCTCAGCCGCAAGGTGCGCCAGCTCGCCGGCATCGCCGAGGAGCTGGACACCCTCAACGTCATCCTGCGCTCGGCGACCGAGCCATTCGACACCGGCTCCCCGGCAGGCCGGATGATGCTTCAGATGCTCGGCGTGTTCGCCGAGTTCGAGCACGCCACGATCGTCGACCGCATCACCGCCGGCATCGAACGCCGCGCCAAGGAAGGCCGCTGGTACAGCGGACGCCCACCCTTCGGATACACCCTCCACGATGGCCAGCTCGCGCCCGACCCGATCACCGCACCAGTCGTCCGGCGCATCTTCAAGCTGTACGGCGAGGACCGGCTCGGCACAATCGCGATCGCCCACCAGCTACGTGCCGAGAAGGCGCCCGGACCTTCCGCCGGTTGGGGCCACCCGGCCGTGCATCGGGTCCTCACCAACCCGACCTATCTCGGACGCATCCGCTGGCGCGACCAGGATTTCGAGTCCACGCACGAGCCGCTGATCGACCAGACCACCTTCGACCACGCCCAGGCCATACTCGCCGAGCGCGGCGAGGACGCTTCCCGCCGCCGCGGCAACCGCTCCGACTTCCTACTCTCCGGCGTCATCCGCTGCGGCCACTGCGGACGCGCCTACATCGGCATGTCAGCACGCGGCAAAGGCGGCACTTACCACTACTACGCCTGCACCGCCCGCCAGAAGTACGGCCCCAAAGCCTGCCAAGGCGAGCGCGTCTCCCGCGAGAAGCTCGAGACCGCCGTCCTGCGCCAACTCACCGGCATCTACCGCGACGGCCCGCTCATCCACGACGCCCTCGGCGCCGCGCAAGAGCAAGCGCAGCGCGAGCGACCAGCGCTCGACGAGCAACGTCGCTCGATCACCGCCGAGATCACCCGCATCGAACGCTCGACCGAGCGCTACTTCGAGGCCTTCGAGCAAGGCCGGCTCTCCCCCGAGCGCTGCGAACAGCGCGTAGCGCGCCTGAACGCCCGCCTTGACGACCTCCGCGCCCAACAGGCCGAGCTCGCCGACGACGGCGCCGACGAGGCCGCATACGCGCCCACAGCAGCCGACCTCGCCGCGACCGCCGACCAACTCGAAGGAGTGATCGCACAAGGCGAGCCCGAGCAAGCCAAGGCGCTCCTACGCATCCTCATCGCCGAACTGCGCGTCAACGGCAAGACCGACATCCAGCCCACCTACCGCATCATCACGCCCGACCGCACCCACACGGCCGGGGTTTGCGCAACGTCAGGAAAAATGGAGACGGCGGGAATCGAACCCGCGTCCGCGATCGCGTATGAATGGCTTCTACGAGCGTAGCCGGCGCTCTGATCTCATCCCTCGCTCGCCTCGCCGGCGGGGTTGTGAGGGACCAGCCTCCTTGAGTGTTCCCGGCTTGGCGGAGGCGGACCGCGCCGGGTGAGCCCGCTTTCTGATCCCGGCCTTCCCCACCGCGGGCGAGTGGGGCCCGAGACCTCGGGTCTAGCTCTTAACTAGACGGCGAGGGCGTACTCGTGAGAGTCCGCACTTATGGTTTTCCCGGGTGTTTTACGAGGCCGCCCGGGACCTCGACTCGCCACCACCCACACGAGCCGACCGCGTCGAAGCCTGTCGTCCCCGTGGATGTACTGCCTATCCAGTGTAGCCGTCCCGACTGAAGCGCTGGGGGACGGGTGCAGACTTGAAGGCGTCCAGGACAAAAAACGACGCGGTCCCGGGCCGCTTGAGGAACCTTTCCCGTTCGGCCCGAGGGCCGTTCGGTTCGGGTGGCGCGGCCTCACACCTCGGTGGCCTCGCTCTTTGCGGCTCGGTTCCGCGTCTGGATTCAAAGTAGCTCCACCCCGGAGCGATTGCAACCCCCTCGCGAGATCGTTCCCGCACGTTGCGAAAAAAACGGATCTCGTTAGGCAATGCTTAACGGTGCTGCCACAATGAAGGACATGGATAGCGGCGATCTCTCACTGCCCTCCTCTCCCATCTCCGGCGCGCCCGCCACACCGGTGGACCAGTCCTACCCGTCGTACACGCGCACGACCACGGCTCAGCCCGCGTCCGTGCATCCGCCGGGCGGTGCCGCCAACGCGGATCCCTTCGGAACGCAGCGCCGGTCGCGCACCCAGTCGCTACGCAAGCGGATCGGCAGCATGCTGGCGGCAATCGGCGCGGTGATCGTGAAGTTCTTCGCGGCGATCAAGGGCTTAGTTCTGCTGTTGCCGAAGGTCAAGCTGCTCACGACCACCGGCACGGCGCTCGTCTCGGTCGCCGCGTACAGCCTGTTCTTCGGCTGGGAGTTCGCCGCGGGATTCGTGCTGCTGCTGTTCGTGCACGAGATGGGCCATGTGATCGCGCTGCGCCGCGAGGGAATCAAGGCAAGTACGCCGATGTTCATTCCGTTCCTGGGCGCCGCGATCTTCTCCAAGTCGCTCGGCGAGAACGCGCTCGCAGAGGCGCGGGTCGGGCTGGCCGGCCCGATTCTCGGCACGATCGGGGCCGCGGTGTGCCTTGCGATCGGTGAGGCCATGAACAGCGACCTCCTGCGCGCTCTCGCGTACGTCGCGTTCTTCCTGAATCTCATCAACCTGATCCCGGTCGTCCCGTTCGACGGCGGTCGGGCGATGGCGGCGATGGCGCCGTGGATGTGGTTCCTCGGCCTCGGCGCGCTCGTCGCGCTGCTGCTCGTCACCCACAACCCGTTCCTGCTGATCTTTCTCCTGCTCGGCGCCATAGAGACGCGGCGGCGCTGGCAACAGCGCAAGACCCGCTCGCTGGAGCAGGCCGCCTACTACCGCGTCGCGCCCAGGCACCGCGTGCTCGTCGGCGCGGTCTACATCGGGCTGATCGTGGTGCTCGTGCTGGGAATGGACGTGTCGCACATCCTCGCCTCGGGCGGGCATTCCTTCGGCTCGATCTGACGCCTGCCCCGCCGCCGGTCGCCTTCCGTCTTCCTCTCTCTCCCTTCCCCACCAAAACCCAGCGCGTGACGTCAGCGGCGCGCTTCCCTGACCGCGCGTTCCATATCCCGCTTGGACTCCCGGTCACGGATCGTGTGACGTTTGTCGTACAGGTCCTTCCCCCGCGCGAGGGCGATCTCGACCTTCGCGTGGGAGCCCGCGAAGTAGATCCTGGTCGGCACAAGCGTCCAACCCCGCTCAGATACGCGCGCGGCGAGCTTGTCCAGTTCGCGCCGATGGACCAGCAGCTTGCGCGGGCGCTCGGGGTCGTGGTTCTCGCGCGACGCGGGCCCATACGGGGGGATGTGCACGGACTGAAGCCACAGCTCGCCGTCCTTGATCGCGGCGTACCCGTCCTTCAGCTGCGCCCCGGACTCGCGCAGCGCCTTGACCTCGGTGCCCTCCAGCGCGATCCCGCACTCGATCCGCTCGATCAGCTCGTAGCGGTAGGAGGCATAGCGATTCGACGCGACATCGCCCGCTCCGATCTTGCGCTTGCCCTGCTTGCGTTTGGCCATAGCCTGCCGAGCCTAGACGGTCGTGTCCCGATAGGAACTTGCAAGCAGCCGAATCAGCCGGCTGGGACCAGGTCCACCCGCCCGCGGACCGTGTCCACGCGCGCGACCCGCACCTCGATTGGGTCCCCCAGCCGGATCGTGGCGCCCGAGCTCTCGCCGCGCAGGATCGTCTGGAGCTCGTTCAGCTCCCACCAGTCGCGCCCGTCCTGCACCCGCATCCGCCGCACCGGCAGCATCCCCTCGTACAGCGGCCCCTGCGGACCGTCCTTCCTGGCCCCCGCGCCGGTGTCCGCGCCCAGACCACAGGACTCGACGTCCTCGCCCGCGCAACGGGCGCCCGCCCCACCGAACGCCACGAACGCACCCGCGGAGATCAGGCCGGTGACCTCTCCGACGAACGTCTGCTCCCAGCCACCCTCGTACAACGCCCGCTCGAGCGCGAAGCACCGCGCGATGTCGTCCCCGTCGCGCTCGATCTTCATCGCCTCGCGCTCCCGTTCGGACGCCCACTCACCCAACTCGCCGAGCTCGCCGGCGCTCGGCGCCGACTCCTCGCCGCCGAGCGTCGATATGAGCGCGCGGTGGCACACCAGATCCGGGTAGCGCCGGATCGGCGAGGTGAAGTGGCAGTAGCACGTCGAGTGCAGCCCGGCGTGGCCGATGTTCTTCGGCGAGTAGTACGCCTGTCGCAGCGACCGCAACACGAGTGAGGTCAGTGCGATTCGCCCTGCCCAAGGGCCGACGCTCGGGCCGTCCGAACCAGCCACCATGCCGTCCTCCTGTCTCTCGCGCTCGTGGCGCCCTTCGGCCCGCCTCAGCGCGCTCTGCACATACCGCTCGACGCGTCGCGACAGCTCGCCCATCAGCTCGCCCGCCTGCGACGGCGACATCGCCTCGACCACCGGCGGCGTGGGCACCCCCAGCGACGCGAGCTGCTCGACCAGCCGCGTCACACGCGCGGGCTCGGGGCGCTCGTGCACGCGATACAGACACGGAACCCCGCGTTCGGACAGGTGTCGCGCGACGGCCTCGTTCGCGGCGATCATCAGGTGCTCGATCAACCGATGCGACTCGGTCTGCGCGTGCGCCCGTATCTCGCTCACGTTCCCCTCCTCATCGAACACGAACTCCGGCTCCTCGGAGTCGAGCACCAGTCCACCCGCCTGCTCGCGCGCTCGCTCGAGCGCGCCGGCCGCCTCGCGCGCGGCGGCAAGCGGCTGCGCCCACGGGTCCTCGGCGCGCTCGGCCCCCGCGAACACGCGATCGACGCGCTCGTAGTCCAGCCGCGCGTCCGAGCGGATCAGCGAGCGGTAGAAGGCGGCCCGCAGCACCCGCGCCCCGCGCAGGTCCATCTCCACGGTCACCGCCGCACGCTCGGCCCCCGGCACGAGCGAGCAGGCGTCGTTGGACAGCGCCTGCGGCAGCATCGGCTCGACCGCGCCTGGCACATACACGCTCGTGCCCCGCCGGCGCGCCTCCGTATTCACGGGCGAGCCCTCGGGCACGTACGCCGACACGTCGGCGATGTGTACCCACACGCGCACGTGCTCGTCCGGCCCTCGCCGTTCCGCGGAGATCGCGTCGTCGAAGTCCTGTGCCGTAGCCGGATCGATCGTGAACGTCGCCAGCCCGCGCAGATCGCGTCTGCGACCTTCCTGCACCTCGCGCGCCGCGGCGTCCAGCCCCCGCTCCCACGCCCGGTCCGCCGCCCTGAGCACGGCCGGCTCGAACTCGCGCGCCAGCCCGCGTTCGCGCATGAACGCCTCGATCGCGTCCCGCGCGGACTGGCGCTCCTTGCGCGGCCACACGACCCGCGCGTCGCCGCGGGGGCTCACTTGACTTTCGCGGCCAGCGTTTCCAGGGCGACCGCCAGACCGTGCGGAGTATCGACCCCGTGCGCGACGAGCACTTCGGGGGTGACGCCCGCGCCCTGTCTGATGCCGCCGCCGCCGAGGTTGCGCCCGTTGGGCGTGAAGTACTCTCCGACCGTGATGTCCAGCGCGCCGCCGCCCGACAGCGGCATCTCCTCCTGGAACACGCCCTTGCCAAACGTGTGCGTGCCAACGACCGTCGCGCGGTGGTAGTCCTGCAACGCGGCTGTCACGATCTCCGACGCCGAGGCGGTGTTGCCGTCGACGAGCACGACCACCGGGACCTGTGGGGAGATCGCGTCGCCGACCGCGCTCAGCGTCTGCGTCGGCTGAGTGCGCCCGCGTGTCGTCACGATCGTGCCGTGCTCGATGAATATGCTCGCGATCAGCTGCGCCTCCTCGACGAGGCCCCCGCCGTTGTCGCGCAGGTCGAGCACGATTCCGCGCGCGCCTTGGTGGTGCAGCTCGTGTTCGACCGCTTCGCGCACTTCGCCGTGCGCCCCCGGACTGAACGTCGCGAGCGCGACCACTCCCAGCTTGACCCCGTGCACGGTCCTCGTGGCCGAGGCGACGACGGGCTCTGAGATCGTCGCGCGAGTCAGCTTCAGCGTGTGGGCGTGACCGTGGCCGGCGTGGCGTTCGACCGCCAGCGTCACGTCCGTTCCGGGCGGACCGACGATCAGCGCGCGCGACTCATCGGCGGACAGACCCCCAATCGAGCGGCCGTTCACACCGACGATCGATTCGCCCGCCTGCATCCCCGCGCGCGCCGCGGGCGAGGAGTCGAACACACGTGCGATCAGCAGTCCCCGCTTTTCCGGCTGCACCTCCACGCCGATGCCCGTGAACGTCGGCGGTTCGCCGAAGGCGCGGAATTCCTTCGGGCTGAGGTAGTGCGAGAACCGGTCATGCAGGCTCCCGACCGCTCCCGCGACCGAGGCGTTTGCGAGCGAGCCGGTGCTCACCGGGCGATAGTAGTCGCTCGAGATCCGGTCGAGCGCTTCGTCCACCACCTGCGTTCCGGCATGCGCCTCGAGGCCCGAGCGCGCAAACGAGGGCAGGTCTTCTGGGTGTCCGCCCAGCCAGATCCCTCCGACGAGCAGGATCGGCAGCATCGCCGCGAGGACATATATGACGCGCCGGCGCGAGGACATGAGCAGGCAAGCGTAGTCGAGCGGCAAACCTCCTGAGACGGTCGGAGGATAAGGTGACTCAATGGCGACCATCACCACGACGACCGTCCCCGCGAACGGTCTCCCCGTCCACACCATCGCCCTGCCCGGCACCCGCGCCCTGACGATCCTGGTCGCGTTCGACGCCGGCGCCCGTACCGAGCGCCCGCAGGAGAACGGGATGGCCCACTTCCTCGAGCATCTCGTGTTCAAGGGAGGCGTCAAGTACGACAGCTACCGCGCGGTCAATGAGACGGCCGAGCGGCTCGGAGGCGTGCTGAACGCCTACACGAGCCACGACCTCGTGGCGTTCCACATCACGGTTCGCGCGCAGTCCGCGCCCGAGGCGATCGACCTGCTCAGCGACTTCGCCGGGCGCCCGCGCCTGGACGCGGAGGAGCTCGACCGCGAGCGTGGCGTGGTCATCCAGGAGATCAACCGCGCCTACGACCAGCCCTCGACCGTGGCGGAGTACCTGATCGACCGGGCCGCCTTCGGCGAGCACCCGCTGGGTCGCACGGTGCTGGGTCCGGAGGAGAACCTGCGCACGTTCACGCGCGAGGCGATCGTCGCGTTCAGAGAGCGCCGCTGGTCCGGCGCGCGCGGCGGCGCGTTCCTGGCGGGCAACATCGACGGCCTGCCCGGCGAGACAGAGCTGATCGAGCACTTCGGCCGCTTCCCCGCATTGCCCGAGCCCGAGCCCTACGTCCCCGCGCCCGAGTTTGCGCCGCAGACGCTCGTCGAGCAGCGCGACACCAACCAGTCGCACCTGCGCATGATCTACCGCCCGCAGATCGAGGTATCGAACCTGCGCGAACGCGCTGCGCTGTCGATCTACGCCACGCTGCTGGGCGGCTCGATGGGCTCGCGGCTGTTCGAGGAGATCCGCGAGAAGCGCGGCCTGTGCTACTCGGTGTATGCGGCCGACCACGCGTTCGCGGACATGCCCGTGCTGCAGCTCGGCTCGGGCCTGGAGTCGGCGAAGTGCGTGGAGGCGTACACGCGTATGCGCGAGATCGTTGACGAGCTGCGCGACGACGGGCCGACCGAAGAGGAGGTCGCCCGCGCCCGCGCCTACGCCGCCGGTAGGCTCGTGCTCGCATTCGAGAACACGAACGCCGTCGCGCGCTACGCCGCCGGCCGCTCGATCGTCTTCGGCGAGGACATCGACCCCGACGCGGCGATCACGACGCTCGACGCCGTCACCTTCGACGAGGTCCGTACGGTCGCGGCCGGTGTCGCCGACCGTCTCGCCATCGCCTGCGTCGGCCCGCACAGCGCGGACGAGTTCTGACAGACGCCTCTGAGACCAAACCAGACGGCGTCGTCTCAGCCGAGCGCGACCATCCGGTCGATCGGGATTCTCGCCCGCTCGGCGATCTCCGGCGGCACGCGCACCTCGTACTTCATGTCGCGCAGCGCGTCTCTTAGCTTCGGCAGCGTGATCATCTTCATGTAAACGCACTCCGCGCGCGGATTGGCGGGGATGAAGCTCACATCCGGCGCCGCCATCCGCAGCGGATGGAGCATCCCCGTCTCGGTCGCGACGACCACCTCGCGCGGCCCGTCGCGACCCGGCCGCTCGTGTGAGCCGCCGGCCGTGCCGTCCACATCGCCCGCCGCCATCCGCTCGACGCCGCTCGAGATCCCGCCCGCAACGCGCTCGAGCTCCTCGGCGTAGCGGAGCATCCCGCCCGTGGAGAGCATGTGCACGCCCTCGCCGGAGATGTCGCCCGCGGCGACGTACTCCATCACGCTGGTCGAGCACCCGCACTCGGGGTGGATCAAGAAGTCCGCGCCGGGGTGGGCGGCGCGGGTGGCCTCGATGTCGGACGGGCGGATGCCGGCGTGGACGTGGCACTCGCCGTCCCACACGTGCATGCGCCGGCCGAGCTCCTTCTCGACGAACGCCCCCAGCCACATGTCCGGGCCGAACAAGATCTCGGTGTCCTCGCCGCGCGTGTCGTAGATGTGGCGCACGACATCGACCGCGTTGGCCGACGTGCAGCAGTAGTCGGTCAGCGCCTTGACCTCGGCGGTCGTGTTGACGTACATGACCACCACGCCGTCCGGGTACTCCGCGCGCCAGGCCGCCAGCTGCTCGGCGTCGATCGACGCGGCCAGAGAGCACCCGGCGTCGAGGTCGGGGATCAGCACAGTCTTGGAGGGACACAAGATCGAGGCGGTCTCGGCCATGAAGTGCACGCCGCAGAACGCGATCACCTCGGCCTCGCCCGTGGCGGCGCGGCGTGAGAGCCCGAGCGAGTCGCCGACGTAGTCGGCGACGTCCTGCACCTCGGGGACCTGGTAGTTGTGCGCGAGGATCGTCGCGTTGCGCTGCGCCGCCAGCGCGCGGACCTCCTCGGAGAGGGCGGCGATCTGCTCTGCAGTCAGCTCGGGCAGGGCCTCCTGGGTGGGGATCATCGGCAGCGTGGGCGCCACGGGAGCCATGCCGGTCGCGGAGGCCGCGGGGGCCATCGGCAGAGGGTTCGTCATGGCAAGACCTCCAGGGTCAACGACAGATCCAACGCGCGCGCCGAGTGGGTCAGCGCACCCATCGAGATCCAGTCTACCCCCGTCCGCGCCCGCTCCCCGAGCGTGTCGAGCGTGACGTTACCGCTGGCCTCCGTCTGAGCGCGTCCCGCCACGCGCGTAGTGGCGGCGCGCAGTTCCTCGACGCCCATGTTGTCGAGCAACAGCCGCGGCGCGCCGGCTGCGATCGCCTCGTCGATCTCCGCCAGCGTGCGCACCTCGACCTCGAGCGTGTCCGCCAGCTCGGGGGCCGCTTCGCGCGCGAGCTCCACCGCCTGCGTGACGCCACCGGCGACGGCGATGTGGTTGTCCTTGATCAAAATCGCGTCATACAACCCGAAGCGGTGGTTATACCCGCCTCCCGCCGCGACGGCGGCCTTCTCCAGCGTGCGCAGTCCAGGGATCGTCTTGCGCGTGTCGAGCACCTTCGCGCTCGTCCCCTCCACAACGCGGGCAGCGCGGGCCGCCATCGTTGCCACACCCGACATATGGCCGAGGAAGTTCAGCGCCGTGCGCTCGGCCGTGAGCAGCGCCCGTGCGCGCCCCCACACCTGTAGAACGGGCCCCCCCTCCTCACGCCACTCACCCTCGCGCACGAGCCGCTGCAAGCGCGCATCGGGGTCGAGCGCCAGGAACGCAAGCTCGGCCAGTTCGAGGCCGTAGACACAACCCGGCGCCTTCTGCGCGATCACCCCCTGGGCGCGCGCCTCGGGCGAGACGATCGCATCGGTCGTCACATCGCCCGAGCCGACGTCTTCGTCCAGGACGCGCCCGACAAGCGCCTCCAGCTCCTCACGCGCCGGCAGCGACGGCTCCCCGCCCGGTCCCCACCTCTCTCTCCCCCCTCCCTCTCCAAGCTCACTCCTGACCGCCAGACAACGACGCCGCCATCAACAGATACGCCCGCACGAACCCATCCAAATCACCATCCAGAACCCGCTGGATGTCGCCCATCTCGAAGTTCGTGCGGTGGTCCTTGACGAGCGAATACGGATGCATCACATAGGAGCGGATCTGCGAGCCGAAGTTGACATCCTGGGCCTCGCCCTTCTCGCGCGCGATCTCCTCGGCGCGTTCGCGCTCGGCGCGCTCCAGCAGCTTCGCCCGCAGCATCGCCATGGCGGTGGCGCGGTTGGATGACTGGGAGCGCTCGTTCTGACACTGCACCACAATGCCCGTCGGCCGGTGGGTGATGCGCACGGCCGAGTCGGTCTTGTTGACGTGCTGCCCGCCCGCGCCCGACGCCCGGTAGGTGTCGACCTGGAGATCGTCCTCGTCGATCTCGATCTCGCCGGAGGAGTCGGGCACGACCGGTGCGACCTCGACACCCGCGAAGCTCGTCTGGCGGCGGTGGGCGGAGTCGAACGGCGAGAGCCGCACGAGCCGGTGCACGCCGCGCTCGGCACCGAACAGGCCGTAGGCGTTCTCACCCGAGACCTGCAGCGTGGCGGACTTGATGCCCGCTTCCTCGCCCGCGCTCGCCTCCAGCAGCTCGACCTCGAAACCGCGGCGCTCGGCCCAGCGCATCAGCATCCGCAGCACCATCTCCGCCCAGTCCTGTGCGTCCGTCCCCCCCGCCCCCGCGTTGACGCTCACCAGCGCGCCGCCCGCGTCATACCGACCGGAGAACAGGCGCTGCTCCTCCAGCTCCGCCAGGCGCTCCTCCACGGAGGCGAAGTGCTCCTGCACCTCCTGCTCGAGCGTTGAGTCCTCGGCGGCCATCTCCGCGAGGCCATCCAGGTCCTCGACGTCGGCCTGCAGCCCGCTGAACATCTCCATGCGTCTGGATGCGCGCGAGTGCTCAGCTGATACCGAGGCCGCCCGCTCGGAGTCGTCCCAGAAGCCCTCCGCGCCCATCTCCTCTTCGAGCGCAGCAACGCGCTCGGCCAGTCCAGCCGGGTCAAAGATAATCCGAGAGCAGTTTCATCTGCTCACGGATTGCAGCCAAACGCTGGGGGATCGACTCGCTGGGGGCGGTTGTGGCCATGGGCCTCACGCTATCAGCGTGGGCCGGCCGGCCAAGAGTTGGAGATGGCCGGGGTGTATATAAATTTTAAAACTGCGTATAACTATCGTTACACACAACTTAAAAATAGAACACCACCGCACGTGACGCGCGGCGCTCCGCCACGGGTAGTGCTTACGCGCCGTGGCACTTCTTGAACTTCTTGCCACTCCCGCACCAGCACGGGTCGTTGCGGCCCACCTGGTGCTCGTCGTCGACCACACGCTGCTCGACGGCGGCCGCCGCGACTGGCTCGGCTTCGGCGGCTCCGTTTTCGGCGTAGGCCGCCGCCGCTTCCGCGCCCTGCAGCGTTCCCGCGGCCGCAGCGGCCGCAGCGGCCGCCGCCAGCGCTCCCGTGCCCGCCGCGCTGCGCCCGCCCGAGTACGAGACGCGGCCCGCGCGTGTCGCGCTGCCCGAGGCGGCGAACGCCGGCCGCTGAGCTGCTCCTTCCCCGTTCAGGGTGGGCGGGTTCTCAACGTTGACCTGGACGTTGAAGATCATGCGCGTGTAGTCGCTCCAGATGCTGTTCATGAGGTCGCCGAACAGTGCAAACGCTTCGTTCTTGTACGCCACCAGAGGATCGATCTGGGCGAACCCGCGCAGGTGGATGCCCTCGCGCAGATAGTCCATGTCGAACAGGTGCTCGCGCCAGCGCTCGTCGATGATCTGGAGCAGCAGAAAACGCTCCAATGCCCCCATCAGCTCCTCGCCGAGCTCTGTTTCGCGTGCGTCATAGCGGGCAAGCGCCCGCTCGGTGACGCTGTCGATCAGCGAGTCGCGGTCGGTCGCGTCAGGGCTCAGGGCCTCGTCGTCGAGATCGAGCGCGATGAACTGCCCGAGCGTGGTGAACAGACCGTCCATGTCCCAGTCCTCCATGAAGTCCCCGGGCGTGTACTGCGCGATCGTGCGCTCCAGCACGTTTGTAACCTCCTGGCGCGCCTCCTCGCCAATGCTCTTGCCTTCGAGCACCTCGTTGCGATACGCGTAGATCACCCGACGCTGCTCGTTCATCACGTCGTCGTACTCGAGCACGCGTTTTCTGATCAGGAAGTTCTGCTCCTCGACCTTCTTTTGGGCTTTCTCGATCTGCTTGGAGAGCATCCCCGCCTCGATCGGTTCCTCGTTGCCCTCGTCGTCGACCCCGCCCAGTTTGTCCAGGATCCGGTAGATGCGATCGCCCGCGAACAGCCTGACCAGATCGTCCTCTGCGGAGAGAAAGAACCTCGACTCACCGGGGTCGCCCTGGCGTCCGGAGCGCCCGCGCAGCTGATTGTCGATGCGCCGCGACTCGTGGCGCTCGGTGCCGCAGATGAACAGCCCGCCCGCGGCCATCACGCGCTCGCGGTTGGCCGCGACACGCGCCTCGATCTCTGCAACCAGGGCGCTGAAACGCTCCGCGTAGCCTTCGGCTCCCGGCTCGATCCCCTCCTTGGCCAGCTGCTGGCGCGCCAGGTGCTCGGGGTTGCCGCCGAGCTTGATGTCCACGCCGCGCCCCGCCATGTTCGTCGCGATCGTGACCGCCCCGGGCTGACCGGCCTCGGCGACGATCTCCGCCTCGCGCGCGGCGTGCTCGGGCTTGGCGTTCAGCACGGCGTGCTCGATCCCGCGCTTCTTGAGGCTATCCGAGAGCAGCTCCGAGACCTCGACGGAGATCGTGCCCACGAGCACCGGCTGCCCGTTCTCGTGGCGAGCGGCGATCTCTTTGACGACCGCGTTCCACTTGCCGTCCTTGGTCTTGTACACCTGATCGTTGCGGTCGGCCCGGACCATCGGCATGTTCGTCGGCACCTGCACGACCGGCAGCTCGTAGATCTTCATGAACTCCGTCGCCTCGGTCAGCGCCGTGCCGGTCATCCCCGCGAGCTTGTCGTACAACCGGAAGTAGTTCTGGTAGGTGATCGTCGCCAGCGTCTGGTTCTCCTCCTGGATCGGCACCCGCTCCTTGGCCTCCACCGCCTGGTGCAGCCCCTCCGACCAGCGCCTGCCCTCGAGGATCCGCCCGGTGAACTCGTCGATGATCTTCACCTCGCCGTCGATCACCGCGTAGTCCACGTCGCGCTTGTACAGCGACTCGGCCCGCAGCGCCTGAATCAGGTGGTTGACCAGGTGCCCGTTCTCCGCCCGGTACAGATGGTCGATGCCGAGGAACCGCTCGGCCTTGGCGACGCCCTGCTCTGAGATCGAGACCGTCTTGTGCTTCTCGTCAACCTCGAAGTCGAAGTCCGCCATGAACTGCTTCTTCATGCGCGGATCCATGCCTTCCGGGGTCTTGCCCGCTTTCATCTGCGGCGCCAGGCGTGCGAACTTCACGTACAGATCCGCGGCCTGTTCGGGGGCGCCGGAGATGATCAGCGGGGTGCGCGCCTCGTCGATCAGGATGTTGTCGACCTCGTCCACGATCGCGAACGCGTGCCCGCGCTGGACCTTTTCGGAGAGGTCCTTGGCCATATTGTCGCGCAGGTAATCGAACCCGAGCTCGGAGTTCGTCCCGTAGACGACGTCGCACGCGTACGCGGCTTGCTTCTCTTCGTAGGGCTGCATGTTCGCCAGCACGCCCACCGACACCCCGAGCGCCTCGTAGATCGGGCTCATCCATTCCGCGTCGCGCCGCGCCAGGTAGTCGTTGACCGTCACCAGGTGCACGCCCTTTCGCTCCGGCGGCGTGTCCTCCGATTGGGAGCCCGCCCGCCCCGGGTCACGCACCGCCAGCGAGTTGAGCACGACCGCGAGCGTCGCGGTCAGCGTCTTGCCCTCGCCGGTCTTCATCTCGGCGATGCACCCGTCGTGCAGCACCATCCCGCCGATCAGCTGCACGTCGAAATGGCGCATCCCCATCGTGCGCTTGCCCGTCTCGCGCACGATCGCGAAGCACTCGGGCAGCAGCTCGTCGAGGGACTTCCCCTCGTGCGCGCGCTCGCGCAGCGCGTCCATGCGCTCGCGCAGCTCCGCGTCGGAGTCGTGTTCGAGCTCGGCCTCGAACGCGCCGATCAGCGCGACGCGTTTCTGGTAGGTCTTGAACTTCTTCGCCTCGCCCGCGTTCAGCGCGCGATCAAGCAGGGATGGGGACACGCCCTCAGATTAGCGATTGCACGGCGGCGCCGGGAGCGCCTGCGGGGGCGGCTCAGCCGGCGGTCTGCTGGCCCATCTCCGATCGGTCGACCTGGGGGAGCGCGCTCTTGATCGTGGCGGCGCGGGCCTCGCGCCGGTGCCTGCGTTTGTCGCGGTGACGCTTGACCTGGCGTGAGAGCTCCTCCACGACGAGCTTCAGCGAGTGATCCATCTCGGGCGAGGAGTCGCGCGCGCGCAGCGTCACGCCCTTCAGGTACAGCGTCGCCTCGGCGACCTCACGGTCGGCGATCGAGGGGTTGCGCTCCTCGAAGATCTCAACCTCCAGGCGGGCCAGCTCGGACACCTGCCGTGAGACCTTGCGCAGCCGGCGCTCCATGCGCGCGCGCAGCTCGTCGGTGACCGGAACGTTGCGACCCTTGATGTCGATCTGCATCACAGGCTCCTTCGGTCGATGTGGATGACACTGCCACCGATGCTACGCCGCCGTGCGGCGGTTGTCTACCGGGTTTCCCGCAGATGATGGGACAGTTTCCCGCAAGATGATGGGAGTATTGGCAGCTATCGTTTCCACCGTCGCGACCCCCAACCTGTCCTGGTCGCTACAACCAGGCGTGCTGATCGGCGCCGCGCTCGTCGGCGGCACCTACCTCACGCGCTGGCGACGGGTGCGCACGAGCTCGTCACGTCCGGGCACCGACGCGCCCGTGTGGCGGCTGTGCTGCTTCGCCGGCTCGCTGCTGGTGGCGCTGATCGCCCTCGTCTCTCCCGTGGATGGGCTCGCCGACCAGCTGTTCTTCATGCACATGATCCAGCACATGCTGCTGCTGGACATCGTGCCGATCCTGGCGATTCTCGGCTTCACCAAGGTGATCCTGCGCCCCGTCACGCGGACCGTGCGCGATCTGGAGCGCCGCGCCGGCGCGCTGGCGCACCCCGCGTTCGCGGTCGCGCTGTACGTGGGGGTGATCTGGGCTTGGCACGTGCCCGGCGCTTACGATCTCGCGGTCACCCACTCGACCGTGCACGTGCTCGAGCACACGAGCTTCGTGCTCGCCGGCTCGCTGTACTGGTGGCACCTGCTGTCCCCGATCCGCGCGCGCATGCGCCTGAGCGGCATGGGTCCCGTCGCGTATATGGGCTCGACCAAGCTGTTCGTCGGCGCGCTCGGCATGGGCCTGGCGTTCGCCCCCGTCGCGCTCTACCCCTACTACGTCCACCACGCGCGCGTGTGGGGCATCTCCGCCCTCGATGACCAGTCGATCGCCGGCATCATCATGGCCGTCGAGCAGTCCCTGGTCATGGGCATCGCCCTGGTCGTGCTGTTCGTGCGGATGCTCGGCGAGTCAGAGCGGGAGCAGGTTCGGCGCGAGCGCTATGGGACGGTCTGACGCGGGCGCAGGCTCTGCAAGATGCCGGCGTGACCCAGGATCGCGCCGATCAGGATCGACTCGGGGGCTACCTCGGTGCCGGGAAACACAATCGTCTCACGTAGCTGCGCGCCCTCGCCGATCGTAACGCCGTCGCCAAGCACGACGGGGCCCATCAACAGCACGCCTGCGCCGACGCGGACATCCCGGCCGATCCACGCCGGCCCTTCGACCTCGGCGTCCGCGGGCAGCGCCTGCCCGCCCGCGAGAACCACGCCCGGTGAGACCTCCTCGCCCTCGACCTCTAGGCGCAGCTCGCCGCGCAGCGCGTCGAACGTGCCCTGTCTGAGCTCGCTCAGGGAGCCGACGTCGTTCCAGTACTCGCGCACCTCGTGGATGTGGAACGGCACATCGCTCTGGAGCAGCACCGGGAACACGTCCTGCGCCCAGTCCACGAACGGGCGCTCGGGGAAGTAGTCGAAGATCTCGGGCGAGAACACGTAGATGCCACAGTTGCCGAGGTCCGACAGCGCCTCGTCGGGGCGCGGCTTCTCCTGAAAGCCCGTGATCCGCCCCTCGCGGTCGTGCAGCACGACGCCGAACTCGCGCGTGTCGGGCACCTTCTTGACGGCCAGCGTCGCGATTCCGTCCGTCTCGCGGTGGCGCGCCGCGAGCGCCGTGAGGTCGATGTCGGTCAGCGCATCACCTGAGATCACGAGAAACTCCTCGTCGCCGAAGAACTCCCCGCACGCGCGCACGCCGCCCGCGGTGCCGAGCAGCTCCGGCTCGTAGCGATAGGACAGGCGTTCGCCGAAATGCTCGCGGATCGAGTCCGGGAAGTAGTGCAGGTTGGCGATCGTCTCGTCAAAACCGTGCCGGTCGAGTAGGTCGAGGATGTGCGCCATCACGGGTCGGTCGAGCACCGGCACCATCGGCTTGGTGATCTCATACGTCAGCGGGCGCAGCCGGGTCCCGAGACCCGCCGCCAACACCATCGCGCGCATGTGTCGGTCAGTACCTGTAGTGATCCGGCTTGTACGGCCCGTTCACGGGCACGCCGAGGTAGGCCGCCTGCTCTGGGGTCAGCTCGGTCAGGCGCGCGTCCAGCGCGTCGAGGTGCAGCCGGGCGACCTTCTCGTCGAGGTGCTTGGGCAGTACGTAGACCCTGCGCTCGTACTCGTCGTTCTTGCTGAACAGCTCGATCTGGGCGATCACCTGGTTGGAGAACGAGTTGCTCATCACGAAGCTCGGGTGGCCGGTCGCGTTGCCGAGGTTCAGCAGCCGTCCCTCCGAGAGCAGGATGATCGCGTGGCCGTCAGGGAAGACCCACTCGTCGACCTGCGGCTTGATGTTGACGCGCTCGATGCCGGGGAGCTTGGCGAGGCCGGCGATGTCGATCTCGTTGTCGAAGTGCCCGATGTTGCCGACGATCGCCTGGTGCTTCATGCGCGCCATGTGCTCGGCGCGGATGATGTCGCGGTTGCCGGTGCAGGTCACGAAGATGTCGCCCTCCGCGATCACATCCTCGAGGGTCCTCACCGCGTAGCCCTGCATCGCGGCCTGCAGCGCGCAGATCGGGTCGATCTCGGTTACCACCACGCGCGCGCCCTGGCCGCGCAGCGATTCCGCGCAGCCCTTGCCGACGTCGCCGAACCCGCAGATCACGGCGAGCTTTCCGGCGATCATCACGTCGGTCGCGCGGTTGATCCCGTCCACGAGCGAGTGCCGGCAGCCGTACAGGTTGTCGAACTTCGACTTGGTCACCGAGTCGTTGACGTTGATCGCTCCGAACAGCAGGGTCCCCGCCTCGGTCATCTCATACAGCCGGTGCACGCCGGTGGTCGTCTCCTCGGTGACACCCATGATGCCCTCACCGATGCGCGTCCAGCGCCGCGGGTCCTCGCCGAGCGAGCGCCGCAGCAGCGAGAGGACCACCTGGAACTCCTCGGAATGGACGAGCCCGTCCCCATCGATCCCGTCCTCGTCCACCTCGGGGACGGCACCGGCGGACTCATACTCGGTGCCCTTGTGCACGAGCAGCGTCGCGTCACCGCCATCGTCGAGGATCATGTTCGGGCCGGGACTCGGCTCCACACCGGCGGAGCCGTTGGCGGCGACCCCGTCCGCGTGTCCGGCGCCTGCCTGGTCGGCGGGCCAGCGCAGAGCCTGCTCGGTGCACCACCAGTACTCCTGCAGCGTCTCGCCCTTCCATGCATACACCGGCACCCCCTGGGGGTCCTCGGCGCTGCCATCCGGGCCGACGGCCACCGCCGCGGCGGCATGGTCCTGGGTGGAGAAGATGTTGCAGCTGCACCAGCGGACCTCCGCCCCGAGCGCGGTCAGCGTCTCGATCAGCACAGCCGTCTGGATCGTCATGTGCAGCGAGCCCGTGATCCGCGCGCCCTTCAGCGGCTGCGCGTCTGAGTACTCGCGGCGGATCGCCATCAGCCCGGGCATCTCGTGCTCGGCCAGCGTGATCTCCTTGCGCCCGAACTCGGCGAGGGATAGGTCGGCGACCTTGAAGTCGGTGTCGATGTCGGTGAGCGTGGCGGTTGGGGTCATCGTGTCTCCATGGTAATCGTGATGGGCCAGCTAGCTAGCCGCGAGCTCGGACTTGAGTCGGTCGATCAGCTCAACCGGCCCGGGGTCCACACCACGCAGGGCCGCCAGGTAGATCGATACGAGATCGCCCAGCAGCACGAGTGAGATCACGCGCTCGATCGTCGTCTGCCCGCGCGTCTCCAGATGGAAGCTCGCCGCCGCGCTGGGAGCGATCAGGCGCTCGGTCAGCGCCATCCGCTCCTTCACGCGCGGGTGGGCGTCGGAGTCGTCCAGGAACACCGCCGCGAACCGGCCCACCTCGCGCGCGCCTTCCCAGCCGACGAGCTCGTTGTGGTCGAGCTCGGGCAGTTCGTGCATGAAGCACGGGAGCTTTGCGTTCTCGTTGATCTGCGTCTTCCAGCGATACGCGATCGGGGTGCTCAGGCCCGCGCCGGCGATGACCGGGATCGTGCCGTGGAGACCGCGGGCGACCGTCTTGGCCAGAGAGTCCTCCGGCGCGTCCGGGCCCCACTCGGCCACCAGCTGCTCGGTGTGCGAGGCGGCCACGTCGATCTCCGAGGTCAACCGCGGACCGGCGCCGCACAGCGCCGCGACCTCCAGCGCCGCGACCGTCATGTAGGCGACCGCCGCGCGCGGCTGGAATCCGCCGGGCAGCGGGATCACGGGCACGCCGTCCGCACGGGCCATCTCCGCCAGGCGTCCTCCGGTCGTCACGACCGTCCGCTGGGCGCCGAGCGCGCCCGCGGACTCGTAGCAGGCGAGCGTCTCCTCGGTGTCGCCCGAGTAGCTCGCGCACAGCACCATCGTGTCCGGGGTCGTCCACGGCGGCAGGCCGTAGGCACGCGTCACGAAGATCGGCCGCGAGGCGTGGTCGCCCAGCGCCGCGCGCGCCAGCGCTCCGCCGATCGCCGAGCCGCCCATGCCCGCGACGACGAGTCCGGCCGAGGTGTCCCAGCCCTGCATGATCGCCGACTCGACCCGCCACAGCGCGTCGCGCAGGTGCTCGGGCAGGGCGAGCACGTCGTCCAGCTGGCCGGTGCAGTCCACGCGCGCGATCGCCTCGCGCGAGAGCGCGCCTGTCACCGCCGCTGCGTTCGCGCCCGCAGCATCTATGCTCGCCCGCGCGTCGTCCGGGGTCGTCTGCGGCGTGCTCATCAGAACTTGATCGCTCCATCGGGCAAAGTCACGCCCGGGAAGATACGCGCCCCGCGGGCGATCGTGTTGTCCGCCCCCACGGTCACGCCCTCCCCGAGCACCGCCCCTCCCTCGATGCGGCTGCCATCGCCGACGCGGCAGCCGGCCGCGACGATGCAGTCGCGCAGGGTGCAGTTCGCGCCGATCTCCGCGCCGCTGAGGACGACCGAGCGCTCGACCGTGCTGCCGGGACCGATGCGCACGTTCTCGCCGAGCACGACCAGGCTGCCGACGTGTGCGCCCGGGGCGACATGCGCGCCACGCTCGATCACTGCGGGAGGAATCGCCCGGCCGTGGATCTGCGCGCCCGGCGCAACCGCCAGCCAGCTCTCGCCGAGGCGCTCGCGCACCGCCGTGTCGACGTTGCCCTCGATAATGTCGAACGTGCCCTGCAGATAGCGCTCGGGCGTGCCGATGTCCAGCCAGTAGGCGTCCGCCGGGAACCCGTACAGCCCGGCACCGATCAGCAGCGGCCAGACCTCGCGCTCGATCGAGACGTTGCGATCGGGCGGGACGAGCTCGAGGATCTCGCGCTGCAGCACGTACGCGCCAGCGCTGATCAGGTTCGTGTCGATCCGGTCGGGGCTCGGCTTCTCGACGAAGTCCTTGACCGAGCGGTCATCATTGAGGCGCACCAGCCCGTACGCGCTCGGGTCGGCCACGGGCGCCAGCGCGAGCGTGGCCTTCGCGCCGGTGCGCTCGTGCTGGGATATCTGTCCCGTCAGGTCGATGTCGGTGAGCACGTCGCCGTTGAGCATCAGAAACCGCTCGTCCAGCAGCCGCTCGGCGTACTTCAGCGCGCCGGCCGTGCCGCGCGGGTCGGGCTCCTCGACGAAACGCAGCTTGATCCCCATCGCCGAGCCGTCGCCGAGCACGTTGCGCACGGATGTCGCCAGGAACCCGCACGACATGATCACGTCGTCGATTCCGTGCCCGCGCAGCCACTCCAGCATGAACGCGATGAACGGCCGGTCCACGAGCGGAACCACCGGCTTGGGCACGGTCGAGGTCAGGGGACGCAGGCGCGTACCCTCCCCCCCGACGAGGATCACGGCCTGCATGGATGGAGTCCTATCGCCGACGTCACGTCGGCTCCTTTGAGGGAAATGACCGGGCTTGCGGCCCTCGTCCGACGCCTTCGTAGGTGAGCCCGGCCGCCTGGATCGCCTCGGCGTCCAGCGCGTTGCGCCCGTCGATCACGATCGTCCCGCGCATCGCCCGCGCGACCTCATGCCAGTCCAGTTCGATGAACTCGGGCCACTCAGTCACCAACACTACGGCGTCGGCCTGCGTAACGGCTTGCAGGGCCGAGTCCGCGAGCTCGAGGCCACCCATCAGCCGGCGCGCCTGCTCCTCGGCGACCGGGTCATACGCCGTGACCGCGGCGCCGTCGGCGTTCAAGCGCGCGGCCAGCACCAGCGAGGAGGCCTCGCGCATGTCGTCGGTGTTCGGCTTGAACGCCAGTCCCAGCAGCGTCACGCGCTTGCCGACGAGCCCACCGAGATGCTTGTGCAGCTTGCCGATCACACGCCGCTTCTGCAGCTCGTTGACCTCGATCACCGCCGTCAGCAACTGGAAGTGGTAGCCGGAGTTGCCCGCCAGCTGCTTCAAAGCATCGACATCCTTCGGGAAACAGGATCCGCCGAATCCAATCCCCGCCTGCAGGAACTTCGGCCCGATCCGCTCGTCCAGTCCCATCCCGCGCGCGACCTCTACCACGTCGGCGCCCGTCTCCTCGCAGACGTTGGCGATCTCGTTGATGAACGAGATCTTCGTCGCCAGGAACGCGTTCGACGCCAGCTTGACCATCTCCGCGCTGGCGACGTCAGTGCGTACCAGCGGGGCGTCGAGCGGCTCGTACAGCTCGACGACCGCGTCGCCGGCCCAGTCACCCTCATCGCCGACGACCACGCGGTCGGGGTGCAGGAAGTCCGCCATAGCCGAGCCCTCCTTCAGGAACTCGGGGCAGGACACATAGCGCAGGCGGTCCTTGCCGCGCTCGCCAAAGCCGCGCCGGATCGCCGTGCCGGTGCCGCACGGCACCGTCGACTTCATCACCAGCGCGTGCCTGTCCGAGGCTGGGATCGCGTCAACGACCGCGTGCACCGCCGAGAGGTCGGCGTCGCCGGAGTAGGTCGGCGGCGTGCCGACCGCGACGAACAGCAGCCGCGCGTGCTCGAGCGCGTCGGCCAGGTCGGTGTCGAAGTGCAGCCGCTGCGCGTTGCGAGCCAGCAGCTCCTCCAGCCCCGGCTCATAGATCGGCACCTCGCCCGCGCGCAGCCGCTCGATCTTCTCGGCGTCGATATCCACGCACCACACCTCGCTGCCCAGCTCGGCGAAGCCCGCCGCGGTGACCAGCCCGACGTAGCCGGTGCCGATCACTCCTATTGGCTCGCGTGCCGCGCTCATGAGGGGGCAAGGCTAGTGGGTGGACGCCACAGACGGGCTCAGGCGAGTCGATCAGGACCCGGCGGCCAGAAACGCCTCGTAGCGACGGATGTCGCGTAGCGCGCGAGCCCGCTCCTCGCTGCCCTCCTGGGCGCGCTCGGCGGACGCTCGCGCTTGCGACAGCTTCGTCTCGAACGTGGGGCGGTCCAGTTGCTCGGGGGCGATCGCCTCCTCGACGAGCACGAGCGCGCGGTTCTCGGCGAACTGCAGGTACCCCTCGGCCTGCGCGAAGCGCACGATCTCATCCTCGGAGCGGTACAGCCGCAGCTCGGTCGGCTCCAAGCGGGCCAGCAGCGGCTGGTGGTTGGCGAGAATGCCGATCGAGCCGACGGTCGTGACCGTGGAGAGCATCTCGATCTCCTCGTTGAACACCTCCCCCTCGGGGGTGAGCACTTCGACTGGGAACTTCGTGTGGGCCATCTTCTATTCCCCTCCGCCGTCTGACGTTCGAGGACCAAGCAGATCAAGGACGCAGAGAGCGAAGTGTGCTCTGCACACGAGCGATCGAGGACGCAGAGATGCGCAGGTCATCGGGCGTCAGAGACGACTTCGTCGATTGTGCCCTTCAAGAAGAACGCGCTCTCGGGGACCTCGTCGTGCTTGCCGTCGATGATCTCCTCGAAGCCCCGGATCGTCTCCGCGATCGGCACGTAGGCGCCCGGGGTGCCGGTGAACTCTTCGGCGACGAAGAACGGCTGGGAGAGGAAACGCTCGATGCGGCGCGCGCGCTGAACGGTCAGCTTGTCCTCGTCGGAGAGCTCGTCGATGCCGAGGATCGCGATGATGTCCTGCAGCTCCTTGTAGCGCTGCAGGATCTCCTTGACGCGGTTGGCGACGCGGAAGTGGTCCTCGCCGAGAATGTCCGCCTTGAGGATCGTCGAGGTCGAGTCCAGCGGGTCGACCGCCGGGTAGATGCCTTTTTCGGAGATCGCGCGTGAGAGCGCGGTGGTCGCGTTGAGGTGGGCGAACACCGACGCCGGCGCCGGGTCGGTATAGTCGTCGGCCGGCACGTAGATCGCCTGGATCGAGGTCACCGAGCCGTTCTTGGTCGAGGTGATCCGCTCCTGCAGCTGGCCCATCTCGGTCTCCAGCGTCGGCTGGTAGCCGACCTGGGAGGGCATCCGCCCGAGCAGCGCCGAGACCTCGGAGCCGGCCTGCACGAAACGGAAGATGTTGTCGATGAACAGCAGCACGTCCTGGCCCTTGTCGCGGAAGTATTCGGCCATCGTCAGACCCGACAGAGCGACCCGCATGCGGGCCCCGGGCGGCTCGTTCATCTGACCGAAGACGAGCATCGTCTTGTCGAGCACGCCCGACTCCTTCATCTCCAGCCACAGGTCGTTGCCCTCGCGCGAGCGCTCGCCCACGCCACAGAACGCGGACAGCCCGCCGTGCTCCTTGGCGAGGTTGTGGATCAGCTCCTGGATCAGCACCGTCTTGCCGACACCGGCGCCGCCGAACAGCCCGACCTTGCCGCCCTTGGCGTAAGGAGCGAGTAGGTCGATGACCTTGATGCCCGTCTCGAACATCTCGGTCGTCGGCGTCAGATCCTCCGCGCGGGGGGCGTCCTGATGGATGCCGCGACGCTCGGTGTCCTCGGGCAGCTCCTCGCCGAGGTCGATCGTCTCGCCCAGCAGGTTGAAGATCCGCCCCAGCGTCGCCTCGCCGACCGGCACCGTGATCGGCCCACCGGTATCGATCACCTCGGCGCCACGCGCCAGTCCGTCGGTCGTGTCCATCGCGACGGCCCTCACGCGGTCGTCGCCGAGGTGCTGCTGGACCTCGCACACCAGCACGTCCCCGCCCGCCTCCGCGCTGATACCTGGGGCCTCCTCGTCGGCCGCCGCCGACGGGCGGGCGACCGTGATCGCGTGGTTGATCTCGGGCAGGCGCTCTCCGAACACGGCCTCGATCACGACGCCCTGGATCTCCTCGATTCGCCCGACGTTGCGCGCGCCCTTCGCTGACCCTGACACGTCGGCCGGCTCAATTGTGGTGCTGGTTGACATGTGCTGTTCGATTCTCCTCTATCTGTTTTGTGGTGGCTTGCGCGAACTTTGTGGTGGCTGGGCGGGAGTGCATATCTATTTTGAAAAGTTCTGTATAACAATCGCTATACGCAACTTAATTTTTTATATACCGCCCCAAGGCCACCAGCCCATCGGGTGGGTGTAGGTACACGTGGGTGGGTGTAGGGATGTATATATATTCTTTTTGACCTGCGTATAGCTATCGTTATACGCGACTCGATTTTTTATACATCTCCCACAGGCCATCAGCTGAGGCCCTCGGCCCCCGCGACAACCTCCATGATCTCCTGGGTGATCTCGGCCTGGCGGGCACGGTTCATCTGGAGCGTGTAGTCGGTGATGATTTCGCCGGCGTTCTCCGACGCGCTGCGCATCGCGGTCATCTGCGCCCCGAAGAAGCCGGCCGCGGACTCCACGAGCGCCCGGTAGATCGAGATCTCGATGTAGTCCGGCACGAGGCGCCTGAGGATCTTCTCGGGGTCGGGCTCGTAGTCGACGGACGTCTTCGGGCCGACCTGTTTGTTGGCTGCGCCCGCATCCAGCCCGCTTGCACCCGGCGCACCCTCGCCCGGGTCGTCCTCGCCGGAGATCGCCTGATGTGAGAGCGGCAGCAGCGTCTGACGCGTGACGTGTTGGGCCAGTGGCGAGACGTAGGAGTTGTAGATGACCTCCACGCGGTCGAGCTTGCCGTCGACATACGCCTGGATGATGTCGTCGGCGATCGTGCGCGCGTCGGCGTAGGCGGGCCGATCGGCGAAGCCCGTGTAGCTGCCGGAGAGCTCGTACCCGCGGAAGGCCAGCGAGGAGACGCCGCGGCGCCCAGTCGCATACCAGCTGCTGCGCAGCCCCTCCTCGGTCAGCTCGGCGGAGAGGCGGACCCCAGCGCGGATGATCTGCGAGTTGAAGCCGCCCGCAAGGCCACGGTCGCCCGTGATGAGCAGCAGCCCCACATTGCTCTGAGTGTCGTGCCCGGCCAGCAGCGGCAGTCGTCCGGCCTCCGCGCCGGCTGCCGCCGCCGCCTGGCGCGTCATGCGTCCGATCGCATCCGCATACGGACGCAGCGCGGAGATCCGCTGCTCGGCGCGGCGCAGGCGGGCCGCGGCGACCATCTCCATCGCCCGCGTGATCTTCTGGATGTTCTTCACCGAGGCGATCTTGTTCTTGACGTCGCGCTGAGAAGCCATGACCGTGTCCTCTGGTGGCCCTAGGCCGCCGCGGGCTCCTCAACCGTTTGACTCTCGCGCTCGTCAGCCGGCTGGTCCGTTCCAGCTGCACGCGGCGCCTGCTCCGGCGTCTCGTCATCCAGCGCTTGGCCCTCCTCGTCGAGGTCATAGCCGAAGTCCCTGGCGAAGGACGCGACGGCGTCGTGCACGGCCTTCTGGGTCTCATCCGACCAGTCGCCCCCCGCGATCTTCTCGCGAACATCACCATGCTGGGAGTGCATCCGTTCGGTCAGCTCGAACAGAAACTCGGTCACCCGCTCGGCGTTAAGGCGGTCCAGGAAGCCATTGGTGGCGGCATAGATCTGCACCGTCTGATCCTCGACTCCCAGTGGAGCCCGCTCGTGCTGGTTGAGAGTCATGACCAAGCGTTCACCGCGAGCGAGCGTGCGCTGGGTGTCGGCGTCGAGGTCCGAGCCGAACTGCGCGAACGCCTCCAGGTCGCGGTACTGGGAGAGCTCGAGCTTGATCCGGCCGGCGACCTTCTTCATCGGGCCGATCTGGGCGTTGCCACCGACGCGCGAGACCGAGATCCCGACGTTGATCGCCGGGCGCACGCCCGAGTTGAACAGGGCGGACTCCAGGAAGATCTGCCCGTCGGTGATCGAGATCACGTTCGTCGGGATATACGCCGAGACATCCCCCGCCTGCGTCTCGATGATCGGCAGCGCCGTCAGCGAGCCGCCCCCGAGGTCGTCGTTGAGCTTCACCGCCCGCTCGAGCAGTCGCGAGTGCAGGTAGAAGACGTCGCCGGGGTAGGCCTCGCGGCCCGGCGGGCGGCGCAGCAGCAGGGACATCTGGCGGTAGGCGTATGCGTGCTTGGTCAAATCGTCGTACACGCACAGCGCGTGCCGGCCGTCGTAGAGGAAGTGCTCGCCCATCGCGCAGCCGGCGTAGGGGGCCATGAACTTGATCGGCGCCGCCTCGTCCGCGGGAGCGGCCACGATGATCGTCTTCTCCAGCGCGCCGTATTCCTCGAGCGTCTGCGCGAGCGCCACGACCGTCGACATGCGCTGGCCGATCGCCACGTACACCGACACCACGCCGGTGTCCTTGTTGTTGATGATCGTGTCGATCGCGATCGCCGTCTTGCCGGTCTGGCGGTCGCCGATGATCAGCTCGCGCTGGCCGCGGCCGATCGGGATCATCGCGTCGATCGCCTTCAGGCCGGTCTGCATCGGCTGCTTGACCGGCTGGCGCTGGACGACGCCGGGCGCCTTGAACTCGGCGGGGCGCGTCTGCTCGACGGCGATCGCGCCCTTGCCGTCGAGGGGACGCCCGAGTGGGTCGACGATTCGCCCGAGCAGCGCCTCGCCGACGGGGATCTCCAGCAGCGCGCCGGTGCGCTTGACCGTGTCGCCCTCGGACACGCGCTCCCAGTCGCCGAACAGCACGGCGCCGACGTTGTCGGACTCGAGGTTCAGCGCGAGGCCGGTGACGCCGTGGGGAAGCTCGAGCATCTCGAAGGACATGCAGTTCTCGAGGCCGTGCAACCGCGCGATGCCGTCGGCCACCGACAGCACGGTGCCGACCTCGGTCAGCTCGGCCTCGCCGGCATCGAGCCCTTCGATGCGGCTCTTCAGAATGCTGGTGATCTCGTCGGGATTGATCTGCATACCTTTATGAGGCTCCTTGGGCAACGTGCCTGCGCAGCTGCTCCAGTCGATTGCGAATAGAGGCGTCGAGAATCGAGTTTCCGACCCGGATGACGATGCCGCCGAGAATGTCCGGATCCACGCGCGCCGCCAGCGTCACCTTGCGCCCGGCACGCTCTCCGATCGTCTTGCCGAGGCTCTCGGTGGTCTGCTCGTCGAGCGCGATCGCGCTCGTGATCTCCACGGGAAGGGTCTTGTTCTCCTCATCCCACAGCCGCTCGTACTCCTGGCGGATGCGGAAGATGACGGGCATGCGGTGATTTTCGATGAGCAGGCTGAGAAAGTTCAACAGGATCTGATCGGCTCCCTCGAGCACACGGCCGAGCGCCTCCTGCTTCTCCTTGGTGGAGAAGTAGGGGGAGAAGAAGAACACCGCTAGGTCGCGGTTGGAGTTCAGCGCGTCAGCGAACTGAGCGAGTTGCTCACGCAGCTCGTCCAACTTGCCCTGCTCGCGGGCCACCGCGAACAGCGAACGGGCGTATACCTGGGCGAGCTCCTCCATCAGTTGCTGTGTGCGCTCGAGGACAGGCCGGAGAAGTCCAGTTCGTTCAGCGCCTCCGCCACCAGGCGTCGCTGATCGTCGTCGTCGAGCGTCTTGCGCGTGACCTTCTCGGTCGCCATGACGGTGAGGTCCGCGACCTCTTTGCGGAGGTCGCCGAGCGCCCGCTTGGTGGCGGCCTGGATGTCGCGTTCGGCGCGCTGGGCGGCCTGCGCGAGCATCTCCTGCCCGCGCTCGCGGGCTTCGTGCTCGTGCGACTCGGCCGTCTGGCGCGCGCGCTGGACGATCTCCTCGGACTGAGCCCTGGCCGCCTGCAGCCGCTCGCGGTATTCGGCGAGGATTTTGTCGGCTTCGAGGCGCAGCTCCGCGGCGGCGTCGATCTCGCCCTCGATCGTCTTCGCGCGCTTGTCCAGGGCTTCGCCGATCAGCGGGAACACCCACTTGCGCAGGATGGACAGCGAGATCGCGAACACGACTATGGTCCAGATCATGATCCCCACATTGGGAGTGATCAGGAACGAGCCGCCGGAGGCGAGTGGGATGCTTGGCGCGGTGAGCATTTGGCCTACAGGAAGAAGGCGATGAAGCCGCCGACGAGGCCGTAGAAGAAGCACGCCTCGGTGAGCGCGAAGCCGAGCCACTGGTCGCGCTCGACCTCGGCGCGCAGCTCGGGCTGGCGGGTCTTGGCCTGGATCGAAGCGTTGAACACCGCTCCGATGCCCGCCCCGGCGCCAGCTGCGCCGCCACCGGCTCCGACGCCCAGCGCGATCGCGCGACCGGCATCCTGGCTCTGCTTGATGATCGGTTCCGCGACACCCAGCAGGGGGTGGATCGCACTCAACAGGTGTAGAAACTGCATCGCTCGATAGCTCCTTGTTTGTTAGTGACTTTCGACCGCTCCGCCGAGGTAGATGGCGGTCAAGATGGCAAAGATGAAGGCCTGTAGGCCGGCGATCAGGACGGCCTCGAACAGGAAGATCGCGATTCCCGCCGGCAGCAGGAACCAGGACACGAGCTGCAGCCCGACGAGCACGCCGAGCTCGCCGCCCATGAACGCGATCAGCATGTGACCGGCGAGCAGGTTCGCCCACAGCCGCACCGTCAGCGAGATCAGGCGCAGGAAGTTGGAGAGGATCTCGATCGGGAAGATCAGAATCACGATCGGCCCTTTGACGCCGCCGGGCATCAGGCTTTTGAGGTATCCGATCGGGCCGTGGTGCTTGACTCCCTCGTAGGTGAACAGGCAGAACACGCCGAGCGCGAGGATCAGCGGGAAGGCGACGTTCGTGTCGGCCGCGTAGATCTGGAACGACGGGATGGCGGCGCCGAACAGCTTGAACGTCTCGCCGCTGTTGATCGGCAGCGGGATGTAGCCGATCAGGTTACTCACGAGGATGAACACGAAGATCGTGGCGATCAGCGGGAAGTACTTGCGTTCCATGTCCTCGCTGAGGTTTTCTCGGGACATGCCGCGGGTGAAGTTGTAAAACATCTCGACCGCGACCTGGAGGCGGCCGGGACGCTGCTGCAGGCGCTTGGCGATATAGAGCATCACCCCGATCGTGATGCCGGCCGTGATCAGCAGGTACAGGACGCCCTTGTTGAACGCGACCGGGCCGAGCTTGAACCAGGTGTCGAGTTTGAACTCATCGGTCGGGGAGAAGACGTTGCTGGCGACCGCCGGGGCCTTGTGCGCGGTGACGCCGAACAGGATCACGAACAGCGCGATCCCGCCGAGCCAGACACCCAGGAACCAGTAGAGGACCTTCCGTCCCTGGCTCATCCCCTGCTTCTGTGACGGGCTGGGCGGGTGGGGCGGGCGGGGCTCCATTCTAGGAGCGATCGGTGGAGCGCCTGCGACCGCGCTCATGGCCTCGACCCTCCGGGCCGCCCTTCGACCACGCGCATGGCGAATGCGATCGAGTAGACGCAGAAGATCACGAGCGCCGCGGTCAGACCGTCGCGGCGTCCACCGATGACGGCGGCGAGCACGATCGCTCCGGCGAGCAGCCAGATGCGCCCGAACCCGTCGACCAGGTTGAGGCCGAAGCGGGCGTTGGCCCCCCGACCGGCGATCCAGCGTCGATCGAGCTGCTGCAGGACACGCTGGAGCACCCAAGCGCCGGCGGCTATCAGGTAGCCGAGCGGGGCCGCCCCCAGCGCAATCGCCACGGGCGTGGCGAGCACGACGAGCACGACATCGAGATACCGCAGGATCACCAGGCGGACATCTGCAAGGTCGAGCGGGCTTCCCGGTCCAGAGCCGGGCAGGCGGGTAAGATCCTCGTTGGCATCGAAGTCTGGCATGGTGAGTAGGGCCACCCTACAGACGAGAACGTCCCCCCGCTGTATTGCTTGCGGCGGAGCCGTCGGAGTGTCCCTCAACTGTCTGCGGCGGCGACGCCAGTCTACCTGGTCTCGGACTTCGTAACAAGTTTGTGACAGTCGCTACGGGCCTGTCTTGGGTTGCGAGCGGCCTGCGAGCGCGCCCGACTGCGATCCTCAGCCCCGCGCCAGCGCTCCGGACGGGCCGATCCTGCGAGAGACGACCGCCACGATCGCCAGCGCGAGCGCGAGCGTCGCGATCCCCGCGAGCAAGTCCAGCACGTAGTGGTTGCCCGTCGCCAGCACCGCGAACGCGGTCAGACACAGATGCAGCAGCGCCAGTCCGCGTAACGACACGCTCCTCGACAAGCGCCACACCACGACCGTGCACCACGCCGCCCAGGCCATGTGCAACGAGGGCATCGCCGCCAGCTGGTTGGCGGCCGAGGCGAGCGCTCCCGTGTGCCAGGAGCCGAACGCGTGCGTGGAGGCGACGACGTCGGTGAAGCCGTAGGAGGTGAGCATGCGCGGTGGCGCCACGGGGTACAGCCAGAAGACCGCGAACCCGATCACGTTGACGAGCACGAGCGCGTTGCGCAGCGGCCTGTACAGGTCGGCCCTGCTCCACCACAGCCAGCCCAGCAGGCCCAGCGTAACGACGAAGTGGGCGTTGTCGTAGTAGTCGGAGACGACCAGGCCGAGCGTGTGGTGTCCCGCCAGCCAGCGGTCCAGTGTCAGCTCGGGATCGATGCCCAGCGAGCGCTCCAATGCCAGCAGGCCTTCGGCGTGCCCCAGCGCGACGTGCAGCCGCAGCGGCGCGAAGTTCGTGATCGCGTCATACACCCAGCACAGCCAGACGATCACCAGCGCCTCGGTCCACCAATGCGTGCGCGCGGCCTCGGTGGGCGTGACTCTCGCCGGCGCAGCTCGTGCGGGCATGGCCTGCGTACGCGGGAATACCGGAGCCGGCTGGACGAAGCCCGCAACCGGCCGTGCCGCCAGCGCAGAGGCGGAGGCGGAGGCGGAGGAGCCGTCAGTGTCTATCGAGACAGCGCTGCTGGACAAGCCCTCGATCTTATCTGGCGTACCAGAAGATGCCCAGGTTTCGGAGGAAGAGAGGGCGAGAGGGAGAGAGGGAGAGATGGAGGGTTGGGCAGGTTAGCTGGGGGCAGGTTGGGGTTTTATATCTATTTTTTTAGTCGGTATTACTATAGTTATACCCAGTTTTAAATGAACACTACTCCCACACGCCAGGTTGTCCGGCTCAATCCATGCGCTTAGAACCATCCGAAACTCCTCGGTTAGGGCGCGACCGGCTGCAGACCGCGCTGCGCGAGCGTGTCCAGCACGCGCGGCAGCGCGGCGACCGTGCGCCGCCAGGAATCCGGCGCCGAGTAGTCGTCGGCGTCGTGCAGCAGCAGCACCGCGCCCTCCCCGGCGCCGTCGGTCACGCGCGCGGCGATCGACCCCGGAGTGGCCCGCGCCTGCCAGTCAATGCCCCAATGGCTCCACAACAGCGTGCGCCAACCGTGCGCGTGCGCCAACCGCAACGCCGTGGCATTGAGCACACCGTACGGCGGTCGGTAGAGGCCGATCGCGCGGCCGGTAGCCGTCTCGATCGCGTCCTTCGCACGCGCGATGTCAGCGCGCACCTGCCACGGCGCCAGGCGCAGCAGGTTGCGGTGGCGATCGCAGTGCAGGCCGATCTCGTGGCCCGCGGCCGCGATCTCGCCCGCCAGCGCGGGATCGCGCCGGATCTGCTCGCCGACCAGGAAGAACGTCGCCTGAACGCCGGCGCCGGCGAGGATCTCGAGCACCGCCGGAGTTCCCTGCGCGTGGGGACCATCGTCGAAGGTGAGCGCATATCCGCGCCCGCTCGCGGTGCGGTCCTCCACGACGAGCGACCGGCGCAACCCGGACCAGATGGGCGCCGGCGAGCGCGGGAAGTACACGGGCCGGGCACTCGCGAGCGCCGGCAGCAGATAACTAGTCATCGCCAATCCGGCCACCGCGCCCGCACTCGCGCGGCCGTGAGTGCGATGATCGTGGGTGGACATGGTCGATCTTGTGCTGGGCATCGGGGCCGCCGTGGGCGCGTCCGTCTTCTACAGCCTAGGGATCGCTCTGCAGGCGATGGACGCCAAGGAGGCCCCCCGCGACGATCACCTGCGCCTGGCGCTGGTCTGGGGGCTGATCAAGCGTGGACGCTGGATGCTCGGCACCGGCCTGTCGATCCTCGGCTGGCCGCTGCAGGTGATCGCGCTGCTGCTCGCGCCGCTGGTCGTGGTGCAGCCCGCGCTCGCCGCCGGCCTGCTCGTGCTCGTGTTCCTGGGACAGCGGATGCTCGGCGAGCACGCGGGCCGGCATGAGCACATCGCGATGGCGGCGATCGTGATCGGCGTGATCGGCGCGGGCCTGTGCGCGCCGCCGCGCAGCACAAGCCACACCTCCGAGCACCTGACGATCGCGCTCGTGCTCTTCGTCCTGGCCGTGGCGAGCCTGCTTCCCTATCTGTTGCGCGCCTTCCACCGCTCGCCCGCGTCGGTGACCATCATCTGCGCCGGCCTCGCGTTCGGCTGGAGCGGCGTGGCGACCAAGCTCGCCTCCGACGACCTCTCGCATGGGTATTTCGCGGTGGCGATCGCCTGGAGCCTGGCCACGGCGGCGGCCTCCGCCGTGGGCGTGCTCAGCGAGTCGAGCTCCCTGCAGGCGCGCCCGGCGATCCAGGTGGCGCCGGTCGTGTTCGTGACTCAGACGATCGTGCCCGTCGCGCTCGCGCCGGCGCTGTTCGGCGAGCGCTTCTCGGCCACCCCGCTCGGCGGTGTCCCGCTCGGGCTTTCGCTGGCGATGCTCGTGACCGGCGCCGCGGTGCTGGTGCGTTCCCCGCTGCTGCTCGCGTTGATGGGCGGAGAGCCGGTCAGCCATGCCAGCGGCTCGGCCCCCAGCCCGTCCCCAGCGAGCACAGAGACGATCCGCTCCAGTCCCAGCACGGAGGCGGAGGACCCGTCGAGCGTGACGACCAGCACTTCGCCCGCGCGTGCGGGACGCTGAGGCAGGGCGTTCCTCGCGTTCAGGCGCATCGCCCCGCTCACCGGTTTGGCGCCGGTCGTGCGGGCGAGCACGAGCTGGCCGACGGTCAGCCCGCCGCGGGGTTGCAGGAAGTAGAAGCCGTGGCGCAGGTGCAGCGCGCGCGCCTGCGCGCGCAGCGTGCCGCCCGCTTTCACCCAGCGCAACAGCGAGCCCGTGTCTCCAATCGCCGGCAGCAATTCGTCACCGAGAGCGCGCACTTGGGAGATCGTCGCCGGCTTGGGCACGCTGCCTTCGTCGGCGAACGAGACATGGATGTCGCGCCCCGCCAGCTGGGACGCGACGAGCGCCTCATCGCGCGCGGGCACGCGCACGATCAGCCCAACATCGGGCTGATCGGTCTTGACCCGTGCGAGCGGGTGCACGTGCAGGATCTTCGCGGCGAGCACCGTCACCTCATCGGTCGACATCGTCCACATGACCATCCCCAGGAGCAGCACCAGCGGCGTGACGAATGCGACCAGCCGCAACCGCCACAGCGGGATCGGGATCACACGCCTGGGCGCGCCGAGCACGAGATCGGCAGCCGTCGGCTCGGCGGGCGCCTGCGGTTCGGGCGCCGCGGGCGTCGTTTCGGTGCGCAGCGCCCCAGCGGCCGGCTCGGCGCCTGCCCGCGCGAGCGCGTGCGCCGGCGTCTCAATCGCCACCGCGGAGGAGGCTTCGGCGAAGCTGGCTCGAACGTGCGCGCGCAGCTCGTTTGTGTCGTTGGCCAGCCGCAGCAGGTTCAGGTCGGCCATCGCGCGCGTGTTCAGCCGCGCGTGCCCCACGGGCAGCCCGTAGGAGACTACCGGCGTGCCCGCGGCCTTCGCCTCCAGACAGGTGACCCCGCCGGTGGAGTGCACGAGCACGTCGGCGGCCGCCAGCAGCCGCGGCATCTCGTCGGTGAACCCGTACACGTGCACGCCCTCCTGGCCGGTGAGCTCGCGGCTCAGCTGCTCGCGCAACTGCTCGTTGCGTCCCGCCAGGCAGACGATCGCGCCCACCTCGGGCACGTCCATCAGCTCGCGTACGGCGCCCGTCAGATCGCCCACCCCCCAGCCGCCGCCGGATACGACCACCATCCTGCCCGTCTCGGGCAGACCCAGCGCGCGGCGAGCCTGCACCGGGCAGCGCGGCTTTGAGAATTCGTCGGAGATCAGCGGGCTCACCAGCTGCGCGCTGCCCACGCCGGCGATCCGCTCGACCGGGCTCATCGACTCTCCGTACATCACCAGATGCATGTCGATGCCCGGCTGCGCCCAGAAGAACAGGCCCGTCAGGTCGGTGATCGTCGCCACCGCGGGGCACCGGATCGCGTGGGTGCGGCGCAGGCGCGCGAGCACGACGGTCACGGCCGGGTAGGTCGAGACGACCACGTCCGGGTCCTGCTCGGCGATTCGGCGCGCCAGCGGGCGCGAGCCGAACAGGCACAGCAGCCGCCGCGCCATCCAGCGAATCGGCGCCACGTGCTCCAGCAACCCATATACGACCGTGTACGTCCAGGGCATGAAACGCAGCTGCACCCTGTACCCGTCCTCGACGACCGGTTGCAGCAGGCGCCCCATCGCGGCGAGCCCGTCGATGACGGTCACCTCGGCGGGCTGCCCGGACCTCTCGATCTGGCGCGCCAGCGCGCGGGCGGCGGCGGCGTGACCCTCCCCCACGTCGGCGGAGAGGATCAGCACGCGTCGCGGACCGCTTGCGCGTGGCCCGCTCGATTTACGTTGGCGACGTAGCATTTTTATAAGAAGCTTCGATCGCATCGCGGGCGGTCCTGCTCGGACACGGCCCGGCCCCGCCGACGAGCGCCCCCGGGCGAGCGGTAGGCGTGGAGGCCACAGCGTACCGAGGCGTTCGGATGCTTGCGTGCAGGTGTCCTGTGCGCGGAGCGCGCAACCGCTGGCGGTGCCGAGTGGATGGCGAGCTGTGTACTTCTTTTTAAAAAATGGGTGATGCGATTGTTATACCGAGTTTTAAATTTTATATACGACAACATCCCCTCCCCAGACGTAACAATGCTCGCATCGAGGCGACGACTCCGATACCCGGGCGCTCCATAGCCGCCGCACGGCGGCAGGCAAGCGAGAACGGGAGAACCGCGACGAAACGCCAACCGTCGCGCGCGCTGCGTGCGCTTGGCGCAACCGGCCTGATCGGGATCCTGGCAAGCGTCCTTGAGATCTGCGCCGGCGGGGCGAGCGCCCCATCGATGTACGTGCCGGGCCGCAGCGGCGGCTGGCCGGCCTGGATGGCCGGGCCGCTGCGGGGTCTGGGCATCGGTGTGCTCACCGCGGGCAGCTTCCAGGCGCTGACGCTGATTATGTGCGCCGGCTACGGCGCCACGCTGCTCGCGGCACACACGCGGGCACTGTCGCTACGGACGATCGCCGTGACGATCGTGACGGCGAACGCGATCCTGCTGCTGGGCCCGCCGCTGATCTCCCAGGACGTATTCGGCTACATGGCATTCGCCCGCATGGGCGTGCTGCACGGCCTGGACCCGTATACGCACGTCGCATTCCAAGCGCCCACCGACCCGATCTATCCGTTCGTCGGCTGGCCGTTTCAGCACTCGCCCTACGGGCCGCTGTTCACGCTCGCGAGCTACGCCACCGCCCCTCTGGGGCTGGCGGGCGGGCTGTGGGCGCTGAAGGCGGTCGCGGTCGCCGGGAGCCTCGCCGCCGTGGCGCTGACCGCGCGCGCGGCCGGCGCGCTCGGGGGCTCGCGGCGCTTCGCCGCCGCGTTCCTCGGCCTGAACCCGGTGATGCTGCAGCTGGCCGCTGGCGGCGCACACAACGACACGCTCGTGCTCGCGTTCCTCGCAGGAGCGCTCGTGCTCACCGCGGGCGCCTCCCCGCGCTACCGCGCGGGCGCGCTGGCGCTGGCCGCGGGCGTCGGCATCAAGGTTACGGCGGGGCTCGTGCTGCCGTTTCTGGTGCTCGGGGCGGGCGGGGACCGGTCAAACCGGCGCGAGCGCACGCAGGTCGCCCTCGCCGCGGTCATCGGCCTGGCGCTGGTGGCGCTGATCGGCCTGATCGGGTTCGGCTCGCATGCGCTCGGCTTCATCGACGCCGTCGGCGAGCAGCAGCAGCTCGTGGCGACCCACAGTATTCCCGCCGAGACCGCGCGCCTGTTCGGTCTGCACGGAACGCCGAGCTGGTGGCGGCACTGCTTCATCGCCGCGTTCGCGATCGTGCTGGCCTTCGCGCTGTGGCGAACCGCGCGCGGCGCGGACTGGCGCGTGGCCGCCGGTTGGAGCACGCTGGCGCTGCTGATGTCCACCGCCTGGCTGCTGCCGTGGTATGCGATCTGGCCGCTGCCGCTAGCCGCGGTCAGCGGCGATCGGCGCCTGCGCGCCGCCACGCTGATCGTCTGCGCCTACGCGATCCTGATCCACCTCTCGCTCGCCGATCCGCTGCTCAGCCTGCCCAAGGTCCACGTTATCCCCCACCACGTGCACGTCGCCGCGCTCGGGCGCTGAGGAGCCCCCCAGCGCGGGTGGCGGCGGCCGGGCGTCATCCGCAACGCCGCCACCACCATGCTCGGGCGCCGAGACGGTCTGGAACTCGCCCGTCTCGAAGTCCCGCGCCACGTCACGCTCGATCTCCGCGAGCGAGGCGTCCGGGCGCAAACGGCGCAGGCGGATCGCGTCGAGGCGGCGGAACTTGAAGATCTCGAGCACATACACCAGGTACACGCTGGCCGCCACGACGATCAGCCCGAGCGCGACCATCACCAGCGCCCAGCCGGTGTGCAGATGACCGTGATGGTCGCTGTAAGGAACGAACCGCAGCGCCAGCGCCAGCCCCGCGAGCATCAACGTCCACGCGTACAGATACGCGATCGTGCGCCGGCTGGAGAAGCCGATCCGGGCCATGCGATGGTGGAAGTGCTCGCTGTCGGACCGGTAGATCGGTTGCTTGTACTTCAGTCGCTTGAGTACCACAAACGTCGTGTCCAGGAACGGCACCGCAAGCAGGATCAACGGCAGCACGAACGACACCACGGCCGTCGTCTTGACCGCCGCCTCGACCGTGATCACGCCCATCAGCAGGCCCAGCAGGTTCGCGCCGCAGTCGCCCATGAAGCTCGACGCGGGCGGGAAGTTGTAGAACAGGAACCCGAGCGCGGCCCCGGCCGTGAGCGCCGCGAGCACCCCCGGCTGCTGGCGGGAAAGATCGAAGGCGATCACCGCCATCGCCGCGGCGATGATCGCGCACACGCCAGCCGTCAGGCCGTCGACGCCGTCGGAGAAGTTGACGACGTTCATCATCGCCACCAGCCCGATCACGGTGAGCACAGGCCCGGCGTTCGTCACGCCCGCATTGGGGAAGGCGAGTTTGCCGACGAACGGCAGCGTGATCGCTTTCACGGCCACGCCGTAATGCACGACGATCACCGCCGCCAGCACCTGCCCGGCGAGCTTGACCGCGGGCGGGAGATCGAAGCGGTCGTCCAGGGCGCCCACGACCGTGATCAGCGCGGCGCCGATCAGCACGCCGTGCCACAACTGATGCTCTTCGTAGTAGCCGCTCGGCAGCCACAGCAGCATCGCGACCAGCACCCCGGCGAAGATCGCCAGCCCTCCGAGCAGCGGTGTCGGACGCTCGGACAGACCGCGCTCGCGTGGCTCGTCGATCGCGCCCACAGTCCGGGCGAGCCGCGTAGTCAGCGGCGTCAGCAGCGCGGTCACGGCCGCGGCCACCAGGAATGCATAGAGCGCGTCGAGTGGGGTCGGATGCGCCATCGACTCGCGCACAGCATCGCAGGCCCCGGGGTCGTACGCGCCTACGCGGGTGCCGGCGCGGCGAGTGACTCGTACAGCGGGTAGCGCGCGATGATCGCCTGCACGCGCTCGGCCAGGCCGGGCGCGCTCGCGGCGAAGTCGGCGGCGAGCAGCGCCTGGGCGATGATCTGGCCGACCTCTTCGAAGTCCTCGCGCTGCAGGCCGCGGGTGGCTAGGGCCGGCGTGCCAATGCGCAGGCCCGAGGCCTCCATCGGCGGGCGCGGATCGAACGGCACGGCATTGCGGTTGACCGTGATCCCCACCTCGTGCAGCCGGTCCTCCGCCTGCCTGCCGCTCAGCTCGGGCTGGAGCGCGCGCAGATCGACCAGCGCCAGATGCACGTCGGTGCCGCCGGTGAGCACGTCGATGCCTCCAGGAGACGAGCTCTCATCCGCCGGCGGGCCAGCATCCGCCGGAGCGCTTCCACCGGTCGAGGGCCGGGGATTCATGAGTGCCTCGGCAACCGCCTGGGCGCCCTCGACCGTGCGGCGCTGACGCTCGGCGAACAGCTCGCTTTTGGCGATCTGCAGCGCCACGGCCTTGCCGGCGATCACGTGCTCCAGCGGACCGCCCTGCTGACCGGGAAACACGGCGGAGTCGATCTTCTTCGCATGCTCCTCCTTGCACAGGATGATCCCCGCGCGCGGACCGCCGAGCGTCTTGTGAGTCGTCGTCGTGACGACGTCGGCGCCGTACTGCATCGGGTTGGGGTGAAGCCCCGCTGCGACGAGACCCGCGAAGTGGGCCATATCGACCATCAGCAGCGCCCCCACCTCGTCGGCGATCTCGCGGAAGCGCGCAAAGTCCAGCTGGCGCGGGTACGCCGACCAGCCGGCGAGCAGCAGCTTCGGTCGACGCTCACGCGCGATCCGCGCGACCTCGTCCATGTCGATCCTGCTGGTCTCGCGATCGACCTCGTAGGCGGCGATGTCATACAGCCGCCCGGACACGTTGATCTTCATCCCGTGCGTCAGATGCCCGCCGTGCGCGAGCGACAGGCCCATGAGCGTCTCGCCCGGCTGTAGCAGCGCGTGGTAGACGGCGGTGTTGGCCTGCGCGCCGGAGTGCGGCTGGACGTTGGCGTGCTCGGCGGCGAACAGCTCCTTCGCGCGATCGATCGCGAGCTGCTCGGACACGTCCACCCACTCGCACCCGCCGTAGTAGCGCCGCCCGGGATAGCCCTCGGCGTACTTGTTCGTGAGCACGCTCCCCTGGCATTCGAGCACCGACCGCGGCACGAAGTTCTCCGAGGCGATCATCTCCAGCGTGCCCTGCTGTCGGGCCAGCTCGCCCCGCAGGGCGGCGGCCACCTCGGGGTCGACCTCCGCAAGGGGACGGTTGAAATAGTCGCGGGGGAGATCGGTGGTGGTGGTAGCGGCGGCGGTGGCGGCGGCGGCGAGATCGGACATGGCGCACTCCTTGACGGGCGAGGACGTTCTATGCCCAGGCGCGCGGCGTGACGACCCGCCGCTCCCCGGTGGTCGATTCCACCCAAGCGCCAGTCGCGACGGCGCACCACGAGGCTAGCACGCGGCGCAGATAGCGGCGGGCTGAACGCTCGTGCCTCAGCTGCTCAGCATCCGCTGGATCTGCGCCCGATCGAGCGGCCCGGCGCGCACGATGCGCCACTGGCCCGTGCGCTCGTAGTCGCGCAGGTCGAGCACGGTCGAGGCGAGGCCGGGCAGCTCGCCGCCGTCGAGCACGAGATCCGCGCCCGCGCGAATCGATGCGGGGACGTCGGCCAGGCGCCGCGCCTCGGGCCCGCCCGACACGTTGGCGCTCGATTGCAGCAGCGGCCGATCGAGCGCGCGCAGCGCGGCGAGGCGATCTCCCAGCAGCGGGACGCGCAGTCCGAGGGTCGTGGCGGACTCTTCAGCGCCGGCCCCGTCAGCGCCAGCCCCAGGGGACGCGTCCGTCCCCGGCGGCGCGCACGCCAGCGGATAACGCCGCGCGCGGTTTGGAAGCAGCAGCGTCACCGGACCCGGCAGCAGGGCCTGCAATGCCGCGCGCTCGCGCGGCTGGAGATCATCTGAGAGCGTGCGCAGGGCGGAGTCGAGCGCGAAGAACATGACCGCCGCCGGGCGCGTCGCGGGGCGGCCCTTCAACTCATACAGCCGCGTCACCGCCTCGGCGTTGTCGGGATCGCAACCGAGGCCATAGACGGTGTCGGCGGGGAATACAACAACACCCCCGGCCGCCGAGCATTCCCGCAGGCGTGCCGCGTCCGCAGCGTCGATCACCGCTCGCCCACCACCACGCGCTCGATCCCGGCCAGGTCCCGCTCGGCGCGCACCGACTCAAAGCCCGCGCCGCGCATCAGCTCGGCCACGGCGACGGCCTGTCCGGCGCCGATCTCCACCGCGAGCAGGCACACGCTCGCGCGAGCGCCCGCCTGCGCGACGAGCGGACGGATGACGTCGAGCCCGTCCGGGCCGGCGAACAGAGCGCCGGCGGGCTCGTGGCGCAGAATCTCGGGCGCCAGACCGCCACGCTCAGACTCAGCCACGTAGGGTGGATTGGACACGATCGCCTCGTACTCGTCGGGCACACCCGCAAGCAGGTCCGCCCGCAGCCAGTCCACACGCAGCCCCAGCCGTTCGCCGTTGGCGCGCGCAAGCTCGAGCGCGCCCTCGCTGACATCACTGCCGCTCACCAGCAGATCGGGGCGCTCGTCCGCCAGCGCCAGCGCGACCGCGCCGCTGCCCGTGCCCACGTCGAGTACGCGCGCGCGGAGCGGCAGCTTTGCAACGGCGAGCTCGACCAGCAGCTCGGTCTCCGGACGCGGGATCAGCGCGCGGGGGTCAACCGCCAGCTCCAGCCGGCGAAAACCGCGGATACCGGTGATGTACGCCACGGGCTCGCGCTCGACCGCGCGCCTGCGCACCGCGTTCTGCACCGCCCGCACGTCCGGCCCCGCGATCGCGAGGTTGCGGTCGGTCAACAAGCGCTCGCGCGAGACACCGAGCACGTGCGCGAACAAGACCTCGGCGTCCAGCCGAGGTGTTTCGCACCCGGCCGCCCCGATCGCCGTCATCGCCCCGTCGAGCGCGTCGCGAACCGGAGTGGCGCTCCTCACTACGCCGCTGCCTGCGCTTGCAACCGCCGGCGCCGCTCATCCGCCTGCAGCGCGGCCGTGAGCTCGTCGAGCTGGCCTTCGAGGACCTGGTCGAGGTTGTGCACGGTGAGCTTGATGCGGTGATCGGTGACACGGCGCTCGCCGTAGTTGTACGTGCGAATCTTCTCGGCGCGATCGCCCGTGCCGACCTGCGAGCGGCGGTCCGCCGCCAGCTCGGCCTGCTGTTCGGCCAGGGCGCGCTCGTACAGCCGTGCGCGCAATACGCGCAGCGCGCGCTCGCGGTTCTGCAGCTGGGACTTCTCATCCTGCATCGACACCACGATCCCGGACGGCTTGTGCGTGATGCGCACCGCCGAGTCCGTCGTGTTGACCGACTGTCCGCCTGGCCCCGAGGAGCGGTAGACGTCGATCTGCAGGTCACCCGGGTCGACCTCGACATCGACCTCTTCGGCCTCGGGCAGGACAGCGACGGTCGCGGTCGAGGTGTGGACGCGCCCCTGGGACTCGGTCTCGGGGACGCGCTGCACGCGGTGAGTGCCGCCCTCGAACTTGAAGACCGAGTATGCGCCGTCGCCTTTGATCGCGAACGTGTACTTGCCCTCACCGACGTCCATCGACTCCGTGGCAAACCCCAGCCGCTCGGCGTACTTGGTCAGCATCCGATAGAGGTCGCCCGCCCACAGCCCGGCCTCGTCGCCGCCGGCGCCGCCCTGGATTTCGACGATCACGTTGTGCTCGTCGTTGGGGTCACGCTCGATCATGGCCAGGCGGATCTCCTCCTCGAGCTCCTCGATCCGCTCGCGCGCCCCGTTCAGCAGTTCACGCAACTCGGGGTCCTCGCCGTCCTCGGAGATCAGCTCCTCCGCCCCGGCGGCGTCGTCGCGCGCGCGCCGCCATTGCGCCGCCAGCTTGGCGGCGGGCTCGAGCTGGCGGTAGGCGCGGCCGGCCTGTGCGTAGCGTTCGCGGTCTGAGATCACCTCGGGGTCGGTCATCTGCGCGCCGAGCTCGGCAAAGCGCGTCTCGATCTGTGTGACCAAGTCTTCGATCATCGGACCCAGTCTATGAGCCCGTCTACGCCACGACCTCCACGCCGACGAGGTCGGAGGCCGACAGCGCGCCGGGGGTCTCGCGCTCCAGCACGGCGTCCAGCGCCGCGATGGCCACCGCCAGTTGGTCGAGGTCGGGCTCGCGCGTGGTCAGCAGCTGCAGCTTCAAACCGGGCCACATCACCGCTCGCACCCAACCGCGGTTGCGGTTGCGCCCGGCAAACTTGATCAGCTCAAAGGAGATGCCCGCGATCAGGGGCACGCCGAGAATGCGCGTCAGCACGAGCCAGTACCAGGCGGGCAGGCCGATCGGGGCGAACACGAAGATCGCGACGATCATCACGACCAGCAGGAAGCTGGTTCCGCAGCGCGGGTGCAGCCGCGAGAAGCGCTGCGCGTTTGTGGGCGTCAGCGGCAGGCCCGCCTCGAAGCAGGAGATCGTCTTGTGCTCGGCACCGTGATACTCGAACACCCGCCGCAGGTCGCGGATGCGCGAGAGCAGAACCATGTACCCGAGGAATATCGCCGTCCGCACAAGACCCTCGATGACCCAGAACAGCACCGAGCTGTGCAGCTGGCCCTTGATCAGGCTCGTCAGTCCGACGGGAATCAGGAAGAACAGGACGATCGCGAACACGACCGCAACGACCACGGTGCCGACCCACACTCCGCGGGGAATCTCCTGGGACTCGCCCTCCGTATCGTCCCGGCCTGCCAAATCGCCGTTCCCCGCCATTCCGCCGTCCATCGAGCCGCCATCCTCAGCCCTCACACCGCCATCGCCCGTCACGCCGGCATCGCCGCCCACGCGACCAAGCTCCTCCGGGGGGAACTGGGCGTTCGCGGAGATCTCCAGCGCACGAAATCCGATGGCCATCGATCCACCCAATGCCACGACCCCGCGAACGATCGGCAAGCGCAGGATGCGATGGCGGCGCATGGCCGAGTCCAGCGGGAACGTGCTCACCTCGATCTCGCCAAGCGCTGGATCGACCGGTGAGGAGCCCGCCCCGCTCTCCCCCTCGCTGAACTGCTCGGCGGTCGGCTTGCGCACCGCCACCGCCCAGTTGCAGACGCCGCGCATCATCACGCCCTCGAGCACGGCCTGACCGCCGACCGGGGCGTCACGCCCGGCGCTGAGCTCGCCATCGGGGGCGAGCCACGTAGCGGCGGCATCAGACGGGATATCCGCGGATATTGGAACGTCCCGGACGCGATCCGGTGCAGGCGCGAGAGGAGTCGCTGCAGGCGCCTGCAGGGCGTTCGCCCGCACCCCCCCACCGGCGACCGGACGAGAGGGCATCGGCCCGCTAGGAGACCTTGGCCTGAGCGGAGCGCTGACGGCCCTTGGCCATGCGGCGCTGGAAGCGCTCGACGCGCCCGCCCGTGTCCACCAGCTTCTGACGGCCGGTGTAGAACGGGTGGCAGTTGGAGCAGACCTCGACGTGCAGCTCCTCCTGCGTCGCGCGCGTGATGAACTCGTTGCCGCAGGTGCAGCGCACGTGCGCCTGCACGTAGGCGGGATGGATGTCGGCCTTCATCGTCTGCTCATTCTAGCGGGGAGGCGGGGGCCGCGGGCACGGGCGCGGGCTGCACGCAGCGGGGGGTACGCAGTTCGTCGCGGTGCAGCACGCGCCCGTGGGGGCCGTCCCAGCGAAACGTGATCAGCGCGCGGTAGTGGGCGGGGGCGGCGAGGTTGGTGACCTGTTCCAGGTGCCGGTAGGAACGCACGCCGGGATCGGCCGTGCGCCAGACGCCGACGCCGGGGGCGAGCACGGGGTGATAGCCGGTTTCGCCGGGGACGCGCTCGAGCAGTTCGATGCGCATCGACATGCGCGCCGCGCCGGGGATCATCGTCATTTCGCCGGCGAACGTGGCCGAGCGTTCGGCCTGTTCTCGCGAGGTCAGGCACTGCACGAGCGTGGCGGAGTCGGCTGTGGCAGAGAGCCGAGCGATCTGCGCCCGCACAGAGCCCGCCAGAGTGAAAGACAGCAGCAGCCCGCAGCCGAGCGCGAGCAGCAGTCGTCGTCCGTGAACGATGGTCAAGTCCATGGACCCCCACTAACACCAGTGCGGCCCCCATGTTTCGCCCTGCGTAAGTAAGGACAACGCTCCCTGAGGGTCCTGGACCAAGCAGAGCAAGGACAAACGCTCCCTGAGCTTCATCGACCAAACAGGACAAGGGACGCAGCCCGCGTGGCGTGCTAGGCACGCGAGCGGGCAAGGACGCAGTCATGCGCAGCGTCGATGTAGCTCAGGTGATCTGATACAAGGGGCCGTCGCCCCCCTCGGGGGTGGTCAGGCGTCCACCCTTGGCGGTGATCGCTCCGCACTGCACGCAGTTTGTGTAGTTGACGATCACGTCGACGTCGCCGTGCTCGGGGGCGTCCTCGGGAATCTCGTACACGCCCGCCGGGCACATCCAGCGCCACGTCTCGGCGAGCTCGCGTGGGACGTGCTTGCGCACGCGGATGTGGTTCGGGGCATCGTCGCGCGTGGCGTTGCCTGTGATGAACACGCTCGAGAGCTTGTCGAAGGTGTACTTCCCGTCGGGCTTGACATAGCTGTCCTTGGTCTTGCCGATGAACATCGGGATCGAGTCGTTGCGGTGCCAGGCCGCGCGGCCCGGCAGCTTGCCCTTTGTGATCTGCTGGATGCCGCTCAGCGGCCCACCTACGGGCAGGCCCTTCTGCAGGGGCTGACGCGCGTTGCGCACCTCCCACAGCTCCTTGCCGACTGAGGATTGCTCGATCGCGTCCTCGTAGGAGGAGAGGTCGCGGCCGCCGCTCTTCAGCGCCGTGTAGATCGTCTCGGCCGCGAGCATGCCCGACTTGATGCAGTGGTGCACGCCCTTGAGCGCCATCGTGTCGACCATGCCGCCGGCGTCGCCGACGAGCACCGCGCCGGGCATCGAAAGCTTCGGCATCGACCAGTAACCGCCGCCCGGCAGCGCCTTCGCCCCCCAGGCGATGCGCTCGCCGCCCTGCAGGATCTTGCGCACGAGCGAGTGGGTCTTGAACGTCTGCAGCAGGTCGTGCGCGGAGGTCGTCGCGTCGGCGTAGTCGAGCTCGACGACGAAGCCGATCGAGACGAGGTGCTCGCCGGTCTTCTCGTTCTTCATCGGATAGATCCAGGTGCCGCCGATCTGGCCGTACTTCGAGGAGATTTTCAGCGGCCACGGGCCCATCGTGTGGATCAGGCGGTCGAGCGGCTTGGGCACCTTCCACACCTCCTTGACGCCCAGCTCCCATACCTGAGGCTCGCGCCCCTCGGCGAGATCGAACTCCTTGATCGCCGCGCCGGTGATGTGCCCCCAGCAGCCCTCGGCGAGCACGGTCGCCTGCGCCTTGATGTCCGTCCCGGGCTCGAAGTTGCCGAGCGGCTCGCCGTCCCTGCCCCGGCCCTTGTCGCCCGAGCGCACGCCGACGACGCGGCCTTCCTCGACGACGAGCTGAGTGGCCGCGGTCTCGGTGAGGATGTACGCACCGGCCTCCTCGGCCTGCTGCTGCTGGTAGCGGGCCAGCGCGGAGACCGAGATCACCTCGTTGCCGTGGTTCTTGAACGGCGGCGGCGTCGGGATGCGCAGCGCGAGCTTCGCTGTGGGCGTGAGATACACGGCCTCCTTCTTGACCTCGCCGAACGCAAACCCCTCCTCACGCCACTGCTCACGCGTGAGATCCGGAAACAGATCCTGCAGCGGACCGGGCCGCATGACCGCGCCGGAAAGGTTGTGCCCCCCGCAGGTCTTCGCCTTCTCCACGACCGCCACCGGCACCTCGCCCAGGCGCTCCATCGTCTCGGGGTCCTCGGCCAGCAGCTGCAGCAGGCGGTTGGCGCAGGCCAGGCCCGCGGTGCCGCCACCGACGATCGCCACGCCGACCTCGATCAGCTCGTCCTCCGCGTCGAGACCCCGCTTGACGAACTCCTTCTGCGAGTCCACCGGAGGTGGGTATGCCGCCGGTATCACCCGTCCGTTGCTGGAGCCGTTATGACTGGACATCGCCGACGATCACGCTCCTTTTGGTTCGTGCTGGAGCACCCTCATCCGCCCGGTCCTCAACCAGCCTTCTTCGCCTTCACGGCCTCCGTGAGCTTCGGCAGGATCTTGTTCAGATCGCCGACAATCCCAAGGTCGGAGAACTCGAATATCGGTGCGTTGGAGTCCTTGTTGATCGCGACGATGTTCTCCGAGGCCTGCATCCCGACCTTGTGCTGGATCGCCCCGGAGATGCCCGCGGCCAGGTACAGCTTCGGCGCGACCGTCTTGCCGGTCTGGCCGATCTGGGCGGCATATGGATACCAGCCCGCGTCGACCACGGCGCGCGTGGCGGCGACGGCGCTGTTCCCGCCGAACGCCGCGGCCAGGTCCTCGGCCAGCTGGAAGCCCTCGGCCTTGCCGAGACCGCGCCCGCCGGCGACGAGGATGTCGGCGCCCTCGATGTCCACGTCCACGCCGCGCTGTTCGCCGCGCGTGATCATGCTCGCCTGCATGGCGTGCGGGGAGAGCTCGAAGCTCAGCTGCTCCACCGGAGCGGCTCCGGGGTGGGCGGGATCATCATATTTTTTGGCCTCGAACGCGTTCAGACGCCCGATGATGATGCCCACATCAGAGCGGTATTTGATCTCGGAGATCGCGGAGTCGCCCAGGATTGGGCGCTCGGCGATCAGCTCGCCGTTCTCCGCCCGCACGGCCGTGACCTCCATCACGACACCCGCGCCGAGTCGCGCGGCCAGGCCGGCGCCGATCTCGAATCCAAGCAGGCCGCCCCCGAACAGGGCATAGGAGTAGTCGCCACCTGTTATCGCCGCGGCCATCGCGTCGACGAGCGGCTGGGCCAGGCCTTCCGGGCCCTCGGCGACGAGCACCTTGGCGGCCCCGTACTCACCCAGTGACGCGGCCAGCTCCTGCGGGACGTTCTCGCCGAGCAGGATCGCATGCGCCTCGCCGCCGAGCTCTGAGGCCAGCTTGGCGCCCTCGGAGACGGCGCCGAGCGAGTTCTTGTTGATCGCGCCGTCGTAGTGGAGCGCGTAAACCAGGATGTTCGGCATCTAGATCAACTTCCTCTCGTCTAGCCAGGCCACGATCTGCTCGACCGTCTCATTGGTGTCCTCGTCCTCGATGATCTGCCCGGCCGCCTTCGCCGGAGGGGCCTTGGCGGCGACCCACTGGGCGGCTGAGTTATCGCCCCCCACCTTGCCCGCGTCGATGCCGACGTCGGCCGCGGTGACGGCGTCCAGGGGCTTCTTCTTGGCGCCCATGATCGCCTTCAACGAGGGGTAGCGCGGCTCGTTGATCGCGTCGCCGACGGAGATCACCGCGGGCAGCTTGACCTGGACGGTGTCATAGCCGTACTCGGCCTGGCGCTCGCAGCGCAGGGCCAAGGAGTTGGGGGCGGGTGGTGGGGAATCCGAATCTCCCTCGACGTCCATCTTGATCACCTGCGTGAGCGAGGGCATGCCCAGGTGCTCGGCCACGACCGCGCCGATCGTGTAGCACTCGCCGTCGTCGGACTGCTGGCCGAGCAGCACCAGGTCCGGGCTCTCGCGCTCGAGCGTCTTGGCCAGCGCATACCCGGTCGCCGCAACGTCCGAGCCGGCGACGGCCGGGTCGGAGAGGTGCACGGAGCGGTCCGCGCCGAGCGAAACGGCCTTGTGCAGCGCGCGCACGGCGCTGTCCGGGCCCATCGTCACGGCGACGATCTCCTCCACGGGGACAACGCCACCCTCGCGGATCGCCATCGCCGCCTCGATCGCGTGCGTGTCATACGGGTTGAGGTTCTTCTCTCCGCTGCGGTCCATGCGCCCCGTCGAGGGATCTATGCGCTTCTCGACGGCGGCGTCCGGGACCTCCTTCACCAGGACGCATATCTTCATGTCTAGGGCTACTCCTTGGGGTCTGTTGAGGACGATCTTACCCGATCCAGCGGTTGACTGACCAGTCAATCGGTCGTGACCGCACCGCGGATGAACTCGACGATCGACTGGGTCGAGGCCCCGGGCGTGAACACCTCGGCGACCCCGAGCTCCTTCAGCTCGGGGATATCCTCGGCGGGAATCGTGCCGCCGACCGTGACCACCACGTCATTCACGTCCTGCTCGCGCAGCAGCGCCACGATGCGGGGCACGAGCGTCATGTGCGCGCCGGAGAGAATCGACAGCCCGACCGCGTCGGCGTCCTCCTGGATCACGGTCTCGACGATCTGCTCGGGCGTCTGGTGCAGGCCCGTGTAGATCACCTCCATGCCCGCGTCGCGCAGCGCGCGGGCGATGATCTTCGCGCCGCGGTCGTGCCCGTCCAGGCCGGGCTTGGCGACGACGACGCGGATCTTGCCGCTGTGGGTCTCGGGCGAGGGCGCGGAGGTGGTGGGGGAGGTCATGAGCAGGGCAGAGGTTATTCGCGCGCCTGCACGCGCGCTCCCACGTGCTCTCTGACGAGACCGCCAAGACCGCCCAGCGCGGCGGCGCCGGCGACCCCGGCTACGATCTTCAGGCGGCGCCCGAGCCGATCGAGGTGCACGATCTCCCAGCCCTCTTCCAGCGCGACGGCGCGCAGGTCGGCGTCGGGATTGACGACGACCGGATTCCCGACGGCGCGCAGCATCGGCAGGTCCGACTCGGAGTCCGAGTAGGCGTAGGACGCGCCCAGGTCGATCGCCTCGCTCGCGGCGAGCTCGCGCAGCGAGAGGACCTTGCCCTCGCGGTAGTTGAACGGCCCGGCGGCCCGACCGGTGTAGCGACCGTCGCACACCTCCAGGCGCGAGCCCACGCCACCGTCGAAGACGAGCACGTGGGCCATCAGATCGGCCATCTCCTGGGAGGCGGCCGTGACGATGTAGACGGGCTGCCCCGCATCCTGGTGGCGGTAGGCGCGCTCGAGCATCTGCGGATACAGCCGCGGCAGCACGCCGGCCAGCACGCGCGGAGACATGCGCTGCAGATCGCGCACCGCGACCCCCGCGAGCATCTGCCCCACGCGCCGGCGCACCTCATCCGCCCAGTCGTCGGTCGAGCCGCGCAGGCGAAAGCGCATGTTCTGCCAGAGGTCCCCCAGCAGGCGCCCGCGGGTGATCATCCCCGCCTCATAGGCGGCGCGCGCGAAGAAGATCCCCGACGAGCCCGCCATCAGCGTGCGGTCGAGGTCGAAGAACGCCGCCGCTTGCAGCTGGCCGACCTCCGATCCGTCAGCGCCGTTTCTGTCGGCGATCACTGCTAGCTAAGATGGCCGTGAGTCGAGCCAGACAAGGACGCAGGGAGCGTGGCGTGCTCGGCACGCGAGCGAGCGAGGACGCCGTATGGCGATGCGCTCACGGCCATCTCAGACCTTGAGGATGACCGCGTCGCCTTGACCGCCGCCGGAGCAGATCGCCGCGCAGCCGAGGCCGCCGCCGCGACGGCGCAGCTCATACACGAGCGCGCCGAGAATCCGTGCGCCCGAGGCGCCGATCGGGTGACCGAGCGCGACCGCGCCGCCGTTGACGTTGACGCGGTCCTCGTCGATGCCGAGCATACGGATCGAGTTCAGCGTGACCGAGGCGAATGCCTCGTTGATCTCCCACAGGTCGATGTCCCCGGGCTGCAGTCCGGCCTTCTCCAGCGCCTTCTTCGCGGCCGAGGCCGGCGTCCGGGCGAGGTAGGCGAACTCGTCGGCGGACTGCGCGTGGGCGACGATCTCCGCCAGCGCCTCCTTGCCATTGGCCGTGGCCCACTCATCTGACGCGAGCACCAGCGCGCCGCCGGCGTCGTTGACGCCCGGCGAGTTGCCGGCGGTGTGCGAGCCCTCCTTGCCGACGAGCCCAGGCAGCTTGGCAAGCACCTCCAGGGAGGTGTCGCGGCGGGGAGCCTCGTCGACCTCGACAACCGTGTCGCTCTTGCGTCCTGGGACCGTCACCGAGACCGTCTCCTCGGCCATACGCCCCTCGTCGATCGCGGCCAGCGCGCGTTCGTGCGAGCGCAGCGCCCAGCGATCCAGGTCGGCGCGGGTCAGCTCGAGCTCGTCCGAGACGGCAGTTGCCTCGACGAACATCTGCTTGCCGGAGAATGGGTTGGTCAGGCCGTCGTGGACCATCGCGTCAAGGGCCGTCACGTCGCCCATGCGAAACCCGAACCGCGCCCCCGGCAGCAGGTAGGGCGCCTGGGACATCGACTCCATCCCGCCACCGACACCAACCTGGACATCGCCTGCGCGAATCGCCTGGTCGAGGATCACCGTTGCGCGCATGCCCGAAGCGCAGACCTTGTTGATCGTCTCCGATGAGACCTCCTTGGGGATACCAGCCTTGATCTGGGCTTGGCGCGAGGGGATCTGGCCCTGGCCGGCCTGCAGGACCTGGCCCATGACGACGTGCTGCACCTGCTCGGGGGCGACGTCGGCGCGCTCCAGCGCGGCTTCGATGGCGGTGGCGCCGAGGGTGGTCGCGTCCAGCGTCGACAGGCCGCCGCCCATCTTGCCGATGGGGGTGCGCGCAGCGCCGAGGATCACGGTCTTGGGCATGGTTATCGGGACTCTCCTGGGGTGGGGGACGAGGCGGTTGAAACGACGAGAGATCGAGAATGCTAGCGGGCAGGAGGCAGCGCGAAGCGCTGCCGGTCACGATCGCCCGACCCAGCGCTTTTCGCGCTGTGTGCCCGCGAGCGATCTCTCAGAAGCGGGCCGGGATGGCCCGCTGACGTATAACCTGCCCGGACTCGTGCAGGTAACAACTACAACACAACCAGGCGCGGACACGGATGCAGACACCGTGGTGGTCGGGGTGTTCGAGGGCGAGAACCCGTCCAGCGCCACCCCCGCGGAGGTAAGCGAGCTGCTGAGCTCGGGCGAGGCGCGGCGCTCGCTGAAGGCGCTCGGCCTCACACACGCACAGGGCAAGCGCTGGCTCCTCGTGGGGCTTGGCGCGCGCGGAGAGCTCACCGCCGAGCGCGCGAGGGTGGTTGCGGCAGCGGTGCACGCGCGGGCGCTGGAGATCGGCACGCGGGCGCTGTCCGCGCAGCTGGGATCCGATGTAGGCGGAGGAGAGATCGCGGCGGCGTTCGTCGAGGGGACGATCCTGGCGGACTACCGCTTCGAGCTGTACAAGTCGGCTGCATCGGAAGACGCGGGTGCGCGGGGTGGTGGGGAGCAGGGCGGCGGTGCGCAGGGTGGCGGCGAAGCCCCGGTCAAGCACCTGGAGCGCCTGATCGTCTCGGCCCCGGACGAGAGCAGCGGGGAGAGCGGCGAAGATGGGCTGCGGGAGCGCGTGGCCCGGGCGGCGCTGGTGGCCGAAGCGGCGAACAGCGCGCGCGAGCTGCAGAACCGCCCGGCGAACGACCTGACGCCGACGGCGCTCGCACAGTACGCGGTCGCCCTGGCCGGGGAGATCGAGGCGCTGTCGGTCGAGGTGGAGGGGCGTGCCGGGATCGCCGCGCGCGGGATGGGCGCGTTCGCGGCGGTCGCCCAGGGTTCCGAGCAGGAGCCCGCGCTGATCACGCTGCGCTACGAGCCGCCTGACGGTGCGGCCGGCGCCGGCAACGCGGCTGGTCCGCTGCTCGGGTTCGTCGGCAAGGCGGTGACGTTCGACAGCGGCGGCATCTCACTGAAGCCCGGGGCGAAAATGGCGGAGATGAAGTTCGACATGTCCGGCGGCGCCGCCGTGATCGAGGCGGTCGCGGCGATCGCCAGGCTGGGACTGCCGGTGAGGCTGGTGGCCGTGGTCGGCGCAACCGAGAACCTGCCGAGCGGGCGTTCGGTCAAGCCCGGAGACATCGTCACCGCCGCGAACGGGACGACGATCGAGGTCAACAACACCGACGCCGAGGGCCGGCTCGTGCTGGCCGACTGCCTCTGCCACGCAGTGGCGCTCGGGGCCGAGCGGATCGTCGACCTGGCCACGCTCACCGGCGCGGTGATCGTCGCGCTCGGCTCGACCTACTCCGGGCTGATGAGCAACGACGACGAGCTCGCCGGACGGATCGCGGCCGCCGGGGAGCGGGCGGGCGAGATCGCGTGGCGGCTGCCGCTCCACGAGGAGTACGACGAGCTGATCAAGGGCACCTACGGGGATCTCGACAACGCGCCCGAAGCGCGCAAGGCGGGCACGATCGTAGGCGCGGCGTTTCTGTCGAGCTTCGTCGGCGACACGCCCTGGGCGCACCTGGACATCGCCGGCTCGGCATGGGATCTGGGGCGAGCTTACGTCGGCAAGGGCGCGTCGGGATATGGCGTGCGGTTACTGGTGGAGCTCGCGCGATCCTACTGCGCGTAACGGCCCCACGCGAGAATAGATGGTGAGTTGGGGGGGTCGAGGGTGTGTGTATATATTCAAAATAGACTGCGTACTGCTATGGTAGTACACTACTTAAAAGCATAATAACCCAATCCTTAGATTGGTATAACTCTAGTTATACGGAGTTTAAAAGGAATACACAACACACCACTCCACTCTCCCCAACAACCAGACGCGCGTACTGCTATGGTAATACGAAGTTTGAAAGAAACCAACATTCCTCCCAGGTAGTCGAGCCACTGCCACTTCTCCGGGTCTGTGAGAATGGCCCGCTGTGGACTTCGACCTGTCCCCCGACCACGAGCTGATTCGCCGCACCGTCCGCGAGTTCGCCGAGGGCGAGGTGGCGCCGGTCGCCGAGGAGCTCGACCGCACGAAGTCCTTCCCCTACGAGATCGTAGCCAAGCTGGGGAGGCTGAACCTGATGGGCATCCCCTTTCCCGAGGAGTACGGCGGGGGCGGCGGAGACACGCTCGCGTACGCGCTTGCCGTCGAGGAGCTCACGCGTGTGGATTCCTCCGTCGCGATCACCCTCTGCGCACACACCTCGCTGGGGACGCAGCCCATCTACCTGTTCGGCTCAGATCAGCAGAAGCTCCGGTGGCTCCCACGTCTGTGCTCCGGAGAGCGGCTCGGCGCGTTCGGTCTCACCGAGCCCGAAGCCGGCTCAGACGCGGGCAACGTGAAGACGCGCGCGAATCTGGCCGACGGCGAGTGGACGATCAACGGCGCCAAGCAATTCATCACCAACGCCGGCACCGACATCTCCGGAATGGTCTGCATCACCGCGCGTACCGGCGAGGAGGAGATCTCGAACATCATAGTCCCCAACGGCGTACCGGGATATGAGCAGGGGGAGCCCTACCGCAAGATGGGCTGGAACGCCTCAGACACGCGCCCGTTGACGTTCAGCGATTGCCGCGTGCCCGAGGAGAACCTGCTCGGCCCGCGCGGCGCAGGCTTCAAGCAGTTCCTGCACATCCTCGACATCGGCCGCATCGGCGTCGCGGCGATGGGCGTCGGGCTGGCCCAGGGGGCGCTCGACGAGGCACTCGCCTACGCCAAGCAGCGCAAGGCGTTCGGCCGCTCAATCTCCAAGTTTCAAGCGATCCAATCCAAGCTCGCCGACATGTCCACCGAGATCGAGGCCGGCCGGCTGCTCGTCTACAAGGCCGCCCGCGAGAAGGACGCCAAACGCAACTTCACGCTCACCGCCGCCCAGGCCAAGCTCAAGACCGGCCGCCTGGCCGTTCGCTGCGCCGAGGAGGCCGTGCAGATCCACGGCGGATATGGATACATCGAGGAGTACCCCGTCTGCCGCTTCTACCGCGACGCCAAGATCCTCACGATCGGCGAGGGCACCGACGAGGTCCAGCAGATGGTGATCGCCCGGGCACTCGGGGCGTAACGATCAGGCCTCGCCCGCGCGCTCCAGCAGCTCCGTGGCGGCGCTGGCGGGATCCAGCCGCCGGGCGACGACCTCGTCGAGCAGGCGCTGAAACTCGGCGTCCTCGCGCAACCCGTCCTCCAGGCGCCGGCGCATGCGCGCGGTCGCGATCGCAAGGACCTCGCTGTGCAGGTTGCGTCGGCGGCGCTCGTCCAGCTGGCCGGCCTGCAGGATGTGCGCACGGTGCTCGTCCAGGCGCTCCACCAGCTCGGGCACGCCCGTGCCGTTGGCGGCCTCGGTCTTGACGATCGGCACCCGCCAGCGCTTCGCCGCCTCCTCCGTGGTGCGGTCGAGGTTCGCCAGCGACAGCACGCCCCTGATCTCGCGCACCATCGTGTCGGTGAGCGGGTGCTCGGCCTTGTTGATGACGATGATGTCGGGGATCTCCATCACCCCGGCCTTCAGCGCCTGGATCGAGTCGCCCGAGCCCGGCATCAGCACGAGCACGATCGTGTCGGCGTGATCGATGATGTCGATCTCCGCCTGACCCACGCCCACCGTCTCCACGAACACGTCCTCGCGCCCGGCCGCGTCCAGCAGCAGCGCGGTCTGCAGCGCCGCCTCGGATAGCCCGCCGAGGGCGCCGCGATTGGCCATCGAGCGGATGAACACCCCCGGGTCCAGGAAATGCTCGCCCAGGCGTATGCGATCGCCCAGCAGCGCTCCCTGGGTGAACGGCGAGGACGGGTCGATCGAGAGCACCCCCACGGTGCGTCCGGCCTCGCGCCGCGCCTTGGTCAGCGCGCCGATCAGCGTGGACTTGCCCACGCCCGGCGGCCCGGTGAAGCCGACGACGGCCGCTTTGCCGGTGTGCGGATAGACCTCCTTCACCAGCTCCCAACCCTCCGGGCGGTCGTCCTCGACGAGCGAGATCGCACGCGCCAGCGCACGGCGGTCGCCATCGAGCAGTCGCTGCGCCAGGGTCGAGTCGCTCATCGCGAGCGCAATCATCGCAGGGCAATACGATTCGACGGCGTGGAGCCGATGATCGCCAGCCCCCCGACACCGACGGCCGCCGAGGAGATCATCGACGCGGTGCGCAAGGCCCCCGAGCCACTGCACGGCGGTCCGCTCGCGCTGGCGCGGTTCATGCGGGCGAACAACATGCTGAACCGCCACTACGCATTGCTGCTGGCGCGCTACGTGCTGCTGAAGCTGCGCTTCGGCAAACGCCTGCAGACGGAAGGGATCTGCTTCGTATGTCCACGCGTGCGACTGGAGATCGGCCGCGGCGCGACGCTGCGGATCGGCCGCTGGGCGTGGATCGGCCACGGCAGCAAGATTCGCGTGCACGAGGGCGAGGTCAGCATCGGCGCCAAGACCGTGATGGGCCAGGAGTGCACCATCTCCGCCTACCAGCACGTCTGCATCGGACGCGAGTGCATCGTGGCTGACCGGGTGATGCTGATCGACTTCGACCACGGCGTCGTTGAGGTGGAGCGGCCGATCCGCCTGCAGGGCATCTACAAGCGCGATATCCGCGTCGGGCACAACGTATGGATCGGCTACGGCGCGTGCGTCCTGCGAGGGGTGACGATCGGGAACAACAGCATCGTCGGCACGAGCGCCGTTGTGACGCAAGACGTTCCTGAGAACGCGGTCGTCGCGGGCGTGCCCGCGCGGGTCATTCGTATGCGCGAGGCGCCCCGCTCGATGCGCTGGGAGTGAGCCTCATGGCGCAAGCAGCGTGGCCGGATCGGCATAGACCGCGAGGTTGCGCAAACCCCCCGCGCTTGCCCCGGGCCCATCCCGCAGCGCCCGGACAAGCGCCGCGCGGTGGCCGTCGAAGCGCTCGTGGGCATAAGGGACGACCAGGCCGCGGGAGATCATGAACGTCCAGTCGCTCGCCTGCAGCGCCAGCAGCTCGCGCACGGCCGCCGGCCCGGCGCGCCCAGCGATGGTGGCGGCAAGGGTCTGCAGCTCGGCCGCACGGGTCGCGAACGCCAGCTCGGCGACCTCTGGGCCCGACCACGTCGACAGGTCGCCATCAGCGCCCCAGCTGCTCACTCCCCAGTCCGCATCATCCCCGACCAGCGCCGGCTCAAAGCGCTCGGGAGCGTCGCCGTCGAGGCGCACGAGCTCGAGTCCCTGCCGAGCGCACTCATCAAGGACAGCCTGCAGCCAGGCCAGGCCCTCATACCACCAGTGCCCGAGCAGCTCCGTGTCCAGTGCGCACACCGCCAGCCCTCCTCCGGGCAGACCGTCGCCGTCGCGGCGCAGGCGCTCGCGCGTGCGGGTGACGAAGTCCGCGGCGTGCTCGCTCGCGCGCGCGCGAGCACGCACGTGGTCGTACGCTCCGCCGTCGTTGCGCCACGGTTGGTGGTGGTGGATCGTGTGACGGTGATAGTCGCGGTAGACGCCGTCCGCGGGGTAACCGCCGTCGCTCCACACCAGCGAGATCGCGGAGCGGTCGATTCCAAACAGCACCACACCTGACTCGCTGCGCAACGGCCGCAGGTGCTCACGGGCGCCAAGGCCATAACGAGAAGTCATCTCCACACAGACGCCGCGCACGCCGGCGGCGGCGAGGATCGGCTCCAGATGAGGCGCATACGCGCACTCCGGCAGCCAGAACCCGCTGCGCCAGTCGCCGCACCGATCGACGTGCGCGGCGATCCCGGTCTGGACCTGCAGTCGCACCCCGGCATCGGTCGCGAGCAGCGGCAAGACCGCATGGGTCGCAGAGGAAGTCCAGCTCGCGTGCCGTGCGAACGCCCCCAGCAGATCTCCTCCCCGCGCCGCCAGACGCTCGCGGGCGTGCTCGTAGTCCGAGCGCCACGCTCGTTCCAGCTCGGCCGCGAGCCCAGGATGGCCGCCCGCGCGCAGCCCGGAGGCATCCTCGGCGTGGGTGAACCGGCGGGTGCCGTCGATGAAGCTTCCGAAGCGGTCGGCGAGTCCGGGCGCGCTCAGCTGGTCTGAGAGAACCGGCGTCACGGACAGGGTGATGGGCGGATCGCGGGAGTCGAGCAGGTCGAGCAGGGGCAAGTAGCAGGAGGCGATCGCCTCCCACAGCCACTCCTCGCCGAACGGCCACGTGCCGAAGCCCTCGACGTAGGGCATGTGCGTGTGCAGGACGATCGCGAGGGCGCCGCCCGCGCGTGAGCGGGTCACGGGCGGCAGACCGCGACGAAGTCCAGCGCGCGATCGAGGTCGGCCGCGGGCGCGGCGCGCAGGGCGAAGTCGCTCGCCGCGATCGCCGGCGTGAACCAGTCGTAGAAGCGCTTCGTCAGGCCGACACGTGGATGCACGGCGTCCCAGCCCATCCGCAGCGCAAGCTCGTGCGCGCGCAGCTTGCGCACGTGGAAGAGGCCATACATCTCCACCGACGAGAACGTCCCGTGGCAGAGACGCTCGAGCTCGGATGAGCGGTACTCGTGGACGTGCCACGGATTGTCCGAGCGCGGCGCCCCCGCGGGAGCGAGCGTAAGCACGTTGGGCGTGGACACATACACGGTCCCACGCTCACCGACGAGCGAGCGGAAGTGCTCCAGCACCGTGCCCGGGTCTTGCAAATGCTCGATCGTCTGCAAAAACACGACCGCGTCGGCCGGCGCGGAGAAGACCTCGACGAGATCGCGCTCGAAACGCAGGTTCCCGCGGCGGTAGCGCAACCGCGCGTGCTCGTGCGCCTCGGGATTGGCGTCCACACCCACGACCTCGGCGGCAGTGCCCGCGAGCACGTCCGAGCCGTAGCCCTCGCCGCAGGCCATGTCGATCACGCGCAGCTCGCGCACGCGCGCCGCAATCCACTCGTACACGGCGAGATGGCGGCGAAACCAGTAGTTCTCCTCGGGCACGTCCGGCAGCGTGCGCTCGCCCGTCAGCGCGAGCGGCGGCACCCCAGGAGGCTGGTCGCCCTGCTCGTAGACGGGCTCGGGGTCCGTGTCGACGGCCACGGCGCGCGAGTATACGGGCGCGGAGATCGCGCCCGCGCTCGAAGCCGGGCATGAGAGATCGTCCTCGAAGTCCCCGCCCGGCCCGACCCGGCCTCCGGCGCGCTCGCTAGTGTCTCAGCGGTGCCCGAACGCACTCGTCCGTGCCGCTTCGCCGTCCGGCTCCCAGCCGCGCTGGGCGCCACCGCGATCGTCATCGCGCTGGCGGGCTGCGGCAAGACCGCCTCCGAACAGCAGAGCGCCGGCGGAGGCGTAGAAACGGTCGTCGTGCATACGGGTGCGGCGGGGACGGCAGCCACCGCCACGCGCAACACCACGCGCCTGGGCGGCTCCGATGCCGTGGCCGACGCCGCCGCGGTAACCCGCGCGGCTTACCCCGGCCTGACGGCGAGCACGCGCCCGCAGGCGGTGGTGATCGCCGATGCGCACGACTGGCCGGCCGCGCTCGCGGCCAGCGCGCTGGCGAGCGCTCCCCTGGGCGCCCCGCTGCTGTACTCCGAAGGCTCGAGCCTGCCGCAGGCAAGCGCCCAGACGCTGCGAGCGCTGGCGCCGACCGGCTCGAGCACGCTCGGAGGAGTGCAGCTGCTCCTGCTCGGATCCTCCGCGCAAGCGCCCTCCGGCTACCGCGCGCGAGCGAGCGCCGCGGGCGATCCCTACTCGCTGGCCGTGTCGGTGGCGAAGCTCCTGACCATCGCGCGCGGCACCAGTCCGCGCCAGGTGATCGTCGTCAACATCGACGGCCCACCCGCGCTGGCGATGCCCGCCGCCGGTCTGGCGGCGCAGAGCGGCGCGCCGATCCTGTTCGTCACGTCCAGCGACGTGCCCGCGGCCACCGCCGGCGAGCTCGAAGGCCTGGGCAGACCCACGATCTACACGGTCGGATCGACCGCGATCGGCGAAGGCGTGCTCAGCGAGCTCGCGCGGTATGGAGCGGTCAAGCGTGCCGAGGTGAGCCAGGGCGAAGACGCAACCCCCGCCGGCAATGCGATCGCTGTCTCGCGCTTCGCCGACGGCTCGTTCGGCTGGGGTGTGCGCGAATCCGGCCACGGCCTCGCGTTCGCCAACGCGACGCGACCGTTCGACGCGCCCGCCGCCGCGATCCTCTCGGCCACCGGCGACTACGCGCCGCTGTTGCTGCTCGAAGACGCGACGGGCGTACCATCGCCGCTGAGCCACTACCTGAGCGACATCCAGCCCGCCGCGCCCCACTCACAGCCGGTCAAGGGCGTCTACAATCACGGCTGGCTGATCGGCGACGAACGCGCGATCTCGGCGACCACGCAAGCCGAACTCGACGCGATGCTGCAGATCGTCCCGCAGTCGACCCCCTCCGGAGAATCCTCCAGCCTGCCCGTCGAATGACCCAACCGTCCCACTACGACGCCCATCGCGCATACTTACGCGGCAGCGAGCCCGGGCCGGTATGAGCCAGGCGGAGGACCCGACTCTGTTGCGCAAGGAGCAGACGCACGAAATCACCGTCGAGGACGTGCGTCGGCTGATGGGCGCCTCCACTCCCCACTTCGCTCTGCAACTGCGCAACCGCATCGCGTGGCTGATCTCAGACCTGCCCCCCCAGCACCCGGCGCGTGTGGAAGGAGAGCGCGAGATCGCCCGTCTGGAGCGCCTGGGCCTGGAAGGCGAGACCCGCGGCGAGGCGGCGGACACGGGCGAGCGCCCGCTGCCATCGCTGGGCGCGCTCAACGCCGGCTGACCACGCGGGCGCGCGCGTCCAGGTGCCGGGCGCGCAGCAGTTTGAACAGCACCGCGAAAATCGCCATATCGATCGCAAGCAGCCCGACGTTCAGCAGGCGCGGCACGGTCGTGAAAGCGGCCAGGCCGAGCACCACCGCGGAGTGGAGCACCACCACGGGCAGCAGCGCCAGGATCAGCGTGTGCGAGCGGTAGCCGGCGTGATGCTCGCGCCAGGTGATCTCGATCGTGCCCAGCACCACGGCGCCGAGTCCGGCGAACAGGACCGGCCCGCCGTTGGAGATGCCGCCGTGGCCAAGCCGCGCCAGCCCGACGACCGTGCCGACGGCGCCGATCAGGATCAGCATCTCCGACAGCGGCCACGGATGCCACAGCGCCGGCGGGCGCTCCCCGACCGACAGTGGATCTCGAAAATCGGCGCCAGCGCGGGTGCTTGAACGCGTGCGCGCGGTGCGCGCGTTCTTCACGATCGTCGTTTGATCAGCCGTCGTTTGATCAGTCTCCCCGCGACCGGCCTCGCGCGTCGCGTCTATGACGGTCGCGCTGGGCACGGGACGGCGCTTACGCGAACGTCCGCGACCGCGCCCATGACGATGACTCTTGTCGCGATTTGCCATGGCGCTATGCACCGAGCCGGTGATCGATGCGCCGCGGCATAGACGTCGATCCTAGCGCCACTCACCGCGCCCAATGCCGACCCAGAAAGTCCCATCACCCGCGGCCCCTATGCTGAACCGGTGGCCATAACTCCCACACCCGTCCACGAGCGCAGCGACGCCAGGATCCCCGGCAGCAACCTACCCGGACCGTACGGTGTAGGCGAGTACGCCTGCGCACTGCGCGCCAGGCTGCGCGCGTTCGCGCACGTGCAGCTCGTGGGCGAGCTGGTCAACCTGCGTACCTCCCGCGCGCGGGTGTACTTCGAGCTGCGCGACGCCACCGGCGCGATTCCCTGTGCAGTGTGGCTGACCGACTGGCAGTCGATCCTCGCCCGAAACCGGGTAAGGGGGGTTCCGAGCGAGGGCATGCAGATCGTGGTGGCCGGCGGCTGTGACTTCTACCCGGGCAGCGCCACCTCCTCCCCGGGATTCTCGTTCTCCGTCTCGGACCTGCGCGTCGCCGGTGAGGGCGATCTGCTCGCTCGCATCGAGCGCCTGCGCAAGCAGCTCGATGCTGAGGGCTTGCTCGCACCGCAGAAGCTGCTGCCCCGGCCGCTGCTGCCGCACACGATCGGCGTCGTCACCGGCGAGACGGGCAAGGCGCGAGACGACATCGTCGCGGGACTGGCTCGGCGCGGCTGGGCGGGCACGATCGTCTGGGGGTTCGCGCCCGTGCAGGACCGCCACGCCGCCCCGTTGATCGCGCGCGCGTTAACGGACCTGGCCGCGGTGGGCGACGTGGATGTCGCGATCGTCGCGCGCGGCGGCGGCTCGCTGGCCGACCTGCTGTGCTTCTGTGAGGAGTCTCTGTGCCGCACCGTCGCGCTGCTGGCCGTGCCTGTGATCGCCTCGGTCGGGCACCACACCGACCGGACGCTGCTCGACGACGTCGCGGCGGTCAGCTGCTCGACCCCCACCCACGCCGCCGAGGCCGCTGTCGGCCTGGACTGCGCACGTGGGCGCGCGGAGCTCATCGCAAGCGCGCGGCGCATGCGCGAACAGAGCCGCCGAGCGATGCTCTCGCGCGCGCGAGAGCTGACGACGCTGACGCGCGCGCCGTCGGCTCACGTGGAGCGCCAGCGCGCGGGACTTCACCAGCGCCTGCGCGAGGTCCGGGCCTCCTGGCGCCGGCGCGTGCAGAGCGAGCGGGAGATCACGAGTCGGCGCGCGATCGCACTGGAGCGCAGGTCGTCCTCGACCGTGCGCGACTGTCGCACGCGCCGCCCCCAGGAACTGCAGCGGCTGGCGCTCGCTCTCACCGGACACGATCCGCAGCGCACACTCGAACGCGGATACGCGCTCGTGTCCTCCTCGCCCGGCGGCGAGTCGATCGTCACCGCGGCCACCGCCAGGACCGCGGTGGATGTGAGGCTGCGCTTCGCCGATGACACCGTTCCCGCGAAGGTCGCCGGGCGATGAGCGACCCCCAACCCGCACCCGAGGTCCAGGCCGCGCTGGCAGACGCAACGCGGCCCCAGACCTATGAGACCGCGGCGGCGCGCGTCGAGGAAATCATCAGGCGCCTGGATTCCGGCGAGTCGAGCCTCAACGAGACGCTCGAGCTCGTCGGCGAGGGCAAGGCGCTGATCGAGCTGTGCGCGCGCGAGCTGGAGGCCGTGTCGGGGGCATTGGAGGAGCTGCGCCTGGACGAGCTCGTCGCGCGGCTGGAAAACGGGACCCCGGCATGAGCACGTGGGATCTGCTCGCCGGGCTGCCACTCACCGTCGAGGAATATGAGTTCGAAGGCCACGAGGTCGCACTCTCCAGCGAGTTCGTGCGCAAGACCACCGTCATCCGGTTGCGCGGCTCAGGCGAGGAGGGCGCCGGCGAGGACGTCACCTACGCCGCCGAAGACCAGGAGGCACTGCAGCGCGCCGGCGCGGCGCGCTGGCTGGCCGATCTTCGATCGGTCGCGGGCACATGGACGCTTCAGTCGTTTGCCGAACACCTGCGCTCGCTGGACCTCTTCCCGCAGTCGACCGAGCGGCCGGAGTTTCGTCTCTACCGCGACTGGGCGTTCGACTCCGCCGCGCTCGACCTCGCGCTGCGCCAGGCCGAAACTACGTTGCACGCCGCATTGGGACGCGCCTGTGAGCCGCTGCGCTTCGTCGCCTCGCTGCGTCTGGGCGAGCCACCGTCGCTGCAACCGCTGCTGGCGCGTCTGGGGATAGTGCCGGGACTGCGCTTCAAGCTCGACCCCACGCCATCCTGGGATGAGGAGCTGATCGCGCAACTCGTCGCACTGGACGCAGTCGACTCGGTCGATCTCAAGGGCCAGTATGAGGGCACGATCGTCGATAACCCGGCCGATCCGGATCTCTACCGCCGGGTCGTTGAGGCGTTCCCAGACGCCTGGATCGAGGATCCCAAGCTGACCGAAGAGACCGAAGCGATCCTGCTCGCACACCGCGAGCGCGTGACCTGGGACGCGCCGATCCACTCCGTCGCGGACATACAGGCGCTGCCGTGGGCGCCGCGCACGATCAACATCAAGCCCTCGCGACTCGGAGGCCTGCAATCGCTGCTGGACACTTACGACTACTGCGCGGCAAGCGACATCGGCTGCTACGGCGGCGGGCAGTCGGAGTTGAGCGTAGGTCGCGGCCAGATCCAGTACCTCGCCTCCCTGTTCCACGCCGACGCCCCCAACGACGTTGCGCCGGCTGAGTTCAACCTGCCCGAGCCCCCTCCCGATCTGCCCTCGAGCCCCCTGGATCCGGCGCCGTCCGAGCTGGGCTTTCGCTGGGGCTGACGCAACTTCCGTCTCGCCGATCGGTTTGCGGGGACATAGCGGCTAAGGTCGGTGCCGCTTTTTCCCGGGCGCGATTGGAGTTGCATTGACGAGCGCAGGCGCCAACAAGCGATCGATACCCGTCGCCGCAGCCGCCTTCCCGCTGCGCGCGCTCGCCCTGCGCGCTATCGCCGTGGGCATCCTCATGCTGAGCGTTCTCGTGCTGAGTCCCTCCGGCGGCACGTCGGCTGTGGCCGCAACGGCCAACCCGGGCGGCGCCAGCGCGCCCGGCGGCAAGAGTGCGCCCGCTAAGAAAACAACCACGAGCAAGCCCACCTCCAGCTCGCATGTCTACACGGTGCGGATCACCAGCGTGCATTGCATGCCAGTGAGCCACTGCAGCTCAAACCCGCACCAGGTCTCACTGCACGGAACCCTGCTGATCGCGGGCAGGGGGCTCACAACGGGGATGATCGTCGCGTTCCCCAGCAGGCCACGGGCGCGCATCTCCAGCGTCTCACCCGCCGCGCACCTGCGCAAGGGGTCCGCGGGTCTGGAGGTGACCGTGCCGAAGACCGCGCACTCGGGCAACATCATGGTGCTGCTCAGCCACGGTCGCTACACGAGCTCCTACGGCCCGATCACGATCGTGCGCTATGCGCTGCATCCGCCCGCACCGAAGGACCCTCCCGCACCCGCGGCTCCGGCTCCCGTGACGGCAGCTCCCAGTACCACTGCGTTCGATGGGCAGGGCATGTGGATCTGGTACCTGAGCCAGTCCGACGGCGGCTCGCTCGCCTCAATTGTGGCCCAGGCGCACGCGGCCGGCGTGACCACGTTGTTCGTCAAGAGCTCAGACGGCTCGACCAACTACTGGAGCCAGTTCAGCCCCGAACTGGTGGCGCAACTACACGCAAACGGACTGCACGTGTGCGCCTGGCAGTTCGTCTACGGCACCAACCCCGCTGGCGAGGCGAGCCTTGGCGCCAAAGCCGTCGCCGACGGCGCGGATTGCCTGGTGATCGACGCCGAGGGCGAATACGAAGGGCGCTACGGCGCAGCCCAGACCTACATCGCCGACCTGCGCGCCGCGATCGGCCCCAACTACCCACTCGGCCTGGCCTCGTTCCCGTACGTCTACTACCACACATCCTTCCCCTACTCGGTCTTCCTCGGGCCGAACGGCGCCCAGTTCAACGCGCCGCAGATGTACTGGCGGGACATCGGCAACTCGATCGACACCCTCTACGCAAACACCTACATCGCCAACCGTGTCTACGGTCGTCCGATCGTTCCGCTGGGCCAGACGTACAGCCACCCCTCCAGCGCCGAACTCGTGCGCTTCCGGGAGGAGGCCGTCGACTACGGGGCGCCTGGCATCTCGTGGTGGGACTGGCAGGAAACCCCCGCCAGCGAGTGGACCGCTCTGGCCGAACCGCTTGCGCCGCTCTCGAGCGTCACCCCCAACCCCGGCTACACCGAACTCGCGCAGGGCAATCGGGGCGATCCGGTGCTGTGGATGCAGGAGCACCTCGCGAGCGCCATCCCCGGCCAGGCAAGCACCGGCATCTTCGACGCGACCACCACCGCCAACCTCGAGCAGTTCCAGTCAGCGCACGGGATCACCCCCAGCGGCCTTACCGAAGCGGCCACCTGGCAAGCGCTGCTGGCCCTCCCGCCGATCGCCGTGGATTGGACCGGCGGGGGACCGCAGGGGTAGTGCTGGGAGGAGAGAGGAGAGATGAGCTCGCGTCGAGGAAGAAGATAAAGAGGGGGAGATCTTTGTATTAGTTTTTTGGCCGGTATAGCTATCGCTATACGCGGTTTTTTTTAATGTCTTCCCCCCACCACCCGGCTGCTCCTTTTTCCTTCTCCTTGGGCCTGGATGTAGATACTATCGCATCCTCAGAGGGCTGTTCTTCGATCAGACGCGCTGAATCAGCGTGCCGGTGCCCAATCCGCCGCCGCAGCACATCGTCACGAAGCCGATCTCCTTGTCGGAGCGCTCGAGCTCGTGCAGCAGCGTCGTGATCAGCCGCGCGCCGGTCGAGCCGAGCGGATGGCCGAGCGCCATCGCGCCGCCGTTGACGTTGACGCGATCCATGTCCGGGTTGTGCTCGCGCCGCCAGGCCGCGAGGACGGGCGCGAACGCCTCGTTGATCTCGATCAGGTCGATGTCGTCGATCTTCATCCCGTTGCGGTCGAGGATTTTCCGCGTCGCCGGGATCGGGCCCTCGAGCATTTTCACCGGGTCGCACCCAACGGTCGTCTGATCGACGATCCGCGCGCGCGGGGTCAGCCCGAGCTCTTTCGCCTTCTCGGCGGACATCAGCAGCACGGCCGCGGCGCCGTCGGAGATCTGCGAGGCGTTGCCGGCGGTGATCTTGCCGTCGGGCTTGAACGCCGGCTTCAACTGCGAGAGCGCCTCGAGGTTCGTGTCCGGGCGGATGCCCTGGTCTGTGACGAACGTGTCGCCATTGACAGCGAACGGCACGATCTCGCGCTCGAACCGGCCCTCCTCCGTGGCCTGGTGGGCCAGCCGGTGCGAGCGCACCGCCAGCTCGTCGAGCTCCGAGCGGGGAATCTCCCACTGGTCGGCGATCATCTCGGCGCCCAGCCCCTGCCCGACGATGTTGTGCTTGGCCATCAGCTCGGGGGTGAACGCGAAGCCGAAGTCCTCCTGGGTCTTCATCCCGGCCGCGAACGGAAGGTGGCCCATGTGCTCCACGCCCGACCCGATCATCGCGTCGTGCACGCCCGCAGCGATCAGCGCCGCGGAGAAGTTGACCGCCTGCTGGGCCGAGCCGCACTGGCGATCGACGGTGGTGCCGGGAGTCTCGATCGGCAGGCCCTCCTGCAACCAGGCGTTGCGAGCGATGTTGAATCCCTGCTCGCCGAACTGCTGCACGCACCCGGCGATCACGTCCTCGACTTCGCCCGCGTCGATGCCCGCGCGCGAGATGACCTCGCTGTAGCAGGCGCCGAGCAGCGCGTTGGGATGGGTGTCCTTGTAGTAGCCCTTCTCCTGGTGCCCACGACCGATCGGCGTGCGCACAGCCTCGACGATCACGACCTCGCGGCCCTCTGGTGCTCTCATGACTGGAAGTCCTCCTAAGGTCTTGCGCGGCATGTTGATGGGGATATCCCTTACTCTACCGCGCCCAACCAAGATTAGATTGACCAGTCAGTCAACCCCTCCGTCATCATCACCACCTAAATCATCATGAGCAGCAGCGGAGACTCAAAGCGATGAGCGAAGAGCGCCTGGCGATAGCCGGCAGCGGCGCGATCGCCTGCGGGCTGGCCGCCACCGCAGCCCACCACGGTCCGGTGCTGCTGCTGGCGCGATCCGTCGACTCCGCCGATCGTGCCCGCGCGCGCGTCGAGAAGACGCTCGACCGGATGGGCGCCGAGGTCGACCCCGAGCACGTCCAGGTCGTGACCGACCCGCGGGCCCTGGCGGAGAGAACCTTCGTGGTGGAGGCGGTCGTCGAGGACCACGACGTCAAGGCCGGTCTGCTGGCCGAGCTCGACCGCATCCTCGGAGCCGATGCGGTCCTCGCCAGCACGACCTCCTCGCTGTCGATCGAGCGCCTCGCCGCGGCGAGCGGACGGGCGGAGCGGTTCGTGGGGCTGCACGTGTTCAACCCCGTAACCAAGATGCAGCTCGTCGAGCTGATCTTCCCGGTCGGGGCGAGCGCCGACACACGCACGCGGACCCTGGCGCTGTGCGATGCGTTCGAGAAGACCCCCGTCGAGGTGCCCGACGTACCCGGGTTCGTCGTCAACAGGCTGCTGTTCCCGTACCTGTTCAGCGCGGTTCGCCTCGTCGAAGAGACCGGCATGGACCCTGCCGACGTGGACACGTGCATGCGCCTCGGCGCCGGCCACCCGATGGGGCCACTGGCGCTGCTCGACCTCGTCGGCCTGGACGTCTCCGCGGCGATCGGCGAGACGATCGGCGAGCCCGTGCCCGATCGCATCGAGCAGCTGATCGCCGAGGGCGCCTGCGGGCGCAAGAGCGGGCGCGGATTCCACACCTACTGAAGATGCTGTGAGGTTCCGCACGTGAGGGATTTATTTAGTCTGATCTAGCTTTTAGCTGGCGTTCATCCAGATGTAGATACTTGTCCCTGCGACACAGTCGCAATGCACATCCGCCTCCTCCCAGTGCGCACGCTCCGGCCCGCTCCCCCCGCGGGCCGGACGTGTCTTTGGGGTCAGATCCTGCGTAAGTCAGGCCCCACGCGAGCTCCCCGCGGCGTGGCTCGGCTCAGTCGGCTCATGACTCCGGCTGCGCGGGGCGAGCCTCGCCCTCCCCATCGCGGCGCGGCGGGCGCCGGCGCGGGCGGATGCGCACCGCCTCGATCCGGTTCTCGCGCACCGACTCCACCCGGATCGAGAAGCCGTCGGCGTTAACCGTGTCCCCCCGCTGGGGTAGGCGCCCGAGCTGGGCGAACACGAAGCCCCCGACGGAGTTGTATGCGTCGCTGTCCACTGGCAGGTTCAGTCCGTAGTCGGCCAGATCGGTCACCGCCACGTGCCCGCGCACGAACCAGTCGCCGCCCGCGAGCTGGCGAACCTCACCGGCCGCGGGGTCGGTTTCATCGGTGATCTCGCCCACGACCTCCTCGATGATGTCCTCCACCGTCACGATCCCCACCACCCTCCCGTACTCGTCCACCACCACGGCGAGCGAGGTGCGCTGACGCTGCAGATCGGCGAGCAGGTCGTCCAGCGGCTTGGTCTCGGGCACGATCGGAGCGTCGTGCACCAGCGGCTCGAGCGTCGCATGCGGGCCCTCCTCCATCAACGTCTTGGCCAGCGAGTTGGCATGCACCAGGCCCCTCACCCGGTCGCGGTTCTCCTCCTCGGTGACGACCAGCCGCGTATGGCCGGAGGAGATGCACAGCTGCAGCGCCGTCTCCACGTCCTGAGACAGGTCCACCGTGATCACCGCCGGGATCGGGGTCATCACCTGCCGGGCCTCCTGCTCGTGCAGGTGGAACACACCCGTCAGCATCCCCGCCTCACCCGGGTCGATATGCCCACCGGCGTGGGACTCGGCGATCAGGCGCTTGAGCTCATCCGGCGAGCCGCCCTCCCGCTCACGGGTCATGTCGACGCCGAGCAGCTTCAGAATGCGGGTGGAGAGCGCCGTGAGCATGACGATCACCGGGTGGAAGAGAACCCTGAACGCCTGCAATGGGCGTGCCACTCGCCGCGCCACGGCCTCGGCGCGGTCGATCGCGTAGAACTTGGGAACCATCTCGCCGGCGATCAGCTGGACGGCGGTGATGACTAGGTAGGCGACCACCACCGAGATCGCAATCGCCACGCCGTGGCTGAGGGTGGTCCCCAGCGCACCCTTCAGGATCTCCGCGAGGGCGGGCGCCCCCAGGGCACCGATCGCGATCGAGGTCATCGTGACCCCGATCTGTACGGCCGAGATGTAATCGTTGATGTTCTCCAGCTGTTTCAGCGCCAGCGCCGCCCCCCGCGCCCCCTCCTCGCGCATCACTTCCAAACGCGCCTTGCGGGAGCGCACAAGCGCGTACTCGGCGATCACAAAGAACGCGTTCACCGCGACCAGAACGGCCGCAAAGATGAGCTTCAAACCGTTCACGCGAGCAGGTCGATGCGTGCTGCCAGCTCGAAGTCCGCCTCGGTGAGGCCGCCCTCGGAATGGGTGCTCAGCTCCAGGCGCACCTTGTTCCAGCCGTGCACGAAGATGTCGGGATGATGGTTGGCTTGCTCGGCGAGCTCGGCCACCTTGTTCACGAACGCGATCGCATCGGCGAAGTCGGCGAATTTCAGCTCGCGCACGATCGAGTCGCGCTCGTGCCGGCGCCACTCGCCGACGGTGGCGAGGCGTTGTTCGATCTCAGCGTCGCTGAGGAGCGTCATCGGCGCAACGAGGTTATCGCGCGCCGTGGTCGGCATCGCTCGAAGATCGAGGAGAGCGAGTAATAATGCGCGCGGGTGCGACTCACGGTTCGGGGGCGACGGGTGTGAGCTGGCTGGGAGAGATCGTTTCGACCTCGCTCGCGTGCGATGTCGCCAGCGAGCCGGCGACCGCGGCGACGGCGATGACGGCGCACCCCGCCAGCGCGAGGCCCTGTGAGCGATAGCGGTCGCCGAGCTGGATAACAAGCGCGGCCAGCGCGCCCCCTATCAGCCCACCTATGTGCCCTCCCCAGGAGATGCCTGGCACAGTGAAGCTGAATATCAGGTTGATCAGGAGCAGCATCCCCACACCGCTCTGCATGATCGGGATCTGGCGCGCACGCATCTCCAGTGCCGCCGCCCCCATCACCCCGAACACCGCCCCCGAGGCGCCGACCGTCAGCACGTGGGGCGAGACGAGCAGCGCCCCCAGTGAGCCGGTCAGCAGCGACACCGCGTAGATCACGCCGAACTTGACGTGCCCCAGGGCGGGCTCCAGCATCATGCCCAGGTAGTACAGGACCCACATGTTGAAGCCGATGTGCAGGATGTTCTCGTGCAGGAATCCGCTGCTCACCAGCCGCCACCACTGGTCGTGGGCGACGCCCTGACCGGCCAGCAGCGGAGATTCGCTGCTCCCGAGCAGCGCTCCTTTCAGGTAAACGCCGTTGCCGGAGCCCCCGCTGTTCAGGGTCAAGTTGCCCTCCGACAGAAACGCGATGATGTTGATCGCGATCAGCGAATAGGTCACCCGCGGCACGGTCGCCATGTCGCGCATGCGCATCACTTTCGTGCGCTGGCGCGAGCACTCCGGACAGCGCATTCCCACCGGCGTCGGGGTCATGCAATCGGGACAGATCGGCCGGCCGCAGGACGAGCACGACACGCCGGTCTCATGCGATGGGTGCCGGTAGCAGGTGGCCATGTCCGCGCACAGCCTATCTACGGCCGGCGGCGCCATCTCCGGCGGGCACGCAGGTTCAGCGCCCGCCGAGCAGCCTGCGCGTCTCGCGCCCGACGTCCTTGAGCGCGCGCTCGGCGCCCTGGCGCGCGCCATCGGCAAACCCGCCGCGAGCAACATCGACGTGCGCACGCCGCCGCGCGCGCAACAGCACCAGCGCCGTGCCCGCCACGCCGCCCACCAGCAGCGCCGCCGCCGGGCGCGCCCAGTTGCGCGGGTCGCGCATCGCCGAGAGCTCCCATGCCTCCAGCTCGTCGGCGGCCAGCTCGGTGATGCTCTGGAGCGTTCCCTCCAGCCGCAGCGCCAGATCCTCCGGCGGCTCGACCGGTGAGAGGGCTTCGCGCAGCAGGCTCTCGAAGTTAGGCGCGGTTTCACTCATGCTGGACGCTCTCCTCGCCGGCCCGATGGACACACTCCTCGTCGCCGGCGTCGCTCACAAGCCCCTCCAGCTGCTTGATCGCGCGATGGATCAGCACCTTCGTCGCCCCGTCCGAGCGGCCGAGGGCGCGCGCGATCTCGCGGTTGTCCATGCCCAGCGCGAACCGCATGATCAGCGCCTCGCGCCGGTCCTCCGGCAGCCGGCTGACCCCGTCGAGCACCTGCTTGGCCTGCTCGCGACCTTCCACCAGCTGCTCGGTCGTATACGGCGCCGCCAGCGTCGTCGTGTCGTCGATCGGCGAAGCAGGTTTGCGCGAGCGGTCTCGATACAGATTCGCCGCCAGGTTGTGCGCGATCCTGATCAGCCACGGCCGCAGCGGCCGTCCGTCCGATTCGCGCTGCGCTCGCTCGAAGTGCCTGTATGCCTGCAGGAACGTCTGCTCGGTCAGGTCCTCCGCGTCGTGATGATTGCCGACCCGGTAGTAGGCGTAGCTGTACACATCGCGTAGGTGCGCCCGGTAGAGGTCGGAGAACTCCGCGTCGAGCTGCGCCTTCAGCTTGCTGATCGGCTCGTCGCTCACTCATCGCACACTATCCTCCCGCGCTCCGCGGTCGGCTCAGGCCGCCCTCGCCGCCCGCTCCGCCTCCGGGCGCGCCTGCCGCTCGCTCGGTGCGCGGGCGCCCTCTCCACCGAGCCACTCCCACTGCAGGCTCACGCACGCCCAGATCCGCCGCGTCATCCCAGCCGCCAGCTTTGGCGAGGGCTCCTGCACGGTCGGAAACCGCAGCGGCCGGCCGACCCGCAGGTGCACCTCGCGCGGGCGAATCCGCCAGCCGCGCCGGACGTGTTCGGTGCCGATCACCGCCACCGGCGCGACCTTGGCGCCGGTTTCCAGCGCGAGACGACCCACCCCCCGGCGCGGCGCTCGGAGCGGTCCCCGTCGCGTGCGCGTCCCCTCGGGGAAGATCACCACGCAGTCGCCTCTTTGCAGGATCGCCTTGGCGGTCGCCATCGCCTCGCGGTCGCCGGCGCCGCGATCGACCGGAAACGCGCCGAGCGCGTTCAGCGCCCAGGCCTGCCAGCGCTTTTCGAACAGCTCGCGCTTGGCCATGTAGTACACGGGCCTGCGCACCAGCGTCCCGATCACGAACGGATCCAGGAAGCTGCGGTGGTTCGCCGCCAGCAGCAGCGGCCCGCTGCGCGGCAGGTGCTCGCGCCCGATCCTTCCCAAACGGAAGTAGACCAAAAAGAACGGCACCAGCACCGCCCTCAGCGTCCAGTACAGCAGCGGATTCACGCCCCTGCTCAGCGTGCGCTCTCGAAAGCCGTTCAGGTCGGCAGTGGGGCTCACATCCATACATTTCGATACCCGGCGCCTCCCGCGCCGTTACAGTTGAGTTCTGCGCCCGTGAGCCCCCACCCGGGCCGACCGGCGCTACGATGCGAGCCCACGCCGACGTAGCTCAATTGGTAGAGCACCGGTTTTGTAAACCGGCGGTTTCCGGTTCGATTCCGGACGTCGGCTTTGACGCGATTCCTGTCGTAACGTTGCAGCGAAGAATGCCCTCGAAAACCAAGCTTCCCGATACGCGGGCCGCAGAAGTCCACCTCCTTGCCGGAGGTCCTCTGGTACATGATGTCGCTGAAGTGCGCGTAGGTGCCGGGTTCCGGCTTGCCCGGTTTCGATCCCTGCGCCTCAGCGCGCATGTGCGATCCCTGCGCCTCAGGGCGCTTGTGAGATCACGAGGCGCAGGGCGCCATCGAAGCTGTCCTGCTCGCGCAGGTGCCCATGCTCGGCGTCCCAGACGCCGCTATCCAGCGCGAGGGAGAGCCGCTCGACGATGCGCTGCTCCACCTCCGGTTCGAGCAGAGCCCACATCGATTGGGCGCTGCGAACCTCAGGGTCAAGCAGTCCCTCCGGGCGCCTCCAGTAAGCCTCGAAGAACCCATCGAGGCAATCGCTGGGCGTGGGGATGCGCTCAACGCGTGTGCGCCCGCCCAACGCGGCGAGGATGTCGTCGATCGCGGGGAACCGCGGCCGCTCCTTCACGAGCCCCTCGTGCAGGTACTCCAGCTGCCACACGGGCAAGTGGTCGAGCTCGAACGTGAACACCACCACCGGTCCGCGGGACACCCGGCGAAGCTCTGCCAGGCCGGCGGCGGCGGACTCCCAGTGGTGGATCGTCACGCAGGCCATCGCCGCGTCAAACGCGCCATCGTCGAAGGGAAGCTTCTCCGCGCGAGCGTCGATCGCCGGTGCGGCGCCGGCGGGGCGCTGGGCGCGCATGGTCGCGCTCGGCTCGACCGCCAGCACCTGCCGATCGCACGGCTCGTATGACCCGGCGCCCGCACCGACGTTGAGCACCGTGCGGGCCTCACCGAGCGCGGCATGAATGCGCGCGGCGATGCGAGGATCCGCCCGCCGGTGCCGCGCATACGTGCGCCCGTGGCGCTCATAGTCCACCCGCACAGTCACCTTGCCGACCCTAACATCCGCCGGAATCGTCAATGGTGCCTGAGGCGTTTCATCCCGAGGTGCTCGCGAGCGCATCGTCGCGCGCCTGGTACTCCGCGAGCAGCCGCCGCTCCTCGTCCTTGTCCGGGAAGCACCGGTAGATCAGCCCGGCGCCGAACACGATCGCGATCGCGCCCGCCGCGTAGGCCCAGTTGGACCCGGACACGAACGACGAGCTGGCCGCGGCGGTGATCGCGCTCGCGTAGTGCGGGTACTGATGGGCGACCGATTCGGCGCTCGAGAAAGACTTGGTCAGCGTGTTTTCGATGTTGCTGCTGATCAGCGCTTTGTTGGGCGCCGCGGCGATTGCCTTTGAGATCGACGTCGCGAAGCCCGCGGTCAGCAGTGCACCCATGATCGACTGCATGATCGCGCCGCCGAGGTCGCGCTGCAGGTCGGAGGTCCCCGACGCCATCCCCGCGCGCTTGACCGGGACCGACCCCGTCAGCGAGTGCGAGGCTGGCGTGCCGGCGAAGCCGACGCCGGCGCCGATGAACGCGTAGGCGAGCCCCACCTTCCAGTAGGGGATTCCCGACCTCCACAGCAGCAGCATCGTGATGAACCCGAGCAGGCAGAAGCCGTAGCCGACGAGCAGCGTGAACCGCGCGCCGCGCGACTCGACGAGCTTGGCCGAACGAGGCGCGATCGCGACCAGCAGGAAGGCCGCCGGCAGGATCGAGGCACCGGCGCCGAGGGTGGAGTAGTGGAGCACGTTCTGCAGGAACTGCTGGCCGACGAAGATCGCCCCCATCAGGCTGCCGAACACGACGATCCCACCCACCGCCGCGACCCAGAACACTCGCCGTGAGGCCACGTGGAGGTCATACAGCGGGAACCTGGTCCGTCGCTGGCGCAGGTAGAAGCAGACCAGCGCGAGGATCGCCACTCCCCCGAGGGCGAGCGCGAGCTTTCCCTTGCCTGGGACCGGCGCGAAGTTGATCCCCAGCACGATCCCGGCGACGAGCACGATCGAGAGGATCCCGCCGAGATTGTCGACCGGGTCGGAGGTCTCGTTGACATGGCTCGGCACGAGCAGGATCGCCATCACGAGCGCCAGCACCGCGAACGGCAGGGTGAGCAGGAACACCGAGCCCCAGGCGTGATGCTCGAGCAGCGCTCCCGACAGCAGCGGGCCGAGCGCCGACATCGAGGCGCCGATGCCCGACCACAGCGCGATCGGCCGCGTGCGAGCGGGTCCCGACCACAGCGCGGTGATCAAAGCCAGCGTCGTCGGGAAGGCCATGCCGGCCGCCAGGCCGCCGAAGATGCGCGCGCCGATCAGCACGCCGACGCTCGAGGCGGTCGCCGCGAGGATCGCGGCGGGGATCGACAGGGCCGTGCCCAGGACGAGCATCAGCTTGCGCCCGTAGCGGTCGCCGAGCGCCCCGAGGTAGAGCACCGAGGCGGCGAGACCGAGCGAGAAGCCGACCGCAATCAGGTCGAGCGCCGTCTGCGAGGCGTTCAGCGCCTTGCCGATGTCGGGCAGCGCCGTGTTCGCGACCGTGAGGTTGAGGTTGGCGACCGCCGCGACGAGGATCAGCGTCGTCAGGACCAGGCCCTGCCGCGCGGGGGCAGTCGAGGCTTCGCTCTCGGGACGACTGTCTGCCGATGACGCAGTCGAGCTCAGGGCTATATCCCGATGTCGAGGCCCACCATCAGCGCGAGAGCAGCTCGCGCTTGGCGGCAGCGAACTCCTCGTCGGTCAGCGCCCCGCCGGCGTGCAGCGCAGCCAAGCGCTCGAGCCCGCCGACGGAATCGGCCGAATCGGCTGCAGCACCGTGACGGCCGCCCTCGCCCGCATGTCCTGCATGAAGACCGGCGCGCAGGCTTGCCCCGCCACGCGCCAGCGAACCGCGCACGTCCGTGAGGCCCTTGCGTAGCGTGTCCATCCCACCGCCGGCGCTGGGTGCATCGGGAAACTCGACGGCCGTCTGCCGGCGCAGCATCTGCATCCCGAACAGCGCCAGCACCGTGATCAGCAGGATGCCCGTCAGTTTCTGCGTGGCGTCGATCGGCCCCCAGGCAAACAGGATCAGCAGCGCCACCGCGACGACGCCGAAGGCTATGTCGGGACGATCGCGCAGGTACGGGGCCAGCGACCGGCGCGTCGCCCTCGCCCAGCGCGAGGGTCCCCCGAGCATTCCGGCGAGCACCACCAGGACACCGATGAAGACCATCGCGCCGGCGACATCCACGAGCACGCTCGTCCCAATCGACCAGGCGGCGCTCGCCGCGGGGCGCACGGCTTCGGTGCTCGCCAGCGTGTCCACCACCTGACTGCCGATGATCGAGCGGGCCACGAGCGCCACCAGCCCCGCTCCGATGCAGACGATGCCCACGTTGACGAGCGTGCGGCTGCGGTGCCCGCGAGCCAGGCCGATCGCCCCGGCGAACAGAAGCAGCACGAGCAGCGGCAGGATGAGCGCGAGGCTGCGCAGAACCCGCACCGCCGCCTGCGCGGTTTCCAGCGACTTGGAGCTGACGATCTTGATCTGGGCGATGTTCGGCGGAATTTTTTCGGCCGTCGACGCGGGGGCGCCGAACCGTGTCGCCAGTTCGGAGACGATCGGCCTGAGGTCGAGAAACACCGCCCCGCCCCCCGGGGTGCGGATCACCTTGCTCTTGTTCTCGATCAGGTTGACGAACTGCTTGTGCGTGACCTCGTTGGCCTTCTTCCACAGGTCCTGTACACGCGGTTGCTGCAGGGCCAGCACGATCCCTTTTTCGACCACGCTGCGCAGCCCGCCCGCCGCCGGCCCGGCCAGCGGCTTCAATTCGCTGGGCAAATCCGCGCGTATTTCCCCGGCGACGTCCACGCTCGTATACAGCTGGTCGGTCAGATACGACGACAGCTCGTTCTGGATTGCGCCGTTCTCCAGAAGCTTGGTGTTTGTTTCGGTCCAGTAGGAGGTGTCCAGGAGCTGGCGGTTGGCCCATACGGCGAAAATGCCAACCACGCTCAGGACCGCCGCCAACCCGAGCATGCTCCTCACGAGCCACGTGTGCGAGCTCAATCCTCGCGCGGGCGAAGGGGGCGCCGTATCGCGCCCCCCCTCACCAGATACGGTCATGGAACGAGCCTACGGCATTCTCCCATGCCGTGTCATCGGGATCGACGGTGCTGGTCGTTCTGTTAGGTTGGGCGCCGTGGCGGACACGACGGATCGCCGGGCTGGGGCGGCCGGAATCGTCCTTCTGACCCTGGCCGCGGGTCAGTTCCTGATGGTTCTCGACAGCTCCGTCATGAACGTGTCGATCGCGACGGTCGCCAAAGACGTAGGCACGACCGTGACCGGGATCCAGACGGCGATCACGCTCTACACGCTCGTGATGGCGTCGCTGATGATCACCGGGGGCAAGCTCGGTCAGATCCTCGGGCGCAAGCGCGCGTTCGCGATCGGATGCGTGATCTACGGCTGCGGGTCGTTCATCACCGCCATCTCGCCCAGCCTCGGCGTGCTGATGTTCGGGTGGTCGTTTCTGGAGGGCGCCGGCGCCGCGCTGATCCTGCCCGCGATCGTCGCGCTGGTCGCGTCCAACTTCACACGCCCCGAACGCCCGCGCGCGTATGGCCTGATCGCCTCGGCCGGCGCCATCGCAGTGGCGGCCGGACCCCTCATCGGCGGGCTGTTCACGACCTACTTGTCCTGGCGCTGGGTGTTCGTGGGCGAGGTCCTGATCGTGCTCTGCATCCTCGCGCTCACCCGCCGCATGGCCGACCAGCCGGCCGAGACGGGGGTGCGGCTCGATCTGGTCGGCACCGCCCTGTCGGCGCTCGGGCTCGGCCTGATCGTGTTCGGCATCCTCCGCTCGGGCGCCTGGGGCTTCGTTTCGCCCAAGCCGGGCGCCCCGCAGTGGATCGGCCTCTCGCCGTCGATCTGGCTGATGCTCGCGGGCGGCTTGGTCGTATGGCTGTTCCTGGCATGGGAGACCCGCCGGCTCGCCCGCGGAGAGGAGCCGCTCATCGATCCCTCGATCTTGCGCAACTCAACGTTGCGCGGCGGCCTGACCTCGTTCTTCTTCCAGTACCTGCTGCAGGCCGGCCTGTTCTTTGCGGTGCCGCTGTTCCTGTCGGTCGCGCTGGGCCTGTCCGCGATCGAAACTGGCGTACGGCTGCTGCCACTCTCGATCACCCTGCTGCTGGCGGCGGCCGGCATCCCGAAGGTCTTTCCGGGCGCTTCGCCGCGCAGAGTCGTGCAACTCGGCTTCCTCGCGCTGTTCGCCGGCATCGTGGTGATGCTCGCCGCGCTGGAAGCCGGCGCCGGGCCCGAGATCGTGACCTGGCCGATGCTGCTCGCCGGTCTGGGCGTCGGGGCGCTGGCCTCACAGCTCGGTAGCGTCACCGTGTCCTCGGTCTCCGACGAGCAGAGCGGCGAGGTGGGCGGCCTGCAGAACACCGTCACCAACCTCGGCGCCTCGATCGGGACCGCGCTGTCCGGCGCCGTGCTGATCGCCGCCCTGAGCACATCGTTCCTGATGGGCGTTCAACACAACCCGGCCGTGCCCACGGACGTCAAATCGAAGGCCACGGTGCAGCTGGCCGGTGGAGTCCCGTTCGTCTCCGACGCCCAGCTGCGCAGCGCCCTGCAGCAGGCGGGGACGAGTACCGAAGCGACCGACGCCATCGTGCAAGAGAACGAGACCGCGCGCCTATCCGCACTGCGCTCGTCGCTGGCCGTCCTGGCGGTCATCGCCGCGATCGCGCTGCTGTTCAGTCGCACCATCCCGGCCGAGCAGCCCGCCGCCGCGGCGCGAGCGAGCTAGTCGATCACGCGGCGGGCACAGTGGGCCCGGTCGCCGAGGTCAGCTCGCGCCCTACCGCGCGGAGCGCAAAAGCCACCACGACCAATGCGAGGCCGCGCACGATCAGCACGATGCCGAGCACGATCGCCAGCGTCGTGATCCCGAATTTCGGCCACGACACGATCACGATCCCGAGCGCCATGTCGACCAGCGCGGCCAGCACGAGCCAGCCACGACCCTCGCTCGCCTCCACGGCGCCAACCAGGCGCAGCACTCCGGCGAGGATCAAATAGATGCCGACCGCCAGCGCGACCACGAGCACGCTGCCGCTCGGATGACGCAAAACGATCACCCCGGCGATCACCGCAAGGGCGCCGCCGAGCACTCCCCATGCCCGCGAGCCGGCTGGGTGACCAAACGCACCGACGATCAGGAACACGCCGCCGATCAACAGCTCAATGCCCACCAGCAACGCGATCACCGTCAGCGTGGGTCCGGGATAGGCGACCAGCACTATGCCGCCGACGAGCGTGACAAGGCCGACAATCAGGCCGAGCCACCAGGCCCGGGCCACAGCCTCGATCGCCTCCAGCTCCGGCTCCTGCCCCCCGTACGACTCACTCATTGCCGCCTCCCTTCCTCGCGTTCTGCATTTAGTGACTCCTTATCTTGACGCAACTCACCAACCTCGCGCGGGTTAAACCGGTGATGTTGGTATATGGCCCATCGAGACTCTGCGCGCGCGCGGCGCGGGATGAGCGATCGTTCGAGACGCTCTTCAAGCGCCACCACGCGTCCCTGCTGTCCTACTGCCGACACATGCTCGGTAACCAGGACGAAGCCGAGGACGCGCTCCAGCAGGCTTTCCTCAAAGCTCACCAAGCGCTGCTCGGCGGAACGGCGCCGCGCGAGCCGCGCCCGTGGCTGTACGCGATCGCCCGCAACTGCTGCCTCTCGGCGATTGCGGCGCGCCGGCCCACCACGTCACTGGAGGACCACACGCCGGCTCTGGCCGGACTGTCAGAGCAGGTGCGCCAGCGCGAGGACCTGCGCGAGCTCCTCGCCGGCATCGGCCGCCTGCCCGAGGACCAGCGCTCAGCGCTGCTGCTGGCCGAGCTCGACGATCTCCCCCACCAGGCGATCGCCACGATCATCGGGTGCCCGGTGAGGAAGGTCAAGGCGCTCATCTATCAAGCGCGCAGCGCTCTGATCGCCGACCGCGACGCGCTGGGCACGCCCTGTCAGGACATTCGCGAACAACTCTCGGTCGCCCGGGGCGGGGAACTGCGTCGTGGCCCGCTGCGCCGCCATCTGAAGCTGTGCGCCGGCTGCCGCGACTTCCAGCTCGCCCTCAGCGCCCAGCACCAATCGCTCGCGGCCGTGCTGCCGGTGCTGCCCAGCGCGGGGCTCGCGGCGGCCATCCTCGGTCACGGCACCGCCGCGCACGCGGCCGCGGCGGCTGGCGCCGGAGGAGCGGGCGGCGGCGGGGCCAGCGTAGGCGGGGCGGGCGTAGGAGCCACCGCCACAGGCACCGGCGGTACGGGAATCGCCGCGACCGGGACAGCCGCGGCCACCGGAGCCACTGCCACCGGCAGCACGGGAGTTGCCGCGACCGCGGCAGCAGCGACCACGGCCGTCGGTGCGGGCGCGGGGGGCGGCACGAGCGTCGGCGCACTCATCGGCGGCGGCTTGATCACGAAGCTCGCGGTCGGCGGCACAGTCGTGGCCCTGGCCGCAGCCGGCGCCGTGGCGGCCCGCAACCGGCCGGCGCACGGAGCCATCCCACACCGGTCCACTCACCCGCGGGCCGATCTCCGATCGGTCGTCTCCTCCAGCGCCACGGGGCAGCGGAGCGTAGCGGCATACACGGGCTCCGCCGGTCCGCCGAGCTCTCCCGGCCCGGGATCGGCGCCGACGCTCACCCTCGGCAACGGAATCGGCACCGGACCGGCCGGCTCCGCGGGCCCTGGTCCCTCGACGGAACCGTCAGGCCTCGGCGGCGGGTCAGGCCTCGGCAGCCTGGAACCCCTCGCCACCCTCACCGGCACACCCCCGCCGGGCATCGCGCCGCCGGGCAGCCCGGGGCAGCCCGCGGCGGTGAAGCCCGGACAGAGCGAACCCAGCACTGGAAATCATTCAAGCGCGCGCGCAAAGCACCGCGCGGCGCTCCGCCGCAGGCGAGCACGAATTCGCCGCAGGGCAGCACGACTTCGTCGCCGGCAGCGTGTGGCACGGCGGCGTGCTCGGCTGCGTAAAGCGCTCCATCCTCACCCCCGCCCAGCCACGCCTCCCACGCTCAAGCCTGCCGTGACGTCGGCGCCCGTCCGCACCCCTCATCGGAAAGCTCGCCCCACCTCGGTGCCGAGCACGGTCGGCCAGTCGACTGGGACCGCCACCACGGAAAGCGCCGACAAAGGATCGAACGGAAGACACCATCACCCACCGGCAAGCACCGGCGCCACAGGCACAGACACAAACAACACTGGTGCAGGGACAGGCACTGGCACAACCAGCACCGGCACGACGAAAACCGGTTCGGGCGCCGGCACGGGGAAAACCGGCTCAGGCACCGGCGCAGGGAAAACCGGTACGGGCGCCTCGGGGACCGGCAAGGAAAATGCCGGTTCAACTACCGGCACGGGAAAAACCGGCGCGGGTACCGGGGCGGGAAAAAACAGTTCGGGCACCGGTAGGGGGAAAACAGGTTCGGGAAAAACCGGCTCAGGCACCGGCACCGGCGAAGGCGAAACCGCCTCGGGCACAGCGGGCGAAACGACGAGCACGGGCGAAACGCGCGGCGCGAGCACGCCGGGCCATCCGAAAAAACATCTCGTCGAAGAAGGACAACTGCCCAACCTTTGAGGCCGACCGGCAGTCATAGGGGTAGATGCGCACGTCAACTCAACGGGAGGAACGCACCATGCGTCTTGGAAAACTGGCTCCGGCACTCGTCGCCGCGAGCTCACTGCTGGCGCTGGCTCCGGCCGCGTCGGCCCTCAAGCATCCCAGCCCCCTCGGGCGCTGCCGGATCAACATCAAAGTAATGCCTCGGCAGATCACCGCCGGAGAATCGACCGAAGTATCGGGTCGCCTGGCATGCAACCGCCACGCGAGCGCCGGCGGTCAACCGGTCACGCTGTACGCCCACGTCGCCGGGACCGCCGGCTACGTCCCCGTGCAGAGCACGACCACGGAAGCGGGCGGCTCCTATAAGCTCGCGACCGCGGCCGAGAACGCGAACACCAGCTTCTACGTTCGCTCACACGGCGCCCAGAGCAGGCGCAGGCGACTGCGGGTCGCGGCCGCGGTGACGTTCAGCGGACCGCCCGAAGGCTCTCAGATCCTCACCGGAGCGCCGAATCAGGTGACGTTCACCGGCACCGTCAAGCCGGCGGACGAAGGAGCGCGCGTGATCCTGCAGCGCCAGAACGCCGTGACCGGCAACGAATGGCACCGGATCGGCGTCGCCCTGGTCGGCGCGGGCGGAAACTACTCGATCACGCATACCTTCCGCATACCCGGCGACGCGAGCATTCGCGTGCTCGTGCGCAGTTCCGGCCTCAACGTCCCGAGCCCGTCGAACGAAATCGAGTACAGCATTTCCCAGGCGCAGAACCCGAACCTGACGATCAACGCCTCCTCCGACCCGATCGTCTTCGGGCAGTCGGTGACGATCTCGGGCGTCCTCGCGGGCGCCACAACGAGCCAGCCGGTCACGCTGCTGGCGCGGACCGTCCACCAGCAGGGTTTCGCCCCGATCGCCGAAGTGAGCACCGGCGCAGGCGGCAGCTACAGCTTCCCGGCGCAGTCGCCCGTGAACAGCACCCTGTACCGGGTCACCACCGCGGACCCGTCGTGCTACGCGCCTGGACCGGCGGTGAGGGCATGCAATGCCCGACTGAAGTCCGCCGTGCTGTACGAGGGCGTGAAAGACGTCCTCACCGCCCAGGTCTCGGCAACCACGATTCAGGCCGGGCAGCCGCTGACGTTCTCGGGCGCCGTCGCCCCCGACCACAGCGGGCACGTGATCTACCTCGAGCGCCAGAACGCGGCCGGCACGGGCTATCACGTCGTGCAGGTCGGGTATGTGCTGCCGGGCTCGACGTACACGATCGTGCACCAGGTCTACGTGCCCGGGACGAAGGTCTTCCGGGTCGACATTCCCGGTGGACCGGACAACGGGCGTGCGGTCAGCCAGCCGTTTACGATCGTGGTGACCCCGGCGCCGGCCTCGGCGCTCGCGCCCGAAGCGCCGGGCAACTCCTCGCAGCCCTCCGAAGGCTCAGAAAGCGGCGGCGAAGGACAGGCAGGCCCGATTGGGAGCGAAGAAGGCTCCGCGGGCGCAAGAAGCGAAGGCTCCACCGGGGGTCCGGGGCAGGCGAAAGGTCATCGCCGGGGGCGCTAGCCACCGCTGACCGAGCAGAGCATTCTCAGGAGATCGCACTGTGGCCGTTCCTCCGGGAACGGCCACAACGCGTTATGCGGCTACCGCGCGGGCCTGCAGGTGGGCGCCGACCTTGCGCTTGACGCGCTGCAGCGCGTTGTCCACCGTCTTGGTGTCGCACGCCAGCCGCTCTCCGACCTGCTCGTATGAGTAGCCGTCGAGATAGAGCCCCAACACGCGGCTCTCGAGCTCTGACAGCGCGGTCGACAGACATCCCACCAGCGAGCGCAGCTCCTCGGAGGAGATCACCTGGTTGACGGGGTCGTGCACGGTCGGGCCGGGCAGCATCTGATCGAGCGTCGGCACGTCGTCACCGGCGGCGGCGGGAGTCGAGGAGAAAGAGACATATTGGTTCAACGGGGTGTGCTTGTTGCGAGTCGCGGTCTTCACGGCCGTGATGATCTGGCGCGTGATGCACAGCTCGGCGAAGTTGCGAAAGCTCGACTCGCGGTCGGTACGGAAGTCACGGATCGCCTTGTACAGCCCGACCAGCCCCTCCTGGATGAGGTCGTCGGAGTCGCCGCCGGCCAGGAAGTAGGAGGAGGCCTTCAGGCGCACGAACCCGTGGTAGCGCTTGACCAGCCGCTCATACGCGGTGCGATCGCCCTGCTTGGCGAGCGCGATCAGGAAGCCGTCATCAACCTTGACTTCAGAGTTAGGGTTGCGGGAGATTCTCAGTGCCACGAGCAGATCCTTTCCCGGGCATCCGCTGGCGCGGACCACCCAAATTTGCTCAGTGGCGCACTCCTCCCCTGGCGCCAATGCTTGATAGCTGAACCTTAGGTTCAGCGTTATGTGAGCGCGAGAGTTGCACAGTTATGGAGCCTTGTCAAGTGCTGCGTTCGCGCTGCTGCAAGATCTCATACAAAACGGCCGCAGCGGCGGCGCTCACGCCGAGCGACTCGATCCGCCCGCGCAGCGGCAGCGCGATCAGCTCGTCGCACGCCTTCGCCACCCGCGGGCGCAGCCCCCGGCCCTCGCTGCCGAGCACGAGAACCACTCCCGCGCCGCGATAGTCAGGGGCGTCATAGGGAATCGGCGCACGGGCGCTCCCGCGCTCGCGCGGGCGGGCACCGGGGTCGGCGCCAGGGCGGGCGCCGGGGTCAGCGCCGGGGTCGGGGGGGTCGCTCTCGGCGCTCTCGGCGCTCTCGTCGCTCTCGTCGCTCTTGGCGCTCTTGGCGCTCTCGGCGCTCTCGGCGCTCTCGGCGCTCTCGGCGCTGGCGCCATAGCACCAGCAGCCCGCCTCGCGCGCCTGGATGAGGAAGTCGGCCATGTTCCGCACCCGCGCGACCCGCAGATGCTCGACCGCTCCGGCCGAGGCCTTGCACGCCGCCGGCGTCACCTCGGCCGCCCGGCGCTCGGGAATCGCAACCCCGCTGCACCCGGCACACTCCGCGGTGCGGCAGATCGAGCCGAGGTTCTGCGGGTCCTGCACCTCGTCCAGCGCCACGATCAACGGATCGCCTCCGGCGGGCCGCCCCGCGACCGATTCGCGTCGCGTCAGCAGCTCGTCGGCCGAGACGTACGGGTAGCCGCCGGCCTGCGCGCACACTCCCTGGTGCGCGGCCGAACCGCAACGACGCTCGATGTCCGCGGCCGCGCTCGTCCTCACCCGCACGCCCGCAAGCCACGGCTCGCGCGCGGCGCCCTGCGTCGCCCATATCTCACCGATGCTCTTCGCGCGGCGTCCGCGCAGCGCCTCACGGACCGCGTTGCGGCCATAAATGATCACGAGTCCCCGGCCGGGATCAGCTCGGGACCGGCGGGTCCATCGCGAATCTCCCATCCCAGCGCGCGTAGCTCATCGCGCAGGCGGTCGGCCGTCTGAAAATCGCGCTCGCAGCGGGCCTGCTCGCGTTGCTCCAGGAGCGCCAACGCCTGGGAATCGATGGAGGCGACATCGCCGGCGGATTGCAGTGGAGTCAGCTCGCCCAGCCCCAGCACGCCGAGCATCTCTCGCAGATCCGCGTCCCCCACGCCGGTCCCGCGCCGATTGGCCTCGCGCACCCACTCGAACAGCGACGCGAGCGCCCTGGGCGTGTTGAAATCCTCGGCCAGCGCATCGAAGAACGCGTCCTCGTGCCGAGCCATGTCCGGTGGACTGGGCGCGCCCACGTCCAGCCGTCTGAGCGCGTCGCGGATGCGATGAACCCTGCGATCGGCGTCGTCGAGCTCCGATGGGGAGAACGCCAGCGGCTGGCGATAGTGCCCCGAGGCGAGATACATGACCACCGCATCGCGTCCATACCGCTCGATGACCTCGTGCAGCGGGGCGATGTTGCCGACCGACTTGGCCATCTTCTCGCCGGTGAACTGGATCATGCCGTTGTGCATCCAGATCCGCGCGAGCTCCTCCCCGCGGGCGGCGCGCGTCTGGGCGGCCTCGTTCTCGTGGTGGGGGAACACCAGATCGGACCCGCCGCCATGGATGTCGAACCCAACTCCGAGCAGACCCTCGGCCATCGCCGAGCACTCGATGTGCCAGCCGGGGCGACCCGCCCCCCAGGGCGAGTCCCAGACCGTGTCCTCACCCGGCTTGTGCGCCTTCCACAACGCGAAGTCCAGCGGATCCTCCTTGCGATCGGAGGGTAGGCGGGACTCCAAATCATCCTCTCCCTGATCCATGTGCTCCAGCTGCCGGTGGGAGAGGGTTCCATATGCCGAGTCCGAACGGACGCGGAAGTACACGTCGCCACCTGCCGGATAGGCGTGCCCGGACTCCACGAGCGTGCCGATGTACTCGACGATCGGACCCATCGTCTCTGAGGCGAGCGGCTCGTGATCGGGACGGCCGAGACCCAGCGCGTCGGTGTCGGCCGTGTAGAGCGCGGTCATCTCCGCCGCCAGCTCCGCGCTCGGGCATGACTGCGCGCGCGCGGCGTCGTAGATCTTGTCGTTGACATCGGTCACATTGACGACCAGCGTCGTCGCATAGCCCTCGTGCGTGAGAAACCGCGCAAGCAGGCTGAAGATCACGAACGGGCGGGCGTTGCCGATGTGGATGCGGCTGTACACGGTGGGTCCGCACGCATAGATGCCGACCCTGCCCTCCTGGCGCTCTCGCAGCGGCAGCAGCTCGCCGCTGCGGGTGTCATGCAGGCGGATCTCGCGCATCGACCGGCAACCCTAGCGACCGCGCGCCGGCGCGAGCGTTGGAAACGCGACGCATGGATCGCTGACGTGGACCGACGGCCCTTGTCAGGTCTCGGCGTTCTCAGTCGGCCTGCTGGCGCAGGCTCGCAGTCGCCAGCGCCGCGACGCCCTCGCCGCGCCCCACGAACCCCATCCCCTCGCCGGTGCTGGCCTTGACGTTCACGCGCGCCTCGGGCAGACCCAGGGCACCGGCCAGACGTGCGCGGATCGCCTGCTTGTGCGGCCCGAGCCTCGGCGCCTCCATGACAACGGTGCAATCCACGTTGACGATCTCGAGGCCCGCACCGGTGACAGTCGCCACGACCGATGCCAGCAACTCCAGCGAGTCGGCGTCCCGCCAGCGCTCGTCTGAGTCGGGAAAACGCTCGCCGATGTCCCCCAGTCCCGTGGCGCCGAGCAGCGCATCGATCACGGCGTGCGTCAGCGCATCGGCGTCGGAGTGCCCCTGTAGACCCTGCTCGTGAGGGATCTCGACGCCGCCCAGGATCAGCCGGCGAGAAGGCGCGAAGCGATGGGAGTCATAGCCGATGCCGACGAGCGTCATCCCACGACCGCCCCAACCGGCTCGAGCCGTCGCGTGCGCCGCTCGAACACGCACAGCTCGCCGATACCGACGCGATCCAGCAGCTCCAGCGCCTGCCCGTAGCCGGCGCCGACCTCCTCGGGCCGGTGGGCGTCGCTCGAGAGCGCGACCGGAGCGCCGGCATCGACGCACATCTCCAGAAACGCCTCCGCGGGATACAGCTCGCGCGCGCGCTTGCGCAGGCCGGCGGTGGACACCTCGACAGCGATTCCCGACTCGGCGATCGCTTCGATCGCCGGCTCGTAGTAGCGGCGCGGATCTCCCTCGGGCCGCGGCCGCCCGGGGTTGGCGTGGTTGACTGGACTCCATACCTTCACCAGGTCGGGGTGCGCGAGGATGTCGAACAGGCCGCTACGGGCGGCCTCGGCGAGCGTCTGGAAGTAGCGCCGCCAGATCTCCTCCGGGCTGTCTCCGCGATCCCAGACGCTGTAGTCGTCCATGTCGATCGAGTCCTCGCGCAGGAAGTGGACCGACCCGAGTACGTAGTCGAAGTCGCGCTCGTCCAGCAGGTTGGCCATGCGATCCTCCGTGCCCGTCACGAAGTCAGCCTCGATTCCCAGCCGCAGGTCGGTCCGCTCGCGCACGAACTCGCAGTAGGCGTCGAGGTCGTCGCGCGCGTTTTCCAGCCAGAACGGGTGTCGCCACACGTCGAGCGCCTGCTCGAACCGGTACACGTGCTCCGACACCCCCAGCTCGGCGATCCCGCGCTCATCGGCCACGGCGCGATAGCGCGCGACATTCTCCTCGGTGAAGTGATCCCGTGCGCGGGCATCGAGATCGTCCGGGCGCAAGTGCAGGTGATAGTCGGTGAGCATATGTGTTCTATTTTCAAACTTGGTGTGCTATGGTATCGCTGTATATACTTTTGTATTTTCTGGGTGTGTCTTGTGCATTAGTTGTCTGCCTTTTTCGTCAAACCTCCCATTCCGTATAGACGATTGCACACCAAGTACAAAATAGAAATAACCACAACAGCCTCACCCTCGGCGGGCGATGAGCAGCTCGGCCAGCGCGAGGTCCAGCGGGGTGGTGATCTTCAGATTCGAGCGCTCGGCCGGCACGACAATGACCCGGCCACCCAGACGCTCCACGAGCCAGGCGTCGTCCGTCGCCCGCGCCAGGATCTCCGCGGGCACGTCCAGCGCCCGTTCCAAGGCCGCGCGGCGAAAGACCTGGGGCGTCTGCACCGCCCACAGGGTCGAGCGATCGATCGTCTCGACCACGACGCCGCCGTCACTCACGCGCTTGACCGTGTCAGAGACCGGCACAGCGGCGATCGCCGCGTCCAGGCCCACGCCGGAATCGCCCGCGAGCGCCGCAAGCGTCCGCTCAACGAGCCCCGCCGAGGCCAGCGGACGCGCCGCGTCATGCACGACGATCAGCTCCTCCGGGCCGCCTTCCCCGGCGGCCGCGAGCGCGCGCGCCACGGACTCCGAGCGAACAGCCCCGCCATCGACACCGATAGTGCCCTCTGGCGCGGGCACGCCGGGCGGCAGCGCGACCACGACGCGCTCGACATCGCCGACACCGACGAGCATCAGATCGACGCTCCACGCCAGCAACGAACGGCCGGCGAGCTCGGCGAGCGCCTTGGGACCGTCAGCCCCTAAACGCTCGCCGCGCCCGGCGGCGAGGATCAGCGCAAGCGCCAAGCCTAGCGTCCCACCCGTCTACTTGGCCACCATGGCCGTCTGGCTGGAGGCCGAGCCGGCAAGCAGCTCGTCGAGGTAGCCCTCAGCCTCGTCCTCGTCCTTGTCGAGCGCATACATCAGCTCGGAGGCGAGGATCTTCTTGGCCCGGGTGAACATCTGCTTCTCACCGGTCGACAGACCCTTTTCGGACTCGCGCAGCGCGAGGTTGCGCACGACCTCCGCGAGCTCGTAGATGTCGCCGGTCTTGATCTTGTCGCGGTTGTGCTTGAACCGGCGGTTCCAGTTCTTGGGCATCTCCGAGACTTCGTCCTGGAGCACATCCAAGACTTTTTTGACGGTCTCTTCGTCGATCACCCTGCGCAGACCGGCGAGCGCCGCGTTTTCGCTCGGCACCCTTACCGTCATGTCGTTGTGGAGGATCTTGATCGTGAGGTACTCGCGGCGTTCGCCAAGCATCTCCATCTCCTCCTTGCCCTCCACCTTCCCTGCGCCGTGATGGGGGTAGACGACGTTGTCGCCGAGCTCGAACTCGATGAGCTCCACTTCACGCGTGGCCTCCAGCTGCTCGAGCAGCGACTCGGCGGACGCCTCCGACTCGATGGACGGGGCCTCTTCGATTGCTTGTGCGGGAATGGTGTCCTCCTTTGATTGCGGCCAGCCCGTCGGGCGGCCCGGGTCAAGTCTGCAAGTAGCGGTCCACGAGGTTGATCTCCTGCAGGCGGCGCAGGCCCTCGCGGATGTCCTTCGCCCTGATCTCCCCCACCCCCTCGACCTCCTCGAGCTCCGAATCGGTCGCGGCCAGCAGCTCGTCAAGCCCCCCGAACTCGCCGACGATCTGACTCACCACCAGCTTCGGCAGCCGGGGAATGCGCCCCAGCACTCGGTAGCCGCGCGGCGAGACGGGATAGTCGAGCGTGTTCAGCTTGCGGTCGTAGGACAGCAGCTCGGCCAGCCGGCCGAAGTCGAGCAGGTCCTGATGCGCGAGTCGCCCGATCTCCTCCAGCGCCAGTGCGAACGCCTCATCGGAGTAGCTGGACAGGTAGTCCCGCACGAGCGCCGCCTTCTCGGCCGCGGCGCCGACCATCGTCTCCTCCAACTGCATCTCGATCAGTCGCCCCTCGCTGCCCAGCTCGACGATGTAGCGCTCGATCTCCACCGCCATGCGCGTGACCAGCTCCGAGCGCTGCAGCACCGTGAGCACGTCGTGCAGCGTCGCTCCGCCCTCGAACTCCAGCGCGGTCAGACGCGTGGAGACCTGGTCCAAGCGCGTGCGGTACTTGTCGAGCGTCGCCAGCGCCTGATTGGCCTTGGCCAGCACCACGGGGATGTCGGCGAGGATGTACTTGACCCCGTCCACATACACCGAAACGACCTCGCGCCGTTGGGAGATCGCGATCACGAGCGCGTCAGTCTGCTTGGACACGCGCTCGGCCGTGCGATGGCGGGTGCCCGTCTCGTGTGAGAGGATCGTCGGGTCGGGCATCAGCTGGACGTTGGCCATCGCGATCTTGGTCGCGTTGGCGTTGAGGATGATCGCCCCGTCCATCTTTGCGACCTGGTAAAGAAACGCGGGGGTGTAGTCGATCTCGAGCTTGATCCCACCCGAGTTCAAAAAGCTGAGGTCCTCAGGCTCGCCGATCACGATCAGGCCGCCCGTGCGAGCGTGCAGGATGCTCTCGATGCCCTCGCGCAGAGCAGTGCCCGGCGCAATCATCTCCAGCGCCTTCATCAGCCCCGGCTCCGGTCTCGCTTCTGTGTCGAATTCTTCGCCGGATCGTGGAGCCACAACGGCCCATTCTACGGCATCGAGCCCTTTTTCGGCCTTCTCACGGGCTCATGCGGCGAGCCGATCCGGGCTATTCGCCTTCTTGGCGGGCGCCCCCGGCGCGAGCGCGCCCGCCAGAGCCTCGCGCAGCGTGGTCGCCTCGAACGCGCCCGGACCGCTTTCCGGCGGCGCGATCGTGGCGCTCAGCCCATGCTTGGCTGCCTCCTGTAGCCGGCGCTCGGGGTGCCCGACCCAGCGCAGCTCACCCGTAAGTCCGAGCTCACCGAAGCAGGCGCGAGGGACGCGTGGGTGGGCTCCTTGAATTGCCACGCCCCGTGCGGCGCTCGCCACCGCCAGCGCGACCGCGAGATCGCAGCCGGGCTCGTCGACGTGTACGCCGCCGACCACGTTGACGAACACGTCCGCACTGCCCACCGAGACGCCCCCGTGACGGCCGAGGATCGCCAACACCAGCGCCATGCGGTTGCGATCCAAGCCAGAGACGACCCTGCGCGGTTGCTCGAGCTCTGATGGCGCCACGAGCGCCTGGACCTCCACGAGCAGCGGACGGGAGCCCTCCATCGCCGCCAGCACCACGCTCCCGGGCGCGCGTGTGGCCCCGGCGACGAACCGCGCGGAGGCGTCGATCACCTCCACCAGACCGCCCTGGCGCATCTCGAACAGCCCCGCCTCGTTGGTCGAGCCGAAGCGGTTCTTCAGCGCGCGCAGCTCCCTGTAGGGACGCTCGCGCTCACCCTCGAACTGCAGAACGCAGTCGACCAGGTGCTCGAGCACTCGCGGCCCGGCCAACGCTCCGTTCTTGGTCACATGCCCGACAAGCACGACCGCGATCCCGCGCTCCTTGGCCAGCTTCATGATCCGGCCAGTCACCTCGCGCACCTGCCCCATCGCGCCCGGAGCGCCGGTGAGATCCCCGGCGCACAGCGTCTGCACAGAGTCGATCACGCATACACGCGGGGCGTGCGCGGCGAGCGTGTCGAGCACCGCGTCGAGGTCTGTCTCGGCGAGGATCGGCACCTCCAGGGCATGGCGGCCGGGAGCGGGATGGGCGGGATCCAATACCAGGCGCTCGGCGCGCAGCCTGACCTGCTCGGCAGACTCCTCACCGCTCACATACAACGTGTCGTGCCCAGCACGGGCGAGGTTGCCGAGCGCCATGTTCGTGAGCGTCGACTTGCCGATCCCCGGCGAGCCACCCAGCAGCACCAGCGAGCCGGGCACGAGCCCCCCGCCGAGCACGCGATCCAGCTCGCCGATGCCCGTGGACAGTCGCGCGGTCGCCGTGGTCGTCACTTCGCGCAGCGGGCGCGGCGCCCGCGACTCGGCGACAACGGCGGTTGGGACATGGCGTCCCCTCGCCGTCGCGCCGGCGGAAGATGCCTTGATGCGTTCCTCGACCAACGTCCCCCAGGCTTCACACCCAGGGCAGCGGCCGTGCCACTGAGGGGACTGATGCCCGCACTCAGAGCAAGCGTGAACAGCGATATCACGTGCCATCAGCTCAGACTACCCGCCGCTGGGGACGGCTCTGTCGGGGAGCTACTCCTGCTCGGCGACGTCCGGCGACTCCTCCGGAGTGACGACCGAGCCAACGTCACCGTCATCCACGTCGTCGCCTGGCACAGCCAGCTCTGGCTCGCCATCGCCATCGCCATCTCCGCCGGGGTCCGCCACGCCCTCGCCCGCGCCTGCGCCGACGGCGACGGGGGTCTTCTGCTTCTTGGGCTTGACGATCGTCAGGCGCACCTCGTCCTCGTCGCCCTCGGAGCCGGGGTTGATCACGACGGTGGCACCGGGGGTCAGCTGCTCGCGCAGCACGAAGTCGGCCAGCGGGTCCTCGATGTAGCGCTGGATCGCGCGGCGCAGCGGACGGGCGCCCATCGAGGGGTCCCAGCCCTTCTCGACGAGCAGGTCCTTCGCCTCGTCGGTTAGCTCGAGCTGCAGCTCGCGTTCGGCCATCGACTCGCGAATGCGCAGCAGCAGCAGCTCGACGATCTGCTTGATCTCCTCCTTCTGCAGCTTGTGGAAGACGATCACGTCGTCGATCCGGTTGAGGAACTCGGGTCGGAACACCTTCTTCAGCTCGCCCATGATCCGGTTCTTCATGTCCTCGTAGGTGATGCCCGTCTCGTCGTCGGAGACCGCGAAACCGAGTGGCGTGTTGCGCGCGATCTCTGCCGCGCCAATGTTCGAGGTCATGATCACGATCGCGTGGCGGAAGTCGACCGTGCGCCCCTGGGCGTCGGTGAGGCGGCCGTCCTCGAGGATCTGCAGCAGGATGTTGAACACGTCCGGGTGCGCCTTCTCGATCTCGTCGAGCAGCAGCACGCTGTAGGGCTTGCGCCTGACCGCCTCGGTCAGCTGGCCGCCCTCGTCGTAGCCGATGTAGCCCGGCGGTGAGCCAACCAGGCGCGAGACGGCGTGCTTCTCCATGTACTCGCTCATGTCGATCCGGATCATGTTGTCGTCGTCGCCGAACAAAAACTCGGCGAGCGTGCGCGCCAGCTCGGTCTTGCCCACTCCGGAGGGGCCCAGGAAGATGAACGAGCCGGTCGGGCGCTTGGGGTCCTTCAGACCCGCGCGCGAGCGACGGATCGCCTTGGAGATGACCTCGATCGCGGGGTGCTGGCCGATCACGCGCTTGTGCAGTTCCTCCTCCATCCGCATCAGCTTCTGCGTCTCGGCCTCGGTCAGCTTGAACACGGGGATGCCCGTCCACATCGAGACGATGTCGGCGATCTCCTCCTCGCCGATCGACGGGCGCTCGCCGGACTCGCCGGCTTCCCACTCAACCTCGAGCTCACGTTTACGGTTGGTCAGCTTGCGCTCCTGGTCGCGCAGCGCCGCGGCCTTCTCGAACTCCTGCGCCTCGATCGCGGCCTCCTTCTCCCGGCGCGTGGACTCGACTTCGCCCTCGAGCTCGCGATTGGCCGGCGGCGAGGTCATCGACTTGATGCGCATCCGCGAGGCGGCCTCGTCGATCAGATCGATCGCCTTGTCGGGCAAAAACCGGTCGGAGATGTAGCGGCTGGCCAGTTCGCCGGCGGCGCGCAGCGCCTCATCGGTGATCTGCACCTTGTGGTGCTGCTCGTAGCGGTCGCGCAATCCCTTCAGGATCTCCACGGTCTGGTCGATCGTGGGCTCCTCCACGCGGATCTGCTGAAAGCGCCGCTCCAGCGCCGAGTCGCGCTCCAGGTACTTGCGGTACTCGTCGAGCGTCGTCGCGCCGATCGTCTGCAGCTCGCCGCGCGCGAGCGCCGGCTTGAGGATCGAGGCGGCGTCGATCGCGCCCTCGGCCGCGCCGGCTCCAACCAGGTTGTGCAGCTCGTCGATGAACAGGATGATGTCGCCGCGCTGGGTGATCTCCTTCATCACCTTCTTCAGCCGCTCCTCGAACTCGCCGCGGTACTTCGAGCCGGCCACCAGCGCCGCCAGGTCGAGCGTGTAGATCTGCTTGTTCTTTAGCAGCTCGGGCACGTCGGCGGCCGTGATGCGCTGCGCCAGGCCCTCGACGACGGCGGTCTTGCCGACGCCCGGCTCGCCGATCAGGACGGGGTTGTTCTTGGTCCGTCGCGAGAGGATCTGCATGATCCGCTCGATCTCCGTCTCGCGCCCAACGCACGGGTCGAGCTTGCCTTCCGCCGCGAGCTTGGTCAGGTTGCGGCCGAACTGGTCGAGCAGCTTGGATGACTTCTTGCCCTCCGCCGGGCCGGGGCCGGAACCGGCGCCCGCGCCCGCGCCCTGCCCCTGGCGCCGCCCGCCGGGACCGGACAGCATGCGGATGACCTCGTTTCTGATCTTCTCCGAGTCGGCGTCGAAGTCGAGCAGGATCCTGGCGGCCACGCCCTCGTTCTCGCGCACCAGCCCGAGCAGGATGTGCTCGGTGCCGATGTAGTTGTGCCCCAGCGACAGCGCCTCGCGCAACGCCAGCTCCAAGACCTTCTTGGCACGCGGCGTGAACGGGATCTGCCCGGAGGTGACCTCCTCACCGGAGCCGACGATCCGCACCACCTGCGCGCGCACCCGCTCGACGGTGATGTCGAGGCTCTCCAGCACCCGCGCGGCCAGCCCCTCCTCCTCGCGCAGCAACCCGAGGAGGATGTGCTCGGTGCCGATGTAGTTGTGCTTGAGCGTCCGCGCCTCCTCCTGCGCGAGAACGACCACCTGCCGGGCCCGTTCTGTAAATCGCTCGAACATGGTTGATCCTTCCTGCGAGGGCGACGCCTCAAGCGCTATGTCGTCTCATCGACGCTTCCAACGCAGTCTACCAACCGGCCCCGGGGGCCTCGCGGGTCAGGTGCGCAGCGCGGGGAACAGCACGACCTCGCGGGTCAGGTGCGCAGCGCGGGGAACAGCACGACCTCGCGGGTCAGGTGCGCAGCGCGGGGAACAGCACGACCTCGCGGGTCAGGTGCGCAGCGCGGGGAACAGCACGACCTCGCGGATCGAGCCGTGTCCCGTCAGGAGCATGACGAGGCGGTCGATCCCGAGCCCCACGCCCCCTGCCGGCGGCATTCCCTGCTCGAGCGCCTGCACGAAGGCCTCGTCGTAGGGCTGGAACTCCTGCTCGCCGAGTGTCTCCAGCCGGCGCTGGGCCTCGAAGCGCTCGCGCTGCACGTCCGGGTCGATCAGCTCACTGAAGGCGTTCGCGATCTCAATGCCTCCCGCGAACGCCTCCCAGCGCTCCACCAGCCCCGGCTGCGAGCGATGCTCGCGCGCGAACGGCGAGAGCTCGACCGGGTAGTCGGTCACGAAGGTCGGCTGCTGCAGGGCCGGCTCGACGAGCTTCGAGAGGAGGTCGTCAGCCAGCGCGAACCACTCCTCGCCGTTGATCTGGACATCGAGGTCGAGCGTGGCGATCCTCGCATGCAGATCCTCGACGTCGCGGTGGGAGAGCACGTCTATCCCGGTTCTCTGCTCGATCGCCTGCTGGAAGGTCATCCGCCGCCAGGGAGCCTCGAAGTCGAGCTCGCCCGCGTAGGAGACCGCCCGCGCCGCCCTGCGCACGAGCTCTTCCAGGCGGACCGCCACGTCGTTGTAGTCCGCGTAAGCCTCATAGAACTCGACCACCGTGAACTCGGGGTTGTGCTTGGTCGAGACGCCCTCGTTGCGGAAGTCCTTGCCCAGCTCGTACACCCGCTCCAAGCCGCCCACGAGCAACCGCTTGAGGTACAGCTCGGTGGCGATCCGCAGGTACAGGTCTCGATCGAGCTCGTTGTGGTGAGTCGTGAACGGCCGCGCCAGCGCGCCCCCGTACAGTGGCTGCAGCACCGGTGTCTCGACCTCGACGAACCCGTTCTCGTCGAGATAGGCGCGGATAGCCGAGATAATTCGGGCGCGGTCCACGAACAGCCTGCGGGTGTCCTCGTTGGCGATCAGGTCCAGCTCGCGCCTGCGCAATCGTGTCTCCACGTCGGTCAGCCCGTGATGCTTGTCCGGCGGCGGACGCAGCGCCTTGGTCAGGATCTGAAAGGAGTCCACGCGCAGCGTCAACTCGCCGTGGCGACTGCGCAGCACGGCGCCGTCGACGCCGATCAGATCTCCCAGGTCGAGCGACAGCAGCCGCTGATACGGCTCCTCGCCGAGGACGTCCACGCGCGCGTGCAGCTGGATCTTGCCGCTCCGATCGACCAGGTCGAGGAACGCGGCCTTGCCCGAGCCCCGCCGTGCGGCGATGCGCCCGGCGACGCGATGCGCCTCCTCGGTCTCCTCACCCGTTGCGAGGTGCTCGTAGGCGTCGAGGATCGATGCGACGGGCTCGGCGTTCGGGAACGTGTACGGAAACGCCTCGGGATCGGTCTCGCGCAGCCGCTGAGCCTTGGCCCGGCGCTCGGCAATCAGCTCGGGCAGGCCATGCCTTACGCCCTCCGACGCGTTGCCGTCCCCCTCCGGGGCCTCGCCGCCGGCCTGCGGCGTCCGACCGCCCGGCTGTGCACCCTCCGGATCGCGCTCGTCCTCGGTTCCGCTCATCGCGGCGAGACTACTTGAGGCCGACGTCGATCTTGGTGATCTTCAGCTTGCGGGCCGGCCCGCGCGGGACCTTGACGGCGACGGTCTCGCCCCGCTTGTGCCCGATCAGCGCCCGCCCGACGGGCGACTCGTTGGAGAGCTTGTTCTCCAACGGCTTGGCCTCGGCGGAGCCGACGATCGTGTACTTGACCGACTTGCCGGTCTTTTCGTCCTTGACGTGGACAACCGAGCCGACCTGGACGACATCGGTGGAGAGATCCTTGGTCTCGATCACGGTGGCCATGCGCAGCTTCTCCTGGATCTGCGCGATGCGACTCTCGATCATCGCCTGCTCGTTCTTGGCGTCGTCGTACTCGGAGTTCTCAGAGATGTCCCCGAACTCGCGCGCCTCCTTGATGCGCTCGGCGACCTCGCGGCGCTTGGCGGTCGACAGCTGCTCGAGCTCGTCCTGGAGCTTCTCGAGACCTTCGGGGGTGAGGATGACGTCCTTCTGCATGGGGGCGGGCGGGACTCGATTCCGCGGCGGGTTAGAGGTGGACCGGAGACACGCAAAACCCGCTCGTAAGCGGGCGGTTTCGGCAGTCACTGGGCTCGGCGAGCGCAGCAGTATAGCGAGGCGCGAGCCAGCTCAGGCGACGGCCATCGCGGGGGCCGACCGGATCTCCGGCTCCAGCTCCAGAAGCCTTCGCACCGCGCCCAGCGTCTCGGCGCTCTGCAACGACTCTCCCAGGCGCTTGCCCGCAGCGGGATCGAGCCCCAGACGAGCCACGTACCACGGGTAGAACTTGCGCAGATACCGACTCGCGCGGGACTCGCCCAGATGCTCGACGGCACGGTCGATCGTCCACGCCAGCTCGTCCAGGACCTCCGCGTGCGTGGGCTCCTGCTCATCGCCTGACAGCAGTTCCCGGAACAGCCACGGGTTACCCAGCGCCCCCCGCGCAAGCATGACCGCGGCCGCGCCCGTATGCCGGAATGCCTCGCGCACGCGCGCGGCGTCGCTGAATCCGCCCGTGAGGATCACGGGCGCCGGGAGCGACTGCACCAGACGCGCGGCGAGCGCGTAGTCGGGCGCCCCCTTGTGATGCACGGCCGCGGAACGAGGATGAAACGCGATCGCCGCGGCGCCCGCCTCTTCGACGAGACGATAGGCCAGCGCGAACCCACTCGTGTCTCCCGGCTGCAAGCCGGAGCGCAGCTTGACGGTGATCGGCAGGCCGGCGCCCTCGCGTGCGGCGCGAGTTACGGCGACGGCACGGTCGGGGTCGGCCAGCAGGGCGGCGCCGGCGCCGGTCTTGCGCACCTTGGGCACCGGGCAGCCCATGTTGATGTCGATCGCGTCGGCCGTGGTCGTGGCGGCCACATGGGCAGCGGCGGAGCGCATGACGGCGGGGTCCTCGCCGAACAGCTGGATGGAGACTGGCCCGGGTCCTCGCTCTTCGGGGTGGATGCGCAGCATCTCGACACACGTCTTTTCGTTGCCGTAATGAATCGCGTGCGAGGACACCATCTCCGACACCGCCATCCCAGCGCCATAACGCTTGGCCTGCAACCGCACGAACCAGTTGCCGATCCCCGCCAGCGGAGCCAGCAACACGCGGTTGGGCACGGTCAGCGAGCCGAGCATCCAGGGATCGGTGAGCTGGGGCATGGGCCGCATTATGGGCGTGTGTCGAGGCGGGGCGTGAAAGGCATGAGGGCGTGAAGGCGGTGTGAAGACCGTGTGAAGGGATGAGAGATGTATATGTACTTTTTAAAACTGGGTAAAACTATAGTTATACACACTTTAAATTGCTTATATCAACATCTCCTTCTTTATCTTTGGGTCCTCCCATTCCACGCTCCCCTTGATCTATAGTAAATACTATAGTATCATCACATTGCGTTCGTGCAACAGCCGCAACCCGGTGAGCGTGAGCAGGTCGTCGACCTCGGAGAGCTCCTCGGTGTACGGGACGACCAGCGACGCGAGGCCACCCGTGGCGATGGCGGAGGCGCGCTGGCCCAGCTCGTCGTACAGGCGCCTGAGGATCGCGTCGATCGCGCCGGCGTACCCGAACACGACGCCGGAGCGGATCGCGTCGATCGTGTTCTTGCCGATCACGCTGCGCGGCGGGGCAAGCTCGACCTTGGGCAGGCGCGCGCCGCGCTCGGACAACGCTTCCAGGGAGATCTCGATGCCGGTCATCAGCGCGCCGCCGAGGTAGTCCCCCTCGGCGGACAGCACGTCGAACGTTGTCGCGGTGCCGAAGTCCACACACACGGCCGGGCCGCCGAAGCGCTCGCGCAGGGCCACCGCGTTGACGAGCCGGTCGGCGCCGATCTCGCGGGGGTTGTCATACCGGATCGCCATGCCAGTCTTGGTGCCGGGGCCGACGGTGTGCATCTCGTGGCCGAGATACCGGGCGGCCATCGCCGCCCACTCGGGCTCGAGCTGGGGCACGGTCGAGGAGACGATCGAAGCGTCCAGATCCTCGAAGCCGAGGCCGCGCAGCCCCAGCAGGTTGCGCAGCGCCGCGCCGAGCTGATCGGCCGTGGACTGACGGATGGTGGCAAAGCGCCAGTGCTCGAGCAGCTCCTCCCCGCGATAGGCGCCGAAGTGGGTCTGGGTGTTGCCGACGTCGACGACCAGGAGCATGATCGACGCATTATGCTGCCCGGCATGACAGCCGAGGAGATTCGCGACGTGAACACGCGCTATCACGATGTGGCCGCGGATCATTACGACGCGAAGTGGGGGATCGACTTCGGCGACCTCGGCCTCGAACAGGTGACTGTGAAGGTGCGCAAGGCGCTTGGCGAGGACGCACCCGAGCATTTCCCACGGACACTCGAGATCGGCGCGGGCACGGGGTACTTCACGCTGAACATGCTGCGCGCCGGACTGATCGGCGAGGCGACGTGCAGCGACATCTCGCCGGGAATGCTGACGACGCTCAATGCCAACGCACGGCGGCTGGGACTCACAGTGAAGACGAAGCCCGCCGACGCGGAAGAGCTGCCGTTCGCGGACGCGAGCTTCGACCTGGTGTTCGGCCACGCCGTGCTGCACCACATCCCCGACCTGGACCGCGCGTTCGCGGAGTTCGCGCGCGTGCTGGCGCCCGGCGGGAGAATCGTGTTCGCCGGGGAGCCCTCGCGCTACGGCGATCGCCTCGCGGGCGTTCCCAAGCGGGCGGCCGGCGCGCTCGCGCCACTGTGGCGCCGGGCGATCGGGGCGCGGCCCGCCCCGCCCGCGGGGGACGGAGCCGCGGATGCGGCCCTGGAGGGGTTTGTGGATGTGCACGCGTTCGCCCCGGCCGAGCTGTCGCGGGCTGCCCGCAGCGCGGGGTTCGAGGAGGTGCGTGTGAGCGGCGAGGAGCTGCTGGCCAACTGGTTCGGCTGGTGCAACCGCACACTCGAGGCCACCGCCGACCCGCGCGACGTGCCCTGGGGATGGCGCCAGTACGCCTATCGCGGCTACCTGCTACTGCAGGGACTGGACCGGCGTCTGCTGGAGCAACGACTGCCGCCCGCGATCTTCTACAACCTGATGCTCACAGCCCGAGCAGGGACCCGAGCAGGGACGTGACGTTTTCATTTCGCCCGTCCCGGCCGGCCGTCGATCCCTGCGTTCAGGCGCCCGGCTGCGGCAGCTTGCAATTCTGCTGGGCCACCTGCAGCACGAACAAGGCCAGGTTGCGGAATACCTTGGGCTGGCCGGCCGAGTTGTCGGCGAAGCTCACGCTGCCGTTTTCATCGCGCAGGTAGTACCCGAACACCGATCCCGTCCGCGCGGGCAGCGAGGTGTGTTCGCCGGCGGGCGTCTTCAGTTCTTCCTGGATCGCCCGCGCCTGCACGATCTGAGGTTCGCTCAGCGTCAGCTCGCGTCCGCCGTTGCAGCGCAGACCCCCCTGTTCGTTTACGAGCAGCGTCAGCCGTGCCCCGGGACCTGAGCCGGGGCCGGAGCGTTCGACGACGAATAGGTCCGGCGCCTCGATTCCGCCGCAACCGGCGATCGTGGCAACGGCCGCGGCCGCGAGTGCGGTGATTGACGATGCTTCCCGCACACACGCGCGCGCGCCGCCCAGCCCGCGGGGACCGCGTCCGGATCCGATCCTCACGCGCTCACCGCCACGCCACCACGCCGGGGATCGCCCGCGCCCGTCATCCGCCCGTTCGCGCTATGCACCGCCTGGACGCCGCCGAAAAACAGGTTCAGCGCATGGAATTGCACGACCTCACGCTCGGGCTCTGACTCGGGACCGGGACCGGTACTCGCGTTGCGGACCGCGCTCATGTCGATGCCCGGCTCGTGATAGACGATCCGATCCTCGACATGCACGCGCGGGGCGTCCACGGCCTCACGCACGCCCAGACCGTGGTCGACGACTCCCACGATCGTCTGCAGGATCGCCGAGCGGATGCGGTTCGAGCCGGCGCTGCCCGCCACCAGCTCGACCGCGCCATCGTCGCGCAGCACAACCGAGGGCGCCATCATGCTCGGCATCCGCCGTCCCGCCGGGTGGCGATGAAAGCCCAGCGGGTTGAGGTCCTCCTCGCCCATCACGTTGTTGACGTGAATCCCCGTGCCCGGCACGACCACGCCCGAGCCCTCCCCGTTCGTGCACGTCACGCTGCACGCGCGTCCCTCCGAGTCGAGCACCGAGATGTGCGTCGTGGAGCCGAGCTTCGCCTGTAGAAACCGCTCCAGGAACCCCTCCCGCGCGAGCCCCTCGACGAACTCGGGAGTGCGCTCGGCCTGCGCCGATTCCATCGCCGCGAGCACGTCCCGCAGCGGCGGAGGCCGCGGGCCGCGATCGAGCAGCGCCAGCGAATAGGCCAGCAGCGTGCCCCCCGCCGAGGGCGGCGGGTTGGTGAGAACGGTGCGATCGCGGTAGCTCATGCGTACGGGCTCGCGCTCGATCGCACGGTAGGACGCGAGCTCCGCCGCGTCCAGCGAGCCACCGCGTTCACCCAGCCAGTCGCACGCCGCGCGCGCGATGTCGCCGCGGTAGAACGGCTCCGCGCCGTCCGCGCCCAGGCGATCCAGCGCGTCCCCCAGCTCGGGGTTACGCAGCAGCTCGCCCTCTCCCAACACATGCCCCTCGGGCGCCCACAGCGCCGAGCACTCGGGCGTGGAGGTGAGCAGATCGGCAAGGATCTCCGCGACATACGCCTGGCCCGTGTTCAGCCTCACCCCCTCACGTGCGGCCCGCGCGGCGGGGGCGGTCAGGCGCGCCAGCGGCACCGTCCCCCAGCGCTCGACCGCCGCGCACACGCCCGCGGGGGTTCCGTACACCCCGCACGAGGCCGGGCCGATGTAGAACACCTGCACCGCGTCCCCGAACGACACGTCCACCGCCTCCAGCTCCGCGGCGTCGTCCTGCCGGCGCGCGGGGGCCTGAACGAAGAAGTCCAGCAGCACCGCCTCCTCTCCGGGGGCGCCCGCGACGAGCATGTGTCCGCCTGCACCCAGCCCCGTCAGCAGCGGCTCGGCCGCAAACGACATCAGCATCGCCCCCACTGCAGCATCGACCGCGTTGCCGCCTTCGCGCAACACGTCGGCGCCCGCCTGCGCGGTCATGGGGTGTCCCGCCGCGATGACCCCGTGCTCAGCCGTGTCAGCCATAGCTAAAAGATAAAGAGAAGGTAAAAAGAGAGGTGTTGCATATATACAAAAAAAACTGCGTATATCAATGGTTATACGCAGTTTAAAAAGAATAGATACACTTCTACCCTCCTCGGTAGAGACCGTCCCAACATCAGCCCGTCCCAACATCAGCCCGTCCCAACATCGGCCCATCCCAGCATCGGCCCACCGTTATACCGCCATACCGGCATAGCCTCACGCGACCCCCGCGGTGCAGGGCAGCGAGCACCCGGACCAGCGAAAGCTGCCGCTCCTAGCGAGGCATGAACTCCGGCACTTCCAACTCGTCGACGGCGAGCGTAGCCCGGCGCTGTGCGTGCGCCGGCCGTGGAGGCCCGCTCGTGCGCCGCACGCGCGGCTCACCCGCGGGCTCGCGCAGCCCGCCTGACGCGTCGCGCGCGATCTGGCGCTTGGCGTCGCCGTAGCCGGTGGCGACGACCGTCACCCACACCTGGTCGTCGAGCTTCTCGTCGACCATCGCGCCGAAGATGATGTTCGCGTCGCGGTGCGCGGCCTCCGACACCGCCTTGGCCGCCTCGTTGACCTCCCACAGCGACAGATCGCGCCCGCCCGTGATCGACAGCAGGATCGAGCGCGCACCCTCCATCGAGGTTTCGAGCAGCGGCGAGGCGACCGCCTGCATCGCGGCGTCCACCGCGCGTTGCTCGCCGCCCGCGCCCATGCCGATGCCCAGCAGCGCGTTGCCGGCGTCGGACATGATCGTGCGCACGTCGGCGAAGTCGAGGTTGATCAGTCCGGGAAGGGTCACCAGATCGGAGATGCCCTGCACGCCCTGGCGCAGCACATCGTCCGCGACGCGGAACGCCTCGACCATCGCGGTCTGCTTGTCGAGCACGCTCAGCAGCCGGTCGTTGGGAACGACGATCAGCGTGTCCACCTCCTCGGCCAGCGCGTCGATCCCATGCTCGGCCTGCTCGCCGCGACGCGAGCCCTCAAAACCGAATGGCTTAGTTACGATCGCGACCGTCAGCGCGCCCACTTCGCGCGCGATCCGCGCCACGATCGGCGCCGCGCCAGTGCCCGTCCCGCCGCCCGAGCCCGCGGTGATGAAGATCATGTCCGAGCCCTTCAGCAGCGCCTTGATGCGATCGTAGTCCTCCATCGCGGCCTGCCGCCCGACGTTCGCGTCCGAGCCCGAGCCCAGCCCGCGCGTGATCTCCGCACCGATGTGCAACGTGATGTCGGCGGTGGACTGCTGCAGCGACTGCTGATCGGTGTTGACCGCCAGGAACTCGACGCCCTCGACCTCGGCCTCGACCATGCGGTTGACGGCGTTCACACCCGCGCCCCCCACGCCTACGACCCTGATCCGCGGCTGCCCGACGGGACCGTCGATGAACACGGGATGCTCGCGCTCGTACTCGTCCATCACCGGCCTTGCCGCTGACTCGGGTCGATGGCGCTCGCTATCCATGGCATTCGCCGGGATCTCTGAGGAGAAAGCCTGCTTGAGCCGGTCCTTGGGGGCGCGCACGCGCGCCCCTTTCGGGGCCTCGCCGGTCTGTTGGGTGCTCGCCCCGCTCAGCGCGGGGTGGGGGGCGCCGCGCTGGTCCTCCTTCGCCGCCGTAGTCTGCGATTGCGGCACGTCCGTCCCGGCGCCGCTCTCCGTCTCCGCCTCGGCCGCCTCGTCGGCTTCGGTCTTGCGAAACAGGGCCGCGAGCGGTCCTTCACGCATCGACGCGCGCTTGGGATTGCTCATCGGATAGACCGCTTACTGCTTACCATGTGCGAGGACCTCCTGCGCGAGTTGCCGGTAGGACTGCGCGGCCACGCCGTCGGGCTCGTACTTGAGCACCGACATGCCCTTCACGGGCGCCTCCGCGAACCGCACCGTCTTGCGGATACGCGACGCGAACACGCGGTCGCCGAAGTTCTCCTCGAGGATCTCGATCGCCTCCTTGGCGTGGATCGTGCGCGAATCGACCAACGTCGGGAGAATACCCTCGATGTCGACATCGGGATTGAGATTCTCGCGGATCATCGCGAGCGTGTTCTGCAGCTGGATGAGACCACGCATCGACAGATACTCGCACTGCACGGGCACGATCACCTTGTCGGCGGCCGTCAGCGCGTTGATCGTCAGCAATCCCAGGCTCGGCGGCGTGTCGATGCAGATGAAATCGTAGTCCTCCATGATCGGCTCGAACGCCTTCTGCAGCGCCCGCTCGCGGCCGATCATCGTCGACATCGCGATCTCCGCGCCGGCCAGGTCGATCGAGGCGCAGGCGACATCGATCTCGCGCTTGCGGATCACCTCGCGGATCGACACTTTATGGACGAGCACGTCATACATCGACTGCTCGATCGTGTCCGGGTCGATCCCCTGGGACATCGTCAGGTTGCCCTGCGGGTCCATGTCCACGCACAACACTCGATGGCCCTCCTCCGCGAACGCGGCGGCGAGGTTGAGCGTTGTGGTCGTCTTGGCCACGCCGCCCTTCTGGTTGGCGAACGCGATGACCCTGGCCTTGCCTTGCACGGGAGCTCCTACGTAGTTTTGTGAGCGCGCCTGCACCGAGGGTATTCGCATACGGATCGGGGATTCCTGCTTGGTGTCTACGATCCCGCTATGTCCGGACAGAACCGCGCGCACGATCTGGCCGAGCGCCTGGCCGGCAAGCGCGTCGTGATCTGCGTCGGCTCGGGCGGCGTCGGCAAGACGACGGTCTCCGCCGCGCTGGCCTTGGGGCTGGCGATGCGCGGGCGCCGGGTCGCGGTCGTCACGATCGACCCCGCCAACCGCCTGGCCGCCGCGCTGGGGTTGGACGAGCTCTCGAGCGAGCCCCATCGGATCGACCCGGGTCTGCTCGCCCAGGACATGCGGGTTGCAGGCGAGCTGTGGGCGATGATGCTCGACGCCAAGCGCACGTTCGATCAGATCATCACGCGCCTGGAGCCCGACGAGGAGCGCCTTGCGGCGATCCTCTCCAACCCCGTCTACCGCGAGCTCTCGACGGCCGTCGCCGGTTCGCACGAGATGAGCGCGATCGCCAAGCTGTACGAGCTGTACGAGGAGCACGACTTCGACACGATCGTGCTCGACACGCCCCCCTCGCGCAACGCGCTGGACTTCCTGAACGCGCCCACCCGCCTGCTCGGGTTCATGGAGGGACGCGCGCTGCAGGTGTTCCTCGCGCCGACCGGGCTGACCGCGCGCCTGTTCGGGCGCGGCACGGGCATCGTCTTCGGGATCTTCGCGCGCGTCACCGGCATCGACATGCTCGGTGAGCTCTCGCGCTTCTTTCGCTCGCTCTCCGGTGTGATCGACGGCTTCGGCGTGCAAGCCCGGGCCGTCGCCGAGCTGCTGCGCGCCCCGAGCACGGCATTCGTGATCGTCACCTCCCCCGAGCCCGAGCCCGCGCGCGAGGCCTCCTTTCTCGCCGCCCGTCTGGACGACGCCGGGATGGCGCGCGAGGGGCTGATCGTCAACCGCGTCCACGCCGAGGGCCTGCACGGCCACTCACCCGCGCAGGTCTCGGAGCTCTTGACATCCGAGCTGGGGGAGCGCCTGGCCGCGCGCGTGGCGTCCAATCTTGCCGACTTCGACATCCTCGCGCGTCGCGACGCCGCGACGGTGACGCGGCTCTCAGACGAGCTGGACCCAACCCCCGTGCAGGTGCCCTATTTAGACGAGGACATCCAAGATCTCGCGGGCCTCGCCCGCATCGCCGGCCACCTCCTCGACTGACTCCTCCTGAGCCGGCGCCGCCAGCAGCTCGTCCGCGAGCCGTGCCAGGTCTGGGGTTAGATGGCCGCAGATCACATCTCTGAGCAGCGCCCGCAGGTGGTAGGCGACATCCTGCGCGAGCGCCAGTCCGGCGGCGCGCTCGGTGGCTGTGCCCGCGATCACGGCGCGCTCCAGCTTCTGCGCCTTGACCATCCGCTCGGTCAGCTTCACCCGATTCTCCGGCGTCGCGCACAGCGCCGCGATCCGTCCGGCCAGCAGACCGCTCGAGGACCCCTCGGGCTCCAGCAGCGCGCGCAGCGCGAGCAGATGATCGCTCAGCGCCTCATACGCGCTCACGCGCTCACACCCCAGCTCGAACCGCCGCAGCGCCCACGCGATCTCGTTGCCGTCGGGAGCCCGCCTGGAGACGAGATTGCAGAACGCACGGAGCTCGTCCTCCTGCTCGAGCGAGACCACGAGCATGCCGTGCGGGCGCCCGCCCGCACCCAGCGCGATCACGCTCCACGCGTCTTCCCCGCCCGCGCGCGCCCACGCCAGCGGGCCCAGCGCTACGCGCCCGTCGCCGAACAGGCGCAGGGCGCGCAGCAGGTCTTTCAGCACCTCGCGCCCGTCCGCGGCCTCCTCGCACGTGAGCGCCACGAGCAGATGACCGGCCTCGCCGTCCTCCGTAGGCGCAAGCGCCTGCTCGGGAGCCCAGCGCAGCGTTTCGGGCGTGGCGATCGTCAGCCCCTTCGTCAGCTTGATCTCCGGCGAGGCGATCGTCAGCCCGTGCAGCGTCGCCACGAGCGTGACCGTGTCGGGTGCGCTCGTCAGCTCGGCGCGCTCCAGCCGGGCCAGCGCCTCCGCCAGGCGCTCTGGGCGCAGCTCGAACTCGGTCTGTTCGGCGAACGTATCGTCCAATAACAATTTCAGCGCGGCACGCGCGCCTGTGTGTGCGCTCGCGTGCGCGCCTGTGCGTTCACGGCTTTTTGCGAGATCACGGCTTTTTGCGAGATCACGACTTTTTGCGAGATCACGACTTTTTGCGAGATCGTTTCCACTCCTCGCCTTGATCTCGCCGCCGCCGCGACCGGCGAGATAGCGATCGAGCCCGTCGAACCCGGCCAGCGCGCTCACGGCCGCGCCATGCTCGGGCAGTCGTTGCAGTTGCGCCTCGCGCTGGGCGATGAACCGGCCCGTCAGCGGCCGGCAGCTGTAGAACGGGGTCTGCGCCCGCCCGCGCTTGGATCCCAGCTCCAGTTCGACCTCGGCTCCGGCAACGACGTCCGCGTGCAGCGAGCTTGCCGCCGCCTGCGCATACTCGCTGAGGGCGTCCTGAAGAATGCTCGACAACCCGCTTACGCGCATGGTCTGCTGTGTTCGCCCTCGCGCCGGGCGCTCCTGCTCGGCGCACCCTTCGTTGCAGCGGCGCGGCGGCGCGGCGGCGATACGGCGGCGATACGTCTCCCTCTACCGATCTATCGATCTATGCCACGGCCGCGACGACGGCCGCGGACAGCTCCTCGGCCCGCGCGGCTTGGCGCTCGGTGCATTCCTCACCGAGCCAGCGTTCGCCGTAGGAGCGCATGTCGTCGATGATCGGCAGCAGCGCCTTACCCTTCTCCGTCAGCGCGTACTCCACCCGCGGGGGCACCTCGCCGAACGTGTGCCGCTCGACGACCCCCTCCTCCTCCAGCGCCCGTAGCCGCAGCGACAGCGTGCGCGGGCTGATCCCCTGAAGCGAGCGCTCCAGCTCACAGAACCTCGAACGGCCCTCGGCCAGATCGCGCACCAGCAGCAGCGTCCACTTCCCGCACACCACCTCCGCGGTCCGGCACACCGGGCATGTCTCGTCGACGACGGCCATGCTCTTTACTTTACCAACTGAAGTATTGCTCTCTCTCCCCTCCTGCCTCCTGCTCCCCAACGCGACCGTCGAGGACGGTTTGCTCCCCCTACACGTGCTCCCCTCTACGCGCCTATGCAACCGTCAAGGACGGTTTCGACTCCGGTTCGCGGCGCGCCTCTACGGACGCCACGTCCTCCATCGTCGTACCGCGTTTGCCGTCGGCCTGCATCAGCAGCTTGAAGTCGGCGGGGCTGGACGCGACCTTCATTGCGTCGTCGAAGCTCACCAGCCCCCCCTTCACGTGTCCGAACAGAGCCTGGTCGAAGGTCTGCATGCCGTAGTAGGCCCCGGTCGAGATCACCTCTGTCAGCTTGCCCGTCTGCGACGGGTCGACGATCATGTCGCGCACCCTGCCCGTCATCCGCAGGATCTCGCATGCCGCCACGCGCCCGCCGTTTGCGCCCGGCACGAGCCGCTGTGAGATCACGCCCTTGATCGTGCCCGCGATCATGCTCCGCGCCTGGCTGTGCTGATGGGGTGGGAAGAAGTCGAGCATCCGGTTGATCGACTCGGCCGCGTCCACCGTGTGAATCGTGGACAGCACGAGGTGCCCGGTCTCCGCGGCCGACAGCGCCGCCTGGACGGTCTCCTCGTCGCGCATCTCGCCGATCAGGATCACGTCCGGGTCCTGCCTCAGCACCCTGCGCAGCGCGCGATTGAACGAGGCCGTGTCCATGCCGACCTCGCGCTGGTTGATCACCGAGCTCTTGTCCTCGTGCACGAACTCGATCGGGTCCTCGATCGTCACGATGTGCTTGCTCATCGTCTCGTTCATGTGGTCGATCATCGCCGCCAGCGTCGTTGACTTTCCCGAGCCGGTAGTACCCGTCAGGAGCACGATCCCGCGCTCCTCCTCAGCCAGATCCCTGATCACCTCCGGCAGTGCCAGCTCCTCGATCGTGCTGATCTTGTGCGGGATCGCCCTGATGGCGATCGAGATCAGGCCGCGCTGCCGGAACGCGTTCAGACGGTAGCGGGCGAGCTCGGGAATTTCGAACGAGAAGTCCACCTCGTGCTGCTGTGCGAATTCGTCCAGCTTGGAGCTCTGTGTCAGCAGCACCTCAAGCGCGTGCTCTGTGTCTTCGGAGCTCAGCACCGGCCAGTCCTGCGCGGCCGCGAGCTTGCCGTCAATCCTGAACAGCGGCTTGTTACCCACCTTCAGGTGCAAATCCGAGCCCGCTTTTGCGACGAGCTCGCGCAGGGCTGTTTCGACATTGAACATGTCCTTCTCGAACACGACGTCCTTCTCGAGCATGTCCTCCCAATCGGCATCCTTGCCGTGGGGCTTGAGCGTCGGGTCAGGCGATGGACGCAGACCCCCCTGACGGGTGGATCGGGTCGCCGAGGCGCCCGTCAGGCGACGTCGCGGAGCTTTTGCGCCTCTGCGAGTGACTGCAGCTTCTTCAGCGACTGGTTCTCTATCTGCCTGATCCGCTCACGCGTCACGTTGAACGTGCGGCCCACCTCATCGAGCGTCCGCGGATGCTCGCCGCCGAGGCCATAGCGCAACTCGAGCACGCGCCTTTCGCGGTAGCTCAAGTTCTCCAGCGCCTCTCGCAACGCCTCCTTCGTCAAGATCTCCGCCGCGCGCTCATACGGAGACTCGGCGCGCTCGTCGGCGATGAACTGCCCGAACTCCGACTCCTCCTCGTCGCCCACCGGCTTCTCCAGCGACACCGGCGCCTGCGCGGAGCGCTTGATCGAGTCGACCTCCTCCGGGTCGATGCCCGTGACCTCGGCGATCTCGCCGGCGGTCGGCTCGCGTCCCAGCTCGGTCACCAGCTTGCGCTCGGCGCGACCGATCTTGTTCAGCTTCTCCACCACATGCACGGGGATGCGGATCGTGCGCGCCTTGTCCGCCAGCGCTCGCGCGATCGCCTGGCGGATCCACCAGGTGGCGTAGGTGGAGAACTTGAAGCCCTTGCGATAGTCGAACTTCTCGGCAGCCCGCACGAGGCCGAGCGTGCCCTCCTGGATCAGATCCAGAAACGGCAACCCCTGGTTGCGGTAGTTCTTCGCGATCGACACCACCAACCGCAGGTTTGACTCGACCATCTTCTGCTTGGCGTCCAGATCGCCCCGCTCGATCCGCTTGGCGAGATCGACCTCCTCCTGGGCGGTCAACAAGCGCACCTTGCCGATGTCCTTCAAGAACAGCTGCAGCGAGTCGGTCGTCATGTCCGGCTTCAAATCCAGCGCAGCTTTCGCTTTGCGCCGGCCGCGCTTGTCCGGTGCGCGCTCGACTTGGGAGGCCGCTGCGGTCGCCGGGTCGATCTCCTCGACGAGCTCGATCTCCGATTTCTCCAGGAACCCGTGCAGCTCCTCGACGTCAGACTCGTCCAAGTCGAGCTCCGATGTCGCCGTCGATATCTCCGCGAACGTGAGCACGCCCACCTGCTGGCCTTTGGCCAGCAGGCCCTTCACCTCATCGAGCTCCTGCAGCTCCACTACCGACATCTCATTGCTCGTTTCTGTTTCTCTAATGGTCGATCCGGCGCCTATGCTAACGCGCATGAGCGACTCTCCCAACGGCGATCCTCCCGCGCCCGCATCCGCCGACGGGTCCAGCGGGGGCTCAGGCGACCACGGCGCCGAGGGTCCCGGCGTCCTCGCCAGCCTGCCCCGCACCCGCCCCCAACGTGCCAGCGCACGACGAACCGCTTTGCGTGCGGCCAAGTCGAGCAAAGCCCCGCCGCGACAGGAAGCCCCGCCGCGACAGGAAGCCCCGCCGCGACAGGCGAAGCAACGTCAGCCGGCCAACAGCCGCGGAGCGAGCGACGAGCCGGTGCCCAGGCAAGGCTTCGAGGCCGAGCCCGACTCGTTGGACCGCCCCGTCCAGCCGCCCGGTGGCACAGAGCTGGTCGCGTCCGTCGCCGAGCTCGCGGGCGAGCTGGCCAAAGCCGGGGTCACCACGGGCGCGCGCCTGGTCAAAGACTTGCTGTCGCGCCTGCCCGGCTGATCTGTAATACTCGCGCCCACGCCGAGCTTCCACGGTCCAGGTCGTGGAAGGCGGGGGACCCAATGCGGATCGACTTCGATCCGCTGGGGCGAATCGGTCCGTTTGGGCCGTAGCGCCGTCGTCGCACAGGCTGCGCGAGCCCGTCAGCTCACCCCGTAGGCGTACGGTACGACGATAAATTATGCGTTTCGCTTGCCCAACAAAGACGACTCTGCTCGCCCTGCTCACCTGCATGGCCTGCCTTGCCTCATGCTCGGTTCCCGTCACGAGTGCGCTGGCCGAAGCGAATACGGCGACCGGTGGCGCGAGCGCGCCGGTGGGCTCACAGACGGCAAACAAGACGAGGGTCCACCCGACCGGCATCGCCACCTGGTTCGGCCCCGGCTTCTACGGCCAGACCACCGCCTGCGGACAGACGCTCACGCCCGCGGTGCTCGGCGTCGCCAACCGCACCCTGCCCTGCGGCACGCTCGTACAGGTCAGCTACCACGGCCATGCCCTGACCGTGCCGGTCCTCGACCGCGGCCCCTACACCAATCATGCCGACTGGGACCTGACCGCCGGCGCCGCCCAAGCCCTCGACATCACCGAAACCGTCCGCATCGCCGCCCGCGTCGTGGGCAGCGCGCCCAACACCCCTTTGCTCGGCTCGCCCCTCCTCACCCCCGCAGAAGCCGCGACCGGCGGGGCCCAGGCCGCCGGCTAAACGAGACTGGCGGGGCCCAGGCCGCCGGCTAAACGAGACCTGCGGGGCCCAGGCCGGCCCGGCTAAACGAGACCTACGGGGCCACCGGCCGGCCCGCGGCCCGCGCGGCGTACAGCGCGAGGTCCGCGTGCGCTGCCAGCACCGCCGCCTGACTGCCGTCCACAGGGCAGACGGCGATGCCCACCGCGACTGCAAGCGGCGCTCCGCGATGACTGGCCGCACCGCGCACCGCCTCGGCCAGACGCCCGGCCAGCGCTCTTGCGCTGCTCGCGTCGCTCTCCGGCGCCAGCAGCCAGTAGCGACCCGGGCTCTCGCGCGTAAGCGAATCGGCGGGCGCCAGCTCGCCCGCGAGCGCAGCCTCGACCAGGCCCGTCAAGCGCGCCACCTCGCCGGGCAGCTCGGCATGGCGCAGGCGCCCGACGTCGGCGAGCTCCACCAGCAGCACCGCGAACGGCAGGCCGTCGCGCTCGTAACGCTCCAGCCTGCTCCCGATCGACGCGATCCACGCGGTCGGGTCACGCTCGCGGCGCTCGTCTCTGATTTCGATATCGGGCGGCTCCTCTGGCGCCAGCTCGTCGACGAGCACGCCCACCGACGGCGGCTCCTCAGCCGTCGCCGGTGACTCGCGGGTCGGGGGACTACGCGACTCCTCGGCGGACGGCTCCCGAAGCGGGGACGGCTCGTCGTATGACCCGCGCGCAACATGAGACTCCGGCTCGGTTGATACCACGGACGGCTGCTGCGCCGGCATCACAGGTGGCTGGCGCGTCGCCGGTCGATCGGGGACGCCGACACCCTCAATGCTCGGGGGCGCATCCGTTGGTGAGGATTGTGCGCTGTCCACCCCCAAGAGCGAGGCCACGGTCGCGGCGACATCCGCCAGTCGCCCGGACAGCTCGGCCACGCGCTGGGAGCGAGGGTCGATCAGCTCTTCGTGCAACGCCTCCCACAGCGTCTCGCTCAGCGTCTGCGCTGCTCGTGCCGCCCGTGTGAGACGTTCGGCGATGCGGGGATTCAAGACATCGTCACTCACGGCCGTTGAATTGCGGGGATTCAAGACATCGTCACTCACGCGCGTTGAATATCAGCAGACCGGGACGTCATGCACGTTCACGCCGTACTTGCAAATCTCGCAAATAGCGAGCCCTTGCGCGCAGCGTCCGCCGCCTGCGCACGCACGCAAGTACGTAGTCTGCCCGGCACAGCCTGCCCGTTACGGGGTCTGCCCGACACGTAGCCTGCCCGGCACAGGACACACACGACACAGGAGCCTCCTCCTCTCTGTGAAGCCCGCCACGATCTCAAACCTCGAGAATCGCACCAGCGAAGACACACGCACGGGCGCGGTGCGCTCGGTCCAGGCCGCCGACCTGAGCCTGCCCGAGACGGCGCTGCGCGAGCTCTGGTCGCCCATGTACCTGGAGCGCCTGGCCCGCACCTATTGGCGCTTCTTGACACGGGTCACCCTCGGCCTCGTGCGCGTGCGCTACTCGCAGACAGGACGCTCGCTGGTGCTGCTGCTGCCGGGGCTCCGATTAATCACCTTCGCACCGCCCGAGTACGACCTGGAGCCGGGCCACGGGGTCGTGCGCTGGCGCATCGCCGGCGGCCTGCTCGTTGCCAGTCGCGGCCGCGACGCGGGATATCTTCAGATCGAGGTCCGTCGCCTGACCGGCCCCTCCCGGGTCGCCTCCCCAGCCCCGCCGGCTGACCCCTCCCGGGTCGCCGCCCCCCCGGGTAGCGAGGGGCTCCCGAGCGCATGCCTGCACGTCGAGGTCGAGGTGGCGGGCTTCTATCCGGCGATCGCCTCCGGACTCGGCCAGAGGGTGTACGGCGCGACCCAGTCACGCATCCACGTGCTGATCACCCGCGCCTTCCTGCGCTCGCTCGCGCGCCTGGACCTGGCCGAGTCGCGGGTCGGCCGATTTGCCAGACCCAATTATATACCATAGTTATACTAGACTTAAAATTATACACACCCACAACCAGGCTCGTGCGCAATGGTTATACCCGGTTCAAATTTTAAATGATCTACATCCCCACCCCGGACCGCACCCGCATTCCCACACGCACACCCGCATTCCCACACGCACACCCGCATTCCCACACGCACACCCGCATTCCCACACGCGCTACAGCCGCTACCCCCGCAGCGCCGCCAGCTTTGCGCGGTCGTGCGTGGCACTGATCCGCCGGACCGTGCCCGAGCGCGTGCGCATCACCAGCGACTCCGTCGTGGCGCCCCCCGCGCTGGGGTAGTGCACGCCCTGCAGGACGTCGCCGTCGGTGATGCCGGTGGCCGAGAAGAACACATCCTCGCCTGAGACGAGATCGTCGCGCGTGAGCACGCGCTCGAGGTCATAGCCGGCGTCCCGCGCGGCCTGGCGCTCGACCTCGTCGCGTGGCCACAGCCGCCCGAGCAGCTGCCCGCCCAGACACTTGACCGCGGCGGCCGTGATGACGCCCTCGGGGGTGCCGCCGATGCCCCACAGCAGGTCCACGGTCGAGCGCTCGGTGACGGCCAGCAGCGCGGCGGAGACGTCGCCGTGGGCGATCAACCGCACACGTGCCCCCGCCTGCCGGATCGCCGCGATCCCGGCCTCGTGGCGCGGGCGGTCGAGCACAACGACCATCACATCGCCGACGGCGATACCCTTGCGCTGCGCGATCAGGCTCACGGTCTCCCCCAGCGGGCAGTCGAGATCGAGCAGATCGGCGATCTCCGGGGAGCCCGCCATCTTCTCCATGTACACGCACGGGCCGGGGTCGAACATCGTGCCGCGCGCGGACAGCGCGATCACGGCGAGCGCGCTGGGCATTCCGTGCGCCGCCAGCGTCGTGCCCTCCAGCGGATCGACGGCGATGTCCACCTGCGGCGGGGAGCCGTCGCCGATCTGCTCGCCGTTGTAGAGCATCGGCGCCTCGTCCTTCTCGCCCTCCCCGATCACGACGACGCCGTCCATCTGGATCGAATGGAGCATGTAGCGCATGCCATCGACCGCGGCCTGGTCGGCGGCCTCCTTGTCGCCGCGTCCCACCAGCGGAGCGGCGGCGAGCGCCGCCGCCTCGGTGACGCGCACGAGCTCGAGGGCGAGGTTTCGGTCCGGCAGCTGGCGCGTGGGATCGGGTGTCATGCGATCCCCGCAACGTACCGTACAGGCGCTAGGACTACGATCACCCGATGACACAGACTGCGATCGCGGCCGAGCTCGAGAACCCCCTCGTCGCGGGCCTCGAGCGCCAGCCGGTCGCGCCGACGGCGCTCGTGATCTTCGGCGCGACCGGCGATCTGGCGCGGCGCAAACTGCTGCCCGCGCTGTACAACCTCGCCCACGAGGGCGCGCTGCCCGAGCGCTTTCACCTGGTCGGCGTCTCGCGCAAAGAAAAAGCGCACGAGGACTATCGCGCGGAGTGCGAGCAGGCGATCCGCTCGTTCTCCCGGCGAGCGCCCGACGATGACGTGCTGGCGGGGCTGCTGGAGAACGTCAGATACGTGCCGGGCGTGTTCGACGACCCCAGCGTCTACGCCGAGCTCGGCGGCACGCTGGACGAGTTCGACGAGCAGGCCGGAGAGCGCTGCAACCGCGCGTTCTACCTGTCGACGGCGCCGGACTTCTTCAGCGTGATCATCGGCCAGCTGGGTGGCTCAGGGCTCTCGCGCCGCGCCGACACCGAGGTGCGGGTGATCATCGAGAAGCCGTTCGGGGCCTCGCTTGGGCAGGCGCGCGAGCTGAACGCGCGCGTGCTGAGCGTGTTCGACGAGTCCCAGGTCTTCCGTATCGACCACTACCTCGGCAAGGAGACGGTCCAGAACATGCTGGCGTTCCGCTTCGCCAACGGCATGTTCGAGCCGCTGTGGAACCGCAACTACATCGACCAGGTCCAGATCACCGCCGCCGAGGACCTCGGCATCGGCAGCCGCGCCGGCTACTACGACCAGGCGGGAGCGCTGCGCGACTTGATCCAGAACCACATGCTGCAGCTGCTCTGCCACGTCGCGATGGAGCCCCCCGGGAGCTTCACCGCCGAAGAGGTCCGCAACGAGAAGGTCAAGGTCCTGCACGCGATCGCGGCGCCCACCGAGCGTGACATCCCCGAGATGGCCGTGCGCGCGCAGTACGCGGCGGGCCACTCCGGCGGCGAGAACGTGCCGGGATACCTGGAAGAGGAGGGCGTACCGTCAGGCTCGATCACCGAGACATACGCGGCGCTGCGCCTGGAAGTCGACAACTGGCGCTGGGCCGGCGTGCCCTTCTACCTGCGCGCGGGCAAGCGCCTTGCGCGCAAGGTCACCGAGATCGCGGTCACGCTCAAGCCCGTCCCCCACCTCGCCTTCAGCCAGGACGGCTCGCTCGGCGTGCACCCCAACCAGCTGATCCTGACCGTGCAGCCCAACGAGGGCGTGACGCTCCAGCTCGGCGCGAAGATCCCCGGCACGCGCATGTCGATCAGGCCCGTCAACATGGAGTTCCTCTACGGGACCTCGTTCCTGTCCCAATCGCCGGAGGCCTACGAGCGGCTGATCATGGACGCGATGCGTGGCGACCCGACCCTGTTCACCCGCAACGACGAGGTCGAGGCGCAGTGGCTGATCTGCGAGGAGATCGTCAAATATTGGGCGCCCACCCACCCGCGGCGGGCGGATCCGCGGGCGGACGGCGACGCCATGGTCCTGCCCAAATACGAAGCGGGCTCACAGGGTCCAGCCGAGGCGCAGAGCATCCTCCGCGAGGGGCACTCCTGGCGAGCGATTTGATGGTGGGGCGAGCGATTTGATGGGCGAGCCGGCTGACAGGGCGTGAGTGTATGTATTCTTTTTTAAACTGGGTATAACTATAGTGTTACGGCCCAAAAAACTAAACAAATAACTCCTCCCTCTCTCTTCCCCCCAAGGCCGAAAGCACCCCACTCCCCCCGAAGCACCCCAACCTCCCCGAAAGCACCCCACAACCCACCATGTCGACAACTGTCAGCGACGCAGTCTGGAGTGAGGAAGGCACGACGCCCGACGCGATCGAAGCGGCGCTGCGGGAGCTGCTGGCCGAGAAGCACGCCGAGAACGGCGGGTTCGTGCCCGCGCGGGTGCTGAACATGCTCGTGTTCGTCGAGAGCGACTACAGCGGCGAGATCGCCAACAGGCTGCGCGGCGTGGGGCGCTATCACGCCTCGCGCACGGTCGTGCTCTCCTACGAGCCCCGCCGCGAGCGTCTGAACGCGCGCGTGACCGTCGCCTCCGAAGGCGACCCCGGCCCGAACGAGCTGGCGCTGCTGCGCGAGACCGCGATCGTGGAGATCGGCGAGCGCCATCTCGACGACCTGCCCACGATCGCCGACCCGCTGGTCGTCAGCGACCTGCCGACACTGCTGTGGTCGCCTCACCGTCACCCCGAGGCCGCCGACGCGCTGCTGGGCCTCGCGCAGGCTACGCTGATCGACTCGATCGAGGAGCCGGTCTGGAGCGAGGCGATCGAGCGTGCATGCGCGCTCTCTGAGCAGGTCTATGTGGTCGACCTGGCTTGGCTACGCTCGACTCCGTGGCGGGAGCGGGTCGCCGCGACATTCGACCCCGCGAGCATGCGCCCCGAGCTGGACTCGCTCAGCGCCCTGGAGATCCGCCATCACCCGGACTCGACCGTGGCGGCGATGCTGTTCGTCGGCTGGCTGGCGTCGCGGCTGGGCTGGAAGGAGCTGAGCCACTCGCGGATCGAGGGCCGGACCGGCCATGACGGCGCGCTGATCGGCGGGGCCAGATCACGGCAGGGCACGGACATCGAGCTGCGCCTGCAGTCCGCCCCCGAGCTGCAGGTCCCCGGGCTGGCCGGCATGCTGCTGCGCAGCTCCTCGTCGGGGCTGCAGCTGAGCCTCGACCGTGGACCGGGGGGTCTGCACGCCCACCGCCGCGACCGTGACGGTGTCGAGCGCACGTGGACGCTGCTGGGCGCCTCGCGCGGCGAGGGAGGCATCCTCGGCGAGGGCATCCGGCAGGCATTGCTGCGCGACCCCACCTACAGGCCGGCGCTGCAAGCCGCTCAGGCGATGCTCCCCGAGGCGGAGACTGAATGACACGGTTGACGACGATGTCCGACACCGAGGCCGTGTCCGAACGCGCGGCACTCGAGATCGCGCGACATCTCGAGACTGCCCACCGCGAGCGTGGCATCGCCCACCTGGCGCTCAGCGGCGGCACCACGCCGGGCCGCACCTACGAACTGCTCGCGAGCGACCACCGGTCGTCCGGGATCGGCCGGCCGAGCTGGGACGGCGTCGAAATATGGTTCGCCGACGAGCGCTGCGTCGGACCGGACGACGAGCAGAGCAACTACAGGCTCGCGCAGCAGACCCTCCTCGCGCCCGCCGGCATCGCGCCCGAGCGAGTCCACCGCATGGAGGGCGAGCTGGGACCCGAGCAGGGAGCCGAGCGTTACGCGCGCGCGCTCACCGAGCACGTCGCCTTTCGCGACGGCGGCCCGCCCGTGCTCGACGTGATCGTGCTGGGAATCGGCCCGGACGGGCACGTCGCGTCGCTGTTCCCGGGGGCGCCGGCGCTGGACGCGGGCGAACGGGCGCTGTGCTTGGGGGTGCACGACTCGCCCAAGCCCCCACCCGAGCGGATCACCCTGAGCATGGCCGTGCTGCGCGCCGCGCGCTGCTGCATTCTGCTGGCCACCGGAGCCCCCAAGTCCGACGCGATCTCGGCGATGCTCGGCGAGCCGACCAAGCACGTGCCCGCGAGCCTGCTGCGACGGAGCAGGCTGAGCGTGATCGTCGACGACGCGGCCGCCCCTCCATCCCCGCGCAGGTGAGCCAAACCGCGCCGAGCGTCGTACAGTGAGGGGTTCCCTGATGGCCTGCACAGCTACCGCGACCCATCAAGCCGCACCGCCGAGCCCGGAGGAGCGGGTGCTGAGCGCGCTCGATGACGCGCGCGAGCGCACATTCGCGCTGGTGGCGGGACTCACCGACGAGGATCTGAGCAGAGTCCACTCGCCGATCATGAGCCCGCTCGCCTGGGACCTCGGCCACATCGCCGCCTATGAGGACCTGTGGCTCGCGCACCGGCACGCGGGACTGGAGCTGCTGCGTCCCGACCTGGCCGGCGTGTACGACGCGTTCGAGACGCCCCGCGCCGTCCGCGGCGACATCGAGGCGCTGGGGCCGGATGACGCGCGCGCGTACATGCGCGAAGTGCGAGAGCGCGCCGCCGAAGTGCTCGTGCGACGGGGCGCCGGCGATGGGAGCGTCTGCGAGATGGTGATCCGGCACGAGCTGCAGCACTCGGAGACGATGCGCCAGACGCTGGCGATCGCCGGCCTGCTGCCGCCCGGCGAGCCAAGTCTGGAGCCGCAGGCGGGCGCGAATGATAAGTGGATCGAGGTGCCCGCCGGGCCGTTCGCGATGGGCGCCGGCCCCACGGGGTTCGCCTACGACAACGAGCGTCCGCGCCACACGGTCGCGCTCGGGGCGTTTCAGATCGCTCGTCGCCCCGTGAGCGCGGCGAGCTGGATACGCTTCAGCGAGGGCGGGGGCTACGAGCGGCGCGAGTGGTGGTCGAACGAGGGCTGGGCGTGGAAGCAGGAGTACGACATCACCCACCACCCGGCCGTGACGGCAGGCGATCCGAACGCGCCCGTCTGTCACGTCAGCTGGTTCGAGGCCGACGCCTTCGCCCGCGCGCACGACGCGCGTCTGCCCAGCGAGGCGGAGTGGGAGCGGGCGGCGACCTGGGGCCAGGAGACGCTCACGCAGGTGGGCCGGGTATGGGAGTGGACGAGCAGCACGTTCGGCGGGTACCCCGGGTTCGTCGCGTACCCGTACAGGGAGTACTCGGAAGTGTTCTTCGGCGAGTACTACCGCGTGCTCCGCGGCGGCTCGTGGGCGACCAGCCCGCGCGTGAAGACGCCGACCTTCCGCAACTGGGACCTGCCCCAGCGCCGCCAGATCTTCGCCGGCCTGCGCCTGGCACGGGATGCGTCGTGATGGAGCCGATCGCCACCGCCGAGTCCGCCGCGATCCAGATCGACTCGCACCTCGACGGCGCGCAGGAGCGATCGCTGGCCGACGACGTGCTCGACGGGCTGACGCGCCCGTTCAAGGAACTGCCGCCCAAGCACTTCTACGACGCGCGCGGCGCCGAGCTGTTCGACCGGATCTGCGAGCTGCCCGAGTACTACCCGACGCGCGCGGAGCGCGCGATCCTGCAGGAATCCGCCGCCGAGCTGGCCACGCTCACGGGCGCCGCCGAGCTGGTCGAGCTGGGCTCGGGCACGGCCGCCAAGACGCGGGTGCTGCTGGATGCGCTGCACGAGGCCGGCACGCTGCGCCGCTACGTGCCGGTGGACGTGACCGAGAGCATGGTCCGCGAGTGCGCCCAGACGCTGACCGAGGAGTATCCCGGGCTGCGCGTGCACGGCGTGATCGGCGACTTCGAACGCCACCTCGACCAGGTCCCGGACGCGACGGGGCCGCGGCTCGTGGCGTTCCTCGGCGGCACGATCGGCAACTTCCCGCCCGGCAGCCGCCGCCGCTTTCTGCGCGAGATCGTGGGGCTGCTCGGGCCTGAAGATCACCTGCTGATGGGGACCGATCTGGTCAAGGACCCGGATGTCTTGGAGGCCGCCTATGACGACGCGGAGGGCGTTACCGCGGAGTTCAATCGGAACGTGCTGAGGGTGCTCAACCGCGAGCTCGACGCGGACTTCGACCCCGAGGACTTCGATCACATCGCGCTGTTCGACTCCCAGCACGAGTGGATCGAGATGCGCCTGCGCTCACGCCGGGAGCACACCACGCTCGTGCGCGCTTTGAACCTGCCGGTGCACTTCAACGCCGGCGAGGAAGTGCGCACGGAGATCAGCGCCAAGTTCACCCCCGAGCGCCTGAGCGGGGACCTGTCGGCCGCGGGCCTGCAGCTCGTGAGCTGGCTGACCGATCCGGAGGAGCTGTTCGCGCTGACCCTCTCGCGCGTGGTCCAATAGGCTCCGCAACCGTGCGGATCGAGGGCAGCTCAGCGATCGTCGTCGGCGGAGCCTCCGGGCTCGGCGAGGCGACCGTTCGTGCCTTGCACTCCCGGGGCGCGGTCGTGACCGTCGCCGACCTGAACGCCGACAAAGGCGCGGCCCTGGCGAGCGAGCTGGGCGTTGAGTTCGTCGCGTGCGACGTGCGCGAGGAGGACCAGGTGCAGGCGGCCGTGGCCCAGGCGGCGCAGGCTGACGGGGGACTGCGGATCGCCGCGTGCTGCGCGGGCGTCGGCTGGGCGCAGAAGGTCGCGGGCTCGAAGGGCCCCCACCCGCTGCTGCCGTTCGAGACCGTCATCCAGATCAACCTGATCGGCACGTTCAACGTGCTCCGCCACGCCGCCGCCGCGATGATCGCGGGTGAGCCTCGCGACGAGGACGGTGAGCGCGGGGTGTGCGTGAACACCGCCTCGGTCGCCGCCTACGAGGGTCAGGTCGGCCAGATCGCCTACGCCGCATCGAAGGGCGGGATCGTCTCGCTGACGCTGCCCGCCGCACGCGATTTGGCGCAGTACGGGATCAGGGTCAACACGATCGCCCCCGGCTTGTTCGACACGCCGCTGCTGGCGGCGCTGCCCGAGGAGGCTCGCGCAAAACTGGGCGCGGGCGTTCCCTTCCCCCAGCGCCTGGGCCGGCCCGAGGAGTACGCCCTGCTGGCGTGTCACATCGTCGAGAACCGCATGCTCAACGGCGAGACGATCCGCTTGGACGGGGCCCTGCGGATGCCTCCCCGTTAGAGGCGCTCGACCAGCATCGCCATGCCCATGCCGCCGGCGACGCACATCGACTCGATGCCGTAGGTCCCCTCGAGCGTCTCGAGGTCGTTGAGGAGGGTGGTCATGATGCGGGCGCCGGTCATGCCGAAGGGATGGCCGAGGGCGATCGCGCCGCCGAAGGGGTTGAGCTTCTCGTCCTCGATGCCGAGGTCGGCTTTGCAGGGGACGATCTGGGCGGCGAAGGCCTCGTTGATCTCGATGACGTCGATGTCGCTCATGGACATGCGAGTGTCGGCGAGCAGTTTCTGGATCGCCGGGATCGGGCCGAGACCCATGACCTCGGGGCGGATCGCGGCGACCGTCGAGGCGATGATCCGCGCTTTGGGCTTGCACCCCAGCTCGGCGGCGCGTTCCTCGGACATGATCAAAAGCGCCGCGGCGCCGTCGTTGAGCGGGCAGGCGTTGCCGGCCGTGACCGTCCCGTCCTCCTTGAACACCGGCTTCAGCGCGGCGAGCTTCTCCATCGTCGTCCCCGGCCGCGGGCCGTCGTCCTTGGTGACGACCGTCTCGGGCACGTCGATCTCGTTGCCCTCCTTGTCGACGTCTTTGTGCGCCGGCACGGTCACCGGGACGATCTCCTTGTCGAAGTGCCCCGACTGCACCGCCGCCACCGCGCGCGTCTGGGAGACGAGCGCCCACTCGTCCTGGGCCTCGCGGCTGACTTTGCGTTCATCGGCGACGTTCTCCGCGGTCATACCCATCGGGATGTAGACGTTGTAGGCGGACCCGGGCGAGCCGTCGACGGCGTGGTTGAACTCGAACTGGCTGCCGCGTCCCACGCGGCTCACGGCCTCGACGCCCGCGGCGATGTAGGTGTCGCCCTCGCCCGCCTTGATCGCGTGGAACGCCATCCGCGTCGTCTGCAGCGAGGAGGCGCAGAAGCGGTTGACAGTACACCCGGGGACGTGGTGGTCGATGCCCGCGAGCAACAGAGCGATGCGGCCGATGTTGTAGCCCGACTCGCCCTCCCCGTAACCGCAGCCCATCATCACGTCGCCGACGGAGGAGAAGTCCACCTCGGGGTTGCGCTCGATCAGCGCGCGCAATGGGATCGCGGCGAGGTCGTCGGCGCGGACGGTCTTCAGCGACCCCTTGGCCGCGCGTCCGATGGGCGTGCGAATGGCGTCGACGATCACTGCCTCTGGCATGTGGTGCTCTCCTGGGTCGGGTGTTGGTGCCGGACGCGCATCCTAGTATGTATATGTTTTTGGACTGCGTATAACCATCGCTATACCGGGTTTTAAATTATATAAATACAAACACCCCCCAAAGCCAAGACATCCCAGCCCCTGCAGGGCCTGCTCGCCACGATCCGGGGGGCGAATCAGAGATCGAGGCGTGAGACGCCCAGCTCGTCGAAGCCCACGTGATGCGCGAGCTCGTGGCGGACCGTGCGCACCACCTGGTCGCGCAGCAGCTCAGCGTCGTGCCCGAAGTCGCGGCGCAACGTGTCGCGGAAGATCACGATCCGGTCGTGGGTGTCGTCGCGACGAGTCTGACCCCCCTGGTACAGGCCGTAGGCGCCGCGCCGGCGACCGCCGTCGGAGATAACGACCGCAACGTGCGCCAGCGCGTTGCGCAGCAGATCGGGCAGGTCATCGAGCGCGTCGCGAACGAGCTCCTCGAAGTCGTCGTCGTTGAGGGGATCGAGCTCGAGGAACTCGTTTTCGTCAGGATCCACCGCCAGGCCTTCGCGGGCGAGCTCCTCGGAGTGGCGCACGAGCTCGTCGAACTCGGCCTCGGACTCAGGATTGCGCCAGCCCGCCAGGCGAACGGCGACGAAGGCCGCGCCCCCCATCAGCACCGCGGCGACGATCACCCCGAGCGCGATGTCCTCGAGCGCTCGCACCACCCCGATCGTGCTGAAGCCCTGCCCCAGCACGATCACGATCAGACCCAGCGACATCGCGATCAGGGCAGCGAAGCCCGCGCGGCGCAATTGGCCGGAGGCGCGCTGTCGTGAGAAGAACGACCCGCGCACCGCGACTCCTCTACTTGAGCGTGCGGGCGATCACGAGCCGCTGGATCTCGTTCGTGCCCTCGTAGATCTGGGTGATCTTCGCGTCTCGCATCATGCGCTCCACTGGATACTCCTTCACATAACCGTAGCCGCCCAGCACCTGCACAGCCTCCACGGTAACGCTCATCGCGGTATCCGAGGCGAACACCTTCGCCATCGAGGAGTACTTCGCCCGCTCCGGATGGCCCTGATCGGCCATCGCGCACGCCTTGTACAAGAGCTCCCTGGCGGCCGCAGCGCGGATTTCCATGTCCGCCAGCTTGAACTGGATCGCCTGAAACTCGTTGATCGCCTGCCCGAACTGCCGGCGCTCGCGCGCGTAGGCGACCGCGTAGTCGGTCGCCCCCTGGGCGATCCCCACCGCCTGGGCGGCCGCTCCCAGGCGCGTACGCTCGAGCGTGCCCAGCGCCACCCGCAGACCGCGCCCGACCTCGCCGATCACGTTCTCCCTCGGCACGCGCACATCCTCGAAGATCGGCTGGCCCGTGGGTGAGGCCCTGATGCCGAGCTTGTGCTCGAGCTTGCCCACGCTGAACCCCGGCCGGTCGGCCTCCACGACAAACGCCGTGATCCGTTTGCTCTCGCGCTCGGTCACCGCGAAGCAGATGTAGAAGTCGGCCACCCCGAGGTTCGAGATCCAGTTCTTCGTGCCGTTGATCACCCATTCGTCGCCATCTTCCACAGCGGTCGTCTTCATCCCCGCCGGGTCCGATCCCGCCTCGGGCTCACTCAGCGCGAACGCGGGCGACCACTCCCCCGTCGCGCACCTCGGCAGGAACCGCTCCTTCAGCTCGTCGGCGCCGAACAGCTGAATCGGCAACGTCCCCAGCTCCTGCACCATCAAGATCAGCGCGCACGCCGCATCGACCTTCGCGATCTCCTCGACCGCCATGTTCAGCATCAGCGTGCCCGTGCCGGTGCCGCCGTACTCGACAGGAAACGGCAGCCCGAGGATGTCCTGCTCGGCAAGCACCTTGCGGATGTCCCACGGGTATTCGGCCTTCTCGTCGATCTCAGCCGCGCGCGGGGCGATCCGCTCGCGCGCGATCTGGCCGATCGTCGCGCAGAAGTCGAGGTGCTCCTGGGGGATCGTGTAGACGTCCTGGCCGATCGTCTCGGGCATCGTGGCTCGATCCTACTAGCGCCCGTGCGTCCCGGCAGGCCTGTCGCGGCGGCCCCGCTACGCTCATGTCCCAGTGAGCGCAACCGTCGACACCTCCCAGATCGACATCGACCCGGATCAGGTCGCCGACTGGCTGGCGGAGGATCCCGATCCGCAGGCCGGCCCGCAGCTGATCGACGTGCGTGAGCCCTACGAGCGCGAGGCCGGCCACATCGCGGATTCGCGCCACATCGCCCTGGTGAAGCTCACCGCGCAGGCGGCGACCGTCGAGCGCGATCGGCCCGTGGTGTTCTACTGCCGCGTCGGCTCACGCTCGGAGATGGCCGCCCAGGCCTTCCGCGCCGCGGGCTTCGAGGCCTACTCGATGCGCGGCGGCCTGCAACGATGGGCTGGAGAAGGCCGCCCACTCTCACCCGAGGGCGGGCATGTCGCCGAGCACTGATAGATAGGGGCATAGGGGCGAGAGAAACCTAAAGGAGGCGAGAGAGACAATAAACATTTTGAACCGGGTATAACAATAGTAGCACTGAACTCCTAAAGGGTCGAGAAGGGCATATAACTTTTAAAACTCGGTATAACAATAGTAGTACCGACTTTAAAAGAGAACACATATACTCCTCCCTCTCCTTCCTCAAGAGACAATACATTTTGAACCAGGTATAACAATAGTAACACCGAGTTTGAAACGAACACATAATCCTCGAGAGGAGACGAGTAATCGATGGAGGCATCAACGGAGTATCCGAACGTGACGGTCGGAGAGGGCTACGCCATCGGGGATCTGGACGCGCTGGGCGAGGGTCCCGGGTTTCGTAAGGTCCGCAAGGGCCTCGGCGTGACGGCGTTCGGCGTGAACGCGATCGTGATTCCTCCGGGCATCGAATCCGGCTTTCATTACCACGACGAGCAGGAGGAGCTCTACTTCGTCCACCGCGGCACGATCGAGATGGAGCTCGGCGACGGCTCCACCCACCGCTTGCATGAGGGCTCCTTCGCGCGTGTCGACGCCCCCACCCTGCGCAAGGTGCGTAACGCCGGTGACGTCGACGCCGTCTATCTGATCGCCGGCGGCAAGGACGGCTACATCGGCCGTGACGGACGCGTGCCCGAGGGCGAGGAGATGATGCGCGTCAAAGCCATCCACCACCTCTCCGGCGGGCCGGCCGACAAAGACGCGGCCTGACACGCACGGCCCGTCCCGTGGGCAAATCCGAAGAGGGGCCGGAGCAGCGGCTGCTGCGCATCAACCGCGAGCTGACGCTCCCGCTCGCGGAGATCACCCTGCGCACGAGCCGCTCCTCGGGTCCGGGCGGCCAGCACGCCAACGTCACCGCCTCGCGCGTGGAAGCCCTCTTCGACGTGCTCGCCTCGCCCTCGCTCACCGAGTCACAGCGCGCGCGCCTGCTCGCGCGCGCGGGCCCGCGGCTGGTGGCGGTCGCCCAGGACGAGCGCTCCCAAGCGCGCAATCGCGAGCTCGCGCTCCGCCGGCTCGCCGAGCGCCTGGCGCGCGCGCTCACCGTGCCCCGCAAGCGGCGCCCCACCCGCCCCACGGCCGCCTCCCGCGCCCGGCGACTGAACACCAAGCGCCGGGCCAGCGAGCGTAAGCTCGGCCGTCGCCCGCCCGCGGCGGACGAGTAGAGAACCGGGCGCCATGCAGGCCTGCCTCAGTTCAACAGCTCTCAGACGAGGGTCAGTTCAAGAGCTCCTTGACATACCGCTGGTGCAATCGCCCCAGCGGAGTTTTCTCCGGGTGAAACCTGATCGCGCTCCACACGAGGCCCGCGGCGGGGGCCCAGGCGATCATCAGGTAGGCGCCGAGCACGAGCGCGGTCCTGCGCAGCCGCAGCGAGCGTGACAGCGCCGCGAGCGGCAGTAACCACAGCACGTACCACGGCAGCACCCAGCCGAGCGTCACCAGCAGCGCGACCGTCGCCCAGCCCGATGCCGTGATCGAGTCCCGCCGGCGCCACGCCATCACGCAGCAGCCGATCACCGACAGCACGAGCACAGCGCTCAGCAGGCTGTGCAGCGTTTCGGTCTCCCCACCCGCGCCGAACGCGAGGCCGATCAGGTTGGGAATGCTGATGTTCGTCACCAGCCGGGCCTGCGTGCTGAGGTCGGGGATGTGCAATCCGAACGCGACCAGGCTCGCGGCGCCGATCACCACCCCCGCGGCGACCATGCCGAGGAGGACGTCGAGAAGGCGTCTCGGCGACCGCAGCAGGGCCACCAGCACGATCGGAAGCAGGACCCCGGCCGACGCCTTCAGCGCGGTCGCCGCCACGAACGCGGCGCCCGCTCCTATCTCCGCCCCGCCGGAGCGCTCGTGCTCGCGCGCGCGCAGCAGCAGATAGAAACCGAGCACAACCGCGAACACAGTCAGGAAATCGTTGTGATCCCCTCCCAGTCCCCATACGATCACGATCGGGTTCAGCCCAACGAGCACGATCGCCTTGACCGGGTCGAGGTCCAGCATCCGCGCACACTTCCACACGAGCAGGATCGTCCCCAGGCTCGCGGCCACGAGCACCGCCTTGATCGCCCAGAACGACGCCGCCACGCCGAGCGGAACCAGCGCGAACGTCAGCAGCGTGAACAACGGGCCGTACGGGCTCAGCAGCTCGTGCCAGTTGCTGAGGACGTAACTGGGATCGCTGTGCGGCTCGGAGATCGGGAGCGTGGTGTACGGGTTGAGGTGATGCACGACCTCTATCCGCCCGTAGTTGATGTAGTTGAAGATGTCCGTCAGCGCCATCGGCGGCGCCAGCAGCAGGATCGCGTGCACCGCCACCACCGTCACGATCGCCCAGCGCGCGCTCAGGCGCATGCCGGGCACGTACCGCAGCGCCACCAGATAGCCCGCGTACATCGCCGCCATCATCGCGCTGAACATCCACCTGAGCGCCGTCCCGTCGCGTGTAAGCCCGGGCCACAGCCCGCCCAGCGGGCCGGCCATCCAGCCCGGGAAGAAGCCCGTGTGGGTGGTCGCCGCGAACAGGCTCGGGCGATCGGCCGCCATGACGACAAACAGCAGGCTCAAGCCCACCAGCACGACCAGCGCCCCCGCGCCGATCGCTTCCCTGCGCGCCTCGACCGAGAGCCCGCCGAAGCGGGCTCTCAGGTCAAGCTCTGACCCGCGGAGCCAAGGCCCCGCGGGGGCGATCTCAGATCGCTTGGACGTTGACGGCCTTGGGGCCCTTGTCGCCCTGCTCAGCGTCATAGGACACCTTCGCGCCCTCCTGCAACGAGCGGTAACCCTCGCCGTTGATGCCGGTGTGATGGACGAACAGGTCCTTCTCGCCATCGTCGGGGGTGATGAAGCCAAACCCCTTGTCGTCGCTGAACCACTTTACGGTGCCGGTAGGCATATATGGAACTCCTCCACGGTGTGTGTTGGTGCGTGCTGCTGCGCGGAGGATGCTGCTTAGAGCTTCGACCTGCGAGCTTGCACTGCTACTTTTGCCGGTCTTCTATGCCGGCCAGACGCCCCGACCGTAGCAGGTCGGGCCTCCCAAGTGTTTACAAGTTGCTATGAACCTCTTTCGAAACGCGTGGTCCGGTACGGTCATCCGAACACGCCGATCGCTTGAAAGGGGTTCCAATCGCCATCCCCCCCGCGCCGATCACCTTCAAACGCCTCCTCCCCCCCGGCGATCCGGCCGAAGTGCAGGAGATCGTCACCGGCCTGGGACTGCACGAGCGCACGGGAGCATCGATGCCGGCCCCGGACGCCGCCGGGCGCGCGCCAGCAGAAGCCGCCGGGCGCAGGCGCCCGTACGTCGTCCTGAACATGATCGCCACGCTCGACGGGCGCGCCACCCTGAACGGGCGCTCGGGGCCGATCTCAGACAGCGCCGACCGCGCCCTGTTCCACGGGCTGCGCTCGGTCGTGGACGCGATCATGGCGGGCGCGGGCACCGTGCGCACCGAGCGCTACGGCCCGATCGTGCGCGATCCCGACCTGCGCCGGCTGCGCGTGGAGCGGGGCCTGAGCGAGCGCCCGCTCGCCTGCGTCGTCACCGCGAGCCTGACGGCCCTCACTCCCGAGCGCGTGCCGCTGCTCGCCGACCCCGACTCCCAGGTCGCGATCGTGACGCCGTCGCAGGAGAGCCTACCCGAGACCCCCGCCGCCGGCGGTGGTGCCGCCCGGGTCGAGTACGTGCGCGCGCGCCGCGAAGACGATGACGGCTCGCACGCCCGGCTCTCGCTCGACCTCCCCGCGGCGCTGGCCGAGCTGCACGATCGCTTGCACGTCCGCACCCTGCTATGCGAGGGCGGGCCCCATCTGAACACGCAACTGCTGTCGGCCGGGTTGGTCGACGAGCTGTTCCTGTCGGTCTCTCCCCTGCTCGCCGGCGGCGGTGGTGAGGGTGATCGTGGCGGCAGCGGCCTCCGGAACGGCGGGCTGCCCCCACTGCGCATTCTCGCCGGGACGGACCTGCGCTCGCCGATCGAGCTCGAGCTGTGCTCCGCGCTGGAGCACCACTCGCGCCTGTTCCTGCGCTACCGCGTAATGGATGGCGGCTGAGCGCTGCGCGACGGCTACCGCGTAATGGATGGCGGCTGAGCGCTCACCGCGACGTTCAGCACCACACTGTTCGGAATCATCACAGCCTCCTCGCCCGTCACGAACGTCGTATACAAGAGGCCCTGCGAGCTGACCGTTCCTTCGATCTGACCCGCGATCGGGCCTCCCTGCAAGCGCACCCTGTCCCCGACCTTGAACGGCCGCGCGCTGAGCAGCACGATGCCCGCGATCAGGTTGCCCAGCGTCTGCTGCGCCGCCAGGCCCAGGATCACCGCCGTGAACGCCCCGCCGACCAGCAGCGTCCGGGCCTGCACGCCCGCCACGCTCAGCGCCACCAGCAGCGCGATCGCCAGCGTCCCCAGGCGGATCAGGAACCCGACCGGTCCCGCGGTCGCCGGGTCCAGTCGCCGGAACAGCGCCGGTCCCAACGCGCGGCCAAAGTTCCGCGCAATCGCCCAGCCGAGAATCAGCAGCGCCAGCACCGTCACGATGCGCACCGCCGTGTTCGCTTCCGGCGAGCTGCCGTCCCCTTCGACCCCGAACAGGCTCGTGCGGTTGTCGTACACGGCCACCACCACGACGAACAGGATGCCCAGCAGCACCGCCTCCCAGCCCGCGCGTCTGGCCGCGCGCGGACTGACCTGCTCCAGCAGCCCCACCTCACTCCACGCCTGGCTGCGGGTCTCGAACATCTTGGACGGGCCTTTCGACACGGGGCTCCTCATGCTAAGGGCTCGCGCCGGCGGCCGGGGGGGGTGTACTTATATTCATTTAAAACTGCGTACAACTATTGTTATACGCAGTTCAAATTGTTTATAACCAACAACCGAGGGGACCGCTCTCTCATGTTGTTTGTTTCCGGACCGCGTACAACTATTGTCATACGCACTTAAAATTTTTATAACAACATTCTTCCTCTTTACGGTCAGGAGGTCTGGGTGTAGATCACCATCGCCCCGCCGAACACCAGACAGTAGATCGCGAACGGGATCAGCGTGCGAGTCTTGAAGTATTTGACCAGGAACGCCACCGTGAACACGGCCGTGATGGCAGCGGAGGCACATGCCACGAGCGCCTGACCGCGGATGCTGTGGCCGCCGGGCGCCCCCAGCGGGCCGAGCAGATCGGGCAGCTTGAACAGGCCCGCGGCGAGGATGATCGGCGTGGCGAGCAAAAACGCGAACCGCGCCGAGTCGCTGTGGTCCAGCCCGCGCGCGAGCCCCGCTCCCATAGTGACGCCGTCACGGCTGATGCCGGCCAGCAGCGCGCTCGACTGGGCGACGCCGACCACGAAGGCCTCGCGGTACTCGAACGTATCGAGCTCCCGTCCTCCCTCGGGGTTGAGCCCCTCCCGGGCCGCCAGTTCGCGCACGGCCGCCCGGCGGCGGAAGCGCTCGGCCGCGAACAGCACCAGCCCATTGACCATCAGCAGGACGGCTGCCACTTCCGGCTTGGCCGTGAGCGTGCGCAGCTGGTGCTCGAACGCCAGTGCGAGTATCCCGGCGGGAATGCTGGCCACGATTATCAGCCATGCCAACCGCTCAGTGCTCGTCTCGGCGCGGCGCTTGGCCAGCGTGCGGAAGAAGGCCGTGACGATCTCCACCCAGTCGCGCCGGTAGTAGAACAGCAATCCCAGCGCGCTACCCACATGCAGCATCACGACGAACGCGAGCCAGAACGACTCCGACTCAGACTGCGCCTTGACCAGGTCGTTCCAGCCGAACAGCGTCGGAAACAGCACCGTGTGCCCGAGGCTCGAGATCGGGAACAGCTCGGTGACGCCCTGCAGCACGCCGAGCACGATCGCCTGAAAGTACGTGATGGCGGAGGCCATGATCGTCAGCATCGCCGCGACAGCTTACGGAGGCCGGCCGATCTGCGCGCAGCGATGAGGAAAATCTCATCAACGTTCACACACCCTTCACACAAAAGTCTCCGGCTGATCACAAAAGCCCGCAAATTGCGACCAAAATGGTACGTGTACAGATAGAGAGATATACGAGAGGAGCAACGATGACCCTCGACTCAACATCACCCGACACGGATGAGCGCGTAACCCGGGTGGACATGCACTGCCACTCGACCGCCTCGCAGATATCGAAGCTCGGAGTCCAGCGCGCCGCCGGGCTGCCGGAGTGCGCAACACCTCCCGAGGAGGTCTATGAGCTCGCCAAGCGGCGGGGCATGGACTTCGTCACGATCACCGACCACGACACGATCGACGGCGTCATGCAGATCGCCGACGGCCGGCCCGACACGTTCGTCTCCGAGGAGCTCACCGCCCACTTCCGTGGCGAGCCCACCCGGGCGGTACACGTGCTCTGTTATGACATCACCCCCTACGACCACGACTGGCTGCAGGCCAATGCTCACGACGTGGAGCTCTGCGCCGCCTACATGTACGAGCGCGACATCCCCTGCGCGCTCGCCCACCCCTACTACACCGTCGATCAGCCCCTCACTCCCCGTCATCGCCGCCGCCTGGCGGACCTGTTCGGCGTGTGGGAGATCCGCAACGGCGCCCGCGCACGTGAGCTGAACCGGCCTGCCGCCACGTATGTCGCCACGCGCGAGACGATCGGCATCGGCGGCTCCGACGACCACGCCGGGATCGACATCGGGCGCACCTACACCGAGTCCCCGCCCGCCGCAACCCCGCAGGAGTTCCTCGCGCACATGCTCTCCGGCCGCGTCACTGCCCGCGGCAAGCAGGGCAGCGCCGCCAAGTGGGCCCACGCCGCGATCGCCCTGGCCGCACGCTCGCTCGGGTCAGGCGTTCCCGGTGAGGCGGCCCCGGACCGCCCGGACCCGCGGCGCGTGATGACGATGGTCAGCCGGCTGCTGTCCGAGGGCGACGCACGCCAGGGAGCCACCGGCGGGGACCTCTCGCCGGCAGACGCCCGCTGCCTGCTGCGCGCGTGGCTGGCCGCCGTCGAGCTCGACCACCTCGACGAGCGCGGCCTGATCGCCCACATGCAGGACGACTCCTTCAGCCACTCCGATCTCTACCGTCGCGCCTGCCGCCTGCACGAGCACAAGCTGCGTAAGGCCGTCGAGCTCGCGCTGGGCGCCGCGCGGGGCGAGACCGAGGTCCTCACCGCCGCCGAGGGGCTGTTCGAGAGCTGCATCGCCGCGATCCCCTACGCTCCCGCGACGGCCTTCCTCGCCAACGAGCGAGCCAAGCTCGACGGACGCTCGGGCGATGACAGCGAGACGCCCCGCGTGGCAATCCTCGCCGACGGCATCAACTCGATGCACGGCGTCACCCGCACGATCGAAGAGATCCGCGGGAGGGGCGTCCCCGGCTACGAGATCGAGATCGTCGGCACCGACCCCGAGGTCGACCGGCGGCTGCCGGCGGTCGCGGAGATCGACGTGCCCTACTACCCGGGCCTACAGGTCGGGGTGCCGAGCCTGCCCGCCGCGGTGCAAACGCTCACCGACGGCGCCTTCGACGCGATCCACGTGTGCTCGCCCGGGCCGGCCGGCGTGGCGGGGGCGCTGCTCGCGCGAGCGCTGGGCCTGCCGCTGATCGGCAGCTACCACACCGAGCTGACCGCCTACGCCGATCTGCGCTCGGGCCGCCCGGAGCTCGCGCAGGCAATGGCGATGGCCGTCGGCGCCTTCTACCGCGCCTGCGACATCGTCCTCTCCCCCAGCGCGGCCTCCGACGAGGCGCTGGCGCAGATCGGGATGCCCGCCGAACGGATCATGCGCTGGGACCGGGGCGTGGACACCTCGCGCTTCGACCCGGCCCTGCGCGATCGTCGCGCCGCCCCGCTGGATGGGAACGGCGAGAACGGCGGTGACGACGGGGCCACCGGGCCCGGCGGCAGCGGCAGCGGCAGCAGGATCAACGTGCTCTACTCGGGCCGGATCACCCGCGAGAAGGGCGCCGAGCTGCTGGCCGAGGCGTTCATTGCGGCGCGCACACACGAGCCCAGGCTGCACCTGGTCCTGGCCGGCGGCGGCCCCGAGCAGGAGCGGCTGCGCGAGCGGGTCGGCGACGCCCACACGACTTTCCTGGGCTGGCTCTCCGGATACGCACTCGCGCGCGCGTACGCGCGCGCGGACATCTTCATGTTCTGCAGCACAACCGACACGTTCGGCCAGGTCATCCTCGAGGCCCAGGCCTCCGGCCTGCCGGTGATCGCGGTGGCCGAGGGCGGCCCCCTGTCCCTGATCGAGCACCGCACCAGCGGCCTGCTGTGCGAGGCCCGCGCCGATGCGCTGGCCGGCGCCGTGCTGGAGCTGGCGGGCTCGCCCGTGCTGCGCGAGCGACTGTCGGCCGCGGGTCTCGCGGCGGTGCGCACCCGCACGTGGGAGCGCGCGCTGGAACGCCTGGCCGGGGGTTACCGGCGGGTGCTGGCGCAGGACGTTGCGGACGCGGACACGGATTCGCTCACGCGCGCGGCTTAGGGCCCACGCCAGAATATCTGCCGGGATTGATGCGGCCCCCGGCGCGCGGCGTAGCATCACGAGCATGAGCGGCGCGGACATAGGGCTGGCCCTGTCGGTCTTCCTCGCCTGCACCGTCGAGGCCGTCGAGGCGCTGACGATAGTCCTGGCGGTGGGCACCACCCGCAGCTGGTCCTCGGCGCTGAGCGGCGTCGGCGCCGCGACACTCGCGCTCGCCGCGATCGTCGCAGTGCTCGGCCCGGCGCTCACCGCCCTGCCGATCGGCGTGCTGAGGGTGCTCGTCGGCGGGCTGCTGCTGATCTTCGGCCTGCAATGGCTGCGCAAGGCCATCCTGCGCTCAGCCGGCCTGAAGGCCAAGCACGACGAGCTGCAGATCTACAACGAGGAGACCACGGCCGCACGCGCCGCCGGCGCCAAGCACCCCGGCTTCGACGGCTACGCCTTCACGATCTCCTTCAAAGGAGTGCTCCTGGAGGGCCTGGAGGTAGCGTTCATCGTGCTCACGTTCGGATCCAACCAGCACCGCATACCGCTGGCCGCCGCGGCCGCCACGGCGGCGGTGCTCCTCGTCATCGCCGCGGGTGTCGCGGCGCGCGCTCCGCTGGCACGGGTGCCCGAGAACACGATGAAGCTCGCGGTCGGCGTCATGCTCAGCTCCTTCGGGATGTTCTGGGGCGCCGAGGGCGCCGGCGCGAGCTGGCCGGGCGGCGACGCCGCCCTGCTGGCGATCGTCCCTGGGGTCCTCCTGGCGGCGATCGCGATGGCCTGGACCCTGCGCCGCGTAACGGGCTCGACCACCGCCGACACCGGCGGACAGTCCGTGCCCGCCGAGATCCCCGACCAGGCGACGGTGAGCGCATGAAACGCGTTCAGGGATTCTTCGCCGGCTTCTGGGACTTCGTCGTCGGCGACGACTGGCGGTCCGCCCTCGGAGTCGTGCTCGCTCTGGCGCTCACAGCGCTACTCGCCGACGCGGCCATCTCGGCCTGGTGGGTCATGCCCCTCGCCGTGCTCGGACTGCTCGCGCTCTCAATCCGCCGCGCCGCGCGCGGAGGATGAGCGGCGCCGCGCGCGGAGGATGAGCTCGAGCGCGGAGGCGCGAAAGGCTCTACTCGACGAGCTCGGGCTGGGCGGCGGCGACATCCGCCGGCACCATCCCATCGAGCTCGCTCGTCCTCTGCCACGGGCGGCTGACCCACAGCCAGCTCAGGGCCGCGACGAGCAGAGTCCCGCACAGGATCCAGCCCAGCGCGGTCGTGCCCACGCCGACGTACTTCAGACCGGAGGCCCCAACCACAAACGTGATCGCGGGCCTGATGTAGCGATCCGGAGCGCTCGAGGACAGCAGCGAGCCGACCAGCACGGCCGGAACGCTGCCGATGATCAACGAGGCAGTCACGCCGAGCTCGACGTGACCGAACGCCAGCGCACCGAGCGCCGCCGCGAGCGTCAGCGGCACCGCCTGGCTCAGGTCGGTGCCCACGAGCTGGTTGGCGCCGAGCATTGGGTACAGGAACAGCAGCATGACGATCATCAGCGAGCCCGACCCAACCGATGTCATGCCGACGATCAGGCCGCCGATCATGCCGATCGCGACGGTGCGCAGGGGATGCACGTCGACGTCGTGGACGACACCCTTGCGCACCCCGCCATCGCGGCGGTCGAGCACGTAGCGCAACACCATCGCGGCCGCCCCCACCAGCAGCGCCGCGCCCAGCACGATCTCGATTTTCTGCTGGGCCGCCTTGCCGTTGCCCATCAGATGCAAGATATATGCGCCCAAAAACGCCATTGGGACCGAGCCCAGGACCATCCAGCCGACCAACCGCCGGTTGACCGTCCCTTTGCGCAGGTGCACAGCCGCTCCGAACGGGCGCATCACGACCGCCGCCACGAGATCGCTCGAGATCGCCGCCGACGGCGTCACCCCGAACAGCAGGATCAGCATCGGCGTCATCAGCGCGCCTCCCCCGGCCCCCGTCAAGCCGACCAGGAACCCGATGATGGCGGCGCCGAGAACTATGTAGGGATCGACGTGCATGACCGTTGAACGGAATCTTAGACCAATTCCTCACGTTGTGGGTGCGATCAGTCAGTGAAGTGCACGAACAGGCGAGCCCACCCTACCCTTCCTCTCTCTTCCACTCCCACCCAACCCTCTGAGATCAGCCCGACTGACGGGTCGCGGAGAAGATCGACGGTTCAAACGAGCTCACCTTCGAGAGCCCCGCATACCCCAGGTGCTTACATCCGAACAGGTCCTCGATCGTGCGCAGCAGCGAGAAGTGGTTGTACGGTTCCTGGCTGACGCCGGGCTTGACATACGGCGAGAGCAGCAGCGCGCCCACCTGCCCTCCCCCTTCCGGCGCCAGGCCCGAGGAGGACGCCGGCAGGTTCGGGAACTGAGGCTGCCCGCAGCAGGAGCTCGAATCCGCGAATTCGCCGCTCGACGGCGCCTCGTCGACGGCGATCGCCAGCAGGCCGCTTTCCTTGTAGGCCTTCGAGCCGAGGATCTTGGGGACGACCTGCTTCAAGAAGCCGTCGGCCGCCGGCATCCCGGCAGGCGCCCCGCTCGCACATGAGGTCGAGCTGCCGTCGTGGCAGAGGTCGGGAACGATGTAGGAGAAGCTCGGCGTGTGCTTTGGGTCGGCGAGGTCGGATGACAGCTTGTCCAGCCCGACGTCGTCGCTCGTGCACGCCGAGGAGTCGATCAGCGAGTGGAAGTACACGAACGGGTTGCGCCAGGTCGCATACGTCTGGCCCGCGGGCGGGGTCACCGCGGGAATAGGAGCCCCCCCGCCCGCCGCGCCGAGCGCCGGGTGTCCGCACGCGCCGTCCGCGCCGTCGGCCGTACCCGCTCCCGCCCCGCTCCCCCCTTCATCCATGCCCTGCACATACGCGCGCCAGGTCAGGTGCTTGGCGCTCAGCTGCCCGGCGAGCGTCTGGGTCGACCTCGGGTACACGCAACCGTGGCCGGTGACCTGTTCCTCGGCCCCCACCGTGGCGGGAGCGATGTCGCCGTAGGTGGGGCAATTCGTGGCGGTCTCCGCCGTCGGTCCCTGACCGCTGATCAGCGCGATCGCGTTGGCCAGCTGCTGGTGAGCCACCGCGTAGTAGCGCACCAGCAGCTCACCCTTGTGCTCGAGGGTCTGGGACAGGTACGGGGCCGTCGAGGAGGGCCCGAACACCGACGCATAGGGCTGGTCGGAGAGCACAATCACGAACACGTGCTTGACCGGCGGCAGCTTTGAGCTCGAGCCGCCCGAAGAGCCGCCTCCGCTGCCGGAGGAGCCTTTCCCGCCGCTGCCGGAGGAGCCGCCCGACTTGCCGGACGAGGATTTCGTGCCGTGCTTACCGGCCGCCTGAGACGATTCCTTGCCCGTGCCTTCCGTGGAGCCTTCCGAGGACGGGCTCGGCGTCGCTTCGGCTCCGGCGGCCGGCGGCGAGGTTTCCGTCGCGGCCGAGGCGACGGGCGCCGCCGGCGGGAGGATCAGCTTCACGGGCCGGCCCGAGGACGCGGCGAGCGTGTCCTGCACGGGGGAGCTCGCCACGCCCCCGAGAATCACCCCGAAGCCGAGAAACATCAGCACGAGCACCGCCGAGACCCGCGATGAGGGCAGCGTCAGGCCCGGCCGGCGAGCGGCGGGCCGCGCGGCCGCCGGCGGGGGGCTACCGCCTGCGACTCCGGCACCCGCCGCCCGCAATCGGTCGGCCTCGCAGCGCTCGTGCACGCGTCGCAGCAGCTCCTCGAGCTGGAGACTGCGTGAGGAGATGCGGGCGCCGCAGCCGAGGCAGTAGCGCTGTCCACGCTCGCGCGGGGCGCCGCAGTCCTCGCAGAGTCCGGCCCGATCGACGCTCGCCGTCAAGGCGCCGCCACCGCGGCGGGCGAGCGTTCCATCAGGGTCGCGCCACACTGCCAGCAGAACAGAGCCCCACGGCTGTGCGGGGCGGCGCAGTGCGGACAGCTGCCGGCGCTGGCGCTCTCCTCCAGGCGCAGCAGGCGCTCGATCTCGGCCAGCTCGGCGTCGCGCTCCTGGAGAACCGCGGCGCGCCGCACGAGCACGTCGAGGCGAAAGTGGTCGCGGATCGCCATCTCATAAGCAAGCCCCCCCAGGTCCCAGTGCAGCTCGGTCACCTGCTCGGCCAGAGCGTCCCGCTTGCGGCGCAGCTCGGAGCGCCCCTCCCCCTCCTGTTCTTGTGGCGCGGAGATGCTCATATCGCTAGCCCGTTTCCACCACGTTGGGGAGGTTCTTGGATTTTTCCTCGTAACTCTTCCCTTTGGCGGAATGCAGGCCGTTCAGGGCAGCCGGCGGAGCGGGTTTGCCGATGCTCGAGCCCACGCCACCGGTGCCAGCGCCTTTCTTTGCGCCTTTTTTGGACGAGGAAGAACCACTTTTCGCTTCAGGCGTCGTGGTCGTCGGGGTGCTCGCGGCCCCCGTCGGCGTCGCTCCAGGCGAGGCAATGCTGATCACCTGCGCCGGGACGGCACCCGGCTTGGAGACGCTCGAGCGACCGATCAGCACGCCCACGCCCATCGCCAGCAGCAGCACGCCAACGCCGGCGATCACCATGACGGCGTTGCCCCGGCCCGCGCCGTCCGCGGGCACCGAGCCGGGCGGAGAAGCAGGAGATGACGCCGTCGCCGTCGCTCCTGCCCCAGCCTGAGAGGGCCCGCCGGACGGAGGCCCGCCGAGCAGGACGCTGCTCATCGGCAGGCGGCGCTCGCCACACTCCAGGCAGTAGCGCTGGTCATCGGCCAGAGGCGCTCCGCAGGCCGCGCACGACTCCGTGGCGGCGCCGGCGCCGGACGACGGCGGGGACGGCGATGACGGGCGGGCGGCGATCGATTCGGTGGACAGGGTGGCTACCTCGTTTTCAGGTGCTTCACAGCGACGGAAGGAGCTCCCACCGGACGCTGGAGCATTCTCTGGACGCTGTGCTCCGAGAGTATATGCTCAACCCAGGCGCCTCTTCTCGCGTGACGATTTGGTGATCGGCACTCGCCGCAAGCGCCCGACGGGGGTCACTGAGCCGACATCGATCCGGAGCCGGCGTCAGGGGCGCAGCCGGAACGGCGGGTACTGGTCGGTGACGAAGATGAATGCGTAGCCGAGGACGCGGTTGTGCCAGCGGATCACGCCCTCCACGTAGTCGAAGATCCCCCGTGGATACCGGCCCGTGAACAGCACCGCGAACCACGCCGCGATCACCGCGAAGAACGCTCCGATATCGAGGAAGAAGAGGACGATGTAGTGCGGGATCGCGAGCAGCCACTTCACCAATGGCAGCCAGCGGTTGAGCTCCCGCTCCGCGTCGGGATAACCGAAGTCGAGGTGCACCGCCTGCTGCTCGTCGGTCGAGGGGTAGCGATCGTCCATCAGCGCGAGATACACGCCCACGCGGGCCGCGAACCGCAACAGTTCGAGGTTCCAGTCATACCACCAGCGCGGGTACTTCCGGCGGAACAGGATCATCAACAGCGGCGGAAGGACCAGGAGACCAACGCCGCTCACGGCGATGGTGCGCCCGGAGCCGCCATAGGCGCCGCTGCCCGAGTAGCCGCCAATGCTCGCGAGCACGATCGCGATCGGGATGACCGTGATGATGCGGAATGCCGTCGTGAGACGGCTCAAACCACGATCGGGATAGTCGACCCCAAACCGCACCGGATAGTCCTCGCTCATTCCTACCCTCCTCTCTCTTCCTTCCTCTTTATCTTCCTTCCTCTCTCTCACCCTATCCCTATTACGATGTTGCGGTTGTCCTTGCGGATCAGTCGCCCAGCCCGCCGGGCGGAGAGATAAACGATCAGTTCGCTCATTTGGGGATGGAAGGGATCGATCGGTAACGTCTTGCTCAACACCCGGTCGATGTGATCGCTCGGTAGCAACAACACCAGTCGGTGACGGGCACCCTCGGTCACCTCACCCACGCCGAGGCGCCCCGGAACCGCTCCGTCGGCGAGCGCCGCGTGTTCTCTGAGGACGAGCTATCCCGACGAGACCGACGAGAACAAGGAGCCACTATGAACACGCACCTCCGAACGCTGTCCCTGCTCGCCACGCCCGCAGTCGTGGGAGCGATGACCATAGCGGTCCCTGCGCTCGCGGGAACGGGCTCGCGCCCCCCGGCCCATCAGGCCCGCGCGCGCATCTGCACCGCCGTGATCGTCATCAGCCATCACCACCGAATCCGTGCCTGCCTGCTCCGCGGGCCACGTGGCTTCACAGGGCCCGCCGGTCCGAAGGGAGCGACGGGCAAAACCGGCGCAACCGGGAAGACTGGGAAAACCGGCCCGACTGGGAAAACCGGCGAAACCGGGAAAACCGGCGAAACCGGGAAAAACGGCACGAACGGGACAAACGGCACGAACGGCACCACCGTCGCCTACGCGATCGTGCAGCCGACCACGTCGCCGCCCTCGGTCAACCTGATCAACCCCTCCGACATCACCAGTGCCAGCGAACCGAGTCCCGGTGTTTACTGCATCACCCCCACACCCGGCGTCCCTCTCGCGCCTGGCGTCGCGGCCGTCTCACCCGAGGTCAGCTATGGCCCCATTAAGGCGCCCGGTGTGATCGCGGTCAATGCTCAGCACACCAACTGCCCAGCAGGCACCTTCGAGGTGGACACGTACGCTCCCGGGACGACGACGCTGACCACCGGGTACGCGTTCACGATCATCGTCGCGTGAGATATGAGAACACCGTAGGGAGTAACCGGCCGTCGCCGGTGGACGCCCGGGAGCCTGTCGGGCGTCGCCGTGGACGCCCGACAGCCTGAGGCTCAGCGGCCGAACCAGCGGGCGCGGCGGCTGGAGCCGAAGCGCTGCTTGTCGGCGGCGAGCGCCTCGGAGGGCTCACCGTAGGTGCCGGTCGGTTTCGGTCCGGAGAGGAAGTCCACCTCGACGCGACCCACACGACCGGCGCCGAACTCGATGTAGCAGATGCCGATCCCGTCGTAGGGCGGGGGCTGCTCGCCACCGCGGATGCTCGCGATCAGCGACTTGGCGACGACGCGTGCGGCTCCCTCGGCGAACACCCCCGCCTTCGGCACCCCGGCGGTGGTGACGTCCCCGACCGCGTACACACCCGAAAATCGCGTCTGCAGCGTCCGCGAGTCCACGGGCACATAGCCGTCCTCGGTCATGCCACTCTCGACGACCACGTCGGGGGCGCGATGCTTCGGGACGCCGAGGAAGAGGTCATAAGGCATCTCGCTTCCGTCGTCGAGCACGGCGACGCGACGCGCCGGGTCAAGCGAGCTCGGGCGGCGGCCTGGTACGAACTTGATGTCGCGCTCGGCGAAGGCGTCTTGGAGCGCGCGCGAGGTGTCCGGCGAGGGAGGGACAGGGCTTCCCAACGGCAGGACGAGGGTGATCTCGCAGTCGCCGCGCACACCCCTCCTCGACAGATAGTCGTGCAGCAAGAGCGCACACTCGCTCGGCGCCGGAGGGCACTTGAACGGCGCGCCGCACACCCCGATGATCGCGCGCCCCTCCGAGAACGCCGGGACGATTCCGGCGAGCCGCTGCGCGCCAGCCACGGAGTAGAACTCATTACCGCCCTCGGCGAGTCCCGGCGTGGCATCGAAGTCGTAATCGGCGCCCAGCGCCACGACGAGGACGTCGGCCTCGTGGACACCCCCGTCGGTCCTCACACTCCGGGCCTCGGGATCGATCGCCGTGATCGTCTCCCGCAGGAAGCGCACCCCGGGCTTGGCGATCTCACGGTAGAGAAGGCGCACGGCGTCCAGCGTGGTCCTGCCGAACATCACGTCGAGCTTCGAGTACCCAAAGACGAACGCATCGTTCTTGTCGATCAGGGTCACGTCGACCGTGTCGCCGAGCTCCTGCGAGAGCGTGCTCGCCAGCTCCAGGCCGCCAAAGCCCGCCCCCAAGACGACGACGCGGGTCTTCATCGGGCGAGCATACACCCCAGCCGATCCGCCGACGTGGATGTAGAGTGGTCAAGGGTCGTCTACGAGAAAATCCTATGTCCGCCGTCGCCAGCGCGCGCCCCGTCCCGTGCCGATGGGTTCGATCAGGCCTTCGTCGCGGAGGCGGGCGAGGGTCTTGTCGATGTATGAGTCGCTGGCTGTGGGGACAGCCCTGCGAACGTCCGCGACGGTGAAATCCTCGGCGGTGGAGCCGCGGATGAATCGCGCGATCGCCTCGCGCTTGGCGCCGCGGCCGGAGGGGGCGGTGGAGCTTGCGCCGGCGAGCTCTTTGTAGGCGGCGGTGAGGATGCCGAGGAAGTAGCGCAGCCACGGTTCGATGTCGTGTGCGTCCTCGTGCCAGCCATGGCCGGCGGCTTGCAGGGCGTCATAGTAGGTGTCGCGGGTTTGGTCGATCAGCCGCTCGAGGCTGACATAGCGCCCGACCTCATAGCCGGCCTGGTAGAGCAAGAGCAGTGTGAGCAGCCTCGAGATGCGGCCGTTGCCGTCCCTGAAGGGGTGGATCGCCAGGAAGTCGAACAGATAGCATCCGATCAGCAGCAGCGAGTGATGCACGCCGGATTCGCTTGCGACGGCGAAGTGTTCGTGCAGCTCTCCCATCGCGGCCGGCGTCTGCACCGCGGAGATAGTCTGAAAGCGCACGACCCTCACTCCGTCGGGTTGTATTTCCTGGATCGAGTTCTCCACGTTCTTCCAGCGGCCGGCCGGCGTGTTCGTGAATTGGTACAGGTCGCGGTGCAGCTGCTCGACCACGTTCGGGGTGAACGGCATGCTCGCGGCGCTCGAGTTGATCGTGTCGAGCACGGCGCGGTAGCCGGCGATTTCCTCCTCGGGCCTGTTTTCGGGCCGCGCTCCTCTCGTGACGAGCTCGCGAATGCGCTCGCTGGGCGCCGTGATGTCCTCGATCGCGTTGGAGGACTCCACGCTCTGGATCCGGGCGATCTCCCGCAGCGTGCTCAGCGTCTCCGGGTCGCGCTCCCGCAGCGCCCCCTCGCGGCCCTGGGCTCTGTCGATACCGCCCAACGCCACCGCGACGGGGGCGGGCACCATCCCGATCTGACGGTCGAGGGTCCTGAAGGTGTGCATGACGGGCGTTGGCGGCGGGATGCGAAGGAACGTGGCACTATCCCAACACAACGTAGCACTTTAGTGCATCTAATGCTACGTTTGTTGGGCGGCTTCCCTCCCGTGTCGAGCGACTGCCAACCGCTGCCTCGCACACGCTGCTCTTACCCAAGGTGTATGTATGTGTTCTTCTTCTCGCCTACTCCTCGCATACAAAGGTGCAGAACCAGCCATCGGCGCGGCCCGCTCCGACCGGCTGGAGCGATGGCTGCTGATTGCGCTGCTGGCGCTCGCGGCCGTGCTGCGGTTTGCCACGCTCGAGCACCAGAGCCTCTGGTACGACGAGGCCGTCACGGCGGTGCGCGTAATGCATCCTTCGCTCTCGGCCATGCTGAGCGCGGTCGTGCACGTCGAGAACACGCCGCCCCTGTACTACCTGCTCGAGTGGACATGGACACGAGCGCTGGGGACCGGGATGTTCGCGCTGCGCTCGCTGTCGGCCTGCGCCGGCGTGGGCATTGTGGCCGTCGCTTGGGCGATCGGCCGGCAGCTTGGGTCGCGCCGCGCGGCGATCATCCTCGCGGCGATCGTCGCGACCAATCCGCTGTTCGTGTGGTACTCCCAGGAAGCGCGCTCCTACGAGCTGTTCGTGCTGCTGGCGGCGATCGCGCTGCTGTACTTCCTGCGTGCGCGCCAGGCGCCCACGACGCGCAACCTGGCGATGTGGGCGCTGGCCAGCGCCCTCGCGCTGGCGACGTTCTATTTCGCGATCTTCCTGGTGCTCATCGAGGGGGCGTTGCTGCTCGTGGCGCCGGCGCCGAACCGCCGTCCTCCGATCGCCCTCGCCGCAGACCGCCGGCGCCTCGGCGCGGTGGCCGCGGTGGCGGCCGCCGGGCTGGCGCTGCTCCCGCTGCTGCTCGCACAGCACGGACGCGGGCTGAGCTGGATCACCAACTGGCCGCTGCACAGCCGCCTGGAAGCGGTCGGTTACTACTACCTGGTGGGCGAGTCCGGTCGGCCGTTGGGGCATCTGGTGATGCTCGCCGCGCTCGCGCCGATCGCGGCCTCCCTGACGCTCCTGCCGAGGCTCGAGCCACCGGCGCGCGCAGGCGCGCTCCTGTGCGCCGGCATCGGTGTGGCCGCGATCGTGCTGCCGGTGCTGCTCGCGCTCGGCGGCGTGGACTACCTCGCGCCGCGCTACCTCGTCGGCGTGTGGGTGCCGATCTCGGCGGCGCTCGCGCTGGTGCTGGCGGCGCGAGCGTCGCTGGCCGGAGTGGTGCTCGCGGTGTTGATCTGCCTGGCGAACCTGGGCGTCTACGCCGCGGTCCTCCGGCGCCCACAGCTGCAGCGCGGCGACTGGCGCGGCGCGGCAGCCGTGCTGCGTCCGGCAGCGCCTGCCGACCGGGCTGTGGTCGTGGCCTCGATCGGCGCGACGCCGCTTCAGTACTACCTGCCGTCGCTCACGCCGCTGGACGCGCACGCCAGGGTCAAGGTCAGCGAGGTGGACCTCGTCGGCTACGCGCCGCTGCGGCATGGCGCCACGCGGCCGCCCGCCCGCGGATTCCACCTCTTCCGCAGGCGCTCGATCCATGGACTCGTGGTGCTCCGCTTCCGGTCCGCACGGCCCGTCAGCCTGCCGGCGCAGCGACTGCTCGCCGACCGCCCCGTGAACGTCGATACCGAAGCGCTCGCCTTTAGCTGGCGGTGATGTAGCCGCTCATGTAACCGGGGTGCTCCATCGCCCATTCGTCGCATACGAAAGTGCAGAACCAAAGAAACGTTCCCGGCTGCTTCACGAGCAGCGTGTAGGTGTGAGTGCCGGGCATCACGACGATGTTGACGCCGGCTCCCGGCGAGGTGATGCTATGAGGGACGGAATCGGTGTTGTCGATCCTCAGCTGTTGGGGCCGGCCCGCCCGGACGGCGAATTCGGTGGTGGTGAAAGCATCGTGCTTTTCGCCTTCCGGACCGCGCTTGTATTCCGCGATGACCGACAGATCGACCGCCTTAGCCACCGGCGGAAGCGCGGCGGCCCGCTCAGCGGCCTGGGATGCCGCGCGCGCTTCATCTCTTTCGCTGCTCTGCACCAGCGCGACCATCGACATCAGCACCGCGGCCAGGATCCCCGCACCCGCGAGCGCCTTCAGCCCAAACTTCCTGGCAGCCGCGTCGCCGAACTCGTGCCTGTATCTCGCCTCGGTGTCCTCCTCTGGCTCCCGCGCAGCGGAGCCGGGCTCGAAGACGAGATGACGAACGGGCACGGCGAATCGCTCACGCACGAGACCCGCGAGCCGCGGCTCCAGCCCGCTCGCGGACCGCTCCCAGCGAGTGGATACGATCACTTCGTCAGGCGCGAAGGTGGCGAACGCGTCCTCGATCGCGTCGAGGGGATCTGCTTCTGAGACCTCGCCGGCAACGACGGGGCCGCGGCCGGCGCGCTCGAGGGCGCTCTTCAGACGGACGCGCGCCTGGTCCATGAGACCGTCGACCGCGCCGGTCAAGCGGGCTCCAGGCGTGATCAGCGCGGGAACGAGCAGAAGCACGTGCGTGCCCGGCACGCCGGCCAGCCTCGCGACCTCGCTGAGCAGCGCCTCCTCGCCGAGAGTGTCGTTCGCCACGATCAGGACGCGGCGCTCCGCCGCCGAGCCGAGGTGCGGAGGGGCCATCTTCACCGGCAGCTGCAGGCCGCGGAGCTTGCGCATGCGCAGCTGCGCCACGCGCATCGCGAGGGCGCCGAGTACGAGGGCAAGCACCGCCAGAGCGAGCCACGTCGGGCCGAGGACTGCGGCGAGCACGACCGGGACCAGGCCGAGTATCAGCAGCAGGACGAAGCGGAAGGCCTCCTGCTCGCTGTGAAATGGGCTACGCACCGCCGGCGGCCTCCTCGTCGGCTTGGCCGAGCAGGCTCTGCACAGCGGCCACGATCTGCTCGGGGGTCGCGGGGACCGGCAGCTGCTCGCAGCCGTCCAGGAGCTCGCGCAGATCAGGGTCTGCGTCGGAGGGCGCCTCGACCACCAGCGGAATGCCGGGATAGCGCGTACGCAGCTCTCGCAGGACCTCTTGGGCCGTCTCGCGCTCGTAGCCCAGGCAGCAAACGACGAGATCGGCATCGTGAGCGGGGGCGCACCCTTCGGGCCCTACCAGCGGGCACTGCCCGCGTCCGTGTGGGCCGGGACAAACGGCGACCGCGTAGCCGGCGAAGCGCAAGCCGGAGGCGATCGCGAGGCCCGTCGCCTCGTCCGGGTGCTCGACCAGTACCCGCGGATGGCCCCAGCGCCAAGGCTGCGGTCTGAGATTGACGATTGGAACTCGGGTGGGCTTCCCTTGGCGCTCCTGCGTCGTCACTATCGGTAAGCGGGGCATGGCGCCTCTGACCATAGGCCCGAGAGGAGGGTCGCACGTCGTGACTAATCCGCAATCTGGCGAGGGCAGACTACGGACGCCGGCTCGAGGTCTGCTGCTCCTTCGCGCGATTTGCGAGCGTTCGCTGAGCTTCGCTCCAGACTCCCCCTCCGGACTAGCTCCGGTCGTCGATCCGGTGGGCACGGCGTCGCCGGGCACGCTGTCTGTGACGGCGGGCTCGTGGTCGACCTCTCGCCGATGAAGGCGATCGAGGTGGACCCGGTGGGGCGGACGGCACGCGCCGAGCCGCTCTCGCTTCGAGTCCGATGGTGGGCTTGACCGCACGGCGCGCTCGCAAAGCCGTCTGTGTATTAGGGTTCGTGGTATGAAGGTCACCCTCTACGGGATTCCTGGTTCGCACCCAGTTCGCGCCGCCCGGTTGATGCTCGAATACAAGGGCATTCCTTACAAAAACATCGATATCTTCCCGGTGGTAACCCGGTTCGTTGTGCCACATGTGCTGCGCTTCCCAAACAACCGCGTACCCGCAATGAAGATCGACGGGCGCAAGATTCAGGGCACTCAGGCAATCGCACGCGAGCTGGACCGCGTGCAACCGGAGCCTCCCCTGTTTCCTTCAGATCCGGCCGAACGATCGAAGGTCGAGGACGCCGAGCGGTGGGCCGACGGCTTTCAGCGGATACCGCGCACGATCATCTGGTGGGCGTTCAAGCACGCTCCCGCGAGCGACATGGCCACTTTCCTCGCCGAAGCGAAACTGGGCTTACCGGCAGGGGTACTCGCGCGCACTGGTGCACCCGTCATATACGGGGCACGCAAGCTCAACAACTCATACGACCCCGAGGTCGAGCGCCAGCTTGCCGAGCTGCCGACTGCGCTCGACAAGATCGACGCGTTGATCGGCGACGGCGTGCTGAACGGCGACCGGCTGTACGTGGCCGACTTCGATATCGGCACCAGCCTGAGACTGCTGATGGCGATGGAAGATCTGCGGCCGGCGATCGAGTCGCGCCCCTGCGGCGAGTTGGCGATGCGCGTACAGCCGAAGCCGCCCGGTAACCTCGGGACGGTCTACCCGAAGTCATGGCTCGAGCCGCTTCGCGCGCAGGAAGTCTGAGACCCTGTGCTCGTCTGAGGCGCGGCGAGGCGAGCGCTTCCGCTTCGCCCGGCGCAAGCGGGCGTGTTCCCATCCTCGGTCGGTGCTGTCGAAAGTCGTCCAATCCGGTCGTCTGCGCGGATAGCCTCGACACGCCCGCTTTCGGATGCCAGGAGGCGCGGTGCCTCCCTGCCGCGCCTTCCGCAGACCCGAACGATGCCTTGCTCCCGCGGGCCCTTACACGACGCCTCGTGCTGCCCAAGCCTGGGCGCGGAGCACAAACGGCGCCGCCGGCAGCGCGTCGCGGCAGCGTTCGCGCAGCTGCGCTTGTCGCCTCGCGTCGAGGGCAGCCGTGTAGCTGCCGGCCGGCCCCACGCCAAGGGTGAACGGCTCCCACCAATCGTCAAAGCTCGGATGCTCGACGCTGACTATCAGGGCTGACTCCTCGATCTCGCGCAGCCCGGCGGCGTCAAACAGCCGCGGAAGCTCGCCCTCGCGGGCACCGGCAAGCTGCGACTCATCCTCGACCTCGGGGTCGAGTTCGCGCGCCGCATCCCAGAACAGGCTGAGCGGGCCCTGACCGCCAGCGTGATCCCACACGCATGCCGCCACGACACCGCCTGGGCGAGTGACGCGCACCATTTCACTGAGCCCCTCCGTGGGATCTTTCATGAAGTGAACGACGAGCTGCGCGAGAACTCCGTCGAATGCCTGGTCCGCAAAAGGCAACTGCTCCGCCGAGCCAAGTCGCACGTCGACGCCGGGGTGACGGTCTCGGGCCGCCGAGACGAAGGGCCCGGAAGGATCAACAGCCGAAACGAAGTCCGCTCGCAACCGCCTTACCAGCTCGGTAGTGAGAGCGCCTGGACCGCAGCCGACGTCGAGCGCTCGCTGACCAGCCGCGATCGTCGCGAAATCGGCAAGCTGTGGGGCCAGCAGCACCGAGTAGCGGCCCATGAAGCGGTCGTACGCATCAGCCGCAGCGAGGAAGCTCACTGAGCGAATCTAGCGCTTGCCGCCCGAGGCAGTGACGCGACTGTCGTACAGCTCGTGCAATTTGGGCTTGGGTCGCGGCCTCCCCTCCGCGACAAAGCGGGCACGGGGATCACGCCCGCGCCCGCGCTCGCCTTGGACGATCACCGGTCGTGACGGACGAGGAGGTCTGCGCTTCCTCAATCGCCGACGGGGAAGCGAGCGTGAACAGACCGTGAGTCGACACAATTCGGATGTCACCGTGCGTTGCGATTGTCTGCGCCTCAACCACAGAGACGCTCACAATGATACGAGAGTAGAAGCAGGGAGCACGTTTTGCGCTGGAGTGCCTGGCTACCGGCGTTGACTGCCGGGACGCTCGAGGTGAGCCTCGAGTGCAGAGCGGAACTGGGGACAGGCGAGAAGATCGCGATGTGGACATCCGAGGGCGTGCTTGATCAGCTTCTTCGCTCGCTGCGCGTCCACGATGCCCGCGTCGCGCAGTGGATCGGCATCCCGGATCAGCATGCCCGCAGACGATAAACCGCGGGCAGCCGGCTTCGTTGCCGTACGCTTCCCGCATGGCACACGTGGCACGACTGCGGACGGCGCGTGCGGGACGCGGAGGGGTCGACAGGTGAGCGTGCTGCACGCGACGCCTGTGGCCGATGTGCAGCGCCTCGCGCTCGCCCCGCGCGGCGTCCTGAACGCTTACCTACTCGGCGATGTCCTGGTCGATGCCGGCCTGCCAGGGCAGGGCGCCGCGGTCATCCGCATGCTCAGCCCGCGGCCGGTGGCCCGTCACGTGCTCACCCATCCCCATCTCGACCATGCCGGCGGCAGCGCGCGCGTGTGCCGGGCATTCGGTCTCGAGGGCGCGGCGTGTGGAGGTGCGGACCTCGCCGACCTGCGCGCGGGCCGCTCGCCGGAACTGGCGCTACGACCGTGGCTGCAGCCGCTGAGCCGGGCGCTGGGGCGCTTCACCCCGGTCGCGGGCACCGCGTTCGCAGATGGGGAGACGGTGGGGCCGGGGTTCGTCGTCGTGCCCACCCCCGGGCACACCCCGGGCCACGTGTCTCTGTGGCGTGCGGCCGACCGCGTCCTGATCGCCGGTGACGCGCTGATGGGCCTGCACCCGCTCAGCGGACGGCCGGATCTGCGCCTGCCGCCGCGCTTCGACCAGCCCGACCCGGCCGCCATGCGAGCCTCGGCGCGGCGTCTCGCGGCGCTCGAGCCGCAGGTCGTGTTCTTCGGTCACGGGCTGCCCCTGACCGATGCCACGCAGAGACTCCACGATTTCGCGGCGACCCTGGGCTGATCCCGACAAGCGGGTATTGGGGCCCGAGCGGGGATCCCCTGTATCGGCGCGGCGCCCTCCTGCGGGAATCGAGGCCCTAACCGCGCAACCCGTTTCACGTAAGGATCGAGCCGGGACTATGCAGCCGAGCGTTTCAGGCCCCTCACCGGGTACCTTGCCTCCGCCCGAAGGGCCGGGTTGAGCACCGAGGGTGTTCCCAAGCGTCGTCCCCGGCGGGGCGATTTCGTCGAGTCGATCGAGGATCACCTTCAGTCCGCCCTGGGTGTGTAGGTCGAGGCGGTCGAGGATCGTCTCGGCGTCTTTGTAGGTGTTCGCCGAGCGGGCGTCTGATCCGCTTTTCGGCGTTGGCTGCGGCTGGGCGTTCCAGTCGGCGGATTGGCTGGCTGAGGAAGTCGGCCCGGCTCTCCTGCACGGATCGGATCGGGAGATCAATCGAGCCCTGGGGGCCTACGCGCAGCGCCACCGCCGCGAGCTCGGCACCCATCATTGGCTCGTCTCCGACTACTCGACTGGGCGACGCTTCTCGCCAATCGAGAAGCTCATCTATTCGGCTGCGGCGCGCGATGCCGAACTTGCCGGGCGGGTCGAGGACTTCGCCACCCGCTCGATTGGCGGCATCGCCGGCACCCGGCGGATGATCGCCCGGGCCGCCTTGGTGCGGCTTGGGTTGGCCGGCTGACCCGACAGCGCGGGACTTAGTATCCCGCGAGGTGTCAGACGTCGAGGACACCGAGTACGCCCTCAGTTCGTCGACCAGCGACGAACATGAGCGGCTGAGCCGCCAGTCCAACTGAGGCGAGAGCCCTCCACCCACCTCCTTCTCCTTGCAAGCCAAAGTACGGGAGCGATGGGGGTCTGTCCCAGACTTTGCCCCCGGATCGCGACGAGATTGAGGTTTGGGCGGAGCCCCGAACTCCGCATGTTCGTAGCGTGCTGCTTCCCGCCGGGAGCCGCCCAGCACTGGAGGCTTCGCGCTTGCTTCTCGTCGTGGGTGTCGCGCAAAGTTGCTGCGCCGTTCTCTTGGCTGGGCGCGGCGGCTCTGGAAGAAAGGCAGGAATGGGTGCATCCGGTGCTCTCGGTCGAGGCGGAGCCATCGCACCCGTGGGACGCACCTGCTGCTGCCGTTGGAATCCAGTTCCTCCGGGCCGACCAGCTCGACGAGTCGCTCTCGGTGCTGCTTCCCGGCGCTCACTGACCCGGGCGCCCGACTCAATGAGCGAACCAACCTACTCAGGACTCACAGCTTGCAGTGCACTCGGCACTCGAGCGAAAAGGCATAGCCGCTCGTCATACTTAGCCGGTGAGCGAGGCTGGCGACGAGGCCTTCTTCCAGGCCCTTGAGACACACCGCGTGCGCATGTTCGTCCGGCTGATGCGCCGCCTTCCAAGCGACCCCCGGTGCGCGATCTGCCGAGTGCCCTACGGGGGGCTCGGCGGGCGTCTCATGGGTCGCCTCGGCTTCGCTCCGTCGCGCAAGAACCCACGCCTGTGCAGCGAGTGCTTCGAGAAGGCCCCGATGGGCGGCCTAGAGATGGAGGTCGGCATCCTGTTCGCGGACGTCCGCGGCTTCACCGCGCTTGCCGAGCGCCAGACGCCGGACGCTGTCGCGACGCTGCTGAACCGCTTCTACGCCACCGCCGTCGACATCCTCTGCGAGCACGCGATCATCGACAAGCTGGTCGGCGATCAGGTGATGGCCCTCTACCTCCCACAAATCTTCCCCGGCGAGCCCGCACGCCACATGATCGCCGACGCGCAGTCTCTGCTGGCCGCCGCGGGTTACGGCGAGGAACGGCCATGGGTAGAGCTCGGCATCGGTCTCGACTTCGGGACCGCCTACGTGGGCAACGTCGGCTCGGGCGAGGTCAAGGACTTCACGGCGATCGGCGATGTCGTCAACACCGCCGCACGCCTCCAGGCGGCCGCGGCGAGCGGGGAGACCGTCATGTCCAGCCGCGTGCATGACCGCGCCGGCGAGCATGCGGTGGGCGCCGAGCCGCGTGAGCTCGTCCTGAAGGGCAAGAGCGAGCCTGAGATCGCGATGGTTCGTCGTATCGATTTCGCGGCGCCTCGTCCCAACAAACAGGTGCGCTCGTAGAAGTCGCCGCAGGAGATGCCCGGAGCTGTGACAGGGCACGCGCCGAGGAGTACGTACAGCCACTGGTTGACGCCGGCGAGCGCCGTCAGCAGCAGAAACCACGGCGAGATGAGTCGTTTTTTAGAGATCTTGCGGGTTCGAGGCTCTCGACCCGCGACCTCAAAGCTTTCGCGACGGTTTCACGGTGGCTACACGCACGCGGGCGATAGTGAGTAACGATGAGTCCCGACACGACGGTCATCCTCTCGCCCCACTTCGACGACGCCGTGCTCTCGTGTTGGCATCTGCTGGCGAGCGCCGGCGAGGTGCTCGTGGTGAACGTCTTTGCGGGCGAGCCTCCCGCCGGCACGCTCGGCTGGTGGGATGAGCTCGCGGGCGCGAGCGACTCGGCCGCGGCGGTCCGTACGCGTGTCGAGGAGGACCGCCAGGCCCTCGCGCTCGCCGGCCGCGCGAGCGTCAACCTGCCGTTCTTGGACAGCCAGTACCGCCAGTACGATCAGGCGCCTGGTGAGATTGTCGAGGCGCTGCGTGGAGTGCTCCTCGCTGGCGTTCAGCTATACGCGCCGGCCAGTCTGGGCGACCACCATCCCGATCACACCGCCGTGCGGGCGGCGGCACTGACGCTCCACGCAGAGGGCGCCGACGTGGCGTTGTATGCCGACCTGCCTCACGCCACCTTGTTCGGATGGCCGCGGTGGGTGCTCGACGGGTCCTCCTCGGAGGCCGATCCGGCAGCCGAGGGATGGGCGACTCAGCTCCTAGAGACCGGCGTCCCAGTCGAGCGGATGGTGGCCGCCACGCACCGGCTCTCAGCGGAGCAGCACGCCGGCAAGCTTGAGGCCGTGCTCACCTACGCCAGTCAGATAGCGACGCTGCAAGAGGTCTTCAGATCCTCGCTGGACGATCCTCAGCTGCTCGGTTTCGAGGTCGATTGGCGGCTGGCGCTAGTCGCGTAGCGTCGATGCCGTGCGGTCGATCTCTGCCAGCGCGCGCTCGCGGAACCGCGCGGCGATCTCCTCCTCGCCGACCGATGCGGCCATCGTGTCGATCAGCTCGTGTGCGCGCCGGCCGTGCTCCTCAGCTTCCGTGACACTGCCAGCCGCGACGGCAACGCGGGCGAGCCCGGCTTCGATCTGCCAGCGCTCGCAGATCAGCCCCTCATCGCCGGCCGCCTCGGCGCTGCGGGCGAGCATCCGCCCTGCCGCGGCCCAGTCTCCGCGGGCCTCGGCGCAGCGGGCCAGGAAACGGGCGGTCATCGCGATCGACCTCCGCGCTCCGCTGCGCTCCCACGCTTGCAGCCGGCCTCGCATGGTCTCTTCGGCGGGCTCGACGTCGCCGTTCGCGAGGTGGGTCTCGGCGATCGCGCAGTAGGCCTGTTCGCCCCAAAAGTCGACTTTGCCGGGCGGCGTCGTGACCTGCTCGGCGATCCGCTGCGCACGCTCCGCGAGCGCATTCGCCTGGGTGTCGGCACCCGTCATCCGCATGGCCGAAGACAGCGCTCCCAGGCAGCGGAAGATCTGCCCGCGCGCCCGGTTGCGCTCGGCGGCGGCAAGCCCACGCTCGAGCACAGGGACAGCGAGCTCCGCCGCACGCAGGTCAAGAAGGGGGATCGCGAGACCGGTCGCCGCCCAGCCGAGCCAGTCGGCCTCGGGCGTGTCCGCGAGTGCGACCGCCTCACGGCCGAACGCCAAGGATCGTGCATAGTGGCCGCGGCAGCGCGCGATCCAGCTCGACGCGTCGCGAAACAGAACTCCACTGTTGCGTTCTCCCCCCATGCGATCGCTGATAACGAGCGCCTCCGTGACCCGGCTCTCGGCCTGCGGCCAGTCGCAGCGCTCCAGCGGCACATAGCAGGACTCGCACAGTGTCCATTGTAGGTACCACAAGTCGCCACGCTGGCGTTGTGATCGCTCGAGCTCTGCACAGAGATCCTCGAGGCGATCGAGGTCGCCGAGCTGCAACGCGGCGAACTTGAGGCTGTCCATTGCGCGGCTGACTGCAATTTCATCGCCGGCGCTGCGGGCGATCTGTAGCGCGCGCTCCCCGAGCTCGACCGCCTCGGCGAACTCCAGCTCGTTGGCGAGCACCAGCGACAGGCGGTTCAGCGCGCTGACCTGCCCGGACTCATCGCCGAGCTCCTCGGCGATTCCCAGTGCCTCTTCGTGAAAGCGCCGCGAGGCCCGCGGATCGAGCACGTGCCAATGGGTCCCCAAAGCGTTGCGCACGTGCATCTCGCTCGCGCGGTCGCCCGCCGCACGCGCACCCTCCAGCGCGTGCTCGAGGTCGGCCAGTGCTCGCTCGGGCTCACCGAGTTGGCGAAACGTCCAGGCACGGGCGCGATAGAGGTCGCGGATCGTCTCCTCCGTGGCCGCGGTCATATCGAGCATCTCGCCCGCGACGATCGCGCCGTCCAGGTTCTCGAGTGCCGTCTCTTGAGCGTGGACTCGTTCCGCCGCCGTGGCGGCGCGGCGGTGGTAGTCGAACGCCTTGCGCAGCTCGCCGGCGGCACGGTAGTGGTAGGCCAGCGTGCCGGCGCGCTCGTCGGGGCGGTCCGTGGGCGCCTGCTCGATCGCGGCGGCGATCCGGCCGTGGATCGCCGCCTTGCGGGTAGCCGAAAGCTGCTCGTAGATCGTCTCGCGAAACAGCGCGTGGGAGAAGCTGAGCCGCCCCACCGACTGCGCGGGCTCGACCAGGACATCGGCGTCGATCGCCTCCTCGATGAGGTCGATCAGGCGATCGCGTGGGTGCTGAAGGACACGCTCGAGCACGTCGAGCTCGAACTCGCGACCCGCGACAGCCGCCACCGAGAGCGCCTGGCGGCAGTCATCCCCCAGGCCGCGCAGGCGGCGCGTGAGCAAGTCCCTGACGCTGTCCGGCACGCCGCCCGCGGCCACATCCCAATCGGACTGTGCATCGACATCGTGCAGCAGCTCCTCGATGAAGAACGGGTTGCCCTCGCTGCGCTCTGCGACACGGCGCACGAACCCGCTTGGCGCCTTTAGCCCGGTGCGACCCATGATCAGCTCGGCTACCTCGGCCTCGCCGAGTCCCGACAACGCCAGCCGCTCAACGGTCCGCGAGCGGCGCAGCTCCGCGAGCGCTTCGGCGAGCGGATGCTCGTCGCCGACCTCGACCGGCCTATAGGTACCAAGCACCATCAACGGCGCGCCCTTCGCCGAGCGCGCGAGGTGGCGAAGCAGCAGTAGGCTCGACTGGTCGGCCCAGTGCAGGTCGTCCAGGAACAGCACCAGCGGTCGCAGATGCGCAGCGTTCCCCAGTAGCGAGGAGATTGTTTCGAAGAGGCGGAAGCGCTCCTGCTCGGCGCCAAGGCCCGTCGGCCCGTACGGAGTACGTGGGTCCTCGAGCTCTGGCAGGATCGCGGCGAGCTGGGCGCGCCGTGGGGTGACCTGCACCGCCAGCTCGGCCGGAGGGCAGCAGGCTATGTAGTGGCGCAGCGCCTGCACGAACGGCTGGTAGGGAACGTGGGTCTCCTCGTGGCAGCTGCCGGCCAGCACCGTCGCGCCGTCGTCGTGCGCCTTGCGCGCGAACTCGGTTACCAGGCGCGTCTTGCCGATCCCGGGCTCGCCCGCGAGCACCACGACACGCAAGCCGCGCTCGCGGACCTCCGTCCACTGCGCCTGTAGTGCGGCCGCCGCGTCGGAGCGGCCGACGAAATTGCCGCGGTCCTCGCCCGCCAGCAGCGGGGGCAGTGGGACACGCACCTCGGTCGATACCTCCCAGATCACCTCACAAGCTGGGACCGGGTCCGCGACGCCCTTCAGCGCGACTGCCCCGAGCGCACGATAGGCGAACCCGCCGCGCGTGCCGATCAGCGCACGCACCAGCTCCGAGGCTAGGATCTGCCCCGGCGCGCCGGCGTCACAGAGCCGCTTGGCGATCACCACCGGCGTGCCGAAGTAGTCGCCCTCGTCGCGGATCGGCTCGCCGACGTTCAGACCGATGCGAACCGCGAACGCAAGCTCCCCGGTGCTACGGGCGCGGTCGACGGCCTGCTGCATCGTGATCGCGCACACGACGGCATCGACCGCGCTCCCGAACGCCACCATCAGCCCGTCGCCGAGGTTCTTCACCTCCTCGCCGCCGTGCATCTGAGCCGCCTCGCGCAGCAGGCCGAAGTGCGCGCGGCGCAGACGCTCGCCCTCCTCATCACCGAGTCTCTGCAGCGTCTCCGTCGAGCCAACCTGGTCGGTGAACAGCAGTGTCACCGTGCCCGTCGTCCGGTCGGCCACCGATGCCGCGACGGGCGCGCCAGGCACCGGGGGGTCTGGTGGCGGCGACGCCACGGGCGGCGGGATGTCTGATGGCAGCGCGGCGACGGGCGGCTGCGTCGTCTCAGCTGCGCGGATCCGCTCGATCAGCTCCCGCGTAACCGCGGAGGGGACGATCCCGAGCTCTGAGGCGAAGCGGTCGGCCAGGCGGCGGTATGTCGTCAGCGCCGCTGAGCGGTCCCCATTCGCCGCCAGGCGGCTGATCAGCTCGCGATGGGCCTCCTCTGAGAGCGGGTCGAGTGCGACCTGGCGGCGAGTGAGAGCGGCCGCTGCCGCGAGATCCCCTGCGGCCTCCGCGGCCGCAGCCATCCGCTCCAGCAACGCCACCACGCTGGCGCGATGCTCGTCGCGTCGCTCATACACCCAGTCGTCGTCGAGGTCTTCCAGCAGTTCGCCCCGCGCGAGCTCGAGCGCATTCTCAAACCGGCCCTCGGCGACGAGCCGCTCGAACTCGCCGATGTCGGTCCAGACATGATCTGGGCCGGCGAACGCTACCGCGTCGCGGGTGCAGAGCAGGTAGCGACCGGCGTCGGCGCCCAGTGCGCGACGCAGAGCCGACAGGGCGCTGCGCAGGCTCGTGCGCGCGCTCTCGTCGAGGACGTCAGGCCAGAAGCGCGCCGCGATCTGACCGCGCGGGTGGGTGCGCCGCTCCAAGGCGAGCACGCCGAGCAGCGACCGTGCGCGGCGGCTGGAGGGCAACTCGAGCTGCCCGTCGTCCACTTCGAGTGTCATTTCCCCCAACAGCGTGACGCGCAACATCGACGAAGCCTACGCGGATTCACGCTTGTTTCGCGCACGCTTCGCGCTGGCGCCACGAAGCCATGGGACAGTTGCCCGGACAGCACAACCACGAAGGGAGACACAGATGGCCACCGAGGCGCAACTTGACCAGGAGAAGCTCGAAGCGTTCGTCGAGAGGATCGTGCTCGACGTCGGAACCGCGATGCGCGGGGGGTTGGTGTACATCGGCGACCGCCTCGGCATCTTCGCCGCGCTCGCGGAGTCCGGGCCGGTGACGGCGAGCGAGCTCTCGCAACAAACGGGTCTCAACGAGCGCTACCTGCGCGAGTGGCTCGGGTCGATGGCTACGGCCGAGTACCTCGAGCACGACAGCGAGGCCGGCACTTACTTCCTGCCGCCCGAGCACGCTCTGCCGCTCGCCGACGAGGAGTTCCCGTTCTTCACTGGCGGATTCCTGCAGATGATCGTCCCGACGGTCACTGTCGCACCGGCGGTGGCCGAGGCGTTCAAGACCGGTGGGGGTGTCACGCAGGATCAATACCTGCCCGACATGTACGAGGCGATCGAGCGCGCCACCGCGCCGTGGTACAAGCACCATCTCGTCCAGACGTGGCTCCCGGCGATGCCCGGCGTTCAGGAGAAGCTCGAAGCGGGCGGATCAGCCTGCGACGTCGGTTGCGGGGGCGGTCGTGCTCCGATCACGCTCGCCAAGGCGTTGGCGGCGGCCGAGGTTCACGGCTACGACGTGCACCCAGGTTCGATCGAGCGAGCGCGGGCAAACGCGCAGGCAGAGAGGGTAGCCGACCGGGTGACGTTCACGGTCGGCGACGGCGCCGATTTGCCAGAGGAGCGGTTCGATCTCATCAGTACGTTCGACGTGGTGCACGACTCTGTGGACCCGGTCGGGCTGATGAGCGCGATCCGCAAGGCGCTGCGGGAGGACGGCACGTACCTGATGCTCGAGATGAACGCGTCCGGCGATGTGGAGGAGAACCGCAACCCGCTCGGCAAGCTCCTCTACAACGTCAGCACGCTGTATTGCATGACCACCTCGCTCGCCCATGGGGGCGCCGGCATCGGCGCGTGCATGGGACAGGAGAAGGCGCGCGAGCTGGCGTATGCGGCCGGCTTCACGCATTTCCGCAAGCTCCCGATCGAGGAACCCTTCTCGGTCCTCTACGAACTGAAGGCCTAGAAAGGGGAAGGCTAAATGGCTATCCAGACCATGATAGGGTCACCGCCGCTCGATGGGGAAGCGCTTCGCGGTGCGCCGGAGCAGAGCCGCGCGCGCTATCCCGACAGCGAAGGTTTCGTCGAGCGCGACGGTCAGCGAATCTTTTATGAGGTCTACGGCGAGGGCGAGCACACCCTGTTCCTGCTCCCGACGTGGCTGATTCACGCCCGGCACTGGAAGATGCAGATCCCGTACCTCGCGCGGCATTTCCGGGTGCTGGTTATGGACGGTCTCGGCAATGGGCGCTCCGATCGCTGCCGCGACCAGCGCAGGCACGGAGCCGCCGAGTTCGCCCGCGACGGCCTCGCCGTGATGGACGCGACCGGCACCGAACGCGCCCTGCTCGTGAGCCAATCGCGCGGCGCCCAGTACGTGCTGGAGATGGCCCGCATCGCCCCCGAGCGAGTCGCCGGCGCTGCTTTCATCAGCCCGTTCTACCCGTACACCCCCTCGCACTGGACCGTGCTCACTCACCCGTGGGCGCTAAAGCACGCCGAGGTCCTGAGCAAGCCCAAGCCCGTCTGGTGGGGTCACATGAACCCGTGGCAATGGCGCGAGGGCCTCCACGAGTTCGCGGAGTGGTTCATCACGCGGGTCTTCCCGGAGCCGCACTCCCCAAAGGCGATTGAAGACGGCGTCGCCTGGGCGCTCGACAGCGACAGCGAGACGCTGGCCGCGACGCTCGGTGGGCACGTACATCGCGAGCGCCGCGTGCTCCGCGAGCTGGCGCGAAGCCTCGACGGTCCCGTGCTCGTCGTGCACGGCGACAACGACAAAATCGCGCCGTTCCGCGACGGCCGCGCGCTCGCCCGCCACGCTGGGGCACGACTGGAGGTCGTTCGTGGCGCCGGCCACGGGCCGCACGTGCGCAAGCCCGTCCAGGTCAACCTCGCCCTGCGCGACTTCTTCGAGGACGCGTTTGGGAGGAAGCGAACACCGCGCGACCCGACGGTGTACCGACCCGACGGCCGGCCCCGTGCCCTGTTCGTCTCCTCGCCGATTGGCCTCGGCCACTCCCAGCGCGACGTGGCGATCGCACGGGAGCTGCGGCGCCTGCACCCCGATCTGCAGATCGACTGGCTCGCCCAGGACCCCGTCACCCGAGTGCTTCAGGCAGAGGGCGAGCGCATCCAGCCGGCGAGCGCTCATTTGGCCAGCGAGTCCAAACACATCGAATCGGAGTCCGCCGAGCACGACCTGCACGCCTTCTACGCCATACGCCGCATGGACGAGATCCTCGCCGCCAACTTCATGGTCTTCCACGACGTCGTGCGGGAGGAGCGCTATGACCTGTGGATCGGTGACGAGGCGTGGGAGCTCGACTACTACCTGCACGAGAACCCCGGGGAGAAGCGGGTGCCGTACGTGTGGTTGAGCGATTTCGTCGGCTTCCTGCCGATGGACGATGGGGACGCGCGGGAAAGCTTCCTGACCGCCGACTTCAACGCCCAGAGGATCGAACACATCGCCGAGCACCCCGAGGTCCGCGACCTCTCGCTGTTCGTGGGCAACCCCGATGACATCGTCCCCGGGCGCTTCGGGCCCGGGCTGCCGATGATCCGCGATTGGGCCGAACACAACTATGACTTCACCGGCTACATCACAGGTTTTGACCCGATCGACCTCAGCGATCGCGGCAAACTGCGCGACGAGTTGGGCTACGCAGATGAGGAGAAGGTCTGCATCGTCACCGTCGGCGGCTCAGGCGTTGGCGCAGATCTGCTGCGGCGGGTCGCCGCAGCTTTCCCGCAGGCCAAGGAGCGTGTCCCGGAGCTGCGCATGATCGTCGTCGCCGGCCCCCGCATCGACCCAGCCTCGCTCCCCGCACACAGCGACCTGGAGGTGGTCCCCTACGTGCACAACCTCTACCGGCACCTCGCCGCCTGCGACCTCGCCGTAGTGCAGGGCGGCCTGACCACCTCGATGGAGCTGACCGCGAACAAGCGGCCATTCCTCTACTTCCCACTGCGCCACCACTTCGAGCAGAACTTCCACGTCCGCCACCGCCTCGAACGCTACGGCGCCGGCCGCCGCATGGACTACGACGACTCCCCACCCGAACAGATCGCGCAGGCGATCGCGCAAGAAATCGGACGCGAAGTCGACTACCGCGACGTGGAGGTCGACGGGGCCGCCAACGCGGCGCGGCGCATCGCAGAGCTGCTCGAGGAGCGGATCACATTGCCTCGTTCGATAAGTAATCGCGATCTGTAAGGAAGGAAACGAAACATGACAACCGGTACGAAGACAGGACCGCCACCGCTCGACACAGAGACACCGAGCAGTGCGCCGGAGCAGAGCCGCGCCCGCTACCCCGACACCGAGGGGTTCGTCGAGCGCGACGGCCAACGTCTCTTCTACGAGGTCTACGGCGAGGGCGAGGAGACCGTCTTCTTGCTCCCGACTTGGTCGCTGGTTCACTCCCGTCACTGGAAGATGCAGATCCCATACTTCGCCCGCCATTTCCGGGTGCTGGTGATGGATGGTCTCGGCAACGGACGCTCCGATCGCTGCCGCGACCCGCGGCGGTACGACGCTGAGGAGTTCGCCCGCGACTGTCTGACTGTGATGGACGCCACAGGCACCGAGCAGGCGATGATGGTGAGCCTCTCGCGCGGCGCTCAGTTTCAGCTGGAGGTTGCACGGCTCGCGCCGGAGCGGGTGCTCGGTGCCGTGTTCATCGGCCCGCTGTTTCCCTACACCCCATCGCACTGGTCGATCCTGACGCACCGACGATCCATCTCCCTCTCCTCGAAGGTGCCCTCGCTCCTCTATCGCTGGTGGGGACGCATGAACCCGGCCCACTGGCGCGAGGATTACGCCGAGTTCGCGGAGTGGTTCATCTCTCGGTGCTTCCCCGAGCCGCACTCGACCAAGGCGATCGAGGACGGCGTCGACTGGGCGCTTGACAGCGACGGCGAGACGCTGGCCGCCACGGGGTTTGGTCGTGTTCACCGCCACAGGCGCACCCTTCGCGGGCTGGCGCGGAACCTTGACTGCCCGGTGCTTGTGATTCACGGCAACCAAGACAAGATCACACCGCCGCGCGACGGGCGTGCGCTTGCCCGTCTCAGCGGCGGGCGCCTCGAGGCGGTCCCGGGCGCGGGCCATTTCCCGCACGCCCGCAAGCCGGTCCAGGTGAATCTGGCGCTGCGCGACTTCACAGAGGACACTCTCCCTCGTCAGCGCACGCCACGCGACCCCACTGTCTACCGACCCGATGGCCACCCTCGTGCCCTCTTTGCCTCCTCGCCGATCGGCCTCGGTCATGCCCAGCGCGACGTGGCGATCGCGCGTGAGCTGCGCACGCTGCACCCGGACCTGCAGATCGACTGGCTTGCTCAGGATCCCGTCACACGGGTGCTCGAGGCGGAGGACGAGCGCGTCCACCCCGCGAGTGCTCATCTGGCTAACGAGTCCAAGCACATCGAGTCGGAGTCCGCCGAGCACGACCTGCACTGCTTCCACGCGCTACGCCGCATGGATGAGATCCTCGCTGCGAACTTCATGCTCTTCCACGACATCGTGCGCGAGCAGCGCTACGACCTGTGGATCGGCGATGAGGCATGGGAGCTCGACTACTACCTGCACGAGAACCCCAACGAGAAGCGCGTCCCATTCGCGTGGCTTACCGACTTCGTCGGCTTCCTACCAATGGACGACGGCGATCAACGCGAGCGCTTTCTGACGGCCGACTACAACGCCGACATGGTCGACCACATCTCCCAGCACCCCGAGGTGCGCGACCTCTCGCTGTTCGTGGGCAACCCCGATGACATCGTTCCAGAGCGCCTCGGACCCGAGCTGCCGATGATTCGCGACTGGACCGAACGCAACTTCGACTTCACCGGCTACGTCACCGGCTTCGATCCCGAAGATCTCAGTGATCGCACGAAGCTGCGCGCCGAGCTCGGCTACGGCGACGACGAGCAAGTGTGCATCGTCACGGTCGGCGGCTCAGGTGTGGGCGCCGATCTGCTGCGGCGGGTCATCGACGCGTTCCCGCAGGCCAAGGAGCGCGTCCCGGAGCTGCGCATGATCGTCGTCGCCGGCCCCCGCATCGACCCCGACTCACTCCCCTCCCATGTCGGCCTGGAGGTCGTCCCCTACGTGCACAATCTCTACCGGCACCTAGCCGCGTGCGACCTGGCGGTGGTGCAGGGCGGTCTGACCACCTCGATGGAGCTGACGGCGCAGAAGCGTCCGTTCCTCTACTTCCCGCTGCGTCACCACTTCGAGCAGAACTTCCACGTCCGCCACCGGCTCGAACGCTATGGAGCCGGCCGCTGCATGGACTTCGACGATTCTCCACCCGGGCTGATCGCGGAGGCGATCGCGCAGGACATTGGACGCGAGGTCAGCTACCAGAAGGTCGAGAGCGACGGCGCTCGCCTGGCCGCCCAACATATTGCCGAGCTACTCAACTAACCAGAAGGAGGACACACCATGCGATCCATCCCACGTCAGGACGTTCCGGTCGTGATCGCGGACAACGGCGTCGAGGTCCGCTTGCGCGACGAGGGCGGTCTCTCTGTCGGGTTCGTGCGGCTGCCCGCCGGTGCTGACCTGCGTCCCGCGACCAAGGGCCTGCCGCACGACCTCTGTCCGTGTCCGCATTGGGGGTACATGATCAAGGGTCGTGTGCGGATGCACACCCTTGATGGGCATCAGGACTTCGCCGCCGGCGAGGCGTTCTACTGGGCCCCTGGCCACGCCCCGGAGGCGCTTGAGGACTCTGAGTACGTCGATTTCTCACCGACCGAGGAGTTCCGGCGGGTGATCGAGCACATCACGTCCGGGGGCGGAGCATCCGCGTGATCAGGACGCCGGCGGCGCTTCGGAGTGGTTTTCTTATGCGGTGGCGAGTCCCGGTACGAAAGGCACATCGATGGGCGATGGGGTGTTGTGCATCAGCCTCCTTGGGGTGTTCTCCATCAGCGCCGGCGACAGCGTCATCGCCGAGGACGCTTGGCGGCTGCGCAAGGCGAAGACGCTGATCAAGCTGCTGGCGCTGGCGCCGGAGCGACGCCTGCACGCCGACCAGGCCGCCGAGCTGTTGTGGGCGGGGCGGGACCCGGACTCCGCCCGGAACAATCTGCACCAGGCGATCTTCGCCGCCCGCCGCGCGCTGGACTCAATCGGCCTTGAGGGCAGCCGCTACCTGGAGCTGCGCGAAGAATTGATCCTGCTCGGTCCTGAGGACCCGGTCTGGATCGACGCGATCACGTTTGAAGAGCTGGCTGCCGTGGCGCGCGAGCGGGGCGAGCCCGGCGCCTACCGGGCGGCGCTCGAGGGCTTCGACGCCGAGCTGCTGCCGGCCGATCGCTACGAGGACTGGAGCCGGGAGCGGCGCGACTCCCTCGACGAGCTTCGCCTTGACCTGGAGGCCGAGCTGACCGGGCTGGAGGCGCGCCCCGGGACGGACGGGGCGAGCAGCCAGGGCCCCGCCCTCCCACGGCAGCTGACCAGCTTCATCGGCCGCGAGCGCGAGCTGGCCGAGGCCGCCGCGCTCCTGCGCAACTCGCGGCTGCTGACGCTGACCGGGGCTGGCGGCTGCGGCAAGACGAGGCTCGCCCTGGAGCTGGCCGGACAGCGGCTCGCCGACTTCTCCGACGGCGTCTGGCCGGTGGAGCTGGCGGCGCTTGGCGAGCCCGAGTTGCTGGGCCCTGCGGTCGCCCAGGCCCTGAACACACGGCTCGCGTCAGACCGCGCTCCGGAGGTCGCCCTCGCCGGCCACATCGGTGATCGCCAGCAACTGCTGCTGCTCGACAATTGCGAGCACCTGATCGAGCCGGTCGCCCACCTCGTCCAGGCGCTGCTCGGCCATTGCCCCCGACTGACCGTGCTGGCGACGAGCCGCGAGCCGCTTCGTATTCCCGGTGAGGTGACCTGGCGGGTTCCCTCACTCTCCCTGCCGAAGCTGGGCGAGCGCTCTCCGTCAGCCCCCGAGGCGGAGTCTGTTCGCCTCTTCACGGTCCGCGCGGGCCAGGCCGCCCCCGGCTTCGAGCTGGGCGACGAGAACGCGGTCGCGGTCGCGACCCTCTGCCACCGCCTCGACGGGATGCCGCTGGCGATCGAGCTGGCGGCGGCGCGGGTCAGCGTCCTTACGCCCGCCCAGATCGTCGAGCGCCTCGACGGCTCGCTCGACCTGCTTTCGGCCGGGAACCGCACGGCGATGACCCGCCAGCAGACGCTGCGGGCGACGCTCGCCTGGAGCTTCGAGTTGCTCGAGGCCGACGAGCAGATCCTCGTGCGGCGCCTTGCAGTGTTCGCCGGGAGCTTCGGCCTGGAGGCGGCCGAGGACGTCTGCGTCGAGGACCCACTCGTGCGCCACGAGGCCGTCGCCCTGCTCGCCCGCCTGATCGACAAGTCGCTCGTCCACGTCGAGGAGAGACCGGGCGACCGCCGATACCGGCTCCTAGAGACGATCCGGCAGTACGCCGCCGAGCGGCTCGCCGACGCCGGGGAGCGCGAGGCCTTCGAGCGCCGCCACCGCGACTGGTACGTCAAGCTCGCCGAAAGCGACCCGACGCCGGCCGGCGACCTCCCAGCGAGGGACCGGCTGCGGCGACTGGACCTAGAGCGCGACAACCTCCGCGCAGCGCTCGCCACGGCACTCGCCGACGATCCCCAACGGGCCCTGCGCCTGACCGTCGCGCTCTGGCGTTTCTGGCTGATGCGCGGCTACCTCGCCGAGGGCTCTCGCTGGCTCGCCGCGTCCCTCACGGTGGCGCCGGAGCACTCCGCCGATCGCGCCCGCGCCCTGCTCGCCGCCTGCCTCGTGGGCATGCGGCGCGGCGTCCCTGGGCGACTCCACGAGTTCGGTGCCGAAAGCGTCGCGATCTTCGGGGAGCTCGGCGACCACGCGGGAATGTTCGACGCGGTCGAGGTATTGGCGGCCTATTGCGCGATCGTCAGCGGCCCGGCGGATATCGAGGCGCTGCTCGGCGAGCACGAGACGCTCGTCGTGGACGGCCTCCCCGCTGCTCGGCCGCCGGCATGGGCGGCGCACACCCGCGGCATCGCCGCCTGGTTCCGGCATGAATATCCGCAGGCGCGCCAACAGTTCGAGCTCGCGCTGAAGCGGGTCGGAGAGCTCCTCACCGAGGAGCGCCCAGCACTCTGGCCGCTGAGCTACTCGCTGTTCTCGGTCGAGTCCGAGGTCGGCTACCCGTTGCTCCTGCAGGAGGACACGGTGATCGTCGGTCGTCGTGTCGGTGGAGAAGCGGCGGTTGCCTACATCCTGGGCAATCTCGCCGTCGTCGATCGGGTCGAGGGCGATTTCGACCGGGCGGGTGAATTGATCGAGGAGAGCCTCGCCCGCTTCCAGGCACTCGCCGACGTGCAGGGGGAAGCCTTCGCACTGGCCGCGCTCGGCAACCTCGCCCGCTCCAGCGGCGACTTCGAGCGCGGACGGGAGCTGCTCGGCCGCAGCCTCGCCCTCCGGCGGCAGGTCGGCGACCGGCGCGGCATCGGGATCACGCTCGGGTGCCTGGCGGTGCTGCGCGCTCGCTCGGGCGACCCGGCAGGCGGCCGGGCCGCTGCCGAGCAGAGCCGTGACTGGTTTGCCGAGAACGACGACATGATCGGCCTCAGTGCCGCCGAGCTCAGCCTGGTGAACGTGGCGCTGGCCGCCGGCGATCGGGTGGGGGCCCGCGCGCATCTGCAGGACGCGGCCTCGGTGCTCGGGGGTATCGAGTCCACCCCCCAGAAGGGTTGGGTACTGGCCGTGCTCGCCGCGATGTCCGCCGAGGACGGCGAACCGGCGACGGCGCGCCGCTGGCTCGAGCAAGCGATCCGGCATTTCGAGTTGGTTGGCGGCGACGCCGGCATGGCCTACTGCCGTGAGGTGGAGCGCGGACCGGGAGTCGCCGCGGGGAGCGCGATGGTCGAGAACCCGACTTAGAGGAGCCCTAAGACATTGCAAAGTCGTTGTTAAGAGACGGGCCGTAGCCTCGCTGAGCGTCGTCCGAAACGATACGCAAACAACCAAACTGAGAAGGAGGCCGGCATGGCTACGCAAGGGGTGCTTGGAGCGGCAACGCTGAAGGAGTTCGAGGACGGGCTGCACGGAGAGCTGATCCGGCCCGGCGACGGCGCCTACGACGAGGCTCGTTCGATCTGGAACGGCGCCCATGACGCCCGCCCCGCGGTGATCGCCCGCTGCACCGATTCCTCCGACGTGCGCCACGCGATCGGCTTCGCGCGCAGCGAGGGGCTCGATGTCGCCGTGCGCGGCGGCAGCCACAGCATTCCCGGCTTCTCGACCTGCGACGACGGCATCGTCATCGACCTCTCGCCGATGAAGGGCATCACGGTGGACGTGAGCGGCAGCACCGCCACCGCCAAGGGCGGCGTCACCTGGGGGGAGTTCGACGCCGCCACCCAAGAGCATGGCCTTGCCACTACCGGGGGCCTGGTCTCGATCACCGGCGTCGCCGGCTTGACGCTGGGCGGCGGGATCGGCTGGCTGATGCGCAAGTACGGCCTGGCCTGCGACAACCTGCGCTCGGCCGAGGTCATCACCGCCGACGGCCAGATCCTCACCGCGAGCGCGACGGAGAACCCCGACCTCTTCTGGGGCCTACGCGGCGGAGGCGGCAATTTCGGCGTCGTCACTTCCTTCGAGTTCGACCTTTACCCCGTCGGCCCGACCGTGGCGGCCGGCCCGGTCTTCTATCCGGGCGACCGCGCCGAGGAGATCATGCGCATCTACCGCGATTTCGCGCGCAACCTCCCCGACGAGCTGAGCACCCTGGTCAACCTGATCACCGCGCCACCAGCCCCCTTCCTGCCCGAGGACTGGCACGGCAAGAAGCTCATCGCCCTGATCGGCTGCTACTCCGGCGACCCCGAGGAGGGGATGAAGGTACTGCAGCCGATCCGCGATCTCGGCGACCCGGTCGCCGACCTCATCGGCCCGATGCCATACGTGCAGATGCAGAGCCTGTTCGACGCGCTCTGGCCGAAGGGAACCCAGGCCTACATGAAGGCGGGCTACTTCCGCGAGCTCGACGACCACGCGATCGAGACGATGGCCCGCTTCCATCAGAACGCGACCTCTCCGTCCTCGGAGATCCACATCCAGCACTTCGGCGGCGCGATCGCCCGTGTCGGTGAGAACGAGACCGCATGCGGCGAACGTCAGGCGCCGTTCGTACTCAACGCGATCGCCACCACGCACGAGCCGGGCGGGGGTCTGGAGACCCACATCGATTGGGCGCAGCGGCTCTACGCCGAGATCGAGCCGTCGCTGACCGGCGGCGCCTACATCAACTTCCTCTCCTCCGAGGGCGAGGATCGGGTCAAGGCGGCCTACGGGGCCGAGAAGTTCGACCGGCTGCGGGCGCTCAAGGACCGCTACGACCCGACCAACCTGTTCCATCTGAACCAGAACATCCCGCCATCGTGAGGCGAGTCGGACAAAGAGGCGGTTAGTGGCGTGCCCTTTGCGGGATACTGACCCAACGTGTCACAGGAGAACGTCGAGCTCGTCAAGCGACTGATCAATGCGTTCAACGAGCGTGAAGTCGACGCATTCGCCGCGCTCACGACGCCGGACTTTGAATGGACCACATCAATGATGGCGGTCGAGGGCGAAGTCTTCCGGGGGCGTGCGGGGATCGACCTCTACTTTGAGCGGATGCGCGAGGTCTGGGATGACTTCCGAACCATTGCGAGCGAATATCGCGATCTCGGTGAGCGCGTCCTCTTGCTCGGTCGCATCGAAGGAAGAGGACTCGGCAGCGGGGTCCCGGTCAACGCCCCGGTCGACATCGTGTGTGACATCCGCGACGGGAAGATCTCACGCGTACACTCCTACCTCGATCACGAGGAGGCGCTGCGGGCCGCCGGGCTCTCCGAGTAGGGATCAGATGCCGGTGTCCGGTGAGGACTGCTTCGGTCGCAGACCGGCTCACGTCCCCTGCGGGATACTGCGGGTGATGTCTGAGGAGTCCACGACCACCGACTTGGTCGAGCTTACGCGACGCTGGATGACGCATATGACCAGTTCCAACTGGTCGTGCAAGACTTCATCGACATTGGCGCGGCGGTCCTGATGGTGGCTCACATCGAGTGGCGCGGAAGGGGAAGCGGTGCGGAAGGGCGCGGGTTTCATCGCGGTCCACGATCAAGCTCCCGTCCTCTGCGGCATACTGCCCGAGCGATGTCTCAGGAGAACGTGGAGATCGTCAAGCGATTGAAAGCCGCCTTCAACGAGAAGGATCTGGAGGCCTTCGCCGCGCTCACGACCCCCGACTTCGAATGGACGACGTCGATGATGGCTGTAGAGGGCGAGGTCTTCTGGGGGCGGGAGGGGATCGAGAAGTACTTCGAGCGGATGCGCGAGGTGTGGGAGGAGTTCCGGGGATTCGCCAGGGAGTATCGGGATCTCGGCGAGCGTGTCCTGTGGATCGGGCGCCTTGAGGGGCGGGGGCGGGGCAGCGGCATACCGGTCGATGCTGCGCTCGCCGTCTTATACGACCTTCGCGACGGAAAGATCTCGCGAATGCACTCCTACCTCGACCACGGCGAGGCGTTGCGAGCGGCTGGACTCTCCGAGTAGGCGGGTCGGTAGGGCTGGTCGCTCAGTGTCCCGCCGCGTTGGAGGCGGCGAGCTCTGTAGCGCGAGCCGCCAGGTGGGAGACCCCGAGCTCCTCGTACTCGCTCGCGGCGCGCTTTAGTGATGTGACAGCGGCCTCGCGGTCGTTCTCGAGCAGTCGTTGCCCGAGCAGCAGTTCGCAGCGGGCGGCCTCCAGCGGGCGGCATAGGCCCTGCCAGACCTCGCGCGCGTGTGTGAGATCAGCAAGCGCTTGCGGAAGGGGCCCGACGATGCCGGTGGCTTCGATCGCGGCTGCTTCGCCCACTGGGTAGCGCACGCGCTCGGAGAGCTCGACCGCCTTCTGCGCGGCCTCGCTCGCCTTCTCGTGCTGGCCGGCAAGCCTGTGCAGGAGTGCCTGTGCGGAGTTGGCCTGGATCGACTGCACGATCAGGCCGGCGCGTTCGCACACGTCAAGCGCCTGTGAGAGCGCGGCCTCTGCGCCTGAGAGCTCGCCCTGGTCGCGGAGTGTGTTCGAGAGCCCGTAGAGGGCATTGAAGCAGACCTCCGACCAGCCGATCTGCTCCGCGAGCTCGTGTGCGCGTCTGTAGGAGCTCTCCGATTCCTGCCACTGCCCGCTGCGCCAGTGCAGTGCTCCGCGCAGGGCATAGGGCAGGCAGAGCTTTCCGATCAGGCCCTCGCGCTCTGACAGCTCGGCGCTGGCGTCGCTTGAGCTCTCTACCTCCTTCCAGTCCGCGGCGTAGAGCGCGAGCGCTGCGACGGCGGCGTGCAGCTCTATCTCGGCCGGTACGTCCCCGATCTGCTGCGCGAGCGTGAGCGCCTCGCGGTAGGCGCCGGCGGCGCCTGTGTAGTCGCCGTCGGAGCTCTCGAGGTGATGGCCGAGCGCCATCAGCGCGAGGACCGTCTCATGCGCGTCCGACTCCCGTGCCAGTTCGATGGCGCGCTCCAGGTTCTCGCGCGCCTTCACGGTGTCCCCGATGCGCCCGAAGACGCGGCCGAAGATGCCGTGAGCGCGGCTGGCGGCGCGCACCTCGCCGAGGCGCTCGGCGAGCCGCAGCGCCTTCTCTGAGGCGTAGATCGCGAGCATGTTGTCGCCCGTCTGCATGTACAGCCATGCCGCCTCCTCATACAGGCGCACGAGCGCCAGCGACGGCTCGCCGTCCTTGATCAGGTTGATGCCTCGCTGGTGGTGCTCGATCGCCTGCTTGCGCTCGCCCTTGTGGGCGAGCCCGGCGCCGATCTTGCGGTGAAGCTCGGCGACGTGCTCGAGATCCGCGCGGCCGCTGTGATGATCGAGCGCCCGCTCCCACACTTCGATCGCGGCGTCGACGCGGCCGAGCCGCAGCGCGACATCGCCCTGCTTCTCAAGGAGACGGGCGACCGCCTCGGGATCCCCGTCCGGTTGCTCGAGCGCGGCCTCGTAGTTCGAGAACGCGTCCGCGTTGGAGTAGAAGGCGGTTGCCGCGTCGCCGGCGGCCTCCAGGTAGCAAAGCGCCTTAGCGCGGTAGGGCGCCATGTCGCCGGGCGCCAATCCCAGCTCGCTGCCGAGCTCGGCTGCTTTGCCGTAGTGCTCGGCGAGCAGCGCAACGACCTCCTCGACGCGCTCGCCGGCTCGGGCCTCGATGAAGCAAGCGACCTCGAAATGCTTCTGTGCCCGCACGGCCCTCGGCAGCATCTCGTACGCGGCGTCGCAGATCAGCGCGTGCTTGAACGCAAGCTCAGGCTCGCCGGCGAGCGCGCTGCCCTCCCCGGCGATGACGATGTCCTTATCGCGCAGCACCCGCAGCGCCTCGGCCAGATCGCCCCCCTCGGCTTCGGCGATGGGAGTGAGAGCGGCCTCCCAGAACGTCCGGCCGATCACCGCGGCGTGCGCGAGCAGACGACGCTGGAAAGGCTCAAGGGAGTCAAGGCGCGCCGCGAGCAGAGCCTGCACGGTCGCCGGAAGCTCGGCGGCGCTTGAGCCCTCCTCCTCTGACAGGCGGCGCACCATCTCCTCGGCGAAGAGCGGGTTGCCCTCCGCGCGCGCAGCCACGGCAGCGACCACGCTCTCGTTGACCCCATCGACGAGCATCAGCGAGGAGATCAACTCACGCGTATCGCTCTCGCCGAGCGGCTCGAGAAACATCGTCGTGGAATCGCGGCGCACACCTCCCCAGCCGACACGGCGCTCGAGCAACTCTTCCCTGGCAAGGCAGATCTGCAGCACCGGCGCGCGCACCCACTGCACCAGATGCTCGATCAGATCGAGCATCCCCTCATCTGCCCAGTGGATGTCCTCCCACACCAGCACCAGCGGCCCTTCGCGCGCCAGGCCTTCCACACATGCGCGCACAGCCGCGAAGAAAACTTCACGCACGCGCTGGGCGTCCTCTTGCTCGGAGAACGCCGGATCGTCAGATGTCTCGATCCCGAGCAGACGACCGACCACGGCCGTTTTCGACGCCGAGGAGCGGCTGTCAGACTCGGGGCCGTCGAGCAGCTCACCCATCCGCGCCGAGAGCTTCTTCCACGCCGCCGCGGGCGGATCGCCGTCGATGATCCCGCACTCGGCGCGAATGACCTCGCCGAGCGGCCAGTAGACGATGCTCGACCCATACGGCAGGCAGCGCCCGTGCCGCACCAGCGGCCGCGAGTGCCGGCCCGCCAGCTCCAGCTCGAACTGGCGCAGAAGGCGCGACTTCCCAACACCCGGGTCGCCGATCACGGTCGCCAGATGCGGCCCACGCTTGCGCTCGACCCGTGCGAGCAGATCATGCAGCTGGGCAAGCTCGGCCACGCGGCCGACGAGCGGAGCTCGCGCGGGGCTCGCACCAGCGGCGGGCGCGGCGGTTTGTCCGTCCGCGGCCAGCGCCTGCCACGCGGGCACCGGTTCGGCTCTGCCCTTCAGCAACAGCGGCTCCTTCAGAGCGCTGAACTCGATCACCTCACGGGTCGCGCGGTAGGTCGCCTCGCCGACCGTGACGCTCCCCGGACGCGCCACCGCCTGAAGCCGCGCGGCGACATTCACGGTGTCACCGATGACGGTGTAGCTACCGTCGGGATCGTGACCGGCGAGCACCTCGCCCGTGTTGATACCCACACACAACTCGAACGTGACGCCGTGCTGCGCGGCCAGCGGCTCGTTGACCTCGCCCATCGCGGACTGCATACCCAGGCCGGCACGCACCGCACGCTCCGCGTCATCACCGTGCGCGACAGGAGCACCGAAGATCGCCATCACGTTATCCCCGATGAACTTGTCGACATAACCCCCGTAAGCCACGACCTCCTCGCCGAGTCGCCCCAGAATCCGCTCGAGCTGACGCTTCACAGACTCCGGGTCCAGTCGCTCCGCGACCGCCGTATAGCCCGAAAGGTCCGCGAACAAGACAGTTACCGTGCGCCGCTCATCAAGCGTGGGCGATGCGAGAGCGATACTCGGCCCATCCGCTGAAGCTACGGGCCTCTGCTTTGTGGCTGGCTGGATCGAGGAGCTCACCGCATCCAGCGGCGCGCCGCACGCCATACAAAAACGTGCCCCCTCTAGCGCCAGCTCACCACACGAGGAGCAACTCCGCTGCAGCGCCGCTCCACACCCCATGCAGAACCGCGCCCCAGCGGGATTCTCTAAAGAACACGCCGAACAGCTAACCATCGCGCTCAGCTCAAGACCGGGAGAGGATCGCGGACATCGCCCGCGAGTATCACCGATCCGCCGCACACCGTCCACGCAGCCCGATCCCAGACGTCCGCCACGGCCCTCGCGTGCGAGATACTGCCCACACGATGTCCGAGGAGTCCGCAGCCCGCAACCTGGTCGAGCTGACGCGCCAAAGCATCCAAGCAACGAGCCGGCGTGACGTGGACGCGGCGCTCCGGTTCCTTGCACCTGACGCTATCTGGGACTTCGGCGGGCTCGGTACGTTCAAGGGTTTGGCGGCGATTCGCGGCTTTACTGAAGACTGGTTCGGTGCGTTTGACGAGTTTGCGATGGAGGCCAACGAGATCCTCGATCTTGGCAGCGGAATCACGTACTCCGTCTTCACCGTCACGGGACGCCCAGTTGACAGCAGCGGTCACGTCCAAACGCGCTATGCGTCTGTAGCCGCATGGGCAGAGGACTCGATCGTGCGGATCACCAACTACCTCGACATCGACGAGGCCCGTGCTGCCGCCGAACGGCTTGCCGAGTCGAGGGGGTAGGCGATGTCGCAGGAGGACGTGGAGATCGTGCGCCGTGCCCTGAACGCCAGGAGGAGCGAGTTCGCCGAGCTGCTCGATCCGACCGTGCGCCTCGACCTGTCCGAGCGTGTCTTCAACCCAGCTGTATACGAGGGCTACGAGGGCATCATGCGGTGGCATGCGGAGGTTGCGGAGGTGTGGGAGTCCTACCGCAGCGAGCCGCAGGAGTTCATCGACGGCGATGAGGTGGTCGTGGTCTTCACACGCGAGCGCGGTCGCGCCAAGGGCAGCGGCATCGAGGTTGATCAGCACCCCACAGCGTTGCTGTGCAGGCTACGTGCCGGTCGGGTGAATGAGATCCGCCTCTACCACGACCGTGAGCAGGCGTTGCGAGACGCCGGGCTCGCAGGGTAGGCAATGTCGCAGGAGAACATGGAGATCGTCAAGCGATCGATAGACGCCCACAACCGACGCGATCTCGATGCCTATGCCGAGCTCATAACCCCCGACTACGAATTGCTCCCCGCGATGACCGGGTTCACAGGCGTCAGCTTCCGGGGACGCGAAGGAATGGAAAAGTACTTCGAGGAGCTCGGCGACACCTGGGAGAAGTTCATGTGGTCGCCGAGGAGTTCCGCGATCTCGACGGCGAACGCATGCTCGTCGTCACCCGGCTCGAGGGGCGTGGCAAAGGCAGTGGCGTCCCGGTCGCTGCCGTGCACGCGGTCATCTTCGATTTTCGAGACGGCAAGATCTCGCGCATCCAAAGCTTTCTCGATCACGACGAGGCTTTGCGGGCGGCGGACCTCTGCGAGTAGGCCGCGGAGCTAGGCGCCGGTATCCGCCGAGAGGCCGAGGTCGGCGAGCACACGCTCACGATCCCAATAGAGGACAAGCCTCATCACCCTGCCGTCGCGCAAGCAGAACAGGTTCGCGCCGAGGGCCCCCCATCTGCGTGAGCTCCAGCCCGCTCGTCTTGCCCCGTCCAGTCATGTGCGCCAGAACTAAGACCCGCTCGTCGTCGAGCTCGCGGTACTCGTCGGCCTCGATGCGCCACCGATCCCACGCGCTCAGAAAATCGCGGTTGGCCCTTGCCATCCCGGCCAGCCCTGTCCAGGTCCCGGGATGAGGTTCATCGGCGAAGACGTACTCGATCGCGGGATCCGCCCACTCGGCGGAGCTGAAGTCGCCCTGTGCATCTAACGACGCACCCGACGCGCTCCTCGGTTGCGATGGCGGTGCGCTCGGGCTTTCAGAGATACGTGCGCCGTGACCCGGCGGCGGGGGCGCTTGAGATGTACCGGTGGGCAAGTGGTTACAAGACCAGTCGCCACCTGCAACAGTAGTCTGACCTGCGTTCCGGGCGGCTACAAGGTGAAAGCTTGTTTTCCGGTAGGCTCCGGCTCGATGGTCACGGTCATCGACACTCCTCTGAGCGCGCCTTGCGGTGCGCTCATCCCATGAGGGGAGGCGGCTGATGGCCTCGATGGACTGGGGTACTCAAAGCGCGAGCGCACCGGCGACCTACCAGGAGTTTCTCGTGCCGGCGATGTTCGCGCCGTTCGCGAAGCGGCTCGTCGAGCATGGATGTGTGCGGCCGGGTTCGCGTGTGCTCGACGTCGCCTGCGGCACCGGCGTCGTCTCGCGTGCAGCCGCGATCCTTGCGGGTACGGGCGGATCGGTGGCGAGTGTGGATCTCGGAGAGCCGATGCTCGCGATCGCGCGCTCACATCCGGCCGAGGAGAACGCCGCGCCGATCGACTACGCCCAGGCGGACGCCGTGGCGCTGCCCTTCGACGCCGGCGATTTCGACGTCGCTCTGTGTCAACAGGGCTTGCAGTTCTTCCCTGACCGCGCGGCCGCGCTCGCCGAGATGCGACGCGTGCTGAAGCCGGGCGGACGCGTCGTGGTTGCGACCTGGAAGGACATCGCGCCGCCGTTCACCGCGATCGCCGACGCGCTCGAGCGGCACGTCAGTAGCGAGGCTGCACAGATGATGTACTCACCGAACGCACTCGGCGATGGCGCCACCCTGGCCGGACTGATGTCCGACGCGGGCTTCCGCGAGGTTGCGGTCATCGACGAAACGATCGAGTGCACGTGGGCATCGCACCCTGAGTTCGCCCGCGGCTATATCGCCGCCAGCCCGATCGCGTCGGTGTTCGCCGCCGCGTCTACTCACTCCCAGCAGGCCGTCTGCGATGAGGTCGCCGAGCGACTCGCGCCGCACGCCACCGCTGAGGGCTCACTGCGGATGCCGATGACCTCAAACGTCGCCGTCGGCACAGCCTGACCAGGGCACCCGAGCTCGTCACCGGCGAAGCCGCGTGAGAAACGCAACGAGTGCCCTGAAGCGCTCAGGCGGGAGACGCATGAAGGACGGCATCGGTTCAGTCGGCGAGACCAGCGCCCGTTCGATGCGCTGCGTAAGCGCAGATCCATGAGCCGCGTCAGCTTCTCCCGTTCGTCGGTGCGGGGCTCGTCCACGGTCACGCCGCGCACTCTCCGTTAGGGTTAGGCTAAGCACCGAGCCTGAGACGCGGCGACGCGAGCGCTTCGCTTTGCCCTGGGCAAGCGGGTGCCCGCCGATCCTCGGTCGGCGCTATCGAGAGTCGTCCGAGGCGGGCACGCGGCAGACCGGGACTTGGGCGCTCGCCTTTGGGCGAACCCGGCAGCGCGGATCTCTTGCGCCGGCCTCGTGATGGCGACCGGGACGAGATCTCCCCTGCCCTGAAGCGAGCTTGCTGGCGCGACCGCCCGTAGTATCGCCTTTCTGCCAGCGTGCAGGGGGACCGGGAGCTTGCTCCGGGAACCGGGTGCGGGTTTCTGGTCGCAGCGGCCGGCTTGCCGGGCGCGTCGCTGGCGGGAAGGCCTTTGCCGTTCGATGTGAGCATCAGGTGTACCCTGGCGTTCGGTGAGAGTGAGCCATTCACCAACCGAAGGCGAATTATGAGCGCCACACTGCAATTCGACGAGGACGCCTCCCGGCGCGTAGAGAGGATCTACACCACGCCCGATGTCATCGAGCAGCGCCAAACGATCCTGCAGGCACTAGCGCTCCAGCCCGGCGAGCGCGCGATCGACATCGGCTCGGGTCCTGGTCTGCTCGCGTGCGAAATGGCCGTTGCTGTCGGGAGGAGCGGGCGGATCTGCGGGGTGGATGTCAGCGAGAACATGCTTGCCCTCGCCAGGGCGCGCAGACCACCGGATGGCAGCGGCCCGATCGAGTACCAAGAAGCTGGCGCGCACACGCTCCCCTATGCGGAGGAGAGCTTCGACGTCGCAGTCTGCACACAGGTCTACGAGTACGTCGATGATGTTCCCGCCGCGCTGCTGGAGCTAGGGCGGGTGCTGCGCCCGGGAGGCCGGGCGCTCGTGCTTGACACCGACTGGGACTCGATCGTATGGGCTTCGAGCGACAACGAGCGCATGGACCGGGTGCTCGCCGCGTGGGAGGAGCACCTCGTTGACCCTCACCTGCCGCGTACGCTCACACGGCTGCTGCGCGATGCTGGACTGGAAGTCACCGACCGGGAAATCGTGCCGTTGTTCAACGCCGGCTATGACCCCAACACCTACAGCGCCGGAATGCTCGAGCTGATCGCCACGTTCGTAGCAGATCGGGGCGGCGTGAGCGAGGCCGAAGCCACGGCATGGGCACAAGATCTAACCGAGCTCGGCCCCAACTACTTCCTCAGCCTCAACCGCTACATGTTCCTGGCGCACAAGCCCACCTGACGACCGGGCTCCTAGCCGTCACCGAGGAGCAGGAGAATCGGGCAAGCGTCTCCACAGACGCACAGCTCGCTTGCGCTCAGGACGAGCTCCGAGCGCGTCGGCCGAGGGCAGCGAGACGCCTGCTTACTCGGCGCATTGCGGAAGTCTCGGCGCTTCTGCGCGCGAGTGCCCGTGTTCGTCCAAAGGAGGCACGCTGGGCTCGACCATCGAGGCGCTCGCTCTCAGTCAAGGGAGAGCTCTCGCTTGGCGGTTTTCGCCGACGAGTGCCGCCACGCTGCCTATGCCTACGCGGGCTGAGCGAGGAAGCTCTCGAGCTTCTCGACGGCCGGCTCCAAGTTCGCGAGGAAGCGAGCGAGCGCCGCTTGCGTTTGCGGCTCGGACAAGTGGGCGTTGATTCCACGTGCCACGTCGAGCCGGGATCGCTCCATCCATGCCAGGAGGTCGGGCTCTTCGAACCACGTCATTTGGACGCGGTGGGAGATGGCGTTCGTCGCGATCCAGTCGACGGCTGCGTTTGGATATGGGTTGGGTGGGCACAGCCGGTTCTTCTCCGCGTCGTCCTCGCGGGCGGACTCCACGAACGCGATCAGGGCGGCGTTGAACGGGGGCAGGCCGGTCCGCACCGGCTGCAACGTGATCCGGTTTCCTTCGAAGATCGCGCGGCCGCGCGCTCCGTTGAGGCCTTCGGCCGTGCAGTCGACGTAGATCTGCTCCTCGTCGGTCGGGATCGACCCCTCTTCCAGCGCGATGCGAGCCTCTCCGATGTGAGTGACCCGGCCCAGGCGGACCACGTTCTCGATTAGGCGCAGGCCCTCCAGCTCGGTCTGGCTGATCGTGGCGCCGCGATACATGGTGGGCTCGACGGCCTCCTCGAGCCGGACGAGCTGACCGCAGGCCTCGAGCCGGCGGAATAGGTCGGCGACGTTCTCGGCGCACGCGGCGGCCTGCACCTGCAGCGACAGACCCTCCATGAGCGAGCCGACGAGCTCCAGCGGCTGCTGGAATGCTCGGTCCAGGAGCCAGGTGTCACGCGGTCTGATCCACCGGATCGCCTCCGGCTCCACACCGCTGTCGAGCAGCCAGCTGCACGCGTCCATCGCTGTCTTGCCGGCGCCGAGGACCGTATAGCCGCTGCCGGGCTCGCTCGGCGCGACGAGGTCGTTGATTGGGATCAGCCGCACGTTCGGATCGACTGCGAACGAAGGCGTGTGCGTCGACGGCACCGATGGGGAAAGGTATGTGGCGTCGACGATCCTGCGTCGCGCACGCACGGTGCTGCTCTCACCCGTCGGGCGCGAGACGAGCCGGTGCTCGCCCGACCAGTCGCCCGTGTAGTCGCACTCGCCGAAGAAGCGAACCCGGCCCGAGGCCAGCAGCTGCTCGAGCACCCGCTGGAAGTAGTCGCAGATCTCGGCCCCGGTCGCTCGCCCGTACCAACCCGCGTTCGGGCCGTCCTGGTCGATCGAGTCGCCGAGGGGCAGTGAGTTGACGCCGTAGTACGCCGAGGGCTGGTGCAGGCGCACGAAGGGGTAGGCGTCGTTCCAGTGCCCGCCCGGCCGGTCTCGCCGGTCCACGATCACCACGTCGGCGTCGGACTCGGCGATCAGCGCATCGGCAAACGCCATCCCCGCCGCTCCCGCGCCGACGATCAGATAGTCCGTGTCGATCGTGGTCATGGCGTTGATCTCTCTTTTACAACCGCGCTGCTAAGGCCGTGCCTCGAGGATCAGGTTGAACGGCGTTTCGGTCGCCCGCCGCACGCGGGTGAATCCGCCCTGTTTGAGCACATCTGTCAGCCGCGCCTCGCCGGCCTGGGCGCCGAGCGCGAGGCCGACCTCCTGGTCGAGCGACGCCGGGGTGCATATGACGGTCGATGCGCCGTAGAAGACGCGCCCGACCGGGTTGAGGTTCTCCTCGAGGCGATCGTTCGCGAACGGCTCGACGATCATCCACGTTCCGTCGGGCGCCAGCGTCTTGCGAACATGTTCGGAGGCACCCACCGGGTCGCCCATGTCGTGCAGGCAGTCGAACACACACACCAGGTCATAGCCGTGGCCCGGATACTCCTTTGCCGCGTCCGTCGCAAACGTGATCCGATCATCGACGCCCGCTTCCTTTGCCGCCTGGTGCGCGCGCTCGATCGAGGGGGCATGGTAGTCGAAGCCGAAGAATTCGGAGCTCGGGAATGCCTCGGCCATGATGATCGTCGATGCTCCGTGTCCGCAGCCGACATCGGCGACCTTCGCGCCGCGCGCCAGCTTCTCCTGGACTCCGTCCAGGGCCGGAATCCACTCAGCGACGAGGTGGGCACGGTAGCCGGGCCGGAAGAAGCGCTCGGTGCCACGGAACAGGCGATGGTCGTGCTCGTGCCAGCCCATCCCCTCGCCGCTGCGAAATGCCTCGATGATCTGATCTTCGTCGGCATACAACGATGCGATCGAGTCATACACACCCAGGATGTAAAACGGGCTGTCTTCGTCGGCCAGCGCAAGCGCGTGCTCGTCCGGCAGCGTATAGCGGTCGCTCTCCGGGTCGTAGGTGACATAGCCCCCCGCGGCCTGGTTTCCCAGCCACTCACGAACGTAACGCTCAGCCGCACCCGAACGCTCCGCCACTTCCTGCGAGGTCAGCGGCCCGGCATGGGCCATCGCTTTGTACAGGCCGAGCTTCTCGCCGATCAGCATCAGCGGCCCGCTGATGATCGCGCCCATGTCCGTCACCGCCTGCCCCATGAAGGCTTCGAGCTTGCCCTCGTCGATCTCCGTCGCGCTCATTACAACCCCCTTCGTCGCATCGAGGCGACCGCCGATTGGGCCGCCGGTAGGAGCAAGCAAACCACAGCGGGCACCTGCATGTCGTGCTGGTCTCGGAGCGATTCACCTATCGCTCAGCCCGCCGGCCGCTTGCCTTCGACGGCTTCGAGGATCGTCGTCAGGCCGCCCTGGGTCTCGAGGTTCAGCGCGTCGAGAACCGCCTCGGTGTCCGTGAACTCCTTGTCGGCGCGCTGGTCTGAAGCGGCGGACTGGACGCGTTGGCCCACCAGAATGATCGACAAGAGAACGAGTTGCAGGAACGTCTGGGCGATCCACGCGACAATCAGGATCAGTCCGGGTTTGGTCAAGAAGGTGGGCACGTCGCTCTTGGTGAGAGCTCCGGCTTGGATCAGAATGGCGGGCAGGCTGACGAGGGCGAGGAGGGCAAATAGATAAGCGCACGCCATGGTGCCCACTCCCCGGGTGATCAGAACGGCGAACTTCGCGTTGAAGCCTTCGACCTCGCTTATGGCCTCTTTGATCTCCGCGGGGGAGAAGCGGACCACCTTGGAGAATTGCTGGCGGGTCTTGACTGCTGGTTGGGGCACCGCCGCCTCATTTCGCCCCCACCGTGGGGAATCCTCCGCCTGTATTTAGGGTCGCATCCGCGCAGGTGAGTGAAGTCTCGCCGGGTTGATCACGAATCGACCACAGCATGGTCATATAATGATTAGACCACGGACCGATGACCATGAACACCATCGCGCGCGCCATCACCCCCCGCCTGCTCACGGCCCTCACCGATACTCCCGCGGTGATGCTTGTCGGCCCCCGGCAGGCCGGGAAGAGCACCCTCGTGCAGAGCCTGGCCGGCGGACCGTACCCGGCGCGCTATCTCAGCCTCGACGATCTGCGCACCCTCGATGCCGCTCGCCGCGACCCGGTCGGCTTGATCGATAGCGCCGATGGTCCGCTCATAATCGACGAGATCCAGCGCGCACCCGAGTTGCTGCTGCCGATCAAGGCCGCGATCGACCGCGATCGCCGCCCCGGGCGCTTCATCCTCACCGGATCCGCGCAGGTGATGCTCCTACCGAAGGTGTCGGAGTCTCTCGCCGGGCGAGTCGAGATCCACACACTCTGGCCGTTCTCACAGGCCGAGATCGAGGGCGTCCCCGGACAGATCATCGAGCTACTGCTCGACGAGTCCTCACGACCAAATCGGGCGCCGGCGAGCACCCGAGAAGATCTCGTCGAACGCATCGTGCGCGGTGGCTTCCCGGAGGCAGTGGCCCGTGAGGACGATCGTCGCGAAGAGTGGCTCGCCTCCTACCTGGCCGTCATCGTGCAACGCGATCTGCGCGACCTCGCGAACATCGAGCGTCTCGCGGAAGTACCGGCGGTGCTCGCCTCGCTCGCCTCGCGCGTGCGTGCGCCGCTGAACAAGACACAGGTGAGCAGCTCGGTGGGAATTCCACGGACCTCGCTTGACCGGTACCTCACCCTGCTCGAGCACGTCTTCCTCATCTGTCGCCTGCCGGCATGGCACTCCAACCGCATCAAGCAGATCACCAAGGCGCCGAAGCTCCTCATCTCCGACTCCGCCCTGCTCACACATCTGCTGCGAACCGACCGCGTGCGCCTCGGCGAGGACGACTCGCTGCTCGGCGCTGTGTTGGAGTGCTTCGTCGGAATGGAGCTGACCAAGCAACTGTCCGCCTCGAGGACGCGAGCATCGCTGCTGCACATGCGCACCGCGACCGGCAGCGAGATCGACTTCGTCCTAGAGGGGACCGACGGCCGCCTGACCGGTATCGAGGTGAAGGCATCAGCGACCGTACGCGGAGAGGACTTCAAGCACCTCGCGAGGATGCGTAACCAAATCGGCGAGGAGCGCTTCATCCGCGGCGTCGTGCTCTACACCGGCGACGAGCGACTCCCCTTCGGCGAGCGACTGGAAGCCTGGCCACTCGCCACACTCTGGACAGACGCAGACGCCTGATCGAGCGCCCCTCACCGAGGGTCGGGGCGGTGGCACTTGTTGTGGTGCTCTGCAGGGCGGGTGCCTAGACGCCGACAGAAAGTCCTCCTCAGCGAACCAGCACCGGCTCGCTGTAGTTCGATACATGCGCTCCGTCGTTTGAGATCTTCACCAGCGCCCTGTAGAGCCCGCGATGGCGGATGCGCACGATGCGGTCAAAGCGCGAGACGGTCGGAGCGCCCGCTTTGACGACCGTCCCACCCTCGTTGGTCGACCGGCCGGGCGTGAGCAACTGAAAGCCCACCAGCGCCCCCACCTCCGCCGGAGCCACCGTCCCATACAAACGCACATACCCACGACGGCGGGCGCGACGCACGTGAAAGCTCACCCGCACCGCCACGCTCTCGAGCACCACCGGGCTGACGACCTCGGGCTTACCGACCGTCACCACACGCAACTGCGCGTTTTCGAGCAAACCCACGAACGGGAACGAGAAACCCCCGACACTGTTCGTCACCTCGGGGTTGCCAACATTCTTGAAGCCCCCGAGATACGGGAACGCATTGGCCTGCAACACGATCTCGCGGGTGGACGCGCCCGTACCGGACAGCGTGCCATCCACGAAGAACGGGTCCCCGAACACAACCGGGTTCGGCGCGCCGGCGATCGCCAGCGAGAGCGGGACCTTCGGCGTCGTAAACGTGCGATCCCCACCCTTCGTCGTGCCCCCGGGTCCGGCCGCCACGATGCGGTAGTGGTAGACGATGCCCGGCTGAAGGCCCGTGACGGCCTGGCTCACCTTGATCGTCACGGTCCCGTTTCCCGCCGGTGCGAGCGGCGACTGCGCGCCATAGGCGCTCGTCGGGCCGTACTGGAAGACGTAACTGGTGACCTGGCCACGCGCGTCGACAGAACCGTACAGGATCGCCGAGGAGTAGGTCACGTTGGAGACACCACCGGTGCTCACGACGGGCGCCAACGGCTTGGGAACGGCAGCCTGGGCCAAGGAAATCGAAAGCGCCAGGAGGACACTGCCCAAAAGCGCCAGGAGGACACTGGCCAAAGCTCCCACAGATACGGCCCGACGGCTGCTCAAGAACCTTCTCATGTTGTGCCTTCTCCCCGGTCGCGGTCTTTCCTAAACGATCAACCCAAAAACGAGTCGAACGATGCGGCGGCTGGCCAGAAGTTTTGAAGGTCGATATTTGCGGTGTCCAAGCGGTGAACAACTCGCAAGTTGCATAGAACTAACTTGTGTCTAACGAGGTTTCTAATATCCATCCAACACGCGTCCGTTTGTCTTCCGTCTACACCACGGAAGGGGAGACACATGGAGAGCGTATTTCGATCCCAGGCCCTAGCCGAGGATCGGGGCGAAACGGGTAGCTCACCCGAGCGCGGAGGATTGAGGGATCCGAGCGCTCAGTCTCAGGCCACGACGCAGCTGGTTTCGCAGGCCGTGCGCCGCGCGCAGGCCGGCGATCGCGAGGCGCTCGGGTTTCTGTATGCGCGGTATGCGGACAACATCCACGGTTACGTGCGCAGCATCGTTCACGATCAGCACGAAGCCGAAGACGTCACGCAGCAGGTGTTCGCGAAGCTGATACACGTGATCGGCAAATACGAGGAACGCGACGTGCCGTTCTTTGCGTGGATTCTGCGGGTCGCGCGCAATGTCGCGGTGGACCACATCCGTCAGCAGCGGCTGGTTCCCGTGGAGGAGGTCCGCGCGAGCGACGAGGGCGGGGGCGATCCCGCCGGCGGCGGCAGGATGAGAGACCTCACCGACGCGCTCTCCAGGCTGCCGCCGGCCCAGCGCGAGGTGCTGGTCATGCGGCACTTCGCGGGCTATTCGCCTCCGGAGATAGCGGAGCGCACGGGCCGCTCGGAGGGCTCGATCCATGGGTTGCACCACCGCGGACGCCGCGCGCTGAGGGCCGATCTGGAGGCTCGCGGCGTGGCACCGGTCACAAACGGCAGCTCGCTCGGCGGCCAGCGACTGGAGGCCGCGGGCGGGGCTTGACAGGCGGTCAGATCGTCGAGCTCCACAGGGCGGTCCGCAAGCGGTCCATCTTCTTTACTCCCTACTCATCGTCCGGGTATGGGCTCGTGAGGACCTGGCGCGCGATCCGCCCGCTGTCGACGTCGGCGAGGTAGTAGAGCACCGAGAAGTTCACGAGCTCGTCGATCGAGACTCCCAGGCGGTCGGCTTCCTCGTCGATCGCCTCGGCGGCGAACCCCTCAAGCTGAACTGTCACGGACCGGCCCTCCTGGATCTGATGATCGTCTCGCTTGGGCGCCCCGCTCACGGCTCACCCCGTTGCAGTACCGACCCACCCTCCTTCAACGGCAAGCGGACGTAAAAGCTCACGCTCCGACCACCCCACGCGAGGACCAAAAAAGGCTGGTTCTCAGGCTGAAGACGCGCCCGGAAAGGCTACAGCTTTGAGTTCGCCAGATCGGCTGGCGTGAAATCTGGGTCATGACCGAAAGTTCGCCGGATCCTAGTCCTCAGCGATTCGTACCGGCGGACAGCGTCGCTGCGACGTCCGCGCATGATGTCGAGCTCCATCAGCTGCCGGTGCACGTCCTCGTCGTAGGGCTGCAGGGTCGCCAGCTGCTCCAGGGCGCGGGCAGCGCCATCGATCAGGCCCGCCTGCAGAAGGATGCCGGCCAGGCTGCGCAGCCCCATGCACGCGAGGTCGTGGAGGCGATGGCGCTCGAGCATCGCCCAGTCGGCGTAGGGAGAGTCGGCAAGGAAGTCCCCCCGATAGCTCCTCAGCCCCCGCTCGATCTCGGCGGCCGCGAGCGGGGGATCGCGCTCGAGCTCGGCCAGCCCGGCGGTCACGTGCGTCTCGAACTCGTCGGCGTCCACCTCGATGTGGCTGAGGTTCAGACGGTAGCTGCCGGCGCTCGAGACGATGAACGTCGAGGGCTCGCGCCGGCCGCGCTGAGGCTCGAGCTTGCCGCGCAGCACATGGATGTAATAGCGGACGCTGCCGGCGATCGCGAAGTCGGCGCCCGGCCAGATGCTCTCGCCGATCTCGTCGATGTGCACGGCGCGGTGACGCTCGGCGACCAAGTACTTCAGCAGCTGTCCCGTGCGCTGATCCAGCCAGTCTCCTCCGATCGGACCCTCGGGCGATTCCACCAGCGTCCTGCCCAGCACACGGATGCGCAGCCGCGGGCCACTCATCCAGTGCGGGTCGGTGCGCCTGCGCCGGTCCTGGGTCACGCCGGGACGCAGCTGAAGGATCACGCGGGCGCCGTCGGAGTCGAGCAGGGGCGCCGCCGTAACCCACATCGCCCGGCTGCCCTCGGCCGTGGGCACGTCGACGCGCACCTCTGGCAGCACGCTCCCGCTGCTGCTCGCGAGCTCGGTCAGGCAGGCGTCCGAAAGCACGCTTTCGGACGAGCGGCAACCCAGCAGCGCGCAGCACGTCAGCTTTACGTCATGCCGGTCCATGCCCATCGTCTCGATCAAGCGTTCCCCCTCGAGGTTGCAGGCGATAAGACGCCCATCGCGATCGAACACGATCAGGCTGTAGGGGAAGCGCCGAAACGCTTCTTGCTCCAGGGCCATACTGGCCGGCGCGAGAACGCCGTTCGGCGAGTTGGCTCGAGCCTTGGTAGGTGTTGGCATGGGAACTGCCGCGATGCTACGTGGGGACTCCACCAACCGACCGAGACGATCAGCGGAGCAGACGAGTGGAGCAGATCTGGCCATAACGCTATCAGCCGGGGATCTCTACAGCTCGTTAACGTGATCCGCGTAGGATCTCGGTAGCTTTAGCCAGTGTTGGCAGGGGAGGTTGTATGGAAGCGACCAACAACACGGGAGTCAGCATGAGCGCCAACGCCTACTACGCAGTGTCTCCACCAGATCCGGAGCTCGTCTGCACCGCACTGGTGTCGCGGGCGGTCAAGCGCGCCCAGGCCGGGGATCGCCAGGCGCTTGGATTCCTCTACGCGCGCTACGCCGACAACGTCTATGGCTACGTGCGCAGCATCGTCCACGATCACCACGAGGCCGAAGACATCACCCAGCACGTCTTCGCCAAGCTGATCGGAGTGATCGGCTCCTACGAGCAGCGTGACGTCCCCTTCTCCACCTGGATCCTGCGCGTCGCCCGCAACGTCACCATCGACCACATCCGCAGCACCGTCTGATTCCCGTCGAGGAGATCAGGACGACAATCGACGAGAGCGTGGATCACCGCCGGTCAGCGACCGACGCCCGGGTCGGGGCTGGTGGGGATCTGCCGCGCGATCCGTCCGCTGTCGACATCCGCTAGGTAGTACAGGACAGCGAAAGCGACGAGCTCCTCCACCGCCACCCCCAGGCGATCGACCTCCTCCTCGATCGCCTCCGCGACGAAGCCATCGAGTTGCAGCGTGGTTCTCACGCCCGAACTGCCCGGACTGCCCTCCTTCCGAATCACGTCTACTTCGTCTTCGACCCGCTTCTTGATTGTCCTTGGCGAGAAGCCCAGCGCAGCGCGGAGCGATGCCGCCCAGTGAGTCCTGGGTTTGGAGCCATGCGGCGAGCAGCGGCTCGAGCGCCTCCCCGATCACCTGGAACGTAGACCGAGCATTCCATGTCGCAACCCAACGTCAAATACACCCGGCCGTCGTGCAACCGCATGTCCTGCAGGCGCATGTCCTGACGGCCGGCCGCCGACGCGGTGAGCTGCACGATCGGCGCCGCCTCCACCCCGGATGTGAGCCCGAGAAGGCAGCCGCAACGAGCCCCAACCCGGCCACAACGAGTACCGCCACCCATGCCCCGCGCACCGCTCCAGCCCTCCTACTCGTGATCGCGACAGACCATCCGTGGCGAGGCTATTCCGTATCATGAACACACCGAGTGGCCAGTCGTTGCGCGGAGGTGCTTGGAAAGAGCTTAGTGGAAGATAACTAAGTTCCTGCTACTATCTCTCCATGAGTAGCGGCGGTAGGCCTTTCTACAACCGGGCGCACGAGCTCGAGCGGTTGCAGCGCCGTTGGGATAGCGGCGAGGCTCAGATCTTCACGTTGTGGGGGCGCCGACGTGTCGGCAAGAGCCTGCTGCTGCTGCATTTCGCGCAGGGCAAGCGCCATCTGTACTTCGAGGCGACGAGTGGGACCGCGGCCGATCAGCTCGCCGACTTCTCCGCACGGTTGGCCGAGGCCACCGCTCGCGCGGCACTCTCGGCCTCGAGCTGGCGGGACGCCCTGGACGCGGTGGCCGACTGGGCTTTAGAGGGGCCCGTGTTGGTCGTGTTGGACGAGTTTCAGCACATCGCCAGGGAAAGCCCTGACATCGGCTCGATCGTCAACGTGTGGTGGCGTGAGCGGGGCGCGGACCTGCCGATCTTCCTGGTGCTCTGCGGCAGCGAGGTCGGCTTCTTCGAGCGAGAGGTGGTGGGCTATTCGGCCAGCACGTACGGCCGTCGCGCGGGTCAGCTGCGGTTGCGGCCCTTTCGCCCGAAAGACGTTGCGCTGTTCCTCGAGGATTGGACAGCCGAGGAGCGGATCGCCGCCTACGCGGTGTTCGGCAACATGCCCTACTACCTCGCGCAGATCCGCCCGCAGGAGAGCCTGGCTGAGAACATCCTGAACCTGATCTTGATGAGCGACGGTCTGCTGCACGAGGAGGCGCGGCTGCTGCTCGAGCAGGAGCTGACCGACGCCGCCGGCTATTTCTCGGTGCTGCGCGCGATCGCCGCCGGCCAGACGCGGGTCTCGCAGATCGCCCAGCGCACGGGAGTGCGCGGGGGCGCGACGCGGGTCAGCCAGATGCTCGAAACGCTGCGGGACCTGTGGCTCGTGGAGCGCGTGGTGCCCGTCACGGTCGTCAATCCAGAGCGCTCCAGGCAGAGCTTCTACCGCATCCTCGACCCCTACCTGCGTTTCTGGTTTCGCTTTGTACTGCCCTCTCAGGACCGGCTCATCGACGCCGCCGGCTCCGAGCGCCACCTCACCGCTCGCGTGCTGCCCCAGCTGGACGAGTTCGTCTCCTCGCCCGCGTTCGAGGAGGTCTGCCAGCAGTGGCTGCTGGACGAGCTCGACGACGCCGCCCGCGCCGGTCGCTGGTGGGGCAAGGTGCGCGAGATGCGCGGCCGGGACCTGCGCGACATCGACCGGGAGCTCGACGTGGTGGCGGTCGACGATGACGGCCGAGTCGTCGCGCTGGGCTCCTGCAAGTGGACGGCCGGCAAGATGCCCTGCTCCGAGAAGACCAAGCTCGACGCGCTCGCCACATACCTCCTGCCTGACGCGGACCCCCCGGCCTCGGACCCTCCGGCCCTCTACTTCTTCGCGCGGGGCGGCTTTGACCGACGACTCGCCGCGGAGGCCGGGGAGGACCCCCGCATCCATCTCATCACCCCCGACGAACTGTTCTGAGCCGATGAAAAACCCCTCGGCGGCCAAATGTAACGCACCGCGAGAGAGAAAAGAAACATTGCGTGGAACCAACGTTAGGCTACATTTCCAAGGGCAAGATCGGATCGCCGACCGGCATCCCGTCCTCGCCGCAGATGAACAACGCGACATGCTCGGCGGCCTCAGGCTCACCAGCCACGATGCGATCGAGAGCCTCCCGCGCGGAGCGCTCGTCCTCAAAGGACTCAACCAGGTTCCCCGTGCTGTCAAAGATCACGTAATGCATAGCTCATGCCTCCACATGAACGATATCGACAATCGAGCCGAGCAACTGCAGGGGACGGCCCCACAGAGTCCAATGCCCCCGCTGGCCAGTGTCGGCGAGGCAGAAACCATGCTCGGGCTCCAGGTTCAACTCGGCGATGAACGTCCCGATCATCGGCCACCTCAAAGCCATCGCCCTCGCCGCCGCCTGCGTGGAGAAGACAGACAAGCCCATATGGATAACCGCCAAACGCCGCTCATACCCACGAGGCGGCGCTCCCTGCTCGTAATGGGAGCGCAAGGACTCCAGAACGGCCGGAGCACCGCGATCGGCTCCCCGGACAATCCGATACACGATTGCAGCCTCGCGCACGGGAACCACAACAAGACCACCAGCGGCCATCAGCCCGGCCTCCGCCGGACCTCACGACCACATGACGACGAGCACGTCGATCGTTGCGACCTCCACAGCATCGAACACACGTTCGCATACGCTCCGGACGGAACCGTAGAGCACCCGGCGAGCAGCTCAGCCGGCGCAGGCGTCCAGCACCGGCGCACGGCAGGCCGGTCCACCGCTAGGTCAACACCACGACGCTGTAATCCTGGCGCTCGGCGCCGGAGGCGGCTTGCACCTCCACCGGGCGTAGACCGAGCATTCCATGTCGCAACCCAACGTCAAATACACCCGGCCGTCGTGCAACCGCATGTCCTGACGAGGCGCCACCGACGCGGTAAGAAAATCATCCTCGATGGATGTCCGAAACGGGTATTCAGGGTCGCATCCGCGCAGGCCGACGAGACTCCCATGGCCAGTGGGCGCGGGGCGTCCAGCCCCGCATAGACACGAGGTGAGGCGACCGAGCGTCGGGCGGCACAGCGTGCGCGGGTTTCAGAGCGCTCGCTGATCCCCCGGTCTGCGAGACGTCAGCGAACGCCTGATATGGCACGGGCAAAAGATCGGATCGCCGCGCGCTCGGTGGGGACGAACAGGTCGCGCATCAAGTGCTCCATCGACCCGGCGAACAGGAAGCTGACATCGGGGGAGCGCTGAAAGATCGCGCGCATGCGCTTGGTCAGCCGGTCCGGATCGCCGAAGGGGCGCCGGGGAGCGGTGATCTCCTGGAACTCGTCGAAGAAAACGATCACGCGGCGTCCGTCGGCGCTGGCGATCCGCTGAGGCAACTCCAGCGCGTAGGTCAGGTAGCGATCCGGATCCTCGCTGGCGAGACCGGGACGAAAGGCGAGGTCGAGCTCCTCGCCCAGCTCAGCACGGGCGCGTACGGTCGCAGTGAGCGCAGCCGCATCGGCCAGCGCCCGGCCGGCGCGGCGCGCCTTGTGCGCCAAGCGCTGGAGGGAGCTGCGGTTCGCGATCGTGCAGAGCACGAGCTGCTCGGCGAAATCGGCGGCGTCGGCCAGCCTGAACAGGTCGACCGCGGCCACATAACAACCGTCGTTCACGAGACGCCCGAGCGCGGCATCGCACACACTCGTCTTGCCGGTTCGCCGCGGACCGGCGATGATCAGGTTGCCAGCGCCCCGCAGCGAGCGGGCGATCGCCGCAACCTCGTCACCTCGGCCGATCATCCGCTCGGCCGGGATCGGCGTGTCCGTGGGGAAGAGCTCCCCGCTGCCTATACGCTTATTACTCATTAGGTATGCACATATTAGACACCTGGTAAGCTACTAGGGAATGGCCAGTGGACGGTGTCTCAAACGGATCAGCTCACCGTCTCGAGGAGCTACGAGATGACGCAGCTCGGGCGTCATGCCAGCGAGACGAACACATGTTCCCACACGCCCCGGGCGGAACCCCTGCCGCTCCGCCCCCGGCCCGACCACGGAGCTTCTGCTGCCAGAGGACCTCAGGGCCCGAACAGCGCGGCGGGAATGATCGCGATGCCGTCTTTGCGGCGGTATGCGTACGGGCCGGTGGTGATTATCATCGCGTCCAGCAGGGTGTCGCCGATCTGCCTCTCGAGCCATTTGAGGTGACGGGTGTCGTGCTCGCTCGGGTCGCGAACGAGCTTGACCTCGATCGCGATGATGCGGCCGTCGGTGCGCTCGACGATCAGGTCGACCTCACGGGCGCCCGAGGCGGTGCGCAGGTGCTTGACGCCGGCCTCCGCGAGCGGGTCGGGCAACTCGAGCTGCTCCTGCTCGAGCGCGAAGACGCCGCGAGTGGGAACGGGCCGGTGCCCGCCTGTAGGGCTCATCGGGGTCTACCCAGGCCGGTACATGCTGCGCGTGATGCGCGTCTTGAAGCGCAGACCCGTGGTGGCGCGTTTGATGGCCGCGCGTTTTTCCTCGGGGGTTTTGCAGACAGCGGGAACGAGGAGCTCGGCGAGCTCCTCGGCGCTGAGCCGTTTGATCTTCCCGTTGGTCTGGGCTTTCTTGGTCTGCGCTTTCGCCATGCTCCTCATGGTAGCTCTCCTCTCGGTCGACATGACGACCGGGTCAGGTCGCCGGCTAACGACCATACGCGCCGCTTGGGACGGTTCTCTCAGCCGCTAGCCACACCCCCTCAGCGCCAGGTCAACTGCACCACGACGCTGTAGGTCTGGCGCTCGGCGCCGGAGGTGGCTTGCACCTCCACCGTCGCCCTCACCGACTCACCACGCTGCAGCGCGCGGTGAACCGCGGACAGGTTCGCATGCGACAGCGACAGCGCGATACGCATCGCGTGACCGGGCATGAGCGTCGTCAGGACGCGACGCAAACCCAGGTGCCGGCGGCCACGCAACAGGTTCAAGTGCCCGTGCGCATAGACCGAGCATTCCATGCTGCAACCCAACATCAAATACACCCGGCCGTCGTGCAAACGCATGTCCTGACGCCCGGCCACCGCCGCGGTGAGCTGCAAGACCGGGACGGCAGAGGAGGCACCCGGAGAGGAAGAAGAAGAAGAAGAGGTCGTCGTCGTACCGGTCGACGGCGGAGAGCTCGGCGGCGGCCCAGCGCAGGAGGACAGCGGGGGTTCCGGCCCGCCCGAAGGCACCGAGCCGGGCGGACTGGACGCCGGGCCCGGCGCGGGATGGGTCGGCAGGATCAACGGCGGACGCGGCGCCTGACAGAAGTCGAAGTCGCTTTCCAGGTTTCCCAACCCCGGGGCTTCTTCGCGCACGTCCGGACGCGAGTCCGGGCGCCCGTCCGTCGCCGGGTTCAAGCGTTCCCCACCAAGGAAATCGTCCTCGATGAACTTCAAATACGCGTCGTGACTGAGCTGCTGATGATCGATATAACCCGCGCGCGCGTACGGGCTGATCACCAGCCCGGGGACACGAAAACCATATCCATTCCCATCGATCACCGGTGGAGCTACGTGATCGTAAAAACCTCCCCAATCATCCCACGACAGAAAGATCGCGGTGCTGCCCCAACACGGGCTGCGCATGATCGAGTTGACCAGCGTCGTCACATACGCCTGACCCGCCGACACCAACGCCGGAGGATGTTCAGAGACCTTGCTGTTGGGGCTGATCCAGGAGACGTTCGGCAACCCGCATTCGCTCGAGTTCCGCACGGCCGAGTAGAAGTTGCTCAGCGACTGCACATCCCCCATCTGACCGTCTTCCCTGACATCCAGAAAATCCACCAGCGGATTCCAGATCCCCGGCGTCTTGGGACCCTGCTGCACCGGCGCGCATTCCATTGCTTCGTCCGACTCACAATCGGGCTCGTCCCCTTCAAAAACGTAATAACCCCAGCTCACCCCGTACTTGTGCAACAGGTAGGTGATGTCCGTCCACGGCAACGAATGTTCTTTATAAAATTCCGGTTTTGTATCCGGGTTGGCCGGCCCATCGATCGCGCTGACACACGACAACGGGTTCTCACTCCATTTTTCGTTTTCCCTACAGACAGCAGACCACGCCGAGACTTCGAACAGGTGCTCGGGCCAGCTCCACGACGAGTTCGGCTCATACATGTCGTCCTGCAACACGAAGCTCTGCGCGTAGGACCAGTAGTTGGGGATCTCACGCGCATCGTGATAGCCCATCACGTCGATGCACTTCGCGCTCGAGCCCCCTTCGGTGCAGGGACTGCAACCAGGTTCGGTGCCCTTGCACTTGCCACCCTTCTCGGCTTGCCCAATGAAGCCGTCCATCCTCCCCCCGTCGAGGTCCGCCGTGAACGCACCCGCGCCGTGGGGTCCACCATAGTTCTCGTCACTCGGATCGTGAAACGGCACAACACATTTTTCGGTCAGCGGATCAGGCTCGCACACCCCCGCGGGAATCCCGTTCGCCCCCGGATAGGTGCCGAAGTAGGTGTCGAACGAGCGGTTCTCCTGCATGATCACGACCACATGCTGGATGTTGTGGATCCCGTCGATCGGCGCCGCCGGCGCACCCTGGGCCGCCACGAGCCCCAGCCCGGCCACAACGAACGCCGCCACTACCGTTCTACGCACCGCTCCAGCCCTCCCCCACTCGTGATCGCGCATCGAGGCCGTCCGTGGCGAGACTACTCCGCCCCATGAACACGCCAAGAGGCCCCCCGGGTTGCGCAGTGGAGCGCTCCGCCGCGTATCGATGATGTCAGATCTGGTGGCAGGACACCATTTTCTGCGTATAGATACTAGTATTGACTGCGTGAGACGACTATTATCTGGTGCGTGTGATGGTTAGCGTTGGCTCAGCCGGATATCGGCCGCGTCTGGTCGACCCGTTACTGGACGAGCTGCTGGCGCAGCTGCCGGCGATGCTGGTGCTCGGCCCTCGCACGGCGGGCAAGACGACGACCCTGGAACGGCGCGCGGCGACGGTCGTAAGGCTCGATCGGCAGACGGGGGCGGCGGCGTTCGAAGCGGACCCTGACGTAGCGTTGCGCGGTCTTCCCGAGCCGGTGCTGCTCGACGAGTGGCAGCGCGTGCCGGGGGTTCTCGGTGCCGTCAGACGCGCCGTCGAAGCCGACCCTCATCCGAACCGCTTCTATGTCACCGGTTCCGTTCGCGCCGAGCTGGAACACGAGGTCTGGCCGGGGACCGGCCGGCTCGTGCGGATGACGATGTATCCGATGACGGTAGGAGAGCAGCTCGGTCGTGGCGGCCCATCGTTGCTCGATAAGCTCGCTGGCGGCGAGGAGCTGACGGTTCCCGAGGATCCTCCAGACCTGCGCGGCTACGTCGAGCTCGCGCTGCGCAGTGGCTTTCCCGATGCAGCTCTGCGCCTGACGGGTCGTGCACGAGAGATGTGGCTGGAGAGCTATATCGATGATCTGCTCAGCCATGACGTGGAGCAGCTCGAGGAGACCCTCGGCAGACGACGCGACTCCCAGCGGCTGCGCCGCTACCTGCAGGCGTACGCGCTGAGCTCCGCCGGCGTCGCCGAGCACAAGACGATCTATGACGCAGCGCAGGTCAACAAGGCGACGGCTGCCGCCTATGACGACCTCCTCGCGGGTCTGCTGATCGCCGAGAACGTGCCCGCGTGGACGTCAAACAGGCTCAAGCGACTTGTTCGCCGGCCAAAGCGCTATCTGATCGACGCGGCATTGATCGCAACGGCGCTGCGACTCGACGAGCAAGGAGTGATCGGCGACGGCGATCTGCTGGGACGCGTCCTCGACACGTTCGTCGCCGCGCAGCTGCGTCCCGAGCTTCAGATCTCCGCGACGCGCCCGCGACTGCATCACCTGCGCACCGAGCAGGGCCGGCACGAGATCGACCTGATCGCCGAGCTCGCCGGAGGACGCGTCATAGGGATCGAGGTCAAGGCCAGCGCCGCCCCAACCGCACGCGCGGACGCAAAGCACCTGCGCTGGCTGCGAGAGGAGCTCGGCGAGCGCTTCCTCGCCGGTGTCGTCTTGCATACAGGCCCGCGCACGTACGAGCTCGACGAGAAGATCATCGCCGCGCCGATCGCCGCTCTATGGGGATAGCGCCAAAGCTGGGGCGTGTTGGCCGATCTCCGAGCGCCGCATCGACCGGCCACCAGGCGGGTTGGATGGACATCAGCGCGCGTAGACGCAAAAGAACCACGAAAAGCAGGGGGTTATTGGACACATGACAGCTCTGACGACGCTCACGACCAACCGGCGGCTCGCATTGGCGGCCTGCGCGCTGCTGGTGGGTGCGGCGCTGGCGCTACCGCTGGGCTCGCGCGCGGCCACCACGCCGGCGCCCAGAACGCCCGGCATCAATACGAACGCGAACCCGCAGGTGAGCACGACTTCGGTGACGTTCAGCGGGGGCGTGAACCCGCACGGTCTCGCCACGGTCTATGCGTTCCAGTTCGGCACGACCACGGGCTATGGCGCCCAGACGGCGCCCACACCGGTGGGCAACGGCACAACCGAAGTCAAGGTGAGCCAGAAGATGACGGGGCTGCAGCCTGGCACCACCTACCACTACCGTCTGGTGGCCGCTAACGGGGATGGGACCACCAACGGCCACGACTTCACGTTCAAGACCATGAACATCCCGCTGACGTTCAAGCTCACCGGTAGGCCCGACCCAGTCGTGTTCGGAAGCCCATTCTCGATCGGCGGTGTGCTGTCGGGCACTCGCGCCGCCGATCGCGAGGTGGTGCTGCAGGCCAACACCTTCCCCTATCTGGCCGGGTTCAAAACCACCACCGCCCCGCAGCTGACCAGCGCGACCGGCGCCTTCTCGTTCTCGGTCGCGAACCTCGTGGAAAACACCCAGTTCCGCGTCGCCGTGGCCGGCGTATCGCCCGTCTACAGCCCCGCCGTGGTGGAGCGCGTGGCAGTGCGCGTGAGCATGCACCTGCGTTCGACCGGTCGCCCCGGGTTCGTGCGCATGTACGGCACGGTGACGCCGGCCGTGACGTACGCGCCTGTCACGTTCCAGCTGATTCGCCGGGGACACCGGCCGCTGACCGTGGCGAGCACGACCGTCAAACCGGTGAGGCAGGGCGAATCACGCTTCAGCCGCGTGGTGCGCGTCCGCCGCGGCGGCCTCTACCGCGCATTCGTGCAAACGCCCGGCGGCAAGCACGTCTCCGGTTACAGCCGGCCACTGCTGGTCCGCTGAGCTCCCAGCGAAGGGACCGGCGCTGATTTCGCTGGCCGGTGCAGCTCGGTTCATCCGCAACGCATACGCACGCCGACGATACGCCCGGCGCCCAAGTGTAAGCGGCTCTACAAAGTTATGCGCCACTATCCAGTGCTTGTCGGATAATCGTAGGATAACTAGAGATAAGTCTGATAGCTTTGTGCAGTGGACCCGGACGTCAACCCGTACTCGATGGGTGCCGGCAACCTGGGGACGAAGCCCTTCTAAGGTACGCAAACCGCGAACTTGACGGTACGCAAACTGCGAACTACCATGTTTGCATGGCCAACCGTTCTGGATCATCCGCTACCAACCCGTTCATCTATGCACGGGCCCTGGTTCCGGAGGAGAGCATTCATCGCTCCGAGGGCGATCGCTTGCTCGATCTGGCTTGCGGAGGCCATAACGCCGTGCTCCATGCACCCCGCAGGCCAGTGATCAGAACATGTCGCTCGGTGCCGCCGGCGCCCAGCTGCGAGACGATGCCAGCAAGTCGCTCGAGCTCAGCGTCACGACCAGTCAGCGCGGGCGGGCGCACTCCAGCGTCAGGGGTATAGGGGTTGTGCGTTCCAGAGCCTCGACTCACCAGACGCTCCGCGTTCGCTCAATCCGTCCAGTCTCGTCATTTATAGGCCATTATAGCAACAACCCCTATACTGTGCGATACATGCCTATAGCCAGCCACAACCACGAGTGAAACCAAGAGCAACAGCTCGGCTGATCGGCAATATCCGTGCCGCAGATCCGTTGTTCCGTGCTCGGGCGGCGGGGGCTCTGAGGGCTCGCCTGTCCTCTACATGGGGGCGTGGCGCTGAAGCCAGAGCTCGAGCAGCGGGTCGGTGAGGACAGGTGGATCGTCGTCCGCGATCACGTCGGCGCGATTGGAGAGCGCCTGCAGCGCATAGCGCACGCTGGGCTTCTTGATCCCGACTTGGGCTCGAGCAGCAGAGGTGTACGGGCCGCCGGGCGTGCTGGCAAGCGCGAGCGCGACACGCCGCTCGTTCGTCGCCCAACCCCGCCACGTTGCCGCCAGATATCCCGAGGCCTGCTCCAGCGCATCGTCGCGTGCCTGGGTCCACTGCGTCTCATCCGCAGCCTTGCCACGGGGTGTCTGCTCCCAGAGATAGTGGGCGAGCAGCATGCTCCGCTGGGGATGCCCGCGCGTGAACTCCAGCAAAGCGGCGAGCGCGTCGCCAGGGTCACGGCCGGTGCGCTCGAAACGCTCACGCACGTAGTCGCCCACCTCATCCAGGGGAAGCGGCGGCAGGTTCTTCGCCACCGCCTGCTCGAGCAGCGGGCGCCGTGGATCCGCGAACAGCCGTTCCATTGTCGCCGGCGCCGATCCCGCAAAGGCATAGGAAGCGGCTTGCTGATGATGCTGGATCACGCTGCGGAGTTGCCCGTCCGCGCCGTCCACGGTCAGGATGTCCTGAATCTCGTCGAATACGATCAGACTGCGGGTGCCCGTTCGCTCGTGGAGCTCGCGGGGCAGGTCGAGCAGGCGCAGGAGCACAGCCTCGACGTTCACGTTCGGATTGCGCTGGAGCGTGGCGCTGAAGCCCGGTCCGCCGAGCGAGAGCCCGATGTTCCAGGTGCTGAAGAGACGATCGACGCGGGTCCGCAGCGCACCCCGAAGACGCTTGGCGTAGGCGCGCTCGATGCGAACGACGATGCCGCTCAGACTCAGCACATCCTCCAAATCGACCAGTGCCGTGACCATGCCCACCGCGTCCGCGTCAGCGAGAACCTTTGCCAGCAATGTCGTCTTGCCATACCGGCGCGGTCCGAGCAACCGCGTCGAATGACCGCCCTCGGCCAGCGCCAAGAGCTCGCTCGCCTCGGAATGCCGGTCGATCATGTCCTCCGGGCTCAGCGGCCCGGAGAAATGGAACGGATTATGCTCAGTCGGCATAGCTGTACCATACCATATGGTGTAGTAGAACTAACCCAAAAGGTGTGGCGACACCATCCCATGCAGCTCGGTGGTGCTGGGACATACGCGCGTGAACTGCCCTCGATTGCGCAAGAGCGCGCTCGACGAGCTCCCCCAGTTCTTCAACATCCTGCGCGGTGACATGAGCCTCGTAGGCCCTCGCCCGCTCGTGATCGACGAGGACCAGTGCATCGACGGCTGGCACCGCCGGCGACTGGAGCTCAAGCCCGGCATGACCGGCCCCTGGCAGATCCTCGGGCCCGCACGCGTGCCGCTGCGCGAAATGGGGGCGATCGACTACCTCTACGTCGCCAACTGGTCGCTATGGGGAGACGTCAAGATCATGCTGCGCACGGTGCCGCACGTGCTGGGTAGGCGGGGATTGTGATCTACGGACGCGTGAGTCCTGGATCATTGCCACGCGCTACCAGTGGCCTGTCCAGAGTCCCTGTAGCGGGATGGCGGCGAGACGATCGCCGAAGGGGACGGTCGCGGGCCCGGTGTACAGCAGCGCTCCGAAGGCGAAGCGCTCGCCGAGGCGCTCGCGCATGAGCCGCAGACCGTGGAAGTCCGCTCGTCCGGCGGTCGCGGCCGCCTTGGCCTCGATTCCGACGACGGCGCCGTCGCGGCGTTCGAGGATCATGTCGACCTCGTGCCCATGCCGGTCACGAAAGTGAAAGGCGCGCGGCGGATCGGAATCGACGCTTGCCTGACGCACGAGCTCCATGACGACGAACGTCTCGATCAACGCTCCAGCGATCTGAGGATCGGTCCAGACACGCTCGGCGTTCGCGCTGAGCAGGTAGGACAGCAGGCCACTATCGACGATGTGCAGCTTCGGCGCCTTGCCGAGCCGGCTCAGCAGGTTCGAGTGCCACGCCGGCAGGCGATAGACCAAGAACAGCGTCTCGAGCAGATCGACGTACGCGCGAACCGTGTTGGAGGCGATCCCCAAATCGCGGGAGAAGTCGCTCAGGTTCAGCGTGGAGCCGGTGGTCGCCGCGACGACATCCAGCAGCCGGCGAACGTTGGCGCGGTCGTGCACGCGGGCGATGCTTCCCAGATCGCGATCGAGGACGGTGTCGAGGTAGGAGTCATAGAACGGGACACGGCGAGCGGGCGAGCGCCGGCGCGCCTCGGGAAAACCGCCCGCCACGAGCATCTCCGCATGCGCGCGACGCCCGCTCGCAGCGTCAACGACATGTGGCGCCCTGCCCGCGAACAGGCCCGCGATCAACCCTGCCGGCGCCCCACGGAGCTCGGCCTGAGAGAACGGCCACAGCCGCAGATACTCCGCACGCCCAGTCAGCGCATCCGCGATCGTGGGCGCGGTCAGAATGTTCGCCGACCCCGTCAGCAGAAAGCGACCGGGACGCTGGTCCTGATCGACCGACTGCTTGATCGCGAGCAGCAGATCCGGAGCGCGCTGCACCTCGTCGATCGCCACCGGTCCCTGCAGATCGGCGACAAAGCCCGTCGGATCCTCGAGCGCGCCACGCCGCCTGGCCTCGTCATCGAGAGTGATGATCTCCCTCGGCTCTGGCTCTCCCTCGGCGATCTGTGCCACGAGCGTGCTCTTGCCCACCTGCCGGGCGCCCAGCACAACGACGACCCGCGTGTCCTCCAGCGCAGCCTGCACATTCGCCCGCAAGTGCCGCGCAACGAGCGCCGGCGCTCCCGCGGAAGACGAACCCGAACCTGGCATATCCGCAATAATAGCTCGGCGGATCCGCAAAACCTATGGCGCAGATCTGCAAACCGCCCCCGGCACAAACCGCCCCCGGCAGATCCTCGGGCCCGCACGCGTGCCGCTGCGGGAGATGGGCGCGATCGACTACCTCTACATCGCCAACTGGTCACTGTGGGGGGACGTCAAGATCATGCTGCGCGCCGTCCCCCACGTGCTGGGGCGACGCGGGCTCTGATCCCTTGTGCAATCTGCTCAAGCAGCCGGCTTGCCTATACGCCCGCGGCGCGCGCGACACCACTACCGCTGACCGGCGATGCATCCCCGTCGGCGGTTGAGGCTGCGGCCAGTGACGGCGCTTCGCGAAGCACCGCCGCGATGTCCCGGCTGGAGGCCTTCGTGATCGTGCCGTCCTGCAGCTTGATTTGAGCGCTGCGGGGGTGCAGCGACAGCCACCCGCGCTTGACACTGATCACCACACCGGTTCGATCCGTCCTTCAGTTGAACGGTGGCGCCGGGCTCGACTGCGCCGACCGTCAGCACGTCCAAGCCGCTGAGCGTCCCGATGTTCATGAAGACATCCGGGGTATCGGATGGAGGAGGCAGCTTGCTCATGACTTCATTCTACACCCAGCAGGACCAAGCCGAGCGCGAGCGCGCCGTGTGCCGAGCAGGGCCACGATGCTCGTGACGGCCAAGCCGGGGATCGGCACCCACCACTCGTGACCGAGCGGGCCCTGTATGGCAGCGACGATCCCGATGACCGCGATGCCGAGCGCCGCCAACGCCAACGCGTAGATGTTCTGATCGCGAACCTCGGCCCAGGCCTCCGCCAGCTGCACCTGCGCAAGCGCGGTCAACGCCGTGAGAATAGGGATCGGGGGATCCGGTTCGCTCACCGCGCGCCAATCACAAGTTCCGCCCGCGACCGTTTCCAGAACCCGGACTCGCAGCCCGCCCGGCGGTGGAGGATCCCGCGCAAGAGCGCGCTCCTCGTCTCAGGCTCCGCCCAGCGGGTCTTGGGTTTGGAGCCATGCGGCGAGCAGCGGGTCGACGATTCGCCATCTGCGGCCGGCATGGGTCACGTATCCCCGATCGCGCAAGCGCTCCAGCGCCCGGGTGGTCGATCTGTTGTCGGGCAGGCCATAGCGGCGAGCATCTATCTCGCTGCCGGGGGAGCCACCGCCGGCGAGCAGGAACAGCGCCTTGGCGTCGTTGACGTCGGTGTCGTCGCTGGAGAGCAGCGTGTCGACAATCTGCGCGAAATCGGTGTTGTCACGGCCACTGACCAGCAGCGCATCGAACGCGCCCTGTACTGTCGGCGAGTCGACTGTGGCACCGTCGGGCACGGCCTCCCAGACGTGAAACGCGACGTGCTGTGTGCGCTTGGGATGGCAGTCGGTCAGGGTGAGCAGGTGCTCGATCGCGGCGCGCGAAGCCGGCTTGCCGGTCGCTGCGAACCGGAGCTCCAGGTACTCGGCGAGCTCGGCGGGGTCGAGGTCAGGCAGTTCGAGATCGTGCGTCTGATCCCAGATCGGCTCGGTGCTGGTGTGCAACATGAGACGCAGCTTGTCCCGCAGGCTGCCCGTGAGCAGAAGCGAGAGGTGCCCGGAGCGACCGGGGCCCATCAGGGCCGAGCGGATGATGCTGAGCGGCTCCCCGGGGCAGTGAGCCAGGCGCTGAAACTCATCGAACGCAACCACCAGGCGCGGAGAGAGGGCAGCGAGTGCGGCGAGTTGCGCGTGCAGAACCTCGGTGTCGTTGATCTGGGCACCGTGCCACCGCACGCCCGCCCTCACGACTCCAAGGTTCACCCCGATCTCCTTCTCCAGGCGGCGAAACTCGCTGAGAGCGCGCCGCGCGAGCGACTCATGCTGACGGACAGCGTCAAGAACTGCACCGACGAACGCCGCGGGACTGATCGCACGGCGCAGATCAACCCGGATCAGCTCCCACGACGGGGCGTCCCCACCATGGTCGACGGCAAGCGCGGTCCCGAGCTGGCCGATGAATGTCGTCTTGCCCGTACCTCGCGGCCCAAACAGCGCGACATGAGTGCCGGCCTTCAACGTAGCCGTGGCATTGCCGGTGAACTCGCCGCGCGAGACAGCATCGGCAGGATCCACCGCGTCTGACCATACAAATGGATTCAACATCACTACTACCACTATCCTATCAGCAGATGTATTTGTATCCGCTCAGCGGATATACCGACATCCGCTTGACGGACTGATCAACGTACCACCCCCACGTGGCCATGTCGAACACACGTTCGCAAACGCCCCGGACGGAACTCTAGGCACGGACCGAAACTCGCGCGCCCATAACCGACAACCAGCGTGACCCCATCCCAACCCACCACCGCCGCGTCGCCGACGACCCCGACCCAGGAGACGCTCGGCAAGCCCCACTTGCCCGTGCCGTGCACGGCGGTGTAGAAATCCTCACCAACTATCGAGCGCTGTACCTCACTTATAGGCGTAGTCATCACCGGTGTTGGCGATGCTGGTTCCCCCAGAGTCGATGACGAACAGGTTCCATTTGCCGGCTTTGGCTGGGCCACCGGTGACAGCGGTGATTTCAGTCGGAGAGACCACAACCACTTTGGAAGCCTGAATCGCCGTCGGCCCAGCCCCACCACCCTGTCCGATCTCCACAGTCGCACCGGCAACGAAGTTGGCGCCAGTGATCTTGATAGAAGTCCCCCCGCTCACCGGTCCCGACGCAGGACTCACCGAAGAAACCGTGGGAGGAGAGATCGCGGCCGGCGGCTTGAACGCGGTGATCCCGTCGGGCGTCCCGACTCCGGTGGGCCCGTCGTAGCCGGTCCCCGCAACGCAGATCGCTTTGGAGGCGCAGCTCTTGGCCTCTTCGGCGGTCGTGCAGCCCGAGAGACCGGTTTCAGAGAAGGGCTTCGTGCATTCCCCGTTTGACCCAGTGGCGACGTCGTGCAGCGATCCGGGCGCCTTGAACTCGTTTCCATACAGCGTCTTTGAGGGATATTCCACGCCGTCGGCTCCCCCGGCGAGCGCGAAGGTCGAGGCGATCAGCGGCGAGGAGACGCTCGTGCCGCCGATCGTGCACCAGTAGAGCACGTGTATTACTTTCGCTTCTTCGTAGCGGTATTCGCATTCGGGGCTCGTGTCGTGGACGGCGACCCCGGTATAGGGGTCAGCGTCAGCCGCGACATCCGCGACGGCGCGTTTGGCGCCGCAGCCGACCGCGGACCAGTTGGAGAGGCTCTGCTGCCAGGGCTGAGCGGTGAACACAACGCTGCAGCCGCCGCCACCGGCGCCGTCGCCGTTCCACACGGCCTCGCCCGTCCAGGCGCTGCCCGCGCCAAGACTGAGGCGGGTGCCGCCCACCGCGACAACATGCGGAGAGGACGCGGGAAAGCCGACATAGCCCCGTTCACTCGCTTCTTCGGCATCCCAGTCGAGGTAGCCGTCGTCGCCGGCGGCCGCCGTGATCACGATGCCCTTGTGGTTGAACGGGCTCGCGCTCTCCAGTTCGGGGGTCTCACCCACCTCGGGGCCGGCCCAGGAGTTCGAGATCTCGCCCGCGCCGAGCGTGGCCGCGCTCTGCTCGGCCGTTTCGAGGTCTTCATAGCTCGGCACGCCGGCCTCCACGAGCAGGACCGCGCAGCTCTCACACGTCGCGTGCGCGACCTCGATGTCGAGCGAGATCTCCAGGTCCCAGCCGGTCGCTTCTTCGGCCTCTTCGCGTGCCGGCCGCGAGCCTTTGCGCGCCGATTCCAATTCTTTCGTGGTCTTCGGGAACGGCGGGTTGCCGGCTTCGCCGTTCTGGTTGACCTGTTTGAAGCAGCCGCTTGCGGCGGTGCATTCGGGCAGAGAGAATTCTTTGTCGTAGGCTTTCAGATCCGCTTCGGCGGTCGGATCGTTGTAGGCGTCCACCACGGCCACCGTCTGCGCGGACGACGCGCTCGCAGGCAGGTCATAGGCAGTGTGCAGATCCTGCGGTCGCAGGCCAAACGCGCCCGCGCCCGGCGAAGGCGCCGTCAACGGCGCGCTGCTCGCGAACCCGAGCGGGTGCTTGCGAGCACGAGCCGCGGCGGTTCGCGGCACGAGCTGCAACGCCAGGCACTCGCCCCGCCCACGAGCGGCCCTCGCGCACACGGCACGTACGGCATAGTCCGAGCTCGGCAGCGGCGAGACGCTGGCCGCGGCCACGCCCGGGAGGCAGAGCAGAGCAAGTGCCGCGGCGATCGCAACCAGGCCGAGCGCCACCGTGCGGCGTCCCCCACCCTTCTGGGCCGCTGCTGGGCAAATGCTCACAACTGCTGTCCGTGCCCTCATCAGATCCCTCGTGTGTTCGAGCCCTATGCCTGCTGGCTACACCAGACCAGCAAGGCTACCCAGATCCCACTCGAAGTCAAAGGACCGTCGCGTCGAAACAGGCGAGCATTCAGGAGCGGCGGCGCTCGACGATCTCGGCGGCCTGCTGGGCACTGGTATCGCGGGCTACGCACCGTCCCCCACGTGCTCGGACGACGGGGGCTCTGAAGGTGCTTCAGGTGAGGTGAAGCAGCTTCATGAGCCATTTTGGGACGACGGGTATCCCACCTGGCACGATCCGCTGTTTGCCGACTGGCCCCGGACCGAGCGCCAACAATGGGAGCTCGTGCGGGCCTTCCTCGACGTCAACGAGGAAATCGGCCGCGCCGACGCCGCAACACTGCTGGGGGTCGGAGAAGGTCGCGCGTCGGGCATTCTCAGCGAGCTGTACAACGAGCGGGGCGTGATCATCCCCGTCCGCGCAGCACGCGGCCGGGGAGTCCGTTACAGGCTCACCAGCTGACCCCGTCGCGATCAGATCATGCTGCGCACGGTTCCGCACGTGCTCGGACGGCGCGGGCTCTGATCCCCTGTGCAATCTGCTCAAGCAGCCGGCTTGCCTATACGCCCGCGGCGCGCGCGTCGTGATAGCCATTACGTCGATGCACTTCGAAGCGGTACTTTGGGGGTCGCATCCGCGCAGGTCAGTGGGACCTACAAAGCTCGTTGGTGCGGGGCGTCCAGCCCCGCTTCTGAGGGGCGCGGGCGTCTTGGCCCGCGCCTCCATAATCAGAAATCGACCCGAGCTTGAGGCTCAAGCGAGACGGTTCCGACGATGTCCTCGGGGGTCAGGCGAAGGTCGAGACCGTCCACGGCGAAGCTGCTGCGGGAGACACCGACGAGGAGCGTCTCCTTCCTCGCGCCCGGTATCAGCGCGCGATGCTGAATCAGTCTGCTCAAATCGTGGCGGTCGAGCTCGCCTCGATCGCGCCACTTGATCGAGCCGACGAAGTCGATCTGCTCGCTCGTGGCCTGACCGCGACCGCCGACGAGATCCACCTCTACGCTGCCGTCACGGTTCCAGAAGGAGCCAACGAACTCGGCGCCACCGAAGCGCGGATCGGGAAGCAGAGCCTGGATCGCGCTTCGTATGAGCGGCTCGATCGCGCGGCCCGCGAACGACGACCACGAGTCGCGGATGTATCGGTAGACGATGTCGCCGCGACCACGCTCGAGTGCCGGGATGCTGGGGCGGATGAAGCGAAGCCAGAAGCGCAGGTAAGGATCGGAGACGTAGTAGCGGGACAGCTTCGGACGTGGTTGAGCGGAGTAGGGCAGCGCCTTGTCGATCACCTGCTTTGCGATCAGCGTCGCGAGTGTGGTCTCCAGTGTCTTATTCGATATCTTCGCGCGCTGGAGGATCGCCGTGAAAACTCGCTCGCCGGCGCCGATCGCTTCGAGCGCGCCGCGCGCCTTGAGCTCTGCCGGGAGCTCGGCGGCAAGCGAGCGTTCTCCGAGGACGATCAGCGGCGACTCAGGGTTCTGAAGCTCGCGGCGCAGGAACTTCCAGATGTCCTCTCCGCGCTGCCAGATCTGCGCGAGTCGCGGAAAGCCACCGATCGCCAGATAGGCATCGAGCGCGGCTGTAGGCGGGAGGTCCAGCATCTCTCCTATAGCGGGAGGCGAGAGCGACCCGACAGTCATCTCTGTCAACCGCCCGTACAGAGGCCGCCCGTAGTCGTTCAACGCGGCCATCATCGACACGTCGGAGCCGATCAGCAGCAGCAGCACAGGCTGGGCCTCCAACCTGCGGTCCCACTGCTTCTGGATGATGCCCTCGATCGCGGGCTCGCTCTCGATCAGGAACGGCAACTCGTCGATCACGAGCACAATCGGCTGTTCGGCCGAAGCGTCGCTCGCGGCGATGGTGAGCGCGGCCTCCCACGAGCCGATCGGTCCCGCTGCCGCGACGCTCGCCGCATCAGTCGCAGATGCGGCGATCTGCTCGCTGAAGCTGAGCAGCTCTCCGGCGGCGCTCTGGCGCGACGCTGTATAGAACACCGCGCCTACGCCGCTGCGCCCGATGAACTCCTCAACCAACCGTGACTTGCCAATCTGCCTCCTCCCGCGCAGAGCGAGCATCTGCCCCGATCCACTGTCGCGCACCTGATCGAGATACCCCTGCAGCCTGGCCAGCTCGGCCTGTCGCCCGACGAAGCGCCTCACGCCCATGAGAAAAGTGTAGCACGATAAACACTACTAGATTACACTTCTGTTTGGCGGACCTGCTCAGCGAACCAGCACCGGCGCGTGCCCAGGTCTATGTCAGGGGCGGTTCTCGGCAGGTGCTCAGCGACCCGGCAGCTCACACAACAACGAACGCCGCCACCGCTGCCCTGCGCACAGCTCCTGCCCTGGACGTGATAGAAGTTGCCATCTTCCTCACTTTTTGGCAACTCACCTGCTATCCTGCAACCTATGGGTGTGGTCGATCGCAAGCAGGAGCTGTTCGAGAACATCGTGCGGCTACGACGCGCCGGGCGGAAGCTGTCGAGCAACCGCGATATCGCGGCGGTCCGCGTGGCGCTGGAGCGCGAGCTGGGAGAGACAGTGTCGCGCCGTCTCGCCGCGCGCGTGCTGGGCGTCAGCCACACCGCGCTCGACCGCTGGATCAAAGGAGGCGACCTACCTGTCGTTTACTCATCCAAGGGTCGCATGGAGGTGCCGGTTCCAGCACTGCTGGACTTGTACGAGACCGTGGAGGCCGAGCATACCGAAGGTCCCCGTCGGTATGTGCTGGCACCAACGATGGCGCGCCAGCGAGAGGCGGCACGGCACCTGCGCATCGATAATCCAGACAACGATCGGGCACAGGACGGTCACGATCGTGCGCGGGCACGCAGCCTTGCCTACCACCGGGCGGTGGCGCGACGATTGAGCAGGCCGATGGTGGCGGAGGCGTGGCATGTGCTGTACCGATGGAGGGAGCAGGGACGGATCGATGAGCGTTATGCCGATCGCTGGGAGCAACTGCTCCAACAGTCCGTTCCGGAGATCCGCCGGGGGCTGATTGATCAGGGCCAGGAAGCTGATGACCTGCGCCAGAACTCACCGTTCGCGGGACTGCTCAGCGAGCCCGAGCGCCGGCGAATCCTGCGCGAGGTGCCATAAATGGGCCCGCAGGAGTTCGAGCACGTCGTCGCGGCAGCAGCGGAGGTGACAGACCAAGACGAGCTCGTCATCATCGGCAGTCAAGCGATTCTTGGCTCCTTCGAGCAGCCGCCCAAGTCGATGCTGCATTCGCTTGAGGTTGACATCTATCCGTTGCACGATCCTGGCGCCGCCGACTTCATCGACGGGTCGCTCGGGGACGGATCTCAGTTCCATCTGACCTACGGCTATTACGCACACGGCGTGGGACCCGAGACGGCAAAGGCGCCACGTGGCTGGCAGCATCGCCTCATCAAGCGGAAGATCCCACAGCGCGTGGCATCCAAGCGCACAGCGGTCGCCTGGTGCCTGGAGATACACGACCTCGTGCTCTCCAAGTGTGTCGCCGGTCGCGACCGCGACTGGGCCTACGCCACCGACGCGCTCAAAGCAGGAATCGTCCAAGCCGACGTACTACTCGCTCGCCTGCCAGACCTGCCAGTGGCCGAGGAGCTACGTGACCACATCGAGAAGCTGCTGCGCGGCATCATCGCGTCGCTCTGACGACCCGAGCCCACGACCGACCAGCTCAGTATCCGCTGTACCCGCGCGTGGAAGGGATCGAAGGCATCGAAGCCTGCGCCCTCGCGACAGGCGGCGAATTCGCGGAACCGTCTTGCACGATGACCAGGACAGCGGCGAATACAGGCGCATGTCCTGACGCCCGGCCGCCGACGCGGTCCAGCCCCGGGGGCTTCTTCGCGCACGTCCGGACGGGAGTCCGGGCGCCCGTCCGTCGCGGGATTCAACCGCTGCCCACCCAAGAATCGAGGTTCGCGTGATGTCCGAAGCGGGTATTCAGGGTCGCATCCGCGCAGGCGAGTGAGACCTACAAGGCTCGTGGGCGCGGGGCGTCCAGCCCCGCTTCTGAGCGAGTGGAACTATCGGGCGTCAAGATCGGCTGACCCAGCGCTCCCAGCAACAGCGGACGTGTCTTTGCGCCGGAAGAGCTTGCTCAGCCACTCGGGGAGGATGGGACCCGATCCGAGGCCGGGCACGATGAGCTGCTCGAAGTTGAGGCTTTCCAGGTCTCGCTGGTCGGCCTGACGCGAGGTGTCATCCTCGGGGCGCGACTCGATAGCGGCCGGCTGAGGAGTGTTGGACGACTCCATCGCTCTCATTGTACTAGTCGTCCCACCAGCTCCACAAGGATCGCCGCCACCAGGAGTGTCTGTGCGCCCATCGCCGGAGGTGGCTTGCACCTCCACCGCGGCCTTCACCGACTCACCATGCTGCAGCGCGCGATGCACCGCGGACAGGTTCGCATGCGACAGGGACAGCGCGATGCGCATCGCGTGACCGGGTTCGAGGGTCGTAAGGACGCGACGCAAACCCAGGTGCCGGCGGCCACGCAACAGGTTCAGGTGCCCGTGCGCGTAGACCGAGCATTCCATGTCGCAACCCAACGTCAAATACACCCGGCCGTCGTGCAACCGCATGTCCTGCAGGCGCATGTCCTGACGGCCGGCCGCCGACGCGGTGAGCTGCACGATCGGCGCCGCCTCCACCCCGGATGTGAGCCCGAGAAGGCAGCCGCAACGAGCCCCAACCCGGCCACAACGAGTACCGCCACCCATGCCCCGCGCACCGCTCCAGCCCTCCTACTCGTGATCGCGACAGACCATCCGTGGCGAGGCTATTCCGTATCATGAACACACCGAGTGGCCAGTCGTTGCGCGGAGGTGCTTGGAAAGAGCTTAGTGGAAGATAACTAAGTTCCTGCTACTATCTCTCCATGAGTAGCGGCGGTAGGCCTTTCTACAACCGGGCGCACGAGCTCGAGCGGTTGCAGCGCCGTTGGGACAGCCGCGAGGCTCAGATCTTCACGTTGTGGGGGCGCCGACGTGTCGGCAAGAGCCTGCTGCTGCTGCATTTCGCGCAGGGCAAGCGCCATCTGTACTTCGAGGCGACGAGTGGGACCGCGGCCGATCAGCTCGCCGACTTCTCCGCACGGTTGGCCGAGGCCACCGCTCGCGCGGCACTCTCGGCCTCGAGCTGGCGGGACGCCCTGGACGCGGTGGCCGACTGGGCTTTAGAGGGGCCCGTGTTGGTCGTGTTGGACGAGTTTCAGCACATCGCCAGGGAAAGCCCTGACATCGGCTCGATCGTCAACGTGTGGTGGCGTGAGCGGGGCGCGGACCTGCCGATCTTCCTGGTGCTCTGCGGCAGCGAGGTCGGCTTCTTCGAGCGAGAGGTGGTGGGCTATTCGGCCAGCACGTACGGCCGTCGCGCGGGTCAGCTGCGGTTGCGGCCCTTTCGCCCGAAAGACGTTGCGCTGTTCCTCGAGGATTGGACAGCCGAGGAGCGGATCGCCGCCTACGCGGTGTTCGGCAACATGCCCTACTACCTCGCGCAGATCCGCCCGCGGGAGAGCCTGGCTGAGAACATCCTGAACCTGATCTTGATGAGCGACGGTCTGCTGCACGAGGAGGCGCGGCTGCTGCTCGAGCAGGAGCTGACCGACGCCGCCGGCTATTTCTCGGTGCTGCGCGCGATCGCCGCCGGCCAGACGCGGGTCTCGCAGATCGCCCAGCGCACGGGAGTGCGCGGGGGCGCGACGCGGGTCAGCCAGATGCTCGAAACGCTGCGGGACCTGTGGCTCGTGGAGCGCGTGGTGCCCGTCACGGTCGTCAATCCAGAGCGCTCCAGGCAGAGCTTCTACCGCATCCTCGACCCCTACCTGCGTTTCTGGTTTCGCTTTGTACTGCCCTCTCAGGACCGGCTCATCGACGCCGCCGGCTCCGAGCGCCACCTCACCGCTCGCGTGCTGCCCCAGCTGGACGAGTTCGTCTCCTCGCCCGCGTTCGAGGAGGTCTGCCAGCAGTGGCTGCTGGACGAGCTCGACGACGCCGCCCGCGCCGGTCGCTGGTGGGGCAAGGTGCGCGAGATGCGCGGCCGGGACCTGCGCGACATCGACCGGGAGCTCGACGTGGTGGCGGTCGACGATGACGGCCGAGTCGTCGCGCTGGGCTCCTGCAAGTGGACGGCCGGCAAGATGCCCTACTCCGAGAAGACCAAGCTCAACGCGCTCGCCACATACCTCCTGCCTGACGCGGACCCCCCGGCCTCGGACCCTCCGGCCCTCTACTTCTTCGCGCGGGGCGGCTTTGACCGACGACTCGCCGCGGAGGCCGGGGAGGACCCCCGCATCCATCTCATCACCCCCGACGAACTGTTCTGAGCCGATGAAAAACCCCTCGGCGGCCAAATGTAACGCACCGCGAGAGAGAAAAGAAACATTGCGTGGAACCAACGTTAGGCTACATTTCCAAGGGCAAGATCGGATCGCAGACCGGCATCCCGTCCTCGCCGCAACAGGCTCAGGTGCCCGTGATGTCCGAAGCGGGTATCTTGGGTCGCATCCGCGCAGGTGAGTGAGCCTCCCAGGGTCGTGGGCGCGGAGCGTCCAGCCCCACATACGAGCGTTGTGCGACGACTCAGCGTCGCGGGATTCAGTCCGCGCTCCGCTTGGCCTCGCTGTCGGTGATCTCCGACGCGCGACGCGTAACACGGTCGATGAGCCTTGTCCGTACCTCGTCGAGCTCGTTGAGCTCAGAGAGATCCTGGGGTACGTCTTCGGTGACTTCGACGGGCGGTAGCTCTGGCTGGGGTGCCCCGGCTGTCCAGGTTGATACGGCGATCGGGGCGTACACGCGGTGCAACGCAAGCTTCGCGGTGGCCTCGTCGCGTTCGGCGCAGAGGATGATGCCAACGCTCTCGCGATCATCACCGCCCGCTGGCGGCCGTAGAACGCGAACCCGGTCCCGAGCTCGATGAGGAAGTTCTGGATGTCGTCGATCAGCGCCTGCTCGAGCTGGCGCTCCTTGGCCTCCTCAGAGAGCTCGAGGAAATCGAAGACGTAGGGGTCCTTCGTCGCTTCGAGCAACGTCTGCGCGTCCGGTGGACCGACTACCTCTGCAAAGTTCGACACCGCGGCTCCCTGGCGCTCGTGCAAGCGCAAATTGATCTGGGCCTGGACCTGGCGAACCGACCAGCGGTTTGCCACGGACTTGGCGGCATACCACGTGTAGAGGTCCGAATCATCGCTGAAGCGGTCGATCAGGACCCGGTGTGCCGTCCAGGTGATTTGTGCCATCACTGATGGCACTTTCTCCCGCTCGGGCCAGATCGCGGCGAACCGCCGCATGTAGAACAGGTTTCTCCGCGAGAAACCACGCGACGACCCGGTGTCCGCGCTGAGATCCTGAGCGATCCTGCCGACTACGTCATCGCCCCACCCGCTGGTCTGCTGCTGGTCGAGGATCTCCCTGCCGATCGACCAGTACAGCATCACCAGTTCGGTGTTGACCGCTCTGGCCGCGCGGGCCTGAGACTCGCGGATACGCTGCTTCAAGCGCTCGATCAGCTCGCGATAGGCAGCGCTCGCGGCGACAGCGTCGACATCAGACACGTCGTGGCGCGCTGGATGCTGGCTCATAGCCATCCACCAGCCCACTCCAAGGCCAAGCAGCGCAGAACCCGGCGCTGAGCGCATACGAGCTCAGGACCCGACGACCCCACTGCGGTGGCGAGCGGTACCATACGAACACATGTTCGTATACGCTTCGGACGGAAACCGTACGGCACCGTCTCCATCGTTCGTGTGGTCGCCGGTCCCCTATCTCACCGAACCAGCACCGGCCGACCTCCCCGGCTGCAACAGCTGGAAGCCAACGTGCGCACCGACCTTCGCTTTGATCTCGAGCGATTCTTCAAAGACGAATTTGCCTATCATCGTCCAGCCGGATTGCCCTTCGAGGGTGGTCGATTTGTTGTGCACAACCGTAGTGAGGACATCCTTTGGTAGATCTTGCCTGAATCAAGGTCTACGTAACGTCCGAAGCCCGTATTTAGGGTCGCATCCGCGCAGGTGAGTGAGCACCACAAGGTCGTGGGCACGGGGCGTCCTGCCCCGCTTCTGAGCGGGAGTGCGCGTCGCAGCTGGTGGCTAGGCGCGAAGCTCGGTTTGAGGGTCCAGATTGGTGAGAGCGTCACGGAGTAGGGGGTCGCCTAGCAGCCAGAGTCCTCTGCGGGGACTGTAGATGAGGCCGTGGTACGCCAGTTGACCGAGGGCCCGCGCGATCTGCTTGGCGTCGGCGTATGGCCCCAGCGCACGGTACGGTTTTTCACCCGCTGCGATCGCGCGCATGAGGGCCGCCCCATGCGGGGTCACCCCGCGCGCGAAGCTGACGGTGTCTTGTACTCGCGCGAGCGCGCGTTCGCTTTCCTGCTCCCATATTCGGCGAGCCACCCATTCGGTATCTGGAGCGTCGGAGCGCGTCAGCTCCAAGATTTGGGCGGTGGCGCGCGCTTGGCCATCGGTGTGTAGCAACAGCCAGAGCAGGTCCTCACCGCTGACAGGCAGCCCTCGGACGCGAACGAGCTCCCGCCACCGTTCAGTGGTCGGATCGGTGATCTCGAGCTTCTCGCCGGCTCCGAACAGGGCGGCTCGCTCTCCGACGAGGAGATCCTTCGCAGCGGGGAATGTGCTTAGGATCAGCGCGATGTTGCTGTCGTCGTTTGCGATGCATGCGCGAAGCTCCCAGAGGACGTTGCCCATGGGACGCTCGGCGAGCAGGTGCGCCCAGGTGATGGCGAGTGTCACGCCCTGTGGTGGCAGCTCGAGTAGTTGCGCCAGCGAGATCACTCGAAGGATTTCAGGTTCTGTGAGTAGGCGCGCGATCTCGGTGCTGCGCGCCAAGCCCAACGATGCGAGCGTGTCCGCGGGCGGCGGTTCACCCGCCCGCCAACGACGGATGGCCTCACCGCCGAGCAGCCCTTGCAGGACTCGGTCAGCCAGCGCTCCGACCAGCGCCGCGCGATCACCGTGGTGGCGCGCGTCGAGCAGGATCGGAAGGCTTGGCCCATGTTCGGCTTGTGCGATACGCTGCACCGCCTCCTCGGCGCCCGAGCCGGGATGGCCGATCAGGGTCAACGAGCCGTGGGTGGGGATGCGGCCCGCCCAGGGGGGCTGGCGCTCGAGGTTGAGGAAGTGATCGAGCTGAGCGCCGCGGGGCGCTTGCGGGACGGAGGCTAGCTGTAGCGCAGTAGCTGCCATGCCTCGTGCCTTTCGACAGTGGGTAGCGCGAGCTCGACGACATCCACGTTTACAGTCCCAAACGCGCCGCCCAACTCGGCACATTGACGGGCCAGCAGCATCGTGCAGTAGGGCTGGCCAGTGGAGAGGTCGAGCAGCCTCTGAAGCGCGGGCTCCTCCAGGGAGAGCTCGGCGCGCTTGAAGCGCTCGTGTAGATCGTGCTGCCAATCCTCGCATGCGATATGCGGGAGGACGAATGGCTCGCCCAGGAACTGCAGAATCGGAACGAGGGTGTTCTGTGCGCTGTCTTCGCTACTGGCGAGAAGCACACCGAGACGCCGCTGCTCGTCCTTGAGCAGCGCGCGGATGGCTGCCTGATCTTCCGGAGCCCAGTCCCCGACGAGATGCGCCTCGTCGATGAGCATTACCGCTCGCCTGTCCGATGTCTGCAGACGCTCGCGAAGGGCCGTGAGGACGGAGGGAAGGGTCAGCTCAGAGGGTTGGGCGGTATCAGCGAGGTCTGCGAGCAGGGCGAGGTCCTCACTGCCGGTCGCGCGAGCGATCCGGCCGGCGATGCGCGCCGCGGCTCCCCCGATCTGCTCTGCCCGCCGCGCGGTACGAAGCGCGCCACCGAGCTGAGCGAGGATCCGCGCTGCCGCGGCCTGAGCAGTCGGGTATTCGTCGAGTGGGAGGTTGCAGGTTGCGAGGTGTGCGGCGTTGGCGCGAGCCAGAACCGCAAGCGCCAGACTCGTCTTGCCCTCCCGGCGCTGGTCGAACAGCCGCAACGTCCCGCCGGCCATCGTCAGCTCGCTGAGCGCGTCTATGACTGGGGCGCGTCCGACCTGTTCGGCCTCGCTCAGCGGCGGTCCGACCTTGAACAAGTCAGCAATCGATATGACAGACATAGGAGTATTATACTCCTCTAGATGTCTTATTGGATGGCCAGAGACTCCCGTGAAGCGGCGACCACAGCGCAGTAGCAAGCAATACCATACGAACACATGTTCGCATACACTCCGGACGGAACGGCCCGAGCTGTCGCCCGGACCGACCGGACTTTGATCTCTAGAGCTCGGCGGTGTTCCACGGCATCGCAAGCGCGCGGTACGCGTCGCGTGATCTCAGGTCACACTCAGCGATGTGCCGTTGCTGCTGGACGCGTGGGTCGTGTCCCCAGCGTAGGCGCTGGTGATCGTTTGGGTGCCTGTTGCCGACGGGGTGTAGGTGACCGAGCACGACGCGGTGCCGGTCGTGGCGCTCGCCGCAAGCGTGCAGCTCATCGCCGAGAACGAACCCGCTCCGTTCGAGGAGAAGCCCACCGTGCCGGTCGGTGTGCTCACGGTGCCCACGTTGGTGTCGGTGACCGTCGCCGTGCAGGAGCTTCCAATATCCGAGGCGGGTATTCAGGGTCGCATCCGCGCAGGCGAGCGAGACCTACAAGGCCGTGGGTACGGGGCATCCAGCCCCGCCTCCGCGCCCGCGCCCGCACGGCATGGTGGGTACGCTACAAAGAAGAACCCGACTCGTTCGAAGGTGTGGGCGAATAGTAGGAGATCGGCTTGTGGATGATGATGCCGTTGCTGAGGGTATGAGGAGGGCATCCCCTGCACAGGAGTTGCGAGAGCTGCCGGTTGAGATGATCGAACCGAACCTCTCGCAGCCGCGGCGGTACCTCGACGAGGAGACGCTGCAGGAGTTGGCGGGCTCTATAGGGGAGCGTGGTGTTCTGCAACCGGTGCTGGTGCGTCCCCTAAAGGACGGTCTGACCCATCGGCAGATCGGAGAGCGCGTGGGGCGCCACATGGCGGTTGTGTCAGACCGGATACGCCTGCTGGGTCTGTCTGAGGACATCCTCGATCTCGTGGAGCGTGGCGAGCTCCAACTTTTCCGGGGCGGTTCAGTGAGACGGATTTGCCTGCAATGCTCCAGCCAGATTGTTCTTCGAGCGTGACCGATTTGTTATGCACAATCGTGGTGAGGACATCCTTTGATCCACCTTGCCTGAATCAAGGTCCACGTAATGTCAGAAGCGAGTATTTAGGGTCGCATCCGCGCAGGTGAGTGAGACCCGCAAGGCCGTGAGCGCGGGGCGTCCAGCCCCGCAGACAAGTGGGGTGGGACAACTGCCTAAATCGACTGTTCGTCGGGGTAGAGCTCGACGGCGTTCCTGTGACCTCGCAAGCGGGCCAGCGCGGTGCTCATCAACGGGTCGGAGATCTGCCACTCCCTCTTGGCAGGCTGTTCGACCAGATCGTGCCTGAGCAGGCGTCGCAGTGCGAGGGCGATGCGATCGCTGCGTTCGTCGGGCATCGCTGCGTAGGGCGCCTGTCCGACGGCGAGAGTCAGCAGGAGCCTGGGCGCGAGCTCGTGAATGCTGCTGGCAAAGCTCACGAGCTGGCGTGCCTCGCCCATACGAGCTTCTACTGCCTGGGACCAGGCATAAGCCAGAGACGCCGGCGAAACATCCGGCGCTCGCTCGAGAACCTCCAGGGCAGCCGCCGTCCGGTGGCGAACGTGCCGGAGCAGAGCATCCAGCGAGTCATATGAAATGTTAATCCCCCCCTTTTCGAGCCTTTCCTTCGAAGCCCTCAGTGGGAGCGTAGGCATTTCAATCCACACGCCGTTCCCATAGAAGGGCGCCTCGGCATCGTTCAGTGCGTCCCGGTGAGCGTCGTTGGTGATCATCAGCAGTCGCACTCGACTACCGGCAAGCTCGCGCAACTCCCAGAGCATATGGGTCGGCAACCGGTGGGCATCGCGAACGACCACGAGCGGTTCGCGCTGGGTTGGGCCCAGCGCACGAGTCAACGTCCAGTCTGACGCAGGCAACTCCAGAGCGGCCTGCAGAGCCTCCTGTGTATCGCCCTCGTAATAGCGAGCGACGTTCAGTCGAGCAGCCTCGCCCTCTCGACCAGGATCGCGCAACGCCTCCACGGGCAACGGCTGAAGGCTCTCGATCACCTGACGAGTCAGCTTCTGGATTAAGACCATCGCGTCCCCGCCGGCTGCCACCGGATCAAGGAGATAGTGGTTGTCCTCGTCGACACACAGCGTGAGATCGAGGCCGCCCATCCCGGCTTTGGCACTGAGGATCACCGGCTCGACTCGGGTGCGCTCCCTCAACATCTCCAGCAAACCTTCGTGCATGTCGGCGACACTCGGCACCTTCATGGCTGCTGCCCCCGCAACTGCTCCCACACGGGGTCCGTGCGTAACTCCAACAGGGCCGCCTCGATCTGGCCGATGTCCACTTTCCGGAGCGGCCCGGGATCTCTCACGGCGATCCGGGCAGTGTCGCGGGCCAGTCTCATCGTGAGATAGGGCTGTCCGCCGGTCTCTGCGATCAACCGCAACAGGTGCGTCTCGCTGATCTCTATGTCCAGCTCGGCAAAGCCGTCGCGCAGTGCACCGAGCCATTGCGTCGGAGCGATATCTGACATCCGAACACGACTGCCCGCCAGGTGAAGGGCGCCACCGGGCTGGGTGAGCCGCTGCAGGGCGCTCATCTCGCTGGAGGCGATCACGACGCCCGCACAACGCCCGCCGCGAAGGGCAGCGTTGAGTCCCTCACGCAGCGGCTCGGGCCATGTCGCGATCACATGGGCCTCGTCGAGCAGAATCGCAGTGTTCTGCTTCTCGCCGCCAGAGATGGCCAGCAGCCCGGGCAGGTCCCGTGCCGGACGGTTGATCGCCTGGGCAAGGTCGCCGGCCATGCCAAGCTCGACGGCGGCCTGGCCTCCAAGCAGATCGCCTACCGGCTCCTGATCCAGCCTCCTGATGAGATCAGCGATGGAGCCGAGCGTTCGCCGCGGACGAGATTGAAGCTGGCGTTCCAGAAACAACGCGGCCCCCGCCGGATCGGGAAAACGGGTGAGCGTAACGGCGGCAACCCGCCCACCCGCTGCTTTGATGCGATCCAGCGCGCCGATCGCCAAGCTCGTCTTGCCGGTCCTGCGCGCCTCCATCAACAACAGCGCCTCCCCGACGCACAACCGCTCAACCATCGAGGTGATCTCCGCCTCCCGTCCCACCTGCTGCGCCTCGGTCAGCGGCGGCCCAGCCGGGAATACCTCATAAACCCGTCTTAGACGATCCATGGGTCTATGATAGACGACTCACGCGGCTATACAGAGGCATCACGTTAGTGCTCCATGCCGCACGGAGATGCCGACTCATAGGCCATCCACGAGCTCATTCCACACCAAGCAGCGCAAACACTGGCGCTGGCGCATACGAACTCGGGACCCAACGATCCCAGTGCGGTAGCAAGCAATATCATACGAACACATGTTCGCACACGGTCCGGACGGAACGGCCCAGCTGTCGCCCGGACCGGCCGGAGCTACACCTCAGATAATCGCATTGATCTCGAGCGATTCTTCAAAGACGAATTTGCCTATCATCGTCCAGCCAGATGGCTCTTCGAGGGTGGTCGATTTGTTGTGCACAACCGTAGTGAGGACATCCTTGGTAGATCTTGCCTGAATCAAGGTCCGCGTGATATCCGGAACGGGTATTTAGGGTCGCATCCGCGCAGGTGAGCGAGACCTACAAGGCCGTGGGTGCGGGGCATCCAGCCCCGCCTCCGCGCCCGCGCCCGCACGGCGTGGTGGGTACGCTACAAAGAAGAACCCGACTCGTTCGAAGGTGTGGGCGAATAGGAGGAGGTTGGGTTGTGGATGATGATCCCGTGGCTGCTGAGGGTATGAGGAGGGCATCCCCGGCACAGGAGTTGCGAGAGCTGCCGGTTGAGGAGATCGAACCGAACCTCTCGCAGCCGCGGCGGTACCTCGACGAGGAGACGCTCCAGGAGTTGGCGGGCTCTATAGGGGAGCGTGGTGTTCTGCAGCCGGTGCTGAGCGAGATGATCGGATCACTGCCGGCTTCGACCTTTCCCTGTGGAACGCTGACGACTGAGAGCATTATGGGCGCACGGCCAGGCTCCCTGGCGGTGCTCTATACGAGTCTGGACTGGTGGGCTGCCGGCCCGCCGAGCTCTACGGTCACGCTCGCGGCCAGCGCTTCGCGAGCTCTCGTGCTGAGGTGATCCTGTGATTGGCCGACTGACGCCGGGGCACAGGGCTGGATCGGTTCTGCGGTAGGTGATGCAGCGCAGACGCGGTCGCGTCCGGAGCGCTTTGCCTCATAGAGAGCGGCGTCTGCCTGGGCAAAGACGGTCGGGTAGTCGAAGACGGTTTGCTCGGCGGAGGCGCTGACGCCGAAGCTCATCGTCACGTGCTGTCCGCCGCCGACGGCCGCGGCGGCTATCTCTTTGCGTAGTTGCTCGGCTATCGTCTTGGTCTGCTCGCTGTCGGCTCCTGGCAGCAAGATGAGGAACTCCTCGCCGCCCACCCGGTAGGCGAGATCGAAGGCACGCAGCTGCTTGCGCATCAGGTAGGCCACGTCGGTCAGTACGGCGTCACCGACCGTGTGCCCACAGGAGTCGTTGACGGCCTTGAAGTGATCGAGGTCTCCGATGATGATGCCGATCGGCTCACCGGACACCTCGGACTGCTGGGTCAGCTCTCTCGTCCTGCCAACGAGTGCGTGGCGGTTGAGCATGCCGGTCAGCTGATCGATGACCGCGTCTGAGCGATGCTCGATATCGGACTGCATGAGCGCGGTCGAGAGCATCGCCACGGCGATTATCAGCGCGGCCGGGCCGATCAGGAGGGGCGGGTTGTCGAGAACCGTCTGCGCACCGGTGCCAAACGCGACGGCGAGCATCAGCCCGAGCGCCGTGGCGACACCGAGCACGACGCCACGTGCGGAGAAGCGGGCGCTCAACGTAACGACGGGGATCGCGAACCATCCGAGCGTCACCTGCCTCGGGCCGCCAGTCAGCGCGACGCTGGCGGCGATGATGACCTCCGAAGCAGCCCAGGCCGCGAACATCGCATACTCCGGGCGCGCCACGCGCGCGATCTGCTTGTCGGCGAGCATGAAGATGACACCCGCGAGCAGCAGCGGCGCGATCGTCCAGTAGCCGAGCCACGGCCCACAAGCCACGAGGGCTCCCGCCAGCACGATGAATGCCCTGCGCCTGACGGGCTGAAGCCGCAGGTCCATGTCGAGCATCCGCTCGCGATCGACCCCGTCACGACAGAACCACGAACTGGTCTCCGTTGTATGCTCGTCCATAACGTGGTCAGATCGGCGCGAGAACGCGCGGCCTGTACCCCCGAGCAGCGAAAATCGGTCGTTCGTGCACGCCGGAGCGGAGGTAGTCCTACGAGCCCGGGCGCCTACCAGCTGCCTGATGTTTTGCCGCTACAGCCCGTTTTGGCGCTTTTGCACGTGCGGGTGGTTGTTCCGCCCGCAGCCTTTTTGATCGTGAATTCGTCACCGCTGTTGAAGGCTTTCGCGGTGACTTCGTAGCCCCCGTTGGTTTCGATCGCTTTGGCGGCACTGATGTAAGCGTTGCTGTGAGCTTCCGCGACAGTGGTCGGAAGCGCTTTTTCATAGGAGTGCAGTTCAGCCAGACCGACTTTCGAGTACGAGCCACCATTGTCCAAGGAGATCGTCTCCGCGGTGGTCTGAGCCGTACGAGCGAGCTCCTTCGCCGAGGCATCGTAGGCCTTGCCCTTCTGGTTCAGGAACGCCGGGATCGCGATCGCAGCGAGAATGCCGATGATCAAGATCACGACCAGGAGCTCGATCAGGGTAAACCCATCCTCTTTCCTGAGGCGGCCGGCGAAGCTGGTCATGGGACCAACGTCGGCTCGGGACTACTCGCACGAGAGCGGGCTTGTCAGATTTCTGACTTGGGAAGGGACGCCAGAGCAGCGAGCCCTTCTCGCCGATTAACGTGCGATTGCAGACGATGCTAGTCGCATCGCCACGGCGCGGTCTGGCACAGTGCAGCCATGAGCGTCACGCCGCGTGAGGTTCCCAAGCTCTGTCGTGTGCTAGCTGAGGACCGTGACCTGGCCGAGGCGGTCCCTGCCGGCAGCAGAGAGCGGGCCGTCAAGGAGTGCATAGCCAGAGAGGTATCGATATCCGTAGGCCCCTGGCAGAGCACGCAGATCGCAGCCTCAGAGGAGGGGATCGGCCTGCTCGTGCTCAGCGGCCTGTTGATCCGCCGTGTCGGCATCGACACTGGTTTCGGTGCTGAGCTGCTCGGCGATGGGGATCTGCTGCGGCCCTGGCAGGGCGAGGACGAGCCGCTGACGCTGCAAGTCACGACAGGCTGGCGAGTGCTCGAACCCACCCGCATGGCGGTGCTCGACGAAGCTTTCGCCCAGCGGATGGTGCGCTACCCGCCGCTCAGCGGTCGTCTCGTGGGACGCGCGCTGAAGCGCTCGCGCACCCTGGCCGTGAACATGGCGATCGTGCATCAGGCGCGCGTCGACGTGCGTCTGCACATGCTGTTCTGGCACCTCGCGGCACGCTGGGGTCGCGTGCGCAACGACGGCGTGAGCCTGCCGCTGGCGCTCACGCACAACGTTCTTTCAGACCTCGCCGCCGCGCGGCGCCCGACCGTCACGAGCGCGCTCTCCGAGCTCGCCAAGCGCGAGCTGGTCCACGCCATCGATGGCGGCTGGCTGCTGTCAGGGGAACCCCCCGGCGAGCTGCTCGAGCTGGCGCCTGTCCCCGCGAGCCTCACCGCCAAGGCGGCCTCAAACGATCCATAGCCGCCTTCGCGGCCTCGCGATGCTCAGTAGGCGCTCGCGAGGAGCACGCCGACGAACGCCAGGTAGGCCATGATGATCATCATGCCCGCGCTGCGGCGCAGTCCGCGATTGACGTATGCGCAGGCGAGCGCGAGCACCGTCATCGCGGTGTAGGAGGCGGCGACGAACGTCGTCTGCCCGGAGGGTGCGCCTAGCCCGAGGATCGTCGTGGGCATCAAGAGCCCCGCGAGGACGTTGAGCATGTTGCTGTTCAGCGCAGTGCTGAGCACCGCTGCTCCCCTGCCGCGCGCGGCCAGGTACACGGCCGCGACCGCATTGGGGAGGCTCGTCACGGCGGCGAGGACGAGGGCGCCGATGATGATCGCAGGGACCTCGTGACGAGTCCCCAGCTCGGCGGCGGTGCGCTCCATCGCGACGCTCGCGCCCACGACGACCACCACGGCCCCAGCCGCGATCAGAGCATCCCGTGCGTGTCCGCGATCGGGGTGGATCGCTACTTCGAGCTCGAGCTCCTCCTCACTGATCGCCGCCACCAGCCAGCTCGACCATGCCGGCGGAACTCGCAGGTCGGCAAACCGCTCGTGGCGCACCCCGAGGATCACCGCGTAGGGCGCCAGCACGGCCAGCACCGCGAGGAGGCCGACGACGGGGGAAAAGACGCCTGTAACGACGGCGAGCGTCACCGCGCAGATCCACAACGCGATAACGCCGGTCAGCTCGATCACACGGCGATGGAGCGCGACCTGCCCGGCGACCACGCCCGCAAGACCGAGCAGGGCCGCGAGGTTGAACACGTTGGAGCCGATCACGACACCTGCCCCGATGTGCGGGTCGTGACGGATGAGCGCCGTGACCGCGGCGGTGATCTCGGGCGTATCGGCCGCCAGGGCAGCGAGCATACCCAGCAACGCCTCGGAGAGACCAAGGCGCGCCCCCACACGCTCCAGTCTGGTCACGAGCACCCAGCTCGCGCCAATGCTGACCGCGGCCGCCAGCACGAAGGCGCCGCCCAACAGCAGGTCAGACACCGCTACCCTCCTGCGCCCGGCGCGGGCCGTCGCTCGGTCGTGCTGATCGCGCGCGTACGTGGAGTGTCGAGCTGGTTTGCGGTCATCTGGCCTCCCTCCTTCGAGGGCACGCCGACCAGGCTTCCCGGCTCGCCGAACGGCAGTCTAGTGCACGACTTCTCATGCGGGCCCGTCGGTTACGACCACGAGCAGCGAGAACACCAAGACGCGGGGTACGCTTACAAAGAGTGGGCGAATACAAGGAGGTTGGATTGTGGATGATCCTGCGGCTGACGGGTGAGGCTGATTCGTTCACTCAACATGCCCGGCTATCCGGGGGTGTTGTGCGTGGATGACATAGTCGCGTGGAAGCGAGTGTTCTCAGACAAGGCTGAGTCGTGAAATGACGTCTTTGCACCACTTCACCGGAAAGCAAAATGAGTATTTTGGGTCGCATCCGCGCAGGTGAGCGAGCCTCCCAAGGTCGTGGGCGCGGGGCGTCCAGCCCCGCCTCCGAGCGAGGTGGACGACCAGGCATCAGCGTCGCCGGAGTACCCGTGAGCGGTCGGTATAGACCGTGAGCAGCGAGGCTGGCAGCAACCCGAAGCCGGTGTCGAGCGTGACGATCGCCTTGGCGCCGGCGGCGATGGCGCTGGCGGCGTGTATGGCGTCGTAGGACGCGAGCCCGTAGTCGTTCATCAGGGCTCTTGCCTGGACGGTCACACGACGCACGGGGATCGGTAGGTGATTTACGGAGAAGAGGAGCGCGTCGTAGCGGGCGATGGTTTGGCTGAGCTTTCGTGCGCCAGCGCGCCGGGAGCGTCCGTCGGTTCGGTGTGCTCGCCACTTTCCTGCCCAGCGTTCCTTCAGCGCGTTAGCGAACGTGGCCTCGGCGAGCTCTACCGCGAGCAGGTCGCTGGTCACGACTCTGACGCCGCTTTCGGCGATGCGTGTGAGCATGGCGCTGCATGCGGGGTGGAGCGGTTGGGTAGCGGTCAGCGCGTCGACGACGAAGCTGGTGTCCAGGGCGAGCGGGTCGGGGAGCTCGAGCTGCTCCTGCTCGAGTGCGAAGACGCCGCGAGTGGGGACGGGCCGGTGCCCGCCTGTAGGGCTCATCGGGGTCTACCCAGGCCGGTACATGCTGCGCGTGATGCGCGTCTTGAAGCGCAGACCCGTGGTGGCGCGTTTGATGGCCGCGCGTTTTTCCTCGGGGGTTTTGCAGACAGCAGGCACCAGGAGCTCGGCGAGCTCCTCGGCGCTGAGCCGTTTGATCTTCCCGTTGGTCTGGGCTTTCTTGGTCTGCGCTTTCGCCACTGACCTCATGGTAGCTCTCCTCTCGGTCGACATGACGACCGGGTCAGGTCGCCAGCTAACGACCATACGCGCCGCTTGGGACGGTTCTCTCAGCCGCTAGCTACACCCCCCCACCGCCAGGTCAACACCACGCCGACCTGGTAGATCTGCCGCTCGGCGCCGGAGGCGGCTTCGACCACGACCGCTGCCTTGACCGAGTGGCCCCTGTCGAGCGCGTAGTGCACCGCTGACAGGTTCGAATGCGAGAGGGAGAGGGCGATACGCACCGTGTGGTCGGGCGCGAGGAAAGTGCGCACGAGGCGCAGCCCGAGATGGCGACCGTGGCGCAGCAAGTTTAGGTGCCCGTGCGCGTAGACCGAGCATTCCATGTTGCAACCCAGAGTCGCGGGACCTCAGCGTCGTCGTACGCGTGTCAGTGCCACCGTGTGCTCGCGCCCGGAGTGCAGCGAGCGCACACGCAGCCGCAGGCCGGCGAGGTCGAGCACTTCGCCGGTGGCCGACCCACGTTCGAGACGAACCTCCACCTGACGCCCACGCCGGTAAACGAGCGGCAGCAGGACGCGCGCACCCAAAAGCACGACGAGAAGCGTCACGGCAACGTAGAGGACGCCGGACGAGAGCATCGCCCTCTTTTCGGCAGACGACCTCGAACGCTTGAAACCCTCTTTACAAGCCAGTCAGCACAATCAACGCGACGAGCACCAAGACCAACATCAGCATCAACAAGACATTCAAAGTCCCGTGGCTGCTGAGGGTATGAGGAGGGCATCCCCTGCACAGGAGTTGCGAGAGCTGCCGGTTGAGATGATCGAACCGAACCTCTCGCAGCCGCGGCGGTACCTCGACGAGGAGACGCTCCAGGAGTTGGCGGGCTCTATAGGCGAGCGTGGTGTTCTGCAACCGGTGCTGGTGCGTCCCCTAAAGGACGGCAAGTACAAGCTGGTCGCGGGAGAGCGGCGCTGGCGCGCAGCCAAGCTCGCGGGGCTTCAAAGCATCCCGGCGCTGGTGTCCAGGTATGACGATCTCGCGGCGCTCGAGGTTGGGCTGATCGAGAACATGGCCCGCGAGGACCTCAACCCGGTCGAGGAGGCACGCGCCTGCCAGACACTGGTGATCGGTGCGGGCGCTCGAGGCTCGTGTCCGTGTGAGCAACGAGTCCGGGCAGGATCCTGAAGAGGTGGGGTCCGATTGGGAGAAAGAGGAAGGTAAGGAGGGGGACTCAGGGCAAGCGGAGGATCAACTCGTTATGAACCTCGCCAGGGTATGGGGCGACGCGCGGGTCTCGAGGTGGGGTACGTCCCTTGGTTGCGGCTGGAGGTGGTGTTCAACTCCCCCCAGCAGGGGCTCGCCCTGGGCGGACTGATCGGCGAGAAGATCGCCCGCGGCTCCAAATGCAAATAGCCGAAGGACCTCTCCAGTCAAGGCGTCTGTTGCCTGAATCGAGATCGACGTGATGTCCGAAGCCGGTATTCAGGGTCGCATCCGCGCAGGTGAGTGAGACCTACAAGGCCGTTGGCGCGGGGCGTCCAGCCCCGCACCAGAGCGGGTCCCGAACACGACCGGGTCAGCCGTCGATGGTCCAGGCGAGCAGGCCGGTGGGTATGGCCCAGATGTCGCCGCTGAGGTCGAGGATGTCGTGGGTGGCGATGATGCCTCGCTGGTAGTGCTCGTCCAGGGCCTTGCGCTCCTACATCCATTTCTGGCTGACGTACTTGGACTCGATGGGGGTCTGCAGGAGAGCGCCGACGAAGTCGATCTCGCTACCGGTGTTTGGGTTGCGCTGTACCAGAATGGCGGCCTCGTCGAGGATCGCCAGAGGTTCAGTACGGGCGATCACGCGCAGAAGGCACATGCCGAGTTGTTGCTCGGACAGGTGGGTGACGTCAGGGGATGTAACCGAGCGATCTCGCAGGGATGGTAGGCGAGCGATCAACGGGTCGGTGAAGTAGAGCTTGCTCTGCCGGGGGTCCTGCCACCACGGGTTGAAGTCGAGCAGGTGCCGGCGGCGCTCAAAGTCCCTCATCTGAGGCGAATTATAAGCTCAAAACACAGAAAGACTGATCAAAACCAATCCATATTCAGCTAGATCATTGATCAAAACCAGGGGTATCTACGGCAGGCCACTGAACAAACCCAAGGATCCCAAGCTGCTGGCGAGCTCGTGGCCCGAGGTCAATCACCGCCAGCTCAACACCACAAGCAACCTGCGCGGTCGGAGGCGGGGCCGGGGCGGCCGGTGGGGCGACGGCGGTGAGACGGATTTGCCTGTCACCGTCCAGCCGGATTGCTCTTCGAGGGTGATCGATTTGTTGACACTACGATCCTCGAGCAGCAGCTCTCCGGCAGCAGCACCTACCATAGCTGCACGAGGGGCTCCGGCAAGATCAAGCTCAAGCGGGTCAAGAAGACCCATCACCACCGCTGAGGCGTTCATCTCCCCAGCCGAGCTGCTCGGCCAGCTCCCCAGCCCCCAGACCGATAAGCCGGCTGCGCTCCACCGGCCCGTACTCGCCCTCCCGCAGAGCCAGCCAGGCGACCGTGCGCTCCTGCGGGTCGACGATCAGCACCTCCTCGACGTCGTGGACCGAGTAGAACGGGAGCTTCTCCCAGGTCTCGTCGTTGGGAGAGACGACCTCGAGGACGAGAGCCGCCGTGGGGCTCCACACTCCCTCGGGAGGGCTGCGGTGCAGAGCGCCGTCGGGCACGCGAAAGTCGTGTTCTGACTCACCGATGTTGCACTGCCCGCTCACGGTCAGGCCGGCTTCATCGGCATGCGGTCCCAGCAGCCGAATCAGCTTGGCATCGATCGTGGCGTGCGGCCCCGATGGCGCTGGAACCATGTGGTAGACACCCTCCCAGATCTCATCGAGGCGATCAAGCCCGGACCGGCGCCGGCTCTCGAGCACCACGCCAAGGCCTGCCGTCGGCGGATCCAACACCAGCGTGCGCATGCCCACAGGCTACCAGCCAGCGCAGCGCCGCTCAGCGATGAGGTCCCACGTCTGCAGGAAGCACTACCACGGCTGTGGCTCAGAGGCTCCGCCGCCCCAGCACGTGGGGCACGGTTAGCAGCAGGATCTTGATGTCGCTCCACAACGACCAGTTGGCGACGTACAGGTAGTCCATCACGGCCATCTCGCGTAGTGGTGAGCGTGCGGGGCCGATGATCTGCCCCAAAGGGTAAGCCGGTCGAGGTCAACACGCATGACTTCCCCAGCCACGCGCGCGGGAAGGCGACCCCGTACGGCGTCTACGACGTCGCCGCCAACAAGGGGTGGGTCAGCGTCGGGATCAGCGCCGACACAGCGCAGTTCGCCGCCAACTCGATCGCCTCCTGGTGGGAGCACCTCGGACGCGCTCGGTACCCGAACGCGGAGATCCTCACCATCACCGCCGACTCAGGCGGATCCAACAGCCCACGCGGCCGGCTGTGGCGGCTCGAACTCGGCCGGCTCGCTGAGAAGATCGGGATCCCGATCCGTGTTCTTCACTACCCGCCGGGAACTTCGAAGTGGAACAGGATCGAGCATCTCCTGTTCAGCTTCATCAGTATCAACTGGCGCGGCAAGCCGCTGACCAGCTACCAGGCCATCATCAACCTGATCAGCGCCACTACCACCAGCACCGGCCTGAAGGTCTACGCCCAACTCGACGAGAACGAGTACCCCACCAAAATCAAAGTCACCGACACCGAACTCGCCACGGTCAACCTGGAGCGTCACAGCTTCCACGGCGACTGGAATTACACCGTCCACCCATCAACCAGAGCGATAATAAAGTCGTGACCCCTGAGCCGAGGTCAATGACTCCATAGTCCACTGAGTGGCACGGCCGCGAGGCGGTCGCCGAACGGGAGCGTGTCGGAGCCGGTGTAGAGCACGACCCCTCCCTTGAAGCGGGAGTTGAGCTTGTCGCGCAGGTAGCGGAGTCCGGCGAAGTCCCTGGGGGTTGCGTGGGAGGGGTTGGACGGTCTCTGCGATCGCTCGTCATGGCGCAGGCTCACCGTCGGCGTATAGATGTCACGCTCGGAGAGAGACAGAGGGCGCATCCGCAACGTGAGGATGCGACCCGCCCCGGTGTGGGCGCCGTGCTCACTCGCCGAGCCGGCGAGCAGGTAGCTGCTCGGCGGCGCTCCGTCATCGACCGCCCGGCGGATCACGTCCCATGTCGCGGGAACGCGCTGCCACTCGTCGATCAGGATCGGGGGCTCGCCGGTGAGCACAACTTGCGGGTTGGCGGCAACCACCTGGCCGGCGGGGCCGTCGAGACGGTAGTCCGTCTTGGCTCGGCGCTGTGCGGTCTCGGTCTTGCCGACCCCCTTGGGCCCCTCGATGGAGATGGCGGCGAACTCGGCCGACTTCTCATCGAGCTCATCGTCGAGGACACGGTGCAGGTACCGAGGGCCCTCGGCTCGCTCCTGCCATGTCTGCCCCGTGCTCACAACATCTATGCTACCGATAGCAGCCCATCTACGCTACCGATAGCAGCGTGCTTGCGCTGCCATTAGCAGCACAACGCCCGGTGACTCAACAGCGGCGTCTCGGCCCGCCCCAACGCCGGCCGGCAAGCCCATAACGCCCAGTGACCGATCACCCCAGTCGCTCAAACACAGAGACATCCCGTGGGACAGGAAATCATGGCCGCAGATCAGGAGGCAACCCACTCGTCCACGCTCCGGATGGTCAGGATAGCCAGGATCGCTATCGTAATTGCGTACCATGCATAGGCGACGCTGAATGATCGCTTGGTGAGGGGCCAGAGGAGAGCTACACCGCCCTGAGGTCCAGATAGGTCACGCCAGAAATGCAGTGCGATCCCCGCGAAGGCTCCGAGGATCACCAAACGCTGTCCTCGCCACAGTGTCCCCAGCATCGCCACGATCAGCAGCGTGAGCAGCGAGTGCGGATACGGTCTCGGCGTGCCGCGATTCAGCCACCTGATTCCCATATAAGAGGGAATATGATCGAGATCGATCGCCACAGATGCTACGAGCAGCGATCCGGCAAAACGAGGTGGCCGTTTGTGCGCGAGCCCCGCAATGGCGAGGATGCCAGTGGCCAGATGCGCTATCTCATCCAGCCCTCCGACCACCATGAGCGGATGGTCGACGCGCCGACGAAGGTAATCAGTCGCGGCGATCACGATCGGCGCAACAAGCGCCGTCTTGGCTGCGCCATCAGGATTGCGTGAGCACTGGACCGTGGGCGAGCGGTCAGATTCGTGTGCGAAAACAGGATTGCGTAGCAGGTCGACGATCAGCGTCACGGATCGACTCTAGCGCGAGCGCGAGGAGCTCGACGACGAGCACCATGGGACTGTATCCCCCGCCGGCAGCGTGCTCTAACCTGCCGGCGGATGCACCCCTACCACGGCTGGCCATTCCTGACCTCGCCCCAACATCCGACGCTCTCCGCGGTCGGGGCAGTGCTCATTCACGGGTGCATAAGCCTCCTCGTGGTCCTACCACTCGTGTTACGCAGCAACAGGAGAGTCACCTTCGCCATGCTCGCGTTCATCGCCGGCTCCGCGCTGGATCTCGATCACGTGGTGGCAGCGGGGAGCTTTCGCCCGCGGGCGCTGGAGAGCCTGGGTCACCGTCCTGACACCCACAGCCTGCTGCTCGCCGTGGCGCTTACCCTCCTGGCGTTGGCCATCACGCGAAGCAAGCCCCTCGCCTGGGCGATGTTCGCCGTGATCGTCTCTCATCTGCTGTTCGACGCGGCAGGCGGCGGCGAGTACTGGCTGTACCCGCTCGAGCGCCCCGACTCGATCCCCTGGCTGGCCTGCCCGGTCGGGCTCGCCGTGCTGCTCGGGATCAGCGCGGTCGTGGCAGGAGGCGGATCGTCACTGCCACACTGTCAGGAAGCGGGCGCATAGACGGCCACCCAGGCGATCAGCACATGCCCTTCGGTACTGCCACTTGGGATGACACCGAGAGTGGTGGAAGTCTCGGTCTGGAGCACCCAGTGCATCGGCGTGTCCGGGATATATTTGGTGGACTGGCTGATGAGCGTCCCATCCAAAATGAAGTTGACCGCAGAGGGCGACCATTCGATCACCGCCGTATGCCACGACGTATAGGTGGCCTGCGGGGAGTAGGCGTCCTGTTGTGAGTCATTTGTGGCCCTTGGTGGTGCATGAAGGCGTCGATTGTGCCGTTTAGTCCGCCCTCCGGGAAATCGACCTCCCCGTTGAGCGGCCAGATCTCGTCGTCAGGCCACTGAGTAGTGAGGACATCCTTTGGTCCACCTTCAAAGCTTTCAGGAATCTGGTGGGCTTTGCTGGCCTTGAACTTCAGCGCTGATTCCGCGGACATCTCGTCAATTTCCGTTGGGGCAATGACTGAGCCGGTTTCGGATACTTCAGCACCCGATCCGGTGCCGCCACCGCCACATTCGTACTTGACAAGTACGGGCGCCGTATAAAAGTTGGTCAGCGACCGCACGTCCGAAGCGGGTATTTAGGGTCGCATCCGCGCAGGTCCGTGAGCATCCCAAGGTCGTGGGTGCGGGGCGTCCAGCCCCGCATACGAGCGGGGGGAGCGACTCTGATACCGATCGCTTGGATCGCCATGACGGCGTTGTGCGTCGGCCTCTGCGTGATGGCCCGGCGCGGAGACACTGAGCGTCCAGCGCGTCCTGGCACGCGGCCGGCCCCTTCGCGCGCGGGGCTTGTCGTGTGGGAGAAGCTGCCCGAGCTGGCGGTTCGGGACCGCGGGCTCTCGAGCGGGGTCCGCCTCACCGTTCACCACGACGCCCGCTGACTGCGGCGCCCGCTGACTTAGCTCACAGTCCGCGACGTCCGGTGACGTGTGAGACGGTGCGCAGCAGGATCTTGATGTCGCTCCACAGTGACCAGTTGGCGACGTACAGGTAGTCCATCACCGCCATCTCGCGCAGCGGTGAGCGTGCGGGTCCGAGGATCTGCCAGGGGCCGGTCATTCCCGGCTTGAGCTCCAGGCGGCGGCGGTGCCAACCCTCGATGCGCCGGTCCTCCTCGATCACCAGGGGGCGGGGGCCGACGAGGCCCATCTCGCCCCTGACGATGTTCAACAACTGGGGCAGCTCGTCCAGCGCGCTCTTGCGCAAGAAACCGCCGACACGAGTCACGCGGGGATCATCAGCGATCTTGAACAACCCATCCTGCGCCTCGTTACGATCGCGCAACGAGTCCTTCAGCGCATCCGCGTCCGGGACCATTGTGCGGAACTTCAACATCTGAAAACGCCTACCATGCCGCCCCACACGCTGCTGGGCAAAGGACACGGGGCCACGACTGTTGAGCTTGATCGCGAGGGCGATCACGAGCATCAACGGCCCCACCGCCAGCAGCATGATCGAGGCGCCGAGCAGATCGAACGCACGCTTCAGCGCCCGGGAGGAGCGCGTCAGCTCAAAACGGCGCACCCCCATCAGCGTCACACCATGCAGATCATCGAACTCCACCGAGGAACCCACGACCTCCAGCAGGCGTGGCAGCACGCTCACGCGCACCCCGATCGCCTTCAGCGTACGCATCAGATCAAGCATCTCGCCGGCGTCAGCGCTGTCCGGAGCGACGATCGCGCGATGAACATCCAGCGTGCGCGCCAACTCACGAATCTCCCGGAGCCTCACAGCCGAACAAGCATCCGTCGACCACGAACCCACACTATCCAGATCCAGATTACAGACCATCTCCGCCCTCACCCCGCCGTGAACCAGCTTCGGACGGATCGCCTCAGCCAAGTCCTCATTGCCGATGAACAAGCACCGCTCGGTCGGCGCCGCGCGCAACGCCACGGCACGTGCGACAGCACGCGCCAGCACCAACAACCCCGCGAGGCTCAACCACAAGAACAGCGCCTCGTGACGATCCAAGACGCCTTCAACGACCAGCCCCCCGGCGAGCCATGCCACCAGCGTGCACAACGTCGCGACCTCGAGCAGCTTCGGCGCCTCATCAAGCGTCGTTTTGCGCAGCAGCGCCTCATCACGATCGTAGAGGCCGAGCATCTTCGCCGCCACCAGCAGGATCGGCAACCCGACGATGCTCATCCACGTCAACTGCAGCGAACGCGACGACAACTCCACGGTCAACACAAACGCCAGCACGATCGCCAGCACATCCGCCACCAACAACGCCCGGCGAAACAACCACTCCCGCCGCAACACCGCCGTCGGACGCAAGGGCGGCTCGGCGACCCGCTCAACCACCGGACGACGCCTGATCCCCAATCCGACAAAGCCGCGCTCGTCGCTCGCGCGTTCGCCACCCGCGTAACCACGATCACCGCTTGCGTAGCCGCCGCCCTCGAGCGCCGAGCGACTGAGGGCAACGCGGCGCTCGGCCTTGCTGCCCGTCCTCAGATCGCTTCTCACAGCGCCTCCCCGCTTCCGTGCTTTCACCGATCAACATCTCGGTCCGTGACAGCCATCCGTCCGTCGTTGTGATCCGTCCGTCGCTATGCAAGCTACACCAAACCGTCAGACGACGAAACCCCCTCGCCTTCGGTCCGACGACGGGGAAGTCTGCACCAAACTCGCGCAAATTGCAAGGTCCAGAGCCAAATTTCGATGGCTCGAAGTATCGCGGGTTCCGGGCGACACCGACCCAGTGTGGATAGAGGCCGGCCAAGCGCCGGATGCGCAAGGGCAGCAGCAGGATGCCGACGGCTCCCCCCACCTGCTCGGATGACGCGGCGCCACCCGACGGTGCCTCCAGATCGACCGTCTGGATGCCTCGCTCAACGGCGCAGCCCGCCTCACCGCCAACTCAACACCACGATGACTTGGTATGTCTGGCGCTTGCCGTTCACTCCCGTGGCTTCCACGACGACGGCTGCTTTGACCGTGTAATGCCCTGCCAGCGCGACCCGCCGCACCGCCGCGAGGTTGGCGCGTGAGAGCGAGAGGGCGATACGCACGGCGTGATCGGGCGTGAGCGTGGTGCGGACGCTGCGCAGACCCAGGTGCCGGCGACCGCGCATGAGGTTCAAGTGCCCGTGCGCGTAGATCGAGCATTCCATGTTGCACCCGAGCAGCAGATAGATGCGACCATCGTGCAGGGACTGCAGCCCGGTTCAGTGCTCGTGCACTTGCTGCCTTTCTCGGCCTGACCGATGAAGCCGTCCAGCTTGCATGGATCGAGGTTCGTGTGATGTTAGGAGCGGGTATTTTGGGTCGCATCCGCGCAGGCCCGTGAGACTCCCACAGCCGTGGGTGCGAGGCGTCCGGCCCCGCCTCCGAGCGAGGTGGACGACCAGGCATCAGCGTCGCCGGAGTACCCGTGAGCGGTCGGTATAGACCGTGAGCAGCGAGGCTGGCAGCAACCCGAAGCCGGTGTCGAGTGTGACGATTGCCTTGGCGCCGGCGGCGATGGCGCTGGCGGTGTGTACGGCGTCGTAGGAAGCGATGCCGTACTTGGTCATGAAGGTGGGCGCGATGCTGTCTGTGTCGCCGAGCGGGATCGAGATGTGGACCATGCTCCGGAGTATCTCGTCGTAGCGGCTCAGGGTGTGGTCCAGCAGCCGTGTGGCGGGACGGCGGGAGCGCCCGTCGGTGCGGTGGCCTCGCCAGCGTCCGCCCCAGCGTTCCTTCAGGGCGTTCGCGAAGGTGGCCTCGGCGAGCTCGACGCGAAGCAGCTCGCTGGTCACGACCCTGACGCCGCTTTCGTCGATGCGTGTGAGCAAAGCGCTGCACGCAGGGTGGAGTGGTTGGGTCGCGATCAGCGCGTCGACGACGAAGCTGGTGTCCAGGGCGATCGGGTCGGGAAGCAGGAGCTGTTGGTCCTCGATCGCGAAGACGCCGCGAGTAGGGACGGGCCGGTGCCCGCCTGTAGGGCTCATCGGGGTCTACCCAGGCCGGTACATGCTGCGCGTGATGCGCGTCTTGAAGCGCAGGCCCGTGGTGGCGCGTTTGATGGCCGCGCGTTTTTCCTCGGGGGTTTTGCAGACAGCAGGCACCAGGAGCTCGGCGAACTCCTCGGCGCTGAGCCGTTTGATCTTCCCGTTGGTCTGGGCTTTCTTGGTCTGCGCTTTCGCCACTGACCTCATGGTAGCTCTCCTCTCGGTCGACATGACGACCGGGTCAGGTCGCCAGCTAACGACCATACGCGCCGCTTGGGACGGTTCTCTCAGCCGCTAGCTACACCCCCTCAGCGCCAGGTCAACGTCACGCCGACCTGGTACGTCTGGCGCTCGGCGCCTGACCTGGCTTCCACCTCGACCGTCGCCTTGACCGCATGGCCTCGCTCGAGCGCGCGGTGCACCGCTGACAGGTTCGCGTGCGAGAGGGACAGTGCGATACGCGTCGCGTGCCCTGGTTCGAGGGACGTCAGGACGCTGCGCAAACCCAGATGCCGGCGACCGCGCAACAGGTTTAGATGACCGTGCGCGTAGATCGAGCATTTCATGTTGCAACCCAACGTCAGATACACCCGGCCGGCGTGCAAGCGCATGTCCTGACGAGGCGCCACCGAGGCGGTCAACTGCAGCCGCGAGGCTGCCTGCGTCCCGGCGACACCCGACGTGGGCGAGGACACCGCGGACGACGCGGGCGGTGAAGAAGACGAGGACGAGTTAGGACCCGGCGGCGCGGGCGGGGCGGGACAGGAGGACAGTGGGGGTTCGGGCTCGCCGGGCGGCACCGAACCCGGAGGTTCTGAGGCGGGTCCGGGCGCCGGGTGGGCGGACAGGAACAGGGGCGCCCGCGGCGTCTGGCAGAAGTCGAAGTCGCTGATCAGGTTTCCCAGCCCAAGCGCTGCTTCGCGCACGCCCGGACGTGAGTCGGGTCGCCCGTCGGTCGTCGGGTCAAGCCGCTGGCCGCCCAGGAAGTCGTCCTCGATGAACTTCAGATACGCGTCGTGGGAGAGCTGCTGATGGTCGATATACCCCGAACGGGCGTAGGGACTGATCACCAGGCCGGGGACGCGAAAACCGTACCCGTTTTCATCGATCACCGGCGGCACCACATGGTCGTAAAACCCGCCCCAATCGTCCCAGGAGAGAAAGATCGCCGTGCTGCCCCAGCACGGGCTCGCCATGATCTTGTTGACCAGCGTCGTGACATACGCCTGTCCCTTCGAGACCAGCGCGGCAGGATGTTCGGAGACGATGCTGTTGGGGTCGATCCAGGAGACGTTGGGGAGACCGCATTCGCTCGTGTTCTTCACCGCGCCGTAGAAGTTGTTCAGCGACTGCACGTTACCCAGCTGACCATCTTCCTTGACATCCATGAAATCCACGAGCGGATTCCAGATACCCGGAGTTTTCGGACCCTGTTTCACCGGGGTGCATTCCACCGCTTCGTCTGACTGGCAATCAGGCTCGGACCCTTCAAAGACGTAGTAGGCCCAGCTCACCCCATACTTGTGCAGCAGATACGTGATGTCGGTCCACGGCAGCGATTTCGTGAGGTAGGGGTTGGGTTTCTGTTCTGGACTGGGAGGCCCTTCCACGCGACTGATGCACGACATCGGATCGCCCCAGTTCGAGCACGTCGCCGACCACGCGGAGACCTGGAAGAGGTGCTCGGGCCAGCTCCACGAGGAATTCGGCTCGTACATGTTGTCCTGGAGCACAAAGCTCTGCGCATACGCCCAGTAGTTGGGGATCTCACGCGCGTCGTGATAGCCCATCACGTCAACGCACTTCGCACTCGAGCCCTGTTCGGTGCAGGGACTGCACCCCGGTTCGGTGCTCTTGCACTTGCCGCCCTTCTCGGCCTGCCCGACGAAGCCGTCCATCCTGCCGCCGTCGATGTCGGCGACGGCGCTGGGCGCTCCATGAGGGCCACCGAAGTTCTTGTCGCTGGGGTCGTGGAAGGGCGCCACACAGCCGCCGTTCAACGGGTCCGGCTCACACACCCCCGCGGGGATCCCGTTCGCCCCCGGATACGTCCCGAAGTACTGATCGAACGAGCGGTTCTCCTGCATGATCACGACGACATGCTGGATGTTGTGGATGCCTTCGATCGGCGCCGCCGGCGCGCCCGAGGCCGCCACAAGCCCCAGTCCGACCGCAACGAACGCCGCCGCCGATGCCCTACGCATATGCTCCTGCCTCCCTACTCGCGATCCCCATAGAGGCCGTCCGTGGCGCTCCCGCTCCACCCCATCAACACACCGAGCGGGCCCGGGTTGCGCCTGAGAGAGATGACGAGCTCGCGCGTAGGGTGCGGCAGGAGCGAGCTACTCGACCGTCACGGGTCGCAGCGAGTCCTCGGGAAAAGGGATGTCTTCCTCTTGGAGGGTCTCACCCGCCGGGCCGTGAATCGGGACTCGCACCATGACATACCGTCGTGCCGGGGGACCGTAGACCTCGAGAACCTCGCCGACGATCTCATCCAGGCCCCAGGGCACCGCCACCTTGTCTCCCATCTTGATGTGCTTGCTCATCGTCGCCATCGTTCTCACCAGGGTCTTTGCCGTTGGAACAGCTGGCCGAGCTGGGTCGCCGTCTCGGCATCTAGGTTAGCGGCCAAGCCGTCGAGGTCCCGGCGCCAGCTCCGATAGGTGCTCAGCACTAGCGGGAAGCCCTCCGCGCGGAGCTTGAGCAGCTTGGGCTCATCCGCGTGCGCAATACCATTACGAGCGTCATTGAGCAATTGCAGCGTGCGGTTGTGTCGTTCCGTGTGTGAGTCTTGCATGGCCAGCGTGGGCCATACATCGAAGCCAAACCTCCCAAAGTCGCTGCCGATTGAGCCTGGATGGGCGTTGCCTCGCTCGAGTTCCCGGCCGTTTGCCAACTGCTTGCGCACCACCCGCTGGACAGTCGGATTGGAGGGGGCGATCCAGGAGGCGAAGGTGTCGCAGGCCTGTTCGTGGAGGTCGCGGGCAAAGCCCTGGAACTCCGCGGCCAGACGCAACAGGAGAGCCTCGTTGAGTGCGGCCATTCGCCGGCGTCGTCCTCGGGCGGGCTCCCCGACGCTCTGGTGGGCTTGCAGCAGATCGTCCAGGCGTTCGCGGCGCTCCTTGCGCCACGTCGTGAGTGCTCTCGATGCCATGACGACGGATAGTAGGCCGCGCTTGGGATGGCTCTCTCAGCGAGCCTCCGGCGCCCCCCGGGTGGCCCGCGCCGCGCTGCACAGACCATCACCACCTGAGCAGCCACGCTCATGGCGAGATTTCGCAACTGTCGGGTGCTACCCCGTCTTGAACGTCACGTCGGGGCCTTCGATCGTGCCGCACACACCACCGGGAATCACGTTGGCGCCGGGATAGGTGTCGAAGTACTGATCGAACGAGCGGTTCTCCTGCATGATCACAACAACATGCTGGATGTTGTGGATCTCGTCGATAGGCACCGCCGACGCGCCCGCGGCTCCAACAAGCCCCAGCTCGACCACAACGAGCGTCATCACCGATGCCCTGCGCACTGCTCCAGCCCTCCCTACCCGTAATCCTGAATAGAGAACCTCCGTGGCGTAACTCTCCTTACCGAACCAGCACCGGCGTGCTGTAGTTGGAGACGCGCGCGCCGTCGTTGATCTTGACCAGCGCGCGGTACAACCCACGATGGCGGACGCGGATGATGCGGCTGAAGCGCGAGACGCTCGCGGTTCCCGCTTTGACGACCGTGCCACCCACGTTCACCGACCCGCCCCGCGTAAGCAGCTGGAAGCCGACCAGCGCCCCCACCTCCGCCGGAGCCACCGCGCCATACAAACGAGTCGCCGAACACGACCGGGTTGGGAACACCGGCGATCTGCAACGAAAGCGGGACCTTCGCCGTGGTGAAGGTATGATCCTTCCCGTTCGTCGTGCCCGCGGGGCTGACCGCCACTATGCGGTAGTGGTAGACGGTGGCCGGCTGCAGCCCGGTGACGGCCTGCGCCGAGAAAACCGAAAGCGCCAAGACGCCAGCGGTCCATGCAAACGCGACTAGCACGGCAACGGCACCCTCAGATAATCCCTTTGATCTCGAGCGGTTCTTCAAAGACGGGTGATGCTCCCCGCGGCGGCGCCGACGTTCTGGCACGAAGCCTTCACGGCAGCGAGTGTTCGTTCCGTAACGGGTATTTAGGGTCGCATCCGCGCAGGTCGGTGAGACTCCCACGGCCGTGGGCGCGGAGCGTCCTGCTCCGCGTCAGAGCGGTTCCCCGAACACGACCGGGTCAGCCGTCGATGGTCCAGGCGAGCAGGCCGGTGGGTATGGCCCAGATGTCGTCGCTGAGGTCGAGGATGTCGCGGGTGGCGATGATGCCTCGCTGGTAGTGCTCGTCCAGGGCCTTACGCTCCATTTCTGGCAGACGTACTTGGACTCGATGGGAGTCTCGAGGAGAGCTCCAACGAAATCGATCTCGCCACCAGTGTTTGGGTTGCGCTGCACCAGTATCGCGGCCTCGTCGAGGATCGCCAGTGAGTCAGCGCGGGCGATGACGCGCAGTAGACATACGCCGAGTTGTTGCTCGGACAGGTAGGTGACATCAGGGGATACAACCGAGCGATCACGCAGGGAAGGAAGGCGGGCGATCAACGGGTCGGTGAAGTAGAGCTTGCTCTGTCCTCCTGCAACAGCCGTTACTCCGTCGTGGGTGATAGAGGCCCGCCATGCGTAGAAGGAAGCACAAAGCCTGTCGATGCGGTCATCGACTGTGTTACGAGTGCCGATGTTCAGCGACGTGGCGATGTTGGCGACGCTGAGTGGTGAGCCCATTCCAGCCACGAGACGCTGCAGGAGAGCCTTCACGTCCCGGTCGCTCATCGAGCCGACGTGGAGGACGTCACCGACGAGGATATTCCAGAGACCATTGGCTGTCGTGACCTGCACATCGACTCCCTCGAGAGCATCCGCGACAGCACGCGGAAAGCCACCGATCGTCAGGTAACGCTCCCAGGCAAGAACAAGCTGGTCGACTTGAACCGCGAGGGGCTCAATGTAACGACGAGTGGCATGGGACTGCAGGTCACGTAAAGCCACCGCGTCCCGCGGGAGGTTGGCGGCCAGGTTGGGGTAGAGCTCGCGCACGAACGCACGAAACCCCATGGGGAGCAGCAGACGGACTCCGCCGGCTTCTCCCTCGCGACCTCCGAGCTCGCCCTGGGCTTCGCGCAGCTTTGCTCCGGAAGACCCCGTCGCCACCACACACCCACTGCGCAGGGAAGTTTGATCGCGCAGCTGCTTCAGCCGGCGATCGCGCGCTTCACGGCGACGCTCTTGCCAGCCCGGCAAGGACCCATGAGGAGATAGAGCGAGCCCAGCGCGATGTCGCTCAACGGATGGGGTCGTAGGAGCTGAGCGCGTTCAGCCGGGCCTCCCGCAGATCGGGATCCCGCTCCTGCCAGCGCCGGGGGTCCTGTGCCACCACGGGTTGAAGTCGAGCAAGTGCCGGCGGCGCTCAAAGTCCCTCATCTAAGGCGTATTGTAGCTCAAAGCACAGAAAGGCTGATCAAAACCAACCCATATTCAGATAGATCATTGATCAAAACCAAGGGTAAACTGGGGCCCTCGCTCAACAGAACCTGGCGTCCTACAGCCTCCATAAAGCGGGATCTTGGTCGCATCCGCGCAGGTCAGTGAGACCTACAAAGGCTGTGGGCGCGGGGCGTCCGGCCCTGCGTACAAGCGTCATTGGATAATCAGTGTCAGTGTTGCCGGGTTATTTCCCAGTCGTCTCAGATTCCGCCCAGTGGGTCCTGGGTTTGGAGCCATGCGGCGAGCAGCGGGTCAACGATTCGCCATGTGCGGCCGGCGCGGGTCACGTATCCGCGGTCGCGGAGGCGCTCCAGCGCCCGGGTGGTCGATCTGTTGTCGGGCAGGCCGTAGCGGCGAGCATCTCTCTCGCTGCCGGGGGACCCGCCGCCGGCGAGCAGGAACAGCGCCTTGGCGTCGTTGACGTCAGTGTCGTCGCTGGAGAGCAGCGTGTCGACGATCTGCGCGAAATCAGTGTTGTCGCGGCCGCTGGCCAGCAGCGCATCGAACGCGGCTTGCACTGTCGGCGGGTCGACCGGGGCGCCGTCAGACACGGCCTCCCAAACGTGAAACGCGACGTGCTGCGTGCGCTTGGGATGACAGTCGGTTAGCGTGAGCAGATGCTCGATCGCATCGCGCGAAGCGGGCTTGCCGGTCGCTGCGAACCGGAGCTCCAGGTACTCGGCGAGCTCGGCGGGATCGAGGTCGGGCAATTCGAGATCGTGCGTCTGATCCCAGATCGGCTCGGTGCTGGTGTGCAGCATGAGGCGCAGCTTGTCCCGCAGGCTGCCCGTGAGCAGAAGCGATAGATGCCCGGAGCGGCCGGGACCCATCAGGGCTGAGCGGATGATGCTGAGCGGCTCCCCGGGACAATGCGCGAGACGTTGAAACTCATCAAACGCGACCACCAGGCGCGGGGCGAGCGCGGCCAGCGAGGCGAGTTGCGCGTGCAGAACCTCGGTGTCGTTGATCTGGGTGCCACGCCGCCGCGCGCCCGCCCTCACGACTCCGAGGTTCACCCCGATCTCCTTCTCCAAGCGGCGAAACTCGCTGAGCGCGCGCCGCGCGAGCGACTCATGCTCGCGGACAGCGTCAAGAACGGCGCCGACGAATGCCGCGGGACTGATCGCGCGGCGCAGATCAACCCGGATCAGCTCCCACGACGGGGCGTCCCCACCATGGTCAATGGCGAGCTCGGTCGCTAGCTGGCCGATGAACGTCGTCTTGCCCGTACCTCGTGGCCCAAACAGCGCGAGATGGGTGCCAGCCTTCAACGTCGCCGTGGCACTGGCGGTGAACTCGCCTCGCGGAACAGCATCGGCGGGATCCACCGCGTCTGACCATACAAACGGATTCAGCAACACCTACACACCACCATCCTATGAGCAGATGGATTTATATCTGTTCAGCAGATATATTAGCATCCGCTCGGCGGACTGGTTATAGGCCAGCCCATTCCACGCCAAGCGGCACAGAGCCCGGCGCTGGGCGCACACGAGCCCAGGACCCGACGATCCCAGCGTGGTGGCGAGCAATATCATACGAACACATGTTCGCACACACTCCGGACGGAGCTCTTCGCCGAGCAACGAACCCAGCGGCTCAACAACAGCTGCTCAGCGGACGAGCACCGGCGTGCTGTAGTTCGAGACGTGCGCGCCGTCATTGATCTTGACCAGCGCGCGATAGAGGCCACGATGACGAACGCGCATGATACGGCTGAAGCGCGAGACGCTCACCGTGCCCGCTTTGACGACCGTGCCGCCCAGGTTCACCGACCGGCCCGGCCGCAACAACTGGAAGCCCACGAGCGCGCCCACCTCCGCCGGGGCGACCGCGCCATACAGGCGGATATACCCACGGCGCCTCGTGCGACGCACGTGAAACGAGACCCGCACCGCGACGCTCTCGAGCACCACCGGGCTTGTAACCGCCGGCTTGCCGACCGTCATGACACGCAGCTGGGCGTTTTCGAGCAGACCCGGGAACGGGAACGAAAAGCCACCCGTCACGTTCGTGACCTCAGGATTGCCGACGTTCTTGAAGCCGGCCGTGTACGGGAACGGGTTGGCCTGCAACACGACCTCGTGATTCGCGCCGCCCGTCCCAGACAGCGTACCCTCGACGTTGAACGAGTCGCCGAACACGACCGGGTTGGGGACGCCGGCGATCTGCAGCGAAAGCGGAACCTTCGCCGTGGTGAAGATGCGATCCTTCCCGTTCGTCGTGCCCGCGGGGCTGACCGCCACTATGCGGTAGTGGTAGACGGTGGCCGGCTGCAGGCCGGTGAGGGCCTGGCTCACCTTGACCCCCTTGGTTCCATTGCCCACCGGGGAGAGCGGCGTCTGCCCACCGTAGCCGCTGGTCGTGCCGTACTGAAAGACATAGTTGGTGGCGAGCCCGTGCGCGTTGACATTACCGGAGAGGATCACTGAGGAGAAGGTCACGTTAGAGACACCACTGGTGGCGACGGCGGGCGGCAACGGCTTGGGAATGGCGGCCTGCGCCGAGAAAACCAAAAGCGCCAAGACGCCGGCGGTCCATGCAAGCGCGACCAGTACGACCAGCGCAACCAGCGAGCGCGACCGCCCGCGAACGAATCGAGTGCTCGTGCTCAAGCTCGCCTCCTTCATGCCAATGCAGTTGCCCGTCGAGCTATCAACCCACGCATCGACCCAAAGTAGCGGTGCGCGTCAGGGGCACCGAGGCCCGGCGGCTTTACGTCTTGACCGTCGGGACCGGCTGCTCGGATGACGCTGTGGATGCCGTTCGCCCCCGGGTAGGTGCCGAAGTACTGGTCGAACGAGCGGTTCTCCTGCATGATCACGACCACGTGCTGGATGTTGTGGATCCCATCGACCAGCGCCGCTTCCACCCGCGGTGCGAACCCGAGCGAGAGGGCGGCCGCAACGAGCGCAGCTATCCACGACCTGGGTATCCATGTCGCAAAGAAGTTGGTCGGTCTGCTCATGTAGCCTCTCCATATCACAAGCAGAGCTACGCCTAATGCTGCACTGCTCAGACTTCACGACGTGTTTACAGCCTCAAGCCATTCTCAGATCAGGCGACCGTGAACGTCTTCGAGATGCTCACGCCGGTCAGCGTGCTTCACGCTGACCGATCCCAAGCCGAGCGTGGCCTGAGAGACGACCAGCGTGACGCCGGTGGTGGAGTAGGCCGGCCTGTAGTATGACCGGGTTTGAAAACGACCACACGAGAGCCGAGAGGCACCGCAGGTGCAGGAAGAACAGCGAAGACAAGGAGTAGCTGGGAGATGATGAACCTGAAGATCGGTTGGCGAGCGCTGCTGTGCGCGCTGGTTCTGGCGGGCACGATCCTCGTGCCTCCGCTAGCCGCACAGGCGATGACTTCTGCACCCAAGCTCCCGCGTGCCTCGACCGGGGGAGCTCTTCAGGTGACCTATACCTCGGCCACGCTCACGGGGAAGATCAACCCCCATGGCCTGGAAACTACCTACGTCTTTCAGTACGGCACCACCGCGGGCTATGGTGGCCAGACCCCTCTCGCCGGGGCGGGCAACGGGACCGTCGAAGTCAAGGTGAGCCAGACCATCTCCGGGCTGCAGCCGGGCACCACCTACCACTACCGCCTCGTCGCGGTCAGCCCCGCCGGCACGACCAACGGGCAGGACCACGTCTTCGTCACCAAGAAGGTCCCGCTCAAGTTCACGATCGCCAAGACGTCCAAGCGGGACGTGTTCGGAAGCCCGTTCTCGGTCTCCGGCGTCCTATCGGGCACGGGCAGCGCGAACCGCGAGCTCGTCCTGCAGGCCAACCAATTCCCCTTCCTCGGCGGCTTCAAGGCCATCGGCAGCCCCGTGCTGACCAACGCCGCCGGCGGCTTCTCATTCCTTGAGCCGAGCCTGTCGCAGACCACCCAGCTGCGCGTGGCGACGACCAGCGCACCTGTGACCTACAGCTCGGTCGTGGTCGAGAACGTCGCGGTCCGGGTGACCATGCACGTGCGCTCCACGGGGCGCCCGGGATTCGTGCGCTTCTACGGCACGGTCGCACCCGCGGTCGTGGGCGCACCGGTCGTATTCCAGCTGCTGGGGCCCGGTGGGCGAGCCACCAAGGCGGGCAGCACGGTGGTCACGCAGGCCACCGCGAGCGTCTCGCGCTTCAGCGGCGTGGTGCGCGTCCGCAGAGCGGGCCGCTACCGCGCCTTCGTCAAGGTGAGCAACGGCATGCAGGTGTCCAACCACAGCCGCGTCATCGTGATTCGCTGATCGCCAGGCGCGCGAGGACCCCCGACATAGGAGAGCGCCGGGCTGACCGCGCGCCCTACGCAAGCGCTCTGGCGATGAGGAAGAAGCGCCGGGCCAGGATTTCTGGGGCAACCTCGTCGAGACGAGAAAACGAGGTCAGCGATTGGAGAGCCTGCCGGTCGCGCAGCATCAGTCGATCGGATGCCGCGAAGAGGTCATAGCGACGTCTGTCAAAGCACTCCAGGATCTGCCGATGGGAAGCCGTGCCGTAGCGGGCGAGCTCCTCAGGTCGGTGGACCTCGACGAACCAGTCCGGGCCCGCTCGGAGCGTCTCTGAAGCGCCCATGAGCGCCTCGTGCTCGAAACCCTCCACGTCGATGAACACGACGTCTGGCACGCCGTACTTGCCCGAAAGATCGTCGATCGACCAGGCGGGGACACGCAGTTCACCCCACCTCCGCCGGCCATCGTCGATCTGCCCGTTCAAGCCGAAGACGATCTCCCCGCTGGTCCGGGCAACCGCCCCGTGCAGGCATTGGAGCTGCGAGAGGCCGTTGAGATCCGCGTTGCGCCGGGCGAGCTCGAAATCAGAGGGATGCGCCTCGAGGGCGGTCACCCGACCTGTTGGTCCCACTACCGAGGCGAGCATCATGGCGATCACGCCGTAGCTGGCCCCCAGATCGAACACGAGCGCGCCCGGACGGAGCCTGCCCTCTCTGAGCATCGCCACCTCCGCGAGTTCCGGCCAATCTCGGTCGTACCGCTCTCCGTAGGAGGACGCTATGACCACCTTGAAGCGATCACCGGCGTAGGTGTGCTCCACCAGACGCTCCCCGTAGCGGCGCCGTTCGGAGCGAAACTTCCAGACTCGAAACGCCCTCAACCAGCTCGCCGGGAGCAGTCGTTCGGCCAAGCGCTTGGGCCGGTGGATGTATCCTGTTCGACTCCTGTACATAGTGTCGAGCGCACGATTGCGCAAACCTGTGCCTTGCGTCAGTCAGCCAAGAGGCAGGTTGTGGATGTTGAGGGCTCCGATGACATGAACCGCTCGTGACTCAATCCTCGTCTCCCATTCAGCTCGAACCATCGCGGGAGTCCGCCAGTCCCGGGAGACCGGAGCCTCCCACGCTGCTGATCGATTCGGTCACCAAGCGCTGGCCGCGCGTGGGCGAGCCGGTCTTGCGGGAGATCGATCTCGTGCTCGCACCGGGCCAGCTCGCGTGGCTGAGCGGCGAGAACGGCGTGGGCAAGACGACGCTGCTCAGGGTGATCGCGGGGATCATCGCTCCCGATCGAGGGACGGTGCGCGTCTGCGGCCTGGAGCTCGACAGCGGCCGCCGCGCCTACCAGAGCCATATCGGGCTGCTCACGGCCGGTAACTCGGGGCTATATGCGAGAATGACAGTTCGACAGCACCTCGACTATTGGGCCCGCTTGGCCTTGGTCGCATCCGCGGAGCGAAGCGATCGAATCGACGAGTTCATCGAGCGCTTCACGCTCGGCGCTCTGTCCGCGCGACGCCTGGACCGCATGTCGATGGGCCAGCGCCAGCGTGTGCGGATCGCGATGACCTTTCTGCACCGCCCGCAGTTGATCCTGCTGGACGAGCCGGCGAACAGTCTCGACACCGAAGGTCGCGAAGTGTTGGTCGGGGCGGTCGAGCGACATCAACACGAAGGTGGCGCGACGCTCTGGTGCTCCCCCGCGGGCGACGAACTGGGCATGGCTGTCGACCAAAAACTCCGGCTCATGTCGGGAGACCTACAGCACGATGGTTAGCGCCCGCCTCAATTGCGAAGCCGCCTGGGCCGTCGTCCGCCGCGACTTCCAGCTGTTCATGAGCTACAAACTGCGCTTTCTCTCCCAGACGGTCTCGGTCTTCCTGGGGGTGACGCTGTTCTACTACGTATCGCGCCTGGTGAGCATCAAGCAGTTTCCCACCCACAACGACTATTTCGCCTTCGTCGTGGTCGGCATGGCGATCATGGAGCTGCTGACGGCGACCCTGCGCACAGTTCCCGTCAATCTGCGCAGCGAGCTGCTGGCGGGCACGTTCGAGCGGATGGTGGTCTCCCCCTTCGGGCCCCTGGGCGGGATCCTGGCACTGACACTCTTTCCGATGCTGATGGCCATCGTCACGGCGTTCCTGATCCTGGCCATGGGTGCCTTGGTGTTCTCCCTTACGCTTCACTGGCCCACGGTGCCGGTGGCTGTGCCCGTGATCCTGCTCGGAATGCTCTCCTTCCTGCCGATCTCCCTGATGCTGGCGGCGGCCGTGCTGCTGGTCAAGCAGGTGGGCAACATAACCGCGTTTCTGATCACCGGCCTGGCGCTGGCCGGCGGAGCCTTCTTCCCGATCTCGGTGCTTCCCTCCTGGCTGCAATGGATTTCCGAAGTGCAGCCGCTCACTCCCGCGCTGCAGCTCGCACGCCACGATCTGGTGGGAGCACAGGTCGGCTCACAGTGGGCCGCCGCCGGCAAGCTGGTCGGCTTCGCGGTGGTGCTCCTGCCGATCTCGATCTTCGCGATCTCACGCGCGATCGCCTACTGCCAGCGGCGCGGCACCCTGATCGAGTATTGACCTCCGTCTCCTCCTCCGCCTTCGGACTCGCCCTGTCCCCGCGCTTTGCGCTGCCGGGACTGCCCCCGCGGACGACCTCGGCCGAACTGCCCGAGGTCGAGCTGCGCGCGGTGAGCCGGGAGCAGTTGACGGACCTGTGGACAGGACCCGCCGGAGAGGCGGTATGGGAGACCCTGCTCGGGCCAGGCGCCCACTACGCGCTACTGCCCGGAAGCGAGGGGGACCATCTGATCACATATCCCGATGACCCCTCGTTTCATCTCTCCGCCGACGGGACCGTCCTCTCCTGCGCCGAGCCGTCCGACCGCGACCCCGACTGGCTCAGAACCCTGCTCGACACCGTGCTCTGGAGCGTCGCGCTGCTGCGTGGCGTGACACTGCTGCACGCGGGAGCGGTCCTGTCGCCGGGAGGCGTGGTGGCGATCGTGGGCGCGCAGGGAGCCGGCAAGAGCTCCCTGGTGGGACAACTGCTCAGCGACGGCTGGCCGCTGTTCACCGATGACATCCTGGCCTACCGGACCAAAGGCGATCGGGTGAGCGCCTATCCGGGCCCCGCCCTCATGAATCTGTCCACCCGCCCCGGAGCGGTGCCCGAGCCGGGCGCGATCGGTCGGATCCTGGCCCACTTCGACGACGAGCCGAGCGCTGCGGAGGCGTGGGTGGAGCTGAGCCAAGAGCCCCCAGGACCGCAGCCGCTGCTGGCCCTCGTACTGCTCGCGCGCGCAGGCGAGAGCAGCGATGTCCGGGTGAGCGCGATCCCCGAAGCGCTGCTCGAGATCATCCCCCATACCCTCGCCTTCCGCACACGAGCAGGCGCGCTGCGCGCCCGCTTCGAGGCAGCAAGCGACGTCGTTGAGCGAGTCCCCGTATTTTGTCTGAGTGCGGGCCTCACGGTGACCCCTGCCGAGCTCGCCGCCGTGCTGCGATCCGGGCTCGCCTCAGCCATCGATTCAGCTTCATCTGATAACTGACGAGGATTCAAGATGTCGACCGACTCAGACTCAGCCATACCACAGCTCACAGCGGCCACCGCCGTGCGGATCCCCGAGCACGTGGTATTCCGCAGCTTCGCTGCAGAGACTGTCGTGTTGAACCTGCAGACCGGCACCTACCACGGCCTGAACTCCTCGGCCGGTCGCATGCTCGAGGCCCTGCAGCGCCATCCCGTGATCGCCGAGGCGGCTACGACGGTGGCAGAGGAGTACGGACAGGACACGGCGATCGTCGAGGCCGACCTGCGAGAGCTGTGCGAGGGTCTGCTCGCCCGCGGCCTGCTGGTGGTTCAGCCCGGCACGTAGATGGACGGCGTGCAGGAGTTGTGGGAGGGCGAGGGTTTCGGCCTGGCTCTGCGTAGCGCCTACCGGCTGCTCGGCCTGTCCGCTGGCCTCACGTCAAGGGATTTGCCCAGCGTGTCGCTCAGTCTCGGCGAGGAGCCGCCTGGAGCAGGCGATACGAGGCATCCGCCACACGGCTCGCCCATCGATGGGAGCGATTCGTCGCAAATAAAAGCCCGGGGAGGAGTACTGCGCGACATCCGCAACCCCGACGGCAGCCTGGCGATGTCGATCGAGCAAACCCCTGGGGGAGGCTTTCGCATCTTCGCTCCCCGGTTCGGGACGCATCTGGTGGACGCCGCAGGCGCGGCCGTGTCCTCCCTGCCGGCTGCGGGACTCGAGCCCTGGCGCTGGCAGCGGCTGCTGATCGGACAGGTGCTGCCGCTGCTGGCTGCCCTGCGCGGCTACGAGGTGCTGCACGCCGCCGCCGTGGTGCTCGACGGCGTGGCCTTTGGCCTGCTCGGGGATCCGGGGGCCGGCAAGTCCACCCTCGCGGCATCCCTGACCCTGCGCGGTCAGCGGCTGTTGGGCGACGACGTGCTTGCGGTGTCGCTGAACGCAGGCGGTGAGGCGCTCGCGCATCGCGGCAGCATGACCCTCACACTGCGCCCTGAGCAGCGAGTTCTCACAAGCAGGCTGATCGATGGCGGAGCCTCCGATCCCCTGGGATCGGAGGATAAGCAACTGCTGGCTGGTCGACCCCGGCGACACGCCCGCAGCAGCGCCGCTGTGCGCCCTGTACCTGCTCTCGCGCGATGCGGGCGAGCCGCTCGGAAAGCCCCGCGAGGCCTCGGTCCTCGACCTGATGCGCTTCAGCTACATTCGCTACGTGCAGAGTCCCGCTCGCCTCATCGGCCAGCTCGAGCTGCAGTCGGTGATCGCCCGTTCGGTGCCCCTGGTGCCGGTGGGAGTGTCTGCGTCGGAGGACCCCGCGACGCTCGCCGAGCGCCTACAGGCGCATATGCGCGAGCTGGCCGCCGCAAGGTTGTCGAGGTGAGCGCGGTGGCCGCAGCGCTCGCACCCCTCACCCGTCGCGACAAGGTCTCGCTCGTGGCCGAGATCCTGCCGCTGTACATGCGCGCGCGCTGGGAGATGCGCCTTCCGGACGTGCGCGAGATGGTCGCCCGCCTGCGCGGCGCGGAAGGCACGCCGGCACGGGAGGACTTCCCGCTGGCGCGACGCCTGGGCAAGTCGGTCGCGCGGACGCTAAGCCTGTTGCCCACCGACAATCGCTGCCTGGCCCGTTCACTGGTGCTCGACGCGATGCTCAACCGCCGTGGCCTGCAGAGCGTGCTGATCATCGCGGTGCGCGCCGAGCCCGAGTTCGCCGCCCACGCGTGGGTCGAGCACGCCGGCCTTCCTCTGCTGGCCCCCGGTTCGAGCGCCTACAGACGCATTCTCGAGCTCTGATGCGATGCTGATCGGCGCCCACGGTCCCGCGGCGGGACGTCGTGTCGGCGTCGCATTGCAGAGCCTGTATCCGGACGGCGAGACCGAGCTGCTGCTGCGGGGACAGCTGGCGGTCGGATGGCCGCTCGACGACGCACCCACGGTGCTGGAGGAAGCCGGGCGCCTGTGCGTGCTCGACGGCCGTCTCTCCTCTGCGTCGTGGCTCGCCGACGCGGCAGATGACGCGCGTGCGCCGGAGGAGTCCGCGCCTTCGCGGGAAGCGGCCCGGCGTCAGGCCAGAGCCGCATTGCGGGCGTGGACTCACCAGGGTGAGCGGATCCTCGACGGCGCGCGCGGGAGCTTCGTCATGCTGCTGTGGCAGGCCGAGATGGGCCTGGGCCTGCTGGCGCGCGATCCCACCGGCCTGCGTCCCCTGTTCCGCGCAGAGCAGTCCGGGAGTCCGGCGTTCGCCTCGGAGATCCTCCCGCTGCTGGCGACGCTCGAGCGCAGTCCCGCACCCGACCGGGTGACGCTCGCGTTCTGGCTGTGTAACGACAACTGCTGGGACGAGCGCACCCTGTTCGAGGGCGTGGCGCCGCTGCGCGGCGGGCATCTGCTCACCCTGCCGGAGGGCATACGCAGCGAACGGGCCTGGTGGTATCCACGCTACAAGCCACCTGCTCCGATCACGATGGAGGAGGCCACCGCGAGGGTACGGGTGGCCATTCAACGCTCGATCGCCGCCCATACGCCGCCTACGGCCGAGGCCGGGGTGCTGCTCAGCGGCGGGATCGACTCCACCAGCGTGGCCGCATTGGCACGTGCGGAGCAGGGCGGGCCGATCGAGCGCCTGACAGGCTACTCGCTGGTCTTCCCGGCGGTTCCGCAGACCGATGAGTCCGACCGCATCGGCGAAGCAGCTCGCCGGCTTGCGATCCCCAGCGTGCGCATGGCGGTGGGCTCGGGGAGCCCGATCGCGGGGATTCTCGACTCGATCGCAGCCTGGGGCGTTCCCTCGCTCTCGCCCAACCGCTTCATGATGCCGCCGCTGCTCGATCGGGTCCGCGCCGACGGAGTGCGGCTGCTGCTGGGAGGAGAGGGCGGCGATGATCTGTTCGAGCTCTCGCCAATGCTGATCGCCGATCGGGCCAGGGCCGGCAGGCTGGGAGGAGCGCTCCAATTGACCCGGGAGATCCCAGGCGGCGATCGGCAGTCGCTTTCGCGGTTGCTGCGCTTTGGTCTGCGCCAGACCGCGCTGGCCACGGCCCCTGTCTCGCTGCTTGGCCGTATGCGCCGTCCCTCCGGCGTGTGGGCACACGAGCCCGACTGGCTTGACCCGACGCTCGCGGCCCTGCACCGTCAGGCGTCTGATCCGCTGCGCTGGCGCAGGCTCGACGGACCACGCTGGTGGGCCTACCGGGCCTACGTCCTCTATGTCAATCGCCAGGTGGTGAGCTTCAGCGACGAGATCCGCCGCGTGTACGCGCGCCCCTGGCTCGATCTCCACGACCCCCTGCTCGACCCCGACCTGGTGGAGCTTGTGCTCGATCTGCCCCCCGAGCTGGCCTACAGCGCCACCTTCGACCGTCCGGTGCTGCGCACGGCCGTGCAGGGCATGCTGCCGGATCCGGTGCGCACCGGGGTGGCCAAGAGCAACTTCGTACCCGTGTTGGTCGCCGGCGTCGCTGATCGGGATGTCGGGCTGGCCCGCGAGCTACTGGAGGGACCGAGCTCGCGCACGCGCGAGCTTACGCGCGAGCGGATCGTCCGCGAGCAGCTGCTGGAAGGCTCTCCGGATGCCCATCCCAAGGGCCCGGGGGGATGGGCCGTGGACATCCTGCGGCTGCTGTCGATCGAGTGTTGGCTGCGCGCCCGCGAGGATCGGGGACAGCTCGATGAGCTGCTGGAGCGGGTCGAGCCCACCCCAACTTCTTTCCACCTTGAGCCGGTGAAGCCCAGCGGCTAGCGTTCTGCACAGTCAATGACCCGAACCTAAGGGGAATCATGCAGCGCATCAAGGACGAGCAGGATCGCCAGGAGCAGTACATCAAGCCGGAGATCGCCGATTATGGCGACCTCGTGGAGGTGACCGCCGCCGGCGCCACCGGTGGCCACGCGGATAAAACCATTTATTACGGGGAAGAAACCACGTTCTTGAGTAGCTCTCCGTAGCACGCTCGGGAGCGGGCGAGCCCTCCAGCGGGAGGCTCGTCCGCCTCCTGTGTTAGAAGCTCAGGCTCATGCCGACCACGTGGAAGCTGGCGATCATCGCCGCCGACGTCGCGCTGAGGGCTGAGCTGACCGACATCTGCCGGGCTAGGGGGCACCGCGTGGTTGGCGCTCGCGCCGGGCTGCCGAATTCGCCCGCCGCCCTGCACCCTGACGTGGCCATCGTGCAGGGCCAGTTGGACTCCTACCCCCTGCCCTGGCCCGAGGCGCCCACGGTGGTGGTCCTATCGGGGGCTGACCCCCGTGAGGTGACCGCAGCGCTGCGTGAGGGCGCCGCCGGCGTGGTCGAGCGCGACACTCTGGCAACCACCCTGCCGGCGACGATCGCGGCGGTGGCCTGCGGTCAGCTCTGCGTGCCGCGTGCGTTCGCCGCCGAGACCGAGCGCCCCCTCCTCTCGATCCGCGAGAAGCAGGTCCTGGGGATGGTGGTGCTCGGGTTCGCGAACGTCGAGATCGCTCAGCGGCTGTTCGTCACCGAAAGCACCGTCAAGAGCCATCTGAACTCCGCGTTTCGCAAGCTCGGCGTACGCTCGCGAGTCGAGGCTACGGCCCTGATCCTCAACCCGACGAGTGGGCTCGGCACGGGCATCCTGACAATCCCCACGGGTGACGTCGACACGCAGCCCTCATCGACCTGAGCCCCTTCTGCGAACCCGCCACCACGCGAGCGCCCCGGACGGCGCATGGACGATCAGCCAGATCGGGCGCCAAAGGTAGGCGACCGCAAGTCCGAGATGTCCGCGCCTCGCCAGCGACGACCACCATCGCATGAACTCCGGACGGGGAAAGAGCTCGTCGACGACGATTGAAAACTTCTCGCTCACGCTGTCTTCGGATGAAAATAGCGCATTGATCCCCTCGGCGACGGGGACACCTTCGCGACGGAGATCGTGACGGAGCGAGCGGGCATCGTCGATCTCGAGCCAGCGCGCAAGATCTACACCCTTCGGGAGGAGGCGCAGGCCACTTGCGAAAGCCGGGACGCCGTCGTGAAAGCGCGCGAGCGCGAGCGCCAGCCGCCAGAGCTGCTCATCCGCGAGAGCAATGGCGCGCCGCAGGTCCTCGATCGGCTTCCCTTTAACGTGATGCGCGGCGTGCAGGCCGATGTGCAGCAGCAAGGCTGGACGGCCTGGGACATTCAGCTCGGTGCCACCGATGACCTGACGTTCGGACCCAGCAAGCAGCGAAGTCCAGATCACGTTTGGATCTCCGCCCAGCCCGTGCAGAGCGCAATGAAGGTCCACATTGTCCTCGTCGCGCACGAAGCCCGTGCCGGCGAACGACTCCATCCGTGGGTGAGCCATCGGCTCCAAATAATTGGAGAAGCCGAGCCGCTCGAGCACTCCCACCGCCCGCTGCCAGTCGTCCGGGGCGACCATGATGTCGGAGTCTCCGTACGGACGCACCTCGTCGGGATAGAGCCACTCGGCCAGCACCGGGCCCTTGAGGACGATGGTCTCGATGCCCTCTGCCGCAAACATCCCTGCGATCTCGGCCGTAAGCCGGTCGATCGCGAGGCTGCGAGCAGCCAGTAAGCGGAGGCCAGGATCAAGACCTTGCGCGTTCACTGAACCCCTTTGGTCTCGTTATCCCGCACCGTAGCCACGTATCGACATCTAGCATCATACAAACAAGATGACCCGAACATTGGTGACTCCTCAACCCGTCGCGGTTGATGCGTTGCAGATTCCCACCGTGATCGGTGATTCTTCCGGATGCGGTGGGACCCCGAGGTAGGCGCAAGAGGATGCTACGTTTCCGACCCCTCCGCCAAGCAGTCTACCGGTATGGGAGCCGTAACTTGCCGAGTAGCACTAGCACATCGAGGCAGTTCTCCACCGCGTCGGCCGAAGCCGCAGCTGATCACCCACGAGTTCTGATGCTGGGCAAGGGCTGGTTCCCCGCCACGGTCGGAGGACTTGACCGCTACTACCGCTCTCTGTTCGAGCATCTCCCCGAGGCGACAGGGGTAGTAGTCGGACCGGCCGACGACGTACCCCCTGCGGTCACTGTCGCATCGCGCGAAGATCTCGCGCTTCCCCACCGCCTGTTCGACTTCTGGCGTGCCGCTCGACGTGCAGCGAACGGAGTTGAGGTTGTGGACGCGCACTTCGCCTTGTACGCGCTGGCGCCGCTGCTCTTTGGAGCGACGCGTACATCGCCGTCCGTGTTCCACTTCCACGGTCCGTGGGCTGAGGAGAATGTCGCGGCTGGCGACACATCGCGAGTGAAGCTCAGATTGCGACGATCTCTCGAGCGGTTGGCGCTCGGACGTGCCGATGCCCACGTGGTGCTGTCCTCAGCCTTTCGCCGCGTGCTCGTCGAGCGCTACCGCGTCTCGCCGTGGGAGATCCACGTATTGGCGCCTGGTGTGGCGCTCGATGTCTTCACACCCGGCGAGCGTTCAGGGGCGCGTGCGCGGCTTGGCATTGACGCTTCGGCGTTCGTCGTCGTCTGCGCGCGGCGCCTCGTGCCTCGCATGGGGATCGACGTGCTGCTTGACGCCTGGGCTCGGCTGGAAGGCGAGCTGTCCGACGACTCGGTGCTTCTGCTCGTCGGCGACGGGCCTCTGCACGCCCAGCTCTCCGAACGCGCCGCCCACCCGACGCTCGCCGCGCGCGTGCGCATCATGGGCCGGCTCTCCGACGCGGATCTGATCGACGCGTATCGCACCGCCGATGTGGCCGTGGTCCCGACGATCGCCTTCGAGGGATTCGGCCTTGTCGTGCTCGAGGCGGCCGCATGCGGCACGCCGAGCATCGTCAGTAAGGTGGGTGGCCTGCCAGAGGTCACGATCCCGCTGGACCCATCGCTGATGATCGCCGCGGCCGACCACGAGGCTCTGGCGGCCCGGCTCAGGGAGGCGGCTCAGGGACTGCTGCCGACGCGAGCCAGGACGCGAACCTACGCCGAGAGCTTTGACTGGCGCACGGTCGCCGATCGACACCGCAGCCTGTACCGGCGGTTGGCAGCCGGGGAGCGAGACGAGCGGCTGCGGGTGGTGTATCTCGATCACGTCGCTCGGCTGTCGGGCGGCGAGATCGCGCTGCTGCGCCTGCTTCCGCACCTTCGGCGCGTGAACGCCCACGTGATTCTCGGCGAGGATGGGCCACTCGCCGAGCGCCTGCAACAGGCCGGCGTTTCGGTGGAGGTTCTCCCGATCGCCGCCGCCGCCCGCGATCTGCGCAAGGACACCGTGCATCTTCGTGGCGCCTCTCCCACGGCAGTGCTCAGCACGCTCACCTACGTGGCCCGACTTGCGCTCCGTCTGCGCGAACTGCGTCCTGATCTGGTGCATACGAACTCGCTGAAGGCTGGCGTGTACGGCGGCCTCGCGGCAAGGGTCATCGGCGTTCCGGTGGTGTGGCATCTGCGCGACCGCATATCCGATGACTATCTGCCGAGACCCGCCGTCCGTCTGCTACGGCGTCTCATTCGTCATCTAGCCGACGGCGTCGTCGCCAATTCCACCGCCACGATGGACACGCTACCGAGAGGCGATCGAGGTCGGGTGCACAGCGTCATCTCGGACTCAGTCGAGCTCTCGACTCACCCGCGAAAACCCAAGTCCACGCAAACGACCTTCGGGATGGTCGGGCGAATCAGCCAGTGGAAGGGGCAGGATCTATTCTTGCGCGCGTTCGCGACCGCATTTCCCACCGGAAACGAGCAGGCGGTCTTGGTGGGATCGCCGATGTTCGGCGAGGAGGCCTACGAGCAGGAGCTCCACGATCTCGCGTTCCAGCTGGGGCTTGGCAAGCGAGTGGAGTTTCGCGGCTTTCGCGAGGACATCTGGCGCGAGCTCGCATCCTTCGACGTGCTCGTGCACGCTTCGGTGGTCCCGGAGCCCTTCGGCCAGGTTGTACTCGAGGGCATGGCGGCCGGCCTAGCGGTCATCGCAGCCGACGAGGGCGGCCCAGCGTCGGTCATCGTCGACGGAAAGACCGGGCGTCTGTTCGCAAGCCGCGATCTCGACTCCCTCGCAACGACGATGCGGGCCCTCGGCGAGGACCCGGCGGCACGTGAGCGCCTCGGAACCTGCGCCCGGCGTGCCGCTGCGGACTATCACCCCGACGCGGTGGTCAAGCGGCTCGAACAAGTCTATGACCGCGTGCTACGGGAGACAAAGCGCAGCACTCGCCAAGACACCTCGTGATCCCAGCCAGATCGGTGCTGTGCTCTACACATCCTCGCGCTGCTCATAGCCACCTGGTCTCGTCCATGTTCAGGCTCTCGCTACAACGGACACTCAGCCAAACGGCCAAGTTCGGCCAATTACCGATCAGCACCAGGAGAGGCCGGTCGATGAACGACTGAAGAACTTCCTTGGGCTCCGCCCGATGCGACTTCTCGTTCGTTATGACCTCTTCTGCCCATTGGCCGCTCCGGCTGCTCACACTTCTAGGCGTTTCGGCGCTGGCGCTCGTGCTCTTGATCTCCGGACCCGCGTCGGCGACATACGCCCGCGGATCCCGATCGACCACGCACCAGCGCATCGCCCCAAAGCGATGCGCAGTTGAAGGCCGCAAGCAATCGCCCAACCACAAGACCGCACGCGACGCCAAGCGGGCGCGGCAGGCGCAGAGCAGGCGGGGCCCCCGACACGCTTCAACTTCGCCAAAGTGTGTCGCGGGCAAGACGCCCGCCGAACCCGCAACGCCGGCCTCGAGCGCTCCGCCGAGCCCCCCCGGCATCGTGGAAGAGCCGGTGACCACACCGGCGCCGGGTCCGGCACCATCCCCGAGCGCCCCCGCCGAAGCGCCATCGTCGCCGCCCGCAGAACCGGAACCAGAATCAGAACCGCCCTCATCTGGAAACCCCGGCTCGAGCGCATCCGCACCGCTCAGCGCCCAGGGCGAAGACTTTGCCGAACAGCCCGCGGCCGTTCTGCTGACTTACTCGGAGACCGTTACCCCGAGCGTCGCCGCGCAATGCGTCGGGCTCAGCGCCTCCGGCAGTACCGCAACCTTTGGCGGCATCGAACAGGGGCCCACGGCACAGACGATCCGCCTCGAGCTCGTACCCGGCGGCGCAATGCCCGCGAAGGTTCGCTGCCCGGCCGAAGCCGATGTCAAACCCGCGAGCAGCGGAGTCATGGCAGCTCACAGCACAACTGGGGTCGATGTCCTTCCTGTCGCCCCCGCCGTCGCGTCCCCGGGTGGGGTGGTGAGCGATCCGATCGACCCGAAGTACCTGACCGAGGTTCCGTTCGGGGCCAGCTCGTTCTGGATCCAACCGTGGCGCGCCTACCTGGACACATGGCCCGCTTCACGACTGCTGAGCTCCCTAGGGATCAACTTCAACGTGACCCCGGCGGAGGCGTCTGACGTCGCGCAGCTGCTCCAGGACAGCGGCTTCAAGCTCGCCCGTATCGAGATCTCCTGGAACATGCTCTCCTACGAAAACCCGACCAAATTCGTCAATGAACACAGCATTCGCCAACGACTGCTCGCGCTGCACGAACATGGCCTGCGACCACTGATCTTGCTCAACAGCAACAGCGGAGGGCCAACGCCCAATGAACCAGTCACGCTCGACACAATCAGTGAAGCGCCGGCGGGGAGCACTACCGTCTCGCTCAGCCTCGCCAGCGCGAGCAGGGTGGTGCCGGGAAAGACCGGTTTCAACAAGCTTGGCTTCGGTGGGATGGCCGACGTGCTCATCAAGAAGGTCGACTCACAGGGCGTCGCCACTCTGTCAAGACCATTGGCCCAAGCCCTTCCGGCAGGGGAACACGCGGGTGCCACCCTGCTCTACGCGCCGTTCGGACCACCAACGCTCTCAAACGGCCAGCCCAACCCGCAATTCCAGGCGACGTTGCAGGGATGGCTCAGCTATGTGTCCGTCGTCGCCAAATATGCCGCGAGCATCTTCGGCCCGGGCGGATACGATCTGGAGATCTGGAACGAGCTGAGCTTCGGCTCGCAGTTCCTCAACGAGGAAAGATACTACTCCCCCGCCCGGGAAGAAGGCAGTGGCAAAGTGCCAGAAGCGGTACTCGACGATACAGTTTCCTATCTACGTGATCCTAATAACGGGATCTCACGGGAAGTCGGCATAACTGACGGTTTCGCCAGTCAGACACCTTTCCCCAGCGGTGCGACAGTCCCAGCAGGAACAACCGCGTTGAGCAAGCACTACTACGCTGGTCTAAGAGAGTTTCCCAAGGACGACGAAATCAACAACATCCAACCGATCGACGCGCAGGGCGATCGCGACTTCGAATTGGTCAACGGTCAGGCCCATGGACCCTTTCAGCCGCTCTTCGTGCCTACGTACGACTCGTTCTTTCCCGAGTACATGCTGACCGCCACGCAGACCGAGTCCATAATCCGGGACCTTTCGCCGATCACCACCTACTTCTATAGCACAGCCGCTCATGGGCGCAATGTCGGCCGGCCCGGCGAACCTCATCCCGAAATCTGGATGACCGAGTACAACCTGCCAGCCGCCGAAGCCCAGCCAGTCGAGCCAAACGAGACCACACCCGCGCCGGTTAAGCCAACAAGCGCCGATGAACGTCACCTACAGACAAAGGCGCTACTCCGCCACCTCGTCTCCATGGTAAGCAAGGGCCTCGGCCGCGACTACTTCTTCGCAGCCGCGCACGCGGGGAATCTCGACGTCATCGAAAGCAGCTTCATCACAGATCTGTCCAAGCACTCCACCGAATATCCCGGAGACGAAGCCGGAGGGGAAACGACGACTGCATTCCGCCGGATGCTGGCACAGTTTCAGGAATCTGGTCCGCTAGCAGCGCCACGCCAGCTGCAGTTGCTCTCGATCGCCCAAGAGGGAGAACATGCCCAGTTCGCCGGGGACGGCACCGCCGCGCACCCACCCCTCTACGACCGCGAAGCGCTCGGCGTCTTTCCCTTCCAAGCCTCGCCGACACGGTTTGTGATCCCCATCTACGTGATGACTCGAAACCTGGCTACGCTCTATGAACCCTCGGCGCCCTCCACCGACATCGAGCGCTATGACCTACCCAGCGAGAACTTCCGTATCACCTTGGGGAACCTGCCGGAAACCTCAAACGCTCCCAATGTGAGCGCATATGACCCGATTCGCAACGAAGCGACACGCGCCCGCTTGATCTCACGCCAGGGCAGCAGCGCCGTCTTCGAATTCGCGGCCTTAGACTATCCCCGGCTGCTGACAATCGACTACGCCGGCAAGTAGCACACCACAACGCTCGGCGAGACTATCATAGCCATCCTATGGGGCCAGATCGGGCAAGTGGCGCACACACACGGAAGGGCAGATCCCGCTCCCTCGTGGGCTCGGCGCCACGACGATTTGCGCTTGCCTTCGGCGCGGCGCTTCTCCTTGCGGGCGCGGCGGCGATGCTGTTATACGCAGCCGAGCACCGGCCGGCCCCCTCGGCAGGGCACTCACAGCCGTCCCGGCACTCGCACTTCTCCCCGGGTGGGGTGGTGAGCGATCCGATCGACCCGAAGTACCTGACCGAGGTTCCGTTCGGGGCCAGCTCGTTCTGGATCCAACCGTGGCGCGCCTACCTGGACACATGGCCCGCTTCACGACTGCTGAGCTCCCTAGGGATCAACTTCAACGTGACCCCGGCGGAGGCGTCTGACGTCGCGCAGCTGCTCCAGGACAGCGGCTTCAAGCTCGCCCGTATCGAGATCTCCTGGAACATGCTCTCCTACGAAAACCCGACCAAATTCGTCAATGAACACAGCATTCGCCAACGACTGCTCGCGCTGCACGAACATGGCCTGCGACCACTGATCTTGCTCAACAGCAACAGCGGAGGGCCAACGCCCAATGAACCAGTCACGCTCGACACAATCAGTGAAGCGCCGGCGGGGAGCACTACCGTCTCGCTCAGCCTCGCCAGCGCGAGCAGGGTGGTGCCGGGAAAGACCGGTTTCAACAAGCTTGGCTTCGGTGGGATGGCCGACGTGCTCATCAAGAAGGTCGACTCACAGGGCGTCGCCACTCTGTCAAGACCATTGGCCCAAGCCCTTCCGGCAGGGGAACACGCGGGTGCCACCCTGCTCTACGCGCCGTTCGGACCACCAACGCTCTCAAACGGCCAGCCCAACCCGCAATTCCAGGCGACGTTGCAGGGATGGCTCAGCTATGTGTCCGTCGTCGCCAAATATGCCGCGAGCATCTTCGGCCCGGGCGGATACGATCTGGAGATCTGGAACGAGCTGAGCTTCGGCTCGCAGTTCCTCAACGAGGAAAGATACTACTCCCCCGCCCGGGAAGAAGGCAGTGGCAAAGTGCCAGAAGCGGTACTCGACGATACAGTTTCCTATCTACGTGATCCTAATAACGGGATCTCACGGGAAGTCGGCATAACTGACGGTTTCGCCAGTCAGACACCTTTCCCCAGCGGTGCGACAGTCCCAGCAGGAACAACCGCGTTGAGCAAGCACTACTACGCTGGTCTAAGAGAGTTTCCCAAGGACGACGAAATCAACAACATCCAACCGATCGACGCGCAGGGCGATCGCGACTTCGAATTGGTCAACGGTCAGGCCCATGGACCCTTTCAGCCGCTCTTCGTGCCTACGTACGACTCGTTCTTTCCCGAGTACATGCTGACCGCCACGCAGACCGAGTCCATAATCCGGGACCTTTCGCCGATCACCACCTACTTCTATAGCACAGCCGCTCATGGGCGCAATGTCGGCCGGCCCGGCGAACCTCATCCCGAAATCTGGATGACCGAGTACAACCTGCCAGCCGCCGAAGCCCAGCCAGTCGAGCCAAACGAGACCACACCCGCGCCGGTTAAGCCAACAAGCGCCGATGAACGTCACCTACAGACAAAGGCGCTACTCCGCCACCTCGTCTCCATGGTAAGCAAGGGCCTCGGCCGCGACTACTTCTTCGCAGCCGCGCACGCCAAGAGCCTGAGCATGGTCAGCGGCAACTTCATGTCGGCCGTAGACGCCAACCCTAGCGTCTATCCAGGCGACCAGCTGGGTGGGGAAACCATGCTCGGCTTCCGGAACCTGCTCGCCCACCTTCGCGGACCCGCCCCTCACGGCCCGGCTCGCCAGCTCCGACTTCTCTCCATAGCACAGAAGGGAGATCACGCCCAGTTTGCGGGCGGAGGGACCGCCGTGCACCCGCCCCTCTACGACCGCGAAGTGCTTGCAGTCTTTCCCTTCCAAGCCTCGCCGACACGGTTTGTGATCCCCATCTACGTGATGACTCGAAACCTCTCAACACTCTACCGACCGAACTTGCCGCTTAGCGACGTGACCCGTTATGATCTTCCGGCCGAGACCTTCAGGGTCAAGCTCGGCAACCTGCCTACGACACCCCGGCCTCCATCCATCAGCGCCTACGATCCACTGCTCAACCGATCCACACCGGCGCGGCTGGTGACGCACAAGGGCGACGCAGCAGTATTTGAACTCTCGGTGACCGATTATCCTCGGCTCTTGGCGATCGACTACCACTGACGCCTACGCGGGCCAGCATGCTGGTGGCACGCGCGAGCGTCACGTGGCGATCCAGCGCCGTGTCCAGGGACGCATCCGGACGCGCCGTTCTTGCAAAACACGTTCTGAGAAGGTGTTTGACGGACGCGCAAAGGCAGCACCCACCCAGGCGACCGATCCGGGCTCCTAGATGCGTGAGAAGCAGACATTCCCCCATCGGGTCATCCTCCCAACCGGCGTGAGATCGCCGCTCTCAGTGATCTGACAGCATTCGTAGTCACGTTCGCGCATCAACCCGATCAGTTCATAAGGATCGTCCCGTTCCGGCGTGATCTCGCACAGGACCCATGAGGGCACGCGATCATCGATGATCCAGCCGGCACCGCGGAGCACCTGGGCCTCAAAGCCCTCCACATCGATCTTGAGCAAGTCCGGTCGAAGGTCGTACTCGGTGCAGTAGTCGTCAAGCCTTAACACGGGAACTTGAACGGTCGGTGCGTCGGGAAAAATGTCGGTACGCAGGGTCGACAGGCCATTGTTGCGATCCTGCGGAGATAGGTGGAGCGCCATCATGCCGGACCGATCCCCGCACGCGGCACGCTCTAGGGTGATATTCAGGTTGGGATTGAGCGGGATACTTTGGGCGATCATGTCCGCAAGCTGCGGGTGGGGCTCAAATGCCACGACCCGTGACCCTGGGGTACCGAGGTTCGCGGCGACCACCGAGAAATACCCAACGTTTGCGCCAACATCCAGCACCGTCCAACCGGGATGCGCGAGTCGACGAAACAACCGTGTCGTCTCGGGCTCGTACTCGCCGAGAAAGAACATCGGCCGCTGAACGTAGTCGCCTACGTCCGTCACGAGCTGCCCCCCCGTCTTGAGGCGGGCTACTCTCGGGACGCGGCGAGCACGCTGTCCAAGGCGCCAGCCGAGGGAGGCTCCCGCGCGATGTGGTAGAGCCTGTGTGACGCGGGCTGCCAAGTACAGCGGATCCACGAGACATAATAATACCCGTTTTGGTTCCCATGTGCGTTGAACGCTGGAGAGCTACCCAGCCGTGTTGACAGTTCAGGCCGCTGTTCTGTAGTGCTCTTTGTGTAGCGCGCGCCGCGATGCTCATCTATGAACGATCCTCTGAGCCATCTTGGGTTTGACGGTCTCCGTGGAACTCAGGACGGCTCACTCTATCTCGGCCGCCAGGTGCCGGGCTACGCGGCCTCTACGCCACGCAAGGCGAGTCACCGTGCAGCTCGACCGTTATAGTAGGCTATCGATTCAATATAGCGACCCGTTACTGTGCGCGCGGACACGCGAGACCCAGTCGATACTTTCACAGCCCCACTGGCCCGATTCCTGCGTTCGGTCCGACTAGACCGATAAATGGGTCCCGGTCAGATAGACTGATGCCTGTTACTTGACTGCGTTTCTAATGAAGATCGTCCTCACCATTCATCATCGTCTTTCGCGTAATGCGGGTGCGCCTGGCGTGGCCCTGGATTTTAGTGAGCAGTTGGTTAAACAGGGACACGAGGTCCGTGTGATCTCGTTCGACGACTTTCAAATGCGACTGCCTGAGCGAGTAGCGGCGTTGCTGTTTCCCCTGCTCGTCGCTTGGAGGCTTCTCCGCTGGAGACCGGAGATCATTGATGCATCCACCGGAGACGCTGCTGCCATCCTGATGATGCCGCGAGTGTTACGTTCGTTCGTCGTGGTGACGCGCTCACACGGCTTGGAGCCTCTGGCGTGGCGTCGAGAGGCGGACGATTCGATCACGGCTGCTAGACAAATCTCAGTCAAGCGGCGGCTTTATATGAATCTGTGCCGTGTTCCCATGGTCAATCTGACTCTTCGGCGTTCAGATGGCGTCATTGCCCTGAATCAAGATGAGGCTAAATACCTCAAGCGCCTAGGAGCTCGCACTGTTCTAGTTAGCGCCAACGGGATCTCCGACCACCTAGCACTTGAGCCTTGTCCCACTGAGCTTTCGATCGACGCGATTACCGATATAGCATTCGTTGGTAGTTATATTGCACGCAAGGGTATCGATGTCTTGGCATCAGCGGCATCCGAACTTTTCAAGGATCGAGACGATGTGAGACTTGGACTATTCGGCACCGGGGCAGACCGGTCGACCATACTGTCCGATTACTCCAGCTGCATCCATTCGCGCATCAGCGTAGTACCAAAGTTCGAGAGGTCAGAGCTGCCACGATTACTCGCCGATTACGACATACTTGCCTGCCCGAGCCTTTTCGAGGGTGCAAGTATTGCCCTACTCGAAGGGATGGCGTGCGGTCTGGCGCCAGTCGTCACCGAGGCATGTACGTCTGGGATTGTCCGAGATGGCATCAATGGTCTCGTGGTCGAAACCGGCGACGCCGAGGCATTTGAAAAAGCGCTTAGGCGGTTAATCGATAATCCGACTCTACGCCATCATCTTGCAAGCGCAGCACAGCAAGCGGCGCGCGAGCATACATGGTCGATCATTTGCGAACGGATCGTACTATGGTATTCGGAGTTACTGTATGCATGAGGACGTTGCGCCGTTGCGCCGCCATAGAGAAGGTGCGACCCGACGATGCAGGCGGATTGTTCCTATGTGGCGCGGACAGCATGACTCAGCCGATACTGTCATAGCCCCACAGGCTCACGAGGTCACGGTCGAGATATTCACTCAGCGCTACGACCTCCGGCTTGAAGCGACGACGCAGCTCAAGCATCAACTTCTCATCGGGTGGTCGAGGGTCGCTGTGGAGAACGTGATGATGGGTCGCTTCGAGCCCGGCGCGGCGCAGTCCTCTTGGTACGAGCATCTTGATCCCTGCCTTCACCGCCCGCGAGACCGGGCCTCGCCCCACAGACACTGCGTGTACGATCTCGTCGAGTTGCCGAGAGCGCGTGCGGACCGTAGGGTTGGCGTCCGTCACCTGAATTGGACACGTGTCGTCCACTTCTAGAAAACGCAGCACCGCGAGCACCGTCGCTTCGTTGTCACGTCGAAAGTCGTCGTAGATGAGCACCAACACCTGCTCCGTGGAAAAGACGGCATGGTAACGGCGCAATTGCTCGACGTATCGCAGGTGGTCCGAGTATAGGAGCACCTGCGGCCAATACGACGAGCGAGGGATACGTCGACCTTGACGTCTGGCTCCCTCAAGGGCAATTGCCTCACGGAGATCCTTCTCCGTCTCGACATGAGTCTGCACGAATTGAAGATGGAGTGAACGCAGAAAGCTCGCGGGCTCTCGCAGAATGGCGATGATATGCGCACCAGGTTGCAGATCTGCAATGCGGCTCGCGGCGACGCGAGACCAGAGATATAGAGGTGACGCCTCTCCAGCGCGCTGCTCCGGTTTCGCCGCATCGAACAACGCGAGGTAGTCATTTAGCGTTTCCGGAATCCCTACAGGTGCTCGTGGTCGGTCCCGAAAGCGTATCTCGCTTGCTAGGAACCATGGCTCCTTGAGGTCAGGCATGTAGATCTGCGGGTGGCGCCTCAACATCTCGTAGAGGGCCGTCGTGCCGCACTTCGGATGGCCAACGATAAAGAAGTCAGGAACTCTCCGGCGCGGCGCGCAAGCAGCAGCCCTTGTCGGACCGTCACCCACCTGCCTCACCTCCGGGAATGGGGGTACTATCAGCCTGCGTCAAAACGATTCCCTCTCGGACACTCCAGCGGAAGCGTTGAGACGTGGTTATACATGTAGCGCAGAAACGCATAGCTCAGTCGATACTGTCATAACCCCATAGGCTCACGAGGTCACGGCCGACATATTTGCTCAGCGCCACGACCTCCGGCTTATAGTGGCGACGTAGCTCGATCATCAACTCGTCATCGGGCGGCTCCGGCTTGGCATAGATGACACGGCGCTGAGCCGCCTGGAGCGCCTTGTGGCGCATTTGTTGGGTCGTAACCGCCTTGACGCCTGCCTTTACGGCCGCTGAGACAGGACCTACTCCCGTGTAGATCGCACGCAACCGGTTGTTTAGGTGAACCGAGCGTATGCGAACCGTTGGGTTGGCCTCCGTCGCCTCGATTGGATGTGTCTCATCTACATCGAGGAATCCCAGCACTCTGCGCACGGTCGCCTCGTTGTCACGCCGAAAGTCATCGTATATAAGCACCAGCATCTGCTCTGATGGGAAAAGCGCCTGATAACGGCTCAATTGCTCGACATATCGCACGTACTCTGAATATAGGAGCACCTGTGGCCAATACGAGGCAGAGCGAGAGACATAGCGTCCTTGACGTCTTGCCTCCTCCAGAGAGATCGCCCTCCGCAAATCCTTCTCCGGCTCCTGATGCTGCTGCACCAATTGAAGATGAAGTGAGCGCAGAAAGCTCGCAGGCTCTCGAAATATGGCGATGATGCGCGCGGCGGGTTGTACCTCAGCGATACCACTCGCGGCCGTGCGAGACCACAGGTAGCGCGCCGAGGCCTCCCCGAGGAGTTGCCCGGATTTGGCCCCGTCGAACAATGACAGGTAGTCCTCAAGGCTGTCCGGGAGCGTACTGGATACCGCCGAATGCGGTCGCGAGTGTCTTTCACTTGCGAAGAACCACGGCTCCTTGAGATCGGGCATATAGATCTGTGGATGGCGCCGCAGCATCTCGTAGAGAGCAGTCGTGCCGCTCTTTGGGTGACCAACGATGAAGAAGTCGGGAGCTCGGTTCTGCTTCACCTTAGAAATGAGTCGTTCAGCTAACATCGCTGTAGCCCCATAGGCTCACGAGATCACGATTCAGGTATTTGCTCAGCGCCACTACCTCCGGCTTATAGCGGCGACGTAGCTCGAGCATCAAGCTCCCATCGAGTGGCGAAGGGTCGTCGTAAAGGATATGGCGCTTAGTCGCCTGAAGCGCACGCTGACGTAGCTGCCTGGATGTAAGCAGCTTGATGACTGCCTTCACAGCTCGCGAGACTGAGCCTTGACCCATGGTTACTGAATGCGTGATGTGATTAAGATATCGAGACCGTACGTGAACGGTCGGGTTGGCTTCCGCGATACTGGTTGGAAGTTTATCGTCAACGTCAAGGAAACGCAGTACCTTGCGCAGGGTCTCCTCGTTGTCACGCCGAAAGTCGTCGTAGATCAGTACCATCATTTGTCCCGGTGAAAATAGAGCTTGGTAACGTCGTAATTGCTCAACGTAGCGTACGTGATCTGAATAAAGAAGCCATTGCTGCAACTGCAATGAGGAGCGCTGAATATGCCGGCCTTGGCGCCTAGCATTCTCAAGCGCAAGCGCCTGCCGTAGATCCTTCTCCTGCTCGACGTCGTTCTGCACCAACTGTAGATGAAGTGAGTGTAGAAAACTAACAGGCTCTCGCAAGATGGCAATGATGCGTCCAGCGGGTTGCACGAATGCAATGTTGCTCGCGGCAGTCTGAGACGCCAGGTAGAACGTCGAAGCCTCTCCGATGCGCTGCTCTGGCTTCGCAGCATCGAATAGCGATAAGTAGTCATCGAGTGTCGCCGAGGGCTTACTCGACGTACGCCATTCGGCGAGGTCAGGAGCATCTGTTATAACAAAATTAAAGAAATTGGGCTCCTTGACGTCAGGCATGTAGATTTGCGGATGGCGTCTCAGCATCTCGTAGAGGGCCGTAGTACCGCTCTTTGGGTGACCGACGACGAAGAAGTCAGGGACTCTCTTCTTTGGTGCACAGGCATTGGCTGGTCTCACGGTCTCGTCATTGCCGCTCAGGCCGAGACCGCCGATGCTATCCTCCTGCGTCACAGCGATGTTCCTCCACCGGCCACTCCCGAGGCGATTGTTGAGGCGGAGCGGTAGTAGGAGCTACTTCTTTGCAAGCGCGCAATTGTATCAAATGCCTGCAGTCGACCATCAACAATGACCATCACGCGGTCACACATATCGAGCGTCGACATGCGATGTGCAACGATGAACAGTGTCATCTCGCTCTTGAGCGCGATCAGTGAGTCTTGGATTAGGGTCTCCGAACGCGGATCGAGTGAACTCGTCGGCTCGTCGAGCACGAGAACCTCAGGCTGAGCCGCAAGTGCTCGGGCGACGCAGATCCGCTGCTGCTGTCCGCCCGAGACCGCGTCGGCACGAGGGCCGACGACGGTGTCGTAGCCGTTCGGCCACCCCATGACGTCGTCATGGATACGAGCGAGCCGGCCGGCTCGCTCGACAGCGTCGTCATCGAGGCTTCGAAAGTAGCATATGTTGTCTGCAACGGATGCGTGGATCAGGCGAGGTTCCTGCGGTACATAGGAGACCCGGCTCTGCCACTCATCGCATGCGAACTCCTCCGCGGGAACACCGTTGACAAGATAGCGACCGTGGTCCGCACTCCTCAAACGCAAAAGGATCTGAACCAATGTCGACTTACCCGTACCCGATGGTCCAACGACGCCGATCGTCTCGCCGCCGGCCACCTCGAAGCTGATGTCGGTCAGAACCGGCCGGCCGGGCCGGTATGCGTAGGAGACGTTCTCGAAAGCCAGTGTTCGCACTCTCGGCAACAACCGCCCATCTGTAACGGGGCTGCTCGCCGCATATCGCCGTTCCGCTTCCTGCAGGCGATCAACGAAGGGCAAGGCCTGGCGGACGAGCTGATAGGAGCCCTGAATCTGCTGACCGTAGGTACCCGCTCGCACCAGGAGCAAGACGACAGCTCCAAGCGACGCGACATGGCCGGTGCCTGAAACGTAGAGACCGGCGAGACCGGCCACGATGATGAGGAAGATCAGGCTCTGGTAGAGGTTCGGTACCAGTCGACCAAGAAGCTGGGTCCGAAAGAAGAGCCCCCGAGCTACGACGACGAGATCGTCGATGCGCTTGCGCTGTGCGGCGGCGACGCCGAACACCTGGGTCTCCTCGGCGACGCGGACCGCCTCGCCGATCCCGCCGGCGTAGTTCATCTGCGCCTGAGACAGCGCTCGCGAACGCCGATGTCCGACTGCGTTCAATGGTCGCAGAAGACCGAACAACAGAACGGCGGCACCGAGGACAACGACTGCGGCTCCGACATTGAGCGCCAGTGCCGAGAGGATCAGCACCAGGAAAGTTAACAACGCGGTAACGAGGATAGTGAGCTGTATCGCGCCCTGGGTCGCCTGGACCACCTGGCTGGTCATCATCTCCTGCAAATGCCCCTCGCGGTCCCGAGACTGCACTGCCCAGGAGGCGCGGGTGAAGGCGTCGAACAGGCTTTTTCGCATTTGAGCCTGGACGCCGGCGGCGATCCGTGCCGGGAACACCGAGATCGGAACCTGCAGCGCCAGGCGAATGATGGCGAGGATCAACGCAGCGGACAGCAGTGCGCCGACCGTCGCGTGCACATGAAGCGGGCCGATGTTCACGCTCACGTGCCTCGCGCCATTGACGAGGCTGGCCGCAACTTGGGCGACGACTGCAAGGACACCGGCTTCTGTAAATCCAGAGAGTACAGAGGCACCTGCAAGTGCCACCACCGACCGACGTCGATCGCCGAGCAGTGGACGCAGACGCGACCACATCGACGATCGTGGCGATCGATCGCCACGGCTCGGTGAGCGCGACCGGATCATCCGATTCGCTCCCTCTGCGATCTACGGTATTGGTAAAGGCGCGCAATCACCTCACTCGTGTTAGAGAGAGTCTCAGGAATTGCGCTAATACCACGATGCCTGATCTGGCTCGCCGTCATATGGGTTGTCGCGACCAATAGATAAACCGCAGCTCTCCCAGGATGTTTTTCGGTGAAGGCGCGGCGCTTGCCAGTCACGTAGAGGCGCGCAATATCAATCTCGCCTCCATAGCGATCGCGCCCTCTTGTATTTTGAGGTGGCTCATGTTGTGCTACCGCACCTTGGCAGTGAACGATCTCATAACCGAGCGTAACGGCGCGTGTGCTGAAATCGACCTCCTCATAAACTGACCTGAGAGTCTCATCAAACCGCATGGCAGAGAACACTTGGCGTGGAAAGATGGCATTTCCAAGCACCACGGTTGTTCGCAGGTCCGCGGGACCATAGGGCTTGGCTTGGAAGCCCAAGAAGTTCTGCTCTCGTGGCCCGATGCGACGCCCTCCCTTTTTGACGCTTCCGCTTATGATCGTTTTGTGAGGGTCTTTCGCTCTGTTTAGGTATTTCACCAACTCCTCGAGGCAGGCCCGGGAGGCCACAGCGTCATCATCGAGGAACCAAACATGCGTCCCATCAGCGCGAAGAGCGACGCTGTTCCGATTGGCGCTTACTCCCTGCCTAGGGCCTGCCATCCAGGTTGCGATACCTAGCTTCTCGACCATGTCGCGTGAACCATCGTCCACCCCATCGTCAGAGACCAGGATCTCGTGGATGTAATCGCTATCCATCGGGATCGAGCGCAACACACGCTCGAGTGACTCCGGACGGTTTCTAGTGCAGATGCAAACCGAGATTCGTAAGGCGGTCACAGTGCAGCTACCAATCAATGCGATCGTGCTTACAGCGATGGCTCACGTTCGGCCTTTCGCAAAGCGTTTGGCTGGCGTTGCATCCCGCCCGCAAACCAGTAGGAGGCAATTCCAGCCGCGAACCAGAAATATGGCCCAAACGGCAGGTTCGACATCGTGGGACCCGCAAAGCCCATGATGATAAATGCAATGACCGTGGCAAATACGCCTGCAAGGCTCAAGCGTAGCTCGACATCGCTGATCCGTCGCAGGCGGCGCGCCACGAGCACAACCAGCTTGACCGAGAGGGCGACCCAAAGCAGTAGACCGGGTAGGCCAAGTTCGATGGTTACGTAGTTGTATTGCGACTCTGCACTGGCCTGATGGCCTTCAATTGCCGCAGTTTGCCCGCCACCAAAAAACCGTCCTGCGCCCGCGGTCGCCAACCCAGCGCCAAACGGATAGCTCTTGATATCAGCCGGAATCTGCGCAAGAGTCTTTTCTCGATAGTTGACCGACGTCGTCGCCGCCTTGTTGGGGGTGATGCTGGCGTAGCGCGAGAAAACCCCTTTCCCCGCTGCTGGGGCAAGCACCGACGCAAGCGCGAACGCCAGGACCCCTACTGCAAGGAGTCCAGCCAACACACGCGTAGCACGCCGGCCAGCACTGGTCGAGAGAACAGCGAAGGCGATTAGCGCAATCGCCGCTCCCAGAACCGCCGTGCGCTGCAGAGAGGTGGCGACAGCGAGCAATGCTCCGAGACAGAGCAGCCCCACCGCCCATCGTCGGCGCAGGCGACCGGTGCCCAGCAGCGCCAGCAGGCCGGGCAGGGCGAGCACACCAACGAACCCGCCAAAGCCGAGATCCGAACCCAAAGCCATCGGACGCACCCTGACTGTCCCTTCTGTATCGGTGTAGACACGGCCAGAGACCGGGCCAGTCCCGTTAATCAGTTTTCCGTAGCCAGGTCCCCATTTGGACAGCTGTGTCGGCGTAAGCTGCGTCTGTATCGTGCTGACCATTCCATTGGCCAGCGCGATCACCCCCAGGATCAGAAAGAACTTGCGAAAGCGCTCCTTAGAGCGCATGAGCATATAGCCGAAGAAGAAGAACGGTATCCACTCGAGCTGCTGTCTGAAGCCGCCAAGAATCTTGAGCACTCCGTGGGTGTTCGGGTTGAACGCCTCGACAAGCGTGAGAATGACGAAGGCGATCACCCAGCCAGAGAGCGGTGGCAAGCGCACCTTCTCGCGCCGCACGATCAGGCGCACGACCGCCCCTACGCATATCGCAGCGATCATGATGTCGCGCAAGCTCGAAACCAGCTGATTGGCTGTCTCCAGCTTGACCACACCGTCGACCAGACCCAGGTAGAGAGCCAGAATGGCGAGCGTCACCTCGTAGCGAATGCTCGCGGCGAGCACGAATAGAGCCAATGCCCCTGCCGCGATCCCGGCCGCCAGGAAGAAGTTCGGGTTGGGCACCTCTAAGGCTACGACCAGTGCGATTATCAATGGGATCGCCCCGGCCAAGCCGGTGACGAGCAAATCGTGCCTGCGGCGACTCAGGACCGCCGGATGGGCCCCTGACAGCGCGCCTGACAGACCAGCGGATGACACGCCCACGGCCGCTTAGGAGCGGCGCCCGCGCTCGTCGTAATCAACCGAGGAGAACCCGAAAGCCTCGATGTCCGCCGCCGACGCATCGTTTGCCACGACTCCCATCACCGGAGCGTGGGGAGCGCGCGAGAGCAGGTCCACCAAGCGCCGCGCCGAGGTCTCGCCGGTATGGCCGACGCGCGCGACGACTACGATCGCGTCCACCGTCGCCAGTAGCGGCAGGACGTCGCTCACCGCCAGGGGAGGCGGCGCGTCGATCAGCACATAGTCAAAATCCTCGGCCAAGGAGCGCATGAGCGTGGGCATCGCCCGCCCCGCCAGCAGCGCGGGCGGATTGGCCACCGTGCTGCCGCTCGGGAGAACCGAGACCGAGCCCGTCTCGCGCGGCTGGACCGCAGTCACGACTCCCTCGCCGCGGTCAAGAGAGTTAGCGCCGATCTCCGCGGTTACGGACGGGACCCTCCGTATCGCCTCCTGCACCGTAAGCGCTCCCGCGAGCACGTCGGCCAGCCCCTGCGAGCCATCGACGCCTAGCAGCTCGGCCTGAATCGGACGGCGCAAGTCGGACTCGACAACGGCGACCCGCGCACCCGCCTCGCTCTGCACGAGCGCCAGACCGGCGATCAGCGTGGACTTGCCGTCTCCCGCGTCGGCGCTAATGAAGAGTACCGAGCGGGGAGCGGACCGCCCGTCGAAACCCTCGGACGTGCCCCGCATCTGGAGGGTCGTGTGCAGCCGGCGCATGGGCTCTCGCAGCGCCTGTGCGGGCATCGGCTGCCCATCGGTGAGGATGATCGGCCGCCGGATCGATGGGACCACGGTCAGCACAGACGCCTTGCAGGCCGCCTCGATGTCGGCCAGTGAGCGCAGCCGGCGGTCGAAACGACTCAAGGTGTAGGCGGCGATCGCCGCAAGGACGACGCCTAGCACGAAACCGAAGATCGCGTTCCTCTTGGGATTCGGCGAGAGCGGGGTCGCGCTCGCCATGGCGGAGCCGATCTGCTGGTCGCCTGCGTCGCCGAGCGAGAGCTGCGCGTTGAGCTGGTCAATCCGAGTGACCAGATCCTGGATCTGCAGCGTCTTGGATGTCGCGGAACCGCCGCTCTTGCGCGTAGCCTGCAGCTGCTGGCGCGTGCTGGCGAGCGCCACCTCGACGTTGCGTCTGTAGCTGGCCTGTCGCTGTTCCAGATACACCTGTGCATAGGCGTTTGCAAGGTCTGCGGCCGCCCGCGCGCTGCCGGCCTTGGTCGAGATCGCGATGAAATCGTTGCCGGTCGTGGAGCTGCCCCCTCCTGCCGAACCGGCTGTAGCCGTGCCGCGCGCGGCGGCAACATCGTGTTCTTTGAGCAGGCGGCTCTGCACCGCATCGCCCACCAGGCTTGAGTTGATGAGCACAACCTGGTCGGAGAGGCTGCGATCGCTCTGGGCCGTGTTGGCCTGGGTATTGCCGATCAGTGCTTGGACTTCAGAGCCGCCTCCGAGGTAGATCTCCGTCGATGCGCCATACACCGGCTGCTCGTGCTTGTAGTAAACGTAGGTAGCTACAGCGACCAGCACGCCGACCACTAGGATCAGCCACTTGCGCTTCCACAGCGGCGCGAAGATCGCTGTGGCGTCAGTCGTCTCGTTCATCGCGTCAAGGCTCCATCCGTGGCAGCGCTAGGTGGCATATAATACAGGAACGTTGAAATCGGGCCGTAATCTTCTTGCCGCCATCGATCGTCCTAGAAAGACCGACGCCGACTTCTGGCTCGACAAGAGTAGCGTGCCAGAACCAACACCGGGCTGACATCGATGCAACGATGCCCTGTGCGCACATCAGTCGTAGTCCCCACCTACCGCCGTCCAGAGGCCCTAAAGCGTTGCCTGGACGCCCTCGCTCACCAGGACAGCGCACCGGACGAGATCATCGTTGTCGCGCGGCGTGAGGACGATGCCACCAGGACGGTCGTCCGCAAGCACGGCAAGCTCATTCGCCTGGTGTTGATCGACGTTCCAGCGGGGCGCCCGGGCGTCGTGAGGGCCCTCAACGAGGGCATAGCAGCCTCCTCCGGCGAGATCGTCTGCCTGATCGACGACGACGCCGAGGCCCGTCCGGACTGGATCTCGCGCATCCTCGAAACCTTTGCCACGGATCCACGCATCGGCGCCGTGGGCGGCCGGGATTGGGTCTTCTACAACGGACAGCTAGAGGATGGAGCGAACTCCAACGTGGGCACGATCAGCTGGTTCGGACGCGTCACCGGCAACCACCACCTCGGCGTAGGCCCACCTCGCGACGTGGCTGTGCTGAAGGGAGTCAACCTCAGCGTGCGGGGCGAGCTGGTTCGACAGGTCGGCTTCGACACCCGCCTGCTCGGGATCGCTACCGAGCACCACTGGGAGATTGGATTATGCCTGAGACTGGTCCGCATGGGCTGCCGGATCGTCTACGACCCAGCCGTCGCCGTCGACCACCGACCCCAGCCACGAGTTGCCGAGCCACGCGAGTTCGGCTCGCGCCAGGTGCGGGACGCTGTGCACAATGAAACGCTCGCGCTACTCGAGCATCTTCCGCACATGAGACGGGCGGCTCACCTTTTCTGGACGACGGCCATAGGCACTCGCGGAGCACCGGGGCTTGCCCAATCCGCACGCCTACTTCTGAGCACCGGCGACCCTAAGCTTCAGTTGCTCCTTGGCAATCTCACAGGTCGTGGCCTGGCGGTCTTGACATATCTTCGCTCCCCCGGGGGAAGAGTGCGCGCGGGCCGCCGTGCTTGGGAGCCCTCAGGCAGATCAGCCGACACGCCGAGCGTGCTGGCAGTGGCCCAGTCCCCGAGCCTCACCGACCGGGCCACCCAGAGAGGCGGGCAAGCGCATGACCGAGGTCAAGCGGAGGGCCTCGGCCGTGCGAGACAGCACCGGCGACACTCATCTGAATAGGATTGAGTTAACGATATCTCTCCACAGACTTGATCTCCACATCCCGCATCCGACGGATTGCCAGTCGCGTCTGGCGCGAAAGCATTCGTCACGTCCGCGCGCCCTCAAGCCAAAGGACCATGATACGGAACGAATGGCGTCGCGAGGCGTTCTTTCGCTTGGCCCAGCCCTTTACGTCTACCCTGGAGGTCCAGTGGCCGAGTGGACATTTCCTTGTGTCGACAACCGACCGCGACGTTTCCCGAGTGACTTTCGTCTCCGGTCCGTTCGATCTTGCGGGCTTGCATCATATATGCGGATGCATTCGCGAGGTGCTTGGTGAGTCATTCGAGCTTTCACATGGAGAGGTCTTGGAGTTCGGGGCGAATATTGGAACTACCTCAATACCTCTCATCACGGAGCTCGGGGCGCGGCGAGTGCACGCTTTCGAGCCATCACCCGATAACTTTTGCCTGCTTCGTAGCAATATCATCGCCAATGACTTGGAGGAGCGTGTTCTCGCGCATCAGATTGCACTTTCTGACAAGATCGGAACAGTTCCCTTCGAGCTTTCTCCGCGAAACTCCGGGGACCACCGCATATGGTTCCCCAGGTCTGCAGCCGATGAGCTCGACGAGTCCACCCGCGCCGTCATTCAGGTCGCCGCCACCACCGTCGATTCCCTGATCGATCGAGATGTGCTCAAACTTGAGGATGTGCAGATGGTGTGGATCGACACCCAGGGCCACGAGGCGCTGCTGCTCAAGGGTGCACAACAGCTACTGAGCACGACGATACCGGTAGTCATAGAGTATTGGCCCTATGCTCTACGACGCTCAAAAAGTCTCAAGCTGCTTGACGCGCTGATCAGAGCCAACTACACCCATTTTTTGGATACCAACGGTGAAACCAACTCTCGCGGTGAACTCTCGACCAGTTCAGAGATCGTTCAGCTCCAGAGACAATATCCGGGAGCTGAAGACGCAACTAATCTGATCTTGTTTTCGTTGTGAGCCCAGCCTAGCTGCGCTTTCCGGTATTCCAGCGCTCGATGGCCTTGCGGTATGCCTCCTCGTGGCGCTCGGCCATGCTCTCCCACGAATATTCCTCTGCCCGCTTCCTGCCCTCGGCGACCAGGGAATCCCGCAGCGCCTTATCACTAAGCAGCTCGACCAGTCGCCGCCCAAGGTCGCTGTCCTCGGCGAGGATCCCACACCCGTCCGCGAGTAGCGCCCGGGAGCCAGGGTTCGGAGATGCAATGACCGGTACCCCGTAGGCCATGGCCTCAACGTATGGGATCCCGAAGCCCTCGTAGCTGCTGGGTAGGCAGAAGGACCACGAGCGCATCAGCAACTCGCTGAGCTCAGCGTCACTGGGCGCGTGTATCCAGCGCACTCCCTCGCACGGCTCACACGCATCTGAGACCATCCACAGTTCGGCGTTGGGGATGGCCAGCCGGACCTCGCGTCGGAAGACCTCGTGCAGGAAAGACCCGCGCTTACGTCCCTCCCAAGTGCCGATGAACAGGATCGAGGGATTAGACGACGGCTGAGGCGCACGATCGGAAAGATCGATGCCCAGGTTGAGGAGGCCATCCGTCCGATAGATGATCTCCGAATCGAGACCAACTCCGTACTTGCTGGTCGCGAGCCGGGCGGCAAGAAGCTCCAGTGGGAAGACAATCGCCTGGTCCAAGCGGCGCTTCAGCGACGTGGCGTTGAGCGCCTCCAGCAGCGCCGAGCCGTGAAATGTGCGGACCACAGGTAGGCGACGTCGCACGAAGAACCAGTCGTCACCGTGGAAGTGAGCCACATCGAAACCCTCGAAGGACTGGAAGTTGATCAGCCAGGGAGAGCCGTACTGCCTTAGGATCCGGTTATGCTCAGTCGAGCGTGGACGCATGCGTCTCGTGCTGTACTGAGCGCCCGTCGGCGCAGAGGAATAAGTCAAAACCTCCACCTCGTGTCCTCGCTTTACCATTGCTTCAGCCAAGCGGTCTACAAACACCTCGACACCCCCGGGCTTACGACCGGGCTGAGGCAGCGTGTAGTGGTACATGGCTATACGCATAAGGTCTGGGAGGATAGAGGCAGGTATGCTTACTCGCAGCGGTGGCAAGCATGACTATAGGCAGACAAGTGAGCGCCACCTCTTCGATGTACGGATCGCTGCCACGCCTGACGCTCGTCCACGACTACTTGCTGGTGATGCGCGGAGCCGAGCGCACCTTCGCGTCGATGGCCGATCTGTATGCCGACGCTCCGATCTACACCCTGCTCTACGACGAGTCGGGCACAAGCCAGCGTTTCGCCGGGCGTTCGATCATCACTTCTCCGCTGCAGCACTTAGGCGTGAGCCAGGCCACTTTCAGGCGACTGCTGCCCCTCTACCCCTACGCCGTACAGCAGCTGAAGCTCCCCGCGTGCGACGTGGTGCTCAGCAGCAGCAGCGCGTTCGCCCACGGCGTGCGCGTCCCCGCTGGCGCCCTTCACGTCTGTTACTGCTACACACCGTTTCGCTACGCTTGGTACGAGCAGGATCGTGCCCTCGGCGAAGCCGCAGGGCCGCTGCGGCCGCTGCTGCGCCGGCAGCTGCGGCGCATCCGTCGCTGGGACCTTGCCGCCAGCCGTCATGTTGATGCCTACATCGCCATCTCCGAGCTCAGCAGCGAGCGAATCAAGCGCTACTACGGACGCGAGTCGGTCATCATCCACCCCCCGGTGGAGACCCAGCGCTTCAAGACAGGCGTTCCCGGGGATGCGCTGCTGGTCGTCTCGGAGATCGTCCGCCACAAGCGCGTGCACGTGGCGCTGGAGGCGGCACGCCGCGCGGGAGCGCCGATCCGGATCGTCGGCTCCGGCCCGGATCACGCAACGCTCAGCGAGGCCTATCCCGAGGCCGAGTTCCTTGGACGGACCTCCGACTCCGAGCTCGTCGAGCTATACGCGAGCGCCCGCGCCGTGGTCGTGCCGAGCATGGAGGAGTTCGGGATCACCGCCGTCGAGGCACAGGCTGCCGGACGGCCGGTGATCGCCGCCGCCGCGGGCGGGGCGCTGGAGACGGTGCTCAACGGGCAGACTGGCCAGCTGGCACGATTGGACGATGTCGACTCCTTTGTGAGAGCGATCGAAAGCATCGACGAGCTCGACTTCGACTCCGCTCGTGCGGTGCGGAACGCCGAGCGCTTCTCGGTGGCCGCCTTCCAGCATCGCCTAGCCGAGCAGGTGAAACATTTGGTAGGTTTGAGTAGGTAGGAGAAGCGTTTTACCAGTAATTGTCTCCATCTCGACGTATAAACAGGGAAATATCGGCTATGGTCACCACATGAAGATTCGTCCGCTGGCTCACAAATCGCTCAAGTCCTTCGCTGTCGCCCTGCTCGCACTGCTTACCCTCGGCGTGAGGTCCGCCGCCGCGTCCTCGAGCATCGAAGAGGTGTGGTCGTTCGGTGGTGGCGCGGTCGCGGTGCAGCCCCTTTCCAACGGCACCTACCAGGGCACGGTGGTCAGCCCGACAACCTTCGCCACGTGTCTCCATCCCGCTGGTGAGGTGCTTTGGACCGACATGAGCCAGCAGGCCGACGGCTCCTTCTGGGGTTTGCACCAGTGGTTTCACGGATCGAAGTGCGAATATGTGACTCAGCTGGGACTCACGGCTTGGCGGGTGCTTGAAGCACCTGGGGGTGCACACTTCCTGAGGGTGTGCTTCAGCAACCCCGGCAACGACCTCCAGCCCACCATCGCCGTTGACGGCTCCCACGCCAACACCGCCTACGGCTGCGCAGATTCAAGCCTGATCACGTCGGTGCCAGTCGCCTCCAGCGGCGGAGGCTCAGACGGTTCCGCTGCCAGCGGCCCGAGTGCCGGAGGCGACCCTGCTGGTCCGATCACCTTCGCCAACTCCGTCGTCCTGCCCCCAAGCGTAGGCTGCACACGCCACAAATCGCTGGCGATCAAGCTGCACGATCCCAAGTACGACCCCTTCAAGGAGGCCGTCGTGAAGATCGGCGGCAAGCAGGTCGCCAACGTTCGCGGTGTCAAGCGTCTCAAGAGCGTGATCGTCATCAAGAACCTGCCCAGCGGCGCCTACAAGGTCAGCGTGCTGGTCACCACGGTTCTCGAGCAGCAGCTCTCCGGCAGCAGCACCTACCATAGCTGCACGAGGGGCTCCGGCAAGATCAAGCTCAAGCGGGTCAAGAAGACCCATCACCACCGCTGAGGCGTTCATCTCCCCAGCCGAGCTGCTCGGCCAGCTCCCCAGCCCCCAGACCGATAAGCCGGCTGCGCTCCACCGGCCCGTACTCGCCCTCCCGCAGAGCCAGCCAGGCGACCGTGCGCTCCTGCGGGTCGACGATCAGCACCTCCTCGACGTCGTGGGCCGAGTAGAACGGGAGCTTCTCCCAGGTCTCGTCGTTGGGAGAGACGACCTCGAGGACGAGAGCCGCCGTGGAGTTCCACACTCCCTCGGGAGGGCTGCGGTGCAGAGCGCCGTCGGGCACGCGAAAGTCGTGTTCTGACTCACCGATGTTGCACTGCCCGCTCACGGTCAGGCCGGCTTCATCGGCATGCGGTCCCAGCAGCCGAATCAGCTTGGCATCAATCGTGGCGTGCAGCCCGGATGGCGCTGGAACCATGTGGTAGACACCCTCCCAGATCTCATCCAGACGATCAAGCCCTGACCGGCGCCGGCTCTCGAGCACCACGCCAAGGCCTGCCGTCGGCGGATCCAACACCAGTGTGCGCATGCCCACAGGCTACCAGCCAGCGCAGCGCCGCTCAGCGATGAGGTCCCACGTCTGCAGGAAGCACTACCACGGCTGTGGCTCAGAGGCTCCGCCGCCCCAGCACGTGGGGCACGGTTAGCAGCAGGATCTTGATGTCGCTCCACAACGACCAGTTGGCGACGTACAGGTAGTCCATCGCCGCCATCTCGCGCAGCGACGAGCGCGTGGGGCCGAGGATTTGCCAGGGTCCTGTCATCCCCGGAGTGAGCTCCAGGCGCCGGCGCCGCCAGCCCTCGATCTGCCGATCCTCGTCGATCACCAAGGGGCGCGGACCGACCAAGCCCATCTCGCCTCTGACGATGTTCAAGAGCTGTGGCAGCTCGTCCAGGGCGCTCTTACGCAGGAACCGCCCGACACGAGTCACACGGGGATCGTCGGCGATCTTGAACAATCCCTCTCGCGCCTCGTTATGAGCACGCAACGACTCCTTCAGCGCCTCCGCATTCGGGATCATCGTGCGGAACTTGAGCATGTGGAAGTGCCTACCGTGCCGGCCGACGCGCAGTTGGCGAAAGAACACGGGGCCGCGGCTGTCAAGCTTGATCGCAAGCGCGATCGCGAGCATCAGCGGGACCACCGCCAGCAGCATGATCAAGGCGCCGAGCAGGTCGAACGTCCGCTTGAGCGCCAGTGAGGAGCGCCTGACCTCAACGTGTCGGGCGCCAATTAGCGTCACGCCGTGCTGGTTGTCGAGCTCGACCGACGATCCCACAGCTTCAGGGCCACTCGCAGCCACACCGGCCGCAGACGCCGCCAGATCCGTCTGGACTCCCCCAACGCTGTTCATCGTGTCCGTGCCACCTCGGGCTTAGGGTCTATCCCGGGATCTTCCCGGATGGTTTGCGCGCCGGACGCTATCGATCTCTACTTAGAAAGTCGTTAAGAAGCTGTAGAAAATCTGGACCCCATATATACGACAAATGACCGGGCCGCCCCATCCTTGGGGCGGCCCGGCCGATGTCACTGCATCCTATGCTTCAGGCTGGCCGTGCGATCAATTAGAACTTCCGTTCAAATTTGCCGCTCGTGCCGCTTTTCGTGGAGAATTCGCATTCTTCCTTGGTTTTGTAGAATTTCGTCCCTGTGTTTTCTGTTGTTTCGACGCACCGGTGCCTGAAGGCCCCGCCGCCGACTGCGAACCCGATTTCTTCGATGCCGTCTTCCGTCTCCTCCAGGATCGACGACGACAGCGCTTCGTAGTCGTGGGTTTTGAGCAGGGCGCCACCGCCCCCGGTTTTGCTGTTGACCTCGAACAGGAGGAAGTTCGAGACGGTCGTGGCCTCTTCTTTGGTGGTTCCCGAGAAGAACTTGAACTGCCTCGGCGCCAGGTCATAGGTCACACCGCACACCGAGTAGTGTTTCTCGGCGAGTTCCGCCTTGGCTTCGTTCCATAGTTCGCGCGTGCTGGAAGGCGGGAATTTTTTCCCGGCTTCTTCGGTGTACACCGTGCCCGCGCAGTTGGAGTTCGCGATTTTTTCAACGTCCCAATTGGATGCAGGATCGGCATAGGTGATCGGTTCGACGCTCGTGTTCTGAATCTCGGCCCAGAACCTCGTGTGCCGTTCACCGACTTGGTTTTCGGTGCCCTTTACGTTTTCGCCGCCGCCTGTTTTCGTTGTTTTGTTGTATTTCTTCGAGAATTCGCCGTTTTCACGGGCGACCGCAAGGTCGGCGTACCCGATGCTGCTTTCGGTTTTGGCGACTTCACCGACGACGCCGGGGTTCCCGGATTCGACCGGCCTGATGACTTTCGCCGCTTCCGGCCACCGCTGGTTTTCGCAGGCCTGGTCGACGTCCTTCCACGTCCTCAGTTCTTTCGCCGGCAGTTCTTTGCCGCAGCCGGTCTTCTTGCCTCCGACTTCTTCGGGATAGGCTTCCGCTTCGAATTCTTCCCCGTTCACCAGCGACAGGAACGTCTTGAAGATGTGCGTCGTGCCCGAGTGATCTAGACGCACGACCCGCTTGATTTCCTTGTTTTCTTCCGCTTCGCCGCCTTTGCAGCTCAGTTTGTCACTGCCATCGCCTTTCTGAGCTTCGACCGCTGCTTTCCAGGTGTTGATCGTGCCGCGGTAGATGCCCTCGACCGTCGCCCAATCGAAGACCAGGCGACCGAGTTTCACTTTTTTCGTTCCCGACGGCACTTCGCTTTGCGACAGGCACCCTTCCGGCAGGTGGACGATCACCGCGACGGCGCCCTGCAGGACAGGAAGCGTCTCGAGCGACTTTGCTTCTATTTTTTTGCCTTCTACTTCGACGGCCTTTTCTTCCATTTCTTTTTTCTGCTGCGCATTGGGCGCTTCGTCCGTGCCGCAGAAGCCGAATTCTTTCCATTTGGCTTCCGGTTCTTTTTCGGCACCGATCGCCTTTATGCAGGCGCCGCTGCCCTTCGTGGTCTGGGTCTGTTCATAGATGGCGGTCGGTTCTGCCCCTTTGCAGGCGGTCGCATTTTCCGAGGTGTTGAAGCCGGGGTTCCAGATTTTCTGGGCCGGCGCTTGGAACGACGAGCCCAGGCCCTTGATGCTCGTACCCGAACACCATTCGCCAAGGTCCGAGTTCGCCGCGCTCGCGGCTCCCGGCGCAGTCAGAGCGGCCACCGCGGCCGCCGAGATGACGCACGCCAAGATCAGGCGACGTGCCGAAGATACACGCATGTTCGATACCTCCATGATTAGGTTTAGCGTGATGTGGCCAGGAGTCGCTGCTCCCACCCACATCACTATCCAGCTCCGGCCCTTTCACGAGGTTGCCCACGTGTATCGAGGTTGTTACCAGCCTGTGACCCGCGCGGTTACTGGCTTGTGGCCCACGTAGACCACGCGCGAACCGCAGCGAGTCCGACGCGTGTCCCGTTTCGACGCCCTCGTCGGATAAGGCTGTATGGCGCCCCCTATGCTCGAGGAGCTGGTCTACTCTGCGGCGCAGCGCGCACTCGATCAGCAGAGTACGGCTCTGTCCGATCTCCGTACCCGCACCAGCACGCTCGTCGCGGCGGCGACCCTGTCGGCGAGCTTTCTCGGCGCCGCTGCGATCGGCCATGGGGCGCCGGCCTGGGCCGTGATCCTCGCGATGGCCGCGTTCCTACTGACGGGCGTGTTTGCGGGTTGGGTGCTGTGGCCTGCACGAGTCTCGTTTGCGGTCGATGTCGACCTCATAGATGAAAAGCTCTACCCGGATTGGGAGGACCCAGCGACCTATCTCCTGCGAGCCGCGTATGGCTTGCGCAATGCGTATATCGAGAACAAGGCCGTCATCGGGCGGCGGGAGTTCATCTTCAGGCTCGCGCTCCTGGCGCTGGGGGCGGAGACACTGCTATGGGCGCTCGCGCTTGCGCTAACCTAACCACTATGTCCGATCAGCCCGTACCCACTCGCCGGCGCACCCTAGCGCCACACGAAGTCAAGCCGCTGTCAAGCGACGCGTTCTTCTACGAGAACGAATGGTCGCGCGAGCGCGCCGAAGCACGTAAGCGTGCCGTCAAGCGGTGGCTTAATCGGCTCCTGAAACGCTCGCAGGGTACACAGGCCGCAAACCTGGACTGACGTGCCCCTGACGCGAAGCAGGACGCTCCGCACCCACGACCGTTGGACACGCCACGGCCTGCGCGGATGCGACCCTCAAAAACCACACCCATTTCACCGCCCACCCGGGTCTTCTGGAGTCGCTCCCGGTTCTCCTGCGTGATCAAAGCGCCCGCGAACCCTCGGGGGATCATCTTCGTCTCAGCCACTCGGCGAGGAGGGGGTCGAGCAGAAATGGGGTCCCCTCGCGATCGCGCTGGACATGCCGTTCGTCGGCGAGCAGCCGCTCGAGCGCCTCGCGCAGCGTCGAGCGCGGGACGCGGTGCTCGCCGGCAACAGCGCTCCCACTCACCGGCTGTCCGTCGGCGAGCGCCATCAGCACGATCCGCTCGACACGTCCCAGCCCGTCCCTTCCGCACATGCCGGTTCTGCTTGGTGGCCGCTTCTGAGCCTTCATCCACGCAGCTCCGCATTTGCGTCTGCCTGCTTTCCGCATTTGCAGCTGCTATTCTCCGCATCTGCATTACTGATTCTCCGCGTTTGCAGGGTCATCATGTTAATCGAACGCCACGCCCGTCCACTTATTGTCGAGGCGCTCGGCTACAGCCGAGTGGTGCTCGTGCTGGGCGCCAGACAGGTTGGCAAGAGCACCCTTGCCAAGCAGATCGTCAGCGGTGATCACCCGGCCGAAATCGTCACGCTGGACGACCAGGCCACTCGCCAGGCCGCCCGCGTCGACCCCCACGGGTTCATCGCGGGGCTGCGCGGGCCGGTGCTGATCGACGAGGTCCAGCTCGCCCCCGACCTCCTCTATGCGATCAAGCAGGCGGTCGACGAGGATCCAACGCCCGGCCGGTTCCTGCTGACCGGCTCCGCGAACGTTCTCACCGCCCCAAGAATCTCAGAGTCGCTGGCCGGCAGGGTTCGGCGGATCGAGCTCTGGCCCCTCTCTCAATCCGAGATCCATGAAAGCACCGGCAACTTCGTCGAGCATCTCTTCGCCGGCAACCCACCGCCAGTGAGCGGCGCACCGGTGGGCCGCGAAGCCTTCGCCGAGCTTGTCGCGCGTGGTGGATACCCAGCCATTTACACGCTCAACGAGCGGACAGCGCCAGCTCTCTCATCGCGACTACGTCCAGAGCATCGTCGAGCGAGACCTCAGAGACATCGCCTCAGCCCAGAAGCTCTCGGAGATACCCACGCTGCTGGCGCTGCTCGCCACCAACTCAGCCAAGCTGCTGGACTACCGCAAGCTCTCAAGCGAGCTGCAGATCTCCGACAAGACCGTCCGCGCCTACGTAGAGCTGCTCCGCACCGTCTTCCTCGTTCACATCGTCCCGGCCTGGCGTCCCGGCCTGCGCTCCCGAGAGCTACAGACACCCAAGCTCTACCTGACCGACACCGGACTGCTCACCCAGCAGCTCGGCATCAACGAGAAGCGGATCGCCGAAGACGACCAGGTCACCGGCTACGCCCTCGAGACGTTCTGCGGCATGGAGATCCTCAAGCACCAAAGCTGGGCGACCCAGAGCTCCACAATGCGCCACTACCGCGTCGGAGACGACGAGATCGACATCGTCCTCGAAGCCCAGTCCGGGGAGCTCGCCGCGATCGAGGTCAAGGCCAGGGCATCAATCCGCGAGCGCGACTGGCGCGTCATCGCCAAGCTGCGCAACAGCCACACCGGCCGGTTCAAGGCAGGCGTCGTCCTCTACACCGGCCGCCAGACCATTCCCCTCGGCGATCGCATCTGGGCCGTCCCGATCAGCGGACTCTGGAGCTGACGCCACACGAACTCACGAGGCGACCTGAGGCGTCGGACCCCGGTTCTGTCAACGCGTGTCCCGTTTCGACGCCCTCGTCGGATAAGGCTGTATGGCGCCCCCTATGCTCGAGGAGCTGGTCTACTCTGCGGCGCAGCGCGCACTCGATCAGCAGAGTACGGCTCTGTCCGATCTCCGTACCCGCACCAGCACGCTCGTCGCGGCGGCGACCCTGTCGGCGAGCTTTCTCGGCGCCGCTGCGATCGGCCATGGGGCGCCGGCCTGGGCCGTGATCCTCGCGATGGCCGCGTTCCTACTGACGGGCGTGTTTGCGGGTTGGGTGCTGTGGCCTGCACGAGTCTCGTTTGCGGTCGATGTCGACCTCATAGATGAAAAGCTCTACCCGGATTGGGAGGACCCAGCGACCTATCTCCTGCGAGCCGCGTATGGCTTGCGCAATGCGTATATCGAGAACAAGGCCGTCATCGGGCGGCGGGAGTTCATCTTCAGGCTCGCGCTCCTGGCGCTGGGGGCGGAGACACTGCTATGGGCGCTCGCGCTTGCGCTAACCTAACCACTATGTCCGATCAGCCCGTACCCACTCGCCGGCGCACCCTAGCGCCACACGAAGTCAAGCCGCTGTCAAGCGACGCGTTCTTCTACGAGAACGAATGGTCGCGCGAGCGCGCCGAAGCACGTAAGCGTGCCGTCAAGCGGTGGCTTAATCGGCTCCTGAAACGCTCGCAGGGTACACAGGCCGCAAACCTGGACTGACGGTCCCTGACGCTGACCGCGGCACCGGACCAGAATGGGTCCGGTCGCCGTATAGAACCTTGCAGGCTGCTAGTGCTCATGCGGGAGGCGGACCGCTATGGTCTCCTTCCCGCATAAGACACCACACGCGGATCTATTTCTTCCTGTGCTTCTTGCCCTTCGCCTTGGGCGCGTACTTCTTCTTGGCCGCCGCTACGCATTTCGCGCGCTTGCTCTTGGGCTTCACTTTCTTGCACTGCTTCAGCGCTTTCGCCAGCAGCTGGGCACGAGTCGGAGGCTTTGATCCTTCTTTCGTCCCCAGGGCGTGATTTTTCGCTTCTTCTTCGGCTTTGTGCTTCGCCGCGGCTTCTTCTTCCTGATGCTTTTTAGCGGCCGCTACCGCTGCTTCTTCTTCCTGGTGCTTCTTCGCGGCTGCTGCCGCTGCTTCTTCTTCCTGGTGTCTTTTCGCGGCTGCTGCTGCCGCTGCCGCTTCTTCTTCGGCTTTGCGCTTCGCCGCAGCTTCTTCTGCTTCTTTTTTGTGTTGTTCGCTTTCGCCTACCGAGATCGAGTGGGTCGCTTCGCCGACGACGCCTCGCCCATCGGTCACCGTGAGCGTCACCTGCTCTCCGGCGCTTGCGGCTGAGTAGGTGTGTTCTACGTTGAATTGGGTGGATTCGGTGCTGCTTTCGTTTTTGCTTCCGTCGCCGAACTTCCAGACATATTTCAGGTGCGGCGCGTGTGGTTCGTTCGGGTCGTTGACTTTGGCTTCGAACTTCGCGGCTTTGCCCGCGGGGACCGATTCGGGATAGGAGAAAGCCACCGTGAGGGCGGGTCCGGCGACGGTCACTTCCCGTGGCTCTTCGAGCTTGGGGCTGGCGAGATCGTCGGTTTCGACGATCTCCGTGATTTGATATTTCCCGGCGTGCTGGAATTCGTGTTCGACGTACGTGGTCTGGAATTCGTATCCGCCTTTTGCAGGCGTTTCTTCTCCTTCTTCGCCCGTGGCGCTCCGGTACTTGAACTTCCATTCGACGCTCTTGGCGTTGCCCTCGGTCACCTCAGAGGACAGCGTCGCCATCTTGCCGAGCGGCACCGGGGAGACTTCTTTTGCTTCCACCTTCACGCTCGGAACGGTCACTTCGGCGTGTCGGCAGCCGCCTTTGCCTTCCGGCGCCCCGGGCCCGAACTGGAAGACGTCGACGGCATGGACTTCTTCACTGACATCGAACAGCAGTACGTCTTCGTTGGCGCCGCCTCCCAGCAGGATTGGCTGGGTACTGATCGGGAGCGAGCATTTTGGACTGGACGCCGGGCTCTGGCCGCCGGTCCAGCCGAGCTCCGTCGCTTCGGGTTTTGCCCCGTGTTCGCTGTAACCCAGGACCAGCGCGCCGGCGTACGACCCAGGGCCTCTGGTTATGCCGCCCGGTAGATCTTCGAAGATTGCGGTGTCGAGATAGATCCTGCCTTCGCCCGCCACCGCAGAGGGCACGAATGACATCTCACCTCCGGTGGAGGACACACCGGGTTCGGGGAACTGCACGAGCTGCTGTTCACCACCGGCCGCGAAGAGCCGCTTTGGATGGGTTTCGAATCTTCCTTTTCCAGGGGGGATTTCTTTGAGTGGTTCTCCGTTGCTCTTCTTGGAGGGGACTTCCCAGATTTCTCCGGCGCCCCCGGCGTCCTCGATATATAGTCTCCCCCCCGGCGAGACGATCGGAGAAGCTGGCTCTTCTCCGATGGGGGCTTCGGCGCACGCCGGTTCTTCTTCTTCCGGTGATACTTCGGCGCCTTCGAGGCAGTTTGCCGCGTCGACATACCGAGGTCCGAGCGTGCCGTTGGACTTGACGCGCTGTGCAGCGACGCGGAATATCGGTTCTTGTTCTTTTTCCTTTATTTCCTGTTCGTCCTCCCGCCCGAGGATCACCACTTCGCTGTTCGTCGGATCCACCGCGATCCCGCGCGGGTCCAGGAGCGCCATCCTGGGTTTTTCCGCGGAGCTTTTTTTAGGCGACCCGAGGGCTTCGCGGCTGATGACCAAGCCTTCTTTGAAGGGTACGCCTTTTTCCTTGGCGGGGACGAGCGTGCCGCCTTCCGGTTCGGTCGAGAAGGCGTACAGATATCCGGCCGCTTCCAGTACGGGGTCGAACCGTACTACGAGTGGTTCTTCTTCGTCTTCTTCGCGTTCGAACACCACCAGCGCATATACGCGCTTTAGTTTCGGGTCGATCGCGATGCCCTCCAGACCGACCGCGCCGGAAGGTCGTTCGAACGAGACCGAGGCTTCGGGGCTGCCGGCGGCGTTGAACTTCTGGATCCGGTATTTCCCGGCTTCCGGTTCGTCGCCGACGTAGAAGCTGCCGTCGGACGGATCGACGCCGAACGCGTGCGTGGATGCCAGCTTGACGTTCGCCGTCTCGTCGAGGTGGTTGCCCAGTTCGCCGTATTCGGAGGCACCGGCCGTCGTGGCGCCCGCGCCGAGCACCGCCATCAGACCCGCCAGCGCGAGCAGGACACGACGGATGCTTTGCGAGTTGGGCACGATCGTGACTCCGTTCTGTCGTTCGTTGGCAATCGGCGCACATCACCGCATCGATCCGCGCCGGCGCGGTCCGTGCAACCGGGCGCACCGCGCACCGACCTGCGCGCTGGGCGTAAGTGCTCCTAGCTTGCCGATCCCAGCAGCAAGCGATGTTGCCAACCGGTGAAGCGGGGGTAGAAGACGCTCAGGAGCGTCTGGGCAACCGTCCTGGGCGGCTTCACGATGCTCTGCTCGGGGCTGCCCGCAGCCGTCGCCGTCTTCGTATCGGGATGTTCGTCGGTCCCTTGATGTTCTTTGTGGTCGCGTCGCTGATCGTCGTCACCGGGCTCGTGGGACGCACGCTGAGACGAGAGCTGCCGACCGGGTTCTCTCCGGCCACAGGCTCGCTCACGTACACAGAGAAAGTGCAGGAGGCGGCGAGCTCCTCGGACACGATCGCGGCGGGCCTGATTGCGCGTCTCGACAAGCAGGACGCCGATCTCTTCAGGCAGAGCGAGAGGCTTGACGAACTGGCGGAGACCGTCGCTGCGGTCGTCGCGGTGGTGGGGTCCAAGCAACCCACAGATCCACCCGGAACATGAGTTAGGATGCGACTATGACTGCACAGGACGAGATCCCCAGGCTGGCCCCAGAGGTCGAGGCCCGCATACGCAAGATCCTGGACAACATTCACGCGTGGAAGGCAGAACGGGACGCCGAAGAGCCCGAGCGCCAGCGCCTGAAGCTCGAATCTCACCTGGCGCTCGAGCGCCTGCACCGAGCCGTCGCGGCTCTCAAGACCGCCCGGCCCTAGTGTCCTGAGTGGATGCGCCTCACCACGAGCGCCAGCGCTTCTCCGCGTTCATCCTTCGCTGCGCGCGCATGCTCGAGAGCGTCGCCGGAGCCACACGTATGTCGCGCCGCCCGCGGCGGGGACGCCTGAGGGAAGCGCCCGCGAACGCCGCGAGGAGCACGATCCCGAGGATGTAGACGGGCGATGGCTCGTGTTCGGGCGCGCGGTAGGCGAGCGCCTTGTTCGAGACTGTGTCGGGGGCCTCCTCGGTCTCCTCTTCTTTTTCGGCCATCTCAACCGGCGACGTAACCGCCGAGGTCCCGCTCGGAGGGGTCGGACGGGCGGGCGTGGGGACGGGAGGAGGCACGAACGCGAGCACCGGCGCGGCAAGCGCGGGCGGGAGGAAGAACGGCGGCGTCGGCGTCCGCGGCAGCTGGCGCGCGGGCGCCGGCGGGAGCACGGCGGGCGGGGACGGCAGCGGCACGGGCGAGGGCGCGGAGGCCGGCGCGGGACCGGCGGGGGCAGGGGCAGGAGCGGGCGGTGGAGGCGGAATGGCGGCCTGCTGCTGGCGTGCGGGGAGTTCTTTCAGCGGCACCGTGCCGCACGGCTGGCGCACGCTGCCGGCCTGCACGGTCACCGGCAGCGAGGAGGACAGCCCGCCCGCGCTGATCGTCACGATCGTCGTGCCCGCGTTGTACGCACAGAACAGACCCGAGAGCGAGTCGTGAATCGGCTTGCCGTCCGGCCCCTGCAGCACCGCGTGGGCGTCCGAGGAGGCGAGGTTGGGCTGAACGAAGTCACCGATGTCCGGATGTGAGGAGCTGAACGTGTACTCGGGGAACAGACCGGTCGCGCAGCCGCTGCCGACGCAGTTGGAGGGAATTGGGATGTAGGGGTCGACTTCGGATTGCTGGCTTCCAGACGTGGCGCGGCCGCCCGCGCGGGAGCGGCGCGCGAGCGCGTCGAACAGCGCGGGCTCGCTGCGGCGCAGCAGGATCCCGTCTTTGGCTTCGAGCGCGAGCTCGTTGATGTCGGGGATCAGCCGCGCCGTGACCGGCCAGCGTTCGGTTTGTGTGTTGCGTGCGGCTGCGGCCGGGTCAACTTCGCCCAGCAGGAAGCCGCTCGCGCCGTGGAAGTCGCCGTGGTGCTCACCCAGGACATCGACGTAGCCCAGCGTGCCCGAGCCGAAGGTGGGAATCGATTCGCCGCCCACCCGCAGCGGCTTGGTCACGTTTTCTTCCGGTGAGTCGTAGAAGTAGGCTGAGGCGCCTCCGGGTTTCACCAGGGCAGCGGCAACCTGCCCAGCCTGCACGTCGCCGGCGGCGATCTGCGCGTTCAGGTCGGCTGCTCCTATGACGATCGCGGGCTCCGGTGCTTTCCTGGCTTCTTGGAGCTGTCCTTCGAGCCACGCAAGCTGCGTAGGGCTGACGTCCCGGGAGTCGTCCAGCACGATTACCCGCACGGTGCCTGCCGGGCCTTCGGAGTCGAGCGCGTAGTAGGCGCCCTCGCAACCGACCGTGCCCACGCACGACTGGGGTTCCCCTTCGCCCAATCGCCCGCTCGGCGCGGTCGGTAGGCTCGCCGCTTGTGGACCGCGCCCTAACGGTCCGTGTAGGCCGGCCAGCTCCTGCACGAACGTCGCCTCGGTGCCCTCGCTTTCGGGACGCGCGTTGAGATCCTGGGGTGAGATGGCGGTATAGGTGGGCAAGGGGCTCGAGGCGAGAATTTCCGCGTAGCGGTGGAGCTCCTGCGTGAAGGGTATTGCGACGGTTTTGAGGCCGCTGGTTTCCCCAGCGCTCACACCTGGCCCGGTGTACAGGAACGCTCGCACGTCAGGGATCTGCCCCGCACGGGCGAGCGCCGCCGACAGCCACACATCGGGGCCAACGCCGGCGCGAGCACGGTCGGCGCAGGGGGCCGCGCACTGCGCGTCGCCGCCGATCGCGAAGGTTGCATTCGAAGCGGTGGTCGGCACAGTCGCACTCGCCACTCCGGGCGGCGGGATGCCGTCGGCCGGGTAGCGCTCGACATCTGCGGTCTCGAGGAGCGGTTCGCTGTTGTTGACCTCCCCGCCGACCGCCCAGCCCTGTGTGCCGGTCGGGTCGATGAGGACCGCGAGGATGGGGTCGGGCCGGTAGGGCAGGTCGTGGTGGACATAGCCGCCAGCCGGTTCGCCGGCCGGGTTCAGTTCGTGGCTCTCGTCGCTCCACCCTGTCGAGGTCTGCCGCAGCACACCGCCGCTTTCGGGTCCGCTGGCCCCAAGCGGGAAGGGGGGAATCAGATTCGGCGGAAACCCAGGGGGTGGCGACGGAAGCTCGCTCAGATTGCTGGCGCCGCTCGAGGCGATCGCTCGCAGCGCCCCCCCTTCGCGGAACAGCGCCAGCGAGCCCGCGCCAAGGCCGGGCAGCGGCGTCGGCGTGGGCTGCCAGGACGCACCGGCCGATTCGCGCTCGTACACGCGCGGCCCTTCCGGTCCCGAAGCCGCGAACGCGGCGCCCCCGTCCGGCAGCCCGGCGACGGCTTCGGGGGCGCTCGCGCCCATTACCGCCGCTGCGCTCTGGTCGAGCTGCCAGCCCGAGCCATCGTTGACGATCAGGCCGCCGATGAACCGATTTTCCCGCGGGTTGGGCTGTTCGCGGTAGGCGACGATCGCCTCCGAGCCCGCGAACGCGATCGCGGTGAAGCTCGCCCCCTGGACCTGGGGCGGGATCTTTTCCGGCGATTCCTGAGCCCAGGTCTTGCCGTAACGCAGCAGCACTCCGCCCTGCCCCACCGCGGCCGATCCCACCGCGTAACCGCGCGCCGGGTTGTTGGGATCGAAGGCGACGCCGAGCAGGTTGCCGCGGAAGTTGAGCGGCGTGGCGGGGTCCTTTTCCCACAGGCCCGTCTCGCCTCGCCACAACCACATCTGTTCTCCCCCGCCTTCGCGGCTTTCATCGCCGACCGCGTAGGCGCGGGAGGGCGTGGGCCAGGTGACCGCACGTAGACGCGGCGTCTTGACCTTCTGACCCGCCCCGTACAGGCTTTCGGGCAGCCAGCCCCGGCCCGGCTTGTAGCGGGCGACCTGCCCGAGGTCGCCGACCGCGAGCGCTTCGCTCGCGAGCGAGCCGGCCGGCGCGCCCGGCTGCGGCGCGATCGCCGTGAGTGGATGTCGGAAGGGCACGGGCCATGACGCGAGCTTGCTCGCGGCGGGTTCGCGCGTCAGGTGGACGGGCAGGCTATTCACGCCCAACCATCCCTCGCGCGGCCCGGAGAACGCGGCGCCGCGCTCGGCGCCGGGGTCGCTGTCCGCGCCCGAGCTTGCGCCGAGCGCGAGCACAGGCGTGAACGATTCGCCTTCCAGGCGCAGGCTCACCCCTTCGGGCAGCCCCGTGATCACACGCTCGCCGAAGCGAGTCCCGTTCGCCCAAGCGATGCTGCGCGAGGGTCCGCTGGGCAGCCCTTCGGGTAGTTCATGGTCACACGGCGGCGTCCCGGAGGGCGCGCCCGCCGGCAGCTCGCACCAGCTCGCTTCCAAGCGGCCGCCGGTCGTGCCTTCGGGCTTGAAGAAGATCGTCGTCGTCGTGGGCGTTCGGGCGTGAAGGTCAGCGCGCTCACCGTCGATCCAGACGCCCTCGCCGGTGACGGTGAGGATTTGGGACCCAACCGTCGGAGGCTCGCCGGTGCCGGAGACGGTGAAGGGCTCTTCGCTCGGCGCTTCAGGAACCGGGACGACCAGAGGATGGGCCTTCCCGTCCCCTTCGCCCGGGACGAGCGCGACCGGCTTCCAGCTCCATTTCGCGCTTTCCCCTTCTCCTTCACGCATACGCCGGAAGAGCGCCACCGCGCCCGCCGGGTAGGACGCTTTGGAAGAGAGCTGCGCGAGCAGCCAGGCGTTCGTCGGGGCGCTTGCGCCGATCGCCAGCACGTGGAAGTCTTCGTGGCTCGCTGCTGGGATTTCGATCGTCTCGAGGGTCCAGTGTTTGCCGTCCCAGTGCAGAACACCACTTTCCACGCCACCTTTTTCGCCGACCGGCACGACCAGCGCTCCCGCCTCTCCGCCGGCTTCGTCGAGCGGGGCCATGAGCGGAGCGCGCTGGGCGCCGAAGAGGACTTCGCCGTTCTTCAGCAGCGGCATTTCGCCCACCTTCAGTTCTTCGCCTTCGGCGGGAACCGGCTGGGTTTCCTGAAATGATCCGCCTGGGTTGCGCACTAGCAGGACCTGACGCACCTTGCCTCCTGCGAGCGGTACGGCGCCGGCCAATACACCGGCGCCGGCAGGCGTCATCTGGCCAGTCAGCGGGCTCGGGGCTCCATTCGGCTGGTCGAGCTTGAAGCCGGACAGCTGGTGTCCTGTGTCGTCAAGCAGCGAGGGTCCGAGCGAGGACCACCCACCCTGGCTCGTGTAGCGGACGAGCACCGTCGTGGAGCCCGCCTGGCCAATGCCCCACGTCTCGTTGCTGCCGGGCGCTCCGGGTTCTTCCGGTGTCGCGCCGATCATCGTCACCTCGCGCGCGGGGACCGAGGCGTCTGTCTGAGGCGTCGGTTCTTCGGCAAGCGCAGGCTGGGCGGCGGCGCGTGGGACCCCGCCAGAGGTGCCGCCGGGTCCCGGCAGGCCATCCCCCAGAGTGAGCGCGAGCGCACTCATGAGGACGAGCACAGCGACAGCGGCGAGCGGGGCCGGCCGCACAAGTGCCGTGCCTGCACATTTCCACAGGCGGCTCAAGGCAGCGATCCCGATCCCGTAAACGATCCGGATCCCGCGCGTGATCGCGGAGGCGATTCCGATCCCGATCCGAATCCCGCGAACGAGGGCACGTTGGGGAGAACCGTCAGGCCGGTCCCCACCGTGTTTGCGCCCACGCCACCATGTTCCGGGCCACCCACCGGTTGGTTGACGGTGACCGTTGGCAACGGGGCGAGCGCGTGGGTCTGCAGATCGAGCTTGGTCGGCCAGCTGTGCGGGTTCAGACGCAGCAGCAGCTTGCGGTTGCCCGCGGCCAGCGTGCGCGTGGGAGTGCTGGCCACGACGCTCTTGTGACGCTTGGCGAGCAGGCGCACGCTGGCCTTCACCGCCAGGTGGAAGCGCAGTTCGAGCGTGCTCCCATGCAGCAGCCGGCTGTGCAGGTTTGAGAGCAGGGAGACCGAGATCTTCTGCTTGATCAAGGCCGATGAGCTTTCCGCAAAGGCGCCGCCGTAGGACGGTGGTTCTTCGACCAGCCCGGAGGTGTCGGGGGGCGGCGCATCGGGGGGCACCTGCGGCAGCCCCAGGTCCGGCGGGCGGTAGGTGATGAGGTTCGCGAACGCGGGATCGGTGTCTACCGGCATGTGCCTTTCGCCTTCGGGCGCGAGGTGGAACAACCATCCCTGCGTGGTCGCAAGCCAGCAGTCGTTGACGGCCGGGCAGGCAAGCCTCGCAGCTTCGCCTTTGGGGCCGATGCCTTCAAGCTGTTCTTCAGCCGAGGGCAGCGTCTGCGCTTCGGAGACCTTCCCTTCGGCGGAGATCCGCAAGATCACCGCACGTGCCGTCGGGCTGCGCGCTTCCTGTGGAGCGAGTCCGAGCCAGGCGCTATTCGTACCCGGCTCGGCCGCAATCGAGGTTACTGCCGCCCGTTCGGCGCCTTCCGGGAGGAGACTCGCTTCTTCGGGGAAGAGATCCTTACCTAGAGGATGGGCGGGGGCTGGGCCGATGAGCTGGCTCCAGGTCCCTTCTGCGGAGCGGCGTACAACGGTGACTTCCCCGTGCGCGGAGTTTTCAGGCAGCTCTGCCGGCGACACCGAGCCGGCCGCTCCCCACAGAGAGCCGTCGGCAGCTGAGAGGTGCAGGAAGCCCAGGGCTTCCGGGAACTCCCCGAAGCCGTAGGAGATCACCCCTTTTTCGGGTTCGAACGTCGGTAGCACCCTTTCGCGATTGATGCCGTGAATGACTGATGGTTCGACTTCCTGCTTCGCGACGCGGTCGCCGGGCGATAGTCGCACGCTCTCATAGAGGTGCCCTCCGAACAGGCGCAGGTCCTCTACCGGGTGCCCTTCCCCCGGGTAGGGTTCGGCTTCCAGCGTGCTGCCGTTCCAGTGCAGCTGGAAGGCGCCGATCTGGGGTTCGGGCAGCGGATCGCCGGCGAACCAGCAGTCGGTGGAGGTGGCGGCGGGAGGTGACGGCGGGATGCATCCCGCCGCTCGCATCGCCTGATAGGAGTCCGCCTGAAAGGCGGGATGGGCGTAGGAGGCCACGACGTGTCCGCCGGAGAAATGGCAGAGGGTGTTGTCTTCGAGCGGCGGTTCTCTGAACACCCCGGATTCGGCGACCTGACCCGGACGACCGTCTGAGACGGTCCAGAAGTCCTCCGGTCCGGCCCAGGCGATGCTTCCGTGGTTGGATCCATGAACCGTGGCACCGCATACCGTGGCTAGCTCGTGCCATTCCACGCCGTTGTACGCCCACACGCCCGGCGGGATTGTGGGTGGGTTGCCGGCCGTCAGCAGCAGCCCGCGATTGGGCGCCCAGAACTCGATGTCGCTGATCGCGCCCAGAGCGATCGGCACCTGCGATTCCGATACGCCGGGGGGCGGCTTCGGAGGCTTCGGCTGTTCCAGATGCCACGTCACCGCCCCTTCAGCGGCCGCGGATGTGGCCGGCGAGGAGAGGCTCAAGGGAGCGAGCGCCAGCGACACAACCAGGATCGCGGTGCGCGGAGAGATCATCCGCGGGATCCCCGGTGCGCGGCAGCGCGAGTCCGCCGCGAGCGTCGCGGAGCACTGGCAGTGCGCTCGAAGGTCACCGGCAGCGACTGCTGCAGAGTTGGCCTGCCGGCCGCCGTGAAGGCGATGCTCACGGTCGCCGAGAGCCCGCCACGCTGGGAGGCAAGCGCGGAATACGGCTTGGTGAGCTTCAGCGTGAGCGTGAGGAGCCCTTCGCTGTCGGGGTATGTGCCGGCGAGCGCGACGGTGCGGGTGGCAACCGTCGATGCGCGACCATGTCCCCGCCGGGATGAGCTCGTGCGCGAATGCCGCGTCGCGGGCCGCGCGCGGCCCGAGCGGACGAGCACCGCGCGAGCTGAGCGGACGAGCACGATACCACGCGCGAGCGCCCGCAGTTTTCCGGCTCCAGGGACCTGCACGTACAGCTCGACGCTCCCATCGGGTCGTGAGAGCGCGGTCACGCCGAGATCCCAGACGGGCGTGATCGAGGGTGCCGGCGCGCTCGATACGTACTGCGGGTGGGGCGTCGAGCCGAAGATCACCCGCGAGGTCACAAAAGCGTCGCCGCCATCGAAGGAGCCGATTTTCTGTTCGAGCCCAGGGGTGTTGCCGTCGCCGAAGACCAGGTTGGAGGCGGTCGAGGAGAACGCCAGCATGGTGCCGTCGGCGGAGAAGGAAGGTGAGAGCGCCCCAAGCCCCGGTTCACTTTCGCCGTAGGGATCCAGACCGGCGCGCACCGGCGGATGAGGCTGTTCGCTCGGGCCGCCGGCGTAGCCGTGGGTCACGCGTGTGAGCGTGTGGTTGCGAAGGTCGACGTCGAACAGCTCGTCCATTCCCGGTTCCGCCGCCGGGGCGGTGACGTAGGCGGGCGAGCCGAGCGGGAACTGGGTGCGCCTGGTGGTGAACGCGACCTGGCTGCCGTCGGAAGAGATGTCGAAGTCGAAGATCGGCGCCGTGTTCGCGGTGCCCGCGGATTCGCCGCCCGCGAGCTCGGTCAGCTGGGTGAGCGCCTGCTCGCGCGTGGGGCGGGTGGGATCCGAATGCATGTCCGCGACGTAGAGATCGCTTTCCTGGCCGAGCCCGCCTCGGCCGAAGTTTTCTCCGAGCGAGACAAGTGGAGCCTCGGCGATGAACGCCACGGTGTAGCCGTCGGCGCTCAGCCGCGGAACGAAATCGCCCGCTTCACTCCCTCCGCCGGCCCAGATCCCGCTCCCCTGCCCACCCGTCCCTGTCACCACCTCGAACGGACCCTGACAGGGGTCCGCGGGGGTTGGGCTTGACGGCAGCGTGATCTCGCCGCTCGCCACGCACGCCGGGTTCGTCGGGTCCGAGCCGCCGGTGATCCGCTCGGTCGACGTCTGCGAGCCGGGCGCAATGCGCCGCCACAGCGGCTCTGTATAGCTCGGACTCCTGGTTTCACTTGGAAGCATCTGCGCCTGCTCGCCGATGTCGGCGCCCATCCAAGCGGCCGTCGAGCCGTCGGCGCTGATCGACGCACCCAGCGGAGGACTCTTTCCATACTGCCCATAGGGTGGCGGAGGACCGAAGCCCGGAGGTTTCCACGAGCCGCCGGGGAAGACCGCGCCGTAGGTCGTGCTGCCTTCCTGGGAGAAGACCGGTTCTTCCGTCGTCCGGCCTTCGACGTAGCGCCCGCTGACGAGCACCGTCTTGCCGATGTCGAGGTAGCGAACAGCGACCTGCAGCGCGGGTGTGTGCGGCTTGGGCGTTTCTCCTTTCGCGATTTCTTCTTCTTCGACTTTGGGATATCGCACGAGATTGGAGACCGCGGTCGTCACGAACGCCACCTCGTTTCCGTTGGCGCTCATCGCCGAGCGCCCGACCGCCGCCGAGCCGAGGGAGGTTCCTGCTGCTTCGTAGGTCAGAGGCATCGCCGTTTCGTCCGGCGCCGATACCACCGTGAAGGGACATTCCTGCGGCGAGGGTTCGCAATGCCCGGATTCGGGGATTGGGACTTCCATGTCGCGCCGGTACACATTCGCCGCTTCCACTTTGTGGTGCACGACGGGCAGGCCGTTGGTGATTTCGGCGAGGCTGGATCCTTCGTTGGTGGTGAAGCTGATGTATTGCCCGTTTTCGCTGATCGAGGGCAGCTCAGCGTCGCCGCCGGCGACCTGCTGGATCTCGCCAGTCGCAAGGTTGCGCCGCCACACGCCGCTGACCCCGCCGATCGAGCCGTCGAAGGCGACATATTGCCCGCTACCAGAGATCGCCGGGTCGTGTGCGTATTCAGCCTGCTGAGCCTGGTGTAGCGATACCGCGGGCGGGGCGCTCTCCGAGACCAGGGAGATCGGCCCAAACACGTTGGCGCCGGCCGGGACGGGCACCACGAGCACGGCCCCAAGGGCACAGACAAGCGCCGCCGCGGACAGGCGCCGTGGCGAGACGGCGGCGCGCCATCCGGCGAGCATGCTGTGCGCCCGCCCTCTCATCGCACGCTCTCGAGTCTGCGCACGACACCGGCGTTGCCGAGGCGATCGCGGACGTGGACGACGATCTGATAGACGCCCCCGTGGGCATAGCGGTGGCGGAAGCGGGCCCGGCCGCGAGCGCTGTGGCCGTCGCCGAAGCTGACGCTCACGGCATGTGTGGCGACTCCCGAGTAAGCGTCGCTGACGCGCACGCTGACCCCATAGCCGCCCTGCGCGCGCGCGATCTTGACGGTGGGCGGCACCCCATCCACTGACAGGGTGGAAGGCGCGGAGAGCGTGGCCTGGCCGTTGATGTCGGTGGCCAGCAGCTGCACGTGATGACGCCCCGAGCCGAGCCCGCGCGGATCCAGGCGCAACTGCAGGGCGCCCGTGGGCGTCGCTTGCGCGCGGCCGTCGAGCACGACGGTGTAATGCAGCGGCCCGTCGGCGCTGGTCGCCGGCTGCCAGCTGACGAGCGCCTGTGAGGGTTTGACCCACTTCTTGGGCGCGCTGAGGATCAGTTCGGTCGGTGGCGCGGTGGCTTGGGCGGCGACGATCGCAGCGTTGCCGAGAGGACCCTGCTGGAAGGCGATCAGGCCATCGCCCAGCCCCGAGCGCCCGAGCGCCAGTTCCCCGATCGGACCGCCGGCGCCGCCGCTGACGAGCGCGGTTTGCGCGGCGCCGCTGGAGAAGTCCTCGCGCACCGCCACGGCGGGGTCGCCCTGCGCGTCGGCGCTCGGCCATGCCGATACGCCACCTCCGGCCGGGTTCATGACGCTCGCCGCGAACGGTTCGGAGCCCGCGAACCCAGGCCCCAGCGACAGCGCGCCCGTCAGCCCTTTGTCGTTGCCCTGGATCACGCGAGGGGTGCCGTTTGCGTCATACAGCAGCCGCAGATCTTCCTTTTCGTCGATATCCACGCTCGGCGGCCCGACGCTCGCCCCGGCGCCGCCGGAAACCGCTGAGTCGGCAACGCTCGCGCCGAGGAACTCCGCGCCGCTCTTGGATTCGCCGTTGGGCAAGACGTTTAGGAATATGCGCGGCCCGGGCAGCGGCGAGCCCGGGCCGACGGGCTGCCGGTAGGCGACGTCAGCCTGTCCCAGCCGCGAGACGGCCACGCTCGGCGCGTCGGCGTCGGTGCCGATCGGCGTGCCGGAGAAGGTCGTGGCGCTGACCGGCATCACGTAGTCGAGCGTGCTACCGAACAGGCGCCTGGCCCAGATGCGCGCGACGCCTTCGATGTCGGGCTCCTGCCAGACCACCACCCCGTTGCCGGTCTGACCGATCGCGATTTTGGGCGCGTTGGCCTGTGTCGGCGGGCGCATCGAGACCCCGGGATTGCGGTTGACCTGACCCAGACCCGACCAGCGCTGTCCGTCGAAATGCGCGACACGCACCTGCTCCACCACATCGCCGGGACGCAGCAGCGGAACGTTGGCGACAGTGGTCTCGACCACCCTGTAGACGACATCTGCCTGGCCGGTGGAGCTCACTGCCAGATCGGGGTTGGTGCCGGTCGCTTCTTCGATGTCGGAGTCGATGATCATCGCCTGACCGAACGTCGCGCCGCCGGAGCCGAGGAGCGCGCCGAGCAGCTCGTAGACCAGCTTGCCTTCCTTGGTGGCGAAGGGTGTCGCCCACACGACCACCAGCTCCCCCCCGTTGGCCGCCCCGATGCGCGGCCAGGTGGCGGCGAAGGGTTCCTGGCAGTGTTCCCCTCTTCCTTCTCGCTTTCGTTCTTCTTCCTGTTCTGCCGATGACGAGACCATCCTGCAACGGTCCACCTGGATCGGCGGCAGCCATTGGCCGCCCACATAGCGCGAGACGAACACATGCGGCACCCCGTTGACGCGCTTGAGATAGACCAAACCCCCGGTCCCGTCTTCGGCCATCGCGACCCCGCCGAACCCGACGATGCTCTCGCTTGGGCCGTCGATCGTGGTGGCCGGCAGGATTACCGCGCGCGCTTGCCCGGCATGGACGGACAGGACGACCACGACGAGGGTGAACACGAGCAAGGGTATGGACACGCGCACGCGCCACCGGCGCGCCTGGAGAAGGTGAGTCGACCCGGCCGCGAGGCTCATCAAGAGGGCCAAGATACCCTCCGCGTGACCCGCCGGAGCCAGTCAGAGGCCCGGCTTCACAGGATGGTTACAGGGGGCAGGTGCTGAGACTCGAGAGGTATCCCTTTTTCCTGCTACGGCCCCTCGGGAATCGCATGGCCTGCGCTTGATGGCCTTGCCGGCGGGCCGTTCTGCGAATTGCGGGGTCTTGGTCTCGCGTTGCCGTTGGCGGATGAGACTGGCCGGGGTTTTGCTGCCGTGGTGCCGGCGTCGTGGTGGGGGTGGGTCAGACCGGCGTGGGTGACAGCCTCGTCCTCATCTGCCCTTGGATCCCCGAGCGACTGCCTCGGCCAGGCGTCCGCCCACGGCGAGCGCCGCCTCGGCGGAGTTGAACACGACCTCCACCCGCAACTGCCGGGCACGCAAGGTACGAACCCCCACTTCGACGCCCAGCAGATCGCCCCATACCCTGGCGACGTTCATCGCGAGCGCCTCGAGGTCCTGCCCTTGCTGTCCAGGACCCTGCCGCTGAGCAGGCATGGCGTCCTCGGGGACAGACCCAGCGCTGTTGCTCTGATCAGCACGGGCCCTCAGCGTCCGTACCGACCATCCTTCCTGTACCGCCTTGCTAGCCAGCTGCCGACGGGACTCGGGATCCTTTGCCCTCAGCAGCGCCAGTCCATGAGCTGCGCTCAGCTCGCCCCGCTCCAAGAGCTCGAGGATCTCCGCGGACAGGTTGAGCAAGCGCACGAGATTCGCCACCCCGCTGCTGCTGCGCCCCACGCGCTCTCCGATCTGCTGATGGGTCACGCCGAGCTCCTTCACGAGCGTCGCGCAAGCGCGCGCCTCCTCGACGGGGTTGAGGTTCTCGCGCGCCATATTCTCGATCAGCCCCGCCTCGAGCGCCGCGAGATCGTCATACTCAGATACCAACGTCGGGATCGTCTCCAAGCCCGCGATCTTCGCGGCGCGCCAGCGCCGCTCCCCCGCGACCAACTGATATCTGCCGTCCTGGAAGGGACGCACGAGCACCGGCTGAAGAACACCGCGCTCGCCAATAGAACCAGCCAGCGCCTGGAGCGTCGCCTCATCAAGGTAACGACGCGGCTGGGCGAGATTCGGCTCGATCAGCCCAACCGGCAGCTCTCGCAACTGTAGTGATGGGGACGCTGTCCTCATACCGTCAGCCGCAGGATCATCCACAACCCGACCTCCTTGTGGTGGATGGTAATGGCTGGTACCCCGGCGTGATGGCCGTCGACGCGGCCCTCGCCGCGATCGTCATCGGCGCCAGAGGGGCGTACGGCCTCTGGATCGTCGCGCTGGCCCTGCTTGGGCTGTCGCTCGGCCTGGCCGTGCGGACTCTGCGCCTGCCAGGCGCGGAGGAGACCGGCCCTTCCGTCGCGGCCATGCGCGAGGCTCGCGAGGACAAAGACGACAATGACTGGAAGAGCGTCAGTGTCATCGTTTGGGTTGCCGGGCGATGTCGTCCGATCGAACCGGGTTGGGTCTCGGGCTGGCGGCGAGCTGGCTCTTACAATGTCTGTCGATCCGCTGATCTGACCGGCCTCGTCGGACCGGATTTCCTCATCCCCGTGTCGGTGAGCAAGCTCTTCCGGCGCACAGACACACCCGCCACGCGCTAGCCCGCCGCTTGAGATACACCAAGCCTCCTGTGCCGTCTTCGGCCATCGCGACACCCCCGAAGCCGACGATGTTCTCGCTGGGGCCATCGATCGTGGTCGCCGGCAGGATCACCGCACGCGCCTGCCCGGTATGGACGGACAGGACGATCGCGGCGAGGGTGCACACGAGCACAGGCATGCCAGGCGCGGGACGCACGAGGCGCGAATACGCGCACGGGCACGGGCACGCGCCACCAGCGCGCCCGGAGAAAGTGAGTCGGCCCGGCTGCGACGATGGTCATCGAGAGGCCAAGGTAGCCCCCACGCGACCGGCCCGTGCCAGTCAGAGGCCCGGCTTCACAGGATGGTTACGAGTTGGTTACGGGGGCTCCGGCGGCACCGAGCCAGCTCGCCGAGACTTGGGCCTGTCCCGTTTTGGAGCTCTCGTCGGAGGAGGAAGTGGAGATGCCCACGAAACCGATCACGCCGAGGCTCGCCGACAGGCTCTACTCACTGGCCGAGGGCCAGGCAGGTTGCGCTGTTCCGCGGAAGCAGGCACAAGGTCGGCGGAGGCGTGGAGCAATGCATCTCGTCCTGACCAGGCGTGAGGCTGGGAACGCACGAAACGCTCGGATCTCGCCTGTTGCAAAGCGAAACGACCGGTTAGGTGGATGCAGGCATCAGTTCATCGCGCGAGGCCTGTACGAGTCGGCAGTACCTCAGAGCCTCGCCGGCTCCCCCGGAGAACAAATCGCCAATGACGACGGATCGAATCAGAGCAGCACCGAAGGGCAGCGATAGGATGGCGCACGACCGTGAAGCCCCGCACCAGTCAGCTAGCTATATAATCTCGCCACGCATCACAATCACTATAGCGCGGTTATCGGCATCCGGGGGACTTGGCCTTAGAACTGGCGTCACAGCGGTCAGGTGGGCCACAGATGACGGCGCATGCGAAGGTCCGGAAGGTGATCCGGATGATTGGTCGCGTTCCCAGCGGATGCGTGTCGGCGGAGGTTGTGCAGCCAAGCGACGGCACTCTGACACCGTTGATGAGCGCCAGCAAGCTGGGTTGAGGATGGTGCGAAGCCGCACCTTCGCACCAAAACGGTTAGCTATATGATCTCGCCACGCATCAAGGCTATTGTAGCGCGCTGGTCGCCATCCGGGGCCTTGATCGCGGGCCAGGGCACGGCGCTGCCGTCCCACACGGCTCGAGGAACGCTCATGAGCAGAGCCAAACGGCGCAGGGACGCGTGGCGATCATCGCCAAAGCACGTCCAGCAACAAAAATGGTGGGAGGAGCGCCTGGCTAAGACCGAGCTCGCGTTTGCGTTCGCAGACTTGGTCCGTCTGAAGTACGGGCAAACCCTCGAAGACCCGCTAGAGAAGGCGCTCGGAGACGAGTTCTACGAGCGAGCGCTCGCCGCATTCAAGAAGGAGAAGGGCAAGGGTAGCGTCGCGCCTGGCAACGAGGTCAACGTCACGATCTTTGGCGCGCCTGGATGTGGTGTGTACCTCACGCCGGACGGTGACCTCTGGTACACCGTGATGGAGCGAGCGATCGCTTTCGACTGGGCAGAGGCGCTCCTTCTACTGCATCGCGTCGAAGGCCTTGCCAAGCGCTCTTGTGAGCTTTGGCGGGTCGACTCGTCGTCGCTTGCTCAGTTGGAGCGCGAAGCCGAGACGCATAAGCACGCTCGCTCCGGAGTGTCGCGCGCCGGCGCTGTCAGAAAAGTAGCTCGTGCAAGACGCGCGATCGCAGAGCGAGCTCCCCACTGCTTGCGAGCCTACGAGCTGTGCACTTCGATCTTCTCCGCAGTCAACCTGGAGAAGCGGGACCGGTTGGACCGGGAGAAGGCGAAGCAGCCTCTCTCTCAAGAGCCGTCGGACGGCTTCGTCAGGAGAATTGAGGTGATGCGCCCAGAGGTGCACGCCGCTGAGTCCGCCTTCCTAAGAGCCGCTCAGCGTGAGGCGCAGGGACGGTACGGGCGAGGCATGGTTGTAGGCGTGGGGGTCGTTGCGCTCGTGTGCGTAGCGCTGGCGATCGTATTTGACAACCACGACGTCCCAGCGTGGTACGGCATAGCGTTGTTAGGCGGCGGGCTCGGCGCGACCGTCAGCGTTCTACAGCGGATGGCCTCGGGGAACCTGCGGTTGGACTACGACTCCGGCAGCACAATGCTCACTATTCTCGGCGCCGTCAGGCCCCTCATCGGCGCTGTCTTCGGCATGGTGCTGTTTGCCGCGGTCGCCGGGGGTTGGCTGCCGTCGATTCAGATCTCTCACATCCATCCGCTCGCGTTCTATGCAGTCCTTGGCTTTCTTGCTGGATTCAACGAGCGCTTTGCACAAGACATGCTCGTGGCGTCTGCTACGCAGCTAAGCACTGGAACACCTGAGACGCCTCAAGCGCTCCTCCCGTAGACGCCTGTCCCGACACCCCTCCTCAGCGGCGGGGCAGGATGCTCCGCGCCCACACGCCTTGGGAGAACCACCAGCTGCGCGGACGCGACCCAACAACACACCAGCCCCGGTAGCCACGACGAGCACGGGTATGAGTACGCGCACCCGCCACCGCCGCGCCTGGAGAAGGTGAGTCGGCCCGGCCGCGAGGCTCATCAAGAGGGCCGAGAAGGCTTGTCCCGTTTTGGGCGGCTCGTCGGAGTAGGAAGTGGAGATGCCCACGAGAGCGATCACGCCGAGGCTCGCCAACAGCCTGCATTCACTGGCCGTGAACCAGCCAGGTTGCGCCGTTTCGGCTATGCGCCTGGAGCATCCGCGGGCACTCCCTGCGCGCCGCCCCTCGGGCTATCGCCCAGACCCCCTTCGATCAGCAGGCCATCTACAGAGGGCCGTAGCCTCGGGTCCATGAACGACGAGCACTCAGAGCCCGAGGCGCAGTGGCCCGAGATCGCGCGGGTTGCATACAGCATCGCGCGTGCCGCCCTCGACGAGCAGCACACGGCGGTTCGTGATCTGCGTGCGCGAACCGGAGCTCTGCTCACGGCCACATCGGTGGTCGTCTCGTTCCTTGGCGCTCGGGCTCTGACCACCAGCCATCTACGAGGCCTGGCCTTCCTCGGACTCGGCGTGTTCGTGCTCTCCCTCGTGCTCTGTCTCTATGTACTACTACCCACGAAGATGATCAAGTCCCTGGCTGCTGGTGGCGATCTATTCGGCTCGACACGTCGCCGGCACGATCCAGCCGCGGACGCCTATCTGCGACTCGCAGCCACATGCGACAGGATCTCTGTGACCAACGAGTCCCACATCGAGGTGCTGGGACGGGCGTTTACACTCGCGTCGGTGGCGATAGTCGTCGAGGTCGCATTGTGGGGACTACAGCTCGCGTTATCATGATTTTGATGCTCAAGAAAATCTTTAGGATGCTGGTTCCGCAGCGCCCGAACTTGCCCGAGCCCAGCCCTGACGTGATCACCTCGATGATCAAGCCCGAGCCGGGAGCGATCCTCGGCGGCCGCCGGAAAACCGGTCAGTAGCAAGCACCCGCTTTGGGCGCGCTGTCAGTGCACCCTGTTCGGAGCTGACCCACCCCGACGCGGGGCAGGACGCCTCGCACCCACGACCTTGGAGGTCTCATCGGCCCGCGCGGATGCGACCCGTCAAACAACACACGTTCAACAACACCACACTACAGGGGGGTGTCCCGTTTTGGGCGGCTCGTCGGAGTAGGGAGTGGAGATGCCATCCCTCAAACACTCCCAAACAAATCATCCTCGATGACCAGCTGAGTCGGCACGTCGGTTGACCGTCTTCGCGGCGTTCCAGATACAGGAACAAGGACCGGAACGCGCCAGGTTTTGCGGCGCGTGGCCCATCAACACGGGGGATTGAGGCTGCGGCTGAGAGTTTCGTCGCGGGCGGTGCGTACGGTTGTTGGCATGCCTCGAAATCCAGCCGGCACAGACCAATCGCGACTGATATCACGCCGATGGTGGATATCATCGTGTTCGTGAAGCAGCTGCTCCTACGCGTCCCGGAGGATCTCCACCGGCGGCTCGCCGCGCGCGCGGTACGCGAGGGGCGCAGCATGAACGCCGTCGCCGGCGCGATCCTCGACGCCTCCACGGACGCGGATATGGGTACCCCGCCCGCTCCCCAGCCCACCCCCCAGGAGCGACTGCGCGCCAGAGCTCGCGCCCTGGGAATGCTCAGCGAGGTCCCCGCCGCACCGATGAGCAAGGCCGAGCGCGAGCGCATCATCGCCTCGACTCGAGGTATCGGACCGATCTTGGATCGGCTCATCGCCGAAGACCGCGAAGACCGCCTGTGATCGTCTACCTGGACTCCTCCGTACTGGCGCGGTCCTACCTCGACGACGAGGACGGCCACGAACAGGCCGCCGCGCTGCTCGAGGACCCAGACATGCAACACGTCACCGGGAAGTGGACCCGGATCGAGGTCTCCGGTGTGCTGCTTCGCGCGGCACGCTCCGGCCGAGGCGACACCGACGAGAAAGACCTGCTCGCCATGCTCGACGCCGACCTCGCCGAGAACGGACGCGTGAGCGAGCTGACCGCCCCCCAAGCCGACGTCGAGAAAAAGGCTCTGGAGCTAGTCCGCGAGCACGCCCTGCGAACCCTGGACGCCTGGCACCTCGCGGTCGCCTCGTTGACAGTGCCCGCGCTCGCGAAACCCGAAAAAGAGGAGATCGCGTTCGCCTCCCGCGACGACGATCAGGCGACCGTCGCCGAACAGCTCGGCTTCAAACGCATCTGAGCATCGCCGCGACCGCGCGCGGACGCCGGCCGGTTCGCTCTCCAAGCCCCTTCGCGGAGCAAGGACGCTCCGCCCCACACGCCTTGATCCATCACCCACCCGCGCGGACGCGACCCAACAACACACGCTCAACGACACACAGGATGGTTAGGAGCTGGTTGGGGGGCGGTTGGGCCAGACCACTAGCCATGTGCGAGCCGAGCAGATCGCATGCTCGTCGTTGCCTCGGTCGGCAGGAGCACTGAAAGCAGGCCGGCCGCGACTAGGAGCGCGGTTGATGTCCATAGGCATGCGGTGAGCCCGTGCCATTGGTAGAGCAGTCCTGAGAGGACGGTGCCGGCGAGTCGCCCGATCGCGTTGGCCATGTAGTAGAAGCCGACGTTCATCGCGACCTTGTCGTTGTCGGCGTAGGCGAGGATCAGGTAGGAGTGGACGGCTGAGTTCATCGCGAACGCGACCCCGAAGGGGAGCAGCCCGGCGATGACCGCGATCGTCGGGTTCACGCCTGCGCCCAGGGCGCCGGCCATCGCGGCGGGGCATAGGGCGACGCCGAGCGCCAGCCAGACTGCCGTCCTTCCGTCTGGCTCGCCGTCGGGGTGGTGGCTGCGGCGGCGGACGAAGCGTGGTGCGGCTGCTTGGACGGCGCCGTAGCCGATCACCCACACGGCCAAGAGGGTTCCGACCGCCCAGAAGCTCCAGCCGAGCTCGGCGTAGAGGAAGAACGGGAGGCCGACGACGAACCACACGTCGCGGGCGGCGAACAGCAGGATGCGGGCGGCCGCGAGGATGTTGACAGCGCGGTTGTTGGAGAACATCTGCTTGAACTTCGCGGTCTTATCGGGGCGGCCGAGGTGGCCGCGTATCGAGGTGGAGGTCACGATCAGCGCGGTCAGGACGAGTGCCGCGAGCGCCAGCACGGCGGCCTGGAATCCGAACAGCGTGAGCAGCAGGCCGCCGAGGAAGAAGCCGACTCCCTTCAGCGCGTTCTTTGACCCGGTCAGGATCGCGACCCAGCGATACAGCGCGGACTCATCGTCTTCGGGCACGACGAGCTTGACGGCGCTCTTGGAGCTCATCTTGTTCAGGTCCTTCGCGACGCCCGAGAGCGCCTGGGAGGCCATCACGTACGGGACCACCAGTAGCGACGCCGGCGCGAAGCCGAGCATGCAGAGCGCGAGCACCTGGATCGCCAGGCCCATGAACAGTGTGATCTTCAGGCCGAAGCGCGCCGCGAGCCAGCCCCCGACGAGGTTCGTGACGACGCCTGCGATCTCGTAGAGCACGAACAGCGAGGCGACCTGCAGGGGGTGTAGCCGAGCCGGTCGAAGTAGAACAGCACGAGTGTGCGGATCGCGCCGTCGACGAGCGTGTCTGTCCAGTAGGCCCCTGTCACCAGTGCGTAGTTGCGCAGGTCTCCACGCCGCTGCGGTGCGGTGCTTCCGGCGGGTGCTGCCGTGCTGCTAGCCATCCGCCGCCGGGAGGCTGTCTGCGACCGTGCGCGCGAACTCGACCATGCGGTTTGCGTAGCCCCACTCGTTGTCGTACCACGCGAGGATCTTCACCTGGGTTCCGTCCGTGACCATCGTGGATGGCGCGTCGACGATCCCCGAGCGCGGGTCGTCCTTGAAGTCCACGGACACGAGTTCTCGCGTCTCATAACCGAGAATGCCGGCCAGCGGCCCGTCGGCCGCCGTCTCGAGCAGGGCGTTGACCTCCTCCACTGTGGTGGGGCGGGTGACCTCGAACACGCAGTCGGTCAGCGACGCGTTGAGCAGCGGCACCCGCACCGCGAGGCCGTTCAGCTTGCCCTCCAGCTCCGGGAAGATGAGCCCGATCGCGCTCGCCGACCCGGTTGTGGTGGGGATCAGCGAGACGCTTGCCGCGCGCGCCCTGCGCAGGTCCTTGTGGGGGGCATCGATCAGCGTTTGTGTATTGGTCATGTCGTGCAGGGTCGTGATCTGCCCGTGCCGGATCCCGATCCCCTCGTGGATCACCTTGACGACCGGCGCGAGGCAGTTGGTCGTGCACGACGCCGCCGTGAGCAGGTGGTGGCGCTGCGGTTCGTAGAGGTGGTCGTTGACCCCGACGACCACGTTCAGAGCCTCCTCCTTCACCGGTGCTGCCACGATCACCTTGCGCACTCCTTGCCGGAAATACGCGTCGAGCAGCTCGGGTGTGCGAAACCTGCCCGAGCACTCGAGCACGATCTCGACGCCGAGCTCTCCCCAGGGCACGTCGGCGGGCTCGGCGGCGCTGCTGTAGCCGAGTGTCGTCCCGTTGACGCTCAGCACGTCGCCGTCGCCGTGCACGTCCTCCGACCAGCGCCCGTGTATCGAGTCGAACATCAGCAGATGAGCCGCCGTCGCAGCATCGCCGCCCAGCTCGTTGACGTGCGTGAACGCGAGCTCCGGCCGGCCCCATGCGGCGCGCAGCGCCAAGCGACCCATGCGCCCGAAGCCATTGATGCCGACCCGTGCGCTCACCGAACACGCACCCCCGCAACGCTCCGGATCTTCGCCAGGGCTGTGGTCTTCGCTGGGGCCCTAGTCACGATCCTCCCTGGCGCGTGAGCAGGTCGCAGACGTCCTTGCGAAGGCATTCGCGTGTTTGGCGGTGGGCGAGCGTCAGGATGTGGGTGCGCACTCGCGCTCCCTCGAACCGTGCGAGGACCGCGTCGGCGCACGCGCGGATCTCCTCGGGGGAGCGGGTGGATGCGAATTCCGCGTCGAGCCTCGGCAGCAGCCGCACGAGGCGCAGCTGGTGGGCGGTGCGGTCGCTGCGGATCGCGTCGAGGCGATCGGCGATCAGCTCCTGGATGTGCGCCTCGATGCCATCACGGATCGCGCGCACGTCCTCGATCGGTCTGCCGGCCGGGTCGGGTATGTCCCACGCCTCCACGGCCGTCGCCACGTAGGGGCAGGCGTCGCCGCAGCCCATCGTGATCGCCCAGTCGGCGTGGAGCTGCATCTCGACCGTGAGCTTCTGCGGCTTGCGTCCGGCGAGGTCGATACCAGCCTCGCGCATCGCCTCGACCACAGGCGGCCAGATCTCGGCTGCGGGTTCGGTGCCGGCGGACTCGGCGCGCACGTCCTCGGGGCCGTAACGCTCAAAGAAAGCCTGAGCCATTTGCGAGCGCCCGGCGTTGTGGTTGCAGACAAACAGCACATAACGGAGCGGTTGCTCGCCCCGCTGCTCGGTGGTGGGCTCGTCGCCGGTGTTCATAGCGCGGATCGTATTACATCGACAAATGCGAGTCTTACTGATATACATGTATATAGATGTCCGTCGATTTGGAGCTATCCCCCAAGCAGAAGCGAGCGGCCGGTGAGCGCTGCTGCGAGCCCGTCGTCTACCCCGATGTGCAGCGCGAGGAGGCGCTGCGTATGGCAGAGGTCGCAAAGGCTCTCGGCGATCCGATCCGGTTGCAGCTCGTGGACGTGTTGCGCAAGCACGCCGGGAAGGTCTGCGTTTGTGAGCTCGTTCCCCTGTTCGAGGTCTCCCAGCCCACGCTCTCCCACCACCTGAAGAAGCTCCGCGACGCCGGGATCGTGGACTCCGAGCGACAAGGGCTGTGGGCCTACTACTACGTCATCCCTAACGCACTAAAGGAGCTATCCGCATGGCTGAGCTGACCGATGAGAGCACAGAGATCCGCGAGACAGTCCGCGAGCGCTACGCCGCCGCCGCCCGCGCCGTCGCCGAGCACCAATCCTCCGGCGAGCCCACTCCGACACCGACCACGTCTTCGTGCTGCGGCCCGAGCGTGTCTACGACAGATGCCTCCGGCGAGCATGTGTTCGGCGGGACGCTGTACGAGCCGGGCGAGGCGGCCGAGGCTCCTGAGACGGCAGTCGCGGCGTCGCTGGGGTGCGGCGTGCCGACAGCCGTAGCCGACCTGAAAGAGGGAGAGACGGTCCTCGACCTGGGCTCCGGAGCCGGCGCGGATCTCCTTATCTCCGCCCGCCGTGTTGGCCCGACCGGCAAAGCGATCGGACTTGATATGACCGATGAGATGCTTACCCTCGCCCGTGAGAACGCCCGCAAGGCCGGTGTCGAGAACGTCGAGCTCCACAAGGGCTTCATCGAGGCGATCCCGCTCCCCGATGCGAGCGTCGATGTCGTGATCTCCAACTGCGTGCTGAACCTCTCCGGTGACAAGCCCCGGGTGCTGCGCGAGGTCGCAAGGGTGTTGCGCCCGGGCGGGCGCTTCGCGATCTCCGACGTGATCGCCGACGAGGACATGAACGACGCCACGCGCGCCGACATGCAGCAGTGGACCGGCTGCATCGCCGGGGCACTGACCGAAGGGGAGTTTGAGCGGGCCCTGACCGACGCCGGCCTCGTGGACATCAAGATCCGCGAGACTCACCGCGTACATGAGCAGGCGACATCGGCGATCATCCGCGCCCGCAAGCCGAGCCCGAACGTGTGACCTTCGGGTTTATGACCGGCACCCCCACGCGGGACTGTGGGCATGATGAGACCCTCGTCCTCCCTCGTGTCCTTCTTCTCCCCTCTCTCCCTTTGTCCTTATCCTTGAAACTCTCTCTCTCCTCCTTCTTCCCGTACAGCTCCGGCGCCGGCATACACCTGCTGAACATGAACCGCGAAAACACGATCGCGGTGAGGACGAGCAGGAGCACGGGCACGCGCCACCGGCGCGCCTGGAGAAGGTGAGTCGGCCCGGCCGCGAGGCTCATCAAGAGGGCCAAGATAACCCCACCGAGACCGGCCCGTGGCAGTCAGAGGCCCGGGTTCACGGGATGGTTAGGAGTTGGTGACGGGGGCAGCGGCGCCGGGTCAGCTAGCAGCCAGCCGCGGCTTGGGGTGTCCCGTTTGGGGAGGCTCGTCGGTGTAGGGGGTGGAGATGTCCACGAAATCGATCACGCCGAGACTCGCCGAGGGCCTGCGCTCAATGGCCGTGAGCCAGCCAGGTTGCGCCGTTTCGGCCATGCGCCTGGAGCATCCGCGGGTACTCCCTGCGCGCCGCCCCTCGGGCTATCGCCCAGCCCCGACGTGATCACCTCGATGATCAAACCCGAGCCGGGAGCGATTCTCGGACGCATAAGGCTCGCAACCCGCGAGACCACGCTAGTGACCGCTGGCTCCGGGTCATGCGCCAGGTTAGGCGCATGATGCGCCATAAGAGGTGCATATAATGCGTCCGATGCCCCGCCAGCGCAGTAGCGACCTTTTCCCGACCGATCAGCCGATACCGGCCAGCCAGATGATCGGGCGCGCGGCCGACGTGCGCGAGATGACATCCACCCTGGCGAACGGATCGAGTGTCGTCCTCGCCGGAGCGCGGCGCACAGGCAAGACGAGCGTGTGTGACGCGGCCCTCGGCAGGCTGGGCAGACGCGGCTTCTATACGATCGCCGTTGACCTGTTTCGGATCGCCACCACCGCCGAGCTCGCCGAGACACTCGTCGCCGCAGCGATCTCCAATCGATCGGCGCTACGCCGTACGCTTCATCAGACGCGACGGGCCGGGCGCTTCGTCGCCGACGCCCTGCAGACCTCCGCGGTGCTGAAATCCAAGGCGCAACTCGGCGAGGAGCTCGAGATCGCCTTCAGCCCTGGCCTCGCGGCGCGCGATCCCGAGCGCTATCTCGACTACGCGCTCGCGCTCCCCGCACGGATCGCCGCCGCCGACCGCAAGGAGGTGATCGTGTTCTTCGATGAGTTCCAGGAGATCGCTAGCCCGCAGCAGCCCTATGGCAACCCCGACCGCCTCACGAAGCGCATGCGCGCGATCTTCCAACGCTCCGTCGGCGTCAGCTACCTGTTCGCCGGAAGCCTCGAGCACCTGATGCGCGACCTGTTCACGCCGTCTCATCGCGCACTGCACCAGTTTGGCGGCTTCCACAGGCTGCGCCCGATCGATCGCGACGCCTGGATGGCGGGTCTGGCCGAGCGTTTCGTGAGCGATGACTGCAAAGTTGAGCCGAGTGCCCTCTCGCACATCGTCGACTACGGCGAGCTACACCCCCGTACAACCATGTTGATCGCACAGAAGAGTCACCTGACCACGGTCGAACTCGATACGAGGCGAGTGGACGGCGCGATCGTCGAGCAGGGCTTGCTCGCGGCGCTTGCCGCCGACCGGGTCAGCCACGAGCAAACGGTGGAGCGCATCCGCAGGCTGCACAAGCTCGGCCTCCTCGTGGCCGAGCGGCTCGCACGCAGCGAACCGGTCTACACCCGTCTACCGCGCGGAGCGGTGCGCCGCGCGCTGGAAGGACTGCGCGACGCCGCGATCATCGAAAGCAGGGGCCGGGGAGATTGGAGGTACACAAGCCCTCTCCTGCGCCGCTACCTGACCGACATCGAACCGTTCGAATAGACGCTGTTCCCATCCCGGCCGCTCCGGCTGCACCCCGGTTCGCTCTCCAAGCCCCTTCGCGGAGCAAGGACGCTCCGCCCCACCCCGCCTCGGTCCATCACCCCGCCGCGCGGACGCGACCCCCCAAACAACACACGTTCAACAACACGACACGCCCTGAACAGTCACTGTTTCTTGGAGGCGCCTCCCACATCGCGCGCGACGAACACCTGCGGGACACCCTCCACACGCTCGAGATACACCAACAGATACGGCACGCGCACGCGCCACCCGCGCGCCTGGAGAAGGTGAATCGGCCCGGCCGCGACGCTCATCAAGAGGGGCCGAGACAACCCCCTCCGGCACGCTCGAGGCCAACGCGCTCCCCCGAGATACGGCACACACTCTTAAGCAACTATTATTGCTAAATGCCTAGCATACTTGCCAAGACTCGATATAGTCTGAGCATGAACTTCGGCAGGCCCCTCGAGACGCTCACCCCAACGCTCGACGGCGACGTGCTCGCTGTTCTCGCGCGCGCGAACGCGGAGATGACCGGCCGTCAGATCCAGCGCCTAGCGGGACACGGCTCCCACCAGGGGGTCCGCAACGCCGCGGACCGCCTCACCCAACAAGGCGTCGTGCTGCGCCGACCGGCCGGCAACGCCAACCTGTACAAGCTCAACCGTGACCACGTCGCCGCGCCCTGGATCGAGGGACTGGCCGGCCTGCCCGAACAGGTTCTGGAGCGATTGCGGAGCGCCATCGGAGCATGGGCGCAACCCCCGATCCTGGCCCTACTGTTCGGCTCGGTGGCCACCGGACACGCCACCCCCGCGAGCGACCTCGACCTGCTGATCCTACGACCCACCGGATGCGATCCCGACGAGCCGACATGGCGAGCGCAACTCGCGTCCCTCGAAGAGCAGGCCACCGCATGGACAGGCAACGACGCTCGGATCATCGAATATGACGAGGAGGATCTCCCTGGAGACGAGGCCGAGCCACTGTTGAAAAACGCGCTGAGAGACGCCATCGAGGCTCCACGGCTCGCTGCGCACACTGCGCCGGCTGACACGAGCAGGAAGCACGCAGTGACAGGAAAGCTCCACAAGTGCGACGAGGCCACGATCGCAGGTCGCCTTCGGAAGGCCGAGCAGTTCATGGAAGGCGCCGAGACTATCCGCGAGCTCGCCGGCGACGAAACCGACATCGCAGACGCATACGTGACGCTATGCGTCCACGCCGGCATCGCCGCCGCCGACGTCATCTGCTGCATCGCACTCGGCACGCACGTCCAAGGCGAAGACCACAACGAAGCCGTCGCCCACCTCTCAAAAGTACGCCCAGACGGCCGAGCCCTCGGCAACTCGCTGCGCACACTCCTCCGCATGAAGACACGCGCAGGATACAGCCACCGACAAGTCAACATCAACGACCGTAAGCGAGCCGGGCGAGCAGCAGAACGACTACTGCAAACCGCACGCCAACGCCGCATCAACGGGTAACACCACAGTCCCGTCCGCGCACCTCACCCCGGGCGCGGGGCAGGACGCCCCGCACCCACGACCTTGGAGATCTCATCGGCCCGCGCGGATGCGACCCCACAAAACCACACCCCTTTCACCGCCCACCCGGGTTCCTTGATTCGCCCCCTGGCCGCGCGGACGCGACCCAACAACACACCAGCTCCGGTAGCCACGACGAGCACGGGTATGAATACGCGCACCCGCCACCGCCGCGCCTGGAGAAGGTGAGTCGGCCCGGCCGCGAGGCTCATCAAGAGGGCCGAGATACCCGCCACGAAACCCGCCCGCGCCAGTCAGAGGCCCGGCTTCACAGGATGGTTAGGAGTTGGTTACGGGGGCAGCGGCGCCGGGCCGGCTCGAGCTAGCCGAGGTTTTGGGCCTGTCCCGTTTTTGGCTCGGGTTGGGCTGACATCGACAGTGCCGAGCGCAGAGCGCTACCGTCTCTACATGGAGACGGTTTCCTTGGAGCCGGTCAAGCCCCGGTTGCGTGGGGTGTTGCATGAGTATGCGTTCTTTGTGTCGCTCGGCTGCGGCGTCGCGCTGATCCTTGCGGCGTCCGACGGGAGGGCACGTATGGCCGCGAGCGTCTACGCGGCCGCCGTGTCGGCACTGTTGGGCACGAGCGCGCTGTATCACCGGGTGACGTGGCGGCCGAAGGCGCGCCGCTGGATGAGACGGCTGGACCACTCGATGATCTTCGTGCTGATCGCCGGCACCTACACACCGGTTGCATTACTCGCCTTGAAGGGCTCGCTGGCGAGCACGATCCTGATCGTGCTGTGGGCGGGGGCGCTGGGTGGAGTCGTGTTCAAGCTGTGCTGGATCGACGCTGGCCGATCTCCGATCGGTAAGTGGCTGTTTGCGGCGGTGTACGTGGCGCTCGGGCTGGTGTCAGCCGCGGTCTTCGGCGAGCTGCCCGCGGCGATCGGCTGGCTCGGCGTGGCTGGACTGGCAGGTGGCGGCCTGCTGTATGTGGTCGGCGCGGTCGTGTACGCGAGCGGCCGGCCGAACCCGTGGCCGAGGGTGTTCGGCTACCACGAGGTCTTCCACGCGCTGGTGCTCGCCGCCGCGGCGCTGCAGTACGCGGTCATCGCCTTCGCGGTGCTCCCCCGGGGCTGACTCACGGATCGGTCGGGAGGAGACACCCCGCTCACCGGCGGGGCAGGACGCCACGCACCCACGAACCTCGGGAGGTCTCTCACCCGCGCGGATGCGCCCCAAAAAACAGGCACATGCTCAACAAACACGACACGACCTAAACAACAGTCCTGGGTTTTTCTTGGGGCTTTCCATCCGCCCACCGGACTACTCTTCCTATGTTACCAATAGTCCACTCCCCCATTCGGAGCAGTTGCCGGCCGGCTACCCGCAGTTCCTGGCCGAGGTCAAGGCGCGGATCGCGGCTGCACGGACTCGCGCCGCGCTTGCGGTCAATAGCGAGCTGATCAAGCTCTACTGGGAGATTGGGCATGAGATCCTCGAGCGTGAGCAGCGCGAGGGATGGGGTAGCGGGGTCATCAACCGATTGGCCTCCGACCTTCGTCGGGAGTTCCCGGCCATCACGGGCTTCTCGCGGTCGAATCTCCACTACATGCGGAGCTTCGCGGAGGCTTGGCCGCTGGTAGGAGGCAGCCAGGCAATTGTCCAACAGCCCGTTGGACAATTGCCGTGGGGCCAAACATCGCCCTCGTGACGCGGCTCGAGGACCGGGACGCGCGTGTCTGGTACGCAGCAAACGCCGTCGAGAATGGCTGGTCACGCAAGGTTCTGGAGGCGCAGATCGCAACCGACCTCCGAGGGCGCCAAGGCGGTGCACTGACGAGCTTTGACCACTCGCTCCCGGACGCAGACTCGGAGTTGGTCCGAGACGCGATCAAGGACCCCTACAACTTCGAGTTCCTGGGCCTCTCCAAGGAGGCCAAAGAGCGCGACCTCGAGCAGGCCCTGCTCAACGACATCCAGTCATTCCTGATGGAGATGGGCCGCGGCTTCGCACTCGTCGGGCGACAGTCCCCCCTACGAATCATCGACGAGGAGACGGGCGAGGAAGAGGAGTTTTTCGTCGACCTCCTTTTCTACAGGTAGCTCGCTACACCACCGGCGAGGTCAAACTGACTCAGACACCCCCGGCGGAGATGAAGCCCGCGCTCCCGGATCTACCCGCGTTGGCCAGCGAGCTGTCCGACATCGTCGAGGCAGCCAACGCCATCTACGACGACGAATCGACTGAGGATCGACCGGAGCCGCCGTAACGCTTGGCTAGTAGAGTCTCGACCGTGCTCGGAGGAGGAACCCGCTTGGCGGCGCTTGGGGTGGCGATCGCCGCGGTATCGCTGACCGTGCCGGGAGGCGCCGCCGCCACGGAACCGGCCCCGGCGCCCGGAGGGCCGGCCCTCGGGCTGACTCACTACGTCAGCCTGAAGACCAGCTCCACCGGCGCGGCGTTGCGGCTGAGCTGCTCGAGCAGCGACGGTCAGGGGTGCTCCGGAGCGATCTTCATCACCTCCGATGAGACACTGCAGGGCAAGAAGGTAATCGCCGTCGGCACGAGCAACAACCGCACGAAGGCGTCCGTCAGGATCGGCCAGGGGTCGTTCTCCCTGGCGGCCGGCGCCACCGCGACGTTCCAGGTCAAGCTCAACTCGACCGGCCTTCAGCTGCTGCGCCGCTTCCACACGATCTCGGCCTGGGTGCTGGCCAACGAGGCGATGGCCAGCAACAGCAGTCCGGTCATCTTCCTCCTCCACGAGGCGCTGTTCGAATCCAAGAAGAAGCGGCACCCGACCCAGTCCGGGCACCCAAATAAGCACCATCGCTGATTGCGGGACCGCGGCTCATCACCGTGGCACCCGGCCGGCCACATAGAGTTTGAGCTGTGCGCCTCGCAATCCCGCTCGCACCGCTGCTGGCGCTCTCGCTCGCGGGGCCGCTGACGGATGCGGCCCGGGCCCAACCGGCCTGGACCACCTACCACCGCGACCCCGGGCGCTCGGGCTATGACTCGGAACCCGGAGAACCGGTGACGCCGGCACTCGACTGGCAGTCGCCAAAACTGGACGGGGCGATCTGGGGCCAGCCGCTGGTGCTCGGCTCGCGAGTGTATGTGGCGAGCATCGCCAACGGGATCTATGCGCTGGAAGCCTCCACCGGCAAGGTCATCTGGCACGTGAGCGCCGGCACGCCCGTGCCCTCGGGAAAGCTGCCGTGTGGGGACATCGAACCCACGGTCGGCATCGTCGGCACGCCGGTGATCGACCCCACGACCAAAGCGATCTACGCGGTCGCCGATACCTGGGACGAAAGCCACGAAGAAGCCCACCACGTGCTGAAGGGCTACAGCCTCTCTGAAGGCAAGGAAGTGCTGAGCACGCCGGTCGATCCGCCCGGCGCCGAACCGACGGCCTACCTGCAGCGGCCCGCGCTGAACCTCGACCACGGCAACGTCGTCTTCGGCCTCGGCGGCAACGACGGAGACTGCGCCAACTACCAGGGGGCCGTGGTCGCCGTCCCCGAGAACGGCGAACCTCCGCGCTTCTGGCAGTACAAACCGAAGGCTCCCGCGTTCTCCGGCGCTGCGGTGTGGGGCGCCAGCGGCCCGATTGTCGACGGCGAAGGCGAAATCTTTGCCGCCACCGGCAACCCCAACTCCTCAGGCGGCGAAGTCACCAAATTCGACGACTCCGATGCCCTGCTGCGGCTGGATCCGGCCACCGACCTCGTCAGCAAGCCTTCGTCCGGCCCGGGGCCGCTCGGCTGGTTTCAGCCTCCGAGCTGGAAGGCCGACAGCAACTCCGACACTGACCTCGGCTCCGCCGCGCCCGAGCTGCTGCCAGGAGGGATAGTGTTCCAGGCCGGAAAGAACGGGACCGGCTACCTGCTCTCCACCACCATGAGCGGAGAAACCCCGGCCGCATACGAAGCCCCGGTGTGCAAAGGAGCTTCCAGCTTCGGCGGCGACGCGTTCGCCAATGGGGTCATCTACATGGCATGCACAAACGGGGTGCAGGCGCTCTCATATAACCAGTCCGAACACACGTTCACGCCGCTCTGGCAGGGACCCGCAGGAGCCGTGGGCCCGCCGATCGTCGCGGGCGGCTTGGTCTGGGACCTGTCCAGCGCTGGGTTCGGCAATGGCGAAACGCTCTACGGTCTCGATCCCGCCACGGGCGAACCGCTGCACACCCTGACGCTCCCGAGCCCGGTGGTCGACCACTTCGCCTCGCCGAGCGCCGCCGGGGGCAGGCTGTTCGTGTCGACAGGGGAAAGCGTCACCGCATATCAGATCGCCAAGATCCCACCGGAAGAAAACCCGCCTGAAGAAAAACCGCCGGAAGAAAAACACCCGCCCAGCGGCGGCAATCCACCCTCCTCGTCCTCCTCCGGCTCGTCCACCGTGTCCGCGAGCACATCCGCCGCGGCCGCCGCCAACCACGCGAGCACCCAGCCCACCGCGCGCCAGGCGCTCGCCCAACTGGTGCACCGCCATCTGCACTCGAGCGCCGCCGGGCGCGTGAAGGTGACGCTGCGCTGTCCCGCAGGCTCACCGGCGTGCAGCGGTGAGATCGTCCTGCGCGCCGAGATCCCCGTCACGAGAGGACGCGGTAAGCATCGCCACGCTCACCTCGTCGCGATCACGCTCGTCCGCGCCCACTTCGGTTCAGCGCGCGGGGAGATCCGGCTGATCCTGCGCCTGGGCGCCTTCGATCGCGCACTCCTGAGACGCCACCACGAACACCTCGCGCTCGCGGTCTCGATCGTGGCTCCGGGAGCCGGCGCCCGGCGTGTCGCGGCGCTGCTGAGCTGAGCCGACCGGCGAGCCGAATACCGCACCCGATCTCGGTCGATCGAGGCTGCTCTCAGAGTTCAGATTTGTTCAGCGCGCCGGGCGTCTTGTTGAAGGCGCAGCGGAAGTTCTCGGGATCGATGACCGGCTCGGAACCGGCGAAACCGCCCTTCTGGCCGTTGCTGTACACGGTCACGTACTGCAGCGATTCAGGCAGCGGATTGGCGGGCAGGGGCGTTGGATTGGCCTGGCCCTGACGGGGATTCCCAGTCGCGCCTTCGCTCACGCCCTCGAACCCGGCGGCCGCCGACCCCGCTTCGGTCGTGACCAGCGTCGAGCTCATCTCGCGCTGATCTTTCAATCCCCGGCTGGGGTCCAGCGGGATGGTGGCGGTGAGCTGCGAATCGTGGATCGTCGACTCCAGCTTGACGCGGTCGGCAGCGCCGAGCAGCTGCGCCGCGGTGGGCAGCCAGCCCCCTTCCGCCACGCAAGCTTTGCTGGCCCAGATGTAGTTGTTCTTGCCGGCGTCGGCGTTGGACACCGGATAGGGCGCCGTGCTAAGGCACCAGCTACCGAGATCGACGGTCGTCGGCGGGCAGTTTCCTTCCAGCTGCGTCGCGGATTTGCCGCCGACCTTGCTCGCATCCTTGACCGTTGGAATCGCCGAGGCGGGGAATTTCCTGTTCTTCCCGAGCAGCAGGATGCCGCCAGCGTGCGGCTGGGTGCTGATGGGATGGCCCGCGAACGCACCGACCACCGCATGGCGGGCCGCGTCGGCAAGCCCGGTCGTTGAGAGCACGAGCGCGATCAGCGCGAGCACCATCGCCGGTGAGGGCATACGGCGGGAACCTCGCCTGCGGGCGTCCGCGCGAGGTTCGCTCACGAGACTCGCCGCTTGCTCGGCAGACCCTGCCACCAGCTCACGACGCCTGCTTGGGGTCGCGGGTGGTGAAGCGCGGAGGCGTAGTCCTGCGCACCTGCGTCATCTCCTCCAGCGTCACCTCCTGCACGGTCGACAGCACCGCGTCTAGCGCCACCCCGGCCAGCGTCTCCTGCTCCAGCAATGCAGCGGCGGTCTCCTCTACGGTGCTCCAGTTGCGATCGAGGATCGCGGCGGCCCGCGCCTCGGCGTCGCCGACCAAGCGCTCGACCTCGTTATCGATCAGGTCCAGCGTCTGCGGTCCCACCGAGCCGAGATCCTGCAGCGACGCGCCGAGGAACACCTCACCCCCCTTCTCACCGATCGTCACCAAGCCAAGGGCCTCCGACATGCCGAAGGAAGTGACCATGCTGCGCGCGAGCGCGGTCGCGGCGTGCAGGTCGTCGTTGACGCTAGTGGAGGTGTGCCCGAACGCGATCCGCTCACCCGCCAAGCCCGCGGTGATCACGATCAGCTGGCTCTCAAGGTCGGGTTTGGTCATGATGACCTGGTCGCGGTCGGAGAGCATGTGCGCGGCGGTCCCGAGCTGGCGCCCACGCGCGACGATCGACAGCTTGCGCGTGGAGGCGGTATGACCCAGCGCGTCGGTCACCACAGCGTGGGAGGACTCGTGGATGGCGATCAGCCAGCGCTCCTGCTCGGTGAGGATGTGGTGCTTGGCCGGACCGGCGACGACCCGGTCGATCGCCTCGTCCAGGGTCGCCGCATCGATCTCCGCGCGCCCGTCGCGCACGCTCAGCAGGGCGGCCTCGTTGATCACGTTCGCAAGCTCGGCGCCGCTGAAGCCCGGCGTCTGGCGCGCGACCTCCTCGAGCGAGGCGTCCGGCGCGAGCGGACGCTTGCCGCCGTGCAGGCGCAGGATCTCGATGCGCCCGTGGACGTCGGGCACGTCGATCACCACCTGGCGGTCGAAGCGTCCCGGGCGCAGCAACGCCGGATCGAGGATGTCCGGGCGGTTGGTCGCACCCATCACGACGAGACCCCCGTCTCCCGCGAAGCCGTCCATCTCGACCAGGATCTGGTTGAGCGTCTGCTCGCGCTCGTCGTTGCCCTGGCCGATGCCAGCGCCGCGCTTGCGCCCGGCGGCGTCGAGCTCGTCGATGAAGATGATCGCGGGTGAGGCCTTGCGGGCCTTGCGGAAGAGGTCGCGCACGCGCGCCGCTCCCACCCCCACGAGCGACTCCACGAAGTCCGAGCCCGACACGGTGAAGAAGGACGCGTCTGCTTCGCCGGCCACGGCCTTGGCGAGCAGCGTCTTGCCCGTGCCCGGCGGGCCCACCAGGAGCACACCCTTGGGAGCGGCGGCCCCCACGGCCAGGTACTTGCTGGGATCGGCCAGGTAGTCCCGGATCTCGCGCAGCTCGGCCAGCGCTTCGCCGGCGCCCGCGACGTCGGCGAAGGTGATCTTGTCGCTCGTTCCCTTGCCCTTCTTACGCCCCTTGCCCGTGAACTGCGAGAAGCCGGCGATCCCCCCCGCCGCGCCGCCTTCGCCGCCCAGGCGCATGAACAGCGAGAACAGGCAGACCAGCAGCAGGATCGGAATCAGGAACTGGACGATGATCGTCTTGGTGCCCTTCCCCGACTGCTGATCGACCGCAACGGCCGCGCCGCTGTCGCCCAGTTCGCGCAGCAGCTGCTGGGTCAGCGCGCCCGAGGCGGGGTAGGCCGCCCACAGGCGCTGGATCGTGCCGGCTCCGGGCGGAGCAACCAGGATGGTGCTGAGATGAATCTTCTTCGAGCCCTTGACGTGCGTGCGCACGGTCCGTCGCGTGAGCGGCGGCACCGCGCCAGCGGGCGAGAGCGGGGCAGCCGCGACCGTCGTGGCGATCTCCACGCGGTTGTCGTGGTCGAGCAGCAGCGCGTCTGAGATCTGGTGGCGTTTAGCGAGCGTCTGCACGGTGCTGAGCGGCGCCTGCGTCCCCGCGCTGCTCGGCTTGATGTCGCCGAGCAGGGTCGCGAAGGCGATCGCCAGCCCGATCGAGGCGAGCAGGAGGAACAGCGCGAGCGGATCGCGCATGGCCGTCCGGCGCGCACCCTGCGCGAAATCGCCGAGAGCCACGAGCACCGGATTGCGGCGCTGGGCAAGACCCGAGCGCACGGTGGGCACCTGCGAGCGCGACCGGCCGTTGGCCGATACAGGAGGCTCCGGGGAGTCGTGTTCGTCCGGGGCGCCGGGTTCGTCCGGCAGGTTGTTGTGTCCGTCGGGAGAGTCGAGTTCGTCTGTCATCTGGGCTGGGTTCCGGGTTGCTGGCACGCGTGTTGCGGCACGCCAGCCAAGCCGCCGGTACCGGCGGCTTGCGATCGAGCCGCGCCAGCCTCACATGGCGCGTGCGGAAAAGCAATGGCGTTCACAAAAACGACACATCGTGTGAACCCACGATCGACACGCTTGCGCCGGGGTGAAGGTTCATCACGCATACCGCATCGATACACGCATCGAGCTGTTTCCACCCCCGGCGTTCTCCACGTCGATGTTGCATTCAAGCCCGACAGAGCAAAGGAGCTGATTTTAACATGCGTGCGCACCGAACCCTCATCCTCTCCGCGATCCTCGCCCTGGTTCTCGCCGTGCCGGCCGGCGCGATCGCCAAGCGCCTGATCATCGGCGGCTCGACCTCCGTGCTTCCGCTCATGCAGAAACTCGCCACCGCCTACCACAAGGCCTACCCGAAGATCCCGGCGCCGCAGGTGGGCGGGGGGCAGTCGGACATCGGCATCAGCGGCGCCGCCGGCGGCCGTTTCGACATCGGCGACTCCTCGCGCGACCCGATCAAAGGCGTCGATCCCACGGGGCTGGTGTTCACCAAGCTCGCCCGCGACGGCGTCTGCGTGATCACGGCTCCGCAAAACCCGATCTCCAACCTGTCCCAGCAGGAAGTCGAAGGCATCTTCACCGGGAGGATCCACGACTGGAGCGAAGTCCGCGGGGCACGGGTCTCCGGCGCGATCGACCTGTTCGACCGCGACGGCGCCTCCGGCACCCAGGACGCCTTCCAGCACATCTTCCTGGGCGAAACCCTCAAGATCTCCCCCAACGCTAAAGAAGAGACCTCCAACGGCCTGGAGCAGCTACACGTGGAAAAAGACGAACACGCCATCGGCTTCGTCTCCTTTGCCTACACCGCCGGCGTCAACGCCGTCGGCTACCAGGGCGTGGCCTGCAACCTGCCCAACGCCAAGTCGGGGCAGTACGGCGGGGTCCGTAACTTCTGGATGGTGACCAAAGGCGCCCCCAAGGGCGAAGCGAAGAAGTTCATCAAATGGGTCACCAGCGGCAACAAGACCACCAAAAAGATCATCAACTCGAGCTGGATCGCCGTCTACTAAGGACGCTAGGGACGTTGCCAGGGACGGTGCCCGCCGGGGCCTCACTTCGCGCGCGCCTCCGTGGCGCCCTCGGCGGTGGCGAGCGCACCGAGCACGTGCTCGGTGCGCTCGCAGCTTTGACGCTGGTGCTCATCGCCGCGATGGTGGTCACGGTGTTCATCAACGCGTGGCCATCCTTCTCCGCCAACGGGCTGAGCTGGTTCGGCTCCGGTGGAGACGTGAACGCGCAGTTGCAAGCGATGAGCGAGGGCACGCCGCTACCCGGACACTCGGCTCTCTACTTCCGGGCGTGGCCGCTGATCTGGGGAACGGTCATCACGACGATCCCCGCGGTGTTGATCGCGCTCGCGGTCTCCACGCTCGCCGCAATCTTCCTGACCGAGTTCGCGCCGGCGGTAGTGCGGCGCGCACTCGAGCCGGTTGTGAGGCTGCTCGCCGGCGTGCCCTCAATCGTCTACGGGCTGATCGGCATCCTGGCGCTCGCGCCGCTCATCAACGAAAATCTGATCAGCGAAGCCCGCCGGAGGTCGGTCCACTTCGTGGTGCAGCTGGAAGGCGCCAATCTGATGCTCGCGATCCTGATCCTCGCGGTGATGATCACGCCGATCATGGTGGCGCTGATCGCCGCGGCGCTCGGATCCGTCCCGGATACGTGGAAGGAGGGATCCGCGGCGCTCGGAGTAAACCGCTGGCGCACGATCGTGCGCGTGTCGCTGCGCACCGCCCGCCCGGCAATCGTCGCCGCGACCGTCCTCGCCACCGCGCGCGCCCTCGGTGAGGCGATCATGCTCGCCCTGGTCGCGGGCGGCAAGGGCTTCGCGGCCAACCCGCTCGACGGCGTCACCTTCCTATTCGAGCCGGTCAGGCCGCTGGCCGCCACGATCGCACAGGAGTCCGGGGGCCTGACGATCGGCCCTCTGGCTCACACGCTGTATGCGATCGCCGCCGTCCTGCTCGTCTCGGCGGCGCTGCTGTCCTTCGCCGGCTGGGCCGCCAAGCAGCCCTTGAAGCGTTACGGGATCCGCGCCTGATGGCACGTGACCGTTATCTGCAAGGGCCTCTCCGATGAGCACTGTTAGTCCTGAGCTCATTTCCCCGCCGGCCGGCCTGAGTGTGATGCGCCCGGGCCGGGAGAGCCGCGCGTCCTGGCCACTGGTCGATCGCATCGGCTACCAGCTCTGCTGGGCGGCCGGCATCGCCCTGTGTCTGATCACCGCTGCGATCGTCCTGTTCATGCTCGTCAAGGGAATCGCCTACCTGCGACCCAGCCTGTTCGTGCAGTCCCCGGCGCCCTCGCTGCAGCAGAACAAGGCCGGAGGCTTCTTCGACCCGATCGTCGGCACGTTCATCATCACCGCCGTCGGCACCCTGATCGCGGCGCCGATCGGGATCGCGCTGGCGGCGTGGCTGTCGGAGTACGGGCGCCCGTCGCGCCTGGCGCGCGCGGTGGAGTCGGCGATCGAGATCATCGCCGGCGCGCCGAGCGTGGTGCTGGCGATCTTCGGTCTGCTCGTCTTCTCCCAGAGCTTCCTCGGTTTTCTCTCCCAAAACGCCGCCGACGGATCGGTCACCGGACAGTCCTTCCTCACCGCAGGCGCGATCATGGCGCTCCTCGCGCTGCCACTGATCGTCGGCGCCACACGCGAGGGGCTTGCCCTGGTCCCCGACCGGATGCGCGAGGCCTCCTACGCGCTGGGCAAGACGCGCGCCAGGACGATCCGGCGCGTGCTGCTACCGGCGATCCGCCCGGACATCGCCGGCGGCGTCGTGCTCGGCATGGGCCGGATCATCGGCGACACGGCGATCATCATCATCCTGCTCGGCCTGAGCGTCACGAAGAACGAACCGGTCGGCAGCACGCCCCTCCTCGGCCTACTGCGCGGCACGGGATCTACCCTGACGAGCTACGTCTACTACAACTCACCCGCGGGCGAGGGCAACGCCCACGAAAAGGCATATGCCGCCGCATTCGTGCTGATGATGATCGTGCTTGCGCTCAACTTCGTGGTGGTCCGCCTGACCGAAGGGCATGGCCGCGAGCGCGGACGCGGACGGCGGCTTCTGCGACGATTGAGGCCGGCGTGGAGCGAGTGACGCCACCCCCGGTGCGGCGGATCGTCGTCGGAGGAGAGCCGCACGTGGCCGCGCCCAGGCCGAGCGCCAACGGCACGACGGCGGCGCGCCCCTCCGTCGCCGCGCGCGCGCGCGCCGAGCGCCCGCCTGTGGGCCAGGTGCGCGAGCGGATGCGGATCGAATCGGTGTGGCTGGCCTACGGTGAGAATTGGGTCGTGCGCGACGTCAGCCTGCCCGTGCGCCAGGGCGAGGTGCTGGCGCTGATAGGAGCATCGGGCTCGGGCAAGACGACGCTGCTGCGCTCGCTGAACCGCCTCACCGAGGTCACCGCCGGGGCGGCGCGCGCCGGTCAGATCTCACTCGACGGGCAAGAGATCCACGGGCTGGAGGTCAACGCCCTGCGCCGGCGCGTGTCGATGGTCTTCCAGCAGCCGAACCCGTTTCCGATGAGCATCTTCGACAACGTCGCCTACGCGCTGTCCGAGCAGCGTCCCGCCCGCGGGGGCCGCCGGCGACGGCGCAGCGCCGAGCTCGAGCACGCCGTGGACGATGCTCTGGGACGGGCCGGGCTGTACGAGGAGGTCGCCGGCGACCTCGAGCGCTCGGCGCTAAAACTCTCCGGCGGCCAGCAGCAGCGGCTGTGCATCGCGCGCTCGCTCGCCGCCCAGCCGGAGGTGCTCCTGCTCGACGAGCCGTGCTCGGCGCTTGACCCGATCTCCACGGCGACGATCGAGGAGCTGATCGTGGGATTGCGGGAGAGCGTGGCGATCGTGATCGTCACGCACAACCTCCAGCAGGCCTTCCGCGTGGCCGACCACGTCGCGTTCATGCACCTCGGCGAGCTCGTCGAGTACGGGCCCGCCCAGCAGGTGTTCGACCGCCCGGCCAAGCAGCGCACGCGGGAGTACATCGGTGGAGCGTTCGGGTGAGGTGGGTCGCGGCGCTCGTGCTGGCCACGCTGGCGCTGAGCGGGTGCGAGACCACCACGGAAGAGAGCGCAAAGCTGGAAAGACAGGCAAAGCGCGAACAGGCGGAGCACCCGGCGCTCACGCAGAAGGGGCTGTCGATCGCGCATGCGAGCACCCAGGTCAAGGTTCTGGGTACCACCGTCGTGCGCGACAGCGAAGGCGCCGCAGTGGCGGTAAGCGTCCGCAACGTCTCCGCGCGCGCGCTGCGCTCGGCGCCGATCGCGATCACGGTCAGGGACGTGCACGGGGGAACGCTCTTCCAGAACAACGCCCCCGGCCTGGAAGCGGCGCTCACTCAGGTCTCCTCGCTGCCGCCCCACGGCTCGGTGACGTGGGTGGACGACCAGATCCCGAAGTCCGGCGCACCGGCGAGCGTCAGTGCAATCGTCGGCGAAGCGCGCGCCGCGAGCGGGCCGGAACCGCGGATCGAAGTCGAGGGCTTGCGCCTGAGCGAAGCATCCTCCGGCGAAGCCGCCGGGACGGTGCGCAACCGCTCGAACGTCACCCAACAGAAGCTCGTCGTCTACGTGACCGCGCGTCGCACCGGCTCGATCGTCGCCGCCGGCAGGGCCGTCCTGGCCGAAGTCGCCGCCGGAGCCTCGGTCCCGTTCCAGGCGTTCCTCGTGGGGGCCCCCGCGGGCGCCAACCTGCAAGCGAGCGCACCCGCGACGACATTCGGCTAGCGGCGCCTCGCGGATGCGGGGCCGCGGGGCGCGGGGCGCGGGGCGCGGTTTATGGGAGCGCGGGGGTGTATATGGGCGCGATATGGGAGCGCGGGGATGTATATGGGCGCGATATGGGAGCGCGGGGATGTATATGGGCGCGATAGGGAGCGCGGGGATGTATATGGGCGCGATAGCGAGCGCGGGGATGTATATGGGCGCGATATGGGAGCGCGGGGATGTATATGGGCGCGAATGGGAGCGCGGGGATGTATATATTATTTTAAACTGCGTATAACCATAGTTACACGCATTTCAAAATCTTTATAACAACACTCGCCCTCTTTCACAAAACACTCGCCCTCTTTACTCTTTATCGTCGGTATCGTCGGCGCCGCTTGAGCGTGATCCCCTCCAGCACGTGCGCAACCGTCTCGCACGCGTCCACCGCCGCCTCGAGCGACTCGAATATGTCCTTCCAGCGGATCACCACCATTGGGTCGATCCCGCCCGCGAACAGCGAGGTCACGGCGTCGCGCTGCAGGCGATCGCCCTCGTTCTCCAAGCGATGGATCTCGACCAGGTGCGAGCTCAGATCGCCGCCACCATGCAGGCACCGAAGCGCCCCCAAGATCTCCCCGCCGGCGGCGACGAGCACACCGGCGAACTCAACGGCCTGCTCCATCGGCGCTTCGACCCCGTACAGGTCCAGCTGGGCCGCCGCCTGCTCGGTGTAGTCGACGACATCGTCGATCGCCGTCGCCAGGGCATATCCATCGCCCGCGTCGAACGGCGCGCGCACCCGCCGGCCGCCACCCATGCGGTGGATGATGTCATGGGTGATGCGGTCGCCCTCCCGCTCGCAGGCGGCGAGGTCCTGCGCAAGCGTCGCGTGCTCGGGAAACGCTGTCAGCAGCTCGCTCAGCAGCAGCGCGGAGCGCTCGACATTGCGACCCGCGTCCTCCAGCAGCGTGGCCAGCGTGATGTCGACCGGACCTCCGAGCAGGCTCATCCATGGCCTCCGGCCTGGTCGGTTGCGATCGTGTCGGCTCCTCGCCGGCGCAAGCTCATCGACGGACATTATGGACATCGCCCGTGCGGGCACGCCCTCTTCACGAGTTCTTCACGACTCGATCACGACTTTGCAACTCGCGCTCTCCCCATCGACACGAGGCTATGTGCCCGTGGCGCCCTGGGCCGACAACGCGAGCACCCTGTATGCCGGCGAACTGGAGATCCGGCTTGGCGAGGGTCTCGTGCTGGCCACGGGGCAAGCGCTGACGCTGTCTGTACGCGAGTTCGAGCTGCTCGCCGCGATGGCCAGGCGCGCGGGCGCGATCGTTACGCGCGGCGAGCTCTACGCCGAGGTCTGGGGCGGTGAGCTGCGCCCGGGCGACCGCTCCGTCGACGTATACGTGAGCAAGCTGCGAGGCAAGCTCGAGGCCGCAATGCCCGATCGGCGCTTCATCCACACCCACCCCGGCTTCGGCTACCGCTTCCAGCCGCAGCCCTCGCAAACCACCGCGCAACACGAGGACGGTGTTGACGGCCACCCGGAGGCGCCTTCACGAAATGTTTACATCGGTGCGGTCGGAGATTCATGAGACTGGACCGCAGCCAACACCGGCCGGCAGGAGACTCCGCGTCGCGCGGGCGACCGCGGGCCGGTGACAAGCACATAATCCAGCAGAGGAGACGTAGTGATCCATAACAAGATTGGCGCGCTCGCAGGCGTCCTGGCGCTCGCACTCGGCCTCGCCGCGTGCGGCTCAAGTTCCTCAAGCAGCACCAGCAGCACTTCGAGCTCCACCGCCACCACGATCTCCGGCGCCGGCTCGACATTCGCCGCTCCGGTCTACGAACAGTGGGCCTCGGCGCAGTCCGGTCTTACGGTCAACTACCAATCCGTGGGCTCAGGCGCCGGCATCACGGCGATCGAGAGCAAGACCGTGGACTTCGGGGCCAGCGACCCGCCGCTGAAGCCAGCCGACGGAGAAGCGATCGCCAAGAACGGCAGTCCGGCGGTCCAGATACCGATGTTCCTGGGCGCGATCACCGTCTCCTACAACCTGCCGGGCGTAGCCACGGGCCTCAAGCTCGATGGCAAGACGGTCGCCAACATCTTCCTCGGCAAGATCACCGCTTGGAACGCACCCGAAATCAAGGCGTTGAACCCGGGGATCAACCTGCCGAGCACGGCGATCACCGTGATCCACCGTTCGGATTCCTCGGGTACGACGTCGGGCTTCACCAGCTTCCTGTCCGAGGTCGATCCCGAATGGAAGAGCAAGGTCGGCGAAGGCAAGACCGTGCAGTGGCCGGTCGGCACCGGCGGGAAGGGCAACGCCGGCGTGGCCGGCGCGGTCCAGCAGACGGTCGGCGCGGTCGGCTACGTCGAGCAGGCATACGCGCTCACGCATAACTTCACGGTGGCGTCGGTGAAGAACAAGACTGGGAACTTCGTCACGCCGTCGTTGGCCTCGACGAGCGCCTCCGGCGAAGGGGTGAGCGTCCCGGCGAACCTGGGCATCAAAGTCATCAACTCCCCGGCGCCCAGCGCCTACCCGATCACCTCGCAGACGTTCATCGTCGTCAACAACGACCTCTGCAAGGCCGGCATCCCCGGCGGCGAAGCGGCCGCCAAGGGCGTGGTCAAGTTCCTCGACTACGGACTCGGGGAAGGACAGTCGATCCTTGCCAAGGCCGACTACGCGGCGCTACCGTCCGCGATCCTGGCAAAGTCCAAGGAAGCGGTGACGAAGCTGGAATGCAACGGATCGCTGCTCAGCGGCTGAGCGGTAGAAGGCCGACCGGTAGCAACCACTCCATGGCCCGCACACGGAATCAGGTATAGACAGGGCCATGGAGGCCGCATCGCTCTCGACCGGCGGGCGCTCGACTCTCGGGCGCCCGCCGCTCGCGCGTCTGCCCGATCGAGCACTGAAGTACGGCCTCACCTCGCTGGCCGCGCTGATCCTCGCGCTGATCGCCTACTTCTTCATCCGCCTGTTCGGCGAATCCAGACCCGCATTCGCCAAGGAAGGCGTGCTCGGCTTCGTGTTCGGCAACGACTGGAACGTCAGCGCAGAACACTTCGGGGCGCTGCCGCTGCTCGTGGGGACGCTGATCACCTCCGCGCTGGCGCTGCTGATCGGCGTCCCGGTGGCCGTGGCCACCGCGATGTACGCGACCGAGCTGTGCCCGAGGCGCCTGCGCGCACCGCTGACCGTGCTGGTCGACCTGCTGGCCGCGGTCCCGTCGGTCGTGTACGGCCTGTGGGGCATCTTCTTCCTTGCCCCCAAGCTCGCGCCCGCCGAGCAGTGGGTGGCTGACAGGCTGTCGTTCATCCCGTTCGTCGGCGGCGGACTGGTGACGATCCCCAACATCTTCATCGCCGGGTTGATCCTCGCGATCATGATCCTGCCGATCGTCAGCGCGATCTCGCGCGAGGTCATGAAGACCGTGCCCTCCGACCATAAGGAGGCGGCACTAGGGCTGGGGGCCACGCGCTGGGAGATGATCCATATAGCCGTGCTGCCGTACTGCCGTTCGGGCATCGTCGGCGGAGCGATGCTCGGCCTCGGCCGCGCAATCGGGGAGACAATCGCGGTCACCATCCTGATCGGCGACGCACCCCAGATGCCCCAGCACATCTTCGGGCAGGGATACTCGCTCGCCGCGGTGATCGCCAACGAGTTCGGCGAGGCCCAGGGTCTGCACCGCTCGGCGCTGTTCGCCGCGGGCCTGGTCCTGTTCGTGCTGACGCTGCTCGTCAACGCGATCGCCCGCCTGCTGGTGCTCCGCGCCGCGCGCGCCCGAGCGCCCATGCGCACCGCCCAGGACCGCACCGAGAACCTGCCGCCCGCAATCGCCGGGACGGCCGGCCTGTGAGGATCCGCGAACCATGAGCTCCTCCGCCATGAACACCTCCGATCCCCTGCACCGCTACGCGCTCACCCCGGCGCGCAAGCGGCGGGACCGGATCGCGCGCGGATCGATCCTCGCGGGCACGATCCTCGCGCTGATCCCACTAGCACTGATCGTCTACTACCTTTTGCGCCAGGGCCTGAGCTCGTGGAGCTGGAGCTTCTTCACGACCGACCCGACCGGCAACACGTTCTTCGGGAGCTCGAACATCGGCGGGATCAAGAGCGCGATCCTCGGCACGATCGAGATGGTCGCGCTGGCCTCGGTGATCGCGATCCCGATCGGTGTCAGTGTCGCCGTGTGGCTCGTCGAGTACGGCCGCGCCAGCTGGTTCGCCAACACCGTGCGCTTCTTCGTGGACGTGCTCACCGGCGTGCCCTCGATCATCTTCGGGCTGTTCATCTACATCGCGCTGATCGTCGGCACCGGCAGCTCCTACGCCGGCTACAAGGGCTCGCTCGCGCTGGCGCTGCTGATGCTGCCCGTCGTGATTCGCTCGGCCGAGGTGGTCCTGCTGCTCGTCCCCGCCGCCCTGCGCGAGTCCGCGCTCGCGCTCGGCGCGCCGCGCTGGCGGGTGATCGGAAACGTCGTACTGCCGACCGCGCTGCCGGGAATGGTGACCGGGGTGCTGCTGGCGATCGCTCGCGCCGCCGGCGAGACCGCCCCGCTGCTGTTCACCGCGGCCTATACGCACAACACCAACTTCAGCCTGGGCCAGTTCATGAACTCGCTGCCTGTGCAAATCTACAACGACGTCACATCTCCGACCACGGCGGTGGTAAACCGCGCGTGGGGCGCCGCGCTCACCCTTGTCGTCATGATCCTCCTGCTCAACCTGATAGCCCGATTCATCTCGCGAAGGAGTCGCCTTGCATGACGACGCTCCCCCCCAACACCGACCTCTCGACCCCGAGCACCACCACTGAGATGGAGCCGGACGAGATCGCGCAGCCCAGCCAGGCCCGTGCCCCGGCGCCCTCGCGCCCGGGGCCCAGCGCCGCTGACAGGCCGGTCGCCCTGGCCAAGCCCGGTCTCGCCGTGGAGCTGCAGGGCCTGCGCGCCTTCTATGGCGAGGCCGAACAGGTCAAGGGCGTCGACCTCGACTTTCGGGCCAATGAGGTGACCGCGATCATCGGGCCCTCCGGCTGTGGCAAGTCGACGATGGTCCGCTGCATCAACCGCATGCACGAGGAGATCCCAGGCGCGCGCGCCGAGGGCCGTGTGCTGCTCGACGAGCTCGACGTGTACGACCCGTCGGTCGATGTCGTCGCGGTGCGCCGCGCGATCGGGATGGTCTTCCAGAAGCCAAACCCCTTTCCCACGATGTCGGTGTTCGACAACGTCGCGGCCGGGCTGCGCCTGACCGCGCAGGGACGCGGACGACGCTCCAAGGCCGACCAGCAGTCGAAGGTCGAAGCGGCGCTGCGCAGCGCCGGGCTGTGGGAGGAGGTCGCCGAGCGGCTGCACGAGCCCGGCTCTGGACTCTCAGGGGGCCAGCAGCAGCGGCTGTGCATCGCGCGCTCGCTCGCGGTCGATCCCGAGGTGATCCTGATGGACGAGCCCTGCTCGGCGCTGGATCCGATCGCCACGCTCAAGATCGAGGAGCTGATCGGCCAGCTCAAGGCGCGGGTGACGATCGTGATCGTCACCCACAACATGCAACAGGCCGCGCGCGTCGCCGACCGCACCGCCTTCATGCTGGACGGCCAGCTCGTCGAGGTCGGCCCGACCGACGAGATCTTCACGACCCCGTCCGACCCCAGGACCGAGGAATATGTCACCGGAAAGTTCGGCTGAGCGGGACCCACGTCAGAAGAGATGGTGGGTTGAGGGTGTCGGGCCGTGGATGGCAGACGCCGCACCCGAGCGCAGGCGTACTGGTGGTACGTCGAGCATCGGGGGTGGCGTATGACGCCGCGGGACGGCGGCCTCGACCCCGGTAGATCTTCTGACGTGGGTCCCCAAACCGGCATACCGACCTCGCTGGGTGGCCCCGACGATGGCGCCGCGCCCGCCCGGGGGCAGCAGCGCGCTCACTTCCAGCAGCAGCTGCTGGAGCTGCAGGAGCGCGCGCTCGGCGGCTTGGACCTCGTCGTCGAGCAGCTCGATCGCGTGCTGGAGGCGCTGAACCACCAGGACGTCGAGCTCGCGCAGATGGTCATCGCCGACGACGACCGCCTCGACGGGCGCTACCTGGAGGTCCACCAGGGCATCCTCTCGCTGCTCGCCCTGCAGGCGCCCGTCGCGGGCGACCTGCGTCTCGTCGCCGCACTGCTGCACGTGATCATGCGCGTGGAGCGGATGGGCGACCAGTGTGTGAACATCGCCAAGCTGATCCCCCTCTCCGGCCACGAGCCGCCGGTGCGCAGAGAGGTTCTGGACGCGTTGCTCAAGATGGGCGCCCAGGCGCGCTCCGAGGTCGTCCAGTCGCGCGCCGCCTTCGCCGGGCGCGACATCGAACTGGCCGAGGATCTCGTCCGCCAGGACCGCGAGATCAACCGCCTGAATCGGGAGATCTTCCGCATGGCCATCGAGATCGGCGAGGACCCCGACACGCGGGAGTGGGCAATGCACATGGTCCTCGTCGCCCGCGCGCTGGAGCGGATCGGCGACAACGCCGTGGACATCGGCGAGCAGGTCGCCTTCGTCGTCACCGGCTTGTTCCGCGAGTTCTCGGACTCCTCTCACCCTGACGGCGCGCGGCTGGATGCGGCGCCGGACTCCAGTCCCGAGACGCTCTGAACCGTGCGCAATTAGCGACTTTTGCTTGTGAACATCCTGTAACCAAGCACAGGTGTCCATGCACGAGCCCGCTCAGTCTCATACACTGCATGGCGATGACGGAACCTATCCGCGCCATGGAGGAGGCGGCGCCGTCAAGCACCCCGGGCGGCACTTTGCCCCGTATCGCGGTGCTCGACCGCGACAGCGGGTTCATTCAGGTTCTGAGCAAGCGCCTGGATCGCCTCGACTGGGAGCACCGCGTGCTCGGCAGTCCGGTGTCCGCCGACGCGGTCGCTTCGATGCGGCTGAGCGCGATGGTCGTCGATCTCGCCGTGCTCGGACCGCAGGCCTGGGAGTGGCTGGAGCGGCTCTGCGGCGCGTTGCCCGAGCTGGGCGTCGTCGTCTGCACCGGTCCCTCGACGGTCGCCCAGCGCGTGCGTGGACTGCGCCTTGGCGCGGACGACTGGATCACCAAGCCATGTCATCCCGAGGAGGTCGTCGCGCGCGTGCAGGGCGTCGTACGCTGCCGCCGCCGCAACACGAGCAGAGGCGAAACCAAGCCGATCGTCGCCGGCGAGGTGCAGATCCGCGCCGACCGCTTTCAGGCGTTCGTGGGCGGTCACAGCATTGACCTGACCAGGCGCGAGTTCGAGCTGCTCGAGCTGCTCGCCGCCGCCGAGGGCAGGGTGCTCGAGCGCGAGGAGATCTACTCGCGTCTGTGGGGCTACACGATGGTGCGCGGAGATCGCTCGGTCGACGTCTTCGTGCGCAAGCTCCGCCAGAAGCTGGAGAAGGCCTCGCCGCGCTGGCGCTACATCCACACCCATTTCGGCATCGGCTACCGCTTCGCGGCGGAGTCGCTGGACGCGATCAGCGCCCGGGCGAGCGCCGGCGCGGACATCGAGGTGGACATACCGCCGACGACGTCAGTCTCAGTCGATTGGGACCCCGCCCACCCCGCCCACCCCGGCGATCAGGGCGAGCTCGCGAGGACGGAGCAGGACCACGAGCTCGCCACCGCCAGCGCCCTCTAGCCTGACGACCGCCAGACCGCCCTTTTTCAGATCGATCCGACCGCCGGTCAGTCCCCCGGCGATGAGCGACAGGTCGGGCTCGTGCCCGACCAGCAGCAGACGACCGTCCTGAGCCGGAACACCGGCCAGCGCATCGAGCGTCTGGGGCACGTCGAACCCGCCCGCCAGGGGCGGATGCTCGCGCAGCAGCGCACGCTGCCGCGCGCTCCAACCCTCGGCCGCGAGCTCGGCCGTCTTGGCGGCACGCACCTTGGGACTGAACAGCACCTCATCGAACGCGACCGCCAGGCTTTGAACGGCGATGCCGGCGGCGCGCGCCTGGTGCTCCCCGCGCCGGGTCAACAGCCGCTCCGAGTCGAGCCGCGTTCCGTGCGGCTCGGCATCGGCGTGACGTAGTAGCCAGAGTTGGCGCGCCATCCCCGCCTGCAGACTAGCGTTATCTCGCTGTGCCGGTTGCGACTACGGTGTAGCGTGATCCACACCGATGTTCGACGACCACCAGAAGCTGGACGACCCCGCGCTGTACATCAACCGCGAGCTCTCCTGGCTCGACTTCAACGATCGCGTGCTGGCGCTCGCCGAGGACGAGCGCGCCCCGTTGCTCGAGCGGGTCAAGTTCTGCGCGATCTACACGACCAACCTCGACGAGTACTACATGGTCCGGGTCGCCGGCCTGCACGACCAGATCGACGCGGGCGTGGAGAACCCCGGCCAGGACGGGCGCACGCCTTCGCAGACGATCGCCCTGATCCGCGAGCGCGCGCAGGAGCTGGGGAGGCGGCTGAGCGACTGCTTCGAAGGCCGGCTGCGCCCGGCCCTGGCCGAGCACGGGATCGCCGTCGTCGGCGTCGAGCACCTGGACGACGATCAGCGCGCCGAGCTCTCCAAGCACTTCCGCAGCGTGATCTTCCCGGCGCTCACCCCTCTGGCGGTCGCCCCGGGACGGCCGTTCCCCTACATATCCAACCTGTCCCTCAGCCTGGCTGTGCTCGTGCGCGACCCGGCGACCGACGAGACCGTGTTTGCGCGTGTGAAGGTCCCCACCGAGATCCTGCCCCGCTTCGTCGCGCTCGAGAGGTCCGACTCGGGACAAACCACGCTGGTGGCGCTGGAGGACGTCATCGCCCACCACCTCGACGCCCTGTTCGCGGGCATGGAGATCGTCGACTGCGACGTCTTCCGAGTCACCCGCGACGCCGATCTCGAGGTCTCCGACGACGCCGCCGACCTGCTGCAGGCCGTCGAGGACGAGCTGCGCCGCCGCCGCTTTGGCGAGATCGTGCGCGTGGAGGTCGGCGCCCGCTGCTCTGAGCGCCTGCGCGAGGAGCTGATCGAGCTGCTGGGCGTCGCCGAGGACGAGGTCTACCCGGTCGAGGGGCTGCTCGACATGGGCGCGCTGTGGCAGATAGTCAAGCTGGGAGGCTACCCCGAGCTGCGCGAGGAGCCCCTGCTCGGCAGCACTCATCCGCGCCTTCTGCGCCACGAGGGGGAGCGCCCGGACGTGCTCGGCGCGATGCGCGAAGGCGATCTGCTCGTACACCACCCCTACGACTCGTTCGCGACCTCAGTGGAGCGCTTCGTCCAGCAGGCCGTCGCCGACCCCAACGTCCTGGCGATCAAGCAGACCGTCTACCGCACGAGCGACGACTCCCCGCTGGTGCCGGCCCTGATCGACGCGACCGAGCGCGGTAAGCAGGCGGTCGCCCTGGTCGAGCTGCAGGCGCGCTTTGACGAGCGCATGAACATCCACTGGGCCAAGGCCCTGGAGGAGGCCGGCGTGCACGTCGTCTACGGCCAGCCCGCGCTGAAGACGCACGCCAAGTGCGTCCTGGTCGTGCGCCGCGAGGGCAACGGGGTGCGCAACTACGTGCACATCGGCACCGGCAACTACCACTCCGCCACCGCCCGCCTGTACACCGACTTCGGGCTGTTCACAACCGACGAGCAGATCGGCGCGGACGTGGCCGACATGTTCAACTACCTCACCGGCTTCGGGCGCCAGTTGCACTACCGCAAGGTACTGATCGCGCCCAACCATCTGCGCGACGGCATCCTCGAGCAGATCGAGCTGACGATCGACTCGCACTCTGCAGAAACCCCAGGCCGGATCGCGATGAAGATGAACGCACTCGTGGACGGGCGCTGCATCCGCGCTCTGTACGAAGCCTCTCAGGCGGGCGTTCGGGTTGACCTGAACGTGCGCGGCATCTGCTGCCTGCGGCCCGGCATCCCGGGTATCTCGGAGAACATCAGGGTCGTCTCGATCGTCGGGCGCCTGCTCGAGCACTCGCGCATATTCTGCTTCGAGCGCGACGGCGAGCACACGATCTACATCGGCTCGGCCGACCTGATGGGACGCAACCTCGACCACCGCGTCGAGCTGGCCACCCCGATCGAGTCCCCCCGCTGCGCGCCGAGCTGCTCGACACGCTGGAGCGCGCCTTCGCCGACAACCAGAGCTCATGGGAGCTCGACGCCAAGGGCGGGTGGACTAGGCGCTCGCCGGGACCGAGCGAGACCCCGCGCAACATGCAACTCGAGCTCGCCGAGCTGCACTCCCGGCGCGCCGCCGAGGAGCGGGTGACAGGCGCCGGCGAACCGGCGAACGTCAGCTGAGCGTACAAACACCGCTACCCTACGCTCATACCCCATCGAATCACACTTCTCATTCCCGCCATGCTCACCTTGGTGTTGGGGTTGGGCGTAGACGCCCACGCGTCGCGATCACCCACACGACAAGAGGCAAGGGAAATACGCCAAGACGCCCCGCTCTACCTGGAAGGGCGCGGCTGGCAGGTGAGCGGCATCCGAGTGTCCACCGTCAGCCAGAGCTATGCAAAGGCGGCGGTGCAGCGGGGCCGGAGCGGCCCGGCGGGTGAGATGATCCTGCACCTGCGCCACGGCATCTGGCACGAGGCCTTCCTGGGAACCAACGAATTCTGCTCGGCACACGTGCCCAAGCGGGTGCTGAACGACCTCGGCTTTCGCTGCTGAGCGGGGGACCGCACAGGTGCGGGTTCAGCATGGCCCCTTCAGCGTGAACGCCGTGCGGAATGTCGATTCGAAGTTCAGCGCGGGGGTGATCCGCAGGATCAGATGTGCGCCGTGGTGGCAGAGCGGCTCGCTGACCGTGGCGAGGCCGGACCCCACCGAGCTGGCGCCGGAGTGGATGTCTTCGCAAGAGAACGATCTGGAGGTCTTGCGTTCGCAGCCGAACGCGTAGCTCGGGTCGTACACGAAGTGCAGCGCGCGGTTGGCCTGCACCTCGAACGCGGTGACGTCTTCGTTTCCGCATTCGAACGAGAAGCTGACGTGCGCTGGCCGCACGCGCTTGGCCTTGCCTCGGCAGAGGGGCGCGCTGGCCTTGCGGGCTGGGGTGGCTCTGTGCGGCAGCGCCGAGCTGTCGGCGACAGCGAAGCCGAGCAGCAACACACCAAGCGAGGCAGTGGCCCAGACTCTCGCGGTCATGCGGTCGCGGAAGCGCGGCTCAGGCGATACTTCAGTTGCTATCAATACCAATACGATAGTTGTAATCATTACAGTGCGGAACCTCTCCTCCCCAGGCTAAACGTACTACCAGTTGGCGGTTTAGTAGTACGTTTATAGGATGAGCAGCTTCCGTGACCTCTCGCGCCACTTTGGGGCACTGCCACCAGGAACCGTTGCGTCGCTGACGAGCATCGCGGAGGCTCGCGGGAGAGCAGAGGTCTTTCGCCACCAGAACCCGGCAGGCCTCCAGGCGTTGCGCCAAGTGGCTTTGATCCAGAGCACAGAGGCATCCAATGCGATCGAGAACATCCACGCGCCCCGCGCCCGCATCGAAGCGCTCGTCGCCGAGAAGACAACACCGGAGAATCGCCCCGAGCAGGAGATCGCCGGCTACCGTGATGTGCTCGCGCTGATCCACGCCAACAGGGCGGACATCCCATTCCAACCCCGATACGTCGAGCAGCTTCACGGCCGCCTGCATGCATACGTAGGCGACCGCGACGCTGGACACTGGAAGAAGATGGACAACGAGGTCTCAGAAATTCGACCTGATGGCAGCAGAGTAGTGCGCTTTACGCCCGTCTCAGCCGCGCTGACACCCCAGGCCATGCAGGATCTCCACTCTGAGCTCCAGCGCGCGCTCGACGCTGAAACCTACGCGCCGCTGCTGCTGTGCGCCGCCTACCTGCTGGACTTCACCGTGATCCATCCCTTTCGCGACGGCAACGGCCGCATGTCACGGCTCATCACGCTCTGGCTGCTCTACATCCTCGGGCACGACGTCGGGCGCTACATCAGTCTCGAGAAGTTGATCGACTCGAGCAGGGAGACCTACTACGAAGCGCTGCGCCTGTCCACCTATGGCTGGCACGAGGCCGAACACGATCTCGCGCCGTGGAGCGCCTACTTTCTCGGCGTCCTGCTCGCCGCCTACAAGGAGCTCGAGAGCCGTGCGGGCACGCTCGGCGGCCGTGGTTCCAAGCGGGCGCTCATTGTGACGTTCATCGACTCGCTGTTGACTGACGAGTTCACGCTGTCGGCGATCAGGGAGAACGCTCCTGGCGTCAGCGACGGATGGATCAGCCAAGTCCTCGGCGAACTGAAGAGAGAAGGCATCGTCGAATCGCTCGGGACCGGCCGAAGCGCGAGATGGAAGCGGCTGCGCCGGCAGACGTGACGCCTCGCGCCACTGAACACCCCAGCTTCTCCGCTAAACAGATCAGCCAGGACCAGTTACTAGGTCGTTTATCTGGTCGTGGGCCTACCCTTAGACGATGGGACACCACGGCAAGCTCGGGATCTGCCCCCGAACCAGCTTCCCTAGCTGGCGGCCGGACTGGGCAGTGCCTCGAGCGCTGCCTTCAGATCGTCCACGGACTGATAGTCCAGACCGAGCACGTGATCGTGGCGGTAGCGCACGATCCCGTTCTCGTCGATCACTATCACCGCACGCTTGGTTCCCCCAGGCGCGATGAGAACGCGCCATAAGCCTTCGCCACGGCCTTATCGACGTCCGCCAGCAACGGCACATTGAGACCATGCTTAGCGGCGAACCCCTCATGCGACTCGAGATCCTGTGCGGAGATGCCCACCACCGTCGCATCCAGCGGCAGGTCAGGCGTAGCCGCACATGCCGGCCAGCTGCTCGCTGAGCGTCGCCGGCATCACGGGAGGGCTCTCTGGGTCATCGCAGCACGGGGGCTTCGCGCGGTTGCGGCGTCCAACCGGGCTGAGGCCGGGGAAGATGTCCGCGAGGAGTTGGTGGGGATTCTGGTTTTTGTCGTGCCTGGCGAGCGAGATCACGATCACACTGCGGTCTTTCGCGAACAGTGTGTGCATGCGCCAGTCGTTAGCGAGATGCCAGCAGCACATCGGGAAGTCTCCGCCGTCTGCGGCGGCCAGCCGATACCCGGCGGCCTTGCAGCCCTCGCCCTTCAGGCCCGAGATCGCCGCGTCGTACGCCCGCCGATCAGTCTTGTTCAACGAGGCGACGGCGCGGGCGACCGTGTCGACGACGAAAACGGAATGTGCCACCGCGGTGCGCTCGTCAGGCCGGCTGGAGCTTGCCTTCGGCCAGCTCTTTCAGGCCCTGGCGTACGCTCGGACTCGACCGATCCGCCATATCTTCCACGTAGCGAACGACGCCCTCCAGCCACTCGCGATCCTCGCCCCTCTCACGCAATTCGCGTACCGCGCGCCCGACCCGCCTCAAGCTCTCGTGCTCGATCAGCGCCGGCTTGGAGCCCGGCAGGGCCGCCAGCGCACCACGCCTAACCCACAGCCGGACAGTCGGCTCGGAGACACCCAGATACCTCGCCGCCTCCGCCACCGGGACTCCCCGAGCGGCGTTCGGCGCGGCCCGCTTGAGCTGCTTGCCCATCGCCATCAGCTGCTCCGCGAGCTCTCCCGAACGCTGTGGATCGCTGGTCACACTGAGCTCCTCAACCACATCGTCCAACCCGACGAGGAAAGACGCTAGAGCACGATCATGCTTGGTAGCCATACCCTCATGCTACTCGAAGGCCTTCGGTTTTTCAAGCCTTTCCCGAAAGCCGTCGGGGACGATGCGACCCCTCAGGCGGCCGGGCTGGGCAGTGCGTCGAGCGCTGCCTTCAGATCGTCCACCGATTGGTAGTCCAGACCGAGCACGTGATCGTGGCGGTGGCGCACGATCCCGTTCTCGTCGATCACTATCACCGCACGCTTGGTTCCCAGGCGCGATGAGAACGCGCCATAAGCCTTCGCGACCGCCTTGTCCACGTCGGCCAGCAGCGGCACCGTGAGGCCGTTCTTCTCGATGAAACCCTCGTGCGACTCGAGATCCTGTGCGGAGATGCCCACGACCGTCGCATTGAGGGCCGCGAACTCGTCTGGGCGATCCCTGTATGAGCAGAACTGTTTCGTACAGACGGTAGTGTTATCTCCCGGATAGAACAGCAGCACGACGCGCTCGCCGCGGTGCTCTGAGAGCTTGAACGTCCCGTCCGTTCCGGGCAGCTCAAAATCGGGGGCCTCTTCGCCGACCTGGGGGAGCTTGGCCATACGGCTAAGCATACCTGGCGGGGGCTGAAGAGGCCCCGATGCGCTAGACATTCGACATGGGCGTATCGCATGTCACGGCGACGGTGACCACGAGGACGATGCGGGTCACACTGGTGGCGGCCGCATGCACGCTGATCGCCGCCTGCGGCTCCAGCCCGGGCAGCGCCGCGGAAGGCGGCAGCCGATTGACGACGCCCACGGCCGGCCCCGGCGCGATCCCCTCCCCCAGCGCCGCCGCGAACGGCGGGGAGACAGCTGCGCGCAGCGGAGTGGTGACGCGCAGCGGAGTGGTGACGCGCGGCGGAGTGGTGACGCGCGGCGGAGTGGTGACGCGCAGCGGAGTGGTGACGCGCGGCGGAGTGGTGACGCGCGGCGGGGCCGCGGCGGCAGCTGCGGCGCTCCTGAGCGAATGGCCGGAGCTCGGGCTGGACCCCCAGCGCAGCGATACGACCGAACGGGCAACCGGCATCACGAGCGCGAACGTCATGCACCTGCGCCACATCACCGTCCCGCTGCCCGGGACCATCGACTCCTCGCCGATCTACCTGCACTCGGCCCTCGTGCACGGCGCCGCCCACGAGACGATCGTGGTCACGACGACATACGGCCGAACGCTCGCGATCGACGCTCACAGCGGCCAGATCCTGTGGACGTTCACACCGCCGGGCTACAGCCGGTGGGCGGGCAGCGCGCAGATAACCGTCTCGACCCCCCTGGCCGACCCGGACGGCCAATACGTGTACGCCCCCTCGCCGAACGGCCTGATCCACAAGCTCTCGCTCGCCAACGGCGCCGAGGATCGCACCGGCGCCTGGCCGGTGTCCGTCACGCGCGACCCCACCCACGAGAAGCTCGGCGCGGCGCTGAACATCGACGGTCCCGACATCGTGGTGGCCACGTCCGGCTACTTCGGCGACGCCCCTCCCTATCAGGGCCACGTCGTGCTGATCGCCCGCTCCAGCGGGCGATCGGTGAGCGTGTTCAACACGCTCTGCTCAGACCGCCGCTCGCTGATCGCACCCTCGAGCTGCTCCGCCAGCGACTCGGCCATTCTTTCTCGCGGCGGGCCGGTAGTCGAGCCCGGCGGGCAGCGCCTGTTGATCGATACGGGCAACGGCCCGTGGAACGGCGCCACGAACTTCGGCGACAGCGTGCTCGAGCTGACATTTCCCGGCCTGCGGTTGCGCCAGGCCTTCACGCCCGTGGACCAGGAACAGCTCAACAGGACCGACACAGACCTCGGCTCCTCCGCCCCGGCGCTCCTCGGAGGCAACCGCATCGTGCTCGCCGGCAAGGACGGGATCATGCGCGTGCTCGAGCTCTCCCGCCTGAACGGCCGCTCCGTCTCCAGCCACACCCTGCTCGGCGGCGAACTGCAACGGCTGCCCCTCCCCGGCGGCGGCCAGCTGTTCAGCGCCCCAGCGGTCTGGCGCCGCGGCGGGCGCACCACCATGTTCGTGGGCGACGAACACGCCACCGCCGCCTACGTCCTGCGCCGGGGACGGCTCTACCTCGCCTGGCAGAACAGCACCCCCGGCACGAGCCCCGTGATGGCCGGCGGACTGCTCTACGTGTACGACCCCTCGGCGGGCGGCATCTACGTCTACCGTCCCGGCTCACCCCGCCCGATCGCCAAGCTGGCCGGGCAGCCCGGCCACTGGAACAGCCCGATCGTCGTCGACGACCACATCGTCGAGCCCGAGGGCAACGCCAACGAACACAGTCTCAGCGGCACGCTCGAGATCTACTCCGCATAGAAAACCAAATGTTCTCCGCACTAGTCTCGGAAGGACAGAGGAAGGGTCCTCACCGGCACGCTCGCCGATAAGAAAAGTCTCATCAATACCCATCAGTAAACTGGCGAGCAGGACAACCGCACCCGGGTATGGAATCCCCTTGATTGCACGGGCCGACGGATGACTTTGGGTGTCTTTTACATTTACTTTTATCTCATTTACCGGAGATCTAACCAATTAACTCTGTAGAGGCCACGGTCAAAGACGAAAGCGCCCCGCTGCGAGCGCCGCGGGGCGACGGGTGCGCCGCGCAAGCACGCGAACAGGCGCCCACCCAGCTGCGTCTCGTGGGGGGCATCGCGAGCCGCCGGCCCTCGGCCCGCGTGCTGATACGGGCCTGCCGTCCGCGACAATGGACCAAGAACCTGCTGGTCCTGGCCGCCCCCTGCGCCGCCGGTGTGATCGACCGGCCGCTGGTGGCCGCGCAGGTCGCGGGGGCGTTCGTCGTGATGTGCCTGCTGTCGAGCGCAACCTATCTGGTCAACGACGTACGCGACCGCGAACAGGATCGCCTGCATCCAAGCAAGCGCCTGCGTCCCGTCGCCGCCGGAGAGCTCTCGCCCCGCGCCGCCCTGCGCAACGCCGCGGTCCTGGCGCTCGTGGGCATCGGCGCCGCCACGGCGATCACGCCCGGTCTGGGTGCGGTCGGGCTCTGCTATCTGGCGCTGACCGCGAGCTACTCGCTGTGGTTGCGAAGAATCGTCGTGCTCGACATCCTGGCGATCGCCGCCGGCTTCGTGCTGCGTGCGATCGCGGGTGGCGTGGCGAGCGACATCTACCTGTCGCGCTGGTTCGTCATCGTGACGGCCTGCTGCGCCATCTTCCTGGTCACCGCCAAGCGATATGCCGAGCTGCGCGAGCACGACGGCTCCGGCTCGGCACGCGCCACCCTGCGCCGCTACTCGCTCGGTCATCTGCGTCTGACCCTCCTGGCGGCAGCCACCCTCGCCGGGGTCGCATACACGGGCTGGGCATTCACACGCCCCGCACACGTCGTCTGGTACGGGCTGTCGATCGCGCCCTTCCTGCTGTGGCTTGCTCGCTACGCGACACTGACCGGCGCCGGCGCCGGTCAGACGCCCGAGGAGCTGATCCTGCGCGATCGCACCCTGCTGGCGCTCAGCGCCACGTGGAGCTTCCTCTTCCTCGGCGGCGTCTATGCCGGCGGCTGAGCTGAGGGCCCGAACCCAGACTGACCGCACACCGCCGCAGGCCGCCGAGCGCATGCTGAGCGGGTGGGGGCGCACCGCCAGAAGCCGCTGCCGGGTCATCGCCCCACATGGGGTCGATGACATCCTGCACGCGCTCGCGCTCGCGGCCGGAAACGGACTCATCGCGCGAGGCGCGGGGCGCAGCTACGGGGACGCCGCCCAGAACGGCGGCGGCGACGTGCTGGACATGACCGGCCTGGACCGCATCCTCTCGATCGACACCCACCGCGGGCTCATCACCGCGCAGGCCGGCGCGACCGTGGCCCAGCTGATGGCTCGCCTGGCCGCCCACGGCCTCACCCTGCCGGTGCTCCCCGGAACCCGGCACGTCACGCTCGCGGGCGCGATCGCAAGCGACATCCACGGCAAGAACCACCACCGCGACGGCGCTCTCGCCCGGCATGTCGCGGCGCTCTCCCTGTGCACGCCCGCTCACGGCCCGATCGAGCTTTCGCCCGACACCGACCCGGATCTGTTCTACGCCACGCTCGGCGGCATGGGCCTCACCGGCGTGATCGTTGCAGCGACGCTGCGCGTGGAGCCGCTGCCCTCGCCGTGGGTCGCCGCCGACGTCGACCGCACCGACGGACTGACGCAGACGCTCGAGCTGATGAGCGGCCCCGAGCGGCGCCGCTATTCGGTGGCATGGCTCGACCTGCTCGCCAAGGGGCCCAAGATGGGACGCGCGATCGTCAGCCGGGCCGATCCGCTCGTCCCGGCCGGCGAGACGATCCCGCCCGCGCGAGGGGGATTGCGAAGAAGACGAGCGACCTCCGGCAGAGACGGCGAACGCGGGGGCGCGAGCGGGAGCAGAGGCAGCGCGTATCCCGGTGCGCTGACTCGCGGACCGGCGTTTGAGGTGCCGCGCGGCTTTCCCGGCGCCCTGCTACGCCCGGCGAGCATGCGCACGTTCAACGCGCTGCGCTGGCGCGCGACGCCACGCCGCGAGCGCGAGCGCCCACTGGCTCTGGCGCCGTATTTCTTTCCCCTCGACATCCTGGGCGAGTGGAACCGCCTCTATGGCCCGGCGGGGTTGATCCAGTACCAGTTCGTGATCCCCTCCGGCGAGGAGCGCACGCTGGAACGCTCCTTTGAGCTGATCCGCGCACGCCGGCTACCCGTGTATCTGGCGGTGTTCAAGCGCTTCGGCCCCGCGTTCGGCGGCCCGCTCTCGTTTCCGCTGGAGGGCTGGACGCTCGCGATCGACCTGCCAGCGGCGGCGCCCGGATTACGGGCGGCGCTGGACGAGCTCGACGAGCTCGTCGCCGAGGGTGGCGGTCGCGTGTATCTGAGCAAGGACATCCGGCTGCGCCGCGACACGCTGGCGGAGATGTACCCGCGGCTCGACCACTTCCACGCCCAACGGGCTCGGGTCGACCCCGAGGGGATACTCCGCTCGGACCTCGCCCGGCGCCTGGCACTCTGCGGAGCGGCCGGGTGAGCGCCGCACGCGCCGGCTCGGCGGGACAGCGGGTGATCGTGCTCGGCGGCACCTCGGAGATCGCGCTGTGAGCGCCGGCTCGGCGGGACAGCGGGTCCTGGTACTCGGCGGCACCTCGGAGATCGCGCTGTGAGCGCCGGCTCGGCGGGACAGCGTGTCCTGGTACTCGGCGGCACCTCAGAAATCGCGCTCGCAATCGTTCGCGAGCTGCAGACGCACGCTCCCCGCGAGGTCGCGCTGGTGGGGCGCGATCCCGCCGCGCTGAGGAGCGCGGCGGAGGACCTCCGCGCGAGCGGATGCCTCAACACGAGCACCTTCGAGCTCGACGCGCTGGACACAGACCGCCACGGCGAAGTCATCGCACAGGCATTCGCCGAGCTGGGCGGCAGCGCGGACATCGTGATCCTCGCCGTCGGCATGCTCGGCGAACGGGGGGGTGGGGAACGGGGTGATAGTGAACGGGACGATGGCCGGCAGGACGGTGGCGGCAGTGGCGAACGGGGGGGTGACTCATCACCGTTTGACGTCGCCGGAGCGGTTCAGACGATGCGGGTCAACCTCGTGGGCGCCGGATCTCTCCTGCTCCACTCGGCGCGAGAACTGCGCGATGGGCAGGGGGGAGCGATCGTCGTGCTCTCCTCGGTGGCAGCCGAGCGACCACGGCGCGCGAACCCTGTCTACGGAGCGTCCAAGGCCGGCCTGGACGCCCTCGCGCAGGCTCTCGGCGACGAGCTGCACGAGCAGGGGGTGCGCATGCTCGTGGTTCGCCCCGGCTTCGTCCACACACGGATGACGCGAGGTCTGCACCCGGCGCCGCTGGCGAGCACACCACAGGCGGTCGCCCGCGTAGTGGTCGATGGACTGGACCGAGGCGCGCACACCGTATGGGCGCCAGGCGCCCTGCGCTGGCTTATGCTCGTGATGAGGATGCTCCCCCGCTCCCTCTTTCGCCGGATCAAGCGATGAGCGCGACACGCCCATCTCCCCACCAGCCCCGAGCGCCTCTCGAAAGAGCGTCCACGATGGACATCTCGCGTTTGCGCGCTCGCCGCCGCGAGGCGCGGCGCCGTCAGCGGCTGGCCAGGGTGGATGTAGGGCTTGGCGTGATCGGCGCGCTGGTGCTGCTGCTGGCGACCCCGGGGCTGGCGATCACCGCCATCCTTGCGCTGGCAGTCCTCGCGCTGTGCCTCCTGTCGGTCGTGCTGGAGCGACGCAGGCGCCAGCGCTCGAAGGGGCCACGTTAGTACCCGTACGCCTCCATCAGGTCCAGCCACACCTCGCTGCGCGTGGGAAAGCACGGCACGGCGTGCCAGAGGCGCTCCAACGGCACCTCGCCGATGACCGCGATCGTCACCGCCTGCAGGGACTCCGCGACCTCCACGCCGGTGAACGTCGCGCCGACGATCGTCCTCCGATCGTCGTCCACCACGATTCGACAGGTTCCGGGCGCGTCGTGCCCGACGAAGCTGCCGCCGGCGTTGCCGCCTGTGGGCGCCTCGACGGCACGCGCGTTCAGGCCCGCCTGGAGCGCACTCGCGAGCGTATGACCGACCGCGGCGACCTGCGGCTCGGTGAAGATCACGCGCGGGGAGCGCAACCCGTCGCTCAGCAGCGGGGCAGGCCGGCCGAGGATGTGCGCCGCGGCGACACGCCCCTGGTACTTGCCCATGTGCGTCAGCAGCGCACGCCCGTTCACATCGCCGATCGCATACAGCCACTCGTGCTCGAGCGCCCGCATGCTCTCCCGGACGGTGACCGGCTTTCCCGCCTGGAGACCGAGCATCTCCAGGCCGAGATCGCCGGTGTTGGGTGCTCGCCCGACCGCCACCAGCAGCTCCACGCCATCGAGCATGCGCCCATCGGCCAGCTCCAGCGTCACGTCGCCCGCAATCTTGCGCCCCGGAGCCCGCACATCCGCGCGCTCACGCTCGGCCTCCCCCGCGGGGGCCCTGCGCACCGCACTCACCCGCGCGGGGGCCCTGCGCACCGCACTCACCGGGACACCGAGGACGACCTCGACGCCCCGGGCCTCCAGCGCCTCGCGCACCTGCTCGGACGCGAACGGCTCCTCGCGCGCGATCAGCCGCTCCGATGCCTCCACGATCGTCACACGGGCCCCGAGCGAGGCATACGCGCAGGCCATCTCCACACCCACCACGCCCCCGCCGAGTATCAAAAGCGACGCGGGAACCGCATGCGCCGTCGTGACCTCGCGATTGGTCCACGGCTCGCACTCGCGCAGGCCGGGGATCGCCGGGATCGCGGCAGTGGAACCGGTGGCGAGCACGACCGCGCGCCGCGCGCGCAGCGTCTGATCGCCGACACGCACCTCCCTCTCGCCGATGAGCGTCGCGTGTCCGCGCACGAGCTCGATCCCACGTTCGGCAAGCCACGGCAGCTGGACATCGTCGTGCAGATCGTGCACAACCTCGTCGCGGCGGCTCAGCGCGGCGACGAGCACCACCTCACCGCTCACGGCCTCGGCCGCGCCGGGCACGCGCCGCGCCTCGGCCAGCACCTGGCCGGGACGGAGCAGCGCCTTGGATGGCATGCACGCGTAGTAGGAGCATTCGCCCCCGACCAGCTCACGCTCGAGCACCGCGACGCTGAGACCGCCTGCCGCCAGCCGCCCCGCGCACACCTCCCCCGCGGGGCCCGCGCCGATCACGACCACGTCGAAGTCTCGGGTGCTCACAAGCAACTCCTTCACGTTTTTCTCTTTTCGACTCTCACATTCCGGCCGCAGGCCCCCTTGGCGCGGGGACATGCGAGCGGTAGCCTCAACAGATGATGGACGAATCGCTCAGCGGCCAGCTCCTGCTCGCCTCGCCGGCTCTCCATGACCCGAACTTCGAGCGCGCCGTGATCCTGGTCGGGGTTCACAGCGAGGAAGGCGCGATGGGCGTGGTGCTGAACCGCCCTTCGACCGTGACGGTCGGCGAGGCCGTGCCGCAGCTCGAGCAGGCAGTCGCAGAGCAAGAGCCGGTCTATGTCGGCGGGCCGGTCCAACCGAGCTCGATCGTGTGTCTGGCCGAGTTCCTCGATCCGGAGCCGGCGGGCCTGCTCGTGCTCGGGCGCATCGGCTTTCCGGCCCCCGACGCCGGGGTCGACGAGCTGACCGAGGCGACCGCGCGCCGGCGGGTGTTCGCAGGCTATGCCGGCTGGAGCGAGGGACAACTCGACGAAGAGGTCGCGGGCGGCGACTGGATCGCCCACGCGGCGCGCCCGGACGACGTGTTCACCGACATGCCCCAGGACTTGTGGAGCGCCGTCCTGAAGCGCATGGGCGGCGGCTATGCCCTGCTCGCGCGCATGCCGCCCGATCCGAGCGTCAACTGATCGACTGCTCGCCCGGCGCGGCGCGGGGCCGCTACCCTGTCCGAAGTCCCCCTGAACGTTTCGCCCCCTGACTCTCTCCCGGAGGACCCGCCGTGTTGAAGCTCGCCCGCTGGTCGACAACCCATCGCAAGTACGTCGTGATCGGCTGGGTCGCGCTGCTGATCGTCGTGAACGTATTCGCGCAGTCGGCCGGGACGAGCTACTCCAACAACTTCACGCTGCCCAACTCCGACGCCCAGCGCGCCGCCGACCTCCTGGAACACAACTTTCCGGCGCAGGCGGGCGACCGCGACACGATCGTCTACAAGGTCTCCTCCGGCACAATCTCAGACCCCGCGGTACGCGCGCGTATGAGCGCGATGTTCGCTCAGGTGTCGCGACTACCACATGTCAGCGCCGTCATCAGCCCCTACGCGGCCGCATCGGCCGGCAAGGCAATCTCGGCCAACGGGCAGATCGCGTTCGCGACGGTCGTGTTCGACCAGAAAGCCAACATCCTGCCCAAAAGCGCCCCCGAACGCGTCGTGCAGGTCGCCCGCGCCGCCGGCCGGCCGGGGCTGCAGGTCGAGCTCGGCGGGCAGGCGATCGAGGCCACCGAGCAGGCCGGCTTCGGACTGTCCACCGCGGTAGGGCTGCTCGCGGCGATCGTCGTGCTGCTGCTGACGTTCGGCTCGCTGATCGCGATGGGCCTGCCGATCGTCACGGCGCTGTTCGGCCTCGGCACCGGCCTCGGCGCGATCGCGCTGTTCACGCACGTGGTCGACACTCCCAACTTCTCCTCCGAGCTCGCCGCGATGATCGGGCTGGGCGTCGGCATCGACTACGCGCTGTTCATCCTGACGCGCTTCCGCGAGGCCTACCGCACACCCGGACCAACGCACGGCGATGCGCGCGAGTCGGTCGTGCAGGCGATGGACACCGCCGGGCGCGCCGTCCTGTTCGCGGGCACGACCGTCGTGATCGCGCTGCTGGGGATGATGCTGCTGGGCGTAGACTTCCTCTACGGCGTTGCCATCTCCGCCTCGATCGGGGTGCTGCTCGTGATGCTCGCCTCGCTGACGCTGCTACCGGCGCTGCTGACTATGGCCGGCGCCCGGATGGCCAGGCCGAGTCGTCGCACGCGCACCCGCGAAGCCCGGGCGGCGCGGACGGGCGCGGTCGCGGCGGTCGCGCGCGGCCGCGGGCGAGGCCCCTCACGCCGGCGCCACCTGGCTGCGCTGGAGCGCGTTCGTGCGACGCCGCCCCTGGACGATCGCCGTCTGCTCCACGCTGGTGATGCTGCTGATCGCCGCTCCCGCGATGGCGCTGCGGCTGGGATCGAGCGACGCCTCCAACGACCCGGCCAACCAGACCACGCATCGTGCGTACGAGCTGCTGGCGCAGGGGTTCGGCGAAGGGTTCAACGGCCCGCTGCTGATCGTCGCGAAGGTGCCCAACCCACGCCATGAAGCCGCCAAGCAGGGAGTGCTGCTGGTCGCGCCCCCAGGCGGCGGCAAAGCCGCTGTTGAACGGCTGCGCGCGGCGATCGCAGCCACCCCCGGCGTCGTGTCGGTCGCGCCGGCGAAACTCAACCCCGCGGGCGAAGTGGCCACGATCACCGTCTATCCGCACTCCTCCCCGCAGGCGTACGCGACCACCCAGCTCGTCTCGCGCCTGCGCGAACACGTGGTCCCGCCAGTCGAGACCCGCACGGGCATGACCGTGTACGTCGGCGGCGTGACCGCGGGCTCGGTCGACTTCGCCGCCGTGCTCGGCCACAAGCTGCCGCTGTTCATCGGCGTCGTCGTGCTGCTGAGCGCACTGCTGTTGATGATCGTGTTCCGCTCGCTGGTGATCCCGCTGCAGGCCGCCGTCATGAACCTGCTCAGCATCAGCGCCTCGCTCGGCGTGATCGTCGCAATCTTTCAATGGGGCTGGCTGGGCAGCCTGTTCGGCGTCCAGCAAGGTCCGATCGAGTCGTTCATCCCGGTGATGCTGTTCGCGATCGTGTTCGGCCTGTCGATGGACTACGAGGTGTTCCTCGTCTCGCGCATGCACGAGCGCTGGACGCACACGCGCGAACATTCGCGCTCGGTCGCCGAAGGCCTGGCCCTGACCGGTCGCGTCGTGACGGCCGCCGCGGCGATCATGGTATGCGTGTTCCTGTCGTTCATGCTCGGCGAAGACCGCATCATCAAGGAGTTCGGCCTGAGCCTCGCCAGCGCCGTGTTCCTCGACGCGCTCGTCGTGCGCTGCCTGCTGCTGCCGGCCGTCCTGCACCTCGTCGGCGAGCACACCTGGTCGATCCCGGCATGGCTCGAGCGGGTGCTGCCACAGCTGAACATCGAGGGCACCGTCCTGCCGAGCGACACAGCCGGCGAGGGCGCGCGCACCGGCGCCGGCTCGGCGACGCCCCCGGGCGCGGCCGCACACCCGCGCCCCGGCGTCGCGACCGAGGGGGCCGAGGGCTGAGGCGACTGCCGCGGCGGGGGCCGACGCCGAGGACGGTCGGCGTGGCAGCCCCCCCCCTTTGCGCTGCCGCGATCCTCTTCGTCGGCGCGATCTCGCTCTCGGGCGCATTGGCAGCGAACGCCGCGGCCGCCAACCCGCCCGCGCGGAGCTCGGTCGTACTCGCGTTCGCGCCGGCGCAAGAGCCGGAGCTGGCGAGCGTTCCCGGCATGTCCATCGGGATCATGTCCGCGACCCAGGGTCCATACTCCGCCGAGCAGCTGCTACTCGACATCACCCAGGGCGCCCGTATCGCGTCCTCGGCCTACTCCTCCACACGCCCGCCGGCCATGACGTTGCGAACACTCGGCGCCGCGCCCAGCGGGCCGCCCGGCGCTGGGCGGCCCGTGGAGCGCGTCGTCGAAGGAGCCATCGCCGGCTGGCAGACGGCGCTCACGCGCGCCGAAGACGCACCGGCGCTGCTGCGCCCGGGGTTGCTCGCGGCGCAGATCCCGGGCGGCGCGGGGGGCGGGAGCAGCGTAGGCGCGGGGGGCGCAGGCGGAAGCGCGGGCGGACGTGGCGGCGCGGCATACGCGGGGATCGCGGGGACCGACGGCACCGACGCGATCTCGGCAGCTGACCGCAGCGGCCGGGTGAGCACCGTCTCGCTCGGTACGACGTATTCGCTGCTCGCGCGCGTCACGGCGCTGCGCCGCGCACATCCGCTCGTCGTCGCCGACCTGCCGGCGGGCGAAGCCGGCCGCGCCGACCTTCGCGCGCTGTCCGGAACCCGCGCGCCCGGAGAGCTGCTGCTCGTCGTGCAGCGCACACGCTCCGAGCCCGGACACGAACTGCTGTGGACCGCCGCCGCGGGGCTTACCGGCGAAGCGACCGCCGGACACCTTCGGCCCGCCACAGGGCTTGCGCCCGCCGCGGGGCTTGCAGCCGGTGGTGGTGGTAGTAGTAGTGGTGGTGGTAGTAGTGGTGGTGGTGACACCGAGCTCACCTCACAGACGACCAACGAGCGCGGGCTGATCGCCTCGGTCGACATCGCCCCCACGATCCTGCGCCAGCTCGGACTTCCGATACCGGCCGACATGCGCGGATACCCGATCCGCACCGACGGCTCCCTGCATGCAGCGAGCCTGCACGCGCTGATGGCCCGCCTGCACGTGATCACGCCCAGGCGCCTGCGCGCGCTCGCCTGGCTGCTGGTCGCCTGGGCGCTGCTGCTGGGAGTCTGCGCATCCGCCTCCCATTTCGGCTCCCAGCCCCACGCCCCCGCGTGGGCGATGCGCACGGGAGCGCTCGGTGTGCTGTGGGCGCCGGTCATAGTGCTGATCCCCGCGGCCCTGGAACCCAGCGCGGCAGTCGAGTATCTGACGATCTCGCTCGCCTGCCTGGCGCTCGGCGCGCTGACCGACCTGCTGCTGCCCTGGCCCCGCGCGCCGCTCGCTCCGGCGATCGTCGCCGTCCTCGCGCTCACCGTCGACGCGCTCGCGTGCACACAGCTGCTGATGCGCTCGCTGCTGGGCCCCGACCCGGCCCTCGGCGCGCGCTTCTACGGCATCGGCAACGAGCTCAAGTCAGGCCTCGCCGTGCTCGTCTTCGCGGCGGTCGCCGCTGCGCTTTATCCCGTCGGCGAGCGCGGCTCGGCCAGGTGTCGTCACGCCGTCCTGGCAATGGCCGGCGCCGGCATCGTGCTCGCCGTTGTCGAGGGCTCGGCGCGGATCGGCGCGGGTGTGGGCGGCGTGGTCCTGGTCAGCGCCGGCACGGCCGTGGCGACCGTAATGCTGCTGGGAGGCGCGCTCACACGCCGGCGCACCCTGACCGCGCTGATCGCCCCCGTCGTCGCTCTCATCCTGCTCGCCGCGCTCGATCTCGCCACCGCTCACGGCGCCGGCCACTACACCGGCAGCATCCTGCACGCCCGCTCGGCGGGTGACCTGCGCGACATCATCGTCCGCCGCTACACCGCCGCGTGGGATGAGCTTGGCAACGGGGCGATGCCAGTGGCCGCGGCCATCGCCGTGCTCTGCGCGACGCTTGGCGTCCACCGGCGCGAGCGCCTGCTGGCCCCCGTCGCGGGCGATCCCGCCTGGCCGGCCGCCCTCTGCGGAGGCCTCGCCGCGGGCGTCGTCGGCGCCCTGGTGGAGGACTCCGGCCCGGTCCTGCTCGTCGTCGCCGTCTTCGCCCTGGGCTGCGTGCTCGCGTATCTGTGGGCATCGCCTGTTGTCCACCAGGACGACCCGACTCGCATGCGCTCAGGCCCGTCCGCGAATACCCAGCCTGGATCGACTCAGTCAGCGTCGCGGAAGGGATTCACGACGCGAACCGAGTCGATCTCCTGACCGTCGTTCAGATCCTCGGTGAGCAGCCGACCGCAGCCGGCCTGGGCTGCGGTCGCGACGATCAGGCCGTCCCAGTAGGAGAGCTGTGAAGAGCGGCTGATCTCGACTGCGCGCCTGACCAGGGCGGTGTCGACTGGGATCACGGGATACAGGCTCAGTCGATCGAGCCCCTCCAACGCTTCCGTCTCCGATATACGTCCGTCGAGCTTGCGGGTGACCGTGACGTAGAACTCGCTGAGAACCTGCGTGCTCAAAACGAGCTCGCCATACTCGCCGGAAGCCAACACACGTTCGGCTATATCGCGCTTGGCGGGCTCAGCTTCATCGACGGCATAGACAAAGACGTTCGTGTCGACGAACGTCCTATCGCTCATACAGCTCGTCGCGCGTCCATGTGCGACCCCTTGGCCCGCTGCTCGCGTGGACTGTCTTGGCCCACGCAAGGAACTCCTTCATGCCCGATCGCCGTGGACCCCCCATCACAAACTCCTCCAGGTAATCGCGTACAAGCGAGTTCACCGACGTGTCCTGTTCGAGCGCGCGAACCCTTGCCCGCTTCAGCAGTTCCTCATCAATGGAGAGAGTCAAGCTGGTCATATCAACACATCTTGTCCGTGTAACACGGATTCAGTGTAGCACGGTGCAAGAAGCATCCGAACCTCTCCGCCTCGTTCGCCCCTACGCCGCGCAGTCGCGGCAGGCGCCGTGCAGCACGATCTCGTGCTCGGACACAGCCAGCGGAACCCGCTCGCTGAGCGTCTCGATCGCACGCTCGAGGCCCGCGTCTGAGAACGGCATCACCACGCCGCACTCGTCGCACACGAGATGGTGGTGATGCTGCTCCTGCTCGCACACTCGCTCGTAGCGGACCATCCCCTGGCCGGTCTCCACGCGCTGCACGAGCCCCAGCCGCTCCAGCTCGTCGAGGATCCGGTAGATGCTCGCGCGGGCGATCGGGCGCTTGCTCGCACGTAGCGCGTCTTCGATCTCGAGCACCGAGCGTGCGCAGGTCTGCGAGTCCAGCAGCACCACGAGCGCCTGACGGGCCTGGCCGGTCCGATGGCCGCTGTCGATGAGCACCTGCTGTGCGCGAGTCGCCCAGCTGTCTGTCTGCTCGTGCGCCATCTGGAGTCTCAGTCTAGTTCCCGGCCAGCCGGTGAGCGGGGTCTTGGCGCGCCGAGGGCAGGGCCTGCATGCGCGTGGATGCCCTCAGCAGGAAGGCCAGCAGGTAGATCGCGGTTGCGACCCCGATCACGGCCGTGCTCGGCGGCAGGCTGGGGACGGTGTAGCTGATTCCCAGGCCCAGCCACATCGCTGTCACGGCCAGCGCGGCCGAGCACCCAAGCGCTAGGTAGGGGTTGGCGGTGAGCCGGTGCGCGGCGCCGGCGGGCGCGGCGAGGAGTCCCAGCAGCAGCAATGCGCCGACGGCCTGCGTGGCCTCCCCGGCGGTTGCGCCCAAGAGGGCGAGGAACGCGAGACCGAGCGCTCGTACGGGTACGCCGCGAACCGCCGCTACACCGGGGTCGACGCTCGCGAACAGCAACGGTCTTGCGATCGCGAGAATCGCAGCGACGATGACAGCGCCGATCACGGCCGCGAGCCTGGCATCGGCTACGCTCAGCCCGAAGATCGATCCGAACAGCGCGCGGGCACCGAGCAGCCCGTTGCCGCCACCGGATCCCGTGCTGAACAGGGCGAGGAAGAACACGCCCAGGCCGAGAATCCACGCGAAGACGATTCCGATCGTCACGTCGTCGGCCCTCGCCCGCTCGCCGACTCCCCCCAGGACCAGGGCCACGGCGATGGTCGCCGCGAACAGGCCGATGCGCGTGTCGATGCCGGCGGCCGCGGCAGCGAGCGCACCGGTGAAGGCGACGTGACTGAGCGCGTCGCCGGCGAAGACCTGCGCGCGCAACACCACGAAATATCCAACCAGCCCGCACGCCAGCGCGATGAACGTACCGGCGAGGAAGGCGTTGCGGAAGAACTCGTGCGCGAACATCACGCTGAAGCCTCGGCGCGCCGCACGCGGCCGCGCAGCAGCGTGGGGCGCTCGGCCAGGGTGCGAACGAGGCGCGCCACGACATACACGACGAACGCCACGCTGGTGATGTAGAAGCCGACCGGGTAGTCGTAGAAGTAGGCCAGCGCCAGGCCGACCCAGGTGATGAGCACGCCGAGCACGACGCTCAGCACGAGACCCAGCCCGATGCGGGGCGTGACGATCTGGGCGGTGGCCGCCGGCGCGACCAGCAGGGCGAACACGAGCAGCGCGCCCGTAATCTGCGCGGTCTCCGCGACCGCCAACCCCAGCAGCAGCAGGAAGCCGATGCCAAGCCCACGCGTGGGCACGCCACGCGCCTGCGCCACGCCCTCGTCGACCGAGGCGAACAGCAGCGGCCGGCCGGCGATCGCCAGCAGCCCGAGCGTGACAGCGGCCACGAGCGCGAGTGCCAGCACCTGTCCACGGGTGATGCCCAGGAAGCTGCCGAACAGCAGGCTCTCGTAGCTGGCCAGCACGCCCTGGTAGAGACTCAGGAACAGGAAGCCGCAGGCGAGCCCGAACGCCTGCACCGCACCCGTGATCGCGGACTCCTGGCCGAGGTTGCGCCTCCTCCGCGCGCCGGCGGCCGTACCGATGATGAGCGCCGCGAGCCCGGAGAAGACGAAGTATCCGGCGGCCGCGGAGAGGCCGATCAGCAGCGCGGCGGTGGCGCCGGGAAAGGCCATCAGCGACAGGGTGTGTCCCGCGAACGTCTGCCGGCGCAGCACCATGAACCACCCCACCACGCCGGCCATGACCGCCACGATCGTGCCCGCCTGCAGCGCATTGACCATGAACGGGTATGCGGTCAGCTGTTCGAGGTCCGAGACCGGGTCCAGCGACGGGCCGGCCGCGGCGAGAGCGCTAGCGATGAGCATGGCGGTCGATGTGGTGCGCCGGGGCTTCGGGAAGACCCACCACCACGAGCCTGCCGTCGGCGGTCTGCAGGACTTCCACGGGCACCCCGTAGAGGCGGCTGAGCGTCTCGGCGGTGATCACCTGAGCCGGCGCGCCGACGACGGCCTGCCCCGCACCGAAATACACCACGCGGTCGAGGTATGACAGCAATGGATTGACGTCGTGCGCGACGAGCAGCACGGTCACCCGCCGCTCGCGGCAGATGCGCTCCAGCAGCGCCGCCACGGCGCTCTGGTTGGGCAGGTCCAAGCTGTCCAACGGCTCGTCCAGGATCAACAGCCGGGGTTGGCTGACCAACGCCTGGGCGATCAGCAGCCGCTGCTGCTCGCCACCGGAGAGCGCTCCGATCGGCCGGGCCGCGTAGCGGCCGGCGCCAACCAGCTCGAGCACCTCATCCACGCGCTCTGCGCCCGCGCGCCTGAGGGGAAGGCCCCAGCGCGCGCCGTCGAGGCCCAGCCTCACGAGGTCGATGCCACGGATCGGAGTGCCGCCGTCGAAGTGCCGGCGCTGGGGCAGGTAGCCGATCTGGCCCTTCTCCGCGCCCGGCGGCCTGCCCAGGACCGAGGCGGTCCCGCGCGCGAGCGCCAGCTCACCCAGCAGCACCCGCAGCAGCGTAGTCTTGCCCGAGCCGTTCGGACCGAGGATCGCCGCGAACTCGCCCGGGGCGATGTCGATGCTCACCTCGCTCCAAACCACGCGCCCGCCGATCCGGGCTTCCGCGCCGTCGAGCCGCACGGCGGGCGCCGCCAACCGGGCGGGCGGTTGCCGGCTCTCGCCCGCTGTGGCCGGCGGCCGCGTCCGCCGTGTGGCGGACAGGGAGCTCATCTGCCCGTCGCCTGGTGCAGCGCCGCCCGCAGGTCGGTCAGCTCCGCGCTCTGCCATTGCTCGAAGGTAGCCGAGGCCGGGGAGAGGGTCTCGGTGACCGTCGTGATCGGGATGTGCGCCGCGCGGGCCAGCTGATTGACGCGCTGCACGTCCGGCGTGGCGTTCTGGCTGTTGTAGACCCACACCTTGATCGCGCGTTCTTCCGCCTGCCTATCGACGGTCTGCTTGTCGGCGGCGCTCACGTCCGTGCCCTCCGCAATCGCCTTGGCGAAGCTGTACGGCGTCATCAGCTTCAGCCCGAGATCCGCTCCCAGCGGCTGGAAGATGCTCTCCGAGTAGCCCACCGGCACGCCCGCGTAGCGAGCGCGGATTTCGCTGCGCAGCCGGTTGTATTCGGCTAGACCGGCCGTCTCGAACGTGGTGCGCCGCTGGTCGAAGTAGGAGGCGTCCTTGGGGTCGAGCTGCTTGTAGTCGGCGACGATCTCACCGATCACCCGCCGCACGCCGGACGGCGAGTACCACTGGTGGGGGTTATCGCCCTCTTGGAGTCCGAGCACGTTGCCGACGTCGAGCACCGTCCGACCACTTGACGGGTTGGCGGCAAGCAGCTTCGAGGCCCATGTGTCATAGCCGATGCCGTTGACGATCGCCATTTGCGCGCGTGCGATCGTCACGCCGTCGGAAGCCGTCGGTTCGTAGGAGTGGGGGTCGGTGTTCGGGTTGACGATGATGCTGCTCACCGCCACCTTGCTCCCCCCCAACTGGCTCGCGATGCTGCCCCAGAAGTTCTCCGCGGCCGCCACCTGCAGTCGCGCGCTGCTGCTGCTGCTGCTTGCGGCGCCGCCGGAACCACACCCCGCCGCGGACGCGGCCATCAGGGCGCATGTCGCGACCACGCACGTGCGTGGACGCTTGTCCCAGAACGCACGCCTGCGTGAGCGGGAGCGACACACTTCGCTTTGGATCCTCACAGCCACTTGCCCAAAACCTATCATAAGATTGAGTCTTATTCTTGGTTGCGTTTCTGCGTTGGTCACCGCTCGGACGGACCTGACGGAGAGCTGAACCTAAAGGGCCGTTGTGTGGATATAAAAAATAAAAGTCTGTAATGCAATGGTTATACGAGCTTTTAAAGTTAGATACTCATCTCCTCTCCTCACCTGCCCGCCATCGTCGGCGTATGATCGCCACACATGCCGCCCCACCGATCAGAGATCGACCCGCAGCACGCCGAGCAGCGACCCGACAAACCCCCCACCGAGCTCACTCGCAGCCAGATCGAGCGCCTCGAGGACATGTACGGCAACCGCTATCTGCTCGAGCCCGCGCCCGACCACAAACTGCCGAAGTCGGGCATGTCGGCGGAGGAAGCCCTGGGCCTGCTCCAGCAGGAGACGGTGCTCGACGGTCTGCCGGCGCGCAATCTCGCGACCTTCGTCACCACCTGGATGGAGCCCGAGGCCGATCAGCTGATCGGAGAATCTCTGCGCGTGAACTTCATCGATCACGCCGAGTACCCACAGTCGGCCGAGATCGAGCAGCGCTGCATCCGCATGCTCGCCGACCTCTTCAACGCGCCGGGAGAGACCACCGGCGCGCGCACCCAGGGATCCTCCGAGGCGATCATGCTCGGCGCCCTGTCGCTGAAGTGGAAGTGGCGCGCCCGCCGCGAGGCCGCCGGCAAGGCGACCGACCGTCCCAACCTAGTGTTCGGCGGCGACGTCCACGTCGTCTGGGAGAAGTTCTGCCGCTACTTCGACGTCGAGCCCCGGATCGTCCCGCTCGCACCCGAGAAGTACACGATCGGCCCCGAGGACGTCGAGCCGCACATCGACGAGAACACGATCGGCGTCGCCGCCGTGCTCGGCACGACCTTCACCGGACACGCCGACGACATCCCCGGGATCAACGACCATCTCCTGGCCCTCAAGAACGAGCGGGGCCTGGACGTGCCCCTGCACGTCGACGCGGCCAGCGGCGGCTTCGTGTGGCCCTTCCTCTATCCCCATTCCGAGTGGGACTTCCGGCTCGAGCAGGTCCGTTCGATCAACGTCTCGGGCCACAAGTTCGGCCTCGTCTACCCCGGGATCGGATGGTTGGTGTTCAGAGAGAAGAGCGATCTCCCCGAGGACCTAGTGTTCTACGAGAACTACCTGGGCAAGCGCGACGCCACGTTCACGCTGAACTTCTCGACCGGCTCGGCGATGGTCCTCGCCCAGTACTACAACTTCGCGCGCCTGGGCCACGCCGGCTACCGCTACGTCATGGAGACGATGAAGTACAACGCGCGCGCGCTCGCGAAGGAGATCGCCGCGTGCGACCTGGAGGTGGTCGGCGGCGAGCAGGACGAGCAGCTTCCGCTGGTCGCGTTCAAACTCTCGGGCGAGCACCCATACGACGAGTTCGACGTGGCGGCGCAGCTGGCCGCCGATCATGGCTGGATGGTCCCCGCCTACACGCTGCCGCCCAACGCCGAACACATCAAGATCATGCGCGTGCTCGTCAAGGAGACGCTCGGCCACTCGCTGACCACCGCTCTCGGCCAGGACATTGCACGGGCATGCGCCACGCTCGACCTCAAGGGCGGCCTGCACAAGTCAGACCGCAAGCGGGTCAAGACCAACACCGGGTTCTGAGCTACTGCGAGGGCTGGTCCTGCGTGGGGGGCGTACCGGCCGCCTCTTCGTTCAGCTTGCGCCGGCGGTCCACCAGGAGCACCGCCACGACGACGACCACCACGACGACCACGATCCCGGCCGCGACGTAGCGCAGCGTGTGATGCGTCGCTTTGCCCGGTTTGGCCTTGACCGTAGCCACCGCGTAGCGCGCGCCATTCGCGCGCGCCAGCACGATCAGGTGTTCCTGTTCGCTTGCGCTGTAGATGACCGTGTAGTGCTTGCCGTCGTTCATCGACACGTGCACATGCCCGGGCGCCGGGCTCGGGTGGAACGTCAGCGCGTGCACTTCGTGGTGTCCCAACTGGGCCTCGAGCGCCGGCAAACCCTCGCTCTGGAAGTGGATCACGGTCGTGGTCCCTTCGGCGCTTGCGATCGCGGTCGCGCTCGCGGTCGCGGCCAGCAGCGTCAGGATTGCGCCCAGCAGGACAATGCGGCGAAGGGCTCTCGTCGATCGGATCATCCGCGGCAGACTATCGCTGCGGGGCGACATCGGCACTGCCGATGAATGAGGTGGAGACAGAGAGGTGGAGATGGGGCGGTGGGGTGAAGAGGTGGAGATGGGGACGGAGACGGAGACGGAGACAGAGGTGGAGCGGTGGGGTGAAGAGGTGGAGATGGGGACGGAGACGGAGACGGAGACAGAGGTGGAGCGGTGGGGTGAAGAGGTGGAGATTGAACAATCTATTTTAAAAGTCGGTATAACTATAGTGCACAACCCTCACTTCCGCGCGATCCGCATCGCCTTCAACCGCTCCACCTTCGGCAGGACCACCTTGCGCATGCGCACGGCCTTGGGCGTCACCTCGACCGCCTCGTCCTCCCGCACGAACTCCAGGGCCTCGTCGAGCGTCAGTTTGCGGTGGGCGTCCAGGCGCACGAGCACATCCGAAGTCGACGAGCGCATGTTCGTGAGGTGCTTCTCCTTCACGGGATTCACATCGAGATCCTCCGAGCGCGCGTTCTCGCCGATGATCATCCCTTCATAGACCTCCTCCCCCGGACCGACGAACAGGGAGCCGCGCTCCTGGAGGGTGAACAGCGAGAAGGTGACCGTCTCGCCGCGGCGGTCGGCCACGAGCACTCCGCTCGTGCGCGTCAGGATCTCCCCCGCCCACGGCTCCCAGCGGTCGAACACGTGGTGCATGATGCCCGTGCCGCGGGTCTCGGTCAGGAACTCCGTGCGGAAGCCGATCAACCCGCGCGCGGGCACCAGATACTCCAGCCGCACCCACCCCGTGCCGTGGTTGGTCATGTGCTCCATCCGTCCCTTCCGCGCCGCCAGCAGCTGGGTGACGGTGCCGACGTGCTCCTCGGGCACGTCGATCGACAGCCGCTCGACGGGCTCATTGCGCTTGCCGTCGATCTCCCGCTCGAGGACGTGCGGCTGACCGACGGTCAGCTCGAAGCCCTCCCTGCGCATCATCTCCACCAGCACCGCCAGCTGCAGCTCGCCGCGGCCCTGCACCTCAAATGATGTGGGATCCCCGCCCGCCCGCCCCCCATCCGCCCGCTCGGTGTCGTTGACCCGCAGCGACACGTTGCCGACGAGCTCCTGATCCAGCCGCGCCCGGATCTGCCTGGCGGTGATCTTGTCGCCGTCTTTGCCCGCCAGCGGCGAGGTGTTGACGCCGAGCGTGATCGACATCGCCGGCTCGTCGACCGTGATCACCGGCAGCGGACGCGAGTCCTCGGGATCGGCGAGCGTCTCGCCGATCGTCACCTCGGCGATGCCGGCCACGGCGACGATCTCCCCCGGTCCGGCCTCCGGAGCGTCCACGCGGTCCAGCGCGTCGGTCACGTACAGCTCAGCCACCGTTTCACGCTGAATCGAACCGTCGGCGCGACACCAGGCGATCTGCTGGCCCTTTTTGATCGTGCCGTGACGCACGCGGCAGATCGCCAGCCGCCCCACGTAAGGGGAGGCGTCGAGATTCGTGACGAGCGCCTGCAGCGGGTGCTCGGGGTCATACATAGGCGCGGGGATATGCTCGAGCAACAGGTCCAGCAGCGGAGCGAGGTTCTGCTCCTCGATCGGACGCCCCGCCTCATAGTGCAGCGAGGCCACGCCCGCCTTGGCGTTGCAGTAGACGATCGGAAACTCGATCTGGTGCTCGTCGGCGTCGAGATCCAGGAACAGCTCGTAGACCTCGTCGACCACCTCCGCCACCCGCGCATCGGGGCGGTCGACCTTATTGACGACCAGTATCACCGGCAGCCGGGCCTCCAGCGCCTTGCGCAGCACGAACCGCGTCTGCGGCAGCGGCCCCTCGGAGGCATCGACCAGCAGCAGCACGCCATCGACCATCGTCAATCCCCGCTCGACCTCACCCCCGAAGTCCGCGTGCCCGGGTGTATCGATGATGTTGAGCTTGACCTCGCGATAGCGCAGCGAGGTGTTCTTGGCGAGGATCGTGATCCCCTTCTCGCGCTCCAAATCCATCGAGTCGAGCACTCGCGTAGCCACGTCCTGGCCGACCCGGAACGCACCGGACTGCCACAGCATCGCGTCCACGAGCGTCGTCTTGCCGTGGTCGACATGCGCGACGATCGCGACGTTGCGGATGTCATCTCTGGGAACGAGAGGCACGGCGGGGAAGGGTACTCGGCCCGTGCGTGGGTGGTTGAGCGAAAAGCAAACTCATTTTTTGTGCGCTTCCGCACAAAAAATGATGTCTTTTTCGCTCTCCCATAAGGCCCTGTCCCATGACCACCTACCCCTGCCCAGCGAGCGCCCGCGGCGCCATCCGCAGCCCGAACCGCGCCAACGCCGACGGATAGCGCTCGGCCTTGGCGACCGTCTCCTCCAGCGCGCTGGCGAAACGCCGGATGTCCTCCTCCTCGATCACGAGCGCCGGCAGCGCCTTGATCACGTTCATGCGATGGCCCGCCACCTGGCAGAAGATGCGGTGCTCGTGGAACAGCGGAACGGTGATGAGCTGGGAGAACAACCCGGGCTGGCGCTGCTCGACCCGGTCCCATATGCGGCGGGCCCATGGGCCCGAGGGCGGGCCGAATTCGATCGCCCACATCAGCCCGAGGCCGCGCACGTCCGTGACGACCTCGTAGCGATCGACCAGCGGCCGGGTCAGCTGGAGCAGCAGCCCGCCCATGCGCTCGGCCCGCGCGATCAGATCCTCATCGTCCAGCACCCGCAGCATCGCGAGGGCCGCGGCGGCGGCGAGGTCGTTGCCGCCGAACGTCGAGCCGTGACGGACCGCCCGCTCCATACCGTCGAACACCCGATCGAACGCGCCGCGCGCGACAAGCACAGCGCCGATCGGAACGAGGCCGCCGGAGAGAGCCTTGGAGAGGCAGATCAGGTCGGGCTGCAGGTCCCAGTGCTCGCCGGCGAGGAACCGCCCGGTGCGCCCGAGGCCGGTCTGGACCTCGTCGCAGACGAACAGCGCCCCCGCCTCACGGCACAGCCGCTGAGCGCCGGGGAGGTAGCCGTCCGGGGGGAGGTTGACGCCATGGCCCTGCACGGGCTCGACTACGAACGCCGCCACGTCTCCATCCACGCCCCCGTTCCCACTCCCGCCCCCGTTCCCACCCCCATCCGCACCATCGCCACCACCGCCCCCGTCGCCGCGCGCGAGCGCGAGCTCAAGCGCGTCGAGATCCCCCCACGGCACGGGATCGCAGCCGGGCAGCAGCGGCCCAAACCCGTCGCGGAAGATGGGATCGCCGTTCAGCGACAGCGAGCCGAGCGTCAACCCGTGAAAGCCCTGCTCGGCATACAAGATGCGCCCCCGCCCAGTGGCGGCGCGGGCGATCTTGATCGCCGCCTCGACGGCCTCGGTGCCGCTGTTGGCCGGGACCATCGCGCCGACGCTGGCAGGCGCCCGGGCGAGCAGCTGCTCGGCCAGGACTCCCGACAGCAGCGTCACGCCGAGCTGCGGCAGGTTGCCCGTGCGCGCCGCCATCACCTCCTCGATCGCCGCGATCGCCGCGGGGTGGTTGCGCCCGATCGCGAACACGCCATAGCCGCCGAACAGATCGAGATAGCGCCCGCCGTCGGAGTCGATCAGGTGGGCTCCCTCCCCCCCGCTCCACACCTTGTCGAACCCGAGCGTCCGCAGGATCCGCCCCATCTGCGGGTTCAGGTAGCGGTCGTTCAGCGCGAGCTCTTCGCCGGTGCGCCGCTCGATCAGCTCGCGCACGCTGGGAATCGGCTCCGAAGACATCGCTCGCAGAGCCTAGCCGGGTCCCGGGCGAGCCCCAAACAGACAAGCGTCTCCAAGTTGCAAAAGTCCTAAAGTCGGAATAGAAAGCAGCCGAGTACAACCAGATGAGCGAGGGTTCGTCCTCCTGGCTGTGCCCCACCGAGCTTGACCGCAGCCGTGTGGTCGACGCGAACGAGCGCGTGCGCACGATCCGCCGCGTAGGCTCCGCCGCGGTGGGCGCGGCGCTGGTGATCTCGGCTCCGTGGCTCGGCTGGTGGACGCTGATCCTGTTCGCTCTCTCGGTGCTCAACTTCGCCAACGTCGACCGGCGCCTGCGCAAGAGCGCCCATCCCGAGCGCGTAAGCGCCTGCGCGATCTTGATCACGATGCTGCTGATCGGCGTTGGGGTCACCCTCAGCGGCGGCTCGCGCAGTCCGATGCTCCCCTGGCTGGTCCTGCCCGCCGCGATGGTCGCCGCGCGCTTTCGCCCCCAGGTCGTGATCGCGGCGCTGGTGCTGACGGTCCTCATCATCCTCACGACCACCCTCGGCGTGCACCCCCAGTGGGCGATCGAGAACCCGGTGCCGCTGATCGCCACACTCGCGCTGCTGGCCGTCGTGGTGTCGATCGTGTGGGCGCTGGAGACGGCCGAGCTGCACCATCGCGACGAGGCGATCCTCGACCCCCTGACCGGGCTGCTCAACCGCCACGCGCTCGTCCCCCGCTTCCTCGAGATCTCCCACCAGGCGCGACTGACGGGCCAGCCCGTCAGCATGGTGCTGTGCGACGTGGACGGTTTCAAGCAGATCAACGACGATCACGGCCACGATCGCGGGGACGTGGTGCTGCGCGACGTGGCGTACGAGCTGCGCAAGCGATTGCGCTCCTTCGAGCTCGTATACCGGCTGGGCGGCGAGGAGTTCCTGATCGTGCTGCCGGGCGTGGAGCCGCAAAGCGCTCTGGACACGGCCGAGCGGCTGCGCGCGGCGATCGAGGAGACGCAACCGACGGGAATCCCGGTCACGATCTCCGCCGGCGTGAGCGCGGCGAGCGGAGCGGACGTGGACTACGACGAGCTGTTCAAGGCCGCGGACAGGGCGCTGTACGAGGCCAAGCGCGCGGGGCGCAACCGGGTGATCGCGGCCGCGGGCTCATCCTCGCTGCTAGAGTCCCGCGGCGATGGCGGTACCCAAGCAGAAGCAGTCGCACTCGCGCACGGCCAAGCGCCGCGCGCAGCACAAGATCGCGCCGGCGGCTTCGAACCTGTGCCCGAAATGCCACCAGCCGAAGCTGCCACACCGCGTGTGCGCGACGTGCGGGTCCTACAGGGGCCGTGACGTAATCGTCGCCGGCGCCGGCGCAGCCGGCGTCCCGGGCGAGGAGTAGTTCTCCGGTAGGCGCGTGGGCAGCGGCGTGCCGGGCGATCGATCAGCATCATCCGGCGTCAGCGCACTGCGCAAGCGACCCGCGTGGGCCGGGCTCGCCGAGCACTTCCAGGCGATCCGCGGCACGCACCTGCGCGAGCTGTTCGCCGAGGATCCCAGTCGCGGCGAGCGGCTCGTGGCCGAGGGGGCGAGCCTGTACCTCGACTACTCCAAGAACCGGATCACCGACGAGACGATCGCCCTGCTGCTGGCGCTCGCCGAGGAATCGCGGCTACACGAGCGCACCGAGGCGATGTTCCGGGGCGAGGAGATCAACGTGTCCGAGAACCGCTCCGTGCTCCACGTGGCGCTGCGCATGCCGCGCAGCGAGTCGCTGATCGTGGACGGCGTGGACGTGGTCGCGGAGGTCCACGACGTGCTCGATCGCATGAGCGCGTTCGCCGAGCGCGTACGCAGCGGCGACTGGAAGGGCCACACGGGCAAGCCCATTCGCAACGTCGTCAACATCGGCATCGGCGGCTCGGACCTCGGCCCCGTGATGGCCTACGAGGCGCTGCGCCACTACACGCGACGAGATCTGACCTTCCGCTTCGTCTCCAACGTCGACTCCACCGACTTTGCCGAGGCGACCTGTGACCTGGCGGCCGAGGAGACGCTCTTCATCGTGTCATCGAAGACGTTCACCACCCTCGAGACGATGACCAACGCTCGCACCGCGCGCGAGTGGACCCTCGCCGCCCTGGGCGACGAGCGGGCGATCGCCAAGCACTTCGCGGCCGTCTCGACCAACGCCGCGGCGGTGGCGGAGTTCGGCATCGACACCGCCAACATGTTCGGCTTCTGGGACTGGGTCGGCGGGCGCTACTCGATGGACTCCGCGATCGGGCTCTCGACGATGCTCGCGATCGGCCCGGAGCGCTTCCGGGAGCTCTTGGCGGGTATGCACGCGCTGGACGAGCACTTCCGCTCCACGCCGTTCGCGCAGAACCTGCCCGTTCTGATGGGCCTGCTCGCCGTCTGGTACGGCGACTTCTTCGGCGCACAGACCTATGGAGTGATGCCCTACGAGCAGTACCTTCATCGCTTTCCCGCCTACCTACAGCAGCTGACGATGGAGTCCAACGGCAAGCACGTCACGCTCGAGGGCAAGCCGGTGGACCACCAGACCGGCGCGGTGTACTGGGGTGAGCCCGGCACCAACGGGCAGCACAGCTTCTACCAGCTGATCCACCAGGGCACGAAGCTGATCCCCCTCGACCTGATCGGGTTCGGACAGAGCCTGAATCCGCTTGGCGAGCACCACGACATCCTCATGTCCAACGTCTTCGCGCAGGCGCAGGCGCTCGCGTTCGGCAAGACCGAGGCCGAGGTACGCGCGGAGGGCACGCCCGAGGCCGTCATCCCGCACAGGGTGATGGAGGGAAACCGTCCGACCAACGTCATCCTCGCGCAGCGCCTCACCCCCCACACGCTGGGCACACTCGTGGCGCTGTACGAGCACAGCGTGTTCACGCAGGGCACCATCTGGGGGATCGACTCGTTCGACCAGTGGGGAGTCGAGCTGGGCAAGGCGCTGGCCCGGAAGATCATCCCCGAGCTGACCTCCGCGGCCGAGCCCCGGCTCGAGCACGACAGCTCGACCAACGCCCTAATCCGCCGCTACCGCGCGCTGCGCTGAGCCCGCACCGGCAGGATGAACCGCCGAACCGCTTCGGCGAAGCCGTCATCCTCGTTGGAGCCGGTCACACGCCGCGCGGCGCGCTGCACCTCGCGGTCGGCGTTGCCCATCGCGATGCTCACTCCCGAGCGAGCGAACATGAGCACGTCGTTGGCCATGTCCCCGATCGTGGCGATCTGCGCCTCGGGGATCTCATACCGGCGCGACAGATACTCGACGACCCTGCCCTTGTTCGCCTGGGGATGGGTCACGTCGACGTAGTAAGGCTGCGAGCGCGCGGCGGAGACGCGATCGCCAAAGCGATCGTGGGCGGCCGTCGCGGCTCGTGCGACCGCGTCGTGATCGTCGCTCACACCGACGATCTTGGCAATCCGATCGACGAGGCCGCCATAGTCAGCGCGCACGGTCGGCGCGAACTGAACGGTCTGCGCCTCGCGATCGACATGCGCGCCCTTCGGGTCCCGCACGTACCAGTCGGCGCCGCGATACAGCCACACGTCCAGCCCATAGGACTCGAGCAGCTCGATCACCGGGGGCACGAGCTCGCTCGGGACCGTGCACTGCTCGATCACCGTCATGTCGGGATCGACGAGCAGGCCGCCGTTGAACGCCGCGATGGGAGTACGCAGGTTCAGCGGCTCGACGAGCATCGCCATCCCCCGCGGCGGGCGCCCGCTGGTCAATGCGAACAGGACGCCAGCCTCGTCCAGCTCCTTCACGGCCGCGATCGCGGCCTCGGTGAGGGCCTTCTCCGGCGTCACGAGCGTGCCGTCGACGTCGGCGAGCAGCAGGCGGATCGCGGGGGAAGGGCTGGAGGAACGCGGATTGAGCGACACTGACCCTGAGCACAGTAGAGGCCTGGTGATGATGATGACGACGACCACAACGATGAGAGGAGCACCGACGATGGCGACTGAGACACCGATGCAACTCGGAATGGTCGGACTGGGGCGAATGGGCGCGGGCATCGTGCGGCGGCTGATGCGCGACGGACATCGCTGCGTCGGCTACGACGTCAGCCCCGGCGCCGTCGCCGCGCTTGCGGCCGACGGGGCGGTGGGGGCCGACTCGATCGCGGACTTCGTCTCCAAGCTCGAGTCGCCCCGCGCCGCCTGGGTGATGGTGCCGGCGGGCGAGACCACCGATGAGACGATCGCCGAGCTCGCGAGCGCGATGGCGCCCGGGGACACGATCATCGACGGCGGCAACACCCACTACCACGACGACATCCGCCACGCCGGCGAACTGCGCGAGCGGGGCATCCACCACATCGACTGCGGCACCAGCGGCGGCGTGTGGGGGCTGGAGCGCGGCTTCTGCCTGATGATCGGGGGCGAGACCGACGTCGTTACGCGCCTGAGCCCCCTCTTCGCAACGATCGCCCCGGGGATGGACTCCGCCCCGCGCACGCCCGGGCGCAGCGGCGACCCCAGCCCCTCAGAGCAGGGCTACCTGCACTGCGGCCCCAACGGGGCGGGACACTTCGTCAAGATGGTCCACAACGGCATCGAGTACGGCCTGATGGCCGCGTACGCCGAGGGGCTGAGCATCATCAACGGCGCCGATGCGGGGCTGCACCAGCAGGCGCAGGACGCCGAGACGAGCCCGCTCGAGAACCCCGAGCACTACCGGTACGAGATCGACACGACCGAGGTCGCCGAGGTGTGGCGGCGTGGCAGCGTCGTCGGCTCGTGGCTGCTGGACCTGACCGCCCAGGAGCTGCTGGCCTCACCCAAGCTCGAAGGGTTCGCCGGGCGCGTATCGGACTCCGGCGAGGGACGCTGGACGTCGATCGCCGCGATCGAGGAGGGCATCCCCGCGCCCGTCCTGACCGCGGCGCTGTACTCCCGCTTCGCCTCACGCGACCTGGACGACTACGCGAACAAAGTCCAGTCGGCGATGCGCAAGGGCTTCGGCGGACACGACGAGAAGCCGGCCTCGTAAGGGAGCGCGCATGCGCGCTCCCGCCGGTGGGCGCATGCGCCCACCGGAACAGACGTGCCGCATGCGGCACGTCTCGGGGCCGCACATGTGCGGCCCCGCCGGGCGGCGCGTGCGCCGCCAGGGACATCATCGATGTAAAGAAGGGGATGTGTGTGTATATAATTTTTAAAACTCGGTATTACTATAGTATCCAAACTCTGCTTCTTGTCGCTCACGCAGCCACCCACGGGCCGTGCCAGCCGCCGTAGCCCGCCACCAGACGGTCGGCCTCGGTGGGGCCCCACGATCCGGGCTCGTAGGGGTGGACTGGGGGAGGAGAGTCGAGCAGCGGCTGGAAGATGCGCCAGGCCTCCTCGATCGAGTCCTGGCGGGTGAAGCGGGTCGAGTCGCCGTTCATCGCGTCGCGCAAGAGAACCTCGTACGGAGTCGGCGCCTCGCCCCCCTCTTCGGCGAACTCCATGTCCAGCGTGATCGCCTGCGGGCCGCCCGCGTCGGCACGATGGGCGTCGAGGATCACCCGCGTGCCGGTGGAGGGATCGAGCTTGACCACGAGCTGGTCGGGCTCGGGTCGGCGGTGGCCGTGCTCGAGGAAGCCCAGGCGCGGCGGGTGGCGAAAGACGACGCGCAGCTCGGTCTGGGTGACGGGCAGGCGCTTGCCCGTGCGGATGAACCAAGGGACGCCCGACCAGCGCCAGTTGTCGATCTCCAGCCGCATCGCGCCATAGGTCTCAGTGCTGGAGTCGGTCGCGACCCCGTCGATCTGGCGGTAGCCCTCGTACTGACCCCGTACGTAGTGGTCGGGGTCGGCGCTCTCCATCGAGCGGAACACCGCGTACTTGGCGTCCTTGAACGTGTCGGCGTCGCTGCCCGCGGGCGCCTCCATCGCGGCGACCGCGAGCACCTGCATCAAGTGGTTGACGACCACGTCACGCAGTGCCCCGACCGGATCGTAGAAGTGCCCGCGGTCCTCGACCCCGAAGGCCTCGGCCATCGTGATCTGCACGCACGCCACGTGGTTGCGGTTCCACACGGGCTCGATCATCGTGTTGCCGAACCGCAGGTACAGGAACTCGTCCGTGCCCATCTTGCCGAGGAAGTGGTCGATCCGATACAGCTGACCCTCCTCGATGTACCGGTGGATCTCCGCGGCCAGCGCCCGGGCGGAGGCGAGGTCGTGACCGAACGGCTTCTCGACAACCACCCGCGCGGTCTTGGTCAGACCGGCGGCGGACAGCTGGGCGATCACCGGCCCGAACAGCGACGGCGGGATCTCCAGGTAGAACACGGGACTATGGGACACGGGACTGTGAGCGTCGCCGGTGGTGGTGGTGGTGGTGGCACCGACGGCGGTGGCGAGGGCAGTGGTGATGGCGGCGGCCACGCGCTCGTACGTGACGGCGTCGGTGAAGTCGCCGCTGACATACGACAGGCGCGCGGCGAAGCGCTCGAACACCTCGGACTCGATGGGCTCGCCGGCGCCTTCAATGCACTCGCGCGCATGCTCTCGCAGACGATCGACCGTCCAATCGTCCACCGCAACCCCAACGATCGGGCACTTCAGCAGGCCGCGTCGCTCCAGGCGGTACAGCGAGCGAAAGGTCATCACCTTGGCCAGATCGCCGGTGATACCGAACACGACGAACACGTCCGCGGGCGCGGGACCCTCGGTATCGGTGGCAGGCGCGGGACCCTCGGCGGCGACGTCAGCGCCGGCGCCGGCGCCGGCGCCGGCGAGCGCGGGACCCTCGGTATCAGGCATACGCCGAGAGGGACGGACTGACCATGACCGCGCAGGCTAACGGGTATAGGCCGCGGTCAGGAGTACGATCGTTGCCATGGACGAGCACGGCGAGCAACCGGTAAGGGGCCACGAGACGGTCGATCGGATCGCCAACCTGGTCGTGACGATCGTGCCACTGGGCCTGCTGGGGGTGGCCATGTGGCAGATGTGGGGTGGAGCGCTGCACTGGCCCGACCTCGTCGTGCTGGCGATCACATACGCGCTGACGGGCGTCGGTATCACGGTCGGGTTTCACCGCCTGCTGACACACGGCAGCTTCAAAACCAGCGCCCCCCTGAGGGCGCTGTTCGCCGCGCTCGGCTCGGCCGCGATCGAGGGCCCGGTGATCGAGTGGGTCTCAAATCATCGCAAGCACCATCAATACTCCGACCAACCCGGGGATCCGCACAGTCCCCACGTCGATCATGGCGGCGGCTGGACGGGGGCGCTGCGGGGCCTGTTCCACGCGCACGTGGGGTGGATACTCAGCGGGAATGCGCTGGCGAACGAAGAGCGTTACGCCAAGGATCTGCTCGCCGACCCGGTCGTGAAGTTCATCGATCGCACGTTCGTCCTGTGGGTCCTGGCGGGGCTGGCGTTCCCGTTCGCTCTGGGCTTCGCGCTGACCGACTCCATCGTCGGAGGACTGACCGGCCTGCTGTGGGGAGGAGCGGTGCGGATCGTCTTCCTGCACCACGCGACCTTCTCGATCAACTCGCTCTGCCACTTCTTCGGCCGGCGCGGGTATGAAACCAACGACGAGTCGCGCAACCTGCTGTGGCTGGCCCTGCCGACCCTCGGCGAGGCGTGGCACAACAACCACCACGCCTTCCCAACATCCGCGCGCCACGGCCTGCGCTGGTGGCAGCTCGATCCCTCCGCATGGCTGATCTCCGCGATGGAGCGCATAGGGCTCGTGTGGGATGTCGTCCGCATCCCCCCCGAGCGGCAACTGGCAAAGAGCGCCGGCGCCCGCTAGAGCCTCCTGTCGAGTCGTTGCGCAGCATGCAAGAGCTCCTCGAGTGAGGCGTTACTCTCGCGCCGCTCGTACGCATCGGCAGACGTTTGGAAGTCAAGCGAGCCGATCCTGTCCGAGCCGGATTCCAACAGGAAAGTCAACAGGCCTGGGTCGGCTGCGTCCTCACCAGCATTTCTGCGCCGCATGATCACCCGCCGGCCCCACGCGTCGGGAGCGCTATCAGCGATGCAGCCGGCCACCCGAGCGCCGGGCAGCGGGGCGATCACGCCTCGGCGGAGCGGCAGCTCCGGCAAGTAGAGCGGGATCGCGTCCTCGCGCCCGAGATAGCTCTGGCCGTAGTTGAAGTTGAGGATGTCGCCAACAGCCTCGAGGCGCCCGGCCACGATCGGGCTGGATGCCCCGGGTAGCCATACCCAGACGTACGCCTCGGTCGGGTTAGAAATCATCCTTGACCCCGCCCCTCGGGATGCGTACGCGCTGTGGCAGGACCGCGACACGGCCGCGAGTGCGATCGAGATCCAGCGAGAGTCGTGTACGGTCCTCGTGGAACAGCGGCACCCCCACGAGCGTGGCCACCTCAAAAGCGACGCCGAGGCTTACCGTCGGATCGCCACGTTCCACCTTCCGCAGCGTGGCCTGGGTTATCCCCGCTCGCTCTGCCAGCTCACGGGCCGACCAGCGCCTCTCTCGACGCTCCAGGGCGACCTGAGCACCGAGAAGCTGCGCGGCTTCGATCGTTTCGCGTGAGTACAAGCGGCGTCGCTTCATGACAATATAATAGCAATAAAGGACATAAAAGTAAATAAAACGCTGTATCTGTCCTTGCGCTAGCCACGAGTCCCATGCCGCGCGTATGCCATATCGATCGTGTGTACGTTGAAATCACTGCAACACCTTCTTAGCCCGTGGACTCGCGAAGCGTTGCCGTCCGATTGATCTCCCAAAATGTCGCTATAATGTCCCGCATACGAGACACTAAGGAGACATGTGCCCGCTCAGCTGACATACGAGGAGAGGCTTGGCAACTTCGACAAAACCCTGGAAGAGCTGCAGCACGGCTTCGTCGAGGCCATAGAACGCCTGCGTCAGACCCCCGAGGCCGATGGTTCTTTCGAGGATCGTTGGCAGGAGATCGCGAGCCGACTGAAGGGCCTGCGCCACGACATCGAAGCAGAGGACTACGACAAGGAGCAGCTCGTGACGTTGGCTACCGCGCTGCTCGACATTCACGACCAGCTAGATCGAGAGGATGCCTCCTGGAATCTGGATGTCTGCGACCAACTGATGATCATGCTCGAGCGCATCCGCCACGTCGTGCGAGATGCCCTGGACGAGCACGTCACTGGAGTATCCGGCGATGTCGGGATCGTGATGGGAGATCTCGACCGCTGGTTGCCGCGTATCTCCGACCAGACCATCGCGCACTTCATCGGGGTTGACCGTCGGACGCTTTCGCGGTGGAGAGGACAGACGGGCCGGCCAGGGCGCAATCTCCGTGTCTTCGCACGTCTGGTCGCGATCCTGCGCCACAACTGGGACGAGGAGGGCATTATCGCGTGGTTCGACCGTCCACGGCGCGACCTCGCTGGCCGCCGACCCGCAACCCTTATCGACGATCCGAATGCCGAGAGCGAACTGATCAACGCAGCCAGATCGGGCAGAAATCAGTATGCCTCGTAGGGCGCAGCCAAAGTTCATCCGCGTCACTGAGGTGGCCTACCGGGCAACGTCCTACGACGTGCCTCTATGGGTCAACCCGAACCGTCGCAATGGACGCTGGAACATTGCTGGTGGAGAGCCAACGCAATACATGGCGCTCGACGCCGAGGCTCCGTTCGCGGAGATCCTCAGACATGAGGATCTCCAAACTGAGGAGGCTGCCTCTCACTACTCGGCGACCATATGGCAATTGCGGATCGACTCCGAGGAGATCGTCGACTACCAGACCTTTGAGCTTGCCGATGCTGCTGGCTTTGACGCCGAGGCTCTGGTCCATGATGATCACGAGCGCTGCCAAGCGGAGGCGCAATGGCTGATCAGTCAAGGAGCTCGCGGAGTTCTCTCACCTTCGGCAGCTCTGCCCGGCAGCATCAACCTGGCCCTGTTCGGGCCACGAGTGGCCGTGCCCTGGGGCGCCACGATCGAACTCGCATCCTCGATCCCGACACAAAAGCTAACGACCGGCCATCCACCACTCGGACTTACCGAGCGCGTCCGCTACTTTGGCCAGCCCGAACCGATGCTGCAAGCCCACCTACGAGCGGCCGACCGGCATGACCTTGGAGGTCATAGCTAACACAACCTTGTCGCCGACTACAGAGACGCAGCAGACAAAGCTTTATCGGGGCGCCCGGATTCGAACCGGGGACCTCGCCGACCCGAACGGCGCGCGCTACCAGGCTGCGCCACGCCCCGACGCACTGGTCAGAGAGTGTATCCCACACTGACTGACTGACTGACTGACTGACTGACTGACCGACCGACCGACCCAACCCACCGGCCGGCTGGCCGACCGCTATCGTCGCCCCGTGCTTGTGCCCGTGCCCGTCACCGAGATCCTCGCCGAGCTCGACACGCTGCTGGCGCCGGCACGGTTCCAGGACTACTGCCCCAACGGTCTGCAGGTCCCCGGACCGGCGCACGTCTCGACCATCGCCACCGGCGTGTCCGCGAGCGCACAGCTGTTCGAGCTGGCAGCCGCCGAGCGCGCCGGACTGCTGCTCGTACACCACGGTCTGTTCTGGGGCTCGGGCCCACCGGGGCCGATCGACGCGCAGCTCAAGCACCGCCTGCAGCTGCTCTTCGACGCCGACATCGCCCTCGCCGCGTACCACCTGCCACTGGACGCGCACCCCCAGCTAGGCAATAACGCCCTGATCGCCCGCGCGCTCGGATCGCAACGGCTCGAGGAGCCGTTCGCGCGCCACCACACCGAGTCGATCGGCTGTCTCGCGCGCTTTCCCGGCGAGGGCCTGCCCGCGGCCGAGCTCATCGCCCGGGTACGCGCGCTGACCGAGCGCGATCCGCTCGTGTTCGACTCGGGACCGGCCCACATCCGCACGCTGGCGATCGTCTCCGGCGGTGGCTGCGACTATCTCGCCGACGCGGCGTCCGCAGGCGCCGATGCGCTGCTCACCGGCGAGCCCACCGAGCGCGTCATGAGCCAGGCCCGCGAGCTCGGCCTGCATCTCATCGCCGCCGGCCACTACGCGACCGAGACGTTCGGCGTGCGCGCACTCGGGCAACACCTGGCAGAACGCTTTGACCTGCGCCACGTGTTCCTGGACGTGCCCAACCCCGTGTAGAGCGTGCCGGTCGAACTTGACCACCCTCCGAGACGCACAAGACCTGGATAAGACCTGGACGTTGCGGAAATCTCGTGTTGCACTCGTCCACATCCCCCGCTAGGTTACGGTCAGCACACAGACATATCTCTCGGACAGGAGGAGATCTCCCGATGGCCAACCACCTGACGCCCACCGAGCTTGCCCGCGAAGCTGGACTGGGGCGCCGAGAAGTCCTATCGAAGTGCCTCGAGAACGGCGTCCCGATCTTCAAGGGGCGCATCGACAAGAGCCTGTTCCTCGCCTCGCTGCGCCAGGGCGCCTCCACGCAGCGTCCCGTCGCGTCGATGAAGACCTAGGATCGGATCGACCTCCCTTCCCGAGTAGGCGCGAACTCCCTAAGATCAGGGGTCACGTCAGAGACAGACCGAGGAGGGAGCACTTCATGGAGGCCACCGCCGCGCCGACGGCAATCGCATCGCAGACGATCGCCGACCTGATACCGCACGCGGCCGAACGGTTCGCGGATCGCGTAGCCGTTCGCTACAAGCACGACGGCGCCTGGCAGGACGTCAGCTACGCCGAGCTCGATGAGATCGTGCGCGAGATCGGGCTCGGCCTGATCGATCTCGGCATCGAACCCGGCGAGCGTGTCTGCATCCTCGCCAACACCCGCCCCGAGTGGTCATACGCCGACCTCGGTGCGACCTCCGCCGGTGCGATCGTCGTGCCGATCTACCAGACCAACTCGCCCGAGGAGTGCCACTGGGTGATCTCAGACTCCGACGCCTGCGCGATCATCTGCGAGGACGCCGCCCAGCTGGCCAAGATCGCCGCGATCCGCGACACGCTGCCGCACCTGCGCACGATCATCGCGATCGATCGGGTGGGCGGGTCCTCATCCCAGGACACCACGCCTGAGATCGATGCGCTGGGCGCGATCACGCTGGAGGAGGTCCGCTCCCGCGGACGTGAGCATCGTTCGCCCGAGGAGCTCGACGCACGCCGTGCCGGCGTGCGCCCCGAGGATACGTTCACGTTCATCTACACCTCCGGCACGACCGGCCCTCCGAAGGGCTGTGTCCTGACCCACGGCAACTACCGCGCGATCCTCGACATGGTCGAGCGGCGCCTGAGCATGGAGAGCGATGCCGGGGACGTCGTCTACCTGTACCTGCCGCTGGCGCATTCGTTTGCGCTACTGCTGCAGCTGGTCGTGTTCGACCTCGGCACGACGCTGGCCTACTTCGGCGGGGACACCAAACAGATCATCGGCGAGCTGGCCGAGGTCAAGCCCACGTTCCTGCCGTCGGTGCCGCGGATCTTCGAGAAGATCTACACACTCGTCTGCGCCAACGCCGACCCACAGGAGCTGGCCGGGGCCGTACGCGTAGGCATGCAGGTGCGCGAGCTGCAGATGGCGGGCCAGCCGATCCCCGACGAGCTGCAGGCCCCCTTTGAACAGGCCGAGGAGAAGCTTTTCAAAAACGTGCGCGCGGCATTCGGCGGGCGCGTCCGCGAGGCCGTCAGCGGCGCCGCACCGATCGCCAAGGAGATCCTAGAATTCTTCTACGCCTGCGGCGTGCCCGTGATGGAGGGCTACGGCATGACCGAGACCGCCACCGCCGCGACGGCGTGCAGCCCCGAGGCGCACCGATTCGGCAGCGTCGGGCGGCCGTTTGAGGGTGTCGAGGTCGCGATCGCAGACGACGGCGAGCTGCTGATCAAAGGCCCGAACATCTTCCAGGGCTACCACAACCGCGCCGAAGAGACATTCGGCGCGATCGAGGACGGCTGGCTGCACACCGGCGACCTCGGGCGCATCGACGATGACGGCTTTGTCTACATCGTCGGGCGCAAGAAGGACATCATCATCACCGCCGGCGGCAAGAACTTGACTCCCGCAAACATCGAGAACGACCTCAAGCAGTGCCGCTGGATCTCCCAGGCGGTCATGCACGGCGATCAGCGCCCCTATCCCGTGGCCCTCATCACGCTCGACGAGGAAGAGATCGCCGGCTACGCCGCCGAGCACGGCCTGCCTTCCGACATGCCCTCGCTCGCGCATGAGCCCTCGGTGCAAGCGCTCGTCCAGGAGGCCCTCGATCGGGCCAACGCCAAGTACGCCCAGGTCGAGCAGGTCAAGAAGTTCGCGATCCTCGACCACGACCTCTCCCAGGAGACGGGCGAGCTGACGCCCACGCTGAAGGTCAAGCGCAACGTCGTCAACGACAAGTACGCCGAGGTGCTCGACTCGCTCTACGCGGCCTAGGTCGCGCCGCGAGGCGCCCCACCCCGCGATCCGGTTTTGGAGGCCAGCCTGCACAGCCTCCCTTGACGGCCAGGTCCGCCCGACCCGCGTTAGCTGCGAAGATAGACCTATGCGCACCGACCCCTCCGAAACCGGCGGTCTGTTCGTCGGCCGCCGGCCCGGCACCGCGCCGGTCCACTTTCGCGAGCTGCCCAAGCGCGGCAGCTACCTGCGCCGGCGGTTCGACGGTTCGCTGGCCGGCGTCCTGCTGGGGGCGATCGTACTGCTCAGCCTGCTCTGCTGGGGCCCGATTCCGCTCGCCTGCCTGTGGGTCGCCGCGCAGATCAACTACCAGACGGGCAGCGTCAGCCTCGGCATCCTGATCGCCTTCGTCGGGCTGTTCGTGCTGCTGTTCGGCGCCCTGGCGATCCTGCGCCGCCTCGACCAGGCCTGGATTCTCGTACGCCGCGCCGCCGGCCACGACCAGCGCACGGGAATCCTTGGGCGCGTGTTCGCGATCACCGCCGCCATCTGTGGAGGGGCGTTCATGTTCTGGTTTATCATCATCCACGGACCCGGCCTGGGGGCGTGAGTCCCCCACGCCGCTGAGCGGGCGAGCGTCGCGTTATGGGCCTGCTCGACTACTACCGCCAGTTCGAAGGGATGTCCGAGGAGGAGGTCAACGAAGGCCTGCGCGCCGAAGCGGCCGAGCGCAAGCGCAAAGCGCTGATGCGCGTCGACACGCTCGACCTGTCCCAGACCACCTGGCCCGAGCTGCCCCATCCGAGCATCGTCAGCGCGATCACGTTCGTCGCGCGCCGCGGCCTGCACCGCTATCCACACCTGCAGCGGGGCTCGCAATTGCACGGCGAGCTCGCCGAGCGCTACGGCGTCGAGCCCGGCCGGGTGATCCTCGGCAACGGCGCCGCCGAGCTGCTCAGCTCGGCGGCGCGCGCGCTGATCGAGCCCGGCCAGCGGCTGCTCAGCACGTGGCCGTCCTACCCACTCTTCCCGATCATGGCCCGCCGCGCCCACGGTCAGGCGGTACGCGTCAGCGGAGGCGTCGACGCGCTGCTCAAGGAGGCGCGCGAGCCCGGCACGCGCGTGATCGCGATCGCCAGCCCCAACGATCCCACCGGCGAGCTCCTGGAGACCGGAGAGCTGCAACGCCTGCTCGAGGATCTGCCTGAGGACGTGGCCGTCCTGCTGGACGAGTCGCTCGTCGAGTTCTCAAACACCCAGCCGGTCAACTCATCGCTCGGACTACTCTCAGAGCACCCGCGCCTGTTCGTGTTTCGCAGCTTCTCCAAGGCCTGGGGCCTCGCCGGCCTGCGCGTCGGCTATGCCATCGGCGGACCAGGCTCAGAGGAGCTCCTGGGCGAGCTCGCGCCCGACCTCGGCGTCTCCGAGGTCTCCCAGGCCGGCGCGCTGGAGGCGCTGCGCAGCTGCTCGGAGATCGTCGCCCGGCGCGTGGCGACGGTCGCACGCGAGCGCACAACCGTGACCGGCGCGCTGCGCGAGCGCGGGTTCGAGGTCTCAGACAGTCAAGCCAACTTCGTCTGGGCCGCCCACTCCTCTCTGGAAGGCGGCGAGCTCTCAGCGCGCCTATCCCACGCCGGCATCCTCGTCGCCGGCGGCGCCGCCCTCGGCGAGCCCCGTCACGTACGCATCAGCCTACGCGACCCCGCAAGCACCACACGACTGCTCGACGCACTCGACAAAGCGCTGTAGGACTCGCGCCGGGAGCCGGGCGCCGGGCGCGACTCAGCTGGCCAGACCGGCCTGACGCAGCAGCGCGCCAGTGGTCCCCTCGAGGATCTTACGCCACGCGCTCTGCTCGGTTTCGACCGAATCGAAGTGGGCCACCACTCGCCGCAACCGCTCGCCGGAGATGTCAAGGTCATGGCGCTCGGCGATAGCCCGATAGCGCTCGTATTCGCTCGCGAGGTGCTGGGTAACCGACTCGAACCCGTGCCGGGCGATTTCCACGCGCGAGGCGTAGTGCATCATCGAGGTCTGGAACATCAGCTTGTCCGCGGGCTCGGGCTCGATCAGGACGATATCCACGCCCGGATAGCGATCCTCCCAGCGCTCGGCCAACTCGTGCAGGCGCTGGTGGGCGAGCAGCTTGAACGCCTGATACCCGATTCGCGCGAACCCCATGTCCGAGACCCGCTTCGCGCGCACCCCCTCCAGCGTCCGCACCGTCTCGGAGAAGTCGTTGACGAACGGCACAATCGGATTGATCACGACGATCAGCTTCGCCCCGGCCTGCACCGCGATATCGAGGTTGGTCGTCGAGATCAACCCGCCATCAACCAGCTCGCGCTCGCCCACGGCGACCGGCGCGTACACCATCGGCAGCGCTCCCGACGCGCGCACCGCCCTGGAGATCGGCACATCGCTCAGACCATCCCGCCCGAACACCACCCGCTCACACGTGTCGAGGTCGGTCGCCGTCAGGTACAGCTCGCGGCGCAGCTCTGCAAAGTCGTCGCTGCGCCCAGGCTCGCTGAGCACCTTGCGCAGGTACGCCTCGATGCCCGCGCCAGTGTACGCGCCGGAGGGCAGCCCCTCGGCGAGGCCCAACAGCACGTCCATCAGCGAAACCTGCCCGCGCTGGCGCACCACCTGGCGCGCCAGCCCCAGCGCGCGCCAGGGCAGCAGCGCGCCCTTGCGCACCAGCTCGGCCACGTTCGGGCGCAGAAGATCGCCAAGATCGACATCCTCAAACGGCGACGGCGCCTGGTGAGTGACGACCTGCATCATCTCCTCGGGAGTCACCCCATTCGCGCACAGCGCCGCGATGAACGAGCCCGCGGAGGTGCCGACATAGATGTCGAACTGGTTGACGCTGCTGTTCACCGCCAGCAGATCCAGCGCGCGCAGCGCGCCGATCTCATACACCCCGCCGGTGAACCCCCCGCCGCCGAGCACGAGCGCGGTCTTGTCGCGCCTCGACCGCCGCCGGCGCTCGACCGCCGCTGGGCGTCCGACGCCGCGAGGCGCAAGCGGGCGAGCCCGCTTCTTGGCCTTGGAAACCTCCCCCGCCGCCGGTTGCAGCTTGACAACCTTGCCCATACGAGACATTTTACGGGCGCGTGCCCCGGAACCGCTTTGCCCAGACCGCGATTCTGCTATGCGGACTTCTGCCGGCCGCGGCGATCGTCTCTCCGGCGGCGGCGACCGCCACCGGCAACCTGGCCGGATTGCAGGCCGATCTCGGCCAGCAGCTCGCGCTCGCCGGGCCGGCTGACGGCGCGTACGTGTACGACATCACCGCCCGGCAGCCGCTCTTCTCAGAGCGCGCCAGCACGATGCGCCCGCCCGCGTCGGTCCAGAAGCTCTACACCGCCACCACCGCGCTGGCGCGCATGGGTCCGTCCGCGCACCTGAGCACGACCGTATACGGAACCGGCAGCCTCACGCCCGAAGGGGTGTGGGAAGGCAACCTGTACCTGCGCGGCGGCGGCGACCCGACTTTCGGCTCGAGCTCGTTCATCCGCTCCCACTATGGCGGCATCGGCGCCTCCGTATCGACACTCGCGGCCCAGCTCGCGCACACCGACGGCATCCACCGCATCACCGGCTCGGTGCTGGGCGACGAAACCTGGCTCGACACTCTCCGCGGCGAGCCCTCCAGCGGCTACGCGCCCGACCCGTTCCTGGAAGGGACGCTCAGCGGGCTGGCGTTCAACCGCGGCTCCCGCGGCTCAGAACGCGGCCCGCACGCGCCCGCCGCGTACGCGGCGCACGAGCTGTGGGCGACCCTGAAGAACGACGGCGTCAGCATCGCCGGACACAGCGGCGCGGCGAGCACGCCGCCCGCGGCCAGTCAGCTCGCGCAGGTTCCCTCGCCCACCCTCACCCAGCTGCTGGGACTGACGCTGCCGCCCTCCGACAACTACTTCGCCGAGACCCTCCTCAAGGACCTCGGCGCGCTCTACGGCGGCGCCGGCACCACCGCGGCGGGCGCGTCGGTCGTGCGCCAGACGATCGCCTCACTGCTGGGCATCCACCCCCACGTCGTCGACGGCTCAGGCCTGTCGGAATCCGACCGGACCTCTCCCTACCAGGTCACCGACCTGCTCGTAGAGCTCGCCCCGACCACGATCGGACCCGTCCTCCGCGGCGAGTTGGCAATCGCCGGCCACACCGGAACACTGGCCCTGCGCATGCGCAACACCGGCGCCTCCGGACACTGCGAGGCCAAGACGGGGACACTCACGGGCGTGTCCAACCTGGCCGGCTACTGCACCGCGGCCGACGGGCACACGCTCGCGTTCGCGATCTTCACCGACGGGATCGCCACCGAAACGGCGCACACGTTCCAGGACCACATGGCGATCACGATCGCGGACTACTGATCGAGCAGCTCGCGCAGGCCGCCGGAACTACACATCCAGCAGCTCGCGCAGGCCGGCCTCGTCGAGCACCGTAACCTCCAGGCGCTGCGCCTTGGCCAGCTTTGACCCCGCGGCCTCGCCCGCGACGAGGAAGTCGGTGCTTTTCGACACGGACCCCGTCACGCGCCCGCCCGCGGCCTGGATCCGCTCGGTGGCCTCCTCGCGGGTCCAGTTGGGGAGGGTGCCGGTGAGCACCAGAGCCTTGCCGGCGAGGGGGCCCTCGGACGGAGGGGGGCCCTCTTCGGCGAAGCGCAGGCCGATGCGGCGCAGGTCCTCGATCACCTCTTCCATGTGGGGATCGTGGAGCTGAGCGTGGATCGAGTGGGCCATCTTCTCGCCGATCCCGGGGGTCTCGGCGAGCTGCTCCTCGGTGGCCGCCAGCAGGGCGTCGATGCCACGGAAGCGCTGGGCGAGGTTGCGCGCGGTGACCTCACCCACCTCCTCGATCCCGAGCGCGAACAGCACGCGCGCGAAGGGCCGAAGCTTTGAGTCCTCGATCGCGGCGAGCAGATTGCGCACGGATATCTCGGCGAAGCCCTCCAGCTCGAGCAAACGCTGAACGTCGTCCCCCAGACGGTAGAAGTCGCCAGGGCCGCGCACAAGCCCCTGCTCCTGCAGCAGGCGCACCTGCTTCTCGCCAAGCCCCTCGATGTCCATCGCGCCGCGTGACACGAACAGCTTGAGCAGCTGCCACGCGCGCTCGGGACAAGCACGGTTGGGACACATGGTGAACACCGAGTCGTCAGGCTTGACGGTCGGGGTCGCACAGAAGGGACACTTCGCGGGGGGCCGCGCCGGTGGAGGACGATCGGGACGCTCGACCACGTGGGGGGCCGGAGAGATCACCTGGGGGATGACGTCGCCGGCGCGGAGCACAATCACATCCTCGCCTTCGCGGATGTCCTTGCGGGCGAGGTCCTCCTCGTTATGCAGCGTCGCCAGCTTGATCGTGACGCCCCCGACGGACACCGGCTCGAGCATCGCATACGGGCGCAGGTCGCCGAACTTGCCGACGTTCCAGCCGATCCGGTGCAGGCGGGTGAGCGCGGTGGTGGGGGGAAACTTCCACGCGATCGCCCAGCGGGGCTCGCGACCGACGGAGCCGAGACGACGCTGGAGCGCCAGGTCGGACACCTTGACGACGACACCGTCGATCTCGAAGTCGAGCTCCCCCCGGCGGCGCTGCCACTCCAGGCACTGGGCCACCACGTCATCCTCGCTGTCCAGCAGACGGATGTCTTGGTTGACGCGGAAGCGGTGCTCGCGCAGCCACTGAAGCGCCTCCCAATGGTTGGAGAACGAGAGCCCCTCGGTAACTCCCACCTGGTAGCACCAGATCGAGAGGGGCCGCTGCGCGGCGAGCGCGGGGTCGAGCTGCCGGACGGTGCCGGCCGCGGAGTTGCGAGGGTTCATGAAGGTGGAGAGCCCCTGCTCGGCGCGGCGCTCGTTGAGCGCGGTGAAGTCCTCGAGAGACATGTACAGCTCACCGCGAACCTCCAGCAGAGGGGGCGCGCCAGGGGCGTGCAGCGGAATCGTGGGGATCGTGCGCAGGTTATGCGTGATGTCCTCGCCGATCTCACCGTCCCCACGGGTGGCGCCACGCTCGAGTACGCCATCGCGATAGATCAAGCTGACCGCGAGCCCGTCGACCTTGGGCTCCACGACGTACTGGAAGCGGGGCTCGGCGATGCCCTCGCGGGCGAGATGGTTGCGCATCCGCTGCACCCACTCGCGCAGCTGCACCTCCGAGCGCGCGTTGCCGAGCGAGAGCATCGGCTCCAGGTGCTCGACCTTCTCCAGGCGGCTGACCGGCTCACCGCCGACCCGCTGGGTGGGCGAGTCGGGCGTGCGCAGCTGGGGATATTCGCTCTCCAGCCTCCGCAGCTCGTCCAGCAGCGCGTCGTAGGAGTCGTCGCCGATCTCCGGATCGTCGAGCACGTAATACCGGTAGGAGTGCTGTTCGAGCTCGGCCCGCAGCTTACGCGCGCGGGCCAGCACCTCCTTAGACGGCGTCGAAACAGCGCTCACGACGTGCGGGGTACAACCGGCCCGAGCAGCTTCTCCAGGTCAAAGCTCTTGAGCGCCTGCAAACCCGCGCGGTCGGTCAGGTCGAAATGGATCGGGGTCACGGCCACGCGCCCGGCCGCGACGGCCGCGAGGTCGGTGCCCGGCTCGTCGTGGAACCCCGGGTCCGAGCCGTAGATCCAGTAGCGCCGGCGATGCTCCTCCTCGCGCTCGAGCTTGAGCTCGTCCTCGTAGATACGCTTGCCCAGGCTCGTCACCTCAACGCCACCGGGCTCACCCGCGGGGACGTTCACGTTCAGCAGCGTACTCGCCGGCAGCGGCACATCCTCGATCCGCTCCACCAACCGCGCGACGAACGCCGCCGCCACGTCGAATCCGAACCCGCCGTCGTAGCGAAAGTCAAGCGCCCGCGCCCGCGACTGCTGGGAGACGGCGATCGCCGGGACGCCCAACACGACCCCCTCGAGCGCCGCTGCCACCGTGCCCGAGTAGGTGATGTCATCCCCGAGGTTCGCCCCATGATTGATCCCCGACACGACCAGGTCGGGCTGGAACCCCTCGATCAGGCCGAGGCTCGCCAGCCTCACGCAATCCACGGGCGTCCCGTCGCTGGCATACCCGACGGTACCGTCGGAGAACGGCGTCTCCGCGACCCACAGCGGCCGGCGCGTGGTGATCGAGCGCGCCATCGCCGAGCGGTTGCCGTCGGGCGCGATCACCGCGAGGCGCACGCCCTCCAGCGCGACGAGCGCACGGCGCATCGTCTGCAGGCCCTCCGCCTCGATCCCATCGTCGTTTGTCAGCAGCACATTCAGCATCTGTCTCGTCCAGCATAGTTGCGCTTGCGCCGCCCGCAGGCTGGGCGATGGCGGCCGGTGAAACTGCGCAACATAAAGAGGGGAGATGTGTATATCAATTTTTTTTGTCGGTATAGCATTCGTTATACGCGCCTCTTTTTTTTATAACTCAACAACCCGCTCCTCAACAACCCGCTCCTCAACAACCCGCTCCTCAACAATCCACTCCTCAACAATCCACTCCTCAACAATCCGCGCTTTATCTGTCTGCGCTTTATCTGTTTGCTCTTTATCTTTTTGCTAATACTATAGTATCTGGCTGCCCGCCGGGTACGCTACGCGGGCCAGCGCGAGACCGTGCGCGGGCGCGGTCGGTCCCGCCTCCGTCCGCGGCCTGCCCTCCAGCAGCCGTTCGAGCTCGGCCACCGTCCGCCGTCCCGAGGCGACCTCCAGCATCGTGCCGGCGAGGATGCGCACCATGTGCCGCATGAACGTATCGGCCTCGATCCACAGCTCGAGCACGTCCTCTGGGCCGATGTTGCCCGCCAACGCGTCACCGCAGACAGCGCCGGGCCTCCACTCCGCCCGCACGACCTCGCGCTCAAAGCGCACGTGATCGGTCTCCGCCGGCGTGAACGCGCTGAAGTCATGCCTGCCGACCAGCACCCGCGCGCACTCGTCCAGCGCACCACGATCCAGCTCGCGCGGCCACCACACCGCGCGCCGGCGCTCGAACACGCTCCGCAACCGTCGCGTGAGCAGGCGATAGCAGTACGTCCTGCTGGTGGCGTCCCGCCGCGCGTCGAACCCGGCCGGCGCGGGCTCGGCGGCGAGGATCGCAACGTCCTCTCCCAACAGTCCATTCATACGCTGTGGATCGACCGCCTCATGCTCGTAGCTTGCAACCTGTTCCCAGGCATGCACACCGCGATCGGTACGCCCGGCGACAGTCAGCGCCAGCGGCTCCCCGTTCGCGGCACTCTCGCCGAGAACGGTCCGCAACGCCCGCTCGAGCACTTCCTGCACCGTACGCAACCCGGGCTGGCGCGCCCAGCCGGCGAAATCGGTTCCGTCGTACTCGAGCGTCAGCTTCGTGACCACCTGCGCTCCGCTCCTCACCGCGCGCGGCGCGAGCCACGTCCCCGATCCCCCGACCGGGGCGCCGGGCGCCGGGCGCTCACACCAGCTCGATGTAGACCATCTCGGTCGAGTCCGACCGGCGCGGACCGAGCTTGAGTATCCGTGTATACCCACCGGAACGATCGGCGTAGCGGGGGGCGACCTCCTCGAACAGCTTGTGCACCGCGAACTTGTCCTGCGCCAGCGTCGACAGCGCCTGCCTGCGCGCGTGCAGGTCGCGGCGCTTGGCCAGCGTGATCAACCGCTCGACCTCCGGTTTGACCGCCCTGGCCTTCGCCTCAGTCGTCTTGATCCGCTCGTGCTCGATGATCTCCTTGCTCAAGTTCATCAGCAGCGCCTTCCTGTGCGCACTGTCGCGGCTGAGCTTATTTCTGGTCTTCTGGTGTCTCATCTGAGTCGGCGTGAGGTGTTGTTATCTACTTTTTTCTCGGTATTACGATGGATATACTCACTTTAAAATTATATATACAACACTCCCATCCGTTTAGATATCCAACTCCATCCGTTTCACAAAGTTGGCTCCCGCATCACAACGTAGCGCGCCCGATGTGCTCATCTTGACGCAAATCGCCACCAGATCTAGTCCTGACGCAGGTCCAGTCCCCGCGCGTGCAACGTTTCGATCACCTCGTCAATCGACTTTTTACCGAAGTTCGGGATCGCGTTCAGCTCGGCCTCGGACTTGGATATGAGGTCCCCGACCGTCTGGATACCTGCCCGCTTGAGACAGTTATAGGAACGCACGCCGAGCTCGAGCTCCTCGATCAGGATGCTCCACTCCTCGCCCTGCAACGCGCCCGCGGGCACGCCGCCCACGCCCGGAACGGCAAGGCCGTGACCGTCCAGCTGACCGCCCGGAGCGGCCCGCAGCTCCTGAATGCGGTCGGCGTCGGTGAATATCGCCAGCTGTGAGATCAAGAGCTCGGCCGCCTCGCGCAGCGCCGCCTGCGAGTCGATCGAGCCGTCTGTCTCGATGTCCAGCGTGAGCTTGTCGAAGTCGGTCTTCTGCCCGACCCGCGCCTGCTCGACGGCGTAGGCCACGCGGCGCACCGGCGAGAAGATCGAGTCGATCGGGATCACGCCGATCGGCTGGTCGGGCGACTTGTTCTCCTCGGCGGGCCGATACCCGCGGCCGCGGCCGATCGTCATGTACAGCTCGAGCTTCGTTTTCTTCTCGAGCGTCGCCACATGCACGTCGGGGTTGAGGATCTCAACGCCCGCGGGCAAGTCGATGTCCTTGGCGGTGATATCCCCCGGGCCGGTCACGACCAGCGGCGCCTCGACCTCACTCGCGTCGGAGTGCATGCGGCAGACGATGCCCTTGAGGTTGAGCACGATGTCGGTCACGTCCTCCTTGACGCCGGGGATCGTCGAGAACTCGTGCGCGACGCCCTCGATGCGCACGCTCGTGACGGCGGCGCCCGCCAGCGATGAGAGCAGCACCCGCCGCAACGAGTTGCCGAACGTGTAGCCGAAGCCGCGATCGAGCGGCTCGATGGTGAACGTGCCGCGGTTCTCCTCCGCGGACTCGCTTGTGATCCGGGGAATTTGGAAGTCGAGCATCAGCGTCCTAACGTCGTTTTGGTCTCGCACCGGCGTCGCTCAGACGCCGGCTCTGAAGCGCCTACGCCGCGCTTTGAGCGACGCCGGCGTGGGGCAAAATCTCCTACTACTTCGAGTACAGCTCGACGATGAGCTGCTCCTGCACCGGCGCGGCCACCTCGCGCCGCTCCGGCTTGCGCAGCACCTTGGCCGTAAGCGACTCGTGATCGGCCTGGAGCCACGCGGGAATCTGTCCTGTGAGCTCGGTCGCGTCCCTGACCACCCGCGTAGCCGGGGTATCCGCCTTGATCGCGATCACCTCGCCCGAGCGCACCTGATAGCTGGGAATGTCCACCCTCCGGCCATTGACCGTCCAGTGACCGTGGCGGATCAGCTGCCGCGCCTGCCGGCGCGAGGCGGCGAACCCGAGACGCACCAGCACGTTGTCCAGGCGACACTCCAACAGCGCGAGCAGGTTCTCGCCGGTGATGCCCGGCTGGCGCGAGGCCTTCTCGTAGTAGCCGTGAAATTGCTTCTCCAGCACGCCGTAATAGCGCCTGGCCTTCTGCTTCTCGCGCAGCTGCAGGCGATACTCGCTCTGTTTCATCCGCCCACGACCGTGCTCCCCCGGCGGATAGGAGCGGCGCTCCACGCCGCACTTGTCCGTCAGGCACCGCTCGCCCTTGAGGAACAGCTTCTGTCCCTCGCGCCGACACTGCTTGCACTGGGGGCTCGTATCTCTGGCCATTCTTGGGTGCTCTTCTTTGCTCTCGTCGCTGGATGGAAGTTTGTTGGAGTGCTACACGCGCCGCCGCTTGCGCGGGCGACAACCGTTGTGCGCCTGCGGGGTCACGTCCTTGACGCCCGTCACCTCGAGACCCGCGGCCTGCAACGAGCGAATCGCCGTCTCGCGGCCCGAGCCCGGTCCCTTGACATAGACCTCGACCTTCTGCAGCCCCTGCTCCAAGCCCTTGCGCGCAGCCGCGTCGGCGGTCACCTGGGCGGCGAACGGCGTCGACTTGCGCGAGCCCTTGAACCCGGCGCCGCCCGCGGACTCCCAGGCAATCACGTTGCCGGTAGTGTCCGTCAGCGAAACGATCGTGTTGTTGAACGACGTCTTGATGTGGGCCTGACCGACCGGAATGTTCTTCTTGGGCTTACGCTTGCCACGCGCGCGTTTCGGAGGTGCCATGTCAGTCCTCCGCAGGCCGTCCAGGCCCGCGTCCTGAGTCGATCGCACGGCCTCCAGCCGTGCTTAACCGTGAGCGCTGCGCGCTCACTTCTTGCCGGCTTTCTTCTTGCCCGCGACCTGCATCCGCTTGGGACCCTTACGCGTGCGGGCGTTCGTCTTGGTCTTCTGCCCGCGCACCGGCAGCTTGCGGCGGTGACGCAGGCCGCGATAGCAACCGATCTCCTCCAGACGTTTGATGTCCTGCGAGCGTTCGCGCCGCAGATCGCCCTCGACGGTCAGCGAGCGGTCGATCGCGTCGCGCAGCTTTGCCACCTCGTCCTCGGTCAGGTCGCGCACGTAGGTATCGGGGCTGACATCCACCTCGCCCAGGATCTTGTTCGAGGTCGAGCGGCCGATCCCGTAAATGTAGGTCAATCCGATCTCTGAGCGCTTGTTCAAGGGGAGGTTCACCCCGGCGATTCTTGCCACTAACCGATCACCCCTGGCGCTGCTTGTGGCGCTTGTTCTGGCAGATCACGAGCACCGCTCCGTGGCGGCGGATGATCTTGCACTTCTCGCACATCGGTTTGACCGACGGTCTAACCTTCATGATCCCTTTCGGATGGTCCCGGCGACCCGGCTCTGGCTGCCGTAGTGGCCGCCGCTACCAAGTCGTGGATACGCTCTCCGCGCGCGCCTACGACCTCGCGTTCGAGCAGGACTCCGAATGGTAGCAACTCCGGCTAGCCGGCGGCGCTCTGCGCGACCGGCTCGCCCGCGCGCTCTCCGGGAGGCAGGTGCCACGGGGTGAGGATGCGCGGGCCCTCGGCCGCGATCGCGACCGTGAACTCGAAGTGCGCGGCGGGCGAGCCGTCCTGGGAGAAGATCGCCCAGCCGTCGCTGGCGGCGCGCACGCCCGCGCGTCCGGCCGTCATCATCGGCTCGACGGCGAGCACCATACCCTCCTCCAGGCGCGGACCCTTGCCGGGCCGGCCGTAGTTTGGCACCTGCGGGTCCTCGTGCATGCTGCGCCCGATGCCGTGTCCCACCAGCGAGCGGATCACCGACAGCCCGGCGCCCTCAGCGACACGCTGGATCGCACTGGAGACGTCGCCCAGGCGGTTACCCGCCAGGCACTGCTCGACACCCGCATCCAGCGAGGCGCGGGTCGCGCTCAGCAGGTTCTGGGCCCGCGCGTCGATCTCACCGACCGGAAACGTCCGCGCCGCGTCGGCGACCCAGCCGTCGAGCGTGACCCCGACATCGATCGACACAATGTCGCCCGCCTTCAGGCGATAGGACCCGGGAATCCCGTGCACCACCATCGCGTTCGGCGACGCGCAGATCGAGCCGGGAAACCCGCGATAGCCCTTGAACGAGGGCGTGGCGCCGTGAGAGCGGATGAAGCGCTCGGCGGCCACGTCGAGCTCCGCGGTGCTCACCCCCGCACGGATCTTGTCCTCGAGCATGTCCAGGGTCGCGACCAGCACCTCGCCGGCGCGCGCCATCTTCTCGATCTCCTCGGAACTCTTCTTGATGATCACCCGAGGAGCTTAGCTGGAGACATCCGGCGTCCGGCCGCCGCAACCACCCGGCTCGGCCGCCCCCTGGCGCCCTACAGCTCTTCCTCCAACCGCAGCGTCGCCAGGGTCGCGCGGATGCGGGCATGGACCTCATCGGCCCCGCGGCCTCCGTCGAAGCGCCGCAGCAGTCCGGCGCGGTCGTAATAGTCGATCAGCGGCACGGTCTGGCGGTGATAGACCTCCAGGCGCCGGCGGATCGTCTCCTCACGGTCGTCGTCGCGCTGCATCAACCGCGAGCCGTCCTGGTCGCACACGCCCTCGTGCTTGGGCGGGTCGAAGTCGACATGATAGATGTGACCCGGGTTCTTCACGCACACCCGCCGGCCGGACAGCCGGCGGACGACCTCCTCGTCTGATACCTCGATCGCGAGCACCGCCATCAGCCGGCGCTCGAGTCCCGCGAGCGCCCCGGCGAGCGCGTCAGCCTGGGTCTCGTTGCGCGGAAACCCGTCGAGCAGGAACCCGTCGCGCGCGTCCGCATCGCTGATCCGCTGCACAATCATGCCGACGATCACCTCGTCGGGCACCAGCTCGCCCGCGTCCATGTACCGCTTGGCCTTCACGCCCAGCTCGGAGCCGGAGGAGACCTGGGCGCGCAGCATGTCTCCGGTGGAGATATGCGGCAGTCCGAAGTCTTCGCGCAGGCACTCGGCCTGCGTGCCCTTCCCCGCGCCCGGCGGGCCAAGCAGGATCAGGTTCAGCTCCGACACAGTCCGAGACTACTTCAAAAAGCCCTCATAGCTGCGCATCATCAGCTGCGCCTCCAACTGCTTCATCGTTTCCAGCGCCACACCAATCACGATCAGGATCGAGGTGCCGCCGAAGTTGAAGTTCTGGTGGGTACGCGCGAACAAGATCGCCGGCAGCGCCGCCACGGCGGCGAGGAACAGCGCCCCTGGAAACGTCAACCGCGCGAGGATCCGATCCAGGAATTCGGCGGTCGGGCGCCCGGGACGCACGCCCGGGATGAAACCGCCGTACTTCTTCAGGTTATCCGCCTGGTCGACCGGGTTGAAGGTGACGGCTGTATAGAAGTACGTAAACAGCAGGATGAACAGCGACTGCCCAACGATGTAATGCCAGCCGTTGGGCGTGAAGAAATCGGAGATCGACCGGCCCCACCTGGTTTTCACGAGCTGACCCACGGTCGGTGGGAACGCCATGATGCTCGCGGCGAAGATCACCGGGATCACGCCCGCCATGTTCACGCGCAGCGGCAGATACGTCTGACCGCCCTCCGACATGCGCCGCCCGATCACACGCTTGGCGTACTGCACGGGAATCCGCCGCTGACCCTCCTGCACGAACACGATCCCCGCGACGACCGCGAGCACCAAAAACGGCATCATCACCTTGAACACCTGATCCTGGGTCGTCCACCACGTCTGGATGCCGGCCGGCAGGCGCGAGACGATCGAGGCGAAGATCAGCAGCGAGATGCCGTTGCCGATGCCCCGCTGGGTGATCAGCTCGCCGATCCACATCAGCAGCACACACCCCGTCGTCAGGCAGATCACGATCAGGAAGACGTGCGACGCGTCGAAGTGGGTAACCACCGATTCGCCCGCTTTGGCCTGCAACGAGTGGAACAGGAACACATACCCGATCGACTGCGCAAACGCGAGCCCGACCGTCAGATAGCGGGTGTACTGGGTGATACGCGCCTGGCCGACCTCGCCTTCCTTGGAGAGCTTTTCCAGCGACGGCACCACCACCTGCAGCAGCTGCAGGATGATCGAGGAGGTGATGTAGGGCATGATGCCCAGCGCGAATATGGCGAGTTTGGACAACCCACCGCCGGAGAACAGGTTCAGGTAGCTGAGGATCCCGCCACCGCCGAACTGCTTCTGGATGTTGTTGACCGCCGTCAGGTTCACGCCCGGCACGGGCACATGCGAGCCGAAGCGATAGATCAAGAGCATCGCCGCGGTGAACGCAAGCTTCTTGCGGATATCCGCTACCTGAAACGCGTGGAGGATCGTCGAGAGCATGGGTCTAGAGCGCCGGCGTGGGAGTCTGGCCCGCTACCGTGCCCGCGGGATTCTAGCCCTCGACGATGTGGCAGGTGCCGCCCGCGGCCTCGATACGCTCGCGGGCGCCGGCGCTGAACGCGTGCGCGTGGACGGTCAGCGCCTTGCTCAGCTCGCCCTTGGCCAGCACCTTGATCGGCACCTCCTTGCGCGTACCCAGACCCTTCGACCGCATCAGCTCGACCGTCACCTCGGCGCCCGCCTCGAAGCGTGCCTCGAGGTCGGCGATGTTCACGGGCTGCGTATGCGTGCGAAACATCTCGAACGGCATCGACTTCTTCATGTGCGGGCCACGCAGCTTGCGCATCCGCATGTGAATCGGCATCTGCCCGCCCTCGAACCGCGCGCGGCGCTTGGCGCCCGAGCGCGCGCCCGCGCCCTTCTGGCCGCGGCCGGCCGTCTTGCCCGTACCCGACCCTTCGCCGCGACCGACGCGCTTGCGCGGCCGCCGGCTGCCGGGGGCCGGGCTGAGGTTGTGCAGGCCGACGCGCTCCTCCTGGCCGATCGATCGGTCGGCGGTCTCGGCGGGGACGGCAGCGACGTCGGGGACGTCGGGGACGGCGGGGACGGCAGCGACGTCGCCGCCGGCGGGGCTTTGCTGCTTTTGCCCGTCTCTCTGCGCAGGGGGACTCACTTGCCCTTGCCCTCCTCCCGCACCTCGACCAGGTGACGCACCGTGTGCAGCATGCCGCGCGCCTGCGGGCAATCCTTGACCTCGACGCTATGGCCGATGCGACGCAAACCGAGCGAACGCAGCGTGTCCAGCTGACGCTTGTCAGAGCCGTTGCCCGAGCGGCGTTGGGTGACCGTGAGGATCGCGGTTGTCGTGGCGGCGGACATCAGGCGGACGCCTCCTCTACGGCGGGCTCGGGCTCCTGCTCGGGCGCGGCCTCGGCCTCGGGCTCGGGCTCGGGCTGTGCGGCGACTCCGCTGTCGGGCGTGGGCGCGGAGATGGAATCCGCCGTTGCCTCAGTTGGCGCGTCGGCGGCGGCGACCGGGCTCGCGGCCTCGGAGGCGCCGCCGGCGGAGTGGCCGCCGAGGCCGAGCACCTGGTCGATCGTCAGGCCGCGCAGCTTCGCGACCTCCTCGGGCGTGCGCAGGCCACGCAGTCCCTCGATCGTGGCCTTAACCAGGTTGATCGGGTTCTGCGTGCCGAGGCTCTTGGACAGGATGTCGTGTATCCCCGCGAGCTCGAGCACCGCGCGCACGCCCCCGCCGGCGATCACGCCGGTACCGGGAGACGCCGGCTTCAGCAGCACGCGCCCGGAGCCGAACACCCCCGTCGTCTGGTGGGTGATCGTGCTGCCGTGTCTGGGCACCTTGAACAGATCCTTCTTGGCCCGCTCGACACCCTTCTGGATGGCGAGCGGCACCTCGTTGGCCTTGCCGTAGCCCACACCGACCGTTTCGCGCTCGTCCCCGACCACCACCAGCGCCGTGAACGAGAAGCGCCGGCCGCCCTTGACGACCTTGGCGACACGATTGATCTCCACGACCCGCTCCTGGAGATCCAGACCGGCTGGGCTGACTGAACGATCTGATGTGATTGGCGACATGATGGTTGGCAGGAGGAGAGGGAGAGTCGAGTGGTAGGAGGGAGAGGAGGAGGAGGAGGAGGAGAGGGAGAGTCGAGTGGTAGGAGGGAGAGGAGGAGGAGGAGGAGGAGAGGGAGAGTCGAGTGGTAGGAGGGAGAGGAGGAGGAAGGGAGAGTGGAGTGGTAGGAGGGAGAGGAGGAGGAGAGAGAGTAGCGGTATGCGGACGTGCGACCGCGGTCCTCAGACGGTCAGGCCGGACTCGCGGACCGATTCGGCCAGCGCGCGAACGTGGCCGTGATAGCGATAGCCGCCACGGTCGAACACGGCCTCGGACACGCCCGCGGTCTTGGCGCGCTCGGCGAGCAGCTCCCCGGCGCGCGTGGCCGCCTGCGCTTTGCCGAGCTTGCTCAACTCGGGCTCGAACCACGCAACCGCCGCGAGCGTGCGCCCGGAGGAGTCGTCGATGACCTGCGCGGACAGGCCGCGATTGGAGCGGAACACCGAGATACGAGGGCGCGTGGCGGTGCCCGAGATCTTCGCGCGCACCCGCCGGCGGCGCTTGAGGCGACGATCGCCCTTGGTAATGACGCTCATGCGCGCTTGCCCACCTTGCGCTGGACATACTCGCCCTCATAGCGAATGCCCTTGCCCTTGTACGGCTCGGGCGGACGCTGCTTGCGGATGATCGCAGCGGTCTCGCCGACGAGCTGCTTGGAGATGCCCTTGACGACGATCCGCGTCGGCTGGGGCACCTCGAACTCGATCCCCTGCGGCGCCTGAATCGGCACGGGATGGGAGTACCCGACGGCGAGCTCGAGATTCTTGCCCTTCAGCTGCGCGCGATACCCGACACCCTGGATCTCCAGGCGCTTCTCGTAACCGGCCGTGACACCCTGCACCATGTTGGCGATGAGCGAGCGAGTCAGCCCATGCAGCGCGCGGTGCTCGCCGCGGTCGGTCGGTCGCGACACGAGCAGCCGCTCGCCATCCTGAACGACCTCGATGTCGCGCGATACGCGCTCCGAGAGCTCGCCTTTCGGCCCGTTGACCCGCACCGACTCGGGCTCGATCGCGACCGTCACGCCGGACGGGACCGCAATTGGCTGTCTGCCGATCCTGGACATCAGCTCACGCTCACCAGACCTGTGCCAGAACCTCGCCGCCGACGCCGGCGGCGCGCGCGTCGTGGCCGGTCATCACGCCATGCGAAGTCGACACGATCGAGGTGCCCATCCCGCCGAGCACCTTCGGTATGTGCTTGGCGTCGACATACGTGCGCCGTCCCGGACGAGACACCCGCCGCAGACCGGAGATAGCCGAGCGGCGGTCCTCGGTGTACTTCAGCCTGATCTGGATCAGCTGGCCCGGGCCTCCGTCGGACGCCGGGACGACCGACCATGCCTCAATGTACCCCTGCTCGGCGAGTATCCGCGCGAGCTCGGACTTGAGCTTGGACGCCGGTATGTCGACCGTCTCGTGCGCGGCATGGATCGCGTTGCGCACCCGCGTAAGGAAATCGGCTATCGGATCGGTCATAGACATGGTGGGTGACTCAGGAGGGGTCGACTTGGGCTGGCTGTGGTGTTGTTTCTATTTTTAAAACTCTGTATAACAATAGTACGAAGACAGGGGATGGACGGACAAGCTGGGGGATGTTGCGGTTGGAGATGTACTAATACTTTTTGGGTTGTGTATAACAATAGTTGGACGCTGTTTTAAATCGTAGACGCTCACACGCACGCCCTACCAGGAGGACTTCGTCATCCCCGGTATCTGGCCGTTGTGGGCGAGGTCCCGCAGGCAGATGCGACACACCCCGAACTTGCGATACACCGCGCGCGGGCGCCCGCAGCGGTTGCACCGAGTATAGGCGCGCGTCTTGAATTTCGGCACCCGCGTCTGCTTCACGCGCAGCGATCTCTTGGCCATCAGTCGGTACTCTCCTCATCGTCGGCGGGAAGGTCAGCGAAGTCCTTGGGCCTCCCCTGCTGGGCGAACGGCATGCCAAACGCCTCCAGCAGCGCGAACGCCTCGGCGTCGGTCTCGGCGGTCGTGGTGATCGTGATGTCCAGCCCCCTCACCTGATCGATCGAGTCGTAGTCGATCTCCGGGAAGATGATCTGCTCCTTGACGCCCAGCGAGTAGTTGCCGCGGCCGTCGAACGAGCGCGGGTTGCACCCACGGAAGTCACGTATACGCGGGATCGCGATCGAGACGAGTCGATCGAGGAACTCGTACCCTCGCTCGGCCCGCAGCGTGACCGCCACGCCAACGGGCATCCCCTCACGCAATTTGAACGCCGCGATCGACTTGCGCGCACGGCGCACGCTCGGCTGCTGACCGGCGATGGTGGCAAGCTGATCCCGCGCCGCCTTGAGCGCTTTGGAGTCCTGCTTGGCCATGCCCACGCCCATGTTCAGAGTGATCTTCTCGAGCTTGGGCGCCTGCATCGGCGAGGAGTAACCGAAGCGGCCGATCAGCGCCGGACGGATCTCGTCCAGGTAACGGATCTTCAGGCGCGCTGGGGGGGCTGTGGCGTTCATGGTCGTTCGTGTGCGTTGCGGTCGTTGTGCTGGTTGGTGGCTAAGGTCGGTCCAGGGTTCCTAGTCGATGGTCGCACCCGAGCGTACGGCCACACGCGAGCGCTTGCCATCGCCGCGCTCGATCCGCACGCGCGTGGGCTCGCCGCTATTGGGGTCGAGCAGCATCACGTTGGAGATGTGTACAGGTCCCTCGCGCTCGATCACACCGCCGAGCTGACCCGCGGTCGCGCTCGGGCCCGACTGCTGCGGGCGCGTGTGGCGCTTGATCATGTTCAGGCCCTCCACATATACACGCCCCTTGTTCGGCTCCGTCCGCAGGACCCGGCCGCTCTTGCCGCGATCCTTGCCGGAGATCACGCGCACCTGATCGCCCGAGCGGATCTTCAGCGCGCGGCGCTTGCGGGCGCCGGCGGCGGCTTTGGCCGATCTCCGATTGGCCATCACAGCACCTCCGGGGCGAGCGACACGATCTTCATGAAGTTCCGCTCGCGCAATTCGCGCGCGACCGGTCCGAACACGCGCGTGCCCCGCGGGTTGTTCTGGTCGTCAATAATCACCGCGGCGTTCTCGTCGAACGCGATATACGTGCCGTCGTCGCGCCCGATCGGCTTCTTCGTGCGCACCACCACGGCGGTCACCACCTCGCCCTTTTTGACGGCGCCCTGCGGGTTGGCCTGCTTGACGGTCGCCGTGATCACGTCCCCCACGAACGCATACCGGCGCTTGGACCCGCCCTTGACGCGGATGCACAGGATCTCGCGTGCCCCCGTGTTGTCGGCCACCCTGAGACGGGTCTCGTTTTGGATCATCTCGCCCGCTCCAGCACGTCGACCAGCCGCCAACGCTTGCTGCGCGACAGCGGCCGGCTCTCGACCACGCGCACGGTGTCACCCTCGTGGGCGTCGTTGTTCTCGTCGTGCGCGTGCAATGTGCTCGAACTGCGCACGATCTTCTCGTAGCGCCGGTGCCTGCGCGCGGTGTCGATACGAACGGTGATCGTCTTGTCCGCCTTGTCGGACACCACCACTCCCTGGCGCACCTTTCGCACCCCCTCGGTCTGCGCGTGCACGGGAGCCAATGGCTCGTGTTCAGAGCCGCCACCCTCGCGACCGCGCGTCCCCGCCCTCTTCTCGCGTTCCTGCCGACGACGGGCGCGGCGGCGTGCCGCCTTGGTCTTGCGCTCAGCCGCACGCTCGGCGTGGCGCTCCTGGGGTGACCGTGCCGGGCGCGCCTGCACCGTGTGCGTCGAGCGCGCCCTGCGGCGGCGCTCCTTGGCGGAAAGCTGCTCGGCCGACCCGGACTCAGCCTCCTCCGGCGCGGGGGACGCGTCGGGGGTCTCGGTCTCGTTGTCGTCGGCGGCGTCGGCCTCGGGCGCGCCGGCCTCCTCCGGCGCGGCGGCCTCCTCGGGGGTCTCGGTCTCGTTGTCGTCGGCGGCGTCGGCCTCGGGCGCGCCGGCCTCCTCCGGCGCGGCGGTCTCCTCGGGGGTCTCCTCGGGGGTCTCGGTCTCGTTGTCGTCGGCGGCGTCGGGCGCGGCGGTCTCCTCCGGCGCGGCGGCCTCCTCGGGGGTCTCCTCGGGGGTCTCCTCGGGGGTCTCGGTCTCGTTGTCGTCGGCGGCGTCGGGCGCGGCGGTCTCCTCCGGCGCGGCGGCCTCCTCGGGGGTCTCGGTCTCGTTGTCTGGTTCGTCGTCAGCCATTTCGTTCCCTCTCGCGCGCAACGGTCAGCGCTCGTGCCAGATCGCGCCTGGCGCGGCCGATCCCGGCGGTGTCGTCGAGCTCGCCGGTGGCGTTCGCGAAACGCAAGCCGAACACCTCTTTGCGCAGCGTCGCGATCCGCTCGTGGAGCTCTCCATCCTGCAGATCTCTGATCTCCCTGGCGTTCATCGGGCGGTCCTCCGCACTCAGTCCTCGCGCAGCACGAACTTGGATTTCACGGGCAGCTTGTGTGCGGCGAGACGGATCGCATCGCGTGCCAGGGGCTCGGGCACGCCGGCCAGCTCGAACATCACGCGACCGGGCTTGACCACCGCGACCCAGCCTTCGGGTGAGCCCTTGCCGGAGCCCATGCGGGTCTCCGCCGGCTTCTTGGTCACGGGCTTGTCCGGGAAGACGTTGATCCACACCTTGCCACCGCGCTTGATCTTCCGCGTCATCGCGATTCGGGCGGCCTCGATCTGACGGTTCGTGAGCCAGCCCTCCTCCAGCGCCTTCAGCCCATACTCGCCGAACTGGACCTTCACCTGACCGCGCGAGACGCCGCCACGGCGGCCGCGGTGCTGCTTGCGATGCTTGACACGCTTGGGCGAGAGCATCAGCGCGTCACCTCAGGACTGCGAGACCCACCGGGGCCACCCGGGCCACGATCGCCGCCGGGACCGCGCCCCCCACCCGGGCCTCCGGGACCACGTCCGCCACCCGAGCCACCGCCCCGTCCGCGCCCGCCACCGGGACCCCCCGGGCCGCGACCGCCGCCGCCGGGGCCGCCGAAGCCACGACCCCCTCCCGGGCCGCCTCCACCGTCGCGGCGCCGTCCACGACCATCGCCACCACCACGCCCATCACGTCCGCCACGACTGTCCCGGTCGGGGCTTGGCGCCGCCGGCGCCGTTATGTCGGTGAGGTCGTTGCCGGTGTAGCCCTCGGGCATGATCTCGCCCTTGTTCATCCAGCACTTCACTCCGATTCGCCCGAACGTGGTGCGCGCCTCGTAGAAGCCGTAGTCGATGTCGGCGCGCATCGTGTGCAGCGGCACGCGACCGTCCGAGTAGCTTTCGGTTCGCGCCATCTCCGCGCCGCCGAGGCGACCCGCCACCTGGACCTTCACGCCCTTGGCCCCGGAGCGCATCGCGCTGGTCAGCGCCCGCTTCATCGCACGGCGGAAGGCGACCCGGTTCTGCAGCTGCTCGGCGATCGATTGGGCAACCAGCTTGGCGTCCAGCTCGGGACGCTTGATCTCGAGGATGTTCACCTTGATCTGCTTATTGGTCAGACGATGCAAATCACGGCGCAGCGCGTCCACTTCGGTGCCGGACTTGCCGATCACGATGCCCGGACGCGCCGTATGGATGTTGACCTCGAGCTCGTTCGCGTCCTTGCGGATCGTAATCTCCGACAGACCCGCATGCGCGAGCTTGTCGGTGATGTGCTCGCGCACGCGGATGTCCTCCGCCAAGTACTCGGCGAACGAGCGCTCGTTGAACCAGTTCGACTTCCAGTCATGTATGTACCCGACACGCATCGCCTCGGGGTGAACCTTCTGTCCCATGTTCGCTCTTGCTCTTCTCTCTCTATCTCAGTCGGTCTGTGTCTGTGGTGTCCGAGCCCGCGCCTAGGAACCCGGGGTCAGGGTGATCGTCAGGTGGCTCGTGCGCTTGTGAATCGGGGCCGCGCGCCCCATCGCGCGCGGGCGAAAGCGCTTGATCGTTGGTCCCTCATCGGCGTAGGCCTCCCGCACGACGAGATCGTTCTCGAGCAGTTCGTGGTTGTTCTCGGCGTTGGCCACCGCCGACTCCAGCAACTTGCTCCAGTCCCGCGCCACCTCACGAGGGGTGAACGCGAGGATAGCGCGTGCCTCTGAAACGGTCTTCCCCCGCAGGTGCCCGGACACCATCCGCGCCTTGCGCGCCGAGGTACGCACGTAGCGCGCGCGGGCACGCACGACCCTCCGCCGCGACAGCTTGGTGGACGCGGAAGGAGCCGCCTTGCTCTCGGCGGCCGGTTTTTTCGTGGCGGCCGGCTCTTTGGCGGAGACGGGCTCTTTCGTGGCGGCGGCGGTGTCCTGCGGCTCGGCCGCCGGCCCTTTCGCGGCAGCCGGCTTTTTGGCGACAGCCCGTTTTTTCGCCAGAGCGGGTTTCTTGCCCGCCGGGCTGGTCTTCGATCGGTCGGCCGGGGCCGGGGCCTCCCCCGCCACGTCTGTCTCCTGCTCCTCGGCGCTCATCTGACCTTCCCCGAGCCGCCCGCGTGCCCACGAAACACGCGTGTGGGCGCGAACTCGCCGAGCTTGTGTCCCACCATCGACTCGCTGATGAACACCGGCACGTGCTTCTTGCCGTCGTGCACCGCGATCGTATGCCCGACCATCTCCGGAAATATGGTCGACGCGCGCGACCACGTCCGCAGCATTTTTTTGTTGTTCTCGGCGTTCAGCGCCTCGATCCGCGCGAGCAGCCGCTCCTGCACCCACGGGCCCTTCTTGCTCGAGCGGCTCATCTTTGCTTACCCTTCCCACGGCGTCGGCCGCGCACGATGTACTTGTCGGAGCCCTTATTCTGCTTGCGCGTGCGATACCCGAGCGTCGGCACGCCCCACGGCGTCACCGGATGGCGACCCGCCGTGGTCGAGCCCTCGCCGCCGCCATGCGGGTGGTCCACCGGATTCATCGCGGTGCCGCGCGTCTGCGGGCGCACGCCCATGTGGCGCTTGCGCCCGGCCTTGCCGACCTTGACGTTCTGATGCTCGCTGTTGCCGATCGTCCCGACCGTGGCCCTGCACTCGGCGCGGACGAGGCGCATCTCGCCAGAGGGCAACCGCAGGGTCGCCATGTCCCCGTCCTTTGCCATCAGCTGCACGCCGGCGCCGGCCGAGCGCGCCAGCTGGCCGCCGCGGCCCGGCTGCAGCTCGACGTTATGCACGACCGTGCCCACGGGCATGCGCGCGAGCGACAGACAGTTACCTACCGTGATGTCGGCGTCCTCGCCGGAGGCGACCACCATGCCCACGGTCAGGCGCTGGGGCGCGAGGATGTAGCGCTTCTCGCCATCGACGTAATGGAGCAGGGCGATGTAGGCGGAGCGGTTTGGGTCGTACTCGATCGCGGCCACCTTCGCGGGCACGCCGTCCTTGCGGCGCTTGAAGTCGATCCGCCGGTACGCCCGCTTGGCGCCGCCGCCCCGATGACGGGAGGTCTTGCGCCCGTGCGCGTTTCTTCCGCCGCTCTTCTTCAGCCCTTCAATGAGCGTCTTCTCGGGCTCGGACTTAGTCACCTCGGCGAAGTCCGGATAGGACACGAACCGCCGTCCGGGACTCGTGGGCTTGGGCTTGCGAATTGCCATTACTGCCTACTGAGATGGTCGTGGGCCGAGCCAGACAAGGACGCAGCGAGCGTCGCGTACTCGGTACGCGAGCGAGTGAGGACGCAGTATGGCGAAGTGCACACGGCCATCTCAGTCCAGGGCCGCCAGGCCGTGGAAGATCGGGATCTCCTCGCCCTCGCGCAACTGCACGATCGCCTTCTTCCACGCGCGCGTGCGCCCGCTGACTGCACCACGGCGCTTGGGCTTTGACTTGACGCTGAGGGTTCTCACCTCGACCACGTGCACGTCGAACAGCTCCTGCACCGCCTGACGGATCTGCGTCTTGTGCGCATTGGCATGCACTCTGAACGTGTACCGGTTCGCGGCCGACAACACATAGCTCTTCTCGGACACGACCGGCCTTATGATCACCTGCGAAGCGTCCATCAGGCCTTGGCCTCCTCCGCAGCGGTCGCGGCGGGCTCCCCGGCGGCCCGCGCGGTCAGCGCGTCGAGGGCCGTCTGTGAGAACACGAGCGAGGCGGCGCCGACGACATCGGCGACCCCTACGTTCGCGGGGGTCAGCACCGCCACGCGCGCGAGGTTGCGGAACGACAGAGCGGCGTCGCGCTCCTCGGGCGCGAGCACCACGAGCGTCGGCGCCAGCCTCGCAGAGGAGCCCCAGTCATCGAGTAGGCCCGCGGCCTGGCTGGTCTTCGGCGCAGCGAACGCGGCGGCGTCCAGCACGGCGATCGAGCCGCGCTGAGCGTGCAGCGACAGCGCGCCGCGCAGCGCGGCGCGCTGCTCCTTGCGGTTGACCTTGAACGTATACGAGCGCGGACGGGGCCCGAACACGGTCCCGCCACCCGTCCAGATGGGCGAGCGGCTGGAGCCCGCGCGGGCGCGACCGGTGCCCTTCTGGCGCCAGGGCTTGGCGCCGCCGCCCGAGACCATGCCTCGGGTTTTGGTGGACGCCGTCCCACGCCGGCGCGCGGCCTGCTCGGCGCGCACGCTCTGGTGCACCAGCGGCTCGTTGAAGCGCGCCACAAACGCCCCACCCTCGAGCTTGACGGTCTTGCCGGCGCCGGCGCCGAGCACCGGAGCCTCGAGCGTCTTTGCGGTAGAGCGCGTCTTTGCGGTGGCGCGCGTCTTGGCGGTAGAGCGCGTCTTGGCAGTGGCGCGCGTCTTGGCGGTGGCGTCAGGCATCGCCGCGCACCTCCACCACGCCGCCCCGCGCGCCGGGCACCGAGCCGCGCACCATCAGCAGGTTCTGCTCCACGTCCACCGCCACGACCTCGAGCCCCTTCTGCGTCGCCCGGCGGCTGCCCATGTGCCCGGGCCCGCGAATGCCCTTGAGCACGCGCGAAGGCGTCGCCGAGGCTCCGATCGAGCCGGGCGCGCGCACGTTGTGCGAGCCGTGGGAGGAGGGGCCGCGCTTGAAGTTGTGCCGGCGGATCGTCCCCTGAAAGCCCTTGCCCTTGGAGGTGCCCGCGATCTTCACGCGCGCGCCCACCTCGAAGGCCTCGACGGTCACGCTCTCTCCGACCTGCAGCTCACCCGCCTCGTTGCGGAACTCGACCAGGTGGCGCAGCGGCGCCGCGTCGGCCTTCTTCAGATGGCCGAGCTCGGCTTTACTCAGGTGCTTCTCCCGGGTCGCCCCGAACGCCAGCTGGACGGCTTCGTAGCCGTCGCGCTCAGTACTGCGGATCGCCGTCACCGGGCACGGCCCGGCCTCGAGCACCGTGACTCGCGCGACCGATCCGTCCTCCTGAAAGACCTGGGTCATGCCGAGCTTCTTCGCAAGGATCGCGGACATCTCGAAGCTCAGGTCGCGAGGCGGATCTCGATGTCGACGCCCGCCGGCAGGTGGTCCAACCGCTGCAGCGAATCGACCGTCTTGGGCGTCGGCTGGTGGATGTCGATCAGCCGCTTGTGCGTGCGAATCTCGAAATGCTCGCGCGAGTCCTTGTCCTTGAACGGCGAGCGGATCACGCAATACACGTTCTTCTCGGTCGGCAACGGCACCGGGCCGGAGACCGTCGCGCCCGTGCGCGTGGCCGTCTCCACGATCTCCTTGGCCGCCGACTCAATCGCCGAGGTGTCGTAGGCCTTCAATCTGATGCGGATCTTGTTTTGGGTGGCTGCTGCCATTGTGATCGTCTTCTTGGAGTGTTTGGTGGTGAAGCGTGCGAGGGGGCGGATCCACGCGTGAGCAGAATCCGCCCCCGGGTCCCGCCGCTTGAGCGGGACTTCCATTCGTCGTATCGGACTGCCAATTGAGCGCTGCGCCGCCGACGGGCGGAGGCGCGCGCGGGTGCTACTCGATGATCTCTGAGACCACGCCCGAGCCGACCGTGCGCCCACCCTCCCTGATGGCGAACCGCAGGCCCTGGTCCATAGCGATCGGCTGGATCAGCTCGATCTCCATCTGGACGTTGTCGCCGGGCATGACCATCTCGACGCCCTCGGGCAGCTTCGCCACGCCGGTGACGTCGGTGGTGCGGAAGTAGAACTGCGGCCTGTAGCCCGTGAAGAACGGAGTGTGGCGGCCGCCCTCCTCCTTCTTGAGCACGTAGACCTCCGACTTGAACTTGGTATGCGGCGTGATCGAGCCTGGCTTGCACAACACCTGGCCGCGCTCGATCTCCTCCCGCTTGGTCCCGCGCAGCAGGCAGCCGACGTTGTCGCCCGCCTGGCCCTGGTCGAGGATCTTGCGGAACATCTCCACGCCCGTGACCACGGTCGAGGTGGTGTCGTGGACGCCGACGATCTCGACCGTGTCGCCGGTGTTGACGATGCCCTGCTCGACACGCCCGGTCGCCACGGTGCCACGCCCGGTGATCGAGAAAACGTCCTCAACCGGCATCAAGAACGGCTTGTCCAGCTCTCGCACAGGCTCGGGGATGTAGGAGTCCAGGGCCTGCGCCAGCTCCACGATCTTGCCCTTGTAGGTCTCATCGCCTTCCAGGGCCTTCAGCGCCGACCCGGTGATGAACGGAATGTCATCGCCCGGGAAGTCGTACTCGGACAGCAGCTCGCGGACCTCGACCTCGACCAGCTCCAAGAGCTCCTCGTCATCGACCATATCCGCCTTGTTGAGGAACACCACGATGTACGGCACACCGACCTGACGGGCGAGCAGGATGTGCTCGCGCGTCTGAGGCATCGGGCCGTCGGCGGCCGAGACGACCAGGATCGCCCCGTCCATCTGGGCCGCCCCCGTGATCATGTTCTTCACGTAGTCCGCGTGCCCCGGGCAGTCCACGTGCGCGTAATGACGCTTCTCCGTCTGGTACTCGACGTGCGAGGTGGCGATCGTGATCCCGCGCTCCTTCTCCTCGGGAGCATTGTCGATCTCCTCGAAGCTACGGGCTTCGCCGCCCATCTTCTCCGCCAGCACCGTCGTGATGGCAGCGGTCAGCGTCGTCTTGCCATGATCGATGTGACCAATCGTTCCGACGTTGACATGCGGCTTATCGCGCTCGAACTTCTCCTTCGACACTTTCTATTCGCTCCTGTATCGACTTGGATGCCCGCCCTGATTGATAGGCGAACCTGGGAAATCTATCTGATTAAGCTGGAACAGGCTCTCCCGTGCGCTGTTCGACGATCTTCTCCGCGATGTTCGGCGGAACCTCCTCGTAGCCTTCGAACTGCATCGTGTACGTCGCCCGGCCCTGCGTGTTGGAGCGCAGGTCGGTCGCGTACCCGAACATCTCCGAGAGGGGCACACGCCCGGTCACCACGAGCGCGTTGCCGCGCGGCTCCTGCGCCTCGATGCGACCGCGCCGGCTGGAGAGGTCGCCGATCACGGTGCCCAGGAACTCCTCGGGCGTCACCACCTCGACGGCGAAGATCGGCTCCAGCAGCACCGGCTTTGAGCGCCTGGCCGCCTCCTTGAAGGCGATCGAGCCGGCGACCTTGAACGCGATCTCCGAGGAGTCCACGTCGTGGTACTTGCCATCGACGAGGGTAACCCGCAGGTCAACCATCGGATAGCCGGCCTTGACGCCGCTCTCCAGCGCCTCCTCGACGCCCTTCTCGACGGCCGGGATGAACTCCGAGGGGATCGCGCCGCCCTTGATCTTGTTGACGAAGTCAAAGCCCTCGCCGGGCGCGGGCTCCAGGTCGATGTAGACGACCCCGAACTGGCCCGAGCCGCCGGTCTGGCGCACGAACTTGCCTTCGACCTTCTGGGCGGAGCCGCGCACCGTCTCGCGATAGGAGACCTGCGGGCGCCCGACGTTGGCCTCGACGCCAAACTCGCGCTTCATGCGATCCACGAGCACCTCCAGATGCAGCTCGCCCATGCCCGAGATCTCAGTCTGGCCGGTCTCTTCGTTTGAGCGCACCTGGAAGGTCGGGTCCTCCTCGGCCAGGCGGCCGAGCGCGACCGACATCTTCTCCTGGTCGATCTTCGTCTTGGGCTCGACGGCGACCTTGATCACGGGCTCGGGGAACGTGATGTTCTCGAGCTTGATCGGCGCGTCGGGCGCGGCGAGGGTGTCGCCGGTTATGACCTGCTTGATGCCGACCGCGGCGGCGATGTCGCCGGCGTAGACCTCGGGGACCTCCTCGCGCTCGTTGGCGTGCATCATCAGGATGCGGCCGATCCGCTCGGTGCGCCCGCTGCCCACGTTGAGCACGCGCGAGCCGGCCTCGAGCTTGCCCGAGTAGACGCGGAAGTAGGTCAGCTTGCCGACGTAGGGGTCGGCCATGATCTTGAACGCCAGCGCGGCGAACGGCTCGGAGTCGTCGGCGTGGCGGGTGACCTCGCGCTCGCCCTCCTCCCCGCGAACCAGTTCGGTGCCGGTAACCGGCGGCACGTCAAGCGGCGAGGGCAGGTAGTCGATGACCGCGTCGAGCAGCGGCTGCACGCCCTTGTTCTTGAACGACGATCCGCACAGGACGGGGGTCAACTTGGTCGAGAGCGTCGCCTTGCGAATCGCCTGCTTGATGCTCTCCTCGGGGATGTCGGCTTCCTCGAGGATCAGCTCGAGCAGCGTGTCGTCGTAGTGAGAGACTTCCTCCAGCAGGTGCTCCCGCGCGGCCGCGGCCGCCTCGGCCAGGCGCTCGGGGATCTCAATAATGTCCTGTTCGGTGCCGAGCTCGTCCTTGTAGACGATCGCCACCATCGCGACGAGATCAACGACCCCCTCGAAGTCGCCCTCCGCGCCGATCGGCAACTGGATCGGGACCGGATTCGCAGCGAGGCGATCGACCATCGTCTGCACGCCTTTCTCGAACTCGGCTCCGGTGCGGTCCATCTTGTTGATGTAGGCGATCCGCGGCACGTGGTACTTGTCGGCCTGGCGCCAGACCGTCTCGGACTGGGGCTCGACGCCCGCGACCGAGTCGAACAGCGCGATCGCGCCGTCGAGGACGCGCAGAGAGCGCTCGACCTCGACCGTGAAGTCGACGTGGCCGGGCGTGTCGATGATGTTGATCCGGTGGCCCTTCCACTCCGCGGTGGTGGCGGCCGAGGTGATCGTGATGCCGCGCTCCTGCTCCTGTTCCATCCAATCCATCACGGCCGCTCCCTCATGCACCTCACCGATCTTGTAGGTGCGCCCCGTGTAGTAGAGGATGCGCTCGGTCGTCGTCGTCTTACCGGCGTCGATGTGCGCCATGATCCCGATGTTGCGGGTGTTCTGGAGGGTGAACTTACGTGGCATGCCTGGGAGGTTGGTGGGTTGGGGGTGGTGTCACGCGGTGGCCGGCTCGGGGCAAAAAAATAGGCCCCTCGGGCCCACGCGCGCGCTGCTGGTCTTGTCCGGACCGGTTCGCGTCGCTATCTGCTCGAAGTGATCTCCATCTTGATTACTTTTACCTTGCGCCGAGCCTGCTCGCACGACCGCGCCCATACGCGAGGCGAGTCCGACTATAGCAGAGGATTTCGGGCTGTCTTCGCCTATGCGCCGGGGTCCCCGGCCTCCCGCGGCGACTCGGGGCAGCCCCCCGCGGCGGGCGCATCTTCGAACACGTCGCCCAGCCGCCCGAGCACGCGCGTGGCGGCACGCAGCTCGCTCGGCCCCATCCCCTCCAGCGCCGCCTGCCACCGCTCCTGCCAGGCGGCGCGCTTGGCCTCGATCTTGCGCTTGCCCTGCCGCGTCAGCCGGGAGACGACCACGCGTCTGTCGGTGTTCGAGCGCGCACGTTCCACATGTCCGCAGTCCGCCAGGTGCTCGAGCATCTGCGTGACCGTCGCGGGCGTCAGTCGCGCCGCGGCAGCGAGCTCTCCGGCCGGCAGCTCGCCGCGCTCGTACAGCTCGATCAGCAGCTCGAACTGCGCATGGCTGAGCTCCGAGCCGCCGAGATGCGTGTCGCGCCCGCGCAGGCGGCCCAGGCTTCTGAATACGCGGCGAAACGCCCTACCGAGCTCGTCGAGCTCAGCGGTCCAGTACGGCTCGCCGGTAGGCGGTTCCGCCGGAGACGCGGTCGAGGGGCCAGACGATCTCGCTGAGATGGCCACTTTGGCCACTTTGGCCGCTTTGGCCGCTTTGGCCGAGCTGGCCGGGCGCTTGGTGGCCGACGACGGAGTCATTGCGAGCAGTCCTACACGCCGACCGGCTCGGCCGCGGCCTCGCCGGAGCCAGCCGCGTCACGAGTCGCGAGCTTTGCCCGTGGGTTCTCGGCCCGCGCCAGCACCAGGCACGGGATCAGCGACAGCATCGCGATCCCCAGCGCCCACCAGTACACGGTGTTGAATGCATCCGCGAGCTGCGCCGGGGTGGACGCGTGAGCGCCGGCCCGCTGCAGGACCACGGCGAGCACCGCCACCCCGATCGCTCCGCCCACGCGCTGCAGCATGTTCAGCTGCGGCGTTGCGTCAGACAGCTCCTCGGGTGCCAGCGCCGTGAAAGCGGCGGTCATCGCCGGCATGAACGACAGCCCGATGCCCACGCCTCGCACCGCCAGCACCAGCGAGATCTCGAGTATCGACGCACCTGCGCCGAACAACACGAACGGGACTGTGCTCAGACACAGGATCGACACCCCGACGAGCGCCACGCGACCACCGCCGAAGCGTTCGGTCAGACGCCCGTTGAGCGGCCCCACGAGCAGCATGCCCAGCCCCTGCGGACCGACGAGGAGGCCGGTCAGGATGATGCTCTCGCCGCGCACCTCCTGGTAGTACAGCGGCACCAGGATCATCGCGCCGAACAGCGACGCACCCAGCCCGAAGGTGGTGAGCGAGGCGGCGCCGAACACGCGATTGGCATACAGGCGGATATCGAGCAGCGGGCGCTCGACACGCAGCGCGTGCCAGCCGAAGCCGAGTGTCAGCGCGACACCGATGACGATCGGCCACACGACGCTCGGGGCGGTCAGGCTGGCGTTGGTGCCGAGCTTCGAAAGGCCGTACACGATCGCTGTCGCGCCGGTGGAGATCAGCCCCAAGCCGACCACATCCAGCCGCCCGGCCGCGCCCGACTCGGTCTGCGGGAGCATTCGCCAGCCGAGGATGAACGCGATCACGCCGATCGGAACATTCACGAGGAAGATCCACGACCAGTGCAACTCCTGCAGGATCGCGCCGCCGAGCACCGGCCCCAGGATCGGCGCGAGCATCGCCGGCATGACGACGACCCCCATCACGCGACCCATCCGCTTCGGGCCGGAAACCTGGGCCATGATCAGCTGGGCGATGGGCATGATCATCCCGCCGCCGACTCCCTGCAGCACGCGGAACAGCACAAGCGTCGTGATCGAGCCGGCCACCGCACACAGGGCCGAGCCGGCCGTGAACAGCACCAGTGAGACGAGATACACGCGCTTGGCCCCAAACCGCCGCGCCGCCCAGCCCGTGACGGGGATCACCGCAGCCAGCGCCAGCAGATAGCCGGTCACGACCCATTGGATCTGCGAGATCGAGCTGTGCAGGTCGTGCCCGAGCGTGCGCAGCGCGACGTTGACGATCGTCGTATCGAGGATCGACATCATCATCCCGAGGATCACCACGCCGGCGATCTTCCAGACGTAGGGCTCTATGCGATCGGACGCTTCCGGGTGAAAGCCAGAATCAGACGTCGCTGCTGACGAGACAGACATTCGGTACCAAAAGTTTAGGTACCAAATCTTTCTCTGTCAAGGTCCTACCAACGGTAACGGTCCTACCAACGGTAATGCGCGAAAGCCTTGTTAGCCTGGGCCATGCGGTAGATATCGTCCTTGCGCTTGTACGCGCCACCCTGCTGGGATTGAGCGTCCATCAGTTCGTTTGCCAACCGCTGGGCCATCGTCTTCTCACGGCGCTGGCGGGCGAACTCCACCAGCCAGCGAACCGCCAGCGTGCGTGCGCGCCTGGAGGCCACCTCCACGGGCACCTGGTAGGTGGCGCCACCGACCCTGCGCGATTTGACCTCGAGCGTAGGCGTGAGGACCTTGATGGAAGCCTCGAGCGTCTCCACGGGCTCTTTCTCGCTGCGCTCGGCCAAAATCGCCAGCGCGTCGTAGACGATCCGCTCGGCCACCGACTTCTTGCCGTCGAGCATAACCTTGTTGATCACCTGCTGAACGAGCCTGGAGCGGTGGATCGGATCCGCCTCGAGCGGGCGAACCTGGGCGGCTGCACGGCGGGGCATTCGTTCGTTATCTCTTCTTCACGCCGTACTGCGAGCGCGCCTTTTTGCGATCGCTCACGCCGGCCGCGTCGAGCGTGCCGCGCACGACCTTATAGCGCACGCCAGGAAGGTCCTTGACGCGACCGCCGCGCACGAGCACGACCGAGTGCTCCTGCAGGTTGTGCCCCTCGCCAGGGATATACGCAGTCACCTCGATCGAGCCGGAGATGCGTATGCGCGCGACCTTGCGCAACGCGGAGTTCGGCTTCTTCGGTGTGGTCGTATACACCCGCGTGCACACCCCGCGACGCTGTGGCGCCGCGACCTTCTTCTTGCGTCCCTTCCCCGACTTCAAGCCGGGGGTCGCGAGCTTCTTCTTGGGGGCCACACGCCCCTTACGCACGAGCTGTGATGTAGTCGGCATCGGCCGGGGATGGTAGCAGCGCCACGCGCCCGTACGCGCAGAGCGATCGCTATGCCGTCGCGGATGCGCCGGCCGGAACGCCGGCCGCACGTACGGGAGCGGGCATCAGCGCGCACGCCACGATCACCAGCACGAACGCCAGCGACTGCACCACGACACCGATCGGACTGGCCGCCATCGGATCGCCGAACACGACAATCCCGCCGGCGATGCCGGCGATGTTCGCGGCCGTCCCGGTCACGGCGATCACCGGTACGGCCTCGCCATCCTGCAGTCCTCGCGCGGAGGCGTAGAAGGCGACGATCGAAGCGAGGACCGCCACCGCCAGCCAGGGACTGAGCAGCAGCGCGAGCAGGCCGTGCGCGCCGGTGATCCCGGTGAGCGCCTTGATCGCGGTGTCGGAGACGCCGAACAGGATGCCCGAGGCGGCGCCCAGCATCACGCCGTGGTGCTCGACCGGCCCGCCCATGCGCGGGCCCATGATCAACAGGCCGCCCAGCCCGAACAGGCCGGCCTCGAAGGAGATCATCGCCGCCTGGGAGAACTGCGAGTGCGCGCCGTGCATCGCCGGCAGCGTCACGCCAAGCATCACCAGACCGGCTCCCGTCAGGCACAAGCCGAGCCACTGACGCCGGCCGACTTCAAAGCCGAACATCCGCTCAGCCATCACCGCGATGAACACGATACCCGCCGCCAGCGCCACCTGGATCACCGACATCGGCGCCAGCGTCAACGCAGCCACGTGCAGCCCCCAGCTGACGGTCGCGATGATCATGCCGAGCGTGAACCACCTCGAGGCGAACAGCGCACGGGCCGAACGCAGCGGATGGCGCACCTGCACGCTCGGCGCCGCGTTGGCCCCCCGGTACTTGTAGAAGAAAGCGAGGTTGGCCACGAACGCACACGCGAGCGCAAGCAGGATGCCAAGTCCGAGGGTCATTGGTGGTCGGGAAGGGTCACGAGTCGATCTGGCGGATTCTGGTGGAGGAAATCAGGGTCGGGAAGGGTCGGATTCTGGTGGAGGAAATCAGGGGGTCTGGCTCAGTTTCCGGGGATGGAGGTCATGTTGGGTGCGGCTAACTTGTCGTCTGCTCAGAGCGCTCGGCGTTCCCCGGCGCCCGCCCTGAAGCCCATCGACAGCGGCCGGCCGATGCTTTACTGGCCGCACCCGATCCAGGCAGATTACCGGTGCCGACCTCTATGGGAGCTAAAGAACCATCCGATGACGCCGACGCCCCGCCCGCGCGTGGCGCGTCCGCCGGTCCGCTGGGAGCGAGCTCCTCCTTCCACAAAAAGCCCCTACTGATGGTCGACATCGACGGCGTCATCTCGCTGTTCGGCTTCGCCGGACACACGCCCTGGACGGGACATTCCGGGGCGGTGGCCGAGCGCCCCAGGGCGGGCTATAGCCCAGGCGAGGGCCAGGGCGAGGTCTCCAGGGCGGGCTATAGCCCAGGCGAGGGCCAGGGCGAGGTCTCCAGGGCGGGCTATAGCCCAGGCGAGGGCCAGGGCGAGGTCTCCTACGCCACGATCGACGGAATACCCCACTTCCTCTCCCGCGCGGCGGCCGCCCACCTGCTGGGTCTAACCGCCGACTTCGACCTGGTATGGGCCAGCGGCTGGGAGGAGAAGGCCGAGGAATACCTGCCGCGCCTGCTCGGCCTGCCCGCGGGCCTGCCGTTCCTGCAATTCGAGCGCGGGGTGGCCGGGACCGGATCGAGCAACGCACACTGGAAGCTATCGGCGATCGACGAGCATGCCGGATCGCGCCCGCTGGCGTGGATCGACGACTCGTTCAACGACGCCTGTCATGCCTGGGCCAACACGCGCCCAGTGCCCACGCTGCTCATCCAGACCGCCCCGGAGCGCGGGCTCACTTCGAGGGAGGCGTCGCTGCTGGTGACGTGGGCGCGGGGGCTGACGCCACCGCGAGCCGGCGCTCGAGATTGGCTCGCACCTGGGGCCACTCCTCGTCGATGACGCTGTAGTACGCGGAGTCCCGCACACCGATGCCCGGCATCAGCATGTGCTTGCGCAAGATGCCCTCAAACCGCGCGGGCAGCGCCGCAAGCGCGGCCCGCGAGCGCTCGTTGCGAGCGTCGGTCTTGAACTCCACCCGCATACACCTCAGACGCTCGAACGCGTGCTCCATCATCAACAGCTTGGCCTCGACGTTCGCCCCGGTCCGCCACATCGCGGGCGAGAGCCAGGTCCAGCCGATCTCGACACCCCGGTGGGCCTCACGCACGTTCAGATAGCGCGTCGAGCCGATCGGCTCACCGCTCGCGCGATCGATCGTGGCGAACACCCCCTCCCTGCCCGCTCCGGACTCGGCGAGGCTCGCGACGAACCAGGCTGAGAAGCACTCGCGACTGGAGCCCACCGGCGCCAGCCACGTCCAGATCTCGGGATGCTGAGCCGCAACGAACAGACCCTCCTCGTGGTGAGCCTGAAGCGGCTCCAGCACGACGATCCGTCCCTCCAGGCGCACTATCAGCTCATCCCACATGGCCGACGCCAGGCTACAGCGCGGGCGGAGTGCCGGGCGCGGGCGTGATGCCGGGCGCGGGCGGAGCGCCAGGCGCGGGCGTGGTGCCAGGCGCGGGCGGAGTGCCGGGCGCGGGCGTGGTGCCGGGCGCGGGCGTGGTGCCGGGCGCGGGCGGAGTGCCGGGCGCGGGCGTGGTGCCAGGCGCGGGCGGAGTGCCGGGCGCGGGCGTGATCGAGACCACACCGGGGATATGCAGCGCCACGGAGACCGCGGCCGGCACGCCGGGTGCGCCGGGACATAGGACACGCAGCCACATCCCGCCCGCGCTCGGTGCAAGGGACACCCCCAGCGACCACTTCCCTTCCGCGCCGGTGCTCACCTGCGCGATCGTGCGCTCGCGCACGACTTCGCCCCTGTCCGAGACTTCGCGCGCCTGAATCGCGATCGGCGCGCCTTGAATGGGAACCCCACCCACCCCGTCGAGCAGCGTCAGGCTGCCCATGAGCGTGCGTGCCTGGCCGGCGGGTACGCTCGGCGCGGCGGGCGCGGCTTCACCTCCCGGCGGACTCTGTCCTTCCGGCGCGGTCTGCCCGCCCGGCGGGGTCGCGGTCGCGCCCAGCGCGATGCTCGCCCGCGCGACGCGACTCGCGAGAGCATTGACCCGCGGGCGCATACCCGGAAGCTCCGCATACAGCGCGTCCCCGGGACAGTCCGTCGAGTCGCCGTCGCGGTGACCCGCGATCCGCGGCAGCGAGACGTGGGCGCCGGCCGGAAAGCGGCTGTAGACCGCGCCGGCCGGATTGACGCGCACGGTCACCCGCCCCTCGGCCGGGGTCCCGTGCAGGGACAGCTTCCACGCGAGCAGTCCTTCCAGAGCGCCGGCCGCCGCCACGGATACCGGACTGCTCATGAATTCACCAAGCACGGCCACCCCGGTAGAGGCGTAGTTGTAGCCGCCCGCGTGCGCGCCGATCACCGGCTCGTCGATCCCGCCCGCCCGCGCCTCGAAGATGCGCCCGTAGGAGTCGATCACGAAGTTGTAGCCAATGTCGTTCCAGCCGCGCACGTAGCGGTGAAACGTGTAGATCGCACGCAGCATCGCCGGCACCTCGCCGGGCGAGTAGCCATTCGGGTTCTCGGTGTGATGCACGAACGCCATCCTCACCTCGCCGTATTCGGGCTCGACCCGAGGCTTGGCCATCCCCCCCGCCCACGCCCGGCGCGCGATTATCGGCGGCTGCCCCGCTCCGGCGGGCAGCACGGGCGTCGCCAGCTCGAGCGCCGCGCCGAGCGCCGCAGGGCCCGTAGCCAGCACCTGCCTGCGCGCGCCGATCCCGCCGCTCACGTCCACACAGCTCAGCCACACGTCGCCAAGCGTCCGATCCGAGCGCAGTTGCACCTCCGAGCCGCCACCGATCCAGACGGGATCGCCGATCATCATCCCGGGCTGTGGCGTGCCTTCGGGAGCATGTCCGTGCGCGCCGGCCGACACCCACCGACTCCATCCGCCGCGCGCGTCGCGCACACGCAACTCGACATGCCCGGCGAGCGCACCGGACCACCGCACCCCAACCAGGTCGGCGTTACGGCCAAGGTCGATCGTGACCGGGACGCTGCCCGCGGGCAGCGTCCCGGCGGCGCGCTCGAACAGGGTAGGCTCGGCAGTGCCAATCGGCGCCGCGGAATGAGCGAGCCGGGCGAGTGCGCCCCCAGGGCGCACCACGCCACCCGCAACCGCGCCGGCGGTAGCGGCAAGCAGCGATCGGCGCGTCATCTCGCGCGCGGTCATCGCCTTTCAGGACACCACACCCGGGGGGATGTCGCGCCAGTTTGCAGTGAGAATCCTCTCACCGAGCGCCGAGCACCGCACACCGAGCGCCAGACACGGAGCGCCAGACGCCGAGCGGCGTCGGCCGCACGGCGGTCGGCGATCCGGGCGCACAGCCCGAAGGGCTTGGCCAGGGACCGTCCTCTGGGACGGGGACGGTCCCCGACCCGAGACCTACTTCCCCGAGGAGGACTCCTCCGGAACCTCGAGGTCGGCGAGCTCCTCGACGAAGCCGGGATCGCTGCTGCCCGCGCCGATCTTCTCGAGCGAGGCCAGATCCGCGTCGAACTCCTGTCCGTACCCGGCGTACCCTTCGCCGTTTGACAGGCCGAGCTCGGCGGCGATCTCGTCCTGGTCGAGCAACCCGACGTCGTCGATCGCACGGGGTAGCGGCTCGGCGGGCTCGATCTCGATCCGCCGGTAGCGCTTCAGCCCGGTCGCCGCCGGGATCAGCTTGCCGATGATCACGTTCTCCTTCAGGCCGTTCAAGCGATCGGTCTTGCCCTCCAGGGCAGCGTCGGTCAACACCTTGGTCGTCTCCTGAAAGGAGGCAGCCGACAGGAACGAGTCGGTGTTCAGCGACGCCTTGGTGATGCCGAGGATGATGTCCTCGAACTGGGCCGCCTCGCCTTTGCCCTTGCCGATCTCGTCGTTGACTTTGGCGAACTCGAACCTGTCCACGAACTGCCCGGGCAGGTAGTCGGTGTCGCCCTTCTGGTCCACCCGGACCTTCTTGAGCATCTGACGCACGATCAACTCGATGTGCTTGTCGTTGATGTCCACACCTTGGGACTTGTAGACCTCCTGGACCTCCTTGACCAGATACTGCTCGGTCTCGGTCCGGCCACGGATCGCGAGCAGCTCGTGCGGATACAGCGAGCCCTCGTTGAGCTGCTTGCCCGCCTTGATCTTCTCACCCGCGGATACGTACAGGCGCGTGCGCCTGGGAAAGGCGTGTTTGTGCTCCTCTCCCGCCTGGTCGGTAATCGTGACGGTGAGCGCCTTCTCGGTCTCCTCGATCGAGACCGTGCCGTCCTGCTCGGCGATCTTCGCCAGGCCCTTCGGCTTGCGCGCCTCGAACAGCTCGACGATGCGTGGTAGTCCGTGCGTGATGTCCGCGCCGGCGACGCCGCCGGTGTGGAACGTGCGCATCGTCAGCTGCGTGCCCGGCTCGCCGATCGACTGCGCCGCGATGATCCCGACCGCGTCGCCGATCTGCGCGAGCGCACCGGTCGCCATCGCCCGGCCATAGCAGGCCTGGCATACCCCGCTCGGGGCCTTGCACTTGAGCACCGAGCGCACGGGCACCGTCACACGCACGCCCCGGGCGTGGTCGTCCGCGAAGGATTGCACGATGTCGGCGAGCTCGGCGCGCCCGATCTCGGCGCCCTGCTCGGCGAGCATCCGGTTGCGCTTGGTCGTGATCGGCTGGGCCGCGATGCGCCCGACGAGGTCTCCGTTGGGATCGCCGCCCTCGCCCCACACCGCCATCTCGATGTGCTCCTCGGTGCCACAGTCGGCTTCGCGGATGATCACGTCCTGGGCCACGTCCACCAGCCGCCTGGTCAGGTAGCCCGAGTCGGCGGTGCGCAGCGCCGTGTCCGCCAGCCCCTTGCGCGCGCCGTGCGTAGAGATGAAGTACTCGAGCACCGATAGCCCCTCGACGAAGTTGGCCTTGATCGGCCGCTCGATGATTTCCCCCTTCGGGTTTGCCATCAGGCCGCGCATCCCGGCGAGCTGGCGGATCTGCTTGAACGAACCGCGCGCGCCCGAGTTGGCCATCATGAAGATGGGGTTCAGCGTGTCGAGGTTCTCGATCATCGCGTCCGCGACCTCGTCGGTGGCCGCGTTCCACTTCTCCACGACCGCCTCGTGGCGCTCCTCCTGGGTGATCAGGCCCATGTCGTACTGGTCTGAGATCTCCGCCACCAGCTTCTCGTACTTGTCGAGGATCGACTGCTTCTGGGGAGGCACGACCACATCGTTCTTGGAGATCGTGATACCGGCCTGGGTCGCGTACTTGAAACCGAGGTCCTTGAACGCATCGAGCACGAGCGAGATCGTCGTCGCGCCGTAGGTCTGCACGAGCGCGTCGATCAGCTTCGTCGTGTCACGCTTCTTCATCGACTGGTTGACGAACACATACTTACTCGCGTCGAAGGAGTCGCCCAGCGCCTCGGCCAGCGCGCGCTCGATGCGATCGTTGTAGATGATCCGCCCGACCGTGCTCAGCACGTGGCCGCCCTCACGCCCGAACGGCCTGAACTCGGCGATGTCGTGCAACGTGACCACGCCCGCCTCGTAGGAGAGCTCGGCCTCCTGGGCGGTCCTGAACACGTGCGGGCGCGGCTCGTTCGCGGGCCACTTGCCGCCCATGAGCGCCTGCTGGCGCTCACCGAGCTCCTCGGCCTCCGGACCGTAGGTCAGGTAGTAGGCGCCGAGGATCATGTCCTGCGTCGGGGTCGCCAGCGGCGCCCCGTGCGCGGGGGACAGGATGTTGTTGGAGGAGAGCATCAGGATGCGCGCCTCCGCCTGCGCCTCGGCCGAGAGCGGCAGGTGCACCGCCATCTGGTCGCCGTCGAAGTCGGCGTTGAACGCGTGGCACACCAGCGGGTGCACCTGGATCGCCTTGCCCTCGACCAGCAGCGGCTCGAACGCCTGGATGCCCAGGCGGTGCAGCGTCGGTGCGCGGTTGAGCAGCACCGGGTGCTCGTGGATGACCTCCTCGAGCACGTCCCACACCTCGCCGATCATCGAGTCGACCATCTTCTTGGCCGCCTTGATGTTCTGCGCCGACTTGCGCTCGACCAGCCGGGCCATGATGAACGGCTTGAACAGCTCCAGCGCCATGATCTTCGGCAGCCCGCACTGGTGCAGCTTCAGGTAGGGGCCGGCGACGATCACCGAGCGCCCGGAGTAGTCCACGCGCTTGCCCAGCAGGTTCTGGCGGAAGCGCCCCTGCTTGCCCTTGAGCATGTCGGAGAGGCTCTTCAGCGGGCGGTTTCCCGGGCCGGTCACCGGGCGCCCGCGGCGGCCGTTGTCGAACAGCGCGTCGACGGCCTCCTGCAGCATCCGCTTCTCGTTGTTGACGATGATCTCCGGCGCGCCCAGGTCGAGCAGCCGCTTCAGGCGGTTGTTGCGGTTGATGACGCGCCGGTACAGGTCGTTGAGGTCGGACGTGGCGAACCGGCCGCCGTCGAGCTGCACCATCGGGCGCAGCTCCGGCGGGATCACCGGAACGGCGTCGAGCACCATCATCTCGGGCTTGTTCCCGGACTGGATAAACGCGCTGACGACCTTCAGCCGCTTGACCGCACGCGCCTGCTTCTGGCCCTTGGCGGTCTTGACCTGGTCCTCGAGCTCCTTGCGTTCGGCCTCCAAGTCGACCTGCTGGAGCAGGTCCCTGACGGCCTCAGCGCCCATCCCCCCGCGGAAGTACTCGCCGAACCCGTACGGCGAGCCGAACCGCTCCTTGAGCTCGCGAAACGTCGTCTCGTCGTGCTCGATCTGCTTGGGCTCCATCGTCTTGAACAGCTCCCACACCTGACGCATCCGCTCGGCGGCGTCCTCGATGTAGGCTTCGGTGTCCGCGATGTCCGCCTCGAACGTCTTGTTCAACTCCTTGAGGAGCTTCTCGCGCTCCTCCTCAGAGATCTTCTGAAGGTTGATATCGAGTGAGTCCGCCCACAGGTGGTCTTCGTCTGAGAAGTGCGTCTGCTTGCCGTTCTGCAGGTACTTCTCACGGCGCCCCAGCGACTCGCGCAGCTCCAGCACCCGCTCCTCGCGCTCGGCGGCGTAGGCGTCGAGGACCTTGTTGACCTCCTTCTCCAGGGAGTCCAGATCCTTCGCGCGGGCCTCGTCGTCCACCCACGTGACGATCGACGCGGCGAAGTAGAGGACCTTCTCCAGTTCCTTGGGCGCCATGTCCAGCAGGTAGCCGATCCGGCTGGGCACGCCCTTGAAGAACCAGATGTGGCTGACGGGAGCGGCGAGGTCGACGTGCCCCATGCGCTCGCGCCGCACCTTCGAGCGGGTGACCTCCACGCCGCAGCGCTCGCACACGATCCCCTTGTAGCGCACCCGCTTGTACTTGCCGCAGTAGCACTCCCAGTCCTTGGTCGGGCCGAAGATGCGCTCGCAGAACAACCCGTCCTTCTCGGGCTTGAGAGTGCGGTAGTTGATCGTCTCGGGCTTGATCACCTCGCCCGAGCTCCAGCTGCGGATCTGCTTGGAGGAGGCGAGCGAGATCTCGATGGCGTCGAAATTATTGATGTCGATCATGTGTTACTCGGCCTCCTCGACCAGTTCGTTGTCGGCCACATCTCCGGCGAGCGCCTCTATATCCAGCTCGGCCACGCCCTCGCCGAGCAGCTCCTCTACGTCGAGGTCACCCGCGGCGATGTCCTCCACGCCGGCGTCCCCGGACTCCGCCTCGTCGTCGATGGGACCAGCCCCCTCCTTGGACTCGCCGCCGGCGCCATCGGCCGCGTCGGTTGCGTCCACGCCCTCCAGCGCCTCGTCGGCGGCCGCGCCGCCCGCGGGGGCGCGCACGCCCGAGAGGTCGATGCCGAGCTCCTCGGCGGCGCGCAGCAGATCGTCGTCATCATCGCGCATCTCCGCACGCTGGCCCTCCTCGGAGACCACGTTCACGTCGAGCGCCAGCGACTGCATCTCCTTCAGCAGCACCTTGAACGACTCCGGGATCGACGGCTCGGCGATGTTCTCGCCCTTGACGATCGCCTCGTAGGCCTTCACGCGCCCGACCGTGTCGTCGGACTTGATCGTCAGCATCTCCTGCAGCGTGTATGCCGCGCCGAACGCCTCCAGCGCCCACACCTCCATCTCGCCGAAGCGCTGCCCGCCGAACTGGGCCTTGCCGCCCAGCGGCTGCTGGGTGACCAGCGAGTAGGGGCCGGTCGAGCGGGCGTGGATCTTGTCGTCGACGAGGTGCAGGAGCTTGAGGATGTACATATACCCCACCGTCACCTGCTCGGCGAACGGCTCGCCCGTGCGGCCGTTGAACAGCGTCATCTTGCCCGACGCCCGCTCGCCCGGGCGGCGGCTCTTGTCGACATCCATGCGGATGCGGCCGGTGTGCTCGTCCTGCCAGCGCACGAGCGCTTCGTCGACGTCGGTGATCGTGGCGCCGTCGAACACGGGCGTCGACACGTACACGCGTCCGGAGCCGTTGGTGCTCGGGGAGCCGTTGCTCGCGTGCGCGTCCTTGTAGGCGTCGGAGCCGTCGTCGTACCAGCCCTGCGCGGCCACCCAGCCGAGATGGGTCTCGAGGATCTGCCCGACGTTCATGCGGCTTGGCACGCCGAGCGGGTTGAGGATCACGTCCACCGGTGTGCCGTCCTCCAGGAACGGCATGTCCTGGACGTCCACGATCTTTGAGATCACACCCTTGTTGCCGTGCCGGCCGGCGAGCTTGTCGCCCTCGGAGATCTTGCGCTTCTTGGCCACGAACACGCGCACCAGGTCGTTCACGCCCGGCGGCAGGTCGTCGCCCGCGTCGCGGCTGAACGTCTTGACGTCGATCACCACGCCGCCCTCGCCGTGGGGAACCTTCAGCGAGGTGTCGCGCACCTCGCGCGCCTTCTCCTTGAAGATCGCCCGGATCAGCTTCTCCTCGGCGGTCAGCTCGGTCTCGCCCTTTGGCGTAACCTTGCCGACGAGCAGATCGCCCGAGATCACCTCCGCCCCGACACGCACGATCCCGCGGTCGTCGAGGTTGCGCAGCGACTCCTCCGAGCGGTTGGGGATGTCGCGCGTGATCTCCTCCTCGCCCAGCTTGGTCGTGCGGGCGTCGATCTCGTACTCCTCGATGTGGATCGAGGTCAGCTCGTCGTCCTGCACCAGGCGCTTGGACAGGATGATCGCGTCCTCGAAGTTGTAGCCCTCCCAGGACATGAACGCAACCATCAGGTTCTTGCCCAGCGCCATCTCGCCCTTGTCGGTCGAGGAGCCGTCGGCGAGCACCTCGCCCGCCTTGACCTTCTGGCCACTTGCCACGCGCGGCTTGTGGTGGATCAGCGTGCCCTGGTTTGAGCGCATGAACTTCTGCAGCTCGTACTCGTCCTTCTTACCGTCGCCGCTCTGCACGACGATCTGATCGGCGTCTACGTGATCGATCGTGCCGGCGTCCCGTGCCAGCAGCACGTCGCCGGTGTCGAGCGCGGCGCGGCGCTCCATGCCGGTGCCCACGAGCGGTGCGTCGGCCTTCAAGAGCGGCACCGCCTGGCGCTGCATGTTCGAGCCCATCAGCGCCCGGTTGGCGTCGTCGTGCTCGAGGAACGGGATCATCGCCGTCGCCACCGACCAGATCTGCTCGGGCGAGACATCGACGAGGTCCACGTCCTTGGGTCCCACCGTCACGTACTGGCCGGCCTGGGTGCGGCACAGGATCTCCGAGCCCTTGAGCTTGCCCGTCTTCGGGTCCACGGGCGTGTTCGCCTGCGCGATCAAGCGCTCCTCTTCCTGGGTGGCATCCAGGCGCACGACTTTGTCGGTCACCACGCCGTCCTTGACGACTCGATAAGGAGTCGTGACGAACCCGTACTCGGACACCTCCGCGAACGAGCTCAGCGACCCGATCAGCCCGATGTTCGGACCCTCCGGCGTCTCGATCGGGCACATGCGCCCGTAGTGCGTCGGGTGCACGTCGCGCACCTCGATCGGCGCGCGCTCGCGCGTCAGCCCGCCCGCGCCCAGCGCGGACAGGCGCCGGCGATGCGTCAGCCCCGCCAGCGAGTTGGTCTGGTCCATGAACTGGCTGAGCTGGCTGGAGCCGAAGAACTCCTTCAGCGCCGCCACCACCGGTCTGATGTTGATGATCGTCTGCGGCGTGATCGTGTCCGCGTCCTCGGTCGTCAGCCGCTCGCGCACGACCCGCTCCATGCGGTACAGCCCGATCCGGAAGGCCTCCTGGATCAGCTCGCCGACCGTGCGCAGGCGGCGGTTGCCGAAGTGCTCGTACTCGTCGAGGTGCTCGGCCACGGGCTCGCGCGGCATGCTCATCGCCTCCGCGGCGTAGTCCTTGATCTCGACCTCGCTCTCCTGCTCGGGGATGCCCAGCCGCTTAGGCAGCGACACCAGCTCGCGCACCAGTGCGAGGATGTCGTCGTGGGTCAGCGTGCGCGTGTCGATGTCGATGTCCAGCCCCAGCCGCGAGTTGAGCTTGTAGCGACCGACCCGCGTGAGGTCGTAGCGCTTGGGGTCGAAGAACAACTGGTTGAGCAGCGCCTTGGCGTTGTCCACGCTGGGCGGCTCGCCCGGGCGCTGCTTCTTGAACAGCTCGATCAGCGCACCCTCTTCGGTGCGCGTCGCCTCGGTGTCGGACTCGATCGTGTTGCGGATGTACAACGAGCTCTCGAACAGCTTGAGGATCTCCTCGTCGCTCGCGTATCCCATCGCGCGCAGCAGCACCGTCACCGGCAGCTTGCGCTTGCGATCGATGCGGACGAACACCTTGCCCTTCTTGTCGATCTCGAGCTCCAGCCAGGATCCGCGCGCGGGCATCAGGTTGGCGATGAACACCTGCTTCTCGCGATCCTTCGGCTCCATCAGATAGGCGCCCGGTGAGCGCACCAGCTGGGTGACGACCACGCGCTCGGTGCCGTTGATCACGAACGTCCCGCGCTCGGTCATCCACGGAAAGTCGCCCATGAACACCGACTGCTCACGGATCTCGCCGGTCTCGCGGTTGATGAACGCGACCGTCACCGTCAGCGGCCGGGCGTAGGTCAGGTCCTTCTCACGGCACTGCTCAAGGTTGGCGACGGGCTCGTCGAACACGAACTCGCCGAACTGCACCGCGAGGTTGCCGGTGTAGTCCTCGATCGGCGAGATGTCGTCGATCGTCTCGCGCAGCCCGCCACCCTTGGGTTCGGTGAGCCACGCAAACGAGCGGCGCTGGATGTCGATCAGGTTGGGAACATCAACGGTCTTGTCAAGGCGCGCGAAGCTTCGGCGCGTCCGGAGAGCATCAACAGCAGCCAAGAAAACGTCTCCTTCGGAGGGCGAGGTACGGACGAGGAGGGCGCCCGAGAGCGCGACCAGCAAAGATAGCACAGGTCATCGACGCCCTTAAGTGGGGCCACCGGCGCTCACGGACCCCGCCCCTGACGATCGCGTATGTGGCGCGTCCGTCGTGCTTCCAGAGCGGCTGCGGCTATTGGCCAGCGCAAGCCACTTTACCGGAAAATCGGCGCTTTTGTTAGCCGCGGGTAAAGATGGTTGTCAGACCCCGGTCAAAGGCGCCGGGAGGGCGCCCTGAGGGCGCCCTTGCATATCGGCGGAGCCGGCTGGAGGCCGGCTCGAGCTACTACTTGATCTCGACCGTCGCGCCGGCCTCCTCCAGTTCGGCCTTGAGCTTGTCGGCCTCCTCCTTCTCGATGCCCTCCTTCACCGGCTTGGGAGCCTCGTCAACGAGCGCCTTGGCCTCTTTCAGCCCGAGACCCGTCGCGGCGCGCACGACCTTGATCACCTGGATCTTCTTATCGCCCGCGGCCGTCAGGATCACGTCAACGGTGCTGCTCGCTTCCTCCTCCTCTGCGCCGCCGTCACCGCCCGCGCCCGCGGCGCCCGCGGCGGGCGCGGCCACAGCCGCGGCCGAGACGCCGAACTCCTCCTCGAGCGCCTTGATCCGCTCGGCGAGCTCGAGCACCGAGATGCCCTTCAGCTCCTCGATCCACTTCTCTGTACTTGTTGTGGCTGTAGCCATATGTCAGTCCTCCTTGGGGGGATTCGTCTCGGCGTCCTGCGACTCGACCTGCGCCGAGACATCCGCCTGGTTGTCATCTGATTGCGCCGGCTCACTCTGCTCCGGCTCAGCTTGCTTCTCGGGCTCCGCCTCCGCCGCGGACGGCTCGCCCGCGGGTGCCTCCTCTGCCGGCGCCTGCTCCTCGGGGGCGGGAGCGGGCTCCGCCGCAGGCGCCTCGGCAGCGGGTGTCGCCTCCGCCGCGGACGGCTCGCCCGCGGGAATCTCTCCGGACTCCTTCTTCTCGCGCACCTGCCCCAGCGCCACAGCCAGCCCGCCCACGAGCCCGCCGAGCGTGCGCACCAGCCCACTCACCGGCGAGGCCACGATCCCGACGAGCTGCCCGTACAGAGCTTCGCGTGAGGGCAGCCGGGAGAGCGAGCGGATCTGCTCGGGCTCCAGCGCCGCGCCTTCCATCAGGCCGCCCTTGAACGGCAGCAGTTGGGTCGCGCGGCCGTACTCGGCGAGCGCCTTGGCGGCGGTGGCGATGTCCCCGCGCACGAACGTCAGCGCCGTCGGCCCCCGCAGCAGCTCCTTCAGCTCCTGCGCCTGCGCCTCGTCGGCGGCACGTTCGGTGAGCGAGTTCTTGACGACCCTGAACGTCGCATCAGCCTCGCGCAGCTTGGCCCGCAGCTCGGCCGCCTGGGGCACGGAGATGCCCTTGTAGTCGACGGCGAACACCGCTTGGGACTCGCGTATGTGGTCCGCGATCTCTGCGATCGCGACAGCCTTTTGGTCTCGGTTCATTGGGCTCCTATCCCGGTCTTATGCAGTGCGCCGGGGGTCTGCGGTGGCCTGTTGGGTGACGCTAAGCGGCGATTGTGCCCGCTGGCGCCTCCTCAATGATGTCACGTGTGCGGCTCGGATCGACCTTGACCCCCGGGCCCATCGTGGAGGTCAACGTGATCGAGCGCAGGTAGCGGCCTTTGGCGGCAGAGGGCTTGGCGCGGATCAGCTCTTCGATCACCGCCGCATAGTTCTCCAGCAGCGGACGCTCCTCGAAGCTCGCCTTGCCGATCACCATATGCACGATCGCCGTGCGATCCGTGCGGTACTCGACCTTGCCCGACTTGGACTCCTCCACCGCTTTGGCCACGTCCATCGTGACCGTGCCCACCTTCGGGTTGGGCATCTTGCCCGACGGGCCGAGGATCCGCCCGAGACGCCCAACGACCGACATCAGATCGGGCGTGGCGATCGCCACGTCGAACTCGTCGAACCCCTCCTCGATCTTCTTGGCCAGATCCTCGCCGCCGACCTCATCGGCACCCGCCGCTTGCGCCTCGGCGACCTTCGGGCCCTGGGCGAACACGATGATCTTCACGTCCTTTCCCAGGCCGTTCGGCAGCGCAATCGTGCCACGCAGCTGCTCGTCGGCATGCCTCACGTTCAATCCCGTGCGCACGTGCAGCTCGATCGACTCGTCGAACTTCGCGCCGGCCAGGCTCTTGACGAGCGCGACCGCCTCAGCGGGCTCGTACTCGCGCTCGCGATCGACCTTCTGAAGGCCCTCCTCATACCGGCGTCCATGGTGCGCACTCATGCCTCGACCTCGACTCCCATGGATCTCGCGGTGCCGGCGATGATCTTGGCCGCCTGATCGACGTCATGCGCGTTCAGGTCCGCCAGCTTGCGCTCGGCGATCTCGCGCAGCTGCGCCTGCGTGATCGTGCCGACCTTCGTGCGGTTGGGCTCGCCCGAGCCCTTGCCGATCCGCAGCGCCTGCTTGATCAGCACAGCGGCGGGCGGCGTCTTCGTCACGAACGTGAACGACCGATCCTCGTACACGGTGATCACAACCGGAATAACCGTCCCCGTCTCTGACTGCGTCTGCGCGTTGAACGCCTTGCAGAACTCCATGATGTTGATCCCGTGCTGGCCCAGCGCGGGACCGACCGGCGGCGCGGGACTCGCCTGCCCGGCGTTGGCCTGCAGCTTGATCGTTGTCAGAACCTTCTTAGCCATATCTTTTTTTCTTCTTCTTCTAGATCTTTTTGACCTGGTCAAATTGAACTTCGACTGGTGTCTCGCGGCCGAAGATTGATACCAGGACCTTCAGCTTCGCCGCATCGTCGTTGATCTCGGAGATCTCTCCGGAGAAGTCCGACAGCGGGCCGGACACGACCTTGACGGACTCGCCGATCGCGAACTGAGCCCGAGTACGAGGCGCCGTGGCCACATCGGTCTTGTGCAGCAGTCGATCGACCTCGACCTGGGTCAGCGCGACCGGCTCCTGGGAGGCGCCCACGAACCCCGTGACGCCCGGCGTGCCCTTGACGACGCCCCACGAGTCCTCGTTGAGCTCCATGTTGACGAGCACATACCCCGGCATCGTTCGCTTCTCGACCGTGACCTTCTGGTTGTCCTTCATCTCTGACACCGACTCGGTCGGGACGACCACGTTGCGCACGGCGCGCTGCTGGCCCAGGGATACGACCCGGTGCTCGAGGTTCTGCTTGACCTTGTTCTCGTGACCGGAATAGGTGTTGACGACATACCAGCGAAACATTCAGAGGCTCCTGGGAGGCAGTGCGGCGGGATTATGAAGCAGGCCCTCTGACGTCCGAGGACCAAGCAGATCGAGGACGCAGCGAGCGTGGTGTGCTTCGCACACGAGCGAGCGAGGACGAAGAGATGCGTAGGTCATCGGGCGTCAGAGGATGAATTCGACGATTTCCTTGGCAACGTAGTCGGCCAGGCCGAGATATGCCCCGGCGACGGCGACGAACCCCAGGACGACGGCCGTGGCCTGAAACACGTGAGGGCGGTCTGGCCACTGGACCCGCTGCAGCTCGGCCCAACTGGCGCGCAGGAAGCCGATCGCGCGATTGCCCCCCTTGCGCAGGGGCGCGCCCGACGCTCGATCCGGACCGACGTCGCCAGTCCCACCGCCCCGCCCGCCGCCGGTATCCCCAGGACCTGACGGTCCTCCGGGCTCCTGCAGTTCGTCCTCGCTGAGGTCGCCCTCGGCCTCTGCCTCGGCCTCGATCTCGGCCTCGGAGAGCGTCTCGGCGTCGGCGGCCACCCCGCCCGCGCCGCGGATGAGCGCCGCATCGAACTCGTCCACGTCGCCCGCGTGCTCCAGCGCGCCGGGCAGGTCGCCGCGCTGCACCCGGCCGGACTCCGCCGGAGACAGCGACGGGAACGGACCGGCCGACCCGCCCACAGGCGCGATCGGAGGCGCGGCCGGGGTGGGCTCGGCGGGACCATCGCCCGCGGGCGGGAGGGCCTCGCGGCCACGGCCCGTGGCCGCGGCGCCCCGGCGGGCACGACGTTGCTTTGCGCGTTTGCGATCACGGGCCACAGCACAGCGCTCCCACGCTAGCTAACGGGTCTCCCGATGGCTGGTGTGCCGGCGGCACCAGCGGCAGTACTTGCGCAGCGCGACCCGGTCGGGGTTGTTGCGCTTGCTCTTGTTCGTCTGGTAGTTGCGATGCTTGCACTCCTCACATGCGAGGGTGATAGCGATGCGAACGTCTCCGCGGGCCATATACGAGATCTACTCCTGCTGCGCGATCGGGTGTGGGTGTGGGTTTGCACCGGGCCCAGGCGAACAAAAACCCCGCCCAGGCGCGAGGTATCCGGCAGTCTAGCGCGTTACTCGTACAGCGTGAGTGTCGCCAGGATCACATACAGCGCGACCAGCGCCCAGCCCTCGAACTCGGCGGCCTCACCGTCGCCGGTCACCTGCGAGAGCGTCAGCGCGGTGAGCGCCAGCGCGCCGATCAGGATCGGGGCGAGCGCGAACGTGAGCGTGGTGGACAGCAGGAGGGAGACGAGCACCAGCAGCGGGAACAGGAACGCGGCGATCTGGGCGACCGAGTTCTTGACGACCGAGATCGCCAAGTCGAAGCGGCGCTTGTAGGCGAGCACCAGCCCGGCGGTGTTCTCCACGGCGTTCCCCGCAATCGCGACGATCACCAGTCCCGCGAACTCCGGGGAGATGTTCAGTTGGGTGATCGCCGGCTCCAGGCCGCCCACGAACCAGTCCGAGACGAACGCCGAGGCGGCGCCGGCGAGGACCAGCAGCGTGAGCGTCAGCCGGAGCGTCAGCCGTGGCCCCCACGGGCCCCCGTCGGCGAGCGGAACAGGGGACGGCGATGCGTGCTCCGCTGCGCCTTGCGCGTCGAGGGACGGCGGCTCGCTCGCCCCGGGCAGCTGGTCGGAGCGGAGGTACGGCACCACCCAGGTCAGGTAGACGACCAGCAGGCAGACCGCCCCGACCGCGGAGATCGCCTCGACATGACGGCTCGCGGGGTCGTGCGATGCGAGCGACAGGCCGAGCAGCACGATGATGAACACCGCCAGGAGCAGCAGCGTCGCCGTGTCCCTGGGCAGGCGCTTTGAGAAGCGCATCAGGCCGTCCGGGGAGCGGCGGGCGCCCACGACGATGACCAGGCCGAGCACGAGCAGCGCGTTTGCGAGGATCGAGCCGACGATCGCGTACTGGGCCACCACCAGCTCGCCCTTCTGCAGGGCGAACACGACCACGAACAGCTCGGGCAGGTTGCCGAGCGTGGACTGGAGCATGCCGGTGACGGCGGGCCCGAAGCGCTCGCCGAGCTGCTCGGTCGCGAACGACACCACCCACGCGAGGCCCGCCAGGGCGAGAGTGGCGACCGCGAAGCGCGGGACCGCGGGCCAAGCCTGGTAGTTGGCCGCGCCGGCGAGCGCGGTCAGGACTGTGATCAAAAGCAGCGTCGAGCGCTCGAGCGGGGTCAGGCCTGCCATGGGGCCCGGCGAGCATAGTTGGCGATGCGGCGCGCACCGCGCCTAGGGCGTCGATGGGCAAGCGAGGCAAGGACGCAGGAAGCGAAGTGTGCTCCGCACACGAGCGTCCGAGGACGCAGCCTCGCGCCGCTCAGCGGCGTCCTAGTGGCTCTCGAGGACGCGATCGATCAGGCCGTACTCCTGGGCCTGCTCGGCCGTGAAGAAGCGATCGCGCTCCATGTCCTCGCGGACCTGCTCGGCCGAGCGTTCGGTGTGCTCGGCGTAGATCTCGTCCAGCCGGCCTCTGACGGCGAGGATCTCTCTCGCGTGGATCTCGATGTCGGTCGACTGGCCTTCGAAACCCGCCGAGGGCTGATGGATCAGGATGCGGCTGTTCGGCAGCGCCGCTCGCTTGCCCTTCGTGCCTCCAGCCAGCAGCAGCGAGCCCATCGACATCGCCACACCGACGCACATCGTCGCGATGTCGGGCTTGACGAACCGCATCGTGTCGTAGATCGCCAGGCCCGAGTACACCGATCCTCCGGGCGTGTTGATGTAGATCGAGATGTCCTTCTCGGGATCGCTGGACTCGAGGTGCAGCAGCTGGGCGACAACCAGATTCGCGACCTGATCGTCGATCGGAGTGCCCAGGAAGATGATCCGCTCGTTGAGCAACCTCGAATAGATGTCGAACTCGCGCTCGCCTCGCGCGGTTCGCTCGATGACCATCGGGATCAGCGGCATGGACCCACCCTACAGAGGATGCTGTCAGGGGGCCGTGGTAAGGGCCGTGGGTGGATGTTGTTGTTCGTGGGGGAGGATGTTGTTGTTATTAGTTTCAAACTGAGTATATCTATGGTAATACGCAGTACAAAAAGTTTATATACCAAAACAGCAGCTACCCGTCATGCCACGTTTTCGCCAGGCGGGATCGCCTCAGCGATGCTCCGCGGAGGGTTCAGGGGGATTCGGGGGGCCGGTAGAAGCCCGTGCCGGACATAATGGCAAGCACAGTGTTCCCCCTGAACCTCCCAAACATGCTCACGGTGCTGCGCATCATGCTGGTGCCCGTGCTCGTGGTCGCCCTGCTGGGCGACACCCCGGAGGGGGACGTGCTCGCTGCGATCGTGTTCGCACTGGCCTCGCTGACGGACTTCATCGACGGCTACCTGGCGCGCTCACGCCAGACGGTGACGACGTTCGGCAAGCTGATGGACCCGCTCGCGGACAAGCTGCTGATCGTCGCGGCGCTCGTCGCACTCGTGTCGCTGAACAGGCTTGAAGCGTGGGTGGCAATGGTGATCATCACGCGCGAGCTGGCCGTCACGGTGCTGCGCCTCGGGGCGACCCAGGCGGGAGTGGTGATGGAAGCAAGCATGTTCGGCAAGCTCAAGACCTGCATGCAGATCGCGCTGATCCTGGCGCTGATCGCCGTGCGCGGGCAGCCACTGTGGGTGTCGCTGCTCCTGTACGCGACCGTGCTTGTGACGATCGTCTCGGGACTCGACTACTTCTTCGGCCTGCGCCGGCGCCTCGCGCGGGCTCAGACCGGTGGCGGCTGAATCCCGGCGGCGAGCCACTCGTCGAGCGTCGTCTGATGGCGCGACAGCGCGCCGGACTCGATCTCGCCGCGCAGCTCCGAGAGCAGCCCGTGCCGTTCGGCGAGCACGTTGTGCTGGTGGATCGTCTCGAGATTCTCCTGGCGCGCGGCAACGAAATTGCGACCGTCCAGCTCGGGAAAGCGGGTGACTACGCCGGCGAGCATCTCACGTACGCAGTCCTCGACGAACCGCGGGCGGGCGTGCGCCTTTTCGACGACCGCCACCTCGTCGGAGCGCTTCATCAACTCGTATATCTCCGAAGACATGCTCGACTCGACTATCTCCAGCAGCACCGACGCGTCGATCTCGGTCCGGCAATCCTCGACACAGCCGACATGTAGCGTGCCCAGGCCGCGCTGGTTGTGGGTGGCGATCGGAACCCGGGCGAGGATGCGCTCGATCTGCTCGTCCGAGAATCCGTCCTCGCGCAGGCGCTCGCGCGCGCGTGTAGCGATCAGCTCCTGCGCGCACGGGCACGCGGTCATGCCGGTGGCGGACACTCCGACGACGCGCCGCGTGCCGTGCTCGAACGCGACCGCCCGCCCGAGCAGCGTGTAGATCTCCTGGGTGCCGACACCCGAGACGGGCGCCGGCTTGTGCTCGGGATAGCGTGCCGCGATCGTAACTTCGGCGCGGCGGGCGTCCTGCCGGGCACGTACGAGCTCGGCGATGTGCTGGGCGAGCGTCTCGGCACGGAACGGCGACTCGCTGAGCACGACCTCGCCGATCGCCTCGTTGACGACCTCCTCGAAGCGGGACATGTGCGCGCCCTTCTGGTCTGAGCCGAGATCCACAAAGCAGGACAGGCGCGCAGCGAACAGCTCGTCGCGGATGCGCACGACCTTCTCCACGCCCGTCACCCCCACACGCGAGATACCGACCGGGACGGAGGGCGGACGCGCCTGGACGTCGTCGCCGAACATCCGCATCGCGGACAGCGAGTCGCTCTGCCTCATCGCCTGCATTCAGGCCAAGCCTAGCGGCCGTGGGCGGCAAGGACCGGCGTGGACAGCGGCCGATTCTGGTATCAATCCCGCACTTGTAAGGGAGGCCGGAGCGAGACGTTCCGGCGGGGAGCAGGATGGATCCTGGGGGTCCAGCGTTGAGCGATAGTGTCGAGTCAGTGATCGCGCCCGACAGCACGGCCGCGATCGAGATGAGGGAGATGCAGGGCGTCATCGCGGTGGGAATGCGCCAAGCCGGTGCTCATCCCGGCGCCGAGAAGGGTGCCGATCCGAGCATGGACTCGCTGCGCCTGTACCTGCGCTCGATCGGACGGGTGCCGCTGTTGAGCGCCGAGGAGGAGGTCTGCCTGGCCAAGCGAATCGAACGCGGCGACGTCGCGGCCAAGCAGCACATGGTCGAGGCCAACCTACGTTTGGTCGTGTCGATCGCCAAGGGCCACATCGGGCGGGGACTGACGTTCCTCGACCTGATCCAGGAGGGTTCGCTCGGCCTGATCAGAGCGGTCGAGAAGTTCGACCACCGCAAGGGCTACAAGTTCTCGACGTACGCAACCTGGTGGATCAGGCAGGCCATGACGCGGGCGATCGCCGACAAGAGCCGCACGATCAGGATCCCCATGCACATGCTCGAGCGCTTGAACAAGGTGATCCATACCGAGCGCATGCTGATCCAGCGGCTCGGCCGCGAACCGACCAATGCCGAGATCGCCGCGGAGCTCGAATGCTCGACTAAAGAGGTGCGCGAGGTGCTGCTCATGGCCCAGCAGCCGGTCTCGCTGGAGAAACCGATCGGCGAGGAGGAAGACTCGGCGCTGGGCGACTTGGTGTGGGATGACGCGGCGCGGTCGCCGTTTGAGATCGCCTCCGAGGCGCTGCGTCGCGAGAACGTAGTGCGCGTGCTCGAAGCGCTGCCCACACGCGAGCGCGAGGTGATCGAGATGCGCTACGGCATCACCGGCGGGCGCCAGCGCACGCTCGAGGAGGTCGGGCGCATCTTCAACATCACCCGCGAGCGGGTTCGCCAGATCGAGAACCGCACGCTCAAGAAGCTGCAGACGCTGCCCGAAGCCCAGCAGCTGCGCGAGGCGTCCTAAACTGTCGAGCCCCGGCGGGGTTCCCGAGCGGTCAAAGGGACGTGACTGTAAATCACGCGGCTCAGCCTTCGAAGGTTCGAATCCTTCCCCCGCCACTTTCGCCGCACCCTTGGCGCGAGAGGTTCCGTGGTGGGATCATCTGGGTAGCAATAAGCACATACCCAGAAAGGAGCTCTAACCATGGAGTCCTCCGTATCCGAGTCCTCCGCATCCTCCACCAGCCGCGTGCTGATCGTGGCTCACAAGACGGCGGCGACCCAACCGCTGCTCGACGCGGTGCGCGAGCGGGCGGGGCGCGGGAACTGCGTGTTCACGCTACTCGTGCCCAACGCGACGCACGGCCTGCACAAGGTAGTCGACCCCGAGGACCAGACGGCCAGCGAGGCCCAGACGGTGCTCGACCGCGCCCTGCCGCTGCTGGAACAGGCGGCGGGAGCGCCCGTGGATGGGCTCGTGGGGGATCCCGACCCTGTCGCCGCCGTCCACGATGCGATCAACCTGCACGGGTTCGACGAGGTGATCATCTCGACGTTGTCGGCGAAAGTGTCGCGCTGGCTGCGGCTCGATCTGCCGAGCAAGCTGTCGGGCATGGGCCTGCCGGTGACGACGGTGACACCGGGCGAGGATTCCGCAGCGGTCGCGAGCTAGCAGCGAACCGGCCGAGCCGCCAATGCAACCGAGCGCGGCAGCGCTCTGTCCAGCAACTGTTTGTCTGTAGATCTTCCGTCTGCGAGAAGCGAGAGTACAGACATGAGACCAACGAAATCAGTCCAACAGCAGTTCGCCGAGAACCTGCGCCGCCATCGCGAACGGCTGAATCTCTCGCAGGAGGCCCTGGCCGAGATCTGCGGTCTGCACCGCACCGAGATCAGCCTGCTGGAGCGCTGTAAGCGCTCGCCACGCCTGGAGACGATCGTGATCCTGGCGCGCGGCTTGGAGCTGGGCTTCGCGGGCGAGCTGCTCGAGGGCATCGCCTGAGCGCAAGAACGCCAAGCCGACGCGGGGACTTGAACCCCGGACCCCCTCCTTACCATGGAGGTGCTCTACCAGCTGAGCTACGTCGGCGCGGCCTCAGATCGTAGCCGTTTCCCTTGCGCCCGCGATAATCAGAGCCATCGCCTCCCCCGCCCCACGAGAGTCACCGCGGCACCCCGCTCGCCGGCCCGCCAGTCGCCCAGGCTCCGGACCGCGCAGCTGGTCACGGCGCCTCGGGGACTGGATCCTCCGAGGCGAGAATCCAGAGGCCGTCGTATACGGAGTGATCCTGATCGGAGCGCTGATCGCCGCCGAGAGCGGGGTGCACAACGGCTACTTCGACAGGGTCGGCTCGGCGGTGCTCGCGCTGGCGATCTATTGGCTCGCTCACTCTTACGCGACGGTCCTCGGACGCCGCCTCTCCCAGCAGGAGCACCTGACCATGGGCGCGCTCCGCCGCGCGCTCGTGCGCGACTGGGCGATCGTCCGTGGCGCCTGCATTCCGCTACTCACGCTGGTGGTCTGCTGGATCGTGGGCGCATCTCAGACGACCGCGGTCAACGCGGCCGTATGGGCAGCGGTCGCGAGCCTGATCGCATTCGAGCTGCTCGCGGGACTGCGCGCCGGATCGACGCCGAGGGAGCTCGTGCTCGAGGGGAGCGTCGGCATCGCGATGGGCGTGGCGATCCTCGCGCTGAAGTCACTGGCGCACTGACCCGCCCGCCCGGGTCACACCCACCCCGGCGGGTCGCCGGCACGGCGCGCGGCCCCGGGGCCCCACGGCACGGGGACAGGTCCTGCGGGTCGGCGATCCGGCGCGCGGGCCGCCGCCTAGCGCCGCCTGCTCGGGCGGCGATCGACGAGATACGTCAGCACGATCCCTACCAGCAGCGAAACGACGATCACGATGATCAGCGGGGCGTAGCCCGTGCCGAAGATCCAGTGGACCTTGACCGATTCTAAGTTCAGCACCGCGAACAAAGTGATCAACACGGCGAGCACAACCATTCCCCCGGTTCGGACCTGCTCGCGGCGGCTGCGCTTGTGCTGCACCGGGCCTGGCGCCTGCTGGGACATCGCCCTTCGATCCTAGCCGACCGGCGCCGCCTCGCGCTCGGCCGCGACCCACGGGCAGTCGACCGACAGTTCCTCGACACCCAGCGCCGCCGCGACGTTGAGGGCCATGCCGTGACGGAAGAAGTCGTCCAGTCGCTCACCCTCGGCGCCCGACAGCTCGCCGGCGAGCTCCACCAGCTCGGCGAAACGGTGGCGCACGGACGCGCGCACGACCTCGTCATCGCAGGCGGCGTAGCACTGATGCTGGAGCATCAGGTAGTCGCGATCGGACGCGAGCAGCTCCTTGTAGGCGAGTCCCATCGCCTGCAGCGCGTCCTCGCACTCGGCAGGCACGCGCCCAGCCGCGTAGTCGCCGGCGCCACGACGGAAGGTGTCAGCGACCCGCTCGAAGCTTCGACCGAGCGCGGCGAGGAACAGGTCGCGCTTGCTTCCGAACAGACTGAACACGTACGGCTGGGCGACGCCCACGCGTCGCGCGATGCGCTCGACGGGAGTGCCATGCAGACCGCCGTGCGCAAACTCGTGCACGGCCGCGGCGATCAGCTCCTCGCGCCGCTCCGCCGCCGGGACCCGCCTGCGGACGAGCTCCGTAGCCCGCTCGGGCTCGGTCTTCTTCCTCATGCCGCCTCCGCGGCGGCAATCGCCACCGCGGGCTCTACGGCGGGCGCGGAGGCGGAGGCGGCGGCATGGGCCGTCGCGGGGGCGGCGCCGGCCGCGGCCGGCTGGGTCTTGAACGGCAGCGCGAGCACCGTCAACGCGCCCGCGCCGAGCACCGCCACGCCGACCCACAACGCCGGGATCAAACCGTCGACAAACGCCTGCGGAGACGCATATCCGCCGGCGCCCGTGAACACCGACGCGAGCACCGCCACCCCGAGCACACCGCCGACCTCCCTGATCGCGTTGTTCGCGCCCGAGGCCTGCCCGGCCTGCTCCGTGCGCACGGAGGACAGCACCGCGTTGGCGGAAGGAGCGAACACGAGCGCCATACCGGCGCCCGCCATAACGAACGGGACGATCATCTGCGAGTAGGCCAGGTGCGTCGAGGTCATGCTCGCAAACCACGCCAGCGCGCCCGCCTGCAGCGACAGGCCGGCGAACATGAACGGCCGGCTGCCCAAGCGCTCGGAGAAGACACCCGCCAGCGGCGCCACCACCATCGAGGCGCCCGTCCACACGAGCAGCTTCAGCCCGGCCTGCAACGGAGTGTTGCCGAGCACGTTCTGCATGTACTGGCTGAGAAAGAAGATCGACCCGAACATCCCGAAGTACATGCTCAGCGAAGCCACGTTCGTCACCGCAAATGACCGTTTCGCGAAGAACGCCATAGGCAGCATCGGCTCGCTCGTGCGGCGCTCTCGCGCGACGAAGCCCGCCAGCAGCACGGCGCCGCCGATCATCGAGAGCAGGACCGTGGTGCTCGTCCAGCCCAGCGACTGCGCGCGCACGAGCCCGAACACGATCCCGAACGCGCCCGTCGAGGCGAGCCCCAGCCCGGGCAGATCGAGCGTCCCGTATGGGCCTCTGCTCTCCTTCAGCCAGCGCATCGCCAGCGGCAGCACGACGAGCCCGATCGGGACGTTGATCCAGAAGATCCAATGCCAGGAGATGCCCTGCACGACCGCGCCGCCCACCAGCGGGCCGATCGCCACGGCAATCCCTGAGATCCCCGACCACACGCCGATCGCCATTCCCCGTTTCTCCCTCGGGAAGGCCTCGGCGAGCAGCGTCAGCGTGAGCGGCGTGACGACCGCCGCGCCGGCGCCCTGGACGGCGCGTGCGGCGACAAGCAGGTCCGTCGTGGGGGCAAGTGCGGCGGCGGCTGAAGCCGCGGTGAAGACGAACATGCCGGCGAGGAACATCCGCTTGCGCCCGAACCGGTCCCCCAGCGCCGCGCCCGTCAGCAGCAGCACCGCATAGGCGAGCACATAAGCGTTCACGGTCCACTCCAGCGACTGGATCGAGGCGCCGAGATCGCGGTGGATCGTGGGCAGCGCGACACTCACCACGAGGTTGTCGAGCACCACCATGAATAGCGCCACCGACACAATCCCCAACGTCCAGCCGTTTCTATGTCTGCTGTTGCTCATCGTCGTGCTCCTGACTTGCTCGTCCTGACTCCTTCTTACCCTTACATCTCGTAACTTAGCAGTCGCTAATAAGTTTGTCAAGGCTGGGATGAATGGAGCGACGAGAGCCGATCGAGACCGCAACCGGCTATGGGTCGTTCCAGCTGCAATACGATGGCTCGCATGACGCACGCCATCTCCACCCGTGCCCGTGCCTCGATGCTAGCCCTCGCTGCGGCTGGCACGGCCATCCTCGGCGGGTGCGGCGGCGGGACCAAGACGGTGTCGGTTGCCAGCACGCCGCCGACCAGCGCCCAGACGACGGGTACGACCACACAGCCGACCACGAGCACCGTGAGCAAGCCGGCCAGCACGACCACCACTCCCGCGACTACGCGCACCGCGCCCGAGCCTGCGTTCGCTGAAAAAGAAAGAGCCGGAAACGGCACAACCGCCGAAGGGTTGCCCGCGGCGCTCGCGGTCGTGCGCGCGCACGGGTTCCTCGCAAAGGACACGTCCGACTATCGCCCGAACCAGACCCTGCGCGTGCTGATCGGCACCGGCGCGAGCTCCAACGACGGATACGACAAACAGGCGTTCTTCTTCATCGACAACCGCTACATCGGCACCGACTCGACATCTCCCAGCGCCCAGGTCAGCGTCGTCTCCCAGAGCGACACCGAAGTGACGCTCGCCTACTCGCTCTACCGCCCGGGCAATCCACTCTGCTGCCCCGGCGGCGGCCAGGCGAAGGTGCGCTTCCAGCTCGACAACGGCCGGCTGACTCCGCTCGACCCGATACCGCCGGTCAGCTCGCAGACAGGACCCGCCAGACAGTAGGAAGGCCGGGGGCGCTTCGCGACTCCCTACGCGCGCGACTTCCAACGACGGAAACTCCCTATCGTGACGGGAGAAGGAGGGGTATCAGAACAACCTTCCACGCTTTCAAACACGAGGAAAGGGGTCGTCTCATGAGCGCAACGATCGAGGGTCGGGGTGAGGAGCTGCTGAAAGCCAAGAACTTCTGCAACGTCTCCACCCTGCGCTCCGATGGTTCGGTGCACGGCGTGCCGGTGTGGGTCGACGTCCAGGACGGCCGCCCCGTGCTGAACACCGCCGAGGGACGCGCCTGGCCGCGCAACCTGGAGCGCGACCCGCGCGTCACTCTCACCGTCCAGAACATGGAGAACCCCTACGAGTACGTTTCGATCCGCGGCCGCGTGGCAGAGCGCACGCACGAGGGGGCCGACGCGCACATCGATGCGCTGGCCAAGAAGTACATGGGCGTCGACGAGTACCCCCTCCGCCAGCCCGGCGAACAGCGCGTGATCATCCGTATTGAGCCAGAGTACGTGCACGTGTGGGGCGGCTGATCGTGCACGTCTGGGGCAGTTTCCGTGCCTGCGTGCCGGGCCCGCACGGGCTGATGAAAATGCGCAATTTGCGGGAATCTAGGGGCTATTTTCCTGAGCAATGGGGAGATGGGGAGATGTTGTTGATCTCAACATAACCGCGGCTGAGGGAGAGATGGGAAGATGTTGTTCTTTTTAACTGGGTATAACTATAGTAATACCTACTTTTATTTTTTATATACCCCCAACCCTCCCCTATCCCCCGACCCTCCTCTACCTTCCTCCTCCGGTTAATACGTTAGTTATACGCCGCCACAGCGATGGCAGTCGCGGCTGGGCGGCCAGCCACTCTTCGCGCAGCAGCAGCTCGCCGCGCCTGCGCGCCGCCAGGACGCACTCGGTGTGGGCGTGGCGGCGCCGGCTCGAGTCCCCCTCGGGCGCGATCAGCATATGCTCGCTCAGAGCGGGTAAATGATGACCACAGATCGGACAGCGATACGTCGCCGGCTTGCGATTCGCCGCACGGCGCACCGTCCACCATGGGGCGAGCGGAAGTCTGGGCATCGCTCCATTCTCGCGCGACCGTTGTGCACGACGCTCGCTGCCAGCGTGCTCGTGGGTGTGAGCGTGGGCATCGCCGCCATCGCCAGGGCCGAGCGCGAGCGCCGCGCCGCCCGGGAACGACTCCCTGAGCGCGAGCGACGCTTCGGACTGCTGGCCGGCGAGACCGCCGCACACGGCCTGAAGCGGATCGCGCTGGGCCAGCTCGACCTCGCGATCGAGCTGCTGCGCGGCGAATCCTCGCTGCCTCCCGAGAAGGCGGTGCACGAGACGCGCAAGGCCCTCAAGCGCTTACGCGCGCTGCTGCGGCTGCTGGAGGGCGAGATCGGCGCAAAGCGCGCGACGCGCGAGCGCGCGGTTCTGCGCGACGCCGCCGGAGCACTCGCCGGGGCACGGGATGCCGAGGTGATGGTGAACACGCTCGAGGAACTGCTGCGCCGCCAACCGCGCAAGCTGGGACGCCGCCGCGGCCTGATCGAGCTGCGCGAGCGCCTGCGCCACGAGCGCCGCACCGCAACGGCGCAGACGCTCCAGGACGCCGTCACTCGCGAGCAGGTCGCGGAGGAGCTGTGCGCCCTGCGCACGCGCGTGGCGAAGTGGAAGCTGCCGAACCGCTCCGCGGACCGGCTGGTGAGACCCGGCCTGCAGCACATCTACCGCGCGGGTCGTACCGGCCGTAGGCGCGCCGGTGCTCGCAAGGCCAGCCCCAGGGCGCTGCACAAGTGGCGCAAACACGTCAAGGACCTACGCTATGCCCTCGAAATCCTCGACGTCCAGGATCCATCGACCGCCACCGCGAAGTCATCGGGCAAGCGTCGGGACACACAGTCGAGCAAGCGCACCGCCAAGCTCGCCCGACACGCGAACACGCTCGGCGAACTGCTCGGCGAGGAGCACGACCTGATGGTGCTCGCCGAACTGGCCGGCTCGCACAAGTCGCTGAAGCGACACCGGCGCGCACGCAAGCAGCTGCTGCGAGCGATCGCCCGCAGGCGTGCCCGCCTGCGCAAGCGGGCTCTGCGCGAGGGCAAGCGCCTGTACGAGCGCAAGCCCAAGCAATTCGTCCGCCGCATGCATGCGTAGTCACCCGCGCGAACTCCAGGAAGTCCCGCAAATAGCCGATGTAAAGCCGAAGAAGCCGCCGCCAAGCGATGCGCGCCCGAACGACCCCAACGACACTGTTCCTGGCCTGTCTACTGGGAGGTGTGGGCGTGCTCGTGTTGCACACGACCGTTGGTCTCGGCGGGTCGCACACAAACGCGTTGTTCGACAGCGGTGTCTACAACGCACTGATGCTCGGCGCGACGGGCGCCGTGTTCGCTCGCGCGATCACCGTCAAGGCCCAGCGCGCGGCATGGCTGGCGATGGGCGCGGGGCTGCTGTGCTGGAGCCTTGGCGAACTGTATTTCACGCTGTTCCTCGAAGGCCCCGGCAGCGCGGGCGGCAGGGTCTCTCCCGCCGATGTGGCGTACCTGGCGATGTATCCGTGCATGTACGTCGCGCTGATGCTGCTCGTCGGCACGCACATGCGCGAGCTGCGGGTCAGCCAGTGGCTCGACGGGCTGATCGCGGGTCTGGCCGCCGCCGCCCTGGCGAGCGCGCTGATACTGCCCCCGATCCTCGAAGGCGCCCACAGCGACACCGCCTCGGTCGCGGTTTCGCTGGCGTACCCGATCGGCGACATCCTGCTGCTGATCTTCACGATCGGCGCGCTCGCCGTTACCGGCTGGCGGCCGGGGCGGGTGTGGCTGCTGATCGCCGCGAGCGTGCTCCTGTTCGCGATCGCCGACTCGATCTACCTCTACCAGACGACAACCGGACCCTACCACGCCAACACCTGGCAGGAAAGCCTGTGGCCGGCCGCCGCGGTCCTGCTGGCCGTCGCCGCCTGGGCGCCGTGGCCGCGGGCCACGCGCCGGCGGATCGAGGACTGGCGGCTGGTGCTGGTGCCAGCGGTGTCGCTGCTGGGGGCGTTGGGGGTGCTGGTACTCGGCAACTTCCCCTCCGTGCAGCTCGCCCCGGTGGCCGTGATGCTGGCCACGGCGACCGTGCTCGCGGTGTGCGCGCGGCTGATGCTCACGGTGCGCGAGAACCTGACGATGCTGATCGGCTCGCGCCGCCTGGCGCTGACCGACCCGCTGACGGGGCTGGGCAACCGCCGCCAGCTGATGGAGGACCTGCAGCTGGCCTGCCGGCTCGCCCGGCCGAGCGAGCCGTGGCGGCTGGTGATGTACGACCTGAACGGGTTCAAGGGCTACAACGACACGTTCGGACATCCCGCCGGCGACGCGCTCCTGGCGCGTCTCAGCGACAAGCTCAGCGCGAGCATCTCCGCGCACGGGACGGCGTATCGCATGGGCGGCGACGAGTTCTGCGTACTCCTGCGAAGCTCCGCCGCCTGTGAGCGCGAGCTCGAGCAGGCGAGCGTAGCGGCTCTCTCCGAGCACGGTCCGGGCTTTGCGATCGGCGCCTCTCACGGCGAGGTGAGCATCCCCGAGGAGGCGGACAAACCGGCGGCGATCCTGCAGCTCGCCGATCAGCGCCTATATCAGCGCAAGGACCAGTCGCGCGAAAACGGCGCGGTCCTGGCACTGCGCGACGTGCTGCTGCAGGCGTTTCAGGAGCGCTACCCGGACCTGCGCGTCCACCAGCGTGGCGTGGGCACGCTCGTGCTCGCGGTCGGGCGGCGCATGGGCCTGGACGGCGAAGAGCTCGACGTGCTCGCGCGCGCCGCGGAGCTGCATGACGTCGGCAAGATCGCGATCCCCGACGCGATCCTGGGAAAGCCCGATCGGCTCGACGAGCAGGAGTGGCGATTCATGCGCCGGCACACGATCCTCGGCGAGCGCATCCTGACGGCGGCCAGCGCGCTGCGCCCGGTCGCGCGCCTGGTGCGCGCAAGCCACGAGCGCTTTGACGGCGGTGGCTATCCGGACGGGTTACGCGAACACGAGATCCCGCTGGGAGCGCGCATCATCTTCGTGTGCGACGCCTACGACGCGATGACCTCCGAGCGCGCCTACAGTCCGGCCGTCACCCCGGCCGAGGCGATCGCGGAGCTGCATGCGTGCGCGGGGACGCAGTTTGACCCAGACGTCGTCGACGCGTTCGTGCAGACCCTCACCGCCGAGGAGCCGGCGCCAGCCGTCGATCACACCGTCACATCCTGAAAACCTCACCAATCTCTAGCTCGGGACACTAGAAATAAGTGCTGGGCGAGGAAGAGAGCAGCCCATAGATCTGCACGATCGCGGCCTGCACGAGCAGCTGTCCCGACGGGGGCGAGCCGAACACGAACAGGTTGTCGGAAAGGCGCAGGTGCTGCCAGGCGTAGTCGACGTAGGGCTGGGCGAGCTTCGGCCCGGGCGGGTCGTGGGTGACGGAGTCGAGGTAGAGCATGTTGCGGAAGTAGACCGATACGAAGAAGGGGTTTTCGCCACCAAGCCGTTCGGGCGTGAAGTATTCGAGCGCGGCCTTGGCGGTCTGGCGAGCCTGGTAGAGGTAGGCGCTGTTTCCAGTCGCTTGGTAGAGGAGCGTGCCGGCGCCGATCATCGAGCCCTGGTTGTAGCTCCAGTAGATCTGGGTGACCGTGCCATGGGGGCCGATGTGATCCGCATACAGCCCGTTGGGGCTCAGAAGGCAGCGGCGCGTCCATGCGTAGGCCTGTTCGGCGAACGTCAGGTACTGAGCGTTGCCGGTGATCCGGTAGAGCTGGACCGCGAGCTCGGCCCCGGGACCGTCGGTGACGGTGTTGCGTTCGGTGTTTTCGATGGCGTTCGAGAAAGGCACTCCCCCGGGGCAGGCGAGTTCGGGGTTGGCGTCCCAGCCAGCGATCACGAACGCCATGATCGCCTCGGCACTGCCGAGCGCAGCGGCGTTATGGGTCAGCTCGTAGATGCGCGCGAGCTCGATCCCGATCCACTCGTTGTCGTCGTAGTACTTCGTCCCCCCAGGACCGGCTGGCGGGGCGACGGTGCCGTCGAAGGCCGCGAGCGAGCTCGTGAACGTGCCTTCGGGCGCGCCCGAGTTGTTGGTGTCGAGGTAGGAGCTCAGGCCGACCATGCGCGCGCTCAGTTCGCGCGCGAACATGCCCGTCAGGCCCGGAATGGTGGCGATGCCGTTGACATGGCTCATCGTCACCGTCGCCGCGAGGGCCTGTGAGAAGGGCCACAGGAATGAGAACGGTTCTCCCTGATAGAGCCCCGATCCGGCGATGTAGTAGTTGCGCTGCATCGCTTCGAAGGCGATCACCCCGCGCGCCGGGTCGCCGCGCAGGACCGGTTTGGGCTTGGGCTTGTGGTGCTTGGACGTGGGAGCGGCGGCGGCGCGAGCCAGTTCGGAAGGACTGGCCACGCGCAGCGGACGGGTGGCGCCCGCGGGGTAGGGCGACGCCGCGGAGGTGAGGACCGGCGCGGAGGCGGACGCCGGCGTCGGCGCGAAGCCGCCGGAGAGCGACAGCGCACAGGCAAGCGCGCCCAAGGCAAAGAGCGGCAGCGTGCCCTGACGCATGCCCGGGCGCGTGCGCGGCGCGAGCCGGTGATCGAAGCGGGAAGACATCGGTCAGTTCTGCAAACAGGCGCCGGGCCCGTTCGATGTGGTGAGGCTAGCGAAGAAACCGTGCCGGAAGACCGGTTGGATCGGACTGCAAATCAACCTGCAAAAAAGCCCGTCAAATCCCCGGCCGCGTCAGCTCGCGGTGTCGATCAGACGCGCGAGCTCGTCGACGGTGATCGCCTGCTCGGACCCGCAGGCGCGGGCAGCCAGCAGAAGGCTGCCGCCGACGGGGGCCATCTCGACCGGGAAGACGTGGGCCTCGGACGCGACAGCGTGAACGGCGTCCGCCAGCGGCGAGACGAAGACCTCGCCGGCCCGGAACGCGCTGCCGATCAGCCCGACGGGGAAAGCGCCGGTGAGGCCCGTGTTGGAGATGACCGCCCGGACCTGCTCGCCCAGCTCGACGGCCGCGCGCACGTATAGCCCGCGCGCGACCTCGTCGCCCTCGCCCGCAAGCCGCGAGGTTTCGACCGCGAAGGCCGCAACTTCGCCCTTGGTCAGCGGCTTGGTGTAGACGCTCGCGGCGAGCGCCTCGACGGAGGGTGCGCCGAAGAACCGCAGCGAGGCCTCGCTGAGCGCCGTCGGCGGACCGGAGCCGTCGCGGTCGTGCAGGGCCGCAACGATCGACTGTGCCCCGAGCCAGTAGCCTGAGCCCTCGTCGCCGAGCAGGTGCCCCCAGCCTCCCGCCCGCCAGGAACGCGCTTCGGAGCCGACACCGAAGACGTTGGATCCCGTGCCGGAGATGACGCCTATGCCGGGCAGCGCGCCCGTGGCGGTGGCCCACGCGCCGACGACGTCGTTGACGACGATCCAGTTCTCACCGAGCCGAGATCTCCGATCGCTCAGCAACTCGTGCAGGTGGTGGTCGATCGAGTCGGTGTCGGTGCCCGCGACCGCGAGCACGGCCGCGGCGAGCTCCTCCTGGGCGACGCCGGCGTGTGCGAGCGCCTGATCGGTGGCGTCGAGCACGGCATTGACAGCCAGGCGCGCCCCGACCGCGTCCTCGTTGCTGGGGCCCCCGTGGCCGAGGTGAAGGACACCCCGCTCGAGATCGAGCACCCCGGCAAGCGTCTTGGTGGCGCCGCCGTCGATGCCAAGCACGTAGCGGGCCCCCTCCCGCGCGGCCGGGCCGGAGCGCGGGCCGGAGCCGGAGCGCGGGCCGGAGCCGGAGCGGGCGAGCGCCGGGGGGAGCGTGACGAGCGGGGTGCGATCCATGGCCGGCATCCTCGCACGAGCCGGTTAGGATCGCCTCAGCCATGGAGACGAGGGCGGTGTTTCCGACGGTCCCCCAAAACGCCGGTATGTACGAGTCGTTCTACCTGCGCATGCTCGCCCCGGATGAGCCAATTGGGGTATGGCTGCGCTACACCGTCCACAAGCGCCCGGGAAGGAAACCCACGGGGTCGCTCTGGTGCACGGTGTTCGACGCGCGTACGGGACCTCCGTTCATGCACAAGCTGACAAGCGACGCGTTGGGCGCACCCGCGGAGGAGGAGAAGAAGAAGGAGGCCGCGGCGGCGGCGGCGTGGATCGCGATCGGTGAGGCGAAGCTCGGCCCGGATCGAGCCGAGGGCGAGTGCGGCGGAGTGATCTGGTCGTTGCGATGGCGCTCGAGCGAGCCGGAGCTGCGACACCTGCCGGCGGCGTGGATGTACAGAACGAAGCTGCCGAGAACGAAGCTCACGAGCCCGGCTCCGGACGCCCGGTTTCAGGGCACGGTCGAGCTGCCGGACGGGCGGACTCTGCGCCTGGAGGACTGGCGGGGAATGGTCGGGCACAACTGGGGCGCAGAGCACGCCGAGCGCTGGGTGTGGCTGCACGGGGTCGGGTTCGCACAGGCGCCGGACGCGTGGCTGGATGTGGCGCTCGGACGGATCATGGTCGCGGGCCGCATGACGCCGTGGATCGCAAATGGAGCGATATCGCTCGATGGAAGGCGCTACCGGGTCGGCGGCCTGACAAGGCGCGGACTGCGCGTAAACGAGCGCGCGGACGGCTGCGAGCTGCTGCGCCTGACGGGGGCGAAGGGCCTGCGCATCGACGCGCGCGCGCAGATCCCCGAGGAAAGCGCCGCGGGCTGGCGATACGCAGATCCGGGGGCACACGGCGCGAAGAGCCGGGTCGGCGAGCACGAGGTCGTCAATTGCTCGATCGCAAAGCTGGAGCTGGAGCTCACACTGCCGGGCGAGCGAGAGCCGCGCATGCTGACGAGCGCGCACGGGGGCGCATACGAGCTGGGGATGCGCGCCGGCGAGCGACACGGGGTCCCGATCGCGCCGTTTGCGGACGGCTGAAAGCCCACCGCCGCCTGAAAGCCCACCGCCTCATGATGCATGGCGGTGTACGCGCCAGGAGAGATTCGAACTCCCGACCTTCGGTTCCGTAGACCGACGCTCTATCCAGCTGAGCTACTGGCGCAGAGCCCCCCAGTCTAGACGCCCCGCCCGAACCGCTGCCTGGCCGAGCGTGTAGCTTGGGTCCTATCGTGCCCGACCATACCGACGACTTCGAGGCCTGGCAGGTGCAGCTGCACGGCCACCGCGTGATCTACCACATGGCCGGCAGCGGCCCTCCTGTCGTGCTGATCCACGGCATGGTCAACTCCTCACGCCACTGGCGCTCGGTCGCGCTGAGCCTGGCCGACCGCTACACGGTGATCGCCCCCGACCTGATCGGCCACGGCGACTCCGCCACGCCGCGGGGGGACTACTCGCTGGGCGCGCACGCCACCAGCATCCGCGACCTGCTCGCGGTGCTCGGCATCGACCGCGCCACGATCGTCGGGCACTCGCTCGGGGGCGGCGTGGCGATGCAGTTCTTCTACCAGTTCCCCCAGCGCACCGAGCGCCTCGTGCTCATCTCCTCCGGCGGCCTCGGCCACGAGGTCAGCCCGCTCCTGCGCAGCGCCACGCTGCCGGGCGCCGCCGCGCTGCTCTCGCTCGCCGCCCATCCCCGCCTGCTCTCGGGATTGCGCCGCGGCGGCGATCGGCTGCGCGAGTCCGGGTCGCGCCAGGGCGTCTACCTGCAGGCGATCGCCCGCGCGCTGCGCCCGCTGGAGGAGCCCGGCGCGCGCACCGCGTTCCTGCACACCCTGCGCTCGGTGATCGACATCCGCGGCCAGCGCGTAAGCGCCACCGACCGGCTCTACCTGCTCGCCGGCATGCCGACCCTGATCGTCTGGGGCGAGCGCGATCACACAATCCCTGTGGCGCACGGCCTCGCCGCCCACCGCGCGGCGCCGGGCAGCCGCTTGCAGACCCTGCCGCGGGCAGCCCACTTCCCCCATCTCGAAGACCCCGACGGGCTCGCGGCGGTTTTGGGCGACTTCCTGGCCACCACCGAGCCCGCGCGGATCGAGGACGGGGATTGGGGCGGCATCGTCGCGCCACGCGCGCCACGCTCCCGGCGCGAGGCCGGGGCGATTGTCTGAGCGGAGAGGGAGGGATTCGAACCCTCGAACGAGGTTTCCCCCGTTACGCGATTTCCAGTCGCGCCCGTTCAACCGCTCCGGCACCTCTCCCGGCACACGCATTACGGCGGTGGGCTCAGAGCCTATCTCGCCGCGCTGCTAGGCTCCCCCGCGCGCGATGATCTCCCTGCTCGCCACCAGCACGGCCCTGCTCGCCACCAGTACGGCATTCTCCAAGGACGTTGGCCTGATCGCCACGTTCATCGGCATCGGCATCATCGTAAACATCATCGTTGTCTTCATAGCCGTCCAGATCCGCGGCGAGCGCCAGCAGAATCAGGCCCACCTCACAGAACCTGACCGCATTCGCCGGGTCTGACCGCACCGCTCAGATGATGTAGACGGGTGTGCCCACCGGCGATTTGCTGTACAGATCGATCACATCGGGGATCCGCATCCGAATGCAGCCGTGCGAGGCGTCGTGCCCGATCGAGCCGTACTCGCTCGGGTCGATCCCATGGATGCCCGCACCGCCGTCGAAGGACATGAAGCGCGCCTTCAGCGGGTCCGCCGGACCCGGCGGGACGACCGTTCCCGCCAGCGCTCCCGCCCACGCTTTTTTCGGCACGTACCACGGCGGGTCGACCTGCTCCCATTCGATCTTGTGCAGGCCCCCCGGCGTTTCCAACCCTTCCATCCCCACGGCGATTTCGTAGGTTTTCGTCAGTTTCAGGTGGTCGTAGAAGCGCAACCTGAATTCTGAGCGGTCGACGACGATGTACGCGGGGTACTCGCTCGCCAGCTGCGCCGTGCTCACCTTCGGCCGCACCGTCTTCGTCGGCACCGTCACCGTCCTGCTCGAGCTCGCGCCCGTCAGCGCGTACTCGATCCGCCCGCCCAGCCGCTGGCTATCGACGGCGATCCCCGTCCTCGCCGGCACCGTGCTCAGCCCGCTCGCGCTCGGCTGCACGGTCGCGTCCTGCGCAGGCCTGTCCGTCGCCGTGCGCACTCGCGCAGTCAGTTCGCGCACCGCCCGATGTGAGTAGCTCACCACCAGCGGCACGTCCTTGTTCACGCTGCCCCCGGACAAGCTCCTGAACGTGCGCGTCACGATCGAGCCTTCGCGGCTGGCCCGGAGCGCCTGCTGGACCATGGTCTGCGCGTCCACCCTCAGCCGCGCCTGGCGCGGATCGAGCGTCCACGTCCCCACACTCGATCTGACCGTCACCGGACTGTTCAGCGGATCGATCACGGCGTGCTGGACCTTGCGCAGCGCCGCCGTCTCGCTCAGCCCGCCCACTCCCACCCCGTCGATCTTCACGCCGTTTGCGATCGTGTCGCGGTGGGCGCGGTCATACAGGTACATCCCACCGGCGAGCACGACCACCAGCGCGACGAGGACCACGCCGAGGACCAGCCGGGGACTGCGACGAGTTGTCGCGAACACGGTCATCTCAAGCTAGCACGACTTCCAACAGTACGTATTACTATAGTAGGGGCTGGAGGAGGAAGGGGTGGTGTTGTGTGTTATATAAAATTTTAAAGTCCGTACTACAATAGTTATACGCACCCTAAAAAGAATATACACACCTCCGACACGCTCCCCGAGGAGTCCGCGCCGGCGTTGCGCGCGGCGATCGTCCGTGCCGCGTAGTCCCGATCCGCCGGAACGCGTGCGCGCGTTCGCGCCCGGGCGCGTATGTCTGATCGGCGAGCACACCGACTACAACAACGGTCTGGCGCTGGCGTTCGCGATCGCCCAGGGGGTGACGGTGCGGGCACGGCGACCGATCGGAGATCGGCCAGCATCCGGCGAGGAGGGGGCAAATGGCCGTGAGGAGAGCGCGATCGTGCGCGCGCATGCTCTGGACCTGGACGAGCACGACGAGTTTGCCCTTCGGGACCCGTCACCCGCCCCGGGCTGGCGCGCGTTCGTGCGAGGCACGGTCGCCGAGCTGGCGCGCGCCGGGTTGCGACCGGTCGGCGCGAGCCTGCAGATCGAGGGCGCGGTCCCGCGCGGCGCCGGCCTGTCCTCCTCGGCCGCCCTGGAGGTCGCGCTCTGCCTCGCGCTGCTCGCGCTGGCCGGCACACGCGGGGAGATCGGCACCACCGCGCTGGCCAAGCTTTGCTCGCGCGTGGAGAACGAGTGGGCCGGCGCGCAGACCGGGCTGCTCGACCAGCTGAGCTCACTGTACGGAGAGCGAGACATGGCGCTGCGGATCGACTTTCAGACACTGCGCGTGGACCCGGTGCCGCTGCGACTGGACGGCTGGCGGCTGGTGACGCTCGACAGCGGCGAGCGGCGCTCCAACGCGAGCTCCGGCTATAACCAGCGCCGGGCGGAATGCGCACGGGCGTGCGAGCTCCTGGGCGTGAGCTCGTTGCGGGAGGTCGAGGAGACCCGGCTGCAGGAGCTCCCGCTTGCGCTGCGCGGGCGGGCGAGGCACGTGCTCGGCGACAACATGCGGGTGGACAGCGCCGTGGCGGCGCTGCGCGCGGGCGATCTGCCGGCGCTGGCGGAGCTGCTGAACGCCTCGCACGCAAGCCTGCGCGATGACCTGGAGGTCTCGACACCGACCGTCGAGGCGACGGTGCGGCGCATGCTCGACGCCGGCGCCGCGGGGGCGCGCCTGATAGGCGGCGGCTTCGGTGGCAGCGTGCTCGGGCTGCTGCCCCCGGATGTCCCGATACCGGCCGGGGGACTCGAGGTGCGCCCCTGCGCCGGGGCGAGGGTGCTGGAAGAGGGGTAGGCTCTGCGGCTGTGGGCATGAACGGGCAGACCACGACGCAGACGCAGGACCGCACGACGCAGACGCAGGGCCGGCCGATGGTGGCGATCGTCACCGGAGCCTCCAGCGGCATCGGCGAGGCCACCGCAAAGCGGCTCGCGCGCGAGCCGGGATCATCGCTCGTCCTGGTCGCCCGCCGCGAGGAGCGCCTGCGCGCGCTGGCGCAGTCGCTGGGCTCCGAGCGCGTGAGCTTCGTCGCCGTCGATCTGGTGGACGAGAACGCGCCGGAGCTGATCCGCGCGCACGTAACCGAGCGATACGGACGGCTGGACCTCCTCGTCAACAACGCGGGCACCTCGTGGCGCAAGCGATTCGCCGAGGGCGGCTACGAGAACGTGCGGCGCACGATGGCGATCAACTTCGACGCGCCGGTGCGCCTCACCGAGGCGCTGCTGCCGTTGCTGCGCTCCTCGGCGCCGAGCGCAATCGTCAACGTCGCCTCGACCGCCGCAAGGGTCGCCCGCGCGGGGACCGGCGCATACAGCGCGTCCAAGTACGCCCTCGCCGGCTGGTCCGACTCGCTGTGGGCAGAGGAGCGCGCGCATGGCGTGCACGTCGGGCTCGTGCTGCCCGGGTTCATCTCCACCGAGGGGTTCCCCCAGTCCGAGCTGACGGCACGACCGTGGACGCGCTGGGCCGTGTCCACCCCGGAGCGGGCGGCCGAGGCGATCTATCAGGCGGGCGTCGGACGCCGGCCCGAGCGGTACGTGCCGCGCCCGTATGCGCTTGCCGCGGCGGCCAGGATCCTCACGCCGGGGTTGACGCGGCGCGTGCTCGGCGGCAAGAGCGCGGCCGTGATGACGACCACGACCGGCGCGGACGTGGCGGATCGGGAGACGATCTCCTCGTCGGAGACGAGCTGAGGCCGATCCGCGACGACGCGGCCGGCTGGGGAGCGCCTACGACACGCGCGCGAACACCAGCGCGCAGGCGAGCAGGACCATCGCCAGAGAGAGCGCGGACAGAGCGCCGTCGAGCGGTGAAAGCAGCCCGGGAAGCGTCAACGGCTCGGTGGCGCCGTCCGCGCGGGTGCGCGTGCCCTGCACCGAGCGCGTGCGGCGGCGGAGCTCGCGCGCGGGTGAGGACAGGCGTCGCTGGGCGACGCTCAGGACAAGGCAGGCGGCGGCGATCAGCAGGCCGGCCGCGGTGATGCGCTCGGCCTCGATGAAGTAGCCGGTCAGCGCCGGGAAAGCGCCCCAGCCGATAGCGAACCACAGGTCCGAGTGCAGGCGCCCGCCGAGCAGCTCGAGGTTGTAGGCAGGCAGGAACAGCATGCCCGCCACGACGAACGGCACGAGCGCGACGGAGACGGTGAGGATGCCCGCGACGCCGATCGCCAGCGCGCCGAGCAGGCTCGCGCAGGCCAGGACGATCAGCGCACGGTCGGACAGGCGTGTGCGCAACGGGCGATCGTGCAGCTCATCGAGCGCGTGCGCGGCGACACCCACGGCGAGCCCGAACGCGACCAGGCCCCAAAGCAGGCGGTCGACGTACAGGTGGTGGGGCGCGAGCGAGGCGCCGATCGCGAAGTAGCTCAGGTGCCAGGCGGTGTACGGAGGGTGCGCCAGCGCGAGCAGATCCCCGGGCAGGCCGCGGCCGAGCGCGTAGAAAGCGGGGCGTTCAGTGCTCGCCGGCATCCGCGCGCGCGTCTGACTTGGTCGCGGACATGACGACGCCGCCGCCGAGGCTCATGCGCCGCACGCTGACATCCCGCAGCCCCGCATCTCGCCAGTAGCCGGCGATCGCTGGCAGCGGATGGCGGGCGTAGTACCTGGCGATGCTCGGGCCGAGGAACCGCCCGACCGCGGCCCAGTCGCGCGAGAAGACGCGCCCGAGCACCGGCAGGCCGACGGCGGTGTAGAAGCGCCAGGCCAGGCGCGGCAACACGCGCGGAGGAACGCCGAACTCGAGCGATGCGACCCGCCCGCCGGGACGGACGACTCTCGCCAGCTCGCGCATCGTCGCCCGCGGATCGTCGACGTAGCGCAGCAGGTAGGTGAACGTCAGCGCGTCAAACGTCGCGTCCGCGAACGGCAGCCGCTCGGCCTGTCCTTCGATCAGCTCCACGCGCGCCGCGTCCGGGCTCGCGGCAAAGCGCGCGCGGGCGCCGGCGAGCATCTCGGCGCTCTGGTCGAGGCCCACGACCGCGCAGTCGGCGCGCGCGAGCAGCTCGGCCGCGACCATCCCCGTGCCGGTGGCGACGTCGAGGATGCGCTCGCCCGCGGCGGGGGCCACCGCATCGACAAGAGCGCGCCGCCAGCGCGGGTCCTGCCAGAAGCTGAGCGCCGCCGAGAGCTGGTCGTAGCGGCGGGGCAGGTTGCGGAACAGGTCTAGCGCCTGGCGCTTGGTGGACGAAGTCAAAGCGGAAGGGGAGGGATTCGAACCCTCGTCGGAGGAATCTCCCCCGAAACGGTTTTCGAGACCGCCGCATTCAACCACTCTGCCACCCTTCCAGGAAGACAAGGCAAGGCTAGATGATCGCCGGCGTCCGGGCCGGGTGACCGCTGCCCGGGAGCAGACCTAGCGCCGCGACGCGAAGAACTCGCTCAACAGCTGACCGCAGTCGGGTGCGAGGACTCCCACGAGGACCTCGGGCCGGTGGTTCAGGCGGGGCTCTGAGAGCACGTCCAGGACGCTGCCGCAGGCGCCGGCCTTGGGGTCGGTCGCGCCGTACACGACACGAGCCACGCGGGCGAGCACGATCGCCCCGGCGCACATCGCGCAGGGCTCGAGCGTCACATACAGCGTGCAGTCGAGCAACCGCCAGGAGCCCAGCGCGCGGGAGGCCTCGCGCAGGGCGAGAATCTCGGCGTGCGCGGTCGGGTCGGCGCGCAGCTCCCGCTCGTTGTGCGCGGCCGCGATCACCTCGCCGCCACACACGACCACAGCACCGATCGGAACGTCGTCGTGTGCGAGCGCCCGCTGCGCCTCGCGCAGGGCCAGACGCATGAAGTAGGCCTCCGCCTCTTCGCCCGCGCCGGGACGATCCTCGCCTGGGTCGCCTCCGGGACGATCCTCGCGTGGGTCGCCTCCGGGACGGTCCTTGCGTGGGTCGCCTCCGGGACGATCCTCGCGTGGGTCGCCCGTGTTCATAGCACGTGACAGGCGAGAACTCTGCGAGAGTGCTGCGCGATCCTAACCACTGCCGGTATGCCGCCGAGTGTTGTCACGGAAGGAATGATTACGCACGATAACCATGCACCCGAACGAACCTCACACGAGAGCCCTCATCACAGGGCACGCGACAGATCCTGTTCGCGAGGGTACGGAAGACCCTATTCGCGGGGGTACGGAAGATCCTGCCCGCAGGTGCCGTGGGCGCGCGCACGTGGCCACGGTCGCGACTGTGCTGACGGTCGCCCTGGCGCTCGCCGGAGCCGCCGGAGCGCACGCCGCGCAATGGCGGGGGGAATATGCCCCGGGCGAGGTGGTGGTCAAGTACGCCGCGGGTACGCCCGCGGGCGGGTGGGCGGCGACCGCCAGGGCCACGGGAGCTCAGGACCCGGCGGCAGTGGCGCAGGGCCCGACCGCGAGGACGCAAGATCAAGCGGTGGTGGCGCAGCACACGCGGCTGCTGAAGCTGGCGCGCGGCGTGAGCGTCGCGGACGCACTCATGGCTCTGCGCCGGCAGCGAGACGTCGAGTGGGCGGCACCCGACTACATCGCGCGCGCGGCGGGGAGCTGGATCCCCAACGACACGGGCATACCCGGCCAGGGTGGCGCGCCGGGGGACTGGCGGCTGGCGCAGTGGAACTTCGTCGGGCAGTTCGGAGTGGATGCGCCGGAAGCGTGGGCGAACGTGGCGGCCGAGGGCGCTCCGGGAGGCAGGGGCGTGATCGTGGCGGTGCTCGATACGGGCGTGGCATACGCGAACAGAGGGCGGTATCGACGCTCGCCGGACTTCAGTAAGTATCTGTTCGTCAAAGGCTACGACTTCATCGATCGCAGCCCACACCCGAACGACCACAACGGGCACGGAACGTTCGTCGCGGGGACAATCGCGGAGGCCACGAACAACGGGCTCGGCCTCACAGGGCTCGCATTCGCGGCGCGCATCATGCCGGTGAGGGTGCTCAACAGCGAAGGCGAAGGGGACGCGAGCACGATCGCCGAAGGGGTGCGGTTCGCGGTCATGCACGGCGCGAAGGTGATCAACCTGAGCCTGGAGTTCTCCCCCGGCGTGACGGCGCACGACATCCCGGAGCTGACGGAAGCGCTGCGCTACGCCTACCGCAAGGGGGTCGTGGTCGTGGCGGCAGCCGGCAACGAGGGACACAGCGCAATCGCCTATCCGGCGAAGATCCCTCATGTCATCGCGGTGGGCGCCACGACCGAACACGGGTGCCTGGCCGACTACTCGAACGACGGGTCGGGGCTCACGCTCGTCGCCCCGGGGGGCGGCGCCGACGCGGATCTGCCGGGCGACCCGAACTGCCATCCGGAAGCGCCGGCGGGCAAGGACATCTTTCAGATGACTTTCACCGGCTCCTCACCCAGGCGATTCGGGTTCCCGAACGGCTATGAGGGCACCTCGATGGCCACGCCCCACGTGGCGGGCACCGTCGCGCTGATCATCGCCGGGCACGTGCTGGGGCTCAAACCGACGGTGGCCCAGATAACGGCGCGACTGCGCGCGACGGCGCGCAAGCTGGGGGGACCCGGCGACAGCAATCTGTACGGAGCGGGGCTGCTGGACGCGGCCGCGGCCACCGCGCCCGGCGGGCCGGGGGCGGTGGGATAGCCGTCGACCTACGCCGTCTGGGCGTCGCGGGGAGCCGCCCAGCCGTGGGCTGAACCCCCCGATCAGATCAGCCCGTGGCCGGCGAGCGTCTGCAGCACGCGCTCGACCTCGTCCTGGACGCTCTCCGCGCAGGTATGCAGCACCAGGTCCGGGCTGACGGGCGCCTCATACGGGGCGCCCACCCCGGTCAAGCCCTGCAGGTCACCCGCGCGCGCGCGCGCGTACAGGCCCTTGGGGTCGCGCTGCTCGCACTGCTCCAGCGGGGTGCTGACGAACACTTCGATGAACCGCAACTCCTTCGCGGCGTGCAGCGCGGCCGCCGACTCGCGATCGGCGGCGTAAGGGCTGACGAGGCTGACCAGGGCGATCGTCCCGGACTCCGCGAACAGCCTCGCGACATGCGCGGTGCGACGCACGTTCTCGGCGCGCGCGGCCTCGTCGAAGCCGAGATCGCCGTTCAATCCGTGACGGAGGTTGTCGCCGTCGAGCAGAAACGCGGGCCGGCCGGCGGCCACGAGGCGCTCCTCGACGGCGGCCGCGATCGTGGACTTGCCCGCGCCGGGCAATCCCGTGAACCAGACCGTCGCCCCGCCATGCCCCAGGTACTCCCAGCGGCATTCGCGAGTCAGCCGCGATCCCTGCCAGCGCACATTCGGGCTGCACTCGGTCTTCGCCTGTGGGCCAGCGAGGGTGCCCTGGGTCTCGGCGTCGGCGTCCGTGTCGAGGATCACCCCGGCCGCGACCGTTTCGTTGCTCGCCTCGTCGATCACGATCAGGCTGCCCGTAACACGGTTGCGCCGGTAGGAGTCGATCACCAGCGGCGAGCTGAACTCCATGTGGACGCGCCCCAGATCGTTCAGCTCGAGCGTCGTGGCGCCCTCATCGCGGTGTAGCTCGTCGTCCAGTTCAAACTTGTAACGAATATCCAAAGCGCTCACTCCCACCGTACGGGTCGTGTGCTTCACCAGGTAACGTCTTTGGGGAGTAAGGGGCTGCTCGGACATCCAGCACAGCAGGCACTCGAAACTGTTGGCCACAGCCGGCTGGTTGTGGGCGCGGGCGATCGTGCTCCCCCGGCTCACGTCGATGTCATCGGCGAGGCGCAGGGCAACCGACATCGGAGGAAAGGCCTCCCGCACCGGTCCGTCGAACGTATCGATCCCGGCGACCGTGCTGCGCTGTCCGCCGGGCAACACCACCACCTCGTCGCCCGGGCGGATGATCCCTCCCGCCACCTGTCCCGCGTAGGCGCGGTAGTCGACCATGCCCTCACGGACTCGATGCCCGCCCACCCGGATCACCCACTGCACCGGAAAGCGCACGTCGATCAGGTTGCGATCGGAGGCGATGTGGACGTGCTCGAGGTGATACAGCAGTGGCGGCCCCTGATACCAGGGCATCGACTGCGAACGCTCCACCACGTTGTCCCCCAGCAGCGCCGAGATCGGGATGAACGTCACGTCGGAGATCTCCAGCCGGGCCGCGAACCGATCGAAGTCCTCGACGATCCTCGCAAACACCCCCTCGTCGAAGTCGACCAGGTCCATCTTGTTCACGCACACCACGAGATGCGGGATTCCCAGCAGCGAGCTGATGAACGCATGGCGCTTGGACTGCGCGAGCACCCCCTTGCGCGCATCGATCAGCACGATCGCCAGATCCGCGGTCGAGGCGCCGGTGACCATGTTGCGCGTGTACTGCTCGTGCCCGGGTGTGTCGGCGATGATGAACCTGCGTTGGGCCGTGGCGAAATACCGGTAGGCGACGTCGATCGTGATGCCCTGCTCGCGCTCGGCCCGCAACCCGTCGGTCAGCAGCGACAGGTCGAGGAAGTCGCTGCCCATCCGCCTGCTCGTCCGCTGCACGTGCTCCAGCTGATCTGAGAGCACCTGCTTTGAGTCGTACAGCAGCCGCCCGATCAGCGTGCTCTTGCCGTCGTCCACCGAGCCCGCGGTGGCGAAACGCAACAGCTCAGCCGGGCGCTCGGAGAGCTTGTGAAAGACATCCTGCTCAGCCGCGAGGGGCAGATGGCCGTTCTGGGACCGGCTTACGGTCGTATCGGAGCCGGCCACTAGAAATAACCCGCCTTCTTGCGATCCTCCATCGCCGCCTCAGTGACCCTGTCATCGGCACGCGTCTGGCCGCGCTCGGTGACCTGGGTACCCGCGATCTCGAGAACCACATCCGCAAGGGTCGCAGCCCGAGACTCAACCGCCCCGGTACAGCTCATGTCCCCCACCGTGCGGTAGCGCACCCAAGCAGAGAAGGGCCGCTCCCCCTCCTGCAGCTGGACGTGAGGGCTGACGGCGTAGAGCATCCCGTCACGCTCGAACACCTCACGCTCGTGGGCGAAGTAGATCGAGGGCACCTCGAGGCTCTCCTCGGCGATGTACTGCCAGACATCGAGCTCCGTCCAGTTTGAGATCGGGAAGACACGCGCGTGCTCACCCTTGCGCAGACGTCCGTTGTAAAGGCCCCAGAGCTCGGGGCGCTGACGCTGAGGCTCCCACTGACCGAACTCGTCACGGAACGAGATGATGCGCTCCTTGGCCCGCGCGCGCTCCTCATCTCGCCGAGCCCCCCCGAAGGCCGCGTCAAAGCCATGCTCTGAGATCGCGTCAAGCAGCGTCACCGTCTGAAGGCCGTTGCGGGAAGCTCTCGGCCCCGTGTCCTCGACAACCCGACCCCGATCGATCGAGTCCTGAACGCTCGCCACGATCAGCCGCTCCCCCATCTCCGCGACCCGCCGATCGCGAAACTCGATCGCCTCCGGGAAGTTGTGCCCCGTGTCGATATGCATGATCGGAAACGGGAATCCCCCCGGACGAAACGCCTTCTCGGCGAGTGCCAGCAGCACGATCGAGTCCTTGCCGCCGCTGAACAACAGCACGGGCCGCTCGAACTCGGCGGCGACCTCGCGCATCACATGGACAGCCTCCGCCTCGAGGGTACGCAGGTGCGATAGATGGTAGGTGGCGGGCATCCGTGCTGGTTGCTACCTGGTTGTTTCGCGCCTTTAGATGATGGTATCGGGTGATGTCCAGGATGGTGATCCGGCGGCGCCCCAAGCACCTCGCGCAACCGTCGCCGCCTCGCATACTCTAACGAACCACAGCCATGGATGCTTCCACGAACCACGCACACATGATCGACCTGCACTGCCACGTCCTGCCGGGCATCGACGACGGTCCCGAGACGATCGAGGGCTCGCTCGAGCTCGCCCGTGCGTCAAGCGCGGCCGGTGTGCGCACGATCGTGGCCACACCCCACGTGAACCGGCTCTACCCCAACGACGCCGCGACGATCGCGCGGCTGGTGGGAGAGCTGAACGAGCGCCTGCGCTCGGAGGCGATCGCGATCGAGGTGCGCCCAGGCGCCGAGATCGCGCTGACGAGCGTCGTGGACATGGCGCCCGAGCAGATCGCCGAGCTCGCCCTCGGCGGCTCCGGCGGCTGGCTCTTGATCGAGCCGCCGTTCACCCCCGCCGCGGGCGGCATCGACGCGATCCTGCTCGACATCGTCCGCGAGGGCCACCGCGTCGTGCTCGCCCATCCCGAGCGCTGTCCCGCATTTCACCGCGACCGCCCCGCACTCGAGTCGCTCGTGCGGGCCGGGATCCTCACCTCGATCACCGCGGGCTCGCTCGTGGGCAGCTTCGGCGGAGATGTGCGCCGGTTCGCGCTCGGACTCGTGCGCGACGGGCTCGTGCACAACGTCGCATCCGACGCCCACGACCACCTCAACCGGCCCCCCGGGATCGCCGCCGAGCTGCGCCAGGCGCACCTGCAGTCCCTCGGCGGCTGGTTCACCGAGCAGGTGCCCGCCGCGATCCTCGCCGGCGAAGAGATCCCGCCACCGCCGGCAGGCGCGATCGAGGAGCTCCAGTCGCGCTCGGCGCGGCCGGCCTGGTGGCGAGGGCGCCGGCGCCGGGGCTGACCGAACGCCCTGTCAGGCGCGGCGGCCGGAGCTCCCAGGGCCCGTGCCAGGGCTCCCCCATGCGCAGTTGTCCCCATGCCGTTCAGGATAATGCCGAGCGCTCGTTGCAAGCATCCACCCGTTCGCGTCCAACCGGCCGGCGTAAGCTCAAATAAGGGCCGGCGGCAGCCGATAGCGAGGAGGTGAGCAAGCTTCGCAACCACCTCCTCCCCACGCTCCTCTCGGCGACCGTCGCGATCGCCATGGGCGCCTCTGGCGCCGCGATCGCAGCGCCAAGGGGTGCACACGCCCACGCTCACGCCCACGTTCATCGCGCCCACGGCCACGCTCATCGCGCCAATGTCCATGGCAGCCATCACCGCGTCCATCGTCACGCCCGCTACGCATGGCACGCAGTCCGGGCACGGCACGTGGATCACAGCGGCTCCGCGGCGACGATCGCGAGGGTGCTCGCCACGCCATGCCAGAACACCGAACTGACGCCCGAAGAGGGCAACCTCGAAGCGATCGACGCGGCCACCCTGTGTCTGGTCAACCAGGAGCGCGCACGCAACGGCGAGCTGCCGCTGGCGCCCAACGCGCAGCTCGAGCAGGCCGCGCAAGGCCACAGCGAAGAAATGGTCAGCGACGACTACTTCGCCCACGTCGCACCGAGCGGGCTGACTCCCGTGAGTCGCGTGCAGGCCACCGGCTACATCCCCAACTCCAGGGTCGGATACACGATCGGCGAGAACATCGCCTGGGGCACCCTGCAGCTGAGCACGCCGAGCTCGATCGTCGCGGCCTGGATCGCCTCGCCGGAGCACCTGGCGAACATTCTCTACGCCCCGTACCACGACACCGCGGTCGGCGTCGTGGCCGCCGCGCCCGCCTCGCTTTCCGAAGGCCAGCCCGGGGCTATCTACTCTCAGGAGTTCGGCGTCATCGTCGACTGAGACGATCAAGATGTCAATGCTCTTCGTTCTCATACCAATCGCCTGGCTGGCCATCATCGCCCTCTGTTGGGTCGCGTGCAAGATGGCCGCCCGTGGGGACGCCGATCCTCACCCCTCCCCGAGTACCAGCCAAAGCGGCTCCCGCACCGGCGATCGCCTCCTCATTTGGGAAGGCCTGCCCGAGCTGTCGGTTCAGGACACCAGGCTCACGGCCCATGGCGTCGGGTGACGGTTGATAGTCCGCGGCGTGCGGTGATGTGTGTGATGGTGCGCAGCAGGATCGCGCGGCCCGCAGTCGCCGCGGCACGGCCTGAGACCACCCCGAGCCAGCGGCCCCGCGTCACGCAACGGCCCGCCGGCCTGCGCCGGGCCCTACCGCACTTCGGGTTCGGCGCTGCCCAGCACGAACGTCGCGTACCAGGTCACCGGCGTGTCGTGCGCGATGGTGAAGGCGACCTCCATCGTCAGCTTCATGCGCTTGCTGTGCGCGAGCTCGCGCCGGCCGTAGGCGGTCAGGTCCAACTTGAAGCTGCTCTCCGCCGTGCTCGTGTACGAGCGGTGCGACCGTGCGAGCACGAGCCGCTTGCGCTTCACGCCGTGCGCCGTCTTCACCTTCTCGACCTGGTACCAGGACACTTCCAGCGTCCCCTCCCACGGCGGGATGAACGGGAACGCGAAGCCCCCGGCCTTGCGGACCGCCTTCAGGCGCGCCTTGCTGAGCACCGTCGTGAGCTGACTCTCGAGCGAGGCGAGGATCACGCGCGGGTTGGGGGGCACGGGCTGCGCCGGATCGCCTTTCGTCGTCGACGCCGACACGCCGCTCTGCGCCGTATGGGTCACGATCGCCACGCTGTTTTCGCTCTCGGCTTCGGCGCTGCCTTCGATATTCGTGGCGGTCACCCTGCATGACAGCGTGTGTTCCTGATCGGCCGGTTCGACGGTGTACTTCTGTTCGGTCGCCGCCGCGATCGGCGCCCCATCGCGGTACCACTGGTATTCGAACGACGGCGACGGTTCCCCTGCCCACGTGCCGCGTTCGCAGGTCAGCGTCCGCCCGACCGCGCCGGTGCCTTCGATGTGCGGCCGCTCTCCGATCACCCTCGGCGCTTCCCCGGCGATGTGGACGAGCGCGCTGGTGACAGAGCGCGTGCCTTCGTCGTTCGTGCCCGTGACCGTGCAGGTGAGATTGGAGCCTCGATCGGCGGCGGTCACCGTGAATTGCGAGAGAGTGGCCGATGGGATCGGGGTCCCGTTCAACAGCCACTGGGAGGTGAGGGCCGGCGCCGGCGCGCCCGTCCATCCGCTTTCGTCCGCTTCACATGTCAAGACCGACCCCACCGTCGGTTCGCCGCCGATCTTCGGCCATCCCACCGGCGCTTCCGGTTCTGCTCCCTGCACGTAGACCTTGTTGCTGCTGGCGGCCACCGTGTGCCCTTGATTGTTGCTCGCGGTCACGGTGCACGAGAGCCAGTGCCCGCGATCTTCCTTGACGATCTTATAGGCGGCAGTTGCTGCTCCAGGGATTTTGGCCCCTTCCCGGAACCAGGTGTAGATGAACGTGGTGGGTTCCGGCTCCCCCACCCACGTGCCGCGCAGACAGCTGAGCGTTTCGCCTTCGCGGGCGGGCGAGGCGTCCGGCGTGATTTGGGGGGAGATTATCGAGATCGGAATTTCTCCGGCGACCGAAATTGAGTTGCTTTCCGCCGGCTCGCTTGGCCCTTCACTGTTTTTCGCGATCACCGCACACGAGACCGTGTAGCCCTCGTCGGCTTCCTGCACTATATAGGCGCTCGACGGTTCAGCGGCACTGAGCGTTTCCGAGGTGATCAGCGTCTTGTGACCGGACGCTTCTTCGCGCAGCCACTCGTACAGGTACTGCGTCGGCGCGGGACTCCATTCGCCGTGCAGGCAGGCCAACGTATTCCCTGCGATCGCCTTGCCGCCCGTCCCTTTTACGACCTCGACTTCGGGCGCCTTCTTGTCGACCGGCGCGCCTATGTGTTCGCCCGGGATCGAAAACGGCGCGCTCGTCGCTACGACTTCTTCGGTTTCATGCTTGGCTTTGGCTTCGCAATAGAGCAGGCTCCCCAGGTCTTCTTTGACGACCTTGTGTTCCGACGTGGTCGCACCACTGATTTCTTTACCTTCGCGCAGCCACTGGTACGTCACTTTCACAGGGCTCTCGTTCCATTTACCTTCCGAGCATTTCAGCGTCGAGCCTTCCGTCGCCGTACCCGAGATCACTGGCAGTTCCGTGTTCTTGAGCTTGACCGCGACCGCAATCCCGCTGCTTTCCGCCGATTTTTCGCTCGGACCTTCACTGTCTTTCGCGATCACCGCACACGAAACGGTGTCGCCTTCGTCGGCCGCCTGGACCACATATTCGCTCGACGGCGTCCCGGCTCCCAGCGTTTCTTCACGGATCAACGTCTTATGACCGGCTTCTTCGCGCAGCCACTCGTACCGATATTCCGTCGGCGCCGGACTCCATTCCCCATGCAGACACGCCAACGTATCCCCCACAATCGCCTTGCCGCCAGTCTCACCCCCTTTCACGACCTCCACTTCAGGCGCCTTCTTATCCACCGGCACACCTTCCTTCGAGATGGGAAACGGCGCGCTCCTCGCTACGACTTCTTCGGCTTCGTGCTTGGCTTTCACTTCGCAGTAGAGCAGGTTCCCCACGTCTTCCTTGACGACCTTGTGTTCTGCCGTGGTCGCGCCGGTGATCGCTTTACCTTCGCGCAGCCACTGGTACGTCACTCCCACCGACTCGTTCCATTTCCCTTCCGAGCATTTCAGCGTTTCGCCTTCCTTCGGGGTACCCGAGATCACGGGCAGTTCGGTGTTCTTGAGCTTGACGGCGACCACAATCCCGTTGCTTTCAGCCTGTGTTGCGCTCGGACCTTCGCTGTCTTTCGCGATCACCGCACACGACACGGTGTCGCCTTCGTCGGCCGCCTGGACCACATATTCGCTCGACGGCGTCCCGGCTCCCAGCGTTTCTTCACGGATCAACGTCTTATGACCGGCTTCTTCGCGCAGCCACTCGTACCGATATTCCGTCGGCGCCGGACTCCATTCCCCATGCAGACACGCCAACGTATCCCCCACAATCGCCTTGCCGCCAGTCTCACCCCCTTTCACGACCTCCACTTCAGGCGCCTTCTTATCCACCGGCACACCTTCGCGCGGGATCGAAAACGGCGCGCTCGTCGCTACGGCTTTTTCTGCTTCGTGCTTGGCTTCGACCTGGCAGTACAGCACGCTCCCCACGTCTTCCTTGACGACCTTGTGTTCCGACGTGGTCGCGCCGCTGATTTCCTTGACGCTTTCCCCCGTCTTTTCCCGCAGCCAGTGATACGCCGCCTGCACAGTCTCATTCCATTTACCTTCCGAGCATTTCAGCGTCGAGCCTTCCGTCGCCGTACCCGAGATGGCGGGCAGTTCGGTGTTCTTGAGCTTAACGCTGACCTTGACCGCTTCGCTCGTCGCCGGCGAGGATTTGCCCACGCTGTTCTTCGCGGTGACTTCGCAGGCGAGCGACTGGCCTTCGTCGGCGGGCGTGACGATGTAGTTGGGACCGAATTCCATCGCGATCGCTTTGCCGTTGCGCAGCCACTGGTATTCGAACGTGAACGGTTCGCTCCCGCTCCATGTGCCCGGGTTGCAGATCAGCGTTTCGTTGACGGCAGGGGTTCCCTGCACTTTCGGGGCCGTGATGTCTTTGGGCGCGAGCCCCGGCACCGATACGGATTCGCTTTCCGCGCTCTTTTCTTCTGTTGAGTTCTTCGCTGTAACCTTGCACGACAGCTTGTGTCCCGCGTCTCGTTCCTGGACTTTGTACGTGCTGCTTTCGGCGCCCGTGATCGCTTCCTTTTCCCGCAGCCAACGGTATTTGAATTCGCTCGGACTCCCCTTCCATTTGCCCGGTTCGCAGGTCAGCTGTTCACCAACCGCTGCTTTGCCGGAGATCGTCGGCCCCGGCGGTACCGATTCGAGCGGTTCGGGGGGCGGTCCTTTTTCGCATTTGCCGCCGAGACAGATCGCGTTGACGGCTTCAACGTGCGTTTCGGTTCTGACGCCCGATTTTTCTTCATAACCCGTGACGATGCACGTCAGATCCTTGTGTTCGTCGGCCTTCCCGAGCTTGTAGGTGCCTTTCTGTTGGGGGGCTTCGCCCGTGGATTCGATCCCTTCCCGGTACCAGGCGTATTCGAATTTGACCCCGCCGCCCTTCCAGGTGCCGGCTGAGCACACGAGCCGTTCTCCGACCTGGATGCTCCCACCCGGGCTGGGAATGATTTCGGGCCGCACCTCCCATTCGGGGCTGGCGGCGGCGATCCCCACCGCGGGCCCGGTCAGGACGCACACCACCGCCGCCAAGGCCATGATCAGACGCCGCATGCTGCCATCCATGGGTATGCGAAGTTGCGACAATGCTCCTATCTCCCTTGAGAGCGCCGCGGCGAGAGGCCCGCAGGCCTCGGGACGGTAGCGTCTCTGCGAGGCCATGTCAAGGCGATAGGCGGCTGCTGTGCGCGCTCACGCAAAACTCCCCACTGTGGAGCGCTCCGCAGCGCGCCGTGGGCCGCCCGGCAGATGCCCGGCGCGGCCGCCGCAAACGCTGTCATAATTGGATCCGTAGTGCTGGATCGACTGAGAAAGGACACTCGCAGCACCGCATGCAGCAGGGCGGGTCGCTCACTCGCCGCGCTGGTCGGCGCATGCGCGCTTTTGCTGCTCGCGAGCGGCGCTCCGGCCGCAACCGCGGGCGCGTCCAAGGGCGCGGTCGTGGCGACGCTGTCGAACCTGAAGACGCTCTCGCGCTGGGCCTATCCGCAGGTGGCAGCTGCGGCGCACCAGTATGCCTCGGCGCGATCTCGCATTGTCGGCCATCTGGGGTTCCTCACCCCCGACGGCCAGGCGGCCGTGTATCTCGAGCTGCGCTCGGCCACCATCGGACGGCATACATGGATCCTGGTTCCGCTGCCCGGGCGTCCAAATGGTGTGGCCGGCTGGGTGCCGGCCAGCGCGCTCGGCGAACTGCACGCGATCAACGAGTACCTGCGCGTCGACCGCGAGACGCTGCGCGCGACCCTCTACCGCGACGGGCGCGCGATCTGGAGCGCGCCGGTGGGCGTGGGACGGCCGAGCCTGCCCACCCCCGCCGGTCACTTCTACGTGACCGAGAAGCTGACTGCCATCGGCGGGCCGTTCTACGGCCCCTACGCGCTTGGCACGAGCGCGTATGCGCCGACGCTCAGCGAATGGCCGGGCGGCGGCGTCGTCGGGATCCATGGCACCGACGAACCGCAGCTGATCCCCGGTCGTCCCTCCCACGGCTGCATCAGGCTGCGAAACGCCGACATCACCCGCCTGTGGCAGATGATTCAGGTCGGCACGCCGATCGAAATCGTCTGAGGTCAGCCTGTGAAACGCGGCGCGACGCGCGCCGAGTAGGGGCGCACGAACAAGCTGGAGCGCGCCGGCGCCTTGCAGCGTGAGTTGCTCAGGAGCGTCTTGGCCGACAGCTCGTGCGCTCCGAAGGAGAGCTTGAGCGGGTTGATCTTGAGTGTGAACGTGCCGCGCCTGGCCTGCGACTGCTTTAGCGTCTTGAGCTTGCGGCCGTCGAGGTAGAACGTGATCTGCTTGACACCGATCGAGCTGGCCTGCACCGTGAAGGTCCGGCGCTTGGGTCCGGAAGCTCCCTGCAATGGCGCCAATCCTGCGCATTCGGCGAGGACCACGATTTTCGGTGTGGGAGGCGGCTGGTTGACCGCGACCGTCGGCGAAGTTCCGTTTTTCGGCGCAATCTCGGATGCCGGCACTTCCACCACGACCTTGTTCGATTCGTTCAAGATCGGCGCTTCGCCTTCCGGGGTACCCGTGACCGTCGCCACGTTCGTGTAGGAGCCCGTCGTAGTCAACACGTGATCGCACGTGTAGGTTTCGTGCGCGGTCGGCGCGATTTCCTCTTCCCCGGCCGGCGTGATGTTTTCGCAGTTCGCGTCACTGAGTTTGCCGAATTTCAACGGGACATTCCCCGTGTTCTTGACGATGATCTCGTAGTCCACGGTCTGTCCGATCTTCCCCGTGCGTGGTGACTTCGTGAACGATCCTTCCCCGGCGATCTGCTGCAGCTTTTCGATCGTGAAGGATGGTTCAGCCGGTACGTTCACCACAACTTTGTTAGACGTCTTGGTGCCCGTGCCTTCGTTGCCTTCAACGGACGCTTCGTTGGTCCAGGCGCCGACGCTCGTCAGCGTGTGCGTGCAAGTGTAGGTCGTGGATTCGCCGTGCGCGACCGCGCTCGATCCGGGGCCACCCGAGATGCCTTCACAGGCCGGGTCGCTGAAGCTCGAGAACGTCAACGGCACGTTCCCCGTGTTCTCGATGACGATCTCGTAGTCCACGGTCTGTCCGATCTTCCCCGTGAGTGGTGACTTCGTGACCGACAGTTCCCCGGCGAGCTTCTGCAGCTTTTCGATCACGAACGATGGTTCGGGCGGCGCCTTCACGTTCACGATAACTTCGTTTGAGGTCTTGGGGCCGGTGGTTTCGTTGCCTTCAACGGACGCTTTGTTGGTCCAGGCGCCGACGCTCGTCAGCGTGTGCGTGCAGGTGTAGGTGGTGGATTCTTCGGGCGCGACCGGGTTCGATCCGGGGCCACCCGAGATGCCTTCACAGGTCGGGTCGCTGAAGCTCGAGAACGTCAACGGCACGTTCCCCGTGTTCTCGATGACGATCTCGTAGTCCACGGTCTGTCCGATGGTCCCCGTCAGTTCGGACTTCGTGAACGATGGCTCCCCAGCGAGCTTCTGCAGCTTTTCGATCGTAAACGCCGGCTTGGGCGGCACTTCGACGAGGACCTGATTTGAGGTCTGCGTGAGCGGAATGCCGCCGACGGACTCTCCGGTCACCGTCGCTTCGTTCGTGTACATGCCCACTTTCCTCAGCACGTGATCGCACGTGTAGGTCGTCGATTCCCCCGGCGCGACCGGGCTCGACCCGGGGCCGCCCACGATCGTGCCTTCGTCGCAGTTCGCGTCGGTGAGCGGGCTGAACGTCTCGGGCACGTTGGCCGTGTTCCTGACGACGATTTCGTAGTCAACCGTCTGCCCGATTTCGCCTGTCAGCGGAGAGGTCTTGAAGCCCGTGCCACTGCCCTTGATTTCCTGCTGCTTTTCGATCGTGAACGACGGTTCTTCGGTCGGCTGCGGAGGCAGGACCGTGAAGTCTGTCGTTTCAGTCGTGAACGGGCTTTCTTCAAGGTCGGCCTCGATCACCGAGGTGCCTTCGGCGCAGGAGTCGCTGCCGATCAGGATCGCGAAGCCGTTCCCGTTGTCGTCGAGCTGGACGGCTTCTTCGCCTGCGAGTTCAGGCCTGCCGCGGAGCACTTCCCCGTTCTCGCGCACCCAGATCAGCCTTTCGCCCTGCTTGCAGCTATCGTAGAGCTGTTCGGCGTCGAGGCGGACTTTCGCCTCGGGATGCCCCGGAAACTCCGCCTCGACGATCGTCGCCACCGCGCTCGAGGTCGCGTCCTCGACCTGCTCGGGCGGCAGCGCCGACACGCCCTGCGGCGTCTTGACGGGGGGCAGCACCTGGAAGGAAGTCGTGAAGGTTTCGTATGGCGCTTCGTCCTGGTCGAGCGCGATCAGGCTTTCCCCGGCCATGCAGTTCGGCCCGGCGAGCAGCGCGACGGTGGCGTTGCCGTCGGCGTCGAGACGCAGGTTGACGCTCGAGCCGGATGCGACGCCAAAGCCGTCGACCGCGGTGTTCGGCACGTACCAGGTGAGGTGCTTCTGGCACCGGTCGTACAGCTGTTCCGCGGTGATCGTGACTTCCGCCCCCGTGCCGTAGGCGAACGGGTTGCACTCCACTTCGACCACGTCGGCGACCGTGGCCGCGTCGGCCAGCTCCCCCTGCTCCACGAACGACGGCAGCGAGTGGACCAGGCACGTGGCGTGGCCGGCCGACGCCGCGCGCGCGGCCGGGGCCGCCTGCGCCGTCGAGGCGATCGCCACGAGGAGGGCGAGGACGGATGCGGTTCTGAAACGGCGATGCATGATGGGATCGGGCTGTGGCTTATGAGACGCAGAGGACCCCGGGAGCCATCGCATCTCCGGGGTCCTTCTGCGTCACTAGCTCTGCGAGCCTATGCTTCTGCTGTCCACCTCACCATCGGCGGTTCAACCGTGAACGATTCCGTCAGGGTTGTATTCGGTTCGTTTTCGGCATCGGCTTCGATCAACGATTTCCCTTCGTGGCACGAGTCCGTGCCCTTGAGGATCGCGAAACCGTTACCGTCATTGTCCGTGTTGATCGCGTCGGTGAGTTCCGGCTGATCCACGCTGAACTGGCCGGGTCCTTGGCCAACGATCCACAGTCCGCCGTGACAGCTTGTCGTACAGCTGTTTCGCCCCGATCCGTATTTTTTCCTCCGGGAGGCTGCGGTCCTCGAACTCGGCGATCGCGATCGCGCCGCTGGAGTCCGAGTCCTCGACCTGACTGGCATTCAGAATCGTCAGGCCTGTGGGCGTGGGTCCGGGCGGCAGAACCTGGAACGAGGTCGTGAACGTTTCGTACGGCGCGTCTTCCTCGTCGAGCGTGACCAGGCTTTCACCCGCCATGCATTCGGGGCCGCCGATCACCGCGACGTTCGCGTTGCCGTCCGCGTCCAGTTTTATTCCTTCGTACTTCGACCCTTCCTTATATTCGGGATGACCCCCGTTGTTCGGGTTGAGCCACTTCAGGTTCTTGCCACACCGAAGCCACAGCTGATAAGCAGACAACGTGACCGGCAGCCCGTCGCTGTACGCGTACGGGTTGCACGAGACTTCGAGCACGTCCGCGACCATCGCCGTGGTGTCGAACTGGCTCTCGCCCTGGGCGACGAACGACGGGAGCGATTTCACCGTGCACGCGCCCGTAGCGGCTTGAGCGGTCCCTGCTGAGACGCCGACCAACAGCAGCATGCTGCTAGCCAAGACCATGAGGCCCGCTCCTAGATTACGTCTTTCCATGACTATTCCTCCAGTGGAGTGATTTGCTTGTACCCACTGCTCCAGCGAATCCGAAGCAGCACACCGGAGGGCCCCATCCTCTATCAAGAGCAAACCCCCCGCGGGCTTGTAGCTTGAGTGAATACCACAGATCTTGGACGGATGTTTTCCGAAAAAGTCGCAAATTGCGGGCTTTTCGTCAGGCAGTTGTCATCGATTTGCAGAGGTTTTGGTCGATTTGCGGAGGTTTTATGTTTCAAGAGCCGACGCTAAGGGTAAACGGCTCCGCCGACGCAGAGGCAGGCAGGACGGCGCCCGGCGCCCGCTCTCAGCGGCTGAGCTGGAACGTGCCGGACGTCACTATCGCCGCCGCCCCGACCGGGGTAAAGGCGCACGTCGCGATAAGCCGTATCCGTCTTGACTGGCGCAACAGCCGCCGACCCGCAGGAGTCAGCCGGAGCTTCACGGCGGCCGTCCCGGCTGTATGGAACGTCACGCTGCCGGACGCCACGAGCACCGGCGACGGCGCTTTCTTCTTGGCGAGCTTGGCGCCGGCGAACTTCGCGCCGGGCGCCAGATAGTACCACTTGACGACGGCCGTCCCCGCCTCTGGCGCCTTGAACTGCTGCTTGAACAATCCATTCTTCAGGAGCGCTCCGATCCTCGCCGCCTTCCCGGTAGGCGTGAGCTGCGCAGCGAAGAACGCCGCGGTCCCCGCTTTGGGCTGATCCGAAGAACTCGACGAAGATGTCGTGGTGCCCTGTTTCGCGGGGCCGAAGCCTTCTTCCACGAGGGTCGTGAACGTCTCGTCCGCACCGTAGCCGGTACCGCCTTCGCCGGTCGCGACCACGCGGTAGTGGTAGATCGTGGTGGGAGAGAGGCCGTAGATGCGGATGAACACCGGCACATAACCGGTGGCTGCTTCGGGGAACGACACCGCCCCCGAAGGGAACCCGCAGCCCACTTTGCGTTCATAGGCGGTCGTTCTGCCGACTTCGATGTGGCATTCGGCGATCGGCCCGCCAAGTGGATTGACCGCCGCGTACAGCGCCGCCGTCCTTTCGGTGACTTCTTCGGCGCGTTCGGTGAGCACGGTCGGCGGGATCTGGGCCACTTCAAACGTGAAGGGCTCGCTCCTGCCTTCTTCGTTGCCGAGCGGGCTCTGCTCGGTCGCCACCGCCGTGTACTCGCCCCATTCCAGATGCTCTGATTCTTCGAGCTTGCCCGAGAACCATTGGCCCTCGCTGACCAAGGCTTCGATCGAGCGGATCGGGGTGCCCGTGGCGGTCGCGCCGCTGTAGATCTTCAGAGTGACCGGTTCGCCTTCGCTCGCGGTGCCAGAGAACGCGGGACGCTTGTCGCTCGACGGCGTCGGGAACGGCTTCAGCGTGACGGTCGGCGGCTTGGTGTCGATCGTGAACGTCACCGGCTTGCTCTGGCCCGGTCCGTTGCCGATCCCGCTTTCCTGCGTGGCGACGACGGTGTACTCGCCGTCTTCGAGCTGGCCGCCCCTCACTTCCCACGATCCCCCGGTCGGCGCGACCGTGACTTTTTCCGCCAGCTTGCCTGCTGTCGTCGGGCCGCTGTAAATCGACACCACCACCAGCTTGGTTTCGGTCCCCCATTCGTTCGTCGTCCCGCTGAACGACGGCGTCGCGTCATTCGACACGGCCGGCAGCGGGTTCAGTTTCACCACCGGCGGTTCCGTGTCGATCACGAACGTGACGAAGGCGCTCTTTCCGACTTCCCCGTTCAGCTTGCTCATCGCGGTGGCTTGGGCCCTGTACGTGTGGTACCCGGGCTTCAGGGAGACGGCGCCCGATGCCCAGTTCCATTCGCCCTTCTTCACGGCGGTCATGGGCGCGGTCACCTGAGCGACTTCCGCCGCTCCTTCATATATGTGCACGGTGACACCCAGTTTTTCGTTCGGTTCGTTTGCCACAGTGCCCGCGAAGGAGGGTTCTGTTGATTTTGACCGCGGCGAGAGAGGCTTCATCGTGACGAGCGGAGCGCTCGTATCGACGTCAAATTTCACTTCATTGCTCTTGCCCGGGCCATTGCCGAGCCCGCTTTCCTCGATCGCGACCGCGACGTACTGGCAACCACTGGGCGGCGAGGGATCACAGAGCGCTTTGGTCAGATGTGGCGTATGCCATTTCCCGATTTCGACTTTGGCGCCCAGCGTGGCAAGAGGCGTGCCTTCAGCCTTGCTCCCCGTGAAGACCTGCACCGTCACTTCTCCGGTTTCGCTCGCGGCGCCTTCAAATTTCGGTGTCGTTTCGGGCGAGACTTCGGCCAATGGTTCCAACGTCACTTCCGGCGGGTTCGTGTTCACTTCGAAGGTCACGGCGCTGCTCTTCCCTTCCCCGTTGCCGATCCCGCTCGGCTCCACCGCGACCGCCGTGTATTCCCGGTCCCCGCCCGGCAGCGCCGGGGACGCATCGCCCGACGCCCAGCTTGTTCCCGAGCGCCCGCCCGCCGCCGTGGCCGTCGCCACCGGCGTGCCTTCCACTTTCGTCCCCTTGTAGATGTCCACCGTCACCGCCTGCCCCGATTCGCTCGCCGTTCCACTGAACGACGGCGTCGTGTTCTTGGATAGGGCCACCGGGTTCAACTTCACTTCCGGCGGCAGTGTGTCGACTTCGAAGTGGACTTCCGCGCTCTTGCCTTCCCCGTTGGTGATCCCGCTCGGCTCCACAGCAACGGCAGTGAAGGTGTGGCTGCCGGCTTCGAGTGCAGGGCTCGCGCTCCCGGAGCTCCAAGCTTCTCCCGCCCGGGAGCCCGCCGCCGTGGCCGTCGCCACCGGCGTCCCTTTGGCTTCGGAACCATTGTAGACGTACACCGTCACCGCCGGCCCCGTTTCGCTCGCCCTCCCACTGAACGACGGCGTTGTGCTCTTCGACCGCGCCACCGCGTTCAACGTCACTTCCGGCGGTTCGGTGTCGACTTCGAAGTGGACTTCCGCGCTCTTGCCTTCCCCGTTGGCGATCCCGCTCGGCTCCACCGCCACCGCGGTATAGCTCCGGTCCCCGCTCGGCAGCGCCGGGGACGCATCGCCCGACGCCCAGCTTGCCCCGGAGCGGCCGCCCGCCGCGATCGCTTCCGCCACGACCGTCCCTTCCGCTTTCATCCCTTTGTAGATCTTTACGGTCACCGCCGGTCCAGCTTCGTTCGTAGTCCCGCTGAACGACGGCGTAGTGTCTTTCGACCGGGCCACCGTATTCAACTTCAGTTCCGGCGGTTCGGTGTCGACTTCGAAGTGGACTTCCGCGCTCTTGCCTTCGGCGTTGCCGAGCCCGCTCGGCTCCACGGCAACGGCAGTGAAGGTGTGGTTGCCGGTTTCGAGTGCAGGGCTCGCGCTCCCGGAACTCCAAGCTTCTCCCGCCCGGGAGCCCGCCGCCGTGGCCGTCGCCACCGGCGTCCCTTTGGCTTCGGAACCCTTGTAGACGTACACCGTCACCGCCTGCCCCGTTTCGCTCGCCGTCCCTTTGAATGACGGCGTCGTGCTCTTCGACCGCGCTACCGCTTCCAGCGTCACCGCCGGAGGATTCGTGTTGACTTCGAAGGTCACCTTGGCGCTTTCGCCGGGGCCGTTCCCCAATCCACTCTTCTCCGTCGCATAAGCCGTAAACGTGTTTTCCCCCGTCGGCAGTTCCTTGCTCAACTCAGCCGCAGTCGTCGACCACGCCCCGCCCGCCGCCGTCGTTTTCGCGCTGGCGACTTCCGTCGAACCCTCGAAGACATGCACAACAACTTCCGTCGCTTCGCTCGCCGTGCCGGAAAAAGTGGGCTTGGTGTTGTTCGACGGCGTCTTCGGTTGACTGATCTTAACTTCCGGCGGATTCGTGTTCACTTCGAAGGTCACCTTGGCGCTTTCGCCTTCCGCGTTTTTCAGCCCGCTCTTCTCGGTCGCGTACGCCGTGAACGTGTTTTTCCCGGACTTCAACGCCGGGATCGCTCCCGCCGACCATTTCCCTGCTTTGACTTCCCCCGATCCCGTCGCGACCTGTTTGCCCGCTTCCAGGACGTGCACCACGACTTCCCCGGGTTCACTCGCTTCCCCGGAGAAGGTCGGGCTCGTGTTGTTCGACGGACTCGGCGGCTGTTCGATCGTCACAGCCGGCGGTTCAGTGTCGACTTCGAAGGTCACCGGGGCGCTCGTGCCTTCGCCCGCTCCGATGCCGCTCTGCTCGACCGCGACCGCGGTGAAGGTGTTTTCGCCGCTTTCCAGCTCCGGGCTCGCGCTCCCCGAGGTCCAGTTTTCGCCCGCGCGGTTGCCCGCCGCCGTCGCGCTCGCCACCGGCGTGCCTTCGGCTTTCGGCCCCTTGTAGATCTCCACGGTCACCGCCGGGCCCTTTTCGCTCGCCGTCCCTTTGAACGACGGCGTCCTGTCTTTGGAGCGCGCCACCGCTTCCAGCGTCACCACCGGCGGTTTGGTGTCGACTTCGAATACCACCGGGGGACTCGTGCCGTTTTCGTTGCCAATGGCGCTCTTCTCGGTCGCGTAGGCGGTGAAGGTGCGTTCGCCTCCCGGCAGCGCTTCGCTCAGCGCGCTCGTCGACCACTTGCCTGCCGACGCGGTCGTCTTCGCGCTCGCCACTTCCTTGGAGCCTTCGAACACGTGCACCACGACTTCGGTGGCTTCGCTCGCCGTCCCTTTGAACGACGGTTTCGTGTTGCTCGACGGGGACGGCGGCCGTTCGATCGTCACTTCCGGCGGTTCGGTGTCCACCGTGAACGTCACGGGCGGGCTCACGCCGGCAGGATTTCCGACCAAACCTTCTTGGGTGGCAGTTGCGGTGTACTGCCCGTCTTCCAGGGCGGGGCTCGCGTTGCCGGAGCTCCAACTGCCGCCGGTGCCAGTCGCTGTGGCTGTCGAGACGACCGAGCCTTTCACCGTAGCTCCGGCGTAGATCTTGACGGTGATCAGTGTGCTGTCGCTCGCGGTGCCGGTGAACGACGGCGTCGTGTTCTTGGACGGCGATGTCGGCGGATTCAACGTAACCGTGGGCGGAGGGATGTAGGTATAGGAGGGGCCGAGCGTGGAGGTGCCACCTTCGTCTGTGACGATAACTTCCCGCGTTCCTGAGCCGGAGGGCGTCTTGGCCGTGATTTCGTCTTCAGAGACGAATTTGACTTCGCTGGCCGCGCTGCCGATCGTGACCGTCGCGCCTTTCAGGAAGCCTTTGCCGTTGATTTTCACCGAGGTGCCGCCTGAGATCCGGCCTTCGTTGGGGGTGATGGTTTCCACCGTCGGCACCGGGATGTAGGTGTATTCGTCAGCCGCCGAGGTGACGCTCGTGCCACCAGGAGTCGTCACGGTCACGTGGACTTTGCCCGTGCCGGCGGGGCTCGTGGCGACGATTTCGCTCGGCGATTCGACTTTCACGCCAGTAGCGGGATTGGCACCAAACTTGACGGTGCCGGCGGTGAGGTTCGTGCCCGTGATCGTCACAATGGTCCCGCCAGCGGCCGGGCCACTCGTCGGTTCGACTTTGCTGACCGTCGGCACCGGGATGTAGGTGTATTCGTCAGCCGCCGAGGTGACGCTCGTGCCACCAGGAGTCGTCACGGTCACGTGGACTTTGCCCGTGCCGGCGGGGCTCGTGGCGACGATTTCGCTCGGCGATTCGACTTTCACGCCAGTAGCGGGATTGGCACCAAACTTGACGGTGCCGGCGGTGAGGTTCGTGCCCGTGATCGTCACAATGGTCCCGCCAGCGGCCGGGCCACTCGTCGGTTCGACTTTGCTGACCGTCGGCACCGGGATGTAGGTGTATTCGTCAGCCGCCGAGGTGACGCTCGTGCCACCAGGAGTCGTCACGGTCACGTGGACTTTGCCCGTGCCGGCGGGGCTCGTGGCGACGATTTCGCTCGGCGATTCGACTTTCACGCCAGTAGCGGGATTGGCACCAAACTTGACGGTGCCGGCGGTGAGGTTCGTGCCCGTGATCGTCACAATGGTCCCGCCAGCGGCCGGGCCACTCGTCGGTTCGACTTTGCTGACCGTCGGCACCGGGATGTAGGTGTATTCGTCAGCCGCCGAGGTGACGCTCGTGCCACCAGGAGTCGTCACGGTCACGTGGACTTTGCCCGTGCCGGCGGGGCTCGTGGCGACGATTTCGCTCGGCGATTCGACTTTCACGCCAGTAGCGGGATTGGCACCAAACTTGACGGTGCCGGCGGTGAGGTTCGTGCCCGTGATCGTCACAATGGTCCCGCCAGCGGCCGGGCCACTCGTCGGTTCGACTTTGCTGACCGTCGGCACCGGGATGTAGGTGTATTCGTCAGCCGCCGAGGTGACGCTCGTGCCACCAGGAGTCGTCACGGTCACGTGGACTTTGCCCGTGCCGGCGGGGCTCGTGGCGACGATTTCGCTCGGCGATTCGACTTTCACGCCAGTAGCGGGATTGGCACCAAACTTGACGGTGCCGGCGGTGAGGTTCGTGCCCGTGATCGTCACAATGGTCCCGCCAGCGGCCGGGCCACTCGTCGGTTCGACTTTGCTGACCGTCGGCACCGGGATGTAGGTGTATTCGTCAGCCGCCGAGGTGACGCTCGTGCCACCAGGAGTCGTCACGGTCACGTGGACTTTGCCCGTGCCGGCGGGGCTCGTGGCGACGATTTCGCTCGGCGATTCGACTTTGTATTTGGCTGCGGCAGTTGCGCCGAAGCTGACCGCGGTTGCGCCGGTGAAGCCAGAGCCATCGATCGTGACCGTGGTTTTGCCCGCTTCGGGGCCTTCGGCGGGTTCTAGCTTCGTGACGGTCGGTGTTGATACATAGGTGAAGTCATCTGCCGTCGAGGTGGCGCTCGTGCCTCCGGCGGTTTCGACCGTGACGTTGACGGTGCCCGTGCCGGCTGGGCTTTCGGCGCTCAGTTCAGTTTCAGAGACGTAGCTCGAGGCTTTCGCTGCTGTGCCGCCGAAGCTGACCTTCGAGGCTTTCGTGAAGCCCGTGCCCGTGATCGTGACTTTGGTGCCGCCGGCCAGCGGGCCCTGTTCCGGTTCGATCGAGCTCACCGTGGGCGGCGCGATGTAGGTGTAGGTGGGGCCACCGGTGGAGGTTCCGTTGGAGTCTTCGACCACGACCGAGGCTTCGCCGGCTGCGTGTTCGGGCGTCGTGGTCTTGATTTCGGTTCCAAGGGAGCCGGGGACCACTTCTACCGGGGTCGCTTCGGTGCCGCCGACCTTGACCGTGGTGGCGCCTTCGACGAAGCCCGTGCCCTTGATCGTCACTTCGGTGCCGCCGAGCGTCAGGCCCTGTTCCGGTTCGATCGAGCTGACCGTCGGTGGAGCGATATAGGTATAGGCGCCGGGGTCTGTGACCGACAGCCCGTCGCTTGTGTTGGTCACCACCACCGAGGCTGGACCGGGGCTGCCGGACGGTGTCGTGACGGTAAGCGATGTGGCGCTGGCGGCCGTGACGTTCGCGGTTTCACCGCCGATCTTGACTGTGTTGGTCGCGGTCGTCGCGCCGAACCCGGTTCCTTCGATGGTGACTTCGGTGCCCCCGGCGGTCGGGCCCTGTTTCGGTTCGATCGAGCTCACCGTCGGCGGCGCGATGTAGGTGTAGGTGGGGCCGCCGGTCGAGGTGCCGTTGATGTCTTCGACCACGACTGTGGCTTCGCCGGCTGCGTGGGCTGCGGTGGTGGCCCTGATTTCGGTTCCCAAGGAGAGGAGGACCACTTCCACCGGAGTCGCTTCGGTGCCGCCGATCGTCACCGTCGCGCCTTCGACGAAGCCCGAGCCCTTGATCACCACGGCGGTGCCCCCGGCGGTCGAGCCGGAGGTCGGTTCGATCGTGGAGATCGTGGGCGCTTCGGCCATGGCGATGCCCACCGGCCCGACGGCCACCACGACGAGCGCACCCAAGACCGCGCGCAGGAGCGCTCTCTGCAGTCCTGGAACGCCTGTGCGCGCAATCCGTTGCGATTTCACCGCCATGTCCCATCCATTTAGGTCGACTCCTCCAAGTTGCGCCGCCCCAGAGGTAGGGAGATCGAGCCACCCGGAGTCGAGGCTGCGCCGGCCCACCGAGATTCAGCGACGCCCACGATTTGAGCGTATGATCTTAGCCAGGATCAGCCAGAATGCAAGCCGGCACGTGCGCTGGAGCGCCCACGGCCACCGCGGGGTGCCCTCAGCTCCAATTCCATGGGCGCTTCCGAGCCCACGGACTGGCGCAATGACGGCTTTCCTGCAACCGGCTCGCAGGGGTGGGGGTTCTGTGATAATGCTCGCCCACGCAACGCAACGATGACAAGCAAGGGGAAGGAATCCATGAGGACTAGGACACGTCGCACGCTGGCCGCCACACTCGCGCTCACGCTCGCCATCTCGGCGGCAGCGCTCGCTTCGGGGCCGCTGAAGGGCAAGACCTACGAAGGAGGCGTCCCGTCGACGGGAGTCAACGCAAGGGGCCACCGCGTGCCCCTGCACAGCAGCGGCAACGTAGTCCTTCGGGTCGCCGGCAACGGCAGGTCGGTGACCGTTCGCTTCTCCTCCTCCTATCCGGTTCTCTACTGCAACACGACCAAAGCGCTGCAGGTGCAGAACACCAAGCCGGCGAAGATCTCGGGCTCGGGGACGTTCCGCGCGTCGATCAACGAGCGGTTCGCGGCCGGGCCGGGGCCGCCGGCGATCGTGCAGGTGGTCAGCGGCCGGTTCTCGGGCGGCAGGGTCAGCGGCACGATCAATACGAACGCCGCTGAATGCAGCGGCACCGCCACGTTCTCCGCTGGAGCGCGGTAGCAGGGGCGAGCGGGTGGGTGCTTTGCCCGGCGACGTGCAGACGCAGGCGACCGGAACGCTCAGGTCGTACGGATGATCAGCACCGAGCAGGGGGCATGGTGGGAGACCTTGTTCGGCACCGAGCCCAGCAGGAAGCGCTCGGCGCCGGCCATCCCCCTGTTGCCCACGATGATCAAGTCGGCCTCCTGCTCCTCGGCGACGTCGAGGATCGCGTCAGCCGGATCGCCTTTACGCGGATAGACGTGAACATGATCCTCCTTGCCCGCTGTGGTCTTCAAGGCTGACCGGCTGAGGCCAGCGCAAGCGATCATATCCGTGGACGTAAAGTCGCCAGCTCAAACGAGCTTTGTGATGGCCACGATCATCCCGATCAGCACGAATACGACGATCGCGATTTGCATCCAGATCCAGGTCGGGGACACGACGGATCAAAGCCTACTGCGGCGGTGACGATTCCCCCGCTTTGCTCTGGTGTATCAACCGTAGGACTACAGTTGCGCTCGTGTCACCCACGAGCGTCGGTGTGCGTGCTCGAGCGCGAGGCCTCCGTCGGCGCCATCAGACAGGCCACAACTCGGGGGTGATTCACGCAGGCGTCTACTACACGCCCGACTCGCTCAAGGCGCGGCCGTGCGTCGAGGGCTCGCGCGAGCTGTACGAGTACTGCGACGAGCACTCCATCGTCAGCTTGGCTTACGCCCGTGATGTACTCGAGGCGGGCGGAGTCGTCGCGACTGGGAGCGGAGTCACGGGCGTGGTCATCAAGGCCCGCTCGCTGCTACTTACGCACGCGCGCGGAACGACCGAGGCCGGACACGCGATCTTCTGCGCGGGGGCCTGGGCCGATCGGCTGGCGGTGGCGGCAGGCGCGGACCCCGATCCGCGGATCGTGCCATTCCGGGGCGCCTACCTGCGGCTCGTGCCCGCGCGCGCTGCCAGCCGGAGCGCGCAACGCGTATGCCCTGCGCCGAGTACGGCGCGGCGACGTGCTCGACACGCTCGCCTGGCCCGGGTCGTGGCGGATGTTCAGACGTTGGTGGCGCACCGGGCTGACCGAGCTGCGCCATGCCACGATGCGCTCGGCGTTCGTGCGCGCCGCCGCGCGCTACGTACCCGAGCTGCGGCCCGCCGACGTCGAGCCGGCATTTGCCGGCGTGCGCGCCCAGGCGCTCGCGCGCGACGGGCGGCTCCTCGACGACTTCGTGTTCTCCGCGACCCCCCGCGCACTGCACGTGCGCAACGCTCCCTCGCCAGCGGCGATCGCGTCGCTGGCGATCGCCCGACACGTGGCTGAGGAGGCCGAGCGGGCGTTCGGCATATAGAGCAGTGAACTCTTGGGAGACGCGCTGGCATGCCGCGCGAGCTTGATCCGGCCACCATAGATGAGGCAAGTCGGCGAATGACGGGAAACTCGGCGCGCAGCTTAGAGCGGTCCCTAAACTGAGAATGTCCTCATGTCCAGCGCTCCCCGCCAGCCGCCGCTTTGGGAACCGTCTGCGGACGATCGCGAGCGAGCCGAGATGACGCGCTTCATGCGCTGGGCCGGCGAGCGTCGCGCCCACCCGTTCTCCGACTACGGCGAGCTCTGGCGGTGGTCGGTGGACGAGCTGGAGGACTTCTGGAGCTACATCTGGGAGTTCTGCGGCGTGCGCGCCTCAAAACCCTACGAGCGCGTGCTCGGCTCCCGTGAGATGCCGGGCGCGAGCTGGTTCGAGGGGGCAGAGCTCAACTACGCGGAGAACATGCTGGCCGATCTCCGATCGGTCAACCTCCGCAGGAACGGCGGTCGGGACTCGGCCGCGGTGGCCATCCTGCACTCCTCCGAGCTGCGCGAGCTCGAAGAGCTCACCTGGGGCGAGCTCTCCACGAAGGTCGCCGCCGCGGCCGGAGGGCTGCGCGCGTTCGGCGTCGCTCGCGGTGACCGCGTCGTCGCCTACATGCCGAATATCCCCGAGACGCTGATCGCGTTCCTCGCGGTCGCGTCGATCGGCGCGATCTGGTCGAGCGCCGCGCCCGAGTTCGGCGCGCGCAGCGTGATCGACCGCTTCGCCCAGATCGAGCCGAAGGTCCTGCTGACGGTCGACGGTTACCGTCAGGACGGCAAGGACTTCGACCGCACGGCTGTCGTGCAGGGCATCCTCGAGGAGCTCCCCACGGTCGAGCACGTGGTGCTGCTGCCCTATCTCTCGCCCGAGTCGAGCCCCGAGCACGGCGCCCGGGGGACGCTCACCTGGGGCGAGCTGCTGGAGCGCGGGGAGGGCGCGGAGCTTCGCTTCGAGCAGGTCCCGTTCGAGCACCCCCTGTGGGTCCTCTACTCGTCCGGCACAACCGGTCTGCCGAAGGCGATCGTGCAGGGTCACGGTGGGATCCTGATCGAGCAGCTCAAGAACAACCTGCACCTGGATCTGCGCCCGGGCGACCGCATGTTCTGGTTCACCACGGCCGGCTGGATGATGTGGAACTTCCTCCTCGGCTGCATGCTCTCAGACGCCGCGATCGTCCTCTACGACGGCAGCCCCACCCACCCGGACTTCGGTGCCCTGTGGAGCCTCGCCGAGCGTGCCGGCATCACCTACATGGGGGTGAGCGCGAGCCTGCTCGCCGGCTGCGAGAAGGCCGGGGTGGAGCCCGGACGTGACTACCACCTGCACGCCCTGCGCGCGATCGGCTCGACCGGCTCTCCACTCGCGCCCGAGAGCTTCAGGTGGGTCCATGAGCACGTCGGATCGAGCATCTGGCTGTCCTCCATCAGCGGCGGCACCGACGTGTGCACGGCGTTCGTCACGGGTTGTCCGCTGCTGCCGGTCTACGAGGGCGAGCTGCAGTGTCGCGCGCTCGGCTGCGCAGTCGAGGCCTGGGACGAGCAGGGTCGCAGCCTCACGGATGAGGTCGGCGAGCTCGTCATCACCGAGCCGATGCCCTCGATGCCGCTGTTCTTCTGGGGCGATGGAGATCCCGCCCACCCCGGCGAGCGTCTGCATGAGAGCTACTTCTCGATGTATCCCGGCGTCTGGCGCCACGGCGACTGGATCCGCATCACGCCTCGAGGGGGCGCTGTCATCTACGGCCGCTCGGACTCCACGATCAACCGCCAGGGCGTGCGCATGGGCACCAGCGAGATCTATCGCGCCGCGGGCGCCGTGCCCGAGGTGCTCGACGCGCTCGTGGTCGACGTCCCGAAGGGAGGGGAAGAGGGAGAACTGTGGATGGTGCTGTTCGTCGTGCTCGCGCCAGGCGTGAGTCTCGAAGACGAGCTCGCGGCGCAGATCAAGCGGCGCATTCGCGAAGACTGCTCGGCGCGTCACGTGCCCAACGAGGTCAGGCAGATCAAAGAGGTCCCGCGAACGCTGTCGGGCAAGGTGCTCGAGGTACCGGTCAAGCGCATCCTGATGGGCGCGGCTCCGAGCGAGGCGGCCAGCGTCGACTCGCTTGCCAACCCCGCCTCGCTCGACTACTTCGTGGAGCTCGCCAAGGAGCTGCGATGCGAAGCCGCCGAAGGGACGCGCGAGGATGCGGCCGGCTCGCTCGCGCAGAAGCTGACGGGCCTGGCGGAGGCTGATCGTGACGAGGCGGTGCTAGAGCTGGTGTTGACCCACGCCGCGGCGGTGCTCAAGAGCGTTTCCGCAGAGGTGATCGACGCGCAGCGCACCTTCAAGGAGCTCGGCTTTGACTCCCTGGCCGCCGTGGAGCTGCTCAACCGCTTGGGAAGGGCCGTTGGATTACGGCTGCCTTGGACGCTGATCTTCGATCATCCCACGCCGGAAGCGATGGCGAAGCTTGTGCGCGCGCGCGTAGAAGAAGAGGGCGAGGTGAGAGGGCAAACCGACGAGCCGGCGGCGATCGTCGGCACCACCGAGCAGACCTCTGATCTGGCCGCTGCGCTGGAGACGATCAGACGGCGATCCGTTCCGCCGCGGATGCCACGTGCGAGCCTTCAGATCCGCGTCAAGACCTCGCCGTGGGTGCGTAGCGTGCTGCCGACGCGACTCCTCGTGAACAGAGCCACACGCCGAGGGCAGACGATCTGGGAGCGGAGCGTCAGCGAGCGCGAGGACGCGCTCGCGGCGATGGAGACGATCGTCTCCGAAACGCCGCGCGCCCACGAGCTGCGCGAGCTCGCGCGGCTGCATCTGATAGAGGGCCAGATCGACAAGGCGCTCTTCTGGCAGCAGCGGTGGTCGGCGAAAGTCGACGCCCGGTCGGCTGCGCGCCTGCACGCGGCGCTCTCGCAAGATCGGGGAGTGCTCCTCAGCGCCTGCCACCTCGGGCCTCACTACCGCCTGGAGTGCACTACGTCCTTCAGCGGCCGCGATACGTATCTCGTCGCTGGCCGCTGGTTCTTCGAGCCGCCGAGCCCCGACCTCTGGGGGCGCCGTCTCGCCCGCTGGCGCAAAGGCACGAACAGTCGCCCGGTGCCCTCCGAATGGTCGTTTCCGATCATCCAGGCCCTGCTCGAACGGGGTGATTGCGTCTTCGTCCACTTCGACATGCGCGGCCCGCGCGAGACGCGCTTTCTGGGCAAGCCGGCGATGCTCACCGACGGCAGCGCGCAACTCGCCGTCCGTGCCGATGCGCTCGTGCTGCCGCTGCGCGCTCGACGTGCGGGCCACCACGTGTGGGTCGATGCCGGAGCACCGCTCGACCCCCGCGAGTTCGCGGACGCCGATGAGCTGCACGAGGCGCTGGCCGCACGGCACGAGCGCTGGATTCTCGAGAACCCGGCGGCGATGGAGAGCCCAGCAACAGGGGGTCAGAGCACAGAGTGGGCACGCGACCTTGTCGAATCCCCGGCCATGGCCCAGCGTCGCTGAGATGGAGGTTCGCACCGGCCTTCCACGTTGTTCGCGTAACGATGATCGATAGGATCCTGCCGGAGGAGGTGATCGCGGTCGAGACTCGGGAAGACTCGGCCAACGGCATGCTGTTCCCAGCGGAGAGGGCCGAGTTGGGCCGAGCGGTCGAGAAGCGCCGCCGAGAGTTCACAACGGCGCGTACGTGTGCGCGGGAGGCGTTCGCGCGGCTCGGGGTACCTGGGCTGCCGGTGACCACCGGGGAGCGCGGCGAGCCGCAGTGGCCTTCGGGTCTGGTGGGAAGCATCACACATTGCGACGGCTACCGTGCCTGCGCCGTGGCGCGCTCGACGGACGTGGTAACAGTGGGTATCGACGCCGAGCCCAACGCTCCAATGCCGGACGGCGTCCTGATTGAGATCGCCCGATGCGAGGAGCTGCCGTGGTTGCTGCGCCTGAAGCACGATGTACCGGGAGTTCACTGGGATCGCGTTCTCTTCAGTGCCAAGGAGTCCACGTACAAGGCTTGGTATCCCCTTGCCAAACGCCCGCTGGGCTTCGAGGATACGATTCTGACGGTGCAGCCTTCCACGGGCATATTCAGTGCTCGGCTGCTGGTTTCGGGACCTGTGTTGGCCGGTCGACGTCTGACTGGGTTTTCGGGCCGATGGCTTGTGCAGGGTACGTTGGTGCTCACCGCGGTGGCACTCCCGACTGCCGGGGAGTAAATGCCAAGCAGGGTGAGCGCCGGCGCGACTGGTCGATGACTCCCAGACACCTCGGGCGGACGGCATCAACCGGCTACCGACGCCGGGCTCGCGCGGTCTTGGGGGAATCGCAGCGTCAGCTCGCCCGGTCGATAACAGCCGCCATCTCGGTGCAAAAGCGCTCGCGCCCGAACCGCTTCGCGTTCTCGCGCGCATCGCGCGGGTCGAGACGCAGGCCCTCAAAGCGCTCGACAGCCGCCGCCAGCCCATGGGCGCCCTGCTGATCGAACAGGACTCCCGTGCGCCCATCGATGACCGTCTCCGGGGCGCCGCCCACACCGTAGGCGATCACGGGCAGGCCGGCGGCCTGGGCCTCGACAGGCACGATCCCGAAGTCCTCCTCGCCCGGAAACAGCAGGGCACGAGCGCCCCCCATGAGCGCGTCCCGCTCGGAGTCGCTCACATGTCCCAGCAGCTCGATCCCGTCGTGTCCGGCGGCGGCCGCTGTCACCGACGGCATCGCGCGCCCGTCGCCGGCGACCTTCAGCGGGCGCCCGAGACGGACGCATGCGGCAACCGCGAGCTCGACGCGCTTGTAGGGGACGACCCGCCCGAAGACGAGATAGTGATCGCCAGCGCTGCGAGGGAGCGTAAGCAGACGAGAGACGTCGACCGGCGGGTTGACCACCTCCGACGTGCGACCGTAGTAGCGGCGAATGCGATCGGCGACGTTCTCGGAGTTGGCGACGAACACATCGGGCGAGGAGGCGCCCCGCACGTCCTGGCGGCGCAGGCGGCGCAGCATCGGCGGCAGCGCAAGCCGCGTGACACGTCCGATCTGCTCCCCCTCCAAGAGACTCTCATCCCAGGCGTAGCGCATCGGCGTGTGGCAGTAGCAGACGTGCAGCGCGCTCGGCGGCGTGCGAATGTTCTTCGCGCACGCGTGACTGCTCGAGAGCACCAGATCGAAGCGCGAGAAGTCAAACGAGCGGAACGCGGCCGTCATCAGGGGCAGCAGCTTGTCGATAGCGGCGGGCGGCCCCCGGGATCTTGTTGAGAGGGGAGGGATGAACAGCCCGTTCGGTGATGACCTGCGGCCACGGCGCCGGGTCATAGACGGAGGTGAACAGCTCGGCCGTCGGAAACATGTTGAGCAGCTCGATCACCACGTCCTCTGAGCCCCCCGGGATCGTGAGCCAGTCGTGGACCACGGCAACCCGTGGAAAGCGCTCGCGCAGGTGCTCCAGGCCAGTCATCGCTCCACCCGACTCGCCGTCGGCACCGCAGGCGTGCTCCGGTTGCGCTCAACCACCGCGAGGAAGTCCTCCCAGGGCGCGGCATATGAGGCCAGCATCCCAGCGAAACGTTCCAGATCCTCCCAGCCGTCCTGCACCTCCCAGCCCCAGTGCAGCACGATCGGCACCCAGCGTCCCCCGCCCGTTCGATCGCTCGCGGCAGCGCCTGCAGCAGCTCGGCCGCTCGACCGTAGTAGGGGGCGTAGGAGGGCAGATACACAACGTCTCCGCGCCATTGTGGTGTCCGCTGGAACCCCATCGGCCCAATCGACTCGGGACCCCCGCAGACGACCGCGAATCGATCCGCGAGCCACTCGAGTTGTCGAGCGTCAAAGCGGTTGAACGGCGGTACGAACACGTCGGGTCGGATGCCGTAGCGGGCCAGTTCGCCGAGCGCTTCGTCGATCAGTCGCTCGGTCTGCACGCGGTCGAGGCCGCACAGCTCGGAGTGGCGTCGCGGGGATGCGTAGCGGGTGCGGTGGTCGTGGCCATGAAGGGCGAAGCAGACGCATTCGCCGGCCAGGCGTCGCAGGACCGCAACCTCCCCGTCCGCGAGCGGGCGAGAATCCGTGCCCGCGGGCGACAGCGGCGCGCGGCTGACACGCGGCAGCACCGCAACCAGATAGGGCACTCTCGCACTTGCCATGATCTCGTGGAAGCGTTCAAAGCGAGCGGTACCAAAGCGATCGGGCTCATCCCATGCCTGGTAGTGAGGAAACTCGTCGACCCGGACGAGTATCCGCGGTGCGGTCGTGCCGGTGGGCAGATCGGCGAATCGGGCAGCGAGTTGCCTGTCCGCCAACGCATGCTCGCTGTAACGGCGCCCCAGCTTGTAGATCAGCTGCTCACCCAGGCGCACCGGGCGCGGGGGAACGGAGGCTATGACAGAACGCACAGCGCGAGGGTAGCGGTAGGTCCAGGTCTGTCGGCTGTTGCAACCTGCCTGCCGCCAACGTCTGCGGGCAACCGCACTCCAGTGGCGCGGCAAGCCGTTCATGCTCTGCCAACCTGGGATCATGCGCCGATGTCCGACCCTCCCCGCCTGCGCGGACGCGACATCGTGTGCGTCGGATTCGCCGATTGGGACGCCGATCTGTGGACCAACCAGCACCACCTGATGTGGCGTTTGGCGCGTGATAACAGAGTGCTGTTCGTCGAGTCGCTCGCGCTCCGACGCCCACAGCTAGCCGGGCGAGACCTGAAGCGGATCGCAAGACGCCTGCGTAACGGCCTGCGCGGCCCGCGCGAGGCCAACGGCTTGCACGTCCTCTCTCCGATCGTGGTTCCGTTGTACTCGAACGCCGTAATCCGGGATCTCAATCGGCGTTTGACGTCCGCACCCGTCAGCCGAGCGGCACGCAAGCTCGGAATGCACCGGCCGATCCTGTGGTCGTACTCGCCGCAGGCCGAGGTGCTGCTCGACGCGCTCGACCCACAGCTCGTGGTCTACCACTGCGTCGATGATATCGGCGCCCAACCGGGGATCGACGCCGCCAGCGTGAGAGTCTCCGAGGCGCGCTTCGCCGGGCGTGCCAATCTGGTGCTGGCGAGCTCGCCCGCACTCGCGGAGCGGATGCGCACGCTCTCGGACAACGTCGTCTACGCTCCCAATGTCGCCGACACGGAGCTGTTCGCCACAGCGCTCGAGGACGGCCCCGTCGATCCCGGGATAGACGAGCTGAAACGCCCGCGGATTGTGTTCACCGGCGCCGTCGTGACCACCAAGCTGGACACGGACCTGTTGATCGAGCTCGCCAGACTCAGGCCAAACTGGTCGTTCGCACTCGTCGGCCCGATCGGCCCGGGAGACCCGCGCGCGGACGTGTCGATGCTCACGGCCGAGCCCAACGTTCGTCTGCTCGGTGGACGCTCCTACGAGCAGCTTCCCGCGGTATTGCGGGGAGCCGACGCGGGCTTGATTCCGTACGTGCTGAACGAGCTCACGACCAGCGTGTTTCCGATGAAGGTGTACGAGTACATGGCAGCCGGCCTGCCCGTCGTGACCACTCCGCTGCCCGCGCTTATGGGCGTGAGCGGCGTGCGCACCGCGCCGGACGCGGAGCAGATGGCGCACCTGCTCGATGAGCTGCTGGCCGAAGACAGCGCCGAGCGCCGCGCCGAGCGCTCGCGCGCCGCCGCGGCCCACTCCTGGGAGCAACGCTTGGAGGAGATCGCGGTCGCGATCGACGCGCTTTGAAGGACCTGCTCGTCACCGCCCACACGCCGGTTCTGCGCTCCGGTCACGTGATGCGCACATACGGTATCGCCCGCGCGCTCGCGGCACGGGGAGGCCTGACGCTGCTCTACGTCAACTTCGACGCGCCTGGGCCCGACGACGCCTTTCAGGCGATCCCGGACATAGAGCTGCACGGAGTCACTCCCTCGCGCGGCATCGGGCGCTTGCGCGCGTACGCGGACGCGCGCCTGGCGGGCGTCCCCCACTCGCTCGCGCGTGGGGTCTCCAGCGAGCTCGCCGACGCAGCCCTCGAGCTGGCCAAAAGACCTGACTGCGGCCGCGTTATCGCCGACGGGCCGGTGGTCGCGGCCACGCTCGCACGGTTTGCGCGCCACCGGCCGATCGTCTACAACGCACACAACCTCGAGTCCGGCTTTCGCCATCAGATCGATGACCGCGTGTTCGCCCACGGACACGCGCTGCGCCGGTTTGAGCGCAGGCTGCTGGCAAGCGCAGCGGAGTCGTGGATGGTGAGCGACGCGGACATCGCCGGCGCCCGCGAGCTGTGCCCCAGCGCCCGCTTGCGCTACGTCCCGAACGTGGTCGACCTGGCGAGGATCGTGCCCGTGTCCCTGCCCCAGCGCGAGCCGCGGGTGATCTTCGTCGCCAGTTTCTTCTACACGCCCAACCAGAATGGGCTGCGCTTTCTGCTCGATGAGGTCTTTCCAAGGGTCTGGGCCGAGTTGCCCGACGTGCGGCTGACACTCGTTGGCGCCGGTCTTCCAGAGCTGACAGACGCAGACCCGCGCGTGGAGCCGCTGGGCTTCGTCGAGGACCTCGGTGCGACCTATGCACGCGCCTCGTGTGCCGTCGTGCCACTGCTGCAGGGGGGAGGGACCCCACTGAAGTTCATTGAGGCGCTCGCCTACGGCCTACCCGTGGTGGCGACTCCACATGCCGCCGCCGGTCTCGCGGTGAACGACGGCCGCGACTGCTTGCTAGCCGAGGAGGCCGGCCCGTTCGCACAGGCGCTTGTTCGCATCCTCAGTAATGGCGGCACCGATCTCGGCCACCATGGTCGCGAACTGGTCGCCGAGCGCTACTCAATCGAGGCGCTCACCAACCTGCTCGCCATCGGATCGACCGCCCCCTGAACGTCAGGCATCACGATGGGCCGCGAGATGAGAGGGCGTGATCCACTTCATCGCGAACCCTCTCTCACCGAGGTAGTCCTGGATCTCGCTTGGAGCGTGCTTCTGCCCGCGCGAGTCGAGCAGCGCAAAGTGGACCTCACACAGCACCTCGCGACACGCTGGATCACGCAATGTCTCATCGAATCCGCGCAGCACCTCGGGCTCAAACCCCTCGACATCGATCTTCAAGACATTCAGGACCCGCAAGTCCCGGGCCTGGCGCAGCGCGTCGCCGGCGTAGACCGTGAGCTCGAGCGTCTGGGGTGTGTCATCCCGAGTTGGCAGGAACGTATGGATCGTTCCCTGTGGATCATCCCCGAGATGCATCGGCAACCGAGCCTTGGCCTCCCCTGACAGGACCAACATTCAGGACCTGAACGTTCTCGCACTCCTCGGTGTTGGCCCGCAGGACCTCGAAGCATGACGGGACAGGCTCGAGTGCGACCACATGGCCCCGAGGACCGACCAGGTCGCCGAACATACGCGCGAACTGGCCGACGTTGGCTCCCACGTCCCAAACCGTGTCGCCCTCGCGGATGGCCGCTTGCAGGAACGCCATGATCTTTGGCTCATAGCCCGCCTCGCCCTGACGTTTGACTTGGAGTTGATGAACAAGCCGAGTGAGGCCGACCCGGCGCGCAAGCGATCGCGCCTCGGTCTTCACCGTCATCCATGCGCGCATCGGGTCAATCCTACACATGCCCATGCCGTCGGCGCGCCAAAGCTTGCGCGGCGACAGGAAGTCGATCGAGCTCGACGCGGGCGCGCCCACCGAGATCCCATGCGGGCTTCTACCTAGCCTCCCTACGCAACGAGCCGTGCATTTCCTGTATCGCGTCCAGTCAGGCGGCCAGTGTCTCAAGAGCAGGGCGCTCGGCACCGAAAGGTTTGTTGCAGAACTAATCAAGGCGATGACACCGGGCCACTCCTGAACGTCCTCGCAGGTTCCCGATAAAGGCACCCCCGCCGTGAGGCGGGCTCGCAAAGCCAGGGGTCTCCAGCAGACCGCCCAGCCACCGAAGGAGTTGAGACGCATGTTGTCGACGCACATCTCTCCCGGCCAGCGGACCTGGCGCTTGGCCATAGTCGCCTGCCTGGCCCTCCTAGCGAGCGTAGTCCTCGCGGCACGCCCTCTCGCCGTCAGCGCACACCCGGCATCGTCCGATCCCAAAGCCACGGCCTCTCGGCTCGTCTCCTCCTCGCTGATGCTCGCCGCCAGGCGCAGCACGCTGGCCGATCGAAGCCTTGTCACTGACGCCAAGGCGCTGAAGCGATGCGTGGGCCAGCATCCAACACAGTGCGGTTCAGAGCGCCGCGCCGTCCAGCGGGCCGGCAGCGAGCTGGCGAAGGCTAGGAGGCAACTCGCAACGGTAGCTCGCTCGAATCGCAAACGCGGCTCCTGGCGCAAAGGCCGCACCTCGGCGCTGCAGGCACCCCAGCTCAGCGTCTCCGGGCAGGCGCTGAAATGGACGCTGATCGCCCATGTCGATAGCTACGTAGTCGAAAGCAAAGCGCCTGGGCAGAGCGCGCAATATGCGGTGGTCAACGGCACATCCGTGACGCCGCCGCCCGTGCCCGGCGCGACCGTCGGTTACAGGGTACGGACATCAGTGAACAACTCGTCTTGGTCAGCAGCACAGTCGATCGCCTATCCGCCGCCGTCCAAGCCGACCGGCAAACATCCCAGCGAATCGGGTCCTCCGGCCAAGAAAGAAGCCGGCAACCCACCGACCGAAGCAGTCAACACCCAGGCAGCGCCGTCTCTCACGGTTTCCGGACAGATGCTGACCTGGAATCAGGTGCGCAATGTGAGCACCTACGTGCTCATGCAGCGCGTAGCCGGCCAAGCAGAACAGTTCTCAGCCGTCAGCGGGACGTCGTTTACGCCCACCCCACTGCCCGGCGAGACCGTCTACTACAGCGTCCGCACCGCAGTCGACGGCAGTGCGTGGGCGCCTGAAGTGTCTATCGCCTTCCCGGCCGTCAAATCCGAAACACCGGTCGGCTCCGAACCCGTCTCCGAACATGTCTCCGAACAGCCAAGCGGTCCACCAACGGAAAGTCCCAGCACACCGCCGACAGAAAAATCTCCCGGTACGGAAACCGAAGGCGGTTCGCCCGGCTCGTTCGAACTCGGGCTGGTCCCGGGCTCGCTGGCAAGCAGCGAGCCGGGCCTAATCCATGGCCTCGGCGCCCACTCCGTGCGGATGGAAACGCCGATCGGCCACGTCCCTTCGTGGTTCGAATCGCGCTTCGAAGAATACGCCAAGGTCGGCGTCCGGATCATGCCGCTGAGCACGTTCGAAGGAACGCTGCCGACGCCCGAACAGGCGAAAAGCCTCGGCGCCTGGGCCGCGGCATATGGCCCCGGCGGAACGTTCTGGCAGGGCAAGTCCTACCCGGCTTCGACCGCCATGACGACAATCGAGTTCGGAAACGAGACGAGCTACACATACCAGTGGAGCAACAACTCCCCCAGTGCGGTCGCAAGCCGTGCCCAGGAGTACGCGATTCGCTTCAAGGAAGCCTACGAAGCGATCCATGCTGCTAACCCGAATGTTGGGCTCCTCGCCCAGGCCGACGACGGAGACACCGGCAACTCGATCTGGGTGGAAAACATGTTCAAGGCGGTGCCCAACCTGGGCCAGATGGTCGCGGGCTGGACAGTACATCCCTATGGGCCGGAATGGGAAACGAGGATCAATGCACTGATCTCACAGACACACGCCAGTGGCGCCTCCAACTCGATCCCGATCTATGTGACCGAGTGGGGGCTGGCAAGCGACAATGGACGCTGCCTGTCAGATAACTACGATTGGAATAAGTGCATGACCTATTCCGAAGCCGCCACGATCCTCGGCTCGACAGTGACCGAAATGCGCGCGCGCTACGGTAGTCGCCTGCGCGCCTTCTACCTCTATCAGGCCCAGGACCTCGCCGAAAGCGGCGCTTCAACCGACCGTGACGAATATTTTGGCGCACTGCAATACGACGGAGCACCCAAGGGCGCCTACACCACCAAGGTCAAATCCCTGCTCTCACTCTACGGATAGCCAGTTCCGGCTTGGCCGGCCCATCGACCATTCCCCACCTAGCCTGCGTCACGGATGCCACCCGGGTCATCCCGAGCCAGCAGCGCAAGCCAACCCATCTGTGCAGCGAACAGGATGGTAAAGCGCGCGTCAACACCGGTGAAGCTGCCGGTAGTCTCGATCACAGCCAGTCCGGCCACGCCGCATAGGGAAGCCAGACCAAACGCATGGACCAGCGGCTCACGGTTATACCGCCATACACGCCAACTCAGCACGGCCATCGCGATCAGCATGCTGAGATACGCAAACAGACCTAGGATCCCAAGCTTCAACCAGAACCAGAGCGCGGCGAAGTGCACGTACTGGCGTCCGTCGGGATGTTCTACCGATAGAGGACGAGCGGATGCGCTCCAGGGTACGAGCATACCGAGCCCAGTGATCGGATTGGCGCGTATATTGGCCAGGACATTCGCGCGCTCGTCCAGTCGGTAGCGATCTTCCACATTCGTTGTCAATTTGGAAGGCACGAGAGACTCCACCCGGCGTACGATCGGCGATTGCGACTGTTGCGCCTGAAATTGAAAGTTCACCGAGCCCATCAGCCATACAGCGGCGCCTATGAACACGAGCGTCGGCAACAGCAATCTTCGCGTGGAGGGCGATAGGGCAAACATCAATACCAGTAGCAGGCCCAGCACACCTCCGATCCAGAACGAGCGCCGATAGGAGAGCACCAGCGAGCCGATCAGCGGCAGCAACCCCAGAGTCATCCATACGGGTGGCCTATATCCCGCAACGAGCGCCGCGATGATCGTCAGAACCGCAATCATGACTATCCAGTTGGCGGTAGGTTCGTAGTAAGTGATTGTCGAGTGCCCTTCAATCGCGACACCGAGGTGTCCGGCAACCTCCACCAGCCCGAGCACGGCCTTCAACAATCCCAGAGCGAGCACGGCGAGGATCAAACGCACCACCTGCTCGCGCTTGAGATCAAGGTTCGCGATCGCGATCGGCAGCAACAGCAGGTACACCAGCACGTTCTCCGAGTGGATCGCTTTGCTGATGCTCACACCCGCTGAGTGACCGACCACGACGCCGACGGCCATACCCAGTACGAGCGTCCCGAGGGGCAGCGCGAGCACGAACGGCATCTGCAGTCCTCGGCGCTTGCGCACCATGTCGATGGCCACCGATATGACCACCAGCGCCACGAGCACATTCAGGACCGTCGCGTGGGCGTAGAGAACCGAGCCAAACGAGAACAGCCCGAAGTCGGGCCCCTCCAGCAACACGACCAGCCCGACCACGCACGTTGTCATCCACAACGGGTTGGCCAGCAGCACGAGCACGAGCGGCACGGCCAGCGGAATGAACAGCGCACCCGTGAGTCCGAGCTTGTGCATGCCGGCGAGGATCAACACCGCTGTAACGCCACCGGCCGCGGCGGCGACGGGAGCTTCGCTTGAGGCGCCGTGCAGGCGCAGCCGCCACGCCGCGAGCATCGCCCGAACCCTCAGAACGGCGATCGCCGCTTCGCGGAGACCTGCCGCGAACGCTGTACAGAGCCGTCTGCACTTCCCTCGTGCGAAACGCTGCTGTAGTCGCCGTAAGGGCCATAGCCATACGCGTGCTGATCGCTCAGACCGGTCACGACGAGACCGACGGGCTCAATCATATGACGCGTCAGGATGCTCCTTGCGCGACGAGCGTCGTCGCGCGTGACACAGTTCAGGCGCGCTACGACCAGCGTCGCGTGGATGGCCGGGTTGTTGAGCAGCGCCTGAGTATCGGCCACCGGATTCAATGGTGGCGCATCGATAATGACCATATCCGAGCTTGCGGCCAACTCGGAGATGATATCCGCGATACGCGGAGAGCTGAGTATCTCCGATGGATTTTGCGGTAGGCGACCAGCAGGCAACACAGAGAGCTGTGGCAGATCGGGCTCGGGCTGCTCGAGCAGGTCGACAAGTGGCACTTGCTCGGTCAGGACAGCTCCCAGTCCGCCACTCGGATCGAGCTGAAAACACGTCCTGAATCGGGGACGACGCAAGTCCAGCTCGATCAAAGTGGTCCTCCGACCGGCCAACGCAAACACGCGGGCGAGCTCCACAGCGACAGTCGTCTTGCCCTCTTCAGAGATGGCGCTGGTCACCAGCAGCGTGTCCAACTGCCGAGTCACCGCGATGAAATCGAGCTCACTGCGCAAGATCCGAAATGCCTCCAGCGCCTGGTCGTGGGTCTTGGCGCGACTACCGCGAAATGCCGATTGAGAAATACTTGCCAGCGCGGAGAGTCGATACTCCTCCTCGCATTCGTCAGGCGTCCGGATGCGACGGTCCAGCGACTCAACCAACAGAGCTACCGCGATGGCCAGCGCAATTCCCGCGACGAGGCCAAGCAAGACCGTAGTCGAGAGGGACTTACCAGACGGGGCCGTTGGCGCAGTGGCCCGGCCGATGATATTTGCGCCTCCCCCGGCCACCGCCCGGAGCCCGCTCAGGCGCTGCAGAGATTGTTCCAGCGTCGCGCGTTCGGGCGAGATGCTCGGCAGGCTCGCGATCTGCTGCTGAAGCTTGCTGGCGGCCGCATTGATGCTTTCGAGCTCGGTCTTGGTGCGGAATGCAATGTATTGAGATGCGAACGCATTCGCGAACAGCGCCGACTCATGGGGACTGCCGGTCGAGGCAACGATGTTGAGGATATTGGCGTTAGCGGCAGCTTCGACCTGCACGTCGTTCAACAGTTTTTCGGTGCTGATACCTGTCCCCAGCTGGTGACGAACCGCTTGGGCGACTTCGGGCGAGTGTGCTATGAGTACCTCGGTGTTGGCTTCACGTTGGGGTTCGCTACTGCTCGAAGGAGACACTTGCAAAGCAGCGTCGGACAGCGTGCCGCTTTGAAAGGCAACGCTCGCTGTCGCCGCATAGGTCTTGGCGGCCCGCTTCTGATGGATAACCGCCACGGCCACGCATACGATCAGCACGCTCACGGCGACGAGCCAGCGGCGACGCAGGATGCCGATCAAGGCGTGTCCCCGTTCAGTTTCCCGCGCCCGCTCGATGCGCTCGGAGGCGCTCACGCGTGCCTCCCTGAGCGCGAGCGCAGCAGACGGCACGCGGGCAGGCTCCGTGAGGTTGATGTATCGATCAGGATCACGACCCAGCCTCCTATCGCCAGCGACAGGCGCTCGCTTGAGCGGCAGGCAAAAGCCGGCTGCGGATGACCAGCAGCGTTCACAGAAGGATGGTAGCTCTCCGCGACCCCGTTGGCCGACATCGCGACCAGGACAAGCTCTCGCAAGCTCAGCCGCCCTTTGCCAAGAGCTCGTCGATCAGCAGCTGCATGCGCCGCGCGCTCTCAACCCACGTGAAGCGTTGCGCTTGGCGCAACCCCCGCTCACGCATGCGAGCCGCATGCTCGCCGTCGCTGAGCACCAGCTCCATCGCCTTGCTCAAAGCGTCCGTGTCGCCCGGCGCGACCTTGACGGCCGCATCGCCGACGACCTCGGGCAGCGATGAGCTGTCGCTGACGATCACCGGAACTCCGCACGCCATCGCCTCCAGGGGCGGCATCCCAAAGCCCTCGTAGAAAGACGGATATACGAACAGCTCCGCGCCGCTGTAGATGGCCGGCAAGTCCGCGTCTGGTACGTACCCCGTGGTTCTGATCCGCATCCCGGACAACTCTTGCAAGCGCTTTCTGATCTGCGTGTCCAGCCAACCTTTGCCCCCGACAAGCACGAGCTCAAAGCGTCCACGTAACGCCGCCGGAAGCGCAGCGTAGGCATCGAGCAAGCCCACGATGTTCTTACGCGGCTCCAGCGTGCCCGTGTACAGGATGTACGGAGATTCCAAGCCGTAGCGGGCTATGACTGCGCGGACCTCGTGCGCGGAGCGCGGACGAAAGCGACCGGTATCTACCGCAGGAGAGATGATCGCGATCTCCTCATCCGGCACGTTGAACTGCTCGACGAGCTCGCGACGGACGCTCGAGGAGACCACGACGACGCGATCCGCACGCCGGATCGAGCGCGGGATCAGCCGCCTGGTATAGGCGCGATCACGCTCTTTCAAGTACTCGCTGTGGAACAGGAATCCAAGATCGTGGATGACCACGATGTTGCGCGAACCCGGCAATGTCGGCCAGCTCACAAAGTTGGGCCAGATGCAGATATCCGGCCGCGCCCCGATAAGCAGCTCGGCCGGAGGAGACAGGCCCGCCATCAGGAGTCGCTCGTGGATGCGCCGCGGGAAGGGACACACTCGGTAGGAAACGCTGGCCGCCTCCAGGGGCGCATACGCCATGCGCTCTCTGCGTCCCAGCGCAAAGACGATGAATTGCTCAGGTGGCTCAGTCGCGACCAAGGCCTCGAGCAGGCCGGTCATGTACTGGCCCATGCCCACGCGATGCCCCAGCATGTGGTTGCCCTCTATGCCTATGATGGGTCGATGGTCCAATGTGCAGTGTCACGGGTCGCGTGCAGGGGATCGAGCCCCAAACAGGGTCGGCAACGAGCAGCTTCCAAATCCCGAGCACAGTCTATGCGTGCGCGTGTGCGCACACGCAGCACAGGCGCACGCAGCAGTCGGAGGCATCTATCCTCACGTCGACGTTGATCCAGAGGAGGGCGTCCTGACGGCGCCGCAGAGCACATGCGCGTCATGTTCTTCAACGAGGGCAACCTCGGCAGCCACGTGGTTGGACATGGACAGCTCGAGCAGGCGCTTCGCGCTGGGCTGGCGGATGTCCCTGACGTGGACGTGCGCTTCGTGGGCCCCCCAGAGATGGGCCGTGGGTCAAGGGCAGCCGCCACGAGACCGATCCCGGGGCTTGCAGGCGCCGGCTTGGATCCGCGCACCCTGCGCTGGCACATGGTGCAGTCGCTGCGTGCGCGTCGAGCGCTCGGAGGCGAGCTCGCGTCGTGGCAGCCCGATGCGGTGCATGTCCACACGCATACCGTGGCCTTCGCGATGGCTCACATAATGCACACCTTTCCCGTCACGTTGTCGGTCGATGCGACGGTCAGCGACTGGTGGGAGATGCCAGCGTGGCGTCTGGCAGGTCCTGCCAGCAGGGCCATCAGACCGAGCATCGCGCTGGAGCGTCGCGCACTTACGCGCGCGGCTCTTGTGGTTACGTGGACCGACTGGGCACGACGCAGCGCTCAGGCGCAGGCCCCACGCGCGAATGTCGTCGAGCACCATCCCGGAATCGACCTGCAACGCTACCGCCCGGCCCCACGCCGGGAGCGCGTCCTCGCGCGCGTGCTGTTCGTGGGGGGCCGATTCGCCCAGAAGGGGGGAGCGGATCTGTTGACCGCGCTGAGCCCGGAGCTGGGACACACGATTGAGCTCGACCTCGTCACGCCGGCCACGCTGCCCCAGCGGCCCGGCGTACGCGTGCACCGCCTCAGTCCCAACGATCCCGCGCTGTTGGACCTTCAACAGCAGGCAGATGTGTTCTGCCTGCCCACCTACGGAGACGCCGTGCCGTGGGCAGTGCTCGAGGCGATGGCGTGCGGCACACCTGTATTGGCCTCCAATCTCGGCGGTATCCCCGACCTGCTTGACGGCGGACGCACCGGAGAACTCGTCGCTCCCGGAGATCGTGCAAGCCTGCGCGAGCAGTTGCTGGCCCTGATCGGGGACCCGCATCGACGAGCCGAGCTCGCAACAAGAGCGCGGGCCCGTTGCGAGGCTAACTATGACGCCCGTATCCAGACCGCGCGCTTGGTCGAGCTGCTCGGCGAGACGGTTGATCGCACCTCACATACCCCCCCGCATGTGCAGCGCCTGAGCGATTCTCATCGCTCAGAGAGCCGCTGACATATTGCTAGGGTCGCGTCCCATGGCGCAAGCATCACCCGTGACGCTGCAGATCAACCTAGCCCCCACCGATCTGCCGCATGCCATCAGCATCCTGCCTCACCAGCTACGCCAGTGGAGCGGACAGGTACAGGAGATCCTGTTCACGCTCGATCTCCATCGTACCGTGCGAGGAGGCCGTTTCGGTGATGCCTGGGAGGAGCGCAAACGACCGATGGAAGAGCTGCTGCGGGGACTGTGCCAGCAATATCCGATCGCCAGCGTATGCCCTGTCGACTACGACGAGCAGGCGATGCACGAGGTCGCGCAGAGCTTCCTCGATGGCCCGCACATGCCCGCGAAGGACACGAAGGGAGCGCCAATCTATCCGTACTTCTACGGACTTCACTGCGCACGTTACGACGTGGTGATGCATCTCGACTCCGACCTGTTGTTCGGTGGCGGCAGTCAAACCTGGATCGCCGAAGCCGTGCGCCTGCTTGATGAGAATCACGATGTGCTGGCCTGCAGTCCATTGCCGGGACCGCCGTTGGCCAACGGCGGTCTGCGTTCGCAGACCGCTCGCCGCTTTCCGGGAGCCTTGCCCGGCAACGCGCCCGCGTTCAGCTTCCCGTCACTCAGCACGCGCCTATACATGCTCGACCGCCGGCGGCTGCGCGAGCGGCTGCTGCCACTCACTCTCCAGGGACCGATTCGCCTGATCAGCCGGCTGAAGGCGAAGCTGCACGGCAACCCACCCTACCGTGCCGCGGAGCTGGTGATCAGCGAAGCAATGGTGCGGACCGGCCTTTCGCGCGTGGACTTCCTGGGCGCCGAGCCGGGCATGTGGTCGCTGCACCCGCTGTACCGCTCGGAGTCCTTCTACCGTGCGCTGCCGAGCCTGACCGAGCGGGTGGAGACGGGCGACATTCCCGACGCCCAGCGCGGGTGCTATGACCTCGACGATTCGATGATCGACATGTCGGCCGCACGCCGCCGTGCGCAGTTGCGGCGAATCTGGGCATGACAGCGACGCATTGCCGATCTCCCATCGCTCGAGACCGCCAAGCGCCACGAGCATGCCGACGGTCGCGTCAGTGATCCGACCCGACCCAGACCCCGATCCCGACCCGGACAAGCCTCTACCCCGCCGAAGACCGAGACCGACCGCTCACCCGGGATGCCCGCTCATGCGAGCTTGGCCCGTTTGAGCACGATCTGAATATCCTCGCGCACCAGCGCTCCCAGGCCCAGCAGCAGCACCGGATAGAGCACACCCGCGGCCACAACCAGCCAGGCGAGCGAGGCCCCGAGTGCGTTCAGCGCGCTGAGCCCAGCGAACAACAGGGCTGCCGCCAGAGCGGTGCGAACGATGCGCCCTGGCCGCGGCCAGGGCCGGTCGAGCTTTTTCAGGATCACCGACATACACGCTATGCAGACCAGCAGCTCGGTCGCGAGCGTCATCCACGCCGCGCCCATGAACCCCGTGAGTGGCACGAGCGCCAGATTGCCGACGAGGTTGAATGCCAGCGCCATCAGACTGATCGTTAGAAACTGTCGCTGCAGTCCGAGCACCACCAGCAGGTTGCCGTTCAAGTAGCCGAAGCAGATGAACACAAATGCACCGCCGAGAATCGGCAACGCCGGCGCCGCCGCGGTGAATTCCGGACCGAAGAAGAGGCGCACCAGCGGCGTGGCGGCGACCGTGGCGAATGCAAGCGCACCCAGCGACGTGATGGCCATCAGCTCCGCTGTGAGCCGCGCGGCACGCAGCATGCGAGCGGGATCGGCCGGCCAGGACGCGGCCATGATCGGGGCCAATGTGACCAGCACCGAGATCGGCACGAAGTGCGAGCGATCGAGCACGCCGTAGACCGCGCCGTAGAGACCCGCCTGCCGGCTGCCAGCTATCTGCAGCACGATCACCTGATCGACGCGCCCATATCCGATCACCAGCGCCCCGGTGATACCGAGCGGCAGGCTTGACCGGATGAGCTCCCTCATCCGTGCGCGCGACGGACGTGGCCAGCGTCCGAGCACCCGCAACGCAGCCACCGTCTGCACGATCGAGCCGGCCAAGTTCGTCACGACCATCGCGACCGCCAACGCGATCATCCCGCCGTCACCCCGGTAGATAAAGAACACGGCGATGCCCCACAGGACGCTCCTGATGGTTAGGACCATCATCGGCACCTGATTTTTGACGCGCAACTGAAAGACCAGCTGCAACACGCCGACGCCGTCGAAGGGCATGCAGACAACCAGGATCAGGCCGGCGATCAGCATCGCCTGGCTCTGCTCGATCGCCAACAGCACCACGAGCGAAGCGACCATCACCGGACCGACCGCGATCAACCTCATCGCCATCATCGCGCCCAGCCATTCCCGCTCTCGCTCGGGGTCGCGCGCCGCTTCGCGAACCACGATGCTTTCCGCACCGAAGCTCATGAAGAACCCCGTCAAGCTCAGAACCGCAAAGATCGTCGACCACTGGCCATAGCCGGCGGCGCCGAGCGTGCGTGCGATCAGGGCGGTGACGACGACCCCAAGCGCCAGGTTCATGACGCGCACAACGATCTGCATCAGAACGTCGTGCGCGGCGCGTTGCTTGGTGGCAGAGCTGGCTGAAGACGACATTGGCGGGGACGCGGCGGGGACGCGCCACAGTATCCCCGGATCGTCTCGCCGGAGCATTGAGCCGCCGGAGCACGACATTAGACTGCCGTCAGTGCCCGGGCTGCTGATCATCAACGCCGACGACTTCGGCGGCAATCCGCTGGCGACCGACAGGATCGCCGAGTGCTTCGCGGCCGGTCGCGTGACGAGCACTACCGCGATGGTCTACATGTGCGACTCCGAACGCGCAGCGGCGATCGCACTATCACGACAGCTGCCGGTGGGCCTGCACCTGAATTTGACCCAGGAGTTCGAGGATCCTGCCACTCCGGCGTCAGTACGCGAGCGCCAGGCGCGCATGGTGTGCTATTTCGCCGGCCGTCGCCTGCGACGCTTCACGTTCAACCCCCTGCTCAACGTCTACGTGCGGCGATGTCTGGCCGATCAGCTGAAGCGGTTCCGCGAGCTGTTCGGCTGCGAGCCCAGCCATATCGACGGGCACAACCACGCCCATCTGAGCCCGACCGTGCTGCTGGCCCTGCCGAAGGGCGTGCACACGCGTACCGGGCAGTCCAGTGAGCCCGACCGTCCGGGCGAGCTGATGAAGCGAGCACGGCACGCGCTCATCGCCCACAGGCACGCAACGACCGACTATTTCTTTGCGATTAACAGACTCGGCCCGTCACCCACCGAGAGGGACATCGACGGCATGCTCGGACTTGCCGATCGTGCAACTGTCGAGATCATGGTCCATCCAGATCGTGAAGACGACTTCCGCGTGCTGATGTCAGATGCCTGGATACGCGCGCTGCAGCGACGAACACTGGGCTCCTTTGAGCAGCTTTGAGACCCTCGGGACTCATCTTGAGGGTTGAGGCTCTCGCTGGACGCATGTGTGCGACCGAACGCTGTATACTCGGTCTCGATATGTATCTTTGTCGGTCATGGATGTCCGGCAGGCTGGTATTCCGCAAGGATGGCTTGCGTCCGGGCGATCCGCGGAGGCTGCCCGCTGTTTTGCCACAAGGCGCAACAGCCTCGCTCCAGAGCGGTCGAGGGCGTTTCGTCGGCCTGCCCTGTCGAAGCCTGAGGGACGCGACGCTCGTTGGGGTCTTGCTCGCAACCTTTGCATTCAGCTTGTGCGGTGGATCGGCTGCGCTCGCCTCGAGCGCCGCAGGAACGCTCACGGCGCTCTCGCCGGCATCGGTGGCGGCGGGGGAAGGTACCGCGCGGATCACCGTCAGCCCTGACGGCACAAGCGCTTACGCCACAAACAGGTACACGACCACCGTCTCGCAGTATGCGCGCAATCCCGAAACCGGGGCGCTCACCGCTCTCTCGCCGGCGACCGTAGAAGCCGGCTACTCGCCCGAGGGCGTCGTCGTCAGCCCCGACGGTAAGTACGTGTACGTCGCCAACAGGTATTCGAATACCGTCTCACAATTCTCGCGTAACACCACGACAGGCGCACTCACAGCGCTTTCGATCGCGACGGTCGCAGCGGGCGAAGGACCAATCGGCCTGACCATCAGCCCCGATGGCAAAAGCGTCTATGCGGCGAACTCCACCTCGGCTACCGTCTCTGAGTACTCGCGCAACGCCGAAACCGGCGCACTCACGGCCCTCTCGCCTGAATCGATCGGCGCCGGAGCCAACGCTCACGGTATCGTTGTAAGCCCTGACGGCAAGAGCGTCTACGCGACGAACTACGGTTCCAGAACGGTTTCGCAGTACTCACGCAACACGGAAACGGGCAAGCTCACCACGCTGAGCCCAGCGACCGTAGCGGCAGGAATAAACCCTCATGACCTTGCCATCAGCCCGGACGGCAAAAACATATATGTGGCGAATAACACTTCCCCAGGGATAGTCTCCCAGTTTACCCGTAACACAGAAACAGGGACACTCACCGCGATGAGCACACCGACCATCCCAGCCGGTGAATACACCGAATGCCTTGTCGTAAGCCCCGACGGCGCTAACGCCTACGCGACCAACGAAGTCTCCAACAACATCTCGCAGTACTCACGCAACACTGAAACCGGGGCGCTCACGCCACTGAGCCCATCAACCATAGAAACCCAGACCAATCCCTCGGGCATAACCATCAGTCCCGACGGCAAAAACATCTATGCGGTGAACGGCACATCCAACAGCGTCTCGCAATATTTGCGTAATTCAGGGACATCACAGGCACCAACTGTCGTCACGGGTTCTGCTAGCGCGATCACTGAAAGCTCAGCGAGCATCGCGGGAACCGTGAACCCGAATGGCCAGACCACGACGTACCATTTTGAATACGGCACGACCACCGCCTACGGTGCACAGGCGCCCGCCCCACCTGATCCGAGTGCCGGATCTGGCAGCAGCACCCAGCCGGTGTCGGCCAACCTCACCGGCCTAGCCACGAACACAATCTACCACTATCGGCTCGTCGCCACGAACGGATCCGGGCTGACCACTGGGTCCGACCAGACATTTACAACCACCAGCGGCAGCAACGGCACCGGCACGCTCACTATGCTCACACCAGCAGCCGTGGGGGCGGGCGAAGGGACCGCCCGCGTCGTCGTGAGCCCTGACGGCAAGAGCGCCTACGCCACGAACAGAGGCACCACCACCGTCTCGCAGTACTCCCGCAACACCACAACGGGCAAGCTCACCCCGCTGACCCCGGCGACCGTAGAAGCAGGCAACTCGCCCGAGGGCGTCATCGTCAGCTGGAACGGTAAGTACGTATACGTGGCAAACCGCTATTCCAACGCCGTCTCGCAGTACTCACGTAACACCAACACGGGCAAGCTCACGCCGCTGAGTCCCGCGACGGTCGCAGCGGGGGAAGGTCCCATTGGCCTGACCATCAGCCCGGATGGCAAGGACATGTACGCGGCGAACTCGTCCTCGGAAACCATCTCGCAGTACTCCCGCAACACCACAACGGGCAAGCTCACCCCGCTGACCCCGGCGACCGTGACGGCGGGAGCTAATGCCCATGGCATTCTCGTAAGCCCCGACGGCAAGAACGTCTACGCGACAAACTACGGCGCGGGCACCGTCTCGCAGTACTCCCGCAATACGGCAACGGGCAAGCTCACAGCGCTGAGCTCGGCGACCGTAGCGGCGGGATTCAACCCTCACGACCTTGCGATCAGCCCCGACGGCAAGAGCGTCTACGTGGCGAACAACACCTCTCCGGGGACGGTCTCGCAGTTCACCCGCAACACAGAAACAGGGGCGCTCACCGCGATGAGCACGGCGACCATTGCAGCAGGTGAATACAGCGAATGTGTAGTCGTGAGCCCCGACGGCACTAACGTGTACACGACAAACGAAGTCTCCAACAACATCTCGCAGTACTCACGCAACACTGAAACCGGGGTGCTCACGCCACTGAGCCCATCAACCATAGAAACACAAACCAATCCCTCAGGCATAACCATAAGCCCAGACGGCAAAAACATCTATGCGGCGAACGGCACCTCCAACAGCGTCTCGCAATATTCGCGTAATTAGGCGCGCTGAATAACAATCACGCCCAGTCCCGTGACCGACCCGGAAAAGATGTGGTCGCGTGGCTGGTGCAAGAACTCGCTGTAGGGTATGTCGTGTTCACGACAGAGTGCGGCCAGTGCCGGACGCTGGTTTTGGCTGACGAAAACAGTGCCGTCGACTGCGTGCGGTAGCACGAGCTCGAGCTCGCGTCGTGCAAGCTCGAGGTCACCACCGCTGTCCTGCAAGAACAGTCCCACCGTCTCCACCTCCAGGGTCCGCGCAAGTACCTCGTCTGAAGAGCCGATCATCAGATGCCACGCATGGTGCTCGCTAGCCGGTACGAGCCAACCGACGGTCGGCAGCGTGTCCACAGAAATCAGTCGCCCCGGGCTGCCCTCCTCCGCGTTGCGGGCAAGCGCACGCAGAACGGCCAGCGACCCGAGACCGTCTTGTACACCAGTTTCCACCACCAGCTCGGGCTTTAAGGCGCGGGTAAGCACATACCAGGTGGCTCGACGGCCGAGGGGCGGGCGACGCTTGTAGTCCAGCCGCCAGCGTAAACGTCGCCACAGGTCCGTCGTCAAGCCGGGGTCGGTGTGCGTCTCCAGGAGATATTGCTCGAGCTGCGATCGCTCGATACCGAGCATCGTCTGCAAGAACCGCACTAGCTCAGCCTCGTTCGCAACCTCATAGGTGAAGTTATCGAACTCGGGATCGAACAAGATGAACCGTAGCCACCGCCACGGCCGCTCGCGGAAGCTGGCGCCGTTCCGGCGCGCCTCGCGATACTTAGCGCGCCAGCGCAGACGTCCCGCACGACGAAGTAGCTCGTGACCTCGAGAGCCAACCCGTCGTCTGAGCCTAGCCTTCACTGTGGACTGTCCTGTGCCCTGTTCGCTGTGCCGTCGAGCGGACCGAGCGGAAACGCGCGGCGGCGCGCCCAGCGGCCTGCGACTCTGCTCATCAACCACACCTCCTCCGCGCGGGCGGTCAGAGGCAGACGCTCGGCCAGTCCGCTCGGGATGGGCGCGCCATAGGCGACCGTGAGATGCGGAATGACCTCCTGGAAGGCACCTCCATACGGCTGATGATCGGGCCAGCGCTCCGCAAGCGCTTGGGTCAACGCAACAAAGGGTGTCGCGGGCTCGGGAGATACGTAGACGACGCCAGGAAAGCGCCCTATTTCGGACAGCGCGAAGTCGAATGAGGGAACCTGCTGGAGCAGCGAGGCGAGCGTGGACTCCGTCTCGCCGTCGATCGTTCGGGCGTTGAGGAAGGGGTAAAGGAGGGTAATGTGCGCGGGCAGGCCGGCCTCGCGCGCTGACTTCTGGAGAAGACCCTCAGCGGACGGGACTGGCAAGATCAGCGTGGTCGCTGATCCCTCGCCCAATTTGCGCAACAATGCGATATCGGCCCGATCGCGCCAGCGCTTCCTGTAACTGGTGTGCGTCTTGAGCTGTAATGCCAGCGAAAGGCAAGGCACCTGTCGCCCTTCGATCTCTCCCGTGGCGAGCTCCACCTGTGTGCCGGAGAGCTCGAGCGGATGCAGATCCACTGCGCGACCTGCCAACTCATCGTCGTGAAGGACTATGCGCGAGAACAGGGGCACGTCGGAGTCCACGCGGTACCACTCCCAATAGCCAAGGCCCCCCAGGACATCAACTGCTTGCTGCATGTCTTGGTCTTCAACGACCAAGTCGAGATCGCGATGGGTTCGTGTGCGCTCTCCGGCCAGTGCGTCCACGCCCCAGCCACCGCTGATCCAGCAGCGCAGGCCGGCCGCCTGCAGGGCGCCGACGATGGTCAGCACCGCATTCCCCGGCATCGGTGGATTGCGATAGACCGTCGTGCTCAGCCGGGCAACCACACGACGGGGCAGCGGCGCCCTCCAGACAAGGACGTTCAACCGCCCGGTAAGTCGGTAGAAGAACGACGGCTCATTTCTCCTCGGCGGTGCGTCTGGCTGTATCGCAGGTGAGCGCATCAAGATCCTAGACGTATCCGCCAGCCTTGGGCGAGCGAGCATCCTAGATTATCGACCCCACACCAAATGCTGCCACCTGCGGGGAAGCCTGCCGACCGTCAGGGTGGGGATCCATGGGTCGGCCCGCTTGACTCAGCGAACGTGTGGCGGCCGCGCGAACAACGCGGTCAGCCGACCGCTCTGTGGATCCGCGGCACCGCCGAGGGCCGGCAGGCCGAGCGCTTCCTCGATCGTTCCAAGCACGCCATAGTGGTCGACGAACCCGGGGTCGCGTGCGCCTCGGCGCACATCGGGACCCGCGACGATCGTGGCAATGTGCCCGCCCTCAGCAACCCCGCCGCAGCAACCCAAGTTGGAGGCGCCCTCGTCCCAGGTGATCACGAGGAAGCCGTGCGGGCCGAGCTCGCGAAGCAGCGAGGGAACGGCGTGCGCGAGGAACTTGTCGCCACCGCTGACCCCGCAGTCATGGCCGTCGTCGCAGAGATTTGGCGAGATCCACGCATAGGTGGGTAGCGATCCGCCGCGCAAATCGGTGGCGAGCTGACCGAAGCCCACGATCTTGTGACAGCGAACGGCCGAGTTGGCGATGTCATCGAAATATATGAAGGGATCGTGCTTCTTGGCGTAGCCGCCAGCTTCGCCGCCCTTGAAGCAGGGCGTCCGCAGATCCTCCATGTACGCCTTCCAGGAGATCTGCGCGGCTTCCAGCTGATCGACGATGTTGGGGGCGTTGGCGGAGCATTCGGTGCAGTCCGAGCTCACTCCCTGGGTCGAGCCGCTCGTCAACGCGAGGTAGTTGGGAAGGGAGGGGTGTGTGATGGCGAAGCTCTGCGTGGCGAGCCCGTAGCGACGAATCAGCGCGTTGGCGTAAGGGGCGGCGGGGCTGCCGATGACGCTCGTGTCCTCCTCGTTCTCCATCATGATCACGAGCACATGCGACATCCTGGAGCGAGGCAGCTTGGAGGCAGATTGAACGTCCAGCGCCTTACCTTGGTGGGCCTGCGCGCAGCCGGCAGAGCACAGCAGCAGGAGTGCGAGCACAAGGACGCTGGTCCCCTGGGAAACGCGGCTTTGCACAAAACGATCATCGCACAGGTCCGCTCGGCCAGCCGGTGGCCATTGCTACAGTAGGCGCCGTGGCGAAGGCGAGATCCTTATCATCGGCGCCTAGCGTCGATATCGAACGTTCTCAGCGCGAGCGCGAAGCGTATGACGAGCACGGCGTCGATGAGGCAATGACCACCTGGCACGGCCGCTTCCCGCACGTGTTCCAGAGTCCCAACACGCGTCGCGCGGAGGCGCGGCTTGATGCCCTCACGCGAGCAGCGGTTGCTGGCCAGCGCGTGCTCGACATGGGCTGCGGGGAAGGTCGCACCTCGGAGCGTCTGCTCGAGATGGGAGCCGCTCACGTGCTCGGCGTGGACATTTCGCAGACGGCGATCGACCGCGCACAGGCTCGTGCCCAGCCGGGGCGCCTAGAGTTCCGCCTAGGAGATGTGGCACGCGAGCTGGAGGACACCTTCGGGTGCATCTTTGGACGCTCGATTCTTCACCACATCGACTATCAGGTCCTGCTTCCGCATCTCTACGAGGAGCACCTCGCACCGGGGGGCACGATGCTGTTCATGGAGCCCCAGGGCGAGAACGGCCTGATTCGCTTGTACACACGACTTGTTGGCTCCGCGCACACACCGGACGAGCAATCATTCATGGAGAGCGACCTCGATTGGCTGCGCGGTCACTTTCAGGAGATCGAGCTGCGCCCGATCAACTACCTGACGTTCCCTGCCGCCATTCTCACCTCGCGCCTGCCGCTCGATCCTGACAATGCCATCCTGCGCGTGTGCGATCGCACTGACGAGTGGCTCGTCGAGCACGTGCCCAGGCTACGCTCACACTTCCGCCAGACGATGGTCGTAATTCGCAAGCCAGCGGCGTAAGTACTGTGGACGCTCCAGGCATGGAACCGGAGCGACAAGCGCTCGAGGCCCGCCCGCTCTGCTGAGACTTCAGGTTCGTAGTTGTAACGACCGCTCCAGCGCGCGCAGCGTCCGCTCGGGATCATGGCTTGCGAGCGTTGCCTGCCGTGCGACAGCCCCCTCTCGCCGGCTGCGTGCAGGATCGTCGCGGTAGACGGCAATCGTCGTCGCAAGCGCACGCGGGTCGTGCGAGGAGGAGACAATCGTGCCCCCACCGGGCGGGATCAGGTCCTCCGCTCCCTCAGGATCGGTCGCTACGACGGGCACCCCGACGAGCTGTGCCAACACGATCACCCGAGGCTCTCCCTCGGTCGGACTCGGAGCAAAGACGAGCAGGTCGCAGGCAGAGAGGAAAGCCTCGACGTGCCCGCGCACGTTCGGCTCGAAACGCACGCGGTCGCCGTAGGGCGCCGCGCGCTCGCGCAGCGCCCCCTCCTGCTCGCCCTCCCCCGCAAGGACCAGCAGCACATCACCATCCAGATAGGCCATCGCGTCGATCACGACATCGTTGCGCTTGCGGCGCTGAAAGCGCGAGATGCATCCCGCCACGAGGGTCTGCTCGCCAGCTCCCCACGAACCTCTCAATTGGGCACGCGCCGCAGCGTCGAACTCGACGGAGTCGACATCGACGAGGTTCGGCACGACCTCGATCCTGCTAGGGGAGACGCCCGCGTCGACCACCGATTGCTTGGTTCCCTCCGAAACGGCCACGATCCGGTGCGCGCGTCGTGCCGCGAGTCGATATAGCAGCCGGCCGGGCCCACGGCGCATCTGCGCAGGCACCTTTCCCCACTCAGCCCACACGATCGTTCCCGTGAGGCGCGAAGGCAGCAGCGAACAAAGCAACTGCTCCTTCTTGAAGTGCAAGAGAACCGCCCCGATGGGCCGCTCGGCATGTAGAGCACGAGCTAGCCGCGCCAGGATGAGCGGCCCCTCTAGCGCCACCCAAAAGGCGGTGCGGCGGGCAAGCTTGGGTCCCAGGTCGATCTCACGCACGGGTACATGTGTCCCGCGCGCGAGATCGGGCAGGTTGGTCAGAAGTACTACATCGTGCCCTCGCGCCGCGAGCGCATCCAAGAGGTCAACGTTTGCGTACTCCGCGCCGCCACGCTCGTTCGTCGTCTGGATGGAAACTATGCGGTGGCCACGCAAGTTACGGTCATACTACCGGCCACATGAATGGGCTTATCGCAGACGTTGAGGAGACCTTGACCACCCGCTCCGGCAGGGAGCGCATCTCAGCCTGTCTCATCGTGCAAAATGAGCAGGAGCGACTTCGGGCGGCGCTGGACAGCGTCGCCTTCTGCGATGAGACGATCGTGGTCGATGGAGGGTCGGGCGATGACACCGTCCGGATCGCACGCGAAGCCGGCGCGTCGGTGATCGAGAATCCATGGCCCGGCTTCGCGGCCCAACGCAACGTCGCACTCGATGCGGCCGGCAGCGAGTGGATCCTCGAGATCGACGCCGACGAGCGTGTCTCGCCGGCGCTGCGCGAGAGCATCGAAGGATTGCTCAGTGCACAGGCATCCGGCATAGGAATGGCGGTATGCGCTTTGCGCAACCGTTTCCTGAGCCGACCCCTCGGACCGTCGGCCAAGTACCCTGCCTACCGGGCACGACTGTTTCGGCGCAAGAGCTATCGCCACGACGAATCGCGGATGGTGCATGAGGGAGTGGAACCACACGAGCGACCGGTCGTGCTCGAGGGCGATCTCGAACACGAGCTGGCCTCGACTCTGCGAGAGGCCGTCTTCGACGCATGGCGCTACGCGCGACTGGAGAGTCTCCACCTCTCGAGACCGACGCGACTCGGTCCGTACCTGGCCGGAATCGTGCTGCGGCCCACCGCAAAGCTCCTCTACCGGACGATCGTCGAGGAGGGTTGGCGCGATGGCTGGCGAGGCTTACTGAAGATCTCGCTTGACGTGGCATCCGACGCGCTCGTCTGGGTGCTGGTCCTCTTGCGCGGAGCGCCTGTCTCAGACACGTTGAGCGCGAGCCGCCCCGAGCATTTCGGTCGCCGGCCGAGCGGCCCTGTCAAGGTCGTCGCGATAGCGAGCGGTAAAGAGGCCATACGAGTGGCGACTCGCTGGCTTGCGGATCTGCGGGCACTAGGGCTCGACGTGGCACTCATCTCAGCGGGGGCTAAAAACGGGAATGGAGATATCGCCGCGCCAGCAAGACCCACTGAGAACATGCCTGGGCATAACCTGGAGCGCCTCCGTCCGCTGGCGCTCATACATGCGCTCGAGGTCGAGATGCAATTGCGTACGACCGACGCGGTGGTCCCAGTGGGAACACGGGCCCGACTCCTCCGGCATCTGGTGCCGAGAACGTTGCGACCCGAGATCCCGAACCTGAATGCGAAGCTTGATCCTGAATTGGCTGTCGAGCTGGCAAACGCCTCCGTCACACGCCGCTGAAGCGACGCTTGGCGCCGGTCATGCCCTTGTTGCCCACGACGACCAGGTCGGCCTCACGCTCCTCGGCTACGTCGAGGATCGCGTCGGCGGGATCGTCCACCTCCCACCCATGGGGCTTACGCCACCACAGGTTCGTCTTGCGCAACGTGAGACCGAGTTCGCCCGGCTTCATAGAACTTCAGGAAAAGTATACTTTATCAGTCGATAGCTTTGAGAAAAGTGCACTTTTCCTGATGGATACACGAAGCCGCAACTTCAGGACACCGCGACGCCGGTGGTGGCGGGAAGCAAGCCGGCTCAAACGAACTTGGTGATCGCGATCACCATCCCGATCAGCACGAACACGACGATCGCAATCTGCATCCAGATCCAGGTTGGTGACACGGCGCGGACAGCCTATCTCGGTGCCTATCTCGGTGGGATCGCAGGCCCCGGCGCGAGCGTCACCGACGCCCGAGGACCGGTTGCTTGACTATCGTGTGAGCATGGCTGGACGCCAATCTGAGCTGGCAGGACGCCTTCAGAAGCTCTCCATCGCACTCGCGCTGCTGCTATGCACGACAGCTACATCGGCTACCGCAAGCAACGCTCGGAGTGGAGCGGGTGCTGGCGTCGCGGCAGTTGCCCCCCTCAGAGGAGTGAACATCACCGACCTGGAATATCGCTCTCTCCCGGCGGAAGCCGACCGAGATATGGCTGAGGCGCGCAAGCTCCATGCCAAGATCGTGCGCACCATAGTGCCATGGTCCGTACTGGAACCGGGCGGGCCGGGTCAGATCAGCCCGACCGCGCTGGTCTTCACCGATCGCTTGATGAGCGACGCAGCGGCAGCTGGCATTCGGGTGATCATGGCCGCGGACAGCAGCCCCTGCTGGGCGTCGTCGGCACCGGCTTCGCTGCTGCGCAAGTGCAGGCTCGGCGCCTTCGGTAAGACCAATGCATGGCCCCCTCTCAACCCATCGACCTACGCAACCTTCGTCGCATACCTTGCGCAGCGTTACGGCACGCGCCTGGCGGCAATCGAGATCTGGAACGAGCCCGATCAGACCAACGAAGATTACTTCGCCGGACCGGAAAAGCCGCAACGCTACGCGGCGATTCTGCGCGCCGCCTATCGCGCGATCAAGCACGCGAACCCAGACGTCGCCGTGCTCGCGGGCTCGCTCGTCGGCTACAACGGCGTGTTCCTGCGTGCCCTCTACGCTGCCGGCATCAAAGGCTACTACGACGGGCTGGCGGTGCACTTCTACACACTGACCCTCGCTTCGCTGCGCCAGTTTCGAGAAGTGCAGCTAGCCAACGGCGACACCAAGCCGCTGTGGCTGGACGAGTTCGGCTGGAGCAGCTGCTGGCCGCGATACAAGATCCAGCAGGAACAGGCATGCGTGACCCCAAAGGTTCAAGCGGCGAACATCACCAACATGTTTCGCTCGCTGGCACGCACCCCGTATATCGCGGCCGAGGCGCTCTATCAGCTGCAGGGCTCCGGAAGCGAAGACTTTGGAGTGCTGAACGAAAAGGGCGCCCGCAAGCCCTCGTTTGCGGCCCTCTCTCGAGTTCTGGCCTCGCCGTTCGGCGCTCCCAGTCCCGTCACCCTCAGCCTGCGCCGGCGGGGCGGCCAGGTCGTGGCCAGCGGATCGGGACCAGTCGGCGACTTCATGAAGCTCGAAGCCTTCCAGGGCAGCGAACTGCGCTTCAGGGCGCTGTTCACGCTCAACCGCTTCAACCGGTACTCGATCACGTTTCCCTCGGTGCTCGGCACCAGCGGCCTGCGGGTGCGTGTCTACCAGGAATGGATGGGACCGGGCAAGGCCGCACAGCGGAGCATCTGAGTCCCCCGTCGGTCCAGGTCCAGTCGGTGACCTCGGCCTGCGGATCACTCGGCGTTGCGGAACAGCGCCACCAACGTGAGCGCGAGGATCTTCACGTCCAATCCCAGCGACCAATGGGCGATGTAGTAGTTGTCCCACTCCACGCGCTCGGCCAGCGAAGTCTGGCCGCGCAGCCCGTGCACCTGCGCCCAGCCGGTGATCCCAGACTTGACGCGGTGGCGCTCGCCATAGCGGGCGACGTCGTGCTCGAACAGCTTCACGAACTCGGGGCGCTCCGGACGCGGCCCGATGATGCTCATCTCTCCGCGCAACACGTTCAGCAGCTGCGGCAGCTCGTCGATCGAGGTGCGCCGCAGGAAGCGCCCGACGAGCGTGCGCCGGTCCTCGCCCTCGATGCCGCCGGGCGCCGTGTCCCCGCCTAGCAGGAAATCGAGCGCGGTGTCGTCGTCGTCGCTCAGCGTGGTGCTCTGTGTCGGCCCCGGGCGCATAGAGCGTAACTTGTAGAGATCGAAAGCCCGCCCGTCGCGACCGACGCGCCGCTGGCGAAACAGCGCCGGACCGGATGAGCTCAACCGTACCGCCAGCGCCGAACACAACAGCACAGGCAAGAAGAGCACCAGCATCGCCAAGGCGAAAACGCGGTCGAAGGCGTGCTTGAGCGTGAACTGCCAGCCCTTCGGATCGATCGTCGAGAACGTCAGCAGCGGCGTGCCCCCGACCGTGTCATACCAGGCGCGTTGATTCATCGTGTCGAACATCCGCGGCACCACCGACACGTCCACGCCCAGCTCCTGACAGCGCTGGATCAGGCGGCTGATGCGGGCATCGGCCACCGAGGAGAACGCGACGATCAGTTTGCGCACGTCCGTCTCTCCGACGATCTCATCGAGATCCTCGACCGTGCCCAGCACCGGCATGTCGCGTCCGCCCACCTCCGCGACCGAGCGGGGATCGTCGTCGACGAAGCCGGCCGGGATCAGCCCGTACTCGGGGTGTTTCTCGAGCAGCCGCGCCACCTGCGAGCCGACGAGCCCGGCACCGACGATCAGCACCGGCTTGCCCACCAGCCGGCGCCCGCGCGCCCAGCGCTGGGCGCCGGACAACGCCGTACGCCCGAGGCCCACGCCGATCAGCGCAAACAGCCACGCGCGCACCTCATCTGACTGACTCGGGGATTGGTCGTTGGCGAACAGCCCGATCGTCGCAACCGCCATTGCCGCGACCGACACCGCGCTGACGACGGGCACGACGCCGTCGAGCACGAGCGCGCGCAGGCGCGTGCGGTACAGCCCGCGCAGGTGGAGCAGCAGCATGACCAGCGGCGGCAGCGCCAGCAGCGGAGCCTGGACGGGCGACACATGCAGGGTTGCGTGCACGCCACCCAATGTCACGATCACCGCCGAGCACAGCAGCACGAAGTCGACGGCCGGGTGCAGCACGCTCCAGCCCGGTCCCTCCAGCGCCCACTGCAGGCGCCCGGCGAAGGTCCCACCCAGCAGCGACTTCGGCTGCGGCGCGTCGCGTGTGAGCTGGCCGGTTAGCGGGAGGGTGGTGGAGGTTTGCTGAGTGACGCGCGGTTGGTCCATGATTTGAGGGCTTCCGTGGCCCTACTGGCTTACTCGGGTCTTACAACCCATCCCTTTAGCCATTGTTCTTGTCCAGATCGTTCGTCCGGGCCAGCTGCCGGGTGAGAACGCCCGTCAACGCCAGCCCGACGAACGCCAGCAGGATGTACGGCAGGTCATCGCCGGACAGCCCCAGCGTCTCGGACTGGACCGCGCCGGCGCTGCTTGCCAACTCTGCCGACGAAGCTGGATACGTGCTTACGCCACCGGCGGATGCCCCACCGGAGCCGGTCGAGCCCGAGGTGCTGCCGCCAGCGCTTTTGCGACCACGACTGCCACCCGCGCCCGCCGGGCTGGTCGCTGAAGATTCCGTCCCACCATGGCGTTCACCATAACGGAATGAGTCCGATGAGCTGCCTGTCGAACCGCCGCTGCCGCCCGAGCTCCCGCCCAGGAGCGCCGAGCCGAGGATCGCCTGGCTGCCCTGGCCCGGGCCGCCGTACCCGCTGAGCAGCGAGCTCGCCGCCGCAAGCGCCGACATCCCCATCGGCAGGGCAGCAGCTATCGCTCCTGTCAAAAAGATCCTGCGATGACTTGTCATCCTTCCCTGCCTTAGATTCCCTTCTTCGGCCCGAGCAACGCTGCGGTCCACTCTCCATGCCATGTGCCAGGTTTCGCCTTATCCCTGCGGTCTGGCGCTGAGCGCACCGAGGCACCGTGTCGAGGCCAGCGAATAGACCAGGCGTTTCCCTCACGCTAGCGAAGGTAGAGCCAGATGTCGAGGCGAAAAGCCAGCTTTCGCGTTCGATCTCAGCAGTTTTACCTGAACTGCTGAGCTTTGAGCAGGATTGACCGGTTCAGTTTGTAGACGTTCACGCGTTCGCCTCTTCGAGCCAAACGCAGGGTTTCGCGCATGAGCGGATCGCGAGAGTTCAGGCGCACAGCCCGCTGGAGCAACATGAGCGCGCCCGCGCGGTTTCCTCTGGCCGAGGCGATCGCGCCGCGCTCGAGCGTCGCGTAGGCATCTCCGGGCGTGCGCTGCAACGCCAGCGCAAACTCATGATCCGCGCGCTGAAGATCGCCGAAGCGCAGGGCGATGCTCCCGGCCACTAGATACGGTTCGTCGCTGAGGGGATTCAGCCGCGCCGCATTGTTCAGCCGGGTGTACGCCGTCGCCGGCGCTTTAGGCCAGATCCGTGCGGCGCTCTCGATCTCCAGCTGGCTCAGCCAGGGCGCCCCCAGCGAGACCGCGGCCGCCAGCGTCATGATCGCGCCCACGACGATGCCCAGGCGCCCGACGTTCGAACCGGGCATGAGCGAGCGCCACGAAGGCACAGATGGCGCCGATCGGCCCGAGGCATAAACCGCCTCCGTTACGGCCTGGCGCGGCGCCAGCGCGCAGGCGAGACCGAGCATCGCGAACGCGGGCGCGCCCAGGCCGGCGAACTCCCAGAACCAGTCAAACGAGCCGTGCACCACCCAGTAGGCGAAGCCCGCCAGCGCGGCCGCAGCGACCGTGCGGCCCAGCGGGTCGGATCCGCGCAGCCCGCGCCAGCCGGCGAGGAGCGCCGCCCCCAGGCCGACGAGCGCAAGCAGCGCGCCCACAAGGCCGGTCTCGGCAAGCGTGCGCAGCTCGACGCTGTGGGGATAATGGGGGGTCTCATCGCTGCGCCCGTGCACGAGGTATTGCTGCTGGAAGTTGTCCGCGCCGATCCCCACCAGCGGGTGATCGAGGAATTCGTCAAGGGCCACCCGGTAGAAGTCGTAGCGCTGGCTCCCCAGCCCGCTGATGAGGCGGTTGCCGCTGCCGTTGGCGGCGTAGCCGCTGCCGCTCTTGAACGTGTCCCAGGCGTGGCGCGCCCGCGCGACCGGATTGCCCGCCGCGACCCAGCCGCCCGCCAGCACCGCCACGAGCGCGACGATCGCGACCGCGCCCACCCCCCTGCGCACACGCCTGGCCGATGTCTCCGAGAGCTTGCTCCTGCTCTCGATCGCGGCGCCCGCCGCCACGACCAGTCCCGCCGCCAGCCCCGCGAGAAACGTCGCCGTGGTGGCGGCATGCACGGCGGCGGTCGCGTTGTGTCCGTGTTCGATGCGTTCCCCCACACGCAGCACCGACGGCACCGCCGCCGCGATCCCGGCCGCAACCGGCACGAGCAGCGCGAACGTGCGCGCACGGCCAGGCAGCAGCGCGAACACGAGCACGAGCATCACTGGCGTCGCGTACAGCGAACCCCGGCTCACGCTGAGCAGGGCGACCGCGGCCAGCAGCACGGCGCCGCCGGCCAGCAGCCCGCGCACACTCCAGTGCAGACGGGCCTCACGCGCGAGCAGCAGCGCCGGCCAGAACGCGATCAGCCACTGCGCCGCGCTGGCGTTGACATAGCCCGCCGGATAGCTCAGGCGCCCCCCGGGGAGCAGCGCTTGCAGGCGCACCGAGCTGTGAGCGGCGGCATTTACGTGCAGCGCGACGAACACGGCAACCCCGATCGTCGCCACCGTCCACGCGCCGAGCAGCAGCACAGCGCTGCGCCCGCGCTGGGGCCAGAGCGCGAACAATGCGAACACGAGCAGGTACAGCAGCGTCCTGTTCGCGCCTTCCCACGCATCGCCCGGCACGCTCGCCCACAGGATCGAGGCGAAGCTGAGCGCTGTGTACGCCGCCAGGCACCCGAGCGTGAGCTTAACCGGCGTCGGGATCTCGGCGACGGGCAGTCTTACGAGCAGCAAAGCGATCCCGAGCAGCGCCATCACGATCAGCCCGCCCGGCGCCCAGTGCGTGAGCGGATAACCAGCCTGGTCGGTCGCCCACACGACGAACAGCGCGAGCGCGGCGAGCGCGGGGACCGTCGCCGGGGCTTCGCGCAGACTGTCGATCAGCCTTCCCGCGGTCGTGCTCGCAGGGCTGTTCGCGGCGGGCGTCGAGGACATCCACCGGCGAGGCTACCGCGACGGTCAGACCTTGATGTGGGTCGATCAGCCGGACAGCGCCCACAGCAGCAGAGCCGCAGGCACGAGGTTGACGGCACCGGAGAGCTCCAGGTGCTCGCGCGTCGCCACGATCGCCGGCCGCCCGGGTAGGGCACGCATCGGGGCAGTGGCCTTCTGGCGGTTGACTTTTGCCCAGTCGGCCACCTCCACGACCTCGATCGCGGCGCGAGGACCGCAGACGAAGTCGATCTCGCCGCCCTTACTGGTACCCCACACGTGCAGCCGCTCGGGCGAGCAGAAGTTCTCGGCGCTGCGCTCCGTGGGCTCATAGCGACGGTAGAGAGCCAAGGCCACGGCGTTCTCAACGTCAGCGTGCCGGTTGCGGTCGAGGCCTGTGCGTGAGGCCATGATCGTGTGCAGCAGCGGGTCGCCGAAGTAGACCTTCTTGTCCTTGGCCAGGTTGCCGGATCCCGAGCTCTGCTTCCAGAAGTACAGGATCAGAGCGAAGTAGTTGACGGCCAGAAGCTCGACGTAGCCCTGCACCGTTCGCGGATCGTTCTTGCCGGCGCCCTTGCGACGGCGAGGTGTGCCAAGCGGAACGGCGAGCTCGTCAGCGATCCTCGACCAACTCATCTTCGAGCCGAGTGAGCGCATCACGCGCTCCAGGAGAGCCTGGGCCGCAGGGACGCTCGCTCCGCGGCGCTGGATCTCCTTGGTGAGCGCGTCCCACATCACCCGCTCGACCTCCTCGCTTGGCTCGCGCCGGCCCGCCGCGGCCTCCGCGACCGCCGTCGGCAGGCCCCCGAAGAGGAGATAGCGCTCGAACGCGGCCTGCAGCGCCGGTAGGTGGACACGTGCGGAGACGATCGCGGCTCTCCCGTCCTCGGTGAGGATGTCGCCTACGCTCAGCCCCAGGCCCGGTGGCACACCTGGGTCCACCGCGCGGGCAAAGGACCCGAAATCTTGCGGCAGGATGAGCACGTCCCGTCCGGAGCCACGCCGACCGGGCAGGCGCTCGGCCGCCCCCTCGGCCAGATCGATCGCCGAGGAGCCCATGCAAAGCACGATGTCCCCGTCGATGCGACCGTCGTCCCACATGATCTTGATCGCCGTCCTCCACCGGCGGGCAGACGTAACCTCGTCGAGCAGGATGAGCCGCGGCCGTTCGGACCCGGGGCCTGCGAGCTCGAGCGCACGATCGAAGACGTCCACCAGCTCCATGGCCGGCCGATCCTCCAGCGCGTCGAGCGAGAGGTAGACGATCCGGTGTGCCGCGAAGCCCGTATCCAGAGCGCGGCGGACAAGCAGCTTCAGGTCGGTTGACTTGCCCACCTGACGCGGTCCACGCAAGATGTGCACAGCCGGACGCGCCAGGTCGACCTCCTCCACCTGCGGCGAGGGCAGCCGCGCCGGCTGCTCTCGCAGGCGACGAAGGTGCGAATCGTCCGCTTCCCAGCCGTCGCGTGCCCACCATGGGTTGTAACGGAGTATCTGTCTATCATCCAACACTGTACCCCTAATATTAGCATCTAAATGCTAGAAAGACACCCTCTTTCAAGGAAATGACAGCAAAAACCACCATCTCTATCGTGGCATATAACGCACCATGAGGAATAATCCACCCCGATGGACGACCAAGCCCAGCTGGTCCGCTTCTACGACGAGGCCTACAGCCAGCAGGACGCCGCCCAGGCGAAGCTGTACGCGCGCTGGCGCGCGCTCGGAGCGGTCGGCAAGGCCGACCACGTGCTCGCGCTGTGCGCGGGCTCGGGTCTGCGCCCGGGGTGCACCCTGGAGATCGGCTGCGGCGACGGGGCGCTGCTGTGCGAGCTGCACGCGCGCGGCTTCGGCGGGCGGCTGGCGGGCGTGGAGATCACCCGGACGGCGGTGGACATCGCACGCGAGCGATCCGAGATCGACTCGGTCGAGCTCTACGACGGCATAAGCCTGCCCGCGGGCGATGGCTCCTATGAGCTGGGCATCCTCTCGCACGTGCTGGAGCACGTGCGAGACCCGGCGACTCTCCTGGCCGAGGCGGCGCGAGCATGCGGAGCGGTGGTGATGGAGGTGCCTCTGGAGGCCAACCTGTCCGCGCGGCGCTCATCCAAGCGCGAGCGCGCCTCGGAGGTTGGCCACCTGCAGCGACTGGACCGCGCAGCCGCGCGCGAGATCGTCGCGCGGGCGGGCCTGCAGATCGCGTGCGAGCTGGAGGACCCGCTGGGGCTCACCGTCCAGCTGTTCTTCGCAGCCACCCCCCTCGCCCGTGTGCGCGCCGGCGCGAAGTGGGCGCTGCGAGCCGGCCTGCACCACCTCGCCCCCAGGCTCGCCAGGCGCCTGTTCACGGTCCACTACGCGTGCCTGTGCCTGCCGCCAGCCGCGTGACGCCAGCCCAGGATCTAGCGTCGTCATGCAACTACGAGAGGCTTGTACTACAAGGGCTTTGTAGTACAAAGGGTTTGTAGTAACATTCCCGGCATGGCAACCTCCCGCTTGATCAACCGGACACGAGAGATGTCCACCCTGGATCATGCCTGGGAGCAGGCGATCGGCGGACAACCACAGATGGCCGTTGTGTGGGGCCGGCGGCGTGTCGGCAAGACCTTTCTGCTCTCCCGTTTCGTCCGCGACCGGCGAGCCGTGTTCTTCGGCGCCACCCAGCAGGCGGAGGGCGTGGAGCTCGCCCGCCTCGCGGACGCGGTTCGCAGAAACCTGGGCGACCAAGCCGCCGACCTGGCGGGCGGTGGGTTCGCGAGCTGGGAGACGGCTCTGCGCTTCTTCGTGGCGCTCGCCGCCGAGGAGCCGCTCGCGCTGGTGCTCGACGAGGTTCCATACCTGCTGAAGTCCACCCCGAGCCTTGCGAACATCGTCCAGGTGGTCTGGGATCACGTGCCCGCCGACACGAAGCTGATGCTCGTGCTGACCGGGTCCGCGGTGGGGATGATCGAGACGATGGTGGGCGCGGGGGGGGCGCTGCGCGGGCGGCCGACTGTCACGCTCAGGCTCGAACCGCTGGATCCGGTGGACGCTCGCGAGTTTCTCCCCCACCTGGAGCCGGCGACGTTTCTCGAAGCATATGCGGCATGCGGCGGCTACCCCCTCCACCTGCGCGCGTGGGAGGAGTCCGTCAGCACCGAGGTCAATCTCGTGCGCCTCGCGGCTACGCCCGGTGGGATCCTGCTTGAGGATGCCGTAGGCATGCTGCTCGAGGAGCTGAGCCACACGGGAGGCTACTCGCGCATCCTCGCCGCCATCGGCCGCGGCAAGACGCGCTTCAGCGAGATCGCCACCGAGAGCGATCAGCGCGTGGAGCGACCATTGGAGATTCTCGAGCGCGCCGGCTTGGTCGCAAGGGCTCTGCCGGTAGGCGCGCCGAAGGGCGCGCGGCCGCGCTACGAGATCGCCGACCCGTATCTGGCGTTCTGGTTCGGCGTGCTCTACTCCGACATTCCGCAGATCGAGACAGGTCAGGGAAACGCCGTAGTGCGTCGCAAGCGACCTGCCTGGCAGCAGCACCTGGGGGCCGTCTTCGAGGAGGCGGCAAGAACCCACGCGCGTCGTCTAGTCGCTCGCGGCGAGCTGCCGGAGGATCTCGTGGTGGGCCGCTGGTGGGCAACAGCCGGCGAGCCCTGTGAGGTTGACGCGCTCGGACTGCTCGGCACCCAGACTTTCCTGCTCGGAGAGGCCCGCTGGCAGAGCCGTCCGCTGGGATGGCGCGACCTCGAGCGGCTGAAGCGCAAGACCGCCCGTGCACCGAACCCGGTTGACGAGCCTCACTACGTCCTGTGGAGCCGGGGCGGAGTGGATGAGACCGTCACGCTGGCGAACGCCCGCGCTTTCACGCCCGCGCAGATGCTCGAGGAGTCTTGACCCGGACGGTTCGTATCAGCTGCCCGCCGGCCGCGTAACGGCGGCGAACAGCAGCGACAGCACCCGGCCCATCAGCTCGTCGGGCACCGCGTCGGGGTCGGTGAGCTTCTGGCGGGCGATACCATCGGCGAGCGCGTCGATCGCCACCGCGAGGTGCTCGGCGGGGAGCTCCAGCTCCAGGTCGAACTCGCGCACCCCGTCGGCGATGAGCCGCGTCAGCAGCTCGCGCATCTGCGCGAACCGCGCCGCCACCTTCGGGCGTACGCTCGGGTCGCGTACGCCGTAGGCCCAAAACTCCACGAACAGCAACAGCAGCTCGGGCTCGCGCTCGATCATCGTCATCCACTGCCGTGCGCCGCCCGTCGCGCGCTCGGCGACCGAATGGCGGGTCTCCACAGCCGCTGAGATCTCGCGCGCGTGGGCGTCGATCTCGCGTTCCATCAGCGCCAGAAACAGATCCTCCTTGCCGTCGAAGTTCGAGTACAGCGCGCCCGTGGAGAACCCCGCCTCGGAGGCGATGAGCTCCACCGTGGCCCCGTGGTATCCGCCCCGCGCGAACACCGTCCGTGCGGCGTTCAACAACCGTTCGCGGGTGTTGGCCTTGCTCTGCTCGCGCGTCAGCCGTGTCGCCGTCTGCGATCCGGCGCCAGCGTTGCCCTGCTCATCCGGCGCCGCCCCCGCGGCGCCGTGCTCTCGTGTGATCGGGGCGGCCTCCACTCCTTCATCGTACTTGTCAGAGCCATCGCTATGCCGATAACGTCTATTATCAGCTTGCCGCCGCAGACCCACAACTCCGGTCGTGGGCACGAATCGGCGATCACGTCCGACGTCCAACACAGGAGCAGCCACATGGCGACAGCAGTGACCTCCACCCCGACGGACTCCTCCTCGGCCAACCTGGCAAGCCTGCCAACTGACGCGATCTCCTATGAGGACCTGTACGCGCGCTGGGAGCGCGGCAACTGGCAGGCGACCGAGCTCGACTTCACCGAGGACGCGCGCCAGTGGCGCGAGGACTTCACCGAGTTCGAGCGCACGGCAGCGCTGTGGAACTACTCGCTGTTCTTCTGGGGCGAGGACGCGGTCGCGGACAACCTGTCCCCCTACATCGACGCGGCGCCGCTGGAGGAGCAGAAGTACTTCCTCACCACCCAGCAGGTCGACGAGGCCCGCCACGCCGTGTTCTTCAAGCGGTTCATGCAGGAGGTCTGCGGCATCGGCAACGGCTCGATGGACAGCGGGCTGCGCGCGATCAAGCCGCAGCTGACGCCAGGCTTTCGCAAGATCTTCGACCGCCTCGACCGGATGGCCGACGAGCTGCGCGCCGACCGCTCCCCCGCCCAGCTCGCGGCGGCGGTGACGCTCTACCACATCGTAATCGAGGCGGCGCTCGCCCAGCCGGGCCAGCACTTCATCTGCAGCTACCTCGAACGCCGCGACCAGCTGCCGGCGTTCAGGGAGGGCATGCAGAACATCGCCGCCGACGAGCAGCGCCACATCGGCTTCGGCGTCAAGCTGCTGTCAGACCTCGCTCGCGAAGACCCGGTGCGCGTGCCCAAGGCGGTTGCCGGGATCCTGCGCGACGTGACCCGCTACACCGCCCAGGTGCTGATGCCCCCGGGCTGGGACGAACGCTACATAACGGTGTTCGGCGCCACCTACGACGAGGTCGGCGTCGAGGGGCTGACCTCGATGACGACCAAGCTGCGCTCGGCGGGTCTCGCCGCCGAGACGCTGCCCGGACCGGCGCTGCTGCCGCCGGGTCTGACGCCGCTGGAGGTCTCCCAGCGCGGGCGGACGCTCGCCAAAGCCGGCGTGATCGGCGTCCGCGAGGGGCCGTCCCAGCGCGACCCCGAGACCGTCGCGCTGCTGTTCGACATGATCCGCCGGCAGGTCAACCCCGCGCACGGGCTGACGCGCCCGACAACATTCCAGTGGGAGTTCACCGACCCCGACGTCCCCACCTGGCACCTGACAGTCGAAAACGGCTCGAGCACGGTCGCCGAGGGCGCCTCACCGGATCCGGACCTGCGCCTGCAGGTCGCCTGGCAGGACTGGGTGGACATCATCGGCGAACGGCTGGACCCCCGGCGCGCGATGCTGACCGGGAGGCTGCGCCCGCGTGGAAACCCGCTGGGGCTGAGGAAGCTGACCAAGGCGTTCCCGCGGGGCTGAGCCTACACGCGAGCTAAGCGAGCCTACCCGCGGGCTGAGCGGCGAGCCTACACGTGGGCTGAGCGAGCCTACCCGCCGAGCCCAAACTCGCGCGCGGCGGCTGACGAACCGCCGCTGCCCTGCGCGCCGGGGCCGCCCGAGGAGCTCCCGCTTGCAGACGAGCGGGCCGCCGAGCCTGAGAATTCGCGGGATGCCTGACCGACTGACGCGGCGCGTGCGGCGTCTGAGACGCTCGGCTGGACCGCCGCCGAGACCTGGCGAGCCGGCTGCTCGAGGCCGAACTCGCGGCCGGCCTTCGCGGCGGGCGTGAGGGCAGCGCCGGTGGCAGAGGCCGCCCTGGACGCGCCGGCACGCGACGAGAGACCGACACCGGACGTAAGCTGTGCACCGACCGGCGACGAGCTCAGCGCCTGGAATGCGATCGCGACGTGCGGACCGGCCCCATGCCCGAGATGACGGCGATGAGCTCTCGCATGGCTCGGCAAGATGGGACCAACGGTCAGCGCGACGCAACCCGCGCCGACGCTGACCGCGACCAGACATCCGACGGCGAGCTTGGCGCCGAGACCTCCGCCCGCCATCAGCCAGCCCCCGCCGGCCACGCCACCAACACCCCCACCCATACCGGCGCCGGAGGCCGCTGCTCCCGTACCGGCGCCGACACCGGTGCTCGTCGCGCCCGCTCCCGCTCCGGCGCCCGCGGCGACGCCCAGCGCCAGCGGCAACGGCAACGGCGGCAGCACCGACGCCAGGCCGCGCAACGACAGGACGTGGGCGCGACAGGCCGAGCACTCGCGCTGGTGGGCGACGGCGAGAGCGTAGCGCTCGCCGTCGGGATCAAGGATGCCGAACGCGAAGCCGCGCATCAGCGAGGACTGCTCGGCGCAGTAGGAGCCCGTGCGAATCGTGTCCAGCAGCTCGCCCACCTTGCCCGCGACGCCGGGCGAGCCCGCACGGGCGCCCTCCATCAGCTTGCGCATGCGCGTCTCTGAGATACCCATCCGCGCGGCGGCGTCCCCACGGGAAAGGCCCTGCAGGTAGCACAGTGCGGCGGCCTGGCGCTCACGCGGGCTCAGCCTGCCGCGCAGACCCTCCATCAGCTGGCGCAGCCGCGCACGGTCGTCCAACTCACCCGCGAGATCGTGCTCGGGGGCGCCCGCCTCGTGGGCCGGGTCGTATGCGTCATGCGCGTCGTATGTCCCGGGTGCGCGCAGGCGCGAGCGGTGCTCGTCGATCGCGCGGCGATACGTCACGAGCGCCAGCCAGCCCTCCGGGTTGGCGATCTCGGTAGCACCCTCGAGCATGGTCGTATACAGCCCGTGCCAGGCCTGGGCGTAGCAGGCCTCCAGGTCGGCCACGTCGAGGGTTACGCCGGCCGCGCGCAGCCGCGAGCGCACGCTTGCAAGGACGCGCCCGCGCATCGTGTCGAACTCCCTGCGCAGCAACCGTTCGGCTCGGTAGCGACGCACGGGCAGCGGGCTCATGGCCCATAAGGTTACGAGTTAACCGAACTCTTCGAGCTTGTAGACAACTGTCTCAGGAGCCGTCGCGAGAAGTACCCTGCAAATCCGCGAAATCGGCGAGCTGGGCGAGGCAGACCGCGCGCATGTCCTCTCCACGGCGGTGCGATTCGTGCCAGACGGCGACCCGCGCGAGCGCCTCGTCGAGATCCCAGCGCGGACGCCAGCCGAGCAGGCGTTCGGCGGCTGTGGAGTCGAGCTCCAACCGGGCCGCCTCGGGCGGGTTGACCGAGCCGTCGAGCTCGTAGCCAAGCGCGCCCTCGAACATGCTGTCGAGACGGCTGACGATCTCCGACACCGTCAGTGCGTCTCGCGCGCGCGGACCGAAGTTGAACGCGCGCGCGGCGCTGTCCCCGTCCGGAGCGCACAGCGATTGCGCGAGCGCAAGATAGCCGCTGAGCGGGTTGAGCACATGCTGCCACGGGCGGATCGCGTCCGGGTTGCGCACCAGCACCGGACGGCCGGCGTCATATGCGCGCAGGATGTCCGGGACGAGCCGGTCTTCACCGAAGTCTCCCCCGCCGATCACGTTCCCCGCGCGCGCGCTCGCCACGCGCGTGTGGGTGTCGGAGCCGGGTGCGAAGAACGACTCGCGGTAGGCCGCCGCGACGAGCTCCGCGCAGGCCTTCGAGCTGGAATAGGGGTCGTGGCCGCCGAGCGGGTCGTTCTCCACGAAGCGCCGCACGGAGCCGAACGGATTGGCGTAGCACTTGTCCGAGGTGACGATCACGACGGCCTGGACGGACTCGCCGGCGAGACGGACGGCCTCCAGGACGTTGACGGTCCCGAGCACGTTGACCTCGAACGTGAGCGCCGGGGCACGCAGCGACAGGCGAACCATCGGCTGGGCCGCGAGATGCAGCACGACTTCGGGCCGCACCGAACGGACGGCGTCGTGTACGGCGGACGCGTCGCGGACATCGATCGCCAGCTCGCCCGCCATGCGATCGCCGACGCGCGCGAGCGCATACAGCGAAGGCTCCGTCGGCGGCGCCGGGGCCAGGCCGGTGACACGCGCGCCAAGCGACTGCAGCCACAGCGACAGCCAGGCGCCCTTGAATCCGGTGTGGCCGGTGAGCAACACCCGGCGATCCGTCCAGAAGTCAGGGTCGATGATCGCCACGGCCGTCGGTATCTTCACCCAATCGCCGCCTCGAACGCATCGACCCCCCCCACCGTCACGCCGCCGCCCCGCGCGGAGGTTCTCGGCGTCCCGCTGGCTGTGTCCAGCTACGAGCAGGTGATGGACTGGATGGACGCGACGATCGCGGCGGGCGAGCGCGGGTACGTAACGGCGGCGGCCGTGAACCTGGTGATGAACGCACGGGAGAATCCCGCGACGATGGAAGCGGTGATGGCGGCGACGCTGGCGGTGCCGGACGGCCAGCCGCTGGTGTGGGCGCTGCACGCGCTCGGGCATCTCGAGGCGACGCGTGTGTACGGGCCGGACCTGATGGCCGCATACTGCGCACGCGCGGCGCGCAGCGGTGTGCCGATGTACCTGTACGGCGGCCGCGGAGACTCAGAGCGCGAGCTGCTGGCGAACAGGCTGCGCGAGCGCTACCCGGGTGTGCGGCTCGTGGGCGGCGCATCCCCCCCGTTCACGCCGCTGACCCTCGAGGAAGACGAAAGATTGCTGGCTGACATGAACGCATCTGGGGCGCAGGTTGTGTGGGTTGGGACAGGACAGCCCAAGCAGGAGCAGTGGATGCACCGGATGCGTCCCCGCCTGCAGGCTTCGTTGCTGGTGGGAGTGGGCGCGGCGTTTGACTTCCACGCGGGCCTGGTCAAGCAGGCGCCGCCGTGGATGCAGCGCAACGGGCTGGAGTGGTCATACCGGCTGATGCGCGAGCCCAAACGGCTGTGGCGGCGGTACGCGCGTTACAACCCGCGGTTCGTGGCGGGATTCGCCCGCCAGTACGCGCAGCATCGCCGCGACGGCCACGGCGACCGACACCGATAGCCTCGCGCGGGCGGCGTCTCTGCAGGTGCGATCGATAGGGTGCCGGCCATGACGAACAAGCGCTCCGCGCTGGTCACCGGCGTCACCGGACAGGACGGCTCGTACCTGGCCGAGCTGCTGCTGGAGAAGGGCTATGACGTGCACGGGATGGTCAGGCGTGCCTCGACGGAGAAGTTCGACCGGATCGAGCACCTGCGCGACCGCATCACCCTGCACCAGGGAGACCTGCTGGACCAGCGCTCGCTCGTTGACGCGCTGCGCGCGGCCCAGCCGGATGAGATCTACAACCTAGCGGCGATGTCCTTCGTGGCGGTCTCCTGGATCCAGCCGACCCTGACGGCGGAGTTCACCGGCGTGGGCGTGACGCGGATGCTCGAGGCGATGCGCGAAGTCTGCCCGCGGGCGCGCTTCTACCAGGCGTCCTCCTCGGAGATGTTCGGCAAGGTCCTCGAGGTCCCCCAGACCGAGACGACCCCCTTCTACCCGCGCTCGCCCTACGGCGTCGCCAAGGCCTACGGGCACTTCATCACCGTCAACTACCGTGAGTCCTACGACCTGCACGCGACGTCGGGGATTTTGTTCAATCACGAGTCCGAGCGTCGGGGGCTGGAGTTCGTGACGCGCAAGATCACCTGGCACGCCGCCGCGATCAAGCACGGCCTGACCGGGGAGCTGCGCCTCGGCAACCTCGACGCCGAGCGCGACTGGGGCTACGCGAAGGACTACGTGGAGGCGATGTGGCTGATGCTGCAGCGGGACACGCCCGAGGACTATGTGATCGCAACGGGCGAGTCGCACTCGGTGCGGGAATGCTGCGAAGTCGCGTTCGACGAGGCGGGACTGGACGGGTTCGAGCAGTACGTGACGATCGACCCGGTGTTTGTACGCCCGGCGGAGGTCGACCACCTGATCGGCAACCCCGCGAAGGCCGAGCGCGATCTCGGCTGGAAGCCGCAAACCTCCTTCGAGGAGCTGATCCGGTTGATGACCCGCGCGGACCTCGAGCTGCTGAAGCCACGCTGAACGCAATGGGGGTGCCTCTGTTTGACACCTCGACGCCGGTGTACGGCCTGCGCAGCGAGCTGCGCGGCGCAGTCGAGCGGGTGCTCGACTCCGAGCGCTACATCCTGGGTCCCGAGGTGAGCGCATTCGAGGACGAGCTCGCCGAGTACTGCGGCGCCCGGCACGCGGTCGGGGTGGCCAACGGCACCGAGGCGATCACGATCGCCCTGCGCGCGATGGGAGTCGGGCCGGGCGACGAGGTGGTGGTGCCGTCGTTCACGTTCTACGCCTCCGCCGAGGCGATCCCGCCAACGGGCGCGACACCTGTGTTCTGCGACATCGATCCCGATTCGTACTGCGTAACGGCTGAGACGGTGAAGGCGGCGATCACACCAAAGACGAAGGCGGCGATCGCGGTGCACCTGTTCGGCAACGTGGCGCCGGTCGCGGAGATAGAAGCGTTGGGCGTGCCCGTGCTCGAGGACGCCGCGCAGGCCGCGGGCTCAACCTCCGCGGCGGGGCGCCCGGGCGCGCTGGGAAAGGCGGCGACGTTTTCGTTCTTTCCCTCCAAGAACCTCGGGTGCTTCGGCGACGGCGGCATGATCACAACATCCGATGAGCAGATCGCCGAGCGAGCCCGGACGCTGCGCTTCCATGGCTCGCACGACAAGGTGACGTACGAGCAGGTCGGCTACAACTCGCGCCTTGACGAGCTGCAGGCGGCGATCCTGCGCGTGCAGCTGCCCCACCTGGACACGTGGGCAGACGGACGACGCGCGGCGGGTGCCCACTACGAGCAGGCGGGCCTCGGCGAGCTGGCGAAGCTGCCCAGGCCGACCGACGGGAGCGAGCCGGCCTGGCATCTATACGTCGTGGGCCATCCCCAAGTCGAGCGACTGGAAGAGGCGCTCACCGATGCGGAGATCGGCCACAAGGCCTACTACCGCACGCCGATCCACCGCCAAGAGGCGATGCGCGAGTGGGGCGAAGGCGTGGAGCTGCCGGGCACGGAGGAGGCCGCAAGGACGCACCTGGCGATCCCGATGAGCCCGGTGCTTACGCGGGAGCAGGCCGAGGAGGTCGTCGCGGCCGCACGCTCCGCGATCTAGCGCCAGCGCTCCAGCAGGTCCTCGTCGGGGACCTCGCGCACAGTCCGCGCGGGGACGCCCATGACGATGGCACGCGGCGGGACGTCGCGCGTGACGAGGGCGCCCGCGGCGACGAACGCCTCCTCGCCGACCTCGACGCCGGGGGTCAGCACCGCGGCGCCGCCGACACGGCAGGCGCGCCGCAAGGTGGCGCCGCGCAGGACGTAGCCCGAGTCGTGGCGAGCCATCGTGTCGTCGTTGGTGGTGGTCGCGCCGGGGCCGACGAACACGTCGTCCTCGACGACGGACATTGCGGTCACGTAAACGTTTGTCTGAATGCGCACGCGCGCGCCGATACTGACGTCGTTGTCCACCACGCTGCCACGGCCGACGACCGAGCCGGGGCCGACCGTCGAGCGCTCGCGCACGAACGACTGATCGCCGATGATCGTCCCGTCGCCGATGCTCGCGCCGGCAAAGACGATCGCGCCGGCGCAGACCGTGACGCGCTCGCCGAGCGCCAGGCGCCCGACGTCGCCGCGCGCGGAGGAGCGGCCGGCCAGGCGCGGGCGCTTGCCGAGGATCGCGTGGTCCTCGACGACACAACCGTCGCCGACGACGGTCCCGTCGTGAACGACCACATAAGCCCCGAACGTGACGTCCTCGCCGATCGCGACGTTCTCCCCGAGCATCAGCCCCGGCGCACGTGGATCGGGACTCAGCACGGCACGGTCACAGCCGAATCACGTTGCCGGCTCCGCTGAACGAGCGCGTGACGCCGCGCAGATCGACAACCAGGCGAGCGCGGCGGGAGACGAGCTCGTGATCGACGCTCGGGTGAGCGGTGACGATCAGCGCGAGGTCGACGTCGGCGAGCACCTCCTCCAGCGGGAGGCTGTGAAGGTCGAGCTCGGACAGCGACGGCACATGGGGGTCGTGGTAGCGGACGTCCGCGCCGACGGCGCGCAGCAGCTCGAGGATCTTCAGGGCGGGCGACTCGCGGATGTCGCCGACTCCCGGCTTGTAGCTGACGCCGAGCACGGCGATACGCGCGCCCTTGACGGACAGGCCGGCGTCGTTGAGCGCGCGCTGAACCTTGGCGACACAGTGGTAAGGCATCTGCTGATTGACCTTGCCCGCGAGCTCGATGAACTCCGTGGACATGTCGAACTCGCGCGCGCGCCAGCTCAAATAGAACGGGTCGACCGGCAGGCAGTGACCGCCCATGCCCGGGCCGGGCGAGAAGGGCATGAACCCGTAGGGCTTGGTGGAGGCCGCCTCGACGACCTCCCAGATGTCGATGCCCATGCGGTCGGTGAGCATCGCCAGTTCGTTGACGAGCGCGATGTTGACCGAGCGAAAGATGTTCTCGAGCAGCTTCGTCAGCTCCGCCGCCTCGGGCGTGGAGACCCGCACGAGGGAGTCGCAGACCAACCCGTACAGCTGCTCCGCGCGCTCGGCGCAGGCTTCGGTCAGCCCGCCGATGACCTTCGGAGTGGTGCGCAGCGTGTAATCGGTGCGACCGGGATCCACGCGCTCGGGCGAGAACGCCAGGTGGAAGTCGCGCCCAGCCGCCAGACCGGACCTCTCCTCCAGCAGCGGTGCGAAGCGCTCGCGAGTCGTGCCGGGATAGGTGGTGGACTCCAGCACGACGAGCTGGTCCTGCTGGAGCACCTCGGCGAGCGCGCGGGTGCAGTCCAGCAGCGGGCCGAGGTCCGGCTCGCGATTGCGCGTCAGGGGAGTGGGCACACACACGATCACCGCGTCGGCTCGGGCCAAGCGGGAATAGTGGGTGGAGGCGTCGATGTGCTCGGCGACGCCGCGCAGCCGCTCGGAGGGGATGTCCTCGATGTAGGAGTCGCCGGACTCGATCGCCTCGATCTTGCGCGGATCGACGTCGACCGCGATGACCTCGCAGCCCTCCTGCGCGAACGCCACCGCGAGCGGCAGGCCAACATAGCCGAGACCGATGATGCCCACCGTGTTCATGTGCTCGGGAGAGTGTAAGAGACGAGCGCTGGCGACGTCATTGGCGACGCGTCCGGTTCGCCGGGCACGAGGCGGCTCAGTGTTACGCCCGGGTTTTACGCAGCTCGCGCAAGTCGGCCTCGACCATGCGCTCGACGAGCTGCTGAAAGCTGACCTCAGCGGTCCAGCCCAGGCGCGCGCGGGCCTTGGACGGATCACCCACGCTGGGGGTGGTCTCGGAGGGGCGCACGAGCGCGGGATCGACTCGCAGATAGCGCTCGGCATCCAGGCCGACATAGGCGAACGCGGCGTGCGCGAACTCCGCGACGGTGTGGGGAACGCCGCTCGCGAGGATGTAGTCGTCGGGACGATCTTGCTGGAGCATCAGCCACGCGCCATAAACGATGTCGCCCGCGAACGACCAGTCGCGCACGGACGACAGGTCGCCAAGCGTCAGCTCGCGCTGCAGGCCGAGTGAGATGGATGCGGCGACGCGGGTGATCCTGCGCGTGACGAACCGCTCGGGGCGGCGCTCTGACTCGTGGTTGAAGGCGATGGCCGAGCTTGCGTGCAGCCCATCGTGCGCGCGCAGCACACCAACGAGCTGGTGCGCCGCGAGCCTTGCGACGGCGTAGGGCGTGAGCGGCCGGCAGGGTGTGTCCTCGCGCTGGGGAGACTCGGGGGCCTCGCCGAAGATCGCGCCGGAGGCGGGCACAAACACGCGCATGGACGGGTCCAGCTCGCGAACCGTCTCGAGGATCGCCCCGGCGGAGCCGGCGATCGCGCGGATCGTCTCCTCGGGGCGATCCCACGAGGCGGGCACGAACGAGGGCGCGGCGAGGTGGTAGATCTCATGCGGGCGCACACGCTCGATCGCGGCGCGCAGGGTCTGCGGCTCCAGCAGGTCGCCGTGTACGAGCCGCACCTGGGCGCGCAGATGCTCGGAGCAGCCAAGCGATCCCTCCGCGGCGCCCCTGATCGTGCCGGTCACGCGGTAGCCCTTGCTGAGCAGGAGCTCGGCCAGGAACGAGCCGTCCTGGCCGGAGATGCCGGTGATCAGAGCGCGTCGATGGTCACCGTCCGCGCTGGTCGGATCGTCGGCGTCGTCCTTGGCCTCGGTCTGTCGATGCTCGGGCACGGGCCGCAGCTTATGTCCCGGCGGCGGTCCCGGCAGCGTCCTCGCCGGCTGGCGTGGCCTCGCCGCCGGTCCCGTCATATATACGGCCCAGAGAGCGCGCGACCACCTCTGGGGCACAGACCGCGCGGACCCGCTCCAGGCCGCGCCGTCCAGCCGCCGGGTCTGCGAGAACGCGAGCGATCGTCTCCGCCAGCGCGGGCGGGTCGCCGGGCGGGGCCAGGCAGGAGTCGTCGAGCAGCTCGGGGAGCGCTCCGATGCGGCTGGCGGCGACGGGCAAGCCGCAAGCCATCGCCTCGGCGGCGGCCATGCCAAACGTCTCGGCCGAGCGCGAGGGCACGAGCGCAATCGAGGCGCCTGCGCGCAACTGGGCCAGCTCGGCGTTCTCGACCCGACCGGCAAAGCGCACATCACCGTCGCCGGCCAGCGCACGCAGCGACTCGAGCTCGGCTCCGTCGCCGGCCACGACGAGCGGAACGCCGGCCAGACGACAGGCCGCGATCGCGATGTCGACGCCCTTCTCGGGCGCGAGCCGGGAGGCGATGAGAGCGTAGGAGCCGGACAGGGCGCGGGGGCGATCTGAGAACGACCGCAGGGGCGGCGGCAGAACATGAACATGCTCCCACGGCAGCGGCGCGCCGAGGGTGCGCAGGCGCTCGCGGGCGAACGCGCTGGGGACGATCAGCGCGCCGGCCTGCTCGAGGAGGCGTCGCTGCCACAGCGACAGCGCCGCCCCGTAGGCCGCCGCCTCCGGCAGGCCGCCGCGGCAGTTCAGCCGCACGCCGGGGAGCGTGTCGCGGCCGTGGCAGCGCGTGCACTCCGAGCCACGAGTGAAGCAGACGCCGATCGCACAGACGAGGCGGTACTGGTGCAGGTGCAGCACGATACGCGCTCCGGCTTCTCGAGCCGCCGCGAGCGCGCGCCAGCCCAGCGTGGGATGCAGGTTATGGGCGTGTACCACTCGGGCGCCGCTGAGACGTACCGCCCGTGCGACATCGGCGGGTTGCAGGCCGCCGCGCAGCAGTCCCAAGGCCGCATGAGCACGCCCGAGCGAGGCTGAATCGCGCGCCAGCAGCTCGGCGGGCTCGCCGAGCTGCTCGCGGACGAGCCAGAGAAGGTCCTCCACCGTGCGCTCCTCGCCGCCGGTCGTGCGGTAGCGGTTGTGCAGGAAGAGGACCATCGCGGGATCAAACCTAGACTCTCTGCGAGCTATGGGTCCTACACCCCCGTCCAAGTCGATACCAGCTTCGATCGTGATCCCCACGCGGGCGCGCGCGCCATATCTGGAGGTGGCGCTCGCGTCGATCGCCCCGCAGGCGCGTGCGGCGGGCGCGGAGGTGCTGGTGATCGACGACGCAGGTCCCTCGCCCGGTGCTCGCGCGCAGGCCGAGCGGTTCGGCGCGCGGTATGAGCCGCACGAGCGCCCGCGGGGGCTGAACGTGGCGCGCAACACGGGCGTCGAACGCTCCGGCGGCGAGCTGGTGGTGTTCGTGGACGACGACATCGAAGCGCTCCGGGGCTGGTTGGCCGCACTGCTCAACGCCGCGCGCGAGCATCCGGATGTGGACGTGTTCGCCGGACCGATCAGGCCCTGCCTGGAGGGCAGGGGTGGGTGGGGTTCCCATTCCTGCGGGCGAGAGAAGGCGCCGATCACGACGCTGGAGCTCGGCTGCAGCGACACCGAGACGCGGTATGCGTGGGGCGCGAACATGGCAATCAGGCGCGAGGCGCTGGAGCGGGTGGGCGCGTTCGACGAGTCGCTCGAGCATGGCGGGGACGAGCAGGAGTGGCAGGATCGCCTGCGCGCGCGCGAGCCCGGCGCGCGCGTCCTGTACGTCGCGGGCGCAGCGGTCGATCACCGTCGCGCGGGTTCAGACGCGCATCTGCGTGCGCTGGTGCGAGCCCAGTACACGCGTGGCGAGGCCGCGCGGCGGTTCGACACGCGACGCGGGCAGGCTCCATCGCTGCAGAGCGAGCTGACGACGCTCGCCGGCTGCATGTGGCACGTAGTGCACAGGGGCTGTCCTGCGGGACTGACGATGGTCGCCCACAGCGCCGGGCGCGTGCGCGAAGCCCTGCGACCCGAGCCCACGCCGGCAGCGACGGGCACGGACGATTTTCTATCCGGCGCGAGCGGCACGGTGGGCGGCATCGACGGTGTGTCGCGCCGCCTGCGGGACGAGGCGACCGATGCGTGGGAGATCGCGAGCGCCAAGCGCCTTCGCCTGGACCTCGCGGCGCGGCACGAGCCGCCGCTGCGCAGGGTGCTCGCGATCGGCGTGGTCCGTCCCGAGCACGCGTCGCTTGCCGAGCGCATCCGCGCCGAGCTGCTGCGCTCCAGGCACGAGGTGGAGCTGCGCACATGCCCCCCGGGAGAGCTCGGTAAGTTCGAGAACCTCAACCGGCTGCTGGTCGAAAGGGCGGGCGGGTCTCCAGATGGGCCTCCAATCCAGGAGCGCGACTGGCTGCTGGTCGTAGACGACGACATCGAGCTGCCGCGCGGGTTCCTCGACCGGCTGCTGTTCCTGTGCGAGCGATTCTCCCTGCAACTGGCCCAGCCCGCGCACCGACTGAGCTCGCACGCGGCGTGGTCGGTGACCAGACGCCGGCCGGGCAGTGTCGCGCGCGAGACGGAGTTCGTTGAGATCGGCCCCGTAACGGCGTTCTCGCGCGCGACGTTCGACATGCTGCTGCCGTTTCCCAAGCTGCGCATGGGCTGGGGCCTGGACGCGCATTGGGCAGCGCTCGCGCGCGAGCACGGGTGGCGCTGCGGCGTGATCGACGCCGTCGCGATCGGTCACCGTGTGGCGCCCGCCGCCGACGCTTACTCCCGCGAGACGGCGATCGCCGAGGCGCGCGAGTTCCTCGCGCGGCGACCGTATCTGCGCGCCGCCGAGATGCAGCGAACCCTGACGACGCACCGGCGCTGGTGACATGAAGGTCGCGGTCGTAGCAGAGTTCTACCCCAGCCGCCGCGATCCGGTGCTCGGCGTATGGGCCCACCGCCAGGCGCTGGCCGCGCGCGACGCGGGTGCTGAGGTGCAGGTGCTCGTGCTGCACCGCATCGTTCCCCCGCGGTCGGCGCTGCAACAGGGACCGACCGCTCTCGCACGCGAGCTGAGCGCACGCATCAAAGAGCCGCGCACACAGACGCTTGACGGGCTGCCGGTCAGATACGTGTCATTCCTCTCGCCGCCACGCCCGCGCACGTACGCGAGCTGGGGGGCATGGGCGGCGCCCGCGCTGGGGCTGGCGCTGGGCAAACTGAGGCGGAAGTTCCCGTTCGAGCTCGTGCACGCGCACAACGCGGTGCCGGCCGCGGACGCCGTTCGCAGAACCGAAGTGGATGTGCCGCTGATTGTCTCGGTGCACGGCGGGGACGTTCTGTACACGGCCGCACCACCGCCGCGCGGAAGCTCCGCGGGCGCCAAGGCTGTGGCGCGCGGCCTGGGCGCGGCGCGTCTGACGCTGGCCAACAGCCAGGGCATCGCCGAGCTGTGCCGCGCACACGGGGCGGAGGAGGTGCGGGTCGTGCACCTCGGCGCCGATCTGCCCGACACCCCCCGCGTACCGCGGCGCGAGGGGCCGCCGACGCTCGTGACGGTGGGGCACCTCGTCGCGCGCAAGCGTCACGTCGACGTGCTGCGCGCTCTGGCGGTGCTCGGGCGCAAGCACCCGGCGCTGCGCTATGAGATCGTCGGCGACGGCCCTGAGCGCGTGGCGCTGGAAGGGCTCGCGGCGCGCCTGGGCGTGAGCGACCGAGTCGACCTGCTCGGGCAGGTTTCGCCGGCCCAGGCCGTGGAGCGAGCGCGCCGGGCAACGCTGTTCGTGATGCCCTCGACCGAGGAGGCGTTCGGCGTCGCCTACATCGAGGCGATGGCCGGTGGAGTGCCCGCGATCGGCTGCCGCGGTGAGCCCGGACCGGAGGAGATCGCGGCGGCAGGCGACGGGTTCGTACTCGTGCCGCCCGGCGACATCGAGCGGCTGACCCAGCGCATCGACGAGCTGCTCTCAGACCCGCACCGGCTGCGCGAGGCGGGCCAGCGCGCGCGGGAGAGCGTCGCCGCCAACTTCACCTGGGAGCGCTGCGGCCGCCAGACGCTCGCCGCCTACGAGCGCGCGCTGCAGTGAAGCCCGTCCTGTTCGTCACCAGCCACGCGCCGCCGGATCGGGTGGGCGCATTTGCCAGGTTGCACGAGCGCGAGGGCATCGAGGTGGCGCTGTTCGGTGGCCGCTCAAAGCACGGTATGGGCGACCGATCGACCGAGATCGACGGAATCTCCGATCGGCCGGCCGAGGAGTCGCCGTTCCCGCACCGGCACGTGCGACAGCACGAGACCGCGCGACTGGCGGCCAGTGGTAACTACCGCGCGGTCGTGTGCTCCACCGGTGGGCGCGTCGCATTGCCTGCAACCTGGGCGGGCGCGCGACGCGGAGGAGTTGCGCTGATCCTGTGGACGTCGTTGTGGGCGCATCCGCGCAGCGCCGCGCACCTGTTCAGCTACCTGGCGCTGCGCCGGCTGTATCGCTCGGCTGAGGCTGTCGTGACGTACGGGCCGCACGTCAGCGCTTATGTACGGGCGAGAGGGGCGCGTAACGTGCATATCGCGCCCCAATCGGTCGACAACACGTTCTGGAGCGCTCCCGTCACGGCCGCTCCACGCGATCCGGCGTGGCCGGACGAAGCCGAGATCAAGATTGTGTTTGCCGGGCGACCAGACCGGGAAAAGGGATTGGGGACGCTGATAGAGGCCTGGCAAAGGTCAGGACTGCAGGCGCCGGCCGCCGCGCTCGTCCTCGTCGGCGCGGGACCCAACCCCCCGTGGGTCCCCGCCGACGGCGCGGTGGCCTCTTTTTTGCGGCAGGACACAGCCCCAACGACGGCGGACGCGCCGGGGAGCCCGAGAGCGCCGGCGGGCGTGAGCTGTGTCGGGCCCGTCCCGCCCGAGCGACTGCGCGAGATGTATGCCGATGCCGACATCCTGGTGGCGCCCTCGATCCGGACCCGTACTTTCCGCGAGCCGTGGGGCCTGGTCATCAACGAGGCGATGAACCGGGGGCTGGCGGTGATCGCCAGCGACGCCGTCGGAGCGGTCGCGGGCGGGTTGGTGCGCGACGGGCACAACGGCCTGGTCGTCCCGGCGGGCGACGGCGATGCGCTTGCGCACGCAATGGTCCGTCTGGCCGGCGACCCCGCGCTGCGCGCGCGCCTGGGCACGGCCGGAGCACAAGACGTGAGCGCCTATACCCACGACGCCTGGGCCGAGGGCTTCTCCCATGCACTGGCAACCGTCGGCCTCTCCCGGACGCATTGCTAGCTTTGGGTCCGCGCCGTGATACGTCGCGGGGCTCAACCATGAGAATCGCCCGCCCAACACACACGCTCCTCCTGCCGGCCGTCATCGTGGCGTTGGCGTCGTCCGCCGCACCCGCACAGGCCAACATCGCCGAAAAGATCATCGATCGTTGCACCCACGGCGAATCGCTGAGCGGGTTCAGCCAGAAGGCATACAGCGAAGCCCTGAAAGAACTGAGCGCCGGAACCGAAGAGTATTCCAACTGCGCTCAGCTCATCCGCCAAGCCCAGCTGGCGGCGGCCGGCTCCGGACACGGGACCGGCGGCGGCACGCCCCCTACCAGCGCGATCACACCGACCCCGTCCGAGCGGCAGTCGATCGCGCACGCGCAAAACGCCGGCTCGGCGCCACTTCAGGTCGGCTCGCAGACGATCCACCCCGGTGTGGTGGGAGCCAACATCGCCTCCGCCCTCAGCTCATTGCCGACTCCGCTGCTCGCGACCGTCGCGTTCCTGCTGGTCTGCCTGCTGCTGGCGGTGGGTACCGGTATCCGCAACCGCATCCGGAATGTCCGCCGTACCGACTGAGCAGCGACCCGCTCTGGGCGCGGCGTCACCGCCGGCGGTGACGCCACCGAGCGCATCCGGGAACCGGCTGCTCGGAGAGGCACGACGGCGGATGCTTCGCTCAGGCGCGCTGTGGTGGCCGACGCTGCTGACCGCGGGAATCGCGTGTTTGATCACGTTCCTGGCAAAAGGCGGGCTCAACCTCGAATCGATCACCACCACCGAGGTCGTGCTTACGCTCGCCTCGGGACTGGCGGTGGCGGTGGCCGTCCTGCTGACGCCCGCCGCGCGATCGCTCGTGGAGGGGCCGAAGTACGGGCTATGGCCGGTCGGGTTGCTACTCGCGTTCGCAGTTCTGAGCGGACTGTCAATCGTGTGGTCGGTACAGCCCGACGTCAGCTGGCAGGACGCGGACAGGCTGCTCGCCTACGGCGCCGTGTTCGGCGCGGCGGTCGCGTTCGTGCGCCTGGCGCCCGATCGCTGGCCGGCGATCCTCGGCGGGCTGGCGCTGGCGGCGGTGGTCGTATGCGGGTACGCGCTGACGACAAAGGTCTTTCCGGGCAGCCTTGCGCCGGCGAACACATACGCGCGCCTGGAGGAACCGTACGGCTACTGGAACGCGATCGGCCTGACCGCGGCGATGGGCGCGATCTGCTGCATGTGGCTGGGTGCGCGTCGCGCCGGGCACGCGTTGCTGAGCGCGCTCGCCTACCCGGCGATGGGCATCATGCTGGTGACGCTGATGCTCGCCTACTCGCGCGGCGCGCTGATCGCGCTGGCGATCGGACTGGCGCTGTGGTTCTGCATCGTGCCGCTGCGCCTGCGTGGGGCGGCGGTGCTCCTCATCGGCACCCTCGGCGCGAGCGCGGTCGTCGGCTGGGACTTCTCCCGGCGCGTTCTCACGACCGACAACATCCCCCTGGGCGAACGCGCCACGGCCGGCCACCAGCTGGGGGTGCTGCTCCTAGCAATGGTCCTGCTGCTAACGCTGGCCGGGATCGCGATCGGATTCCTCACCGGCCGCAGGCCGCCCTTGCGTGCGACGCGCACCCGCGCCGGCGCGGTCCTGCTGGCCCTGATCGCGCTCGCGCTGATCGGGTTCGCGGGCGCGCTCGCGCACAGCCATCGCGGGCTGGAGGGCAGCATCTCCCACGCGGTCGACACCCTGACCAATCCCAACGCCAAGCCGCCGCCCAACACGCCCGGGCGCCTGACGGCCGTGGCGAGCGTGCGCGCGCGCTACTGGAAGCAGGCGCTGCAGGTGTTCGACGCGCACCCGGTCGTGGGGGCCGGCGCCGGCGGATACGAAACGGCGAGCCTGCGCTACCGCACGGCCCTGCTCGAAGTCAAGCACGCGCACGGATTCGTCGTGCAGACGCTCGCCGACCTAGGCGCGATCGGGCTCGCGCTGGCGCTCGCGCTGCTGCTCACGTGGATGGCCGCGGCCGGGCGCGCGACGCATCCGTTCAACCGCCGCTGGACGAGCTGGCGCGCGTGGCTTGACGTCCGCACGGGCGCCCGCCCGGGGTGGCACAGCCTGGACGAGCACGACCTCGCCCCACGCGACCTCGCCCGCTACACACCCGAGCGTATCGGCATGCTCAGCATGCTCTGCCTGGTGGTCGTGTTCGGAGTGCACTCGTTCGTGGACTGGACCTGGTACGTGCCCGGCGACGCGTGCGTGGCGCTGTTGTGTGCCGGCTGGCTTGCGGGCCGCGGACCGCTGAGCGCGTGGCAGGGCGACTCGCCCGCCGGGCGCGCGGCCACCGTTCCCGCGGGGGCGCCTGCCCCGGGCGAACGGCGCCTCGCGCCCGGAATGCACATGCCGCGTTCGGTGCGCGAGGCCGGTCCGATGCGTGTTGGCGTGGCCGTCGCCGTCGTGATCGCCGCGCTGCTCGCGGCCTGGTCGCAGTGGCAGCCTCAACGCTCGGCCGATGCATCCCAGCAAGCGCTCGCTGCACTCTCGACCAACCCCCGGGCGGCGATGACCAAGGCGCAGACCGCCGTCTCACGCGATCCGCTGTCCGCACAGGCGCTCATCACCCTGGCAACGGTTCAGCAGGACGCGGGCGAGCCCGCGCTGGCCAAGGCGACGCTACAGCGCGCGGTGCGCCTGCAACCCTCCAACCCGCAGGCGTGGCTCGCGCTCGCTCGGTATGACCTCTCGAGCGAACCCGCGGTCGCGCTGAAGGAGCTGCAGGCCGCGATCTACCTGAACCCGGAGTTGATCGCGCCCGAAGCGATCGCCCCCCCGTATCCCAATCCCGAATCGGTCGAAATCTACAACGACTACGTCCAGGCGTTGCGAGCGCCTGGAAGCGCGAGCGCCGCCAGCACGGGCAGGCACGCAGCGGCGTCCGGCGCGAAAAGCGTGCCGGGAAAATCACGTGTCGGCACCGGCGCCTCCACGCGCGCGCCTACCCGCGCGATCGCACGGCCCGGGCCAGCAGCAGCCGCCGCGCGCCGGGCGGCCCTGCGGCGGCGCGCACGACTACGTCGTGAAATCCGAGCTCACCGAGCAGCCGGCTGAGACCGGCGCGCGTGTAGAAGCGCAGGTGATCGGTGCGCGGGTCGAAGTGCGCGTCGAACGCGCGCCGCGACAGCGCCAGCCACAGCACCCGTGAGGGCCCGTGACCGGGCGTGCTCAGCAGCAGGCGCCCGCCCGGGCGCAGCACACGCCTGATCTCCGACAGCCAGCCGGCGGTGTCGGCGACGTGCTCGATCGTCTCACCCGCCCAGACCACATCGAAGCTCGCGTCATCCAGCGGCCACGGCCCGTCAGCTTCCACCACCCGCAGGTCCAGCTCCGGTCGCTGGCCGATCGGAGATCTCTTGATCCGCGATCGGCGGGCGCGCCGCAACGGCTCTTCGGCGACGTCGATCCCCACGACCCGCATCCCCGCGTGGAGGAGCTCGTCGACAAACCAGCCCTCGCCACAGCCCACGTCCAGCACGCGCTCCCCCGCGGCGACGTGCCCAAGCAGGAACCGCCTGCGCAGAGCGAAGTCGGGCGGTTGCAGCCCCGCGGGCACACCCTCCCAGAGCGCCTCGTGGTAGGAGCGCGACGGCATTTGCCTGGAAGGCTAACTCTGTGCAGCAACACTGTCATATATGCACAACCCCGCGCGAACCGTCTATGTTGCCTGGGTGCACGTTCGGGAGACGACGTGATCGCACCGGTCGACCGGGCTGGACCCCGGTCTCGCAGGATCGCGCCAACATGAGGGTCGCGTTCGACAGCCGCCCTTCAACGGACCCGCGCGGCGTCGGACGATATGCGCGTTGCCTGCTGCGGGCGCTGCGCGACACTGGCGCCACGCGCGGGGAGATCGTGGAGACGCATCGCCCGCGCCAGGCCGATGTGTTTCATGCGCCGTGGATGCAGGGCGCGATGCTGCGCAGCCCCTGCCCAATGATCGTCACGCTGCACGACCTCGCGCCGCTCAAGCGGCGCTCTGAGCAGCTGCGCACGGGGGTGCGCTCGCGGCTGCGCCACCTGGCCGTGCAGCGCGCCGTCGGCGTGATCGTGCCGACCGAGGCGGTGGCAGGCGACGCGGTCGCTCGCCTCGGATTAGAGCGCGCGCGCCTGGTCGTGATCTCCGAGGCGCCCGACCCTTCGATGTATCCACGCTCGGAGGAGGAGATCGCGCGCGTGCGCGAGCGCTACGGGCTGCCCGAACGCTATCTGTTGTGGGTCGGCTGCCTGCAGCATCCCGACCCGCGCAAGCACATCGCCCAACTGGCGTCCACCCCACGCGAGCTGCCGCTCGTGCTCGTCGGCCCGACACGGCCGTGGGCGCACGAGCTGCCGGATGTGATCCTCACGGGGCACGTGCCCGACGAGCACCTGGCCGCGATCTACGCCGGCGCGCACGCGCTGGTTCTGCCCTCCGAGGACGAGGGCTTCGGCCTGCCCGCCGTCGAGGCGCTGGCGTGTGGGACGCCTGTGGTCGCCTGCGAGATACCGGCGCTGCGCGAGGTGCTGGACGAGCGCGCGACGTTCGTCGAGCCGGGCGACCTGCACGCGTTGATCCGCGCTGCCGAGACCGTCCAGCGCCCAGCCCCCGCACCGCCGCCGTGGACCTGGGAGGATGCGGGCCGCGCCACCTGGGGCGTGTACGAGCGGGCCATAGCCAGCTGTCAGTAGGTCTGAGCCCGACGCCCGGGGCGGGGCCCCCGCGTGGTCAGAAGGCCCCGCGCCGGGAGATAACCGCGGGGAGCGTCTTCAGGATGATTGTCAGGTCCAGCGCCAGCGACCAGCTCTCGAGGTAGATGAAGTCCAGGTGCACGAGGTCGTCGAAGTCGAGCTCCGAGCGGCCCGAAACCTGCCACAGCCCGGTGATGCCGGGCAACACGAGGTAGCGCTTGCGATGCCACTCCTCGAGCATCTCGTAGTCGCGCTCGGGCAACGGCCGCGGTCCGACGAGCGACATCTCGCCGCGGATCACGTTCACCAACTGGGGCAGCTCGTCCAGCGAGAACCGCCGCAGCACCCGCCCGACGGGCGTCAGGCGCGGGTCCTCGCGGATCTTGAACAGCGCACCCGAGGCCTCGTTGAGCTCTTCAAGGTCGGCCTGGCGCTGCTCGGCGTCGGTGTGCATCGTGCGGAACTTCAGGCAGGGAAACGGCCGCTGGCCGATCCCCCGGCGCATCGAATGGAACAAGATCGGACCGCGCGAGGTCACACGCACGGCCAATGTGATCGCCAGCAGCAGCGGGCTCAGCACGATCAGCAGCAGCGTCGCCCCGATCAAATCGAACGTGCGCTTCAGGGCAAAATCGATGCCCTCGAACACGGGCGGCCCCAGCTCGAACAGCGGCACCCGCTGGCCCGGCACGAACTCGGCGCGGTGGATCAGGATCTCCATCGTCGACGGTGCGATCCGCACTCGCACCCCACGCCGGTGGCACTGGTCCACGAGCTCAACCGCCTCGACCTGGGGGAAGTCCGAATCGGCGATGATCACCTCGTCGATGTGCTCGCCGCGGAGCACCTCATCCAGGTCCTCGAGCGTTCCCAGGCAGCGCAGCCCATTTGCCGGCAGCGCTTGCAGCGAGATGTAGCCGACGACGTCCAATGTCGCGTGATGCGGACCCTCGCCCAGCGCGTGCGCGACATCTACGATGTGCTCGCCCGTACCCACCAGCACCGCCTTGGGCCGGTACCCCGCCGCCCGCAGCGCCACGCCCGTTATCGCCTCATAGATCGCCCGCAGCGACGACACGTACAGCAGCGCGAACGCCAGCGAGCCGTAGAAGATGTAGAAGCTCGAGAACTGTTCCCCACTGACCACCGCGAACACCAGCGCCACGCCCGCGACCTGGAACAGCGAGCCCACGATCCGCGACAGGCCCGGTCGCTGCAAGCGCGCCGCATACAGCCCCGAGCGCGCGAACAGCAGCGCCGTCAGCAGGTACGTGAACGGGAGGAAGTGCCTCGTCTCCGCGTAGGAGTGACTCGTGTTCAGGCTGCCCAGCAGCACTTCCTTCAGCGCCAGCGCGGTGAAGATCGCCAGCGCCACTCCCGCGAAGTCCAGCGCCAGCAGCGAGACCACGCGCGCGCCGCGGCGGGCGGTGTCCATGCGCAGCAGGAACGACATCGCCGGTGGGCGCTTGCTGCGCATGTCGCGATCGGAGTGCTCCCGCCGCGCCGTCGCCTCGGACATCGCCGATCGCTGTGACGTTTCGCCCGCCGGGGCGACGGCGCCCGAAGCGCTCGGCACGATCCTGGACGACCGCGCGCGCGCAGCCGCATCGGCGGGCCGCGGGGTGGGCGGAGCGGACGTTCCCGCAGAACGTGGTCCCATCTCTCTGCTCACAACGCCTCAGACTCGCAGATGTAGCGGTCGGGTGACGATTTGACGACTCAGCGCGCGCCGCCGCCGATGAGCAGATCGACCCCCGACTGATCGATCGTGCGCTTCAGCCCCTCCCTCAGCGACACCTCCGGCTCCCACTCGAGCAGCTCCCTGGCGAGCGTGATGTCGGGCTTACGCTGCTTCGGATCGTCCTCCGGCAGCGCCTCGTAGACGATCTCGGCCGTAGAGCCCGTCAGCTCCTTGATCGTCTCGGCCAGCTCCAACAGGGTGAACTCGTCGGGGTTGCCGATGTTCACCGGGTTGTGGTGGCCGGACTCCGCGAGCGCGATGATGCCGCGGATGAGGTCTGAGACGTAGCAGAACGAGCGTGTCTGGCTGCCATCGCCGAACACCGTGATCGGGCGGTTGGCCAGCGCCTGGCGCAGGAACGTGGGGATCGCGCGGCCGTCGTGGGGGCGCATTCGGGCACCGAAGGTGTTGAAGATCCTCACGATCGCCGTGTCAACCCCCTGCTGGCGGTGGTAGGCCATCGTCAGCGCCTCGGCGTACCGCTTCGCCTCGTCATACACCCCTCGCGGGCCTATCGGGTTGACGTGCCCCCAGTAAGACTCCCGCTGAGGGTGCTCCTTGGGATCGCCGTAGACCTCGCTCGTCGACGCGATCAAAAAGCGCGCACGCTTGGCCTTGGCCAGCCCGAGCGTGTGGTGGGTGCCGTAGGAGCCGACCTTCAACGTGTGCAGCGGCAGGCGCAGGTAGTCGATCGGCGACGCCGGCGAGGCGAGGTGGTAGACGAAGTCGACCGGCTCATCGACGTAGTAGGGCTCGATGATGTCCACGCCGACGTGCATGAACAGCTCGGGGTCACGGATGTGCTCGATGTTGGCGAGCGAGCCGGTCTCGAAGTTGTCGACGCAAATCACCCGGTTGCCACGCGCGATCAACTCATCGCACAAGTGCGATCCGAGGAAGCCGGCGCCGCCGGTGACCAGGCAGGTGGACATGCGGGGGAAGGATACCCGTGTGGAAAGCGGCGCCGTACGTACGCGCCGGGCGCCGGTCGACAGTTCCATCATCGTGCGGTCCTTATCATCTGGGACATGTCCTGGACCGAGGAGCATCAGACCGTCGCGCCGATCGTCGGGCCTGATGACCCTCGCCGCTTCACCGACTCGGGGATCGAGATCGTAGAGCTCTACACCGAGGCCGACCTCCCGGAGAGCCTCGAGCTGGGCGAGCCCGGCGAGTACCCCTATACGCGCGGAGTCCACCGCGAGATGTACCGCAAGCAGACCTGGACGATGCGCCAGTACGCCGGATACGCCTCGGCGAAGGAGTCCAACGAGCGCTACCGCTACCTGCTCTCCAAGGGCTCGACAGGGCTGTCGATGGCGTTCGATCTGCCGACGCAGCTCGGACTCGACTCTGACAATCCCCGCTGCCTGGGCGAGGTCGGGCGCACCGGCGTGGCGATCGACACGATCGATGACATGCGCACCGCCTTCGACGGCATTCCCCTGGACCAGGTGTCCACATCGATGACGATCAACGCCCCCGCCGCTTGCCTGCTGCTGCTGTACGAGCTCGTCGGCGCCGAGCAGGGAGTCCCCAGCGAGAAGCTCCGGGGCACCACCCAGAACGACGTGCTCAAGGAGTACATCGCGCGCGGCAACTACATCTACCCCCCCGCCCCGACGATGCGCCTGACCACCGACCTGTTCGAGTACTGCCACGAGCGCGTGCCGAAGTGGAACACGATCTCGATCTCCGGCTATCACTTCCGCGAGAAGGGCTGCTCGGCCGTGCAGGAGGTCGCGTTCACGCTCTGCTCGGGGATCGCGTACGTGCAGGCGGCGATCGACAAGGGCTTGTCGGTCGACGAGTTCGCGCCACGGCTGGCCTTCTTCTTCAACGGCCACAACAACGTCTTCCAGGAGGTCGCCAAGTTCCGCGCCGCCCGCCGAATGTGGGCGCACATCATGCGCGAGCGCTTCTCCGCCACGAATCCAAAGGCGACCATGCTGCGCTTCCACACCCAGACCGGCGGCGTCACGCTGACCGCGCAGCAGCCGGAGAACAACATCGTCCGGGTGGCCCTCCAAGGCTTCGCCGCGGTCTGCGGCGGCACCCAGTCTCTTCACACCAACGGCTTCGACGAGGCCCTCGCGCTCCCCACCGAGCGCGCCGCCAAGATCGCCCTGCGCACGCAGCAGATCCTCGCCGCCGAGTCCGGCGCCGCCGACACCGTGGACCCGTTCGCGGGCTCCTACTTCGTCGAGTCGCTCACCGACGAGATCGAACTGCGCGCCAACGAGCTGATCGCCAAGGTCGATTCGCTGGGCGGGTCGGTCAACGCGATCGGATTCATCGTCGGCGAGATCGACGAGTCCGCCTGGGGCTACCAGGAGCGCTACCGCATCGGCCAGGACATCGTCGTCGGCGTCAACGCGTTTCAGGAGGACGACATCGAGGTCCCCGACCTGCTGCGGGTCGATCCCGAGTCAGAGCGCGAACAGGTCGCCCGGCTGGCCGCGTTCAAGGCCGACCGCGACCAAGAGCTCGTGGCGCGGCGCCTGGAGGAGCTGCGTACCGTGGCGCGCGGGAGCGAGAACCTGCTCCCGGCGATCCGCCAGGCGCTGGGAGACCGCTGCTCGCTGGGCGAGGTCTGCGGAGCGATGCGCGACGTGTTCGGTAAGTACGTCCCGACGTACTAATGCCGCGGCCGGGGTCCCAGGTCACGCGGCTTCGCCGCGAGCTCGGGCTCGACGCGGAGCCGCTGGCGGCGTGACGTGCGTGCGGCGATAGCCTTGCTGTCTGCTCGCGTCGCTCGCAGGCGCTACGCCGTGATCGGAACATGCCCCGGCTGCGCTTCGACGCGGTCGAGCCAGGCGCGGATTGAGGGGTATCCGGAGAGATCGAAGTCGCCCTCGTGCGCGACGTGGGTGTACGCGTAGAGCGCGATATCGGCGATGGTATAGCGCTCGTCGACGAGAAAGCTGCGCTCGAGCAGATGCCGCTCCATCGCATCCAGAGCGAAGTAGCCGGGTCGCTTGCGCGCGTCGATCTTCTCCTGGGCGACAGGCGTGTGGGCGATCGAGAGCCAGTAGCGCAGCAGCGCGATGTAGGGCTGATGGCTGAACTGCTCGAAGGACATCCACTGCAGGACCCTGGCGCGCCCCAGCCGATCCTCCGGCACATAGGGCGTGTCCTCAGCGAAGTACCAGAGGATGGCGTTGGATTCCGCCAATGGCGATCCATCGTCGAGCACGACGGTTGGGACGCCCAGAGCGGGATTCAGGCTTCCGAGGAGCTGTGCCCGGCCGGAGCGGTCGATGACGTCTACTTCGTGGCGGTCGTACTCGATCCCGAGGTGAGCGAGCAGCAACCGCACCTTGTAGCAGTTGCCCGACACAGGGGCGTTGTAAAGCAGCATGACACCTCCGGGTTGATGATTTGACCTTAGAAGAACACATGCTTTTCCGGGACGCCGGCTCGCCGGGCCGCGCATCCTGGGTACTCGTCAACTCTCCTCGACACGTACCTCGCGCAGCCGGTGGGTGTCAACGTCGTAAACGAACCCGCGGACCGACTCGCGATGAGGCAGGAACGCGCAGCGGCGCACGCGCAGGACCGACTGGCGCACGTCTGCGTCCACGTCGCTGAAGGACTCGATCGCAAACGCCGGCGCGACGCCGGTCGCCTGCAGCAGCTCGGCGCGAAAGCCGTCGTCGGTGAGGGTTTGCATGCCGCAGTCGGTGTGGTGGATGAGCATGATCTCGCGCGTTCCGAGTCGCCGCTGGGAGATCGCGAGCGAGCGGATCGCGTCGTCGGTGATCACCCCGCCGGCGTTGCGCAGCACGTGCGCCTCCCCGTAGCCCAGACCGAGCGCGGCGAACACGTCCAGGCGCGAGTCCATGCAGGTCACGATCGCGAGTCGCCGGCTGGGGCGAACGTCGAGATGCCCTGGGGCCGGCAGCGAGTCGGCGAAGGCCCGGTTGTTCGCCAGCAGATCCTCGATCGCGTCCATGCCGCGGCACATTAATCGGCCGGGGCGCCAGCCGCTCGTCCCGCCGATGTCGAGCGGCCAGGCGCCGCGCGTATATTTGGCCCTGTGCGGTCCCCATCGTCACTGGACTTGACGCTCCTGCCGGGGGCGCGTGAGCTGCTGAGGTTCCATGCGCGCGAGCTGCCGCAGCGAGACGACCTGTGCGGAGCGTTCTGCGGCGCCCTGGCGCTGCGCGCGGCCGGCGTGGCAAGCTCTGCGGGGGAGACGGAGCCGCTCGACCAGGACGCGGTGGCGCTGGCGGCCGGAAGCGTCGTCTCCAGGATTGCAGACGTCTCCATGCTGCCGTTCGGCGAACCCGGCCGGCGCGACTACCGCTCCTCGCCTGCGTTCGTCGAGGATTCGGCGACGTCGGGCACCACCGCCGGCGGCCTGCTAACCGCCATCGACGCGCTGTCGGGCGGACGGCTCGCCGCGATCCCCTACACCGGCCCCTGGACAGCGACCACGCTCGGTGGCCTGTTCGACCTCGCCGCCGGGCTGCGGCGCCCGGTGACGCTCCTGGCCAATCTGCACACCCGCCACCTGTGGGGCTCGCATCCGCGTGCCGATCAACTGCTGGACTACCTGCTCGATGGCGAGACCGCCGGCCCGCCGCCCGACTGGGAGGTCGGGCACTTCGTCTGTGTGGTCGGCCGTGTGCGGGGCCCCGGTGGCAGCCTCTACGGATTGGCCGACACCTACCCGTCCCTTGGCAGCCGGGGCGTGCACCTGCAGCCGCGGGAGTGCCTCGCCGCCGCCATCGAGCGGCGCGAGCAGCAGGCCGGCGGCGTGCTCGTCGTCGCCTTCGTGCAGGACGGGCCGGCGGTGCGTTCGGGCGCCGAAGCGCTCGGGCTCATCGAGGGCGTCTGGGACAATGGCACCGTGACGCTCGCCGCGACCGCGACGCCCGAGACGCAGCGGTGAGCCGGGCCGACCTGGTCGCGCTCGTCTGCTGCGACCTCGGTTCGATCGTGCGCGGTCGATCGCTGCCCGCGTCCGAGCTGGCGTCGTACTCGGACGTCGGCGTCGGCTGGGTGCCCGCCAACCACGCGCTCACGCCGCTCGGTCCGCTCGCGGAGCCCAACCCGTTCGGATCGACCGGCGACCTGCGGTTGCTTCCAGACATCGACACCCGCGTTCGCGTCGAGGCCGGCTCGGGCGCCGGCGCTCTGGAGCTCGTGCTGTGCGACATCGTGCAGACCGACGGCTCGCCGTGGGAGTGCTGTCCGCGGCGGTTTCTGCGCGACGCCCTGACCGAGCTGCAGGACGAGCTAGGCCTTCGCCTCGTGGCGAGCTTCGAGCACGAGTTCCAGCTCTTGACCTACGTCCCCCCGGCGCTGCCGTTCTCGCTGGAGGCCCAGCGCCGGGCGGAACCCTTCGCCGCCGAGGTCATGGGTGCGCTCGCCGATGCCGGCGTGCAGCCCGAGCGCATCTTCGCCGAGTTTGCCGCGCACCAGTTCGAGATCCCTGTGGCGCCCGCCGAGGGCGTTGCGGCTGCGGACCGTAGCGTCGTGCTCAAAGAGGTGGTGCGCGAGATCGCCCGCCGGTGTGAGCTGCGCGCAACCTTCACGCCCCTGCTGAACCCTTCCGAAGCGGGCAACGGAGCCCACATCCATCTGAGCTTGCTCGACGTTTCCGGGCGGTCTGCCCTCTACGACGCGACGCGTCCCGCGTGCCTGAGCGAGCTCGGCGAGCGCTTCGCGGCCGGGATCCTGCTGCACGCCCGCGCCCTGAGCGCGCTGAGCGCTCCGAGTCCCGTTTCGGCCACGCGTCTGGCGCCCCATCGCTGGAGCGCCGGCGCCATGTGCCTGGGCTGGCGCAACCGCGAAGCGCTGCTGCGCCTCCCGCCGCTCGTCTCGCTCGGCGGCGGCGAGGAGGCGCCTCAGCTGCGCTTGGAGTACCGCGGCGCCGATGCCGCCGCTAACCCCTATCTGGCCCTGGGTGCGATCGTGCGCGCGGGGCTGGACGGCGTCCGTGCCGGGCTGCCGGCGCCGCCGATCCTCGAACGTGACCCCGCGCATCTGGACGCCGGCGAGGCGGAGCGCTACGGGGTCGGCGCGCTGCCGGCCTCGCTCGAGGAGTCGCTGCGGGCACTCGCCGAGGATGAGACCGCACGCGCGTGGATGACGCCGCTGCTGTATGAGGCATACGTCGCGGTCCGGGGCTACGAGCAACAGGCGAGCGCAGACTGGGACATGGATCAGATCTGCCGGCGTTATGCCCATGTCTATTGAGGAGCGTTGAGGAGCGCGGTGGCCGGGTCGGCGATCGCTGAGCTGCTGGGACCCCTGCTCGCCGGCATCGAGCGGGAGCTGCCGCGCGCCGTCGAGTTGCGCCATTGGCTGCACGCCCACCCCGAGCTGGCTCACGCGGAGCTCGAGACCTCCGCGGCCGTCGCCGCCGAGCTGCCAGTCGCGTGCGAACGCGTCGCGGGCACGGGGCTGATCGCCCGTGTCGGCCCGGCGATTGGCGCCGCCGTGGCTGTGCGCGCGGAGCTCGACGGCCTGCCGATCGCCGAGCGCACGGACGCGCCCTTTCGCGCGAGCAACGGCGCGATGCACGCCTGCGGGCACGACGTCCACATGGCGGCGCTGGTCGCGCTCGCCCGTGCGGCGCACGCGCTGGGCGACGCGCTGCCCGCCGCGCTGCTGGCGGTGTTCCAACCGAGCGAGGAGGCGTACCCCTCCGGCGCCGAGCAGCTTCTACGGGAGCTGGCCACGATCGCGCCCGCGGCGATCGTCGCTGCTCATGTGCACCCCGAACTGCCGTGGGGCACGGTGGCGCTCGACCCCGGGACGGTCAACGCGTCATGCGATTACGTCACGATCACGGTCGAGGGCGAGCCCGCGCACGGCGCCTACCCCCACCGCGGCCGCGACCCGATTCTGGCGATCGCGCAGGTCGTCGTCGCGCTCAACGCCCAGATCGGACGGCTCATCGATCCGCTTCATCCGGCCACGCTGACCGTCGGCGTGCTGGAGGGGGGCAGCGCCGAGAACGTGATCCCCACGCGAGCTCGTGCACGGGCTGCCCTGCGCGCCCACCGCCCGGACGATCGTCTGACGCTGCGCCGGATGGTCGAGGAGGTCGCCTCCGGCGTCGCGGCGGCCCACGGCTGCCACGGCAGTGTCGAGCTCGTGCCCGGCGAGCCGGCGCTCGAAAACGATCCGGGCGTCGTCGCCTCGGCGCGCGAGCTGCTCGCTGACGCGGGCCTTACCCTCGCTCCCGAGTGGCGCTCCTGCGGCTCGGACGACTTCGCCTTCTTCGGCACGCTGGGCGTTCCGATCACGATGGGCTTCGTCGGCCTCGACGGTGCCGACGGGTTCATCGCTCGGCCCCTTCACCATCCTGAGCTGCTGGTGCCCGACAGCGCGGTCGGAGCGCTCGCGCGCGTCCAGGCGGTTCTCTACCTCGCCGCCGCTGCGCAGCTCCATCGCGCCTGACCGCGAACCCAAGCGGGCAGTATTCGCCCATGCGCGAGGTCCTACCAGGTCTCTCCCCAGACACGACCCTACGTGCTGTTTCAACTACCGAATCCGACCGGCTGCTCCCGGGTCACTTCGTGACCCTTGGCCCGGGCAAACAGCTCCGCGAGCGTTGCGCCCTCCGTGTTGCCGGCGGCGACTCCGTGCTTGGTTAGCCACATTGCGGCTTCCGAGTCGGAGAACGGGGTGAACTGCAGCCGTGCCGCGCATCGCCCGGGTCTTGCCACTGCCGGGTGCAGACGCCGTACCGGCTCGTTGGTCGTAACCAGCACGAGCACCCGCAGACCCTGCCCGACGATCCCGTCGACCAGGTTGAGCAGGCGCGAGAGTCCCTGTCCCGTTCGCTCCTTCGCGTCGGCGGCGAGCAGCTCGCCCGTGTCCTCGAGCACGAGCAGACGCCACTTGCCCTCCCGCTTCTGCTCGTCCTCGTCCTCGTGGGAAAAATGAAATGAGTTCTCATCCAAGACGACATCGAGCATGTAGTCGGCCCGCTTCCCGAAAAACACCTCGGGATCGATCACATAGTGCAGCTCGCACCAGCTTCTCCACTCCCAGCCGAGAGCGCGTAGCGCGTACGTCTTACCTGTGCCGGGTGGCCCGTGCCACAGGATGAGCTGACCTCCCTCCGCGGGGCGAAAGTCAGGACCGAGCAGCTGCCCGAGGCGCTCTTTCACAGCGCGTGGATAGTTGGTGCCGACCTCGTCGAACGACGTCACGGCGATCGTGCGCGAGACGGAGTTTGCGCCGTGGGCGCCGCAGGACCAGAAGCGAACGGGGACCTCACGCCGCTCACTCGCTTGGATCGCCGGGACGCGGTCGTGCAGCCAGCGCTCGATCTCGACAACGATCGCTCGCTCGGCGCCGGCCACTCGGCATTGGACGGTCTCGCCCTTCAGGGTGACGAGCGCCACAGAGCGATCGCCGAAGAGCCGCTCCAGATCGAGCAGCGCAGACTGTGCCCTCGCTGAGCGCGAGGTGCTCAGCACGTACTCTGACACGCTGTCGAGCGAGCGGGACGATGTGTCCCATTGCGACTGTGTCGTGTGGGGGATCTCCCACTCGAAGACGAGCATCCCAAACTGCGTTTGGGGGAGAGCGGACAGAGAGAGACCGTCCGTCACCGTCAGCGATCGCCTGCACGAAGACTGGCTCGATAGCCGGCTGTATCCGTCTGTCGTCCCTGCCGTCAACGCTCCATCTCCAGTCATGCCCATATCGTATTGCATACTATAAGTAACACTGTGTGCCGGTCGCTCGAGGTGCGACCTGTGGAGCCGATCGGGCGCTACGAGAGCTCCTTCTCCGCCGCGGTCCGTCCGCACACGCGGCCACTCGACGGCGATCGGACATAATCCCTCCGTGCGCGCAGTCCAGATCGTCGAGCTGACCGGCCCGGACACGGCGCTCGCGCTGGGTGAGGCGCCCGATCCGGCCTCGCCGCCGGAGCACCCGCTCAGCCCGGGCTCGGGCGTGCTCGTCGAGGTGCATGCGGCCGGGGTGTCGTTTCCGGAGGTGTTGCAGACGCGCGGCGAGTATCAGCTCAAGCCGTCGTTGCCGTTCGTGCCGGGCAGTGAGATCGCGGGCGTCGTCCGCGAGGCGCCGGAGGGCGCGGCGCTCAGGCCGGGCGATCGCGTGGCCGCGTTCTGCGCGCTCGGGGGGTGGGCCGAGCTGGCGGTCGCGCCCGAGTTCCTCACGTTCGGGCTGGCGCCCCAGCTCGATTACGCACAGGGGGCGGGGCTGATCCTCAACTATCACACCGCGTATTTCGCGCTGGTCCTGCGCGGGCGGCTCACCGAGGGGGAGACGGTGCTCGTGCACGGCGGGGCCGGAGGGGTCGGCACGGCGGCGCTGCAGGTGGCGAAGGGTCTGGGCGCGCGCACGATCGCGGTCGTGTCGAGCGAGGCCAAGCAGAAGGTCGCCGAGCGGGCGGGCGCCGACGTGGTGGTGCGCTCGGACGGTCCCTGGAAGGACGAGGTGCGCGAGATCTCCTCCTCCTCCGGCGGCGTCGATCTCGTGCTCGATCCGGTCGGGGGCGATCGCTTCACCGACAGCCTGCGCTCGCTGAGCGAGGGTGGCCGTGTGGTTGTCGTGGGCTTCGCCGGCGGGTCGATTCCCGAGGTCAGGGTCAACCGGCTGCTGCTTTCGAACACCGAGGTCATCGGCGCCGGTTGGGGCGCCTATGCGATGGCCCGCCCGGAGCTGTGCCGCGACATCGGGAAGGCGCTGGAGCCGTTGATCGAGTCAGGCGCCGTGGCCCCGATTGTCGGCGCGCGCTTCCCGCTCGATCGTGCCGCCGAGGCGTTGCGTGAGATCGACGAGCGCCGGGCGATGGGCAAGGTCGTCCTCGAGATCCGCTGATGGACTTCGCCCATTCTCCCCGCACGCAGGACCTGCTCGAGCGACTGGTCGCGTTCCAGGAGCGCGAGGTGGGGCCGCGCGAGGAGCCCTACATGCGCGAGCTGCTCGCGCGCGATGACCCGTGGGTGGTCCTGCCGGCGATCGAGGAACTGAAGGAGATCGCCAAGCGGGAGGGATTGTGGAACCTTTTCCTGCCCGACGAGGAGCTCGGCGCCGGGCTGTCAAATGTGGAGTACGCGCCGCTGGCCGAGCGGATGGGCCGCTCGCTGATAACGGCGGATGTGTGCAACTGCAATGCGCCGGACACGGGCAACATGGAGGTGCTGTGGCTCTTCGGCTCCGATGAGCAGAAGCGGCGGTGGCTGAAGCCGCTGCTGGAGGGAGAGATCCGCTCGGCTTTCTGCATGACCGAGCCTGATGTGGCCTCTTCGGACGCAACGAACATGCGGGCCACCGCGGCGCTCGACGGCGACGAGGTGGTGCTCAACGGCACCAAGTGGTGGAGCACCGGCGTGGGGCACCCCAACTGCAAGGTGGCGATCTTCATGGGACTCACAGACCCGCAGGCCCACCGCTACCAGCAGCACTCGATGGTGCTGGTGCCGATGGACACGCCCGGGGTGAAGGTCGAGCGGATGCTCCAGACGATGGGCTTCCTCGACGCGCCCGCGGGCCACGGCGAAGTGTCGTTCACCGGCGTGCGGCTGCCGGCCAGCGCAATCATCGGCGGCCCCGGCGAGGCGTTCGCGATCGCGCAGGCGCGATTGGGACCGGGGCGGATCCACCACTGCATGCGGCTGATCGGTCTGGCCGAGCTGGTGCTGGAGCTGGCCTGCGTGCGCGCGAGCGAGCGCACCGCATTCGGCAAGCCGCTGGCGAACCTGGGCGGCAACCGCGAGCGGATCGCCGACGCGCGGATCGCGATCGACCAGGCGCGCCTGCACGTGCTGCATACCGCGTGGCTGGTCGATCAGAAGGCGCCGGAGGCGGCGGGCGCGGCGGCGCAGATCAAGGTGGCGGTGCCGAACATGGCCCAGCGGGTCGTCGACATGGCGATCCAGCTGCACGGCGGCGCTGGGCTCTCCAACGACCTGCCGCTCGCCGCGGCATGGACCGCCGCGCGCTCGCTGCGCCTGGCCGACGGCCCCGACGAGGTGCACCGCGGCGTGATCGCTCGCCTGGAGCTGGCGCGCCACGGCGTCGGTCGCTGGGCGCCCTCCTCCTCCTCCTCCTCCTCCTAGTCCGGCGCCGCCGGGCCCTCGACGGCATCGATCGCCTCGACGGCGGCGCCCGCTTCGGCCGGTCGCACGCGCCGGGCGCCGACGTTGCTGACGATCACCGCGACGATCGTCACCAGGTAGAGCTGCCCGAAGAGCGCCTCGAACACCGAGGTCATCCGCGCGGCGCGCGCGACCGGCGCGATGTCGCCGTAGCCAACGGTCGTGAGGGTGATGAAGCTGAAGTAGACCTCTTCGGCGTGTTTGTCGCCGCCGATATGGCTCAGCACGGGCGAGCCGGCGATCGCGTCCATCACGCCGTAGCCGAACGCGAAGATCAGTCCCGCCAGCAGATACACGGTCAGGGCCCCCATCACCGAGTGCAGGGTCACGCGCCGCTCGACGCGGATGCCGTCGACCACTCCGCGCGCGACGATCACGGCGCCGGCCGCCGCGAGGATGCCGCTCAGGCTGAACATGATCGTCCGCTCGGCCTGCCCGCGCCCGGCGATCGTCGCCGCGATCAGACCCACGACCGACAGGCCCACGAACGTTCCCACGCGCCGCCACTGCGCGCGGGTGGCGTCCTCGGCGTAGAGCGCGGTGATGACGGTCGCGGCCATCAGCAGCGCCTGCGCAAGCCACGCCGCCGGCGTGTCCGGCAGGAGCATCTGGATGCCCGTCGAGACCAGCGCGAGCGCCAGCACCAGCCCGTAGCGGTAGCTGCCCTTCAGCTCGGTGAGCCTTCTGGCCGTCAACTCCTGAGGCATTCTTTCGCCCAGGTTACGGTCTGCGCCGGGGGAGCGCTCGCGAGCGTCCTCTCACCGGTTTGCGCGGCGCGGCGCTTCTCACCCGCGCGCGATCCGCGCGGCCTCCTTGGGCCCGATGAAGGGGGTCAGCGCGACGAACACCAGCGCCGGCGCCAGGCCGGCGATGTCCTCGATGGGCCCGTGCTCGATGTGGTTGTGCAGCACCTGCCAGACGCCCCCCGCGATCGCCTCGGGCGCGACCGCGGGAACGGAGCGTCCGGGCTGTGCGTAGTGGTAGCCGGGCTGCAGGTACGCGGCGAACGCGTGCAGGCCGGTATCGCGGATTTCGATCGCCAGCGGGCTCGCCGCGAACGTGTCGACGACCGTCAGGTGCGCGTGCGCGGGCTCGGAGGCGAGGTAGTGCAGCAGCGCCCGCACCCCGGCGGCCACCGCCATCGGCCAGTCCCCGTCCTGTGCTTCGTACGCCTCCACGGTGATCCGCAGCGCCTGGTGCAGGCCGACCTTCTGCGCCCCCAGGAACGCGTCGTGCTTGGTCGGGTACATCTCGTAGAACGTCTGATGGGACACGTTCGCCCGCCGCGCGATCTCGGGAATCGTCAGCCCCGCGAGGCCCTTCTCGGCGACGATCGCGGCGGTCGCGTCGACGATCCGCTCGCGCTGGTTTTTGACGATGAACTGCCGCGACAGGTCGTGGCGGCCGCTCGGCAGGCGCCCCCCGGCCTGACGCGCGCGCTCGGAGGCGGCGAGGGCGAGCCTGGGCCGGCCATCCTCTCCGAGCCGGCCATCCTCCCTGGGCCGGCCATCCTTCGTCTCCTCTCCCCTGGTGCGCTTGCGCCCCCTCGCCGCGCTCGGCCGGTCGAGTCCCGCCGGCAGCTTCGCGGGGTAGGACTCGGCCCACGCCGCCAGCTCGTCCGCGAGCCCAGGCAGCGCTGCCGCCTGTCCCCGGCGCAGGCGCGCGGCGGTCACCTCGCGTATGCCCCCCAGGATGACCTTCACGGTCAGTTCGTTCGCCGCCGCCCCCTTGTGGCTTGCAGAACGGCCACGGCCGGCGCCCGTCGCCGAACGGCTCGCGCGGATGCTCTGCTCGAGCGCTTCCAGCGTGCGATTGCGGCGCTCGAGCGCCTTCGGTCCCGCACCGAAGGCGCCGAGCACCATCAGCGACACCGCCTCTGGCTCGGCCGCGGCCAGCCCCGCGAAGGCGCGCATCGCCGTGCGCAGGCGCTCTCCCCGTGAGCCCTGCGTCTCGTAGGCCGCCATGATCGTGTTCGCCGTGCGCTTGGCGATCTCGTCGTAGGTGGCCAGGAACAGCTCTTCCTTGTCTGTGTACAGGCTGTAGAAGGTCGGACGCGACACCCGCGCGAGCTTCGTCAGGTCGAGGATCCTCACCGCCTGATACCCGCGCTCGGCGATCAGCTCGATCAGCGCCGTCTGCAGCCGCCCGCGCTGGTCGCGCCGCACCTCCTCCGGGTCCAGCCCGTGCGCGCGCGTCGGCAGCCGCCGGTAGCGTTCGCGCCCCTCCTGCCCCGCCGGTTTGGATGAAGCGCCCCGAACAGCCATCTTGGCTCCGAAACCTCCGTTTGACATCGAGCCAGATCAGAGTATCAAGCCTCGCGCTGGCGAGCCAACCCTGACGGGTCAACCCTTGATCGTCTGCGAGGTTCCGATCACAGCTCCGGCGGCGTTCAGCGCCTGCGCCGCTACGTACGACTCTCCTCTGGGTGCGACGAGCGCCGTCTCGAACCCGTCCTTCGGCGCGCTCGCGACCGCCGTCAGATGCGTCGGCGACGGTCCTCCGTACAAGCGCCAGCTCGCGACTTCGGTCGCTCCGTTCCAGCTCGCGTACACCGTCACCGGCGCGCTCGAGCTCGCCGCGCTCGCCACGACTGACGGAGGGCTCGCGGGGGTGCCCGTCCAGGTGAATCGATACGCGCGATATGACTCGTAGGAGCCGTGCCAGTGCGCGTCGTACAGCAGCTGCCCGCCGGCGCCAAACTCCGAGAAGTACGGCTCCGAGCCCCAGCCCACGAACACGTCCCCGCCCGGCAGCGTCTGCACGCTGCCCTGGCTGCCCGATGACAGCGCCGGGGAGGTGTGCTCGTAGCCCGCCAGCAGCGTATCGGTCCTGGCCTTTGGTTCGAGTGCCAGCACGATCGCCCGCGACTGGGGGTGGATCTTCGGCGTCGCCCCGTTGTCGAACACGCTGATCGTGCCGTTGGCCTGCACCGTCGCGTCGTGCTGGAAGGCCGTCGCCGCGCCGTTCAGCGCCTTGACTTCGCCGTGCTTGCCGCCGACTCGCAGCAGCACCTGCCCGGTGCTCGTGTTCAGCTCGTACAGCCCCCACGTGTTGCGCGCGCTGATCAGCGTCGTGCCGTTGGGGAGCTGATCGACCGAGTTGACGTGGAAGTAGTCGAACGGCCACGCGACGCTCACGGTCTGCGGCGGGCTGTAGGAGTCGCTCAGGCCGACGTGGTCGAGGCTGTGCCACTCGCGCCGCACCAGCCCCGTCCGCAGGTCGATTTCCTGGAACACGCTGTCGGTCACGGCGCCGCCGCTCGGCCCGCCGATTGCCGACAGGTCGCAGGCGATCGGGTCGAACACGGTCAGCAGCGCCGTGCTCTGCGGCGTCAGGTGGAAGTCGTGCAGGTCTGCTTTGTACCCGTTGCCCGCGTGCACGCGCCCGACCTGCCGGTAGGCGCTGTTGTCGATGATCTCTTCGCCCTCGCCGAACCCCTGCGGCAGAACGTACCCCTGCCACCACGTCAGCACCGGCTTGCCGTCGTACTGCTGCACCTGCAGGTTGGTCGCCTCCGTTTCGCCTGCAAGCGGATCGAACCACACCAGTTCGCCGGCTTCGCTGAATATCTCCGGTCCGCTCGGGCCCGGCCCGCTGTAGGGGGCGGCGAAGATATATCCGGGCGCGCTCTGCGGCGAGCTCGCCGTCACCGACAGCACCGGCGGCTCGAGGCTCGGGGCGGAGCGGAAGTGCTGCTCCTCGTTGTAGTCGCGTGTGGGCGTGGCCGTCGTGGTGTACAGCTGCGTGTCCTGGTGGGCGACGAGGAACTTGTAGGCGAACGGCGTCGTCCCCCTGGCCGTCTTGACCCGCCCGCGCACGGTCACCGTCTCGCCCGGATTGAACGCTCGCGAGGGCACAAAGCTCGCGCCGTCCCTCTGCGAGTACGCGATCAGCTTCCCCGAATGCGTCCCGCTCTGAGAGCCGCTGGCGCTGACGGCGCTCAGCGCCCCGGGCGGCGCCCCCAGCAGGCTGATCTGCGTGCGCGGCGAGGCGTCGTATGACCCCGGCAGGGGCGAGACCGCGATGCCGGTGCCTCCCAGCACGGCCGAGCGGTTCAGCTGCGCCGGCACGCACCGCGGCGAGGCGGGCGCCGTGTAGGCGGCGTTCTCGGCGGCGATCCGCTTGGACCCAAGCGCAAGCGTGCCCGCGCTGGAGGCCGCCGCCACCACGCCGCAGAAGAAAAGTGCCCTACGCAAGCGCCTCAGAATACGGGGGTCTCGGTGTAGCTGCCGAAGACCTGCTGGAGCGACTCCACGATCTCGCCCTCGCTCGCGCGCGCGCGCGCGCAATCGAGCAGCGGGTCCATCAGGTTGCGCTCGGGGTGCGACGCCGCCTCGCGCAGCGCCGCCAGCGTGCGCTCCACCTCCGCCCCGTCGCGGCGGGCGCGCGAGGACTGCAGGCGCTCGAGCTGCTTGCGTTCCAGCGCCGGGTCCACGCGCAGGGTCGGGATCGGTTCCTCGTCCTCCTGCGTGTAGCGGTTGACGCCCACCACGACGCGCTCGCCCGCGTCGATTGCGCGCTGCAGCTCAAACGCGGCGTCCGCGATCTCGCGCTGGGGATAGTTACGCTTGACTGCCGCCACCATGCCCCCGAGCTCGTCGATCTTGGCGAGGTACTCATAGCAGCGGCGCTCCATCTCGTCGGTGAGCGCCTCCACGTAGTAGGAGCCTCCCAGCGGATCGGCCGTCGCCGCGACGCCCGTCTCGTGCGCGATCATCTGCTGAGTGCGCAGCGCGATGCGAACGGCCTCCTCGGTGGGGAGGGCGAGCGCCTCGTCATAGGAGTTGGTGTGCAGCGACTGGGTCCCGCCGAGCACGCCCGCCAGCGCCTCGATCGTGGTGCGGACGATGTTGTTCAGCGGCTGCTGCGCGGTCAGCGAGACCCCGGCTGTCTGAGCGTGAAAGCGCATCTGCCACGAGCGCGGGTTCTTCGCCCCGAAGGTGTCGCGCAGCTCGCGCGCCCAGATGCGCCGAGCGGCGCGATACTTGGCGATCTCCTCGAAGAAGTCGATCTGGGCGTTGAAGAAGAAGGACAGCCGCGGCGCGAACTCGTCCACGTCCAGCCCCCGCTCGACCGCCTGGCGCACGTACGTCAGGCCGTCCGCGAGCGTGAAGGCGAGCTCCTGCTGGGCGGTGGCCCCGGCCTCGCGGATGTGGTAGCCGGAGATCGAGATCGGGTGCCAGCGGGGCATGTGGCGGGTGCACCACTCGATCATGTCGCCGCACAGGCGCATGGCGGGATCGATCGGGAAGCACCACTCCTTCTGGGCGATGTACTCCTTCAGGATGTCGGCCTGGATGGTGCCCGACAGGCGCTCGGGGGGGATCGGTCCGACTCCCGAGGCCGACCCCGCCCCGGCGCCGGGACCGGTACTCCCGTCCCCGTCATGCCCGGCGGCGCCGTCATGCTCGGCGGCGACTACATAGAAGGCGAGCATGATGGCGGCGGGGGCGTTGATGGTCATCGACACGGACACCTCGCCGAGGTCGATCCCGGAGAAGAGAGTTTGCATGTCGTCGAGCGTGTCGATCGCCACGCCCTCGCGGCCGACCTCTCCCAGCGCCCGTGAGTGGTCGGAGTCGTGGCCCATCAGCGAGGGCATGTCAAAGGCGGTGGAGAGTCCGGTCTGGCCGTGGTCGAGCAGATAGTGGAAGCGCTCGTTGGTCTCCTCGCTCGTGCCGAAGCCGGCGAACTGGCGCATCGTCCACAGCCGCCCGCGGTACATGGACGGGTAGATCCCGCGCGTAAATGGGTACTCGCCGGGGCGCCCGATCGGGTCCTCGGCGGGCGGGTGGGCGCCTATTCCGGGTGGGAGGTCCGCCTCGGTGTACAGCTCTCGGACCGGCTCTCCGGATAGGGTCTGCCCCGCCGCCCTGCCGTCCGCCTCACGGCGTGAGGCCGACGGCGCCTCACGGCGTGAGGCCGACGGCGCCTCGCGGCGTGAGGCCGCTATGTCGGTTGCCATGACTTCAGATCCTACTGGCCGGTATCGATCGTCCCTCCGAGCGGTCATGCGGTAGCGTCCGGGCAATGACGCTCGTGAGCGAGCTGGAGCTCCCCCGGTTCGACTACACCGACCCATCGCTGAGGGGGGAGCGCTTCCACGAGGCCATGCGCGAGCTGCGCGAGCGGGGCTGGCTCGCCGCCGGGCCATACGGGGTGATCGTGCTCGACCGGGAGGCGGGCGAGTTCTTCCTGCGCACGCGCGAGGCGATCTTTCCGGGGATGACGATCGCCGAGATCTTCGACGTGCGCGAGGGGCCGTTGTACGAGCAGTTCAAGCGCAACATCCTGCACGTCAACGGGCCCGACCACACACGCTTGCGCAGCCTCGTCAACCCCGCGTTGAGCGCTCGAGCGGTGCAGCGCTACCGGCCAGCGATGCGCGGGTTCCTGGAGGGGCTGCTCGCGGACGCGCGCGCGGCCGGCAGCGGCGATAACGGCGGCGATGCCGGCCACAACGGAGTTGTGCGGTGCGAGTTCGTGGAGGCGTTCGCGAAGCCGTACCCCTCGCAGACAATCGCGCAGGTGATGGGCGCGCCGATCGCGGACGCGCCGAAGCTGCATCACTGGTCGAACTGGATCCAGCGCCAGTTCGACGCGGCGAGCATGGCGAGCGAGCGCGATCGGATCGAGCAAGCCGTGCGCGAGTTCTACGATTACGCGGCCGCGCTCGTGGCGGCGCGGCGGGACGATCCGGGGGACGACCTGATCTCGAAGCTGATCGCGGCGACGCTCCCCGATCCATCCGCCGATAGCGGTTCGGCCGGGGGCGAGCCGACCGCGGCGCGGCGCAGCCGGTTGGACGATGTGGAGTGCATCAACCTCGTGTTCAACGTGCTCGTCGGCGGGGTTGACACGACCCAGAGCCAGCTCGCGCACACGATCAGGCTGCTGGCCGAGCACCCCGAGCAGTGGGAGCTGCTCACGCGCCGGCCCGAGCTGGCCGTGAACGCGATCGAGGAGGGGTTGCGGTATGAGCCGATCACCCCGTTCACGGCGCGTATCACGACCACGGAGGTCACGTTCCGCGACGTGACGTTTCCGGCGGGAACGGTCGTGATGGTGTGCGCGTTCACGGGCAACCGCGATCTGGACGAGGGCGAGGGCGAGCCGCAGGAGTTCGACATCACCGCCGACCGCAGGCACGCTCGGGCACTGACGTTTGGCGCGGGTGTGCACTACTGCCTGGGCGCGAACCTGGCCCGCCTGGAGCTGCGGGAGGCGCTGACGTTCATGGCCGAGAAGATGCGCGACCTGGAGATCGACGGCGAGGTCGAGTACGAGACGATCATGGGCATCTACGGCCTGGCCCGGCTACCGATCAAGTTCCGTCTAACAGAATGAGCGAGGGACCCGACACGCAGGCTGGCCCGAGCCCGGCCGTCCCCGAGCGCCCAACGCTTGATGGACTCGAGGCCAAGTGGGGCGCCGTCTGGGAGCGCGACGGCGTCTACCGCTTCGACCACAGCTCACCGCGCGAGCAGGTGTTCTCGATCGACACGCCGCCGCCGACGGTGAGCGGCTCGCTGCACGTCGGGCATGTCTTCTCTTTCACCCACACGGACACGATTGCGCGCTATCAGCGCATGCGCGGAAAGGAGGTCTTCTATCCGATGGGCTGGGACGACAACGGCCTGCCGACCGAGCGCCGCGTGCAGAACCACTTCGGCGTGCGCTGCGACCCGTCGGTCCCGTACGACCCCGACTTCCAGGCGCCGGCCGAGCCGTCCGAGAAGGAGCCGCCGGTATCGATCTCGCGCCCGAACTTCGTCGAGCTGTGCCTGAAGCTGACCGAGGCGGACGAGAGGGCGTTCGAGGAGCTGTGGCGCACGCTCGGGCTGTCGGTGGATTGGTCGATGACCTACGCGACGATCGGGCAGGTCGCGCAGCGGATCTCCCAGCGCTCGTTCCTGGGGCTGCTCGCGGGTGGTCAGGCCTACCAGCTGCAGGCGCCGACGCTGTGGGACGTGGACTTCAGGACGGCGGTGGCCCAGGCGGAGCTCGAGGACCGCGAGCGCCCCGGGGCGATGCACCGCGTGCGCTTCACGCGGGCCGGCGGCGACTCCGCTGGAGACGCCCAGGTTGGCGACGCTGGCGACGCCGTCCAGGCCGGCGAGTCCGGCGCGGCCCCCGATGTCCTGATCGAGACGACCCGTCCCGAGCTGATCCCCGCGTGCGTGGCGCTGCTCGCGCACCCCGATGACGAGCGCTGGAGTGGGCTCGTCGGAGGCGAGGCGCTGACGCCGCTGTTCGGGACGCGCGTGCCGGTGCTGACCCATCCGCTGGTCGAGCAGGACAAGGGGACCGGCCTGGTGATGGTGTGCACGTTCGGCGACCTGACCGACGTGACCTGGTGGCGGGAGCTGGGGTTGGGAGTGCGCGCGGTGCTGGGGGAGGACGGGCGCTTGGTGGACGTGCCCTGGGGCGAGCCGGGGTGGGAGTCCGAGGACCTGGCGGGTGCGCGGGCGAGCTACGAGGAGTTGCGGAGCAAGAGCGTCAACCAGGCGCGCCGGCGCATCGTCGAGCTGCTGCAGGCATCGGGCGATCTGATCGGCGAGCCCGAGCCGGTCACGCACGCGGTCAAGTTCTTCGAGAAGGGCGAGCGCCCGGTCGAGATCATCACGAGCCGGCAGTGGTTCTTCAAGACGGTCGAGCACCGCGAGGCGCTGATCGCGCGCGGACGGGAGCTTCGGTGGCACCCGCCGTACATGCGCGCGCGCTATGAGGACTGGGTGAACGGCCTGAATGGCGACTGGTGCGTCAGCCGCCAAAGGTTCTTCGGAGTGCCGTTCCCGGTCTGGTATCCGATCGACGAGGCCGGCGCAATCGTGCACGAACGGCCGCTGCTCGCGCGCGAGGAGCAACTGCCGGTCGATCCCTCGACCGATGTTCCCGACGGCTACACACCGGAGCAGCGCGGCCAGCCCGGCGGGTTCGCGGGCGATCCGGACGTGATGGACACGTGGGCCACTTCCTCACTGACGCCGCAGATCGCGGGCATGGCCGGTGAGGACGAGAAGCTGTTCGAGAAGGTGTTCCCGATGGATGTGCGTCCCCAGGCGCACGACATCATCCGGACCTGGCTGTTCACGACAATCCTGCGCTCGCACCTGGACGAGGACGCGCTACCGTGGCGCAACGCGGCGATCTCCGGCTGGGTGCTCGATCCCGATCGCAAGAAGATGTCGAAGTCCAAGGGCAACGTCGTCACGCCGATGCACCTGCTGGAGGAGCACGGCGCCGACGCCGTGCGCTACTGGGCGGCCAACGGGCGCCCCGGCACCGACACCGCGTTTGACGCCCAGCAGATGAAGGTTGGCCGCCGCCTGGCGGTGAAGCTGCTGAACGCGTCCAAGTTCGCGCTCGCCGAGTTGCCCCCGCAGGGCGACCGATCGGAGATCGGCCAGCTGACCCATCCGCTGGACCGGGCGATGATCGCGCGCCTGGCCGCGGTCGTCGCTGAGGCGACGAGCTGCTTCGAGGCATACGACTACGCGCGCGCGCTGCAGCGGACCGAGGAGCTGTTCTGGTGGTTCTGCGACAACTACCTCGAGCTCGTGAAGGGGCGCCGCTACGACGAGGCGCCTGAGGTCTCCGGCCCGGTCAGCCGCGCGCTGCGCATCTCGCTGTCGGTCTTCCAGCGGCTGTTTGCGCCCTTCTTGCCGTTCGCCTGCGAGGAGGTCTGGTCGTGGTGGCAGCCCGGGTCGATCCACCTCGCGCAGTGGCCCGACGCGGCCGAGCTGACCGCCGAGCTCGATCGCGGCGCCGGCGATGACGGTGCGGAAGATGGGCACGCGCGAGACGCGCGCGAGGAGGACGAGGCGCTGGCGGTCGCCGCCGAGGTGCTGAGCGAGGTGCGCAAGGCCAAGTCCCAGGCCCAGCGACCGATGCGCGCCCCGGTCGCGCGGGTCCTCGTGCGGGACACCCGGGAGCGCCTCGACGCGCTGGCGCTCGGCGAAGACGACCTGATGCAGGCGGGCTCGATCGAGCGGATCGAGACGGCCGAGGCCGATGAGCTCTCGGTCGAGGTCGAGCTGGCGGTCCAGGACGCGGAGTAGGCGCCTGGGATAGGGTCCCCAAGATGACCCGCACCCTCATATCCGAGCTGTCCCGGCACATCGGCGAGCGGGTCACGATCCGCGGCTGGGCGCAGGCGGTGCGCGATCAGAAGAAGGTGCAGTTCGTGGTGGTGCGTGACGAATCGGGGCTGGCGCAGGTGGTGCTCGGCAAGGACGACCCCCCCACGGAGCTCAACGAGCGGATCTCGAGCCTGACGGTCGAGTCGGCCGTCACCCTCACCGGGACCGTGGTCGCCGACGAGCGGGTCAAGCTCGGTGGGCTGGAGCTACAGCTGGAGAGCCTCGAGGTCGACTCTCACGCCGAGCCGGAGGTGCCGATCGCGCCCGACTCCGCCCTGGACAAGCGGATCGACTGGCGCTATCTGGACCTGCGCAGACCCGATCGGAGGTTGATCTTCGAGGTGCAGAGCACGGTCGAGCACGCGATGCGCGACTGCTGGCGCAAAGAGGGCTTCATCGAGATCCACACCCCGAAGCTGATGGGCTCCGCCAGCGAGTCGGGGGCCGAGCTGTTCAAGGTCGAGTACTTCGACGGGCAGGCCTACCTCGCCCAGTCGCCCCAGTTCTACAAGCAGATGGCGATGGCCGCCGGCTTCGGCAAGGTGTTCGAGATCGGCCCGGTGTTCAGGGCGAACCCGTCGTTCACCTCGAGGCACGACACGGAGTTCACGAGCGTCGATGTCGAGCTGGCCTGGATCGACTCCCACGAGGACGTGATGTCCTTCGAGGAGCGCTGGCTCGCCCACGTGTTGGGTGTGGTGAAGGACGTTTTTGGGGGAGAGATAGAAAATACTTTTAGTACAACACTAGAAACACCGGAGCTCCCATTTCCACGGGTGACGTTGGTGGAAGCAAAGGAGCTGCTGGTAGAAGCGGGCCACGAATCAGTGCCCGGCCCCGAGCACGATCTGGACCCAGCGAGCGAGCGAGCGCTGAGTGCGATCATGAAGGAGAGGGAGGGTCATGAGTTTGTGTTCGTGACCGACTACCCCTCTTCGGTTCGGCCCTTCTATCACATGCGCCACCCCGACGATCCGAGTCTGACCCGCAGCTTCGATTTGTTGTGGCGGGGGATCGAGCTGACGACGGGCGCCCAGCGCGAGCACCGCTACGACGTGCTCTTGGCCCAGGCGCGGGACAAGAAGGTCGAGACGGGCCCGATCCAGTACTACCTGGACTTCTTCCGCTACGGCGCCCCGCCCCACGGCGGCTTTGGGTTCGGGCTGACGAGGTTGTTGATGCAGTTGTTGGGCCAGGAGAACGTGAGAGAGGTGACCTTCCTCTACCGCGGCCCCCACCGCCTCACGCCGTAGGGCGACCGCTGGGCGGCGCGATGCGGCGTCCTCGATCGCTCGCGTGCGTAGCACGCCACGCTCACTGCGTCCTTGCCTCGCTTGCCCAGCGATCGTCCTAATCTGGAGGACTGATGTACGTCAACTCCCACTACGCCGAGCGTGAGCTGGCGGTTCTGCATGAGGTGATCGAGGCCGCTCGGTTTGGTCTGATCGTGGTCTGCACCGATGGCCCGTTGGGTGCGCACATCCCGTTCGTGCTGCGTCGCGAGGAGGGCCGGAATGGGACGCTTGAGGCGCACGTCGCGCGCAACGATCCGCTCGCCCGCCACCTGGGCGACGGGAAAGAGGCCCTGGCGATCTTCAGCGGTCCCAAGGCGTACGTCTCGCCGCGGTGGTATTCGGGCGATGGTCTGCCGACGTACAACTTCCTCGCTGTCCACATCTACGGTCGCCCGCGCCTGTTGGAGGACCGCGAGGAAGTGCTCGCATACCTCGCCGAGCTCGTCGACGTCCACGAGCGTCGGCTCCCGTCGCCTTGGTCGCTCACGTCAGCGTCGGAGGACCACGTCGATGAACTGCTGCCTCACATTGTCGCGTTCGAGCTCGAGATCGAGGCGATCCAGGGCAAGCGCAAGCTCAGTCAGAACAAGACGGCGGAGGACCGCGACGGCGTGATCCGCGGCCTGCGCGAGCGCGGTGGCGAGGACGAGCGGGCGATCGCCGACGCGATGGCGGCCTACCCGTATACGTCGCAGTAGGCGCGCCGTTCTCGCTCTGCCCATCACGTGGACGAGTTGTTGATCGTCGACCCGCAGGAGCGCTCGGTCAGTTGGCTTGGGCTCACAGACGGTGAGTATCGCCCGATCGAGCGCAGCAGCCTGATCGACTTCGGCCCAAATCAGCTGGCCGAGCAGATCGACTGGCCGTAAGTCATCGCGATCTCCAAAGCGCCCTGAAACCGCCCGTCTGGAATGAGTAGTAAGAGCTATCGAACAGGTGGCCATGAGAGTAGCGTTTAGGTGGCCATCCCAGTAGCTTTGCCGACACCTCTTAGTGGTATCGTGGGAAACCGAACGAAAGGGAAGGCGATGCCAAAGACACGAAACCCATCGGCCGAGTCCCACCGGACCACGGTCGCATCTTCAGTCGCGGACATTGCTGCATTCCTCCAGGACGCGCTCGGGCAGAAGCTCGTCGCCTTCATGGTTGGGGTAGAGGACCCCAAGACTGTGGGACGATGGGCTTCTGAGAAGCGTCTGCCCAAGGACTTGGAGGTAGAGCGTAGGCTCCGCGACGCTCACCAGATCTTCCGCTTGCTTCTGACCCAGGAGAGCCCGTACACCGTCCGAGCCTGGTTCGTTGGCCTCAACCCTCAGCTTGATGACGAGTCACCGGCGGTCGCGATCAGAGACGGGCGCACACGCGACGTGCTGGTAGCAGCGAAGGCGTTCCTGGCGGGCGGATGATTGGGTCCGGGTCTCCTAGCGGCGCCGTCGGAGGGCGTCTGGGGGGTGGGCCGGGAACCCGATCTGCTCTCTGCGAGCTTGTCTAGCAACTCCTCCGAACTGGGGAAGCCGAACACGGGCAACCGCTTCGACAGTCCGACCGGCGCCTACGGCGTACGCTACTTCGCGACGGAGCTCGATGGATGCTACGGCGAGACGCCGGCTCGGTTCCGCGCGGACAAGAAGCTCGCAAAGGTGATCGGAGATGAGTGGTCTGAGCTGGGCTTTATGAGCGTGGGGGACATACCGGCCGACTGGCGTCAGCGGCGCGGAGCCGTCCGCGTGCGTTTTCCAGACGACGGCGCAAACGTAGCTTTCTCAGCCGGTGTGCAGTTCCTCGATATTGAGTCTGTACACACGCGTGAGGCGCTCTGGACGGCCCCCGCTTTTCGGTCCACCACGAGTGAGAGGGTGGTGGATGTAGTGCGGGGAAAGGTAGCGGCCTGTTCGGACGGACCCGCTTGGTGCCGCGGCCTTCGCCGCGAAGGCCGAGCGCGTAGCGCGAGTGCCTTCGCGGCGAAGGCCGCGGGCGCGCGGCGCGACCACCCCCTCTCCCTCCGATTTGGGGTCGGTCGCTGCGCCCAGGATGAGCGAACCGGCCCGGTTCAGGCAGCAGCGATCGCCGGCTCGCGGGCTGTCCACTGCACGGCGAACACAGCCGGGGCGCGCATCCCGAGCGCGGAGTGTGGGCGGCGCTGGTTGTAGTCCTCGCGCCAGTCGCCGATCACCACCCGCGCCTCGGCCAGGCTGCAGAACTCCTCGACGTCGAGCAGCTCGTCACGCACGCGGGAGTGGAAGGACTCGACGAATGGGTTCTGCCACGGTGAGCCCGGCTCGATGAACACGGTCCCGGTCTTCGACAGCACGCACCAGTCTTTGAGCGCGTGCGCGGTCATCTCCGGCCCGTTGTCCATCCTCAAAAGCTCCGGGGCGCCGCGCTCGGCGCACAGCCGCTCGAGCGTCGTGACGACCGTCTCGGCGTCGATGCTGCGCTCCACCATCATCACCAGTGACTCGCGGGTGAACTCGTCGACGATGTTGAGCAGCTTCAGCGCCCGCCCGCAGGCGGTCTGGTCGAACTGGAAGTCAAACGCCCACACGTGGTTGGGCCGCTCGGCGCGCAGACGCTCGGCCGGGACCGTCGACTCCCCGAGACGCCGGCGCTTGCGCTTGCGCACAGGGACCCGCAGTCCCTCCTCGCGCCACAGCCGCTGCACACGCTTGCGGTTCACCTCCCAGCCCAACTCCCGCAGATGATGATGCGCACGGCGGTACCCCCACCGCGGACGGTCCTTCGAGAACCTCCTGAGCTCTGCGCGCAACGCCGCATCATCCTCAGCCCGCTTGGGCTCGTGACGCTGCGTCGAGCGATGCTGCCCAACGACCCGGCATGCCCAGCGCTCGCTGACACCGAGGCGGTCACGAAGCATCGCGACCGCCTGGCGCCGACGGACCGGGCCTACCAGTTTCCCCGGGCGACCTCCTTCAACGCCCGGACCTCAAGCGCTTGATCAGCGACGATCGCCTTCAGGCTCGAGTTCTCACGCTCGAGCTCCTTCAACCGCTTCACGTCATCGGCCTTCATCCCGCCATACTGGTTACGCCAGCGGTGAAACGTCTGCTCGGAGATCTCCAGCTCCTTCGCCGCCTCCGGGATCGTCTTGCCCTCACCGAGCAGTCGCTCGGCCTCCCGCAACTTACGGATGATCTGCTCCGGCGTATGCCTGCATCGCTTCATCAGAGTTCCTTCCTCGCCCATCATCACGGACGCAAGAAACTCTCACAAGAGCCGGACCGAACCTACGGGGTCACGCCAGCTCCTTCCAGACTTCGAGCCTCTGCTGAAGTTCTATGGCTACCCCGATCTAGACGTTGCGGTCGTGAGAGGCCACGACAGACGCATCACCCGCTATATCAGCCAGTGGACGTACGAACAGCAAGATGAGGATGATCGCCCTGAACCGCCCCGGAAAAGTTGGAGGCCTCCAACTTTTCCGGGGCGGTTCAATCCTCTGGTTCGACGAGGAGAGGGGAGAGAGAAAAAGAGACAGATTTTGTGTGAGGTCTCAAAAGGCTCGAAGATCAGACGTCGGGTCCGGACGGTAGTCTCGTGACGTGAGCATCGATTATGTCGAGAACGTTGAGGAGGGCCTCTTCTGGCGTCCGAACGACCTCCACCGCTCCTATGGTCGTGTAGAATACGACCCTGGGCAGGGACTCCTCCTGCATCTAGTTGACACAAACAGCTCGGAACATCTGGACGAGTCCGGACATCCGCCGCCCATCGATGTGCTATATGGCGAAAGCGTCGGTGGCATGCCACTTACGCTCTTCGACTTCTATCCGACCACATGGATCCAATATAAACCGGACGAAGATGGCAAGGACACCTTGGACGGAGTCGCGAAGCGGCTTCTTCGAGGAGTACACATTGCTGCGTTTAATGACCTAAAGGCTTTATCAGCCGGATGTTCTCTATACGGACTGCGAGAGTTCCTTCATGGTGGCCAACACGACCTCGCTTCTCCTCCATCTCCCGGGAAGCCCCAAAGCTTCAGGAAACTATCGGCCGAACTTGAGCCAGGTGTAACCCTCGATATCAACAGTGGCACGTGTGAAGAGGATCCGTTTACATCACTTGATGCAAATACGAGCTGGCGGTTTGATCCACCGATTCCTGTGTATCGGCTGCAGCGTGATTATATTGGGCCACTGCGGGATCTCATCCTGTTTACCACATGCCGACAAAGTTATGTCACACAACTGATGGTGACGGTCAAGACCGACGGTCCATCGCCGAAGTCGGTCGAGGTCATAGAACAGGCTCCTCCTCAGTCCCAGGAGGAGTCCGTATATAAGTTGACCTTCAAACTAAATTGTCTGGATCATCCCGGCGCCTACTTGACCAACTGGTTTGCACTTCGTAATAAGGTCGGGCCGGTGTGGGATCAATTCTTTGCAGTACTCGATCGGCCCGAGTTACTCTCGGGGCATCGGCTGCTAGCTCTAATGTCATTTACGGAGGGCTATCATCGAGCGCTTTATTCTGAGCCTCCGCTTACAGACGATCAGCAGAAGAAGGCTGACAGAATGATTCGGCAAGCTTTGACGTCTATGGATGCACAGGTACGAAGGACTTATAAGATAGCGCTAGGACACGTTAATTCCCAGAGTCAGCGCGAGCGTTTAAAATCTTAACTGATCGAGCGGCTGAGGTACTCAGAGACTGGCATCTAGACTCAGATCTGTTTTGCGCCAGAGTAAGCGAGACCCGTAACTGGATGGTCCACTGGGGAAGGAAGGGGCCAAACGTCGTTGATGACGACAAAGAGTTGTTCGATCTAATTGACAGGTTGGTCCTTGTGATATGCGTAAATCTGACTCTCGACCTTGGTGTGGGCTACGAAGCTGTCGCTAAGATAAACTGGAGCCTTCTTAGGGAACTTTCTTGCAGGCCGCGTTATCTCTTTCCCTAGAGGGCAACAGATACTATTCCCGTGTTGACGTCGCTCCTACTTGGTCCCGTGGTTGCGCACCCGACGGCGGGCACTGCTGCGGCGTCATCGACGACCACCGCCAGCAAGCAGGATGTCGCGCGCTTCTCTTGCTCCTGCTGCGTGCGCGTCCCGTAGGTCGGGATCAGGTGCGCGTGCCGCCACCCCTCGGGCTCGGAGCCCACCGGCGCGGAGGCAACACCCGTCTCGGTCATCAGGACGAGCCTACAAGATCACCGGGAGCACCCTTCAAAAGACCGAATCGCCGGCAACTAGCGCGACTAGGACGAGGGACGTAGGACGATCGGCGGCACCCGCGGGATCATGTCAGAGTGGCTCTAGAGTCGACAAGCGTTTGCTCTAGACCACCGCCAGCGAGTACCGACGCTGCTAGCCCTGCGCTGCCTGGGCCTCCAGTGTCTTCTTGACGACGTTCGTTCCCTGCTCCATCATCTCGGCGGTTGTGGTGGCGAGCTCGTTTGGCAGAAAGGGGGTGGGGGTGCTCGGGCGCAACACGCATTCTGCGTAGCAGGCGCATGGAGTCAGCCTGCACCTCGATCGGCACGCCTCCAACAGGAGCCGTGGGCTGAAGGTCTTCGTCTGCTCGCAGTTGATTCACCAGAGCAATTCTAGAACACGCAGCGGTGGTCTCGCCTGCTGTAGGATCGCCGTCGAAGTGGTCGCAGACGAGATACGGTCGGAAGAAAGCCGACCGGCCCGACAGGGATTGAAGTAGAGGGAGTACGTCGCACAGAAGGAGCGCAGGTGCACTCGGCGAAAGCGAACACTGATGCCGCATCACGACGCCCGCCTCGACGCCATCGACGTTCCGTATCGAAAGCGTGCGAAGGCCGTGCTCGACACCCTCCAGTCGTTTTTTATCGAGATGCCGCGGGGCGAGTCGTTCTGCGAGCGGGCCGACTTCCAGCGGGGATATGTCGTCTTGCGTAGAGCAACTCGCAAGGGTGCCGACCTGACTGGCGATGCCCTGTTGACGGCGATTGCCGAAGAGCCTCGGGCTTGGCTGGTGCTGCGGTGCATCATCGGGATGTCTCCGGGCGAGGTTGCGTATCTTGCTGTTGAGGAGGCCGCCGCGAACGGCCGAGCGCTCGTCATCGACCAAGCAGATGCGCGGGAGATCGATTCTCGTGCAAAGCGCGGTCAGCAGCTCTTGTTCGAGGAACCCCCGCGTGGCCGCAAGCAGCAGTACTACGATCAGCTGCTGCGCACGGTCCTTCCTCTCCTTGCCGATGTGATGGGTCGTCCTGTGCCAGCTGTGCCGGCAGACAGGGTCCATCGGCTGGACAAGCTGGATACGGCTGGCGGAGGAGCCACCATCGCGAAAGCGCTTTCCGCTGGCAGGGTGCCGTACTCCGAGCTGCTGTATGAGCGGCTGCTCGGCAGACCGTATGCGTCCCATCGTGACTCCGTTTCAAGCATCGTCGGCCGGCTCATCGAGAACGCCATCAAGGAGCTACTCGACTTGCATGGCATCGACGGACGAGCGACGCGGGCTCGGGAGAGCGTGCCTGGCTTCGTGCAGGCGCCCGACTTCCTGATTCCGTCGGAAAACGCGAAGGTGATCATCGAGGCGAAGCTCACTGAGGATGACGGCACGGCGCGCGACAAGGTCGCGCGCGTACAGACGCTCCGGCAATACGAGGATGAACGTCCGCCAGCAAAGCGCCGAACCATCGTTGCTGTCATCGACGGCCGAGGGTTTGGCCATCGTCCAGCTGACCTCAATCGGATGCTGGAGGCGTGCGAGGGCCACGTCTATACGCTTGACGAACTCGAGAAGCTCGTCAAGAGAGGCGGTCCGCTGCGACCGTACGTGGGGACGCGGAAGTCTTAGGAGGTGTTTTGAAATGTTATTTTCGGTGTTTCTTGGTGGTCCAGGGTTTGGGTCCGGGTGGTGGGGCGAGGCGGTTGAGCATGAGTCCGATCATCGCTATGTGAACCATCGCTTCGTGGGTCTCGGGCAGACGCTCGTAGTCACGGACCAGGCGTCGCCAGCGCAAAAGCCAGGAGAACGTTCTCTCAACTACCCAGCGCCGGGGGAGCACCGCGAAGCCGATCTGCTCGGCTGGTTTCTTGACGACCTCCACGACGATTCCCCACGAGCGCTTGGCGAGCTCGATGAGCGCACCTTGGTAGCCGCCGTCGGCGAAGATGTGACGCACCGACCCGAGCGCTCTGTGCAAACGCTCGAGGATGCTCTCGCCACCGTTGCGGTCCGGCACGGAGGCGGCGGTGACCATCACGACGAGCATCAGGCCGATCGTGTCGACCACGATATGGCGCTTGCGGCCGTTGATTCGCTTGCCCGCGTCAAAACCGCGGCTCGCCGCTCCCACGGTGTCCGCGCCCTTGACCGATTGCGAGTCCACGATCCCCGCCGAAGGCTCCAGGTTGCGAGATTCCGAGGCGCGCACCTGCTCACGCAGCTCGTCGTGCAACGCCTTCAGCGTGCCGTCATTACTCCAGTCGCGGAAGTACCCATATACCGTCTGCCACGCCGGGAAGTCCTTCGGCAGCATCCGCCACGCCCCACCAGCACGCACGTGATAAAGGATCGCGTTGACGATCTCCCGCTTGTCATGACTGGGCGGACGGCCAGCCGGCCCAGGCGGCGGCTCAGGCAACAACGGCTCCACCAGCTCCCACTGGCGATCGGTCAAATCCGTGGGGTACCGACGCATGGATGACATACCCCAAACTTCGGAACAACGCTCCGAAAACCTCTATTTCAAAACACGTTCTTAGGAGGCAGCGCTCTCGACAAGGACCGCTGGCACGACCAACGGTGCATCGATGTCCGCGTTCTCCGACAGCGTGATGAGCTTCTCGCGCGCCATGGTCATGCGCTCTGTGATGGATGTCGACAGGTCCCACCTCGGCGCAAGCGCGCGTATCGCATCCTCGGCGAGAAGCCCGTGACGAATGCAGCGACGGTCGCCATTTGTGACCGTGAGGCCGGCGTCCACGAGGTTCTGCACGTGCCCAACCAGGCGCTCGTTGACCGGTGTGGCACGGTCGCCGACGACTCCGACTGGCGGCTTACGCAAGACGAAGATGCTGTCCACGCGGCTGGAGTCGGCGCTGTTGATATGGATGGAACCACGCATCTCCGAAGGGCAGACGAGCGTAGTGGTGGGCACAAGACCGGCATCGAGCACGGCGACGACGAGGGCGGCGTAGGAGGAGAGGTCGTTGTGGTGGTAGGTGAAGACAAACGGCGCCCCTGGACGAAGCGCCTTTGCGGCTACCCGGTAGACGCCCGACAGGCGCTCGGCGAAGACATCGATGCCGCGGCCGCCGACGACGCTCCCCATAACCTCGTCCTCAGACTTCGATGTCGCCTGCTCGAAGAACGGGGTCGCTGGCGCGAGGCGCTTTAGCCACGCGTAGCAGAAGTCCATCAACTCGGAGTACTGGACGTTCGCGAAATAGGGCGGGTCGGTCAGAACAAGATCTACGCTGTTCTCGGGTGGCGGCTGCGCCGTGATACTCGCGCAGTGCAGCAGCGTCGCGCGCTTGCGTCCAAGGTTGGCGGGGTCGACGACGAGGTTAGATGCGATTCGCTCACCCGACACCTGTACGCGTCTCTTGCGACCGTCGACGCGCATCGTCTCAAACGGCGCGTCGCAGTAGCGCTTGGCGGCTGCGTACTTGGCCAGGAAATGACGGTACCCACCTGAACCAACCCTCGGGATGCCGATCAGCGCGGCCTCGCACTGCACTCGATGGACTGGAAAGCCGTGTACGGAGAAAACGTCGAGGACCTTCAGCGCGGATGTGTCATACCGGCAGACCATGTTCTGATAGCGGATGAAGTCGGAGTAGACAGTGGCGAGTGCCGGCCGCAGCTCTGCGGGCGCCCGGGAGATGCGATCGGCAAGGATCGCCAGGCCGAGCAACTGCCGCTCGTTGTGCAAGTCGCGGAAGCGCCGGTAGCCCCATCGCAGGAGTCGGTTTGTCTCATCGCCCGACGGGATGCCGTCCTTCGGCCAGAAGGGCGACTCAATCGCAGCAAAGCGCTCTTGTGCGCAGGCAAACCGCGCGTGATCTTCGGCGTGGATGCCCTTGAAGAAGCGGCCACGACGGCCCGTTCGAATCTTGCACGCAGCGCAGTGATACTCCAGCGCGAACAGCGTGTGCTCGGGCGGGTCGTCGCTCTGCGGCCTGCCAACAAGGAATGGGCGTCCGCAGGCACACGCGCTCTTGGCAGGCACCTTGGTGTTCTCATAAGGGGTCGCGCAATGGGGACAGTCATCAGGCATCTCACCTGGGAGAAATTGCTCGACGGTCCGGCAGCTGCCACAGACGAGAACGTCGTGCGTATGCCGGCCCATCTTGCGCCCAGCGACAAGCGGGCCGGGGAAGAGCAGTGTCTTCTCGCCACACTCGCAGACGTGCGTCTTGACCCACATGAAGAACTTGACGGGGACATCCTTGCCGCACTCCTCGCATCGAGTCGTATATAGGTCACGCAGCTTCTCCTCCGCCTCGGCAGCGATGGCCTCACCCTCACGCTCGAAGGCGTCGACATCGAGCCGCTCGAGCTCGCGCTCAACGAGCCAGCGCGACATCGGATTGGTGTCGTAGCCGACGACGGAGAGGCCCATGCGGTTGGCCTCAAACAGCGAAGTTCCGCCTCCCATGAACGGGTCGAGGATCACGCCGTCGAGATCGTGGCTCTCGAAGTAGTGCTCCGCAAGCGGCCGGTCCACGAGCTCAGCGAGAGCAAGTCCGCGAAAGAGCGTCCCGGGCCGCCGGGCGAACCACTTGTGCACCGCGATGATCGGCCGGTAGCTCTGCTGGACCTGCTTCTCGGCGGAGGCAAGCCCTGCTATGAGCGTCTCGTCGAAGTTCGTCTCCATCCTCGCGGACTGACGATAGGGCTCAGGGCGGACCGCAGTTGCACGGACCGGGCCCCAAAGAGTGGGCTGTCTGTGCTGCCCTGATCGCGCGGGCCGGTCTGGCATAGAACATATGTTCGCGTACGGTGCGGACAGATGTCACGCACACCAGGTATAGATCGTCGTGGTCATGGGTTGATCTGCCGGCCACTGGATCGCTAGCCAAGCGAAGCGAGAAACCCGGTAGCGGCCCACCTGCTCCGCTATCGCGCAGATCGTGTTCACGCGCGCGAGGGAGCTGTGGCGCAGCCGGGTGGGCGCTCCGTGCTCCCACGCGCGGACCGTGTCTCGATGAACACCGAGCGCCCCGGCCAGCGCGGTCTGCGAAGCGAAGCGCTCGAGCCGCTCGAAGTTCGGCGGCCTACCGAGTGCGGTGCCGGCGCGATCGGTGCCCGCGGGCTTGCGCGCTCACATATTGGGTTGGGATGGGGGTGAGGAGAAGAGACCATAGAACCAAAAAACGACCGGTCGATCGGGTCACCCAAACAAAAACGGTCTTCGCACCCGGCTGTGACGAGAAGGTTGAGGGATGGGGATGAGATGGGTGGAAGTTATGGGAGAGGAGAACGCGAGTAGACCGAAACATCGGTTCAGTGAGCGTCGCCGGTCTCAGAGCTGGGAGGGTCGAGCCACAGGATTGGGGACCAACAGGGGGGTCATGGCCTATGTCTCCTTGCATGTATGTCTGAGTTGTGATCGCGCTCACGCGGCGCTGCTGTAAGTGATCGTGTCGTGCATCTGGACGCCGAGGGCGTCGGCGATTTCTTGCAGGCGGGTGAGGTTGACGCCGCTGTAGCCGTTGGCCTCCCAGCGCTGGATCTGCTGTTCGGCGACGCTGATGCGCTTGGCGAGCTCGCGTTGGGTGAGTTTCGCGGCGATGCGGGCTTCGATCAGCGCGGTGGGCAGCTCGTGCAAGGAGGTGATCTCACGGCTGGTTATCCGACCGTCGCGCAGTTTCTCATAATGGTCCAGCTGGTGACGCAGAACTTCGATCTCGCTGGCGATCGCGTCGTGCATGAGTTGCTTCATGCCCGGGTCGACGTTCGGGGGGAACTCCCGCTCGTCGTTGGCGATCAGCCCCCCTTCGAAGCCGGCCAGGTGGGCCTTGGTGATCCGGTAGTGACGCTCGTTCTGGATGATCATGGAAGTCCCGTCAAGTCGAAGGCGACGATCCCCTTGGGTCGGTTGGCGACGTCGTCGTATTGGAAGTAGTCGAGGTAGGTCGTGCAATCGGCCTTTGCGGGCCACTCGGCGGGAAACAGCTCACCGCCATAGCGAGCCTTCTGTGTGGCACGCTCGTCGCTGAAGTCCTGCAGCTCGGGGTCCAGACGGTCGAAGACCACATCGGCCGACTCCCAACAGACGTCGAAGTCGCCGGGGTGGACCTTGCTCGTGACGAAGCTGCCATCGAGATACACGGTCGTGCAGCCGGCGCTCTTCAGTGACCGTAGTGCATCGAGCAGCCCGTCGAGCAGCTCTCGGCGGTGGGTGCTGGTGGCGTAGCGGCTCACGATCTCCGTCCAGGTCGCACGGTGGATGCCGGGTGGGAGGTTCCCACGCTCATCGAAGTCTGGAATCATAACACAACTCAATCATTGGGTTGAGCCTCATCTGGAGGCCGTCAAGTTCATGAGAGCCACCGTACGCCGAGCTTGGGACGAAACGCTCGACAGCGTCCCCAATCCCCCGTCTTTCCGGGCCGCACGGCAGAAAACCTGGCGCGTATGTGTCCTTCGGCTCTGCGTTAGAGCTCAGCCGCGAGCAAAGGCGCTGATTGCCGCTCGGCGTTAACTGACGACGCTCACATCGAGGGCACTTGAAGCGAGGACCCCCTCGAGGCAAAAAGGACATTTTGGGATGGGGTTGAGGAGAGAAGAGACCATAGAACCAAAAACGACCGATCGATCGGGTCACCCAAACAAAAACGGTCTTCGCACCCGGCTGCGACGAGAACGTTGAGGGATGGGAATGAGATAGGTGGCATTTATGGGAGACAAGAACGCGAGTAGACCGTCCGAAGGTGAGTGTCGCCGGTCACAGAGCCAGGAGGGTCGAGCCACAGGATGAGGGATGGGAGGCGGGAGCCCACTGAGATCGTTGGTGGGCACCAAGTTCTGTTTATCGCACCGCCTGGGGATCGGCGCTCATGGTTGTGAGCACAGATTCGAGGATCTCTTCGAGCTCGCTTAACGTGTTCTCGGGCGACGGGCTGCTGTCTGTGGTGATTCCGGCGAAGGATAGGTCCGGGCGAATGACTTCGATCAGGTCGCGGGCACTGCTGGTGCGTAGGTAGTCCGACATGGTTGCGAGCTCGGGCTGAGATGACCATCGGAGAATACGTCTGAGAGCGGCGAGCACGTGGGGCCAGTCGCGGTGGGTCGGCAGCTCGTCGGGTGCGCGGCCGAGCAGGGCCGCCCATGCGGGACGGTCCGCTGTGTAGCGCTGTTCGCCGGCCACAGCGAATGCGGACACCACGCCGGCCTTGCTCAAACCAGCGAGCGCCTCGTGGACGTTGCGCTTGGCGTAGCCCGTTGATCGGGCGAGGGTGTGGGCGTTTGCCCACGGGGCCTGGGTGCTCAGCAGGACGCGAACGACCTCCGCGCGGATGCCTACGCCGAGAATCTGGCGCAGCCGGAAGGCGAGGTTGATCGGTGCCATCGGGTCCGGTGGGCTGGACTTGTGGGAAGGGCTCAAGGTAGCTCGCAGCCATCCGGCGGCGGCGAAGTCCTCGTCGGGCTCGCGCACCGGTCCATCGGAGCGGAACAGCGGCTGGAGACTCGGTGGGGCTACTGTCGGTCCGCGGTTGCTCAGGCGTACTCGGGGACGCTGGCGAGCGAGCCATCCCAGCGTCGCCGACACGAGCGCGCGATCGGTCTCGTCGGTGCACATCGCGCGTAGGCGCCGGACGCTCAGCAGCGACTCGTTGACGAGCGCCCAGTCCATGAGCTCGTCGAACAGGCGGGGCTCGGCGCGCGCGACCTCGAGGGTGAACACGATCAGCGCCTCGGGATCCTGCGCCCACGGACTGTGTCGGTGCGGCGTGGCGAGCACCCCCATCTGCGCCCACTCGTCCCAAGCGAACGCGACGAGCCGGTCACTGAGCCGGCGGTTAAGGGTCGAGACGTCCATCGTCGACTCCGAAGTGGGCGAGGACGCGTGCAAGGACGCTGCGATAGCCCTCCGATGGATCGTGCGTGCGACTCCAGCGGGCGGCGTCGAGCAGCTCCTGCTCGGTGGGCGCCAGCGCCTCCAGGTCGTCGAGGTGCTTGCCTGCGCCCTGGTCGACCGTGGCATAGAGCTTCAGGTGGATCTGATCGAGGCGTGAGGCGAACAGGATCTCCAGGCCGGGGCCGTAGATCCTGTGCTGCGCCCGCTCATAGAAGCCGTCGGGTAGTCCGAGGTCGAGCAGCGAAGTGGGGCCGGGGTTCAGCCACTCATCGGGTAGTCCGAAGTCGCGGGCGACGGTGTGCGCGGCGTCGAGCAGGGTGGCGGGGAGCGGTTGCGCCGATACGAGCTCCCGATCCTCGACGATCGCGAGGACATCGACATCCCTCGTACCGCGGGACACGAGCCCAAGCGCCAGCAGTGCCGAACCGCCGACTATGGCAAGCGTGTAGCGCTCGCCGTGTGCTGCGAGCTGATCGCCAAGCGCGCGGAGGAGATCCTCGGCCGCCAGGGCACTATCGATCGGGTCGTCCAACATCTCGATTCGGGATGTTATACATCACAATAGGGTAAGTCAACGGTGAATGACGGTCAGTTCACCATCTGACGCAGCGCATCGACTCCGCCGCCGTCGCCAAGTCTCCGATCGCTCAGCGATTCCAGTGGCGGTACACCTCGATCCACTCCGCGCCCTTGGGCGGCGGGGTTGGCAGAGGCAGATCGACGAGCGGGATCGACTGTCGCCGCTCCTCGCGCGAGCAGATCGCCACGATCTGGTCATCGCCGTTCAAATCCACACGCTCCACCGTGACGTCCACACCCAGCACCTGTGTCTGGAAGGGAACCGTCAGCTCGTCTTCGATCACGGTGAACAGGCCGGTGATCTGCTCGCTCTCGGTGTAGCAATCGATGGTGGCCTCCTCGACCATCGCCTCGAGTTGAGCCTTGCTCATTGAACCCAGATTCTCATCACTCATGGGCTGCTTGTACCGTGTCGGTCGGATGTAGCTGAGATGCCCTCCACCGTGGGCGCCGGGCCATCCCGGCGTGGCGGAGGATCGTGGGCTGGCCCTTGGCCGTGGCCTTCGAGGGGCGCAGCGACGCTTGGGGGATTATGCGGACGCGGATGTGCAGCTGGTGACCTTCTCCGACGAGCGCTACCCCGATTGCCTGCGCGAGCTGTCGGATCTGCCGCTGCTGCTGTACGTGCGAGGCGACGCCGAGCGCCCCGGCATCGACGGACGCACCCCCACCCGCCCGGCCAGTCCAATCCGCCCCCGGCAACGCGAGACCAAAGCCCAGCAATTCGCGCGACGGCCGGCCAGCAAGGCCACCAAGCGCAGGCCATGCAATTCCCGAGGGGCCGTAGCAAATTAGTAGTTATTTTGCTTTTGGGTATACACGGCCATGCAATTCCCGAGGGGCCGTAGCAGATTAGTAGTTATTTTGCTTTTGAATATACCCGGCCAGCGCGGTCTGCGAAGCGAAGAAGCGCTCGAGCCGCTGGAAGTTCGGCGGTCTACCGACTGCGGTGCTGGCGCGATCGGTGCCCGCGGGCTTGGGCGCTCACATATTGGGTTGGGATGGGGGTGAGGAGAAGAGACACATAGAACCAAAAAACGACCGATCGATCGGGTCACCCAAAACAAAAACGGTCTTCACAGCCGGCTGTGACGAGAACGCTGAGGGATGGGGATGAGATGGGTGGAATTTATGGGAGACAAGAACGCGAATAGACCGAAACACAGGTGAGTGTCGCCGGTCACAGAGGTAGGAGGGTCGAGCCCAAGGATCAGGGACGGACCTGGGAGTCCGCTGATATCGCTATCCCGATATTCGTCACACGATCAGGCGAGACGACTAGCAGACAGCGTGTACCAGCACGACAACGCGGATCACCCGCGCCATCCTGGCGACCACCCGCGCCGGCGAGCGCCATCGGTTTTCTTCGGGATCTTGATCACGTAGGCGCCCCACACGGGTAGGGCGAGCACCCCCAGGCCTGTCGCCCATGCTGGGGCGGGTTGTGTTCCGATTATGCCGCGATGGTAGCCGTGCCTTTTAGTTTGGTACGACTTGTCCAAACTAACCCGTATGCTGATGTTCTCTACGTCAGGCAAGGGAGCACTATGAAGTTTGGGTCGCTCTCTGTGATCACCTAGAACAGGGCGCTATGGAAACAATCGATTTCATTCCTCTCGTCAAGGCCTACCCGGCGCTCAGTCGCACCTACGGGGAGGTGTCGTGTGTAGCCGGCGTCGAGATGACCGCCGATGGTCCCCAGTGGATACGGCTCTATCCGGTTCCATTCCGCTCGCTCGAGGATGACAAGCAGTTCCGCAAGTATCAGCCTGTGCGTGTGCGGGCCGCGACGCACAGCGGTGACCGTCGGCCCGAGACACGGCGTCCCGACCTCGACTCGATCGAATTACGCGGCGATCTCCTCTCCTCGAGCAACGCGTGGGCGCAACGGCGCCGGTGGGTTGAACCGCTGATGGTCGTCTCAATGTGCGAGATCGCGCGCCGTCAGCGCCGGGATCGAATATCACTTGGCGTATTTCGGCCACACCGAGTGATCGACTTGGAGTTCGAGAAGGCGAGCGTCGACGAGGGCAAACGTCAGATCGCGAGGGCATGGGTCGCGCAGACGAGCCTGCTGGACGGCCTTGGCTCAGATGAGCGTGCCAGCCAGCTGCGCGAGCTTGAGCAGGCTCCGTGGACGTTCAAGTACCGCTACGAGTGCGGCGAGGCGGGATGTCGCACGCATACTCAGTCGATCATTGACTGGGAGATCGCGCGGTTCTACAGGCGTGTACGTCACTTCGATGATTGGCGGGACCGGATGAAGGCGCAGTGGGTAGGCAAGCTCTGTGGTGCTGATCGAGACACCGCGTTGTTCGTGGGCAACATGCATCAACATCCGAGGTCGTTCCTGGTCCTTGGCGTGTGGTGGCCACCACGGCGCCCAGAGCAGCTGGCGTTAGCTGATCTCGGCAACGTCTAGCTCCAGACCGAGCTCGAGACGCAGTGCGTGGATGATCACACTGCGATGACAGGTCGCGGAGTCATGCTCGACGCACATCAGGGCAGAGCGCTTCTCACGTAGCAGCGGGCCTAGCTCCTCAAGTGCCGCTCGCTGCTCGCCCAGCAGGTGTGCCTCATACCGGCGTTGGCCCTCTTGCACGCGCCCGCTCTTGTAGAGGTCGCGGAAGGGCTTCGGGTTTCCGAGCGCTTTGATGTGCATGTACTCAACGCCAACCTCCGCCATCGCCTGCGCGAGTGCGCTCTTTGCATATCCGCGACGGCGAGAGATGGGCAACTCGCGGACGTCGATTAGCCGCTCAACGCCTGCCGCTCGCACATGGCGTGCGAACGCAATGTGGTCCTTGTGGAGCTCGTATCCCACCGAGCCGAGCCACAAGTCCTTCGTGGTCTTAGAGTTGCGAGACACTGAAATGTCGACGAGCTCGGCTCGGGCGAGCGCCTCGTCAATGCTCAGTGCCTCGCCGAAGACGGCCATCGTCAACTCGGCGACCGACCGCGTATTCGGTGTTGGCGTCGCGACTGCCATACGACAATCCTGCCAGATCCTGCGGGCGTCTCGTACGATCGAGGCATCCGAGGATCTCGAGACGACCGCGACTCAAAGGATCAGCGACCGATCTAGAGGTCCCCTGAGGTCGCCGACGAGCACTACGGTCCCCGCATGCGCAACCCCGAACCACTCCTACGCTCCGCCTACAGTGCCTTCAACGCCCGCGACATCGACGCGGCGCTCGAGCTGATGCACCCCGACGTGGACTGGCCCAACGCCTGGGAAGGGGGCCGGGTGGTCGGTCACGCGGCGGTCCGCGACTACTGGAGCAGGCAGTTCGCGGCGATCGACAGCAATGTCGAGCCACTGCACTTCACAAAGGAGTCAGATGGCAGTATCACGGTGGACGTCCATCAGGTGGTTCGCGACGCAGGTACCGGCGAGCTCCTGTCGGACTCCAATGTCCGCCATTCCTACCAGCTCGGGGACGGAATGATCGCGCGGATGGATGTGCTGGAGCCAAACGCGAGCCGAGCCAGTTGAGGCAAGCAGGACATATTGGAGTGGGAGGGGAGAGAAGAAGCCCATAGAACCAGATCAAGGGCACGCGCCCGGTCAGTCTCATCCGCCCTCGTAAACGCGAGACCAAGACCCAGCAATTCGCAGAACGGCCGGCCAGCAAGGCCACCAAGCGCAGGCCATGCAATTTCCGAGGGGCCGTAGCAAATTAGTAGTTATTTCCTGTTGGTTCGGGGCCTACCGAGTGCGGTGCCGGCGCGATCGGTGCCCGCGGGCTTGCGCGCTCACATATTGGGTTGGGATGGGGGTGAGGAGAAGAGACCATAGAACCAAAAAACGACCGGTCGATCGGGTCACCCAAACAAAAACGGTCTTCGCACCCGGCTGTGACGAGAAGGTTGAGGGATGGGGATGAGATGGGTGGAAGTTATGGGAGAGGAGAACGCGAGTAGACCGAAACATCGGTTCAGTGAGCGTCGCCGGTCTCAGAGCTGGGAGGGTCGAGCCACAGGATTGGGGACCAACAGGGGGGTCATGGCCTATGTCTCCTTGCATGTATGTCTGAGTTGTGATCGCGCTCACGCGGCGCTGCTGTAAGTGATCGTGTCGTGCATCTGGACGCCGAGGGCGTCGGCGATTTCTTGCAGGCGGGTGAGGTTGACGCCGCTGTAGCCGTTGGCCTCCCAGCGCTGGATCTGCTGTTCGGCGACGCTGATGCGCTTGGCGAGCTCGCGTTGGGTGAGTTTCGCGGCGATGCGGGCTTCGATCAGCGCGGTGGGCAGCTCGTGCAAGGAGGTGATCTCACGGCTGGTTATCCGACCGTCGCGCAGTTTCTCATAATGGTCCAGCTGGTGACGCAGAACTTCGATCTCGCTGGCGATCGCGTCGTGCATGAGTTGCTTCATGCCCGGGTCGACGTTCGGGGGGAACTCCCGCTCGTCGTTGGCGATCAGCCCCCCTTCGAAGCCGGCCAGGTGGGCCTTGGTGATCCGGTAGTGACGCTCGTTCTGGATGATCATGGAAGTCCCGTCAAGTCGAAGGCGACGATCCCCTTGGGTCGGTTGGCGACGTCGTCGTATTGGAAGTAGTCGAGGTAGGTCGTGCAATCGGCCTTTGCGGGCCACTCGGCGGGAAACAGCTCACCGCCATAGCGAGCCTTCTGTGTGGCACGCTCGTCGCTGAAGTCCTGCAGCTCGGGGTCCAGACGGTCGAAGACCACATCGGCCGACTCCCAACAGACGTCGAAGTCGCCGGGGTGGACCTTGCTCGTGACGAAGCTGCCATCGAGATACACGGTCGTGCAGCCGGCGCTCTTCAGTGACCGTAGTGCATCGAGCAGCCCGTCGAGCAGCTCTCGGCGGTGGGTGCTGGTGGCGTAGCGGCTCACGATCTCCGTCCAGGTCGCACGGTGGATGCCGGGTGGGAGGTTCCCACGCTCATCGAAGTCTGGAATCATAACACAACTCAATCATTGGGTTGAGCCTCATCTGGAGGCCGTCAAGTTCATGAGAGCCACCGTACGCCGAGCTTGGGACGAAACGCTCGACAGCGTCCCCAATCCCCCGTCTTTCCGGGCCGCACGGCAGAAAACCTGGCGCGTATGTGTCCTTCGGCTCTGCGTTAGAGCTCAGCCGCGAGCAAAGGCGCTGATTGCCGCTCGGCGTTAACTGACGACGCTCACATCGAGGGCACTTGAAGCGAGGACCCCCTCGAGGCAAAAAGGACATTTTGGGATGGGGTTGAGGAGAGAAGAGACCATAGAACCAAAAACGACCGATCGATCGGGTCACCCAAACAAAAACGGTCTTCGCACCCGGCTGCGACGAGAACGTTGAGGGATGGGAATGAGATAGGTGGCATTTATGGGAGACAAGAACGCGAGTAGACCGTCCGAAGGTGAGTGTCGCCGGTCACAGAGCCAGGAGGGTCGAGCCACAGGATGAGGGACGAAGCCAGGAGTCCGCCGAGATCGCCGATTGGTCGGGTTTCGATCCATGCAGACAACGGTAGGCAGACGCTGCGACGGTTTAGCCGATCGCGGGCATGATCGCGGCTCAACCCCCAGTTTTACTGGGCCTAGCGCCAAAAACTTGGCGCGTTACCGCTCTTCGCTCCCAGCCGCGAGCCGCTTCATGGTGTCCACGAACACCACATCGCCAGCCTTCCGTCTTTACTGCGGCTACTGTTTCGGACGGTATGGAAAGGACGAAGTCCAAGAGAGACATCGAGCGTGATCGCGAGCGAGCTGTGTACTACATGTCGCTGGCTGTCACGGTTCGCAACAACGCCAACTGCTGGGGCAGCGAGGTCGGCGCGGTGCTCGTCTGCAATGACCGGGTCATCAGCACCGGTTACAACGGGACGCCCGCCAGGTTTCTCAACTGTCGTGAGGGCGGCTGCATCCGGTGCGAAGAGCGTCACCGGCACGAGAAGGATCCGTCCTATGAATCGCCCCACCCCGAGGTCATGGAAGGCAAGGCCCTCGACATCTGTCTCTGTGTTCATGCCGAGCAGAATGCACTGCTGAGCGCGGCGCGGCATGGAATCGCGGTCAACGGCTCCGTGCTCTACGTGACTCATCAGCCCTGCTTTTCGTGTCTGAAGGAGTCGATTCAGGCGGGCGTGCGGCAGGTCATATATTTGAAGGACTGGTACGGGGCAGAGGGCCAGGGACTACGAGACCAGTACGATCAGCTCAGCGATCACCTCGACGCCAGCGACGCATTCCCTGGGTTCCATCAGCTCGATAAGAAGACCTTCCAAGCGTTCACGGCCAGCGTGGCCCCCCTCTTTGAGGACGAAGACGATAGGCAGCCGACGGGGTCCGACGTCTGAAGGTGCCGTCGCCGTTCAGGCGACGACGCGCTCGGGGTAAACCCAGACTATCCAGTCACCCAGGTCCAACGGCGTCCAGGATGTTTGCCACTGCTCGGCGGGGAAGCCGGCGATGTCCGCGAGTGCCTCTTGGGCACGACCACGCGCCACGTCGTCGCGTGCGATGACGGCCACGAGCGGCTCGGGGCCGGCACCGTTTCGATGCCAGGATGAGCGGAGGACATAGACATCCTCGATCGAGGCGAGACGATCTCGCACGAGTGCCTCGGCTCGGTTGCGACGACGCATACTCGTGGTTGTCGGTGGGGCGCTCGACTCTATCGTTTGGGTTCCTGAGGTCATCGAGGGAACCATACGACGAGATCCGGACGCTGTGCTCGTTCTGTCGAATCTCATCCCGCAATTTCCGAGCGCCAGGCCGGCCGGTCCGAGCCACAGACCTCCACGAATTGACCTCCTCCGACGAGCGCTACCCCGATCGCCTGCGCAACCCGTCGGGACCCGTCGCCCCTGCTTTACGTGCGAGGCGACGCCGAGCGCCCCGGCATCGACGGACGCACCCCCACCCGCCCGGCCAGTCCAATCCGCCCCCGGCAACGCGAGACCAAAGCCCAGCAATTCGCGCGACGGCCGGCCGGCAAGGCCACCAAGCGCTGGCCATGCAATTCCCGAGGGGCCGTAGCAAATTAGTAGTTATTTCCTGTTGGATATATCCGGCCAGCGCGCTCTGCGAAGCGAAGAAGCGCTCGAGCGGCTGGAAGTTCGGGTGGCCTACCGACTGCGGTGCTGGCGCGATCGGTGCCCGCGGGCTTGCGCGCTCACATATTGGGTTGGGATGGGGAGGAGAGAAGAAACCATAGAACCCAAAAACGACCGGTCGATCGGGTCACCCAAACAAAAACGGTCTTCGCACCCGGCTGTGATGAGAACGTTGAGGGATGGGGATGAGATGGGTGGAAGTTATGGGAGACAAGAACACCAGTCTCCCGAAACAAGGTGAGTGTCGCCGGTCACAGAGCTGGGATGGTCGAGTCCGAGGATCAGGGACAGACCTGAGATTCCGCTGAGATCGCTGCGGCGGTTCGGTGAGCGCAAATCAGAGTAGATAAAAGGTCTTATTTCGCAGCGAGTCTACGTCTGTGTGTTCTGTCAGCAGCTCGGTCAGTGCTTGCAGCCATTGCGGGATCGCGTCTTTGGTTCGCGGCATCGTCGCGTCGTCTGTGAAGATCATCCCGTGGTGCTCCTGGCCTGCGGCCAGCAGTTGCTCGTGGATCATCGTGAAATCGTCGACGTCATTGGTGACGATCGTCCGTCGCTCAGTTGCCATGCGTCGCACCAGCTCTTGATCCGACTTGCCGTTCAGCTCGGGCCGGTCCCGCTTGATCGCCTGAACGTCGTATCCAACTTCTCGCAGCTCACGAGCTGTCCGGGGCGAGATCATCTCGTCCAGCAGCAGCCTCAAGCGAGCGCCTGCTGTTGGCGCCGCCAGCGCTCGCGCTCGCGTTCGGCGTTCGCGTTGAAACGCTCGGTCCAGGCGTCGATCTCGTCCTTGTAGTCCGCGTAATACCGAACGCACGCCTCGATGTGCTCGACCGGTATCTCGAGATAGTCAGCCGCCTCTACGACGGAGTTGCCGTTCTGGCGTACTGTCGCAATCACCTGTGCTACGTCCAGCCGGGTGCCGAGCAATGCGGGCCTGCGTCCCATCGCACCATCGCGGAAGTAGATCAGTGGGTGCTCGTCGTGGCGCAGGCCCTCCTCGATGTAGCGTTCGGCCAGAGCTGTCTGAGGGGCATGGGTATCTTGCGCGCGCTGCTTCAAGCGCGCCGCCGTGATGCGGTTGAAGCGAAACGCGACGCTCTTCTTGGTCGTAGTAGGCATAATGGAAATACGAGTATAGCAACGTATAGCATCATGTCAAGGAGGACACCTCTGGCCTGCTTTGAGATCACGAGGGGCTCCCGGGTGCGATCTGCACGTTTGCTCGGATGCCCCATGCCGGCACGCGGGAGCCGTTCGGTGGTCCATCGGGATCTAGCAGGGCCAGCCCGGTTGACAAGCGTGCGTGGCATGCGGCGATCAGCTCGGGCTCGTCGCGCCCGAGTGTTTCGACCAGGTAGCCCAGGCGCTTGAACACCGCTCGGTTTCCCAGCCGCTCCGCGTATTCCACGAGGCGGTGCGCATCGTGCTCGTCGAGGTATGTATCGAGGATTTCGGCGGTGTGCCGGATACCACCGCCGATACGCGGTGTGTCGAGGATGTCTACGACGGTCCGCGCCGGGTCGGCGATATGGAGCCGCACCTCCTCGCGCCAGATCGACTCGACTCCCCACGCCATCTGATCCTCAGGGACGTGTGTGAGGAGATAGTCGGCGTCGAGCAGGCGGACCTTTGAGGCGCGGACGCGCCGTGCGGTCTTCACGATGGTGGTTCGGAAGACCTGCTCGGTCAGGCTCCAGTGCCCGGCCGCGGTCCAGCCCGTGAAGTAGCACGGCGACCACACGGCGGCAGCGACGACCATCGCGTCCTGCGACCAGCCCTCGGGACGCTCAGCCTCGACCGGGACGGCGATGTACAGGCCCCGTCGTACTCTCCGCAGCCATCCCTGCTCGGCCCAGTGCGCGAGCTTGCGGGCGGCGACCCGCGCATCGACCCCCAGCTCGGCCGCGGCGTCCTCAGGCGAGATGAACCGCCGCCGGCCTGCGACCGCGGCAAGCTCAGCTCGACCAGAGCCGGAGATTCCATGAGATGACATCAGAAGACCAGTAATCCGTTCTTGAGCGAATCTACTGGCCTTAGAGTATCACGCCCGACAGTCAATCGCCAAATACTTCGCTAACCGATGAACTAATGGCTCGCGATCCACGGACGTGTTGGGTGGGAGACAAGAACGCCAGTCGCCCGAAACGTCGGTGAGTGTCGCCGGTCACAGAGCTGGGATGGTCGAGCCCGAGGATGAGGGACCGAGCTCCGCGCATCATCCGCAGCTGAGACGGATCAACTACTGTTTGATGAGCTGCGTCGGGATACGGGTGCCTGCCCTTGGGGCCAACCCACGATGAGCTGGTGCCTGCATCGCCATGCTTGATCGTCTATAGCGCTGACACTGCAACAACTATGAGGAACGCTGTAGCCGCCAGGAGCTCGTATCGCAAGATGCAGTAGCCCCGCCCGGTCTGCTGTGACTCGTAGCTGAGGATGTCGCCCAGCTTGAGCGTCTCGGCGACGAGCTCATCGCGCACCTTGAACTCGTTCATGCTTTCTAGTCGCTCCGTCATCGCGCCATGGGGACTGTCGGCAGCATAAACATCAATCGGAAAGAATACATGATCGTAGTGTCCCTTGAGCTGCTCCTCGAGCTCTTTAGGGCGATAAGGAGAGACGGCGTCGATCAGAGCCCAGGCCGAGAGTAGGAAACAGATAAACGTCGCACCAAGGAAGAGGACCCCAAGGATCTGCTCCGCAGACGTCGCCTGTCGATAGACGGGGCCAAGCGCGGTGACGAGCGCAGTAAGCCCGGCCAGAATGAGGCCATGTAGTACCAGAGCGGCGTATGCCTTCGCGTCGTTACCACGAACGGCCTCGCCGATATCGTCAATGGCTGCATAAAGCAGCTGTTGGTGACTCTTGACTTCCGCTTCAGTCGTCATGAAGAAGTGCCCACGCGTGCGAGCTTGCCGTCTCGAAGTCAAGGACGCCATGGTCGCCAAGAGACTTATCCAACTCGGCACGGCTCTGGGCGAAGCTTTCGAGCAGCTCGTCGTGTAGCGCAAGAGGGAGGTAGGTGATCGGATCATCTGGGTCCGTGGACTGGCAGAAAGAGACCTCCAGGCCGCTGGTTTCAGCCAGGTGGAGCCAGAGTGGTGGTAGCTGGCTGAGCCTTGTGTGCTCGAGTGCCCCCGAGGGTGGATCCTCTGCCACGACGATCACGTGATCTACGCCTGCATTGATCAGGCACACCGTGCACATAGGGCACGGCTCGAGCGTCGTGTAAAGCACTCGCTGACTTCCTGCATCGTCCACTCGCATACGCGAGTGAAGGGCGCCGACCTCGCGCGCCTTCTGTACAAGGGCCGCCGAGGCCTCGTCGGGCAGGCTGGCCACTGCGTGCGCGAGGCGAATCGCATTCATCTCCGCATGGCCACTCGGTTCGCGCTCGGCAAAGAGCGTGTTCCAGCCCTCAAAAACTGTCTCCCGTCCCGACTCGCGAAGCACCAGCGCCGCAGAGATTGCATAGTTGCCACGCTCGGCGGCATACCGAGATCTCGTGGCGAGAAGCGTGAAGTAGTCCTGCGTTGTAGGGGACTCCGCTAAGTGCGCCCCGGTCATGATGGACATTGTTGCTCCATTCTCAAGGCCTTTCAAGCGCTGAAGCGCCGATTACTGGCGGGACACCCGAGCACGCAGGCCCGCCGCCACTCGATTTGAAATGCACATGCCTGCATCCTACGCCTCGCTTGGGACGGCACTCTGCGGCGCTGGAGCCAGCGGCCGGACCTTCGCGATCGCCTGGTTGGGTGTGCGCGCCTCGGTCGCATAGACGTGCTGGTACTCGGCGGAGTCGACGTCCTTCGATGGGTCGGTCGCGAACACGAGACACCCGCGGTTGCGCACCCGGACGGCGTTGATCTCAATAATGCGCGTGTTTTCCCGCTCGAGGTCTCGAGCCCAGACGAACAGGTCGATGGGCGCCGGTGGCAGTGGTCATGGGTTGATCTGCCCCATGCGATCCATCTTCAGGTTTGGCGTGGTCCAAGCTAATCCAATTTTGTCCAAACGTTTGGAGTTCTGCTAAGCTCCAAGCACTTGGACTAATTTGGAGCAACTTGGATCTATGTACGTGGCCACCGCCCCAGCCCTGAGAGACCTATTCGTCGAGCTCAAGGGCGACCGACTCGTCGAGTTGTTGCAGCTAGACATTGCCGACGACGGTCGGGACTACGTGCATTGGGAGGAGCTTCGCCAGCTTGACCCGCCGGCGAACATCACGCACCGAGAGTGGTGGCTGCTCATAAAGCTCGCCCGGCAGTCGCTTCTACGAGTACTTCCCCTAACCGATGCGGACGGCGAGCACTTCTCCTACGGAGTCCCGGATCTCGTGGCGCGAGGCCTGCACCATGTAGACCAACGCTGTAGCGGCGAGATCGCGATGGGTGAGGTGGTGAGCACCGACGACCAGGCGCGTAGCCACTACCTCGTCAACTCTTTGATGGAGGAGGCGATCCGATCCAGCCAGCTCGAGGGCGCCACGACCACCAGAAGGATTGCGAAGGAGCTGCTCAAGACGGGCCGCGAGCCAAAAGATCGCAGCGAGCGCATGATCGTCAACAATTATCTCGCGCTGCAATACATCCGGGACGAGATGGATGAGACGCTCACGCCTGAGGCCGTTCTTGAGCTGCAACGCATACTCACGGAGGGCACGCTAGACAATCCGGACGCGGCCGGGAGGGTTCAGCGGCCCGATGAGATCCGGGTCTCCGTGGTTGACCCCAAAACGGACAAGGTGGTTCATACGCCTCCTCCGGCGGAGCAGCTCCCCGCCCGCTTGCAAGCGATGTGCGACTTCGCTAACGAAGGCGAGACGCCCGATCAATTTATCCATCCGGTCGTGCGAGCGATCCTGCTGCACCTTTGGCTCGCCTTTGACCACCCGTTCGAGGATGGCAATGGCCGGACAGCCAGAGCGTTGTTCTACTGGTACATGAGGACGCACAAATATTGGCTCGTCGAGTACTTGTCGATCTCGCGCATCCTTCGTGGCGCTCCAGCGAAGTACAGCCGGTCATTCATGTTCACGGAGCATGATGAGCGCGACGCGACCTACTTCATCGTCTACCAGCTCGAGGTCATTCAACGGGCGATAGACCAGCTCCACACTTATCTACAAACGAAGGTCAAAGAGGTCCGTGACGTCGAAAAACTCGTCAAGGGATCGACCAACTTCAACCATCGCCAACTCGCGCTCCTGGGCAATGCTCTCCGTGATCCTGAGGGAAGCTATAGCTTCAAGACGCACGCAGCGACCCACAGCGTTACGCATGAGACGGCGCGGAACGATCTCATCCCGCTTGTCGATCTGGGTCTTCTGGAGCGGCGGCGCCAGGGCCGTAGCTTTAGCTTCACTTCCGCAGCAGACCTCGCGGACCGCCTGAAGGCCACCGTCTAGGAATCGACGTCGTCGAAGCCGAGGGATGGGATGGAATCAGTGGGGTGTTTTTTGGGCTCTCTTGTCATGGATGTAGGTGAAACTCGTGTGGGAGTGTGAGGTTAATTGGGCCGCAGGTGAGCAGGACGAGGGCGAGCGCTGCTTTGGCTGAGTGGAACCCGTAGGCGCGGCGGGTGATGAGACGGACCTTGTTGTTCAGTGCCTCGGTGCGGCCGTTTGTGATGCCCAGGCGGATCGCGGCGAGGATGCCGTCACGGTGTTTTCTGATCGTCTGGGCGAGACGGACGAAGGGCTCCAGGCGGCTGCGGGTGGCGCGGCTGATGAAGCGGTCGATGAGGATGGTGACGTCCTCGAGGTCGAGGCCTGCGGTAAAGATGCTCCTGAGCGCCTCCTTGAGGGTGTAGGCGAGCCAGACCGCGCCACCAGCGTGTTTGAGCTTGCGGTATGTGACGGCCTGCTCGGCGGTGAGGTTCTCAGGGTTCTTCAGCAGCGCCCAGCGGGCGTCCTTGAAGCGCTTGGCGGCTTCCTGGTCACCGAGGGAGCGCAGCTCGTTCCAGTAGTCGCGGCGGACTTCGTCCAGTGCCTTGGTAGCGAGCGCCACGACGTGATAGCTGTCGATGCAGAGCGTCGCTTGTGGGGCGTGTTTCTTCTTGCGGGCGCTCTTGGCGTAGCCGGGCCCCATGTCCAGCGAGATAGCCCTGAGCTTCGCCGAGCGCTCAGGCCCCAGCTCCTTGAAGAACTCATCGCCGGCTTTCTCACCGGCGCCCTCGGTGCCCCACACCACCTTTCGGCGCTGATGGTCACAGACCAGGGTCAGGTAGCGGTGCTGCTTGCGCCAGGAGACCTCGTCCATGCCGATGTCAAACAGCTCATTCAGGCGGTCGGGATCGAGCTCGTCCCGGGTGACGCGCTCGATGATCCGTCCCACCGTGCGCCAGTTGATCCGCACCAGCCGGCAGATCGTGCTCTTGTCGGTCCTGCTCGCCAGGTAGGCGACGAGGCGCTCGAAGTCCTTGGTGAAGTCCGAGCCCATCCGGGCGAACGGCACGCCCTCGGTGCGCACCCCGTGAACCGGGCAGGACAACCGCCGCAGCTGCGCGCGGATCTCGAGCCGCCAGACCCCCAAGTCCAGGTGGCGCCAGTCCGAGAGCACCGGCCGGACGTCGTGGCGGTGCGGAGTGCTGAAAGAGCACTCAGGGCACACCAAGCGCCGGCGGCGCAGCGCCACCCGCACGATGACCCGGTCGGGCTCGAAACGAACCCCCCTGACCCAGACGCCCTCCAACCGCAGAAGCCGCGAGAATGCCGCAGTGACGCGCATGCCGTCCTCCCTTGCAAGCCGTTGATCGTTGACAGACCAGCAGCCTGCCCGTGGAGGCGGCGGCGCGTCGCTGACCAGCGCGCAACTTGCGAGGACTTCCAGCGCCTGAAGAATCCCTGCTCAGACGGCCAAACGCCCCACCGGGTCACCTACATCCAGTGCAAGAGAGGCGTTTTTTGTGGGAGACAACAACACCACCCGCCCGAAACGAAGGTGGGTGTCGCCGGTCACAGAGCTGGGATGGTCGAGCCTTCGCAGGTCTTGGACGTTCGGCCGGCAGGCGCGACTTCGCGCGCTGATTCTGCCGGCGAACATCCAAGCCTGCTTCGCTGGTTATTACAAAAAGGCCGGGCGAAGGGCGGGCCGGCTCTGCTGGGTTATTACAAACACCCGACCATGCGGCCCGATTCGTTCGGCCGAAGCCCATGCCTGCTCTGCTGTTTATTACGAAAGTGAGCCGGCCGCGTCAGGCGGCGTTGCTGGCGCTTGCGCCGTTACTGCCGTTGCTGGCGGCGAGGTTGGCTTCGGCCACCATCTCAGCTGCCCGTTTGGGATCACCGAGGGCCAGCAGATGGGTCTGCTGGGCGATGTAGAGGGCGGTCGCACGGTCGAGCGGGACGCGCTTGCCGTCGATCACCGCATGGACGCGTTTGCGAGCGCCGTCGTTGTTCAGAGAGCCGTTGTTGGTATTTTTGGCCATGTTTCCAGGATAGGACATCGGTCAAGCACATCGGGTGTCGCCGAGGAGCTCGGCGATGTGTTCCGCGAGCGGACGGTAGAGGTCGTTACGGCCGACGAACGCGATGCCGAGCAGCTCGTCGTGCCGGGCGAGGTCCTTGAAGGCGACTATGTCGAGGCCAAGCGTGACCAGGCCGGCATTCAGCGCCACGGTCGTGCCTCTGAGATTGCCGTCGACGAATGGATGGGCGCGCAGCACCTTGGCGTACAAGCGCGTCGCGGCGTGAATGGCGTCGTAGCTGTCGTTTGGAGCAGAGTCACGGATCTCGACGGCGGCGCTGTTGAAGTCGGCACAGACCTTGTCCAGGCGCCGGCGAAGTTCCCGCGGGGTCGTTCCCCGGTAGCCGCGGTTGTGGACGCCGAAGTAGACGTGCTGGGCTTGGCCGTCTCGGAAGCCGCGCAGCCGTCCAGCGTCGTCTCCGAACAGCTCGCCGAAGATCTCACGGTGCCAGGAGCACAGCAGCCCGGGGGACATCTCGATTGGGCCGGCGGCCGCGAGGGCCTCCAGGGTTTCGAGGATGTCCGCAAATCGGTTGACGCTGATGTCCCATGTCTCCTCCGGGGTCAGCCCAGCCGCGCAGAAGAACGGCGACTCCTCGTCATCGCGGAATCCCCGGAACGGAGCGCCATGGGAGGGGCTCATCGGTGGGCGGGGCTCATCGATCCCCCTGGCAGACAAGCCGATGTCATGCCGGCCACACTATCGGCCGCTTGGGACCCTAGATCACCGAAACCCGGACCGGTCCGCCGCCATGCGCATTCGAATCGGATTAGAGCCTGAGGACGAGGGACGAAGCCAAGAATCCGCCGAGATCCCCGATGGGCGATGTCTGGTTAGATCCATGAAGGACAGTAGGCAGCCCCTGCGACGGAACGCTCGATTCTGGGCCTTCTGCCCTATTCAGGCGGCAACAGCAACAGGCAGTTCAGCGCGCGCGTCGAAGTGCTGCTGGAGGTTGGCAATCAGCCGGGCCAGCGTGTTGCCACAGGTGTGCTCGTCCAGCATGATGCGAATCCAGCGGGGAGTGATCTCCAGGCGCAGAGGCTGGCCGACGTGAAGATCGACGGCGTTGGCCTCCCACTGTTCGCTGGCAACTTCACGCGGTACTGCCCACAGCCGAAATGGCGCGCGGCAGGAGAACAAGCCGTCGAGGAAGAGCTCGATGTCAGGGATGTGGCGCTGCAGCTCGAGGGTCGCCACATCCCCGTTGATCTGGAGACCGACGGAATCGCATGGATTGGTTGTCAGGCGGTACCGATCCTCCAGCGCGCCGATGTATTGCTCGTAGCGACGCGCAGTGCGCCATAGCACACCGGCGATCAGCTCAAAAGATGTGCCCTGCGAGACCACCTTGCCCTGGAAGTCGGTGGCGAGCTGCGCACGCCGTTTGCCATCGACGATCGTTGATCCTACGGCGGTCAGTGAGGCGTTGGAGGCGTAGCGCTCGTTGTTGCTGACCAGCGCCAAGAGCTCCTCAGGTTCGTCGCCCTCCAGCTGCATGCGCCACCGTCGAGCGGGGTCACCGTCTGCTGGGACGAGCCGATCGGAGTTGAACGAGGATCTGAGCCATGTACGAGTGCCCTCGAACTCGCGCAGAAGGTGTGCGGGCATCCAGGCGGAGTCGATACGGTGATCCGGGATGAGCCTCGTCTTGACGAGACTCTCCACGGTCCCGGCGTGAGCGGTGGAATGCAGCTGCCAGAAACGGGCATTGGCGGTGTCGAAGAAGAACACGTCCTCGGTACCAAGGAGTGCCCACAGGTCGTCGTCCAGTGGTTGCAGATCGAGACCGGCTCGCTCAGCGAAGCTGCTCAGGAGCGCGCCACAACCCTCTGTGGAGCGCTCGGGCGGATGAGCCTCGAGCAGCCGCGACTTCATTCGACCTGCACGCAGCCGACCACCGAACGCGGCCTCTGCCGAGGGCTCCGCGTTGAGTGCTGCGGTCATCGTTGCGATGAAGTCTGATCGATCCATTCCCATGCCCATTATTGTCGCGCTTCGGTCATTCGTCCGGGACACCTTCATCTTCCCCTACTCCGCCCGCCTGTGCCAGGTCTTCGAGCGACAGCTCGAGCTGTCCCTCGATCTGGGGTTGTCGCTGACGCCCCAGGGCCTTGGCTGCCCGTCGCTGTTGAGCCTGCCAACTCTGCGGCGTGCCGCGTGGGTCAGAGGCAGCCGGCGACTCCAGGACTCTAACGCGAGCTTGGGATGCCTTTGTTCCCGGCTCGTAGCTGAACTGGGCCCCGAGTTCGCCGCTGGCCAACCTGCGCACCGCGTCATCGACAAGCGAGATGAAGCCACGCTGAGCCTCCTTGCCGAGGACAGACCACTCAGGCAGTATGTCCCGGCAGATCGCCTCAACATCAATGAGCTCCTCTTGGCGGGCCTGCGCGGCCACCAGAACCGGGGCTGTCAGCTCGTGGATCTCCTCGATCGGGCTGTGTTGGTCGATCGGAAATCGCGCGGGGGGAAGCCCAGCCTGGTGGGCAACGTCGAACGGCTTAATGCCCGAGCCAGCCTCAACCTCGGTCATACGGGCACGATCGGGGCCGACGGTGAGCAGTGGGGCTTCAATCTCGTGCTGGACCATCGAGGCTTCCAGGTCGTCGCGATGAGTCTCGTTGCCGACGAAGATGGCAACGACACGTTCATCGTCACGGTTCCGCAGCTCTGACGGAAGCGAGCCCGCGGCGAAGACTCCAGCTGAACCGGCGGCCAGGTACCGGCGTCCTTGCTGTGCGTCGATGTTACGTCCGCCCTTGCACTCGGCGAGCACAAGAAGCGGGGGGTCGAGTCGATAGAGGATCGCATCGGCGGTGATGTTCCCCTTGTCGGTAAAGACAGGCGCCTCGAAGATATGGACGCGCAGGCCTTGGTCCCCCAGCGCGCGAGGCCACAGACCATCTCCGCGAACAAGCGCGATGAGTCCATTGAGCGGTATCAGACGAGGGTCCATGAGTAGCCGAACGCAGTGCTGTGCCAGCTAGAACTTACATCCATCCGCGGAGAGCATCTGCCCTCGCCCTGGCGTGAACACGACCACGCCTCCGCTTCATCCCCGGCCCGTATGCGCTGGTGATCGCCGAAGGCAGTACGAGTAGGGCGCCGTGACACTCGGCCCCCGCCGTGAAAACTAGAGCTGCTCCTCAATGCCCTTCAACGCGGTGATGACTGAGGCTGCGGAGGATGCGAGCGCGGCGCGAGCACGGTCTTCATCCTCATCGAGCCACTGCCGTACGTCGTCCAGTAGCACGCGCTTTGCCTCGCGTCGAGCCGGCTTGTTTGTCTCACTCAACACCTGATCGACCCGATCAGAAAACTCCGCGGGGTAGTAATGCTCGAACTGGGCTTGGTCAAAGCAGCCAAAGCGATCAGGCTCCCAAGTTGGATAGCGCTCTCGGAGACGCTCAACGATCTCTCGACCCTGGGTATCGCCGTCGACTAGCACCCAAGCGCGGTTCCGGTATGCCTCCTCCAAGTGTGTAAAACGGACGAGCCGATAGAAGTCATCAAACGTTGGCTCCACTTCTTGATTGCCTCCCGCCGCAAGAGTTCGTATTCGGGCAAGTTTTGGAGTGAAAAAGGGGATCAGATAGTCTCGGATGATGCGCTCGGCAGATGACTCCTCGAGTATGAGCCATCCGTCCCACAGGTCGAAGTCAGAAAATGTGTAGCCGAGGTCTTTGAGGACACCTAGGCGTGCAGCAGGTGTTGGCTCTACCTCCTTAACATGAGCCACAGGCGGCAGCTTGCCAGGCTCGCCATCCACATAGTACAGCCGGCTGTCATCGGCAGCCCCGAGATGGCGAGCAACGATGTTTGAGTGTGTCGATACCACAAACTGATTGTGCTCTGCGCTTTCGACAATGAGGTCGAGTAACGCCTTGAGAGCCTTCGGATGCAGGTCATTCTCCGGCTCCTCGATCAAGAACAGCTTGCCGTGTGATAAGGCAAGCTCTGCGAGCAGTGCCACTATATTTGGCACGCCGTCGCCCATTTGTGAGAGTGGGATCGACTCCGTCTCGGTCACATACACGCCAGGCCGCTGGCCGTTCCTGGAGGGAATAGCCGTGACGACAAATCCCAACAGCGCTTCGCATGTCCGTCGGTATCGTTCGTGGGAGGGAAATGACGGATTGCCAAGGCGGGACAGCTTCGCGGCTAGGTGGTCGAACTGAGGGGTGACAGCTAGTGCGAACTGCTCGCGCACGTCTTCTTGATAATCCAATGGCTTGCGCTTAGATAAGTAAGGTACGACAAAGTGGCCGGGCTCGATAGCGGGGAGACGCGCGATGTTCATCGTGTCATGGCCGGACGGAGTTGACTGCGCCATCGTAAGTGCTGTGCCACCATCTGGTGTTATGGTGATAGTGAGATTTCCGGCACCATCGACTCGGTCGCCGCTACCCCTCGTGAGGCCGCTGATCGCCTCCAACGAAAGGTGCACAATGGCCTCATTGCTCCCAAGACGGAGGTCAGCAGATAGATTCCCCGTTCCCTCTTGCATCGCATAGATGCCGCGAAGAAGCGAACTCTTGCCCGCATTGTTTGGCCCAACAAGGATCGTGATTCGACCGAGAGCTATCGACTCCATGTCGATAAATGAGCGGAAGTTGGTGAGCTTGAGCGACGTGACGCGCATGCCTCTCAGTATCCTCCTTGATCGGGACGTAAGCAACGGGACAGCAGGTGCTGCGTGGCCCTGCTTGCGGTGCTCGGCACGCGGGGATAGCTATGTTTCGAGATTGTCCTGAGCGCTACAAGCGCCGGGCGACACTCGGAGGGCGTTAGCATCCTTGCTGCTCGCAAGCCCGGACTAGTTCAGTAGCCCGAACCCCCTGCCGATAACGGAACGGTGGCACTCAGTCATCGACAGCGCCGAATGATTGGACGGGGACTACGTGACCTCGTGTTTCGTGGCTGCACTGTGGCGGGGGGCTTTCTCGGCTTCTCCTTGGCGCTGAAGGATCACCGTGGCCCTCAGCGCGCTCCAAACATCTGCCGCGTGCACACGCACACGCACGCACCGGTGCTTCCACACGCCTTCGCGCAATGTATCGGCTCCGATCTGGCGGCAGCCATTCTTTCGTGGGTTCTCCCCGTGGGCCTGGGGCTTCTCATTGGAGCCATCCTCGGCTGCCTGTTCGCCTTGATGATCCGCGTCGGACGCCGACCGAGAAGCAGCTCCTCCACAGGAGGTCACTGGATCCGGGCTCGATACTGGGGCAAATGCCAGGCGTGTGGCTGCTCTGTGATGCCCGGAGATCGCATTCGACACCGCCCAGGCCACGTCCTCTGCACCAGCTGCGGCGAACGTTGAGGAGCATCAAGCTTTTGGGAGACAAGATGACCCCTCCCCCGCCCCACCTGCAGAACCCGGTCTCCACACGAACCGTCGCCCGGAAGAAGCTCAGCCTCCCAGCTACGCGTGAACCAGATCGCGCCCCTCGCGCGTAACCACTCCGAGGCGAGCGCCCAGCGGCGCCAGCAGTGCCGAGAGCGTCGCAGCCGTCGGGTTTGTCTGGCCACGCTCGATGCGAGAGATCTCACCTTGGTTGATGCCGGAGACGACGGCGAGTTGCTTCTGGGTGAGCTTGTGCTGCTTGCGTAGCTCCCGCACCTCGCGGGCCATCGCATAGTGAGCGTTGAAGGCATCCCAGCGCGCGAGCGCCTCCGGGCCGCCGGCCTTTGCCTCCTGCTCTACCTCGTGAATGTAGTCATCGAACTTTGTGGCCATGGGTGCTCCCGGGCTGATTGACTCAATTTAGAATATGCAGCATACCTTATATTATGTCAAGACTTTCACTTACCCCTTCGTTTGCGCACGCCACCGATGGGGCGCACTTGCTTGGCTAGACGATCCTGCTCGGCCTTCCAGCGTGTCAGGCGTCGCTTGGCGCGCTTGATCTCGGCGTTTTGACGCCTGATGCTGGGCTCCTTGCCCTTGTCATAGCCGGCCAGCAGTTGTGAGGCAGATTCTCCTACACGCGCGAGGACCGAGGGAACCCATGAGATGGGTGAGATTTATGGGAGACAAGAACGCGGGTAGACCGAAACACAGGTGAGTGTCGCCGGTCACAGAGCTGGGATGATCGAGCCCGAGGATGAGGGACAGGCCTGGGAGGCGGCCGAGATCGCTGACGGGCTGTTGGTGGGCCGTGACTCCTCAGCCGGATCACAACACGCCCGCCGGCTCGCCACAGGGCAAACATGTATGACGCGCGCGAGGAACCCGCGAGGCGCGCGAGAAGAACCCGCGAGATGTGGAGCTCGATCTATGCAGACAACAGTAGGCAGGAACTACGACGGAACGCTCGATTGGGGCTGAGATTTTTTTGAGAGATAAGCAAAAACGCCCATGTTTCCAGGGTCAGCACCCCAAAAACCTGGCGCGAGATCGGTCTTGGAGCAGCCAGGCCTACCGACGGCGTTTGCCGTCGTCAATCCCCTCGGACAGATAGGCCTCGGCACTGTGCAGGAAGAAGAACTGATTTCGCTCGCGGCCACGCTTAAGTTTCGCCCGCACAGTCAGCTCGGTCGTAAACGCGGCGGAAACACCGGCCAGCAGTGGGGCGACCTGCGCGAGTTCTGGGGCCTTGACCGCCGCAGCGGCGGTCAGGCCGATCGTCCCGACGGCCACCTTCGGCCAGCCGCGCAGCAGCGTCGGGCGAGCGCCGATGTCCTCGAGTTCCTCCTTGATGTCCTGCAGGGCTGGCGCGACCTTGCGCACGCGCAAGTCCTCAACCGCGGCGGCGAACCCAGCGTCGGCTGGAAACTCGTCCAGCTCGCGCGCCGCCTCCGCCATCGCGGCGCGGAAGCGACCGAGGGCGGGCCTCAGCCTCTCTCGCACGTCAAGTACGACGTCCATCGACGCCATCGGGAACGACTCCAGCGACACGACCAATGCCTGCGCTATTCCGACGTTCTTGAGCGGAGAAGTAGACGCGTCGCTCGCTAGGGATCGCGCGAGGCGATACGCGCGGTCGTCGAACAGCGGGTAGAGCCGTCCCGGATCGACAGCCATGGCAACAACTGCCTCGATCAGGCGCTCCATCGTCTCGGGGATCAGCTCGTCGGCGCTCATCTCGAAAGTGCGCTGGGCTTCGAGCAAGTCAAACTCCGCGAATCCTGCCCTTGCGGCCAGTCTTAGGTCGGCGGCGGCCGCAAGAAGCGGCTTGGGCTGGAGGTCATTGCGGCTCGCGAAGACTCGGACCAGTTCGGGCAAGAGGCTCCAGACGAAGGCCTCGTGGTCGCTCGCAGAGCCCTGCTTGACCCTTGGCTCTATCTGTTCCCGCCAGACGGCGCGGATCACCTCCACGATCGCGGCCGGTGTCGCTCCTTCTCCTATCAGTCTCTCAAACGTCGCGGCGCCCGCCGGGTTGCGGCTGCGCAAACCCTCCAGGAACGCAGCAAGCGCCTCACCACCATCGTCGCCCAGGCCCTCGACCTCCTGCTTCAGGCGGTCCAAGCTGCGAAATTGCTCGCCGGTCTGGACGAGCAGCATCGGGAACTTCCCACTGACAATGCGCACGCTGTCCGCGTAGAGAAGCGCCCCCTTGACCATCGCGGCCTCGGGACGGAGATCCCCATACCCGTCCTTGAGTGTGGCCGTGACCGTCGCAACCCGCATATCGTGCGTCACGTTAGCTTCGTCGCGAGTCTCGTGCCATCCGTCAGGGCGTGGAGCTGAGCCGGGCCTCGATCTGGTCCAGCAACCGCAGCAGCAGATCCGCCAACAGCACCACCTCGCTTGCTGCGGTCGGGTCCGTGAACTCGACCTGGCGATGACTGCTGGGGTTCTTGAACACCCCGATCGCACCTTGGAACAGCGCCATCGTGGCAACGCTCTCACCTTTGTCGAGCGATTCGTCATTGAGCGGACCGCCCTCCCTGAACGCGGCCGTCATGAGCTTGACTCCGATGTCGGAGTCCGAGGCCTTGGAGAGCCCCCGCACGCGTATCTCGACCTCTCGGAGAGCTGCGATCGCGGCAAGCTCGTACTCCCCGAGGAGGAACTGCGAGCGCACCCGTCTAGCGATAAGCGGGTGCAGATCCACATCGAGACGAAGCTCGGCGGCCAGGCGCTCCTTCCCGTTCGGATCTTCGAGAACTTCGCATCCGCGTCGAGTGATGAATGTGTACCAGGTGTTGGACGGGAACTGCGATGGATCTCCGCCGCTGATGAGGCCTCGGATGTACAGCCAGTCCCACGCCTCGTGTAGCAGTTTCAGGAACGCCGGGAGATTGGCCTGTCCGACGTGATCCGCCCACACCTGACCTGTGATGACGTTGCCGATCTGTTCATGCGGGACACCCTTGGCGTGTAGATAGTTGAGCAACCGAAGAGCAAGCTCATCTAACGGAAGCTCGGATGCTTCGTCAGGTGTCGGAAAGTCCTGAGGTGGCACGAGCGCAGCCTACCGCGCGACACCGGCCTTATTGCTGCTCAACAAGGACACGCCGGTCTTTGGCTCAGACGGCGGGGTGGCCGGCAAAGTCAATGAGGTGCTCTGCGTACTCAGCAGGGACAGTCACCGGCTCAAGAACCAGGACCCTTGTGATGCTATGCGACTAACAGCTCGCCGACATGATGGGCCGGCACCGGGTTCCTGAGCCTGACGAAGTAGGGCGACACCAGCGACGCGCGGAGGGCTACCACATACTCGCTGCCAGTAGATTCTCCCTGGGCTTTGCTGACGACAGCGGTTACCTGTGACGCGCCCAGTGCCCTCCCACTGACGAGGTTCTCCAGCTCGAGGAAGTTGAGCCTCCCCAGGTCCGACATCGCTAGCGGCTCCTCCGCGGAGCAGACAAGGGCGTAGTGGGGCGTGGATGAGTTTCGATGGTTGGCACGGCTCGTCACCCGAACGGCCGGCGGTAGGTCGAATTGCTCCCCTGCGAGCGTCTCTCCTGCAGTCCAGGCCACGACATCCAGGGGGGCTATATCAACGGAACGAGCCCGCCCCTTGATCGGGCTGAAAAGCACCTCCGGTCGGTCGCACCTCCTGAGAAGCTCAGTGATCCCTGGCGCTACGGAGTTGCCGATTCCCCAGAAGAACACGCCCCCGTTTGCGCGTCGCTCGGCCTCCTTTCGCTCGAAGATCCCCTCGATTCGCTCGCCTGCCTCCGTGCCAAAACGGGTCCAGCAGAAGCTGTGGGGGAGAAGCAGGGTAGTCGTGCGCAACATGGAAATGCATCATAATGCATCACATGGACGACCTCGGTAGCGCAATCAGATCCTTCCTACGACACGAGGGCGTGGACCAGGCAACACTGGCATCTAGAGCAAAAATCAGCCAGTCGACGGTTTCTAGAGCTATCCACCGACAGCCGCAGCGGAACAGCAAGGCCTATGCGCGCCTGGTCAGATTCATGCAGCAAAATGCAATACTGGACGCAAAGCCTGACCCAGCACTCGACGCTCTTCAGGACATCTGGGACGGTTCTGCAGAACACGCAGCCGCCTTAGCCAGCCTGATCCACGCCTCACGCGAGTTGTGGCCCAACCTTCGAGAGGACAAAGCCGATGACTAGCGATAGCGCCACCGAGCTGAAATCGCGCCTGACCGGCCTCGGACTGAGCGAGGCTGTCATCGACGCCGTGTGGCCGCGCTGGTGGAGCCAGGAAGCCGAAGCCTCGCGCTCTGCCCGCGCCGAGCTGCGCTTTAGCGTGGCGAGACGACTTGGTATCGATCCTCGGTCGCTGTTCGGCGAAACTGATGCACCTCGTTTCCTCTGGAAGGAGGAGGCCCGGTTCAAGCACCTGTCGGGTGAGGGAGATCTCGAGCGTGCCGGGATCACGTCATTCGGGCATGCGCTAGCAAGTGTTTTGGTCAACGCCACATCGAACCCCGCCGCAGATATCTCGGGTCGTTCGGGGGCGGATCTGCGGCAATCGATCCTGGCCTCGGGGAGGCCCTACGTCGATCTCGGCGATCTTCTGTCGCTGTGCTGGAGCACCGGAGTCCCAGTCGTGTTCCTACGGGTGTTCCCTTGGCCTCGTAAGCGGATGGCCGCGATGACGGTGAGGCTTGGTGACCGCTCGGCCATCCTGTTGGCAAAGGACTCGCAGTATCCGGCATGGATCGCGTTCTACGTCGCACACGAGCTTGGGCACATCGTGCTCGAACACATCGCGAGCGAGGAAGTGATCGTCGACCTTGAAGACGAGAGTGCTTCCGAAGTCCCTGACGACGAGGAGAGCGCCGCCGACGCGTTCGCCCTGGAGCTATTGACGGGAGATCCGCGCCCGGTCGTGCTCCCGGCAGCGAGCAGTGCTCCGGCGTCGGGGCGCGGACTTGCCAAGATCGCTCTGGACAAGGCCGCGAGTCTCCAGATCGAGCCGGGCACGCTTGCGCTCTCCTTCGGGTACTCGACGAAGGATTGGCGGGTCGCCAATGCGTCTCTGCAAGCCATTTACCGCACCGCCAAGCCTGCCTGGCTCGAGGTCAACGGGATCGCCATGACCCAGCTTGCACTGGAGGACTGCTCGCAGGACACCGCGGAGTTCATCGAAGCCGTTCTGGGGAAAGCCGGAATGTGAGTGCCGTGGGCGAAGGCAGCGATGTCGATGTCGCGGTCGACAATGACATCGCGTTGAAGGCGGTCTGCTATGGCTTGGTGTCGGAGTTCTGGCCCGAGGCGGCAACGACACGCATCGGCATCCTCGGTGCGGCGCCGTACGTGATTGCCACCTGCATAGAGCGGGCCGACCTTGGGCAGGACAAGAACGCTGTGCAGGCACTGCTGAGGGAGTTCATCGGCAATGCTGAGGTGTTGGAGCCCTCCGACAGCGAGCTGGGTTCGCAGCCGAACTGGAGGTCGCTGCTCAGCGGGCAGCGCTGCCGTTTGACGGCGGAGAGAGCCAGCTCTGCGCGATGGTAATACACCGACAGGTGCCCGCACTTGAGAGCGGTGACAAGCGAGCGATCGCGAGCCTGGAGACACTGCTTCTCAGCATCGAGCCGCTGTATGCCCTGGAGCACAAGGTGCGCTGTCTTGAGCAGATCGTCCTCGGCGCGATATCTGAGGGAGAGCGGTTTGCACAAATAGCGTTGGCGATCTGTGCTGAGCCGGAGGTAGATAAGACGATGTCGATCTGTTTCAGCTGCTACTCAGAGGCTGCTGCAGAACATCAGACGGTACTGGAGGCCCTTCGGGGATACATCGGGGTGCTGCGGGCACGCGCACCAACGATCCTGACCTAGGAGCCCTAGTTGCGCACATAGACTGCGTATGGATCCACGAGCCGCGCGACGAGGCCAATCTCAATCGGACTCACCTCCGGATCGTGTTCGGCAGGGGCCTCCACCACTTCAAGACATCCCTTATCAACCCTTCCCTTGATGTAGCGGTCGCCAGCCCGGCCCTTGCTATTGCCAATCGCCACCTTGGTGTCCTCGAGTGGCAGCTCGAATGTCTCCTCGTGGAGGTCTGCGATCGCAAGTGCATAGCGAGAGCCGACGACGTTGATTGGGGCGGGAACCGGCTCCCATTTCAAGCCGTCAGTCGAATACTCGGTGGCTCTCTCGGTGACCGCGAAGTGGTTCGACTGCATCGGCTGCATGCACAAGTAGATGACCCCGTCGCGTCTTTGCGCACCATGCGCAAAGGGCTGCACCATGGTCTCGGGATGGCAGGTGTTGCCACCGTAGCCCCAAAGCGAGAAGCCGGCACCCTCGATCTCGGCCCGCTTGCGTTTGACGATCTCGCTGAGCGGCTCCCCGGCGTGAGTGCCGACCTTCATAAACAATATTCCAGCGCCTGGCTTCAGAATTTCGGTCATGTAGGATCTCCCAAAAGCTCAAGTGTGTACTCGGTGTCGGGTGCCTTGCCGTAGTCGAGCCTGACCTTCTCTCGTACATAGCGGACACGCGGCTCGCTGTCCTGGCCATAGAAGTTCTTCAGTCTGGCGGGGTCGGTGATGGCAAGGCTTGTCGTCTCCTTCCCGGCGCCGGTCGGCTTGAGGATCACGTTGCACGAGCGGAGGTCAGGCGCATCATCAAGATGGTAGCTGTGGACTTGGGTCATCATGCGCTGGACGTGATACCCCGCAGATAGTGCCGCTTCTTGCAGGTTCGCAAGCACCTGCCTCGGCCAGGGCAGCTCCGGATCATCGGCGACGACGACCATGCCCTCACCGGCGTGCGCCGTGGCCTCCATGCCTCGCTGCATAAAGACCTTCACGCTCTCGCCCTTGTTGCTCGCACCCCACGGTGGATTCGTGTAGAAGCAGTCGTAGTCAGTAGGACCGGGAAATGGGTCCAGGCAGTTGTAAAGTTGGGCAGAGAGGCTGGTGAGACGCTCGCTGTCGGCGAAGCGTGTGACCGCGTTGCATATGCGCTCATCGAAGTCGAACAGCACCACCTCGGTAGGCCCGTAGGGGAGAATCTCGCGGTGATGGAGATATGCCACGCACACGCTAATCGCGTCGCCATCGCCTATGAAGGCGAGGCGTCTGCCGTCAGCCCAGCGGGCGACGAGCTCGCTTTGCAGGACCATGTCGCCTGCCTTCATATAGATCTGGTCGAACTCGCGGAGCGGTCGCGGACGATTTTGCACCACGTCTGAGATCGCGTTGACAGCGGCGCGGAGGTCTATCTCGTCGGGGGACACTGGGCAAGTGTATAGGGATCCTAGTTGACGGGACCAGCCGCTCTTGCAGAACATCATCCGAGGTGGCGCGGTTGCTCAGACCGCCCTCGCGCCCCCGAGCTCCTTGGCCGTCTGAGCGGCCCTGGATGACTCACCATGCACACCCAGCCCGGATGTCTCGACGTTCATCGGACCAGAGGACGTCGAGTAAGACTCTGCACAGAGCGGCGCGTATTCACGCGAGCAGAACCCGTAAGGTTGAAGGTATGAGCTACTGGCTAAAGCGCGTCTACTGGACCAACGAGCGTGACGACGCACGTCATTGGAGGGATTGGGAATGGCTAACTGACCCGCCGGGACGAGAGTCTGAATGGTGGGAGCGCGAGGATCTCCCCAAGCCCGGCGAAACGAATCCACGTCACGGCCCGCGCTACCAAGAGGGCGATCTCATCGTCGTTTGCATAGCCGGATCGCGTGGCTGCCCGGACTACTTGGTTCGCAGGTGTCCCGCGATCTACCGTGTCGTAGCTGCTCCGCGGTGGAATCCCGATGGCGTCGATGCGGGCCTGCCAGATGATGCCGAGTGGGGAAAGGAGGGTGATCGCTGGGGCGTTATGACCCAAGTGTCCTGCATCCACGCTGTCAATTCCCAAGATGGACCGTACCCCGAAGCCTTTCGCGCGGAGCTGCGACCCGGCAGCCGCTCACCTCATATAGGACTCGACAACGCCATCGGGCAGGAAGCCAAGCGAGTTCTCGAGCAAATCGAACGCGGAATCGACGTGCCTCCCGCTCAACCTGAGCACCAAGGCCGGGCCACACAAGTTCCGATCGAGGAGGGCGACGTAGAGGGATACGACGTAACAAGTAAGGCAGAAACCAAACGAGCCCACCGCAAGGAGCGCCGCCTCGTGGCGGATTACGTGAAGTATCTCGGTGAGCCGCCTGAGATGGTTCACCGTCACAAGATCGACGCGCCGGACGCCGCCGGACCTTTGTATAGCGACATCTTCAACAAGGCACGTCGGCAGCTCATCGAGGCCAAGGCCAATGCGACGCGCGGTGATGCTCGCATGGCTATTGGTCAGCTTGCAGATTATGCGCGCTTCATTGAACCGCCCCCAGGCCGCGCGATCCTCTTACCAACGAAGCCGTCACAGGACGTAATTGACCTATTGAACAGCCAGGGCATCAGCGCCATCTGGCGAGAGGGACCAGGCTTCCGCGACAACGCCGGAGGTGTGTTCACCTAACTACGGTTCTGCTTTGCACCATCATCGGACCCACCGGCCAACCAACATCGCACACATAGTGCGATCTCGTCTAGCTTACTATTTTAGAACCTCTGCGACATAATATGCATGTCACAGAAAAATACACTGGAAACAGTACTCTCAGCCGTTGCCCTCGCTTTGACCGTAGCTGGCTTTCTCATACCCTACGCTCCCGTCGCGGTCCTCGGCTTCGTGCTGACTGCCGTAACTGTAGGAATGTCGGTCCAGCGATCCCTTGATAGTTACAACTGAGGATGCCACTAAAAATCCCACCTGGCCCGCCCACGAAAACGCGAGACCAAGACCTAGCGGATCGGACATGATCGGCGGTGAGCCCATAACTCGATGCCATGCGATTCCGAGGTGCGTCGCAGGAACATAACCCGCATCTTCCTCCCACCCCGCCCCGGAAAAGTGCGGCTCGGATGCCCGCAGGAAATTACCCTCACCCTCGGTGCGGACGTCTCCGAGAATCTCCTGGGACTCCTCTGCAGTGGCGGGACGTCCATCGAAGGTCGGCACGATGGCTGGGTAGGCGGCTCGCTGCGCCGCCCGTTCGGCGGCCATTTACTACAGTGTTCGCATTCCTCCCCGCCGTCCGGCTTCGGCCGTACTGGCGGAGTATCTAATGTAGAGAGCCCCGGCCGCATCATCCCGAAGGAGAGAGGCGCACCGGGGCGTTCCCTGTCAGTGTAGTTGTTGCACACGGTTTACGGCGACGTGCACTCAGTCCTCGGGACCGAAGTCCGGCCCAGGCGCAGCCGAGACGTAGTCCTCGTCCTCGCCCCTGCGCAGAGTGCCCGCAAGCGCATCGAGAAGATCGCGCCGTGCGAGGGCGCTGGCGCGCTCAAAGTCCTCCCACGACAGGTCTGGCAAGTCAGGCAGCGACCCCACAAAGCTGCCGGCCGATCCGGCTGGATCCGCCGCGATCCCGTCGGCCGGCTCGTGATCAGGTTCGTCAGTGCTCACGACGTCAAGTCTAGACCCGCCGGGCAACCATCGTACGATCCCTCTCGCCGTTTGCGATCGATCTCTCGGTGCTCAGCGCACGTCGACTCTGTGGCTGGTCGCTTGCGCGGTTTGCCATCCAGAGCCGGTGAACGTGACTCTGTAGGCAAATGAACCAGTCCGACCAGCACGTACGCTGGCTGTGCACACGCCGTTTCGTGTGGACGTCTGCGCTACACGTACCGGCAGAGAGCCCTCGAGTCGCTCGAACAGGCAGGTTCCCGTCGGTGTTCCTGCGGGAGATTGAACGTACGCTTGTAGACGTAGACGTCTTCGCGGGCTGCTGAGGTGACCCGGCAAGCTTCCGAAGGAGGCCTGCGTGAGGTGCTCGACAGTCGCAGTCAGGCTGAACGGCGTGACGACAGAACAGCTTGGGAATAGGACTGGCGCGCCGAGCGGCGGGTAGCCGGAGGATGTGAAGTTCCCTGGCCCATCCACTGACACGGCCAGGGTTCCGAGACCATTGAAGCTAGATGTCAACGTCACCGATTGCGGGCCAGCTTTTACATTGACGGAAGACACGGCCTTTGCTTCGGCGAGGTTGAAGTCGCTGACCGTCGGGTCGAAGAGGTAGAGGTAGCCACAATTTGGCTGACTGAGCATGTCGTAGTTGATGTCTATCTGGTTACCCGCGGAGAGAGCGACACGGTAGAAGTCGACTGGTTGACCACCGCCCACCACGAGGCTGCCCAGCGGAAGTTCGCTTGCCGTGGCGATCGTGCTCGCGCGGTTAGCGCCCACAGGCGCAGCAATCGCCGCCAAAGCTCCACAAGCGATGGTCACGGTGGCGATCAGCTTGCGGGCGCGTCGGCTGCGAGATATCACAGCCTATCGGCACGCGAGTAATTTCAGCATATAGACAAGAGTCCATAGAGGTCAGCCTCTCAGCGACTCGTGAGCACTTCCCCGCCCCCACCTGCCGAACCCTGCCCACATGAAGCGTCGCCGAAGCGGCCTACGCGTTCGCCAGACTCCGCCCCTCGCGTGTAACCACTCCGAGGCGTGCGTTCAGTGGCGCTAGGAGTGCCGCGAGCGTGGTCACCGTGGGGTTTGTCTGGCCGCGCTCGATACGGGAGATCTCGCCTTGGTTGATGCCGGAGACGGCGGCGAGTTGCTTCTGGGTGAGTTTGTGCTGCTTGCGTAGCTCGCGTACCTCTCGGGCCATCATGTAGTGGGCGTTGAAGGCATCCCAGCGCGCGGCTGCATCTGGGCTGCCGGCCTTTGCCTTCTGCTCAACCTCCCGAATGTACTTATCGAATTTTGTGGCCATGGGTACCTCTACGGTTGAATGACTCTGTTCTAGAATATGTAGGATACCATATATTTAGGCGAGCACATTGCGCAGCGCTGCCGCCAACGCTTGCTCCTTGACCTCCTCCAGGCCACGCAGAAAGTCGAGGACCGACTCACGGCCATTCTCCTCGTAGAACTCGAGCTCCCATTCCGGCACACCCATCGAAGACCAACCTACGCACCGCTTTGGACGGTTCCCTCGATCGTTCGAGGAGAGTCAGGAGAGGTGAGCTGACCCGCCCACGATCACTTTAATCATCTGAGTCAATTGCAGGGGTTATCGACAGCCACGAACCCCTCAATCGCGAGAGCCGTCCCAAGCCGAAGTTACGATCACAACAGACGGCGGAGCATCGAGTTTTCAGACCTAGGTCTACCCGCCTTCATCGAGTAACGGCTCGCATCCGCGACCTTAGGCGCTTCTCCTGTCTCTCTATATAGCGACGTGTCTTGTAGGCATTTATGAGGAGTCGAATTAAGCGTCAACGGAGGGCCATCAATTACGCAGGAAGGAACATCATGGGTTGGACGGCCGGACATATACAGGGACCACAAATTTCTCAGCCGCGGCGCTACTTCGATGAGGCGGCGCTGGTGGTGCAGGCGAGCGTCGAGGAAAAGCTGTCATGAGCTCCGACCAGAACCTAGAACAGCAGCTGCTCTGCGCGCAATACCGGGTCGCATCGGAGCCGTTCTGGAAACTTGCCCAGATACGCGGCGAGGACGGATACGACCGCATCGAGATGGCGCGAACGCGCGGATGGACCGCGATACCATCATGGGGCCTTGAGGGTTGGGATCTCGGTACGTGGCCGTTGGTGGTGATTTTCCACCGCCAGAGCGCTGACGGTTTCGAGCTTGCATACAACGTCGAAGGCGACGTAACTGTCTACCGGTACCCGACGCGCGAGGTTCGGGACACGGCGACGGATTGCCTGGCCTTCTGGCACTGGAAGCACTACAGCGAGGACTGGGTCGACGGCGTCGAGAGCATCGATGCGGCGCCTGACCGACTACGCGGATCATTCTCCTGGGACCGTCTCAGAGCAAGTCAGATCGCGCCATAGACCGGCTCGCGTCATTGCTCAAGTAGCCTGCTGCTACCACCTGATCCTCTCCTATGAGGATGCCATTGCGCCACGCCAGTTGACCTCTAACCGGGTGGGGCTGCGATTACGTCGGGTCCTTGTTGGCGCTTGCTCAAACACGCCGAGGCCGCCCTGCGGCGTTAGGGCACTCACGCCCCTACGACGGTGGCTTCTGGTTCGCCTTGTGGGGGAAGGTGAGGTCGCTAACGAACGAGCCGGTCCGGGGTGAAGCGGTCGGGGTCGGTTAGGGTCATTCGCGCGGCGTACTCGAAGCAGGCGATCATCATCTCGGTCATGACCTCGGCGTCGACGTGCTCCGCGTCGAGCCTTGAGAGGCTCCATTCGATCGGTGGCCTGACCTGCTCGAGCAGTCGGGCGCGGTGGCGCGCGACGTTCTCACGGGCGGCGAGCGGCATGCCGTCGGAGGGCAGCACGAACAGGCGCCAGGTCTCGGGTCTCTCGCGCACCGCTTGAAGGATGCTCTCGAGCGTGCAGCGCTCACCCTTGACACCGTGAAAGGACGGCCTGCTGTCCTACGCAGCTAGATCCACGTCACCGCTCTACGACGCGGCCCAACAACACGGGTGCCATGAGTCACGCAACCCACGCCGCAACTCGGCCGCCGCATCCAAGCAAGATGTCGCGGCTGCTGCTGCAGCTGGCGGATGTAGCCTGGGCTCAGCTGATGAAGATCCGTTTGCCAACCGCAGCCGAGGAAGACCTGCATCTTCGCTTCACGGTCACGCGGCACTACTTGCTGTCGATGCGCCAGTTTCTCGAGTCGTCGTACGGCGAGGGGGCGGCTCGACACGCGCGGCTGCGCGACGCCGTAATTGCGCGTCCAGCGTGGCAGCGCATTCAGAGAGCTCAGACGCCAGACCTGGACGAGATCCGGCGATTCCTGATCCTCGGGTGGACCAGCGAGGCGCAGCTTCAGATGCCGTCGACGCTCGGTGTTGGAGCCCCAATCGGGTTCTTCAACGCCTGGTCGCCTGTGCACGCCTACTACGCGGTCTACGGAATCTTGCAAGCGTGGTTCGCGGCCAACGGCATCGGTGGACTAACCGACGATCACACGGCAGCGTTGAAGACCATCTCGTCGATGATCCGCGAGCGCAATCCGTTTCCGGAGCCCTGGGGACTGCTGGCAGTCGGTTGTCCAATGCGCGGCGACCGCCTCCATCTCAACGTGCCGTCTGAGCACGACTGCACCGGCCATGTCGAGCTGCTCACGATTCCGAATCATGCAGACCGACCAGAGGAGTTCTGGTTGCGGCAAGGAGCTTGGCTGCGTAGCACCCGGAAGGCGCGGCTCGTGCGTCGCGAGGAACAGTGGAAGCGAGACAACGGCAAAGAGCGGATCTCGCCAAAGGCGCGCACTGCGATCGCGAACGGACTAGCGCCGACATCGTTCTTCGATTGCCTGTGGCGGATGCGCATTCGCGCGAACTATGGAACGGCCGATCCGTTCGTAACGGCGTACATCCCCGAATCGGAGCACCGTCAATTCCACGCGGCTCTGACGTCTTGTATCGATGCCACCGCAGGCCTGCTTGAGCTCTACGTCGCTCGAAAGATCGGGCGCGACGCCTACGCTACGATTGCCGGCGAGTTTGCGAGCAACGATGCTGCCGGTATCCTCGGGAGCACGTTGCAGGTTCGACTAGACGCCTACAATCTGCGCCCCCGTCGACGTGAGGCTTTCTAACCGTGGACTACCTGTTTGATTTGAGCGGTCGGCACATCGCGAATCGCGTCGGTGATCAGCTGCACGCGCCCAACGGCCCCAACATCGGGCACTGGATGGAGCAGCAGGAGATCTTCATCGACATGAGCGGTCGGTATTTGGGCGAGATCGTCCGGACCGATCGCCTTCTGTATCGCACTGGATCGCCGTACCGCAGCATGAACTTCGGCAACTACGGTAATTACGGCAACGCGGGCAACTACGGCAACCCCGGCAATCATGGCAACGCTGGTTCACAGCCAGGGTTCGTCGACGTAGACGCGAACTGGCTTTGAGCCGCAACGCGCTGCCACTGCCGAGTAGCCCTTCGCGTCGTTACTCCTTTAATCAGCGAGCGCGATTCCCGATCCACCCTTCGTTCCTGTCTCAGGGAGAGAGTGAGCATTTTTCAGTAGTCATCTAACTAGATGGTTTTGGTTGGTCACTCGTTGAGTCCCGCCACCCACCCCGGCCACCAGTGGCCCATCCGCCTCACGCCTCCGCTCTGCTCCCGCATCCCAGAGTCACAACTACGTTGGGGCGGTGGGATGCGGGAGCGAAAGGGCATGCAACGCATAACCGAACAGAGCGGAGGCGTGAGGCGCTCGCCCGATCAGAATCGCCGGGGTGGGTGGCTGCATGTGCAGTTGCCAGCTATGGCCGTTTGCACGGCCCTGTGGATGCCCCGTTGCAAACCATCTTGGCGTCGCGACGCCGAATGACCGGCCGCGCCGCCTCGCGCGGGTCCGGGCAGTCGCCGGTTCCGGTGGCTTCGGACCCTGATCCACGCGGAGCACCTCTGGGCCTTACGCTATCGGCGCACTGGATATTGAGAGGAGCCCGAACGAGTGACCCGACAGACAGGCGCGAGTAGCGTCTCACGCCGCAAACCTAGGCTGGGTGGGCAGGATCGTGGCTAAGAGCGCCCCGACCAAGAGCCTAGAGGCGACCTTGTGGGAGGCCGCAGACAAGATGCGCGGCAACCTAGAGGCTGCCGAGTACAAGCACGTCGTCCTCGGGCTCGTCTTCCTCAAGTACGTCAGCGACGCATTCGGGGCTCGTCGCGAATGGCTCGAGGCGGCGACGGCGGACCCAGATAACGCGGACTACTACGTCCCAGGCATCGAGAAGCGGCTCGACATCGTCGAAGCACGCGACGAGTACGCGTCCGAGAATGTCTTTTGGATTCCGATCGAGGCTCGCTGGGGCTACCTCCAAGACCGAGCCAAGCAGCCCGACGTCGGCGTGCTCATCGACGGTGCCATGGACCTAATCGAGAAGGAGAATCCGAGTCTCAAGGGCGTCCTGCCAAAGACTTACGCCAGGGCGGAGATCGACAAGCGCCTGCTGGGCGAGTTGGTGGATCTCATTGGGACCATCGGCTTCACGCGGGTCGACCACGGTGCCGACGACGTCCTCGGTCGCGTATACGAGTATTTCCTGGGCAAGTTCGCGGCTTCAGAGGGCCGCAATGCCGGCGAGTTCTACACGCCGCGTGCCGTGGTTCGAGTCCTCGTCGAGATGCTGGAGCCGTACAAAGGCCGCGTGTTCGACCCGTGTTGCGGCTCCGGAGGCATGTTCGTTCAGTCAGCTGAGTTCGTCGCCGCTCACGGCGGGAAGCGAGACAACCTTTCGATTTACGGTCAAGAGTTCGTTGCCTCAACCTGGCGGCTCGCGAAGATGAACCTAGCGATTCGGGCTATCGATGCCAATCTTGGCGACCGGGCGGACGACGCATTTCATCGCGACCTGTTCTCGGACTTGCGCGCCGACTACGTACTGGCCAATCCGCCCTTCAACATGGACGACTGGTTCTCCGAGAGCCTACGAGACGATCCCCGTTGGGTCTACGGCCTACCGCCAGACAGCAACGCGAACTTCGCGTGGGTGCAGCACTTCCTCTATCACCTGGCGCCCAACGGCTCGGCTGGCTTTGTGCTCGCCAATGGAAGCCTGTCTTCGAAGAGCAATGGTGAGGGAGCGATTCGCCGCAAGATTGTCGAAGCCGACCAAGTCGACTGCATTGTGGCGATGCCAGAGAAGCTCTTCTATAACACGGGTGTTCCCGTGAGCTTGTGGTTTCTCGCGAAGAGTCGCGCCAACCATGCGTATCGCGACCGCCGCGGCACGGTGCTGTTCATCGATGCGCGAAAGCTCGGCCGGATGGAATCGCGAAAGGTGCGCGTCCTCGACGATCCCGACATCGATCGCATCACCAGCACTTACCACGCCTGGCGGAATCCCGACGGCGGGTCTACGTACCAAGACGTAGCGGGTTTCTGCAAGTCTGCAACGCTCGAAGAGATAGCGCGCCACGACTTCGTGCTTACGCCGGGCCGATACGCCGGCTCTGCCGACCAAGCGGACGATGGGGTTCCCATCGAGGACAAGCTAGCGCTGCTTTCCGGCCAACTTTTCGAAGCTCTCGATGAAGGCGATCGCCTCGGAGCCACGGTGCGAGAGAAGCTGAAAGGCTTGGTCCGTGACTGAGTGGCCGCCGAGCTGGGCGACGGTTCCCCTCGGCGACGCCGCCACCTGGTCCTCTGGCGGCACACCGCGTACCGGGGTCGCCGAGTACTGGGATGGGCCGATTCCCTGGATTAGCTCGGGAAGCCTGACCGAGTGGAAACTGACCACCTCTGACCGGACTCTCACAGAGGCCGGGGCCGCGAATGGCAGTCGTATGGTCCCTGAGGGAACGACGATCTTTGTGGTCCGAGGTATGAGCCTCAAGTCGGAGTTCCGCATCGGTATTGCGATGAAGCCGATGGCGTTTGGCCAAGACTGCAAGGCGCTTCGCGCGAGAGACGGGCTCGACGATTTGTTTCTCGCGTATGCGATTAAGGCGCAGACAGCGAGGATTCTTGACCTCGTCGATGAAGCCGGTCACGGTACAGGCCGCCTGAACACCGATCAGATGAAGGAGCTAGTGATCGGCATACCACCTCCTGATGAGCAAAGGGAGATCGTTGGCGTCCTGTCGGCCCTCGACGACAAGATCGACGCCAACCGAAGGACGGCGGCGTTGATTCGTGCCGTTGCCCAGACGGAGTTCACGCGTTGGCGCAGCGAGCTCATGGACTGGGATGAGACAACCTTTGGGGAGTTCTGCAGCGTTTATGGCGGCTCGACCCCGCGGACCACGGAGCCGTCCTACTGGGGTGGCCCGCACGCGTGGGCCACGCCGACGGATGTCACGGGACTAATCGATCCGTATCTCTTCGCGACCGGCCGTACGATTACGGACGCCGGTCTCGCGAGTAGCTCTACAGAGCTTCATCCGCCAGGTTCCATCTTTATGACGTCCCGCGCCACCATCGGAGCGTTTGCAATCAACCAAGTGGCGTGTGCAGCAAATCAGGGCTTTATCGTTGTACGGCCCATGGACCTACGCGACCGTTGGTTCCTCTTCCACGAGATGCAGCATCGACTTCCCGACATGCTCGACCTGGCTAACGGGAGCACGTTTCTTGAGATCAGCCGTGGAGTGTTCAAGACTATGTTTCTCGGAGTACCGACAGACAGATCGGTGCTGTTGCAACTCGACTCTGTTCTCGCCCTGCTCCATGCGCGCGCGTGTTCGGCGGCGGCGGAGACGCGGACTTTGGAAGCTCTACGTGACGCGTTGATGCCGGAGTTGCTGTCTGGGCGGCTCCGCGTCCCATGCGCGGTCACGTCAATGGACGCAGTTACGTGAGCGGCATCACCGAGTCTGTCGTGGAGGACGCTTCCCTAGAGTGGTTCCGCGCTCTCGGGTTTGCCACGGTCTATGGGCCGGATATTGGGCCTGACGGCTCCGCAGAGGAGAGATCCTCGTGGGAGGACGTGATACTTGTTTCGCGGCTGCGCGAGGGAGTCGCGCAGACCAACCCCGACCTTCCACACGTAGCGGTTGACCAGGTCGTCGCGACCGTCTTGCGCGCAGAGTCGCAGACCGCACTTGCCGAGAACCTACGCCTGCATCGATTGATTACGACGGGCGTTCCGGTGGAGTACCGGGCCGGGGACGGATCGATGCGCACAGCTCTTGCTTGGCTAGTCAACTTCACTGAGCCTGAGCGGAACGACTGGCTCGTTGCGAACCAGTTTACGGTCGTCCAGGAGGGTAAGAATCGCAGGCCCGATGTCGTGGTGTTCTGCAACGGACTGCCCCTCGGACTACTTGAGTTGAAGAATCCAGGAGACGAGCACGCGACCCTAAAAGGCGCGTGGAATCAGATCCAGACGTATCGCAAGGACATCCCCGGGATCTTCGTATCGAATGCGGTGACGGTGTTGTCGGACGGCCTCGGCGCAGCGATGGGAGGTTTCTCGGCGGGCTTTGAGCACTACGCGCCGTGGAAGACGATCGATGGGCGCGAGCTGGTCACTGACCGCTCGCAGCTTGAGGTGCTCGTGCGAGGGGTATTCGAGCCGTCGCGGTTCCTGGACATCCTGCGCAACTTCGTGGTGTTCTCGGACGAGCCGTCGGGATTGGTCAAGCGCGTGGCGAAGTACCACCAATACTGGGCCGTTAATGCAGCGATCGCATCGACGATCAACGCATCGGGCGTCGACGGCGACCGGCGAGGCGGCGTCGTGTGGCACACACAGGGATCGGGGAAGAGCTTTGAGATGTTGTGCTACGCGGCGAAGTTGATGCGCGAGCCGGCGATGACTAACCCGACGCTTGTTCTCATCACGGACCGCAACGACCTAGACGATCAGCTCTTCGGCGAGGTGTTCGCGCCAGCGCGCATTTTGCCGGAGACTCCGCAGCGCGCAGAGAGTCGTGTTGAGTTGCGGCAGATGCTCGACCGCGTTTCGGGCGGCATTGTGTTCACGACGATCCAGAAGTTCGCGCCGGAGGAGAAAGGCGACGTGCATCCGGTACTGACTGACCGCCGCAACGTTGTCGTTATTGCGGACGAGGCGCACCGCAGCCAGTACGACTTCCTAGACGGCTACGCGAGACACTTGCGTGACGCGCTGCCCGGCGCAACGTATCTCGGCTTCACCGGCACGCCGATAGAGCGGACGGACAAGTCGACGCGTCAAGTCTTCGGCGACTACATCGACGTCTACGACCTGACGCGAGCTGTTGAAGACGGCGCGACGGTGCGCATCTATTACGAGTCGCGGCTCGCCAAGGTGCGGCTGCCGGAGGAGGCGCGCGCGGAGATTGACGCTGAAGTTGCCGAGGTGACCGAGGGCCAGGAGTTGTCCGAGGCCGAGCGTGCGAAGAGTCGTTGGGCGCGCGTCGAGGCGATTGTCGGTGCCGGCGAGCGGCTGGACCTCGTGGCTGCCGACATCGTTGAGCACTGGGAGCGCCGTCGGGAGAACTTGCTCGGCAAGGCGATGATCGTGGCGATGAGCCGACGCATCTGTGTTGAGCTGTATCAGCGAATCGTCGCTCTAAGGCCGGAGTGGCATGACGATGACCCGACGCGTGGGCGCATCAAGGTCGTTATGACGGGTTCGGCGGCAGACCCAGCTGAGTTTCAGCCGCATCTCTACCCGTCGGATACGCGTCGCAAGCTCAAGGCGCGCGCAAAGGATGAGAACGATCCCTTGGAGATCGTGATCGTGCGTGACATGTGGCTCACGGGCTTTGATGCACCGTCGCTGCACACGATGTACGTCGATAAGCCGATGCAGGGTGCTGGTCTTATGCAGGCGATTGCGCGCGTGAATCGCACGTTCCGTGACAAGCCAGGCGGACTCATCGTCGACTACATCGGCGTCGCGCAAAATCTGCGCGACGCGCTTGCCGAGTACTCGCCGTCCGATCGCGAGCAGGCTGGCGTTCCGATCGATGAGGTCGTGTCGGTGATGTTGGAGAAGCACGACATCGTCTGCGGCATCCTGCATCGTCACGACTGGTCGTCGGACCCGACAATCGCAGCAGAGGACCGGATGACCGAGCTAGCGAACACGCTCGACTATGTGCTCGAGGATCTCGACCGTAAGACGCGGTTCGTCGACCAGGTGCTCGCGCTAGCCAAGGCGTTTGCGCTGGCGGGAGCGCGCGACGAGGCGCTTGAGATTCGCGACGACGTCAGGTTCTTCGCCGACATCCGCGCAGCGATCGTCAAGCTCGACCGCGAAGGCCAGACCGGCGGCGCCGGTGGCACGGGCGAGATGGACACTGCAATCGCTCAGCTTGTCTCGGAGGCAGTGGTGGCCGACGAGGTCGTCGACGTCTACGGGCAGCTCGGCATGGATCGTCCCGATCTTTCGATCCTCTCCGACGAGTTTCTCGACGGTCTGACACACGACGCCCGTCCCAACCTGCAGCTGGAGCTGTTGAAGCGGCTGCTGAACGACCGCATCCGAACGTTGCGCCGCACCAACCTCGTGCAGTCGCGCCAGTTTTCGGAGTTGCTGGACGACGCCATCCACCGCTACACAAACCGCGCGCTAACAACAGCCGAGATCATCGGTGAGCTAGTCAAGGTCGCGAAGGAGGTCCGTGAAGCCGGTAAGCGCGGCGCAGAGCTAGGGCTCAGCGAGAAGGAGATGGCGTTCTACGACGCCGTGTGCCAGAACGAGCCGGCAGTGCTTGAGCTTGGCGACGAGGTGCTCAAGACCATCGCCCACGAGCTGGTCAAGGCCGTTCGCGAGTCAACGAGCATCGACTGGAACCTCAAGGAAAGTGTCAGGGCGGCGTTGCGTGCGCGCGTCCGTCGACTTCTCAGTCGCTATGACTATCCGCCAGACAAGGAGGAGCGAGCGATCGAGCTTGTTCTTGAACAGGCCGAGCTGTTCGCCGGCGGAGTGGACCAGGAGAACTGATGCGGCTCCTTTCACTTGATTACCAGCCCGTCTATCGACCAGCCAGCCTCGCCGCCTTCTCGGGGGATGCAAGCGTCTTCGATTACGACGTGGTGATCTGGGACCCCGAGGCGAGTTTGCGCCGATATACGCGATACGCCGACTCTTACCGAGGACTTCCTAGCTTGTCATCGGACACCTCGGTGCAACTCCTTGCCGACGTCAAGCGACGCCGTAAGGAGTTTGTCGAGTTTGTGAGTACCGGCCGGACTCTCGTCGTCGTTGTGCGTGGCCCGCAACAGTGCTACATCGACACAGGGCAGCGCACGTACTCGGGTACCGGCCGCAACAGGGTCACGACTACTCACGTCACCGACTATGATCTGCTCAGCGCGCTTCCTGTATCGACAGTGTCGTTTGAAAAGGCAGCGGGCTCGCGGGTCGCGATTGTCGGAGACGGCCCTATACCTGCGCTGCTTCGGAAGTACAAAGCTTTCTTGGGTTATTCGGCCGTCATGCACGATGCCCCTGGGTCGGCGATTGCCCACGTAACCGGAACGAACCGTGTAGTCGCGTCCGTCGCGAAGCTAAAGGGCGATGGCTGGCTCGTCATGATTCCCGCTCTCGACTTCTGGCGCGAACCGGAGGACGACGACCAGGATGACGAGGGAGACTGGGTAACAGAGGCTGCCGAGTTTCAGTCTGACCTTCTTGACGCCATCAGCAAGATGTCCGGCGACTCAGTCACTAGTCGGCCGGCGTGGGCCGACGGCTACGCCTCCGACACGCAGCAGCAGATTAGAGATGACCTGACGACCCAGCAGCAAAGGGTCGAGAATGCTCGTGCGAAGCTAGCGAAGCTACAGGCACAACGCGATGAGATTGACGCCCGCGACCACCTGTTCCTCGGCACGGGACGCGCGCTTGAGTTGCAGGTGCGCGCCGTACTTGAGCTGCTAGGCGGCACCGTCACCGAGCCTGAGCCGGGAAGAGACGACTGGAAGGTGTCGTTTCCTGAGGGCGACGCCGTAGTCGAGGTTAAGGGTGTCGGCAAGAGTGCGGCAGAGAAACATGCGGCTCAGCTTGAGAAGTGGGTTGCTAGCGCGTACGAACAGACGGGAGCGATGCCCAAGGGCATACTTGTGGTCAATACGTGGCGCGAGACGCCCCTCTCGGAGAGGACCAAAGAGGCCTTCCCGGCCCAGATGCTGCCTTATAGCGAGGGTCGCTGCCACTGTCTCGTAACCGGCCTCCAGCTCTACTTGATTCGCGCCGACGTCGAAGCGCATCCGGAGCACGCTGAGAGCTGGCGGAAGGCGCTGCTTGAGACTAAGGGGATCCTGGCGGAGCCCGACGATTGGCGCGCGGTGATTCACGAGTTGAAGCCTGAGGAGGATGCGTCCACAGACGATCAGTCGGAGCAGAGCGGCCCCCCCGGCTCGGCAAGCGCTGAGCCCACCGAGAGTGGCGATACGGATTGACCGGCGCAAGCGGCCCGTCGTAGACTTATGTCTGAGGCCGAAGCTTGTATACGCTGCGGGCAATCCGCTCGAACCGGAGCGGGTCCTTGCGAGAGCCCGTGCTCAAGCACCAGTTGACCGAATTGATCGACACGGGCCTGCCAAGACTCTGCTCGACAGCTGCCCCGACCTCACGCACCGATCTTGGCTGACCGTCGCGTAGAGCGGCGACGACGGCACGCAAGACTACGGCGTTGCCTAGCTGCTTGCCTGCGATTGACCCTTGGTTTGCTCGGCGAAGAGATTGCTGACAAGGTTTCGCTGGCTCTTCTCGACGAGCATTTCGTCGGACAGGCTCAGCGAATGGCCACAGTTTACACGGCAATCGCGGCCTTTGAGAGCGCTGTTCGAGATTTGGTGCGGCGCGTGTTGCTTGAACAGTGTGGGGGCAAAATGGTGGGAAGAGAAGGTGTCATCTTCCACCGCGCGATGGGATTCGTCCCGGTCGGGACATACCGGCGCATCGGCTGGAAGGCCGGTGCCTGGCACGACGTTCAGTGGTGGCAACTGGACCTCCACCCCGGCGAGCCAGGACCACCCAGCGAGCTCGAGACCAGTTGCCAACGCTAAAACGCTCGCCATGTCCGGCGACGCTGACATCCAGTTGTCCCACCTGCCCTCAGACGCGGGGCTGGATGCCCCGCGCCCACCGCCCTTGGAGGGTCTCATCAACCTGCGCGGATGCGACCCAAAATACCCACTGATGTCTGCACGGACTCAGGAAGTCTCCCCGGGCTGCGCGCACTGTTACGCCGAGACGTTCGCGGAGCGCTGGCGTGGCATCCCGGGGCACCCCTACGAGCAGGGCTTTGCGCTGAAGCTCTGGCCCCAGCGGTTGGAGCAGCCGTTGAAGCGGTCGCGGCCGCGGATGATCTTCGTGAATTCGATGAGCGACCTCTTCCGTGAGCAAATACCAGAGCGGTTCATCCGGCGAGGCCAGTTCAGCCCTGCATCTCGACGGAGTACCAACTGAGGACCCGCTCGCCAACGTCGGCAAGCCGATCGGCTCTCGCGGGTATCTGCATGCGATGCCACTCCTCAAGCTCCACCGGTTGCTCCTATGTCAAGCAGGGTACGGAAATTGCGGTGTTCAGCTCGGTCTGTGTCTTGCGGCTGGGGTTGGTTGGGGGTATCGAGAGGAGGTGGTGGATTTGGCGTGCGAGGTGGCGCTTGAGGCAACGTAGGGCCTCACGGTTGGTCTTGCCCTCGGCACGCTTGCGTTCGAGGTAGGCGCGGGTCTCGGGGTCGATCCGGGCGCGGGTGATCGCGATCACGTGCAGTGCACGGTTGAGCTGGCGATCCCCTCCTCGATGCAGCCGGTGGCGGTCTTTGCGACCGGAAGAAACAGGGATAGGGGCCACACCGGCCTGGCGCGCGAAGTGGGCATCGGTGGGGAACCGCTCGGCGCCGGCGGTGCGGGCGATCAGCGTCGCTGCCGTGAGCACGCCCAGTCCCTGCTCGGCCAGCAGCCCGGGCCGATAGGCCATGATGAGCGAGCGCAACTCCCGCTCGAGCTCGTTGGCTTGACGGGAGATCGCGCGAATGCTGGTCACGAGCTCCAGAGCGACGCGGGTGCGAGCGTTCTGCTTACAGCGACGCAGGCGACGAGCAATACGGTCGAGCATCACGCCGCTGTCGAGCTTGCGTGCGGGGATGTTCGCCTCGAGATCGGGGCAGAGATCGACCAGGTGCCAGCGCAACCGGTTGATCTGCCGTGTGCGCTCAGTAACGAGGTCCGCACGATGATCGGCGAGCAACCGGATCTCCATTGCCTGCTCGTCAAGGAACGCCGTGGGGAAACGCTCCACACCCTCACGAAGAACAGCACGAGCGACCGCGCGTGCATCGATCTGGTCGGACTTTCCTGGTTCGCGTTCCCCGCGACGAGACTGGCCCATCATCTTCGGTGGGACCCTGACCACGCGCTCACCAGCAGCGATCAGGGCCTGCTCCAGGCGTCTGGAGAGGTGCCGGCAGTCCTCGATCGCCCACACCCGCTCCTGCCCGAGCTCCCGGGCCCAGCGCAAACCAGTCAGCTGCCCGGCCTCATCAGCCCGGATCTCGATCTCCCCGGCCAGCACGCCAGTAGTGCCGTCGACCGCGGCCAACGCATGGCTGCTCTTGTGGATGTCCGCTCCGATCACGATCATTACTCCCCGTCCCTTCGTTGGATGTCGCCTACGGATGGACCTCCGGTGGACAAACCTCAGTCGGGGCGAAGCCACGCTCCTATCAAGTCACGCCGGGGATCCTCGGGCGGTGGCGAGCGACACAACCGATGTTGGTCAGATCAGCTGATCGACAGCAAGCGTAAGAGTCAGCTCGCCACCAGCCCGAGACCCAACCCGGTCGGTCGGACAACACCGCCCGGCAACCCAGACAATGACACTGACTCAAGCGTAGCCGGTGAGTGCCTCCCGCGAAACAGACTCATCGCTTCGCATCCTAAGCGCGGCGTAGCGTTGGAGTTGTGTCTTGTTCAGATCCGCGGGCGCCCGATCGGCTGTATCACTACTGCTCGGAGCGCGCCGCTGCAGATATCGTTGCCGAGGAGCCTCCTTACTTCGTGTCGGGTGGCGGCTCGCACCATGGCTGGGGTATGTATGCCACCGACATCGAGCCGGTGGACGCTGCTTCGATCGCGGAGGTCAACACATCGTGCTTCGCGGGTGAAGCTATCCCGGCGGAGCTCAGCCATGTCCTGGTCGTGAGGCGTGTGAGTGAAGACCGATGCTTTCGTCAAACATCGAACCCGCACGAGTGGATCGTCGACTGCGCCGCGCCGTTGGAGCTCGTGTGGCTAGAAGATCTGCTCATCGAGGTCTTGCGCTGGGACGGCCTAGCCTGGGTCTCGGTGGCGAAGTGGGATGGCTACGAAATGACGGTCCGGCAGTGACGCCGCTACTACAACCACTTGTGATATGCTGCCTCGCATGACGATGACCTCGACACAACGGGCACTTCTGAAGAAGGGAGCGCAGCGTCGGCCCTCGGTGCGTCGTCTGGAGGGCTTGCGCCAAGATCAGATCCTGCGTTCCCCGCTCGTGCGGACCTTGTGGGACAGTCTCTCCGACGCACAGCAGGCGCTCGTTCTCAACCCGGACCAAGAGCTGGGCAAGCGCTACCCGCTCAGCACTGGCGAGATCAGTGATCTGACGGGGATGAGCAAGCGCCAGGTTCAGTACTGGAGTGAGCGCCGTCTGCTGCCGCATTGGTTGGATGAGCGTGGATATCGTCGTTTTGAGGCGGCTGCGGTGATCGTTGCATTTGCGCTCAGCGACTCCAAGCAGCACGACCGCCAGCACTACGCGGATGTCGCCGCAGACAGCCAACCGCTGGCCGCCATGCGTAGAGCGGTAACTGTCGTCGGACTGTCCGCGCTCAGCTCGAGCGAGAAGCTCGACCCAAAGGAGCTCGAGCGCACCGAGCACACGTTGCGCCTCCTCGCAGACGCGTTGCACGAGGTGCGCAATGATCCCGAGAGTGAGAGCCAGAGGTTCCTGGGAATCTCCTCCCCACGGATGTAGCCATCGAGAAGAAGCACACCGCCGCCTCCGTTGCCGTTGCGCCTTGGCGTGCGCACGGCGTTTATGCAACCATTTGTCTGCATGGCCAACCACAAGCGCAAGGGTCCGAAGAGCACGCGCGCAGGCTGTCTGCTGTGCAAGCCGCACAAGCACCAGGCCGAGCATCGTCGCGACCGCACCCGCGGCGATCGACGCTGGCGCGAGCAGCAGGTGGCCGCCGATCACGACGGTCATCGAGATCGCTCACGGTCCGTGGATTAGGCACCAACCGCAGGCCCGTCCGACGACCTTGGCCGACAACAGCGCGATCGAGTGGACGGAGGCGACCTGGAATCCGGTGACGGGTTGCGAGGAGGTCTCGCCGGGCTGCGCGCACTGCTACGCCGAGACGTTCGCCGAGCGCTGGCGCGGCGCAGGCATTCTCCCCGCTGTATACGCTGCATTCTCCCCGTTGGATATCAGCCCAGGATCGTAGATCGTGAGCTGGTTGCTCGCTTGAGTGCCGTTGGCGCCGGCCGGCCCTCGCCGTCCAGCTCGAACCCCCTCAGGCCGAATCGCTCTTCCAGTAGCCCTGGGACCATCTCCATCGTCACTGGGGTCGCGCTCGTCCCGGTGGGAGTGCGTTCTGTCAGCGTCAGCTCGCCGCCCCAGTCGCTGAGCACCGAGCGTTTCCCCTGTGCGTCCTGGATCGTCACCACGAGACCGGTCACGAACGGCGAGCCGGGATTGGTGCAGACCCACCAGTTGATCGCCTCGATGTCGATGGGAGGGCTCGGGTGCGGGATGTAGGCATACAAGTCGACCCAGCCGTCCTCTTCTGACTGCTGTAGCACGTGTTCGGGGCCTTGGTCGATGACCCGGTAGCGCCAGCCCTGTTGGTTGTGTTCCTCGCCGGGACCAAAGGGGATCGGTTCAAGCAGGGTCCCCCGCCCGAAGCCGACGTCGGCATGCCAGATCCCGTTGCCGTCGTCTACCCGCAGCAGCAGGTGTGAGCGGGGACGCACGACTCCCGCCGGCGCGCGGTAGAGGACACGCGCGAGGAACAGCTCGACATTCCAGCCGAGCGCCTGTAGCGCGGCCGCCAGCAGCAGGTTCTGCTCGAAGCAGTAGCCCCCGCGGCGCCTTGAGACGAGCTTGTCGAACAGGTCCTCTTCGGTGAGCGACACCTCCACGCCGCGGTGGGGGTCGAGGTTCTCGAAGGGGATCGTGGTGCTGTGTGCCCGGTGGACTTCTACGATCCCTGGTCGACCGGCAAGCCCGATCCGCTCCAGATATCCATCGAGGTCGAACATCGCCCGGCACTGTAATACGCACCGTGGGTTGGGAGCCATGTCATCTCTCTGCGGATTCGCTGGAGACGGTCAAGCGCATGCACTCCAGCTACTTCGATACCAGCGGATCAATCGCGGAGCGCCTGGCGGTTGTCGCATCTAACGAGTAAACGTTACGCCTCTCGGTTACTGTCCAAAACTCCCCCCACATCTGCATATAAAGAAAGAAGATTGCTCTAATCCCTTCCTTGTATCTACGCATTCCTGTGCGAGAGTGCACTTTCTTGAAGTTACCGCGGAAGCCCCGACCTTGCGCCCCGTCCGCTGGGATCGAACAGCCAGTCCTGCACCGTCCGCAACACGCCTGCGGATTGCTCTCGGTCAGTCATTGCTGGATCGAGTCCCTCACCGCGGAGGACCATCTCAGTGATCTCATTCGCGCTCAGGTCAGCAGTCAAATCATCCACAGTGAGGCCCGTGCTGCAATACCCACCGCGTGCACAGAGTTCGCAGAGCAGAGCTTCCCGTCGTGACTTCGGCCGATATCCCATCGGGCAAAGTGTGGCACTTCTGAGCCCAAAGGCGCAATCTGCCATGGCCTGAAAGGCCCTCGGAAGTGGGTGCCGATCAAATCAGCACACTTGGGCGCGTATAAAGCAGGAAGATCGCCCTAATCCCCTTTCCGTGTCAGCCGGGGCTCTCGCCGCCCCGGCAGTCATTGGCACCTTGCAGCCGCATCGGACATTTGGCCCGACACGAATCTCGGGAAATGTCCTATACTGATGTGCAGAGGGGCTGGTGCGTCGCTTCTACCGACGCTTAGGGCTTTAGGGCTCGCCAGCTCCTTGTTTTGTTGCTGGGTTAGCTGACGCGCCGTGCGGTGCGGGTGCGTCGGGCGGACCGCCCGGGCCGCGTGAACTCGTAGGTCAGCCCGCGCATCCGGTCGACATATGGCTGCAGCTCGGGCCGGTCTTGCCCTGGAGCTAGACGTGCTCCCAGGTAGGCGATGACGTCGGCGGCTTGCAGGCCGGGGCTGACCGAGCTGACCGTGAAGTTAGGCACGCACAGGAAGTGACGCTCCCAGCCGCCCCTGGTCCGGACCATGTAGTTCTGGATCGCCGCGGCTGTTGTCTCGTCCGCACGGGTTCCGCGAAGGTCGAAGTTCAGCGAACCTAGACCTCCCGGGGCCGCGTTTTCCATCAGCGCGCGAAAATCGAACAGAAGCTCCTTGTAGGGCTTTGCGACCTTGGTGGTGCCCGCGTGCCGGAGCGTCAGCAGGTCGGGGTGCGTGGTCCAGATCACAAAGACACGAGCCTGGTAAGACGCCAGGACGTCCAGCAGCCGGTCCGCCGCCTTGAGCAAAGCCGAGTCGCCATGCAGCGCTTGACGCTTGAAGGCGGACTTCGCGAAGCAGCTTTGTCCCTTGATCTCGGCATGCATCAGCTCGCTGGCGCCGAGCTCCTTCTTCTTGATCGCATACATCGAAGCGCAGAAGCCGTTGTACTGATCCTGCGGAATTGCGACAGCGCCGAGCGCGCCGACGCGTCGTCCGGCGATCGTCTGCCAGGTCTCGTCGATAAAGAACAGCACAGGCGAATTTTATCCGGTGAAGCGGCGGCAAACCCCAACTTAACAACTCCAGTGCTTACGCAGCTTAAGGCGAAGAGGGAGTCCTAACCCTCTTTTCACCTCTGACCCACCCAAGATACCCGGGGTGGGGAAATCAGATCAGTAACGGAGCTGGCTGGATGGTAAATCGACTACTGGCTAGCAGCGACCATTTTAGATCTTCCCCATCCATGCGTCGTTCTTTGCCTCGTCGGCTTCTAGTGTGGGGATCGTCGTCTCGGGCACGGTTTCGCCATCGGCGATGTGCTCTCGCAGATGCTCAATCATCGCTGCGGTGGTGGAGAAGTCCGCCATGCAGCCACAGCAGCGCAGACGACCCACTTCGGCATCTGCGTAGACATAGACGTCACTCGTAGCGCTGATCCTCGCGTAACTCACAACCCAAACTCTACATCCCCACTAGGCTCTTTGTCAGGGTCCAGCCGGCCAGCAATCCCCAAATTTACAAAGACCAGAAATAAATGTGGAGACTACCCGGCTCAAACAGCCATCGAAGCTTTCATCGGGCCGCCAGACTCGCAGTCGGGGTAGCCATCGGCGCGTCCGTGGTCATCAGCTTCCCTCGCCGTTGCGCGCCGTCCCAAGCGCCGCGTAGCGTTTAGGTCGTGTTGTGTTCAGATCCGCTAGATCCTGATCGGGAGGCTTGGGTGCCTTATGCCTGAGCTTCCGACTACGTCGTCTACTGAGACGGCTGCGACCCAGAGCTACGAGGAGTTTCTCGAGGACATCAAGGCGCGCATCCGCAGCGCCCAGGCCCGTGCGGCCCGCGCGATCAACGCGGAGCTGATCGACGTGTACTGGCAGATCGGCCACGAGATCCTACGAAGCCAGGCTGAGGAGGGCGAACGTCGTGGACGCGGGGGCACCAAGATCGTCGAGCGGCTGTCTGCAGATCTGCGATCGGCCTTCCCCGGTGCGCGCGGTTTCTCCGTGAGGAGCCTGCGTTACATGCGGGCCTTCGCCGCAGCATGGCCCGAACGGGAAATGCTGCAGTCCGGTACTGCAGCATTGCCGTGGGCGCACATCATGCTGTTGCTCGACAAGCTCTCCGAC
>CAVWIT010000002.1:0-998926 GCA_963755165.1 uncultured Solirubrobacterales bacterium | reverse complement strand
TTGTCCGCAGCGATCCCGCAAGCTCGTGGCCAGCCCACACGCCCCCCAACAGCCAGGGCCCGGGAGATGCACGCGGTCTACCAGGACGGGGCGACGCTCGAAGAGGTCGGCAAGCGGTACGGAATCACCAGGGAGCGGGTACGGCAGCTGTTCAAAAAAGCCGGGCTGAAGACACGGCGACGACAGGAGACGCTCGAGCTCAAACGTAGGCGGGACCCCACAGTCGCCGAGATGTACGCGCTGTATGAGCAAGGAGCGACGCTCAAGGAGGTAGGACCGCAATTGGGCGCTCGGCGGAACGCGTCGGCGAGCTGTTTGAAAAAGCCGGGCTGAAAAGACGATCTCGTGAGCGGCCAGTGCAGGAGATGCACACGCTGTACAAGGATGGCGCCACGCTCGACGAAGTCGGCGAGCGGTTCGGGATCTCCGGAAGTCAGGTGTGCCACCTCTTCAAAAAAGCTGGGCTGAGACGCGGGGGCGTGGGGAGAGGGGTGGGGGGTGAGGTGGGCCGATGAGACTGACCTGGCGGAGGGGACGGCGGCAAACGAGCCCGGGCGAAGCTGCCGTCGTAGACCGTGATGAATGGATATGTCAGGGCCCGAGCCCGGCGGCTGCGGCGTGTTCGCGGAGGTAGTCGCGGAGGTAGGGCAGCGCGAAGTTACACGTGCCCGGCTAACGGCCACACCGGGCCCGATACTCGGGTCATGCTGTCTGACCTTCCGGCGCTGGCGCGAGATGTTGGCGTGCCGAGCGAACGCTGCGGAGAGCCGTGCAGCGAGGGACCGTGCGCTGCCACCGTCCCGGCGTGCGACAGGTCGAGCTGGCGGCCGATGAGCGGGCCTACCTACGCGAGAACTGGGAGACCATCTCCACCCTGACCGAGGCGCTGCGGACCGAGCGCAACGTTCGCCTCGCGGTGCTGTTCGGGTCGATGGCCCGCGGAGGAGCGGGAGCGGACTCAGACGTGGATGTGCTGGTCTTCCTCGCCGAGGACCCGGCGATGTACCTCTTCTACCTGGCCATGCGCCTGACCCGGGCGCTTGGACGCGACGTCGACGGTGCTGTCCCTGAAGCACGTACAGGCCCACGACCCGCGCTACTCGACACCATCCTGCACGACGGGCGTCCCGTAGTGGATCGTGATGGCTCCTGGGCCGCGCTGATCGCCAAGCGCCCAGCCGTCGAGCGCGCCGCGGTCCGAGCCCGCGCACGGCGCCGTCGCCGCGCCGCCCAGGCCATCACTCAACTGACCCGAGCATGAGATGGGCCCAGCACCCGACGATACACCGTCCTCCGATCCAAACGAGCGCAGTCGACGAAAAGCGACCGCTTCCAAGGCGGAGCTCGACGCATCGAGCGACGCCCTGGACGCATGCCGCTCGAGCGCGACGCGCTCCTCCTGGCCATGGCTTAATTCGGGTCCGACTTCGACCGCGACGCATGGCAGATCGCGTATGAGGCGTTCATGGCCGAGGAGCACAACCGCGTCGTGCAGGTCACCGGCAACCTGCGCGCCCTGGTAGACCGCCGTCGAGCTGGCCGCTGCGCCGCGACGCTGACCGGACTGCGGCCGGCCGGGCGCCGACCGAGCACCAACGCCGACATCGAGGCGCTACGCGCCGACGGCGCCCTCACCGGCGAGGAGACCTACAAACCATCCAGCTCAAGGAGCTCTGTGATCGGCTCCGTCACGAGTACGCCTACGTCGACGCCGACGACATACACACTGCGGTGCACACCCTGCTGAAGCTCCTACCCGGCTTCACCGCCGCCTACGTCAAGTGGCTCGCAGAGTACGGGGTCGAGCTCGGCGACTAGTGCACGCGAGCGCGCGAGCCGGCGCCGCTGCGCCAAGTGCCGGTAGGTAGGCTCTCTGGCGTGGTGTGACTCCTCAAGCGCACGGCGATAGCACTGGCTGTAATGGTCATCGGCCTCATCCTGTGGTCGTTGGGTGTCGCCGCAGGTGCGTGGATCTTCGCGGCCGGGTTGGTCGCGGCATTTGTCGTCAACCTGCTGGCGCCGTGGCCGTGGAACATGTAGGGCTGTGCCGGACTTATCGTGATTCGCTATGACCCTTTATGATCGGCCGCCTACCAAGTTGCAGAGAAGATGAATCGACCCGGCTACGGATTGGCAGCGCCTCAGTTCAGCGTCGCCGACATCGCTTGCCGCCCTGGGTCCAGTAGAGCGTGCTGCCAGCGAGCGCGAGCGAGTGGGGGTCGATGTTCGAGCCCGAGGCCAGTAGGCGGCTGCCTGTCCCATCCAGCGCATGTACCTCATAAGACGTCGCGTGTTCGGCGGCCTCCTTCGTGTTTCCAGCGATCCACGCGACCGCCCCGTCGCCCTCTTGTTCTTCATCGCCTCACCGATAGTGCGAGCAGCCGACCGTCCGATGGACCGCTGGATCGCCCGGCACGCATGCGATTGGCTCGACGGTCGACGCGTCAGGTGGTGGATTCGGCAGCATCCCGCGGTCGAGGGCGAGGTTCGGCGGCTGTATGCATCCGATTAGCTGAAGCACTCAGGGCCCGAGCCCGGCGGCCGCGGCGTGTTCGCGGAGGTAGTCGCGGAGGAAGGGCAGCGCGAAGTCAACGTGCCCGTGGCCTGTGGACTCGATCAGCTCTGAGGCGATCAGCCGGAGCCGGTACTGGCTTGCGAAGTTGGCGTCGATCTCGAGACGCTGCTGGATGTCTTTCATCCTTGACGGGCCGTCGTCCTTGGCCATCGCGAGCAGGAACGACTGTCGATATCCGAGGCATCGGCCAGCGCCGGCTCGTAAACGAGCCTCCCGAGCCGGCGCAAAGCGTTCGACACACCCTCCCGCGCACTTTCCATCGAGATCTCTCTCTCTTCCTTATGCAGACGCCATACCTGCGCGCCGACCAGCTGGATGAGGAAGGGATAGCCGCGCGTGCCTTTGACCATCACGTCCAGCACGTCGTCGGCGACTTTCGCCCGCTATCTTCAACGGGGGTTCTGAGCGCACGCGCGACATCCTCGTCGGCCACCGATCCGAGGGCGTGTCGCTCGGCCCTGCGGAGGAAGGTCAGCACTTCGTCGTTGACGACAGCGGTGATCGCCAAGGCCAGGCCGGCCCCGACGAACGCGAGTTGCCGCTCCTCCCTGAAAGCGTGCTGCACGGTCGTGGCTAGCTGCCGCAGCTCCGCGATCTGGTTCTGGTGGATCTCGTCGAGCGTGACGAGCAGCCCGGTTTCATTCTCGGCCAGCAGATCGGTGATTAGCTCGACCTGGCTGCGGAGCGTCGCCTCCGGAGCGTGACTCTCCGTCGTGCTCCACGACACCCCGCCTGTTCCCGCCGGCCCCGTGATCCCCGTCAAGCGACGCCGAACGGCTTTGGGATCAAAGCTCTCGAGCAGCCTCGGCAGCTCCTGACGGACGATTCGATCGACGAAGCCGGGCGAGGCGGTCTCGCTCACCACGAGCCAACCGAGCTCCCTCGCGCGATCTTCGACCGCGTTCAGCATCACCGTCTTGCCAGACCCACGAGCCCCCGTATAGATCGTCGCTCTGGCGGCCGCACCCGGCCCATCCTCGAGACCCTCAACGAACTCCTCGATCAGCGGATCGCGGCCCACCAGCAGCGGAGGGCTCACACCGAAGCTGGGCTTGAACGGATTCGCCGTCACGATCCCCAGCATACACCCCCGTTTAGAAGTCTTTAGACTTTTTAGAGATCTTTAGATATTGCGCTGATCGTCGGCGGCGTGAGCTGCGCCGACAGGGGTGGCTGTAGGTCGTGCGACCAGGCTGGTCTGGAATACTCCGGTTCGGGTAGGGTTGCCCTCTCGGCGAGAGGGAAGCGTAGTGGGTACCTACACGTACGATCAGGCTTGGCAGGACGAGCGCGAGCGCCTCGCGGGGATCGAGCGGCTGTGGGATGAGGGTACGTTCGCGTTGCTCGAGCGCCTGGGCGTCGGGCCGGGATCGCGTGTCGCCGAGGTCGGCGCGGGCGGCGGCTCGGTCGTGGAGTGGCTCTCCGAGCGGGTCGGCGAAACCGGTCGCGTGTTCGCCGCCGACGTTTACTTGAAGTTCCTCGAGCCGCTCGCGGGCGGTCCGGTCGAGGTCGCCGAGCACGACATCATCGCGGCGCCCTTGCCCGGCGGCGAGTTCGACGTCGTCCACGCGCGCCTGCTGATCGAGCACATCGGTATGGGCGTGCTGCCCAATCTGCTCGCGGGGGTGCGGCCGGGTGGGCTGCTCGTGATCGAGGACTACGACATGGCCTTGCCGGTCACTTCGTATCCGCCACACCCGGACGCCGAGCGCGTGGCGGGCGCCCAGCGCGTGACGGACGCGGTGCTCGACCTGATGGCCTCGATGGGACACGACGGGGAATGCGGGCGCAAGCTGCCGAGTGAGCTAGAGGCGCTGGGGCTGGAGGATGTGCAGGCCGAGGGCCGCGTGCGCCTGATCGGTAGTGGAACACCGGACACAGCTTTCTTCAGCCTGTCCATGGAGACGCTGCGCGAAGCGCTCGTCAGCTCGGGCCGCGCGCGGGATGAGGAGATCCAGGAGCGGCTCGCGGACTTGGCGGAGCCGGGACGCACCTTCCTGAGCCCGATCCTCGTCGCCTGCCACGGCCGGCGGGCAAGCTGAGCGGGGAACAGCATCGAAGCGGCGAGCGAGGTGGCGTCGCTGGGCGGCGCCGTGCCGCCGCCCCCGTGCTGACGCCCATCCAGGTCCGGGGAGACTCAGCTGCCGAGTGCTTGCACACCCTTCACGGTACATCGGTGCTTGCGACTACGACGACGGCCGAAACCCTCTATTCGCAGGGATCTTCGCCTATGCGCTCGACGGTGTTCTGGTCCTCGTTGCCTGCCTGGTCTCGAGCACGCACCACGAAGTAGGAGGGTTCACTCAATGGCGGAGTTTCGAAGCCGGTGACGCCGGGCGCCGTTGTCCAGGTCGGGTGGGAGAAGTCCTCGCCGCCATGGGTGTGAGAAAGGAAGATGTCGTAGACGATCTGCGAGCTTGGCGTGACTTTGTCCGTGGCAGCCTTCCAGGTGAGCTCGAACGGCCAAGGCCGCGCGATCGGCGAGCAGGCGAACGCCCCCTGCAGCCCTTCGAAGCTGGGTGGCGTCCCGCCACCCGACGGAGGCTGAGTACCAGACAGGACCACGAACGAGAACGAAACAGCGTAGGCGGGTTCCGCGACGATGTTGCCTGCCTTGATCGTCGCGGCAAAGGTTCTTATCTCGATCTGGCTGGGCGCACAATCAGGGGCATACGGAACCCACTCCGCGCTTACATCGGAGAAAAGCGGCCGAGACGTCGAGATCCTGATGCGGGGGACGTGAGGTAGGGCATCGCGAGCACGTCGCCTTCTGTGATGTGGTTCAGCACTCATCTTCTGGGTCACTGCCCATGTGCCGTGATCGAATCGGCTGGTGGGGTGTCGGTGGAGAGGGCCGTGGGGACTGGTGCGAGCTCCAGCAGCTCGCCAGGTGGCTTTCCGCAGAGCAGCCAGCCGCCGTCGACCACGCGGACCAGCTCACGTTTGGCGAGCTCGGTGAGTGCGCTCGTGACGGTTGGGCGCCGCGCCGCGGTGAGGTCTGAGAGGACGTTGTGGGTGAGCTTCAGCGGCACGATTACGCCGTCGTTGCGGACCCTGCCCCAGCGTGCTGCCAGGTGCCAGAAGAGCATGTGCAGACGCACATCGACGCGTGATTGGTGGACGATTGCCATGTTCACGGCCAGGTTGCGGGAGCGCGCCAGCGCTCGGCCGACGAGCTGGCCGGTGAGTTGCGGGTAGCGCGCCATCCGTCGCGCGAATGGTTCGTCGAGCACGGCCATTCGTGTCGGCTGGAGCACCTGCCAGCCGGTTGTCTGTGGCAGCGTCGGCGGCTCGTCTGCTCCCTGCCAGGGTCGCAGCAGGTCGCCCTCGCCGAGCAGCTCGGCGCCGAACCCCTGATCGATGCCGACGCGGCGGATCAGCAGCCCATCGAGCACGAGCAGGCCGATGCCATCGCCGGGCGTCGGGGTCTCTGCGCCGCTCCACAGACCCTCCGGGATCGAGACCGTCTTGGCGATACAAACCGCGATCGCTCGCTCCCGATGTTCGACCGGGACGGCCTCGGCCATGCCACGGTCCTCGTCGAGTACGCGGCAAACCCCTGATCGTGTGCTGGCCGTGGCGCTCATGAACGCACTGTCGCAGACCTCGTTGTGCCTGTGACGGACAATCTTGGTCAGATTTCTGACCTGCAGCCTTGCGGGTGGCCAGCTGCGGGCGGCGCGGTGCGGGGCGTCGCCTACGCTCGTAGCTCGTGGTCGAGGAAAGCAAAGAGCCTCTCGCCCAGGAGTGGCTCGCCCGGCTGCGCCGCTCGGCCGCGCGCGGCAGCGGCGGGCTGACCGCTCTGGCGCTGTTGACGGGTGCCGGTGCGGGCCTCGGCGCGGTCGCGTTTCGCTACATGATCCTCGGCTTCACCCACCTGTTCACCGGGCACGGCGAGTATGGCGCGGCCGGTAGAACGATAAATCCACATCTTCCCGGTCTCGGTATCTGGTTCGTCGTCGCCGTACCGGTCTTCGGCGGTTTGATCTACGGCCCGCTGGTGAGCCGCTTCGCTCCTGAGGCGCGGGGGCATGGCGTGCCGGAGGTGATGTACGCGGTCAACCGGCTCGGTGGGCGGATGCGCCCGCGGGTGCCGGTCGTGAAGTCGCTCGCCTCGGCGGTATGCATCGGTTCCGGCGGTTCTGTCGGCCGGGAGGGGCCGATCGTGCAGATCGGCTCGGCGCTTGGGTCGGTCACCGGCCAGTTGATGCGGGTATCGGAGTCACACCTGCGGCTGCTCGTCGCGTGCGGGGCCGCGGGCGGTATCTCGGCGACGTTCAACGCGCCCCTCGCCGGCGTGTTCTTCGCGCTCGAGTTGATCCTGCGCAACTTCGAGACGCGCTCCTTCGGCCTGGTCGTGCTCAGCTCGGTCACCGCGGATGCGATCGGCCGCGCCGCGTTCGGCAGTCACGCGTTCCTGTCGCTGCCCGTCTTCACGTTCAGCTCGCCGCTGGAGCTGTTGCTCTACGCCGGCCTCGGGGTGCTCGCCACCGGTGTCGGGGTCGTGTTCATCCGCGTGCTGTACGGCGGTGAGGACATCTCCGACCGGGTCTGGGACCGCCGCCCGGACTGGCTGCGACCCGCCGTCGGCGGCGTGCTGCTCGGGCTGCTGCTGCTCGCGGTCCCGGAGATGTATGGCGTCGGCTACCCGGTGCTGGCGCTGGCGATCTCCGGCCACTACATCGTGCTCGCGCTGCTCGGACTGCTCGCGGCGAAGATCCTCGCGACGAGCCTGACGATGTCGATCGGCGGCTCGGGCGGCGTGTTCGCCCCTTCGCTGTTCATGGGGGCGATGCTCGGCTCGGCCTACGGCGCGATCGCGCACGATGTCGTGCCCGGCGTGGCGGTCGCCGCCGGGGCCTACGGGCTGGTCGGGATGGGCGCCGTGTTCGCCTCCTCCGCGCGAGCGCCGATCACGGCCGTGCTGATCATCTTCGAGCTCACGGGCGACTACCGGATCATCCTGCCGCTGATGATCGCGGTGATCGTCGCGACCGCCCTCGCCAATCACCTGACCGACGACACGATCTACACGCTGAAGCTGCGCCGCCGCGGGATCGACATCGACAGGCCGCAGGGCACCCTGATGGCGCAGATCGGCGTCAGCGAGGCGATGGGCGAGCTGCCACGGCCGCTGGCACCCGAGCAGCCGCTGCGCGATGTGCTCGAACGGTTCGCGAACGAGCGCGCCGAGGCCCTGCCGGTCCTCGACCCGGACGGCGTGCTGCTTGGCATCGTCACCGCGATCGCCGTCGAGCAGGCGATCGGCAGCGCTCGCGACGGCCAGACCGCGAGCAGCCTCGTACACGAGACACCCGAGCTACGGGTCGACGAGTCCCTCGAGGACGCGGTACGAGCGCTCGCCGTCTCCGACGACGAGGGCCTACCCGTGCTGGATGCAGACGGCGGGAAGGTGGTTGGATGGCTCACCCACCGGCGCCTGCTGCGCGCCTACCACGCACACCTGGAAGACCGACCAGGAGCCGACCAGACAGCCGGGAGCATCCCTCCCGAGTCAGAGATCTGACAGTCGGGCTCTCGCGCCGATGACCGCGCGCCGACATCGGGCTCATGGATGGACCGAAGAGTCGGCTCGACGATGACGGTGGGTTTACCTTGATCGAGCTCTTGGTCGTGATCTTGATCATCGGCATTCTCGCCGCGGTTGCGATCCCGGCGTTCCTCAACCAAAAGGGAAAGGCCTACGACGCCTCCGCGAAGGAGCTCGCTCGCACGGCCCAGACGACCGCGGAGACGATCTCCTTGGACAACGGGGGCTCCTACTCGAAGGTGGGTTTGGTTGCATTGCACGCCTACGAAAAAGCGCTTCCGACGACCGCCGCGGAAGCTCACGGCAACGCCTATATCAGCGCCGCGAAATCGATCGAAACTAATGGGGGTTACGAAGTCACCGCGAAAGCCTTCAACAGCGGTGACGAATTCACGATCAAGAAGGCGGCGACCGGAGTAACCACCCGCACGTGCAAAAGCAGCACTGGCACCAAGACTGGCTGTAGCGGCAAACCATCGGGCAGCTGGTAGACAGCGCCCCTAACCAGCCTAAAACGCTGCCCTACACGCATGATTGAGTTTCGCCCTTTATGGGTACAGGCCGCGTGCCCCAGAGCCGATCCGACAATGTTATGGACAAGCGCACAGCGGAAGCTCACTCTTGGCTGTGTCGCGATGGCGTCGATCGCGAGCGGATGCTCGACATGGATCTGCGCCTTGGGCCGGTCAGGCGCAAGGCCTTTGCCGTGTTGGCGGTGGCTCTCCTGGCTTCTGGACCGTGGATCGGTTACTGGACGATCGCTCCGTTGCTGCTCGCCGGCGGCATCTTCATGTTTGCCGACAAGCTGACCGCGCGCGTCGCCCGGCCCGAGTACGCGATGTTCGCGGCGTGGGCCACCTCCGAGGTCATCATCGCGGCGAGTATCGCGCTGACCGGAGGCCCGCGCAACGCGACGCTCGGATGGTTCGCGATCCCCGTCGTCACGCTGAGCGCCCGCTTCTCTGTGCGAGGCATCGTGCTGGGCGTCGCGACGGCGCTCGGTCTGCTGCTCACCGTCGCCTTTGCCACCGGCGCGCAGACAGTTCTTCACAACCCTCCGCTGGTGATCGCACCGGCCGCGCTGATCATCGCCGTGGCGATGCTCTCGACAGCGTTGATGCACTCCGATATCGACCACCGCTCAGAAGCGGTCATCGATCAGCTGACGGGAATGCTCAACCGCCATGCGCTCGTTGGTAGGACACGCGAGCTCGCCCAGCAGTCTGAGGTGTCCGGTCAGCCGATCGGCATCGTGATCGGCGACCTCGATCACTTCAAGACGGTCAACGACACACTCGGGCATACCGTCGGAGACGCTGTGCTGACGGACGTCGCCTACTTGATGCGCAAGCAGCTGCGAGCCTTTGACCTCGCCTACCGGCTCGGCGGAGAGGAGTTCCTCGTGCTGCTGCCTGGAGCCGACCTCGAGCAGACCGAGAAGATGGCCGAGCTGTTGCGCCAAGAGGTGGCCGCGGGAGAGGTCGGCGGCGGCCAGCACGTGAGCATGAGCTTTGGCGTCAGCGCCTCTGCCGACGGGAGCGTCTTTGACTACTCGAAGGTCTTTGCCGAGGCGGACGCCGCGCTCTATCAGGCCAAGCGCTCCGGACGCAACCGCGTCTGTGGCACCCCGCCGACCGCAGTGCCGATCCAACCCGAGGTTGCGCCGTCAGGCGGACAAACGGAGGATCAAATCAGTATCAGCGCCCACGAAGCGCTGGCGCGAGCGTAACCCCGTGGAGCCGTCAGCCTTCTGACGAAGATCCTCGCCGACGCAACCGCACTTCGGTCAGGATTCTGACGACCGCCTACACAGCTGCTCTTCTCAATGACATGCTGCTCGTGCAGTCCTGCACAGGGGAGGGCAACGAGCAGCGGGCCTCACCCCCTCGGGATGAGGCCCCTCCGTTGCGCCGGTGGCGGGCTGCTGGTCCTGTACCTGCGCTGGCAGACTGTGAGCTTTCCGTCCATCGGTCCCCGGCCCGATGAACCTTTGATACGTTCTCGCGACAGGCCCAGCGACGGGCCGGGCCGTTAGGGAAGGGAGGTCGGCATGGCCGACCGGATGCCCTCGCGGTAGGCCTAGTGATGATCGGCGTGGCGCTTTGCCTGGTCGCGCGCACCATCACGTCTGGCCGGCAATCAACGCGCTTGTGACTGAGCCAGATTCATGCGCACTTGCACTTCCATGCATAGCGGCCGCCGGATGCCCGACTCCTTCACCCTGCGCCAGCGGTGCGGCTCGCGTCCCCGAGGGCAGACTGCGACGTGCACCGCTGCTCCTGTAGACTGATCCGAGGTGAGCCGGGAAGACTGGTCGGCAGTTACCTCATCGACCCGTCGGAGCAAATCATGGTTCTCCCGAACATCGTTGGTTGTCGTGCCCGTCAGGAGCGCGGGCGGCGCGCAGAGATTGCCCACGCGCCGGCTGCTGCCCAAGCCTGTCTTCTGGGACACTTCTCGTTGAGCGGCACCCGGGAGCACGATTCGGCCGATCGACAGATGCCCTGCCTCGTCGAATGATCGCCGATCTGCTCACGGTGCGCTGCGCGTAACCGTTGGACGAGAGGGGCTCGATCATCAGCTCGCTGAGGGTGCCGATCGGCACACGAGTCCGGCGCTCGGGTTACGGGCCGCGCAGCTGTGCAAGACCCGCTCCAGGCGTGTGATTGCCCGCCGGCTGCGCCGAACGCTCCACGCGGCACGAGTGGCGACCTCGTCGCCTGGGGGCTCCCTGCCAGCCGCCCGCGATCAGATCCTCGCGGAGTCGGACACGCTGATGGATCTCGTCCGGCGCCTCGAGGCCCCGGGCCGGGTCGAGCCGATGGGCGTCGCGCTCGCGAGGCTGCTGGTGTCCGATCCGGCCAGCCCCCTCTCCGTGCCGTCGGAGCCCGGGACCCTCTACATGGTTGTGCGCCTGGCGACCGCTGCGATGGGCCCATCAGTTGAGCGTCCAGCCCCGTCGCCGCGACGCTGACCGCCGGCGGCGAGGTATTCGTTCAGGACACCGTGATGGCACCGCTGATCGCTCTGCCCCTTTTCGCCGTTTCCCTCGCGGTCACGTTGGGCGCCGCCTCGACCTTCGCGCGCCGCCTCGATCAGCTAGGGGCAAAGTTCGGCCTGCCCGAGGTGCTCATCGGACTGCTCACTGCACTGGCGGCCGACGGTCCGGAGGTGTCCTCTGCCCTCGCTGCATTGTCCAACGGGTCTCACGAGGCGGGAGTAGGGGTGATCGTCGGCTCAAACGCGTTCAACCTGGCGGCAATGGTCGGGCTCAGCGCGATGCTCACCGGGCGAGTGCGCGTCGTACGCGAGACGCTGATCCTCGAGGGGGGCGTCGGCCTTGCCGTTACCGCGATCGGGATAGCGCTGCTACTCGGCGCGGTGTCCGCGATCCTCGCCGTGACGCTTCTTGTCTGCGTGCTGGTTCCTTATCTCGCGCTGGTGATCGCTGGTTCTCGTCTAGCGGCACGCCTACGCGTACCTGGACTGGTAAGTCGCGTCATAGAACGCGCCGCTGAGGAGGGCGAGCATCGCGGTAGCACGGACCCTGAGCACCATTTCGCGACGCATCGCCAGATTGCGTTCATGGCGCTCGACGTCCTGCTCATCGTGCTGGGAAGCGTCGGGATGGTGCACGCGGCACTGTCACTCGGTGAACGCTGGGGGATCGGACCCGCGCTCGTCGGGGCACTTGTCCTTGGCCCCCTGACGAGCCTACCCAACGCCCTCACGGGGGTGCGGCTCGGCTTGGCAAACCGGGGCGCGGCGCTTGTCAGTGAGGCGCTGAACAGCAACACGATCAACCTCGTCGCCGGGGTCGCCGTCCCGTCATTGTTTGTGACGCTGACCGTCCACTCAACGACCGACCGGCTTGACCTGGCGTTGCTGGCGGCAATCACGGCCACGACCATCGCGCTACTGGGGAGACCACACGGAATGCGCAGACGAGGCGGCGCGGCAGTGGTTGCGCTGTACGTCCTGTTCGTACTGATTCAGCTGGTCGCCGCGTAGCCGACCATGTGTGGGCTGGCGAACTGTCAATCGGCACCAATAATGCTGGTGGATGCCTCGCCGACCGGCTGCCGGCCGACCCCGTCGATGAGCGATCTCGCGCTACGCCCCCAGGCGCTTGGCAAGGCCGGGGATAGATGTCGTGCCGGCCTAGATTTGAGCTGCGGCGCACGACGCGTGGCATGGCCCGGGTCAGTGGCCTTGCCGGCCAATCGTCGCTCGATTCGCCGGGTCTTGGTCTGATCCGATCCGAGGACAGAGGAGACTGATCTCGGTCTCAGGGCCCTAGCCGACCGGAGCTCGAGATGCGTCGCGGCAGGGCGAAGGAGCTTGGACGGCGGCGGGGCGACGAGCGTTATCGCGCCGCAGCGGGTCATCTCTGTCCGGTCTGGATCATCCCCCATCGAGATGGAGGCGAACCTCGCCTCGCAGGCTCTCGCTCGCGACGTACCGCGTGCTGCGGCCCTTGCCCCGCTGGACGACGAGCCCCGCATCGAGCAGGCGCCTGAAGTCGTTGCTGGCTGTCGGGGCGGAGATGTCGGCCTCGGCCGCATAGGAGGCACGGTCGACCCCGTGAAACAGGCCCTGCTCGAGGGCGATGACGAGCCGGTCGGGCCACCCGCGCCGCTGCACGAGCCCCTCCAAATAGGACCAGCGCTTCCCCGCCTCGACGATCTGCTCCAGCCGGTGGCGAGCCTGCTCGAGATGAGCCTGGACGCAGAACTCCACCCAGCCGGCAGCGTCGCGCTCGGGTTCGTAGGTGCCCCCATGCGCCGCCTGGAGCGCGGCGTAGTAAGCGTCTGTGTTACGGCCGAGATACTCCTCGACCGAGACGAACTCAGGCGCGAGCAGGCCCCCGCGGGCAAGCACGAGCGACTGGACGATCCGAGAGATGCGCCCATTCCCGTCGCGGAATGGATGAATCGAGACGACATGCAGATGCGCCATCGCGGCCCGGACGACGACGTGCGCGTCCAGATCCCCGTCCTGGAGCCAGTCAATCACCTCTCCCATCAGGGTCGGCGTGTCCGCCGCGGGCGGCGCCTGGTAGACCACACGCCCGTCGCCGCCCGTGATCCCAACGGGACCGGTGCGCCAGAGACCGGGGTTCGCATCGCGCTGGAAGTGACACGCGTCGAAGTGCAGGTCGAGGATCACGCGGTCGAGCCACCGGAAGACCGGATCGCCTGCCATCACACCGACATGGTCCATCGCGCGGGCGTAACACGACAGCGCCATGCGGTTTTCGTCCTCGGGGTGCAGCGGCCCCTCGCCACCGGCCACCGCGATCCTCTCCTCCGCGGGCACATGAAAGCCCTCGATCTCAATCGAGCTCTCAGCCGAAGACGCGCGCCACTGACGGCGCAAGCTGCCGAGCCACGGGCCGGCGATGCCGGCCTGATCGCCCAGACGCTTGCGCAGCTCGTCGAGCTCGACGAGCTGACGCGCGAGTGCTTTGTTGGTGGGGGGAGTCCGGGAGATCACGTGTGTAAGTATAGCTGTTTATACGCATAATCGGCTAAGTCCCCCGTGATTGCGACATCTGCAGCTGCGCACCCGGCGCTTCGCAACGCTTCGGCTTGTGGCCTTGCCGGCCGAAGTTGGTTCGAAACGCCGGGTCTTGGTCCCACGTTTCAGGTGGCGGAGGAGACTGACCGGGCGGGCCGTCGTCTTCGCTTGGCTTGCATCCACGACCTGGCTTTTCCTAATGCCCAGCTTGAGCAGGCTTGTACGTTCGCCGGCAGAATCGGCGGGCGAAGTCCCGCCTGCCGGCCGAACGTACGGCTGATTCTTTCGGCGGGGGTGCGCTCCTAAGGGATGTTGGAGATGTTCGAGTCGCTAAGATGTGGTCATGGCATTGGCCTTGAAAAGGCCCCACACCGACTTCTCCGGCTACGAAGGCCAATGGGTCGCGATCGACTGGCGTACGGGCGAGGTCGTGATCGCCGATGAGGACCCGCATGTGGTCCTGCGCAAGGCCAAGGACCGCAAGGGCGTCGTCGTGTATGGCCGCGTCCCGTACGCCGACGAGCCGTTTCGCGACCACTTCGGCTTTGCCTGAGAACCAGCCGCTGCCCTGGCTGTATCCCTACCGCGAGGAGGCACAGTCCACCCGGCTCGGTCAGCCGATCATGCGGCCGTTCGTGCCGGTCTCGCTCGTATACGGGGACCGGGGCGTGGGGCAGCTCACCGGCCTGATCGACACCGGCGCCGACGCGATCCTCGCGAGCGACCTGCTCACCGTGGAGCTCGAGATCGACCTCACCGAGAACGAGGGCGAAGCCACGCACGCGGTCGGCGGCAAGGTGCTCGAGACCCGCTACAAGACGATCGACCTGCGCCTGTACTCGAATGACGTCGAGAAGGAGGACGTATACATCCAGTGGCGGGCCCAAGTCGGGTTCGTCAAAGGCTGGCACAGCGACGGCCTGGTGCTGCTCGGCAGCGTCGGCTTTCTCGACCAGTTCACAGTCACCGCCAGCCGCTTCGCCCAAGCAGTCGCGGTCGAGAGCCGAGACACCCTCGACGAACGCTTCGGCACGGTCCTCAGCGAGTCATAACCGGGCACAGAGCAGCGCGGCGAGGACCCGAACGCGCCAACTTTTGGGAGCGAACCCCCGGAAACATTGAGGTTCCGCGGCGAGCTCGTGAAGTTCTGGAGTCCAGCGGAGGATTCCGTCGCAGGCGATCCCTATCTTCCTCGACGGTGTTCGATGCGGGTCTGGATCGGCAACCCACGGGGTCGGCTCAAGAAGCCGAACGGATGCTGCGAAGGGCCAGCGGCAGCACCAGCTTGACGGTCATTGAAAATTGAAGAAGTACGGCAGCCTGCCGGCGGGTGGAGATCGTTGATCCTGCCGAGCGGGCACGGAGCCCGGGTGATCGACCCACGCATTCGAGGGACGGCTGGAGCACGCGTGGCGATCTCCTCAAGCAGTGGCGGTTCACCGATGGGTTCGCCGCCGAGCGCCGCGCTGTAGGTTTCGGTTCGGATGAGCGCCACCACCACAGAAGAGCTTCGCGCGATCCAGGAGCCGCTGAAGCAGCGCTACCGCGATGAGCCTGCAGCGGCACTCGTCACGCTCGAGGCCGACGGATCGTTGGATGACGGGGTGGCGTGCACGGTGAACACAGGACAAGCACTGGTGCAGGCCGGTCTCCATCCAGCCACCGGCGGCAACGGATTGTTGGCCTGCTCGGGGGACATGCTGCTACAGGCGTTGGTCGCCTGTGCCGGGGTCACGATGCGCGCGGTTGCGACGTCCCTCGGTCTGGCCGTCAGCGGCTCCGTCCACGCCGAGGGGGACCTCGACTTTCGCGGAACCCTGTCGGTCGATAAGGATGCTCCGGTCGGCTTCACCGCGATCAGGCTGAACTTCACGCTGCAGACCGATGCGGACGAGGACCAGCTGGCCACCCTGCTGCGCTTGACCGAGCGCTACTGCGTCGTCTTCCAGACGCTCGCAGGTTCGCCCGCGCTATCAGTGACGCGCTCGCCAGCTGATTGAAAGCAGCACGGGATGCCCGAGGCGGTTCAGGCCACCCGCCCGGAGCGGACCAGCAGTGTCAACCACTGGCGCGCTAATACTTTCGGGGCGGGCGAGCATCCGAGCGAGGACCGTGCCCATACTCGCGGGGAGATCTCAGGGCCCGAGCCCGGCGGCCGCGGCGTGTTCGCGGAGGTAGTCGCGGAGGTAGGGCAGCGCGAAGTCGACGTGCCCGTGACCTGTTGACTCGATGAGCTCTGAGGCGATCAGCCGGAGCCGGTACTGGCTTGCGAAGTTGGCGTCGATCCCAAGACGCTCCTGGATGTCTTTCATCCTCGAGGGACCGTCGTCCTTGGCCATCGCGAGCAGGAACGACTTGTCGATATCCGAGGCATCGGCCAGCGCCGGCTCGTAGACGAGCCTCCCGAGCCGGCGCAAAGCGTTCGACACGCCCTCCCGCGCACTTTCCATCGAGATCTCTCTCTCTTCCTTATGCAGACGCCATACCTGCGCGCCGACCAGCTGGATGAGGAAGGGATAGCCGCGCGTGCCTTTGACCATCACGTCCAGCACGTCGTCGGCGACTTTGCGCCCACTATCTTCAAAGGGGGTTCTGAGCGCACGCGCGACATCCTCGCGAGCGACCGATCCGAGCGCGTGTCGCTCGGCCCTGCGGAGGAAGGTCAGCACTTCGTCGTTGACGACAGCGGTGATCGCCAAGGCCAGGCCGGCCCCGACGAACGCGAGTTGCCGCTCCTCCCTGAAAGCGTGCTGCACGGTCGTGGCTAGCTGCCGCAGCTCCGCGATCTGGTTCTGGTGGATCTCGTCGAGCGTGACGAGCAGCCCGGTTTGATTCTCGGCCAGCAAATCCGTGATCAGCGCGATCTGGCTGCGGAGCGTCGCCTCCGGAGCGTGACTCTCCGTCGTGCTCCACGACACCCCGCCTGATCCCGCCGGCCCCGTGATGCCCGTCAAGCGACGCCGAACGGCTTTGGGATCGAAGCTCTCGAGCAGCCTCGGCAGCTCCTGACGGACGATTCGATCGACGAAGCCGGGCGAGGCAGTCTCGCTCACCACGAGCCAACCGAGCTCCCTCGCGCGATCTTCGACCGCGTTCAGCATCACCGTCTTGCCAGAACCACGAGCCCCCGTGTAGATCGTCGCCCTGGCAGCCGCACCCGGCCCGTCCTCGAGACCCTCAACAAACTCCTCGATCAGCTCCTCGCGGCCCACGAGCAAGGGAGGGCTGACGCCGAAACTGGGCTTGAACGGATTCGCTGGCACGATCCCCAGCATACACCCCCGTTTAGAAGTCTTTAGACTTTTTAGAGATCTTGGTCTCGCGTTTACGGGGGCAAGGGAGACTGACCGGGCGAGATTGGACTCGGTTGTGGCGGTCGCGGTGGTGCCCTCAGCCGGCGTGCAGAGCCTGCACGAGCCCGGGGAGCTCCGCGGCGGGGGCCGCGGCCGGGCGCTCGAGCCGGTGCTCCTCCTCCGGCAGCGCGGCGAGCGCCTCGAGCTCTTCGCGCGCGTACTGCAGCCACTGAAGCTTTGCGGCCACCGCCAGCCGGTTCTCTTCGGTGAGCAGCTTGCCGAGGAGCTCCAAGGAGGCGCCGATTGCGGCACCATTCTGGTGAGCTGTCGGAACCCAGGCGGCCTCCTCAACGCACGCCCGCTCGTAGTCCGCGACGATCTCGAGCGCCAACTGCGGATCGCGCGTCAGGGCGCCCAACTGCAGCACGAACAGACGCTGGCTGCGGCGTTCCTCTGCGACCTGCCCCACCAGCCACGCTCGATAGCTCTCCAAGCCCGTGACCGTCGCGCGATAATACGACTTGGGCTGCCGTCCAGTTCCCCTTCCCGGGGCTTCTTCGATCAGCGCTCTGCTCTCGAGCGAAGCGAGCGCCGTATAGACGTGCGAGACGCTGCTGAGCGACAGCACACCCTCATACGTGCGCTCGAAGCGCTGCGAGAGCTCGTAGGCGTAGCTCGGACGCTTTATCACCAGCCCCAGCAGCGCCCAGTTCACCGCCGAGGTCATCGGCGCCTGCGCACGGCGATCCGGCGCGCTCCCCTCTTCCATAGCCACGTCTCTCCCCTCTCCCATAGCTACTACACCCCTCCCACTCCGTAGCCACTCCCTCCACTCTCCAGCTACCACGTAGCGTAACCGAACCGCGAACCCAATGCGCCACATGCTCAAGACATAGAACGTTTTGCACCGCGGTCCCAGAAGTCGCTATTCTCCAGGGCGTGCCGCTGCTCCTTGCGGCGCACTCGAAGAGATCCGGCGCGTCCCCTCCGCGCAGCAGTGGTTGGGCGCCGCGGCTCCCTAGAACGAGAGTCGCGGCGTGTCAGCCCAGTCGCCGTAACGATGGACAGCGTCGAGGTCGGCGAAGTCATCGCACACACCTAGCAGCACGATTGCGGAGGGCGTCAGGGAATTGCATGGCCTAGGTTTGTGGGCCGGCTGGGCGTCTTGGTGTCTTGACGGTTTGGGTTCGTGCAACACCCAGCTGATGGCGATGAACCCGCCAGACGGGCTCGTGAAGCTCTGGGGTCCCAAGCGCGGAGTACGATGCCTGGCATGAGATCGATTTGCCTATTCGCGGGACTGATGAGCCCCATCGGCGAGACCATCGGCGACACCGGATCCGGTTGACGGACGTCCTATCCTGGAGGGGCGAGGCGGAGGTTCAGCTACGCCGTGGGCATGAGACTGACCCGGCGGGGCAGTCGGGGGTTAATGCCGTGACGGACGTCCCGGAACTGTCCTTGTCGGTGGCGAGGAGCGTGTGTCCGAGTCTGGGCTTGCGAGCTGGCGCTCGAGATCCGTGAACGCGTCGATGATCTCCGGCGCCTCATAGGCTCGATTGCGCAGGCCGATCGTGATCTGGCGCATAACGCCGGCCCCAACGAGGCGCTGGATAGCAGCGTTGGCAGGCTTGAACGTGCGACCGAGCAAAGTTGCCGCGCTCTCGGCGGTGAGAACTGGGGCTCCGGGGAGACGGCGAAGCAGGAGGTCGGTTGCCGAGTTGGCGCGGATGGTGCCGAGGCGCTCGCGCCATTGTTCCTCCAGGTTGGCGGCCCGTGACTCGAATGCGCTCGCGTCGGCGACTGAACGAATGCAAGCGCCGGCAAAGCTTGCAACCCACGCATTCACACCTTCGCTCGCCTTGGAGGAGCTGGGTGACCCGACATACCGGAACCCCGTGAGCCCATTGACGTAGTCCCGCGCCAGCGTGGCAAGCACGAGCGACACCGGTGGCAAGACGCGCGGAGCCAGGCCCCGACGACGCAGCACGAGATGGATGAGTGCGCGCCCGGTGCGGCCGTTTCCGTCGACGAAGGGGTGGATAGTCTCGAACTGCGCGTGGGCGACCGCCGCTTGTGCGACGGCGGGCAGGTCATCGGTGTTGCAGAAGGCACACATGTCGTCCATGAGATCAGGGACAAACTCTGGGGGCGGCGGAACATAGTCCGCTGAGCATGGGTTGTAGTCGCTGCCGCCGATCCAGTTCTGAACTTGCCGAAAACTGCCGGCATGAGGCTCAAGTCGGGTGCCTGTGAGAAGGCGTCGGTGGATCTCCAAGAGCAAATTCACCGTGATCTCATCTTTGAATCCGATGCGCTCGACGCCGTAGAGCATCGCGTCGATGTTCTGAAGCACCTCGGAGGCCGTCACGTCAGACGATGGCTCACGCATTGAGCGGAGCGCCTCGGCACGCAGGAGCCGCCGCGCACCGACCTGGAGTCCCTCGATGCGCGAGGACGCTACAGACTCGGCACGCAGCAGAATCCGCGCGAGGGCCTCCGTGTCGACGAGAGCGGTGGCCTCAGCGTTCAGCCGGGTGATCGCTGCTTCGGCATCGGCGACGTCGGCGGCCACATCCCCATCGAGCACGAAGCGACGACCGACCAGTGGATCTGGCACATAGGCTTGGTAATCGCAGGAGCGACGATCTCGACGCGACACACCGCTGCCGGCGACCTCGCTCTGCCAATGGCGATTCAAAAGCCTCGACACGAAATCTCCTTATTGGAGATTAGTATACAACATCCCATAAGCTGGCTGTGTGGTGGAGGTTGCGAACGTCCAGGCAGGACGCTCGGCCTAAGCTCGCAAGGGACGACCTGCGGGCGCACTCGCCGAGGTTCGACTGGCCCCCGCCCAGCTTCGTGCCTCCGGCTGGTGTGCGGCCCTTACGGCCAGTCGATCTGCTCGGCCAGCTCCGCCGGCCCCAGCTCGATCACGCCGCTGCGCTCGATCGAGCGGTACTCGCCACCAGTGAGCCCGAGCCAATCGACGGTTCGTTTCTCGGGGTCGACAATCAAGACCTCATCGACCTCATGCGCGGCATAGAAGTCGAACTTGTCCCGCGACTTGTCTTTCGGCGAGACGATCTCGATCACGAGCGCCGCCGTGTGCTGCCATTGCGGCTCGGCATCCTGGGGTCGCTGCAGCGTCAGGTCGGGGATGCGGTTGTCGTCTTTGACGCCGATCCCGACCGTGCCGACCATCTGGAGGCCGGCGGCGTCGGCGTAGGGTCCCAGCACTCGGTGCAGCATGCTCGAAACCCGCCCGTGCACGAAGCTTGGTGCTGGGTGCATGTGCAGCACGCCGTCCCAGACCTCGTCGCGGTGGTCCAGCCCAAGCGCTTCGCGACGCTCGAGTAGCTCGTCGATCTCGACCGGAGCAGGGTCCATCACGAGCGTGGGCATGACCTAAGGATAGCCCCTCACTGAAAGGCCATTGGACCGCGCTGTCAGCGTGCGAGCACGTAGGCGCTCATTCCGGGGATCGTGAACCGCAGCTCGTCGCCTTCGACGGTGAGCGTTCCCGCTTTGATGAGCTCGTCGCGTACGCTGGAGAGCTGTTTCGGCGTGCGACCGAGCTGCTCGGCGACGGCGCGGGCAGTCATGGGAGTTGCTGTGGCGGCGACGGCCGCGAGGGCGGTCAGGTAGCGCTTCTGGGCTGGGCTCGCCGCGGTCCAGCACCCCAGTCTAGCGCCGTCTAGCGCGTCTAGCGTCGTCTAGCCCGTCTAGCGTCGTCTAGACCCTATGTCGTAGGTCGCCCGGCGGGATCTCTCCTCGGCCTAGCAGGTTGACGATAGCCAGTGTCTGCGCGATCACGCCGATTTCATAGGTCGCGAGCCCTGTTTGGAAGTGATCTGCGCGATCGCACAGATTATTGAGTCAGTCGCCATTCTGCGGTAGAATATGCGTGATCACGCAGATAGCAGGGATCGAATCCACATCGCAGCGAATCGGACAACGCGTCCGCGACGAGCGTCGCCGTCAAGGTATGGATCAGCGAACGCTGGCGATGGTCGCGAACGTCGGCGTGCGCTCCATCCATCGCGTCGAGCACGGCGAGCCAACGGTGCGGCTGGACGTCCTCATGCGCATTCTCGCAGCGCTAGGGCTGCGACTGGACGTGCACGGGTGCGGTGAGACATGAGCCTCGGTGTGTACTGGGACGGCGAAGAGGTCGGCCGACTCGAGCGCGTCGACGAGCACTCGCCGTCGCCTGGCCTCGACCGCCTCGCCGGCGCACAGGCAGCTGTCTTCCACTTCCTGGTGGGCAACGCGGATGCGCACGCGAAGAACATCTCCCGCACCCCGCGCGTCGTGTAAGCCTCATCGGTCGAGACATCGTCGTCAAGGATTGGCGGATCCCACGTTGGGGAAACTAACGTTGTTTCCGAAACGGTGTGCTAGGCTCTCTCCGTGTCCACGGTCGAGGCCCCCACGCAGTTGCGACGCCGTGCCGCGCTGGCGCGACTGGAAGCCGAAGAGCTCGCCGAGCTGGTCACAGAGCTCCGCTCCTCCTCGCGCTCGAAGGTGAAGCTGGAGCGCACCCTCGCGCAGCTGGAGGCGCTGAGCGCCCGGATGCAGCAGACGCTGCAGTGGCCAGGAGGCCTCACCGTCAGCCAAGCCGCCGAGCACCTGCACGTCAGCGAACCCACCGTTCGCAAGTGGCTCACAGAAGGGCTGCTGCACCAGATCGACGGACGCAAGCCCGTGGAGATCTCCCAGCGCAGCATCATCGACGTCGAGCGCATCCTCCAAGGCGTCCGCGACACCTTCCCCACACAGCAATGGACCAAGGCGCTCGCGGCCTACCTGCACGACCGCGACCTGCAAAGCCAACCCTCCTTCGTCAAAGGCCGGCAGGAGCATGAGCGCGGCGAATTCGTCGAACGCTGAATCCGGCCGCTCGAGCGCCGCACCCGCAAGATCAGCGGGCGGCCGCTCGTGATCAGAGAACAACACACGCATCAACGACGGCTGACTACCGGCGAACACATACGCCGTAGCATCGCCGAGGAGCTGGGCTTCAAGCGGGTGTGAACACAGTGAAACCGGCCTTGTCACAGCTCACGGCTCGACGGGCTGGATTTCGGGCCAGGCGGCGGTGGCCAGCGAGAAACGGGCAGGAGCGTGCCGGTCTTCGAGCCTCTTCACGAGCTTGATCGAGCTCGAGCTATGCGTCGGTGCTCGTCAGGTGTTGGTAGAACTCGGTGACGCTCACCTCATCTTTGCCAACCATCGCGCGAGCTACACGCTCCGTGTCTTCATCCAGCCAGCGTTGACGCTCGATCAGGTACCCGTCGATCTGCTGCACTCGCTCGTCGAATTCTTCAGCCATTTCCAGCCCCACCCAACCCGGCATGAGCCCCCTACGGCGAATCGTGAGCTCTCGACGCTGCGCTCTGAGCTTGCCCATCACCTCGCGGTGGCGGCGAATCCGCTCTTCAACGCGCTGCACATACTCGCTCTGGCGGCCACGCCGATCCTCCGCGGTCGCGTTATACATCGCCTGCCTCGCGGCGACGAACTTCTCCCAAAGCTCGTTCTCGTAACGCCCGGCGTGCCCGGTCTCGCGCCAGCGAACCATGATGTCCGAGAACTGACCCTTGGCGGTGTCGTAGTCGCTGATCGAGCTCAGTTTCTCCGCCTCGGCGATCAGCTTCTGCTTCGCCGTGGCTTTCGCCTTAGCGATACGAGCGACCTCGGCAAAATGCTTGGCTCGGCGCTGGTGAAACGCATCCGCTGCCGCCTTGAAGCTCTTCCACAGCTTCTCGTCGTAAGCGCGACCGGCCGAGCCAGCGGCTTTCCAGCGCCGGAAAAGGACGGCGAACTCTTCTCCGCTGGCCCTCCAGTCCTCAGATCGGGCGAGGAGCTTGGCGTCGCGGACGATGTTCTTCTTTTGCCGGAGAGCACGCTTCTGGAGGCGTTCGCGGTCGTCCGAGGTGGAGCGCTGCGAGATGCCAACGTAGGTCATCCCCCGCCGCGCTCCCGCAGTGCGATTCAGGTGTACGTGTGGCATAACCCAACCCCTCCTCGTCAAGACCCTATGGCCAGAAGTATACCCCGAAACTCGAGTCTGGGCGCCACTCCGCGGCCGGTTCGAATCGGCGCGCCGGAAAAACTTTTGGGCGCGACGTGTCCCGTTCTGGGGGTCCTGTCGGAGTAGGGGTAGGGATGTCTACGAAACCGACCAAACCAGGACTCGTCGCGATGGGAGAAGTCGTCGTCGAGAACCTGCACGCCGACCTCGCCGACAGGGCGCGACAGAACCGGGCAGCGCTCGCACAGCGCCGCAAAGCGCTCGTACTCGCGACCCGCGCACCGATCCTGCTGGCACTCCTCTACGGTCTACTGTCGCTGACCTGACCGCTACAATGACCCTCATGCCCAACAAGCCTCCACCGCTGCCCCCGCCGTCCGGTATCCCCGGCAGGGAAATACCCACCGGACCAACCGGGTCGTGGGGCCTGGGCGCACTGTGGGCACTGCTCCGCAGGCTGCTACACCGCTCGTAGCCAACCGCCTGCAGGGCTCATGCCCCGCCACACGCGCGCGGGCGAACAGGCGCGCCACATCGTTCGTTGTCTTGGATACATACGCGCCAACTTCTTGGGCGGGGGAGCCTGGAAACACTGGGGTTTGGGGGAGAAAGCACTGCGGGCGAAGATTCCATCGCAGTCGGTGCGTACGGTGGCCGGCATGAATCGAATCCCAGACAACACCCTCCAGCTGCCCACCCGCTCACGGCGAGGGCGGGACGCTCACTGTGTCGTGATCTCAGATAGACATCACGAGTCGGCGAAGAGACTGAGCCCAACGGCAATCGACAGTGATCTCGCCGAGATGCTTCTCGCCCAAGCACGACGATTCGTCGCGGCAGCCGAGCGGGCTATTGCGAGGGCTGGGTAGGGGGGCCAGGCGTACTCACCGCCGCCGCGGGTGTGACGCACTACGCCGCGGCCGACCAGTCGAAGGCGTCCCGCAACTCATCCAGAACGAGCTCCTCATCACTATCGCCGATGGCTTGGAGGATCGACCGGCCGCCATAGGCCTCCGCCGCGCGGCGCACAACACCGGGGATACGGTCGCGCTTGAGCCTGGCCGCGAGCAAATCGGCGATCTCCCCGAGCGTCGCGAGCGAAGTGACGTGATCTGGGCTCCAGGCATTCATAGATTGGCCAAGTCTAGCGCATCACGGCCGATCACTGACCGGGGCCGAGCCGCAGCTCGTCACTGACAAACTCAATATCCAGCGGCTCGATCACAACGCCACGCTCGCCAGACTCCACCCGCCCCGCCACGATGGCCTTCAGACCTTTCCCGGCGGCCGATTCCACCACCTTGGGTCCAGATCCCTCGCCACAATAGATCGCCAACCCATGACCCATATTAAAAGTCGAATAAGCACTCCTGGACGTCATACCGGCTCTATCCACCAGGAAGCTCAGAACCTCAGGCACGGGAAGCAACTCCGTAATCCGATAAGTCAACTCGCGTGCCGGCCGCATCAGCTTGAGGAATCCATGACCCGTCAAATGACTCATGTACGTCACGGGCAGCCCCTCGTCGAGAATCGAATCGAACAAGATTGGTGTACATGTGCGAGGGCCGAAGGAGTGCCTCTCCAAAAAGACTTCCGCTCGGGAGTGGGGTCGCGTAACCCGCCTCGAGCTCTCCCGCGATCAGGCGCGCAAGGGATGAGCCGTTCGCGTGCAATCCGCTGCTCTCCACGAGCACCACCTCATCGCCCTCACCCAGATACTGTCCCAGGATAGGCTCCCGATCGTCCGGAATCACCCCCACCGCGCTACCGGCAAGCTCGATCTCCTCGCCATCAACGAGACCCGGCAGAGACGGCGACTCCCCCCCTCCCCACGTGCAACCGGCGTCCACGCATCCGTCAAACCAGCCCTCGATCAACCTCTCATACCACTCCTCCCGGCTGAACCACTCAGGCTTACCCGTCGCGAAGTAAGCGTTCACGACGAGCGGCAGCGCACCAACGCAGCAGAGGTCGTTGACGATCGCGGCCACGGTGTCATATGCCACAGCATCGAAATGGTTGCGACCTTCTTCAGCCACCGCCCGGGCGATAATCGACTTGGTCCCAAGCCCCTCTATCACAAGAGCCAGCGTCTGACCACCCGACTCGAATACGAACGCAGACTCCCCCCGGGAATCCTCAACCACTCTGCCCCCCCGCTTTTCGATATGCGCGGAGGTCGCCACCGCAGCCTTGACCGCCAGCCGCTTACCCGCATCAAGAACAGCATAATCAACCCCTGCCTGACTATAGGAGTGGCTGCCCTGCTTGCTGGTGGGACTCATCCGCGCCAAGGATACATACGTAACCTCAGCCAGAGGCGAAGTCGCGGTCGAGGACAGCGGCGAGGTCGATCCAGCTCGCCGGCTCCGGGTAGAGCTCCAGCCAACGCTCTATGCCGCGGACGATCAGTTCGAACTCGCCGTGGTCGATACCGTAGACGAGGATCACACCGGCGTGTGAGCGCTGCGCCTCCGCCCATTCACGCAGAATATTGGGGAAGTCACGGATGTTATGGGTCACGAGGATCCGCTCCTCCTCGGCCGCCAGCGCCAGCACATCCTCGTCAGCAAGTCCCTCGAGCGCCGGCTCCTGGTCGAGCGCGCGCACATCGTGCCCGTCCTCTTCCAGCCTACGCCTCACCCTGGGACCAGAGACGTGCGCGTCGAGCAGAAGCCGCACCGGCACCGGCTACCCCGGCCGGGGAGCGCTGTGCAAGAAGGGATAGAGCTCGAGGAGCTCCTCGAGAGGCCGATGATTTTCCTCTATCAATGCCTCGATCTCCTCGGGGAAGCGCTCTGCGTAGGCCTGCGCCGCACGCAGGCGCCGGACGCTGAGAAGCGGGTAATTTGCCAGCAACGACTCCTCATCGCCATCGTAAGAGCGCAGCATCTCGACGATCTCCCACACGTCGAGACCGCTCCCGATCACCCAGGCGCGGCGAGGTCTGCCACGAAACGCGACACCGGGATGCAGTCGCGCCTTCGCGGCCTCCTCGGCGAGCTCCTCGACGACGACGCTGCGCGAGCGCCCAGAGCGACGGACTTCGTCGCTGACGAGCAGATCTGCCCGCGCGCCGAGCCGGATCGAGAACGGCTGTGTCTTAGCGGGATGAGCCGCCATCGCACTACATTGTAGCAGATGTAGCGCCTCGGACGCTTGCGCGCCAACTTTTTGGGCGAATCGCCCGGAAACATTGGACATGAGCTCGCGATCGGACCTGTCGGCGAGAGCTCCATCGCAGGCGTTGGGTATCTTGAGCGGCATGGATCTCACCAGGGCTCGAGCATGACCTCGTTTATCCGCAGGCATCTCACCTACCCGAACGTTGTGGCCACGCTGGCGCTCATCCTCGCCATCAGCGGCAGCGCGCTCGCCGCAAACCATTTCGTCGCCTCAACCTCCAAAAACAAAGAGTTCACATCCACACCCAAATCAAAAGAGTTCACCTACACCATCACCTCGATCAGCCAGATCAGCCCCAGAGTGCAAGCGGAACTGACCGCCGCTGGGAAACGGGGTCCCGGGGGGGCAGCGGGCGCAACCGGCGCGCCCGGCTCTCCAGGATCGCAGGGGCCACCCGGACTCACCGGCGCACCAGGGACGCCGGGCAGCGAAGGTGTGCGAGGCCCCGAAGGCAGACCAGGCGAACCGGGCACGCCCGGCGAAAAGGGCGAAACCGGCCTTTCTCTCCTCTCAAAATCCGAACAGGAAACACTGAAATCCATCCTCCCCTACATCAAATACGTCTCATCGGGTGCGGGCGGCAAACCGACGATCCAGTTCTCAGGAGTCAACCTGCAGATCCTCAACGGCGAAGGGTCAACCGAAGCCACAAACGGCGCCGGCAACCTCATCATCGGATACGACGAAAACCCAAATACAGAGCCACAGACGGGCTCGCACAACCTGGTGCTCGGACCCGAACAGCGCTACACCTCCTACGGCTCGATCATTGGCGGACGCAACGACAAGGCTCTGGGCCCCGACACCTTCCTGGTCGGCGTTGGGAACGTCGCCCGCAATGAAGGCTCCTCGGTGAGCGGCGGCTTCGAAAACACGGCAGGCTTCGCGTTCTCCTCGATCTTTGGAGGCAAAAAACTCTCTACGAAAGCCGACTACGAAGCGATTCCGTAGCGCCAGGGTTTGCGAGGCGTGTCCCGTTCAAATCCTGAAGCTCGAGGGGATGTGTATGGGGGGATGTGTATGTTCTATTTTTAAAAACTTGGTATCGCATTGGTATCGCGTATATGCATAAGAGCACAGTCAGCGGGTTATGACTCTCTTACGTATATCTTTCGTATATATCTTGAGCCACTGATCCTCCTCGCTCAACTGAGGCCAAGATAGAGCTGTCCCGTTCTCGAGATTCGGTCGGAGTAGACAGGGAGATGTCAGGACCAACGCCCGATCGGAGATCGACATGCCCACCCCACAAGCCACGCCCAGACCGAACGACGACTCGTTCTCACTGGCCATCAGCCAGCTGAAGATGCAGACCACACGCTCCAACGCGCTCTACGCCCGCGCGCTCGGCCTAGCGCTCCTCGACTTGTTGCTCGTCACGATCCTCGTCGATACCGGCAACGCCCGCGGTCCGTGGATCGCGGCGATCGCCCTGCTCGGACTGTCCCTCGCGCTGGCCGTGCTGGCCCTGCGCCTGCCGGGCGCCGATCGATTCGGCCCCTCGATCGCGAGCGTGCTCGAGGCCCGCAAGACGCAGGACGACCGCCAGCTGGGTGTGCAACTCCTCGCCGACCTCACCAGCGACCTGCACGCCAACGAGCGAGCCCTGGCTCGCAAGGCCCCGCTGCTCGACCGGGCGCTGATCCTGCTGGCGCTCGCGATCATCGCCGAGCTCGCCGCGAGGCTATCGTGAGCGCAATGGGCCGCTCGACCACCAGTCAGCCGCCCGCCTCCGAGCCCCCGCTCGCGGACGCCACCAAGACCGGCAGGAGCGAGGACCCGAACGCGCCAAGTTGGAGGCGCTAGACCCAATAAAACCGGGGGTCTAGCCCGTGAGCGGGCCTGCGATCGAGAGTTCCGTCGCAGGGCGTGCGTAGCGTGCTGGGTGTCTGATGGGTTTGGTCACTCGGTCGGTTTCCCGGTCGTTTCACCGATCGTTCTACCGGTCGTGTTACCGATCGTTGGACCGCGTGTTGGACCGCGTATTTGAGGACTGCCCATAACCCCCCAACAACACTGGGTAAGCCCAAAAAAAATGGATCGAATGACCTTCCCTTCCCCCCAAAATACCCCCTCCCACCTAGGGAAAACAACCCCCGAAGTAAAGGATCTAGAGGATCGTGAGACCCCGACTTTATGACAGCCGAATGGAAGAGCTTGACGCCAGGCTCTTGGAGCGTGAGCGCGCGGCGATTTTCGTTCTGCTCGAGATGCGTTTCCTCTCCACGCGCCAAGTGGAGCGCTGGGTGTTCGAGGGCGCCACGCCCCTGGCGCAGGCGCGCGCTTGCAGGCGGAGCATCGCCAAGCTGGTGGAGCTGGGCATCATCCGGCATCTGGAGCGCCGGATCGGCGGAGTCAGGGCGGGCTCGGCCGGTCATATCAACGTGCTGACGCCACTCGGATTGCGGTTGGCCGCCGCCTACGGCTGGATCACCGCCGAGCAGGCCCGCCGCACCCGTGAGCCGGGCGGTCAGTTCGTGCGCCATTATCTCGCCGTGGCGGAGGCGCACCTGCGCGTTGTGGAGGCCGGCGAGCGGGGTGAGCTCCAGGTGCTCGAGCGCCAAGCCGAGCCGGCCGCGTGGCGCGAGCTCACCGGGCTGAGCGGTGGTGGGCGAGCCATGCTGAAGCCCGACGCCTTCTTCGCCATCGGCTCCGGGGCGGGGGCAGGGGCTACCGCGGGGGCGACCGATTGGTTTCTGGAGGTTGACCGTGCCACGGTTGGCAGCGCAACGCTCGACCGCAAGCTCTCCACCTACGTTGACTATTGGCGCAGCGAGTGCAGCGGACGCGCTCCTGGGGGCTCCGTGAAGGTGCTCTGGCTGGCTCCCGACGCCCGCCGCCTGGATCAGCTTCAGCAGGCATTCAGACGCGCCCCCGCCGAGGCTCGCGCCCTCTTTACGGCCGCGATCTTCGATGACCTGATTCCCATCCTGGCCAATCGAGATGTCGCCGCCCCCGGTAAACGCCGTCCAACGCGAATGCCTGAACGTCATCGAACGGCGAGGAGAGAAGCTGTTTGATGTCTACCTCGACGAGGCCCACAACGGTTTTGGGCATAAAAAAAGACCCCCAAGGTCACTTCAGACGCCCAACGCCTCTCCGGGCACAAAAAAAAGACCTCCCGGCAAGCCGTGGGGTGTCTCAAACACGAGACGTACCCCACGACCTGCCCTAGAACGAAAAAAGCCCCACCCATGGATGGAGCTCCACACGACCCGGCTTACCAGAACCCTACATCGCACTCACCAACTCCAGCTCCAGATCGATCACGGCGATCTGATCCTCGCCCTGCCCGATCGCCCCCATGATCTGCCATATCGCCTTCACCGATCCCCTTCCCTCATTGCACCAACGCTCTACCCAGCCCTTCAACTCCTGCTTGTGTCCCTTCACCAGCGCCACGATCTGATCCCGCTCGTCCAGCAACATTGCCCGCTCAATCCCGATCTGCTCGTCACCCTGACGTACCACTGTGTTGCTGATCATCATTTCTGCTCCTTGTAATTGCGCTTAACGAAAACCGGCCCCGCCACCCGAAGGTCACGAGGCCTCTTTGCTGCTTGTGCTGCCTACTGCTACTCGTCGATCAGAGGAAAGCCCGGCTGGGGTTTCAGGATCTCGCTCAGCGGGTTGACCACTATCTCCTCCTCCACTTTCAATGCCTCGATCACATCGAGGAGTTTCTCCTCGATCTTCCTCGTCTCCGCGAAGTACAACACCGCCTCGATCGTGCGGCACCGGGCCCAGGCGCGGAGGTTCTCCACCAGCTCCTCCTTTGCCTTAGACGTCAGCTCGACCTCGACCGCCACCGGCAACGCAGATGGAGCTGAAGCTGTCCTAGAGGGTGCTGGTGTATCTGGGTCATCGAGCGTGCCGGGTGGCCAGATCACGATGTCGGGGAAGTGCGATCGCCTCCTCCCGGCTCCCGTGATCTCCACGCTGGCCAGCCTGCGCCCCCCTCGCGCTCGTCTCGGTGCAGCTCGATCTCGCCGATCACGCGATGGCCGGGATAGCGGCGTTCCAACGCCGCCCGCACGCCGGCACAGGCGATCATGTGCCGAGCCTCCTTGATACTCACAGCAGGCGTGCGCAGCCCCTTCGGATAAACGTACTCACCGGCGTGCGCGCACCTGCGGGCCAGGTTCCTCCCGGCGGACGTCACCGTATACAGCGAGGAATGACCGACCAGCAACGACTCCCTTTTCAAGAGGCCCCGCTGGACACCATCGTCCAAACGCCCACTCGCAATCTTCGCACTCACATCCTCGCGCTCGGCCAACGCCTCCGGCGTGACCGCGCCCAGTCCAGCGGTCCATGCAATCAACGCCGCTTGGCGCTGAACCTGTTGAGGAACATACGTTGCACCTTTCATAAGAATCTTTTCCTTTCCCTACCTGTCGAGTGAGAATATTTTTGTGGTACGCACGGGACGCCTGCCCGTCGGCACGATCACGACCGCGTGACCGCGGGGCAGGCTTTTGATCTCGTCGGGGTGGACCGTGTACTCGCGTCCTCGTGTGCGCATACGCCGGCCATCGCTGTGCACGGTGCTCGTCCACGCGCCCTTGGTGCCCGCCACCTCAGCGATCAACGTGGCACTCGCGGGGACCACCTGACGGTGGGAGATCAGGGACGTCAAGCTGCCCATCACCTGCTCGAGCAGCAGCTCCCGTCCCGCCACGCGCAGGTCCGCGAACTCCTGCGTGCCCAGCAGGAGGCACATGCCGGCTCCGCGCGCGCGTCCGAACAAGCCCGCCACCCGCTCGGCCGCCAGCGCCGCGAACTCGTCGATCACCACCAGGGTCGGTATCCGCCGGCCCTGCAGCGCCGCCTGCGTGCTATGCAGGTCTCCGACAATCGCGGCTCCCAGCATCTGCGCCAGCAGCGGTCTGCGATCAGACTCCAGGCTGAAGTACACGACCGCTCGCTGCTTGACCATTTCCAGCAGATCGAACGACATGACCCCCGGCGTCTCCGGGTCCAGCCACCGCCCGACGTCCGACTCGGCCATCACCGCGAGCCGGTCGCGGACGCCCGACAGACCCGTCAGCTGAACGGCGCTGAGCGACTTCAGATAGGCCGTCACCTGCCCGACCCGCTGCTCGGGCAGAGAACGCACCAGCATCTCGAGCTCGGCCAGATCCAGACAGCGCACGACGTTCTGAAGGCTGACCACGATCCCGGCCTGGCGCAACACACGCACCACGTGGCCGATGTAGCGCTGCGCCTGGCGCAGGTAATGCGGCTCTGACCACTGCTCGCCGGCCAGCAGCTTGTCCGCTATCTCGGTCTCTGAGCCGTGCGCGTAGGGGTTGAACACGACCGATCCCTCCGGCGTCCAGTGCACGAAGGGCCGTCCCTCACGCTCGGCCACATCGCGCGCCGCTTCCAACATGCTGGGATCGCCCTTGGGGTCGAGGAACACCGCGCCCATCCCGTGCTCGACCCCGTGTACGGCGATCCCGGTCATCGCGACCGTCTTACCCGCGCCGGCGGCGCCTACCACGAGCGTATGCGTGCCCCCCTCCGGTCCACCGAGCGGGATCCGCACCAGGCCGCCATCCCGCACGTCCTGGCCGATCAGCACTTCGTCGCCCTGGAACCACGACGCTCCACGGCTCAGCAGGCGGCCAACGGCGGCTTTGGCGCTGAGCGCACGCACAGCGTCCAGGGGTCCCTGGAAGCCGCGGACGATCTGCGCCAGATCGCCGCCCGCCTCGATGTCTTCCCGCCGCCAGCGACGACCACGGCTGGCGGCAGCAAGCGCGGCGACGCCGAGCGTCAGGCCGAAGGAACCGAACAACGGCCGCACGATCAACCACACTCCGAACCCCACACCCGCCCAGCTCCAGCTCAACTGGTGCGAGCGCATCAAGCGCGCCACGCCCCAGCCCAACAAGACGCCGAGCGCTACATGCAGAGTCGTACTGCCGAGCCAACCAACCAACTGCCCCAGCGGGGCAAGCGGATTCGATCCCCCTTCGGGGGGTTCATAAGTCGGGGACATTGAGTCCCTCCTTTCTTTTTATTTAGAGAGAGAGCGGCGTCAGCGAGCGAGGGCGGCGGCCAGCCGGTCGGCCAGGGCAAGCCCCTCCGCGGCGGAGCCGAATGAGACCTCCAGGCGCATCCGCCCGCGAGGCAGAACGCGAACATGCACCTCGGCGCCGAGCAGATCGCCCCACGCCGTGGCGAGGTGCAGAGCGGCCAGATCCCGTGCTTGGCGCCGGTTCGGCCGTTGCTCTGCTTTAGCGCCTCCGGGCTTATGCACATCCGTCTCGCCTGCACGGACACGGCGTTCGAGCTGATGCACTGACCAGCCCTCCTGCACCGCCGCACCGGCCAGCGCTACACGCGCCTGGAGGTCGTCTGTCATCAGCAGCGCGATTCCGTGACTCGCGGTCAGCTTGCGGAGCTCCAGCAGTTCGAGGATCTCCTCGGATAGTTTCAGCAGGCGCATCAGGTTTGCTATCACGGTTTTGTGGCGCCCCACGCGTTCCCCGATCTGCCAATAGGTCAGGCCGAGCTCCTGCGACAGCATCACGCAGGCGCGGGCCTCCTCAACCGGGTTGAGATCCTCGCGCGCCATGTTCTCGATCAGCGCCGCCTCGAGCGCCTCGGCGTCCTCGTGTGTGCGCACCAGCGCCGGGATGCTCTGAAGGCCCGCGATCCTGGCCGCGCGCCAGCGCCGCTCGCCCGCGACCAGCTCGTAGGAACCGTCCTCTCGGGGACGCACGAGCACCGGCTGCAGAACGCCGCACTCGCCGATAGAACCCGCCAACGCCTGCAGCGCCGCCTCGTCAAAGCGGCGCCGCGGCTGAGACGGGTTGGGTAACACTACGTCGACCGGCAGCTCGCGCAACTCCTGCACCGCGTTCTGTCCTGCGTTATTGGATGTTGATATGGACATAGAAACTTTCCTTTCTTTCCTTTTCGTTTATCGAGAGATCGTGGCGGCCAGCCGTTCGACCAAAGCAATCCCCTCGGCCGGGAGGTCGAATACGACCTCCATCCGCATCTGCTGGTTACGCATCGGGCGAACATGCACCTCGGCGCCCAGCAGATCGCCCCACGACCTGGCGACGTTCAGAGCGGCCAGATCACGGGCTTGCACCGCACCCTGCACCTGCTCACCACGATCCCGCTGGAACTCGAGCAGATCCGCGTTGCTTGCACGAACACGACGTTCGAGCGTCCGCCATGACCACCCCTCCGCCACCGCCGCACGAGCCAGCGCGGGACGCGCCTCGATGTCCTTTACTTTCAGCAGCGCCGTTCCATGAGTCCGGCCTAGCTGGCCACGCTCGATGAACCCGAGGATCTCCTCGGATAGCTTCAGCAGGCTCATCAGGCTCGACATCGTGCCGATGCTGCGCCCCAAGCTTTGTCCGACCTGCTCGAGGGTCAGACCGAACTCGTTCACCAGCGTCGCGCAGGCGCGGGCCTGATCTACGGGGTTGAGGTCCTCACGCGCCATGTTCTCGATCAGCGCAATCTGCAGCGCCGCCCCATCGTCGTATGGGGACACCAACGCGGGGATGCTCTGAAGGCCAGCGAGCTTGGCGGCGCGCCAGCGCCGCTCGCCCGCGAGGAGCTCGTAGGAACCGTCTGGACGAGGTCGTACCAGCACCGGCTGCAGGACGCCGTGCTCGCGCACCGAGCTGGCCAACGCCTCGAGCGCCTCCTCGTCGAAATAGCGCCGTGGCTGAGACAGATTCGGCTTGATCGAGGCAACCGGCAGCTCTCGCAGCTCCTGCACGGCGTTGTTGGATGTTGATGGTGATAGGGACATGCTCTGCTCCTTTGGTTGATTGACTGACGACTGCCGGCGCATGGGCCAGCGGGGACAAAAAAGACGGCAGCCAGATGGCCGTCGTCTTTGGTGAGGCGCGACTCCCGCGAAGGCGAGCCGAACCGGTTTGATGAGAGGGCCGCGGCCCGTCTCGAAGAGAAGATGTAGGCAGCCGCGGCGTCTCAGCCGAGCTCGACCTCGCGCGGGCTGATCCGCAGGCCCTCACGCGCGATCAGCGCGAGCACATCGCTGTGGATCCAGGGAGCCGGCGTGCTCTCGCCAGAGTTGGGCATGATGCCCAGGCGGCGAGCCAGCCAGCTCGTCTCGCCGCTCGCGCGACCCCGTGAGTCGTACTTGACCCGTCCGCAGCGCATCGCGATCTCGCTCATGCTCAAGCCCTTACGCTCGATCGCCGTAAGCGTTGCCTCACGCAGCCCCCGATTGAGCACGAGCGGACTGGAGTCGATTCGTTCGAGCTCCGATTCCAACGCCAACACCGACACCTGGCGGTTATCGCGATAGCAGGCGATCGCCTCGACCGTCAGACTACGCACAGGCTCATACTTCTCCATGCATGCGATGACGTTGCGCACGCTCACCACCTCGAGCCCGGCCCTCTCTGCGTCAGGCGAGTGCCGGCACCAGCGCACCTGCAGGCTGCACCGTTCCCCGGCGAGGATCTCCAGTCGATGTCCACGTCCATGCCTATCCGTGAGCTCCACCTCGCCTGGTCCTGCTTGCGCTCGGGCGGGCAGCAGCTGCACCTCGGCGAAGGGCGCCGTCTCGAGATCCTCGGCCGTGACACACCGACTCCAGCGACCCTCGCTGTCCCGCAGGTAGCTGCCGCATACGATCGCCGCGTTCTCGGCCGGCTCGTCGCTCGCGAGATGCGCGACAAGTCGGCGGTCGCCGAGGGTAGCTGCGTCGCGGTCCACGACCAGCACACTTCCCATCGCCCCTGGCAGCGCAACCACCTCCCTGACACTCCCCTCGGCGTCGGCGTAACTTCCCAATAGGTTCTCCCCGCCCCCGCACTGACCGCGCTCGGCTCGTGCGGATTTGACTCGCACTCCGGCAGATTTGGATCGCGCTCCGCGCCGACCAACCTGCTTGGGTGAGCTCGACCGACCATTCGTTGTCGAGGGCGGCGAAGTCGGCAGCGAACTAGAGGAGGGCGAAGGCGAGATCGTGAGGGTCATGGCTGACTCCTTTGCCGGTCGATTGGTGGGGTCTTTGCACGGGCTGATGGAGCGCCGTTGTAGGAGCGGGCGGGTGGCCAGTCAAGCGGCGGCGCGCAAACGCAAACGTCACTTCACGGCTGTCAGAGATCCCCCTAAAGGGGATCTCGGAGATCTCTGCCCAGCCCGCGTTTGAGCGTCAAAGTTGGCGCGAAATGGCAATCGCCGACCGACTGAAAACGTCAGGCGAGGAGATTCTCCGAGTGAGGAGGACGCCGGGCGAGAAGATCCCCGAGTGAGGCTCCCGCGTCCAGGACGGTCGAGGCGCGTGGCGGTGTGTACGCGGCATGAGATCGACCGTCAGGCGAGGGGTGATCTACTTCGGTGCCCGCGAGCGGCGAGCTATGAGGGTCGGCAGGGGCCGAATGGCTCAGGGAAGCGAAATAGAAGAAGCGCCGAGAATAGCGCCCGGCTGCCATCCGTCAAGTAACAGCGCCCCAGCGCCCCGGTGGCCACTCCCATCGGCCGCCGCGTGACGGCGCAGCTTGGCTCTGTAGAGCCGAACTGCAGGGTTTCAACATGCAGTCGCCCGGCTTTTTCGGCCCCGGGCAACGGCTTCTATCGGGGCCACCGATCGGGGGCGACTGCGCCCCCGCCGGGGGCAACGGCGATCCTTTGCGGGCAAATGCATGGGCGCTTGGGCGCCAGGTGAGGCTTCGGACGGAGCGGGGCGTATTGAAACCGCGAGTTGCGGGACGAGTCACGTGGACGACGAGGTGGAGGAATCCTCGGTCCGCGGTTCCTGCCCTCGGTCCGCGGTTCCTGCCGCGACTACAATGCGGACAATCCGGAACTCGAGGACTTCCGCGAAGTCGCCGCTCGCCCGAGGCGCTTGATCCACTCCCAGCACACCCGCGGGCGCCCCCTCCCGATCGCACGAGCAATGGCGCGGACGGATTACCCGCCCGGCTCGTCGGCGATCAAGAACGCTGGGCGATGGGTACATGGCTCTCCTGGATCCACTACGCCCGCCGCGAGCTCGAGACCTTCGTCGCGGAGTCTGGGCGAAGCCTCGAGCGATAACCCCGCGTCGGTTGCTCGGGCTCGAGCTCCATCGCAATTGTCCCGTTTGACTCCCCTCGTCGGATAGTGGGACAGAGGCATTTCATGCGGCCCGTCCCGGGCGGCGCGTGGCCTTCCTGCCAACCACAAGCGAACAGGAGACACCATGCCGGTCAGCAACATCAACCTAACCGTCCTCACGGGGCGACTCACGAGCGACCCCGATCTGCGCATCCTGCCATCAGGACGCAGTGTCTGCCACATGCGGATCGCGGTCAACGCCAGACGTCGCGACGCGGCCGGTGTATGGGGCGAGAAGCCCAACTTCTTCGATGTGATGGTGTTCGGCGCCCGCGGTGAGAACGTCGCCAAGCACCTGCACAAGGGCCGACCCGTAGCGATCGCCGGGCGCCTGGACTGGCGTGAATGGGAGACCCAGGACGGTCGCCGCGCCCAAGCCGTGAGCATCATCGCCCGTACGGTGCAGTTCCTCGGGAGCCCGCCGTCCAGTGACACGAACGGCTCCGCCGACGACGGTCTCGCCGGATCGCTGGATGGCATCACCGGAGACGAGGAGGAGTCCATGGCCATCGAAGATCAGGAGGCGATCGCCCTCGCGGCAGCTGAGGACTGACGAGACCGAGATCCGCGTCGGCCGGCCGGTCGGTCGGGCACAGCTGGGCGTAGTTCGACCGGCCAGCGGCCATCTCGAGCACCCGCGCAGCCTCATCCGAGCTAGGGACGGTCTGTCTGCCTTCGCAGCGTCTCACGGTCCGCACGGGCGCGCTCGTTCCATGCGGAGAGCGCGCCGGCGTCGCCGGCTTCCAGCGTGGCACGAACTCGCGCGAGTCCTGCCGTCAGCTCGTCGATGGCCGCGATCAGGGCGTCGCGGTTAGTCATGTAGATGTCCGTCCAGATCGCGCTGTTGGAGCCCGCCACGCGTGTGGCGTCGCGAAAGCTCGGCCCCACCATCCCAGGGGTGGGCGCAGACGCGGGCGCCTCGCCGTGACGGCGCGCCGTCACGAGCTGGGCAACCAGCAGGTTCGCCAGCACGTGCGGCAGCTGCGAGACAGTGGCCATCAAGCGATCATGCGTGTAGGCGTCGATCGGGATGGGCTCGGCGCCGAAGCTCACAATCAGGCGGTGCAGTCGCGTATGCAGGGCCTCTGGAGTGTTCTCGGCGGTCCCGGACAGCAGATACCACGCGGCCCCGTCGAACAGGTCCTCACGCGCGTGCTCCACGCCCGACTCCTGCGAGCCCGCCAGCGGATGCCCGCCGAGGAAACGACCGTCGGAGATCGCCTCGGCGACGACGCGTTTAGTCGAGCCGACATCGCTCACGACGGCGTCCACGCCCGCGTAGTCCAGGGCCGAACGCACGGTCTGCACGAGCGCCCCGACGGGCGCGGCGACGAACACCACGTCCGCCCCCGCGACGGCGCCGGCGATGTCATCCGCGATCTCGTCCACTGCCCCCCGCTGCAGCGCGCGCGCGCGAACGCCGGGATCGGGATCCCAGCCGCTCACCCGTGCCCCGGCGCGCATGCGTGCCGAGAGGCCGATCGAGCCCCCTATCAGGCCGATCCCGAGGACGGCGACCTTCAACGGGGGCGCCCCCTCATCGGACCGCGCTGAGCGCCTTTCCGGCCAGAGCCGTCGCGCGCGCCACCGCCTGGGTGTACTGCGCGAACGAGTCCGCGCGCAGCGCCTGGGGGCCGTCGCAGACGGCCTCATCCGGGTTGGGGTGCGTCTCGACGATGATCCCGTCCGCACCGATCGCGGCGGCGGCGAGCGACAGCGGCTGCACGAGCTCGCGCCGGCCCGCGGCGTGGCTGGGGTCGACGATCACCGGCAGGTGCGAGAGCTCCTTGAGGATCGGCACGGCCATCAGGTCGAGCGTCACCCGGCGATGATCGGTCTCGAACGTGCGGATCCCGCGCTCGCACAGCATCACCGACGGGTTGCCTTCCTTGAGGATGTACTCGGCCGCCATCACCAGCTCGTCGAGCGGCGCGGCCAGACCGCGCTTGAGCAGCGCGGGCCGGCCAGAGCGACCGATCTCGGTCAGCAGCGGGTAGTTCTGCATGTTGCGCGCGCCGATCTGGATCACGTCGGCGACCTCCAGCACGGCGTCGAGATCGCGGATGTCCATCAGCTCGGTGACGATCGGCAGGCCCGTCTGCGCCTTCGCCTCGGCAAGCAGCCGCAGACCCTCCTGGCCGAGGCCCTGGAAAGCGTACGGGGACGTGCGCGGCTTGTACGCGCCGCCACGGAACAGCGACGCGCCGGCGTCGCGTACCACGCGCGCGGTCTGCAGGACCTGCTCACGGGACTCCACCGTGCACGGACCGGCGATCAGCGCGAAGTGATCGCCGCCGATCTTGCGCCCCTCGATGTCGAGCACGGTCCGCTCGCCGTGGGTGAACTGCAGCGAGGCGAGCTTGTACGGCTTGAGGATCGGCACGACCCGGTCGACCCCGGGTTGGCCCTCCAAGCCGAGGCTCTCGACGCTGGCGTCCTGCTCGACGTCGCCGATCGCCCCGATCACGGTCACGCGCGCGCCCGTGCTGCGGTGGGCGCGCGCCCCGGCTCGCTCGATCTTCTCAACGACCGCCTCGACCTCCTCGGGGGTCGCGGTCTCCTTCATCACGATCATCATCGACTCATCCTTTCACTGACGCCTGGATTATGGACTGAGGGCGTGAGTCGGCGTTGTGCACGCCGGGCAAGGCGCTCGGTCCAGACGGTGGACCCGGTGCGGCCGCCGGCGCCCGCACTCACGCAGGCGGGCGGGCGGAGGCCGGAGCGCCTAGATAAATCGCCAGGCGCAGTAGGCGTAGGACGACAGCCACGCGGTGCGGGCGCTGAGTGTGCAACCGGATGTGGCAACCGACGCGGTCATAGTCGTCTGCATGTCTTTGTAGCAGACCGCCACTCCACCGTCCAGCGATGAGGAGCGCCCGCCATTCACAACAGCTCGGCAAGCGCCTCGAGGAATCGCGCGTTCTCCTCGAGCGTGCCGTACGTGACGCGCAGCGCGGGCGTCTCTGAGCCCAGCGCGCCGCCGCCCCGGACGAGCACGCCGCGCTCCTGCAGTCCGCGCATGATGAGCGCCTCGTCGCGCTCGCCGAGGCCGATCCAGCAGAAGTTCGCCTGCGAGTCGGCCGGCTGCAGGCCGAGCCCGCGCAGGCCCGCGGCGACGGACACACGCTCGGCGACGGTTCTCGTCACCCGCTCGATGACCGCGTCCTGATGGGCGAGCGCCTCGACCGCGGCCGCCTGGGCGAGCGCATTGCAGAAGAACGGCTGGCGTACCTGATCGACCGCGCGGGGTAGATCGTCTGAGCCACACAGCGCGAACCCCACGCGCAGCCCGCACAGACCGTAGACCTTCGAGAACGTCCGCAACAGCACGAGGTTGGGATGAGCGTCGAGCAGGTCGATCGAGGCGTCGGGGTCGCTCAGCAGGTTGAACTCGCAGTAGGCCTCGTCGACGATCACACACACGTGCGGTGGGACCTCGGCGAGGAACGTGGCGATGTTCGCCGCGGGCAGCGCTGTCGAGGTGGGGTTGTTCGGGTTGCACACGACCAGGAGCCGAGTCGCGACCGTGATCTCGTTCAACATCCCCGTCAGGTCGTGGCGAAGCTCTAAGTCGAGCGGGACCGTGATCGCGCGCGCGCCCGAGGCCGCGGACAGGTGTGGATAGACCGAGAATGATGGCCACGCGTGCACGATCTCGGCACCGGGCTCGAGCAGCGCCTCGCCGGCCGCGAGCAGGATGTCGCACGAGCCGTTGCCGATCGCGATCTGAGACGCCGGCACTTCGTAGCGGTCGGACAGGCGCTCGCGCAGGAGCGAATTGGACGGGTCGGGATAGCGGTTGAGCGAGGTCAGCGCGCGATCGATCGCCTCGCGCACCGCCGGCAGGGGGGGGTATGGGGACTCGTTGCTCGCGAGGCGCACGAGCGGCATGGCCTGCTCGGCATACCCACCCGCTGCCGGGTAGGAGGGGATGCGACGAATACGCTCGGCGAACTCGATGGCCATACACCCATTGTGACGGACTGCCGCGCATAGGACGGCTGAGGTTGGTGTGGGTTACTACTGCGCCGATTGCAAGTCGGCGCGCAGCTGGGCGGCCTCACCGAGGTACACGTGCCTGGACTCGTGTCCCTCCTCGGCGTAGTAGTGGATCAGCACCCTGATCACGCGCGGCATCGCCCGCGGCACCGGGATCTCCCGCGCGCACAGCAGCGGCACGCGCTCGAAACCGAGCGCCCGTGCCGCGACGGCGGGGAACTCGGCGTTGAGATCGTTCGTCGCCGTGAATATGCAGCTGACGACGTGCTCCGGCGTGAGTGTGTTGCGCTCCATGATTGTGCTCATCAGCTCAGTCGTCGCGTCCAGGATCTCCTGGGCGTCGTTGCGCGCCACGCTCGTGGCGCCGCGCAGGGCGAACAATCGTTGCGAAATGGCGGACTGCGTCATGGCGGCGATTGTGTCAGAGCGCGCGCAGATGTACATATACTTTTCAGACTGCGTATTACCATAGATATACGCAGTCTATTTTGGAAGAACTACATCTGTCTGGCCTCATCTTCCTGTTACCTGCTTGTCACAATTGCGTCGGAGCGTGCGCAGATCCTCGATCTCTCGCTCGCCGCAGCGACGGTACGCCCCCGGCGCGAGGCCGTCCAGGCGCAACGGGCCAAACGCGACGCGCTCGAGCGCCAGCACGGGGTGACCGACCGCCTCGCACATCCGCCGCACCTGCCGGTTGCGGCCCTCGTGGATCGTCAGCTCGAGTAGATCCGCCTTCACCCTGCGCACCCGCGCGGGCGCGGTGGGACCATCCTGGAGTGTCACTCCGCCGCGCAGCGCCCGCAGAGCGCCCTCCCCCACGCGCCCGCCGCCGACGCGCGCAAGATACGTCTTGGGCACCTCATAGCGCGGGTGCGTCAGCCGGTTGGCGAGCTCGCCGTCATTCGTTAGCAGGATCAGCCCGCTGCTGTCCACGTCCAGGCGCCCCACCGGATACAACCGCAGCCCGCGCGCGGGCACCAGCTCGACGACGGTCGGTCGGCCGTGGGGGTCGCGCGCGGTGCAGAGGACCCCGAGCGGCTTGTTCACGATGTACACCACCCTCGGCTCGGCTCCCGCCAGCGCGCGGCCGTCAATCTCGACGCGACTCGTCTCGCTCACGTCCCGCGCAGGATCGGTCACGACCTCACCATCGACGACGATCCGTCCTTGCGCGATCAATCCCTCCGCCGCCCGCCGCGAGGCAACGCCGGCATGGGCGAGATACTTGGTTATGCGCATCAGGGTCCTGGAAGCCCTTACTCCGGGGTCGGACCGTCCCCCGCGCGAGCCTCTCCCGCGCGCAGCAGCCGCTCTCGCAGCTCCGTCTGCTCCTCGGGGGTCGGGTCCCAGCGTGCGACGTCAGGCAGCTCATCGAGCGAGCGAAGCCCGAACAGCTTCAGAAACAGCGTGCTCGTGCGGTACATCACCGCGCCGAACTGAGAGCGGCCCGCCTCCTCGACCAAGCCGCGCTCGAGCAGCGTGGTCGCCGCCGAGTCGGCGCTGACGCCGCGGATGCGCGTGATCTCCGGGCGCGACACCGGCTGCAGATACGCGACGATCGCCAGCGTCTCGGCCTGCGCGGGTGTGAACGTGGCCGTGCGCGGGCGGCTGAACAGGCGCCTGGCGGCGTCCTCGGTGGAGGGGTCAGTCGCGAACGTGTATCCGCCGCCCAGCTCGCGCAGCACAATTCCGCGCGCGCCCGGCGCATAGCTCTCGGCGAGCACGCTCAGCGTCGCTTCGACGTCTGGCTCGCCCGCCCGGGCTGCTTCGGCCAGCTCGGCGACGCTCAACGGGTCGGGCGAGAGAAACAACAGCGCCTCGATCGTGCGCGCCAGCCCCGCATCTCCGCTCATCCGGCCACCGCCGCCACGGGCTGGGCGGCCACCGCCTCGATCGTGACCTCGCCGAAGCTCTCCGGCTGGCGCCAGTCGGCCTCGCCACGCTTGTACAGCTCGAGCAGCGCGAACAGCGTGACCGCGACCGTCATGCGATCGGCGCCTCGCACGGCCTCGTCGAAGCTGAATGCCCCCCGGCGCAGCAGCCCGCGCAGGTGCGCCAGGCGCTCGGTGACGGTCACACGCTGGGCGCCGATGTGGCGCAGGCTGATCGCCGGGGGCAGCGCCAGCAGACGTCCGATCGCCTCGCCCAGTATCCCAGGGTCCTGTGAGCCCTCCTGGGGTTGGAGCTCTGTGCGGCGCAGGTGCGCGGGCGGTGGAGCTTCGCGAAACCGGACTCCGTGCTCGCGCGCGAGCAACTCCTTCAGATGGCCCGCCGCCGAGCGGTAGCGTCGCGCGTCCAGCATCCGTGCCAGCAGCTCCTCGGCCGCCAGCTCGGGCTCCATGTCGAGCAGCTCGCTCTCGTCCTCGCTCGCGAGCATCAGCTTGGACTTGAGCTCAAGCAGCGCGGCGATCAGCACGATGAACTCGGTCGCGGTCTCCAGGTCCAGCTCGCCGCGGGACTCCAGGTGGTCGAGATAGGAGAGCACCACATCAGCCAGCGCCAGCTCGAGCAGGTCCACCTCTTCGCGCAGGATCAGCGTCAGCAGCAGGTCGAACGGCCCGCTGAACACGTCCAGGTCGAGGTCGAGCGTGGCAATGCTCACCGGATTACCGTACCGGTCGGGGCGGGCGGGATCTGGTCTGGAGCCCCACGCCCATCCGCTCACGCACGTCCGCGAGGGTCTGGGCGGCGATCTCCCGAGCGCGGGTCGCGCCATCCGCGAGAATCGCCTCCAGCGCCGGCTCGTCCGCGCGCAGGTCGGAGTAGCGCACGCGCACCGGCGCCAGGTACTCGATCGTCGCGGCGGCCACCGCGGCCTTCAGGTCGCCGTACCCGCGCGCGTCCGCCATCTCCGCCTCGACCGCCTCGGGCGTGCTCCCGCGCGCGACGGCAAGGATCTCGATCAGGTTCGACACGCCCGGCTTGTCCTGTGCCCGGCGGATCTCCGCGCCGGAGTCGGTGACGGCGCTCTTGAACTTCTTCTCGATTGTGCGGGGGTCATCAAGCACGTATACGGTGCCCTGTTCGGAAGCGCCAGTCGTTGACATCTTGCGCGCCGGGTCCTGCAGATCCATGATCCGCGCCCCCACCTCGGGGATGCGATGCTCCGGCACGACCAACACCTCCTCGCCGTCGCCGAACCGCGAATTGAATCGTCGCGCCACGTCGCGCATCAGCTCCAGGTGCTCGCGCTGGTCCTCTCCCACGGGCACCTCGTGCGCGCGGTAGGCGAGCACGTCGGCAGCCTGCAGCACCGGATAGATGAGCAGCCCAGCGGACACCAGCTCGCGTTGCGTGGTCGACTTGTCGCGGAACTGGTGCATCCGCTGCAACCTGCCGAGCTCAGTCACGCCGCACAACAGCCAGCACAGCTCCGTGTGCTCCAGCACGTCCCCCTGCCTGAACAGGATGCACCGTCTTGGGTCCAGGCCCGCGGCGAGCAGCAGCGCGGTCAGGTCATACACGCTCTCCCTCAGCTTGGCCGGCTCGTAGGGGACGGTGATCGCGTGCAGGTCGACAATGCAGTACAGCGCCTCGCCGCGATCCTGGCCGGCGACATATTGGGTTATGGCGCCGATGTAATTGCCCAGGTGCTTACTCCCGGTGGGCTGGATGCCGGAGAAGATGCGCATAGCCGGGAGGCTAACGGAGGACCTACGGATCGGGTCGTAGGCCCTCAACCCAAGCACCCACTCCCGCGATGAATGCGGGGAGGTGCCGCCGCTGGTGCTCAACGGCGATGTGCACGTCCTCCGGCTCCAGGATCCAATACTCGTGCTGGCTCGCGTTGCGCAGGTCGAGGACCTCCTGCATGACCCGCTCCGCCTCCATCGGATAAAGACCCTGTTGTCGTAGCTGGTCAGGCGCCGAGGTCTTGTGATCGGCGGGAATCGTGCCCAGATCCTGGGCCACTCGTACGCTGAGACCGATCATGCCCTGACACAGGTTGTGCAGGTCATCCATATTCGACCGGACCAACATGGCCCGGTTGCGCTCCTCCGGGAGCTCTGAGTACCACGCGGCATGGAACGCAGAGAGGTCGAAGTACGGCGGGAAGGCGGAGACGGCGATCTCCAGCTGCTCCATCGTACGCGCCAGTGCCAGCAACGCCTTCTCCAGGGCCGTCCGGCGCGCCTGGTCGGCCACCGGCGGGCGGGTAGAGCCGCTCACCGGGCGCCGCCGGCAGGCGATTGCGCGCGTGCCGCCGCCAGCCGCTGGAAGTAGCCGACAGCCGCCCGAGCCCCGGCGTGTATCTCCCGCCCCGTCCAATCGGCCTGCGCCTGGGTCTGCTCGGCCTGGGTCTGAAGCGCCGGCCACAGCCGGGAGCGATCCACCAGCGGACGCCCATCGCGCAGGATCTCGGCCAACAGACACGGATCGCGCCGCGCTGCTCGCAGCGGCACCAATTGCACCTCGACCTCAGGATTCACGCGCTCGTTCAGCCGTCGGCGCAGCGCCTCCAGCGCCCCAGGATACGGACGACCGAGCTCGACCATCAGGTCCACATCGGATACACCCGCCACGTCATCTCCGCGTGCGACAGACCCGAAAAGCACGACCAGCTTCAGGTTGGGCTCGGTTCTCAGGGTGGCAAGCAGCCGACTGACCAGCGACCAGTGCGACCGCACCCATACCGCCTCGGGATCGGGCACGAAAAGCCTGCGCGAACTCGGGCGCCATGCGCGGATCAGGCCACCGGCCACCGCACGACGAAGCGTGCGCTCGCTGACACCCGCATCGCGCGCCAGTTGCTCGAGAACCCGACTCATGTGTCCATTATAACCTTCGTGTGTCCGATATCAGTCTCTCCTCGCCCGGCCGGTCGCCAACACCTGACGCGCTGACTGACGCTCAAACGGCGTCGTGCGCTTAGGACAGGGCTTGCCGGATGATTGGGTGCTTGGCGGCCGCCACCTCGTCCAACCGCCTGACCGGGGTCGTATACGGAGCGTTCTGCGCGACCTCGGGTCCGTCCACGGCGGCCTCGCGCAGGATCTGCGCGATCGCCTCGGCGAACGAGTCGAGCGTCTCCCGGGTCTCGGTCTCGGTCGGCTCGACCATCAACGCCTCGTCCACGAGCAGCGGGAAGTACACGGTCGGGGGATGAAACCCGAAGTCCAGCAGCCGCTTGGCGAGGTCCAGCATCTTCAGCCCGAGCTCGCGCTTCATCGCCCCGCCCGAGAGGACGAACTCGTGCATGCACAGCTCTCCATAGGCAAGCGGCAGATAATCGTCGACGCCTCGCCCGTTCCCCACGCCGGCCTCGCGCAGTCGCGCGAGCAGGTAGTTGGCGTTCAGCACCGCCGTCTCCGACGCGTCCTTCAGCCCGTCGGCGCCGAGCGAGCAGATATACGCGTATGCGCGCACGAAGCACCCGTAGTTGCCGTGGAACCCGCGCAGCCGGCCGATCGATCGCGATCCCGGGGCCGGGCTCGAGCCGTCACTGTCCGCACCACCGCCGTAGTCGAGGTCGAACACGACCTCCGCCGACGCCGCGCCGTTCGCCTCCGCAGCGGCGTTCATCCCGGCATTCGCCTGCGTAGCGGCACCTGCGCCGCTCGTCTCGTTTGCGGCGGCGCGCCTGACTACGATCGGCGTCGGCAGGAACGGCGCGATCCGCTCGCTCACCGCGATCGGTCCCGAGCCCGGCCCACCGCCGCCGTGGGGCTGGGTGAAGGACTTGTGCAGGTTGAAATGGACGATGTCAAACCCCATGTCCCCGGGACGCGAGACGCCCATCACCGCGTTCAGGTTCGCCCCGTCGTAGTACAGCGTAGCCCCCACCCCGTGCACGATCGTGGCGATCTCCTCGATGTTGGGATCGAACACGCCGAGCGTGTTCGGGTTGGTCAGCATCAGGCACGCCACGTTCGCGCCGGCCTTGGCGCGCAGGTCGTCGAGGTCGATTCCACCGGCGGCGTCCGTCGCGAGCTTGACCACCTCCAGCCCGGCCATCGTCACGGTCGCCGGGTTCGTCCCATGCGCCGTATCGGGCGTCAGCACCCGGTGGCGCGTCTCCCCCCGGCTCTCGTGATACGCGCGCGTCAGCAGCACCCCCGCGAGCTCGCCGTGCGACCCGGCCGAGGGCTGCAGCGACACGTACGGCAGCCCCGCGAGCTCTCCCAGCGCGCCCTGCAATCGCCACATCAGCTCCAGCGCCCCCCGCGCGCGCGCGGGGTCCTGCAGAGGGTGCAGCCGCGAGTGGCCCGGCAATGCCGCCGCGCGCTCGTGCAGGCGCGGGTTGTGCTTCATAGTGCACGATCCGAGCGGATAAAAACCCGAGTCCAGGTCGAAGTTCCGCTTGGAGATGCCCACGTAGTGGCGCACGATCTCAGGCTCTGAGCACTCCGGCAACCGCGGCGGCTCGGTCCGGCGGTAGCGCGCCGGCAGCAGCGTCTCGGCGTCGACCTTGGGCACGTCGAGCTCGGGGCATACGAACGCGCGGCGACCAGGAGAGCCCTTCTCGAAGATGGTCCGCGCGCGGTCGCGCTGCTGAGGGGTCTCGGTGCTCACGCCGCCACCGCCTCGCGCTCTGCCGCCACCGCCGCCCCCAACACGTCCGCGAGCCGGTCGATGTCGGCGCGCGTGCGCTGCTCGGTGATGGCGATCAGCATCCCACCGCGATCCTCCTCACGCCCGCTCAGCGCGTGGATGTCCACGCCCGGGTTCACGCCCGCGCGGGCACACCTAGCCTTGACCGCCGCCACGTCCGCATCCAGGCGCACGGTGAACTCGCGAATCACGGGTTGTGAGTGCATCGCCCACACCCCGTCCAGCGCGGTGAGCGTCTCGCGTGCGTAGTGCGTGCGCGCAAGCAGCAGCTCGCCCAGCTCGACAATCCCCCGGGGGCCCAACCACGACAGGTACACCACCCCACCGAGCGCGTTCAGCGCTTGAGAGGTGCAGATGTTCGATGTCGCCTTCTCGCGCCTGATGTGCTGCTCGCGCGTCTGCAATGTCAGCACGAACCCGCGCCGCCCGTCCACGTCGACGGTCTCTCCCGCGATCCGGCCGGGCATCCTGCGCAGGTACTCCTCGCGCGCGGCGAACAGCCCGAACGACGGCCCGCCGAAGTCCAACCGGTTGCCGAGCGGCTGGCCCTCGCCGACGGCCACATCCACCCCACACTCCCCTGGCGGCTCGAGCACGCCGAGCGTGATCGGGTCGACCGAGGCGACGATGACAGGGGGCGAGCCCCCACCGCCGGCACCCTTTGCGACGGCGCTCAGCGCCCCGGCGTCCTCGACCGCCCCGTAGAAGTTCGGCTGGGCGAACATGGCGGCGCTCGTGTCAGCGTCGATCGCGTCCGTCCAGGCGTCCACGTCGGTGACGCCATCGGCGAGCGGGACCTCGACGACGCTCATCCCATACCCGTGCGCGTAGGTGCGTAACGTCTCGATCGCATGCGGATGCAAGCCCGCGCTCACGACCAGCCGGCCGCGGCCATTGTGCAGCTTCGCCAGATACCCCGCGGCGGCGAGAGCGCTCGGCCCCTCGTACACCGAGGCGTTCGACACCGGCAGTCCCGTCAGCTCGCAGATCGCCGTCTGGTACTCGAACATCACCTGCAGTCCCCCCTGGGAGATCTCCGGCTGATACGGGGTGTAGGGGGTCAGGAACTCCGAGCGCTCCATCAACATGTCGATCAGCGCCGGCACGTAGTGGTCGTACATGCCGGCCCCCAGAAAGCTCAGCTCGTCTTCGGCGCTCGTATTGCGCGCCGCCAGCTCGCGCAGGTGCGCGTATACGTCCTGCTCGCCCATCCCGTCAGGCAGCTGGAGCGCTCGTCCCAGCCTCACCCCCGCGGGAACCTGCCGGTCGAACAGCTCCTGCACGGAGCCGACGCCGATCGCCGCGAGCATCCGCTCGCGATCCTGCTCGGTGGTGGCGGTGTAGCGGCTCAAGCCCCTTGAGCCTAGCCGCCCAGAGTGGCGGAGTAAGCCTGCGCGTCCAGCAGCGCGTCGCGCTCGGCCGGGTCGCTCAGCGTGATCCGCACGAGCCAGCCCTCGCCGTAGGGATCCTCGTTGATGAGCTGCGGGTCCTCCACGAGCGTGTCGTTGACCGCGACGATCTTTCCGGAGAGCGGAGCAATCACGTCTGAGACCGCCTTGACCGACTCAACCTCGGCGTAGGGCTCGTCTTTACTGAGCGTCAGCCCAACGGTGGGCGTCTCGAAGAACACCACCTCGCCGAGCGCGTCCTGCGCGTACCACGTGATTCCCAGCGTCGCCTCGCCGGGCTGGGCCGGGTCGATGCGCGCCCAGTCGTGCTCGGGGTGGTACAGCAACTCGTCGGGATAGCTTGCCTCGGCCATGCTCGGGGCCCTTTCTGTGGAGCTGCCCTCCGGCGCTCGTTTGTGCGGTCGTGGTGGTCTTTAGTCTTTGCGGTAGAACGGCTTTTCCTTGACTACGGCGGAACGCATCTTGCCACGGACATCGATCTCGAGGCGGGTCCCGACCGCCGAGCGCTCGGCGGGCACGTACGCGAGGCCGATGCCCACGCCCAGACAAGGTGAGAGAGTGCCGCTGGTGACCACGCCGCCACCGGCGATCGGGTTGCCCTGGCGCGCGATCCCGGGACCGTCGATCGCGAACGCCACGAGCTTCTCCGCGGGGCCGGCCTCGCGCACGGCGCGCACGGCGTCTGAGCCGACGAACTGAGTGTCCTCCTTGCAGCACCACCCCAGCCCGGCTTCGATCGGCCCGCGCTTCCTCGACAGGTCGTTCCCGTACAAGTGGTAGCACGCCTCCAACCGCAACGTATCCCGCGCGGCCAACCCCACGGGAACCGCACCGCGGCGCACCAGCTCATCCCACAGCGCCGGCGCGTCCGCGAGCGCCAGCAGCAACTCGACACCGTCCTCGCCCGTGTACCCGGTGCCGCACACGAGCGTCTCCGCACCAGCCAGCCGCCGCGTGCCTGCCCGCATGCGCGCCGGGAGCGGCGCGTCGGAGATCGCCTGGACGATTTCTCGCGCGCGCGGGCCCTGCACGGCGAGCATCCCGTAATCCTCGATGCTGTCCTCCACCTGCACGTCGAACGCGCGCGCGTGCTCCTGAAACCACGCCAGATCGGAGGCGTGGTTGGCTGCGTTTGTGACCGTCAGCCAGCGGTCGACGTCCAGGCGATACGTCAACAGATCGTCGAGCACGCCCCCGTCTTCGTGGCAGATCACCCCGTACTGGGCGCCGCCGATCGGGATCGTGGACAGGTCATTGGAGATCAGCCGCTGCAGTAACTCCAGCGCCTGCGGACCAGAGGTCTCGATCTCGCCCATGTGCGAGACGTCGAACATGCCGACATCCATGCGCACCACCATGTGCTCCTCGCGCACTCCTGCATACTGGACGGGCATCTCCCACCCAGCGAACTCCACCATCCGCGCGCCGGCCGCGACGTGGCGGTCGTACAGGGCGGTGCGACGCGGGGTCGTTGACGACACGACGCGCAGGCTAGCGAGCGGTCCCTCCCCGCGACTAGCGCAAGAACGGCGGTACGTCGATGTCGTCGTCTGAGATCTCAAGCGACGAGCGCTGCCGGTCGTCGATGCGGGGGCTGCGATCCCGCCGCGTTCGGCCCTCGGCGCGCGCGGCCCGTCCAGGACGGTGGTCGAAGCCGGTGCCGATCACGGTGACGCGCACCTCGTCGGTCATCGACTCGTCGATGACCGCGCCGAAGATGATGTTCGCGTTCGGGTCGGCCGCGCTCTGGATGATCTCCGCGGCGTCGTTGACCTCGAACAGGCCGAGATCCTTGCCGCCCGTGATGTTCAGCAGGATGCCCGTGGCGCCGTCGACGGACTCTTCCAAGAGCGGCGAGGAGATCGCGGCCTTCGCGGCCTCGCCGCAGCGGTTCTCCCCGCCCGCCAATCCGATCCCCATCAGGGCGGAGCCGGCGTCGTGCATGATCGTGCGCACGTCGGCGAAGTCCAGGTTGATCAGCCCGGGGATCGTGATCAGGTCGGTGATCCCCTGGATGCCCTGACGCAGGACGTCGTCGGCCTCCTTGAACGCGTCCAGCATCGAGGTGCGCCGCTCGACCACGGTCAGCAGCTTCTCGTTGGGAATCACGATCAGCGTGTCCACGACCTCGCGCAGGCGCTCGATGCCCTCGGCCGCCTGACGGCCACGCTCGGAGCCCTCGAAGTCGAACGGGCGCGTGACCACGCCGACCGTGAGCGCGCCGATCTCGTTCTTGGCGATGTCGGCGATCACCGGCGCCGCGCCGGTGCCCGTGCCGCCCCCCTCGCCAGCGGTGACGAACACCATGTCCGCGCCCTTCAGCGCCTCCTTAATGTCGTCGCGCGACTCCGACGCCGCGGCCAGGCCCACATCGGGGTCCGCGCCCGCGCCCAGGCCCTTGGTCGACTCGTGGCCGATGTTCAGCTTCACGTCGGCGTCGCACATCGCCAGCGCCTGCGCATCGGTGTTGGCGGCGATGAACTCCACGCCGCGCAATTCCGCGTCGACCATGCGGCTGACCGCGTTCGTGCCGCCGCCGCCGACGCCCACGACCTTGATCACCGCCAGGTAGCTGCCGCCGCCCGTCATGCCGCCGCCACTGCTGCTCGAAGAAGAAGAGCTCTCCATGATTTATCGGGTCCCGTCCGCAGCCTTCAGTAGTAGTTAAGGGTTCGGATCGACACCGACGTCGCGACCCGGTGAAGCGCACGTTATGCAGGGAACTTCGCCCTGTCAACGATCCCGCTCAATCTCGCAACAATCGTTGCAGATCAAGGAACTCTCGACCCAACCCCGAGACCACCCTTCCCAATGCCATAAACCTCTAGTTGAGGGTCAGGCTCCTTTTCCGCGCCGCTCAGCCCCCCGGAGCCCCACCGTACGCGGGTGTTTCGGCGCCAGCGGAGGGACCCGTTTCGGAGAGCTGGGTGCTCGCCGATTCAGCGGGAGCCGAGCCGGTGGAGCCGGTTTCCCCGGAAGGGGTCGAGCCGGTTGGGGCCGGTTCGCTGCCGGAGCTCGATCCGCTGCCTGCGCTTGCTCCGCTGCCTGCACTCGAGCTCGATCCGCCCCCGACAGCCGAGTCCAGGCCCGCGGCGAGTTCCGCGGCGGTGGCCGAGGCGGAGCCGCTGGACGATTCAGTTTCGGTGGAGCTCGGACTCGTACTGGGACGTGCCGTGCCGGGCGCAAACCCCGCGGCCGGTCGTTCGGGCAGGCGCACGTCGATGTAGACGGCGCCCGCCGAGCTCGGGTCGGCGAGCACTCGAGCGAGCGCGATCCACTTCGCGTGGGGTCGCGTGGCGTCGCCGAAGTAGGCGAGCAGGCCGCTGCGCAGTACTGCCGTCAGTCCCTGCGGCCCGGAGTACACGCGCGTAACCGTCCGTGCCAGCGCCGCGGGGGCGGCCCCCAGAACGCCCAACGTTCCGAGCAGCGATCCGCCGTGGACGCTCTGACCGACGGTCGGCAGCGTGGTGGTGGTGGAGGAGGAGGAGGAGGAGGAGGAGGAGATGGTGGTGGAAGAAGAAGAAGAGCCTCCGCCGATGTTCACGAGCGGCAGCGTGCTCGACAGATATCCGGAGCCGAGCACAACTCCGTCGGCGGCTACGGCGGTACGGGCGCCATTCAGGACGAGCGCCGCGACGGGCGGCTGCTCGACCACTTCGATGCGCAGCCCGTGAGGAAAGCTCGCGCGCGCCCGCACCGAGCGCACGATCGGATACGACGCGACCGCGGCGCGCAGCGCGGCGGGCTTGACGTCGAGCGTACTCATGCCGCGGGCGGCGCTCGTCAGCGCCGCTTCGATCGCACCGGCGTCGGCCCCGTACACCGCGACGAGCCCGCTCACCCGTACGTGCTCGACCGCCGTCAGCGAGGAGTGGCGCAGCCACAGCCAGCCGCCCCCGAACAGGGGTATGGCGATGAGGACGGCGATCAGCGCGATTCGCAGCCGTCGCCGCTCCCACGCGAACGCGATGCCCGCGCGGGTAAGGCTCGCCGCGCCGGTCAGCGGGCGCGGGACGCCGAGCGCCGGGCGCGCCGCTCTACCTACGAGGCGACGCTGGCCGGGCGCGGCGAGAGAGCGATCCATTCACGAGGTTTTCGACCTCCTCGCGCGAACCCCTACCAGGGAAACCGCACGTCGCCCAGCATCTGGACCTCGGGCTCCAGGGCGATCCCGAACCGCTCCTGGACGCGGCGGCGACCCTCGGCCATCACGGCGAGGACATCGGCGGTGCTCGCGGCGCCGATGTTCTCGATGAAGTTGGCGTGCTTGGGGGCAAATCGGGCGCCGCCGACGGTCAGGCCGTTGCAACCCGCCTCGGACAGGAGCTGCCCGGCGGTGCGGCCATGTGCGCGAGGATCCTGGGGATTCATGAACGTCGAGCCGAACGTCTTGATCCCGTGCGGCTGGGCCTCGTGGCGGCGGTTGCGCATGTCGGCGAGCGTCGCCTTGACCGCGTCCACATCCGCCGGTTCGAGCGCGAACGAGGCGCGGGCGACGACCTCGCCCGCGAGGAGGTCCGAGCGGCGATAGCCGAATCCAAGCTGCGCCGGGGCGCGGCGCTGCGACCCGTCCGCCGTCACGACCTCCACCCACTCGAGCGCCCGCGCAAGCTCCCCACCATAGGCGTTTGCGTTCATCCGCACCGCGCCGCCCACGGTGCCGGGGATGTTGACGCCGAACTCGATCCCCGACAGCCCAGCCTGGGCGGCGCGGGCCGCCACAGAAGGCAATCGGGCCCCCCCGCCGCAGACGATCCGCCGAGGCCCCTCACGCTGGATCAGCGCCAGCTTGCGGTCCAGCTTCACCACGAGACCGCGCACGCCCTCGTCGGCGATCAGGAGGTTCGAGCCCGAGCCCACAACCGCCACCGGCACCTGCGCCGCGCGCGCCCAGGCCAGCAGCTCCCGCAGCTGCGCGTCCGACCCGGCGCGGGCGAAGTACTCGGCCTCGCCGCCGGTACGGATCGTCGACATGCGAGCGAGCGAGTACTCCCGCTGTACGATCGACGGCACGGTCGTGGGCGAGTCCCTAGATGCGGAGTCGGGCCTAGACATCGTCGCTCGCCACCAGTCCCCGCGTGAGCTCATCCACATCGCCAGCGCCCATCACGACGCACAGATCACCCGCGTCCAGCAGCTCGCGCAACACCGACTCGGCGTCGGCGAACGTCGGCAACCAGTACACAGGCCTGCCCCCCGCCGCGTCCGCGGCAGCCTCGGCGACGAGCAGTCCCGTCACGCCCGGATGGTCCTCGGCATGCTCGCGCGCCGGATACACGTCGAGCACCATTGCCACATCCGCCAGAGCCATCGCCTCGCCGAGCTCCCGCGCGAACATCTGCGTGCGCGAGAACAGATGCGGCTGGAACACCGCGATCAACCGCTCGTGCTCGAGCGTGCGTGCCGCCGCCAGCGTCGCCGCGACCTCGGTCGGATGATGCGCGTAATCGTCATACACGCGCGCCCCACGCACGGTCCTCCCCACCAGCTGAAAGCGCCTTCCCGCGCCGTGAAATCCCGCCAGTCCCGCAACCGCCCGCTCCTCCCCGGCCCCCGCGAGCCGGGCGGCCTCGAGCGCGGCGGTGGCGTTCAGCGCGTTGTGCGCGCCCGGCACCACCAGCTTCACCTCGTGCCTGCGCCAGGCAAAGCGTGAGCCGCCGTCCACAAGCACCGGTTCTGACATGTCGTACGGGACGATCTCAACCCCCTCCGGGACGAGCTCGACCAGCTCAGGGCGATCCCACACAACGATCGCCGTTTGCGCCCGTCCCAGGAACGCGCGGAAAGCCTCGCGCAGCTCCGCGAGCGAGCCGAAGGTCGCGTGGTGGTCGAGCTCCACGTTCGTGAGCACCCCGATGTCCACATCCAACATCAGCATCGAGCGGTCGGACTCGTCCGCCTCGACCACCAGCCACTCGCCTTCGCCTGCCCATTGCGCGTTGGCCTCTCCCGCCCCCACCGCGCCGCCGACGAGCCAGTCCGGACGCATCCCGGCCGCCCGCAGCGCGTGCACGATCATTGACGCCGTCGTCGTCTTGCCGTGCGTACCAGCCACCGCGATCGTTCGCCGCAGCGCGGTCAGCTCGGCCAGCAGCTCCGCCCGCGGGCGCTCGGGCAGGCCGCGCGCCCGGGCCGCCGCGCGCTCGGGGTTCTCGCGCGGGACGGCGCTCGAATACACGACCTCCACCCCCTCGCCCTCAGGCACGTTCGCGGCGTCGTGCTCGCCGATCCGCGCCCGCAGCACGCCGTCTGACTCAAGGCGCTCGGTGTAGGGGGAGGCGGCCTGGTCGGAGCCGCTCACCTGCGCCCCGAGGGCGTGCGCCGCGCGCGCGTATCCGCTCATCCCCGCCCCGCCCACGCCGACGAAGTGCAGCCGCCGCCTACCCCACGGCTCGTTCGGCGCAGTCATTAGATCAATGCTCCTCGCGGCACGCGTGCACCATTGCCATCGAGCATGCCACTCCAAGCGCTCATGTCCGCGCGGCGTCTAGCAGCTCTTCGGCGACCTCCCTGGCGGCGCCCGGCCGGGCCAGACCCCTCGAGGCCCGCGCCATCTCCTGGAGGCGCAGCCGGTCGGCCAGCAGCGCCGTCACCTCCGCGGCCAGGCGTCTCGCGCTCAGCTCCGAGTCGGGTATGACGACCGCGGCGCCCGCCCCGGCCATCCAGCGTGCGTTGGCGCTCTGATGGTCGGCCGATGCACGAGGGTAAGGCACCAAGATCGCGGGCAGTCCGTACGCGGCGATCTCAAACACCGAGCCCCCCGCTCGCGCGATCACGAGATCGGCGGCCGCCAGCGCCTGCGCGAACTCGGCGAGGTCCAGGTACTCGCGCAGGTCATACCCCGCCGGCAGAGTGTGCGTGGCCAGCTCGGCATAGTCGCGGCGTCCAGCGATGTGAAACACGTGTAAGGTGCGGTCGCGCACCTTCGCCAGTAGTTCCCCCGTCGCTGCGCCGCCGAAATCAGCGTCCCTGTTGGCGCCGGGACCAGCACCGACGTCCGAAACCGTGGTATCCGCGAACGCCGCAATCGTGGCGAGGTTGATCGAGCGCGCGCCTAGCGAGCCTCCGAACACGAGCACGCACGTCTCACCCTCCTCGATCCCGAACCGCTCGCGCGCGCGCCCGCGATTGGCGTCGGGGACGGGGACGGGCCGGCCAGTGACGCGGTAGCGTCCGCCTCCCGACAGCTCGCCCCGCTGGGGAAAAGCCCTCCTGGCGAAGTCCTGCCTCCGGGGAATTGGAAACGCCAGGCACACCCGCCGCGCGCGGCGCGCGAGCAGGCGATTGGCGAGGCCGAGATGGCTGTCGGCCTCGGTGAGCACCAGCGGGATGCGCAAGCTCAGCGCGGCGAGACCGACCGGAGCGGTCACATACCCGCCGCCGCCGAGCACCGCGTCGGGGCGCAGCTTCCTCAAGATGGCCCGCGCGCGGGGGATCGCGAGCACGGCGCGCGCCACCGCGCGGAGCGCGTGCAGCGGGTTGGTGCGGCTCATGCCCTCCACCACAATCGTGTGCAACGGATAGCCCGCCGCGGGCACGAGCTCAGCCTCGGCGCGCGCACCGCCGAGGAACGCGACCTCGGCGCCGTCAGCCCGCAGCGCGTCCGCCACCGCCAGCGCCGGCACCACGTGCCCGGCGGTACCCCCCGCCGCTATGACGATCTTCGTCTGTGTCACGGCCCCATCCTGCCGGTTTTCGCGCGACGGTCGCTGGCCGGGACGGCACAGCCCGCACGTGCGCCGTTCCACCTGCGGCCACGTTCAAGAGCAGACCCATCGCCGCGAGCGTCACAATCAGGCTGCTGGAACCGTATGAGACGAACGGCAGCGGCACGCCCGTCAGCGGCGCGAGGCCGAGCACCGCGAACACGTTCAGCAGCGCCTGGGAGACGATCAGCGAGGTGACGCCGACGGCGATCAGCGCGCTGTGCAGACTGCGCGCGGCCTTTGCCACACGCAGACCGGCGTAGGCGATCAACCCGTACAAAAACAGCAGCGCGCACACCCCGATCACCCCCAGCTCCTCGGCGATGACGGCGAGGATGAAGTCGGTGGGCGCCTCCGGCAGGTAGAAGATCTTCTGCACCGACTGCCCCGGCCCGACGCCGAACAGGCCGCCGGAGCCGATCGCGATCTGGCCCTGGACGGCCTGAAATCCGCTGCCCGACGCGTGCGCCCAGGGATCCACGAACGAGGTCAAGCGCGTGCGAGCATACGGCCGCGCCAGCGCGTACAGCACGATCAGGCCGAACGCCGCACCGGCGATTATCGCCAGGTTGCGCGCGGGGATGCCCGCCGTCACGAGCAGCGCCGCGGTCGTGAACGCGATCGTCATCGTGGTGCCGAGATCGGGCTCGGTGACGACCAACAGGCAGGCGCCGCCCACGACCACGAGCAGCGGCCGCGCCAGCTCGCGCAGGTCGTGCACGCGCTCCGGGCGCCTGGCCAGCAGCGTCGCGCCGTACAGCACGAGCGCGAGCTTGAGCAGCTCCGAGGGCTGGAACTGCAGCTGGCCCGCGCCGATCCACCGCCGCGCGCCGTTCACGGACACCCCCACATGGGGGATGTGCACGGCCAGCACCAGCGCGAACGACACGGCCAGCAGCGGCGCGACGAAGGTCTGTGCTTTGGCGATCCCGTCCCGCGCGAGCACCCGCATCACGACGAGGCCGATCGCGCCGTAGGAGACGAACTTGATCAGGTAGCCGCTCCCCGTACCGCTGCCCTGCAGCAGCGCGGTCGCCGAGGTCGCGCTGTACACCATCACCGCGCCATACGCCAGCAGGCACATGGTGGCGGTGATCAGGATGCGATGCTCGAGCGAGTGTTGCCGCTTCGCCTTCGCCTTGCCCGACGGACGCGCACCAGTCGCCGCCCGCTGGTTGGAGGCTCTCGCGGGGCGCGCGCGCCGTGCTGCGGCTGCTGGCATCCATGCCCACTTCGACGCGAGTGGGCGGATGCCTCTATCCCAAAACCCGTGCGGCTGGCGCCGGGCGTCGGGGTCCTATCCGCGGCGCACGCCTGACAGGACCAGCTCGCGAAACCGCTCGCCCCGGGCTTGGAAGTCGGCGAACTGGTCATAGCTCGCGCACGCCGGCGACAGCAGCACCACATCGCCGGGCCGCGCGGCGACCGTGGCGGCCGCCACTGCGTGTTCGAGGTCGCCACACTCGCGCACTGGTACCCGCACGCCGGCGAGCGCCGCGGCGATCATTGGGGCGTCTTCGCCGATCAGATACACCCCCCGGCAATCCCTCTCCACACGGCCGCGCAGGGCGGAGAAGTCCTGTCCCTTGGCCTGACCCCCGAGGATCAGATGCACCACGCCGGTGGTGGTGGCAGCGGGGGTGGTGGCAGCAGCGGCAGTGGCGGGTGCGGCGGCGGGGGTGGCAGCGGCGACAGGGGGGAAAGCCTCCAGCGCCACGAGCGTGCTGGCCACGTTCGTCGCCTTGGAGTCGTTTACGTACAGCACCCCGTCTTGGAGCGCGATCTCCTCCAGGCGATGCTCAACTCCCGCGAACGACCGCAGGCCCTCACGCACCGCGTCGATCTCCACCCCGCGCGCCAAACACACCGCGGCGGCCACCATCGCGTTCTGGACGTTATGCCCCCCACGCAGCCTCAGCTCGCCACTCGCCAGCAACGGCTCCCCCTGCCACCACAGCCACCCCTCACGCTCGCACAGCTCCGCCTCGGGCCCACCCCCGAACCGCACGCGCCGCGCGACGCCGAGACGAGGGTCGGCGGCAAGGTCGGCCGGCGGACAGGAGGAGGAGGAGGAGGAGGAGGACGGGTGCTCGAAGTCGAGGCGCAGCTTGACGGGCACCACCGCGATGTCCTCATGCGACTGCCTCGCGAATATCCGGAGCTTCGCATCTGTGTATGCCCTGAGGCTGCCATGCCGGTCGAGATGGTCGGGAGCAATGTTCAGCAGCACCGCAACCTCGGGTGCGAACTCGAGCGTGTCCTGGAGCTGAAACGACGACACCTCACACACGATCGTCACATCCCCATCGACCTTCCCCACGAGTCCGCTCAGCGCGTTCCCCACGTTCCCGGCAACCGCCACCGGCAGGCCGGCCATGCGGTGGATGTGCCCGATCAGCTCGACAGTCGTCGTCTTCCCATTCGTGCCGGTGACGGCTATGAACTCATTCGGCAGCAGGCGCCATGCGAACTCCAGCTCGCCCAGCACCTGCACTCCCCGCGCGAGCGCCCTCGTGATCACCGCCGCCTCGCGGGGGACGCCCGGGCTCTTGACCACCGCGCCCACCCCATCCAGCAGCGCGACCCTCTCCTCGCCCAGGTGCAGCTCCACCCCAGCCTCCGCCAGCCCCTGAAGCCCCTCCGGCGCGCCCGCGTCCACGCCGATCACACACTCGCCCCGCTCGCGCAGCGCCCGCGCGGCCGCGACACCCGAACGGGCCAGCCCCACCACCAGATACGGTCCTTTGGGCACCGCCGGTCGTAACGCGGCCCTCATGAAACAGCCTCACTCAATTTGGATAATTAGAAATAATCTATTTTCTCAACGGATACTCTGGTGATAGATCGTGAACCCGATCGCGCAGAAGATCGACGCCACGATCCAGAATCGCAGGATGATCTTCGTCTCAGACCAGCCCTTCAGCTCGAAGTGGTGGTGTATCGGCGCCATCAGGAACACTCGCTTTCGTGTCGTTTGAAACGAAAACACCTGGATCGCCACCGACAGCGCCTCCAACACGAAGATCCCACCCAGCAGGATCAGCAGCACCTCGGTGTGCGTCATCACCGCGAGCCCTGCAATCGCTCCCCCGAGCCCCAGCGAGCCGGTGTCGCCCATGAAGATCGTCGCGGGAAACGCGTTGAACCACAGAAACCCGATACACGCTCCCACCAGACACCCAGCGAGCATCGCCAGGTCGTAGTCTTCGGTCACGAACGCAATCCCGATGTACGACAGCAGCACGATCGCCGCACACCCCGCCGCCAGCCCGTCGAGCCCGTCCGTGAGGTTGACCGCGCTCGTCGTCCCGGCCACCACCAGATAGATCAGCACGGGATATAACGGCCCGAGTTCGATCGTGTAGTCCACGAACCGCAGCCGCAGCCCACTCGCGAGATGCGCCTCGTGGCGGGCCACGTACCACAGCCCGAGCGAGATCGCGATCGTGACCACGAGCTTCGTCCGCGCGCGCAATCCCAGCGAGCGCCGCCGCACAAGCTTGACATAGTCATCCGCGAACCCCAGCACCGCGCACGCGATCATCGCCCCGAATACCCCCACCGAGCGCCAGTCGTAGTCGGTCAGGATCAAAAACGGAACCGCGACGGCGATGATGACGATGATCCCACCCATCGTCGGCGTCCCCGCCTTCTGATGATGACCCTCGGGGCCCTCCTCCCGGATCTGCTGGCCGAACTCCCGCCTGCGCAAAAACTCGATGAACTTCGGGCTCAAAAATATGCAGATCAGCAGCGCCGACGTGCCCCCAAACAGAATCCGCCCCATTACTCAGCGCCTCTCGCCTGTGGGGGCGGCGGCGAGGGTCTGCGCGACGCGCTCCAGCCCGACCCCTCGCGAGCCCTTGACCAGCACCGTATCGCCGGGCACGAGCCTCTGCGCAAGCAGCTCGGCCGCGGCGGGCGCGCCAGGCACGGAGTACACCTCGCCCGCGCCCTCGCTCGCGAACGCGCCGGCCATCTCCGCCGCGAGCGGACCGACGGTCACGAGCACCTCCACACCGCGCCGCGCTGCGTGCGCGCCGATCTCGCGGTGGTAACCCAGCTCCCCGGGCCCGAGCTCGAGCATGTCCCCCAGCACCGCCACACGCCGCCCGGGCGCGGTCTCGGCGAGGTCGTCGATCGCGGCGCGCATGGACATCGGGTTGGCGTTGTAGCAGTCATCGATCAGCACAATCCTCTCTCCCAGTCGCACACGCTCGCCCCGCAGCGCCGAGAACCGCACAGTAACCTCGCCTCCGGGCGTAACCCCGAGCGCGCGCGCGGCCGCGACCGCCGCGAGCAGGTTGCGCAGGTTGTACGCCTGCCCGAACGACGCCTTCAGGACGATCTCCTCCCCACCGTAACGAATCTCCACGCGCCCGTCCGGACAGCGCCCTGAGAGCTGGACATCCCCGCCGGGGCCGAACGTCACCGTATGGATCTCCTCACGACGGCCTCGGTAGGACTCCAGCAGCAGCTCATCAGCGGGAACGATCGCGGTAGCGCCCGGCCGAAGGCCGGCGATCAGCTCGGCCTTGGCCGCGGCGATCGCCTCAAGCGTTCCCAACAGCTCCAGATGCACGGGCCCGACGTTGACGATCACGCCGACATCCGGCCCCGCGATCTCTGTGAGCTGCGCGATCTGGCCCGCACCGCGCATCGCCAGCTCGAGCACCACCGCCTGCGTCCCCGCGGGCGCGGCGAGGATCGCCAGCGCCATCCCGATCTCGGTGTTGAAGTTCTCCGGGCTCGCCACCACGCGCAGATGGGGCGCCAGCAGCGCCGCGAGGATGTCCTTCGTCGAGGTCTTACCCGTCGAGCCGGTAATCGCCACGACCTTCGCGCCGGCGGACCTCAGCTCGCCCAGCCACGAACCGGCGAGCGATTGCAGCCCCACGAGCGGATCGGCGTGCGCGAGGACCACCCCATCCCCGGGCGATCCCTTCACCCCGGCCGCCTGCGCGATCGCGGCGGCGGCAAGCGCGTGCTCGGGCGCCGCCAGCACACCCCACGCCCCCGCCTGCAGCGCCTGCGCCGCATACTCGCCCCCGTCGGCTCGCTCGCCCACCAGACCGACGAACAACTCGCCCGGCCCCACCGCGCGCGAGTCGATACTCACGCCCACGGGTCCCGGCTGCTCGGGCCGCTCGGCGCGGCTCGGGGGGGAGGACTCGGATCGCTCGACATGCTCCGGGCGGTGCACCAGGCTCGCCCCGGCCGCACGCGCGAGGAGATCCGCGTCCCACTCCCTCATTGACCGGCTCCCACGGCCGCGGCGGCGATCCGGGCGCGCAACGCTTCCCGGGCGACGGTCACGTCGTCGAACGGCACCTTGACGCCCCCCGCGAGCTCCTGGCCCTGCTCGTGCCCCTTGCCGGCGATCACCACCACATCGTCCGCCTCCGCCAGCCCGATGGCCCGCTCGATCGCGCTGCGACGATCGACCTCGACGTGCACGGCGTCAGAGGCGGGGATGCCGGCGACGATCTCCGCGACGATCTCCGCGGGCGCCTCCGAACGCGGGTTGTCGGACGTGACGACCGCAACGTCCGCCACCCTTGCGGCGATCTCGCCCATCAACGGGCGCTTGCCGCGATCGCGGTCGCCGCCGGCCCCGAACACGCAGATGACCCGGCCATGCACGATGTCGCGCGCCGCGCGCAGCACGTTCTCCAGCGAGTCGGGCGTATGAGCGTAGTCGACGATCACGGCGAACCCCTGGCCCTCCTCCTGCACCGGCTCAAACCGCCCGGGGACGCGCACCGACGCTCCCCGCTGCAGCGCGACGATCAGCCCGTCGAGGTCCTTACCGAGCGCGTGCACCGCCGCGAGCGCGCCGAGCGCGTTGGCGACGTTGAACCTCCCCGGCAGCGCCAGCATCACCTCGTGCCGGCCCACGGGCGTGCTCAACACGAAGCGGCATCCCCCGACATCGCAGCGCAGGTCCGTAGCGCAGTAGTCGGCGTCGTACTCGACCGCGAACGTGACCGCCTCATCGATCTCCCGCGCGAGGCGCCGCCCATAGGGGTCCCCGACGTTCACCACGCTCACACCCGGGCGGGTGGCGTCATCGGCATCGGCGTCAGGCACGAACAGCCTGCGCTTGGCCTGGTAGTAGTCCTCCATCGTCTCGTGAAAGTCCAGATGGTCCTGCGTCAGGTTCGTGAAGATCGCGGCGCCAAAGTGGACGGCGCCGGTTCGCCCCAGCGCAAGCGCGTGCGAGGACACCTCCATTGCGCACGCGCGATCGCCCGAGTCGAGCATCGCCCGGAAGCCGGCCTGCACGTCGATCGCCTCGGGCGTCGTGCGCTGGCCGAAACGGGGATGTTCGCCAGAGGCGAATGTCTCCCGGCTTCGGTCCGTCCGCTCCTCGCCGCCGACGATCGACTTGACGGTTCCCAGCAGACCGGTCTGCTCGCCGGCCGCCTGAAGCAGCGCACGCACGAGGAACGCGGTCGTCGTCTTGCCGTTCGTGCCCGTCACACCCACCACTCGCAGCTCGGAGGTGGGATCGCCATAAAACCGGGCCGCCACCGGCCCCATCGCCGCGCGCACCGAGGGAACCACGACCTCGGGCACGCCCAGCCCCAGTGGCCGCTCCACGACGAGCGCCACGGCGCCGTCCCTCACCGCCTGAGCGGCGAACTCGTGACCGTCGCTGCGGAACCCGGCAACGCAGAAGAACAGCGTTCCCGGCCGGACCCTGCGGCTGTCGTAGGCGAGGTCGTGTATCTCGATGGCAGCATCCTCGCCGGCCAGGTCGGCGGCGATCAACTGATCGAGTCGCATGTGTTGATGCTATCCGGGCGGGATGCGCAGATAGGGCAGGGCGAAGCTCATGATCTGCCCGAACGCCGGCGCCGCCACCGTGCCGCCGAAGATCGAGCCCGCCTGCGGTTCGTCGACGATCACGGCGCACAGCAGCTTGGGGTCCGTCGCCGGGGCGAAGCCCAGGAACGAGGCGACGTACGCGCTCTTGGAGTATTCGCCCGTCGCCGGATCGACCTTGCTCGCCGTTCCCGTCTTGCCCGCCAGCTGATAGTCCGGGATCGACACCTCGCTGGCGGTGCCCCCCGGCGCGAGCACACCCTCGAGCATCGTGCGCAGCTCCGCGGCCGTCGTCTGTGAGATCACGCGGCGCCCGGCCGGCTCGGGTTGCGGGCGGCCGTCGATCGCCCCGATGATGTGCGGACGGCGCAGCACTCCGCCGTTGGCGATCGCCGAGTACGCGCTCACCATCTGCATCGGCGTCACCAGCTCGCCCTGGCCGATCGGCAGGTTTCCCATCGAGGAGCCCGAGTACTTGCTCAGCGGCAGCGCCACGCCCTGTTCCTCGCCCGACAGTTCCACGCCGGTGGGCGCTCCGAACCCGAACCTGTGCACCCAGCCGTTGAACTGTTCGGCGCCCTCCAGTTTGCCGATCTGAATCGCCCCCACATTGCTGGACTGAGCCAGGATCTGCGCGGTCGTGAGCGTCTCATCGGCGTGTTCGGTGTCGTCGTGGATCGTACGGTCGGCGACCTGAATCTGGTTGGGGATGTTGAACGGAGTGCTCGGCGTGATCAGCCCCTCCTGCAGCGCGCCCGACACCGTCACCGCCTTGAACGTCGAGCCCGGTTCGTAGGCGAACCCGACGGCCCGGTCCTCCAGCGCGCTCGGCGAGGACGCCGCCGGGTCGTTGGCGTTCACCTGCGGCCAGTTCGCGACCGCCAGCAGCGCTCCGGTGCGCGGGTCGATCACGATCGCCGTCGCGTCTTTGGGGCTGAACACTCGTCCGACCGCCCCGAGCACGTCTTCGGTGCGCTGCTGGATGTTGGCGTCCAGCGTCAACGTCAACGTCGCGCCCGGTCGCTCGGCGTGCACGTTCGTGATCGAGATCGGCTGGCCCAGCGCGTCGCTGACGACGCGCCGCTCGCCCGCCACGCCTTTCAGCAGCGCCCCCTGAGAGTACTCGAGGCCCGACAGTCCCTTGCCTTCGGTGCCGACGAACCCCAGCACCTGCGCCGCCAGCGTCCCGCGCGGATACACGCGGCGCATCGTCGGCGTGCCCGCGATTCCTTCGAGCCCCAGCGCCATCACCTTGCGCGCCTGCCTGGCCGGCAGCGCCCGCGTCAGATACACGAACCCGGTCCGTTCGCTCAGCCTCCCCAGCACCTGCGCCTGGGTCAGCCCCAGCAGCGGCGCCAGCTCTTGTGAGGCCTTCAGCGGGTCCTTGATGAGATACGGCGTCGCCGAGATGTCCTGGGCGGGCTCTGACACGGCCAGGTCCACACCACTGCGGTCGGTGATCGTCCCTCGCTGCGCGGGCAGCGTTTCGTTGCTCAGCTGCTGGGTCTGCGCGGCCTTGCGCAGCGTCCCGGCGCGCACCGTCCCCAGATACAGCGTCCTTGCGGCCGCCACCACGAGCAGCACGAAGAACAGTCCGAATATGACCCCGATCCTGTGCTGGACGGTGGCCACTTCTCTATCCCTGCGGGCTCGCCGACGCGCCGCCGGATTCGCTGCTCGACACCGGTGCCGGGGAAGCCGCGCTGGCGCCTTCTGTCGTTTGCGCGGGGGCGGTGGACGTCGCGGCGGGCGTCCTGGATTCGGTCGAGGACGTGGACTGGGATGCCGGTGTCGCGGCGCTTGTGGATTGGATCGACGCTTCGCCCGAGGCGGTGGAAGCCGATGACGGGGTCGTTGCCGTTGCGGATTCAGTTCCGCTCGCAGTCGCGGTCGATTCCGGCGTTCCGGTCGAGGCGGGGCTCGAGGTCGAGCTTACGGCGCTCGCGGGGGTCCGCGCCGCGGATACGGCCCGGGCCAGATCGCCTGCTCTCGCCCGCGCCGACAGGAACCGCAGCGCACCCGCCGGGATCAGCTGCATGCCCATGTGCACGGCCTGCAGCTCAACGGTGTCGCCCGCGGCGACTTCCGAGTTTTCGACGTTCAGCGCCGAGTTTTCGCGCTGCAGCGCAGCCTCGTGCTCGAGCGCGCGCCCGATACCCGCGTTCAGCTTCAGCAGCCCAAGCTGCATCGTCACGATCCCGATCAGCGCGAACGCTACGATCCCGATCCACGCGCGCCCGTGGATCAGCCTGTCGAGCAGCGGATGCGTCGCGACGGCAGCGCCTGCCCAGCTCGGCCCCTTACGTGCCTTTGGTGCGGGCCGAGCGGGCCGGGCCGGCCGGGCCGCGGGTCCGGACACGCGCCGGGGCCTGCGCACCGGAACCAGCGGCGCGCGCCGGGGATGGACGGCGGGCGCAGTCCCGGCAGCGGCGGCGGCAGCGGGGGGCGGCGTCATACAGCGCCTTCTCTGCACTTGCGAGCCGCGCGCAGACGCGCGGAGGACGAGCGCGGGTTGCTCGCGATCTCCCCCGCCGAGGGCACAATCGAGCGACGGGTCAAGAGCGCGGCCTGCGGCTGGCGCCCGCACGCGCACACGGGCAGGTCGGGTGGGCAGACGCATCCCTGAGCCCGCTCGGCCAGAAAGCGCTTGACGCGGCGATCCTCCAGCGACTGAAAGCTGATCCCGGCCAGCACGCCGCCCTTGCGCAGCAGACCCCAAGCGAGCGGCAGCGCCTGTCCGAGCTGCTCCAGCTCGTCGTTTACGGCGATGCGCAGGGCCTGGAAGGAGCGCTTGGCCGGATGGCCGCCGGCAAACCGCGCGGGCGCGGGAATCGCCGAGACGATCGTCTCGACCAGCTCCTGGGTCGTTTGAATCGTATCGGGACCATTCCGTTCACGCCGGCGCACGATCGCGCGGGCAATCGCGCCGGAGTGACGCTCCTCCCCGAAGTCGCGCAGCGTCCGCGCCAGGCGGCGCTCGTCCCATGTCGCGACGATCTCGCGCGCGGTCAGCTCCTGATCGGGGTCCATGCGCATGTCCAGCGGCGCGTCATACGAGTAGGAGAACCCGCGCTCGCGCGCGTCCACCTGCATCGAGGACATGCCCAGATCGAAGTAAACGACATCAGCGCGCACCCCCTCGTCGGTCAGCTCTTGCAGCGCCTGCGCGTAACCGGCACGGATGAACCTGACGGTGCACGCCACCTCGCTCGCCAGCTCCTCGAATCGCTCACTCGCGAGCGGGTCACGGTCGATCGCGATCAGCGTCCCCTCGGGTCCCAGGCGCTCGGCGATCAGCTGCGCGTGCCCGCCACCTCCGAACGTGCAGTCGATCGCCGTCTGCCCGGGACGCGGATCGAGCAGGTCGATCAGCTCCCCGGCGAGCACCGGGACGTGGGTGCTGGTGGTCATGTCACTCAGGGTCGGTGTCACGATAGATGGTCGGTCGAGGGGTCCGGGCCATCCACACGCGCGGTGATCTCCGCGACGCCACCCAGCAGCGCCGGTCGATGTTCGTTCCAGCCGCTTCGATCCCACAGCTCGAGGCGGTCCCCCACTCCGACGACGATGACCTCCTTCGCCAGACCGGCGTATTCGCCGAGAAAGCCCGGGACCATGATCCGGCCCGCCGCGTCCAGATCGGCGTCGTGCGAGCTGCCGTAGAAGAACCGCTCCAGCTCGGTCAGCCTTGACGACAGCGGCGGCAGCTCCGCGAGCGCTCGCTGGGTATAGCGCTCGTAGTCCTCCGGGCGCCACACCCCCACGCACGGCTTCAGATCCACAGGCATCGCCAGCACCACGCCCTCGGCCAACGTCGCGCGGTAGCGGGCCGGCACCGTGAGGCGATTCTTCGCGTCGAGCGTATGGTCGAACGTGCCGCGAAAGGGGACCATGTGTCAGGGGGCTCCGGGTAGTTACCGAGCCGGGGTGGAGGAGTGGGAGGAGCCCCTCCACCTCGGCTCGCTGCCGCCAACTTATCCCACTTTTCCCCACAACGCAACTCTAATTGCACATTTTTTCCCACAATCCTCTCAAGACGCTCTCAAAATCGCCGAAACACCTGCTTGCGCGCCACATCCGCGGCCACCGCACCGACCGTTCCGCAGGAGCTGTTTCCTGCAACTCGCAATGCATACTCGCGGGGTGCAACCCCGCTTGCAGATACGATCACGTCATGCGCACCCGGATCGTCTCCACGGCATTCGCCCTCGCCGCGCTCACCGCGGCGCTCGCGGGCTGCGGCTCGGGCGCCTCGACCGGCACGAGCGCCGACCCCGCCGGGGTCATCCCCGGCTCGGCGCCGGTGTACGTGGGCGCGGTCGTGCACCCCGGCGCCACCCTCAAGACGAACGCGCTCGCCGCCGGCAGCAAGCTGACACATCAGACCAACCCCTACCGCCGCCTGCTCGGCGTGCTGCAGACGCCCGGCAGCCCGACGCTGGACTTCGGCCACGACGTCGCACCGTGGCTCGGTGCAAACGCGGGGCTGTTCCTGACCTCGCTCGGCTCCTCGGAAGCGATCGAGAGCCTCCTCCAGCAGGGCCTTACCGGCGGGGGCGCGGGGGACGGCGGCGTTGGTGGCGGCAGCGGCGGCGGGTCCACCGGCGCGGAGTGGCCGTTCGGCACGGGCGGGGCGGGTGGAGCGCAGGGCGCGATCGTGCTCGACACCAGCAACCTCGCCGCCGCCAAGACGTTCGTCGCAAGCGCCGCCGCCCACGCGGGCGCGCACTCGAGCAGCTATCGCGCCGTCGCCTACCAGGCAACCGCCGGCGGGGACGCCTTCGCAGTCGTTGACCGGTTCGTAGTCCTCGGCACCGAATCGGGCCTGCATGCCGTGATCGACACCGTGCAAGGAGCCGCCTCGCTGAAGAGCGACTCCGCATACTCGCAACTGCAGTCGCTCGCCCCGCCGGGCGCGCTGGGGCACGTGTATGCGAACCCCGCCGCGCTGACCGCGGCGCCCGGCGGGAGCGGCGGCACGCACGGGGGCACGAGCGCGCAGGGCCTGCCGGCGCTGCTGAGCGTGCTCGGTGGCACGACGCACCCGCTCAACGTATCGCTCGTGCCGTCCTCTGACTCGCTCGCGCTCGACGCCGACGCCGGCCCGGGCGCCGCGGGCGCCTCAACCGGAGCGCAGAGCGGCGGGCTCGTCGCCGCGGGCGCGTCGGGCAACCGCGCGCTCGGCGAACTACCCGGGGAATCGTGGCTGGCCGCGGGCCTCGGCAATGTCGGGGGCGCGGTCGGAGGCGGGCTGGAAGAGCTGCACGGCCTGCTCTCGCTGGCGAGCACCCTGGGCTCCTCCACCGCGGGCGAAGGGGCGGTCTCGCCCTCCACGCAGACAACACTCAGCGTCAAAGGTCTGCTCGAAGGGCTGCTGGGGCCGCTGAACGCGCTCAGCGCCAATACCGCGCAGGCGCGGCGCGACTATCTCAGCTGGATGGGCGAAGCGGGCATATTCGCCAGCGGGAGCAGCGTGCTCGAACTGAAGGCCGGCGTGGTGATCGACTCCAAGAGCCCGGCCGCCTCGCGCGCCGCCGTGGCCAAGCTTCAGAGCGCGTTGCGCAGCGCCGGCGGCGAAGCCACCACGGCGAGCATCCCGGACACCGAAGCGGCGGTCGAAGCCAAGCTCACGGGCCTGCCTGTCACGCTCGTGATCGCCGACGGCCGCGCCGCGGACGGGCAGACGAAGTTCGTGATGGGCTTGGGCGCGGCCTCGATCCAGGATGCGCTGAACCCGCCGAGCACGATGTCCGGCTCCTCCTCCTACAGCGCCGCCCAGACCGCCCTCGGCGAAGGCATCCAGCCGAGCATCGCCGTCAACTTCAGCACGTTGCTGAGTCTGCTCGAAGGCGTCGGCCTGGGCGAAGACCCAACCGTCTCGAAGTTCGTTCCATATCTGCGCTCCTCCACCACGCTCTCCGGCGGGGGCAAGAGCCTGGGCGGCGGCGTCGAACGCTTGCGGCTCGTGCTGGGCCTACAGCCGGCGGCGGGCTGAGGGCCCGAGCTCAGGCCGGGGCGGGCGTGGGCTCGGGCTCGCGCTGGGTGGGCGACACGCGGTTATCCGTCTCGATGATCACGCGGCACGGGCGCTTGCTCAGCAGATAGGCCGCGGTCGGCCCGATCCGCTGCTCGCCAGCGGGCGCGTGGATGGTCGACCAGTAGATCACGTCCGAGCCGACCCGAATGGCTTCTTCGACAAGCGCCGCTCCCGGATTGCGGGTGCGGATCAGGCCCGTGTGGATCTTGATGCCGGCGCGTCGCGCCTTGATGCGCGCGCTCTCGAGCACCGAGCGGCCCTGGGCCTCCTCCTCCTCCAAGCCCGCCTCCAGCGACAGCTGGCTGGGCACGGGCAGCACGAAGATCGCGTACACGACGCCCTCTTCGCCGATCAGCTTGGCGGCGCTCGACAGCGCCGAGGCGCTGACGTCCTCGCCGAAGATCGGCACGAGCGCGGTGCGATAGTCCAGGGCCTGAAAGTCCGGCGGGCGCTCCTCGCGCTCGATGCGGTAGTGCTTGAACGGATCGAGGCCCTGGCGGTGGCGGTAGTAGAAGTAGCCCGCCATGCCGACGACCATCCAGGGGATGCCGATCGTGCGAGCCTCGCCATGCAGGGCGACCACCGCACACCAGGCCGCGAACGTGCCGATCGCGCCGAGCACGGCCGTCAGCGGGATCTGGCTGCCGCGAATGCGCACGTTCCAGGGCATCCGGTAGGGACGCTCGCGGTCTGGGTCTCTCACCCGCAGTGCGATCACCGCCACGTGCGCAGTCGTGAACGACAGCATCGCCCCGAACGAGTACAGGTTGCCGAGCAGTTTGGTTTCGCCCGGCACGATCAGCATGCCCGCGATGACCGAGAAGAACACGATCGTGAACCACGGCGTGCGAAACCTCGGGTGCAGTTGCGAGAACAGGCTCGGCAGCTGACGGTGCTCGGCCAACGACCACGACAGCCGCGAGATTCCGATCAGCCCGGCGTTGGTGGCGATAAACAGGATCGTCGCCGCCAGCACTCCCACGTAGTACTGGGCGATCGTCAGCACGAGGCCGTGCAGACCCAGATGCCTGACGATGCCGAGCACCGGGTCGTTTTCGTAGACCGTGCCCAATTCGGTCGCGTAGCCGTGGGCGTGATGTACGACCGGCAGAGCCGACAGCGCCACGACCGAGATGCCGGCGTACACGCCGAGCACCGCAATCAGCACGAGGTTGACCGAGCGGGGAACGTCGTGGCCGGGGTCCTTGGCCTCCTCGGACATGTTCGAGACGGTCTCGATGCCCGTGTAGGCGACCATCGCAACCGACAGCGCGAACACCAGGTTGTGCCAGGTGGGCGCCGTGCCCAGATGCACCTGGTTGACCAGCAGCGAGGGGTTGAGCACAAGCACGGCGCCGAGTCCGACCAGCAGCACCTGAGTGCAGAGGTCGGCCACAGCGAGGAACAGGTTGAGCTTGGCCGACTCGCCGAGGCCGCGGATGTTCAGCGCGGCCAGCAACGCGATCGTGACCAGGCCGCCGATGATGTCCCCGGGGTTGTGCACCAGCGCCGGGAAGAAGGCCCCCAGATAGTGCGGCACGAAGAACGCGGAGATCGCGATCGTGATTATGTAGTCGAGGCTCAGCGCCCAGCCGGCGAAAAACGAGACGACGTCGTTGAACGCGTGACGCGCGAACGAGGAGGAGCCGCCGGCTTCGGGGAACATCGCGGCGCCCTCGGCGTAGGTCTTGGCCGTGAGCACGAACAGCCCGCCCGCGAACATGAACACGACCGGGGTCAGCCCGAGCGCGTAGTAGGCCACCAGTCCGAGCGCGTAGTAGATCGAGGAGCCCACGTTGCCGTAGGCGGTGGCGAACAGGCCGGGCACGCCCACCGAGCGGCGCAATCCGTGCTCTCTCAGGCGGGCCATTCAGCGCAGCGTATACAGGAGCTCGGCCCGGATCGCCGGTGGCGCATGCGCCACCGGTAGACGGGCCGCATGCGGCCCGTCTCGGACCCGCGCATGCGCGGGTCCGCCACACGAATGCATTTCAGAGGAGAACGAGAGTCAATATGTTCTTTTTTTCTCCGTATAACTAACGCGATACGGCTTTCAACGCGATACGGCTTTCAACATTTCAGTCGGTCCCCAGACTTCCCGAACAACCTCATGGCACAGCTGCCTGTGCAAAATCCCATGCATGGTCACAGGCAATGCAGGAACGCCGCATATGATCCCGACGACCCGGGCCCAACCGATCCCCGGCAAGAGAACGACATGGAACAGACGTCGCACCGCCGCGGAAACTATGACTCGGGTGAGGATTTCGTCCTCGAATACGGAGAGCTGCGGTTCACATTCAACGAATTGGACTTCTCTGAGCGCTGCGAGCAGGCCGCGCTGAAGCTCGGCTTCGTCGGGGGACGGCTGGGCTCAGACGAGCTCGAAGACCTCGTCAACCTGGCGGTCAACGGCGAAGTCTACGATCCCGCCTCGGCACTGGGCGAGCACGTCAACGACTGCTGGCCCGAGCTGGTTGGCCCCGCGGATCGCTCGCTGGTGCACTGGCTGCGACGGCTCGTCTTCCGCGGAGCCTGGCTCGACCAGCGCGTCAACGAGGGCGAGCTCGCCGTCGCCTTCGACGAACACACGGGCGGGTTCGTCTACGTGCAGCCCCAGCGCAGCGACGAGCCGATCGAGCTCGCGCGCGAGCCTTCCTGGGGCCGGGTCGCCTACAGGCGTTAGGTTTGCGCCAGGGCGCTCGCGCGGGCCTTGGCGATCGCCGCCGCGCCCTCCTCGCCCACCAGCAGCTCGGCGCGCAGAGTTCCGCTGGCGGCGAGATCCAGGGGCGGTCCGCCGCCGGCGACGAGCTCGGGGTCGAGCGCGATGACGGTGCTCTCGCCACCGAACGGGCGGGTGGCGGTCGCGAGGATCGTGAGCGACCCGCCGTCGCGCAGGTTGCGCGCGGCCGCCAGGACCTTGCGAGCGACGTGTGGGTGCAAGTCGTCGAGGGTGTCGATCAAAACGAGCGCGTCCTCGCCACGCGCGGCGGTGCGTGTGGCGGTCTCGATCGCGCGCTGCACCGCCTGATCCTGGGCGTCGGCGGAAGCGGCGAAGCTGAGCGCAGTGGCCGGCGCGACGGGACCCTCGCCCCACTCGGCGATCTCCTCCGGCCGAACGCCGGCGAGCACGAGCGTGACCTCGAGGTCATCACGACCCGCGAGCGCGCCGAGCAGGCGCCTGAGGATCTCGGTCTTCCCGGCGCGCGCGGGGCCGGCGATGACCACGCGCGAGCCGCGGCCGAAGGGCGTCAGCCACTCGATCGCCTGCAGCGTGGCGTCAGCGCCGCCGAGAGCCAGGCGCTCGCTCGGATAGGCGACGGGGCGCTCGTCGTAGCGGGCGCCCTCGGACACCTCGCCGGCGGGCGCGCCGTTGATCGTCTGCACGCGAACCAGCGACGGGTAGCGCTCCGAGCGCCGCGGGGTACGCAACGGCCCGGTCACGCGATCGCCTGAAACGAGCTCGCAACGGCGAACCTGGGCGGCGGAGATGTAGACGTCCTCGTCGGAGGCCTCCGGCGGGTTGACGCGCAGGAACGCGGAGCCGTTGCCGAGCAGCTCCACGACACCCTCGGCCGACCGCTCCTCTTTGGCCGATGGCTCCTCCGCATCCCTGGCCGGCGCGCGCCGCGAACGGCGCGCGCGCGAGGTCGGGCGCTTACGCTCTCCCGCCGCATCGGGAATCTCGGTGGCGGAGGTCTCCTCGGCGGGCACATCGGCGTCCGCCGAAGTGTCCTTCGCCGATTCATCGTCTGTCGGGGCGGCGTCAGCCGGGGCAACATCAGCCGGGGCGCCACCAGTCGATCCGCCATCGGGCGATCCGCCGAGGATCGCGTCGATCAGCTCGGTCTTGCGCAGCCGGCGAAAACCTTCGAGTCCGAGCTGATCGGCGATCGCGTGCAGGTCGGCCAGCGGACTGGCCTGCAGCTCGGAGCGGTCGAACACTGCCATGTGATGTGTCTCCTTCATTGTGTGGATTGGGCGGTTGGCGCCCGGTCGCGTTGCGCAGCGACCGGCACCCGTGCGGATATGAACCCTAGCGCTCGCGTCGGCTAGCGTTCGTGCCGGAGCTCCTCGGCGAGCGCCAGATCCCCGCGCGCCTCGATCTCCCCGCGCAGGGCGGCGCGCACCCGCAGGAAGTCCGCCGCCGCGGCAACGTCGTGCACGCGAAATATGTGCGCGCCCACGTCCACACCGTGAGCGAGCGCGGCGAGCGTGCCGGCCAGGCGCTCACGCGGCGGGCGTGAAATGAGCGCGCCGATGAAGTCCTTGCGTGAGATCGCCATCAACAGCGGCCGTCCCAAGGCGTGCAGACGCCCGGCATCCGCGAGTAGGACGATCGTCTGGGCGGGGGTCTTGGCGAAGTCCGGCCCCGGGTCGAGGATCAACTGCTCGAAGGAGACCCCCCCGGCGAGCGCGAGCTCGATGCGTGCGCGCAGGAATGCGAGCACCTCGCCAGCGACGTCTTCGCCGTAGAGGTCCGGGTCCTGGAGACGCTGCTTGGGCGCGGCGCGGGTGTGCATCAGCACCAGTGCGGCCCCCGTGTCGGCGCAGACGCCCGCGAGAGCCGGGTCGCGCAGACCGGAAACGTCATTGACGATCCTGGCCCCGGCGGCGATCGCGGCGCGGGCGAGGAGCGGCTTATAGGTGTCGACCGATACCGTGACCCCGGATTCGCCAACGATCCGCTCGACGAGCGGGACGACGCGCTCGATCTCCTCTTGCACCGGGATGGGCGGAACTCCCGTGCGCGCTGACTCTCCACCCACGTCGAGGATGTCAGCGCCCGCATCCACCAGCTCACGGGCGAGCCGAGCCTGACCATCTAGCGTCCGGGCGGAGCCATCGTCGCTGAACGAGTCCGGCGAGGCGTTGACGACGCCCATCAACAGTGGCCGCCAGCCGAGCCCCAGCGTGAGGTCTCCCGCGCGCAGGACCGGCCGAGAAACGTCACAGCGCCTGTCACTCATACGAACCTCGTGCGCAACGCATTCCCCGCGAGCCCTCCGTCATCCGGGGCGGATGCCCTCAGCATCGGCCTCGACGGCAAAGTCCTCGATCTCGCGCCCAGCGCGCTCAGGATTCCAGCCCAGCTCCCGCGCCAGAACGTCGGCGACGCGCTCGACGGGCAGCTCACGAGCCGCCAGCAACCCGAGGCGGGTGCGGCGCAAGAAGATGTCGCCGACACTCCGGGCCTGCTCGCGACGGACGGCGAGCACGACCTCGGCGAGCAGATCGGGCAGGCCCGGCACGATCGGCTGGGTCAGCTCGCCGCGCTTGGACGCCAACGCGAGCACGTCGTGGGCCGCATAGCCGTAACGTCCAGCCAGCGCAGCATAAGACTCGGCCGGCACGCCCTCGACGCGTGGGAGCTCATCCGCGTCGATTGCCTGCCCGAGCGGTATCTCGTGGGTGCGGCTCGGCGCGTCGCGGGAGTCTCGCTGCACGAGACGGTCAACGGTCAGCTTGGCCATACGCCGCCAGGTCGTCAGCTTGCCGCCGGTGATCGTGAGCATCCCTGACGCGGCCTCGTACAGCTCGGCCTTGCGCGAGATGTCGACCGACTTCTTCGGATCGTTGCTGGAGATCAAAGGTCGCACGCCGGCGTAGGCGCCCGCGAGGTCGCGCGGGGCGAAGGCGGTCCCGAAGAACTCGTTGACAGCCTCCAGCAGGTAGTCGACGTCATCCGAGGAGGGCCGCACGTGGTCGAGCTCGCCCTCGTAGTCGCGGTCGGTCGTACCGACGAGCGTGCGCCCGAGCCAGGGCAGCGCGAAGATCGTGCGTCCCGACCCCGCCGGGACGATCGCGCCCCCGATCAAAGGCAGGTCCTCGTGACGCAGAATGACGTGGGTGCCGCGGCTCGGGCGGATGCGAGGCAGCTCGGACTCGTCGGTCAGCCGGTCGGCCCAGACGCCCGTCGCGTTGACGATGTTCGCGGCGCGAACGTCGAGCTCATCGCCGCTCTCGCCATCCAGCAGACGAACGCCACACGCCCGCCCGTCACGCTCGATCAGGCTCAGCGCCTCCGCGCGGTTGGCGCAGACCGCGCCAAAGCGCTCGGCCTCGCCGAGAATCGTCAGCACCAGGCGAACGTCATCGGTCTGGCAGTCGTAGAACAGGTACCCGCTGGTGGGCTCGCGCGAGCCGAGCGCTGGCAGCAGCTCGAGCACCTCCTCGCCTGAGATCACCCGGTGGCGCTCGGGACTCCAGGACTCGCTATCGCCGCGGCGCGAACGCAGACGGTCACGATCGACGGACATGACGTCGTAGAGGTTCAGGCCCACCCCCATCAGCCGGTCCGGGCGGGCGCCGTCGAAGGCCGGCACGACCAGCGGCAACGGATGGACGAGATGCGGCGCCAGCGCCACCATCAGCTGGCGCTCGAGCAGCGCCTCGCGCACGAGGCCGAGATCGAAGTTCTGCAGGTAGCGCAGCCCGCCGTGCACAAGCTTTGAGGAGCGACTGGACGTCCCAGCGGCGAAGTCGGCACGCTCGATCAACGCGACGCTGAAGCCGCGCGTGGCGGCGTCGAGCGCGACCCCCGCGCCGGTGATGCCGCCCCCGACGACGACGACGTCGAACTCGTTCTCGGAGAGGGCCGCAAGGGCCTGGGCGCGCTCGATCACGCGCCCAGTCTCGCAGAGGCAGGCGGCCGGACTCGATCCTCAGAGCTGGGCGAGCTCTGTGGTGATCTCGCTCACCGCCGACTTGGCGTCCCCGAACAGCATCGAGGTCTTCGGGTCGAAGTACAGCTCGTTCTCGATTCCCGCGAATCCGGGATTCATCGAGCGCTTGATCACGATCACCGAACGGCTGTCGGCGACCTCAAGGATCGGCATCCCGTAGATCGGCGAGGACGGTGTGTTCTTGGCGGCCGGGTTGGTCACGTCGTTGGCGCCGATCACCAGCGAGACGTCGGTCCGCTGGAACTCAGGGTTGGCGTCGTCCATCTCCTTGAGCTGGTCATAGGGCACGTCGGCCTCGGCCAGCAGCACGTTCATGTGCCCCGGCATCCGCCCCGCCACGGGATGGATCGCGTAGCTCACCTCCACCCCGCGACCCTCGAGCTCCTTGGTCAGCTCGCGCACCGCGTGCTGGGCCTGGGCGACCGCCATCCCGTAGCCGGGGACGACCACCACCCGGCTTGCGTAAGCGAGCTGGATGGCGGCGTCGGCGGCGCTGGTGGAGCGCACCGTGCCCGCGTGCTCGCCGGCGCCGCTGGCGCCGGCGACGGCGCCAGCACCGCCGAACCCGCCGGCGACGATTGCCGGAATCGAGCGGTTCATCGCAGTCGCCATCAGGTTCGTCAGGATCGAGCCCGAGGCGCCCACGATCATGCCCGCCACGATCAGCGCCGGATTGTTGAGCGCCATTCCGGTCGCCGCCGCCGAGAGCCCGGTGAAGGCGTTCAGCAGCGAGATCACCACCGGCATGTCCGCGCCCCCGATCGGCAGCACCACGGCGTTGCCGAGCAGCGCAGCGACGATCAGCATGCCGATGAACAGCAGTTCGGAGCTTCGCCCCGGCGATCAGGTCGATGCCGGCGGCCAGCGCGAGGATCAGCAGCACGAGATTGACGATCTGCTGGGCCGAGCCGAACGAGATCGGCCTGCCTGGGATGATTTCCTGGAGCTTGCCGAAGGCTATGTTCGAGCCCCAGAACGAGATCGAGCCGACGATCGCGGCAAACACCGAGAAGATCGCCACGTAGGTGGGCACCCCGCCGACCTGGATGGAGGCGCCGGTCTGCAGGGCGATGCCACTGCTCAGTTCGTGGCCCACCTGGATCGTGTGGGAGCCATAGGTGGAGCCGTAGTGGCGGAACTCGACCCACGAGATCAGCGCGACCGCGCCCCCGCCGACGCCGTTGAACAGCGCAACCATCTGCGGCATCGCGGTCATCTTCACCTGACGGGCCGCAGGCACGCCGACGGCCACACCCAGGGCGATGCCGAGCGCGATCAGGCCCCAGTTGCCCTCGCCGGGGTTCAGCAGGGTCGCGACCACCGCGATCGCCATGCCAACCGCCGCCGTGCGGTTGCCGCGCACGGCGGTAGTGGGACCGGCGAGTCCGCGTAGGCCCTGGATGAACAGCGCGAACGCGACGATGTACAGGACGTAGATGAAGCTTTCGCTCTGCACGAACGTGCTGGCGAGCGGCACCGGGGCGATCACGAGGGTCCACCCCGCCCCTGTCCCTGACCGTCATCGCCGGAGGCGCCGGCCTCGCTCGCGTCTGCCTCCTTCGCCGCGGGCGGCTTGGGCTTGGACTTGAACATCTCGAGCATCCGGTCGGTCACCAGGAAGCCGCCGACGATGTTGATCGTGCCGAACGCCACCGCGATCACCAGCAGCGCCTTGCTGAAGGCGTCCAGGCCGGCGAGCCCGAGCAGCAGCAGGCCACCGAGCAGCACGATCCCGTGGATCGCGTTCGTACCCGACATCAGCGGCGTATGCAGGGTGTTGGGGACCTTCGAGATGACCACGAACCCGATGAAGCCGGCGAGCACGAGGATCGCGAGGTTGGTGGTCAGGGTGCTTGCGAGGATCATGCTGCCGCCTCCACCGCCGCCTTGGCCCCCGGGTGGACGATCTCGCCATCGCGGACGATGCATGAGCCGACGATGATCTCGTCGTCGAAGTCGAGCTGCAGGGAACCGTCCTCGCCGACGAGCAGCTCCAGCAGCGCGAGCACGTTGCGGGCGAACAGCTGCGAGGCGTGCTCGGGCATGCGCGCGGGCAAGTTCAGCGGCGCGACGATCTTGACGTCGTGCCTGACGACCGTCTCCCCCGGCTCGGTCAGCTCACAGTTGCCGCCGGACTCGCCCGCGAGATCGACGATCACCGACCCGGGCTTCATGCCCCGGACGGCCTCCTCGGTGACGAGCTTGGGCGCCGGACGACCCGGGACGAGCGCGGTCGTGATGACCACATCGAAGCCCTTTATCGCGTCGGTCAGCGCCTGCTGCTGGGACGCGCGCTCCTGTGCGGTCAGCTCACGCGCATAGCCGCCCTCGCCGCTGGCCCGCAAACCAAGATCCAGCCACATGGCGCCGAGCGACTGCACCTGCTCGGCCACCTCGGGGCGCACGTCGTAACCGGTCGCGCGCGCGCCCAGGCGCTTGGCGGTGGCCAGCGCCTGCAATCCCGCGACACCGGCGCCGAGCACGAGCACCTTGGCGGGCGGGATCGTACCGGCGGCAGTCATCAGCATCGGGTAGAAGCGACCCATGTTCTCGGCCCCGAGCAGCGCCGCCTCATAGCCGGCGACGTTGCTCTGCGAGGAGAGCGCGTCCATCGACTGCGCCCGCGAGATCCGCGGGATCGCCTCCATCGCAAAGGCGGTCGCATGCGCATCGGCCAGCGCGCGCGTCGTCCGCGGGCTGGTCAGCGGCGCGAGGAAGCCGACGAGGATCGAGCCGGCGCCAAGACCTCGGACTTCCTCAGGGTCCGGCGGAGCGATCTTGACGACCACGTCGCACCCCCAGATCTCGGCTGCGTTGTCTGTCAGCTGAGCACCGGCGTCGGTGAACGCAGAGTCGGACAGCAGCGCGTCGGCGCCCGCGCCGCTCTGCACGAGGACATCGAGGCTTTTGGCCTTGAGCTTGCCGACCACCTCCGGCACGAGCGCGACTCTGTGCTCGCCCGTCGCTGTCTCCTTCGGGACTCCGATCCGCATGTGAGGTCCGAGAACGTATCCGATCCTCCCGACGCCCGGGTTCAGGGTGACGCCCCGGTGGTCAAGCCAGCGCCCGGCGATCAAGGCCTTCGTATGCGAGACTCGAACCTGGCCATGACCGTCAATCTCACGCGCATCTACACCAAGCTCGGTGATTACGGGGAGACGCATCTGGGAGACATGAGCCGCGTCTCCAAGCTGCACCCCCGCGTCGAGGCGTACGGGACGGTGGACGAGCTGAACGCGGCTCTCGGCGTGGCGCTCGTGCAGCCGGGGTTGCCGGAGAAGATGGCCGCGTGGCTTGCGCGTGTGCAGAACGATCTGCTCGACCTGGGCGCTGACCTGTCGGTTCCCGGCGCGGCGCCGGATGCGGGGGACCGTGACACGGACGAGGCCGAGGGCGATGACGCGGATCGCCCCCGGCTGCGCGTGACCCCGCAGTACACCGAGTGGCTGGAGGGCGCGTGCGACGAGGTCAACGCAACCCTTCAGCCGCTGCGTTCGTTCGTGATCCCCGGCGGAACTCCCGCCAGCGCGCACCTGCACGTCTGCCGCACAGTGTGCCGCCGGGCCGAGCGGCGCGCGATCGCGGTGGGCGAGGAGAGCAACCCCGAGGTCGTGCGCTATCTGAACAGGCTGTCGGACCTGCTGTTCATCCTCGCTCGCGCGACGAACAGATCCGGATCCCCACCCACCCGGGCGGGATCCGAGTCCGGGTCCGAGCCACTATGGGCCCCGGGGGCACACTCCGCCGGCGCGGCCGGTGGTGGTGGCGGTTGTGGAGCCGGCGGCGGCGGCGAGGCCGAGCGCTAGCCGCTGGGCCGAGAGCGCGCCTCGGTGGTGCGCAGCCCAGCCACGGCCAGGGCCACCCACAGCGTGCCCACCAGATAGCCGCCCAGCACGTCGCTCGGCAGATGCCAGGCGAGGAGGAGCAGCGAGAATCCGATTCCCACCATGAACGTCACGCCCAGCGTGGCGATGATTGGACGCAGGCGCTCTGGCGCCACTAGCACCGCGCACAGGGCGAGGGCCGTCGCCGCGGTTGCATGTCCGCTCGGCCACGAGGCAGCGGTGATCTCACTGCCACCTACCCACGCGTGTGGATGGGCGAGCAGCGGCTTGAGCGTCTCCGCGGTCAACGGCGCCAGGCCCAGCACGAGCCCTGCCGCAAGCGCGACACGTGGGCGCCCACGCGCGAATGCGACAGCGACGAGCATTCCGGCCCACACCGTGTACAGCAGCGGATCGAGCAGGTGCAGCAAGGCGTTCGCCACGTCGTCCATCCGCGGGCCGCCGAGCAGCGTGAAGTCATACAGTGCGACGGCGTCTTTGACGTGCGTCGCCGGCACCAGCGCGGCCACGACCCACGTGAACGCGAGCGCGATGAGGCACAGCCCGGCGATGCACAGGGGTGTGGCGACGCTCGGCCGGACCGGCCGGTTATGCCAGTTGGGGACACGGACAGCGGATAGGTACACCGTGGACATGAGTCTCCACAGGGTAGGCGGGTCGGTAAAGACGCGCTGAAGCCGTGGACTAGGGCCCGACGGGGAACGTCTTGCCCGCGAGCGCGATCAGCGCCTGAGCGGTCACCCACACGGGCGTCTGCGAGCCGGTGCGCGAGTAGCGGATGCTGCCGCCCGGCGCGAGCAGGCTTTCCAGATATCCGATCGGCGAGCGGCTACCGCGGCGGCGCAAGGCGCTCGGTTTGCGTCCGGAGGCAATCAGGCCTTGGACCGCCCAGGCGGTCGACTGGGCGTTGGATTCGCCGCCGTACTGCTGGGGAAAGCCTCCGTCCAGGTTCTGCGAGCGAATCAGGTAGTCCGCCGCGGCGCCCAGCACGCGCGCGTTGCGAGCGCCCGCGTCCACGAGCGCCTGTAACGCCGTACCGGTGTCGTCCACATCGCTGGGCGAGCCGTGCACGCCGAAGGAGAACCCGCCGTCGCTGTTCTGCTGGCGCTCGATCCAGCCCGCCGCTTCGCGGATCGCGGCAAACCCAGGCGAATGACCGACGGCGCGCAGCGCGAAGACCGCGAACGCCGTGAGGTTGACCTGATGGTCGAACGAGTTGTCGGTTCCGCGCGCGCGCAGCACCTCGGTGACGAGGTTTCGTCCCGCGAACGAGTATGCCGAGGCCCCACACGCGTGCGCGGCGAGGATCGTGCGCTCGGCGTCGCCGAGGCCCCGTAGCGTCGAGGCTTGCGCCCGCAACGCATCGAGCACCGAGCGCCCGCCATGACGCACGTTCGCCGGGTTATGTCCAGCAGCGGCGAGTCCCATCGCCGCCCAGGCGGTGTACAGCTCGCCGGAGCCCTGCCCGCGCGCCGCGCCGAAGCCACCGTCGGAGCTCTGGGCGGAGAACAGGTAGGAGAGCTCGGGGGACAGCGATGCGGCGGAATGCGCGTTGACGGTGGACGTGACGGACGCGTGTGCGACCGTGCCACTGAGGACCAGCGATCCGGCAGCGACAAACGCGAGGATCGCTCCTACCGCTGGCTTGCGGGGAGGGGGCTTGGGCGGGAGGAGCTCCCATTCAACGGTCATGCGCTCGCGGGTCCGTGCGAGCAGGCGCGCGAGCTCGGGGCCGAAGGCTAGCGCGAACAGCAGCGTGGCGATCGTGTCGGTGATGTCGAAGGGCAGCGCCGTACCGGCGATCGCGAGAAACGCGGCCGGGGCATGGCTGGCCCCGATCGTCCAGGTGTAGACGTTCATGATCTCCTTCGCCACGAGCGCCGCCATGGCGCAGGCGAGCGCGAGCGGGACGCGCGGCAGGCGTCTGCGGGTCAGCCGTCCGAGCGCCGCGCCGGCGAGCCCGACGAGGCCCCAGGCGGCCATCTGCCACGGGGTGTAGGGACCCTGTCCGAGCATGATGTTCGACGCGAGCATTCCGATCGCGCCCACGGTGAAACCTGGGAGCGGGCCGAGCGCATAGCCGACGACGAACGCGATCGCGGTTATCGGCTTGACGTCGGGTAGGGCGACGAACGCGTCGCGCCCAAGCGCCGCGACGGCGGCGAGCGTGGCCACGACGGCGACCATGCGCGCGGAGGGGCGCCGGCGCTCATATGAGAGCCAGCCGGCAGCGAGGACGAGCCCGACGATCAGAAACGAGGCGAGCAGCCAGCTCACGCTAGGACCTCCAACGCGATATCGGCCTGGAGCAGCGCGGCCCCCTGCTCGGGCAGCAGCGCGCCGCCGGCGCCGCCCATGATGCGGGCGGTCTCGGTGGCGAAGTACCAGCCGCCGGCGAGCAGTTCCGTCGCCGGCCCGTCCGCGATGACACGTCCGTCGGCGAGCAGCACCGCGCGCTCAGCACAGGCCGCCGCGAACTCGGGGTCGTGGGTCGCCACGATCACCGCCTGGCCGGTCCCGGCGCGACGGCGCAGCTCCAGCGCGAGCTCGGCCTTGGCCTCGCGGTCCATCCCGCGTGTGGGCTCGTCCAGCGCGAGCACCGCCGGGGGGCCATCCGGCGAGTCCTCGCCATCGCCGGCGACGATCGCGAGCGCAAGCCGTTGACGCTCACCCCCGGACAGGTCGCGTGGGTTGCGCTCGGTCATGTCCTTGAGGCCCACCGCGCGTAGCGCCTCTGCGGAGACCTCTTCGGCAACGTGCTCGTGTACGAAGTAGTCGCCCGGGTTCTGCAACAGCAGCGCGACCCGTCCGGCGCGCTCGATCCTGCCGCGCGTCGGCGTGAGCAGCCCGGCGGCGTGACGCAGGAGCGTGGACTTGCCCGCGCCGTTGCGGCCCATCAGCGCGACGGCTTCGCCCGGGAGCAACGTCAGCTCCAGTCCCCGCAGGATCGCGGGACCGTCGCGCAGCTCGTGCCAGACGCCGCGCAAGCGCAAGGCCGTGGCGGGCTTGTGCCGGCGCGGTCGCCAGCCGGCATTCGATCGGGGCTCACCCTCGGGTGAGTCGCCCTGCACCGGCGCGGGGGCAACGGCAGGCTCGGCGTGGCCATCCCCGCGCAGCAATCCATGCGCCCGCAGCGAGGCGCGCGCCTGACGCACGCCAACGGGAAGCGGGCGCAAGCCGGCAAGCGCAAACAGCTTCGCCCCGGGCGTCTGCAGCGCCGGCGACTCGCGCGCGGCCCACGCCAAGAACGACGCAGGGTCGCCGTCGTGGGCGATGCGGCCGCAGCGCACGGCAATAACACGGTCTGCCGCGGACAAGCAGCGCTCGAGCCGGTGCTCGGCGAGCAGGACGGTGGTCTCCCACTCCTGATTAAGGCGACGCAGCAGTCCGATCAGCTCATCGCCGGCGACTGGATCCAGCTGGGAGGTGGGCTCGTCCAGTAGAACCACCGGCGGTCTGCCCGCCAATGCGGCACCGAGCGCAACGCGCTGCTGCTCGCCCCCGGACAGCTCGTGCACGGAGCGGTCCAGCAGCGCGTCGATTCCCAGCGCGAGCGCGACCTCCTCCACCCCGCGCGCGACGGCGCCCGCGCCGTGACCTCGGCTCTCGAGCGACAGGGCGAGCTCGGAGCGGACCGAGCTCGTCACGAGCTGCGTCTCCGGGTCCTGAAACAGCGCCCCCGCGACCGCGCCCAGACGCGCCGGCCCATGCTCGCGCGTGTCCATGCCGGCGAGCGTGACCGTGCCGGCGAAGCGCCCGCCGTGGAAGTGCGGGACCAGCCCGCAGGCGGCGCGCAGCAGCGTCGACTTGCCGTGGCCGGAGAGTCCCGCGAGCAGGCACAGCTCACCGGGCTCGATGTCGAAGCTGACATCGTCCAGCGCGGGCGTGTCGTTACCCGGGTAGTGGTAGGTGACGCGCTCGAACGACAGGATCGGACTCACGGATCTATTCCTCGCCGATCGGCAAAGGGCAACAGGATCGCCACGATCAGCGCGGCGCAAAGCGCCAGCGTTCCGGCCGTTACAGGCATGTGGACGAGAGGGTATGCCTGAAATGACGCCGCTCCGCCGAGCCGGCCCAGGACCGCAAGCGCGAGGATCGCGACGGCCGAGCAGGAAAACGCGACGTCGTGGCGGGACCACGGCCGCCTCGAGTGCGACAGCGATCCGCGCGGTGGACGACGGGCGGCGGAAAAGCCGCGCAGCTCGAGCGTTGCCGCTACGTCCATAGCGCGGTCGAGCGATCCGCCGACGACGGCGCCGAGCAGCGCGACCCGCCCGCTAGCACCGGTGGGAGCGCCGCCAGGGCGTGTGCGCTGAGCCTCGGCCAGGCGCCGCGAGTCGGCCGCGAGCAACGGGATCATGCGGGTCGACAGCGAAGCGGTGAGCGCTGAGCGAAACGACAAACGGCGAAACGCGCACAGCAGCTCGTCGGGGTCGACGGCGAGGCTCGCGACCGTGGTGATCAGGATCAGAAGCGTGACCTTCAGCGCGATCACGATCCCGTATACGACCGCCTCGACCGTGAGATCACCCTGGCCGAACGGACCGAGGTCGCCGAGTCGCGCGAACACGGTCAGGCCTTCGCGTGAGACGAGCACGTTGATCGCGACGATCGGCACGGCCACGATCGCGGCGGTGCGCAAGGTGCGAGCCAGTGAGCGGCCGATGCGGGCTCCGAGCCCCCCGCCCAGCACGCCGAGCGTCAGCGCGAGCAGGACCAGCGGATGAAACAGCACGAGCCCCGCCGCGGTCAGAGCGAGCGCCCATACAGCGCCGACACCCGCGCGCGCGGCATGCAACGGGCTCGCCAGGCGGCGGTAGAAGAACGGCTGCGTCCCGGTGAACATCTCCTCATCCCCCCGAAGACGACAGGGACGCGGGCACCGGGAGCGTGGCGCCCCCGGGAGCGAGCGCCAGAGCGAAGCGGTTTGCGAGGGAGGTCTGGTTGAATGCGCGCGCCGCCTCCTCGACACCGGCGTCATCGGTGCCCGTAACGACCCACACGGGCGCCGCTTCGCCCAAGCGCGTAGCGGCGACGAGTCCCGCTCCGGCGGTGAGCGTGCGCACCGTCGCGCCCTGTTCATTCAGGAGCGCGAGCGTAGAGCCGCCGGCGGAGAAGCGCGCATACACGCCGCTCGCGCGCGGGCCGTCCTGGATCTGATGCACGGTCGGATTTCCGCTCACGGCGGTCCACGGCCCGACGAGCACACGCAGCGTTTCCGGCTCATCGCCGGGCCCGATCGCCGCGAGGGGGGCGAGCACGCCGAGCGTGCGCAACCGCGAGCTGACCGTCTGGCAAGGCGCAGAGGAGATCGCCACGCATTCCACCCGCACCGGCAGGCGCTTGCCGTCGAGCCCGTTGACGAACGGCTCGGGAAACGATCCGACGACCGCGGGCACGCTGTCGGTCTGACTCCAGTCGTGCAGGTCCCACCAGATGTGATCGCCTGGGTGCACGTTCGTCGCGGCCGCACCCTGTGGAGCCTCAACGCCGTTGACGTAGTAGAACCAGTCATCCGGCTGCCCACCCGATTCACCACCGGAGAGCCCGTTGATGCTCTGCACGAAGCCGCCACCGTAGCGGGTGGTGACGGTCGCGTTGCGCATCAGCAGGCTCATGACCGTCTCTTGACCGCGCACCTGGGGGGCGCCCCACGAGTGGACGACGTGCGCTCCGAAGTCGCGCGTGACGTTCAGGTTGATCGCAGTGGGTGGGGCACCGGCGCCGAGGCCACAGCCGGCGGTGGTGACGGCCACTAGGGCCGCCACCAGGACCGTTAGACCGGCCCTACTTCTACTTGATCGTGAACACAACGTGGCTGACTCCGCTCACGAGCTTCGTCGTATGCCCAGCTCCGTCGACGGCCTCTATCTCGTACACGTACCGTCCCTTGGGGAGCCTTTTCGGAAGCAGATAGCTGAAGGACTCACTTCCACCCACCGAGAAGAACGATGCCCGACCGCACTTCTTGGCTCGTATGAACTTCACCCTCGATCCGCTGAAATCCCAGCAGTGACCGTGGTAACGACGTTCGAGGCGGATACGCACCTGTCTGAGACTGTCTCCCGCTGGAACCTTGACGATACCCCCTAGCACCCGGGGGGCGCGTCGACGGGAATAGATATGGCCGTTCTCGATGCCAGCGACCTTGGCCACCTCAGAGACAGTCGTTTGTGGGGAACTCTGCATAGTCGTGGACGATTTGCTTGGTCCGCCGCCACTGGAAACGGTTGTGCCGCAGGATCCATCGTTGCCGTTGTGGATGCATATCGTGGTCTCGGCACGAATCGTTTCGGGGGCGGTCGCCCGCACTGTGATTTCACCAGGATGCGAGAAAGTCAGAATGGCATGCCCATGGGAGTCCGTGGTGGCGCCCGCCCCTCCACCGACGACTGCCGCGCCAGCTGCTTCCGAGGCTACCCCGCTCGAGCTGAATCGCTTGACGGTGACAGGTGTTGGTTCTCCAACGTTCGCGCTGGGCGCTGTTTCGACCTCAAGCGGCGTGGGTGTCGGTTGTGGACAAGCCGATCCGAAGCAGCTCGGGAAGAGGAGCACATGATCGCCAGGTTTCACTTCAACATTACATACACCATGTTCTTCTTCGAGTTTGTCGTTCAGCCAGAAAGACCAGTAGTAGTTCGCGTTCGAACCGGCATTGAAGAGATGACTCTCACCCTCGATCGTTTCGACGGAGTAGCCGAGACCTTCAAAGATCCCTCCTTTCACTTCACCTCCATACCACGTGCCGCTCCAGTTGCCGCCCGTGGCAAGTTGCAGGGCGCCCGCAGCGCTGGTGCCGGGACATGAGTCTGCGGGCTTGCCATCCTTGACTACCGGTTCAGTCGTGGTCGTGACCTGGGTCGGGAGGACCTTGGTTTCGGTGAGACCCTCGACCCTGACGGTGACACTTGCGGGCGTGCCGGCAAGGGCCGCGGGCGCGTACGCCAGCAGAAACGACGAGAGCACTGCGCCGGCGAGTGCCGGCAACAAACGACGAGATATACGCATGAGCCAACCCCTTTCCACGAGGGCTTGTGGGCTTGTGGTCGGAGGCAGGTCTCCTGGCTCCCGGGCCTACCCCTCACGCCTTCCCGTCTCGCCGGTGGCGAATCGGTGGCTGCGCGTCTTCCTTCTTCACGCGCCGCGGCTGGCATCCCCGGTCACAGTGGCGGGTCCGCGCCGGATTCTCACCGGCTTCCCTTCACCACCGACCGTTATTGTCGTACCGAATCCTACTCCACCGCGCCGAGGTCGGCATCAAGATCGCCGAGCGCCTCTCGTGTCGAGGCGTCGAGCACTGGCTTCTCGACAAGCAACCGCCGAGCGTGCTCGAGATCGTCCGAGCGCCCGAACGTGAGCGCGGCGACGACGCGCCCGTCCCGCAGATACCAGTTCGTGAAGCTGCTCTCTGTAAATGAGCCGCGCACGATCTCCTCGTCCCACTCATACGCCGGGCCGACATACTCCAGCTCGCCCCAGTCGCCCAGCACCGAGAAGAAGTACGGAACAACCTCGTGCGGCACGTCCCGGCCAAGCATATTCAGCGCGGCGGTCTTGCCATGGTTGAACGCTACGTCCCAATGCTCGATCCGCACTGGCGCCCCGCCATGCAGGACCGAGTCGTACTCGCAGATGTCCCCCGCCGCGAACACCCCCGGCGCCGAGCTCTCAAGCCGCGACGAGCAGCGCACCCCCCCGCGCTCCCCGACCTCCAACCCCGCCTTCTGCGCCAGCCCCACATCCGGTGTGACCCCCGCGCCGATCACCACCGCATCGGCGGGCAGCTCCAGCCCGCCGCGCGTGATCACCTTGGCGACCCGGCCCCCGCCTGCGGCCGCACCGCCGGCGCCCTCGAACCGCTCGAGCTCGTCCTGCGCGTGAACCGTCACTCCGTGCTCTTCGAGCAGGTCCTGAGCGAAGCGCCCCGCCCGCGCGCCGAAGCCCCGCTCCAGCGTGACCTGCTCCTGCATCACGATCGTGCAGCGCTTGCCCAACATCGTCAGCGACGCCGCGACCTCGCAACCTATGTAGGAGCCGCCGATCAGCACAACCTCCTCCGCGTCGGCCACGCCCTCGCGGATCGCATCGGCGTTGGAGAGCGTACGCAGATAATGAATCTGCTCGAGCTCGCACCCGTCCACGTTCAGACGGCGCACGTTCGCTCCGGTCGCAATCAGCGCCTTGTCGAACTCGACCTCTTCTTTGCTCGAGAGCTTGGCCGTGCGCGAACCGAGGTCCAGCCCAGTGACGCTCGTACGGGTCAATAATTGTATGTGTTCTTCCTCCCACCACTCGTTCGGGCGGAACAACGGCTCCTCGCGACTCTCCTCGCCCCGCAGATACCCCTTGGAGCAGTCCGGCCGGTTGTACGGCGGGTCGGGCTCGCGCCCCACCACCAGCACGCTCCCCTCGGCCCCTTCCTCGCGCAGCCAGCGCGCGCAGTTGGCGCTCGCCAGTCCTCCCCCGATCAGCAGATAGTCGACCTTGCGCGTCGCCACACCCGCCACATTACAGCCCCGGCGGATGCCGCACCGACCAGTGCGCCCAGGTCGGGATGTACGGCAGGATCCGCCACCGCGGCCCGTCTTCGTCGCGGTTCGGGCCTTCGTCGGTCCCGTTGTGGCTCGTGTCCAATCGCAATCCGGCGATCACGATGAACACGTGCGGGGTCGGCGCATCGGTCGCGTAGATCGTCACCCACCGTCCCGGACCTGGATCGCCCCAGTCCACGTAATCCTGGGCCAGCGGGTTGTCTTTGAGGATTTCCTGCAGCGGCCGCACACCCGAGCGATACAGGACGTAGTTGACCGTGCTCGAGCAATCCTCTTCGCTCGCCCCGCGCGGGTCCGGATGGCCGCCCGGGCCATATGGCAGTTCCTGCAGCTCGTTACCCGCGATCACCATCGCCTGCACAGTCGCCGGCACGCCCGCGGGGATCAGCGCGACGTGGCCGTCGTTCGGCGACAGCACCGCGCGTTCCCCGGCGATGAACCGCACCGGCGTCGAGGTTTCGCTCGCCAGGCGCGTGTCCGCACCTTCGATACTACCTTCCCCGCCGTCCCCGCCTTCCGGCGATGCTGTTGACGCCGGCGGGGTGGACGAGCCTCGATATCTCGCCGCCCAACTTTCAACCTCTTCCACGTACCAGCTCGCGTGGTTGTACGCGTATATGGCGGCTTTGTAGTTCCCCGGTGCGCCCGAGGCTCGCAAATAGTTGGCGGCCCCAAAGATCGCGTCAGCCGGATTCCAGCGGTCCGGCCTGCCACCGCCCTGCGCGCTCACCCCGTACCGTGCCCAGGTCGATGCGAGAAACTGCATCGGCCCGCCGGCGCCCGCCGAGTTGACCGCACCCTCCTTCGTGCACGACGGATCGGGGTCACGCCCGTGGTCGCACTCCACCTTTCCGATCCCCGCCAGGATCGCCCAGTCCAGGCCGTAGCGTTCCGCCGCCTGCTCGTAGTAGCGCAGGTATTCCGGGGGTATTTCCGCCCGCGCCCGCGCCGAGACGCTGGAGCCCGTCGCTTCAGAGCCCGCGCGTTCGGCGCTCACCGAGGTGAGCGCCGCGGCACCCATCAGCAGCGTGACCATCAGCATGCCCGCTACCGCCCCCGCGCCGGCCAGCCCCAGCGGCCAGCGCGGCAGGCTCGATGATTGGGGCGATTGGGATGACCGAGACCCACCCGCCCCAATTGCTGCCGAGCCCGTGCTCACCACCGTCGCTCCCGGCCCAGCTGGCGCCTGCGACGCGCGGCCGCCTCGCGGGAGTGGCCCATCACACTGGACTTGCCGCGTGCTTTCGCGTGCGCGCGCGAGTCCTGCAGGTAGGTATCGAGCGCGGAGGGCTTCGGTCTCACGGAGGAGGGCAGCTCGTGACCCTCGGCGCTCACCTGCTGCTTGACCGTGCGGTCGAAGCCCTTCTTCAGCTTGCGCTCCTCGCGGCGCCGCAGCGACCCCTCTCCGTCCACCGCCACGTCCCTGGCGGTCGCGTTCGCCGCCTTCTGCATCGCCAGCTCGCTATCGATCTCCCGCTGGGCCGCCCGCCGACGTTGGGGATCGAGCCCTTCGAACTCTCTGCGTCCATAATCCGCGAGGCCCGCCATCGCCGCGTAGTCGCGTTGTTTGCCGGCGGGCAGCGCCGCCTGAGCGGCGAGGAACTGCGCCTGCTCCTTGCTCTGCTCGCGCGTGTAGGGCTTGCCCGTCGCCTGCTTTGCCTTCTCGCCAGCGGTCACCGTCTGTCGCGCCGCCGTGAGCGAGCTCTGCTCACCCGTGATCTCTCCCTGGAGACGATCCATGCGAGCCTGCAACTTCGCGGCACGCTTCTTGTGAGATGCCTCCTCGGCGCCAAAACCAGCCGCCGCACGGTCGCGCTCGAGGGGTGAGGAGAGGCTCTCATCGGTCAACGCCGCTTCACGTGCACTTTTGGCTTCTTCTGCCTTGGCCTGCGCGGCGGCGTGCTCACGTTGCATACGAGCCAGCCGGGCCTCCTTGCCGCCGATACGCGCTTGAAGTCCCGGCGCGTCCCGCACATGAGCCTGTGCCTCGCGGTAGTCGTGTTCGAGGCTCCTCCCCGCCTGCTTGTCTTCAATTTCTTTGGCCCTCCCGCGTGCGGCGGCGGCGATCCGCTGTCGCTTCTCGGCACTGGGAGGACCAGGCGAAAGCTTGCGACGAACCACTCCTCCCATGCGTCCCAGCTCACGGGCGGCCATCAACCTCGATGCCAGCCGCAACCCGCCGATGCCATGCTCGCGCGAGCCAGCGCCGGTGCCGTGGGCGAAGTTGAGCACCTGGTGGCGGTGACGGTATGCCCCCCACCAGAGCACCGATACGAGCAGCCACTGGGTCCACCAGCCGAGCGCACCCAGGCTCAACAGAATCCGTCCCATCAGCAACACGACGCCGAGCAGAAATGAGTAGATGAGCTTGGCCATCACCGCGCCGAGCAACCGCGCCGCCCATCCACGGAAAGCCGCCCGGCCACCGTCGCCAAGGGCCGGTGCGATCACCGCTGCCGGAGCCAGCAACAGATAGAACAGGCTGACGATCGCCGCGCCGAGTAGGTGCAGAGCGATGAAGCCGATCAGCAGAATCATGCCCAGCGCTCCGATCGTGATCAGGAACAGGCCCCCGAGGCGGGCCGTGGTCCCGCTCTGGGTGCGGAACTCCGCTTGCGCAGCCGTGGGCCCCTTGCAAGGTTCTTCACTCCCGCCACACAGCACGTTGAACAACGAGCCGGAGTTATTGATCGAGTTGCGCATCGGCCCGTTCGCCGGCAGCGCGAGGAACAGTTCTCCGTTAGTGCGCGCGCCGCGTAACAGTTCCGCGCTCTGGTTCATCGCCTTCGCCTGCGCACTCCCCGGCGCCACGCACAACGTGAATCCGGCGAAGCCGATCGAGCCCCTGCTCACCCCACAGCCGATCTGGGCCTCCTCCAAAGCCGCTGTCGCCAGGCCGGACGCGTGCAGTCGTGGGTCAAGCCGCGCGGGGTTGCCGCACCACCCCACGTCGCCGAACTCCATGTAGCACCAGGGCGCGGCGATCACGCCGCTGAAGAGACCCCGCATGCTGTCGGCCAGCGTGCGATCTGGATGGGCCGGCGTGCCATCCGTCACGGCGCCCAGCGTGCCCAGGCTGGCCTGGTTTGCCCACTGCCCTAGCGCCCCCACTGTGCCCGTGGGGTTCGCTATCACCCATAGGCCCCCCACCATCATCGCCCCCATCAGCAACGCCTGGCCGAGCGTCTCGGCGACCCTCCGACGAATCAAGCCGTTGTAGAGAGCCAGCACCGCTGCCACAGCCAGCGCGATCACGATCCACGGCTGGGTGAAGACAGCCTGCGCTTCGCGCAGCCCCCTGGCCACACCGCCCATCGCGGAGCTGTTGAGCAGGTCGATCGTGTAGCACCACTCGAGCGCCACGATCAATGCGTGAACTATCCACACCAGCGCCATCCACACGGGGGAGATCAGGTAGTCCTGCTCGAGCGTTTCGGGATTTGCACCGACCAATCCCGTGTTGATATGCACGTCGAACGCGTAATTGCCAGTCGGCGCCTGCGCCGCCTCGAACCCCGAGGTCCGGCAGTTGCGTGTGGTGGCCGCGGACAGCGCGGCTCCCGCCCGGTTGTCGCACAGCGGGCTGCCCAGCCCGTTGCCCACCAGCGGATCTCCGCCGCTTGGCGGCGCTGATTTCGAGGCTTCTTCCGCGCCGCCGCCGCCGCCGGAACCCGAGGTGAGCGGCGGACCGGCGGGCGCGTGGTGCACCGGTGCAGGCGCAGGGACCGGCGCCCGCTTGGCGGCCGCCTGCTGCGCGCCGAACGCCCCCGCGAGCACCACCAGTGCGACCACTGCGGTGCGCCTGAGAACCACCGTCAGGCAGCCACAGGGGTCGTGGAGAAGGCGCGCAACAGCGACGGCAGCACCACGTCGACCTGGATCGCCTCCACCCGCCCTGAGTGGTCACGAAACAGACAGCGGCCCGCCTCGAACTCGAGCAGGCTCTGGCGCATCCTGCGATCCTCCGGGTCGAGCCCCAGCAGCTGGAGCGCCCGCCCCGCCTCCGCCTCCGAGCGCATGCCGAACACGAACGTCGCCCCAAGCAGGTTCTCGAGCGACTCGCGCTCCCCGATCAGCGTGTCGGTGACGAGCTGCGTTGAGATGATCGGCACCGCCAGCTCCGAGCGGCCCATGCGCTGCAGCGACGCCAGCAGCGTGCGGCCGACTGGATCTCCCAGCAATCTCCAGCCCTCGTCGAAGGAAAAAAGCTTCAGCCGCTCGCGCTCGGCGCCCATCAGGTGCATCGCGAACATCGCGATCAGCCGCACGATCTGCTCCCCCACGCGCTCGGCCTGCGAGTACTCCGAGCGGCGCATCCCCGGCTCGGGGCCTGGCAGATCGCGGATCGGCAGGTAGGTCACCTGGCTCTGCCCGACCGGGGGAAGCTTCACCGCTGGGTCCGCAAAACCGAGCTGGGTCAGCCCCGAGCGGGCGTAAACCTCGAGCGTCTTTGCCACCTGCGCGTCGGTCTCATCGCCCTCGCCCAGCGCACGCACCACCTCCAGGCAGGTCGGTTCGCGCGCTCGCCGCAGCACGCGGTCGACAGCGCCCACCACCGCGGTCTCCCATGCCGGCTCGGCCCTTCCAGGCAGCAGGTCGCGCAGGAACGACACGGCCGCGTCCTGGCGCAGGTGCTCCGGCGCCACGCGCAACGGATCGAGCACGCCCCGCAGCGCCGGGTCAGGCTTCAGCGTCACGCACTCCGTATGGGGCGCCACCTCCTCCAGCAGGTGAAAGCGGTGGTCGCCCTTGGGGTCGCAGTCGATCACGCGCGCGCCCAGCAGAAAGCCCTCGTACTTGAGCTTCTGGTCGAGTGTCGTCTTGCCCGAGCCAAGCGCGCCGACGCTGAGGATCGTCGTGTTGCGGTCGCTGTCGGATCCCTCTCTGAGGTTGAAACGGACCGGCTGTCTGGACCCCGACAGGGTGTGCCCCAAATAGAAGCCCGCACGCGAGCCCGCCACGTGAGCGGCCGTAGGCATCATCGCCGCCACCTGCTCCGGTGTGAGCGTGTCGTCGTAGCCCGCCACCCTCGTGCGCTGTCCCGGCAGATGCTGCATGAACAGAGGCAGCTGATCCCCCAGCGGCCGGTGCAGGCGAATCTCGCCATAGGCGCGCCTTGCCATCTCAACGCGCTCCTCCAGCTCCTCCTCGCTCGGCGCCCCAACCGCGATCGCCAGCGTCGCGCGCAGCAACGGCGGGCGGCTCGACGACTGCAGGTAGGCGAGCAAATCGCGCGCCTCCTGTGTGCGCTGGTAGCCGAGGTCGGTGACCCCCTGCTCCCCGTCGGACTCCGCGCGCACGATCTGGTCGGCGTCCTGAATCCGGCGGCGCGCGATCCTCAGCGCCAACCCGTTGGGCAAGAAATGCGCGTTCAACGACAGGTCGATGCCGAACGGCAAGCTCTCCGGCGGTGCGAACATGAGCTCCACGCGCGCGCCCGGAAACTGCGCCTGCTCAGGTAACGCGCCCGCGACCAGCTGTGCCTGCCAACTCGTGCCGGTCTCCGACTCGATCAGCAGCACACGGCCGCGATGTTCGACATAACCGTCCATCCAGCGCATCACGTCGCCCTCGAGCGGCGCCAGCACAGCCTCGCCGTTGCGCTCGAACACCAGCGCCCGCGGCTCGTGCAACCCGTCGAGCTGCGGCTCCCCCAGCCCCCGACAGAAGGCTCTACGCACCAGCCACTGCAACTCCACCCCACGCGCTTGGCGGACCGGGAGGAAGTCGGCCAACCGCGCGTGAGCCTGATCGGCGCGTACCCGCGCTCGCTCCAGCTCGGAGACCTTCAGCACCCGCCGATCGCGTACTGAAAAAGTGCGCCTGATCGCGTCCATCCACTCGCGCGGATGACGCTCGGCGGCACGCGAGACGTAGGCGCCGACATCACGCTCGGGATCGCGCAGGCTGACCAGCAGAAACAACTCCGGTCGCGCATCGCCGATCTCAGTCAAGCGCGCACTGTGCTCCTCCACATAGCGTCTGCGTGCGCGCGCGTGGGGAGCGCTGTGCCCGTCGTCCTCCAGCTCCTGCGCGTAACGTGCCAGGTCCCAGCGCCGCCCGACGCGCAGGATCTGCACATCGGCCTCGATCGCCTCCAGCGCCCCGAGCAGCGCGAGGAACCGCCCGCGCTTGCCATCTTCGGAAAGCCACTCGTATGAGGCTGGCTGCACCGCGAATGCGGCCCAACCGTCGTCGAGCGCGTCCGCGAACACGCAGTTCCCGTACACGAAGCCGATCGGCGGCTTCACCGCCTCACCCGATCCGCAACCGGATGTCGCGCGCGAGCGCAATCACCTGCCCCTCGGGGAGAGCACGCTGTTCTGGCAGTTCGCGCAGCCTCAACCGGGGGCCACCCAGAGGACCGCTGCTCTCGATGCGCTCGTGCGCCGTGGTGACCAGCACGGCCCCAGGGCCGGTGTAGCGCAACCGGCGCATCCTCTCCTCAGAGCCATCCGGCAGCATCAAGATCTCCTCCGGACGCCAGCGCACACCGAGCGCAGCACACCGACGCACACCGGCGTACCGGCGCGGCCCGGCGCCATAGCGCAACAGCGCGTACGCCGCCAGGTGAAACGGCCGGCCCTCGATGCGGATCACGCTCAGCACCGTGGCGCTCGCGACCGGCAGCACGAGATCGCGTAGATACCAGGGAAGCGCGCCGATCGCCTTTCCCGCGAGTGGCAGGCCGCCGGCAATCAACGTGGCGAGCAGGATCGCGAGGAAGTAGACGACGCCCCGCACCGGAATCCCGCCGGGGTTCAGCCGCAGCCGATCAACGCGATAGATGCGTCTCTCAAGGTCGAATACGGCGCGATATGAGCGAATCTCCACCTCTCAGGCACCGAACAGCGATGTGACCGTGTCACGCAGCAGGCTCAAGCCCGCAGGGGTGGCGAGCAACACCGCGACGATCCCCACCGCGAACACACCCGCGGCCTCCTTGAAGTCACGGCGGAAGGCCAGCACGATCGACGCGACCGCCAAGGCAAGCCCGATCAGGCTCATCGCCACGGTGCGGGCCGTATTGCCCGCCTTCGTGGCGGCCGATTCGAGCGAAGCTCCCACTTTTTCAGTGGACGCCGGCTGCTGGGCGTTCGGCGCACCGCTGCCCGTGACCGCGGCCTGCGCGAGGACGGGCGCAGACGCCGAGCTTGCGCAGGCGAGCAGCAGGACGCTGACTCCCACGGCCGCTACTCCTCGCGAAAATCGGGGGCGATGGATGGCTCTCATTACGGGCTCCTTCGATCGGGTTTGGGATTGGGGGTATGCGCGGAGCAGCACAGGTAGGGGTGTGGAGGTTCATATAAACTTTTTGGACTGCGTATAACTATGGTAATACGCAACTCAGGCGCTCCACCAGAGCGCCGGCGATCACGCATCGGGATTCATCTGGATTGCGGACACCTCCCAGCGGCCCTGCACCCGGGCCACGTCCAGTTCGTAGGCGAGCGTGTATCGCGCACCACGCCCGTCCTGCGCCTGCACGACGGCGAGTACCGCACCCGTGCCCGGCGCCCAGTCCAGGCGCTGCACCGATTCGAGACTCAGCGCCGCCGCTGGGAGGGAAACGTGCGCGTCGTTCGTCAGGTCCGCGGCGAGCTCAGAGCCCGAGGCGGAAAGGTAGTTGCGCAGGGCGCGCCCCACGACCGTCGCAAGCGCCGGTTCGGTGACTTCGCGCAGATGCTGCGGCGCTTGGGCTGGGGCGCTGGCGGGGGCCCCCACAAACGCGGGATAGCCCCCTAGCGCCAGGCCGGCTGCCGTACGCACGACGCTCACCGACAGGTACAGAAGGCCCGCGTTGTCGGTCTGCGCGGCCACCGTGTAGACGTGATCGCCTGCAACCGGTTCGCGCTCCTGTACCACTTCAGTCCACTGCACCTGCTGCTCGCCGCTCGACGGGGGCACCAGCCCCGAGTCGGGTTCGATCCCCGGCCCGGCAAACGACGCCATACTGCGTTCGTGGGCTTGCGGATTCGCTGCGTTCCATGTCAGGTAGCCACGGGCGAACAGCGACGCGAAGCCCTCGGCCGCCAGATCCGGGGACGCGGGGGCAGGCGCCACTGCCTTCGCCACCGCTGGGCGCGGCGGGTCGATCGCAAAACGCGCACTCGCCGCGAGTCCCGCCACAGCCAGCGCGCTCAGCAGATACCGGGGCCATTCGCGCGCTAGGCGGATCTGCCACAACGGCTGCGCCGCGACCGTCACCCGCGCGTGTACAGAAGTCGTGGGCATCGCTCAGCGCTCGAACCCGAACTCGCTCTGCGCCAGCGGCCTCGCTTCGGCGTCGGCGGCCGCGTTTTGAGAGGTGCTTGCCAGGGGAGTAGCAGGGGTGTCCTGTGGAGCGTTCGCCACCGGTGAGGGCGTGTATCGCGCCGGTGAGGATTCGGGAGCGGAGGATTCCGGTTCAGAGACGTGCGCGCTCGGCGAAACCCTCCTGACGCTCACCTCCGGGCGCGAGATGAGACGTGACCGTCGCGCAACAGCGCGAGGCGATCGCTCGCTCGGGAGCACCCGGTATGCGACTTCCCGGCGCGCGCCTGACAGACGCACCCCTTCTTTGCGCCCACCGTCCCGTCGCGCGGCGTCCCTGTGCACTCCGTTCGTAGATGACGCAACTCGCGCTATGCCGGCACCAACGCCGGCGTTCCGGCCTGCGTCAGTCGGCGCGATGCGTGCCGGCGGAGAGATGTTCGCCGCGATCTGGCGATCGACCGGATGAGAGCGCAGACCGACAAGTCCGATCGTCCCGCCAACCGTCCCCACCGCCCCGGTCAGCGCGGCCGCCCCCGCGAGCCGGCGCAGCCGATGCTCACGCGTGGTTACCGCCGCCGCCGGCGGTGTCGGTGCCCCCCATTTGGCCAGATGCGAAGCCGGTTCGGCCGGCGGGGACTCCAAATCGGCGAACGGGTCGACCCCGGCGAGGTACTCGTCCTCGCCGTAGACCCGATAGACCGCTCGTGGCTGACCGCGCAGACGCCTCATCGCCCCTCCCCCTGCACGCGGGCGACCGGAAGCCGGGATGGGGAGATACACAGCTTCCGGCCGCTTGCGCGCGGATGGGCATCGCCGAGCGGTCGTCCGTTCAATCGACTGCCGGCGTCCCAGGGGACGCGCCTATGAGTGGGGGGAGATATGTTCATAGGTGGGTCCCTGTTCTCTTCTCCGACGTGGATCCCAAAACGGGACACCCGTCCTGGAAAAACTTTTTCTACGCGGCCCTATCGGGTTCGTCGAGCAGCTGGCGAAGTCGAGCTCGCGCGCGCTGGGCGACCTTGCGGTGCTTGTCCTGTGACCAGCCGAAGCGGCGGCAGAACTCACCCGCGCTCATCTGCAAACCGATCTGACAGGCCAGCACCAGCCGCTGATCGGGGCTCAGCGCATGTGCGGACCGCTCCAGAGAACGCAGCTGCAAGCGCAAGATCGTGCGCCGCTCCACATCGGCGCGCGCGTCGGCGACCTCGATTTCCCGCTCGCCCGCGCCGCCCAGCGAGCAAGCCCCGTCGAGCATCGCCTCCGCCGGACTGCGTCCGCTAAGCGCGCGGCGGCGATCTCGGATCCGCGAGACGAAGCGCAGCTCCAAGGTGTTACGCAAGTGGGCCCTGCTGGAGAACTGAAGCCTCCCGTGGCGCGCCTGGGCCACGAGCTCGATCGTCGCCTGGCTGTAGCAGTCCTCCAGGTCCTCGAAACGCAGCAGGTAGCGATGCCTGGACAGCAAGCGAGCACGCGCGGACTGCGCCACCAGAGCCACCTCCTCGGCCTGATCGCATCCCGGCCTTCCCTGCCCGGGCGCCGGCCAGACATCGTCCGGAGCTCGCGTTCGCGCCTGGAATCGGGTAGACACCTATGCATGTCGCTCTCGAGCGCCGCGAGGCCCCCCCTCCGATGAGCCTTACCGAACGCCTGCACGATCTCGACCACCGCCAGCAACAGCACCCCCGCGTGGCGTTCATCGCAGCGGTGCTCAAGAAGTTCGGCGACGACCAGGCCGGCCAGCTGGCTGCGCTGATCTCTTACTACGCGTTCGTCTCACTGTTCCCGCTGCTGCTGGTGCTGGTGACGGTGCTGGGATTCGTACTGGAAGGAGATCCGCATACCCAGGCCAGCGTGTTGAACTCCGCGCTCAAACAGTTCCCGATCATCGGTCAACAGCTGCAGAGCAACATCCATTCGCTGAAGGGCAGCGCGGGAGCGCTGGCGATCGGCGTTGTGGGCCTGCTGCTCGGTGGCCTGGGCATCGTCGGCGCCACTCAGAACGCGCTTCAGCAGGTCTGGCACATACCGCGCAAGCGCAGGCCCAACTTCCTAGCGTGGCGCCTGCGAGGACTGGCGCTGTTCGTGGTGCTAGGCGTGCTACTCGTCGTCTCGACCGTGATCGCCGGCTACGTGACCGCGCAGACGGCCGGCGCGGTCGCGGTGATCGGCGGGGTGGCAATCGCGCTGGTGTTCAACCTGGCTCTGTTCTATGCCGCGTTCCGGCTCCTGAGCCCCGAGGAGATACCGACTCGCGATCTGATCCCCGGGGTGGCCGTGGCCGCGATCACGTGGCAGGTTCTGCAGCACATCGGCGGCTATTACGTGGAGCACGTGGTGCGCCACGCGCAGGCGACGTCGGGATTGTTTGCGTTCGTGCTGGGGCTGCTCGCGTGGCTGTATCTCGGCGGTCAGGTGACGCTGATCGCGGCGGAGGTCAACGTCGTGCGTGCGCGCCGGCTGTGGCCGCGTAGCTTCTTCGCCGACCCGCTGCTCGACGCCGACAAGCGGGCGCTGAGATCGTCGGCGGAGACCGAGGAGCGCGTGCAGGAGGAGAACGTCGAGGTGACGTTCGACCGGCCCGAGTGACGGGGTAGTTCAGGCAGGTGCATGCACCTGCCTGTCCCACGGCGCCCGACAACTACTTGCACACGCAACGAGCTCGCGTTATACTAACTACACTTTCGTAAGCTCATATGGAGTCTATACCTATGCCTTCGTCTACAGAGATCACCCAGACAACCGCCTCCCAGCCCAAGCCCGTGTTGCGGCTGATCCCGCTCGAGGACACGGTCGTGTTCCCGAACATGGGCATCACGCTGACCGAGGACGTCGGCGATGACGAGCGCGTCGTGCTGGTGCCCCGCCACGAGAACGAGTTCCTCGAGGTGGGCACGATCGCCGAGGTGACCGATCGGCTGCGCCTGCCGGGCGGCGGGCATGCCGTCGCGCTCTCGGGCGAGCACCGCGCGCTGATCGGCGCCGCGCAGACGGGCCCCGGCGGCGAGCTGCGCGTCGAGGTCGACGAGCGTCCCGACGAGGTGCCCGTGGACAAGCGTACCCGGGAGCTGGAGCGCGAGTACCGCGCGACGGTCGAGGAGATCCTCGAGCTGCGCGGCGACGACGGGCGTATCGCCGCGTTCCTGCGCGCGATCGCCGAGCCCGGCGCGCTGGCGGACTCCGCTGGCTACTCGCCCAACCTGTCCTACGAGCAGAAGGTCCAGCTGCTGCGCACCCTGAACGTGACCGAGCGCTTGGAGCTGTCGGTCAAGCTGCAGCGCGAGAGCCTGGCGGAGCTGCAAATCCGCAAGCGCATTCGCGAGGACGTACAGGAGGGCGCGGAGAAGCAGCAGCGCGAGTACTTCCTGCGCAAGCAGATGGACTCGATCCGCAAGGAGCTCGGCGAGGACGACGCCTCGGTCGCGGACGAGTACCGCACGAAGATCGAGGACGCCGACATGCCCGAGCCGGTGAAGGAGCAGGCGCTGAAGGAGCTGGGCCGCCTGGAGCGGATGGGCGAGCAGACGGGCGAGTCGAGCATGATCCGCACTTACCTCGATTGGCTGATCGCCGTGCCGTGGGGCAAGCGTTCGGACGAGCACCTCGACCCGGTCGCGGCGCGCGCGGTGCTCGACGCCGACCACGCCGGCCTGGAGGACGTGAAGGACCGCGTGACCGAGTACCTGGCCGTGCGCAAGCTGCGCCAGGACCGCGGCATCGAGGCAGACCCCAAGTCCGGCGCCATCCTCACCCTGATCGGGCCTCCCGGCACCGGCAAGACCTCGATCGGCGAGTCGATCGCCCGCGCGACCGGGCGCGAGTTCGTGCGCATGTCGCTGGGCGGCGTGCGCGACGAGGCCGAGATCCGCGGGCACCGGCGCACCTACATCGGCGCGCTGCCAGGCCGTCTGGTGAGGGCACTGCGCGACGCCGGCACGATGAACCCGGTGATCCTGCTCGACGAGGTCGACAAGGTCGGCGCGGACTGGCGCGGCGACCCCTCCGCGGCGCTGCTCGAGGTGCTGGACCCCGCGCAGAACCACTCCTTCCGCGACCACTACCTCGACGTCGAGCTCGACCTCTCGCAGGTGATGTTCCTGGCGACGGCCAACGTCGCCGACACGATCCCCGGACCGCTGCTCGACCGCATGGAGGTGATCCGCTTCGACGGCTACACCTCCGAGGAGAAGCTCGCGATCGCCAAGGGCTACCTGTGGCCGCGCCAGCGCGACCGCAACGGCTTGCGCGAGGACGAGGTCGAGATCTCCGACGAGACGCTGCGCACGATCATCTCCGAGTACACCCGCGAGGCGGGCGTCCGCAACCTGGAGCGCGAGCTGGGCACGGTCCTGCGCAAGACCGCCACCAGGATCGCCTCGCGGAAGTCCAAGCTCAGGGCACCGGTGACGATCGACCTGGAGAAGGTTCGCGACGCGCTCGGGCGCCAGAAGTACTTCCAGGAGTCGGCCTCGCGCACGGCCACGCCGGGCGTCGCCACCGGGCTGGCGGTGACCGGCACCGGCGGCGACGTGCTGTTCGTCGAGGCGACGAGGATGAAGGCGGGCGAGTCGGCGCCCGGCAACGCCCTGGTGCTAACCGGACAGCTCGGGGACGTGATGAAGGAGTCGGCGCGGATCGCTCTCTCCTACGTGCGCGGTCACGCCGAGGAGCTCGGCATCGAGGAGAGCGCGTTCGAGGGCCAGGAGTTCCACGTGCACGTCCCCGCCGGGGCGATCCCCAAGGACGGTCCCAGCGCGGGCGTGACGATGGTCACGGCGCTGGCCTCGCTGCTGAGCAACAGGCCGGTCAAGCACACGGTCGGCATGACCGGCGAGGTCACGCTCCAGGGCCGCGTGCTGCCGATCGGCGGTCTCAAGCAGAAGGCGCTCGCCGCCCATGCGGCAGGCCTGACCGACGTGATCCTGCCCGAGCGCAACCGCGGCGATCTGGACGAGATCCCCGAGGAGGTGCGCGAGCAGATGGCGTTCCACCCGGTGATGACCGTCCAGGAGGTCCTCGACCGTGCACTGGAGCCCGCCCGCGTGGAGTCAGACCGCGATGTCGCGACAACCGTCAGTTCGTAGGTGCCAGCCCGTTCCGGTCGAGGTTCGCGAAACCGCGAGCCTGCTGGAGCGGCGCTGGCAGCTGTCGATCATCTACGCGGCCATATCCGGCGCGCTGCGCTTCAACGAATTCGCCGACGCGGTCGCCGGCATCTCCCCACGGATGCTCTCCGAGCGCCTGCGCGACCTCGAGTCCGCCGGCCTGATCGAGCGCACCGTGCTGCCGACCAGCCCGCCCACCGTCGAGTACAGGCTCACCTCGCGCGGGCGGCGCCTGCGCCCGGTAATCGAAGCGATGCAGGCCTACGCCAAGGAGCCCGTGGGCTGAGAAGCATTCGTTCGACTCGCTCCTCAGCGCAGATCGGATAGCGTGGCCGCCCGTGACCGGCGCAACCGAAGGAGAAGCGGGATCCCAGCAGCGCTGGAGCGCGGTGGACCGCTACATCACCGACCTGCTCGTGCCAGAGGACTCGGCCCTGAAAGACGCGCTACGCGACAGCGCCGCCGCGGGACTGCCGCCGATCGCGGTCACGCCGAACCAGGGCAAGCTGCTGGAGCTGCTCGCGCGGGTGCAGGGCGCCCGCACAATCCTGGAGCTGGGCACGCTCGGCGGCTACAGCACGATCTGGTTGGCCCGCGCCCTGCCCACCGGCGGGCGCCTGGTCACGCTCGAGGCCGAGCCCCGATTCGCGGAGATCGCCCGCGCCAACATCGCCCAGGCGGGATACGCGGATGTCGTCGAGCTGCGCCTCGGGCCGGCCCTCGAGACCCTCCCCCAGCTGGCCGCCGAGGGCGCTGGCCCGTTCGACCTCATCTTCATCGACGCCGACAAGAACAACTACCCCGGCTATTTCGAATGGTCGCTGAAGCTGTCCCGGCCGGGCACGCTGATCGTCGGCGACAACGTCGTGCGCGATGGCAGGATCCTCGACCCCGACGCCGGCGACCCCTCGGGGGGCAATACGCTCATCAAAGGAGTTCGCCGCTTCTATGAGATGCTCGCGGACGGGGTGAGCGAGGGTCGCATCAGCGCCACGGCGATCCAGACGGTCGGCGCCAAGGGCCACGATGGGTTCGTGCTGGCCATAGTCGAAAGGGAGGATCAGCCGTCGCCGCCGGCAGCGGCAACAGGCTTCGAGGGGTGAGCGAGGGGACTCGAACCCCCGACCGCCTGGACCACAACCAGGAGCTCTACCAGCTGAGCTACGCCCACCACGTGCGGATCACGGAGTCTAGCGGCGCGCCGGGGGCGGTTCAGGGATCCAGCGAGCGCAGCGTCTGTTCGGCCAGGGCCAGGGACTCGCTCGGAGAGAGCTCGGGGCGGCGCTCGGCGGCCAGGCGCCAGGCCGCCAGCAGCGCGTCCGGGTCGGGGCCGAGCAGGGGCAGGACATCCGCACCGGGCGGGCCGGCGGCGGGCGCCTGCGCCAGCACGCGCTCGGTGACGTCCTTGCTCTTGCGTTCGGCAGTACGCCAACCGCGACCCATCGAGAGCTCCTCGATGGGCAAGTGGGGGCCTTCGAGGATCCTCAGTTTGGCCCGGTGAGGGCTCCACTTGCGTTCGCCGAGCTCGATGACCTGTTCGTGGCCCCACGGTCCGATCAGCGCGCGGAGCTCCTCCTCGTCGACGTTGAAGTGGTGGAAGTTATGAAAAGACTCGCGTAGCTCTAGGTGGTACATCGGCCATAGGTTCTCAGACGGGCGCGCATGATCTCGACGGCCTCGGGGTTGGAGTCGATCAGCACGTAGCGGCGGCCCAGCTCCCGGGCGGCGGCGCCCAGCGTGCCCGAGCCCGCGAAGAAGTCCAGGCACCAGTCCCCCTCGCTACTGGAGGCCTGGACCATGCGCTTGACGATGCCCACGGGCTTCTGTGTCGGGTAGCCCGTCTTCTCGCGGCCGTTCGTCGGCACGATCGTGTGCCACCACACGTCCGTCGGCAGCTTCCCCTTCTCCGCCTTCTCGGCGGTCACCAGGCCCGGAGCCATGTAGGGCTCGCGGTCGACCGCTTGCGCGTCGAAGTGGTAGCCGGCGGGGTCCTTGACGTACATGAGGATCGTGTCGTGCTTGGCCGGCCAGCGCCGCCGCGTACGCGCGCCGTAGTCATAGGCCCACACGATCTCGTTCAGAAAGCACTCGCGGCCGAACAGCTCGTCCAGCAGCAGCTTGCAGTAGTGCGCCTCGCGATAGTCGATGTGCACGTACAGCGCCCCCTCGCGTGCGAGCAGCCGGCGAGCCTCTTCGAAGCGAGGCGCCAGGAACGTCAGGTAGTCGTCAAACGAATCCTTGTAGGAGGACAGCGCCAGCAGGCGCGTGCGGTAGCGCCGCCCCTGGTATCCGACCCTGTCGCCGTCCTCGGAGGACTCGGTGCTGAACGTCCTGCGCGTCTGCGCCTTGCCGGTGTTGAACGGCGGGTCGGCGTACATCATCTGAAACGACCCGTCCGCGAACCCCCGCATCAGCTCGAGGTTGTCACCGAGCAGGATCTCGTTGGCCTCCGGCTGGCGGCGCGTCTGCACGCGCGCAACACTACGCGCCCGGCCGGGCGCGTAGTCTCGCTCAGCCCCCGAGCGCGCGGTCGATGTATGGCCCCAGCAACTCCGTGATCGAGGACGCGGTCATCCCCGCCGAGCCCACCGGCAGCGTCGCGTAGCTGATCGCCAGCCGCACCAGGCACTCGGCCAGCAGGGCGCCGTCGTGCTCCGAGGCCCGCGGCCAGCGCTCGCGGATCGCCACGCGCAAGCGCTCGGCGGCGCCCTGCACCAGGGGCTGGCCCTGGGTCGTGACGAACGGCAGCATCTCCCCCGCTCCCCCGATCGCGGCGCGGATCAACGGGTCATCGGCGGCGGCCACCAAGAACAGCCCGAACGCGGCAGTCAGCGCCTGGCGGGGATCGTCGCGGTGGGCGTCCAGCGCGCCTTCGATCGCGCGCACGAACCTGACGGCTTCGCGCAGCGCAAACGCCTGGGCGAACTCGTCGCGCGAGCCGAACTCGTTGTACAGGGTCTGGCGACTCACCCCGGCAGCGGCCGCGACGTCGGCCATCGTCACCTCGCTCCAGCCGCCTTTCTCGAGCTCGCGCCTCGCCCCGTCGAACAGCGTTTCGCGCAGCAACTCGCGCGCGGCCACGGCATAGGGGGTCGGGGCTGCCGCGCCGGGGGCCGGGGTCGGGACGGCGACGCTCATTCGGCCGGCTCGAAGTCGACCTTGTCGCGCACGCCGCAGTCAGGACAGGCCCAGTCGTCGGGCACCTCACTCCACGGCGTCCCCGCCGGAAACCCCTCCCGGGGATGGCCCCGCTCCTCGTCGTAGACATACCCGCAGGCGGGACAGCGGTAGGCGCTCATCGCGATGAGCCATAGCGCGCGAGCACACGCGCGCGAGCACGCGGGCTGATGTTGGCGCGGGCGAGGTCTCCGCCGTAGTGGGCGAGCAAGCGGTGATCCATGATCCTGCGCCACACCGGCGGCAGGACCGCCGCGAGGATCATGCCGGAGTAGCCGGTGGGCAGCTGCGGCGCCTCGTCGACGTGGCGCAGCGCCTGGTAGCGGCGGATCGGGTTGGCGTGGTGGTCGGAGTGGCGCTGCAGGTGGTAGAGGAGCACGTTGGAGGCCACGTTGTTGGAGTTCCAGCTGTGCTCGGGCGCGGTGCGCTCGTAACGGCCGTCCTCGCGGCGCGAGCGCAGCAGACCGTAGTGCTCGAGGTAGTTGACGACCTCCAGCAGGCTGAACCCAACGATCGCCTGCAGGATCAGATACGGCAGCACGACCGCCCCGAACACGAGCGCGAGGGCAGCGAACAGCACGACGGTCATCGCCCAGGCAGTGAGGATGTCGTTTTGCGGCGTCCACGTCGAGCGGTCCATGCGTCTCAGCCGCACCCTCTCCAGCTCCCACGCCGAGCGCAGGCTGCCTGAGACCGTGCGCGGCCAGAACGCGTAGAAGCTCTCCCCCAGCCGCGCGCTGGCCGGATCCTCGGGCGTGGCCACGCGGACATGGTGCCCACGATTGTGCTCGATGTAGAAGTGCCCATACCCACTTTGGGCCAGCGCGACGCGTGACAGCCAGCGCTCGAGGCTGTCGCGCTTGTGCCCCAGCTCGTGCGCGGTGTTGATCGCGATCCCGCTGACCATCCCCACGGTCAGCGCGAGCCCTATGTCCTCAACCGTCGACAGTTCTCCGCTCGACCACATCCAGCAGGCGAACACCAGACCGGCGTACTGGATCGGGATGAACGCGTACGTGCACCAGCGGTAGTAGCGATCCCCTTCGAGCCACTTGATCACGCTGTCGGGCGGGTTCGTCGCGTCCAGGCCGATCAGCAGGTCGAGCATCGGAAAGATCCCGAACACGAGGAACGGCCCGTAGAACCAGAACACCCCCAGCCCCGTCGCTTCCACCAGCCCCCAGGAGATGAACGGCAGCAGCGGCACGATCAGCCCGAGCAGCCACGCGTAGCGCTTGGGGTCGCGCCAGCGGGTCGGGTCGAGTGCGTTTGCGGCGGGAATGGGTCGTCTGTGGCCGATTTTGTCGCCGGAACTCGTTACAGCCGCCATGTTCTATGTACTCTCCACAGTCGTTTGCGCGTTGATTGTCTGTCTAGTTTACATTGCCATGGAGATTTGTCAACGTGTGGAGGATTGGTTCGTCCATTTAAAACTCAGTATAACTATTGTGTTACCAGGTTTTATTTTTCCTCTCAATATCCCCGGTCATCGAGATCAGTCCGTGCATGAACACCTCGAACATCCGCCCGTACAGCCCCGGATCCAGTTCCGGATCGATGATCTGGTCGAGCAGGAACCCGTCGGCCATGAAGAACGTCATCGCAGCGACGTCAGCCGGCGGGACGGGCGGTGTGACGCCGAAGTCCGCGGCCCAGCGCTCGAAGATGGAGGCCATCCGCTCGCGCAACGCCCGCTGGCGCGCGGCGAGCTCGGCGCGAAACGCGTCGTGCCGGGCGGCGTGGGTCGCGAACTCCTGGTACAGCCGCCGCCACTGCGGGTCGGCGTCGATGTGCTGCAGGAAATCCTCTGCCGCGCGCCGGGCCTCCTGCGCGGGGTCGCCAACACCCGCCAGCATCGCGTCCAGGCGCGCCAGCTCGGCGGCGAAATGCTCGTCGAGCATTACCAGGAACAGGTCCTTCTTGCTGGCGAAGTGCACGTAGAACGCCCCCTTCGTATACCCGGCCTCAGCCGCGATCCTATCGATCGAGGCGCCCTGCATCCCCAGCTCGCAGATCGTGCGCGAGGCCGAGCGCAGCAGCGCGGCGCGGGTCTGCACGCTGCGCTCGATACGGGTCGGGCGGGTCCTGGTGGCGCTCAAACGAGAACGGCCTCGGCCTCGGTCTTGGGCATGGCGACCGGGCAGCGTCCGATAACCACCTCCGCGTCGTGGCGCGGAGTCTCGGTTATCGCCCGGCGATACACCCGCTCGCCCTCGGGACGGACCGGTGCGATCGTGCGTGCCAGGACCAGCTCGCGCAGCACCACCTCCATCTCGAACTGCGCGAACGCCGCGCCCAAACACCGCCGCACGCCGCCGCCGAACGGGATCCACGTGTAGGTCCCCGGCGCCTGTCCACCCTCTGACTCGAGAAACCGCTCGGGCCGGAAGCGCTCCGGTTCGGGGTAGATGTCCGGACGGCGGTGTACGAGGTAGATCGACGGCACGATCGAGGCGCCCGCCGGCAGCAGCCTCCCGCCCAGCTCCATCGGCTCGAGGAGCCGCCGCAGCACGATCGAGATCACCGGCCGCAGCCGCAACGTCTCCTGCACGACCGCCTTCAGGTACTCGTCCCGGCCGGCCCGCACGTCCTCGGCCAGGCGGCCCAGCTGCTCGGGCGAGCGGCACAGGCGCTCGACGGCCCATGACAGCGCGTTGGCGGTCGTCTCATGGCCGGCCACGAGCAGGGTCACGAGCTCGTCGCGCAGCTCGGAGTCACTCATCGGCGAGCCGTCCTCGTGCGTGGCTCCCAGCAGCAGCGACATGATGTCGTCGCGCTCCGCCAGGTCGGTGGCGGAGCGCCGCTCGGCGATCTCGGCGTAGATCGGCGCGTTGACGCGTTCCAGTTCGCGCCGGAAGGCGGGAATCCGCGTGATGCGGTCGGCTCCCAGCACCAGCATCGCGATACCCTTGAAGGGATCGGTGACGGCGTCCAGCAGCCCACGCAGCTCACGCCGCAGCTCCTCCATGCGCGGACCCTCGGACACGCCGAACACCGCGCGCAGGACGATCTCCATGGTCATCGCCTGCATGCGTGGGCGCAGCGGGTAGGGCTGATTCAGCGGCCAGCGCTCGATCTCCTGCGCGGCGACGCTCGCCATCAGCGCGCCATAGCGCTGCATCCGCTCGCCGTGAAACGCGGGCAGCATCAGCTTGCGCTGGCGCAGGTGCGGGGCATCGTCGAGCAGCAGCACCGAGTCGGGCCCGAGCACCGGCAGCAGGATGCGGTTCGCCTCCCCCGCGTGCAGCAAGCGCGGGTCGCCGGTGAACACCTGCTTGATCGTGTCCGGGTCGGACGTGATCACCCACGTGCCTTCGCCCGCGATCTTCAACGTAAACATGTCCCCGATCCGCCTCTGACACTGATCCATCAGCCACTGCGCGCGGCGGTACCAGATCACGCTCTGCACGGCGCGCGGGAGGCGGGGTCCGGGGGGCAGGCCGGTGGATACAGTTCGCATACCGAGTGGTATCCCATCACATACCGGGTGGAATGTCAAGAGAGTGCCGGGAGGGGTCCTGGCGGCGCATGCGCCGCCAGGCGGGAGCGCACATGTGCGCTCCCGAACAGGTATGCCCCCGGTGTGATTCGAACACACGACCTGCGGATTAGAAGTCCGCTGCTCTATCCAGCTGAGCTACGGGGGCCGGCATCCTCAATCCTCCCACGGGGCACATGCTTAGACAAGATTGAGCGAAACCGTGTAGAACTCGGAGCCTATGAGCTCGGGGATCGAGGATGACGAGGGGGAGCTGACCCGCAAGCAGCGACGCGAGCAGGCGCGGGCGCAGCGCAAGGCGCTGGAGGAATCCGAAGCCGCCAGCGCGAAACGCAGGGCGCGGCTGACCCAGCTCGGGATCGTCGCGGCGATCGTCCTCGCCATCGTCGTCGTGATCCTGATCGCCACGGGTGGCGGCGGCGGGGGCAAACCCGTGCAAGCCGGCACGAAAGCCTCGAACGAAACGGTCACAACCGTCAACGCACTGATCGACGGCATCCCCCAGAGCGCCAACACGCTGGGCAACCCCAACGCGCCCGTGACGCTGCAGTACTTCGGCGACCTGGAGTGCCCGATCTGCAAGGAGTTCACGCTCGGGGCGCTCCCCTCGATCATTCAGAAGTGGGTGCGCACGGGCAAGCTGAAGATCGAATACCGCTCGCTGGAGACCGCCACGCGCGAACCGGAAGTGTTCAAGACCCAGCAAATCGCCGCGCTCGCCGCCGGCAAGCAGAACAAGATGTGGAACTTCGTCGAGACCTTCTACCACGAGCAGGGCGAAGAGGACTCGGGCTATGTCACCGAAAAATACCTCCAGAACCTCGCCCAGCAGGTGCCCGGGCTGAACCTCGCGGCGTGGACGAGCGCCCGCAACGACCCCACCCTCGCCACCCAGGTCTCCACCGACGCGCAGGCGGCCAACAACGCCGGGTTCACGGGCACGCCGTCGTTCTTGATCGGCAAGACCGGTGGATCGGCGCACAAGCTCGAATACAGCTCGCTGACCGAACCGGCATCGTTCGACGAAGCGATCGAAAAGCTCCTGAAGGGGTAGCGCAATGAGCGCGCGCGCCCTGCGGATCACGCTGATCGTGCTCACGCTCCTCGGCCTCGGAGTGGCCGGCTACGTGACCTACGTCCACTACGCCGGGATCAAACCAGCCTGCACGGCCGGCGAAAGCTGCACGAAGGTGCAGACCTCCCGCTACTCCGAGCTCGCCGGCGTGCCCGTGGCCCTGATCGGCCTGATCGGCTACGTGGCCATCCTCGCCTCGCTCCTGGCCCCAGACGAGGAGCGCTTCAGGTTCATGACGGCCACACTCACCCTCGGTGGGTTCGCCTTCAGCGCCTACCTGACCTATCGCGAGGTCTTCTCCATCCACGCCATCTGCGAGGAGTGCGTCTCCAGCGCGATCATCATGACGATCATGATGTGCCTGTCGATCTGGCGCTACCTACGCGGGGACGCCGACGCGGGCGCGCGGGCGGGGGTGCAGGTGGAAGGTCCGGAGTCCGCCACTCCTCCGCTCGGCGCGACGCCGTCCTGAAGAAGCACCGAAGAGCACCCCTAGACAATTCGTCCAGCGCACGAATGCCAGGCCCGGCAACGGGGCACGCGCGCCGAGGAGATACGCAGAGGACGATGCGCACCGATGCCCCGCCCACCGGCCATGCCGATCCACCCGAGCCGGCCAGCGGCGGCGGCAACGGCAACGGGCCAGCGCGAGACGCCGACGCGAGCGGGGTGGAACGACTGTTCGAGATGACCAGCGACCTGCTGGCCGCGATCTCGCTCGACGGCCGGTTCACGCTGCTGAACCCCGCGTGGGAGAACGTGCTCGGCTGGAGCGTGCAGGAGCTGATGGCCCAGCCGATGCAGGAGCACATGCACCCGGACGACGTCGAAGAGACGCAAGCGCTGATGCTCGCCGGCAGCCACCGCACGGCGCAGCTCGAGAACTTCACCAACCGCTACCGCCACCGGGACGGGTCCTGGCGCTGGCTTTCCTGGAGCGCACGCTGCGACGGCGAGGTGTGGTACGCCGCGGCGCGGGACGTGACCGACCGGATGTGGCTCGAGCGCCAGGCGCTGCACGACCCGCTGACGAAGCTGCCCAACCGGCTGCTGTTGATGGACCGCGCGCACCAGGCGATCACCCGCCTGCACCGCAGTCACGGTCTCGTCGCCCTGCTGTTCATCGACCTCGACCGGTTCAAGGCGATCAACGACAACCTGGGGCACGCGGTCGGCGATCACCTGCTTGTCTCCGTCTCCGAACGGCTCGCCGAGATGATGCGAGACAGCGACACGATCGCGCGCATGGGAGGCGACGAGTTCGTGGTGCTGGCCGAGGATCTCGAGAGCGACTCCGAAGCGCTGGCCGTCGCCGAGCGCGTCGTGCACGCCCTGGAAGAGCCGTTCGAGGTGGGGTCGACCGAGGTGGCGATGCTGGCGAGCGTCGGCGTATCGGTCTCACACGACCCGGAGGCCAACCCCGAGGACCTGCTGCGCGAGGCCGACGTCGCGATGTACCGGGCCAAGCGCGCGGGCGGGCGCAGGCTCGAGCTGTTCGACGAACGCCTGCGCCAGGAGGTCAGCACGCAGCTGGAGATCGGAGATCGCCTGCACCATGCCCTGCCCCGGCAGGAGCTGCTGCTCGTCTACCAGCCGATCCTGCCACTCGCGGGCGGGCGCGCGGTCGGCTGCGAGGCGCTCGTGCGCTGGGATCCCAACGACATCGCACACTCGAAGCTCGGCCGGCTGCTGCCCTCGGCGTTTCTTCGCCAAGCCGAGGAGAGCGAACTGATCGCGCAGATCGGCGACTGGGTGCTCCACGCGGTATGCGCGCAGGCGGCCATCTGGCACCGCGAAGGCATCGCGATCCCGATCTCCATCAACGTGTCCACGCGCGAGCTGACCGAGAACGATTTCGCCGAGCGGGTGCGCGAGGCGCTCGCGTTGTGCCGGCTGCCGGGTCGCGCGCTGTGCCTGGAGGTGAGCGAGGAGGCCGTCCTGCGCGACCCCGAGCGTACGAGCGCGGTGCTGAGCGACGTCAAGCGCCTCGGCGTCGCGATCGCGCTGGACAACTTCGGCGCCGGCCAGTCCTCCCTCAGCCTGGCCAGGAGCCTCCCGCTGGACATGCTCAAGCTCGACCGTACGCTGATCGGAGGCTTCGAGCGCGACAAGACCAAGCGCGCGATGGTTGCGGCGACGATCGCGCTCGCCCACGAGGCCCGCCTGACAGTGGTGGCCGTCGGCATCGAAACCAAACGTCAACTGGCGCTGGCCCGTGAGCTGGACTGCCCCGTGGGACAGGGCTTTCTGCTGCACGAGCCGGACTCGCCCGAGCGCGTGCGCCTCAGAGAAGCGGCCGTGACGGTAACGTCCGCGCCATGGCGCCCCCTCGTGCGACTGCGCGGCAGCAACTCTCGTCGCTGAGCGGCGGCGAGGATCTCGACCCGGCCACGATCGACCGGTACAAGCGGGCCGCGGCGCGGGCCGCGGCTGAGCTGGTCAGCGACGGGATGGCGCTCGGGCTGGGGACCGGCTCGACCGTCGCGCACCTGCTGGCGGCCCTGGGCGAGCGCGCGCGGGAGCTGAAGCGCACGCGCTGCGTGGCGACCTCCCCGGCGACGGCGCGGATCGCGCGCGAGCTCGGGCTGGCGTTGGGCGAGCTGGACGAGGTGGTGGGCGACGCCGGCGAGCTGGATCTGGCGATCGACGGCGCCGATCAGGTCGACCCGCAGTGCTGGCTGGTGAAGGGCGGCGGCGGAGCCCACACGCGCGAGAAGATCGTGGCGGCGGCCGCAACCCGGTTCGTGGTGATCGTCTCCGCCGAGAAGCAGGTGCCCGAGCTGGGAGCACCCGTCCCCCTGGAGATCCTGCGGTTCGGGGCGCAGCGGACATTGACGGCGGTCGGGGACGCGCGGTTGCGCGCGGCTGGGGCCGTATACCCCGCGGCCGGGGACCGCGCAACCGGAGACCCCACGGCCGGGACCGGGAACCCCGCGGCCGGGGGCCGCGCAACAAGCCCGGACGGCAACCTGATCGCCGACTACTACGGCCCGGTCGAACACCCGCGGCGACTGGCCGAGCGCCTGAGCGCGACCCCGGGCGTGGTCGAGCACGGCCTGTTCGCGCCGGAGCTGGTCAGCGAGGTGCTGATCGCGGGCGCGGAGGGGATCACGCGCCGCGCAGGCGCCAAGCCGGCGGTGTGAGTCGCGGGTACCGAGGATGCCATCAGGCGTCCTCGATCAGTGCCCGAAACGGCGCGGACGGCTCGACCGTGGCGCCCGCGGCGTGCACCCGGTCGGTGAGCCAGAGGTCCGAGGTGACGACACGTACAGCCCCGGGCTCGGGGTCGGCAGCCAGGCGGCGAACGATCTCGTCATCCGCGGAATCGCGACGTGGCCGCGGAGCGTGCGCGACCTCGATCACAGTGGAGTTGATCGGCGGCGACGGCGGCCGCTCGAAGACAACCGTGACCTCCTCCCCGCCGGCCGCAGCCCAGCGCTCCAGCATGCCCACGAGCTTGACCATCGCTCCATGCCGGTCCCTCCACCACGCGTCCGGGCGTGTACCGATCACGTTCATCCCATCTATGAGCCAGCGCATACAGAGCAGAACCTACAAGCTGAGGGCCCATCCCAGTCCGCGCGCTCAATCCAGGGCCGGGAGCCTGCGCTGCAGCCAGGGCGGCATCCACCACATGCGCGGTCCCACCACCCGCATGATCGCCGGCAGCAGCACGAGCCTGACGATCGTCGCGTCGAGCACCACCGCGATCGTCAGCCCGACGCCGAACTGACGCAGCGGGATGACGCCGGCTCCGGCAAACGCGAGGAACACGGCCGTCATGATCGCCGCGGAGCCCGTGATCACGCCCGCGGTGTACCGCAGGCCATAGCGGATCGCGCCCTCGGAGTCGCCGGTGGCAACCCACTGCTCGCGCATGCGCGTCAGCAGGAAGACCTCGTAGTCGATCGACAACACGAACATGATCGAGAGGATGCCCGCGCCCGAGGCCGCGTCGATATAGCCGGGTCCGCCGAGCACGTGCTGCTCGGTGAGCAGCTCCAGCGCCCCGAGCGCCACGGCGATCGTGGCGAGGTTCAGCGCGACGGCGATCAGCGGCAGCAGCAGCGCCCGCAGAACCACGATCAGCGTGAGCATCGCGACGATCGCCAGCGCGAGCACCAGCCATGGGACGCGCGCCGTGTTCGCGTTCTTGTAGTCGAGCAGGTACTGCGCTCCCTGGCCGATCTCGACGTTGGCGCCGGTCGCCGCGGCGAGCGCGGGCAGGCTACGTTGCAGCCGGCCGCTGAGAGCCGCGGTCGCCTGGGAGCTGGGCGGGCTCGAGGCGACCACCATGATGCGCGCGGCCTGGCCACCCCCGTCGACGTTGACCAGCTGGGCGACCTGTTCGCGCATCGGCGAGACCGTCCCGTCGAGCGCGGTGAGCACGAGATAGCCCGAGTCGACCGCGTTCGGGGCCTGCGCGTGCAGCAGCCGGTAGTCCCGCTGGTAGCCACCCAGCATCGTCGCGTAGCTGTGCAGCGGCCCTTGCGCCTGGCCGAGGCCGGCGGCGAGCGCCCCAGCGCGGTCCTCACCGGCGGAGAGCCCGCTTGCCAGCTGCGCATCGCCGGCCACCAGCCTGCCGAGCCCGCCGGCCAGCCGCGTGTTGCCGTTCGTCAGCTTGCCCAAGCCGCCCGCGAGCCGAGCGTTGCCGCTCGTGAGCTTGCCGAGACCGCCGGCGAGCCGCGCGTTGCCGCTCGTCAGCTTGCCGAGACCGTCGGCGAGCCGCGCGTTGCCGCTCGTCAGCTTGCCCAAGTCGCCGGCGAGCCGGCCCGCTCCGCCGCTCAGTCCGGTGAGCCCGCTGTTGAGGCTGTGTCCGCCCGCGGCCAGGCGCTGCAGGGCGGAGTGGAGCGCGATCGCGCCTTCTTCGGATTCCCTCGTGCCTGTGGCGAGCCGGTCGCTGCCCGAGCGCAGCTGGTCCAGGCCGGCGGTCAGCTGTGAGAGCTGTTTCGGCAGCGGCATGAACCGTTCCACCTGCGCGAGGATCGCGTGGACTCTTTCGTCGACTGTGTCGATCCCGCCCGCGAGCTGCGCAGCACCGGCCGTGAGTGGAGCGTCGGAGGTAGCGAGGCGTTCGGCGCCGGCGGAGGCTTCGTCGAGCCCTTCCGCGAGCTGAGCCGATCCGGCCGCCGTCTGGACGAGACCCGTCTGCAGCTGCTTCGCGCCATTGCCGGCCTTGCCCGTTTCGCTCGCGAGTCGCTTCGCGCCCGCATGAGCGCGGCCCGTTTCGCTTGCCAGTCTCTTGGCGCCCGCGTGGGCACGGCCCGTTTCGGCCGCCAGCCGTTGTGCACCCGTGTGTGCGCGGCCCGTTTCGCTTGCCAGCCGCTGCGCGCCGCTCTCGGCGCTCGCGGCGCCACCGCCGAGCGACTTCGCGCCGCTTGCGGCCGAGACGAGGCCGCCGCGCAGCTGCGCGACGCCGTCGCTTGAGCGTCCCAGTCCAGATCGCAGGCCATCGACCCCGCGCTGGGCGCCTTCCAGGCGCCCCGGCGCGGAGGCGAGCGCCGCGTGGGCTTGCGCGAGCTTGCTCCGCGCGCCCGCGACCGACGCCGGCCCGAGCACCGCCGCGACGCCGGGCTCGCGGGCGATCGCTTCCTGCCACTGCATGAGCGCCCGCAGGCGCGACGGGGTGGTGATCGCGCCGTCGCGGGCGCTCGCGACGATCACGAACGGCGCCGACCATCCCGGTCCGATCGTGCGTTCCACCACTTCCACCGCGTGGCGCGCCGGGCTGGAGGAGGGAAGCTCCGCGGCATCCGGCGGGCCCATGCGCAGCGCGCCGGCGGGGGCCGCGAGCGCCAGCATCCCGGCGAGGATCAGCGGAACCGTGACCGCGGGGTGGGCGATCAGCCTCTCGGCGAGCGCGCCCACGCCGCCGCGCCGCCCCTCGCGGCGGGAGCGGGGGAGCCGGACCTCCCAGCGGTTCAGGCGCGGGCCGAGCAGGCGCAGCAGCGCGGGCATCGCCGTCAGCGCCAGGGCGACGCTGAGCAGGCCCGAGATGACCACCCCGATCGCGACCGGGCCGAGCAGGCCCGGCGTGGCCACCGCGCTGGCCGCGAGCATCGTCAGCGCGAGCGTGCTCCCGGCCGCGGCGATCGTGCGCCCGGCCGCCCTGGAGGCGATCGCCACGGCCTCCTCGTAGTCCCATCCGCCGGCCAGCTCTTGGCGCACGCGCGAGACCATCAGCAGCGCGTAGTCGACGCCGAGCGCAAGGCTCATCATCGCAGCGATCGCAACCCCCAGCGAGTTGATCGGCGTCAGGAAGCTGGCAAGCCACAAAAGGCCGTGCCCAGCCATCACGGTCGCCCCGCCCATCGCGAGCGGCACCGCGGCGGCCACCGGCGAGCGGAACACCAGCAGCAGCACTCCGATCAGCACCGGCAGCGCGATCAGCTCGGCCCGCACGGTGTCCGCCATCGTGGCTTCTTGAATAGCGTGTCCGATCACCGCCACGCCGGTCAGGTAGCTGTGCACCGGCGGACGGATTGTGCGCGCCAGGATGGCTTCGGTGCTCGGCACCACCGCCACCGCGCCGCTCTCGGGCCGGATGTAATTCACGAGCACGAACGCCGCGCCCGGCTCGGGGCGCAGCGAGCGCACCGTGTTCGCTGCGTCCCATGGCGAGAGCACCTGGACCTGCGGGACGCCTCGCAGCTTGGAAACCAGCCGCCGCCCCTGGCGATCGACTTCCGCCGGCGAGCCCTTCAGCAGGATCGCGATCGGGATCGTGTTGCCGAACTTGGCCCGCAGCATCGCTTCGGCCCGCGAGGAGGGCGTGCCCGGCACTTCCAGCGACATCGGCGCCAGCCGGTCGGTGATGCCGGCGCCGAGGAACGCGAGCACCGCGATCACCACTCCCCACGCGATCAGAGCCGACCACGACCTCCCCACTTTGGATAGAGACATAAAAAAAGGGTACACTACTTTGTGTCCCATTGAGATTGGATATGCTCCGAACGTGAACGAGCAGCGGCTGACGATCGACCAGCTCGCCCAGAGCACCGGGCTCACCGTGCGCAACGTGCGCAACTACCAGTCGCGCGGGCTGATTCCCCCGCCCGAGGTGGAGGGGAGGGTCGGCTTCTACGGCGCCGAGCACCTGGCGCGGCTGGCGCTGATTCGCGAGATGCAGGCCCAGGGATTCAATCTCGCCGCGATCGCCCACCTGCTCGAGCAGGCCCGTGGCTCAGGAGAGGAGGTTCTCGGCTTCACCCGCTCCCTGATGGCCCCCTTCGAGACCGAGACACCCGAGATCGTCGAGCACGCCGATCTGCTCGAGCGCCTCGGCGGCGATGTCGAGGAAAAGCTCATCGCCGAGGCCGAGAGGCTCGGCCTCGTGATCTCGATCGGAGAGAACGGCTTCGAAGTCCCCAGCCCAACCCTGCTGGCCGCCGGTGAGCGACTGGTCGGCCTGGGCGTCCCCCTGGAGGCCGCGCTGGAGATGATGGACAAGCTCAGAGGCGACACCAAACGCATCGCCCAGACGTTCGTGCGGATCTTCCTGGAGTTCATCTGGAAGCCCTTCGACGACGCCGGCCGGCCCGAGGCCGACTGGCCCCAGGTGCGAGCGGCGCTCGATCAGCTGCGCCCGCTCGCCTCCGAGGCGCTCACCGCCGCCTTCGGACCCACGATGACCAAGGCCGTGGAGGTGGCCTTCGGCAAGGAGCTCGACCGCGGGCGCGCACGCAAGGCGGTCATGCCGGCGGATCCGTCCGGGGGGTCACCAGCGGCGTGAGCGTGCGCTCCAGGCGAGCGCGCAGGTGCTCGTACCGCGGTGGCAGGCACAGCCGCTCGCCCAGGTGCGCCGGATCCTCGTCGACCGCGAAGCCGGGGCTCGGCGTCGCCAGCTCGAACAGCACACCGCGCGGCTCGCGGAAGTAGATGCTCAGGAAGTACTCACGGTCGATGATCGGCGTCGGTCTCGCCCCCGCCCGGAGGAGACGATCGCGCCACGCGGCATGCTCGTCATCGCGATCGCACCAGGCGATGTGATGCACGGTGCCGGCTCCCTGCCGGCCGGCGGCCGACGGCGGCTCGTCGTAGGAGTAGCTCGCATGCCGCCCCCCGCCTTGCAGGACGTATGCGCCGGGACCGGTCATCTGAAAGCCCATCGTCTCGGTCAACAGCCGATGTTCATGCTCGCGATCGCCACCATAGGCACGGACGCCGTCGAAGCCGAGCAGCGCGTGCTCGGGCGGGACGCCCTCGGCATAAGCCACCAGCGGCTCATCCTCGGTGTCGACCACGGCCAGCTCCAGCCCCAGGCCCTCGGGGTCGCGGAAGCGGAGCCGTCCTTCGCCTGCGCCGGCCTCGAGCTCGACGCCCTCGCGCACCAGCCGCCGCTCCCAGAAGGCGAGCGACTGCTCGGAGCCGACCCGCCAGCGCAACCGGTGGATCATCCCCGCACCCGCGCAACCGGGCGCCGCGTCCGGGAACTCGAAGAACGTCAGGATCGACCCGGGCGCGCCCCGCTCATCGCCGTAGTAGAGGTGGTAGACGTCCGGCGCGTCGAAGTTGACCGTCTTCTTGATCAGCCGCAACCCGAGCGCGCGCGCGTAGAAGTCGACATTGCGCGTCGCGTCGGCCGTGATGCAGGTGATGTGATGGATGCCATCGAGCCGCACGGGCGCCTCAGCTTACGGGGGACCCAGGAATCGAACCTGGAGCTGCGGTTTTGGAGACCGCCGTGTTACCACTACACCAGTCCCCCGGGTGGACAAGCGATTCTAGGGGCTCGGGCTGTAGAGTCGCGCGCGCAAGGGTCAATTTCAAGAGGGGAGTCGGAATGACTGATCGTTGGAGCAGGCTCGCGCCGCTCACGGGCATCGTGTTCGCCGTGCTGACGGTGATCGCCGTCATCACGGGCGGGGAAACGCCCAATGCCGACGCCAGACCGGCCAAGGTGATCGCGTACTACTCGACGCACGCCTCGAAAGTCGAAACGTCCTCGATCCTGATCGCGCTGGCGTTCCTGGCGCTCGTACTGTTCGGCGGCGCGCTGCGTTCCTACCTGCGCCGCACGCCCGGAGCAGAGGGCCTGTCCGCGCTCGTGCTGGCCGGCACGGTGCTGATGGCCGTCGGCGTGTTCTCGACCGCGTCGATCGAATACTCGCTCGCCCACGAACTGGGGCACTTCGGGCCGGAAGTCGCGCAGACGCTCAGCGTCCTCTCCAACGAACTCTTCCTGCCGATCCTGGCCGGCGCGTTCGTGTTCGGGGTCTGCGCCGGCATCGCGATCCTGCGCGGCGCGGCGCTGCCGAAGTGGCTGGGCTGGGTCATAATCGTGCTGGGCATCGTCACGCTGTTCCCACCCATCGGGTTCTTCGCCCTGTTCGGGTTCGTGATCTGGGTGGTCATCGTGTCCATCCTGATGTACCTGCGCATGGGGGCTCCGGCCGACACGAGCGCGCCGGCGGCCGTTTCGCAGCCGGCCCTGTAGCACCCCGGCGTACGCGGCCCAGGCGGGCGAGCCCAAAGGCGGTTCGCTCGCCCGCAATGGCCGCCGTAGTACGAACGTCGAGAACCTAAAGCCACACGGGCCGAATGCCGAAGCCTTGGGTGTACACCCCGCCCATGTGCTTGTGATGATTGATACTTTCTTGTCAAGGATGACCAATCCCGCCTCGGACGCCGGCGACACGCTGATCGAGGTGATCGTCAGCGCGCTGCTGGTGGGGCTGATCGTGGTCGGCACGTTCTCGGGGCTGGACAGCACCAATAAGGCCACCGCCCTGCAGCGGTCCCGCTCACAGGCCGACGCGCTGGCCGAGCAGGACGAGGAGCAGTTGCGCAGCGAACCCGTGACCAAGCTTTCCGAATTGAACCGCACCCACACAGTGACCGAGGGCGGCACCACGTACACCATCACCTCGACCTCCAAGTACATCGCAGACGCCACCGCCACTGCGAGTTGCACCTCGAGTTCCACCAAAGCCGACTACCTACAGACGACCTCCAAGGTCACCTGGAACGCGCTGCTGAACTCGAAAGGCGAACTCGTTGGCAAACCCGTGGAAGAGAGCGGCATCATCAGTCCCCCGGCCGACTCGGCGCTGATCGTGCAGGTCCAGGAATCCGGAACCGCCCTCCCAAACGCCCTGGTGGTCGCCAAGGGACCATCGCCCGCGACGACCTCATACGAACTCGAAACATCCTCCAACGGCTGCGCGATCCTGGCGGTGCCGCCGGGCGAATACAACATCTACGTAAGCAAGACCGGCTACGTTGATCCAAACGGATACGCGAACACCCACGAAGACGAAGGCGGGAGTGTGACGCGCAGCGTTTACATCCCGGCCGAGAACACCTCAAAGCTCGGTTACAACCTCGGACTGGCGGGCACGCTGGCGGTCAGCTTCACGGGGTCCACCCCCGCCGAAGGCGACTCGTTCGTCGCTTTCAACACCGGCATGACCTCCTCCAGACCGTTCGGCACCGTTGGGACATACAGCACCACCGTCGAATCGCCAAAATCGATCTTCCCATTCACAACGAAGTACACGGTCTACGCCGGCACCTGCGAAGCGGATCTGCCCACGAAAAACGGTCAAAGCTCCAATCCTGAAATCCTCGTTGAACCCGGCAAAACCGCCGCTGTCAGCGTTCCCCTGCCGCCGGTCAACTTCATCGTCAAGAGCGGGATCAAGGCGAGCGAACCAGGTGAACTCATGGAAGCCAAAGGCACCACGACCGACACCGGCTGTGGCACCAAGCGCACCTTTGTGACCAGCTCGAGCACCGGTGCCGTCGCGCGCCCGGGACTGCCGTACGGTAAATACACGATGTGCGTCGGCGGCGTAGTCGGCGGTGTGGAAAAGAAATGGGAAGGGTCGTTTGAAAACAACAGCCTGACCGGCCCGACCAGCAGCACATGGACCAACGGCGAAACCGCCGCGCACGTCATCTACCTGGGCGCCAAACCGAGTGGCTCTCCACCCGGAACCGGCAAAGTGACCACCGGAGCAGCGTGCCCATGAGCCCAGAAACGCGCCCCCATATCCTACGCAGCGAGCATGGTTTCACGCTAATGGAGCTGCTGATCGCCATGGCGCTGGGGCTGGTAGTGAGCCTGGCGGCCTTCTCGATCCTCGAATTCACCACCAGCGACGTCTCGCGCATCACCAACCGGGCGCACGTCGACCAGACGGGACGCGTCGCGCTGGAGAAGATCATGTTGCAGCTGCATTCGACCTGTGTGGCCGTCACCATCACCCCTATCGAACCGAAAAGCAACGAAAACACGATCAAATTTGTCAGCGAAACGAGTCCGCTCAACTCAAAACAAGAACCCATATCCTCCCTCTCGACCGTCAAGCTGCACGAAATCATCTACACGCCCGCCGGTGGCGGTAAAGCAGGCACCCTCACCGAAAAATACTGGTCGAGCTCCGGGACAACTCCTAACTTTACATTCAACAACGAACACGAAGCCGGCACCGAACGCAAGCTGCTCACGGGAGTCAAGCAGACCGAATATGAAGAAGCCGGGAAAACAATTATAACACCCATTTTCAGATACTATCGGTACTATCAGGCAACCGACAGCGAAGTCAAACTCGGTAAAGCCAGCCTCGGCCAACTCGATCCAATTCCCCTCACCAAAGCGGAACTGGAAAATGTAGCAGAAGCCGAAAAGGTCGCCAAGGTGACCATCAGCTTCACGCTGACGCCCGAAGGCAAGGAAGGCGCCTTCGCCAAAGGCGATCAGCCCGTCGCGCTCGAAGACTCGGCGATCTTCCGCTTCACTCCGTCCTCCGAAGAAGCCGCCAACACCAACCTGCCGTGCGCTCAGATATGACGAAACTTATCCCCCGATCTCCCTCCCGTTCCACGATCCTGCGCAGCGAGGACGGCTTCACGCTGATCCTCGCGCTCGGCGTGATGCTCGTCACCTCGCTGCTGCTCGTCGCGGCATTCACGGCGGCAAACGGCGAAATCCACCTCACGAGCACCGATCGAGCTCAGAAGAAGGCCTACTACGCCGCCGAGGCGGGGATCGAGGACTACGAGTACCACCTCACCCAGGACGGCAACTACCTGAGCTACTGCACCAGCCCGCCGAGCGAAAACAAAGCGCTGAACCAAGTCGGTTCCACCGCCAACAGGGCCACTGTGCCGCCAGGCCCCAGCGGCGAACCAAGCAACGAGCAGTATGCGATCCAGCTGCTGCCGGCGGAAAGCGACAAACTGGTCGCAGACCAAAAATGCGATCCCCTCCACTTGGTCGAAACGATGGTCGAAGAGGAAGGCTCTGCCACCGGAACCTTCCGGATCGAGTCGACCGGCTACTCCGGCGGCGAGGAACGCACGATCGTGGCCACGTTCAGGAACGCCAACTTCGTCAGCTATGTCTGGTACACGAAGTACGAAACCGGCGACCCGGTCATCTACGGCGAACCTCCCTCCGGAAAACCGAACAACTACTTCACCGAATGTGGTAACTTTTACGGCATACGCCCTGCCCAAGGTGGGAGTCCAGTCCGCTGCGCCGACAACCTCTTCTTTGGTGGAGAATCGGTCAACGGCCCGATGCACACCGCGGATCACGCCGGAATATGCGGCTCGCCCGTCTTTGGTCGCAACGAAAACGATCGAATCGAATTCGGCAACGGCGGCAAACCCGAAGGCGAAGGTTACTCCAGTGAGGGCCACTGCGGCGAATCAACGCCCGTGTTCAAGGGCAAACACATCCTGCCGAAGGAAACCCTGTCGATCGAACCGCCACCCGGCGACGAAGAACTGAAACACATCGTCGAACCTTCCTATCTCTATACAGCTAAGACGGAAATCGCGCTGGAAGGCAGCACGATGACGGTCACCGAACACAAGGGGGCTGGTCCTCCAACCGAAATCACCAAAATCGGAGTGGCGTACCCGCCCAACGGTGTGATCTACGTCTCGGGGAGCTGCGGAGAAGCGTACTCTCCGTTTGGTCCCAGGCCCGCGTACGCCGGCAACGAATTGGGCCTTCCATCAGATACCACCTGCGGCAATGTGTATGTGCACGGCGAATACACCAAGTCACTGACGATCGCCGCCGAAAACGATGTCATCATCAACGGCAACATCACCACCCCGCTCAGCGGCGAAACGCCCAACACTAACGCCCTGCTGGGCCTGATCGCCAACAACTTCGTTCGAATCTACCATCCGGTAGTGGAAACATATGAAGGAAAAGCCCCAGAACTCGAAACCGCGGGCCATAAAGAAGTCATCAAGGTTGAAGCAAAAAGCCCCAAACTCGGCAAAGAACTGCAGGTCGAAATCAAGGAAGTCGGCTCCGAATTTGAGGTAGTAGTTTCGATCCACGAAGAATCCGGAGTTCTCAAAGAACTAGAAAAAACGGCGCTACTCAAAGAAGCTAAACAGCTCATCGGATTGACTATGTCGAATGTGGCGTTTGCAAAAGGAGCAAAATTCTCTGAAGGCGAAAAAGAAAAACTGGCGAAAACCGTTGCCGGGAAGTGGCTCGATGAAAAATGCAACAGCTACAACGGGGAAGTTGAGAAGTTCAACTCCACTGTGCGGATGTGCGAATACACAGATAATGGGCTGTTCTCCTGCGATGCACCTAACTCGGGCAAAGATCTGCATGAACCGACCATCTATGCCGCGATGCTGGCCGTAAAACACGGCGTGATCGTTGACAACTTCAGCTGTGGCAAACCCGAACTGGGCTCACTCAAGGTCTACGGCGCGGTGGCGGGACTGTACACAAATGGGTACTCTGGCTCTATCTATGAAGGTAAATTCCACGGGTACCCATACAACGCCAACTATGACAACCGCCTGCAGATCGAGGAGCCGCCGCACTTCCTCAACCCGATCCAGGCCGCCTGGTACATCCAGCGCCAGACGATCGCACCGCCCAATCCGTAGCCCGGGAGACGGCAGGGCGCGAGGCCTGATCATCCAGTGCGCGCGGAGGGACTTGAACCCCCATGGGCTTGCGCCCACCGGCTCCTAAGGCCGGCGTGTCTACCATTCCACCACGCGCGCGCGCGTGCAACCGTCTGAGATTGTATGGTGATCGACACGATGCCGACCGTCATCACGCATCCCAACCGCGACAAGCCGGTCGCGCAGGCCACACGCGCGACCGTCGTGCTGCTCCTGCTCGTATCCGCGGCGCTCGTGCTGATCGTGACGGCAGGGGGCTGGAAGGTGCTCGAGGGGGCCTGGCCCATCCAGGTCGCCTACATCCTCATCTATCTCACGCTGGCCTTCTTCGCCGCGCGCTGGAACCGCGGCGTGCTGCCCGTCGCCGCGGCGCTCGCCGTGCTGCTGCTCGTGTTCGCGCTCGTCTCAGGGCCCAGCTGGTTCGCGCGCGACAAGTCGGGCTTCGCCCAGCCGGCGATCAACGCCGGGCTGCTCGGCACGATCACGCTGCTGCTCATCCCCCTCCAGATGCTCCTGATCGCCTTCGCCATGCGCGGCTTCAACCAGGGCTGGAACATCGAGCTCGAGCGCGATGCGCCCGGGAGGAGGGCCGGCCCTCCCCCCACACCCCCCTCCCGGGTTGTGGCTGACCTATAGTTGGCCGTTCCACCTGCGGCGGTGGCGGAACGGTAGACGCGGAGGCCTCAAAAGCCTCTGTCCGCAAGGGCGTGTGGGTTCGACTCCCACCCGCCGCATCACTCGAGTAGGCCGAGCCTCGACGACGGGTGCGGCGGCGGGCTCACTCGAATCCCGGTGGGCGCTCCTGCGCCCAGGGGCGCTTGGACTCGATCTGCGCCGCCAGCGCGATCAGCGTCGCCTCGTCATTAGGTCTGCCCACGAGCTGCACCGCGCGCGGCAGTCCGTCGGAGCCGAACCCGGCGGGCACCGAGCACGCGGGCTGGCCGGTGAGGTTCCACGCGGCGTTGAAGGGGACGAGGCCGGCGACGGCGTTCAGCGTCCACACTCCGCCCCGGCCCTGGAAACGCCCGATCTGCGGCGGGGGCTGGGCGGTCGCCGGCGTGATCAGCACGTCGTGGCGCTCGAACACCCTGCCCAGACGTTCGCGCACCACGGGCTCGTGCTCGCGCGACCACGTAAGTGCCTGCTCGGGCAGCATCGCGCCGAGCCGCCCCAATGCGCGCGTGCGCCGTTCCAAGCGCTCGGGGTGATCCACCAGGCGCACCTGATCGCGGATGCCCGCGAGCATCCGCGCGACCACCGCCGGAACCGCGTCAAGGCCATAGTCGGGGTCGTGCTCGTCAACCTCGTGCCCAAGCGAGCGCAACAGCTCCACCATCTCATCGAACGCGCGCCGCACGTCGGGGTCGAGGCTCGTGACGACCCCCGGAGGGATGCGCGTCGAGCACGCGATCCTGAGCTTGACCGGCGGCGTGCGCGCCGCCTGCAAAAACGTATCCGCCTGCACCCGGGAGCCCTCACCGCCGATCGGCGCCGGATCCGCCGCCACGTCGAGGAACAGCGCGGTGTCGGCCACCGAGTGGGTCAGCATGCTGTACACGGTCAGGCCGTGCCAGCCCTCTTGGAGCGGCGCGAGCGGGACACGGTCGCGCTGGGGCTTGAGGCCGAACAGCCGGCACCAGGCCGCCGGGATGCGAGTCGATCCCGCCCCATCGCCTGAGAGCGCGGCGCCCACCAGGCCCGCGGCGACGGCGGCCCCGCTGCCACCGCTGGAGCCCCCGGGCGCGCGCTGGCGGTCCCACGGGTTGCGCGTCACCCCGAAGGTGGCGGTCTCGGTGAACGGCCAGATGCACAGCTCGGGGACGTTCGTCTTGCCGATGATCACCGCGCCCGCCGCGCGCAGGCGGCGCACCACCTCGGCGTCCTCACGCGCGGGATGATCACGCGCGTTCGTGCCGAGCGCCGTCACCTCGCCGGCGACATCGATCTCGTCCTTGACCGCGATCGGCACCCCCAGCAGCGGGCGCTCGCGGTCACCGGCCCCATGGCGGGCGTCGGCCTGGTCGGCCTCCATCCGCGCGCGCTCGTCGAACACGACGCGAAAGGCATTCAGCTTCGGATTCAAGCGCTCGATCCGCTCCAAGTAGAGATCGACCAGCTCGCGCGAGCTCACCTCGCCCGCGGCGATCAGCTGGGCCTGCTTGGCGATCCCGGCGAAGGCGAGGTCGGTGGCATCCATCCAGCCAAGGAATCTAGTCGATTGACCCTTCGCGCGGCTCCGGCAGCCGGGCTCCGGCGGGCGCGTACACAAAATCGACACGGACGCCGCCGGGCCGGTTAGGATGCGCAAGAGAGGAGCTAGTGGCAATCGCTGCATATGCAGCAGAGGGGAGCGTCGTCTCGTGTCCTATCCCGTCACGTTCGAAGCCGACTACGTCGAGCGCCGCAATCGCCTGAGCACCTTCTTCCGCCTGATCCTGGCGATCCCGCTCGCGATCTGGCTCTACCTCTACGCGATCCTCGCACTCGTCGCGATCGTGATCGCCTGGTTCGCGATCGTCATCACCGGCGGCTACCCCCGCGGCCTGTACGACTTCGTCGCCGGGTTCACGCGCTTTACCGCGCGCTTCACCGCGTACACATATCTGCTGTGCGACCCCTACCCATCGTTCGGCGGATCTGCCGACCCGGCCTACCCGGTGCGGATGGAGTTCGAGCGCCTCGACGCCTACAACCGTCTGAAGACCCTCCTGCGCATCATCCTCGCGATCCCGATCGCGATCCTGCGCTACGTGATGACGCTGATGCTCGAGATCGGCGCGATCGGCGCCTGGATCGTGATCGTAATCACGGGCAAGCTCCCCCGTGGCCTGTTCGACCTGATGGTCCTCGCTAACTCCTACATCGCCCGCTCGGACGCCTACCTCTACCTCCTGACCGAGACCTACCCCCCGTTCCAGGACGAGCAGACGCGCGCGGCGGGCATGGCGCCTCCGCCGGCGCCTCCGCCCGCTCCGGAGTATCCGCCCGTTTCGTAGATCGTCCTAGACGGGGGTCACGGGGTTGCGCTTGGCGGGCCACTCGCGCCGCTTGTCTTGCGCGTGGGCGAAGCGGCGGATCAGCTCGGCGCGGAGGTCCTCGGGGTCGATCACCGCGTCGATCACGAGCTCGGAGGCGAGATGCAGGATGTCGATGTCCTCGGAGTACTCCCTACGCAGCTCCTCGACCTTCGCGGCGCGCGCGGTCTCGTCGTCGATCGCCCGCAGCTGGTTGTAGTACACGGCATTAATCGCCGCCTGCGGGCCCATCACCGCGATCGATGCGCTCGGCAGCGCGATGCAGTAATCGGGCTCGAACGCCGGTCCCGCCATCGCGTACAGCCCAGCGCCGTAGGCCTTGCGCACGATCACCGAGATCTTCGGCACCGTCGCCTCGCTCACCGCGCTGATCATCTTCGCCCCGTGGCGGATGATCCCCTCCCGCTCGACCTGCGTGCCGATCATGAACCCCGGCACGTCGGCCAGGAACAGCAGCGGCACGTTGAACGCGTTGCACGTCCAGATGAACCTCGCCGCCTTGTCGGCCGAGTCACCGAACAGCACTCCCCCCTTGTGCTTGGGCTGATTGGCCACGATCCCGACCGCTTGTCCCTCCAGGCGCGCGTAGCCGACGACGATCTCCTTCGCCCAGCGCGGATGGATCTCGAGCAGCGACCCCTCGTCGATCAGCGCCTCAATCAGCTCCTTCATGTCGAACGGCTTGTTCTCGTCCTCCGGGATCAGCTCGGTGATCGTCTTCTCCGACGCGGGCTTCGCGGGGGCGGCACGCGGGGGCGCTTCCTCCCAGTTGGCCGGCATGTACGACAGGTATCGCTTCGCCAGCTCGATCCCCTCCGCGTCGGTCTTCACCAGCTGATGTCCGCACCCGCTCACCCCTGTGTGCATCTTCGCGCCGCCCATCTCCTCCAACGTCACCTGCTCGCCGATCACCATCTCCGCCATCCGCGGCGAGCCCAGGTACATCGACGCGTTTCCCTCGCGCATGATCACCACATCGCAGAACGCCGGTATGTACGCGCCCCCCGCCGCGCTCGGGCCGAACAGCACGCACACCTGCGGCAGCACCCCCGACATCCGCACCTCGTTGTAAAAGATCCTCCCCGCTCCCCGACGACCCGGGAACATCTGCACCTGCTCGGTGATCCGCGCCCCCGCCGAGTCCACCAGGTAGACCATCGGGATGCGCGGGCTCAGCGCCCGTTCCTGGATGCGCACGATCTTCTCCACCGTCTTCGGCCCCCACGAGCCGGCCTTGACCGTCGGGTCGTTCGCCATCAGCGCCACCGGGCGACCGTTGACCTCCCCCACCCCCGTAACCACGCCGTCGGCGCCGAGCCCCTCCTCCTGCCAGTTGGCGAGCAGCGCCTCCTCGGCGAACGAACCCTCGTCGAGCAGCAGCGCGATCCGCTCGCGCACTCCCAGCTTGCCCTGCTCTCTCGCCTTTGTGCGATGGCGCTCCGGCCCGCCTTCCAGCGCGCGATCCTTCGCCTCGTTTAGATCAGTCAACCTAGATCCCCGGGTTCTCCGTCGGTGGCTCGCCGGAATAGTCGTAGAACCCCATACCCGACTTGCGCCCGTACCAGCCCGCGCTCAGCATCTTGCGCAGCAGCGGCGGACGCGCGAACCGGCGCTCGCGGAACTCGTCGAACAGCACGTCGCAGATCGAGCCGAGGGTGTCCAGGCCGACGAAGTCCGACAGCGTCAGCGGACCCATCGGGTGCCCCGCGCCGGCCTTCATCGCCTCGTCGATCTCCCCCACCGATCCCACCCCCTCTTCGTAGGCCCGCATCCCATCGAGCAGGTACGGCACCAGCAGCCGGTTGACGATGAACCCCGCCCGGTCCTTCGTTCCGATCGCCAGCTTCCCCTCGGACCGCGCAAACTCGAGCGCCGCCGCGAACGCCTCATCCGTCGTGGTCACGCAGCGCACGACCTCGACCAGCTTCATCACCTGCGCCGGGTTGAAGTAATGCAACCCGACGAACTGCCCTGCCCGGCCCGTCGCAGCCGCCTGGTCGATCACCGCCAGCGAGGACGTGTTCGTCGCGAACACCGCCTCTGACTTGACGATCCGATCGACTTCCCCCACATCTCGAGCTTCAGCGCCAGGCTCTCGGTGATCGCCTCGATCACCAGGTCACACTCGGCCAGGTCCTCGTAGCCGGTCGTGCCCTGGATGCGCGCCCGCACCGCGTCGGCCTCCTCCTGGCTCGACTTGCCCTTCTCGACCGCGCGCGCGAGCTGCTTCTCGATCTTGTCAATCCCCTTGCCCAGCGTCGCCTCGTCGACCTCGCGCAGCACCACTTCATAGCCGCTCTGCGCCGCCACCTGGGCGATCCCGTGCCCCATCAGCCCCGCACCCAGCACCCCCACCTTCTCGATCTTCGCCATACGACCTCCACTCATCCTCTCGCCGCTCTTGCTCGTTGGCTCGGGAGCCTATTGCAGGTAGCCTGCAACGGGTGTCCGCTGAAGAGACCTTCGACCTCTCCGCAGCGGGCCTGCGCGCCGACGGCACGGACCTGCGCATCTCCATCGAGGCGCTGGCCTGGAAGCTCGAGTCCTCGCTGCCCGGGCGCACGCGCGTGGAGCGCCACGGCGGGGGCCTGCTTGGGCGCGGCGAGAAGCGCGTGCGCCGCATCCAGGTCGAGCTCGGCGCGGACAACGGCACCCGCTACCAGCTGACAATCGACGGCGACCGCGTCGAGGGCTTTCGCGAGCGCAAGTCCGGGGGCATCTCGATCAAGCGCGAGCCGCTGACCCCCGACGCGTGGATCGCGGCGCTCACGACCGAGCTGCAGTCAGAGGCCGAGCGCAGCGCCGAGGCCCGGACGGCGCTGGAGGAGTTGATCGGCTGATGGGCGAACCCGAACAGGACGCGGTGCAGGAGCGCGAGCAGGCGCAATCGCTCGCCCAGATCGAAGCCGGCGGCATCCCCGTCTCGGCCCAGCGGCGTCTGAGCGAGCTGCGCGAGCGTGGCGGCGGCTCCTTCACGTCCGACCTCTCGATCAACGGCTTCGCGCTCTGCCACCAGCTGGGGCTGACGCCGCTCTCGCAGGTGATGGGCAGCTCGATCTACCAGATGGGCTACCAGTCCGCGTGGGGCACGACCGGCTACGACGGTACGACCATGGTCGAGCTCGACACGCTGTCGCAGGCGCTCAACGAGGTGCGCGGGCGCGCGCTGGATCGGCTCGCCGAGGAGGCCCGCCAGATCGGCGCCGACGCAGTCGTGGGCGTGGAAACGCGCGCGGGCGAATCCGAACTGGCCGCCGGCGCGGGCGGCAGCCAGCTGGCGCTCGAGCACATGGTCCTCGGCACCGCCGTTCGCCGCGTCGACTCCCGGGGGGAGCAGCCGGTCCTGACCGAGCTGTCGGTCGCCGACTACGCGCTGCTCTTGCGCGCCGGCATCGAGCCCGCCGGGATCGTCGCCTGGAGCTCGGTGTTCTTCGCCAACTACGGCTACTACGGGATGCTTGGTGGGCCGGGGTCCGGGCTGGGCATGGGCTCGGTGCAAAACTTCGAGCTGCGCGAGTTCACCCAGGCCTTCTACGGCGCGCGCGAGACGGTCATGAACGAGATCACGCGCCAGGCCTCAGCGATCGGCGCCGCCGGCGTTGTCGGCGTGCGCATCGGGCACACCGCCCAGCCGCACACGCTCAGCGGCGGAATCGGCATGGCCGTCGGAGGCTTCGGTGGGCGCGAGATCCGCGGGCTGATGGTCACGTTCAACGCGATCGGCACCGCCATCTTTCAACACGAGCACGCCGCCGTCCGAGCCCCGGAACCCGTAATCGACCTGTTCGCCTGAGGAGGAGCCCGACATGACCGAGGAGCGCGAGACCGCATACGACCCGACATCACTGGAGGGCGTCCCTGAGGCGGCCCGCGCGCGCCTGCAGCAAAACCGCGCGGGCCTGTTCACCTCAGATCTCTCCGTCAACGAGTTCCTGCTCGTCAAGCAGGCCGGCTTCGAGCCGCTCGGGCTGGTCGTCGGCAGCTCGATCTATCACATCGGCATCCAACTGTCGGGCTGGAAGAAAAGCCAGGAGATGACCGTCCTGTCCGAGGCCATGTACGGCGCCCGCCAGCTGGCGATGACGCGCATGGAGGAGGAGGCCGACCAGCTCGGGGCCGACGGCGTCGTGGGGGTGCGCCTGGACATCGGCCGCTACGAGTGGGGCCAGGACATGGCCGAGTTCATCGCCATCGGCACCGCCGTCAAGCACTCAGGCGGCGTGCTGCACCGCGCGCCAAGCGGCCGGCCGTTCACGAGTGACCTGTCCGGACAGGACTTCTGGACGCTGCTGCGCACCGGCCACCGCCCGGTCGGCATGGTGATGGGCAGCTGCGTCTACCACGTCGCCCACCGCGGCATGCTCCAGTCGATGGCCCAGACCGGCCGCAACGTCGAGCTGTCCAACTTCACCCAGGCCCTGTACGACGCCCGCGAGCTGGCGATGGAGCGGATGCAGTCAGAGGCGCAGGAAATCGGCGCCGAGGGAATCGTCGGCGTCCAGCTGCAGGAGAAGAGCCACGGCTGGGGCAGCCACACGATCGAGTTCTTCGCCGTCGGCACCGCGATCGTGCCCCGCGAGGGTCATGACGAGGAGATTCAAGCGCCGACGACCGTGCTCGACTTGAGTTGAGTTGATGATTGAGATGGAAGATAAGAGCGTGGGGTTGGTGCTATAAAAAAACTGCGTGACACTATGGTAATACGCACTTAGAAATGGGAGCGAACGAATGAGCCTCGTCACCACCGAAGACCGCAGCGCCGTCCGCCATATCGTGCTGAACCGTCCCGAGAAGCGCAACGCGATGAATCAGGCGCTGCTGCTGGAGCTCGCAGACGCCCTGCGGACGGCGAGCGATGACGCGTCCGTGCACTGCGTCGTGCTGCGCGGCGAGGGACCCGTGTTCTCCGCGGGCGTGGACCTCGGCGAGCTGATGTCGTTTGCCGGCGACCCGAATGTCCTGCGCCCCTTCCGCAATGTGTTCCTCGACTGCGCGAACCTCTGCGAATCCATGCCCAAGCCCGTCGTCTGCCAGATCCACCACACCTGCGTCGGCGGCGCCCTGGAGGTCGCGCTCGGCTGCGACCTGCGCATCGCCTCCGAGGGCTCCCAGCTCGGTCTGCCCGAGGTCAAGCTGGGGATCATCCCCGACGTCGGCGGCTCCTCGCGGCTGCCCGCCGTCGTCGGCCTCGGCCGCGCCAAGGAGCTGATCATGACCGCCCGCCTGATCGACGCGGCCGAGGCCCACCGCATCGGCCTCGTCAACCGCGTCGTCCCCGCCGAGGAACTGGACGGCGCCACACAGGCGCTCGTGGACGAGCTGCTCACCAACTCGCCCGTCGCCGTCGGCCGCGCCAAGCGCGTGATGGACGCCTCAGCGCGCCCGGCGCTCGCAAGCACCCTGGAGATGGAGGTCGCGGTGCAGGAGTACTGCGTCGCGGCGATGCGGGAGAGCGCACGTGAGGCCGAGAAGGCCGCGGAGGCAGAGGCCGAGACGGTCGCGGCTGGGTAGGCCGGAGGCGGCGCGGCCCGTCAGCGCCAGTCGACGGGTCCAGCCACCAGCGTGTGGCTGCCCAGCGGGCGGCCGAGAATCTCCTGGACGCGGCGGGCGCATGCCAGCAGCGCGTCGAGGTCGATGCCCGTCTCGATCCCCATCTCGTGCAGCATCGACACGAGATCCTCGGTGGCGATGTTCCCGGTCGCGCCCGCCGGCACGGGACAGCCCCCGAGCTCGCCGAAGCTCGACTCGAAGCTGTCGATCCCAGCCTCCAGCGCAGCCAGCACGTTCGCGAGGCCCTGGCCGCGCGTGTTGTGGAAGTGCGCGGTCAGCTGCACTCCATCCGTTGGGGTTTTCAGATGTCGGCGAATTGCGGTGAAGAACTCGCGGACCTGACGCGGATTGGCCATCCCAGTGGTGTCGCCGAAGCCGATCTCCTGCGCGCCCGCGAAGTGCAGACTCTGTGCGAGGTGGAGCACGCTCTCGGGCAAAACGCGACCCTCGTAGGGGCAGCCGAACGCCGTCGAGATTACCGCCTCGCAGCGCAACCCTTCCTCGCGCGCGCGCCCCAACACGACCACCAGGCCGGCGAGCGACTGCTCGATCGAGCGGTTGACGTTCTTCTGGTTGTGCGTCTCCGACGCGGACAGGAAGACATTGATCTCATCGATCTTCGTGCGGTGCTCGAGCGCCGCGTCCAGCCCGCGCTCGTTCGGCACGAGCACGCTGACCGCCACATCCTCGGGCACGTCGATCCCCGCCAGCACCTCACTCGCGTCGGCGAGCTGGGGAATCACATCGGGGCGCACGAAGCTCGTGACCTCCAAGCGCTTGACGCCCGTGCGCGCAAGCGCGTCGATCAGCTCGACCTTACGCTCCGTCGGGATCGTCTCGGGCTCGTTCTGAAAGCCGTCGCGCGGACCAACCTCGCGCACGCTGACGGTGGCGGGCAGGCTCACCACATCGACAGGCCGCCGCTGACATTCAGCGTCTGCCCGGTCACGTATGACGCGTCATCGCTCGCCAGGAAGGCGATCGCGGCGGCCACCTCCTCGGGCTCGCCGGAGCGGCCCATCACGGTAGCGCTCACCATGCCCTGCTTCAGCCGCTCGCCGATCTCCCCCAGGACCTGTGGCGCGTTGTTCAGCAGCGGCGTCTCGATCGGGCCGGGCGCGACGGCGTTGCAGCGCACGCGATAACGGGCGGACTCGCGGGCGATCGCCTTGGTGAAGCCAATCACGCCCGCCTTGGCGGCCGAGTACACGACCGAGCCCTGCGAGCCCACCCGGCCGGCCTCGCTGGCGACGTTCACGATCGCGCCGGTCCTGCGCTCCTGCATCTGCGGCAAGACCGCGTGCGTGACGGCGAGCACGCCACGGAGGTTGACGCCCAACACGAAGTCCCACAGCTCCTCATCGGTCTTGACGAAGAACGCGAACCGGTCGGTGCCGGCGTTGTTGACGAGCACGTCGATCTCCCCGAGCGCATCCACGGCAGCCGCGACCCCGGCGCGCACCGAGCCGGTGTCCGTGACGTCCAGGGCGCAGGCAAACCCGTCAAGCTCGCCGGCGACCGCACGCGCCCCTGGCTCGTCGAGATCTCCGATCGCCACGCGCGCGCCCTCCGCGGCCAGGCGGCGCGCCGTGGCCGCGCCGATGCCCGACGCGCCACCAGTGACGAGTGCGGTCTTTCCCTCGAGCCTCATCCCCTGAAGCCTATACTCGGCCGCCGTGCCGCCCTCCCCCACTCCCACAGACCGGGCCGACGGTGGCCAGGGTACCGATCCGGTCGCAGTAATCGGCGCCTCTGGCTCGCTCGGCTTCGGCCTCGCCATTCGCCTGGCCCGGGCAGGCGTGCCGATCGCGATCGGCTCGCGCGATCGGAATCGCGCCGCGGAAACCGCCACTCGCGCCACGGAGCTGATCCCCGAGGGGTCGTTCGCCGCGTACGACAACGCCGGCGCGGTGCGCGAGGCGAGCACGGTGATCCTGAGCGTGCCGTTTCGCAATCAGTCCGAGACGCTCGCCAACCTCCGCGACGCGCTGCGCCAGGGTCAGTTGCTGATCGACGCGACCGTGCCACTGGCGGCGGCGGTCAGCGGCAAGGCCACGCGGATGCTCGGCGTGTGGCAGGGCTCCGCCGCCGAGCAGGCAGCCGAGATGGCGACCGCGGGCGTGCGCGTCGTCTCCGCGCTGCACACGGTCAGCGCCGCCAAGCTGAACGACCTGGGTCGCGTGCTCGACGAGGACGTGCTCGTGTGCGGCGACGCGCGTGAGGACAAGCGCGAGGCGGCTCTCCTGATCGAGCGGATCGACGGCCTGCGCTGCGTGGACTGCGGTCGCCTGGAGATGTCGCGCACAACCGAGTCGCTGACGGCGCTGTTGATCGGGGTCAATGCCCGCTACAAGGTCCACGCGGGCATTCGTCTGGCGGGCCTGCATCCTGACGTACCCTGGGATTGATGTCCGGGGACGCAGGCGACGTGGTCATCCTTGCCGGGGGGACCGGCGGGGCCAAGCTCGCGCGGGGCATGGCCGACGCGATCGACCCCGAGCGCCTGGCGGTGATCGCCAACACGGGCGACGACATCGAGATCTACGGCGCCTACGTATCCCCCGACCCGGACCTCGTCTCGTTCTGGCTCGCCGATCTGATCGACGAGCGCGGCTGGGGCCTGCGCGACGACACGTTCGCGGTCATGGACGCGCTGCGCGCACTCGGCGTCGATGTGTGGTTCAACCTCGGCGACCGCGATCTCGCCTGGTGCTTGGAGCGCGCGCGGCTGCTGGCGCAGGAGGGGCTCTCCCAGACGACGGCGCTGGCCCATCTGGACGAGGCGATCGGCGTCCGCGCGCGCATGCTGCCGATGAGCGACGATCCCGTGCGCACGTGGGTGCGCAGCGGCGCCGGATGGAGCTCGTTCCAGGAGTTCATGGTCCGCGAGCGGGCTCAGGGAATCATCGAGGGTCTGGAGTTCCGCGGCGCCGAGCAGGCGACGCCGACCCAGCAGGTGCTCACGGCGATAGCGGACGCCCACGCGATCGTGATCGGCCCGTCCAATCCGCTCGCCTCGATCGCCCCGATCCTGGCGGTGCCGGGCATGCGCGAGGCGCTGTCGACGGCCGCCGCACCCGTCGTCGCGGTCAGCCCGATCGTCGGCGGGGAGGTTCTGAAGGGCCCGACCGCCGCGTTCATGGCGTTCGCCGCACTGGAGTGCAACGCCGACGGAGTCGCCGACTTCTACGGCGAGCTGCTGGACGGGATCGTCGCCGACGAGAACGTCGCCCGCCTGCCCACGCTGCAGATCGACACGCGCATGGACGACCCCGCCTCGCGCGCGCGTGTAGCTCGGCAGACGCTGGACTTCGCACAGGCGCTCGCGGGGTAGCCGGCGAGCCTCAGCCGGCCGCCGGCGCCCCGCTCTCGCGCCACGCCCGCAGCGTGTCGAGCGCGCCGTCGGTGACGCGTTCGAGGAACGTCTCGCGGTCATTCGCGTGCGGCAGCGGCCCTTCGGGGACATCCACCTGCAGGAACGCACAGAGCGGCTCCCATCCGTCGGTGACCTCCCAGACGAGTAGCCGCTCCGGTGCAACGGCGCGCTTGACCTGCTCGTTGTGGGCGACCATCTGCGCGATCAGCCGCTCGGGCTCGTGGCCGCCGACGAACGTGCCCCGCTCGCCCCAGAACATTCGGTCCACCAGCGCCAGGTAGCGCCGCCAGCGCGGGTCCACCTCGGCGCGAGCGCGAGAGAGCAGGGGCATCAGCGACTCTCCGAAGCACATCGTCCAGATCGTCTCCCGGAAACTGCGCTCCCACGCCTGCTCCTCGCGCACGCTCAGCAGGACCTTGGCCTCGGGATAGAAGTCCATCAGCTCGCGGTAGAAGTACCCCCCGGGCCAATCGACCGTGCAGTCGCAGCCAGCGAACACCTCCTCCCAGGGAGCCTCGCCGTCCAGCGCGCGATCCCACAGCTCGACCCCACGGTCGAGGTCGGCGAGCACATCGACCCAGTGGTAGCACCGCCCCAGTCCCAGCTCTTCCAGCGCCAGCTTCTGCGTCAGCGTGCCGGTACGCGGCAAACCTGCTCCTATCACCCTCATGTACATGGCTCCTTCGACATCGCATAACTCCCGCGACGTCCTTTGGACGGTTGGATCCTGGGACGTTCGCTCCCGGACGGCAGACGCAATCGCAGCAGATCGACAGCGTGCCACATGAATAAATCCATAAGTACGCCGCATCTTTGCCGGTTTTCGAGGTTTTTTGCGGCTAGGGTTCAGGTCAGGCTACACGTCTTATGAGGGTCAGGCCAAGCCTCGCAGGTCCGCCAGTTCAGCTCATCCGCCAGTTCAGCTCGACTCGCCCCACGCCCACCTCGACGAACAGAGCCAGGAGTCTCCACCGTGCCCAACACCCTCGCCGACTGGAGCTCGACCGCGGATTTGCGGGACCACGTGACCGCATCCCGCCGCACCGGTCCGCGGATCGGCGGTCTAACGGTCTCCGACTCGGAGACCGTTCTCTCCCAGCAGCAGGTCCTCGAGCGCCTGGGATTGGCCGGGAACGATTTCGCCGAGGGCATCTTCGAGCGCTGCGGCGTGAAGCGCCGCCACCTCAACCTCGACAGCCAGTTTCTGGCGCGTTCGCTGCAGGATCGCACCAGCCAGGTCGAGCACGAGCTGCTCCTGCACTCGATCAGAGCCGTCGACGCGCTCGCCATCGACCCGCAGGAGGTCGGCACGGTCATCAGCGCCAGCCTGTACTCGCTCGGCGTCCCCAGTCTCGCCCACCGCCTGGTCGATCACTACGGCATGGACCCCACGACCGACAAGTACCACATCACCGCAGTCGCCTGCGCGAGCGGCGTGCCGCTGATGAGGCTGGCCCGCCAGACGCTGCACGAGCAGCCCAACAAGCACACGCTGCTGGTAGCCGCCGAGAGCATGAGCAGCATCCTCACGCGTGCTACGCCGCACGACCCGAAGGCCAAGACCGTCGGCTCGGCCCTCTTCGGTGACGGCTGCGCCGCCGTGCTGCTCTCCAGGCATACCCGCACCGACGGCCCGGCTATTCTCGCCTCACAGGTGCATCAGATCGGCGCCACGCTCGGCGCCGTCAGCCTCGATCTCGCCGGCGAGGACAGCTACCTGCATATAGCGCGCGAGCTGCCCGACCTCGCCAGCGCCGGCCTGTGCGAGGTGGTAGATCGATTCCTGCGCGCCAACGGCCTCGAGCGCTCGGGGATCGATCATTGGATCGTCCATCCGGGCGGCAGGCGCATCATCGAGAATATTCAGAGCGCGCTCGAGCTCTCTCGCGAGGACGTCGCCACCAGCTGGGACACGCTGGCCGAGTACGGCAACGTCGGCACGCCCTCGATCTTCTACGTGCTCCAGAACACGATCGAGCGTTGCGAGCCCGAGCCGGGCGAGCGCGGGCTGATGGTGACGATCGGGCCGGGCGTGACCGTGGGTGTGATGCTGCTCGAATGGTAGGAGAGGCTCCACCGCCAAGGTAGGAGCTCTTCCGCCACCGGCGCGTCCGGTCGTGTATCAGCCGGTGCCTGGAAAGGCCCAGGGGCAGGTACGCTCTGGGCGTGCGCACCGCCGCGATCCTGCCAGTCAAGCGCTTCGCGCGGGCCAAGTCGCGCCTGGGCGCGAGCATCGCCGACCCGTTGCGGGGCGACGTGGCGCAGGCGATGGTCGGCGACGTGCTCACGGCTCTCGGTCAGACAGCTTCGATCGAGCGCACGATCGTCGTAACGGGCGAGGACTCGGTCGCCGTGGCTGCGTCCTACCTGGGTGCGCTGGTCGTAACGGACGCGGCCGAGGAGGGCCAGAGCGCGGCGGCCGCACTTGGCGTCGAGGCGGCGATTGCCGAGGGATTCGAGCGCGTGCTGTGCATTCCCGGCGACTGTCCCGGGGTGGACCCGGCGGAGCTCGACGCGCTGCTGGACACATCCGCCGGCGGCGGCGGCAGCGGCCACCGTCCCGAGGTAACGATCATCCCCGACCGGCACGGGACCGGCACCAACGGACTGCTGCTGTGTCCTCCCGACGCGATCGCTCCCAGCTTCGGCCCCGGCAGTTTCGAGCGTCATCGTGCGTTGACGCATGAGGCCGGCGCGGACTGCCAGATCGAGCGCCTCACGTCGCTGCTGCTCGACATCGACACGGGCGATGACCTCGCCGCGCTGCGTGAGCGTCTGGCGGGCGAGCATATGCGAGCCCCGCGCACCCGCGCCGTGCTCAGACTGTCCGCGGGCGCCGACACCCCTACGATCGCCGATTCCGGGATGGGCGTCGCCGCGGGCGCGGGCTGAGCGTCGTGACTCACCTCAGCGCCCGCGCCCTCGGCGACCTGCCCGAGATACGCCTCGGCGATGATCTGGCGGCGCTGATCGTCGCGGCGCTCGAAACCACCAGTCCCGGGATCGTCCTCGAAGACGGCCAGATCGTGGCAGTCGCTCACAAGGTCGTCTCCAAGTCCGAGGGGTCAGTGATCGCACTGGCCGACGTCCGTCCGAGCCCGCGCGCGTGCGAGCTGGCGGCGGCGCAAGGCAAGGACCCGCGCGCGATCCAGGTCGTGCTCGATGAGTCCGCCGAGATCGTGCGCGCCGAGCGCGACGTGCTGATCTGCCGCACACACCACGGCTACGTATGCGCCAACGCGGGAGTGGACGCCTCCAACGCGTCCGGCGACGGTGGGGTCGAGACATTGGTGACGCTCCCTCGCGATCCGGACGCCTCCGCGCGCGCGCTGCGCGCCCGTCTGCGCGAGCTGACCGGCGCAACGGTCGCCGTGCTGATCACCGACAGCTTCGGGCGCGCGTGGCGTCACGGGCAGTGCGACGTGGCGATCGGCTGCGCCGGGATGACGCCGCTGGACGACTGGCGCGGGCGGACCGACGCGACGGGGCTGCGACTGCACGCGACCTGGCTGGCGGTCGCCGACGCCGCAGCCGCAGCCACGGACCTGGCGCGCGCCAAGGACTCGCGCGAGCCCGTCGTCGTGATCGACGGCCTGGAGCGGTTCGTCACGCCCGAGGACGGGCCGGGCGCTGTGGCGCTGGTGCGAGTGCTGGATGAGGACCTGTTCCGCTAGACGGCTACCGGCATCTCGTAGCGGAGCCTGATCTCGTACAGCGTCGTGCGCTCGGCTGCGGGCCGCCCCGCCTCATGCGCGGCGGCGATGAGCTGCTCGGGCTCAAGACGCGTGCCGTGGTAGCTGCCCGCGAGACGACTGATCGACTCCTCCATCAGCGTCCCCCCGAGGTCGTTAACACCCCAGCGCAGCGACTCGGTGGCAGCGTCCAGGCCCATCTTCACCCAGCTAGCCTGCAGGCTCGCCACGGTACGTCCGAGCGCCAGGCGAAAGACGGCGGTGTGCTTGAGATTCTCCTCGCGCGAGATCTCCTCCACCCCGTGCGTGCGCCCGAGCAGCGTCTGGAAAGGGATGAACGACAGCGGCACGAACTCAGTGATCCCGCCGGTGCGTTCCTGAAGCTCGCGGATGACGCGCATGTGCTCGGCGAGCTCCCACGGCTCCTCGATGTGGCCGAACATGACCGTCGCCGTCGATTTCAGCCCGGCGTTGTGGGATGCCTTGATGATCTCCACCCAGCGCGCCACCGGCAGCTTGTTCGGGCTGATCCGTTCGCGTACGCCGTCATCCAGCACCTCGGCGGCCGTCCCCGGCGTCGATCCGAGTCCGGCATCCTTCAGGCGCGCGAAGACCTCGGCAGGCGGCAGGCCCGAGATGTCGCACATGTGCGCGATCTCCATCGGGCTGTAGGCGTGCAGGTGGAGGTCGGCCCCGGCTTCGCGCGCGGTCGTCTTGGCAAGCCTCAGCCAGCCCAGGTAGTCCTCCAGCTGCCAGTCGGGATGGATGCCCGACTGGATGCACAGCTCGGTAGCGCCGAACTCGAGCGCGTCGTGGATGCGCGCCACGAACTCGCGCTCATCGTGTTCGTAGGCGTCCGGCGAGCGCTTGCCCTGGCCGAAGCCGCAGAAAGCACAGCCCACGGTGCAGACGTTGGAGATGTTGATGTTGCGGTTGACCACGAACGTCACCGTCTCCCCGACGAGCTCGGCGCGCAGCTCGTCGGCGGCCTGGCGCATGTCCTCGATCGCCTCGGGACGCGTCTCGGCGAACATCGCCGTGAGCTCCTGCGGGGTCAGCGCGATGCCCGCGCGGCCGCGCTCGATCGCGCCCGGCACCAGGCTCGGGGCGATCGGCGTGGCCGGCTCGGTGCGGGTGGGTGGGCCTCCAGATCCGCGCCTGGGGATGAAGCTCCAGTACCTCGCCTTGATCGTGTCCATCACGCCGCGCGAGATCCACTCGGGGTCGATGTAGCGCGGGTAGACGCACAGGCGCTCGGTGAGCGCGATGCCGTCGCGCTGGAGCTCCTTGCGCATCTGGTGGGGCGAGGGGAAGGGGTGCTCGGGGGAGATGTGATCGCCGTTGGCCGAGAGACCGCCGAGGTCGGTGGCGCCGGCGGCGACGAGCTCGCCCCACCAGTCCGCGAGGTTGGGCGGCACCTGGATGCCCACGTCGGGCATCAGCCGCTTGGTCTCCGCGATCAGCCGCTTCATGTCCTCGATCCCGACCGGACACGCCCACTCGGGGAGCGGCAGCGCGGGGCGCCCCTCGGCGAGGCCGGTGCGCCAGTACTCGCGCGCTGCCGCGTCTGCGATCTCGGCGGGCTCTTCTCCGTAGTAGCGCTGGTGGGGCACGAAGTTCTGCAGGATCACCTCCTGGATGTGCCCGTGGCGCTCGTGCAGCGCGGCGATCGCCTCCAGCGAGGCCACGCGCTCCTCCTCGGTCTCGCCGATGCCGACGAGGATGCCGCTCGTGAACGGAATTCGCAGCTCGCCCGCCGCGCGGACCGTCTCCAAACGCCTGGCCGGGTGCTTGGTGGGTGAGCCCGCGTGCACCGTCTCCATCAAGCGCTCGGAGACCGACTCGAGCATCAACCCCTGCGAGGCCGTCACCTCTCGCAGGCGCGCCAGATCCTCGCGCGAGAGCACGCCCAGGTTAGTGTGCGGCAACAGGCCCCGCTCAAGCGCCCGTTCGCAGGTCCAGACCACGTATGCAGTGAAGTCCTCGTGCCCGTACTCGCGCAGTCGCGCGGCCACCCCGGGGTTGACCTCGGGACGCTCGCCCGTGAGCATCAGCAGCTCCTTGACATTGCGCCGCATGGCGCCGTCGAGGATCTCGAGCACCTCCTCGGGCGCGTACAAGTGCGCACGATGGGTGGCGAACGCGCAGTACTTGCAGTAGCAGCGGCACGTCCGCGACAACGACAGCGTCAGGTTGCGCGAGAAGGTGACTCTGCGGCGCACTCTCCGGAGTGTATGACCACCGTGGGGTCCGTCCGACCCGGATCGTAAGTTCACGGCATGTTCGCCGAGGATGCCCTGCGCCGCGCGGTCGCCGAGTTCGTCGGCACGTTCACGCTGATCTTCATCGGCGTCGGCTCGATCGTGGCCGCGAACACGATCCACGACCCGTCGCTGATCGGCGTGGCCATCGCCCACGGGCTGGCGATCGGCGTAATGGTCTCGGCGCTCGGGCACATATCCGGCGCGCACTTCAACCCGTCGATCACGTTCGGTCTGCTCGTCACGAAACGGATCAAGCCCGCGCTCGCCGGCATCTACTGGGTGGCACAGCTGGCTGGTGCGGCGCTCGCGGCGCTGCTCGTGCAGGACCTGCTGCCGCGGGGGACCACCGAAGCGGTGAACCTCGGCGTGCCCGCGCTCGGCAACGGCGTAGACGCGGCCTCGGGATTCGGGCTGGAGGCAATCCTGACGTTCTTCTTGGCGTGGGTCGTGATCGCCAGCGCGGTCGATCCACGCGGCACGTTTAAGTCGATCGCGGGACTGGCGATCGGGCTGACGATCACGATCGACATCCTCTTCGGCGGGCCGTTCACAGGCGCAGCGATGAACCCGGCGCGCGCGTTCGGGCCGCAGCTCGTTGGTGACCACTGGGCCAATGGCTGGGTGTGGTACGTCGGTCCGATCGTCGGGGCGACCGTGGCGGCGGTGATGTACGAGCTGTTGTACTTGCGCCCGGCCAAGAAGCTCGAAGACGTCGGGTCCGCCAAGAGCGGGGTATTGGAGCCCCGCGCCAGCGAGCCCAGCTGAGAGGACCATGTCCGAGCGGGCGCCGGGGACGGGCAGAGGCGTGTACCTCGCCCGTCACGGGCAGACCGCCTACAACCTCGAGGGCCGGTTCCAAGGCCAGCTGCCGGTGTCGCTCGACGAGACGGGCCGCATGCAGGCCGGCGAACTGGCCGAGCGTGCCGCCGCGCATGGGTTCGCGGCGTTGTGGTCCAGCACACTGCTGCGCGCACGGGAAACGGCGAAGATCGTCTCGGCCAGGATCGGGCTCGAGCTCAAAGAAGACGCGCGGCTTGAGGAGACGAACGCGGGCAATTGGACGGACAGGTCGTTCAGCGAGGTGCAGGCGCAAGCCCCCGAGCTGTTCGCCAAGTTCGTAGCGGGCGATCCAACGTTCGCGTTTCCCGGCGGGGAGTCGTTCGCACAGCAGGAGGAGCGCGTGGACGCGGCGCTGGACGACATCGAAGCCGGTGTCCTGCCAGCGTTGGTGGTCTGCCACGGCATGGTCATCCGCGCCGCCCTGTCGGTGCGGGCCGGACACTGGCTGCCGCATGGACAGCGGGTGCCGAACGGCGCGCTCGTGCCGCTCGACCCGGCTCTTGCCACTGAGATAGATACCGGTGGTGGAGCGGCTACGCAGGCGAGCTGAGTCCGTGGAGAGGCCGGAAGTCAGGAAAATTGTCGCTCCCTCATCACAAAGTTGGCACATGTGTGACCCATGTGTCACACATGGTCGTTCAGTATCGGCGGCGTGCTCGAGGTTGTCGCAACAGTCCCCTCGTTGCCCGATCTACTTGCCGTGTTTGGTGCAGTGGCATCGATCGGAGGAGCTGCAATAGGCGTGTTCGTGGGGAAAGCATCGACATGGCGTCGATCATGTGAAGACATCGCCTTGGGTGCCACAATAGGCGGTGTAGCTGGTTGTCTGCTAGTGTTCTTGGTGTACTTGCTTGTCGAAGTTATAGGTCTCGTCGAAGCTATAGGTAAGTAGATATGTGGAGTATCGAGCGACTAAAGCTTTTTGGGGTGATGCTCGTCTGTGTCAGCGTGATGAACGTGCTCGCCGACATAGCCCTCGCAGGTATGCACGCCGGAATCGACTGGTACTACGGCGTCGCGTACTTTCTGACAATGCTCTGCGTCTTTCGCGTGATGTTCCCCGGCCTTGGTATTCCCGAGCGCTACACCGAGCTTCCTCCGCGGTCGCAAAAACCGACGTCTGACGTCAGTCCGCCAAGCGCCTGACGAGCTCGGCGCCCTCACGGGCCATGCGCGAACGCGGCACCACGAGGTCGAATCCAGCCTGCTCGGCGCGTTCCCGCGCAGACACATCCACGTGCGAGTAGAAACCAAGCGTCCTGAGGGAACCCAGCGCGCCTTCGACTGAAAGCGTCTCGACGATGGCCGCGCCGGCGAGCTGCACATCTGTCAGATCCACCACCAGCACGCCCGCCGCGAGCTTGCCGGTCTCTGCAAGTCGTGCCCGCAGTCGCACCTCGTCTCCTATCAGCTCGACTTCGTTGCCTGCCGCAGTGAGATCGCCCTGCACACGCGAGCCGAACAACAGGTCGGGGATCAGCGCGACTACGCGCGACACGAAGCGTCCGCCTACTGCGCGCGCAGGCGCTGAAACTCTTCGCGCGCGGACTGTGGACGGCCCCACATCTGCATAACCTCGGCGCGGCCGGAGCGCAGCTCGCGGACGGCGAGCTCCCCATCGATCCCCGCGTCGTCGAGCAAAGCCAGCGTGCCGTGCACGGTCGGAGCCGAGGCCGCGTGCCCGAAACGGTGGGCAACGAGCAGCCGCCAGTGCCAGTCGTTGTGGGAGTAGGGGCGCGCGTTGCAAACGACGAGGTAGACGGCCGCTTCGACATAGCGCGACTCATCGGCGATGCGCAGGTCGAGCTCGAGATCGGTCCAGTCGTCTGGAAGCGAGTCCACCACCATCTGGAAGTCGTCGGCCAAGCCCATCGCCGGGAAGGGTAGCCGGTCCGCACCCGCCGGTCTGACACGCCATCTCGGCGGCCGGCGCGGCGCCAAGGCCGGGGGTCTGCAGGCGCGGGCTATCCTCGAAGGAGTGGCCGCCACCCGCACCGACACGGACCGTCTCGGCGTCGAGTACAAGACGCTGACCGAGGGCTGCGGCCTGATCGACCGCTCCGAGCGGGGCAAGCTCGCGCTGAGCGGCCCCGAGGCGAAGGGGTTTCTCGCCGGTCAGGTAACCAACGACATCGAGGCGCTGAATGCCGGAAGCGGTTGTTACGCCGCGTTCCTCACCCACAAGGGCCAGATGCTCGGCGACCTGCGCGTGGTGGACGTTGGCGACGAGCTGCTGCTCGACACCGAGCGCGTGGCGCTGCAGGCGCTGTTCGACATGATTCGCCGGTTCAAGATCGGGTACGAGCTGCAACTGCACAAGCGCACGGTCGAGCGCGGGCTGCTCTCGCTGATCGGTCCCTACGCGGTACGCATCGTTCACGCCGAAGAGCTTCCAGATGCCGAGCACGCGAACGCGCTCGTGGAGATCGAGGGCATCGCGGCGATCGCCGCGCGCACCGACACCGGCGTGGATCTCATCTGCGACGCCGCCGACACAGACGAGCTTGCGCAGACGCTGGGCGAACGCGGCGCCATGCCCGTCTCCGAGCAGGCGGCGGAGATCGTGCGCGTCGAGCGCGGCCGTCCGCGCTATGGGGTGGACCTCGACAGCAGCGTGATCCCGCAGGAGGCGGGCCTGAACGAGCGCGCTGTGAGCTTTACGAAGGGCTGCTACGTGGGCCAGGAGACGGTCGCGCGGCTGTACTACAAGGGCAAGCCCAACCGCCACCTGCGCGGCCTACGTCTGTCCGAGCCGGCGCCCGCAGGCGCGGAGCTGCACCTGGGCGAACGCGCGGTCGGACACCTGAGCAGTTCGGTGATCTCCCCCACGTACGGTCCGATCGGCCTGGGGCTCGTGCGCCGCGAGGCCGGGCCCGGGACGAGCGTGAGCGTGGGCGAGAACGGCGTGAGCGCACAGGTCGTCGAGCTGCCGTTCACCGTACGCAACGCATCCACCGAACCAGTCGAGAAGGGAGCTTCATGAGCATCCCCCTGCCCAAGATCACCGATGAGAACCGCCGCTGGTGGACGCTCGGGGCGATGTGCTTTGCGCTGTTCATGATCATGCTCGACAACACGGTCGTCAACGTCGCGCTGCCCTCGATCCAGCGCGGCCTGCACGCGAGCACCTCCTCGCTGGAGTGGACCGTCAACGCCTACACGCTGACGTTCGCCGTCACGCTGGTGACGGGCGGGCGGCTGGGAGACCTGTTTGGGCGCCGGCGGATGTTCCTGTTCGGCGTGATCGTGTTCGGGACGTCGAGCTTTCTGATCGGCCTGGCCCAGAGCGACATCTGGCTGATCGCCTTCCGCGCCGTACAGGGAGTCGGATCGGGGTTCATGATGCCCGCGACGCTATCGATCATCACGAACACATTCCCTGCCCGCGAGCGCGGTCGCGCGATCGGCACCTGGGCGGGGGTCTCGGCGATGGCACTGGCGATCGGGCCCGTCGTCGGAGGGCTCCTAGTCCAGGAAGTCAGCTGGCAGTCGATCTTCTTCCTGAACGTACCCGTCGCGATCGCGGCGATCGCCGTCACCCTGCTGGCAGCGCGCGAGTCGCGCGACGAGACCGCCATCCGCGAAGTGGACGTGCCAGGTGTGGTCACGCTCACGATCGCACTCGGCGCGCTTGTGCTGGGACTCATTCAAAGCAACGAATGGGGCTGGAGCTCGGCGCGCGTACTCGGTCTGTTCGCGCTCGCGCTCCTCTCACTCGCGGCGTTCGTCGCGATCGAGCGCAGCCGCCGGGCACCGATGGTCGACTTCGGGGTGTTTCGGTCGCGCTCGTTCTTCGGCGCCAACGTCGTCGCGTTCATCGTCTCGTTCGCGATGTTCGCGATGTTCTTCTTCCTCGCCCTGTACATGCAGGACGTCCTGCGCTACACGCCGCTGCAGGCGGGCATCAGGTTCCTGCCCTCGACGGCAATGATCATGATCGTCGCCCCGATCGCCGGCCGCCTGGCCGACAGCATCGGCCCGCGCCCGCTGATGACCGGGGGTTTGATCCTGGTGTCATTCGCGATGTTCTGGATGACCGGGATCACCACGCACTCCGGCTACGGTTTCCTGAGCGTCAGCTTCGTGGTGATGGGCCTCGGCATGGGTTTTGTGATGTCGCCGATGAGCACAGCCGCGATGAACTCAGTTGAGGTCACCAAGGCCGGCGTGGCCTCGGGCATCCTCTCGATGGTGCGGATGGTCGGCAGCACCTTCGGCGTCGCGGTGCTCGGCGCGATCATCGCCACGCTCGGCCGCGAACGGCTGACGACGCTGCTGCCCCATCTCAGCGCCGGCCAGCATGCGCGGCTCGTGGGCGCGCTCGGGTCGGGGGCAAGCGGGGCCGGGCTGCCCGCGCGTGTCCAGACAGCGATGAGCCAGACCTATGTGTATGCGCTATCCAACGCCCTATATGTCGCGGGCGGGCTGGCACTGCTGGGAGCGCTGCTCGCGTGGGTCCTGGTCGCGGCGCGCGTCCATGCAGAGGAGTCCGCTCCCGATAGGATGCCCGTCTCTGCACCCGTCCCCGACACGCGAGGTTAGAGATCATCGTGGCAATCGATCTGCAACAAGTCTCTGAGGTAACCGCCGAGCCGGGCGAGCTGCCCGCCACGATGGCCGCCTGGGTCATCCGCGAGGAGCGCTTCGGCGAACCGAAGGACGCGTTTGCAGTGGAGGAGATCGAGGTGCCCGAACCGGGCGCGTTCGAGGTGATCGTGCGCGTCATGGCCGCAGGGGTGAACTACAACAACGTGTGGGCCGCGCTCGGCAAGCCCGTGTCGGTCATGAAGTACGGCGACCATCCTGAGTTCGGCCACCACATCGGCGGCTCAGACGCGTCGGGGATCGTATGGAAGGTCGGCGCGGGCGTCACCCGCTGGAAGGTCGGCGACGAGGTCGTCGTGCACTGCAACCAGGCCTCCTACGAGGACCCCGAGGTGCATGGCCTCGACCCGATGGCGGCGCCGTCGCAGAAGATCTGGGGCTATGAGACGACCTGGGGCTCGTTCGCCCAGTTCACCAAGGTTCAGGCCCAGCAGCTGCTGGGAAAGCCCCACGCGCTGACATGGGAGGAGGCGGCCTCCTACGGTCTCGTCTACTTCACCGCGTATCGCATGCTGATCACGCGCTGCCGTCTGCAGGCCGGCGCCAACGTGCTGATCTGGGGCGCGGCCGGCGGGCTGGGCGTGTTCGCCACACAGCTGTGCGCCGCCGCGGGCGCGCACTGCGTCGGGGTCGTCTCCTCACCAGAGAAGGGTGAGCTGGTCAAGCGCCTGGGCGCGGTCGACTACATCGATAGGGCTGAGTTCGCAGGCATGATGCGCACCGGCAAGGAGACACCGGAGGAGGAGAAGGCCCGGTTCGGCGTCTCGCGCGAATTCTCAAAGCGGGTCAAGCAGATCCTGGGCGATGCGCCCGACATCGTCTTCGAGCACGTCGGCCAGGCCACCTTCCCGACCTCCGTGTTCACGGTCAAGCCGTTCGGCCGGGTCGTCATCTGCGCCGGCACCACCGGCTTCAACCTCGACTTCGACGTCCGCTACCTGTGGATGAAGCAAAAGGAGATCCTCGGCTCGCACTTCGCCAACGCATACGAGTGCACGAAGGCCAACGAGCTGATCGTCTCTGGCCAGATCCGCCCGGTGCTGTGGCGCACGCTCGGCTTCGACGGCGTCGCGCAAGCCCACCAGCTGATGCTCGAAAACAAGCACCTCGGCAAGATCTCGATCCTCGTCGGCGCCGAGTCCGAGGGGCAAGGCAAGACCGTCGATGGCCCCGGCGCAATCCACGCGGAGGTGGGCGCCTGATGGCCGGTGGCGGTGACAAGCCGGGAACGGTCCTCATCCCGTGGTACGCCACGGGCTTCAGGGCCAACGCACTGGAGGCTGCGCTGAACGAGATCGCGCCGATCGCGCTGCGTTACGGCGCCAGCTCATACGCCGTCTACCGCTCGCGCGACGATCGCTACAAGTTCCAGCAGCTCGCGTACTTCGAGCGCCACCTCGACTGGGAACGCTACTGGGAAGGACCGGAGATGATCGAGCTCAGGACGCGCTACTCCGGCGCCTACCAGGTGCCGGTGCTCTACGGCTGGTGGGAGGAGACGGTCAGCGGCGGGCTGGCCGCGGAGTCGATGACCGCCGGCAACGGTCACAGCAACGGTCACGGCAACGGCGTGGCCGCCGGCGAGGTCGCCTAACGGCTACTTGGCTAACGGCGCCATAGTCAACCCCGCGCCCTTGAGCTGCTCCCAGTAGTGCTCGGCGCGCTCCTGGTGGCCGCTGAAGACGATCGCTTTGCCCGCGTTGTGGATCACGTTGGCGATCTCGTGTCCGCGCTCGAGCGTCGTGCCGGGTATATAGCGCGCGAGCGTGCGTGCGACGTGATCGAAGGTGTTGTGATCGTCGTTACGCACGATCACCTTCCATGATTCGCCGAGGCCGCCTCCGGGCGGACCCACGCGCGGCAGCTCGATCGTCTGGCTCATGGGCCGGAGGATAATGGGCGCGACCCGTACGTACAATGGCTGCATGGACGACAATCGCACCCCGCGGCTGCCCGAGCGCGACCGGCCGTGGATGATGCGCACCTACGCCGGGCACTCGACGGCGAAGGCCTCCAACGAGCTGTACCGGCGCAACCTCGCCAAGGGTCAGACGGGGCTGTCGGTCGCGTTTGACCTGCCGACCCAGACGGGCTATGACCCCGACGACGAGCTCGCTCAGGGCGAGGTCGGCAAGGTCGGCGTGCCCGTATCCCACCGCAGCGACATGGCGGCGCTGATGGACGGCATCCCGCTGTCGGAGATGAACACCTCGATGACGATCAATGCGACCGCGGCGTGGCTCTTGGCGCTGTACATCGTCGTCGCCGAAAATCAGGGGGTCAATCAATCACAGCTGCAGGGCACGACCCAGAACGACATCGTCAAGGAGTTCCTCGCGCGCGGCACCTACGCGTTTCCCCCGGCGCCGTCGCTGCGGCTGATCGCGGACATGATCGCCTACACGGTCGAGCACGTCCCGAAGTGGAACCCGATCAACATCTGCTCGTATCACCTGCAGGAGGCGGGAGCGACCCCCGTGCAGGAGATCGCCTACGCGATGAGCAACGCAATCGCCGTGCTCGACGCCGCGCGCGAGCGGGTGCCGGCGGAGCGCATGGGTGAAGTATTCGGGCGCATCTCCTTCTTCGTCAACGCCGGCGTGCGCTTTGTGGAGGAGCACGCCAAGCTGCGCGCGATGTCAATCCTGTGGGAGGAGCTCGGGCGCGAGCGCTACGGGGTGACAGACCCCAAGCTCCTGCGCTTTCGCTACGGAGTGCAGGTCAACTCGCTCGGGCTGACCGAGTCCCAGCCGGAGAACAACGTCCAGCGGATAGTGCTCGAGGCGCTGGCGGTCACGCTCGGCCGCGACACGCGCGCGCGGGCGATCCAGTTGCCCGCATGGAACGAGGCGCTGGGCCTGCCGCGCCCGTGGGATCAGCAGTGGTCGCTGCGCATCCAGCAGGTGCTGGCGTACGAGACCGACATCCTCGAGTACCCCGACATATTCGAGGGCTCGCACGTGATGGACGGCCTGGTGGCCGAGCTGCTGGAGGGCGCCCGGGCGGAGATGGCAATAGTCGCCGAGCACGGCGGCGCGATCGAAGCCGTCCCCTACATGAAGGCGGCGCTCGTGGACGCCCATCGCGAACGCATCCAGCGGATCGAGTCCGGCGAGCAGACGGTGGTCGGCCAGAACCGCTTTACCGAGACCGAGGACTCGCCCCTGACAGCCGACGCCGAGGGCGGCATCCTCGTAGTCGATCCGGCTCTCGAAGCGCAGCAGATCGAAGCGGTGCGCCGCTGGCGCGCCGAGCGCGACCAGGCAGCGGTCGATGAGGCGCTGGCTGAGCTTGCTCGGGTCGCCGCACTGGGAGGCGAGCAGCCCGACGACCGCACGGGCGAGGGCGAGAACCTGATGATTCCCACAATCGCGGCCGCCCGCGCGGGCGCCACGACGGGAGAGTGGGCGCAAACGCTGCGCGAGGTGTTCGGCAGCTACCGGGCCCCCACGGGCGTGGGCGAGGCCACGCCGGCCTCCGGAGATGCCGGGCTGAGCGAGCTGCGCGAGCAGGTCGCGGCGTTGGGAGAGCGGCTCGGGCGCCGGCCGAAGATCCTCGTCGGCAAGCCGGGCCTCGACGGGCACTCCAACGGCGCCGAGCAGATCGCAGTACGCGCACGCGACTCGGGCATGGACGTGGTGTACGAGGGCATCCGCCTGACTCCCGCTCAGATCGCGGCCTCCGCGCGCCAGGAGGGCGTGCACGTGATCGGCCTGTCGATCCTGTCCGGCTCCCACCGCGAGCTGATCCCCGCCGTGATCGGAGCGCTACATGACGCGGGGGTCAGTGCGCCGGTGGTCGTCGGCGGGATCATCCCCGACCAGGACGTCGCGCCGCTCAAGCGGGCGGGCGTCGCGGCCGTGTACACACCGAAGGACTTCGACATCACTCAGATCATGCGCGACATCGTCGAGCTGGTTGGAGCGTCCGCCAACGGCTCTTCCGCCAACGGCTCCGCGTGAACGGGGCACCGCGCCCGCAGGGGGTGGTCGGAGCCGTGATCGGCGCGCGTCTGCGCGCGCGTGACCTGGACGCGGCACCGGACGCGCTCAACCTGCTGGAGAGCACGACCCCGGCCGATCGCGAGCAGATCGCGGCATTGCTGGCGGAGGTCTCCCCCACCGCCCTCGGCGACGAGGCCCAGGGGCACATCGTCGGCGTGACGGGACCGCCCGGGGCCGGCAAGTCGACGCTGCTGTCCGCACTGCTGCGCCTCTGGCGCGAGGGGGGCCGGACTGTGGCGATGCTCGCGGTCGATCCCAGCTCCCGCCGTTCGGGCGGCTCGCTGCTGGGCGACCGCGTGCGCATCGACTTCGACCCCGCCGACGCAGGGGTGTTCATCCGCTCGAGCGCCGCGGGCGAGCAGCTCGGAGGACTGGCTTCGTCTACCCGCTCCGCCGCCCAGGCTCTGGCGGCGGCCTACGACGTGGTCGTGATCGAGACCGTCGGAGTCGGCCAGGCCGAGACCGACGTCGCCGACGTGGCCGACACGGTCGTGGTCGTGGTGCAGCCCGGCGGCGGCGACGTGCTGCAGTTCCTGAAGTCCGGGATCATGGAGATCCCCGACGTGCTCGTCGTCACCAAGTCCGACCTCGGTCAGGTTGCGGTGCGCACAAGGCGCGACCTGAGCGCCGCGCTGCGCTCGCTGGGGTCGCGCGCGACGAAGGTGATCGCCGTGGCCTCGCTACCCCAGCCACAGGGAATCGATGAGCTGGTCGCGGCACTGGACGAGCACCGGGCCGGACTGGACCTCGCCGCGCACCGGGTGCGGGCACGCCGGGCGAGCGCCCTGGCCGACTATGCGCGCGAGCACGGCGAGCGGGGTCTGCGCGCCCTCGGCGGCCGCCGCGCGGTGCAGGCCATGCTTGCCGAGCAAGATCCCGGGGCGGACGTGCACTCGCTCGTGAGCGCACTCGAGCTACGAGCGAGGGTATGAGATGGCGCGCGATCTGCTAATGATGTTCGGAGCGTTCGTGCTTGCCAGCGCGCTGGCGGGCGCGCTCGGCGCTGCCAATCTCGGCACGGCGCTGGCGTTTGGACAGATTGCGTTTGCGATTACCACCGTCTACGTGATGTTCAAGCACTGACGTCCGATAGCTGGCGTGAACCAGCGTCCGTTGACTGCCCGATGCGTAGTCTGCAGACGAGATGATTCTCCTGATCGGCTTTGCCGTCCTCGCCGGGGCCGGCACCGCGCTCTCCCCATGCGTGCTTCCGGTATTGCCCGCGATGCTGTCCGCCGCGAGCGTCGGCGGCCGGCGCCGGCCCCTGGGAGTCGTGCTCGGGTTGATGGTCACGTTCACGGTCACGATTGTCGGCATCGCCAGTGTCGTCGGCGGCGTCGGACTGGGCTCGGACCCACTGCGCGACCTCGCCGTTGCGGTCCTGCTGGTCATGGGCATGGCGCTGATCGTGCCGGGACTCGCCGATGGCGTGGAGGCGCGCATGTCGCGCCTGGCGCGATTCGGTCCGCGCACGCGGGGCGACGGGTTCGCCTCCGGGCTGCTCGTCGGCGCGGCGCTCGGCTTCGTCTACACGCCCTGCGCCGGACCGATCCTGGCGGCGGTCATCTCAGTCAGCGCCGCCTCTGGACGCACGATCGCGGTGGCGATCGCTTACGCGCTCGGATCAGGGATCGTGCTGCTGGCGCTCGCGCTCGGCGGACACAAGCTGTTCGACCGCGTCGGCCACGCCGGCGGCGGTCCGGCGCTGCAGCGCGTGCTCGGCGCGATCATGGTGATCACAGCGGTCGCGATCGCCACCGAACTGGACGTCAACTTCGATCAGTACGTCGCCCAGCACATCCCCGAAGTCAACCTGACGGCATCGCTCGAGAAATCGCACGCCGTCGAGAGCCGCCTGCCCGAGCTCACGGGCCATAAGGCAAAGTTCGAGGCGAGCGTCTCCTCCCCATCAGAGCCGCGAAACGTCAGCCAGGCAAAGCTGCTGGCGGACGCGAACAACCTGAAAGACCTGGGCCCCGCCCCTGAATTCACCGAAACGCAAGACTGGTTCAACACGCCGGGCAACCGGCCGCTGTCGCTCACCGGACTGCGCGGGCACGTGGTGCTGGTCGACTTCTGGACGTACACCTGCATCAACTGCATCCGCACGCTTCCATATCTGAAGGCATGGGACGCCGCCTATCGCCACGACGGCCTGACGATCGTCGGCGTCGAGACGCCCGAGTTCTCCTTCGAGCACGACGCGAGCAACGTCTCGGGCGCGATCGATCAGTTCGGCATCCGCTACCCCGTCGTCCAGGACAACGAAATGGGCACGTGGGACGCGTACGGCAACGAGTACTGGCCCGCCGACTACTTGATCGACTCCCGCGGTCAGGTCCGCTACGCGGCCTTCGGCGAGGGCGACTACGGCACGACCGAGACGGCGATCCGCGCGCTGCTGGCCGAATCCGGCGCGCAGGTCGGCGCGATGAGCCATCCGGCGGACGTGGTCGTGCCCTCCACACAGGCCACGCCCGAGACCTATCTCGGCACCGCGCGTGCGCAGGGCTTCCTCAACAGCCCACACGCCGGCACGCACGACTACGGCCCCGGACCCCACACCAACCTCGGCGTCAGCGGATTCGCCTACACCGGCACCTGGAACATTGCCGCCCAGCCCGCCCAAGCGGTCGCTAACGCCGGTGTCGAAGTGCAATTCGAGGCCAAGAACGTTTACCTGGTCCTAAGCTCCACCGGCGAACGCCCACTGCCCGTGCAAGTGCTGCTCGACGGGCGCCCGATTCCAGTCGCCGACGCCGGCTCCGACGTGCACGGCGGCACCGTTACCGTCCGCCGCCAGCGCCTGTACACGCTAGTCTCGCTGCCCCGCGACGAACAGCACCGGTTGACGCTGCGCTTCGCCCCGGGCGTGACGGGGTATGCGTTCACGTTCGGGTAAAACTCATCCGTCAGATCGATCCTCTAGTCTTTCGGCACCGACGACGATCAGCGAATCCTGGGGGTTTATCGATGCACGCGCAACGCAGTGGACTCGGCCGGAGCCTTTCACGACGCACCTATTGGGCGATCGCGTTCCTGGTGACAATCTTGGCGGCAGTCGGCTTTGGGCCGATGGTCGCGCCCGCCGGCGCCGCTGCGCCGGAAAAGACCGACATCATGTTCATCTTCGACACGAGCGGGTCGATGGGCGGCGTGCTCAACGAAGCGAAAACAGAAATTGAGAAGGTCATCAAAGAAACGAGCGCCATCATTCCCAACGTGGCTTACGGGGTCGCGAACGTCGAAGACCTCCCCGGCTACGAAAACGGCATGCTGTCCGAAACGAAAAAAGAAAATGAATATGAAGAAGACTTCGAAAAGCCGTGGCACCTGTGGCAGACGCTGACCCCCGAACAGGCAAAGGTCGAAGAAGCAATCAACAAACTCTCCCTGCTCTCCACCGAAGGAGGGCCGGCACATGCCGGCGGCGACGGACCGGAAGCCTACGGGCGCGCCCTGTGGGAGACGGACACCAACCCGCAGGTCAGCTGGCGTCCGGGCGCCAGGCACGAGATCGTCCTGATCGCAGACAATGTGCCGCACACGCCCAATCTCAACGAAGGGATTCCGGCCGAACTTCAGTTCACCGAACCGGGCAACGATGGCTTTGAAACATGGCCGAACACGGGCGAAGAACTCGGCGGCAAATGGGGCATTCCTGACACCCAGTGGAAGGAAGGCGAATCGCTGGAGTTCCACAAAACGCTGGAGAAGCTGGCACTCGACGGGAAGCCGTTGGCCATGGTCAACTACTTCCACACGGGTGAGAATGAAAAGTCAAACTACATCCACTACTGGGAATACTGGTCCGCCCAGACCGGTGGACAGGCATTGGAAGCCAAGGAAGGCCTGAGTGAATTCGGCAGCAAACTGATCACGATCATCAAAGAATCAACCGGCCGCGCATTGCCTGCCTGCCCCACCGGCTATGAGCCGCGGGTCGGCGAAGAAGCCTGCGTCCCAGTCCCGCCCAAGCCGGCGAGTCACCCGACTGTCACCCAGGTGATCTGCAACCTCGTGATCGCCACCGCCACCGACACGTGCACGGCCACTGTCGGCGACGCGGCGACCTCGGGAGCGACGAATCCGACCGGCACAGTGACGTTCGCCAGCAAAAGCGGCGGCGTGTTCATCGCGGGCAACACCTGCAACCTCACGAACACCCCGCTGTCGGGCAACACCTCGAGCTGCTCGGTGCAGTTCCTGCCGCCAACGACCCCGAGCACGCTGCCGGCGATTACGGCGATGTACTCTGGCGACAGCACTCACAACTCGAGCAGCGGTTCGACTCACTACGGAGCCGCCGATGAACTGATCACACTCGTTGACCTCTCCGAAGCGGGCACGATCAAGCCGGGGGGCACCGTCGAAGTGCCTATCACCTGCGGCTTCCCGTGCGCGACCGGCGGTGAACTGCTCAGCGGTCCAGGGGGGCTGGCGGGGCTCGCTTCGTTCACGCCGGGGCAGCCGGCTGTTCTCGCCTACAGCGCGAGCGGACACGGCAAGAAGAAGCATAAGAAGAAGCCTGTCCTCCTCGGCAAGGGAACGCTTAAGCTCACCAAAGCCGGCAAGGGCACGCTGGTTATCAAGCTCACGAGCAAGGCCAAGCGCGCGCTCAGCCATATCGGCAAGCGGGGCGTGCGGGTGACGCTCAAGGTCACGATCGAGACCTCCAATGGCACGCTGGTCGGAACCAGGACCGAGTCCCTCACGCTCCACAAGGCCACGAAGCGCCACAAGCACAAGAAGTAGCCTTGGCAACGCATCGATGCTGAGGTTGCGGTACGGGGCGCCCACGGGCGCCCCGTCTCTGCTTTGAGGGCCAGTCACCCTGCGTCGCCCTACAATGCCTCTCATGGAGGGCTCACTGTCGGAGACGAGCGCGCGTAGCTGGCTGCGCTGCTATCGCTGCTGGTCTCAGGATCTCGAGGTCCAGGTCCACTACGAGGGGATCCACAAGATCGACCCCGACACGGGCGAGCGCTCGGAAGTCGTGGACGAGCTGCAGGAGGCCGTCGTGCAGTGCCTGGACTGCATGCACGACCAGCCCCATCTCGGCTTCAAGGACGGCCGCGTGGAGCCGATCGAAGACCGCTGGGAGCGGATGATCGCGGGCACGCCCTGGGTCGCCTCGTGCACGGTCACGGTCGACGCCGACGACGTCGAGAGCTGCTCCGGTCCGGAGGCGGGCGACGCGCTCTCCTACGCCGCGTTCGGCGATCACGGCGTGCGCGAGTTCTTCACGCATGTGCGCTTCCACAAGCACGAGGAAGACGCGCGCATCATCGTGCACCTGCTCGTCGAGCTCTACGCGCGCTCTTTGGAGGAGGCCACCGACGTGCTCGAGTCCTCCGCCCGCGGAGCGCTGACGATCACCTCGCTCGCCGAGGAGTCTCGCCCGCCGGCGGCGGCGGGCGAGATCCACGAACACGAATAGGCGTCTCAGCCCAGGCGCGCTTCGAGGGCGTCGAGCTGCGCCGTCAGCTCGGCCGGCAGGTTGCTGAATTTGCCGAGGTGCTCGCGGAACTGCGGCAGTTGAGCCTTCCACTCGTCGACGTCGACCCGCAGCAGCTCCCCCATGTCCGCTTCGGAGACGTCCAGCCCGCGCGTGTCGATGCCTTCGCCGCCGACCGGCGGGATCAGGCCGATCGGGGTCTCCGTCGCCGCGCCGTGACCGGCGCAGCGGGCGAACACCCACGCCAGGACACGGGAGTTCTCCCCAAACCCAGGCCACAGGTACCGCCCGCCCGAGTCCTTGCGGAACCAGTTGACGTAGAAGATCTTCGGCAGCTTCGCCCCGTCGCGCTTGCCGATCTGCAGCCAGTGGGCGAAGTAGTCGGCCATGTTGTAGCCGCAGAACGGCAGCATCGCGAACGGGTCGAAGCGCAGCTCACCCACGATCCCGGTGGCCGCGGCGGTCTTCTCCGAGCTCATGATCGAGCCGAGAAACACGCCGTGCTCCCACTCCAGCGCCTCGGTCACCAGCGGCACGACGGTCGAGCGCCGCCCGCCGAACAGCATCGCGTCGATCGGCACGCCCTTGGGGTCCTGCCACTCGGGCGCGATCGCGGGATCCTGGGCGGCCGGGGTCGTGAAGCGCGCGTTCGGATGCGCAGCGGGCGTACCCGAGTCCGGCGTCCAGTCGTTGCCGTGCCAGTCGATCAGGTGGTCGGGCTTGTCCTGCGTAAGACCCTCCCACCAGATGTCGCCGTCGTCCGTCTTCGCGCAGTTCGTAAAGATCGAGTTGCGCTCGATCGTGCGGATCGCGTTCGGGTTGGTCTGAACCCCCGTCCCCGGTGCGACCCCGAAGAATCCCGCCTCGGGGTTGATCGCGTACAGCCGCCCGTCCTCGCCGAACTTCATCCAGGCGATGTCATCGCCGATCGTCTCCACCTTCCAGCCCTCGAGCGTCGGGATCAGCATCGCCAGGTTCGTCTTGCCGCACGCGCTGGGGAACGCGCCGGTGATGTACTTGACCTCGCCCTCGGGGGAGGTCAGCTTCAGGATCAGCATGTGCTCGGCCATCCAGCCCTCGTCACGGGCCATCACCGAGGCGATCCGCAGCGCAAAGCACTTCTTGCCGAGCAGCGCGTTGCCGCCGTAGCCCGACCCGTAGGACCAGATCTCGCGGGTGTCGGGAAAGTGGACGATGTACTTGTTCTCGGCGTTGCACGGCCACGGCACGTCGGGGTGGGCGGGATCCGAATCATCCAGCGGCATGCCCACGGAGTGCATGCAGGGGACGAAGTCGCCTTCAGTGCCGAGCGTGTCGAGTGCGGCCTGGCCCATGCGCGTCATGATGCGCATGCTCACCGCCACGTACGTTGAGTCCGTCAACTGCACGCCGACATAGCTGTGGTCGGAGCCGTGCGGTCCCATCGAGAACGGCACCACGTACATCGTGCGCCCGCGCATCGCCCCTTCGAACAGCTCGTTCAGCTCTTCCCGCATCTCCGCCGGGTCGCGCCAGTTGTTCGTCGGCCCCGCTTCGGCCTCGGTGGCCGAGCAGATGAACGTGCGGTCCTCGACGCGCGCGACGTCGCCGGGGTCCGACAGCGCCAGATAGGAGCTCGGCCGCTTCGCCTCGGACAGTCGCTCGAACGTGCCCGCGTCGACGAGCTCCTGGCACAGGTTGTCGTACTCCTGCGCCGACCCGTCGCACCAGTGGATCTCCTCGGGTTCGGTCAGCGCCGCAACCTCCCCGACCCAGGCCAGCAGGCGCTCGTTCTTGGTGGGGGCGGAAGCAGTCGTATCCATGGCGGGAGCCTATCGTGCCTCGGGCCTGCGCGGAACGAGCACCAGCCGCTTGAACTCGGCCACGAGCACCCCGTCCTGGTTGAGCACACGCGTGTGCACCTTGACCGTGCCCCGGTCGGGCTTGGATTGAGACTCTCGCTTCTCGAGCACCTCCGACTCGACGAACAGCGTGTCGCCGTGGAACACCGGCGCCGGGTGCTTGAGCTCTTCGGTGGCGAGGTTCGCGATCGCCTTGCCGCTCACGTCGCTCACCGACATGCCCAGCGCCAGCGAGTACACCAGCGGACCCACGACCACGTTGCGCCCCTGCTGGGATTTGGCCGCATACACATCGTTCAGGTGCAGCGGATGGTGGTTCATCGTGATCAGACAGAACAGGTGATCGTCAAACTCGGTCACCGTCTTGGCGGGCCAGTGCTTGTAGACGGCGCCAACCTCGAACTCCTCGAGATAGCGGCCATATGGATGGGCGCCGCTGGCCTCGCGCGCGGCCTGATCTGTCTCCACGGTCTGGGTCTCGCTCATGGCTCTCCTTGGATGATTGCACCCGCAACTCTAGAGCCTGCGCAGCGTCCAGGCGATACGGTTCAGGCTCCAGACGACACAGGAGAGCCCTTTTGCGCAACCCCCGCGACTTCTTCAAGCCCCTCGCCATAGACGCCCCCGAACCGGCTCGGGAGATCCCGTTCAAGCCGTCCCGGATGATCCACTTCATGGACTTCTCGAACCCGAAAATGGTTGACAAGACGCCCGATCTCGCGCCCAAGGTCGACATCCTGCTCGGCAACCTCGAGGACGCCGTGCCGCTGGACAAGAAGGAGGCCGCGCGCGAGGGGCTGATCCGGGTGGGCCGCGAGATGGACCTCGGCGACACGGCACTGTGGACACGCGTCAACGAACTCGCCTCGCCCTACTTCCTGGACGACATCACCCGGATCGTGGGCGAGATAGGCCACAAGATCGAGGTCGTGATGGTACCCAAGATCGAGGGCCCCTGGGACATCCACTATGTCGATCGCCTGCTCGCCCAGCTCGAGGCGAAGGCCGGCCTGGAGCGCCCGATCCTCGTGCACGCCGTACTCGAGACCCACCTCGGCGTCGCGAACCTCGAGGAGATCGCGGCCGCCTCACCGCGCATCCAGGGCATGTCCTTCGGCCCCGCCGACCTGGCGGCGTCGCGGCGCATGAAGACCACGCGCGTTGGCGGCGGGCACCCCGGCTACCGCACGATCGCCGACCCCGACCCCGAGCACCCCGACGCCCCGCGGCCCAGCTACCAGCAGGACCCCTGGCACTACTCGATCGCGCGCATGGTCGACGCCTGCACGGCAGTCGGCGCGCTGCCCTTCTACGGACCCTACGGCGACATCGCCGACGAGGAGGGCTGTGAGACCCAGTTCCGCGCGGCGTTTCTGCTCGGCTGCGTGGGCGCGTGGTCACTGCATCCGGCCCAGATCGCGATCGCCAAGCGCGTGTTCTCGCCCGACCCCAAGGAGGTTGCGTTCGCCAAAAAGGTCATCTCCGCAATCCCCGACGGACGCGGCGTGCACATGATCGACGGCAAGATGCAGGACGACGCGACCTGGAAGCAGTGCAAGGTGATGGTGGGCCTCGCGGAAATGCTCGCGCGCAAGGACCCCGAGCTGGCTGTCGCGTACGGCCTCGAGCCGGTCTCCGTATAGGCTTCCGCGCCGCATGAGGTTCTTCGAGTACGAGGCGCGCGAGGTCATCAAGCGCGCCGGCATCCCCGTCACCGACTACGGCTTCACGACCAACCCTTCCGAGGCGGCGCAGATCGCACAGCGGATCGGCGGGCCGACCGTGATCAAGTCGCAAGTCCTCTCCGGCGGGCGGATGAAGGCCGGCGGGGTCAAGTTCGCCGACACGCCCGAGCAGGCGGAGTCCTATGCGCGCGACATCCTGGGGCTGGAGATCGGCGGGCACATGCCCCGCGGCGTGCTCGTCGATCCGAAGGCACAGGTTGAGCAGGAGTACTACGCGGGCGTCGTCTGGGACGGGACGCGCAAGCAGCCCGTGATGATCTTCTCGCCCGTCGGCGGCATCGACATCGAGCAGGTCGCCGAGACCCAACCCGAGGCGGTCGGGCGGCGGCACTTCTCGAACATCCTGCCGTTCAGCGCCTTTGAGGCCAAGGAGGTCATCTCCGCCACGGGCGTCACAGGCTCGGCGCTGAACAAGCTCGTTCCGATCGTGACCCGTCTGGCGCGAGTGTTCGTCGAGAACGACATGACCCTCGCGGAGATCAACCCGCTCGGGCGCCTCGCCGACGGCTCGTTCGTCGCGCTCGACGCCCACATGGAGATCGAGAACGAGGCGCGCGGACGGCACGCCGCGCTTTTGAAGGATCTCGGCGTGGGCGACGAGGAGACCCGCCAGGCGCGCGAGGCGACCCCGTTCGAGCTCGCCGGCGAGGAAGTCGACGCGACCGACCACCGCGGCGTCGCCGGCAACGTGACCGAGTTCGACGGAGACCTCGGCCTCGTGATCGGCGCCGGCGGAGGCTCGCTGACCCTGTTCGACGCGGTCCGCGCCCACGGCGGCCACCCCGCCAACTACTGCGAGATAGGAGGAAACCCGTCCGTGGCCAAGGCATGCGGCCTGGCCAAGCTGGTTCTGGGCAAGCCCGGCGTCGAGAAGATCGCGGTGATGATGTCGATCGTCTCCAACACCCGCGTGGACATCGTCGCCCGCGGCGTCATCAAAGCGTGCCTGGAGCTCGGCGAGGACCCGGCCGAGAAGATCGCCATCTTCCGCATCCCCGGCGCCTGGGAGGAGGAGGGCTTCAAGATCCTCGCCAAGTACGGCGTCGATTACGCCGATCGCAGCGTCTCCCTCAACGAGGCCGCGCGACGCGCCGTCGAGAAGATTCAGGGGGTGGCTGTATGAGTCCGGCTCACTGCCCTCCTTTGCGGGGCCGGACGCCCCGCGCCCACGCGCCTGGAGCATCGACCGCCTGCGCGGATGCGACCCAACTCCAGACAGATAAAGACGCGGGATGTGTATATAAAAAAATTGGACTACGTATAACTATGATTATACACAGCTTTAAAAGAGAGACATCCTGATGTCGATCCTGATCGACGCCGACACCACGTTCATCGTTCAGGGCATCACGGGCCGTGAGGCCGTCAACTTGACGAGAGAGTGCCTGGACTATGGCGCCGGCGCGAAGGTGGTCGGCGGCGTCACGCCGGGGCGGCTGGGCCGCGAGGTGCACGGCGTGCCCGTGTTCGACACAGTCGCCCAGGCCGTCGCCCACCACGGCGCGCCGATCGACGGGTCGGTCGTGACCGTCCCCCCCGCGTTCACCAAGGACGCGGTGTTCGAGGCGATCGAGAACGGCATCCGCCTGATCGTGATCGTCACCGAGCGCATCCCCCGCCGCGACGTCGCCCAGATGGTCGAGCTCGCCACGCTGCGCGGCGCGCGCATCATCGGCCCCAACTGCCTGGGCATCATCGTTCCCGACGTGATCAAGATGGGCGGCATCGGCGGCCCGGCGCGCAACGCCGCCCAGGCCTACACGCCCGGTCCGATCGGCGTGATCTCGCGCTCGGGCGGCATGACCACCGAGATGTCCTCCACACTTTCCGCCGCCGGCCTCGGCCAGTCCACGGCGGTCTCGATCGGCGGCGACGCGATCATCGGCTCGACCTACGCCGAGCTGATGGGACTGTTCGAGGCCGACCCCCAGACGCAGGGCATCGTCATCTACACCGAGCCCGGCGGGCGCATGGAGGCCGAGCTCGCCTCGTGGGTCACCGAGCACTCCTCGCGCCTGCCGATCGTCGCCTTCATGGCCGGGCGCTTCATGGACGAGATGCCGGGCATGTCCTTCGGGCACGCCGGCACGATCGTCGAAGGCAACGCCGACACGGCGGGCGAGAAGATCGCCCGGCTCGCCCAGGCCGGGATCATCGTGGCCGAGCGAATCGAGGACATCCCCCACCTGATCGGGGAGAAGATCGCGGAGAGGCAGGCGGCGTGAGCAAGGACGGGGTCTTCATCGCGGTGGAAGTCGATGACGGGGCGGCCACGGGGAGCGGGTCATGAGGGCCGACGGCACGTTCATCGCGGTCGAAGTCGACGATAGGGCCGCTGACGACACGGATCTGGCACGCAGGCTCACGGAAGCGTGCCCGGTGGACATCTTTGCCCAGAAGAGCGACACCGGCGCGCTGGAGCTGGTCGAGCGGAACCTCGACGAGTGCGTCCTCTGCCGCCTCTGCTTGGACGCGGCGCCCGAGGGGACGATCAGGGTGATCAAGCTCTACGACGACTCCGCCGTCCTCGCCTGATCGCCGCGCGTCACTTGCGCGATGCCATAGCATTACATGGCGGTAGATTGTTTTATATGTAGTTTTTGTCTCTGTTGTACTATAGTTATACCGACTTTGATTTTTAATAACAACTACCATGCCTGTTTGCCATAGTTATACGCGGGTCAGAAAAAGTAGATCAAAGACAACAGACACAGGCACCGGCACAGGCCCCCCATGCGCTAAGGTCACATCGGAGCAGTCGTGAACGAAAACTTCTCATTGATCGTGATGTGCCTGTTCCTGCTGGCCTCGCTGGCGTTCCTCGCGCAACAGCTCACGGCGTATCACTGACCGACGTTACTGGTGCGCCTTGCGCGTGCGGGCACGTTCCTGCTGCTTTTCGACGACGTTGGCGATCAGCCGCATGTACTGCTCGACGCCGGTGGCCTTGGCCTGCCCGTAGGTGAACGCCTCGATCCAGTCGGGCACCTTCGCCTCGCGGGCCATCGCGTTGAAGAACTCCCGGCGCATGTCCACCCGAATGCGGGCGTCGGCGGCGATGTCCTTGGAGACGTCGACCTCGGGCAGCTGCACGCGGAACTGCTGGGTGTCGCCGCGCCCGCGCAGATCGACCCCGACAACGAGCTTCATCGGCGCGAGCGCCGGCACCTCCGCCAGGAAGTTGCGCACCGCCGCCTCGATCAGTGTCTTCGCATCCTCGGCCATGTTCAGTCCTCCGTCACGTCTCGATCGGCGCTCCGGCGTCGACTCATCAGATCTTGTGCCGCTGTAGCAGCTTGCGCCCGATCACCATGCGCTGGATCTCCGACGTGCCCTCGCCGATCAACAGCAGCGGTGCGTCGCGATACAGGCGCTCGATCTCATACTCCTTGGAGTAGCCGTACCCGCCGTGGATGCGAAACGACTCCTCGACGCAGAACCGCCCCGCCTCGGAGGCGAACAGCTTGGCCATGCCGGCCTCCAGGTCCGAGCGCTCGCCGGCGTCCTTCAGACGCGCTGCGCGCAGAGTCAAGAGGCGTGCCGCGTCCACCTGGGTGGCCATGTCGGCGAGCTTGAACTGGATCGCCTGGTGCTCGGCGATCGGCTTGCCGAAGGTCTTGCGCTCCTGGGAGTAGCGCAACGCGAGCTCCAGCGCGCGCTGGGCGATGCCGACACCGCGCGCGGCGACGTTCACGCGGCCGACCTCCAGGGCATCCATCATCTGTGAGAACCCCCGGTTCAGGCCTACGTCCTCGCCCCCGAGGACGTTCTCGGCCGGGCAGCGGTAGCCGTCGAACACGAGCTCGGTGGACTCGACGCCCTTGTAGCCGAGCTTCTTGATCTTCGGCGGCACCTTCAGCCCGGCGAGCTCGCCCGTGTTCTCGCTCTCACCCGGCTCTTTCTCGGCGATGAAGCACGTGAAGCCCTTGTGGCGCGGCTCGGCGTCGGGGTCGGTCTTGACGAGCACGAACACGAGCGAAGACAGCAGCCCGTTTGTGACCCACATCTTCTGGCCGTTGATCTCGTACTTCCCGTCCTCGCCCTTCATGGCCGACGTCTTGATCGCCTGCACGTCTGACCCCAGCTCGGGCTCGGACAGCGAGAACGCCGCCCTGATCTCGCCCGTGGCCATGCGCGGCAGGTACTTCTGCTTCTGCTCTTCGGACCCGAACTTCATCAGCAGGTATGAGCCGATGAAGTGCGTGTTGATTACGCCCGAGATCGAGATCCAGCCGCGCGAGAGCTCCTCGACGATCATCGCGTACGTCGTCAGATCCAGCCCCATGCCGCCGTACTCCTCGGGGATCGTCACCCCGAACAGGCCCAGCTCCTTCATATGCTCGACGATCGGCTCGGGAAACGAGTCCTCGTGGTCGTAATGCTCGGCGTTCGGCAGGATCTGCTCGTCGGCAAACTGGCGCACCATCTCGGTGATCGCCCTCTGCTCGTCGGTCTTCTCGGTGTACGGCTCGGCGGCTACGGCCATTCGCTGCACTCTCCAGGTCGCTCGGGTTTCTCGCAGCTTACCTGGACACGGCGGGGTGGCAGACTTCCGGCCTCAATGACTCCTGCACCCATGCGGCCTGCGCCATGAATTTCGCCCGCGACGTGCTCGACCGGCTGCCCGCCGGCGCCCTGGCCCTCGTGGAGCTGGCCCGTGACGGCACCCGCCGCGAGTGGACGTACGGTGAGATGGCGCAGCACAGCGCAAGCCTGGCGGGCACGCTCCGTGCGCTCGGCATCGGTCGCGGCGACGTGGTGATGACGCTGATCGGCAACCGCCCGGAGTGGGTGCTGAGCATGCTCGCCTGCTTTCGCATCGGCGCGGTCGTGCTGCCGTGCACAGAGCAGCTGCGGTCCAAAGACCTGCGCCTGCGCATCGACGTGGCACGCCCGTCGCTGATCGTGGCCGACGAGCGCAACCGCGCTGAGCTCGAGGCGGCCCTTGCGAGCGGGAGCGCGACCCGGGCGGGCGGCCCCACGCCCCGGGGCAATGACACCCCCATCCAGGACGACGTGCAAGTTGTGCTCGTGCCCGACGAGTCGCTGTTCGCGGCCGAACCCGCACCCGCGGTCGAGCTGGCGGCAGACGACCCGTGCCTGATCACGTTCACGAGCGGCACCTCCGGCGAGCCCCGAGCGGTCCTGCACGCCCAGCGCTACCTCGACGGTCAGCGCGCGCAGGCGTCGCACTGGCTCGGCTCGCGGACGGGCGAGCTGGTGTGGTGCACAGCCGCCTCGGGCTGGAGCAAGTCTGCGCGCAACGTTTTCATCGCGCCGTGGCTGTCGGGCGCGAGCGCTCTGCTGCACGACGCGCGCTTCGATCCCTCGGAGCGCCTGGAGCTGCTCGCGCGCGAGCGAGTGAGCGTGCTGTGCATGGCGCCGACCGAGTACCGCGTGATCGCCGCCCGCACGACCCTGCGCGCACTTCCAGATCTGCGCACGATGGTGGCCGCGGGCGAGGCGCTGAACCCCGAGGTGCAGCGCGCGTGGCGGGACGCGACCGGCATCGACATCCGCGACGGCTACGGGCAGACCGAGACCGGGCAGCTGACAGGAATGGCCCACGACGAGCCGGCCCGCCCCGGATCGATGGGCAGGCCGCTGCCCGGAGTGGCGCTGTCGGTGAGCGAGGGCGATGGCGGCAGCGAAGGCAGCAGCGAGGGCGAGAGCGAGGCCGAGGGTGAGGGCGGCGGCGAGCTGATCGCCGACCCTCAAACGGTGCCGACGTTCTTTCTCGGTTACCTCGGCGAGGGCGTGCGGCGCGAGCAGGACGGCGCGTGGCAGATCGAGGACCGCCGCGCCGGCGGGCCCTGGCGCACGGGCGACCGCGTGCGCATGGACGGGGACGGCTACCTGTGGTTCGAGGGCCGCTCAGACGACGTGATCGTCTCCTCCGGCTACCGCATCGGCCCGTTCGAGGTGGAGTCCGCGCTCGTCTCCCACCCCGCGGTGGCCGAGGCTGCGGCCGTGGCTACCGCGGATGCCGAGCGCGGCGCGGTCGTGCGCGCTGTGGTCGTGCTGCGCGAGGGCGCTCCCGCGCCGAGCGCCGAGCTCGCGCGCGAGCTGCAGGAGCACGTCAAGCGCGAGACCGCCCCCTACAAGTACCCCCGCATCGTCGAGTTCGCGCCCGAGCTGCCCAAGACCGCCAGCGGCAAGGTCAGGCGGGCGCAGCTACGGGCCGAGAGCTGAGCCGACCCGCAGCACGCGCTCAGGCGAGCTGCTCCGCGGTCTGCGTGCTAACGCTCGCGCGTCCGAAGTCGCTCTCGAGCTCCTCGACCTCCTGGGCCACCGTGCTCGCCGGCGGGCGCAGCACGAGGAAGGACGCGAGGATGCCGCCGGCCACGAACACCGCGGCCACGATGTAGGCGAGGTGGTATCCACCGGTCAGTGCGCTGCTCAATGAGTGCCCGCTGGCCGTCAACGCCTTCGTGTGGTCGGTCGCGATCGTCCCCAGCGTGGCCAGGCCGATCGCGCCGAACAGCTGGACGGAGACGTTGATGATCCCCGAGGCCAGGCCCGCGTCCCGCGCGGGCGCGTCGGCCATCCCGATCGTCAGCAGCGGCAGGAACGACGCCCCCGCCCCGAGCCCGAGAGCGAGAAAAGCGAAGAACAGGCCGGGGAAGTAGCTCGCGTGGACGCCCTGTCCGGCGAGCAGCAGCAGGCCGACGATGATCCCGGCCAACCCGCCCGCCAGCGTCGAAACCGAGCCGAAGCGCTCCGCCAGGCGCGCCGAGACGCCCATCGACATGACGGCGATCGCGATCGTCAACGGCATGAACGCGAGCCCCGTGTCGATTGCGTCGTAACCGAGCACGCGCTCGAGGTACAGAGCGCCGAGGAAGAACGCCGAGAACATGCCCGTTACGAGCAGTCCGCGAACGAGGCTCGAGCCCATCAGCATGCGCAGCCGCAGGATCCGCAGCGGCATGATCGGATTGGCCACGCGCGCCTCCAGCGCGAGGAAGGCGCCCAGCAGAGCCAGCGAGACGCCGCCCGCCCCGAGCGTACGCGCTGAGAGCAGACCGTATTCACTGGACTTGACGATCGCGAACGCCCCGACCATGGTCGCCAGCGTGATCAGGATCGAGCCGAGCACATCCACGCCGCCGGCCAAGCCGATGCCCTCATTCTCCTCGATCAGGGCCGAGCCGAGCAACAGAGCGACCGCGCCGATGGGCACGTTGACGAAGAAGATCCAGTGCCAGCTCAGTGACTGCGTGAGCGCGCCGCCGGCGAGCAGACCGATCGAGCCGCCACCGGCGGAGACGAACGCGTACATGCCCATCGCTTTCGCCTGCTCGACCCTCTCCGGGAACTCGGTCACGATGATCGCGAGGATCACGCTCGAGGCCACCGCGCCGCCGACCCCCTGGATCAGGCGGGCGCCGATCAACATCGCCTGGCTGCTCGCCAGCCCGCACAGGATGGACGCGGCCACGAACAGGACGAGCCCTGAGAGGAAAACCTTCTTGCGGCCGATCAGGTCGCCGAAGCGGCCAGCCAGCAGCAAGAAGCCGCCGAAGGTGATCAGATAGCCGTCAATCACCCACGTGAGGTTCGCCTGCGTGAAGTGCAGTTCGCGCTGGATCGACGGCAGCGCGACGTTCACGATGGTCGCGTCGAGGACCATCATCAGCTGCCCGAGGCAGAGCACAGCGAGCGCTATCCAGCGCCGGCGCTCGCGTCTGCTGGCCGAGCTCTGATCGGTCGGCTCGCCGATGGCCTCTTCGCCGGCGTTCTGAGGGCGGGTCACAGGGTCGGGGGTGGTGGTGGCGGCGGCGGGGGTGGCGGGGCTCATGTGGTGCTCCTTGCAGTCGACGGAGAGAACACCATAGCAAAGATAATCAATGATTCAAGGATGATCTATACTTTATTTATGATCGACGAATATGTGACGATTGATGCTTGAGTGAGGATTGATGCTGCGATGAGGTATAGACTTGAAGACATGGAGCGAGACCGCGCGCCTGAATTGGACTGCGCCCCGGGCTCGGCCGTGTTGCTGAGCCGCCTGGCCAAGCAGGTCTATCGCCGCTCGGGCGAGGAGCTCCTGGGCATGCACCTGCGGCACCTGGTCGCTCTCAGCTACGTCAACGACCACGATGGATGTCCTCAGCAGGACCTGGCCGACGCCTTCTGCATGGACGCCAACAACGTCGTGCTGCTGCTCAACGAGCTCGAGCAGCTCGGGTATGCCGCGCGTCTACGCGATCCCCACGATCGGCGCCGGCACCTGGTGCAGATCACGCCATCGGGCCGCAAGGCCCTGCACCTCGCCGAGCGGGCTCAGACAGAGATCGAGGACGAGGTGCTCGAGGCCCTGAGCGCACAGGAGCGCAGGACCCTGCGCGAGCTGCTCACGCGCGCGCTACGCAGCATCGAGCCAGCCGACGGAGAGCTCTACAGCGCCACGACCGCGTCGATCTCGACCTGAGCGCCCTTCGGCAACTGCGCAACCCCGACGGTCACCCTCGCCGGTGGGTTCTCCGCGAAGAACGACGCGTAGACATCGTTGACCTCGGCGAACGCAGCGAGGTCGGCCATGTACACGGTCAGGCGCACCGCTCGATCCAGCGATGTGCCCGCGCCCTCGCACACCGCCCGCAGGTTCTCCAGGCATTGGCGGGCCTGCTCGGCGGGCGTCTCGCCGACCAGCTCGCCGGTGGCGGGGTGCAGCGGGATCTGCCCGGAGCAGAACAGCAGCTCACCGGCACGCACGGCGTGGCTGTAGGGCCCCACGGCCAGCGGGGCGCCCGGGGCGGAGACGGTCTCGCGCTCGCTCACAGGAGCGATCGTATGAGATCGGAGATCGGGAGCGCGCTCGGTTTCGCGACGCCCCTCCCTGACGCCCTCCTGACACCTGTCCAGCCGGCACGCGCTCCACACCGATCGGCTAGATTCCGGCTATGCGACCGAGGGGCCTGCTCGCCGCCATGCTCGTGGCGGTGAGCATGTGGGCATGCGCCCTGAGCGCCCCCGTCGCACAGGCCCAGATCACGTGGGCGCCGTGCGGCGACAGCAACGATTACGCGTGCGGCCACCTGACGGTTCCGCTGGACCCCGGCGGCACTACGCCGGGAACGATCACGCTGGCGATGCGCCGCCACCGGGCCCCGGTCGGGGAAGCTCGCGAAGCGGTGATCGCGCTGGCGGGCGGGCCAGGCCAGGCGGCGATCGGATTCGCCGAAGACTTCGCGCACCAGCTCGGGCCGATCGTGGCCACGCGCGATCTGATCGTGTTCGACCAGCGCGGCATCGGACTGTCACACCCGCTGTCCTGCCACCGCTTCGAACTGAGCGCGGGCGGCCCACCGGGCCGACAGATCGCCGAATGCGCCGCCCAGATCGGCTCCGAACGGACCGACTACACGACCACCCAGACCGTCGCCGACATCGAGGCTATCAGACAGGCGGGCGGCTATGAAAAGCTCGTGCTGTACGGAACCTCCTACGGGACGAAGGTGGCCGAGCGCTACGCGCAGGCCTATCCGAGTCACGTCTCGGCGCTCGTACTCGACTCGGTCGTGCCTCCAAACGGACCGGAACCGCTGAACCTGCCGACGTTTCAGGCGATCCCGCGCGTGCTGCGCCAGCTGTGCGCGCGCGGCGCGTGTGCACACATCACACCCGAACCGGTCGATGACCTCGCAAAGCTCGTGCGGCGGATGGGCGGGCGGGCGCTGAGCGGGCGCTGGATCGACGGCGAGGGACGCGCGCATACGCTGCGGTTCTCCGCCAACACGCTGCTCGACGTCCTGATCGCCGGCGACCTCGAACCGGCGCTGCGCGCGGAGCTCCCTGCCGCGGTGCGCTCCGCGGCAGGCGGCGATGAGGAGCCGTTCGCGCGCCTGCTGCGCGCCGGCACCGAACGAGGCGAGGGCGGCGGAGAAGAAAGCCCGAGCGAGAGCTTCGACACCCCCCTGTACTACGCGACCAGCTGTGAAGATGAGCTGTTTGGATGGAACCGCTCCTCGAGCCCAGCCAAGCGCCTGGCCGAAGTCAGAGCGCAAATCAGACGAGCGCCGGTGAGCGCGATCACGCCGTTTGGCCCGCGCAACGTGCTCGCGATCAGCGATATGCCCGCATGCGCGTTCTGGCCATACACCACCCCCGCGCCCGCGCCCGTGCAAGCGCCGCTGCCGAGCGTGCCCACGCTGATCCTGAGCGGCGCCGACGACCTGCGCACGCCAACCGCGAACGCGCGCGAAGTCGCGGCGCAGATCCCGGGCTCCCGGCTGGTGGTGGTGCCAGAAGTCGGACACTCGGTCCTCGGCAGCGACCTCAGCGGGTGCTCGAGTAAGGCGTTGCAGACCCTGTTCGAGTCCTCGCCCGTCAAGCCCTGCACCGGCGGGCCGCAGATCCTGGGACTGCTCAAGCTGGCGCCACTGGCGCCGGTGCGCCTGTCCGATGTGCCGCCCGCCCCGAACAGCCGCGGGCTGCCCGGACGCACGCTGGACGCGGTCCGGTTGACACTGGCCGATCTCGCACGCCAGGAGACGATGCAGGCGCTCGGGGCGCTCGAGTCGGGCAACATCGGTACGCTGATCTCCCTGCGCACAGGAGGCCTGCGTGCGGGCTGGGCGAGCGCCGCGGGCGGGAAGCTGACGCTCCACGACTACTCCTACGTGCCGGGCCTGACGGTCTCCGGAGAGGTCACCCAGAGCGGGGCCGTGCTCCATATCGGCGGCCCGGCCGCCGCGCGCGGCACGCTGCGACTGCGAGCGCACCGGCTGGCCGGAACGCTGGGCGGCAAGCGTGTTCACACCGGCGAGCGCCTCGACGGGACTGCCGCGAGTGCCGCTATTGTCCGGATGGATGAGCAGGCCAGCCCCAATCTCGGCTCTGGCGGCTCTGCTGGGAATGCTGGCGCTCGCAGGCTGGCCCTCCTCATCGCTCGCCTCCCCTGAATTCACGCCCTGCACGGGTAACGCCCCGGCGAGCTTCTCCTGCGTAACCGTGCCCGTGCCGCTGAACCGCGGGGGAGCCGTGCCCGGCACGATCTCGCTGAAGGTCGAGCGCAAGCCGGCGGGATCCAGCCCGAGCAAAAGCGCGGTCATCGCGCTCGCGGGCGGCCCCGGCCAGTCCGCGCTTGGGTTGGGCGAATTCATCGCCAAGGCGATCGGCCCGGCGCTGGGATCGCGCGATCTGCTCGTGTTCGACCAGCGCGGCACCGGTGAATCGAATCCGTTGAGCTGCTCGGCGTTCAGCAGTGCGGACGAAACCGAACAGGCCCACTCGATCGGCGAACTGGTCGGGCGCTGCGCGCTGCAGCTCGGACCGGCGCGCGGCGGCTACACGACCCCGGAATCAGTGGAAGACATCGAGGCGATCCGGCAGACGGGGGGCTATGAAAAGCTCGTGCTGTACGGAACGTCCTACGGGACTAAGGTCGCGCTCGAGTACGCCGAGCGCTATCCCCAGCACGTGGAAGCCCTCGTCCTCGACTCGGTCGTCCCAAGCAACGGGCCGGAACCGTTCGCGATTGGAACCTTCCAGGCGATCGGCGCGGTGCTGAGCGAGCTGTGCGCGAACCGGGCCTGCGCCGGGATCACCTCGAATCCGACCGCCGACCTCGCGCGACTGATCGCGCAGCTGCGCAAGCACGCCCTCAGCGGCTCAGTCTATGACGGCTCTGGTCACAGGCACGCAGTCAGGCTGAGTGAGACGAATCTGCTGGGGATCCTGCAGGCGGGCGATCTGAACCCCGCGCTGCGCGCACTGCTGCCCGCAGCTGTCGTCTCGGCTCTGCGCCGAGATCCCGGCCCGCTGCTGCGATTGGAGCTGCTGTCGGAGGGTCTGATCCCGAACGTTCCCGGCAGCCGGCCGGTCGAAAGCTCGGACTCGATCGACGAAGCGCTGTTCATCGACACCTCCTGCGAAGAGCTGCCATTCCCCTGGCAGCGCTCCGCCGACCCGCCGACCCGGCTCGCGGAAGCGCTCGCCTCGCTGCACAGTCTGCCAAGCGGCGACTTCTACCCGTTTGACGCGACCACGGCGTTCAGCGCGAGCCTCGTATCCGACTGCGCGAGCTGGCCGGATGCCTCGCCGCCTCCGCCCGCCCAAGCCCCCCTGCCGGATGTGCCGGCGCTGATCCTCTCCGGTGAGCAGGACCTGCGCACGCCGACGTCGGGCGCGCGCAGCGTCGCCGCACAGATCCCGGATGCGCAACTGCTCGTGGTCCCGTTCACCGGTCATTCGGTCCTCGGCAGCGACTTCAGCGGCTGCGCCGAGCTCGCGGTGCAAGCGTTCTTCGGCGGCGCAGTGGGCGGGCAACCAATCCAGCCATGCACGTCCACCAAGGATGTGTTCGCCCCCACGCCGATCACACCGACCCGCCTGGCCTACATCCATCCGCCGTCGGTGCTCGGCGGCAGGCCCGGGCAGACGCTGACGGCCGTGCTCGATACGATCCTCGACCTCAACCGCCAGGTGATCAGCGCGACACTGCAGGCCAACGCACAACTGCCGATCGGCTCGAGCTTCGGCGGCCTGCGCGGGGGTTACGCGCGACTGGACACCTCAGCGGTGGTGCTGCACGCCCTCTCGTTCGTGCCGGGCGTGGATCTCAGCGGGACGTTCCCGGTCAAGAACGGCCAGCTGCAGACGGCCTCGATCCGGATATCCGGATCGACAGCTGCGCAAGGCACGGTCAGGATCGGCGCCAGCCCGGTGGTCAGCGGCACGCTCGGCGGCAGGCGCTTCGACGTGAGCATCGCGCACGTAAAGCTCGCCCGAGCCGGCGCCGGTCGTGGCGAATGGCCGGTGGGCAGAGTTGTGTTCCCGCTGCCGGGCCTGGCCCACCTACGCTGAAGGCGGGCGATCGATTCCGGGTGGCGCCCGGACGATCATCTCCAAGACAAGCAGAGCTAGGCTGAGCGTGATGCCAAACGCGCTGGCCACCGAGACCTCGCCCTACCTGCGCCAGCACGCCTGCAACCCGGTCGACTGGCTGCCCTGGGGACCGATCGCGCTGGCTCGGGCCAGAGACGAAGACAAGCCGCTGCTGGTGTCGATCGGCTACTCGGCCTGCCACTGGTGCCACGTGATGGAGCGCGAGTCCTTCGAGGATCCGCGCACGGCGGCGCTGATGAACGAGAGCTTCGTGTGCGTGAAGGTCGACCGCGAGGAGCGCCCTGACGTCGACGCCCTGTACATGGAGGCCGTTCAGACCATGACCGGTCACGGCGGCTGGCCGCTGAACGTGTTCCTCACCCCCGAGCAGCTCCCCTTCTACGGCGGCACCTACTTCCCGCCCGACCCCCGTCCCGGCATGCCCGCCTGGACGCAGGTGCTGCAGGCGATCGCCGAGGCGTGGTCGCAGCGGCGCGAGGAGATCAGGGCCGGCGGGGAGCGGCTGCGCGAGCGGCTCTCAGGCGGCGCGCTGATCAAGCCCTCGGCCAGGCCCCTGCGCGAGGACTCACTCGACGAGGCTCTCACGGGCCTGCGCGCCGCGTTCGACGCGCGTAACGGGGGATTTGGAGGCCCGCCCACCCACGCGCCGAAGTTCCCGCACGCATCGGTCATCGAGCTCCTGCTGCTGCGAGGTGCGGCGAGCACGGCCGACGGGCCCCCGAGCGGCGAGAGGCCGACCCACGACACGGCTGCAGGGAGTCTCGAGACAGATATGGCGCTGCAGACCCTGCGCGCGATGGCCGCCGGCGGCATCCACGATCAGCTCGGCGGTGGCTTTCATCGCTACGCGGTCGACGCGACCTGGACGGTGCCGCACTTCGAGAAGATGCTCTACGACAACGCGCTGCTGGCGAGGACATACCTGCATGGCTGGCAGGCCTCCGGCGATGCCGGCCTGCTGGAGGTCTGCCGCGACACGCTCGACTGGGCACTGCGTGAGATGCGCGACCCGGCGGCGGCGGAGGGCGGGTTCTATTCCGCGCTGGACGCCGACTCGGAAGGCGTCGAGGGACGCTTCTACGTGTGGACCATCGCCGAGCTCACGGAGGTCCTCGGCGCGGATGCCGAGGCGGCGATCGCGTGGTTCGGCGCCACCGAGCAAGGGAACTTCGAGGACCCGCACCATCCCGAGCCCGGCTTGAACGTCCTGACCGATCGCAGCGCTCGTCCGGATGAGGCAACCGTCGAGCGCATCCGCTGCATCCTGATGCAGGCACGCGAACGACGCGCGCGTCCGGCACTGGACAACAAGCGCCTCACCAGCTGGAACGCCCTGATGATCAGCGCCCTCGCCGACGCCGGCGCCGCACTGAGCGAGGCTCGATATCTAGATGCGGCAATCGCCTGCGCCGAGCTCCTGGACGGGAAGACGATGCGCGACGACCGCAGACGGCTGCTGCGCACCTACAACCACGGCCAGGCGCGGATCGGCGCCTACCTGGAGGACCACGCCTTCCTGCTGGAGGCGCTGATCGTGCTGTTCGAAGCCACCTGCGAGGAGCGCTGGTTTCAACGGGCCATCGCCGTCGCCGACGAGATCATCGCCCGCTTCGCCGACCCCGAGCGGGGAGGGTTCTACTCGACCGCCGCGGACGACGGCGAAACGCTGATCGTGCGGCGCAAGGACCTCGAGGACTCCCCGATCCCCGCCGGCGCCTCCAGCGCAGCGATGGGCCTGCTGCGCCTGGCCCAGCTAACCGGCGAGAGCGACTACGAGCGCCACGCCGTCTCGGTCCTGCGCCTGCTTGCGGACATCGCGCCCCGCCACCCCACTTCGTTCGGCCACCTGCTGCAGGCGCTCCACTGGCACCTCTCCCCCGCCCGCTCGATCGCCTGCGCGGTGCCCACTACAGGATCGACAGATACCGCTCCAGCTCCCACCGGGTCACCTGCACGCGGTAGTCGTCCCACTCCTGGCGCTTGATCTCGATGTAACGGTTGAACATGTGCTCGCCGAGCGTGCGCAGCAGCAGCTCCGACTCGGCCGCCAGCTCGATCGCCTCGCCCAGCGATTCGGGCAACTGCTCTACGCCGAGGCGCCTGCGCTCCTCGCCGGAGAGGTGGTACAGGTTCTTCTCCATCGGCTCCGGCAGCTCATACCCCTTCTCGATCCCCTCCAACCCCGCCTGCAGCAGCGCCGCGAACGTGAGATACGGATTGCACGCGGGGTCGGGACAGCGCAGCTCCATGCGCGTCGCCTTCTCTCTGCCCGGGTGATACAGCGGCACGCGCACCAGCGCCGAGCGATTGCGCCGCGACCACGCCACATACACAGGCGCCTCAAACCCTGGCACGAGCCGCTTGTAGGAGTTGACCCACTGCGCGAACACCGCACAGATCTCGCGCGCGTGCTTGAGCTGGCCGGCAATGAACGCCTTGCCCACGTCCGACAGGAAGTACTGATCGTCGGGATCGTAGAACGCATTCTTGCCCCCGGAGAACAGCGACTGATGCGTGTGCATGCCCGACCCGTTCTCGCCGAACAGCGGCTTGGGCATGAACGTCGCGTGCCAGCCGTACTTCATCGCGTACTCCTTCACCGTGATCCGATACGTCATGCAGTCGTCCGCCATCTTCAGCGCATCCGCATAGCGCATGTCGATCTCGTGCTGACTCGGCCCCACCTCGTGGTGGGTGTACTCGACGTGGATCCCCAGCTGCTCCAGCGCCAGAACCGTCTCGCGCCGAACATCCGATCCCGCATCGAGGGTCGTCAGATCGAAGTACCCCCCCTGGTCCAGCACCTCGGTGCCCTTACTGTCGCGGAACAGAAAATACTCCAGCTCAGGCCCCACGTTGAAGGTGTCGAACCCCATCCCGTGCGCGCGCTCCAGCGCGCGGCGCAGCACGTGACGCGGGTCGCCCTCGTACGGCGTGCGCTCGGGGGTGACGACGTCGCAGAACATCCTCCCCACTCCCTGCTCCTCCGGGCGCCACGGCAACACCGCGAACGTCCCCGGGTCGGGCATCGCGATCATGTCCGACTCCTCGATCGCATTGAACCCGGTGATCGAACTGCCGTCGAAGCCCATCCCCGCCTCGAACGCGTCCTCCAGCTCGGCCGCGTTGATCGAGAACGACTTCAGCTGGCCGAGGATGTCCGTGAACCAGAACCGGATGAAGCGAATCTCGTGCTCGGCCACGAGCGCCTTGACGTCCTCCGCGGTCTGCGGCTGCTCCTCTGTCGACTGCGCTCCCATCGCGCCGGACCTTAACCGATGGCCCTCCCGCCCGCTATCGACTGTTGGCCAAACCTCGTGGAGAGGTCGTGTGTGAGGGAGGCGAAGAGATCCGTGCCCAGCGACGGCGGCGGGCGGCGGCCCCGACTCAGTGGCCGGCGACGGCGGCTACAAACGAGGCGACCTCTTCGGCTTCCTTGCCCTGGTACAACAGCGCCGGCATCTGGCCCAGGCCGCGAGCGCGGCCTTCGGCGATCGCACTCAGCACGAGCGCCTTACGCCCTTCCGGTGTTGAGATGTCATCGCCCACACGCACGTCGAGGTTGGGGCCGATACGACCGACGGAGTTGGTGGCCGCGAGCGTGTGGCACACCGCACATGTGTGCGCGAACAGTTCGCGCCCCTTTTCCTGTTCGGCCGTCAAACGCAGGCCGCCGACCGCGACGCTCGCCTTGTGCTCGGCATTCGAGGCCAGCACGAACCCCGGCACGATCAGCCCGAACGCGAACAGCAGCACCACCCCGACCGTGACGGCGCGCTGGCCGGCCTGGGATTCGGTGTGCGGCTGATCAAGCTCGGACGATCGCTCGCGCGGGCCGCGGGGACCGCGCATCGCGACGAAGAACACGCCGAGGCCGAGCACCACCCAGAATGCGATGAACGCATAGACGTAGATCATGCAGGCGGGCACCTTATCGAGTGCCGCGGCCCGACGGTCCGCAGAGCGGAGAGTCGGCGATCCGGTGGGCCGGAAGCCCTTTAGGCTGACGCAAGCTAGGGCGCTACTCTGGAGTGGAAGCAGATGACCTATCTACTGCGCAGACTGCCCCTGTCGCGCCTGCTCCTCCTATGCGGGCTGGTGGTCGTCCTCGGCATCTCGATCACAGCGCTCGCGTTCGCGCTGGGCACGGGTCCGACGCCGCCGGCCAAGCCGCTCGCCGACGCGATCCACGACACGCTCACCGGTTCGAGTGGACGACAGGTGCAGGGCGTCAGCGCACAGATCCAGTGGACCGACCACCTGCTCGAAGGCGCCAACCTCGCCGGCGGCGGCGGCGGCGAAGCCAGCCAGCTGACCTCCAGCCCGCTGATCTCCGGCGCCTCCGGCCGGCTGTGGATCTCAAAGGAAGGCCACGTGCGCCTGGAGCTGCAGTCCGAAAAGGGCGACACCCAGATCTACTACGACGGGCACACCGTGCAGATGTACGACGCCTCCTCGAACACCCTCTACCGCTACACGCCGCCCGCGCATGAAGGCGGCACGGGCGAAGGCGCGGGCACGGACTCGGGCGCACACCACGAAGTCCCAACCGTCGCCAAGATCGAAGAAGCGATCTCTCACCTCAGCGTCCACGCGAACGTGTCCGGCGCTACGCCCACCAACGTCGCCGGCCAGGCCGCATACACGGTGCGCGTCACCCCCAAGGAAGGCGGCAGCCTGCTCGGCGGCGCCGAGCTCTCCTGGGACGCCGTCCACGGCGTCCCGCTGCGCGCGGCGATCTACTCCTCCACCAGCTCCTCGCCGGCGATCGAACTGGCGAGCACCAGCATCTCCTATGGTCCAGTGCAGGCGTCGGTGTTCGAATTCACGCCCCCAACGAACGCCAAGGTGCAGGAAATCACCCTCCCCGAACGTGGCGGCGCTCACTCAGGCTCCACGGGCAGCGGCGAACACCCGAAGGTCATGACCCAGGGCCACGGGCTCTCGACGATAGCGGTACTCGAAAGCAAGACAAAAGCGGGTGCGGGCGCAAAGGAATCCTCACCGGCTCTGCCCGAAGGGCTGCAGCAGGTCAAGATCAACGGGACGACCGCGACCGAGCTGCCCACGGAGCTCGGCACGCTGCTCAGCTTCGAGCGCTCGGGCGTGCGCTATCTAATTGCCGGCGCGGTCGGACCGGCGGCGCTCGAAGCGGTCGCCAAGGGTTTGTAGCGTGGCCGACGAGGAGGCGCCTCCAGTCCGGGCGCGGGGGCTGGTCAAGCGCTACAAGGAGGTCTTGGCCGTCGATCACATCGACCTGAACGTGCACGCGGGCGACGTGTACGGGTTCCTCGGGCCGAACGGCGCCGGCAAGACGACCACGCTGCGCATGGCCCTCGGCCTGATCATGCCCACCGAGGGCACAGTGCAGCTATTCGGGCGCGACCCCATCCGCGAGGGAGCGCGGGCCCTTCAGGGCGTCGCGGGGTTCGTGGAGGCGCCCCGCTTCTATCCGTACCTGAGCGCCCGCAAGAACCTCGAACTGCTCGCGGCCCTGGATGGCGGCGGCGCGCACGCGCGCATCGGTGAGGTGCTCGAGATCGTCGAGCTGAGCCCGCGCGCCGAGCATCGCGTCGGCGGCTACTCGCACGGCATGCGCCAGCGCCTGGGGATCGCCGCGGCGCTGCTGCGCCGCCCGCGCCTGTTGATCCTGGACGAGCCCGCCACCGGTCTGGATCCGGCGGGCATGCGCGACATGCGCGCGCTGATCCGCCGGCTGGCCGACGAGGGGATCACGGTCCTGCTCTCCAGCCACCAGCTGCCCGAGGTGCAGGAACTGTGCGACCGCGTGGCGATCGTCGACTCCGGCCGCGTGGTCTACGAGGGCGCACTCTCAGACCTGCGCCGCCAGGGCGGAGCCGGCTACCGCTTGCGCACCACCGACGATACGCGAGCGCTGCAGATCATGCGCGCCCAGCCCGGCCTCGAGCACGCATCGAGCAGCGAGCACGGCCTGAGCTTCCAGGCCGACGAGCCCCACGTCGGCCTGCTGTCGCTCGCGCTCGGCACGGCCGGGGTGGGCATCCTCGCGCTCACCCCCGAGCTGGCGACGCTCGAGGACCTGTTCTTCAGGCTGACGGAGGGCAGCAACGACGCGCGCGATCCCGCAGCCGGCGAGTCGAGCGACGACGGCGCCCTGCCCGGAGGTCCACTGGGCGCCGCCGTGTCGGGGCTGGCCGCGACCGCTCGGGCGCTAGAGGAGACCCGGTGAGCAGCACGGCCGTCGGCGCTGCGCCCGCGACTCCGATTGGCGCCGCTCGCGTGCGGCGGCCGTCCACCGTGACGGCCTACCGCTGGGAGCTGCGCAAGCTCGTCTCGCAGAAGCGCACCTACCTCGGCCTCGGATTGGCGGCGATCCTGCCGCTGATCTTCGTGCTCGCCCAGAGCCTGCGCAACCATCGCGGCCACGACCAGGGCAATATCTTCGCCTCGCACATCACCCAGTCGGGCCTGGCCACGCCGGTGCTGATGCTGCTGTTCCTGTCCGTGTTCATGCTGCCCCTGATCGCCGCCCTGGTGGCGGGAGACATCGTCGCCGCCGAGGACGGCAACGGCACGCTGAAGACAATCCTGACGCGCTCGGTCGATCGCGGCCAGGTGTTCGCCGCCAAGACGCTCGCGGCGATGACCTATGCGACGATCGCAGTGTTCCTGTCGGCCGTCGTCGCGACGGTCGCGGGTGTCGCGGCGTGGGGCTTTCACCACGTGGTCACGTTCTCGGGCACCGTGGTCTCGGCGCCGGAAGGACTGCTGCTGGTGTTCGCCGCCAACGCCTGCTATCTGATCCCACTGCTGACCGTTACCGCGATCGGCGTGCTGCTGTCCACCACGACCCGCAACAGCGCCGCGGCCGTGGTCGGCACCGTGGGATTCACGATCCTGCTGTTCATAGTCGCGCAGATCCCGGGTATCGAAGGCCTCAAGCCATATCTGCTCACCGAACAGTACGAGAACTGGCACGGCCTCCTGCGCACTCCCACCGACTGGGCGCCCATCTGGCACTCGGCGTGGGTCTGCGCGCTGTACATGGTCCCGGCGCTGTTCGCCGCCTACCTGGTGTTCCTGCGCCGCGACGTCGCGGGCGGCTGAGACGGGTCGATGGCGCTTCGCGGATGCAGCGTCCTCGGTCGCTCGCGTGCGTAGCACGCCACGCGGGGTGGGCGGGCCTCGTCAGTCTTGCCCCGCTCGACCCTCGACCGCCTCAGGGGCATCTTCAAGCAGTCAGCTGACCTTAGAGGTGACCGGCTCCACCTCGGTCAACTCAACCTCGCCCATCAAGCGCCGGGCCTCGCGCGGGTCGATCCGTCCCGCGCCGAGGCGCCCAGTGGACTCCGCGCCGCAGGCGACGCCGAAGCGCAGGCATTGGTCGGGGGGACGCGATTCATAGCGCGCGGCGACGTAGCCGGCGAGGAAGGCATCGCCCGAACCGCGCTTGGCGATCGGCTCGCGCGGCTCTATGCGAGCGCGCTTCAGGCACGGGCGGCCGTCGATCAGGACCTGCGCGAAGCAGCCGTCGGGAAGCGTCATGATCGCCTCACGGGGACCGAGCTCGGCGATCTCGCGCACGGCCAACGAGCGCTCCTCCTCGCCGGCGAACTCGTGGCCGACCAGCTCCTCGGCCTCCAGCACGTTGGGCGAGACGACGTCGGGCTCGGCGCGAACCGCGTGGTGCAGGGGCTCGCCGTCGGTGTCGACCACGGTTGTGACCTCCATCCGGGCGAGATCGCGAATCAGCGAAGCGTAGATGCTGGGGTCCACGCCGCGTGGCAGCGAGCCCGCGAACACGACGATCGCGGCGCCGCGCGCGAGGTAGGAGAGCTTGTCCGCGAACAGCTCCACCTCACGCTCGGACACGGACGGGCCGCGTTCGTTGATCTCGGTCTGCTCGCCGCTCGTCGGGTCGAGCACGGAGGTGTTCGTGCGCGACTCCTCACGGATGCGCACGAAGTCATTGAGGATCGCCTCGTCGGTCAGCTGCTCGACGATGTGCGTGCCAGTGACGCCACCGGCAAACCCGGTCGCGATCACGGGCTGCCCCAGCGCCTTGAGGGTGCGCGCGATGTTGACGCCCTTGCCGCCGGCCATCGTGCGCTGCTCGACGGTGCGATGGCGGCGCCCGAGCCGGAAGTTCGGCACCGAGAGCGACTTGTCGATCGCCGCGTTGAGCGTGACCGTGATGATCATTGCCGGTTCAGACTACCCCAACTTCCAGGCCACCGCGCGCAACCGCTCGGCCTCGGCAAGGGCCGCCTGGGCGGGATCGCCGCCGCCGGCGAGATATGCCCCCGCGATGCTGCGCGAGGCGCTGACGAGACCTCCCGCCCGCCCGGGCGCGAACGCAGCCGACAGGTCCTCGACGCGGCCTCCCTGCGCGCCCACGCCCGGAAGCAGGAACACGGCGCGCGGCATCAGCTCGCGCGCGCGCTCGATGTGGCCCGGGGCGGTTGCGCCGAGGACGGCGCCCACATCGCTGAGGGGTCCGTCCCCCACGCCAGATCGGCCTAGCTCGTCCACGAGGCGTGCCAGCCGCTCCCACACCGAGCCCCCGCCCGCCAGCTCCAGGTCCTCGACGTCGGTCGCGCCCGAGTTGGACGTGCGCACGAGCAGGAGGACGCCAGCGCCGGTGGCGCGCGCGGCAGAGACGAACGGCTCGACCGCATCGCCGCCCATCAGAGGGTTGACGGTGGCCAGATCCACACCCAGCCCGGAGACCTCGCCAAAGGGCGTCTCCACCCCACCGAACAACGCTTGGGCATAGGCGCACGCGGTCACGTCGATGTCCCCGCGCTTGCCGTCGGCGATCACGAGCAGGCCGGCGTCACGAGCGTGCCGCGCCACCGCCTCCAGGGCGGTCCGGCCAGGGGCGCCGAGACGCTCGAAGCACGCGAGCTGAGGCTTGACCGCGACACACGCCGGCCCAGCCGCGTCGATCAGAGCGCAGCAATGATCCTCAACCGCCTCCGCGGCCCGCTGCGCCGGGGAGGCAGCCGGGGATAAGCCAGACTTGCCTATGCCCGGCCACAAGGCTCCCGGGTCGGGATCGAGCCCGAGCACGATCTGGGACTCGCGCTCAGCGACCCGCGCGGCGAGCGTGTCGCCGAACGGACGCGGCGCCACGGGGACTCAGCGACCCCGGACAGCGCTTTTCAAGCCGCTGCCCGCGCTGAAGCGCGGGACGCGCGAGGCGGCGATCTGGATGCGCTCGCCGGTGCGCGGGTTGACTCCCCGGCGCGCGCCACGCTCGGCGACGTGAAAGCGGCCAAACCCGGAAAGGGTAACCTCACTACCGCGCCGCAGGGTGTCCTGGACAGTGTCAAGCACCGCGTCGATCGCGCGAGCGGCCTGCACTTTGGTCAGCTCTGAGCGATCCGCGACCTGGTCAACCAACTCGGACTTCGTCAAGGGACCCTCCTCGTTCGTAAAGACACTACAGGTACGCTAACAGCGCACGCGGACGGTTGGTCCACTGGAAAGGAAGACGACCGCGAGATCGGCAAGAATGAGAGCGATGACGTTCGAACGCGTCGCCTGGAGTCTGACCGTGCTCGTCGCGCTGCTCACGGCCTTCTTTCTCCTGCTTGCCGGCTACACCGGCTATGCGGGGCTGTCCGTCGCGGTGGCAGTGGCAGCGGCAATCAACCTCCTTTGAGGTAGCGCAGCCGGCCGCAGGCCGTCGAGCCGGGCCTCTCATCTTTCAGTCAAGTCAGCCACTGGAGCAGCGCGCGGGCCGCGCGGCCCCGGTGGCTGATCTCATCCTTCTGCGCATCCGTGAGCTGCGCCATCGTCTCATTCCCCGGCCAGTCATCGGGCAGGAACGCCGGGTCATAGCCGAAACCCCGCGCACCCCGGGGCTCGGCCGCGAGCGTACCCACACAGCGGCCCTCGAACACGAGCTCTGTGCCCGTCTGGGGATCCACGTAGGCGAGCGCGCACACGTACTCCAGCGCGCTCCCGGCCGGGGCCTCATGCAGGAGCTTGGCCAGGTTCTCCGCGTCGCTCGCGCCCTCTCCCGCGTAGCGCGCCGAACGCACGCCCGGGCGGCCTTCCAGCGCCGTCGCCTCAATGCCAGAATCGTCCGCAATGCTCGGCCTGCCCGTGGCCCGGGCGGCGGCACGCGCCTTGCCGAGCGCGTTCTCGGCGAACGTCTCCCCATCCTCCGGCGGGAGCTCCACCTCGCCGGGCAGCGCATCGATCTCCCAACCTCCCAGCACGCGCGCGAGCTCGCGCCGCTTGTGCTCGTTGTGGGTGGCAAGCAGCAATCTAATCGCCACGCGCATCAGCCGGCCGCGGCGATCGCCTGCTCCTGGGCGGCGCGCAACCACTCGATCCCCTGCCCCGCAAGCGCCAGCAGCTCGTCCAGGTGCGCGCGCGACAGCGGCGTGCGCTCGGCCGTCGCCTGCACCTCGACCAGGCCGCCCTCACCGGTCATCACCACGTTCGCGTCCACCTCCGCAGTCGAGTCCTCGGAGTAGTCGAGATCGAGCAGCGCCGCCCCGCCAACCATCCCGCAGGACACGGCCGCCACCGACCCCGTCAGCGGCGAGGCATCCAAGCGGCCCTCGCCCAGCAGCCGCGCGCACGCCAGCGACAGCGCCACGTACGCACCCGTGATCGACGCGCAGCGCGTCCCCCCGTCGGCCTGCAGCACGTCGCAGTCCAGGTAGATAGTGCGTTCCCCCAGCTTCGAGAAATCGACCACGCCGCGCAGCGACCGTCCGATCAGGCGCTGGATCTCGACGGTGCGCCCGTCCTGGCGCCCCCGCGTCGCATCGCGCTGCTTGCGATCACCGGTGGACGCCGGCAGCATCCCGTACTCGGCCGTCAGCCAGCCCCTGCCATTGCCCGCCATCCAGCGGGGGACGCTCTCCTGCGCGGAGGCAGTGCAGATCACGCGGGTCTCTCCGGCCGAGATCAAGGCGGAGCCGGTGGCGGTGCGCACGAACCCCGGCTCGAGTGCAATCGGCCGCAGCTCGCCCGGTCCGCGTCCGTAGCTGCGCTCCGTGCCGCTCACGCCGTCATCTCGACCGCGGCGAGCTCTACGTGCTCGACCAGACCCAGCGGCATCTGCAGGAAACGCGTGCCCACCTGCTCGAACTCCCGAATGTCGCCCGTGCACAGAAAACGGTACTCGCCCTCACCCTCGGTGCGCGGGTTCTGCAGCTCGCGCGTGCTCAGCGCATGCTCCACCTGGCGCGCGAGCGCCGCGCCCGATGTCACGAGCCTCACCTCCGGGCCGAGCATCCGCTGGAGCATCGGGCTGATCAGCGGATAGTGGGTGCAGCCGAGGATCACCGTGTCAACATCCGCCTGCTTCAGCGGCGCGCACACCTCGCGCACGGTCTGCACGGCACGCTCGTCGAACTGCTCGCCCTCCTGGATGATCCCCGCCAGTGTCTGGCACGCCACCGCGTGCAGCGTCACGTGTGGGTCGATCATGTTCACAGCGTCCTCGTAAGCGCGACTGGCGACCGTCGTCGGGGTGGCCAGCAGCCCGATCCGGCCCGTGTGCGTGGCCGCCACCGCCCGCAGCGCCTCCGGGCGCACGACACCGAGCACGTCAACCCCGAGCGTCGTCTCCATCATTCGCCGGCGTAGAGCGGGCAGGGCGGCAGCGGTCGCTGAGTTGCACGCCACCACCAGCAGCTTCGCGCCACGCTCTGCCAGCTCCTCGGCGATCTCCGCGACGAACTGGATGAGCTGCTCAGGCGAACGTTCGCCATAGGGAAAGCGCGCCGTGTCGCCGAGGTACAGGAAGTCCTCGCTCGGCAGCCGCACGAGCAGCTCGTGCAGCACAGTCAGCCCGCCAACGCCCGAATCGAACACGCCGATCGGACGCGCCCTTGGGTCCGGGGTGGTGGATGCGCCGCTGGTCATACGGGAGCGGACGCTTGGGTCATACGAAGACGGGGACACGGGTCATGAGAGGGCCGATGCAAGCATCACGCGAGCCATCATTCCAGAGCGCTACGGTCGGGGTATCGTGCGCGCGCTCGTCGTCTCGAACATGCTGCCCTCCCGGGCCCATCCCGAGCGCGGACAGTTCGTGCGCGACCAGGTCGACGCGCTGCGCCGCCTGGACGATGTGGACGTGGAGTCATACGAGCTCGCACCCGGCCCGCGCTCGCTCGCTCGCGGTGCGGGGGAGTTGCGCCGCCGCTACGCCGGCGAGCGCTTTGACGTCGTGCACGCTCATTTCGGCCTCGCCGCCTGGCCGGCGCTCGCCGTCAGAGCCAGAGTGCGCGCGCTGACCGTTCACGGCACCGACATCGACCATCCCCGCACGCGCCTGCTCACCCGCGCGGTGATCCCGCGCATGGACATCCTCGCCGCCGTATCCGCCCCGCTGGCCGAGCGGATGCCGGGGAGCCTGGAGCTCAAGTGGCGAAAGGCCGGGCGGGCGAGCGGCACGCGCATCGTGCAGGTGCTGCCGTGCGGCGTGGACCTCGATCGCTTCCACTCGACTCCCCGCGCGGATGCGCTGGCAAGACTGGGACTCGATGCCGAGCAGCCGCCGTTCGTGCTGTTCGCCGCGGACCCATCCCGCCGGGAGAAGCGCTACGACCGGGCGCTCGCCCTGGCGCAGGCCGCCGATGTGGAGCTGCGCACGCTCGGCGCGGTCGCGCCGGAGCGGGTGCCCCTGTGGATCAACGCGTCCGCAGCCGTGCTGGTCCCATCCGAGCGCGAGGGGTTCGGGCTGGCCGTGCTCGAGGCGCTGGCATGCGACGTGCCCGTGCTCGCCACGCCCGTCGGCGTCCATTCCGAGGCGCTGCGCGACGTCCAGGGCACGCTGTGCGCGCCGTTTGCGCTCGGCGCGTGGCGGGCCGCGCTCGACCCCCACCTGCGCGAGGTGGACCCGCGCGTAGCGGGACGCGCCCACGCCGAGCCGTATTCCGCGGTGCGGATGGCCGAGCGCGTGGCCGCCGCTTGGCGCGCGGCCCTCCGCGGCGCCGGATAGCATTGGTGGGTCGATGTCGATGGAGGACGCTCAAGCCAGCAGTCCGGCGACGGAGGTGCAGACGCCCGCGGGAGAGAATGCGCCCACCGATCCCCCCGGCTTCAGCGCGCGCGGGCGCATGCGCCGTCGCGCGCGGTTCCTACGCAAGGCACGCGAGCTGGCCTACCGCGACCTCGGCGGGCTCGTCTTCGACCTGCACCGCTTCGGCAAGCGTAACGACTCCCTCGTGCTGGCCAAGCTGGAGACGATCGGGCGCATCGACGGCGAGCTGCGCTCGCTCGAAGCGACGCTGGACGAGCACCAACCGGTGACCGTGCTGCGCGAGGCGGGCGTGGCGGCCTGCCCGCGCTGCGCCGCGATCCACGGCAGCGACGACCGCTTCTGCCCGAACTGCGGCCTGGCGATGGACCTCCGCGCCGAGCGCCCCGTGGCCGGCGCCGCGGCGCCCGCGCCCGCTCCTCCCGCGGCGCCGACTCCCCCACCGGCGCCCGCGCCAACCCCGGCTCCGGCAAGGACAACGACCGCCGTCCACCCCTCCGCATCCGCGCCAGCCGCACCTCCAGCGCCCGCATCCCCCGCGACCGCGGCGCCCGCTACAGGCCAGCCAGCCTCGACGCCCCCAGCAACCGCATCGCCCACGGCGCCCGATGAGCCCCCCGCCCGGAGCACGACCACGCCCGCCGGTCCCGCGCCGGGCACCGGCGACGCCCAAGCCGAGACGAAGAAAGACCATGGCCGGCCGAGCGTGGACCAGCCCACCGAGATCGTCCGTCCATCCGCTAAAAAACCTTGAGCAGCACAGTCGCCACCCCGCCGCCGACCACGACGACCACGTCCGCTCCGAGCGCGAGGCCACCCGTGGTGAACGCGGCCTGTCCGTTGTGCGGCGCACCGCTCGACCCCGCGCAGGAGTGGTGCCTGAACTGCGGCGCGGCGGCGCGCACGCGCCTGGCGGCGCCGACGAACTGGAAGGCTCCGATCGCGGCGATCGCGGTGACCGCAGCGCTGGCGCTCGGCGTGCTCGCCGCCGCGCTGGTCAAGCTCAGCGGCGGTTCGGGCACGACCAAAGCAGTCGCGCCCTCCACCACAACCATCACCATCGCGACCACCCCCACCGTCGCCGGTGCGATCCCGACAATGACAACGGGGGCCATCACACCCAGCACACCCACGACGATCACGCCCGGCGGGACGGCCGCTCCCACGAGCACCGGCGCGGTGACGCCAGGAACGCCCACGACGATCGCGCCCTCCACCGCAACGGGGGGCGCCGGCAAATCAACGACGACGACCACCCCAGTTACGACGACTCCGACGACGAGCACGGGTTCGTCATCAACCACGAGCGAAGAAGCGCTGCGCAAAGCCGGTTTCACACCGCCCACCAAAAAATAGGCGTGAGACAGCCGCCGTCCATCATGGAGGCCGACATCGCGGTCGTCGGCGCGGGCGCGGCCGGACTGTACGCGGCGCTGCGCGCCGCACGCGAGAACGCCCGTGTTGCGCTCGTCTCGGCGACGCCACTGGCACAGACAGCGAGCTACTGGGCGCAGGGCGGCCTCGCCGCCGCACTCGCCGCGGAGGACAGTCCCGAGCGCCATCTCACCGACACCAAACGCGCCGGGCGCGACCTCGTCCGGCGCTCGGCCGCCGAGATACTCGTGCGCGAGGCGCCCGCGTGCGTGGCGGACCTGCAGGCGCTGGGGGTGCGATTCGACGCCGACCGCTTCGGCCGGCTCGCGCTGGGGCTGGAGGGCGGTCACTCGATCCGGCGCATCGTGCATGCCGGGGGGAGCGCCACCGGGCGGCGCGTCGTCAGACAGCTGTCCGCGCTCGCCGCGGCCGACCCGCACATAACCGTGTTCGAGGGCGCCCGCGCACGGGCGCTGTGGAATGACGGGGACCCCACCCACCCCCGCTGTCGCGGGCTGGCATGCCAAGACGGGCAGATCGTCTCCGCACGCGCCGTCGTGCTCGCGACAGGGGGCGCGGCGGCGTTGTGGGCACGAACGACGAATCCGCCCGGCTCGCAGGGCGTAGGACTGCTGCTCGCACACGCCGGCGGGGCGAAGCTGGCGGATCTCGAGCTGCTGCAGTTCCATCCGACCGCCGCCATCGGGGTGCCCGGCCGGGAAGGGTTTCTCGTGACCGAGGCGATCCGGGGCGAGGGAGCGACGCTGCACGACCTGGGCACCGGCGAGCGGTTCGTGCAGGAGCTGGCGCCGCGCGACGAGGTCTCCCGCGCGATCCAGGCCAGGCTGCGCGAGACGGGCGCGAGCGCGGTCGGGCTGGACATGCGCCAGATCGACCCGGCGCACTTTCCCAACGTAGTCGCGGCGCTGCGCGAGGCGGGGCTGGATCCCACACGCGAGCTGGTCCCGGTCGCGCCCGCCGCGCACTACACGATGGGCGGGATCGTCGCCGATCTGCACGCGCGCTCCAGCGTGCCCGGGCTGTATGCCGTCGGCGAGGTCTCGTGCACGGGGCTGCACGGCGCCAACCGGCTCGCGTCGAACTCGCTCAGCGAGTGCTTCGTCTTCGCCCGCCGCGCGGTACACGCCGCCCTGTCCGAGCCCGCTCCCACGACGCCGACGGCGGGCGAGATCGACGCGCTGCTGGCCAAGCCCGGGCTACCCGCGGCCGAGCCCGCCACGCGCGCGGCGCTGTGGAACGACGCCGGCGTCGAGCGCACCGCGGAGGGCCTGCGCCGGCTGCTGGCCGATCCCCATCCGCTGTCTCGCCTGATCGCGAGATGCGCGCTCGCGCGCGCGGAGAGCCGGGGGGCGCACCTGCGCGTCGACCACCCCGAGCGCGACCCGGCGCTCGATCACCGCCACGCGGTCGTATGCGGCGAGGAGAATGAGCAAGAGACGGTCACCTGGGAGAGATGGACATAGACCTCAGATGGAAAGACTGACCTTTCTCTCTCTCCTCCCAAGAAACTCTCCCCAGTCCCCAAGAAACTACCGGCGCAACACCGCACCTTTTCTGGTAGCGCGAGTGTTTTATGAGGTGGAAAGAACGGGGGACGATCGGAGTCTTTGGACACGGCGGGTGTGCTCAAAGTCAAGGGGATCGACCAGGAGAGGATAGACCGCCATGTACCAGTTCAGCCGGGCCATTTACAGGGAGCTCGCGCCGCATATCCTCCCGCCCCAGCGCAGCGCCGGCGCGTGCCTGCACCACGAGCACGTGCTGCGTGCCTGTGAGGCCGTCGTCGAGCGCATGGCCACCGACCGCCACTACTTCGCCCATCCCGCGCGCACCCTCTACTGCGACATCCGCAGCTATTTCGCGATGAGTGAGCAGGGTCATGTCCACCGGGTCGTCAACCGCTACATCGACTACGCCCAGCGCTACCTCACCGAGAACCCGGTCGCCGCATACACAGCTGTGTGCGGCCAGCCGCCGCGGTGCCGCGCGACCACCCGCAAGGGCTCGGCCTGCCAGCGCGTGCCCTTGCCGCACAACGGATACTGCCCCTCCCATCAACACCTCGCCGAGACCGAGAACCAGGAGCTCGAGGCAGCCTGATCGGGTGATGATTCTCGGGGTTGACGTCGGCGGGACGTTCACCGACGCGGTGCTCGTCAGCCGGGACGGCGCGGTGCACAGCGCCAAGATCCCCACGACGCCCGCCGACCAGGCTCAGGGCGTGCTCGCGGCGGTAAGCGAAGCGCTCACGCGGGCGGGCGCCGAGCCAGGCGACGTGAGGAGGTTCGCGCACGGCATGACCGTCGCCACGAACGCGCTGCTACAGGGACGCGCCGCGCGCACCGCGCTGATCGCCACGGCCGGGTTCACCGACGTGATCGAGCTGGGCCGCCAAGCGCGAGCGCACCTCTACCGGCTGTGCGAGGCGGCGCCAGAGCCCCTGGTGGACGAGCAGCTGCGGTTCGCGGCGCCCGAGCGCTGCGGTCCCGACGGGCCGCTGATGGCGCTCGACCCTGCGCGGGCGGGCGAGCTGGTCGATGAGATCGCCCGGGCGCGGCCCGAGGCGGTGGCTGTGGCGCTACTGCACTCCTACGCGTACCCGCAGCACGAGCGACTGCTCGAGCGAGCGCTACGCGAGCGGCTGCCCGGGACGCACGTATCGGTATCCAGCGAGCTGGTCGGGACGTTCCGCGAGTACGAGCGCACGGCGACAACCGTGCTCGACGCGGCCCTGAGCCCGCTCGTGGGCTCCTACCTGCGCCGGCTCGCATCCGAGTCCTCCGCGCGTGGACTCGCCGAGCCCGAGATCATGCAGTCCTCGGGCGGCCTCACATCGACCGCGCGCGCGGCCTCCCACGCCGCCCTGACGGTCCTGTCCGGCCCGGCGGGCGGAGTCGGCGGCGCGCTGGCGCTGGCGAGGATCGCAGGCGTCGAGAACGTGCTGTGCTTCGACATGGGCGGCACCTCCTGCGACGTATGCCTGATCTCCGCCGGTCAGGTGGCGGAGACGACGCAGCGCACGGTCGCCGGGCGCCCGCTGGCGCTGCCCGCGCTGGACATTCACACGGTCGGGGCGGGCGGAGGCTCAATCGCCTGGCGCGACCCCGGCGGCGCGCTGCGCGTAGGCCCCGAGTCGGCGGGCGCCCTGCCCGGCCCGGCGTGCTACGGACACGGAGGCCAGCGAGCGACGGTGACCGACGCCAACCTGCTGCTCGGCCGCCTGCCACAGGACGCACGGCTGGCGGGCGGACTGAGGCTGGATCGCCGCGCCGCCGAGCGCGCGGTGGCGGCGCTTGCGAAAGAGCTGGGTCTAGAGACGGATGCGTGCGCCGCGGGGATCGTGCGCGTGGCCGAGGCCGAGATGTGCCGGGCGCTGCGCGTGATGACCGTCGAGCGCGGAATCGACCCGCGCGAGTACACGCTGATGCCATTCGGGGGCGCCGGCCCGCTGCACGCGTGCGCGCTGGCGCAGGAGCTTGGAATCACGCGGGTGCTGTGCCCGCGCACATCCGGAGTGCTCTGCGCCCTGGGCCTGGCGGCCGGCGCGCCTCGGCGCGATGTGTCGCGCACAGTCATGCTTTGCGGAGACGCGTTCGTGGGAGACGCCATCGCGGATGTGCGCGAGGAGCTGCTCGCGCAAGCTGGTGGAGACGGTGGAGAAGATCACCGGCGCGAGCGAACCATCTACGAACTTCGCTATCGCGGCCAGTCACACGAGCTGCCCATCGAGTCCGACTCTACCGATCCGAACGATCTGCGCGAGGCGTTCGCGCGGGCGCACAAGCAACGCTACGGCTATGAGAACCCCTCCCGGGAGGGTGGCGACGACCACGCCGAGGTCGAGCTGGTGACGATCCGAGCGTCGGTCTGGGACCCCACGCCCGAGCTGAGCCTGCGGGGTGCCCCCGGCGACGGCGCGGGTAAGCGCATCGAGGGACCGGCCGTGCATCTCCTGCCCGAGGCGACCTTATACGTCCCGCCCGGCTGGTCGGGCCAGATCGACGAATTGGGCACGGTGCGACTGGAGCCCTCCCGGCGAGAAGCCGACGGGCGGCCGGCGGCATGAGCTCGCTGGATCCCATCCAGCTCCAGGTCGTGACAGGCGCCCTGCGAGCCACCTGTGAGGAGATGGGCGCCGTGCTGATCGGATCGGCTCGCTCCTCCAACATCAAGGAGCGCCACGACGCCTCGACCGCCCTGTTCGATCGGCGCGGCGAAATGGTGATGCAGGCCGAGCACATCCCGGTGCACCTCGGGTCGATGCCCTCAGCGGTGGCGGCGATCCTCGGTGAGGATCACGCGCGCGGCTGCACGTGGGTCCTGAACGATCCGTTCGCGGGCGGCACTCACCTGCCCGACATCACCGTCATCACGCCGGTGCTGCTCGAAGGGGCGCTGCTGGGGTTCGCGGCGAACCGGGCGCATCACGCCGATGTGGGCGGGCGCATTCCGGGGTCGATGCCCGCCGACAGCCGTACGCTGGAGGAAGAGGGCGTGGTGATTGGACCGACCCGCTTGGACGAACCGATGCTGAAAGAGCTGTCCGCACGCATGCGCCAGCCGGCCGAGCGCGAAGCTGACCTCCGCGCCCAGCTGGCAGCCAACCGTATGGGCGCGCTGCGCCTGAGCGAGCTCGCGCGGCGCATCGGCACGGAGCGGCTCAGTGAAGCGTTCGGCGCCGTGCTCGACTACGCCGAGCGGCGCACCCGCGCATGCATCGCGGCCCTTGACGACAGCGAGCGCCACACACAGGACGTACTCGAGGCGCCCGATGGCGATCTGACGCTGCACCTGTGCGCGACGGTTGCCGGCGAGCGGCTGACACTCGACTTCGGCGGTAGCGCAGCGCGGCACGACGGCAACCTGAACTGCCCCCTCGCCGTCACGCGCTCGGCCTGCCTGTTCGCTGTGCGGGTGCTGACTGATCCGGATATCCCACCATCGGCAGGGGCCTACCGGCCGATCGAGATCGTCGCGCCGGAAGGCTCAATCCTCAATGCCCGCACGAGCATCGGAGCGGATGGGCTGGAACACAGACCCGCCGTGGCGGCGGGCAACGTGGAGACCAGCTCGCGCGTGGCCGACATGGTGCTGGCTGCGTTCGGCAGGGCGCAGGGGCAGGGCACGATGAACAACCTCACGCTGGGAGACCGCGCGTTCTCCTACTACGAGACGCTCGGCGGCGGCCAGGGCGCGTGCCCGGACGCGGACGGGCCAAGTGGGGTACACGTCGCGATGAGCAACACGCTGAACACGCCGATCGAGGCGCTGGAGCGAGAATTCCCGGTGCGCGTGCTCGAGTACGCGCTGCGCCGCGGCTCGGGCGGAGCGGGAGCACATCGAGGCGGGGATGGAGTCGTGCGCGAGCTCGAAGCGCTGCGTGAGATGACCTACTCGCTGATCGCCGAGCGTCGCGCTCACAGCCCGCGTGGCGCGGCCGGAGGCGAGCCGGGCAGACCGGGACTCGATGCGATCGATGGGCGGCCGATCGCAGGCAAGGCCACGGGCACGCTGGAAACCGGTCAGCGACTGCGCATCGAAACGCCCGGCGGCGGCGGTCATGGCCCAAGGTAGCCCAAAAAAGCCACCGATTTGCAGGGGATTTGGGATTTCCGCCAGGATTTCGTATCTTTTAAGGAACTTGGCCGCCCCGCAGGCGCGGATGGCACGTAGGCACACATTAAGACGTTCCCCTCAATCCATCCCCAGTTTTCCATGCCAATTGCTTTCAAAGAATGGGCCGTCACCGTCCGCGCCCTTGCGGAAGGCGAGCAGCTGTTGACGCTGCGCAAGGGCGTGCTGCGCGAGCCCGGCAAGCCGTTCCGGCTCGCCCACGAGCGGTTTTTCCTGTATCCCACTTTCGACAACCAGAGTGGCAACCTCGTACGCGAGTCACATCAGCCCGAGCTGCGCCGGGCGCTCGAGGAGGGCGTCTGGAGCGACGGCGAGCCGCCGCTGCACGCGTTCACATCGAGCGTCCCCATCCAGCAGCCCGACCGCGTTCGCATCCGCGCATGGGCTGAGGTCGCCGGGCACTTCACGATCACCGACCCGCGCTGCGTCGACGCGCTCTCCCCATTCTATGTGTGGACACCCAGCTACGCCGAACAGCGCCTGGGCTGGCGCCGCCAGCAGCCGCTGCACGTGCTGCTGCTGCGCACCTACCGCATCCCGCGGCCGGTGACCGTGAAAGTAAAGGACGAGTACAACGCCTCCCAGAACTGGGTCGAGCTCCAGCGCGAACTGCCGTTCGAGGGCACTCCGGTGCTCTCCGACGCCGAGTTCGAGCGCGCCAGCGAGGAGATCGAAGCGATCGCCAGCGAAGCCGGTCAGCCCGTGCTGGTCTGAGGCAACCTCTCCTCGGCCCACTCCTGAAGGAAGGCCTCGGTGGCGTCCACGTCGAGCGGACGGGCGAACAGGAAGCCCTGCCCGCTGTCGCAGTCCTCGTCTTTGAGCAGAGTCAGCTCCTGCTGTTGCTCGATGCCCTCGGCGAAGGTCTCGATCGAGAGCGACTTGCCGAGCTGCACGAGCGTGTGGATCAGCGTCTCACCCTCCTGGTTGTTCTGCAGCCCTGAGATAAACGACCGGTCGATCTTGAGCGCGTCGACCGGGAACCGTTGCAGGTGAGCGAGCGACGAGTACCCGGTGCCGAAGTCGTCGATCGCGATCCGCACTCCGAGCGCCTTGATCTGGGTGAGCCGGCGAGTGGTCTCCTCGACGTTGCGCATCAATGTCGTCTCGGTGATCTCGATCGTCAACGCCTGCGGATCCAGACCACTGTCGCCGAGCGCTTCTTCGATGTCGATAACCAGCTGATCAGTGTCGAGCTGGCGCCCAGAGACATTGACGGCGATGCCGATCGGATACCCGTTTGCTCGCCATGCGGCACCCTGCGCGCAGGCTTCCTTCAAGACCCATTTCCCGACCTCCGTGATCAGCCCCGTCTCCTCCAGCAGCGGGATGAAGTCATCGGGTTGAACAACCCCGCGCACCGGGTGCTCCCAGCGAATCAGAGCCTCGACTCCGTTGGGGCTCATGTCGCTCAAGTCGAGCGTGGGTTGGTAGGCGAGGAAGAACTCGTCGTTTGCGAGCGCCTCGCGCAGGTCCATCTCGAGCTCCATGCGGTTCTGCACGGTGTGCTGCATGCCGGTCTCGAACACGACGTGGCGATTCTTGCCGTCCCACTTCGCCCGGTACATCGCGATGTCCGCATCGCGCAGGAGCTCCTCGGCGGAGATCCGGTCTCCCGCCGCGATCCCGATGCTTGCCGTCACGGTCACGCGAGTGTCCTTGTCCGCGCCGAGCTTAAACGGCTGCTTGAGGGCATCGAGCAGGCGCTCGGCGATCAGCTCGGGACCCACCGCCAGCGAGAGCTCTTCGGAGATCACGACGAACTCATCCCCGCCGAGACGCCCCAGCGCGTCGGCGTCGCGCACCACGCCCTTCAGCCGCGCGGCAACCGCTTGCAACAGCTCATCGCCCGCGCCGTGACCGAGCGTGTCGTTGATCGACTTGAAGTTGTCGAGATCGACGAACAAAGCCGCCACCGGCGTCTGGTTGCGAGCGGAGCGCGCGAGCATCTGCTCGACACGATCCAAGATCAACGTCCGGTTCGGCAACCCCGTCAGCGGATCGTGCGTCGCCAGGAACGCGAACTCCTCCTCACGCCGTTTGAGCTCTTCGTCTGTTCGCTGGCGCTCGGTCTCATAGCACTCGCACATCCGCAACAGGCTGAACTCGAGGCTCAGCTGCAGGATGTTCAGAGCCTGGGAGAGCGCCTCTGACGAGACATCCAGTTGCGTTGCGCCCTCGCGCAGCACCTCGGCCATCACGTTGCGCCATGCGAAACAGCGCCTGGTCACCTCATCCAGCGTCGCCGCGCGGTGGACGGCCAGCTCACCGAAGATCTCCCAAGTTTCCCGGCCGGCCTCGATTGCAACCTCCATACCCTCCCCGCACATCCACCGGGCCACCGCGATCGTGGAGCTCGTACTGATCCGTTCGAAGCTGTCCTGCACCAGGGCGTCGACAACTTGGCCCGATTCCGCGGTTCGCGCGACCGTCTCGGAGAGCACATCCCCGGCCCGCGCCTTCAGCACCTCACCGAGACGACAGATATCCTCTCCAGGCTGCACCACCGGAGCGGACGGCGGCACAGGCGTCGGAGGCGCAGGCGCCTGAGGCGGCGCATTTCCCAGGCTCGAGTCTTGAGCTGTCATCTCAAGTCGAGGAATCGGCAAGGAGCGCCCATCCCTTGAGGTGGACGCCCGCGCTAGACGTGCTTCGGCGCTACCGGTCTGAGGCCGGTCCCCGCAGGGCTTCGTGGGCAGCTTCGGCCCCGGAAGCGGGCACGAGGATGTCGCGCGGGCCCGCCGCGAGGAAATCCGGCACGTCAAAGCCCGGCGCGCGCCGGGTCATGCTGGGAATGCCCTCCTGGAGCAGCAGCCCCTGGATCAGCTCCGCCTCGGGCAGGTTCCGCGCGTAGGCGACTTTCACGAGCTTCATGTCGCGTCCACCCGCAGCTCGACCTCTCTGACCCGGCCGTCCTCGATCAGGTAGCAGCGCACCTCGGGCTCGCCGCCCGCCAGGCCCACGATCACCCACTCAAGGCCCGGCCAGTTGGCGGCGAAGTTGATGTCCGTCTGCGATGGATAGGGAGCGGTGTGGGTGTGGGAGTGGTAGATCGCGCCCATGCTCCAGCCTGCCTCCTCGAACTCTCGTTCGATCTTCAGAACCTCTTTGCCGTCGATCTCGAAGCGCTTGCGAGACGCATGGATATTCCTAGCCCGGTGCACCTTCGCCGCGAGCGGCTCGCCGTTCGGTGGGACGAGCGCGTAGGCGATCATGCCGCAGCACTCGACGTCGTACTCATCGCGGGCGTGCGCGATCACGTCATCCAGCAGCGTCCGCTCGATCTGCACCGATTACCACCAGACGGTGGAGTCGAGGTTCTCGATCTCGTCGACCGGCAGCGTGTAGATGCCGCTCGACAGATACTTCCAGCCGTCATCGGCGACAACGAAGACGACGTTGCCCTCGCCCAGCTCGCCGGCGATCCGCACCGCGATGCTTGCGATCGCGCCGCTGGAGACGCCCGCGAACACGCCCTCCTCGTCGAGCAGCCTGCGCGTCCAGACGATCGCGTCGCGGTTGGTCACGAAGATCTTCCGGTCCAGCAGCGCTATGTCGATGATCGGCGGGATGAACCCGTCGTCGAGCGAGCGCAGCCCCTGCACCGGCTCGCCCTGCATCGGCTCCGCGGCGACGATCTTCACGGCGTCGCCGAACGCCTCCTTCAGCCGGCGCCCGCAACCCATCAGGGTGCCGCCCGTGCCGAGGCCAGCGACGAACGCCGAGATCTCGTCGAGCTCGTCGAGGATCTCCAGGGCCGTGCCGTTGTAGTGAGCGTTCGGGTTCGCCTCGTTGCCGTACTGGTAGGGCATGTACACGGACGGGTCGGCCTGCGCCATCTCCAGGGCCTTTTCGACCGCGCCGTTGGAGCCCAGCGAGCCCTCGGAGTAGACGATCTCCGCTCCGTACATCCTCAGCAGCTGCGTGCGCTCGGGCGTGACGTTCTCCGGCATCACGACCTTCAGCCGATAGCCCTTGCGCGCGGCGATCATCGCCAGCGAGATGCCCGTGTTGCCGGAAGTCGGCTCGAGGATCGTCTGCCCGGGCGAGAGCGCGCCCCGCTCCTCGCCGTCCTCGATCAGCGCGCGCGCGACGCGATCCTTGACCGAGCCCGTCGGGTTGCGCGACTCGAGCTTCGCCCAGATGCGCACCCCCGGCTTTGGCGACAGCCGGGGCAGCTCGATCAGCGGCGTGTTGCCGATCGACTGCACGATGTCCCCGTAGCGCCCTCCGCACGGTCTGTTCTGCAGCGGCTGACTCGCCATTACTTCACAGAATATAGCGAGCGGGACGCGATGGCTGTGAAGTATTAGGATGGACGACAGGGATGCGCGACTACGACCACGACTGGCTGGTGATCGGCTCGGGCTTCGGCGGCAGCGTCTCGGCGCTGCGCCTATCCGAGAAAGGCCACTCCGTGGGCGTCCTGGAGTGCGGACGACGTTTTGCCGACGACGAGCTCCCCAGCTCGACCGCCGATCTGAAGCGCTACTCCTGGAACCCCATGCTCGGGATGAAGGGCATCTTCCGGCTGACCATCTTCAAAGACGTCTCCGTCGTCTCCGGCTGCGGCGTCGGCGGCGGCAGCCTCGGGTATGCCAACACGCTGTACGTGCCGCCGAAGGCGTTCTTCGAGGATCCCCAGTGGGCGGACATGAACGACTGGGAGTCGGCCCTAGAGCCGCACTACACCGAAGCGCAACGGATGCTCGGCGTCGTCCAGAACCCGCATGAAGACCCCGCCGACCAGCTGCTGCGCGAGCTCGGCGAGGAGCTGGGCGTCGGCGACACCTACAAAAAGACGCCCGTCGGCGTTTTCTTCGGCGAGCCCGGCGTGACCGTCCCCGACCCGTTCTTCGGCGGCGAAGGCCCCGATCGCACCGGCTGCCGACTGTGCGGACGCTGCATGGTCGGCTGCCCGCACGGGTCCAAGAACACGCTCGTCAAGAACTACCTCTACCTGGCGGAGCGACGCGGCGCGCGCGTGACACCCGAACGCACCGTCGTTGACATCCGTCCGCTCGGCGATGGTTCCGGCACGGACGGCTATGAGGTCGAATCCGTGCGCTCGGGGGCGTGGCTGCGCAAGGACCGCCAGGTTCACCGCGCACGCGGGGTCGTCGTCGCAGCCGGGCCGCTGGGCACGAACAAGCTCCTACAGCGCTGCCGCCTGAACGGGTCGCTGGGCCGGATCTCCGCGCGCCTAGGCGAGCTGGTGCGCACCAACTCAGAGTCGATCCTCACCGTAACCGTGCCCGAGGACTACCCCGACGACCTGATCAAGCGCGTCGCGATCACCTCTTCGATCTACCCCGACCCGAACACCCACATCGAGACCGTCACCTACGGCGATCACGGGAACTCGATGCATCGCTTCTACACGCTGCTCGTCGGCGACGGCACGCGCGTGACGCGTCCATTGAAGTGGCTGATCCAGGTTCTGCTTCGCCCCCGGCGGCTGGCGCAGGTGCTGTTTCCCAAGCACTGGTCTCGCCGCACGATCATCGTGCTCGTGATGCAGACGCTCGACAACGCGATCGCGCTGCGCCCCCGCCAGGGGCCGTTCGGCTCGTTCTGGCTAAAGACCGAACAGGACCCCGAGAAGCCCAACCCGACGTTCATCCCGATCGCCAACCAGGCGGCGGAATGGTTCGCCAAGCGCACCGGCGGGATCGCCCAGAGCTCCGTCACCGAGGCCCTGTTCAACATCCCCACGACCGCCCACATCCTCGGCGGCGCGGTGATCGCCCCCGATCCCTCCCGCGGCGTGATCGACGCGCGCCAGCACGTGTTCGGCTACGAGAACCTGCTCGTCTGCGACGGCTCGGCGATCCCCGCCAACGTCGGCGTCAACCCGTCGCTGACGATCACCGCCCTGGCCGAGCACGCAATGAGCCATGTGCCGGCAGCGGGGGAGGCGGCGACGACGATGGATGGGGCGGCGACAGAGCCGGCCTCTTCAGAGACGATCGCAGCTGCCTGACGATTGCGAGCGCTCTAGCGACGGAGCGCACGACCTGCGCACGGGCGATCGCAGCTGGTTGGGTTTTCAGACCCCGCCGGCCATCGCCGGCAGGATCACCAGGATGTCCGTGTCCCCCACGGCCGTCTCCAGTCCGCTGAGGACGCGCACGTCCTCGTCGTTGAGATACACATTCACGTACCGATTCAGCTCGCCGTCAGCCCCGAACAGCTGATCCTGGGTCGCCGGGTGGCTCTGGGCGAGGTCACGCAGCACCTCGCCGACGCTCTCGCCCGAGGCGCTCACCTGCTTCTCGCCGCCGACCGAGGCGCGCAGGACCGGTGGAATCTTGATCGTCGCCATATTGATTGGTGCCCGCCCGCCCGCAGACTACCCGGCGGCGGCGCAGAACGCCTCGTAGTCGGGGAACACGCCCATCTCCTCATCGGAGATCTCATCGGGCTCGCGCGAGCAGATCGGGCAGTCGGGGTCGCGGTGGACCTTCACCTCGGTCAGCGTCGCCCCCAGCGCGTCGTACAGCAGCAGCCTGCCAATCGCGGGCTCGCCGATGCCAAGGATCAGCTTGACCACCTCAGTCGCCTGCAGCAGCCCCATCGTCCCCGGCAGCACACCGAGCACACCGTTGGCCCCGCACGAGGGCGCCAGCTCGGCCGGCGGCGGCTCGCGGAACAGGCAGCGATAGCACGGGCCCTCGTAGGGCTTGAACGCCGACAGCTGCCCATCGAAGCCGAGGATCGACGCCGACACGACCGGGATCCGCAGACGCACGCTGGCGTCGTTCAGCAGGTAACGCGTCGGGAAGTTGTCGACCCCGTCGACAATCACGTCGTACCCCTCGATGATCTCCATGATATTCGACGCGTCGATCCGCGTCTGGTACTTCACGACGTCCACGTCAGGGTTCAGCGCATGAATCGACTCCTCCGCGGAGTCAACCTTGGGGATGCCGATCCGCTGCGTGGAGTGGATCACCTGGCGCTGGAGGTTGGATAGATCGACCTCGTCGTCATCGACGATCCCCAACGTGCCCACGCCCGCCGCCGCGAGGTACAGCGCGGTGGGCGAGCCCAGGCCGCCGGCACCGAGCAGCAGCACCTTCGCGTCGAGCAGCCTCTGCTGGCCCTCGGCGCCGATCTCGGGGATCAGCAGGTGGCGCGAATAGCGCTCGCGCTGCTCGGGGCTCAGCGTGCGCGGGACGACCACCTCGTAGCCGCGGTCCTTCCACAACGCGATCCCGCCCGTCATCGAGGACACATTCGTATACCCCAGATCCTCAGTCAGCGTGCGCGCGCCATACGCCGAGCGGTTGCCCGACTGGCAGTAGAGCACGATCTGCGCTTCGCGATTTCCGACCACGCCCTCGATGCGGGTCTCGAGGTAGCTCCTGGGAACATGCTTGGCGCCGGGCAGGTGCCCGGCGGCGAACTCCTCGGTCTCGCGCACATCGACGATCGCCACGCCCTCGTCGATCAGCTCGCGCACCTTCGACGGATCGATCTCGTCGATCTGGCTCTTGACTCGCTTGAGCAGCTCCGCGCCTGACGGGCTCATGGTGATGAAACTCCTAAATCATGGTCGGGATTCATGGATACTTCACAAAGTGTAGCGGCACTGGGCGCGTCTTCGAAGCCCCTGTCCTACCCTCAGCAACGGATGTCACAGCGGCTCCGCCTCGCCCTGCTCGCGCTCGCCACCCTCGTGGGACTCTCGATCATCGCCGTCACGGCGCTTCTCCTTCTCGTGGGATCGTCAGGGCCTTCCTCTTCTTCATCTTCTTCCTCCTCCTCTTTCTCTTCCTCCGCATCGGGTTTCGATGGAGCTGTACTCCCAGCCATCGTCGCTCACGACTTCACACTCACCGACCAATACGGTCATCTCATCTCGCTCAGTGACTACCGCAGCCAGGTAGTCGTCCTCGCGTTCCTGTACTCCACCTGTGGACCCACATGCATCGTCATCGCCCAGCAGATCCGAGGGGCGCTCGATCAGCTCCCGCACCCCGTACCCGTTTTGTTCGTGAGCGCCAACCCCGCAGCCGATTCTCCCACGCACATCAGTCGCTTCCTCCAAGAAGTGTCGCTGACCGGACGCGTGCAGTATCTGACCGGACCGGTGTCCCAACTGCGTCCCCTCTGGGACGCCTACCACATCACCCCCGCCAGCTCCGGCCGGGCTGCTTTCGACCGCTTCGCCTCTGTTCTCCTGCTGGACGGCCAGGGTAGGGAGCGGGTCCTGTTCGGAGAGGAACAGCTGACCCCCGAGTCCTTCGCCCACGACATCGGGAAGCTCCAAGCCGGCTGATATCCTAGCGCGCAGGTAGGTATTTGACCAGATGATGTTCTCAACCAAGGCCGAGTACGGCGTGCGCGTGATGGTCGAGCTCGCCCGACGGGGCGGCACAGCGGAGGGGGCGGGCGGAGATCCGATCTCCCTGGCGGAGATCGCCGAGCACGACGGCATGCCGCTCGCCTACCTGGAGCACCTCGTCGCGCGTCTGCGCAAGGCCGGCCTGGTCGATTCGCGGAGGGGCTCGCGCGGCGGCTACCTGCTCGCGCGCGCCGCCACCGAGATCACGATGGCCGAGGTCGTCGAGGCCCTGGAGGGATCAATCGCGCCGATCGAGTGCATCTCTCAAGGCCCGGACGGCTCGATCGTCTGCTCGCGCGAGTCTCACCGGGCGAGATCTGGGTCCCACGTCTGCCCCACCAAGCTGTTGTGGACGCGCGTTCGCGGCGCGATCGTACGCACCCTGCAGGACACCACGCTCGCCGACCTCGTCCTCGAGCCGGCGCCCCCGGCCGGAGGAACCCTTCCATCCCTGGACATCGAACCCGAACCAATCACGACGGGAGTCTGAACAGAACACATGGCCGACCTAGAGATCAGAGACCTGCACGTGCGCACCGCCGAGCGCGAGATCTTGCGCGGCGTCGACCTCGACATCTCGCGCGGAGAGGTGCACGCCCTGATGGGGCCGAACGGCTCGGGCAAGTCCACCCTCGCCAACACCCTGCTGGGACACCCCTCCTATGAGATCACCGAGGGCACAATCGCGTTCAAGGGCGAGGACCTCACCGAAGCCGAGCCCCACGAGCGCGCCCGCGCCGGTCTGTTCCTGGCCTTCCAGTACCCCGTCGCGATCCCGGGCGTGTCGGTCGCCAACTTCCTGCGCATGGCGATCAACGCCAAGCGCGAGGAGCCGATCGGGGTCAAGGAGTTCCGCACCCAGCTCCAGCACGCGGTCGATCTGCTCGATGTCGACCGCTCGTTCACCTCGCGCCATCTCAACGACGGCTTCTCCGGCGGCGAGAAGAAGCGCGCCGAGATCCTGCAGATGGCGATGCTCGCGCCCGACATCGCGATCCTCGACGAGACCGACTCGGGCCTCGACATCGACGCGCTGCGCACCGTCGCCGAGGGCGTCCAGCGCCTGCACGACGAGCAGGGCCTCGGCGCGCTGATCATCACCCACTACCAGCGCATCCTCCACTACATCGAGCCCCAGTTCGTGCACATCCTGATGGACGGGCGCATAGTCCTTCAGGGCGGCGTCGAGCTCGTCGAACGCCTGGAGCGCGAGGGCTATGACCAGATTCGCCAGGAGGTCGGCGCAAGTGCCTGAGGCGGTGGCGGTCAAGCCGGGACGCCACCGCGAGGCAACTCTCTACCACGCGCTGGCAGGCGCCGGAGCGGGAGATGGGCGCACGCTCGCGCAGCTGCGCGAGGCCGCTCTCGCGCACTACTACACCTCTGAGCTCCCGGTCTGGAGGCGTTCGGGGTTCTGGAGCACCAGCCTGCAGGACCTCGATCTGGATGCGCTGGAGACCGTGGGTGGGCGGGACTCGATCAAAGTCGAACCCGGGGTCGTGCCAGAGGTCGTGGAGCGCACCCTGCCCGAGCGTTCCCGCGCCGGGCGGATCGTGCAGAACGCGGGCACGGTCGTACACGTCGAGCTCGACCCGAAGCTGGCGCAGCGCGGCGTCGTGCTGTGCTCACTGGAGAGCGCATTGCGCGCGGGTGAGGATGTGCCCGCGGGCACACTCGGCGCGGATGTGCCGGCGCGCGCACGCGAACAGGCGCTCGAGCACTACTCCCGGCGCCTGACCTACGACCGGCACAAGCTGGAGGCGGCCAACGCCGCGCTGTGGACGGGCGGAGCCTTTCTATACGTGCCGCCCGGCGTCGCCGTCGAGGACCCGTTTGAGATCGTCTACGCGATCGACCGCCCCGGCGTCGCCCAGTACGGGCGCACGCTCATCGTCGGCGACTCCACCAGCGAGTTTCGCGTGCACGAGTACGACTTGGCGGAGGACTTTTCCGACGGCCAGGCGCTGCACGCGGGCGCATTCGAGTGCTATCTGCACGACGGCGCGCGCTGTCGCCTCGCGCAGGTCCAAGACTGGGGCCGGGGCGAGGTCTACGACGTCTCCACGCGCTACGTCGGCGTCGGGCGCGACGCTTACTGCCACTGGCTACCCTCGCTGCTGGGCGGGCATCTCGTGCGCCAGCACCTGGAGCTGGCGGTGTCCGAGCCCGGCGGCGACATGGCGTTTCGCGGCTTGTTCTTCACCGAGTCAAACGAGCACCTGGACGCGTTTGCCGTGGACCTGCACGAGACCGGCCCCTCGGGCGGGGACGTGCACTGGCGCGGGGCCGCGACTGGTGAGAGCCGCGCGTCGTTCGAGGGCCTGATCCAGATCGACCCCGGCGCCCAGCAAACCCACACCTACCTGCAGATCCACACGATGATGCTCTCCCCGAAGGCGCGCCTGGACGCGATCCCCTCGGTGCTCGTCTCCGCCGACGACGTCTCCGCATCGCACGGCGGCACCGTCGGCGAGCTGGACGAGGCCGCGATCTTCTACATGCAGTCGCGCGGTCTGGATCGGCCGGCCGCGGTGCGCTTGCTCGTCGAGGGCTTCTTCGAGCCGCTGATCGCCGAGCTGGCCGACGGGGCGCTGGAGGAGCTCGTGCGCGTGAAGATCGCCGGCAAGCTGGCGGCGGCGCGGGAGGACATCGAGGCCTATGCCACCAGTCGCTAGAGCCGGGGTCCCGAGCCTCACCTCGCTCGACGTCAAGGCCGACTTCCCGATCTTCGCCCGCCGCTTCGACAATAGCGACCATCCGCTGATCTACCTCGACTCGGGCGCCACCTCGCAGAAGCCCGAGGTCGTGATCGAGGCGCTCGCCGAGCACCTGCGTGGCCACAACGCGAACGTTCACCGTGGCGTATACGCGCTGGCGCAGGAGGCCGACGAGGCCTATGACGGCGCGCGCGGGCGGGTAGCCGCCTTCGTCGGGGCGCAGCCGCGGGGCACGATATTCACCAAGAACGTCACCGAGGCGATCAACCTCGTCGCCTACGCATGGGGTCGTGGAGGCGCCGGAGGGCGGGCGAACCTCGGCCCCGGCGACGCGATCCTGATCACCCAGATGGAGCACCACGCGAACATCGTTCCCTGGCAGGTGCTCTGCCGCGAGCGGGGCGCTGAGCTGCGCTACCTGGAAGTCGACGAGCGCGGCGAGCTCTCGCTGGAGCAGCTGGACGCCGAGCTCGCGCGAGGCGATGTGCGGCTCGTGGCCTTCGCCCACGTCTCCAACGTGCTCGGCACGATCGTGCCAGCCACGGAGATGACCACGCGGGCGCGGGCGGCGGGGGCGGTCTCGCTGGTGGACGGCGCCCAGGCGGTGCCGCACATGCCCGTGGACGTGGGCGCGATCGGCGCGGACTTCTACGCCTGGACCGGCCACAAGGCGCTCGGGCCCACGGGCATCGGCGTGCTGCACGGGCGCCCCGAGATCCTGGAGGCGATGGAGCCGTTCTTGACCGGCGGCGACATGATCGCCTCGGTCGACTTCCAGTCGGCCACCTGGAACGAGCTTCCGTACAAGTTCGAGGCCGGCACCCCTCCGATCGCCGAGGCCGTCGGGCTGGGCGCGGCCGTCGACTACCTGTCCGAGCTGGGTATGACGCGCGTGCGCGCGCACGAGCGCTCGCTGACCGCTTACATGCTCGAGCGTTTGGGCGACGTACCCGGACTGCGCGTCGTCGGTCCCCCCGAGGCCGAGCGCCGGGGGGGCTTGGCGTCGTTCACGATCGACGGCATCCATCCACATGACGTCGCCGAGCTGGCCGACCGCGGCGGCGTCTGCATCCGCGCCGGCCACCACTGCGCGCAGCCTTTGATGCGCTGCCTCGGGGTGGACGCCACGGCGCGGGCCAGCGTGGGCGTCTACAACGAGCCCGCGGACATCGACGCGCTCGTCGAAGCGCTGCTCACCGGGCGCGAGGTCTTCGGCCTACGGTAGATAGAACTCTCATAGAGCTCTCGCGCTATGTCATGCATTAGCGCACGGGAGGAGAGATAGCTCTTAAAATAAACTCAGTATTACTATAGTTAGACCGAGAAAAAAATAACAACACTCCCCCACCCACTCAACCCCACCGCTGACCCCCAACCGCTAACCACCACACCCGCTCAACCCCCACCGCAGACCCCCCTGACCCGTGATGGACGACCTGTACCGCGACTACATCCTGGACCACTACAAGCACCCACGTAACTTCGGTGAGCTGGAGCCGCACGACCTGGACGCCCTCGAGCACAACCCGCTGTGCGGCGACGAGCTCGGCGTGCACATCCGCGTCAAGGACAACCGCATCGAGGATCTGCGCTTCCACGGCCACGGCTGCGCGATCTCCCAGGCCTCGGCGTCGATCGCCTCCGAAGAGCTGAAGGGAATGGAGCTCGCCGAGGTGGGCTCGCTGGGCGCCGACTGGATGATCGAGCTGCTGGGTATCCCAGTCTCCGCGACACGCCGCAAGTGCGCGCTGCTGAACCTGAAGGTCGTGCGCAGCGCCGTCACCGGCGATCCCGCCTGGCCGGTCTGACCGCCGCGATACAATTCCTACTTCAGAGCACAGGATTCGCACAAAGCCACCCCGCAGCGAGGAGTCGCATGGCCACGATTGACCGTACCAGGATCGCCAAGCCCAGCCCGATCGTCGAGGACGAGCAAGGTCAGCTACGCGCCCGCCAGGGGATCTCACGCGAGGTGGTCAGCGAGCTGTCGAAGATCAAGGGCGAGCCCGACTGGATGGCCGACAAGCGGATCAAGGCGCTGGAGATCTTCGAGCGCAAGCCGATCCCGACGTGGGGACCCGACCTGAGCGGCCTGAACCTCGACGACCTCGTGCTCTACTCGCCCCCCACCGCCGGGCGCTTCGACAGCTGGGACGACGTCCCCGCCGAGATGAAGCAGACCTACGAGGACCTCGGCATCCCCCAGGCCGAGCGCGAGCACCTCGCCGGCGTCGTCGGCGTCTGGCGCCAGGAGCCCGTGTACGAGGGCCTCAAGGAGGAGTACGCCAAGCAGGGCATCCTCTTCTGCTCGATGGACACAGCCGTGACCCAGTACCCGGAGCTCGTCGAGAAGTACTTCATGAACAAGTGCGTGCCGCCGCAGGACAACAAGTTCTCCGCGCTGCACGGCGCCGTGTGGTCGGGCGGAGCCTTCTGCTACATCCCCAAGGGCGTCAAGTGCGACCTGCCGCTGCAGTCCTACTTCCGCATGGAGGGCGCCGGCGAGGGCACCTTCGAGCACACGCTGATCGTCGCCGACGATGGCGCCGAGGTGAACTACATCGAGGGCTGCACAGCGCAGACCTACTCGGTCAACTCGATGCACTCGGCCGTCGTTGAGATCTTCGTCCACGAGGGCGCCAAGGCCCGCTACACGACCGTGCAGAACTGGTCCAAGGACGTCTACAACCTCAACACCAAGCGCGCCGTAGTGGAGGCCAACGGGACCGTGGAGTGGGTCGGCGGCTCGATGGGCGCCAAGTACGTGATGCTCTACCCCGGCTCGTTCCTGATGGGCGAGGGCGCGCGCGCCGACCACCTGAACGTGGGCGTCGCCGGCAAGGGCGTACACAAGGATACCGGCGCGAAGGTCGTGCACCTGGCGCCCAACACGACCTCCAACATCCTCGCCAAGTCAATCTCCAAGGACGGCGGCATCATGGGCTATCGCGGCCTGGTCAAGATGGGCCACAACTCGGCCGGCTCGAAATCCCGCGTGCAGTGCGACGGGCTGATGATGGACGGGATCTCCCGTTCGGACACCTGGCCCGACATCCAGATCCAGAACCCGCACGTGACCGTCGCGCACGAGGCCACGGTCGGGCGCATCTCCGACGATCAGCTCTTCTACATGGGCTCACGCGGCTTCACCGAGGACGAGGCCGCCGCGATGATCGTCAACGGCTTCATCGAGCCGGTCACCAAGGAGCTGCCGATGGAGTACGCGGTCGAGCTCAACCGGCTCATTCAGCTAGAGATGGTCGGCAGTATTGGGTAGCGCTTAGTTGCGCGCACCTGTAGACACGATCGTGGCTCCGCTGTTCCCCACGGGGCTGGCGTGGGTGAACGTCGTCGGGCGAGGAGCGAGCATCGTCCAGCGTGGGCGGCCGATGCTGGTCGAGTTCTGGGACTTCTGCCGCCCCAACTCGTTGCGCACGCTCCCCTACGTGAAGGCTTGGCATGAGCGCTATGCAGATCAGGGGTTGCGCATGATCGGCGTGCACTGCCCGGGGTTCGACCCCTCCCGCGACGAGCAGGCGGTCAGAGACGCCGTGGCGCGCCTGGGCATCTCCTACCCGGTACTGATCGACCGCGAGCTCGAGGTGTGGCGCGAGTACGACAACCAGGGCTGGCCGGCGCGCTACCTGTTCGACAGCCGGGCACGCCTGTTCGAGTACCACTATGGCGAGGGCGGATACACCGAGACCGAGCTCGCGATCCAGGAGCTGCTGGGAGTGAAGCGCGAACCACTGCAGCCACTACGCCCCGAGGACGTCCGCGACGCGCTGCTGGCGCCCCAGACCGAGGATCAGCCCGGCGCCTACTCGGGGCCGTACGAAGCCGGCGGCGCATGGGCGGTGCTCGACGGGTCGGGGACGGTGCGCGTCAACGGCCGTGAACACGAGGTATGCCACCCCGGCGCATATCCGCTGATCGAGCACGACCGCCACACGGCTGGGATCATCGAACTGGAGATCGGCCAGGGTGTGCGGTGCCATGCGACGTGCTTTACGCCGGGACTGGCATCAGCTCCGCGTGCGAGCGGTCCAGCAACAGCCGCTTGAGCACGGGCGGGCCGGAGTCCTCCACCAGCACGCAAGTTCCCGGCCAGTAGGGGCTCTCTCCAGGCGCGGGGGAGAGAAAGACCGCGTCATAGACCCAGGATCCCGAGTTGACCAGGCGCGCGCCGCCGCGTCCGCGCCACTCCGACTCGGGATCATGCGAAAACGGGCCCGCGCGGTGGGTATGACCGAAGACGACGTAGGCGTCGCCGAGATCCAGCCGCGCCGCCACCTCGCCCATCGCGCGCAGGCCCGCGCGACGCAGCTCGCCGCGTGAGATGTTCGGGCTGAGGGGCCCGAGCCCGGCACGGTTCAGACCGCCCACCATCAGTGGAAACGCGTTCTTGATCGCATTTCTGCGCGCCGACGCACGCGCCGCCCGCACCATCCGTCTACCCCTCTCGTGGCTCCCGCCAGCGCTCCCGACTCCACCGGCCTTCCCCGCTCCGTCAGCTCCCTCTCCTCCGCCGGCCCTCGCCACACCTCTGCCCACGCCACTTCCGCCGAGGGCACGCCACGCGCGGGCGGTGGCCAGACCGTTGAGCACCGGGCCGGCGCGACCGTAGCGGGTGATAGCGTCACGCCACGCATAGATTGGGGCGGTGACCGCCTCGTAGCCGTCAATCGTGTCCAGCGAGTCGCCGGCAGGGCGTCGTTCCAGCAGGCGTCCCATCACACCGACACCGATGCGCTCGAGCGTCGGGACGGTCAGGTGGCAGTCGAGATAGTGGCCGTGTGTCGCATACACATCGGGGCGCAGCCACAGGCCCGGATAGGCGACGGTGACCCGGGCCGGGCTAGCCCATTGCTCGATCCGAGCCAGCATCGGCGAGGCCTCGGCGGGGTCGAAGCGTTGCTCGAGACGCAACGGCTCGGGCGCGGGTTCGCGCAGCGCGCGCGCGTCCAGCCAGCCGCAGATCATCAGGTGGTCGTGATTGCCCGCAGTTATGACCAGCTCGCGATCGCCCCCCAGCGCGCGGCCGACATCCGCAAAGAACGAGCGTGATGCCAGCAGCGCCTCGTGCGGCGGGCCGTGACGCAGCTCGAGCACGTCACCGAGCAGGACCAGACGATCGACGCCCTTCAGCTCCCGCAGCAGCGCCGCGCGCAGCTCGGGCAAGCGCAGCAGATCGACGCCGGACAGCCCGCCGAGGTGCAGGTCGGAGACGATAAGCGTGCGCGTCACAGCGGAGTGCGAGTGGCGTTGCTCAGGACGCCCGACCGGAGGCGACGGTCTCGCGAACCGGCTTGGGGAGCATGAAGCGGACGTCCTCGCGGATCACATCCACCTCGGAGACGTCTCGAACGCCGCGCGCGCGGAAGAAGTCGACAAGATCTCCGATCAGGTTCTCGGGCGCGCTGGCACCCGAGGAGACGCCGACAACGCGCCGGCCCTGAAGCCACTCCTCGCGCACTTCCCCTGCGCTGTCGATCAGGTGGGCCTCGGTGCCGCAGTCACGCGCGACCTCGACCAGACGCACCGAGTTCGACGAGTTGCGCGAGCCGATCACGAGCATCAGATCGCAGTCGCCCGCAAGCTGCTTGACGGCCGCCTGACGGTTGGTCGTCGCGTAGCAGATGTCATCGGTGCGGGGTCCGACGATCGCCGGGAAGCGCTCGCGCAGACGCGCGACGATCGAGTCGGTTTCGTCGACCGACAGCGTCGTCTGGGTGACATAGGCGATCCGCTCGGGGTCCTCGACCCGCAGCGCATCCACGTCGTCCTCGTTCTGCACGAGCACAATCCGCTCGGGTGCCTCGCCCATCGTCCCTTCGACCTCCTCGTGGCCGTCGTGGCCGACGAGCACGATCGTGTAGCCCTCCTGCGCGAAGCGCGCAGCCTCGCGGTGAACCTTCGTCACCAGCGGACAAGTCGCGTCGATCGTGCGCAGACCCCGCTCCCGCGCCCCCGCACGCACGCTGGGGGCGACGCCGTGCGCGGAGAACACGCACAGCGCGCCCTCCGGCACTTCGGTCTGCTCGTCGACGAATATCGCGCCACGCTCACGCAGACACTCGACGACGTGCTTGTTGTGGACGATCTCCTTGCGCACATACACAGGTGCGCCGTGAGCGTCCAGCGCGCGTTCGACCGTCTGCACGGCGCGGTCCACGCCCGCGCAGTAACCGCGCGGAGCTGCGAGCAGCAGCTTCTCGACTGTGTTGGCCTGGGCCACAGACCTCATTGTAAGACGGCCGGGTACGCTTGACCTCAGTGTCATTGTCTGGGTTGCCGGGCGGTGTTGTCCGACCGACCGGGTTGGGTCTCGGGCTGGTGGCGAGCTGACTCTTACGCTTGCTGTCGATCAGCTGATCTGACCAACATCGGTTGTGTCGCTCGCCACCGCCCGAGGATCCCCGGCGTGACTTGATAGGAGCGTGGCTTCGCCCCGACTGAGGTTTGTCCACCGGAGGTCCATCCGTAGGCGACATCCAACGAAGGGACGGGGAGTAATGATCGTGATCGGAGCGGACATCCACAAGAGCAGCCATGCGTTGGCCGCGGTCGACGGCACTACTGGCGTGCTGGCCGGGGAGATCGAGATCCGGGCTGATGAGGCCGGGCAGCTGACTGGTTTGCGCTGGGCCCGGGAGCTCGGGCAGGAGCGGGTGTGGGCGATCGAGGACTGCCGGCACCTCTCCAGACGCCTGGAGCAGGCCCTGATCGCTGCTGGTGAGCGCGTGGTCAGGGTCCCACCGAAGATGATGGGCCAGTCTCGTCGCGGGGAACGCGAACCAGGAAAGTCCGACCAGATCGATGCACGCGCGGTCGCTCGTGCTGTTCTTCGTGAGGGTGTGGAGCGTTTCCCCACGGCGTTCCTTGACGAGCAGGCAATGGAGATCCGGTTGCTCGCCGATCATCGTGCGGACCTCGTTACTGAGCGCACACGGCAGATCAACCGGTTGCGCTGGCACCTGGTCGATCTCTGCCCCGATCTCGAGGCGAACATCCCCGCACGCAAGCTCGACAGCGGCGTGATGCTCGACCGTATTGCTCGTCGCCTGCGTCGCTGTAAGCAGAACGCTCGCACCCGCGTCGCTCTGGAGCTCGTGACCAGCATTCGCGCGATCTCCCGTCAAGCCAACGAGCTCGAGCGGGAGTTGCGCTCGCTCATCATGGCCTATCGGCCCGGGCTGCTGGCCGAGCAGGGACTGGGCGTGCTCACGGCAGCGACGCTGATCGCCCGCACCGCCGGCGCCGAGCGGTTCCCCACCGATGCCCACTTCGCGCGCCAGGCCGGTGTGGCCCCTATCCCTGTTTCTTCCGGTCGCAAAGACCGCCACCGGCTGCATCGAGGAGGGGATCGCCAGCTCAACCGTGCACTGCACGTGATCGCGATCACCCGCGCCCGGATCGACCCCGAGACCCGCGCCTACCTCGAACGCAAGCGTGCCGAGGGCAAGACCAACCGTGAGGCCCTACGCTGCCTCAAGCGCCACCTCGCACGCCAAATCCACCACCTCCTCTCGATACCCCCAACCAACCCCAGCCGCAAGACACAGACCGAGCTGAACACCGCAATTTCCGTACCCTGCTTGACATAGGAGCAACCGATGGCGCAAAAGCACCTCGACCGCCTCACCCCCGTCGACGCCTCGTTCCTGCACCAGGAGGGGCCAAGCTCGCACATGCACGTCGGCGGACTCACCATCGTTGAAGGGCCGCCGCCACCGATGGAGGAGTTCCTCGAACAGATCCGCAGACGGCTGCACCTAGTGCCGCGCTACCGCCACAAGCTCGCGTTCACTGCGCTCGACAGCGGGCGTCCGGTGTGGATCGACGACCCGAACTTCAATCTCGAGTATCACGTGCGCCACACCGCACTGCCGACGCCGGGCGGCTTCGATCAGCTGAGCGGCCTGACCGCGCGCATCTTCTCCCAGCAGCTGGACCGCTCCAAGCCGCTGTGGGAGATGTGGATGATCGAGGGGCTCGCGGACGATCGGTTCGCGCTGATCTCGAAGACTCACCATTCGCTGATCGACGGCATCGCCGGGATCGACCTGGCAACGGTGCTGTTCGACCTCAGCCCGGACCCCCCACCTCTGTCGCACTCCGGGCGTGCGTGGCAGCCGCACCGCGAACCGGGGACGGCAGAGCTGGTCGCCGCGGGGCTGAAGGGCGCGGTGCGCACCGGGATCGAGCTCGCGGAGGGCGCCCTGGACGCGCTTGCGCATCCCGAGCGCGCGCTGGCGCGTACCCGCGAGGCGGCGGAGGGAATCGGCGAGATCGTGTGGGCTGGGCTGAACCCGGCGCCGGAGACACTGCTGAACGTTCATATCGGTCCGCACCGGCGCTTCGTCGGCATCGATAGCCAATTGCAGGACTTCAAGCTCGTCAAGAACGCGTTCGGGGGCACCGTCAACGACGTCGTGCTCGCGGTCGTCACAGGGGCGTTGCGCTCGTTCTTGATCGCCCGCGGCCTGCACACCGAGGGGGTAGAGCTGCGCGCGCTCGTGCCGGTGTCGGTGCGCGCCGAGGACGAGCACCACCAGGGAGGCAACCGCATCGTCGTGATGCGCGGGCCGCTGCCCGTGTATATCGCCGATCCGGTGCAGCGGCTGCGGTTCGTCTCGCACGCGATGGACGGCTTGAAGGAGTCAAAGCAGGCCCTCGGCGCGGAGGTGATCGCCAGCGTGCAGAGCTTCGCGCCGCCCACGATCCTCGCACAGGCCTCGCGGCTGAACTTCTCAACGCGCCTGTTCAACCTGATCGTGACGAACGTGCCCGGCCCGCAGTTCCCCCTATATGTCCTCGGGCGCGAGATGCTGGCGGCGTATCCGGTCGCGTTCCTGCCCGAAAACCACGCGCTGGCGATCGCGATCATGTCCTACAACGGCCAGATGAACTTCGGCCTGCTCGGCGACTACGACGCCCTGCCCGACATCGAGCTGATCGGCGAGACCATCGCCCGGGAACTGGCCACGCTCGTCTCGCTCGCGCGCGAATCGGCCGCGGCACCGGTCTAGTAACCCAGCGCGAACTTCGCGTCCTCGGACATCTTCTCCGGTGACCACGGCGGGGTGAACACCATCTCGGAGTCAACCGTACGGACCCCGTCCAGTTCGCCGACGAACTCCTCGATCTGTTCGGTCACCTGCGGGCCGATCGGGCAACCGGGCGTCGTGAGAGTGAACGTGACGTGAACCTTGCCGTCGTCCACCTCGACACCATAGATCAAGCCCAGCTCGACGAAGTCCAATCCGAGCTCGGGATCGATCACGTTGGACAGAGCGTCCATCACGTTGTCGACCGTCAGGGATGCCGCCAGCTCGGACATAGCCCGAGTCTATCCCTCCGAGGGATGTCCGCCGGGGACGCCTCAGTTATCGCAACCGAGGCGGTCCCAGGCGTACAGCTGTATGCACTCATGTGCAAGCTCGATAGCCCGCTCGCGCGAGAGGCAAGGAAGCACCGTGTCGAGGGCCTGCTCCTCGGAGACGCCCGCCTGGAAGGCTTCCTCGCCGCGAAAGCCAGCGGCGATCTTCAGCGCCTCGCGACGGTTCTCGCCGAGGCTGGGGAAGACCCCGACGAGGAAGTCGGTGTTGGGAATCGGCTGGCCGACCTCCAGGGAAGCGTGCCAGGCGGCAAGCAGATGCAGATCGTCCTCATCGAGATCGGCGATCGCGCGGGCGTAGTGAACGGACAGCTCCTGGTCGGGGATGTCATCGACCCATGCGCGCACCACCTCGCCGACGAGCTGACGACGAGCCTCACGGCCGACGGACTCGGCGATCACGCGGATAGCATCCTGGGGCTCGATAAAGCAGAGCGACATCGCGACTCCAAGCGCGAGGGGATAACGGAACGACCCAGACTGTAAGCGGCGGTGTGGACGGTACTTTCACGCCTCTCCGACATTGCCATCGCTCCCAGGCCTGGGTCATAGCTCCAGCGCCTCCCGGCCGCGCCGCAGCGCATCTGGATCGCAGGTCTCGCTCCGAAATCCGAGCGTCGCCCGGACCCCGGAACCCCAGTTGGCGAGCGCCAGGTCGAGCGCTTCAACCGGCACCGAAATAGCTTCGGCGAGCGTGCGGGCGCGACGCTCGAGGTTCAGCGGATCGCCGATCGCGAACACCCGCTTAGCGGCCAATGTGGTGAGGTCACCCGCAGGTGACTCCTTCGCACTGATGAAATGCAGCGAGTCGGCTCGTAGCTCGTACAAGCCGAGTCCTCCCAGCGTGACGAGCAGGTCGTAGCGCCCCATGCGAGGGAAGCCAGCAAGCGCGAGGCGCTCGAAGCATCGCTCGAAGCGTCGCTGCGGGCTCCACGCGGAATCTCCCTCAAACGCGTGCGCCTGATCGCCGGCACGCTCGGCCCAGTGGCGGTAGGCGAGCAGCGTGGTCGCTCCACGCGCGGGATCGTGGGAGGTGCGTGGACCGAGCGGGATGTCCACGAGGTCGGGGAGCTCATCGTCTCCGACGAGCGCGGGTGCGGGCATGCGGGCAAGACCCGTCCTGATCCCGGCAAAGGGGTCCTCATCTTGGAGCGGGGAGAGATAGGCGAGCAGGAAGCAGATCCAGCTGGCGCGCTCGAGATCCTCGCTCACGAGCGAACGAGCCTCGCCGTAGGGGCCAGGAGGCTCCACACCGAGTGCCAGCAGCCGTCCGCTCGTAAAGGAGATCTCCTCAATCAGCCGCAGGGCGTCCGCGGAGGCGCGAATACCAGGCACCAGACCCGAGCGATAGCCGTCGTCCTCCGCACGCCCCTCGCGACGTACCTGCATTCCATCGCCACGTGCGCGCGGGCGCCGGCCTCCCTCACCACCCGAGCCCGCGCTCTTCGCACTCTTGACGCGCGGGGCCTTACCGCTGCCCGGCGAGGCACGCAGCGTCTTGCTGCAGATAGGGCAGCGTTCGATGAAACGGCCGTGGCGGCAGAAAGTAGGCAAGGTCGTGAGGAGGAGCTATTGCATCCGGGCAGCCTGCCGCACACGCGAGTGCGCACCGACATGTCTTCGCAGGAAGTGCAGTTGATCGGCGATCGCCCGCTCGAACGGTGCGCCGAGATAGATATCGAAATGCCTGATTGGGTATGTGCGCACCTCGGAGCGACCGGTCGCTCGCCAGGCGGCGTCCCGGGCTGCCTTGACCGGAGCGACCGCGTCGCGGTCAGCGATCTGCACGAGGATCGGGCAGTGCAGACGATCGGCCTGCAGTCCGGGACGATAGGCGCCAGCCCTGAGAAATAACCGCGCGGCCATTTCGTTGCGCCAGGAGGGCCCCGCGATCGCGCGGTAGCCCGGCTCGGCGTCGGGGCTGGTCATCGCACCGATGGTGCCGGGCGCGCCCACCAGCGGGACCATCACGGGCGGGTGCCCGCGCAGCGAGGCGGCAACATCACGTACTCCCGCGAGCATGCACCTTGCGAGATGGCCGGGACCCGCGTAGCGCGCGAGGTTGAGCAGTGCCACCGCGCCGTCCATTGCCGGCACCTGGGAGATGGCAGCCGCGACGCGGCCGTCGGCAACGGCCACCGCTACGACATGGCCACCGGCGTAGGAAGAGCCCCACACGACGATCCGATTCGGATCTACGTCCTGCAAGGAGCGCGCATAGGAAATCGCCGCCGCGTAGTCCTCGAGTTGACAGGGGATGGAAAGCAGCTGCCGGGGCTCGCCGTCGCTCAGACCGAAGTGCCTGTAGTCGAACGCAAGCGCATCGATGCCGGCGGCGGCGAAGCGCTCGGCGAACGGGAGCAGTCCCGAGTCGACGGTTCCGCCGAGGCCGTTTGCGAGCACCACACATGGGCGGCGGCCGTTCTCGTCGGCGAAGGCACCGTCCTGGCCGGACAGGTGAACGCCGGCGCAGCGCACCCCGCCGCTGTCGAACGTGACCGCTCTCATGCAAGGGGCTCGGAGGCTTCCAGCGTCGCGGCACGCCCCGCCAAGTCGCGTCCCGTGGACGCACCGGCGCGCGCACGCGCCCGGCCAGCCGGAATTGAGCGTGTGGTGAGCTCATGCTGGAAGGCGTACCACTCCAGCTGCATCGTGTGCCGGGGCTTGTTGATGAAGTGGCCAGTGTGAAATGCCTCGTCGCGAGCGATCTCCGCTTCCATCTCGCTCTGCGCCGGCGGGCTCCAATCTCCGCTGAGCCAGCGCGCGGCGAGCTTCGACTGCAGCTCGGAGAAGGGGAAGATCGTGGGGATCGGCTGGCCCAGCCCGATAAACGCGAGATCGTCGAGCCCGGGCTCGAGCATCCTCTTGTAGAGCGGCAGCACGTTTTCTGGCGCCGCCAGGAACCCGGGGTCGAAGAACGGGAAGCTGACCTTGTAGCCAGTGGCGTAAACGATCGCATCGATGAGCTCCACGCTGCCATCGGCGAAGCGCACACGGTCGGAGAGCAGCTCGGCGACGTCGCCCTTACCCACCGCGTCGCCGGACCCCAGCCGCCCGAGCAGCTCGCTGGAGACGGTGGGGTGGGCGTCGAGGAAGTTGTGATTGGGCGTGGGCAGCCCGAAGTCCTCCATGCGCCCGGAGAAGATCCGCGGTAGGGCGCGCGCGAGCCGCCGCTGCGGGCCGCCCGGCAGCCGTGGGTTCGTCTTGAAGACCTGGTCAGCGGGCCTGCCGAAGATGTACTTGGGGACGACATAGGCCCCGGAGCGGGTCGACAAAAAGACGGTGTCGGCCACAGTCTTGCGGGCGAGCTCGGAGACGATGTCGACCGCGCTGTTGCCGATCCCGACCACCAGCACACGCTTGCCATAGAGGTCGAGCGGTGTGCTCGGGTCGATGTAATCGTGGGAGTGGATCTCGGGTCCATCGAAGGAGCCGGGGAAGTCGGGGTAGCGCGGGTCCCAGTGGTGACCGTTGCAGACAAGCAGCGCATCAAAGCCGTCCCGCTCGCCATCCTCGAGCGTGATCTGCCATCCGCCCTCCGGGCCGCGCTCGGCATGCTCCACGCGCGTGTTGAAACGGATCCGCTCGCGCAGCCCAAAGGCATCTGCATAGTCACGCAGCCACTCGAAGATGTGCGTGTGGTGCGGGTAGTCGGGATAGCGATCGGGCATCGGGAAGTCCCGAAAGGAGATAGAGGGCTTGGAGATATCGATATGCAACGATCGGTAAGCCGAGGAGACCCCGTTGGGGTTCTCGAAGTACCAGTTGCCGCCAACCTCGTCAGATGCCTCGAAGCAGGTATGAGGAACGCCGAAGTCAGCGAGCGCCTTGCAGGCGGTGAGCCCGCTGACGCCGGCTCCGATGACGCACACCCTGGGCAGGCCGCGCGGGTCAGGGCGGCCGTTATTCGGCGAATCGCTCATCCAAAGCGCAGCGTAGAGAGGCACGATACAGGCGTCAAGATTGGCCGATGACGTTAGGGCCCCTTACGCGCCGATGCCGGGGAACGCATGCTGGGGTGGCCCCTCCGGACCTTCGTCCGCGTCGGCATGGCCAGCCAGACCGCCGTCCTCGGGTAGCCTCTCGGCGGGCGAAGCCCCTCCGTTGCGCTTGGCCGCCAGATAGCGGTCGACCATGCGAGCGCACTGACGTCCCTCGTTGATCGCCCACACGATCAGCGACTGTCCACGGCGGGCGTCACCGGCCGCGAATATGCCGTCCACCGAGGTGGTGTATGGCGCGGTGGCCTTGACATTGCTGCGCTTGCCGCGCTCGACGCCCAGCTGGTCGAGCAACTCCTGCTCGGGGCCGAGGAAGCCCATCGCCAGCAACACCAGCTGTGCTGGGAGCTTTCTCTCAGTACCCGCTACAGGCCCGAACGGGGGAACGGGCTCGGCTTGGGCGATCTGCAGCGCCGCCACAGTCCCGCTGCCGTCATCGCTGAAGCGAACTGTCGTGACCGAATAGTCCTGCTCGCCCACATCGAGCTCTTTCGCCTCCTCCATCGCGTAGCTCAACCGGTACTTCAGTGGCCACTCCGGCCATGGGGTGCGGTCGTCCGGCCGCTTCGGTGGCGGCTCGGGGAGCAGCTCCAGCTGAACGATCGACCGTGCACCCTCGCGCAGCGCGTTGCCCACGCAGTCGGCGCCCGTGTCCCCCCCTCCGATAACGACCACGTCCTTGTCCTTCGCCGTGATCTCTCGCGCAATCGCGGGCTGATCGGCGCTTGGCGGTGGGCCAAACTCGCGCGCCAGGAAGCGATTGCGCTGGTACAGGTAGTCCATCGCGAAATGCACACCTTCGAGCTCACGGCCCGGTACCGGCAGATCGCGGGGCACGCGCGAGCCAGTCGCAAGCACGACCGCGTCGAAGCCCCCTCTCAGCTCCTCGACGCCGAGGTCGCTTCCCACCTCCACCCCGCAACGCACCTCGACGCCCTCGGCGATCAGCTGCTCAACGCGTCGCTGCACGATCCGCTTTTCGATCTTGAAGTCCGGCACCCCGAACCGTGCCAGACCGCCCGCGGCCTCGTCGCGCTCGAGGAGCGTCACTTGATGCCCCGCGCGGCGCAGCTGCTGGGCGGCGGCCATGCCCGCGGGCCCGGAGCCGACCACAGCTACCGCCTGCCCGGTCTCGTGTCTGGGTGGCTGCGGCGTTATCCAGCCTTCCTCCCACGCGCGGTCGACGATCGCCAGCTCGATCTGTTTGATCGTGACCGCGTCGTTCTCTTCGATCTCCAACACGCACGCCGCCTCGCACGGCGCGGGACAAAGACGGCCGGTGAGCTCAGGGAAGTTGTTCGTCGCGTGCAGCTGCGTTGTTGCATCCCGCCAGCGGTCGCGGTAGACGAGGTCGTTCCAGTCGGGGATCAGGTTGCCCAGCGGACAGCCGTTGTGACAAAACGGCACGCCGCAGTCCATGCAGCGCGCGCCCTGCTCGCGCAGCTCCTCGGTCGGACGGGTAAGCAGAAACTCGCGGTCGTCGTGCGCGCGCTCGACCGGGTCCCGGTAGGGAATCCCGTGGCGCTCGATCTGGAGGAATCCTCCGAGCTTGCCCATCAGGCCGCCACTGCCGGAGCGGCTGCGGGCACGGAGCCGGCCCGCCCCTCGGCCGCCTGTTCTGCCAGCACGCGGCGGTAGTCGTGGGGCATCACCTTTACGAACGCACCCCGCGCCAGCAGCTTCACCCACTCGGCAAGCACACGCGCCGCGACGGGCGAATCGGTGCGCCGCGCATGCTCTTCGATCAGCGCCCGCAGCTCGGCGGCGTCCGCCTCGTCTGGCGTTTCGAGGCCAACCATGCCCATGTTGCAGCGCCGCGCAAACGTCCCGTCCTCGTCGAGCACGTACGCGATCCCACCACTCATGCCGGCCGCGAAATTGCGCCCCGTCGGCCCGAGCACGACCACCCGCCCCCCTGTCATGTACTCACAGCCGTGATCGCCGACACCCTCCACGACCGCGCTCGCGCCGGAGTTGCGCACGGCGAAGCGCTCGCCCGCCAGGCCGCGGAAGAACGCCCGCCCGGACGTCGCCCCGTACAGCAGCGTGTTGCCGACGATCACGTTCTCCTCGGCTATGAACTCGTCCGCCATGCCCTCGCGCGGGCGTACCGCGAGCACGCCCCCGGACAGGCCCTTGCCGGTGTAGTCGTTGGCGTCGCCCCACAGCGTGAACGTCACCCCGGGCGCCAACCAGCCGCCGAAGCTCTGCCCGGCTGAGCCCTCGAAGGAGACCTCGATCGAGCCCTCCGGCAGGCCCGCGGCGCCATGCGCGCGGGCGATGTGGCTGGAGAGAATGCCGCCGACGCAGCGGTTGACGTTGCGGATCTCAAGGGCGAACTCGATGCGCTCGCCCCGCTCGATCGCGCCGGTCGAACGCTTGACGAGCTCCCAGTCCAGGGCGTCGCGGAGCACCTCCGGTGGCGGTTCGATACGCCGGCGCGGAGCGTTCTCTGCAAGCTCGACATGGGTGAGGATGTGAGTCAGGTCGACACCGCGCGCCTTCCAGTGCTCGATCGCACCCCGGGATTCGAGCAGGTCCACGCGCCCGATCGCCTCATCGAGCGAGCGCAATCCCAGCGAGGCGAGGATCTCGCGCACCTCCTCGGCGACGAAAAAGAAGAAGTTGACTACATGCTCAGGCGTGCCCTTGAACCGCTCGCGTAGCCGGGGGTCCTGCGTGGCGATCCCCACCGGGCACGTGTTCAAATGACAGGCCCGCATCATGATGCAGCCCGTGGCGATCAGGGGCGCAGTCGAGAACCCCATCTCGTCAGCGCCCAACATCGCGGCGATCACAACGTCGCGGCCGGTCTTCAGCTGGCCGTCGGTCTGCACGACGATGCGCGAGCGTAGGTTGTTCAGCAGCAGCGTCTGCTGGGTCTCGGCCAGCCCGATCTCCCATGGTACGCCCGCTGCCTGGATCGAGGACAGCGGCGAGGCCCCGGTGCCGCCGTCGTGCCCTGAGATCAATACGCGGTCGGCGTTCGCCTTGGACACGCCCGCCGCGACCGTGCCAACGCCCACCTCGGAGACGAGCTTGACCGACACCTGCGCGCTCGGGTTTGAGCAGCGCAGGTCATAGATCAGCTGCTTGAGATCCTCGATCGAATAGATGTCGTGGTGCGGCGGCGGGGAGATCAGGCCCACGCCGGGAGTCGTGTGACGGATCGAGCCGATGTAGTTATCGACCTTGTGCCCCGGCAGCTGACCGCCCTCGCCGGGCTTGGCACCCTGGGCCATCTTGATCTGCAGCTCGTCAGCGTTGACGAGGTAGTGGATCGTCACGCCGAACCGGCCAGAGGCGACCTGCTTGATCGCCGAGCGCCGCCGATCCCCGTTCGGGTCGGGCTGATAGCGCGCGGGGTCCTCGCCACCCTCGCCCGTGTTCGAGCGCCCGCCGAGGCGGTTCATCGCGATCGCGAGCGTCTCGTGAGACTCGCGCGAGATCGAGCCGAGGCTCATCGCGCCCGTGCAGAATCGCTTGACGATCTCGCTCGCAGACTCGACCTCCTCCAACGGGATCGGCTCGCGCGTCTGCGCAGCGAACTGCAGCAACCCGCGCAGGGTCGCCTTGCGCGCCGCGTCCTCGTTGATCGCATCCGCATACTCGCGGTATTTCGCGTACGCCTTACTCGAGCGCACCTCGGCGAGCGCCTGCGCCTCGCCGGCGAGCGCGTCCGTGACGTTCCCATTGGCTGCGCGCACCGCGTGCTGCACGAGCGCGATCGTCTCCGGGTTCCACATGTGGTGCTCGCCATCGCGCCTCCACGCGTAGACGCCGCCGACCGGCAGCAGCTCGTCCTGCGGCACCGGATACGCTCGCGCGTGACGCTCCAGCGCCTCGGTCGCGAGTACGTCCAACCCGACCCCGCCGATGCGCGAGGCGGTGCCGGTGAAGTGGCGGTCGATCAGCTCTCGCTCCAGTCCGACCGCCTCGAAGATCTGCGCCCCGCGATAGGACTGAATCGTGGAGATGCCCATCTTGGAGATCGTCTTCAAGAGACCTTTGCCGATCGCTTTGACCGTGTTCTGGGCGGCCTGCTCGAGGCGCTCGTTCAGCTCCTCGGTACCAGGCCGCTGTGCGCCGTCGTCCGACTCGCCGGCATATGGGCCGCCCTCGCGCGCGATCTGCCCTTCGATGACCAGCTCGTCGAGCGTCTCGAGCATCAGATACGGATTAATCGCGCTCGCTCCGTAGCCGATCAGGGTCGCGAAGTGATGCACCTCGCGCGGCTCGCCGGACTCGAGCACGATCCCCACCCGCAGCCGCGTGCCCTCGCGCACGAGGTGATGGTGGACCGAGGCTACCGCCAGCAGCGAGGGAACCGGCGCGCGGCGTGGCCCGAGCGAGCGGTCAGACAGCACGATGATGTTGACCCCGGCCACGATCGCGTCGTGCGCCTGCTCGCAAATGCGCTCGAGCGCCGCGGCCATCCCGGTTGCACCCTCGGCGACCGGCCAGGTGATGTCGATCGTTCGCGCCGCGAACAGCTCGTGCGAGACGTGGCGCAGCGTCTCAAGCTCACGGTTGAGCAGGATCGGGCGCTCCAGCACGAGCTTGTGCGCGTGCTCGGGCGTCTCCTCGAACAGGTTTCGCTCACTGCCGAGCGTCGTCTCCAAGCTCATCACGATCTCCTCGCGGATTGGATCGATCGGCGGGTTCGTGACCTGGGCGAACAGCTGCTTGAAGTAGGAGAACAGCGGCGGCGCCTGATCGGAGAGCACAGCCAAAGAGATGTCGTTGCCCATCGAGCCGATCGGCTCGACCCCCTCGAGCGCCATCGGTTTCAGCAGCACGCGCAGGTCCTCCTGGCTGTAGCCGAACGCACGCTGGCGGCGATGCAGCGGCTGGTCGGAGATCGTGACCTGTTCGGAGGGCTCCAGCTCTGAGAACTGCACCGAGCTGCGCTCATACCACTCGCGGTAGGGCCTACGTGTCGAGACCTCGCGCTTTACCTCGCCATCCTCGACGATCCGCCCGCGCTCCAGATCGACGAGGAACAGCTTGCCGGGCTGCAGCCGTCCCAGTCGCCTGATCTCGCGTGGGGCGACGTCGGGGATGATGCCAGTCTCAGAGCCCAGGACGACGTGCCCGTCGGTCATCTCCACCCAGCGGCCCGGACGCAGCCCGTTACGGTCGAGCGTCGCGCCGACAACGCGTCCGTCGGTGAACGCGACCGACGCCGGCCCGTCCCACGGCTCTATCAGACAGGAGTGGTAGGCGTAGAAGCCCGTCAGCTCCGCGGACAGATCCTCGCGGTCGCGGTAGGCCTCGGGAATCATCATCATCGCCGCGTGCGCCGGCGAGCGCCCGGCAAGCAGCAGCAGCTCCATGACATTGTCGAACGTCGCCGAATCGGAGTTCCCGGGAGTGACGACCGGCAGGATCTTTCGAAGATCCTCGCCGAACAGCTCGCTGCGCAGCTCCGACTCGCGCGCACGCATCCAGTTGACGTTGCCCATCACCGTGTTGATCTCACCGTTGTGGCAGATCGTGCGGTAGGGGTGCGCGAGCTCCCAACTGGGGAACGTGTTCGTCGAGAACCGCGAGTGCACGAGCGCCAGCGCGCTAGTGCAGCGCTCGTCCCGCAGGTCCGGATAGAACTCGGCCAGCTGGTAGCTGATCAGCATGCCCTTGTAGTTGAGTGTGCGGGATGAGCTAGACGCGACATACAGCCCGGCGCCCTCCGGGTTCAGCTCGCACACGCGCCGGATGACGTACAGCTTGCGCTCGAACGCGTCCCGATCCTCGGCATGCTCGGGACCGGCGCCGACGAACAACTGACGGATCACGGGGCGGCACGCGCCGGCGACCTCGCCAGTGTGCTCCGGGCGCACCGGCACATCGCGCCAGCCGAGCACGCTCTGTCCCTCCTCGCGCACCGTCCGCTCGAGCAGGCATTCCAGGCCCCCACGCGCGCCGGAGTCGGTCGGCAGGAAGCACATCAGCACCCCGTAGGCGCCGCGCGGTGGAAGCTCGAACTCGACGGTCGCGCGCAGCAGCCCGTCGGGCATCTGCATGAGGATCCCGGCGCCGTCCCCCGTGCACGGGTCCGCCCCCGAGGCGCCCCGGTGCTCGAGGTTCTTCAGCGCGGCGATCCCCCGTTCGATCACCTCGTGCGTCGGCGTGTTGTCCAGACGCGCGACCATACCCACGCCACATGCATCGTGCTCGAAGCGAGGGTCGTAGAGTCCGACTGCCTTGGGCGGCTGCATGGTGTGCGAAGTCATGGAAGTGCTCCCTGGGGGCGGTGCATCCCGCGCGTGCAATCCCCGCGCGGGCACGGGCGGACACCTGAGGCGGAGCCTTGAAGGGTATCAGTGCGCGGTGGGTGCAGCCGGCTGCGCGGCGAGGTTGCGGCAGGCCGCGTAGAGGGTCATAACCAGTCGCCCGGCGGGGTCGGCGCCAGGAGCGCGAGGGCAGCGCCAGCCGCCCGTGGAGGCAAAAAACCGGGCGCGCACGGGTTCGGACGGATCGCTCGCGTATGCTCGAGGTGTGAGAATCGCCGCTTTTGGGCACCATTGTCGATGACCGAGAGCACCTTGAGGACCCCAGGAGCGATTATGAAGCCGGACATGGAGCTTTCGCTCCCGGCTCATGCAGACAACATCGCATTGATCCGCCACGCGTTCGGTGCGCTCGGAGAGGTGCTCGCGGTCGACGAGCAGCTTCTCTCCGATGTGCGCCTGGCGGTCACCGAGGCGTGCGCAAACGTCGTCGTCCACGCCTACCCCGATGGGCATCCCGGTCCACTGGACGTGTGCGCCATGCTGGGAGATGACGAGCTCACCGTCGTCGTACGGGACGAGGGGTCCGGCATGGCGCCGCACCCCGACAGTCCGGGCCTCGGCCTCGGCCTGCCGCTGATCGCTTCCCTGACCGAGTCCGTCCAGCTCGGTCGTGACGAGCACGAGCGCACGGAGGTGCGCATGACGTTCTCGCTATCCGGCGCTCCCCACCATCACGCGTGGGGGCATGAGGACAAACACGATGCGCATCAGGCTACGGCCGCCGGCGACAAGGACGATCCGACCGATCCGGCCGCGCTGGCGTGAGCACCCCCACAACGCCCGACCCGAAAGCGCCGCCGCAGGGGCCACATGGTCCCATCACGCTGCACGTGGCTAATGGCCCACTCGTCGCGCCTGTCCTGAACCGCGTCGTGTCGATGGTCCTCGCTCGCGCCGCCTGCCCCCTGGATCGACTCGACGACGCGCTGATCCTGTGCGACGCGATCTCCGCGCACGCGCCCGCCCACACGCGCGACGGTCACCTCTCGTTCACGGTCAATGTCGATGCAGGCGCAATCGAGCTGCGCGTATCCGAGCTGCGCCCCGGTGGCGCGTCCGGCCTGTTCGACGACGCCCTGCTGCCTAACGTGGGCAACGTGATCGAGCGATTCTCCGACGCCCGCCGCATCGAGCCCGCTCGGGACGGAGGCGGCGAGGAGCTGGTGCTGACGCTCGGGTTCGGCTGATCAGCCTGTCTGCGTGGGCTTGGAAGCTTTCGTCGAGGACTTGGGGGCAGGTTTCGCCGCGGTTTTCTTGCGAGTCATGGCCTTGCCGTTCCCACTCGCTTGGACCCCGCCTCGCTCGCGCGCCTGTTCGAGGCTCGCCTGCAGCGCGCCCATCAGGTCGGGGGACTGCAGCGCCTCGGCGACGGGATGCGGCTCGACAACGATTTCCTCCCCGCCGGCCTTGCGATCGATCAGGTCGAGCACAGCCTCGCGGTAGGTGTCCCGGTAGCGGTCGATGTCAAACGGCTCGGCCAGCGACTCGACCAGCCTGCGCGCCACGCCCAGCTCGCGCTCACCGACGGTCGCCTCCTTCTCCTTGCCATTCAGCTCCCGCAGCTCATTCGTAGGGTTGATCTCATCCGCGTAGTGCAGCGTCGTCATCACCAGCACATCCTCGCGCGGATGCACCGCGACCAGCCGCTCGCGAGAGCGCAGCACGACGCGCGCGATCGCGACCTTGCCGGTCTCACGCATCGCCTGCAGCAACAGCTTGTAAGAGCGCGCCCCGCCGCGGTTGGGGACGACGTAGTAGGACTGGTCAAAGTAGATCCGGTCGATCTCGTCGATCTCGACGAAATCCTCGATCTCGATCGTCCGCGTCGCCTCCGGCGCGAGCGCCTGAAGCTCTGCGTCCTCAATCACGACATACCGTTCGGGCGCCAGTTCATAGCCCTTGACGATCTCCTCGAACGGCACCTCCTCGCCGTCGGCCGAGCACACGCGCTTCTGCTGGATGCGCGCGTGGTCGGCGCCATGCAGCTGATTGAAGTGCACGCTCTTGCTGTGTACCGCGCTGTACAGCTTCACGGGCATGCTCACGAGACCAAAGCTGAGCGTGCCCATCCACATCGATCGGGGCATCGCCACAGTGTTGACGGCTTGCTCGTCGATGTCAACCCGCGGGCGGATCCTCGTGCAGGGCCTCTCGCAGCCGTGCGAGCGCCTGGCGGATCAGCCGCGAAACCTGCATCTGCGAGACCCCGATCCGCTCCCCGATCTCCGCCTGCGTCAGGTCCTCGCCGAAGCGCAGCGTCAGCACCAGCCGCTCGCGCTCGGTGATGTGCACAAGCATTCCTCCCAACGTCGCGCGCTCCTCCGCCCGCTCGAATCCTCCCTCTTGGGTCCCGATCGCGTCGGCAACGCTCTCGCCCTGGGATTCTTCGCTCGTGCCTGAACGCGGCGCGTCCAGGGAGCCCGCGCGGTACGCCACCGCCGCCTGTAGGGCGTCGAGCACCTGCTCCTCGCTCGCGTCCACCGCCGTAGCGATCTCACTCACCGTCGGCGCCCTGCCCGCCCGAGAGGATAGGCTCGCAACCGCCTTGTCAACGCGCAGCGCAAGCTCCTTCAGCTCGCGCGGGACCCGCACCGACCAGGTGCGATCGCGGAAGTGGCGCCTGAGCTCACCCAGGACCGTCGGCACGGCGAAGCTCGAAAAGGCGGTATCGCGGGTCGTGTCGTAACGGTCCACTGCCTTCAGCAGACCGAGCGATGCCACCTGCACAAGATCCTCGAGCGGCTCCTCGCTGCGCTGGTAGCGGCGGGCCAGCCGCCGTGCCAGCGGCAGATACCGCTCGATGAGCTGCTCGCGCGCGCGCTGGTGCCCCGCCCGGGCCAAAGCGAACAGCTCGTCGTCGGAGACGTCGGATGGCCTCATGCCGGCCTTCCGGCCATTCGTGTGGTGTTCAGCCAACAGCACAGCGGCACGTCGGTGCCGTCCACGGTCAGTGCGAGCGCCGATGCGGGCGATGGGAGCGCCGATGCGGGAGCCAGCCGATCTTTGCGTGCTTCATCCTCGAGCGGTCGATCATCGCCCGCTGCCTGCAGGTCGAATCGTCGCACGGCCTCGGCGCACAGCACGGGCAGCTCGGGCGACAGCGCCGGTCCCAGCCACGCGATCGGCGCGGCCCCTCCTCGCTCGCGCGGCCAGCTCGCGAAGTCCACCGCCCCGCTCAGCAGCAGCCGCTCGCGCGCGCGGGTCATCGCGACGTACACAATCCTGTCCTCCTCCTCGGCCTGCGCCGCGCGGCGCTCCTGCGCCAGCTGCGCGTACTCCGCCGCGGGCCGCGGCTCGGGGTCTTCGAGCTCCACCAGCCGCACGCCGATCCGACCCCCTCCTTCGGAGGCGGTGCCCCCGCTGACGAGCAGATCGGGCACGCCTATGCTCGGCGCGCGCCCGAGGTCTGCGACGCACACCACGTCGAACTCCAACCCCTTGGCGGCATGCACGCTCATCAGTCGCACCGCGTCCTGGGCCTCGTCCGCGACAGGCGCGTCGGGCTCGGCGATCGCTTCCGCGCTCGCCAGGCGCCCCCCGCCGCCAGCCCCTGCTTGGAATGCGGCCTCGTCGAGGAATCCACGCAGATCGCGCCCTTCGCTGCGTTCCCACTCCCGCGCCAGCTCCACCAGCTTGCGCACATTAGCGAGCCTGCGCTCGGAGTCCTCGCCAGCGCGCAGGCGCTCGAGGTGGCCAGAGTGCATGATCTCCCGCTCCAGCAGCTCGGCCAACACCAGCTCGGGCATCAGCTCGCGCTCCTGCTCGAGCCATGCGCAGAACTCGGCCGTCCGCGCGAGCTTGCCACCTTGCAGACCAGCCTCTGTCTCTACGTATGCTTTTACGCCACCCGGACGTGTGTCGGCGCCGCTGCCGTCATTAGCGCCGTTCCCTACCGTGGGATCGCGGGCGATCTCCCACACGCTGCACCCCCTCGACTGCGCCGCGCGCGCCAGCAGTCCCATCTCGTCACTCGACAGATCGACCGGCGAGGCGGCCAGCGCCCCATACAGCGCCAGCTCGTCGCCCGGATCCGCGAGCGCGCGCAGGTACGCCAGCAGATCGGCGACCTCCTGGCGCGCCCAGAACGCGCCGGCGCTCGCGACCGTCTTCAGCCCTTGCGCGCGCAGCGCCTGCTCGTAGCACTCGATGTCGCCCACCGCCCGCAGCAGCACCGCCACCCCGCCCGCACGCGCCTGCCCACCCCGCACCAGCTCGCTCACGCGCCGCGCCAGCGCTTGCGCCTCCGCCTCGCGCCATGCAGCCGCGCCGGACTCCGCCCCACCGGCGATGACGGTCGCCTCGTCCCCGCCCCAGCCGCGCCTGTCGCTCAACAGCAGCTCGACGAGCGGTTCACCGTGCGCCTCGCGTTCGCGCTCTCGCTCCCGGCCCGCGCGCAGAGGTATGAACGCGCCGCCGAAGCGCCTGACGAAGATCGCGTTCACAGCCTGAAGCAACTCGGCGCGACCGCGGAAGTTGTGCATCAGCCGCAGGCTCTGTCCGCGCGGGGACAGCTCGGCCTCGCGCGCCCTGAACAGACCGACATCAGCGTGACGGAACCCGTAGATCGACTGCCACTCGTCCCCGACCGTGAACAGGTTCTCGTGCTCCAGCGCCCGCACGAGCGCCAGCTGGCGGGGATTGACGTCCTGCAACTCGTCCACCATCAGCAGCTCAAACCGCTCCGCCCATGCCCGCCTGACGTGCTCGTTTTCTAACAGCAGCTCGCCCGCCAGCAACTCCAGGTCGTCGAAGTCGAGCCCGTTACGCTCCCGCTTGGCCTGGGCGTAGCGCTCCCTGAATCGCTCCAGCAGCTCGCCCCACAGCGAGAGCGCCCTCGCGCCCTCCAAGTCCGCCGCGTCAGGTTCCTCGCCGAGCCTGGGCGCCGGCAGACGTGGCGCCTGCTGACCGCCGCTGCGCAGCTGCGCATACACACCCAGCACAGTTGCACGGGCACGATCAGCGGTGTACGCGGCAATCAGGTCCACCGCCTCGCCGCGCCCCCCCTCCAGGAACTCGGCGAGCGCGACGGCAAACGCCTGTCTGCGCATCCGTCCCGCAAGGCCCTCGTCGAGGATCTCATGCTCCTCCGCTAGACCTGCCTCGCGCGCGTGCGAGCGCAGCACGCGCGCGCAGAATCCGTGGAACGTGCCGACGTAGGCCTCTTCCGTTGCTTGTGCCGCCTCCCACTCGCCCAGCGCCAGCAGTCGCCGTCGCATTCGCTCGCGCAGCTCACCTGCAGCCCGGTCGGTGAACGTGATCGCCAGGATCCGCCCAGGCGCGATCCCGTCCTCGCGTACGGCTCTGACGAACCGCTCCACCAGCACCAAGGTCTTACCGCTCCCCGCCCCCGCCGCCAGCAGCAACGGCTCGCCGCGCCGGGCCACCGCCTGCTCCTGCTCGTCGGTCAGGGTTGGTGACCCCAGCGGTTCCTGCATCGCGGGGTCGGTGGCAAGCGATCCTGGGCCGACGAAGTCCCATCCCGTCAGCCGCTCCACGCCATCACCGCCCGCATCGGCAGATCGCCGGGTGCTCGCACCCGCCCGTGTACGAGCACGTGCGCGGCCGCGCCTCGATCGCGCCTTCCATCGCCTGCGCGGCCGCTCTCCTCGCCAGCCCGATCGCATCCTCCAGTAGGGCATCGATCTCCGCCCGGTCAAGCAGATCGGTGCGCACGCACTCCAACTGCACGCCCGACCCAGCGTCCAGCACGCCGCGCGCGCGTAGATCGCCACCGCCCAGCGGCTGGTAGAACCCTCCGACGACACGCAGCCCGAGCAGGCGCTCGGCTGCGCGCATGTACAGCGCAAGCTGCACCTTGCCGTCCTCGATCCACCTTGCCGCCGGGGTCACGTTGGCCCCCTTGTAGTCATACACCACGGCCTCTTCGCCCCCCCGACGGACATCGATGCGGTCGATGCGCCCGCGCAGCATCACTCCTCCGCCGAGGTCCAGCCCCGGCAGGCCATCCTCCTCGTCGAACCCGAACCCCAGCTCGAGGTGAGTCGGCTCGAGCGGACTGGCTTGCTCGACCGCGTGGCGCAGGTAGCGCTCCAGGTCGGCCTCCAGCCGGCGGCGCGCACCCGGCACGCGCTCGGCACGAGCCGACAGCGGGTAGTCCTGAGCGTGCCGAGCCAGCGACTCCTCCAACAGTTCGCGCGCCAGCCCCAGCCGTGCGGGAATCAGCCGGGCAGAGCCGGACCGCTCGCGCAACCTCTCCAGCGTGTCTCGCAGCGCCGCGTGCGCCAATCCCCCCCGCGCGAGCGGCTCTGGATCAGGCTCGGGGCTCTCCGGGCGCAGCATCCGCTCAACGAACCACCTCGCCGGGCACGCGTTCCACAGCTCGAGCGATGACGCCGACCACGGGCGCACGCGCAGATCGGCGAGCAGCCTGGGATCGCGCAGCGGCGCCAACCCGCTAGGCGGCAGTGCGCGCCTCTATGTCGCTCGCCGCCCGCTCGGTATCGGACGTCTCGGCCTCGGTGTTCGTCTCCGCGTCCGGAGGTTTGGCGCCCTCCTTGGCCCACGGCTCGTCGAACTCGACCCGCCATTTGCCCTCCTCGGTCTGCTCGAGCGCGAGATGGGCTTTGAAGCTGCGTCCGCTGCGTCCTTTGAACCCGGTGATCGCGTGAGCGGTGTAGCCCGTCTTGATCAGCTCGCGCGCGACTTCCACAGGCAACTGCTTGCCGGCTTTGCCCTTCCAGATCACAAACCCGCAGCCGGGATCGTTGCGCGCCCAGCACGAGTACCCCTTGCGATTTTCCATGATCTCGTGCCCGCACACCGGACACGGCCCGAGGCTCGCTCGCGGTATGCGCACGTCCTTGAGCTTCTCGTCCAGCTCGGCGATCGTCCCCTTGGCGAAGCCCGCAATGTCCGACATGAACTTCTCGCGCGAGTCCTCGCGGCGCTCGATCTTGCCGAGCCGGCTCTCCCAGTCGCCGGTCAGCCCGGGCGATGTGAGCGCGTGCTCGCCCAGCAGCCTGATCACATTCAACCCCTTGTCCGTGGCCACCAGCGAGCGCCCGTCGCGCTCGATGTAGCCGACCGTGATCAGTCTCTCGATGATCGCCGCGCGTGTCGCCGGCGTGCCGATCCCCGAGTCCTTCATCGCCTCGCGCAGCTCGTCGTCATCGACTAGCTTGCCGGCCGTCTCCATCGCGCCCAGCAGCGATGCGTCGCTGTAGCGGCGCGGCGGTTTGGTTTCCTTGCGCGCGCTCTCGATCTCGCGCGTGGCCACCTGCTCGCCCCGCTCGAGCTTGGGCAGCTGCTGATCGGTGCCCTCGTCCTCCTCGCCATCAACTCTGGCGCTCGTTTTCGCGGCGCTCGCGGCGGAGATCTCGTCGTAGACCCCGCGCCAACCGGGCACCAGCAGCAGCTTGCCGCGCGTGCGGAACATATACCCGCCGTCGCGCTCGCCCTCACCCGCCGGCGCCGTCGTCTCAACGCGCGTGTTCTCGAACACCGCCTCGGGATGAAACACCGCCAGGAACCGCCTGGCAACCATGTCGTAGATGCGTCTGTCGTCCGAGCCCATCCTGTCGAGATCGTGCTCTGACTTGGTCGGGATGATCGCGTGGTGGTCGGTCACCTTCGCGTCGTTGACGACCCTGCCCAGCGGCAGCACATCAAGCCCAGTGACATACATAGCGGCCTGCGCGTATTCCTTGTGCGCCCCCACCAGCTCGGCCGTCGGCTTGATCTCAGCGACCATGTCTTTGGTCAGATACCTCGAGCTGGTTCGCGGATACGTCAGCGCCTTGTGCTCCTCATAACAGCGCTGCGCCGCCGCGAGCGTCCGTTTTGCAGAGAACCCGTAGCGCGTATTGGCCTCGCGCTGGAGCGTCGTCAGGTCGTAGAGCATCGGCGCACGCTCACGCTGCTCTTTCTTCTCCAGCTTGGTGATCGTCGCCGTCTTGCCCGCGCACGCCTCGACAATCGCCACAGCCTCCCGCTCGGTCGCGATCCTGGGCTTGGACCCGGCATGGAACCGCCCCGCGTACACCCGCTCGGGGTCGGCCTCGAACGTCGCATCGACCAGCCAGTAGGGCTCAGGCTTGAACGCTTTGATCTCCTCCTCGCGCCGTGCCACGATCGCGAGCGTCGGGGTCTGCACGCGCCCCAGCGACACCGCCCCGTCAAACGAGCTGCGTAGCCGGATCGTCGCCGCGCGGGTGGCGTTCATGCCCACGATCCAATCCGCCTCTGAGCGCGACCTGGCCGCCTCCTCGAGGGGTATGAGCTCCTCGGATGGCCGCAGCGTTGCGAGCGCCTCCTTCATCGCGGCGCTCGTCATCGAACTCAGCCACAGCCGTTTGACGGGCTTGCTCGCGCCCGCCTTCTCATACAGGTAGGCGAATATCAGCTCGCCCTCGCGCCCGGCGTCACAGGCGTTGACGACCAGATCGACGTCCTCGCGCCCGAGCTGAGCGGTGACGACAGACATCTGCTTGCGCGAGCGTTCGTCTCTGACCACGAGCTTGAACCGCTCCGGTACGATCGGCAGGTCCTCCATACGCCAGCGCTTGTACTTCGCGTCGTACTCATCCGGCTCGGCCAGCTGCACGAGGTGCCCGACCGCCCAGGTGATCACGTCCTCGGGTCCCTCCAGGTACCCTTCCTTCTTCTGGAACGGCCCCTCCAGCACGCGCGCCAAGTCCTGCCCGACGGAGGGCTTCTCGGCTATGAGGAGAGTCTTCGCCACGGCGGTCAGCCTAGCGGGTGCTCCGCCTGTGACTGTCGGCGAGCCCGCGACGCTGCGGCTACCCCCCGATCGGGGCGCGCGGTTTGGTGCCCCAGAACACCTCGGTGCCGAGCATCCCGATCAGGTTCACGAGCACGAGGTTGAGCACCATCGACTTGGCCGTCGCCGTACCCACCCCGACGGGGCCGCCGCTGGCGTTGTAGCCGTAGTAGCAACCCACCAGCACGATCGCCGTGGCCATGACCATTCCCTTGATCAGGCTGAATAGGAAATCCGGCGGGTTCTGGAACTGCCAGAAGATCAGCAGATACCCGCCCGAAGACACATAGCCGACCTGCTGCACCACCGCCAGGTAGGAGCCCAGGTACGCCACACCGATCGCCGAGACGTACATGAACGGCAGCACCAGCCACGCGGCCAGCAGGCGTGTCGCGCACAGGAACGTCATCGAGTCGATGCCCATCACCTCCAGCGCGTCGATCTCCTCAGAGATCCGCATCGCCCCGAGCTCGGCCACAATCCCGGTACCGACCTTCGCGGACAGCATGTAACCGAACGTCAACGGCACGGCCTCGCGCAGATTGCACCACGCGGCGAACACGCCCGCGTAGGCGGGCGCGCCCTGAGCCTCGGTGAAGTACGCGCCCTGGACGCCGCACGTGCCCAGCCCGATGATGAACACGAGCCCCCAGATGACAAGCGTCGAGGAGACGATCATGATGCCCGACTGGCGCAGCGCCTCGCCGAAGAAGCGGAGCACGCGCAGGCTCCACACGTCGCGCACGACGTTGCCCGTGAAGCCCGCGATCTCGCCGGTCGCGGCGATCCATTCGCGCGGCATCGCCAGCAGTTCGTTCACTTGATCACCAGGATGTTCGGATGGGTGGCGAGCAGCGTCTGCGTGAACACGGTGTTGAACGCGCCAATCCCCAGAAACGTGACCACCACCGCCTGGTTGACCGCCCTGCCGACGCCCTCGGCGCCGCCGGAGGCAATCATGCCCTTGTAGCAGCACACGATCGCGATGATCGCCCCGAAGATCGTGGTCTTCAGCACCGAGCCCCACAGGTCAGTGACCGTGGCGTTGGCGAACAGCGTGTTCCAGAACGGACCCAGCGGCTGCTCGTAGGTGATCGCGGCGAGGATGCCGCCGAACAGGCCGAACAGGATCGCGTACAGGTTGAACAGGCCCGTGACGAGCATCAGCGCCAGAAAGCGGGGCACAACGAGGTTCTTAATGGGATCGACACCCAGCACCTGCAGCGCATCGAGCTCCTCGCGGATCTTGCGCGCCCCCAGATCCGCGGTGATCGCGGTGCCCGCGACGCCCGCGAGCACGATCGCGGTGATCAGGGGGCCGATTTCGCGGATGGCGAACACCACGAAGAACCCGCCGAGCCGGTCAGTCGCGCCGAAGATCGTCAGGAAGTTCTCCGCCTCCAGGCCCGGCGCCCCGTAGCTGATGGCGACGGTGGACAGCAGCAGCGGCAACCAGCACAGGCGCAGGGCGAACAGGAACTGCGACACGAACTCGCCGCCGTACGGGTACGGTGGGCGCAGGCTGGAGGAGATCGTCCTGCCGGTGAGGATCATCATGTCCCCGATTTCCTCCAGCAGGCTCCTGGTCGGCAAGAACACCCGCTCGGCGACCTCCCGCGTGGTCGGACTCACATCCATCGGAGACCCTGACGATGCCCCTTCGTGCATAGGCTCCCCTTCAACGGTCATATTCCTAGTGTACTAGTTCACCAGCACACTAGGTTTCTGCGCGCACGGGCGCTACCGTAGAGGTATGGGCACAGAGCTGGAATCATCTGCATTGGATGGGTTCGCGGCGGCTATCGACCGCGATGCAGACGTGCCCATCGGCCTGCAGCTCGGCTGGGCGCTGTGCGCGCGTATCCACGACGGCGAGTTCAGGCCTGGACAGCGATTGCCGGGCTTGCGCGAGATGGCAGAGGCGAGCGGCCTCAACGTCAACACCGTCCGCGCCGTCTACCAGCGGCTGGAGCAGAAAGGTCTGCTCGAAAGCCAGCAGGGCAGCGGAACTTTCGTCGCGTCCACGCTCCCCCGGCCGTCGGCTATCGGCACGATCGCGGCCGACGCGGCCCGCGAGGCCGAGGCGACCGGAGTAGATCCGCGCGATGTCGCGGCAGCCCTGTACGTGGCCATCCCACAGGATGTCACGGCGCGGCCGGAGCAGAGCTCGGCGGGAGTGCAGACAGGCGAGGCCGCTGCTGCACGCAGGCGCGCGCTGCGCGCGCAGATAGCCACCCTGGAGCGGGCAATCGGCGAGATGGAAGCCGAACACCCGGGTGTCACGCCGCGACCCACCGCCACTCGCCGTGGACCAGGCCCGACGCTGCTGAGTGCGGAGGAGCTGGAGCAGGTGCGTGCGGGATTGGTGCATAGGCTGGCCGCCGTGCAGACGGCCATCGACGAGCAGAAGTCGAGCGCTCAACCGGCAGCGCAGGGGCCGGTGCCCACGGCGGCCGATCCGGCGCCAGCCAAGATGCGCAAGACCGTCGCGTTGGCCACTCCATAGCCGCCGGGCGGAGCACCGCCGACGGTGCCAGCGAACACCGTCGTCAGGACGTTGCCGTTCCCGTCGACAAGCGGTCCGCCGGAGTTTCCCGGTCGCACCAGCCCACGCAATGGTGTCAGCAGCCGCGAGACGGGACCCTGGCCGTAGGCGTTGTCGGTGAGCACGGTCTGAGTGCGCCCGATGCGGCCTGGCTGCACGTCATACGGACCGTTCTCGGGGTATCCCAGGATCGCGCCCGCGCGGCCCGAGGCCGGTTCGTGCACGACGTTCAGCGACGGCACGCCCCCGAGACTCCGAACGCGCAGCACCGCGATGTCGTTCGTCGGGTCGAACGCGATCGCTTCCGCGGACATGGCCGGCGGATGGTCGACGACCTCGACGGTCGTGTCTCGCTCGCCGGCGACGACATGCGCGTTGGTGATTACCTCGTCCGGGCGCGCCACCCAGCCTGAGCCCTCGATCGCCAGGCCGCAGGCGGTGCCGAGCACGCGCACGACGCTGCGCGAGGCCGCGCGCACGCCCGGAGCCCGCCCGATCTGAGGCAGCGGCGCCGCCACATCGGGCGAGGGGCCCGCGAGCTGCGGCAGCGGGTCAAGGCGCGCGAGCGCGTTCAGGATCCGCCCCGAGGGTGGCAGCAGCTGGTTGAGCTCGCGCAGGATGACCGAGCGCTGGATGTCCGCGCGCAGCTGCCCCCCTGCCGGCGTCTGCCCCGCGACGGCAGCGCCGATCCACACAATTCCCAAGCCGAGCGCCGCCCCAAGAGCCGCCCCGAGCAGGCCGTCGAGCAGGCCGAGGCCCGGCAGGATCAGCGTGCGGCGGCGCAGCCTGAATCCCAGACCCTCCAGTCCGGTCGCGAGGATCGCTCCGGCCAGCAGTGCCCCGATCAAGCCGAACGCGGGCGCATACGGCGAGGCCGATCCGCGCGGCAGCAGAAGAGGACCGAGGCGAGTTCCGAGGAATGCACCAAGTGCAAATCCCGCAAATGAGAGCGCCCCCACGATGAACCCTCGCCGGAAGCCGAATCCAGCCAGCAGCAGGGCGAACGCGACGATCAACCAGTCGAGCGTAGTCACGCGTGCGCCCACCGTTTCAAACCGCAGTTCGTGTGCGCGAGCAGGTTCATCAAACCATGTTCTACCGTTCCGCGCCATGAATACTCGCAGGGGGGATCGATCGTGAACGCGATGTCCGCAGGCGGGTGCTCGAGCGCAGGGAGTGGGCGGGTTTCGGGTCCTCCTCACCACGACCATGAACGCCAGCGGCGCGCCAGGCGGGCGCGTCCAATGATTGCACTGGCGGCACTGGCGTTCGTGATCGGTGCGATCGTCGGCGGGAGCCATAGCCCGGACGCCGCGAATGCGCTCGCAGCGCGGTTCGTGGCCGCTTGGACGAGAGGCGAATACGTGGCTATGTACGACGACATCGACGGTCGCTCCAAACGAGTGATCTCCCAACAGGAGCTGGCCGATGACTACCAGCGCGCGCTGCGAACGGCGACCGCGACGCGACTCCAGGTGACGGGCAAGCCCCATGACACCCCTGACGGCCTGGTGGCGGTGCCGGTGCGCGTACGCACCCGCCTGTTCGGGACGCTGCGACTCGTGTTCGCACTGAGAATCGTAGGCGGCAGCGACGCCGGCCCCGGCGGGATCGCGTGGTCGCGGTCGCTGGAGTTTCCCGGCCTGCGCACGGGCGAGGCACTCAGCCGCAATATGACGCTGCCGCACCGGGCGACACTGCTGGCGCGCGATGGGTCGGTCCTCGCCGAAGGCGCGGCGACCGAAGCCGGACAGCGCGCCTCTCCGCTCGGTTCCGTCGCCGCAGCGGTGCTGGGCGAAGTCGGGTCCATCCCCGCCACGCGCGCGGCGCAGCTCGAAGCCGAAGGCGTTCCGGCGAGAGCGATCATCGGTGTCAGTGGGGTCGAGGAGGCGCTGGACGGCAGCCTGCGGGGCACTCCGGGAGGCGAACTGCTGGCGAGCAGCGCTCAGCTCGGTGGACCGACCCGGGTGCTGGCGGTCGCCGTACCGAAGGCGGCACCCACGGTGCGCACGACGATCTCCCCCGCTGTGCAGCGCGCCGCGGTCACGGCGCTCGGCGGTCAGCTCGGCGGGGTCGTGGCGATGCAGCCGAGCACAGGACAGATCCTGGCCGTCGCCGGTCTGGGCATCGACGATCTGCAGCCACCAGGCTCGACCTTCAAGATGGTCACCGTCAGCGGCGTTCTGCAAGCCGGGATCGCGAGTCCACACAGCACCTTTCCCTACGCGACGTACGCGACGCTCGACGGGGTCAAGCTGAGCAACGCCAACGGCGAGGAATGTGGCGGCTCGCTGGAACTGGCGTTCGCGGTCTCCTGCAACTCGGTATTCGCCCCACTCGGAGTCAAGCTGGGCGCACCGCGATTGGTGGCGATAGCCGAACGGTACGGATTCAACCACGGACCGGGCATCCCCGGCGCGGTGGAGAGCACACTGCCAACGGCTTCGCAGATTCAGGGCGAACTGGATATAGGCTCGACGGCGATCGGCCAGGGCGAGGTGCAGGCAAGCGCCCTGCAGATGGCGACGGTGGCAGCCACGATCGCCGACGGCGGGCGCCGTCCGCAGCCCACGTTCGTGCTCGACGCCCCGCCCCGTACGCTCGCCACAGCGACCAGCGCCGCCGTGGCGCGCACGGTCAGGCGACTGATGATCGGGGTGGTGCGCGAAGGCACGGGCACTGCGGCCGCGATCCCTGGGGTGACGGTCGCGGGCAAGACGGGCACGGCCGAACTGGGCTCGCCGAGCTCGTGCTCGGGCGGCAGCGAAGAAGGCGGCGCCAAGGAAAGCAGCTCCGGGGAATCACACAAGGCAAGCTGTGAGGGCGCGGCGAGCGAACCGAGCAACACCGACGCCTGGTTCGCGGCGTTCGCGCCGGCGCTTCACCCGCGCATCGTCGTCGGCGTGCTGCTCGTCAAAGACGGCGCTGGCGGAGCCACCGCCGCGCCGGTCGCGCGGCAGGTGCTCGAAGCGGGGCTGCAGGCGAGCAGCTGACGTCGCCACCGCCCTCTGGCCGCGATCCTGGATCGTGAGTGAATCCGGCACCCGGGGGCGGGCAGGATCCCGTCAGACGTCGAGCTCGGCCGAGGCTGTTTGCGTCGTGTCGGTCGGATCGACGATGTGGATCTTCAGGGGGCGGTTGTCGAGTGAGACGACCTGGATCTTGTAGAGCAGCAACGCGCCCTGGGTACCCCCGTTGGCGGCGACCGAGCCGGGCACCGGGACCTGGCTTTCGGCGAGGATGAGACCGGCGCGGTAGGCAAACTGGTTTGTCTGGTCCGGCAGAATCGGGGTGTAGACGTTGCTCTGGGTGTCGCTGATCGTCACGTCGCTGGCGCCGAGGTGCGACGTCGAGGTGTGGTTGTAGACCTGGATGAACACGGCGAACCACTCTTCGCCCGGTTTCAACTCGCGCTGCGCGGGCGTCAGCCCCTGCAGGTAAGCGGCGTCTTCGACGTTGGCTGGGTTCAGCTCGCGTGAGAGCTGCACCTCATAGACAAGCGAGCCGACGTTCAGATACGGGGCGTTCTGGCCGGACTCGCCGGCGTAGGTGCCGGTGCTCACGTGGGTGTGCGAATCTCCACAGGCGGCGAGCACAAGCGCAGCTCCGAGCGCCAGCACGGCGAGCACTATCCGGCGAACGGCGTCCGAGAAAGAGCGATAAGAGAAGACTGGGCTGGGACGAGGGCTCATGCGACGCGGCAGTCTATCCCGTACCCGCCCACCGGCGGCTACCCGCCCGCGACCGTGACGCGGCGGCCACGATCAACGTCTGCCTCGAGGATCGTGCGCAGGCGGCGCATAGCGCGGGCGTTCTGGCGGCGCATCCAGCCACGTACGCCGAACCCCTCGAGCAGACGATCGGAGAGCGTGGCGGGCGCCGTCTCGAGCGTGAACTGCACACGCGTGGTGCCCGAGGCGCCGGGAGCGAGCTCGTAGACGCCGAGCGTACGCACACGGTTGCCCTTGCCGGTGCGCCCGACCTCGACGATCCGGTGCGGCCGGTCGACCTCGACGAACGTGACGTCGCCCCACGCGAAGCGCACGCCAGGCGCCTTCACGCGAAAGCGCGCCCCCGCGCCGCGCCCGACCGAGTCGATACGCGTCAGATGCCAGTCAACCAGGTAGTGATCGGTGAACTCCGGGTGGTTGGCGATGTCCTGCAGGTAGTCGAACACCTGCTCGCGCGGGCGGTCGACGACGATCGACACGGTCACGGGGTTCATGGTCGAGCCGCAGTTTAGTTGCCGGGCGCAACGGCCGCTATGCAGCGCGCGTCAGCCGCACCGTGTGACCGTGCTCGGAGTGGCGCACGAGCTCGGTCGCGACCGGATGTTCGGGACGCAGCGAGCTGCACAGCTCACAGACGATGCCCTGGACGTGTGCGTAGAGGTGCACGTGCTCGCCTACCAGTGGCGTGCGCTCGCAGTCCGCGCAGCGATCCCGATCGGCCTCCAGCGCACCGACACCGCGACGCAGCAGGAAGCGCTCGAATTGCTCGACGTCGCGCTCGGCGGGCTTGGAATCCTGGCTCATTGTGTTCGGAGTTCGCCGCCGCCGCCTGCGCTCCTCCCGTTTGCCCGGGACCCCGCGGGGGTAAAACAGACAGCAGGCGCGCTCGAGGTCTCCTCGCGAGACGCCAGAATTGGGAACGCGGTGATAGATTTCTGTTGCCAGAACTCGCGACTGCGGCTTACATCAACATTGACATGATTGTTATGATCGCCACGAGCTCTTCCTGATGGGCAGCACCCTGGGGAATCCGAAGCAGAAAGGGGCAAGCACAGGATGGAATCGCTTACTTCGGGCACAATGGCCGGCGCGGGCTCGTTCCGTTGCAGGGGCTGCGGATACATGCTGACGCTCGCCGGCACCGACACGCTGAGCGACTGTCCCGGCTGTGGGGGTCGCGATTTCGTCCGCGCATCCCTGTTCAGTGCGGACGGCCTTGCTCGTGGCCGCTCGGGCGGCTCGACCATGGCGAGCGCGCCCGACCCGGGGCGGGAACGGATCGTCGCCAGTCGCGGCAACCCGGGCCGGCGCGAGGAGGGCGCTCCCTCCACCGGAGCACGGATGAGCAAAGCCGACACGCTGAAGACCAGTCTCGCCGGCGGCACCCTCTCCCAACCCGAGCCCGTCGACAGCGACGCATGGCTGGAGGATGCTCGCGAACGACTTCAGGAGCCTGGCGAGTATCTCGCCTACGAATACGGCGAGGAGCTCAAGACGGTCGCGCTGACGCGCGAGTGGACCCGCATCGGTCGCAGCCTGGCGGCCGACGTGCGCTTCGACGACCCGACCGTCTCGCGCCGGCACGCTCTGGTCGTGCGCCAAGCCGACGGGGTGCGCGTGCTCGACGATCGCAGCCTGAACGGCGTGTTCGTAAACGGCGCGCGGATCGAGTGGAAGGTGCTCCAAGACGGCGACGAGATCCTTGTCGGCCGCTACCGGCTGCGCTTCCTCAGCGTCGCTCCCGACGCGGGCGGAGTCGCGGCGGCCTCGAGCACCCTGCACAGCGCGGGCTGAGTCCTGCAGGCCGGGCGCGTAGTATCGCGCCTGAATGACCGAATCCCGAACGACTGCCACGACGATCGCCGTGCTCTCTCAGAAGGGCGGGACCGGCAAGACAACCACGGTGCGGACTCTGACCGACACGTTTCGGCGGGCAGGTGTGAACACGCTTGCGGTCGACCTCGATCCGCAGGGAAACCTGTCTGACTACTTCGACCTGCCGCCCGACATCGAGCCGACGATCGCCGACGTGCTGTCCGGACGCACGTCTACGGGAGAGGCGATCCACGACGATCTGATCCCCGCCAACCTCAGCCTTGCCGAGGCCGAGTTGATGCTCGGCGGGAAGCTCGGCCGCGAGCTAACGCTGCGCCGCGCGCTCGCGCAAGTGCCCGACTCCTACGAGCTGATCCTGATCGACTGCCCGCCCTCACTCGGACTGCTGACGGTCAATGCACTCGTCGCCGCCGATCGCGCGCTCGTGACTGCCGAGGCCCAGTACTTCGCGCTGCAGGGGGTCGAGCAGGCGATGGAGGTGATCGAGCTCGCGCGGGACAGTCTCAACCCTGACCTGCAACTGCTCGGCGTGCTCTTGAACCTCGCGGACATGCGCACCGTGCACTCGCGCGAGGCCCTCGCCTCGCTGAAGGAGCGGTTTGACGAGCAGGTGTTCGACACCGCGATCCGCTCCTCGATCGCCTACGCCGAGTCGGCCGAGCGCGCCGTCTCGATCCTCGACTACCGGCCCGACCTTGGCTCGGACTACCTGAGACTGGCAGACGAAGCACTTGCGCGGCTGCCGGGGTTTGAGGACGCGCGCAGGCAGGTGGCCAGGATCGGTTAGAGATCTCCGACATACGCCCCCTGGGCCTCGAACGGTGTGCGCAGCAGCCTCGCCCAGCCCTCAACCTCCGGGCGGAGCGCCTCGACGACGGCGCCGGTCTGCTCGTAGAAGCACCACACGAGCACGGTCGGCCCCGCGCCGGAGATGGTCGCTCCCAACGCCCCCAGCTCGGGGGCGCGCACAGCGAGCTCGTATGAACGCGGGAACAGGCTCGCGCGACGCGCCTGGTGCAGGCTGTCGTGCAATCCACGCGCGAGGAGGTCCCAGTCGCCGCGTGCCAGCCCGAGCGTGAGCAGCGCGGTGTGCGCGACGTTGAACACGGCCTCCCGGAGCGGAACCTCCCGCGGCAGGACATCGCGCGCGGCCCTGGTGCGCACTCCCTGCGCGGGCACGACCGCAATCGCCTCCAGGCCCGTTGGCGGATCGAAGCGCGTCGCCTGCCCGTCTGCGTACACGACGAACCCGCCGTTCAGCGCTGCGGCAACGTTGTCGGGATGACCCTCGATCGCGCTTGCCAGCTCGAGCAGATCGGCGTCCAGCTCGAACAGGTGGTCTGCGGCCATCAGCCCGGCGACGATCGCCGCGGCGCTCGATCCGAGGCCCCCACAGAGCGGAATCTCAGAACTGATCGTAAACGCGAACCCGTCCGCAGGATGCAGCCGCTCGAACGCCCGCACGCACAGGTTCTCGCGCCCATGCGCGACCGGCAGGTCGGTCTCGAGCGCGAACTGTCCGGTCTCGCGCACCTCGAGCTCCAGGTGCAGGCCGACGGCCGCCGCCATACAGTCGAACCCCGGGCCGAGATTCGCCGATGACGCGGGCACGCGCACGACCCGCCTACGATCCATCGGCCGCGCCTCCCCCCAGAGGCCTACGGATCACCCAACACCGCCTCTTCGATCGCTCCCATCTCCGCTGGACAGCTGATGATCCGCCCGTCGTTATGCGCGATCGCGGTCTCCGGGTCCTTCAGGCCGCGACCGGTCAGCACGCACACGACCTGCTCGGCACCGTCCGCGCCGTACTTGAGCAGACCCGCCACCGACGCGGCGGAGGCCGGCTCGCAGAACATCCCTTCGCGGGAGGCCAGCAGCCGGAACGCCGCGAGTATCTCATCGTCGCTGACCGCCCTGATAGACCCGCGCGAGTCGCGTGCCGCGGTCATTGCGTCCTCCCAGCGCACGGGATTGCCGATCCTGATCGCGCTCGCCACAGTTTCGGGGTGCTCGATCGGTCTTCCCTCCACGAGCGGAGCGGCGCCCTCGGCCTGAAAACCATACAGACGCGGTGCCGAGCCCATCGCCTGAAAGCCGCGCCAGTAGGAGGTGATATTGCCCGCATTGCCGACCGGGATGTACAGCGCTTCCAACCCGCCGTCGAGGCTCTCGTGAATCTCGAAGGCGGCCGTCTTCTGGCCTTCGATGCGGTATTCGCTGACAGAGTTGACGAGCACGATCGGATGCATGTCGGTCAGCTCGCGCACGAGCGTCAGGGCCTGGTCGAAGTTGCCCACCAGCGAGATCACGCGCGCGCCGTGCACGAGAGTCTGGGCCATCTTGCCCTGGGCGATCTTGCCCTCGGGGACGATCACCGCGCAGGTGATGCCCGCACGCGCGGCGTACGCCGCAGAGCTCGCCGCGGTGTTACCCGTCGAGGCGCAGATGACCGCCCGCGCACCCTCGCGCACAGCCGCCGATACGGCGCAGGTCATGCCGCGGTCCTTGAACGATCCCGTGGGGTTGGCACCCTCGAGCTTCAAGCGCACGCTCGCGCCGACCATCTCCGAGAGCACGGGGGCGCGCAGCAGCGGCGTCGAGCCCTCCTGCAGGCTGACCAGCGGATCGCCCGCGGCGAACGGGAGACGCTCGAGATAACGCTCGATCAGGGGCACATGAGCGCCCGTTGGCGGGATGCCCTCCACCGTGGGGACCTTGACGGTTGCCTCGTTCACAAGAACTCCTCTTCGATGACGCGAATCGTGCGGGGGGCCGAACGCACGAAGTCGGACTGCTGTAACAGCGCAACCGCCGCCCGCACGCGCGACTCGGCGATCGCGTGCGTGACCATCACCAGCCGCGCGTTCTCACCGAGGCCTCGCTGAAGCACCGACTTGATCGACACGCCCTGCTCGCCCAGCACCTGCGTCACCGACGCCAGCACGCCCGGGCGGTCGGCGACCTCCAGGTGAAGGTAGAACGCGTACGCGACATCCTCCAGCAGAGCCAGCTCCAGAGGCGGGGCGGGCGGTCTCGCGCCGCCGGTCATCACGCTGACGACATCCCCCAGCACTGCGCTCGCGGTCTGCCGCCCGCCGGCGCCCGGACCGGACATCGTGATCTCGGTGATCGCCTCGGATTCGACGGTCACCGCGTTGAACGGCCCCGACACCGACGACAGCGGATGCCCGGCGTACAAAAACGCGGGATACACCCGTACCGACAGCCCGTCATCGCGACGCTCGGCCGTGCCGATCAGCTTCAACCCGAGGCCCAGCTCGCGCGCGTACTCCAGGTCGTCCGCCTGCAGGTGCTCGATGCCTTCGTAGGGTACGTCCTGTAGGCGCACGGGCGCGCCGAACGCCAGCCGCGCGAGGATCGCCATCTTCGCCGCCGCGTCGCGGCCGCTGACATCCTCGCTGGGGTCCGCCTCGGCATAGCCCAGGCGCTGAGCCTCGCTCAGCGCCTGCGGGTAGGTGCTGCCGCGAGCCATCTCTGAGAGGATGTAATTGGTGGTGCCGTTGACGATCCCGCGGATGCGCTCGATCGGCGTGGCCGCCAGCGACTCCTCGAGCAGGCGCACGACCGGCACCGCGCCGGCCACCGCGGCCTCGAAGCGCAGCAGCACACCGTGCTCGCGGGCGAGACCGAACAGCTCCTCGCCGTGCTGGGAGAGCAGCTGCTTGTTCGCGCTCACGACGTCCTTGCCGGCACGCATCGCCGCCAGCAGATACTCCCGCGCGGGCTCGGTCCCGCCCATCAGCTCGACGACTAGATCGGCGCCGTCGAGCACCTCCTCGAAGCTGCCCCGCGTGCGAGTCAGCACGCCGGTGATCGTGGGTCTGCGGCCGTTGAACCGCTCGATCTCCGCGGCCCGCTCCTCCAGCAGCTCGGCGAACGCCGAACCGACAGTGCCGTGACCGAGCAGGCCGAGGCGAAACGGGGCGGAGGCTGTCTCGCTAGCGGACATCGCGCGCAATCAGATCGTCGAAGGTCTCGCGCCGCACGACCACGCGCGCGCGTCCGTCGCCGCAGAAGATCACCGGCGGTCGCGGCACGCCGTTGTAGTTCGACGCCATCGCATACCCGTACGCGCCGGTGGCGGGGGTGACGATCACATCGCCCGGTCTGGGGTCGTCGAGCAGCGCCTCACGCACGATCACATCCCCGGACTCGCAGTGCTTGCCGGCGAGCACGCACTGGATCTGGCCACCGTACCGGTCGGCCACATGGGCTTCGTAGCGCGCGCCGTAGAGCATCGGGCGCAGGTTGTCGGACATGCCGCCATCGACCGCCACCCAGCGCGAGACGTTGCGCTTGACGCTCTGCACGGTGTACAGCGTCACGCCGGCGTTGGCGCTCAGCGCCCGACCGGGCTCGATCAGCAGGCGCCTGCCGGAGCCCACGCCCACACCGTGCTCGTCCGCCGCCGCAACAAGCGCGTCTACGTAGGACTCGATCGACGGAGGCTCGGGCTGGTCCGCGGTATAGCGCACGCCGAGCCCGCCGCCGAGATCCCACACCGGAAAATCGCCGAGCCTCGCGAGCTCTGAGACCTCGCGGCGAAACGGCTCGAGCTCGAGCAGCTGCGAGCCGATGTGCGCGTGCAACCCCACCAATCGCAGCCCATCGACTGCCTGCACCCGGACAATCGCCCCGGAGGCGTCGGCCATCGAAAAGCCGAACTTCGAGTCAGCTTGACCCGTCGAGATATGCTCGTGCGTGTCGCCACTGACGTCCGGCGTCACCCGGATAAGCACGTCCTGCTCGTCGCGGACCAGCTGCTCGATACGCTCGATCTCGTCGAAGTTGTCGATCACGATCAGCCCGACCCGGCATTCCAGCGCCATGCGCAGCTCGGTCTCGGACTTGGCGTTGCCGTGCAGCACGATCCGCTCGGGCGCGAACCCCGCGTTCAGCGCCAGACTCAGCTCGCCCCCTGAAGCCACGTCGCACCACAAGCCCTCGCGCGCGAACAGGCTGAGCACGGCCGTACACGGGAACGCCTTGGAGGCGAACACGATTTGGAAGTCCTCGTGCCCGGTCTGCCGGCCTGCCTCCAGGAAAGCTCGTGCCCGCGCGCGCAGATCCTCTTCGGCGACGACGTATGCGGGCGTTCCGTACTCCCGCGCGAGCTCGAGCGTGTCGCATCCCCCGATCTCAAGGCGCCCGCGCTCGTTCAGGCGGCTGCCGAGGGGCAGCGCCGGCGAGAGGCCGGTCCGTGGCGGGGTGGTTCCGGTGGCCATACCGGGATTATCGCTGCCGGATCATGCAGTCGTCGGATCGGGCGCCGCGAGTAATCCCCGACGCGCCATCCACACCAACCACACGGCGCCGATCGCCATCAGCGCGATGCTCTCCAGTTGGGGCGCGGTCAGGCCCGCGAAGATCTCGGCGTTGCGGCGGATGAACTCGACCAGTAGACGCTCCAGTCCGCTGAACACGAGATACAGAGCGAAGATGACCCCCGGGCGCACCCGGTCGCGCAGCTGCCACAGCACGCACGCGAGCAGGCACATCGAAACCGTCTCATAGATTGGCGTCGGCTGCACGCGCACGCCCGGCGGGGTCGGCACGGTGCCGTGCGGGTAGCCCATCGCCCAGGGCAGGCTCGAGGAGATCCCGTAGTCGCCGTCGCCTGAGACCTGGCAGCCGATCCGTCCAATGCCGTAGCCGAGCGCGAGCACGGTCGCGCACATGTCGAACATCTTCAGCCGCATCGCATCGCGCCAGCGCATCCATGCGAGCACGCCGATCGCGCCGCCGATCGCGCCGCCGTACCAGACCAGGCCCGAGCCGGAGAAGACGCTGCCGAGCAGGTTGTGCTTGACCTGGGAGTAGTTCTGGATAACGAAGTACCCGCGCGCGCCGATCACTCCGCCGATGAGGGCGGCGAACACGATCTCGTAAGCCCAGTCCACGGGTCGGTCCAGCTCGCGCAGCCGGCGGGCGACGACTAGGCCGCAGGCGAGGAACCCCAGCGCGAATGTCACCCCAAACGTCTTGATCGAGATGCCAAGCAGATGTACTTCGGGCTTCACAGCCCGGACTCTAGTCGCCTTCTGCGACAATCGGAGAGGATGGCTAGACGAGGGGAGAAGTTCGGCAAAGACACGGGCCTGCAGGCGCGGATGGTGCTGACGATGTTCCTGCTCGGGCTCGTGTACGTGGTGTTCCTCGGGGTGCTCTTCGCCGCCGGTGCCGGGGCCGGCGTCATCGTGGTGGTGGCTCTCGTGCTGCTGGTGGTGCAGCTGTTCGGCTCAGACAAGATTGCGATGGCGACGATGGGAGTCAAAGAGGTCTCCCCCGCGCAGGAGCCCGAGCTGCACGGGATCATCGAGCGGCTGTGCGTGCAGGCGAACCTGCCCAAGCCGCGGGTGTGCGTGATCGAGACCTCGATGCCGAATGCGTGCGCGATGGGCAAATCGCAGAAGTCGGCAAACGTGTGCGCGACGCGAGGGATCCTCGAGCTGCTGGAGCCCGCCGAGCTCGAAGGAGTGATGGCGCACGAGCTCACCCACGTGATCAACCGCGACGTGATGGTAATGACGTTGGCGAGCTTCTTCGCCACGCTCGCCTCGATGATCGCCCAGTTCGCGCTGTTCTTCGGCGGCGGATTCGGCGGCGGCTACGGGCGCAGCAACGAAGAGGAGGAGGAGATCATGCTGGTGCTGCTGGTGTCGGTGCTGGTGTACGCGATCTCGTTCCTGCTGCTGCGGGCGCTCTCGCGCTACCGCGAGTTCGCCGCCGACCGCGGCTCCGCGGTGCTGACCGGCCGACCTAGTGCGCTGGCCTCGGCACTGCTGAAGATCAGCGGCACTATGGAGCGCGTGCCAACCCAGGATCTGCGCCGGGCGGAGGGGATGAGCGCCTTCTTTATCCTGCCGGCCAGGACCAAGAAATCGTTGATGAATATCTTCGCCGACCACCCGCCGCTGGAGCAGCGCCTGGCCGCGCTGGAGCGGCTGGAGTCCCAGCTGCAGAGCGCCGCTTGACATCGTGGGCCTACGCGACATCATCACGGGCCGCCACACGGTAGCCGGCCCGGCGCCCGACCGGCTGTTCGCAATCACGACCGCCTACGTCGCGCTGCAGTCCGAGCACTCAATCGACCCGGCCGGCGTCGCGGCGATCGTGTTCCAGGCGCTGGCGACGAGCGAGTTCGAAGCGACGCTGCGCGACATGGAGGAGGTCGTAAAGGCCACCGGCGGAGAGAGCGGCACTAGGGTCGCCACTCAGGACGACAGCTATGGCTATCGCTGGATGGTGCTGCGCAACCCCGACGGCGCTCCCAGCGTCGAAGATCTCGCGGTCGCCGTCAATGCCGTGTCGAGCTCGATCGAGACCGCCGGCCACGGCGAGCGCCTGCTGTGTGCCGTGTTTGCGTTCGTGGATGCTCAGAAGCGGCCTGTGTACTTCATCTACAACTACAAGCGCGGCTTCTGGTACCCGTTCGTGCCCGCCGACGGCGAGCAGCAGCGCTCGACCGAGCGCGAGCTGCAGCTCAAGGCACAGATGGCTTCCGAGTTGCCGATCGAGCCGGAACTGGAGCGCTGGTTCCCGCTGTGGGGCATCCCGATCTAGTCGGGGATCAGACCCTCGCCCGTGAACTCGCGCCCGGCCTCGGCGAAGGTCAGATCGGAAGGCGGCAGGATCAGATCGGACGTCTCGATCTCATCGTCACCGACACGCTCGCCCTGCGCGCGCACGTAGTCGAGCAGGGTCGTGTATGCGTCGGCGAAGCCCTCCTCCTCGCCGCTGTCGACGAGCGCAATGACCGTGCGCTCGAGTTCGTTGACGCGTGCCGCGGTGTCGTCGTCCAGGCGATACTGGTCCTCACCGGAGATCCGCACGATCATGACTGGCCACCCCCAGCTGGAGGGGTCTGCGCGGCCTCGCCCGGCGCGTGCTCGCTCGGCGCGGCGATCTCACCGGCGGGCGGCACGGGTGCCTCTGCACCGGAGGCGGAGCCCGCCCCGATTTCAGCTCGCATCTTGGCGAGATCGTCATCGACGGCGGACTGGCTGGAGAGCGACTTCAGCTGGCGGTCGATGTCGTCTTCGCCGGAGCCCAGCGCGGTGATGTCGTCGAACGTCCCGGCGGCTTCCAGCTCGGAGACGGCGTCGGCGCGGGCTTTCATGTTTTCGGTCTTGTCCACCGCGCGTTGCATCGCCAGGCCCACGTCGGCCATCTGCTCGCCGACGCCCGTCGCGGCCTCGGAGATCTTCACCTGGGCTTCGGCGGCCGAGTACTGCGCCTTGATGACCTCCTTCTTGGTGCGGAACGCCTCGATCTTCGCGCGCAGCTTCTGCTCGGAGTCGGTCAGCTTCTGCTGCTGCTCTTCCAGTTCGGCGACCTGCGTGTCGAGACCCTGCAGCTCGGTCTGGGCGACGTTCTTGCGCTCCAGCGCGGTCCGGGCGAGGTCCTCCTGACCTGAGGAGAGCGCCTGGCGGGCCTGCGTGTCGAGCTTGACCACGCTCTGCTTGAGAGTGGTCTCCTGCATCTGCAGGCGCTTCTTGGCGGTGACGACGTCGGCGATACCCTTCTTGACGTTCTGGAGCTGTTCGACCTGCTTCTGGTAGCTGTAGTCGAGCGTCTCAGCGGGGTCTTCCGCGCGGTCCAAGAGCTTTGAGACCTTCGCCTTTACGACGGTTGACATACGCCCGGTCAGGCCGGCCATCTGATCCTCCTATTGGTGTTGCACTCCTACGATTCGCTCAAGCCTAGCCGACTCTGGGTCACGGCTCCGCTGGCGCTCATAAACCCGAGATCGGCGCGCCGATCAGAAACCGAGCGGGTGGCGAATCGTGTAGCCGGCGTTTTCCGGGCGCAGCGGGCGCCAGCGGGGACCCTGCTCGTTGGACGGATCGTCGGCGGCGCTCGTATCCAGGCGCAGCCCGGCGACCGTCATGTAGGCGTGGCCGGGGTTGGAGAAGATCGTGACCCAGCGTCCGGCCCCGTGCGAGCCCCAGACTTCGAATTCGGAGGAGTCCTCGGGAGTGCTCAGCAGGTTGGCACCGTGCAGCGCGAAGGAAACGGTACCCGAGCAGTCATAGCCGGGCGAGGTGAACGAGGCGTGACCGCCACCATAGATGTAGGGCAGCCCGATGAGCTGGTCGCCTGCCCAGACGATCGCCTGGACGGCGGCAGGCGCATCGATCGGGGCCGCCGCGAGACCGTCGATCATGCGCGCGATGTGACCGGGGACGAGCAGCTCGGGCTTGGCGGGCGCGGCTGTGGGCGCGGAGGTGGGCGCACCCACGCTGCCGCCGGTGACGCCGCTGGGCGTGGCGCTGTCAGCCGTGGCGCTGCTGGCCTGGCCCAGCGCGGTTGCCGGCGGCGGCGTGTAGGGGACGAGCTGGCCCGTAGCGGTCTTTTCGTAGACCGGGCCGCTATAGGCGACATTGGGGGTCTTGGCCGTGATCGGCGAGAGATGCAGCGGTTTTGCAGGCTTTGCGGGGGCGGTCGGGGAGGCGCCGCCGCTGGCGGAAGTTCTGATCGACCCGGCTGCCGCGCCGCCGGCTACGGAGGCCGAGCTCGTGCCCGCTACAGCGGGGACGGCCGTCAGGCCCGCGATCGTCAAGCTCGAGCAAATTACCGCGCTTAGGGTTCGCACCCGCAAAAGCAACTCCTCTTTCGTCGGCCTACGGGGTTAGCTGACGGGCTAGCGCTGAAAGAGCCTGCGCTTCTCACGGTTCACCGTGGGATTCGCCCCAACAACTTGGGTCCCCCGCTCCCTGACTTCTGGTCAGGGATTCGGCGTTGATCGCGGCACCCTAGCAAAGTGCAACGACGCTTGCACTGCTTCTACGCGCTTTAGCAGGTTTTCCCTGCAAATTGGCCTCAGAATGGCCTCTGGGCACTCAACTGGGGTACTCAACCGTGCAGGAGAACGCCGCGCGTGAGCGTATCTGCCGCGCCCGAGACGGGCGTGATCGTGATCTTCACGGTCAGCGCTAGCCGGTGATGGCGACGCAGCGCGCTCTTGCCGCGCGCGGTCAGCGGCACGGCGAACGAGACGACACCGGCCTCCACCGACGAACGCCGAATGCGCCCGACGCGGACCGCGGACGGGCGGTGGGTCCTGGCCAGAGACGCGCCGGTCACAAGCAGGACGACTTCCAGTTCACCGCCCGCCCCGGCCTGGGAGACCTGGACGGAGCCGTGCACCGAGGAGCCGTGCTGGCTGGAGCGAAGCGAGGGACTTTCGAGGAGTGGCGAGCCGGACATGGGCCCGATCGGCGCCATCATCGGAGTCGGCGTTACGGAGGGCTGTGTGGCCGTGGTCGCCGTCGAGACGTTCGGTGTGGTCGAAGGAGGGGAAGCTGGTGGCGGCGAGACCGTCTTAAACATCTGGTCGGCGCCGAACACGGTTTCCGAGGACGTGTTCCTGGCCACCAGCCGGAAGTGGTAGACCTTCCCAGGGCTCAGCGCCGTCAGAGTGGCCGACGCGACGTGGCCTGTGTGGTCTTCGCCGGCGGGCGCTTCAGCCGTGACCTGTCCGTAGGTGTTGCTGGTGCCCCATTCGAAGAAGTATTTCGTCGGCCGACCATCAGGGTTGACCGTGCCTTTGAGCGTCGCTTCGTGTTCGCCCACGGACGTGGCTTCGCTCGTCGTCGCGGCCGGCGGCCCCGGTGGTGGAGGCGGCGAGGTGGTCGTGAAGGTTTCGTCAGCGCCTTCCGCGGGACCCTTTTCGTTTTTCGCGACCAGCCTGAAGTGATAGGTCTTGCCCGGCGCGAGCCCTTTCAGCGCTTCGGACACCGGAACGACTGTCGTGCCTGCGCCTGCGGACTTCGTGCTCGTCATCTGCTCATAGCCGACGGTGGTTCCCCACTTGAAGAAGTATTCCGTGGCCTTCCCCTCCGGGTTGACGCTCCCTTTGAGCGTCGCTTCGGTTTCGCTCAGCGACGTGGCCGCTTCCGTGATCGCGGTGGGTTCCCCGTTGGTGACCGTGATCGTGCCTTTCATTTCGGGATGCACGGTGCATTCGAACGTGTACGTCCCCGGTTTGCTGAACGTGCATTCGCCTTGCCAGCTGACGGCGCCGCTCGGTTCGCCCGCCGCGGCCGGAATCCCGGTGCAGCTCGGCGTCGCCCCGGCCATGCCACCGATGAACTTCAGGCCGTGATGCGTTTCGTTATACGGGTTGCTGAACTTGACGTCCCCGCCGGAGGTGATCGTGGCCGTCGAAAGCATCCAGGAGTGGTATTTGTAGCCACCCGGTTCGTTGTACGCCGAGACGCTGGGGATTGGTTCCACCGAGCTGGCCACAGCAGGAAGGACAACGAACGCGACGGCAAGACCCACAAGAGCCGCCAGCCACACTTGAAGCCCACGCAATCTCATCTCCCTGATCGTCTTCATGCGTGCATCACCACGCTCTGGGTCACCGTCACCGCCGCGCCGGAGAGGGGCGTGAGCACGATCTGCACCGTCAGCGCCAGGCGCTTGTGGCGGCGCAGCGCGGCCTTCCCGTGTGCGGTCAGCGGCACGGCGAAGGACACGCTCCCGGCGTAGAGCGAAGAGCGCACCAGCCGGCCGACCCGCACCTGCGTGGAGCGCTTGGCCTTTGCCAGGGATGTGCTCTTCGCCAGCAGATCGACCTCCAGTCGGCCGCCCACACCGGCCTGGGAGACGTCGACCGAGCCGTGCACGGAGGAGCCGTGCTGGCTGGAGGCGAGCCTGATCGCCTGGGCCGCGCTGCCTGCCAGCGGCGAGCCGGACGGGGGTTCGACGGGCGCCGTCGGAGTGGTCGTCGTGGTCGTGGTCGTCGGCGTCGTCATCGTCGTCGTGGTTGTCCCGTTGGGGTTGACGGTGATCGTGCCTTTCATTTCGCTGGGATGCACGGTGCAGACGAACGTGTAGGTCCCCGGGGTGCTGAACGTGCATTCGCCCTGCCAGTTGGTGGCACCGGATTCCGTGCCCGCCGCGGCCGGAATCCCGGTGCAGCTCGGCGCCTCCCCGGCCGTGCCGCCCGTGAACTTCAGGCCGTGGGGCGTTTCGCTGTAGGGGTTGCTGAACTTGACGACCCCGCCGACGCCGACCGTGGCCGTTGCGGGCATCCAGGAGTGGGTTTGCCCGTAGTAGCCGCCGCCTTCGTTGTGCGCCGAGATGCTTGGAGTTTCCGAGCTCGCGATCGCCGGGAGCACGACCACTGCGGCCCCGAGCACGGCCGCCAGCGGTAAATAGCGCTTACGCATTCTCACGATCTCAGCCCGCCTTTCGGTCGATGAACCTGAGAGGCGACGCGGCCCCTCCCGTGTCGTACGGCACCCCTCACCCGAAGGACGCCGTCGCACGGCGATCCTTCCCGGCGCTACAGTCGCGGGACCACGAGAACGCTTGACCCGCAATCGCTGACGAGACACGTGGACCGCCTGTATCGCGCGGCGTGGGCGCTATGCGGGCGCAGGGAGGACGCCGAGGACCTCGTCCAGGAGACGTTCGCGCGAGTGCTCGCACGCCCACGGATCGTGCGCGGCGAGGACGAGCTCTACTACCTGATGCGAGCGCTGCGGAACACGTTCTATACGACCAGGCGCACGGCGAGCCGCCGGCCGGCGACGGGGACCGCGCTCGAGGATATCGTCGCGCCCGATCCCCGGCCCACGAGCCGCCCGGAGCAAGCGATCGAGGTACGGGAGCTGTACGCGACGATCGCACAGTTGCCCGAGGACTTCAGGCTGGCGCTGGTCGCGGTGGACGTGCTCGGGCTCTCCTACCGCGAGGCCGCGCGCGCGCTGAAGGTGCGCGAGGCAACGATCACAACCCGGCTGTTCCGCGCGCGCGGGCAGGTCGCCCGGGCGCTTGACCCCGAGCCCGCGCGGGATGCCCAAGCGCGGCTACCTAGCGAGCAGCACAAAGAGAACGCCGGCCGGGAAGAGACACGGGCAGGTGGAGTCTTACAAAGCAGGGGAACACCATGAGCGATCCACACGCACGCACCCGATTCGAGCAGGCAGAGCCAGAGCACGAGCACGTGGCAGAGCTGCTGCGAGCCGTGGACGTGCGCGCTCCGGAGCGCCTGCACGAGCGGGTGCAGGCGATGATCGCCGAGCGGACGCGCCCGGCCAAGCCCGCCTCCCGGTCACCCCGGGCCAAAGCACCGCGACGGCATCCATCCAAGGGACCGATCGCGACCCGGTTGAAACCGACGCTGGCGGCGATGGCAGCGTCTGCCGTGGCCGGGGCGGCGATCGCGCTGCTGACGGGTGGCGGCGCAAAGCAGAGCTTGAGCGTGCAGAGCGCCTCGGCGCTGACGCTGCGCGCCGCGACGATGGCCGCTCCGCGCGAGAGCACCGCGCACGCCGCCCAGCTCGATGCCGCTGTCGACGGGGTGACGTTCCCCTACTGGGAGCGCTTGGGCTGGCGCAGCACGGGCGTGCGTACGGACACGCTGGGCGGGCGGAACGTGACGACCGTCTTCTACTCCAGCCCAGGCGGCAGCCGAATCGGGTATGCGATCGTCGGCGGCACCCCCGCGCCGGCCATGAGCGGCGGGACGGTCTGGAGGCGGGACGGCGTGGCGTACCGGCTGCAGCTGGTGCATGGCCTGCCGGTCGTAACGTGGCGGCGCGAGGACAGGCTGTGCGTGCTTTCGGGCAGAGGCGTGAGCGGCGCGACGCTGGTGCGACTGGCCGGCTGGGGCGAGGGCGGCTCGGCCGCATAGCGCAAGCGGTGCACACGGATGAATGCGCCGGCTCCGGGAAGATCCTAATCGCAGCGGCGTCTGGAGAGACATGAGCAAGAAGACATACGCAATCCTGGCAGCGCTTGCAATTGTGGTGGGCGTGGCGATTCCGGCGGTCGCGCTCGGCGGCGCCAGAGCGGCAAGCACGCATACGGTGATCCTCAAGAACCTCCGCTTTCACCCGGGAACGCTAAGCATCAATCGTGGCGACAGCGTCCGCTGGGCGTGGAAGGACAGCGAAGAACACAACGTCACGTTCCATGGCGCTCACTCGCGAACGATGACCCACGGCTCGTACACGCTCAGGTTCACGCGGGCAGGGACATTCAACTACCGCTGCACGATCCATGAATCCGAAGGGATGCGGGGCAAGATCGTCGTCCACTGAGGGAATGCCGCGCGCGGGTGACGGCCCGAGCTCGCCTCGCTCAGGGGCGCGTCAACGGCGGGCCCGCCCAGCGCACGCCCTCATCCAGAGGGAGCTCAGCCAGAGCGTCGGCGAGCCTGGCACCCGATGGTGTGGCCAACTCAAAGCCGAGCTCTAGCGCAGGGATCAGGACGAAGCGCCGCACGAGCAGCTGCTCGTGCGGGAGCGTCATGCACTCATGCGCGAGCACGACGTCGCCGAGCAGCAGGATGTCGATGTCGATCGCGCGCGGGCCGCGGCGGACGCCGCCGGGTGTACGGCCGAGCGCGCGCTCCAGGTCCTTGACGACATCGAGCAGCTCGAGCGGCTCGTGCGCGGTCTCGATCAGCACGCACGCGTTCAGGAAGCTCGCCTGGTCGCTCACCTCGCCGACGGGGTCGGTGTCATACACCGAGGAGCACGCAACCACATTCACCCCGATGCTCGGCAGCGCGTCAATGGCGCCCTGCAGCTGGGCGCGGCGGTCGCCGACGTTCGAGCCGAGGCCGAGCAGTCCTGTGCGGGCGGGCATGGCCTGGAAGGTATGTGTTCGCCCGCCTAGATGCCGTTCACCCGCCTGTACGCCCAACCGCTTTCAGCTACGCGCTAGTGGGCTCGCTCAGCTCGCGCAGACCGACCCGGGCGTGCAAGCGGCGCAGCGGTCGCGGGGCCCACCAGGTGCGCTCGCCGAGCCGGCCCATCAGCGCGGGGACGAGTAGCGCGCGTACGACCGTCGCGTCGATCGCGACCGCCAGCGCGGTCCCCACGCCGAACTCCTTGATGAAGAAGATGTGCGAGGTCACGAACGCGCCGACCGCGACGCAGAACAGCAGCGCGGCGGCGGTGATCAGGCGCCCGGTGCGCTCCACCCCGTAGGCGACCGCCTGGCGTGTCGGCATGCCGGCGTCATGGGCCTCCTTGATGCGGCCGAACAGGAACACGCCGTAGTCGGTCGACAGCGCAAACGCGACGATGAACAGCAACACGAGGTTTGACTCCTCCAGGCCGCCGATCGGACTGAACCCGAACAGGCTCGACAGGTGGCCGTCCTGGAAGATCAGCACGAGCAGCCCCGCGCCGACGGCGACGGTGAGCAGGTTCATCAACAGCGCGACGAACGGCAGCACGACCGAGCCTGTCATCAGGAACAGGAAACCCCACGTCACGAGCGCGAGGATCAGCAGCGCGAGGGGTGTGTTCGCGGCGATCGCAGCCTTCTGGTCGACAAACCAAGCGGTGGAGCCGCCCACCAGCAGCGTGGGCGGACTTGCGAGCGCGCGCAGGCGATGGATCAGCTGCTGGTTGGCGGACGAGCCGTCGGTTCCGCGCGGCAACATTTCGATCTCCCATATGCCGCGGCCGAGATAGCGCGGGGGCCCGGCCAGATTCGCCTGCGCACCGGCCGTGACCTGCGTGCGTCGCGCGAGCGCCGCGACGGTCTGCACCCCGCTCCCAGGCGCCCGCACGACCATCGTCACCGTCTGCGATCCGTCCACGGCAAATTCGTGGGTGATCGCTTCCGCCACCTGGCGGGGCTGCGCGGAGGACGGCAGCACGTGCGCGTCGGCTGGAGTCAGCTGCAGGCGCAGGGCGGGCAGCGCGATCACGATCAGCGCCGCGGCGGTGCCCAGCGCGACGGCGCCCGGGCGGCGCATGACCCCACGTGTGAGCCGGTACCAGACGCCGCGCTCGGCCGGTTGCGCGGCCTGCGCGGCGTTGCGCTGCAGGCGCGCGGGGGCGAATGCGTTGATGCGCGGGCCGAGCGCGACCAGCACGGCGGGCAGGACGAGCAGCGAGACGGTCCCCGCGGACAGCGTCACAAGCGCGCCGCCGATGCCCATCGAGTAGAGAAACCGCAGCGGGAACACGAGCAGGCAGGAGAGCGCGCCGGCGACCGTCAGCGAGCCGAACAGCACGGTGCGCCCGGCGGTCTGCAGGGTGCGGGCGATCGCCGCGTGGGAGTCCAGGCCGCGCGCCATCTCCTCGCGGTAGCGGGACAGGATGAACAGGCTGTAGTCGATGCCGAGGCCCAGCCCGACACCGGTGACAAGGTTGACGGCGAAGATCGACAGCCCCAGAAACTGGTCGACCAAACGCAGCAGTAGGAACGTGATCACGATCGCGAACCCCCCGACGAGCAACGGCAGCGCGGCGGCGATCAGCCCGCGGAAGACCCAGAACGAGAGCAGCAGCAGGATCGGCAGCGCGAACGTCTCCGCGCGAGCGAGATCGGAGGAGGTGCGTTGGTTGATTTCGTGAAACGCGACGTCGCTGCCTCCCAGACGCACGCCGCTGCCTGCCAGTCGGGGGGCAACGTGTTCGACCGCGGCCGCGGAGCGTTCGCGGTTGGCGAACGCGGCGAGCACGAGTGTCTGGTGGCCGTTGCGCGAGACGAGCACGGACAGATGGGAATCGGATCCCGCCCGCCCCACCCCCCCATAGTCGAGGGCGCGCTGAAATCCCGGCTGTCTGGACAGCAGCGCCACCACCCGCGCGGCCTGCGCTTGGGCCGCAGGGTCGGTGCGGACATCGGTCCGCACGGGGACAAGCGCCGCGACGCCATAGTAGGCGGACTGGCCGGTGGCGTGTTCAATCGCGCGCAGAACCTGCTGGTTCTGCGCGTGCGGGTCCTGGAAGTCCGAGGATTCGCTCTTGAGGATCGTGACGACGGGAGCGCCGATCGCCGCAGCGAGCAGAAATACGGCGCCCGCGACGATCAGGATGCGCCGCGTGCGCGTGGTCGCGAGCCGTGCGAGGCGATCGATCATCGCTGGAGATTATAAGTGAGTGCTAACTAATGTCAAGGGGCAGCCGCCAAAATAATCAATTGTGTGCCCGAACCTCGCACACGACCGGATTCGTTGTCATTAAAAAAGTTGGGTATAACGATGGTATTCTATACTATATACGATTGCATTACCAGGAAAAAAGTCATAAAACCCCTTCCCCCTCCCTTTTTAGATTTCCGCGCGTACCCTCCCTACTCCTCAGCTTCGCGCCAGACCTCAACAGACACCTCATCCACGGGCAACGCGATCGGCGGCTCGGGCTTGGTCGCCTTGACCCAGACGCCTTCGAGCTCGTAATCGCCGATCAACCGGCCGGCGATCGTGCCGCATAGCCGCTCCAGGGTGTTGTGCGAGCGCTGCTGGGCGATCAGTGCGACCAGCTGGCAGACCTCGCCGTAGTCGACGGTGTCCGCGAGCGAGTCCGTCACCGTGGCATCGCTTTCCCCGAGGTCCAACCTCAGGTCGAGCACGAGCCGCTGGCCGACCTCGCGCTCGGCCTCGCTCACACCGTGATGGGTGTACAGCGACAGCCCCGAGATCTCGATCGTGACCGACTCGCCGGTCTCCTCACGGTCGATGTCGAGGTCATCGTCCAGCTCCGGCTCGTCCTCGTCCAGCTCCGGCTCGTCCTCGTCCAGCTCATCCCCGTCATCCGCGTCGTCCGAATACTCACCGTCCATTCAGCCCAACGTAGCAGCAGCCACGGCCAGCGCGGCGCGAACCGGGGCGACGTCGTGCACCCTGAACACGCTCGCGCCGCGCTCGTACGCGAGCACGTTCGTGGCTATTGTCGCCGGCAACCGCCGTGCGGCATCCACCGGCTCGGCCTCGCCCGCCGCGTCGGCAAGAATGCGCCCGAGAAAGCTCTTGCGCGAGGTCCCCACGACCACAGGCCGCCCGAGCGAGACCAGCTCATCCAGGCGGCGCAGCAACGCGAGGTTATGCGCGACCGTCTTGCCGAACCCGATTCCCGGGTCGAGCATGATCCGCTCCTCGCGCACGCCCTCGCGCACGGCGAACGCCATCCGCTCCTCCAGAAACGCCCTTACGTCATCGGCGACATCCTCATATCGCGGGTTCGCCTGCATCGTGCGCGGCTCGCCGAGCATGTGCATCAGGCAACACTCAGCTCCGCTCTCGGCCACCAGCCCCGCCATCTCCGGGTCCGCGCGCAGCGCGCTGACGTCATTGACGATGCTCGCACCCGCACCGAGCGCCGCGCGCGCGACTGACGCCTTGGACGTGTCGATCGAAACTCGCGTGGGAGCGGTGGCGGGCGTCCGATCCGCCCCTGCGATCCCGGACACGACGATCCCCTCAACGACCGGCATCACCCGGCCTAGCTCCTCCTCCGCTGATACGAGCTCGGCGCCCGGGCGCGTTGATTCGCCACCAACATCGAGGATGTCCGCTCCCTCGCTCACCAACTGCCGCGCGTGCGCGATCGCCGCGCGGGCGTCCAGAAACAATCCACCGTCCGAGAACGAGTCGGGGGTCACGTTCACGACCCCCATCAGGCGGAACGGAACGTCTGTGCTCAGGCCAGCTCCGGGCGCTCTGGATCGGACCCGCGAAGCTCGGCGGTACCGCCGGCTAGGCCGGGGCGTGGTGTCACCCGCGGCGTTTCGCGCTCTGGACGGTCAGCCGGCGCGGGCGGCGCGGGCAGCTCGGGCTTGGCCGAGTCCTCGACGCCGAATACCTCCTCCTCGCTCTTGCCGTCAAGCAGCGCGAGGAACTCCTCCTTCTCGATCGTCTCGCGCTTGACCAGGATCTCGGAGATCTTGCTCAAGTCGTGCTGGTGCTCGGTCAGGATGTCCCGCGCGCGCTGGTGCGCCGCCTCGATGATGCGCCTGACCTCGTCGTCTATCTCGCGCGCGATCTCGTCCGAGTAATCCGGCTCGGTCGAGAACTCGCGCCCGAGGAACGGCTGGCCGTGGTCATGGCCGAACACGCGCGGCCCGAGCTTTTCGCTCATGCCGAAGCGCATCACCATCTGCTTGGCGGTCTGGGTTACCTTCTCGATGTCGTTCGATGCGCCCGTCGTGATCTCGCCGAACACGATCTCCTCCGCCGCGCGTCCGCCAAGAGTCATAGCCATCGTGTCCTTCAGCTCTGCGCGCGTGGTCAGAAACCGGTCTTCCTGGGGCATCGAGATCGTGTAGCCGAGCGCCTGGCCACGCGAGATCACCGAGATCTTGTGCACCGGGTCTGAGTGCTCGAGAAAATGACCGACGAGCGCGTGGCCCATCTCGTGGTAGGCAGTGATCAACCGCTCTTTCTCGCTCATCACCCGCGTCTTCTTCTCGGGGCCGGCGATCACGCGCATGATCCCCTCCTCGAGCTCCTCCTGGTTAATCTCGCGCTTGCCCGTCCGCGCCGCCAGCAGGGCGGCCTCGTTGATCAGGTTCGACAGGTCCGCGCCGGTGAAGCCGGGGGTCTGCCCAGCGAGCGCGTCGATGTCGATCACCTTCGCCAGCGGCTTGCCGCGCGTGTGCACCTCGAGGATCTTCGCCCGGCCCTTGCGGTCAGGCCGGTCCACGGCAATCTGGCGGTCGAAGCGGCCGGGGCGCAGCAGCGCCGGGTCGAGGATGTCCGGCCGGTTGGTCGCCGCGATCATGATGATGTTGTCCTTCGCCTCGAACCCGTCCATCTCGACCAGCAGCTGATTGAGCGTCTGCTCGCGCTCGTCGTGCCCACCGCCCAGCCCGGCGCCGCGGTGACGCCCGACGGCGTCGATCTCGTCCATAAAGATGATGCACGGACTGTTCTGCTTGGCCTGCTCAAACAGATCACGCACGCGCGAGGCGCCGACGCCGACAAACATCTCGACGAAGTCAGACCCGGAGATCGAGAAGAACGGCACCCCAGCCTCTCCGGCCACGGCACGTGCGAGCAGCGTCTTGCCTGTGCCCGGAGGCCCATACAGCAGCACTCCCGTGGGGATGCGCGCCCCGAGCGCCTGGAACTTCTTGGGGTTCTCGAGGAACTCCTTGATCTCGTGCAGCTCCTCGACGGCCTCATCAACGCCGGCGACGTCGCGGAAGGTGATCTTGGGGGAGTCGGCCGACAGGCGCTTGGCGCGGGACTTGCCGAAGGACATCACTTTAGAGCCGCCCCCCTGGACCTGGTTCATCAAGAAAATCCAGAACCCGAGGAAGATGATGAACGGCAGGATGTAGGTCAGCAACGACAGCAGCACGCTGCTCTTTTCCGATTCGACGTTGTACGCTGCCACCCCGGCTTCTTTGAGCTGCTTGAAGAGTTCGGGCGCCTCCTGTTCGACATAGCCGATTTCGTACTTTTCGTTGTTTTTCAGCTTGACTTCGAGCGCTTTCCCCTTGTTCTTGAACTCGACCGACTTAACTTCGCCCTTCGGGATCTCTTCGGAGACGAGCGTCTTGTAGCTGTGCGTGCGGGTGTTGTTCGAGCTCGGGCTGACCAGTTTCACGGCCAGGAACCCCAGCACCAACACGATGAGGATTGGAAACGCGGCGCTCTTGAATGAACGGCTCATGGCGATATCACTGGGTTTCTGGCGCCGGTACTCGTCGTAGCCGCCAGTTCCCTAGCGTACCATGCAACACCCCATTTTCCGACCGTTGCGGTCCGGCCGGGAGGCGTGCGGGCCGGTTGTGAGCGCCGCATAGCGCTCGTGCTATCAGCGAGCCGGCCGGCCGGCCGCTCGCGCACTCTCTTCCAGCGCAGCCACGAACGGGAGGTTGCGGTGGCGCTCGTCATAGTCCAGGCCGTAGCCCACGACGAACCTGTCCACGATCTCGAACCCCACGTACCGGGCCTGCAACTGCACCTTGCGCCGCGCGGGCTTGGTCAGCAGCGCGCACACCTCGAGCGTGCGCGGGTTGCGCGAGCCGAGGTTGCGCAGCAGATACTGCAACGTCAGCCCCGAGTCGACGATGTCCTCGACGATCAGCACGTCCCGGTCCTCGATCGCCACGTCGAGGTCCTTGAGGATGCGCACCACGCCCGAGGAGTCGGTCGCGGAGCCATATGAGGCAACGGCCATGAAATCGACCTCGACGGGTATCTCGATAAACCGCATCAGGTCGCTCAGAAAGAACACCGCGCCCTTGAGCACGCCCACGAGCAGCAGCTGCCTGCCGGCATAGTCGCGCGAGATCTGCTCCCCCAGCTCGCGCACCCGACGCTGCAGATCCTCGGCGCTGACGAGCACCTCACCGATCTCGCCGTGGGCCTGCTCGGGCATGGTGGTCGCCACTGGCCTGAGTGTAGTCATCGCGGCGGGAGCCTGACCATGCGCAGCTCTCCGCCCGAGATCCTCGCGCCGACGTTCCCGCCCACATGCAGCTCCGCCGTCCCGCCGCGCGCGGCCAGCGTGACAATCTCCCCCACGCGCGCGCCCGCCTGGGGCACGTACTCTCCGGCCGCGTCCTCGGCCAGGCGCACGACGATCAGCCGCGCCAGCGCCGGATGCAGCTCAGCCAGACGCTCCACGGCGATGGAATCTCGTCCGGCGAGCTCAGCATCGACAAGCCCCTCCAGCAGCTCGGTCTCCTCGCGCAGCAACCGCGCCGTGCGCAGCACGTTCTCCTGCGCGGCTGGGTGCACCGCGCGCAGGGCCGGCACGAGCAGCTTACGCACGCGTGCGCGCGCGTAGCGTTCGTCCTCGTTGCTCTCGTCATCGCGCCACTGAAGCCCTCGCACCCGGCAGTACTCGGTCGTCTGCTCGCGTGTCAAGCCCAGCAGCGGCCTGACGATCCACCTCTCGCGCGGCGCCATCCCCAGCAGCGCGCGCCTGCCCGGCGAGGCCGCCAGCCGATACAGGATCGTCTCCAACTGATCGCTCGCGGTGTGCCCTGTCGCGACGATGGGCGCGCCCACGCCCGTAGGGGGACGCGCAGCGGAGGGAGGCGCGCGCAGCCCGCTGGCCAGCTCGTCCGCCAACGTTCGCGCCGCCCCATAGCGCAGCTCGCGCGCCCATGCCTGCAGGTTGCCCCGCTCCCCGGCCCGCGCGCGCTCCTGCGAGCCGACCCGCACGAGCTCGAGCTCGACCCCCAGCCTCACGCACAGCTCCGCGCACAGGCGTTCGTCAGCGTTCGACGCCTCCCCGCGCAGCCCGTAGTTGACGTGCAGCGCCCGCACACGATCGGCCCCGCGCACCGCGACCGCGACGTCCAGCAGACAGACGGAGTCACGCCCGCCCGAGACCATTGCCACGACCGGGTGGGTGGACAGCTCATCTCCCCCGAGCAGGCCTTCCGCCCGCACTCGCTCCTGCATCTCCTCCGGTGTCACCGCGCGCCGCCTACTCCCCCCGCGCGCGGGCCAGGAACAGCTCGGTCGGATGGTTGAACCCCTTGAGCACCACCTCACCGATCAGATCGAACTCCAACCCGTCCTGGCGGCTCGCGGCGTCCACGACGGGGCGCGTCACGAGCACCTCGCCGCCGGCTGCCCGCGCGACCACGCGCGCCGCCCGGTTGACCTCGCGGCCGTAATAGTCGCCGTCGCGATAGATCGCCGCCCCGCTGTGAATCCCGATCCGCAGCGGGGGCGAGTCCTCGGGCAACTCGCCCGGCAGCCCAACGGCCCAGGAGACAAGCGCGGGGACGTCGGCCCCGACGATCATCACCTCGTCGCCGAGCGTCTTGATCACGCGTGCGTCGATCGGCAAGGTCCGCTCGACGGCCTCGACGAAGCGCTCGACGGCGCTGACGGCCCGTGCCTCGCCCTGCTTCTCGGTCAGCTGCGTGTAGCCGGCGAGGTCGGCGAACGCGATCGCCACGCGCATGCGCCCCTCCCCCGCGGTCTCCTCGTCGTCCAGATCGGACTCGATGTGCCCGATCACGTCCTGCTCGACGAAGTAGCCGAGCATGCGCCCGTGCAGGTAGTTGATGATCGGCATCGCGAACGGGAGCATCTCGCGGGTCATCCCCTCCATCGCCTGCGCGACCTCCACACCGGGTACGCCCTCGCGCATCAAGGGCTCGTGCAGGTACAGATGGAACAGGCGCACCTCGGCGTCGGCGATCTGGGCCATGGCCTGCCCGTAGACCCGCGCGAGCTGCAACACGGCCGGCAGCGGCAGCCCCGCGGCCAGTATCTCGGCGGCGTAGCGCATCACCTGCAGGTCTTCTTCAGAGATCTCATCGGTGGACAGCGCGCTCAGGCCCAAGGCCGAGACGATCCGTTCGATCACCTCCTCGTCCAGGCCGATCCCCCGCGCGGCCTCCGCGAGCGTGTAGCGTGCCTCCGAGCTCGGCAGCAATTCGTCGATGTACCCGAACGCGAGCTTCCCACTCTGGCTCGCCTCCCTGATCCGCCGCACACTGTGTCCGCGCTCGCGCAACCGCGCCACGATCCGCACGTGCGAGGCCGCCGCGGGTGTCCATGTCCCGTCGTACTGGGGCACGAGCCCCTCCTTCACCCAGCGCCTGACCGTCGCCGGCGTCACACCTGCGCGCGCGGCCACCTGCCCCAGCGTGAGCTCGTTCGCCGGAGGATCCCCGGACGAACTGTCCGAGAGGCTGTCGGGGGAGCTGTCGGGAGGCGGGGCCATCGCGCGAGAGTCTAAAGTCGCGGCCCGTGTCGCATCCCGAGCCCGAGCTCGAGCCCGACCCCGCCAGCGCGCCGGGGCATCGGGCGCTGCACCTGCGCCCCACGGCGGAGCTGGCCGAGCGCGTGCTGCTGCCGGGCGATCCCGCGCGCGCGCTGGCGCTCGCGCAGACGTTGATCACAGAGCCGCGCATGTTCAACCACCACCGCGGCCTGTGGGGCTACACCGGCCCCGCGCGCGCGGACGGCGAGCCGCTGACGATCCAGAGCACGGGCATGGGCGGGCCGAGCGCAGCGATCGTCCTCACAGAGCTGATCGCGCTGGGTGCGCGCTGGGCGATTCGCGTCGGCACCTGCGGCGCGCTGAGCCCCGATCTCGCGCTGGGCGAGCTGGTGATCGCGCGCGAGTCGATCTGCCGTGACGGCGCTTCGCGGGCACTCGGGGCCTCCGAGCGCGTCCCGGCCGACCCCGGCCTCACCGAGGCGCTGGTTCGCGCCGCACCGGACGCGCGCACGGGGGCGGTGGTGAGCGTGGACCTGTTCTACGACGACGTCCAACCCGATCGGAGGACAGGCGCGATCGCGATCGAGATGGAGTCCGCAACCCTGTTTGCGGTGGGCACCCGCGCGAGCGTACCCGTCGCGAGCGTGCTCACTGTGTCCGACACATTCGATGCGGATGGCGCGCGCACGCGCATCGACGACCACGCGCTGCTTGCGGCGGCTGAGACGATGGGTGCCGTCGCGGTCGCCGCGTTGGGGCATACTCCTTCGCAATGACCAAGCTACCCCTGCTCATCCTCGCAACAGCGCTGGCCCTCGCCGGGACACCCGCGCCAGCGCTGGCCAGGTCCGCGAACGTCGCCGCGACGCGAGCCTACATTCAGGCCGACTACGCGCTCGTGTACACCGCCCGGATCAAACTCGCGACCAGCGAAGCGGCGCTGCAGAGCCTACGTCGCCAGATCGCGGCCGAATGCCCCGATGCCGCCGCGGGCTCTCCCCAGGACACCGACTCCGAACAGCTCAGCAACGAGCTGGTCGGCGCGATGACGCTCGCCGCCATCCGTCCCGACGTGGCGGCGGTTGACCAGTTCGTGCGCACGGTGAGCGGCCTGCACTGGAGCAACCGCGCGCTCACGCGCAAGGTCAGCACCTACGCGACGCGGCTGCACACGCTGTCGGTCCTGCCCGCGCCGAACATCTGCGCCGATGTGCGCGTCTGGGCGGCGAGCCGCTATCAGACGCTTCCCGCAAGCACGGTCGGCTTCGACAGCGCCTACTACAAGGTCGAAGTGGCCGTCGGCGAGGTGCCGGCACGGTTGCTCGCGCCCTCGGAGCTGCCCGACGAGCGGCCCGTGCTCGCGCACGCCGAGCGCTTGGAAGGCCAGCTGACCGAAGCCGAAGCCCACGCCGTGTACACGTGGGGGCACATCATGGGATCGCTCGGCCTGAACCCGTAGGTTCGCCGGGTACTCCGGGCCGCAGGAACCGGCCCAGGACAGGTCAGCTTTTCTTCGGCTTGGCGGAAGTGCGACGCGCGCGGGATTTGGCCGTGCTGGCCTTGGACGCCGTGGCGGCCGTGCTGGCCTTGGACGCCGTGGCCCGTTTTGGTTGCGAGGCACTCGACGCGCCAGCGCGGGACGGCTTCGACGACGGTGACAGCTTGGGCTCCTGCCCCAGCTTCTTGGTGAGTGTCCCCAGCTGCTCCTCGATCCGCGACAGCCGCTGGCCGATCCCCGACGCTTGGCCGACGCCGTGCGAGGCGAGCGCGCGATCCAGGCGGTGGACGCCGTCCTCGATGCCCTCCAACCGCTGGGATACCGAGCGCAGCCTACGCGTCAGCCGTTCGATGTCGGCGGCCGAAGGGATGTTCAATGCGCCCATCGCCAGCTCCTGCGCCTGGGCGGCCTTCTCGCGCGCGTCGAACGCCCGTCCGATCGTCCCCGTCAGCAGAGGGTTGTCCAGCAGGTCGGACAGCGCCTTGCCGAGATGATCCTCACCCGCGCCGGCGAGGCGCTCGCGCAGGTTTCTGACGGCACCGCTCGCGTCGGACATCGCAACGGCACTCTACCCGGATACGGTGCATCCGTGCCCGAGCGACCCGAGCGACGACTGTTCCTGTTCGTGCAGTGCGAGCTGCCATGGGCTCTGGGGCCGGCCGACGGCCGCTATCTGCTGCGCTCGCAGGTAGACGGCGAGCCCGAGCGCGTGATCGTCCTCGGCACGCTCGGAGCCGGCAGGGCTGCGCTCGCGCGCGGCGCCGGTCCACTGCGACGCCGGGCGGCCTCACGCCGGCGTGAGGCTCTCCCCCAACCCGAGCCCACGCCCGTGGAGATCACCCGCGCGACGATCGTCGACCCCGTGTCGCTGTCCGCCGAGCGCCAGGCACAGGCGTGGCTCGATGAACTCAACACCGAGCGCGAGGTCTCCGCCGCGTTTGCCGCGCTCAACAGGGCGCTCTACGCACAGCGCATCGCGGCAGCCGACCCATATGAGCGCGAGGTATCTCCCGCGCAGGCGCTCGTGATCAGGGCCGGCTGGGGCGAGGGGGAGCAGGTCGCCGCCGGGCTGTGGCTGCACGCGGTGCAGCTGCCATGGACGGGCCCGCGGGTGCGGGTAAGACGCCGCGCCTCGGCATTACGCGCCGACGAGCGCCTGGCGGAGCTGCTCGGAGCGCGCGAACAGCCGCTGGTATGCGAGGAGCTGACCCTGCGCGCGCGCCTGGACCTCGACCAGGGCCGTGTCGCCCACGCCGCGGTCGAGCTCGACCGCGCGCTGCTGGCCGCTCTGACCGAGCTGGCCCGCGAGCAGCGCGCGGACCTGCCACTGCGCGTGGCCGAGCTGCAGTCCCTGCATGCTGGTGTCGCCGAGTCCGCGCGGGCGGTGCTTGGGCTCGCGAGGACCGAGGGGCCAGACGAGGAGGCGAAGATTCGTTCGAGCACGCCCGAAGAACCCGACGAGCAGACGATTCGCCACGCGCTCGGGCGCCTGGAGGCCGCACTGCGCGCGCGGACCGCCGCGGGAGTCGGTCGGTCGCGTTAGCGCCACCCGTGGGTCAGACGGGCGCTTGCCGAGGCTTGAGCGACGAGCACGACCCTGCGGTGCATCCCCGCAAACGGACAGCCCGGCGCCCGGCGGACGCAACTTCCCGGCCCCGCCGCTGTTCAGGGATACGCTGGACATGTTCATGAACAAGAACTTGACGGGCAACTCAGCGAGACGCTAGGGTCTGTCGAGCGCCACGAGGGTCGCCACGCGGGTCTATAGAGGAGAGGGAATCGTGATCGGGATCAGACGCATCGCCCATTGCCGTGTTGGCGCCCTCGCCGCCCTGCTTGGCGCGGGAACTTGCGCGCTCGCCCTCGGCGCCGGTGGAGCATCCGGGGCCACTGCGCACGCCGCGCGAACCATCTCGCTGAACGAGAGTGGCAACCTGCACCGCACGAGCCATCATGGGTTTCATCTCAACGAGCAGGGCAGCGCCTCGGGAACGATCAGGGGTTCGATCTACATCCACCTCGACGTGACCTCGACCAACCGGGTGACCGCGGAAGTCAACATCTACCCCAGCAACGGCTCGCTGACCGGCTACAGCACCGCAGACTACCGCTCCCGTGGCGGGCAGGCGACGTTCTCCGGGACGCTGGCGATCTCGCGCGGGACGGGCACCTACGCCCATGCTCACGCGTCGAGCCTGCGCTTCAGCGGCACGATCCAGCGCTCCAACGACGCCACCACCGTGCGCCTTACTGGTCCGCTGTCCTACTAGGACTACAGGGCCCAGACAGCGAGAACCACGTTCATGCGCAGAGCCCTCGTAGCGCTCACCGCCGCCGCAGCGCTGCTCATGTGCGCCGCGCCCCTGGCCGCGAGCGCGCTCGCGGTGCCTGTGTCCGAGCGGGCTTCTCTCACCGCGTCGTTCTCGCCCGACAGGCTTGGCGCGTCAACGACGATCTTCTATGGCTTTCATCTGCAGACCAGCGAAGGGCTAGCCCCGCCACCGCTCAAGAGCATCGTCCTGCACATACCCGCCGGCATGAACTACACGCTGACCACCCTCGGCCTGGCGATCTGCCAGCCGGCCGTGCTGCAGGCAAAGGGCGTGGCGGGCTGTCCGCCGAACTCGCGCCTCGGCTCGGGCAATGCATTCGTCGAAGTCCCGTTCGGCATCGGCTCCGGCCAGGAGATTCCCGAAATCCAAGCGGTGTCCGGACCGCCGAGCCCAGATGGCAACATGGTCGTGCTGTTCTACGCCAACGGCCAGTCCCCCGTGTCCGCACAGCTCGTGTTCGTGGGCGAAGTGCTCCCCGACTCGGGCGCGTTCGGCTCGCAGCTGGTGACGACCGTCCCACTGGTCACCAGCGTGCCGGACGGTCCCGACGTCTCGATCGTCAACGTCAACGCGACGATCGGCCCCAGCGGCCTGACCTACTACAAGCACGTGCACGGCCGCCTGCAGCCGTTCCACCCGCTCGGCATCGGCGTGCCCGAACACTGCCCGCGCGGCGGGTTTCCGTTCTCCGCCTCGTTCACCTTCCAGGACGGCTCGCAGACGAGCGCCTCGACGACCGTCCCCTGCCCGCCACCGGTGCGGCGGCACAGGCACAAGTAGTGGTAGCCCTCAGTCCTGCAGCGCCACGGCCGGGGGCACTCCTGTGGCCAGGTAGCCGGGCAGCGCGACGACCAGCATCGAGGCGAGCGTCACCAGCGCGAGGCTCGTCGCCGCGGTGAGCGCGCCGAAGGAGTAGACGACGGGAAACCCGATCACGTTCGCGAGCGCCCGGTCCAGCAGCTGCTGGCCGTACAGTCCGAACACCGCGCCGCTGCAGGCGCCCACGCCCACGAGCAGGATGCTCTCCAGCAGGATCGTGCGCCACAGCTCGCCCGCGGGAAACCCCTCGAGCTTGAGCTTGGCCAGGCGCGGACGGCGCTGCCAGACCATGTTCGCCATCGCCGCGGCCATCGCCAGGATCGCCACAATCAGGATCAGCGTGGCGATCTGCGTTAGGCGCTGTAGTCCCTGGCGGCTGAGGGTGTTCTGAGTAGCGGCGTGCTGCGCTGCCGTTTGGACCGCCAAGCCCGAGCGCGATCCGAGCGCGCGCTGGATCTCCAGGCGCGCCCGCGCCGGTGGGAAGCCGGGGTAAAGCAGGACGTCATACGCGCTCGCGTCGGCGCTTGACCAAGCGCGCGCGTAGTCGTCCGCGTTCATGACGATCGCCCCTGGCGCCCAGCCGATGTTCGTTGACAGTGCCGCCACGCGCATGCGCGTGGGTTCGGGCGAGGGCAGCGTGAACGACGAGCCGACGTGCAGGTGATGTTCTTCGGCGATCGCCTGGCTGAGCACCGCCCAGCCTCCCGCGCGCACCCGCGCGGTGGCCTGGCTCAGATTCCCTTCCACGATCTGGCTCGCCGGCAGCAGTGGGTCAGAGGCGCGCGGCGGAGCGATCACCCAGATGCGCCGATCGCCCCAGTCGAGCAGTCCGCCGCGATAGATGCGCACCGCGCGCACGCCCTGCAGGCGTGCCAGCTTCGCCTGGGCGCCCGGGTGAAACGGCGCGGTCTGCAGCAGGTTGTAAGAGCCGGCCGGCGAGACCCACACGTCGGTGAACGCGTTCATGTCATGCGCGGCGTCTTCCAGCCCGTGCAGCAGATCGCCGTGCGCGGCCTGAATCGAGACAGCGCCGAACACCGCGATCGCACCGGTCGCCGAGATCGCCAGGGCGCGCGTACGGCCTGCACGCAGCTCCATCACCGCTACGTGCGGGACGGCGCTCGTGATGCTCGGCGCCAGCCGGCGCACCAGTGCGAGCGCCCCGGCCAGCGGCAGCGGCAGCAACAACAGCAGCGCCGCGACGAGCAACACCATGCCGAGCACCGCGAGCTTCGGGGCCGCCAGCAGGATCGCCGTGGCAACGGCCAGGCACACCAGCCCGCCGAGCGCGAGCCCGCCGAGACGTACGCCTCCCTCCCCGGCCTGGAGCTCGCCGGGCGCGCTCACCGCCGGCGGGCGCCGCGAGAGGATTTCCCGCAGCGGGCTGAGCACCGCTACGCACGCCGCGAGCATCCCTCCCCCTACCGCGACCAGGACGCTCTGGGCGCTGATGACGCGCTGTGAGCCGACCGCGAACGCCGAGGACAGGTAGCCCGGATTGGATCCGAACAGATGGATCGAGAGCTCGTCTCCGAGCACGAGGCCGAGCGCGCACGCCAGCAGGCCGAGCACGACCGCATCCAGCAGCAGCACGACAATCACGCTCGCCGGGGGGTACCCGTCACGGCGCAGGTCCGCGATCAGCCGGCGACGCTGGGGCACGGTCAGCAGCATCGCGTTGAAGGCGAACAGGAACCCAACGAGCGCGCTGATGAGCGCGAACAGCGTGGTCGACTGATTGGTCGCCGAGGCCGCGCGCTCAAACAGCGTTTCGTCATAGCTCGCCGGCTCCACATTCAGAGCACCCGCGGCGAGCACCCCCAGCGCCGCGCACACCGCGCGTTTGCGGCCGAGGGCAGGCTCGACGAGGATACGGCTGACGCGCCCTGACAGACCGGTCATTTCCTGGGCTTGGGCCAGCGTCGTGACAGCGATCGGGCTGGATATCAACGGACCGATCTGCGTGGAGTGCAGCTGCTCGTACAGCGCGGCTTCGGCGACGCGACCGTACAGCTGGAACGTCGCTTCCTGCCCGAACTTCGTGACGCCGAGCTTGTGCGCCAGGGGCGCGGGCAGCGCGACCGCTTCGATGCCCGCGAACGAGCTCAGCGGCGTGTGACGCACGAGCGCGCCCCCCAGCGCAGACAGGCTGGAGTCCGCACCCACCAACTCGACCGATTCGCGCCCGTCAGGGCCGCTCGCCTCAGCGCTCGCTTCCAGCAGCGGCGCCGCGGCGCGCACGCCGGGGATCGCCCGCACCCGGCCGAGCATACTCACTTGGAAACCATGCGGGTCGCGCGCGAGCAGCTGCAGCGTGGCGTTGCCGACGATCCCATGCGACAGCTGCGCCACCGAGCCCGACAGACTCTGAGTGGCGACCTGCGAGGCGAACAGCAGCGCCACGCCAGCGGCGATCCCGACGATCGCAAAACACTCCTGCAGCGCCCGTGCGCGCAGGCGCACACGGTAGAGATGCAGGAGGTTGCGCGGCTTCACCGCGGCGATCCCCAGATCGCGCTCACGAGGCGGCGGGCCGCGCGAGCCGGTCGGGCTCGTAGTCGCCGAGATGGCCGTCGCGCAGCGCATACACGCGGTCGGCATACGCGGCTGCCTGCGGGTCGTGGCTGACGAGCACGATCGCAACCTCGCGCTCGCCGCACAGCTCGCGCAGCAGCTCGAGCACTTCGCGACCGCGCTGGGTGTCAAGACTGCCCGTCGGCTCATCCGCGAGCAACAGGCGCGGTTCGGTGGAGAGAGCGCGTGCGATCATCACGCGCTGGCGCTCGCCCATCGACAGGTGCTCGGCACGGTGCTGCAATCGCTCCCCCAGTCCCAGCCGCTGTAGCAATGGCGTCACTCGAGCGTGCGCGTCGCGCCAGCGCATCGTTTTCAGCAGCTTCAGCACGGCGTTGTCGATCGCGCTGACCCCCGGCAGCAAATCGAAGTTCTGGCGGATGAACCCCAATTCGGCCAGGCGAAAGTGCGAAGCCTCGCCCTCAGACAGCGAGGACACGTCGCGCCCTCCTATCAACACCGCTCCGGAGGTGGGCTCGAGCAGCGTGGCGATCATCAACAAAAGCGTCGTCTTGCCCGACCCGCTCGGCCCGTACAGCGCGACCATCTCACCCGGCGCAACCGACAGCGACACGCCGTCAACGGCGCGCACCGACTCCCCGCCGACCGCAGGATAGTGCTTGACCAGATCGCGCAGCTCCAGCATCCAGGTACGACCCCTCTCCTCCTGCTATCGACGAGAATCCCGCGCGCCCGCGGCGGAACCCTCGTGAGATTCGATGGCGCGCGAGTCTACTTCATGCCATGCGCCTCGCCCACATGGGGAGCCTCGCCGATCGGCGCCGGCTGCATCGCCTGTGCGGGCTGGGCCGCCTGGGCGGGAATCACGATCTCTGCCCCGCGCCTATCTTGCCCGGGCGAGCCGGGCAGGAGTCCTCGCGCGCGCAGTCGAGCCCGGAACACCAGCATCGCCAGATCGGCCGGACCGTCCAGCGCCCCGAGCACCGCGCGAGCGACCAGCACCGCCTCGGGCGTGGCCGCCTCCGGAGTCGACAGGTAGAAGCTCACCATCGCCGCGAGCACCAGCGTGTGTGCGCGAGCATCCGGTAGGGCCCGCGCGGCGCGCAGCGAGCGTTCGGCCAGCCAGCCCATGCGCGCGGCTGCTTCCTGCGGCGAGACGTAACCGCCGATCAGGCTGTGCTGTCCGGTAGCGCGATCCTCGGCGGCGTCCACAAGGTTGTCGAGCAGCGAGTGCAGCGCTCCGATCCAGGGGAAATAGGCGTCCTGCACCGCCTCGACCATCTCAGGCGAGGTCGGCGAGTCGGCGAGATCGGGCTCAGCCGCGAGGGCGAACAGCGCGTAGATACCCAGCGAGGAGCCGCCGGCGGCCGCGGTCTCCCACCAGCGCAGATCATCCCCGGGCGGGGTCTCCGTGCGAGCCCAGCGCTCGAGCGCCTGAAGGTCGCCTTGGCGCTCGCCGGTGTTGCAGCTCTGAAACGAGACGATCCGCTCAGCCGCGCTCCGCGCCGCGGGCGCGACCGCGGGATAGGATGGCAGCGTGGCGAGAGCCGCGCGGCAGGCGTCGAGGATGTCGGTCAGGTAGCCGCCGTCCTCGCGCTGGAGATGGTGCTCGTAGTAGTCCAGGTGCGGGGCACCCGGGTTCGGGTCGAGCGCGACGAGCAGCGCGCTGTGCAGGCGTCTGCCATTGGCCGTCGGGTCGGCGCTCGGTTGCTCGCCGAGCATGTCCAGATAGTTGTAGGCGGCCTGATAACACGCCATCGCGCGCGCCGCGGCGGCCCGGTGACGAGGTGGCACGAACGCGGCGAACGCAGCCGCGCCCTCGACGTTGCCCCACTTGCGCTGGGCGTCCAACGCCGTGCGGCGCAGCAGCGGATCGGGGATCTGGGGCACCCGTGCCCGGCGACGACGGCGCTCGATGCAAACCCGCGGAAACACGCCCAGCCAGTAGCGCCGCGCGGCCCCGGCAAACGACGTGGCGAGCGCGACCCGACCCTCAACAGCTGACACGTCCACGAGCACGACCTCCAGACCCACGCGCAGCGATCACACCGATCGTGCAGTTCTCCCATGATAGACGCGATGCGAGCCTCGACAGCCGATGCGCCGTAAAGTGGAGCCCATAGGTAGAGCCCATATGGACCCCACGACGACAGCAATCGGCACCTGGAGCGGCGGGCGGTACATGCGCTTTGGCGAGCCGCTGGACGATACGCGCCTGCAAGCGCTGCTGAGGCCCGGGGAGGGCATTCAGACGGTGATCACCGCCGATGTCTATGGGGCGGGTGATGCGGACAGCCTGCTCGGCAGGGCATTGCGAGGCGTCGACCGCGACAGCTACTGCCTTATAGGCGCGATCGGGCACGACTTCTACTCCGGCAACCGCGACGGCGCGAAAGGGTATCCCCGCTTCACCGACCCTCGACTGCGCGGCGAGAGCGAGTACGCCGGCTACATCAGGATGGCCGCCGAACGCAGCCTGGAGCGCTGCGGCGCAGAGCGGTTCGATCTGCTGCTGCTGCACAACCCCGACCGCATCGGCTACACCAGCCCCGCGGTGTGGCTGGACGGCATGGCGGGCGTGCGCGACGCCGGCCTGACGCGCATGCTAGGGGTGGCGCCCGGCCCGGCGAACGGATTCACGCTCGATCTGATCGGCTGCTTGGAGCACTATGGCGAGCTGATCGACTGGGCGATGATCATCTTGGGGCCGCTGGAGCCCTGGCCCGGGGAGCTCGTGCTCTCGGCGGCGCGGGCCAGCGATGTGCAGCTGATCGCGCGGGTCGTGGACTATGGGGGCCTGTTCCACGACGACGTGCTCCCGGGGCACACGTTCGCCGAGCACGACCACCGTATGTTCCGCCCAGATGGCTGGATCGAGGCGGGCCGGGAGCGGCTCAAGCTGATGCGCCCAATCGCGCGCCGGCACGACCTGACGATGCTGCAGCTTGCGTGCGCGTGGGACCTCGCGCAGACGCAGGTGCGCTGCGTGGCGCCAACGCTGATCCAGGAGATTGGAACCCCGCCCACCGCGAACGGGATGCAAACTCCCCGGGCGATCGAGGACAAGCGTGCCGAGCTGGCTGAGCTGGACGCCGTCCTTGCGCGCTCGCCACTGCACCCAGAGGAGGTGCGAGAGATCAGAGAGATCGGCGAGAACACCGGCTGCATGGCACTGAAGGGCGCCAATCCCGCGCACGAGGGTCCAGCGCGGGCGGACCGCTGGGGGCTGGACGGCGAACTGGAGGCCATCGCCGTGCGTTGGGCCATCGACCCCGCGCGAGATCTCGTATAACTATCGCGTTACCAAATTTTTATTTCTAAACATCACCCTCTTTATCTTCGATCGCCCGCGCCGCGACCATCTACTTTCCCTGAAACTGAGGGGCGCGTTTGGCCAGAAACGCGGAGATGCCCTCACGCCCGTCCTCACTCGCGAACACGGTCGCGAACCCGTCCTGCTCGGCAGCGATGCCCTCATCCAGGTCGCCCGCGCCGGAGACACGCTTGATCTGCTCAATCGCAAGGGGCGCCTGGCCCGCGAGACGACGCGCCCACGACAACGCGGTGTCGAGCAGTTCGTGATCCTCGACCACGCGGTTGACGAGACCCAGCTCGAACGCCTCCTCGGCGAGGATCGGATCGCCGATCAGGTTCATCTCCAGGGCCTTGCTCTGCCCCACCAGGCGCGGCAGGCGCTGGGTGGCGCCGAAGCCGGGGATGATCCCGAGCTTGATCTCGGGCTGTCCGAACAGGGCCGAGCGCGCAACGATGCGAATGTCACAGGCCATCGCCAGCTCGCAGCCACCGCCGAAAGCGAGGCCATTGACCGCGGCGATCGTGGCCACGCCTGAGGAGCCGATCTCGCGCAGCAGCGCGTGGGTGTTCTGAAGCAGCTCGCGCCCGCCGGTCTCGTCCATGCTCGTGAACGCCTTGATGTCCGCGCCCGCGCTGAACAGGAACGGGTTGGAGGAGACAATCACGAGCGCGCGGACGGGCGGCTCAGACGATGCCTTGACATGCGCCCAGACCTTCGCCAAGCCCTCGACAACCTGCGGAGAGATCGAGTTCATCTGGCCGTTAGCCAGCCACGCGATCGCCACGCCGCCCTGCCCGTCTTCACCGGGACGCGTCTCCAGCTGAATGACCTCAGCCGGCTGCTCTGCATCAGGTCTTGGATAGGCATAGAACCCCTGACCGGATCGCTGGCCCAGCCGGCCTTGGGCGACGAGACGGCGCAGGATGGTCGGCGGGGCAAAGCGCTCGCCGTAGCGCTCCTGGGCCTGCTCCATCCGCTCGAGCACGGCGTCCAGGCCCTCGCTGTCGGCCTTCATAAACGGCGGCATCAGGCCCCGTCGCGGGTCGAGACCAGCACCTGCCATCATCCCAAAGTCGATGTCGCGGTGGGTGGCGACACCCTCCTCGAGCACCAGGCAGGCCTCGATGAGCGTCTTCAGCGACAGCAGCTCGACGAGCTCCTCGATGTCCGGCTCGGCCTCACCCGGCACGTTGGGGTTGCCCTGAGGGTCATAGAAGCCGTCGCCGCCGGTCTTGGCGCCGAGCCGGCGTTCGGAGACGAGCCTCTGCATGCCACTCGGCACGTAGAAGCGCTCATCACCATAGGACTCGACCAGGTGCTCGGCGACGTGCAGGACCGTGTCCAAGCCGAGCAGGTTCACGAGATGGTAGGGACCGACCGGAACAACCCCAGCAGCGCCGACGCCCTCGTCGATCAGTGCGATCGACAGGCCCTTTTCCTCCTGCTCGCGCCACACCTCGGAGATGCCCGAGTTGAGGATGCGGTTGACGACGAAGCCGGGCACCTCGGCGCAGGTGATCGGCTGCTTACGGATCGCCTGGGCGAACGTGACAGCCGCAGTGACCGTCTCAGCGGAGGTGTCCTCGCCCTCTACGATCTCGATCAGCGGCATCAGCGAGGCCGGGTAAAAGTAGTGGAAGCCCACAACCTTGTCGGGCCGCAGGGTCGCTTCGCCAATCTCGGTGATCGACAGCGAGGAGGTGTTCGAGGCGAGGATCGCGTGGCCGGGGGTGGCAGCGTCGAGCTCGGCGAACACATCCTGCTTGATCTCCATCCGCTCTGGCACCGCCTCGATGACGAAGTCGACGTCGCCGAAGTCCGCGTAGGAGGTCGTGCCGTGGATGCGATCGAGCACCTCGGCTATCCGCTCCTGCCCCTGCTCGCCGGTGAGCTTGCCACTCTCCACGAGCTTTGAGACCTGCCCCGAGGTCACATTGCGAGCCTCGTCCAGTCCCGCCTGTACGAGCGCATCGTCGATGTCCTTGAGCACGACTGGGATGCCGGCGGCAGCGATGGTCTGGGCGATCTGCCCGCCCATCGTCCCGGCGCCGACCACGGCGGATCTGAACACGAACATGGTCGGGGAGCCTAGCGCCCCGGCGCTATGCGAGGACTCAGGCCAGGCGCGAGGCCTCTTCGGAGACTGCGGCGCCACCGCCGATCCACTCCTGCAGGAAGGGCGCGCAGGCGTCCACGTCGAGAGGGCGGGCGAACAGGAAGCCCTGGCCGGCGTCGCAGTGCTCCTCGCGCAACAGGGACAGCTCGCTGGACTGCTCTATGCCCTCCGCGAGCGTCTCAATCGACAGCGACTTGCCGAGCTGGACAAGCGTGCGGATCAGCGTTTCGCCCTCGGGGTCCTGACCCATGCGCGAGATGAACGAGCGATCGATCTTCAGCGCATCGACGGGAAAGCGCTGCAGGTAGGCCAGCGAGGAGTAGCCGGTGCCGAAGTCGTCGATCGCGATGCGCACGCCGAGCTGCTTGACTTGCGCGAGTCGCTCGGCGGTCTCCTCGGCGTTGCTCATCAACGTCGTCTCGGTGATCTCGAGCGTGAGCGCGCTCGCATCAAAGCCGCTGTGCTCGAGCGCGGCGGCCACCACGGGCACAAACGCGTCGGTGTCCAACTGGCGGGCGGAGACGTTGACGGCAACGCCGATCTCATAGCCCGCCTCATTCCAGGCCGCGCCCTGGCGGCACGCCTGCTCCAGCACCCACTCGCCGACCTGGACGATCAGGCCGGTCTCTTCCAGCAGCGGGATGAAGTCGTCGGGCTGAACGATCCCGCGCGAGGGACTGGACCAGCGGATCAGCGCCTCCATGCCGGTTGGGCTCATGTCCTGCAAGTCGAACGTGGGCTGATAGACAAGGTAGAACTCGTCGTTCTGGAACGCCATCCGCAGATCCATCTCGAGCTCCATGCGGGTCTGAATAGCATCCTGCATACCGGTCTCGAACACGACGTAGCGATTCTTGCCCGACCACTTGGCCCGATACATCGCGATGTCAGCGTCGCGCAGCAGATCTTCGGCACGGACGCGATCGCCCGTGGCGATCCCCACGCTCGCGGTGACCGTCAGGCTGTTTTCGGCGCCCTCGAGCTCAAACGGCTGCCCCAGCGCTTCCAGCAGGCGCTCGGCGATCAGTTCGGGACCCGCGTCCAGCGAAATGCCTTCGGCGACGATCACGAACTCGTCCCCGCCGAGGCGCCCGAGCGCGTCGATGTCGCGCACGACCCTCCGCAACCGCGCACAGACCGAACACAACAGTTCGTCTCCGGCGCCGTGACCGAGCGTGTCGTTGATGGACTTGAAGTTGTCCAGGTCGATGAACAGCGCCGCGACCGGCGTCTGGGAGTGACGCGAGCGCACGAGCATCTGCTCGACGCGGTCGAGGATCAGGGTTCGGTTGGGAAGACACGTGAGCGGGTCATGGGTCGCCAGGAACGCGAGCTCCTCCTGTCGGCGGGTGAGCTCCTCTTGCGCGCGCTGGCGCTCAGACTCAAAGGACTGGCACATCCGCACAAGCGTGACATCGAGGCTGCGCTGCAGCATGCCTAAGGCCCACGCCAGCACGTCGGGCGCGAGCTCAAGCTGGGCGCCTGTCTCGCGTACGACCTCTTCAGCCGCGTCGCGCCAGCGCAGGCAGCGCTTGGTGACCTCGTTCAGCGGCGCGGCGCGTTGCGCCGCCAGCTGCCCGAAGATGCTCCACGACTCCTGACCCACCTCGCGCGCGACGTCAGCGCCCTCGCCGGCCATCCAGCGGGCGACCGCGATCGTGGAGACTGCGCCAACCCGCGCGAAGCTGTCTTCGACCACCTCGTCGAGAATCGAGCCCGACTGCCGTGAACGTTCGATCATGCCCGCGACCACGTCGTCGGTACGTTCGTTCAGCGCTTGGCCGAGACGGAGCAGATGCTCATGATGCTTCTCGTGCGTAGCCACCGAGGACTGGGAGCGCTCAATACGGCAGGCGCCCTCACTGCGCGCGCCTGCCACCTCCGCCGCCTCATATCGACCCGACATAGTAGGACGGATCGGCGCACCCGAGCGCGTTCTTTAGCCATGCGGTCCAGATGTAAACGTGTGCGCGCAGCTCGCCGAGGTTCAGTAACCCGGGCTACTCCTCGGATGAATCTGGACTACGCCGGGACCGCGGTCGGCTCCTGCGCGCGCCGCGGGAGCAGCGTTTCGCGCGCGATGACCAGGCGCTGGATCTGCGAGGTGCCCTCGTACAGCTGCATGATCTTGGCGTCGCGGAAGAGCTTCTCGACGGGGTAGTCCTTGATGAAGCCGTAGCCGCCGTAGACCTGGACGGCTTCGGTGGCTGTCTTCATCGCGGTATCGGCCGCGAAGCGCTTGGCGTGCGAGGAGACGAGCGTGTTGCGTTCGCCGTTATCGAGCATCGCCGCCGACTTCCACGTGAGTAGGCGCGCGGCTTCGATCTCGGTAGCCATGTCGGCGATCATGAACTGGATCGCCTGGTGCATCGCGATCGGCACGCCGAACTGGACGCGTTCCTTGGCATAGTCGGTCGCGAACTCGAACGCCGCGCGGGCAATGCCGGTGGCCATAGCCGCCACGCCCGGACGGGTACGGTCGAGCGTCGCCATCGCGAGCTTGAAGCCCTTGTTCTCCTCGCCGAGCAGGTTCTCGGCGGGGACCTCAACGTCGTTGAACGAGATCGTCGCGGTGTTCGACGCGCGCTGGCCTAGCTTGTCCTCCTTCTTGTCGACCACTACCCCCCAGTCGCGCTCCACCACGAACGCCGAGATGCCGCGGTGCCCGGCGTCCTTGTCGGTCTTCGCGTACACGGTGTAGTAGTCCGCATAGCCGCCGTTGGTGATGAAGCACTTGGAGCCGTTGAGCACGTACTTGTCGCCCTGGCGCACAGCGGTTGTGCGCATGCCCGAGACGTCCGAGCCGGCATCGGGCTCGGTCAGGCAGAAGGAGGCGAGCTTGGGCGCTTCCGTGAGCATGCCCAGGTACTTCTTCTTGACCTCCTCCGAGCCTCCCAACGCGATCGGAGCGGTCGCCAGGCCGTTGCAGCCGAGCGAGGTCTGGATGCCCGAGCAGCCCCACGAGAGCTCCTCCTCGATCAGGCAGCCCTCCAGGTAGCTCGCGCCGGCGCCACCGTACTCCTCCTCGATGTGGGAGTTCATCAGGCCGACCTCCCACGCCTTTTGGATGATCTCCTGCGGCCAAGTTCCGTCCTTGTCGTACTCCCAGGCGACGGGCCGTATCTCCTTGACGGCGAAGTCATGCGCCATCTCGCGCAGGTTCAGCTGCTCGTCTGTGAGCGTGAAATCAATCATTTCTTCAGCTCTCGCCTTCCTAGATTGACCAGTCAGTCAATGGACAGGGTAGCGAAGGGTGGGCCCACGAGCAATAATCCGTCGATGCAGAGCGCGTTTCCGTTTGTTGTGTTCGGCGCGGTGGGACTGTCGGTCGTGATGTCGATTGTCTTCCTGCTGAGCAAAGGGAGCGCCTATGACGAGATCGGACGGGACGGGCTGCCGGGCGGGCCACCGAAAGGATCGCCGTCGTTCGGGCAGGGCATGGAGATCGAAGAGACGCTCGGGATGAGCCCCGAGCTCGAACGGGCCGAGCGCGAGCAGGAGATCAGGCAGATGTTGCAGGCGCGCAGCGAACGGCTGGTGCGCCGGGGCGAGCCGGCGCTGGACATCGACGCAGAGATCGCCAAGCTGACGGCGGCGGCGCCTGCGAGTGCGCGGGGAGATCAGGGGATCGCCGAAGAGGTGCTGCAACTGGTGGTCGCGCGCAACGAACGGCGCGAGCGCCAGGGGCTCGAGCCGCTGGACATCGAGGCCGAGGTACAGCGCACCCTGGCCGAGTTCAGCTCCTGAGCACGCGGGAGCATCGTCGGGTATAAACGCGATGTGGCCGACCATCGCACGTTCGAGCTCGACGAGCTGACCAACCGCCCGGGTACGTATTTCAACCCGCAGACGGAGGTGCTGCTGATCGTCGACGACTCGCCAGAGATGGACCATGAGATCTTCAACATGGAGGAGCTCGAGGGCACCGAATGGGTGCTGGTCTCAGACGAGTCCCCGGTCGACGAGCACCGCCGGGACGAGCTGATCGAGCGGTTTCAGGTGACGTATCACCCAGGAGGCGAGCACTCGATCGAGGGCGACGCGGACGAAGACGAGGAGGATGTCCTCGAAGCGGACAATCAAGAGGTGGGACGGGAGTAGCTCCGGGCGGGCGGCGCAACTGCGGCGGGGCGCGGGGTTTGAGGGGAGTATGCGCAGGCATGCGAGCGAGTCCGGGCTGCAACGGCCCGTGCAGGCAGAGACCGGGGCCGGACATAGCATCCGCGCGATGTTCGGCCGGCCAGCCCAGCGCGTGCGCCTGATCGCAGTCCTCGCCCTGGTAGGGCTGATCGCCGTATGGGTCCCTGCGCAGGCCGGTGCGCGTGGACCAAGCGTGACCGCAGCGCTGGCTAGCTTGAAGAGCAGCGGCGCGATCACCGAAGCTGCGTACGCGCAATACATGGGCACGTACGCGGCGGCGCGGCACTCGCTGAAGAACCTGAGCGGCACGCGGCACGCCGAACTTCAGAGCGTGATCGCAAACGTACAGCAGATCGCCGCCGCAGGCGAGCTCACGCCGACGCGGCTGCCAGCCTTGATCCTGACGCTGGAAAAGAACAGGCAATGGTGGACGACCGAACCGCTGATCTCGAGCCGCGAGCGGGTGAGCTTTCCGCCGAGTAAGATCGTGTGGGAGTACTACGCTGGCCAGGGCATCCAGATCCAGTGGCTGGGGACGTTCGGGGAGGCCAACGGGTACTACCTGTCGGGACACGAAAACACGAACCTACGCCAGCTGCTGAACGAAGTGATCCCGCTGGCAACCCAGCGCGCGGGGGGGATCGCGTGGGAGTACATGTTCCACTTCGACGGCGGAGCGCCGCCATGGACGAGCGGGCTCTCGCAGGGCACCGCGCTGCAGGTCCTCGCACGCGCGTGGTCGCGGTTCAAAGAACAGGCATACCTGACAGCGGCACAGCAAGCGCTCGGTGTGTTCGAGACCGCTCCATCCGCTGGGGTGCACGTAAAGACCGCCGCGGGGACGGAGTACGCCGAGTACACGTATGCCCCAAGCGACAGGATCCTGAACGGATTCATCCAGGCCGATGTGGGGCTGTATGACTACACATCGATCACACACGACCCGCTCGGATTGAGGCTATTCGAAGAAGGCGACGCAGAGGCGCGCGCGGAGGTTCCTCATTACGACACGGGCGCATGGTCGCTGTATGACCAGTACGGCGAATCGGACCTGAGCTATCACGAACTGCTGACGGAATTCCTGCAGCACCTGTGCGAACGTACGCACAAAGGCCCGCCGCTCGCAGGCACCCCCGCCCCGGCGCCCTCCCCCACGCCAGCTCCCTCACTGCCGGCGCCCGGGGGCTCACCGAGCGAAACCGGCGGTGGTTCGGGTACGGGCGGGGCGAGCGCGGCAAGTGTCTCCGAGCGCGCCAAGACGGCGGCCACAAGCGCTCAGACGCCGATCGCGGGCGATGAAATCTACTGCACGACCGCTCAAAAATTCACGGCCGATCTGCACACCCCGCCAGTCGTTTCGTTGATCTCGCGCACGCTGCCGAGCAGCGCGCGGGCGGGCGTGCAGGTATCGCTGTCGAAGATCTCGACCGTGCGCATCATCGTCAGGCGAGGTGGGACGACCGTGTGGAGCAACGGCGCAACCGTCGAACACGGCAAGCCGAAGCTGCTGTGGGTGACGCCGGCGCAGACGGGCGCCTACTCAATCACGATCACGGCAACCGATCTGGCCGGAAATTTCGCGACGGCGACCGGCACGATCACGCTGACCAAGCACTGACGGCGGGTGGCGCGCCTAGACTGAGGGAATGGCACGACTGACGCGCAACTGGCAGGCGCTGGACAGCGAGCAGCGCGTGGCCGGCTGCGCCGCAGTGGCACTGTTCGTGACGATGCTGCTGCCGTGGTATCAGCAGAACGCGGTTGTCAACGCCCCCAGGACGGCGCCGCTGCAGAGCCGGAACCTGAATGCTTTCCAGGTGTTCTCGTTCGTCGAGGCGGCCGTAATGCTGGTGGCAGTGGCGGTGATCTACCTGCTGTATGCGCGGGCGGAGGGCCGCAAGTTCCATCTCCCGGGCAGCGACGGCGCAGTCGTAATGGCCGCGGGCCTGTGGACGGCCTTGCTGCTGATCATCAGGCTGTTCGACAAGCCGGGGATCTCAAGCCACGGGATCGCCGCCAACGTGGGAGTGCAGTGGGGCATATTCTTCGCGCTGGGGGCAGCCGGACTGCTGGCGTACGCCGGCTCGCGCATGCGCGCGGCGCACCGCCCCGAACCGCCGGTGGAGCGCGTGCGTCCACGACATCCCCCACAGCCGCCGGCCACGGCGCCACCTCGCCCGGCTGGCCGATCTCCGATCGGTCGCCGCCCGGTCGCCGCGGTCAAAGCGACGGAGCAGCTGTCGTTTGAGGATCAGCCACCCGACTCCGACTAGGGTTCACCTGACGCCTATCATTGCGCTGACGATGCCAGCATCCTCGTCCCCGGCGCCAGCGTCCGTCCAAGCAGTCACCGACGGACTACGTGCCGTCGGATATCTGCCGGGCAAGTCGACCGCGCTGGTGGCATACCTTGCAACTAAGCTTGGCAAGCCAGTGCTGGTGGAGGGACCGGCGGGGGTCGGCAAGACCGAGCTGGCCAAGGCGCTCGCCTCCTATCTGGATAGAGAGCTGGTGCGGTTGCAGTGCTACGAGGGCCTGGACGAGGCAAAGGCGCTGTACGAGTGGAACTACCGCAAGCAGCTGCTGCGCATCCAGGCCGAGGCCGACGGCGCCGGCTGGGATGCGGTCCAGGAGGATATATTCGGCGAGGAGTTCCTGCTCGCACGGCCGCTGATGAGCGCGATCGCCTCAGAGCAGCCGGTGGTGCTGCTGATCGATGAGATCGACAAGACCGACCAGGAGTTCGAGGCGATGCTGCTGGAGGTACTCTCGGACTTTCAGATCTCGATTCCGGAGCTCGGTCGCGTGGAGTCGCGCACACACCCGGTGGTGCTGTTGACCTCGAACAACTCACGCGAGCTGACCGAGGCGCTCAAGCGTAGATGCCTGTACCTGTGGCTGGACTACCCGGAGCTCGAACACGAGCTCGAGATCGTGCGCCTACACGCGCCTGAGTTGGGAGAGACGATCGCGCGCAGGCTGGTCGAGGTGGTCGGCATGGTCAGGGAGCTCGACCTGAAGAAGCCACCGTCGATCGCCGAGTCGATCGACTGGGCGCGGGCGCTGCTGCTGCTCGGCGTGGACGACATCGACGAGGAGACGTTCACGAACACGATGTCGGTGATCGTCAAGCACAGGACCGACATGGATCTCGTGGCCGAGCGCGTCGGGCTGAAGCTCAGGGCGCCGGCCGATGCCGTCTGAGGGCCTGCGGTCTACCTCGGCAGCCGCTCCCACGCCCGCTGGGTTCGCCGCGCGCGTGCTCGAGCTGGGCGAGGAGCTGCGCCGCGAAGGCGTGGCGATCGGGACCTCGGAGCTGCTGGACGCGTTCGCGGTGCTGCGCGAGGTCGACTGGACCGAGCCCGAGGACTTCCGGGAGGCGCTTGCCGCGACGCTCGCCAAGAGCCAGGAGGACAGGCGCGTGTTCGAGCTGGTGTTCGACCGCTTCATGTTCCGCGCCGTCGAGCTGGCCGCGATCAGAGAGAACGTACGCGAGCAGGCGGACGACGCCCGCGGCGGCGGTCTGGAGCTCGACGAGCTGACCGACGAAGAGCTCGAGGGACTGCGCGCGCAGATCGCCGCTGCGCTGAGAGACGGCTCGGAGGGGGCGATGCGAGACCTCGCGCGGATGGCGATCGCGGCGTTCGCGCGCCGGCAGGAGGGCTCGGGCGTGATCGGCGTGGACGTGCAGCGGATCAGGCGCGCGCTGGGACTGCGCGCGGAACCCCAGCCGGATCTGCCCGCGAGCGACCCTCGTCGCGACGGACTGCCGCGCGAGGCGCTGAGGCGATTCGAGGCGCTGCTCAGACGCGAGCTCGAGCGTGACCAGATCGAGCGCACCGGCAGCCTGCCCCCTGCGCGGCCGCTGGGGGAGCTCGACCGCGCGCTGCCCTCGGGTCCGTTGCAAGACCTTGCGGCCGTGCACCGAGTCGTGGCGCAGTTGCGCCGGCGACTGGCTACGCAGGGGCTGCAGGCGCGCGGGCACAGACACCACGCGCACGTAGACGTCAGGCGCACAATGCGCTCCTCGCTGCAGACCGGCGGCGTGCCGGTCGTGCTCAAGTACCGTCCCCGCCGGCCGCGACGGCCGGAGATATACGTGCTGTGCGACGTCTCGACGAGCGTGACCTCGGCGTCGGTGTTCTTTCTGTCGGTGCTGCACGCGCTGCACGACAGCTTTCGCAGGATGCGCTCGTTCGTGTTCATCGAGCGGATCAGCGAGGTGACCGACATATTCGAGCACGAGCGCAACTTCAGCGCCGTCAGCGAGCGGATCTCGGGCGACGCGGGCGTAGCGGACATCTCGGGATACACCGACTACGGGCGCGTGTGGTCGGAGTTTCTGGTGCAGGTAGAGGACGACCTGCACCCCCGCGCGACCGTGATCGTGCTGGGCGACGCGCGCACCAACGGGCGCGACCCGCGCGCGGACGTGTTCGCCCAGATCGCCGCGCGCGCCGGGCGCACCTTCTGGCTGAATCCGGAGCCGAAGCTGTACTGGAACTACGGCGACTCGGTGATCGCCGCGTATGAGCAGTACTGCACCGCGTTTGAGTGCTGGACGACAGCCCAGCTCGAGGACTTCGTGCGCGCGCTCGCGCGACCGGGTGTCGCGATGACGCAGTAGCATCGGTCCGGAGCAGAACCAGGGGAGCTGGCGGGACAGACCGGCTGAGATGGCGCCTCACACAGACGACCCGGCGCCGACCCGTTGAACCTGTGGGGTAATGCCCGCGAAGGGAGCAACGTGCAGATACAGCTCGAGCCCGCGAGACCGCCCATCGAGGACCTGTCGACCGCAGCCGTGAGCGTCGCAGGCGTGAGCCGCGCTTACCGCGAGCGGGGCGGCATGCGGGTGCAGGCGCTGGCGGACATATCGCTGCACGCCGCCACCCACGAGCTGCTGGCGGTGGTCGGGCCGAGCGGATGCGGCAAGACAACGCTGCTGGAGCTGATCTGCCGGCTGCAGGCGCCCGACGCGGGCTCGATCGAATGCGCGCCGGCGGCGCTAATGCCCCAGCACGATCTGCTGCTGCCCTGGTTGAGCGCCGTGGACAACGCCGCGCTGGCGCTACGGATCGCACGTGTGCCGCGCACACGGGCGCGCGCGCGCGCGATGGAGCTGTTCGCCGAGCTGGGCCTGAAAGGATTCGAGCAGGCCGGTACGCACGAGCTCTCGGGCGGGATGCGCCAGCGCGTCGCGTTCGTACGAACGCTGCTATCGGGCAAGGAGCTGCTGTGCCTGGACGAGCCGTTCGGCGCCCTGGATGCGATCACCCGCGCGGAGATGCACGCCTGGCTGGTGGAGGCGTTGAGACGCGAGCCGAGAACGGTGGTGCTCGTGACGCACGACGTCGAGGAGGCGATCGTGCTGGCCGATCGCGTCGCGGTGCTCTCACCACGGCCCGGCCGTGTGGTGGGAGAGCTGGAGGTCGGGCTGGAGCGTCCCCGCTCACGCACCGATCCACAGGTGGTAGCGCTGCGCGAGCGGGCACTGATGGCGCTGGGACGGGAGAGCGGACGATGATGCGCCGCGTCCTGAACGCATTGCCAGCCGTCGCGCTCCTCATGCTGCTGCTCGGAGCCTGGGAGGTTTACGTAGATGTGGGGAGCGTGGACAGGCTCGTACTGCCGGCGCCTCACGAAGTCGGTGCGGCACTGTGGAACAACGCCGGAGTGCTCGCCTCCAACCTGCGACCGACCGCCGAGGAGGTGGTGCTAGGGATCATGCTGGCGCTGGCAAGCGGATTCGCGCTGGCGGTAGCGATCCACCTGTCCCCCGTTCTGCGCCGTGCGGTGTACCCGCTCGCCGTGGGTTCGCAGGCGGTGCCGATCGCGGTGATCGCCGCCCTGCTGATCTTCTGGTGGGGGTTCGGCATCCTGCCCAAGCTCGCGGTGATCACGCTGATCTGCTTCTTTCCGGTGCTGGTCACTACGGTCGACGGACTCGCGGCGGTCGACCCCGAGCAACTGAAGCTGTTACGTACGCTGGACGCTTCGCGCTGGCAGGCATTTCGCTTCGCCGAGCTGCCGGCAGCGCTGCCCGCCGCGATCAGTGGCGCGCGGATCGCGCTGACGGTCGCTGTGATCGGCGCCTACATCGCCGAGTCGCAGACCGCGACGACCGGCGCGTATGCCGGTCTGGGACACGAGATCGACGCCGACCTGACCGCACTGCAGACCCCGCGCGCCTACGCGGCGGCGGTGGTGCTGTTCGTGTTCGCGATCGCCTGCTTCTATACCCTCGCCCTCGCTGAACGCCGCCTGGCGCCGTGGGCGCATCGATCGAGAGGAGAAGTCCGTTGAGAATCAGGCTCGCCGCGATTGCCATCGCCTGCACTCTAATCATGTCCGCGTGTGGGACCAAGCAGGACGCGACCTCAGCACCCGGGGTCAAGCCGTTCACGGTGATGCTCGACTGGTTTCCCAACGCCGACCACGCGCCGCTGTACTCCGCGATCGCTAACGGTGACTTCCGCGCCGTCGGACTGGAAGTGCACCCGGTCGTCCCATCCGAAACAGCGCAACCGCTGAAGCTTCTCGCCGCCGGGAAGGTGGATATGGCGATCTCGTACGAGCCGGAGTTGTTACTGGCGCGCGATCAGGGATTGAAGCTGGTGTCGATCGGCGCGCTCGTACAGCACCCGCTTACCTCGATCATCGCCCTGCCCGGACAGCATGTGAGCAACCTGGCGGATCTCGCGGGCAAGGCAGTGGGCACCGCTGGGATCCCCTACCAGGCAGCCGAGCTGCGAACCGCGCTACAGACCGCCGGCGTGAACCCGGCGAGCGTGAAAGAAGTAAACGTCGGCTTCAACCTCGTGCCGGCAATGCTCTCTAAGAAGGTAGCCGCGACGCTGGGCGGCTATTGGAACTACGAGGCCATCCAGCTGACGCTGATGCACAAGCACCCGGTGACGATCCCCATCAATCAGGCAGGTGTTCCGCAGTACAACGAGCTGGTTCTGGTAGTGCGCGAAGACGAGGCACGGAGTCGCGGTCAGGACCTGCGCGCGTTCATGCAAGCGCTGACGCGTGGTGAGCGCGAGGTTCGCGCTAACCCGCAAACGGCGGCCGCGCTGGTGGTCAATGCCAACACCTCGCTTGAACCGAAGCTCCAGCTCGAATCGATCCGCCAGACGCTGCCCGCGGCCACGCCGGCCAACCCGAGCGATCCTTACGGCTGGCAGGAACCGTCGGCATGGGCGAGCTTCGGCGACTGGATGCTCGCGCACGGACTGATCCAACACAACCCGAACGGCGGGCTGCCGCCGTTCACAAACGAGTTCCTACCTGGACAGGGCATCTAGAATGGGGAAGACGATGTTCGAGAACGTGATCGTAGGAGTGGACGGTCGGCCGAACGGCCGCGACGCGATCGCGCTCGCCTCGCGCCTGCTCGGTGCCGAGGGCAAGCTGACACTCGCCAACGTGCACGGTGGAGCCTTCAATCCCACGCATGCCTCAACCCCGGGACGGCTGACGGAGGAGCGCGAGGCCTCGCACACAATGCTCGAGCGCGAGCGCGCAGACGCGGAGGTGCAGGCCGAACTCGTCAGCTACGTGGCTAGCAGCCCAGGACGAGGCCTGCACGACCTCGCCGAGCAGCAGCAGGCCGACCTGCTCGTCGTCGGCTCATGCAGCCGGGGACCGATCGGCAGAGTGTTGATCGGGGACGACACGCGCACCTCGCTGAACGGCGCGCCGTGCGCGGTCGCAGTTGCGACTCGCGGCTACGCCGAGCATCCGGTGCCGATCGCCGCGATCGGAGTCGGCTATGACGGCTCGCCGGAGAGTGAGATCGCACTCACCAAAGCACGTGACCTGGCGGCGCGCAATCGTGCGCTCGTGCGCGCGCTGGAAGTCGTGGCGATCCCCAACTATGCATTCACCGGCTTTGGCGCCCCTGCGCTTGGCGAGAGCATCGAGACAATGATCTCCGAAGCAAACGAGCGCCTTGGCAAGCTCGAGGGCGTCGAGGGCCGTGCGGTGTACGGGCTGGCGGGAGAGGAGCTGGCCGCGTTCGGTGACGAAGTGCAGCTACTCGTCGTCGGCTCGCGCGGATACGGCCCGATGAAGCGACTGATCCTGGGCAGCACCTCCGACTACCTAGAGCGGCACGCTCGCTGCTCGCTGCTGGTGCTACCACGCTCCGCGGGATGAGCCTCGCGGAGTCCGCGATGAAATCCCTCCAAAGCGCGCGAGATGCAGGCCGAGATGGTCGCGGCATCCGTATCGATCCGCGCGAATCACCGTACTTTTCCCGTAGGCGCACAGAACCGTTACGCGATACGTTCATCATCGCCCATGCCAGACCAGCAGACACAGCCGGAGCAGTCCGGCGCCGGCGCCGGCGAGGCACCCGCTCTGCAGTCCATCCGGATCGTACTTGCCGACGATCACGCCGTCGTGCGCAGCGGTCTGCGGCTGTTGCTGGACGGTGAGTCCGAGTTCGAGGTTGTGGCCGAGGCCGGCGACCTCGACAGCACGCGGCGCTACGTGCGCGGACACAGCCCCGATGTGCTTGTGCTCGATCTGAACATGCCCGGCGGCTCGAGCCTCGAGGCGATCCCCGACATCCGCGCGGAGTCGCCGCAGACGCAGATCGTCGTGTTAACGATGCAGCAGGAGCCGGCATTCGCGCGTCACGCGCTCGGCGCAGGCGCAATCGGGTATGTGCTCAAGGAGGCCGCCGACGACGAGCTCGTCGAGGCCGTCCGGCGGGCGGCGGTGGGCGAAAGCTACTTGAACCCGAGACTCGGTGCGCGAATGGCCTCCGAGCCTCCGCCCGGACCGCCCGACGACCTCTCCGAGCGCGAGCTCGAAGTCCTGCGTCTGATCGCGCTCGGACACACCAACGCCGAGATCGCGGAGCAGCTGTATCTGTCGGTGCGCACCGTCGAGACCCACCGCGCGCACATCCAGCAGAAGCTCAGCCTCTCCTCGCGGGCCGAGCTCGTCGGCTACGCGCTGAAGCGCGGGCTGGTCAACGCCTGAGCCAGAACGCCACACGCGCCGCCGAGAAGCACATCGTGGACAATGGAACGCGATGGCACGGATAGGGCTGCTCACCGGCGGAGGCGACTGTCCCGGACTGAACGCCGTCATCCGCGCAACCGTGCGCCGGGGACTGGCGAATGGCGGCCACAGCTTCGTGGGCTTTCGCCACGGCTGGGCGGGCGTGCTGGAGGATGACGCGATCGAGCTTACACTGCAGAACACAGCGGGCATCCTCCCGCGCGGGGGCACGATCCTCGGCACCTCACGCACGAATCCGTTCGCCGGCGATGAGAACAGTCGTGGGGTCGACGCGATCCGCGGAACGCTCGCGGCCCACGATGTCGACGCATTAATCCCGATCGGCGGGGAGGATACGCTCGGCGTGGCGCTGCGCCTGCATCGCGAGGGCATCCCGGTGGTGGGAGTCCCGAAGACAATCGACAACGATCTCGGCGGCACCGACGTGACGTTAGGCTTTCAGACGGCGGTGCAGATCGTGACCGATGCGATCGACCGCCTGCACACGACCGCCGAGTCGCACAACCGAGTGATGGTCGTCGAGGTGATGGGCCGCCACGCCGGCTGGATCGCCACCCACGCCGGGATCGCCGGAGGCGCCGATGCGATCCTGGTGCCGGAGCGCCCGTTCGATGTCGAGGAGGTCTGTGCCCACCTGCGCCGCCGCCACGAGCGGGGACGCAGTTTCTCGATCGTGGTCGTAGCCGAGGGCGCCACGCCAAGCGAGGAGACTCTGCAGATCCGGGAGGCAGGCGTCACGGACGCGTTCGGGCACGCCCGGCTCGGCGGTATCGGGGTGACGCTGGAGGGCGAGATCGAGCGGCGCACCGGATATGAGACCCGGGTCACGATCCTCGGGCACGTGCAGCGCGGCGGCACGCCGGTGGCGTTCGATCGCGTGCTGGCGACCAGGTTCGGCGTGGCCGCGATGGACGCCGCGGCGGATGGGCGCTTCGGGACGATGGTGGCGTTGCGCGGTACGGACATCACCGAGGTCGCATTGGAGGATGCGCTACGTAAACCGAAGCTGCTCGACCCCGAGCTGTACGAGACGGCGGAGCTGTTCTTTGGCTGAGTGGCCCCACCCAGGTCGAGGAGCTCGTCATTGACCGAGGAACTCATGCGGGCAATGGTGTTCGAGGATGTCGGACAGCCGCTCCGTGAAGTGGAGCTCCCGGTGCCACAGCCGGGTCCGGGGCAACTTCTGTTGAAGGTCCGAGCGTGCGGGGTGTGCCGCACGGACCTGCACCTGCTCGACGGCGAGGTGTCGATCGAGCACCCGCCGCGTATCCTTGGACATCAGATCGTGGGAATCGCTGAGCCTGGGGGACGGCGCGTCGGTGTGCCCTGGCTTGGCTGGACGTGCGGAGAGTGCGAGTACTGCCGCTCAGAACGGGAGAATCTGTGCCCGCGCGCGCGATTTACCGGACGGGACATCGACGGGGGAATGGCGCAGTACACAGTCGCGGACGAGCGCTACTGCTTCGCGATCCCCGACGGCTACCCAGATGCGCAGGCGGCGCCGTTGCTGTGCGCCGGGTTGATCGGCTATCGCGCACTCCGAATGTGCGGGACCGCTCGGCGCCTGGGTTTGTACGGTTTCGGCGCGGCCGCCCACATCCTCACGCAGGTGGCTCAGGCACAGGACCGCGAGGTGTACGCGTTCACCCGCGAGGGCGACTCCGCTGCCCAGGCGTTTGCACGCGAGCTCGGCGCGGCGTGGGCCGGACATTCCGGCCAGGCGCCGCCACATGAGCTGGACGCGGCGATCGTGTTTGCGCCCGACGGCTCGCTGGTGGTGCGGGCTCTGCAGGCGCTCGCGCCAGGTGGGACGGTCGTGTGCGGAGGCATCCACATGAGCGACATACCGAGCTTTCCCTACAGCAGCCTGTGGGAGGAGCGCATCGTGCGCTCGGTCGCCAACCTGACCAGGCGCGACGCCGAGGAGTTCCTCGCGCTCGCGCCCCGCATTCCAGTGCGCACGCACGTGAGCTCATATCCGCTGGAGGCAGCCGGACAGGCGCTCGAGGACCTGCGAGCCGGACGATTTACAGGCGCAGCCGTGCTCGTGCCTTAGATGCGCGGCCCGGCGCGCGAGGACGAGCCCACGACACCGTGCGCGGGCACGAGCTCCCGGCCAGATCAGCTGACGGCTGAGGCCGTCGGACCCGCCGCGGACACCGAGGGCGTCCCTACCGTGAACCGAGTCAACTCGATCTCTATGCGCGCACCGCCCTCCGGCGAGCGTCCCGCGGCCACGTCGCCGCCGTGCGCCTCCGCGATCGCGCGCACAATCGCAAGTCCCAGCCCGGTGCCGCCGGAGGCGCGGTCGCGGGCCACATCGGTGCGATAGAAACGGTTGAATATACGCTCGCGCTGGGCGACTGGGATGCCCGGACCGTCGTCTTCCACCGCAAATCGCACGCGCCCGCCCGGAACTACCTCCACCAGCATGCGCACGAGACCGTGCTCAGGGACGGTGTGGTCAATCGCGTTGCCGATCAGGTTGCGCAGCGCCTGTGCGAGCCGGTCGGGGTCGGCGTGCAGCGTCCCCGCGGGACCGGACCCAGCTCGAAGCGGCGCTCGGCGAGCAGGCTCATCCCGTCCCATAGCTCCTGCACGTAGCTCGCCAGCTCGATGGGCTCAATGCGCAGGAACTGCGTCTGCTCCGCCTTGGCCAGCAGCAGCAGATCGTCCACGAGTCGGCTGATGCGCGCCACCTCGGCCTGCAGCAGTCGCTCCACACGGCTCACCTCGGCGCCCGAGGGGCTCGCCGCGCGGCGAGCACTTCCAGCTGGCCGCGGATCACCGTCAGCGGCGTGCGCAGCTCGTGCGAGGCGTCGGCCACAAACGCGCGCTGAGAAGCGAACGCGTGGGTGAGCCGGTCGAGCATGTGGTTGAAAGCTTCGGCCAGCACCCTCACCTCTGCGCCCTGACCGCTCGGGTCGTGGATGCGCGGGTGTAGATCGCCCGCGTCCACTCGTGCCGCCACCGCCGCCATCCTGCGCAGTGTGCGTGTCACGCGCGTGCCGATCAGGTATCCACCCAGCAGCGCGCCAATGAGCGCGAGGACTCCGGCGAGGATGAACGCGCGCGCAACACCGGTCTGGGCGTGCGTAACGCTCGCCAGCGGCTCGCCCACCCCGATCGTCACCGGCTCTCCGGGCACGTGCACGATGCGCTTGAGCAGACGCAGGTTGCCGACGTCGGGCAGCGCCAGCGTGGCATAGCCCTCAGGCGCCGTCAGCAGCTGCTGAGACAGGCGATTCTCCTGGGCCTGCTCCGCCGGAGTCTCGCCGCTGTCGGGCCTTGCGTGCGCGAACAGCTCGGGACGGTTGGTGCTGGTCCGGGCGCCGGGCACGATCGCGAACAGGAACGTCGAGTTCGCTCTGAACGGCTGGTCGTCGATGTAGTGGCTCGCGGCGCGCGCCACCTGCGCGGGCGAGCGCGCGCTGGAGCTCGTGAGGTTGTGGACGAGCTCCGCCGCGTCACCGGAGATCTCCTGGTCGATCTGCCGGCGCAGCTGCGTGCCGGTGCCGCGATAGACCGCCACGAACGTGATCCCCGTGCATACCAGCATGACCACCGCGATCCACCCCGCCAGTCGCCAGCGCAGTCCGCCGGGAACGATTCGCGTGAGTCCCGACACCGCCATTTTTGATTAGGCAGCGCTGCCCAGGCGATAGCCGACGGCGCGTACCGTGAAGATCGGCGCCGGATTGTCACGCTGAGCAAGCTTGCGACGCAGGTAGCCGATGTACACGTCGACGACATTTGTCGCCGGATCGTGCTCATAACCCCAGACGGCACTCAGAATCTGCTCGCGCGAGAGCACCTGTCCGCAGTGGCGCAACAGATAGACAAGCAGCTCGAACTCGGTGCTCGACAGCTGCACTGTCGCCTCTCCGCGGCGCACCTTGCGGGTCAGCAGGTTCGCTTCGATGCCAGCGCCCCGCAGCATGGTGGCGGACGTCTGCGCGACGACACGCAACTGCGCGCGTACGCGCGCCAGCAGCTCCGCCAGCGAGAACGGCTTGACCAGATAATCGACTGCCCCGGCGTCCAAGCCGGCAACGCGATCCTCGATCTCGCCGCGGGCAGTCAGCACGATCACTGGCACCTCGGGCTTGGCTCGGCGGATTGAGGCAAGCACCTCGAGGCCCTCGCGACCGGGCAGCATCAGGTCGAGCACGATCGCATCGAAGCCATCTGTGAGCGCCAGCCGCTCGCCCTCGACGCCGTCCAGCGCCGCCTGTACTTCAACGCCGTCCGCCTCGAACCCGCGGCGGACGAAGTCGACGATTCCCGGCTCGTCCTCAACCAGCAACACCCGCGCGTTGGACATACACCCAGGATAGGCCGCGCCGTGCAGGCATTTTCCCACGCGCGCAATTCGATGAGCTTTCTCATCAGGCGGTTATCAGTTCCTTAGCTCGGCGTCACACACTCGTCCCATGTCAATCGACCCACTTGCTGTAGCCCACGAGCGCCGTGCGGACGGCATAGTGCGCGACGGGAGCGCCGGCTTGGATCGGCATTCCAATCACGGCGCCACCTCCGAGCGCTCTCTGCTCGGACGCTTGACAGCCGGAGGAACCGCCGGCAACGAGCGTCTGACGACCGCCACGGGCATCGTCCTGCTGGTCCTGCTCGCCGTGATCGGCGTAACGATCCTGCGGTTGCGATCTCTGCTCTGGGTCCACCTGTTCGTGGGCATGCTCCTGATCGGGCCAATCGCGCTGAAGATGACCAGCATGGGCTACCGGTTCGCGCGCTACTACACCGCCAACCCGCGCTACCGCCGCAAGGGCCCGCCCCCCGCACCCCTGCGGATGATCGCCCCGCTCGTCGTCATCTCGACGGTCGCGGTATTCCTCAGCGGTGTCGCGCTGCTGCTGGTCGGGCCGTCCTCGCGCGATACGCTGCTGCCGATCCACAAGGTCGGCTTCATCGCCTGGGTCGTCTTCACCTCCCTGCACGTGCTCGGGCACCTGCCAGAGATCGCTGCCGCCGTGGGGCTCAGCGGGGAAACAGTATCCAAGGTCGATGTGCTGGCCGCCCTGGGCTCGACCGAGGACGGAGATCTCTCGGCCTGGGAGGCCCCGGGCGCCGCACTCGCCGCCCGCGCAGGGCGCGCCGGACGCGGACTCTCACTTGCCGGAGCGCTGGCGGGCGGCACCGTGCTCGCTATCGCCGTTATTCCCCAATTCGGCCCATGGCTACAGGCCTCGCGCTTCTTCCATCACCACTGAGCACTGACGCTATGCGCCTGCACACGCATACCCGAGACGCCGCCCTGCGCCGGCTGGATCGCGTCAATCGCTGGCTGATCGCCGGCAGCGTCACGCTGACCGCGGTATTCGCGGAGATAGCCGCCAGCGCGTTTCCGGGCAAGAGCGCCGCCAAGACGTCCACTGTCAAGCGGTCCAGCAGCTCCAGCCATCGCTCTCCCAGCGCGTCCTCCAGCTCCGCCGAATCCGTGCAACCTCCCGCCCAGGCCCCTCAGGCGAGGAATGAATCCACGTCCACTCAGACTGCACCCACCCAAGAATCGGCGCCGTCACAGGAATCCGCGCCCGCACAGGAATCCGCGCCGGTCGTATCGGGAGGCTCCTGATGTTTCCCCAATCAGCCGCGGCGGCCACGTCATCCTCGCCACCGATCGGGCCGCCACCCGCACCCGAGCGATTCGCCGACGCGAGCTGGGAGGCGCTGGGCACGCGCGTCATCCTGCGCCTGACCGATTCTCGCGCGCTCGGCCCCGCGCGTGCCGCGGTCGAGCACGAGCTGGATGCGATCGATCGTGCGTGCAGCCGTTTCCGCTCGGACTCGGACATAGCCCGTGTGAACGCGAGCCTGGGACGGGCCGTCCGTGTCAGCCCCCTGCTCGCCGATGCGCTCGCGCTGGCATTGCGGGCCGCCGCGCTGACGGACGGCGACGTCGATCCGACCGTCGGCTCGGCGCTCGTGCTAGCAGGCTATGACCGCGATTGGCGTCTGCTCGAGCACTCGCGGCCCGCGGATTGCCTATTCCACGAGCCCGCCCCAGCGATGATCGCCGCGCGGCCCGTCTGCGGCTGGCGCAACGTAATGCTTGACCACGCCACCCTCACCGTCCGCGTGCCCGCGGGCTTCATGATCGACCTCGGCGCGACCGCCAAAGCGTGGGCCGCCGACCGCGCCGCGCACGTAGCCGCGCTGGCCGGCGACTGCGGCGCACTGGTTGGCGTCGGCGGAGATATCGCCGTCAGCGGCCCTGCTCCCGCACGTGGCTGGGCCGTGCATGTGACCGACGATCACCGCAGCCCTCCGAACGCCCCAGGCCAGACGGTCACGATCCGTTCCGGCGGCCTGGCCACCTCCAGCACAGCCGTGCGGCGCTGGAGCCATGAGGGCCACGCGATGCACCACATCATCGACCCCACCACAGGCGCGCCCGTACGAGGAACCTGGCGCACCGTCAGCGTCGCCGCGGCGAGCTGCGCCGACGCGAATATCGCCACCACAGCCGCGCTCGTCCGGGTGGGCGCGGCGCCCGCTTGGCTGGCCGGACAGGGCGTCCCCGCCCGGCTCGTGAGCCGCAACAGGCGGGTCTACACGATCGGCGACTGGCCGGCAGACGCGCCTACAACGGAGGTCGCTCGACGATGACCCCGATCCTGGCCGCCGGCCCGAGCCTGTACTGGTATTTGACACGCTCCACGGGCGCCGTCGCATTGCTGCTGCTCACCGCCGCCGTGGTGCTCGGCGTCGTCGACGTCCGCCGCTGGAGCACGCCCAACTGGCCGCGGTTCGTGGTCGACGCGCTGCATCGCAACGTCGCGTTGCTGGCGATGATCTTCCTCGCTCTGCACATCATCACCTCCGTACTCGATACCTTCGCTCCGATCTCGCTGATCGACGCTGTCGTCCCCTTCGCCGACTCCTACCGCCCCTTCTGGCTGGGTCTCGGTGCGATTGCGTTCGACCTGCTCATCGCCGTGACGATCACAAGCCTGTTGCGCCAGCGCATGGGCTATGCGAGCTGGCGCGCGGTCCACTGGCTGACTTACGCGAGCTGGCCGATCGCGCTGCTGCACGGCTTCGGCACCGGCAGCGACGTGCGCACCACCTGGCTGCTGGCCCTGAGCATCGCGTGCCTGCTGGCCGTGCTGGCCGCCGTCGCGGTTCGCGTGGCCGCTGGCTGGCCGCAGAACCTGGGCTGCCGCGGCGCGGCGCTCGGGGGCACCGGCGCGTTCTCGCTATTCCTACTCCTATGGCTGCCCAGCGGACCCCTCGGCTCGGAATGGGCGCGTCGCTCCGGCACGCCATCCTCCCTGCTCGGGCATTCGGCCACGGCCGGCGGCTCGCATGGGAGCCGGCGATGAGCGATGAGACCCTCTTGATCGACGCGCCCGCGGCATGGGAATCCGAGATCGGCGATCCTCAGCCCCACGGAACCCTGCCCCGACTGCTGGCCGGCATCCCAGCGCATGGGCCGATGAGCCTCGACAACCACCTCGCCGTTCACGGTCCCGCACCCGCCTCTACGCGCCGGCGCAGACGCCGTGGCGAGTCGCCGTTGATCGAGCAGATCGCCCAGGCCGGGCTGCGCGGGCACGGCGGCGCAGGATTTCCGACCGCCACCAAGCTGCGTGCCGTCGCCGACTCCCGCGGCCGAGCGATCGTCGTCGTCAACGCCGCCGAGGGCGAGCCGGCGAGCCTGAAGGACCGCACGTTGCTCCACGCGCTGCCCCACCTGGTGCTCGACGGCGCCCAGCTGGCGGCCGAGGCCGTGGGCGCGGATGAGCTGATCGTATGCGTATGCGAGTCCGCGCCCGCGAGCAGCGACAGCGCCACCATGGCGATCGCCGAACGCCGCGGCCTGTCCGTGGACTCGGCGCGCACGCACATCGCGGCCGTCCCCGGCGACTATGTCGCGGGCCAGGAGTCGGCTCTGGTCAACCACCTGAACGGCGGCCCCGCGATCCCCACCTTCACTCCGCCGATGGTCTTCCAGCAGGGTGTCCGCCGCCGCCCCACGCTCGTCGCCAACGCCGAGACGCTCGCCCACCTCGCGCTCATCGCCCGCCACGGACCCGAGTGGTTTCGTCAGCTCGGCATCCCCTCCCAGCCGGGGTCAGCGCTCGTGACGCTGTCCGGCGCGGTCGCCCATCCGGGCGTTTATGAGATCGAGCACGGCGCGTCGCTGCACTCGCTGACCGACGCGGCCGGCGGAACGCTAGGTGACCCGCGCGCACTGCTCGTCGGCGGGTACGGCGGCAGCTGGATCGGCCGCGAGCTCCTGCGGGGCGTCGCGCTCTCCGACGAACACCTCGCGCCTCACGCCGCCTCGCTCGGCGCCGGCGTCATCGCCTTGCTCTCCGAGGATGCCTGCCCCGTTGCCGAAACCGCGCGCGTCACGCGCTGGCTCTCAGAGCAGAGCGCCGGTCAGTGCGGTCCCTGCGTGCATGGTCTGGACTCGATCGCCTCCTCCGTGGAGGAGATCGCCGGCGGCGTCGCTCAGGCGGACGCCACCCAGCGCATCGCCCGGCTGGCCACGCTCGTACGCCGACGTGGCGCCTGCGGCCACCCCGATGGGGTCGCGCGCCTGGTCACGAGCGCACTCGACGCGTTCGGCCCGGAGCTCGCCGACCATGCCCGGCACGGCCCCTGCGAGGACTGCGCTCGTCCGGCACAGCTGCCTCTGCCTGCCGATGGGCGTTTGGACAGACCGTCCCACAAACCGGTGTCCTGGTGATGAGCCAGCGGCTGCGGGTCAACCCGATCGCATGCGAGGCCCACGGCATGTGCGCCGAGCTCCTGCCCGAGCGGATCTCCCTCGACGAATGGGGCTATCCGATCGTCAACGAGGAGCCCCTGCCGCCCGCTCTCCTAGACCACGCCCGCCGCGCCGCCCAGGCCTGCCCCACGTTCGCGCTGCTGCTCACACGCGACCGCGACCGAGGCTCGTAGGTGTCGCCTACAGTCCCGCCGCGTGCACAGCAGCAAGCCCGGCCCACTCGCCGTAGGGCGCGAACAGCTCGCGCACCTGCTCTTCGCTCGCCCGCGCCCTCGGATCACCGCCGCTGAGGATACGTCCCACCAGCTTCAGCAGCCCGAGGTCGCCTGCCGGCAGCTGGTCGTAGCGGCCCTGGCCGCACAGTGCCAGCATCTCCACCGTCCACGCCCCGATACCGGGGATCGCGCGCAGCCTTCTCCAACCCCGCTCGAGGGGCTCGGCGCCGTAGAGCTGCACGCGCCCGCTGGCCACCTCGCGCGCGGCCCTACACAGGGCGATCGCGCGCGGCCCCGCCAAGTCGCACGACTCGAGCAGCGCCGGTGCCGCCTCGCCGAGCATCGCCGCCGTCGGCAGGTCGCGCAGCCCGCCCGCCCATACCTGCGCCCCATCGCCCACCCAGCGCCGGCCCATGCGCTTGACCAGGCTGCTCTGGATCTTCGCTGCGCGGTCGTACTCGATCAGCTGCTCACACACCGCCCACACAAGCGCCTCAAACGGCTCCGGGCGGCGTCTGGCCCGCAGCCATGGCCGCCTGCGCAGCGAGCCTCCGATCAGCGGGTCCCCGGAGTGTCGGCTGTAGAGCTCGCGCAGATCGTCGTCCACGCCCAGCGCGAACCGCATCCGCGCGATGCCGTGCTCGGCACTCTCCCTGCCTCTTGACCGCGCCCCGAACAGCACCGCGTCTGGCGCGCTCTGCGCCACGCGCACGACCACCGGCTCTCCGTGCTCGTCGTGCAGCAGCCGTTCGATCACGCCGCCGCGCCTGCGCGTCACGCCGTCCTTGCCGAGCATCCTCGGCAGCCTGAACGGGCTCGCCGGCCCGACCTCTACTCGCAGCTCCACCTCTGCCCGCCTCGGCTCAGCTCAGCGCTCAGCTCCGCCAAGCAGATGCAAGTCCACCAGCAGCGACCTCGTCCCGACGATCTGCACCAGCTCGCCTCTTCTACCGCCCGTCTTGCGTGCGGCACGATGTCCATTGGCCCCTCGTTTCCCGCGCCGGCGATTTGCCAGGCCGACGACCGCCGCGCCCGCGACGAACCCGCCCGCGGCGAGGACCATCGCCTGCGCGGCCGGAGCGAAGGATCTGATCAGCGCATATCGCTGACGCTCCGCGAGCATCCCGTGCGCAAACGGCTCGGAGGCGAGCACCGGGATCGCGTCCACCTCCTGCACTACCTCGGTCTCGCCCGCCTCACTCACGTCAGCAAGTGTAGAGGTCGGACCAGACCCCTTCTCTATCTCTCTTCCTCTCCCTCGCTACCCTTCAGGATCCGCTCGTACACACGATAACGACGCTTGATCTCGCCGCCCATGCCTTCCATCGCGCGGTTCATGGGCTTGTTGACCTCGAGTATCCAGCCCATCTCGCCGCCCTTCTGCGGCGTGCGTTCCGCAGCGTCGAAGTGCATCTGGTAGAAGCGCGCCGCCACTCCCGTGTGCTGATACTCGGGCTTGACGCCGAGCGCAAACACGCGCACCGCATCGATCTTGCGTTTCTCGCGCAGGGCAGTCACCCATCCGAAGGGCAGCAGCCGCCCGTTGAGCTTAGCCAGCACCTGGTTGAAGTCGGGCAGCGTCAGGGCCGCCCCCACCACCTCACCGGTATCCCGCTTTTCGGCGACCATCGCCCAGTTCTCGTCGAGGACGAGCTTGAGGTCCTTGGCGTAGTGACGGACCTCCTCCTCGTTCAGCGGCACCGAGGCCCAGTTGCTCTCCCATGCGGCGTTGTAGACCTCCAGGAACCTGGTCACCTCCGCCTGCAGATCCTTCTTGCGGAAGTTGCGGCAAACGATCCCGTGCTCGGACTCTAGTCTGTCGGCGGCTTCCCAGATCGCGGGGTGGACCTTCTCACGCTTGTCCACATACAGGCTCCACATGTACAGGTCCATCGCCTTCTGCATTCCGATGTCCTGCTCGAAGATGCGCTGGTAGTAGGGGTGGTGCCAGGGGCAGAGGATGATCGGCGGAAACTCGTGCCCCTGCACCAGCAGACCGATCTCGTCGTTGGTCGTGAAGTCCATCGGGCCCACCATCCGGTCGCGGCCGCGTTCGCGCAACCACGTCTCGGCGGAGTCCAGCAGCGCATGGGCGGCCTCGGGGTCGTCCTCACACTCGAACCAACCGAACAGACCCCACTCGTTTTTCTGGAACTCGTTGAAGTTGCGATCGACGTGGGCGCTGATGCGGCCCACAGGCCTTCCATCGCGCCAGGCGAGGAAGTACTGGGCCTCGGCGTGCTTGAAGAACGGGTTCTTCTTCTGGTCCAGGCGCTTCTTCAGGTCCATCAGCAGCGGCGCGACCCAGTTGGGCTCGTTACGATAGAGCCGCCACGGCAGCTTGATGAACGTGCTCAACTCGCGCTTGGACGTCACGGGCCGGATCTCGAGTGCCATCGCGGCGCCCACCTTATATGCCCACCTCGATAGACGTCTTCGCCAAGGTCCTAGGCCACGAGCGCGAACAGCTCCTGCGCGCCGCCCGCGAGGCCGATGTGCTGCCCTACTTCCACGTCCTGACTTCGGCCGCAATGCCCGTCGTCGAGATGGAGGGAGCACAGCGGATCATGCTCGGGTCCAACAACTACCTCGGGCTGACCGGCGATGAGCGTGTGCTGAAGGGAGCTGAGGATGCCCTTCATCGCTATGGCACCGGCCTCACCGGGTCCCGCCTCCTGAACGGAACGATCCCTTTGCACCTAGAGCTCGAGCGGGAGATCGCCGAGTGGATGAACACCGACGCCGCGCTCGTGTTCACGACCGGCCACCAGGCCAACCTGAGCACGCTGGGCACGATCCTCGGACCCCAGGACACGGTGATCGTCGACTCCGGCGACCACGCCTCGATCCTCGACGGCTGCCTGCTCTCACGCGCAAAGCTGCGTCCGTTTCGCCACAACCGCCTGGACAAGCTCGAGAAGATGCTCGACCGCGCTCAGGACGACGGCGGTGGCGTCTTGGTCGTGGTCGACGGGGTCTTCTCGATGGAGGGCGACATCGCGCCGCTGCACGAGATCTGCGATCTGTGTGAGCGCTACGGCGCGCGCCTGATGGTCGACGAGGCACACGGCGCCGGGGTGCTCGGCGCGCGCGGTGCGGGCACCGCGGAGCTACTCGGGGTGGAGGATCGCGTCGACCTGCGCATGGGCACGTTCTCCAAGTCCCTCGCCTCCTGCGGTGGTTTCGTCGCCGGGCCCGCCGACGTCATCGAGTACCTGCGCCTCTACTCCCGTGCGTTTCTGTTCACCGCCTCCGCGGTCCCGGCAGCACTCGGCGCGGCGCTCGCCGCGCTGCGCGTGCTGCGCTCGCCCGAGGGCCCACCACTGCTCGAGCGTACGCTCGACAACGCTCGCCGCCTACGCGATGGCCTGGAAGACCTGGGCTTCGCGGTTGTCAAGCCTCAGGCCCTCCCCGCCGACGTCTCAGCGGCCCCGGGCATAGTCAGGGAGGGCGCCGACACGCCGCGGATCGTCACCCCGATCGTCCCTGTCCTCGTCGGTGACGACTGGAAGGCCGCGCTGCTGTGGCGCACGTTGTACGACGGAGGCGTGTTCGTCAACACCGCCCTGCACCCCGCCGTGCCCCCGGGCGGCGCGCTGCTGCGCACCAGCGTGATGGCCACCCACGACAAGGCCACCATCGACCGCGCTCTGGACGTCTTCGCGCAGGTCAAGCGCTCGTTCGAGGCCGAGCACGGTCCGCTGCCCGGCACGGACGAGCCCTGAGGCCCACCGCGCCACTTGTCCAAATCTTCACAAGTCGATCGGGCGATGAAAAAGCTCGCTTCTAGCGCACGAACCGTGCGCGTGCGGTTGACCCAACCCCCTCGCTGTCGTAGCTTGCAAGAGCGCTCTGCATGACCGTTCGGGGCTCGGTCCCGGCGAGCAACACATACACATACACACCGGGAGAGGGCCCGCGTACTTGGGGGCGGTGGTATTCGCTGAATCGGCTCAGTGGCTTTGTCGCGGGCAGGTTTCAGACGGCCACGACGAGTGCACATATACGTCCGAATGTCATTATTCGATGTCGCCCGCCGCGTGCCAGCGGCGGCGACGGGGAGAGTCTCATCATGAACGCGACCGCGACGATCGCCCCTACCGGTCCTCAGTACATGCGTGCCCTCGAACGCGCCAACCAGGTTCGCCTCGCCCGGGCCGAGCTCAAGCGCCGAATCGCGACCGGAGAGATCGACATCGCCGAGGTGCTGCTCGACTGCCCCTGGGAGGCCGACAGCATGGCCGTCGCGGATCTGCTGATGAGCCAGCGCCGCTGGGGGCAGACCCGCTGCCGCAAATTCCTCTCCCAGCTGCCCATGTCCGAGAAGAAGACGATCGGATCGATGACCGACCGCCAGCGCCAGACGCTTGTCGCGATGCTGCGCGGCGCAAGCGCCTACTCCTTGCGCGACCTTCGCGATACCGACGTGCCTATACGCGGGCCCTGGGCGACCGTTTGACTCTTTGTCCGGGTTACGCCGCGCGGCGTAACCCCTGGCTAACGGACAGCCGGAGGAGAGCTTGACCTGCCACCAGCCGGCGAGCATTCCGATCAGGCCGAGGCGTGAGCGCACCTCCCACACACCACACCCGCCTTCACCCAGATCCCGCACGGGCAGGCGCACGAACTTGTAGCGGCGCGGTTCACGCTTCATCCGTTCGAGCAGCTCGCGCGCGCGCGTCTCGAGCTCTGCCCGGTCGACCGTTGCCCTCCGCGCCAACTGCACCTTGCCGGCCAGCTCGTCGCGCGTACGCTCCAGCCGCTCCAGATCCAGCAGGCACGGAGCCCCATCGAGACGACGATGATCCCCCGCACGCGCTTGTGCCGGTGGAGCGATGTGAGGAAAGCCCTCCGCGACGATCTCGGCCAGCTCGCGCTCGAGCTTGGCTATCTGCTTCCGCAAGGCGCGTCTCGCTCCCCGCTCGTCGATCCTCGTCGAGAGCGAAACCCGATCGGTACGATCGATGCGATCGCCTGTGATCTGCACTGCGACTCCTCCGCGCTGTTGGTGAGGCGATTCTACCAGCGCCGTGAGGCGAGTCTACCAGCGCCTAGCGAGCCAGCTCCAGGCCATTGCGGCAAGTCCACAGCGCCTCCTCCATGTATAGCGTCGGTACGCCTGAGACCTGCACCGCGAACAGCGCCAGCTCACGCGTGCGCGCTCCCGGTTGACAATCGCCGGCCACCTCGCCGAACAGCAGCCCCACCGCCGCCGAGCCATCGGCGACCACGAGCCTGCCGGCCGGCAGCGACCATGCGTCGGAGGCCCGCCCCAGCGGCTCTCCGTCGCGGCTGAGCCGAACACCCAGCTCTCCGTCCACCGCCGCCGCGTCGAGCGCCCACACCGGCACGCCCGTATCGATCAGCGCGATCAGCAGCACGTCTGCAAGCAGGCCTTCGGATAGGAAACCCCCGTGCAGCATCCGCTCGAGCACGGCTGCCTCGATCGGCGTTCGCGCGAGATCCGGGTCCAGGCCGATCTGGCGGTAGAACACGCGGTAGGCGGACGGCACCGGTTCGCGGCGCACCCCCACCGCACGTGCTCCCTTGTAGCGATTGGAGAGCTCCTGCAGACGCCGTTCCACGCCCCGCGGCGAACGGCCCTTGGTCGCGCCCGCTTTAGCCAGGCGCGCGTGTGAGACCACCAGCCGCAGCTGCGGCAGCTCCTCCTCGACCTCGGGCGCGCGCCAGCCGATCGTCGGCTGCAGACGCTCGCCGGGCCAGGTCTGCGCGTAGTCTGCGCTCGGGCTCCCTGACGGGGTCTCCCGCTCGCTCATGACGCCCCGGCGCCAGCCCGCTTCGGCGGTTTGTATCCGCGCGCTACAGACGCGGCCACGAGCTCTGCCACGCGCGCGCGCAACACGGCTCGCGACGGTGTCGAGAGCAGCGCCGGGCTCTGTACGACACCCCCCGGCAGCACGAAGCTCACCTGTGGACAGCTCGCCATCTTGTACAGCCCGGTCAGCACCCCGTCGCTGTCGAACCCGACCTGCACCCGCGTCAGACCCTGCTTACGGATAAGCTCGCGCAGCGGCGTCCGTTCCCCCTTGATCGCCACCGCGGCGAAGCTCACCCCGGAGAAGGCGGCCGCGAGCATCTGCATGTCGTAAAGGACCGTCGCGCACGAGCCCCCATCGACGAACAGGGCGAGCACCAGTGGCCTGCCCGAGTAGAGCGAGCACACGTTCAGCACCCCCGCGCCCCGCACCTCGCAGGCCGGCGTCTTCCCGGCCGAGCCTTCGTTGGGATGGGTCGCGACATTCACGTCACCGTTCAAGCTCCCACTCGCCAGCGGTGCCGCGAACGACGGGATCGTGTGGCCCGTTTCGATGCCTCTCGCCCCGTTCGGCTTCGTCAGCGCCCCGTTGATCGCGAGCAGCACGAGGATCACGAGCGCCAGCACGCCGACATACCGTCCGTAGCGACGTGGATAGGAACCGAGGACCGGCCCGGCATCGCCAAGATGGTGGGGCCCCGCCTCGCCACGCCCCGAGCCTGGCCGGCGCGTCCGCCTCTCGCCGCGCCCCGGCCCCGGTCGCCCAGGGGTCGGCTCAGACAGGTTCATGGCCTGACCCAGCCCCTCGGGCTGTGTGCCCGCCACGCGCGCGTCTGCGCAGAACCGCCGCCGCGATCAATCCACCCGCTGACCGACCCAGCCGTCCGGGACCCAGTCCTCCGGACTGTGTGCCCGTGCCCCCGATCGACAGCCTCTCCCTGCCCTCGCGCTCCGCGAGCATCAGCGCCGCCGGCAGCGCCACCAGCACTCCCACGAGCGAGACGCTCAGGTCGATCAGTGTCACCAGGCCGAAGTCGCGCAGCATCGCGATGTCCGACAGCACGAGCACTCCGAACCCCGCAATCGCCGTCACCCCCGACGCGGCGACCGCCGCGCCCGTGTGGCGGTAGGTGCGGCGCAGCGCCTGCACGACATCGTGTCCGGCGGCGCGCTCCTGGCGGTGACGCTCGGACAGCAGCACGCTGAACTCGGTGGCGATCGCGATCACGAGCGCCCCCAGCGTGACCGACATCGGGTTCAGCGGCACCCGCACCGCGAACAGCACAAGCGCCGACCACCCGCTCGCCAGCACGATCGGCGTAAGCGGCGTCAGCGCGCGGCGAACATCGCCTGCGAACGCAATCAGCAGCACCAGCGCGACCGCCGCCAGCCCCGCCAGCAGCGTCTCCAACCGCCGCCACGGCGAGGCGACCTGGGCGTTGGCCTGCGCCGCCAGCACCGGCAGTCCCACGAGCTGTGCGCTCACGCCCTCGGGCGGACGCAGGCTGGAGCGCATCGTTTCGATCACGCGCTGCTGCTGCTCGAGCGCCATCAGACGGATGCCGAACGCGAGCGTCGCCACGCGCCGGTCCGGGGCGATCACGTCCTGGGAGAAGTACGGTGGGATCGTGTCCAGCAGGCCGTTCACTTCGGCTGTGGTCAGCTTCGATTTGGCGCCTTCGCGCTGGAACAGGTCCGGCAGCGAGAACGCCGGGCACAGCCTCGCCTTGCCGCAACCCCTGTCGTTGGTGTAGCCGAAACGCCTGAGCATCCCGCTCTCGTACGAGCTCATCCATTCGATCGTCGCCGGCTTGACCACGTCTGAGCCGCTGATCATCAGGTCGATCTCACCTCCCACGCCGCTGAGGCGCTCCAGCGTGTTCAGGTTTCGCAGCGACGCCGTGTTCTGAGGTACGAGCTTTTCGATGTTGGTCTGCACCTTCGTCTGGGTGTCCAGTCCCCAGCCGAGCGCCGCCAGCGCAAGCCCCACTCCGAGCACCCGTCCCGGACTGCGCACCGCATGGACCAACGCGGCGCTGGATATGCCGCGCGTCAGCGGGTTGTCCACGAGCAGCTCGCGCGCCCCGCGCCAAGCGGGCGCCAGCAGCTGCACCAGACCTGAGAGGGGCGACGCCCGGCCCTCCGCGGCGCCCGACGCTCGGTCCCCCGCGGCGACGCCGGAGCCACCGCCCCCGCTCACGACCAGCGCCGCCGAGCCAACGCTCAGCGCGCACACGAACGCGATCACGACGCCTGCCGCGAGCAGCACACCGAAGCCTCGCACCATCGGCACGGGCGAGATCACCAGCACGAGCGTCGCCGCCGCACTGGCCAGGCAGGCGGTCGCGATCGTCGGCGCGCCGACGATCGCCGCCTCGCGCACGGCGGCGCGCATGTCCGCGGCCACTCCGGCCATCGCCTCTGCGGCCCGAGACTGAAACTGGATCGCATAGTCCACGGCCAGCCCGATCAGCACCGGCAGCACAGCTACCTGGGCCACAGTCAGCGAGGAGTTGATGAGCGACAGCGCCCCGAACGTGAGCGCCGCCGCCAGCACCGCCGCCAGCAGCGGCAGCAGCCGCGGGCGCCCCCGAAAGATCAGGCTCAGCACGATCGCCATCACCGCCAGCACAGCGATCAGCAGCAGCTCGATCGAACGGCTGATCGAGCTCGTCAGATCGGAGACGATCGCCGGCTCGCCCGTCACCAGATATGTCTCCCCGTGCTGCAACCGCCACTGCTTCATCGCAACCGCCTGATCGATCAGCTCGATCGTTCGTGTGCGCTCCGCCTCGGACAGGCCGGCGTGCATCCGCACCGAGATCAGCGCCGCGTCCGGGCTCGGGAACAGGTAGGCAAACCGCTGCTTGGGCGTTCCGACAGGCTTTGAGGAGTCGAACACGAGCATCGACACGAACGCGGGGTCGTCGAGGCTCGGCTTGGAGGTCAGCCCGTACCGCAGCGCCAGCGTCGCGACCCCCTCCTGAAACCGCGCCATCGTGATCGAGCTCGCCTGCTTCCCCAACGTCCGAGCTTCCGCGGCGGAGTGCCCGTGCGCGAGCGCGGCTCTAGTCACGATCCGCTGCGCTTCTTGCGCCTGTGCTTCGGCCTGCTTGGTCTGCGTGCTCAGCAGTTCGTCGATCCGTTCGGCCGACTCGTTGACGAACGTCCCGGGGCCGAGCACGACCTTCACGGTTTTTAACCTCGCCAGCTGCCCGCACGGCCCGTTCGGACCCCCCTCCGAGCCCAGCGCGCCGAGCGGCACGTTGCCCGACAGACACCCCTCCAACCCGACCAGCCGATCGATGTCCGAGCTCAGCAGCAGTTGCTGCAGATTGCCTTTGACGACCACCTCGACGGGCTCTTCGCCGAAGCTGTCGTAGTAGTGCTGCGTCGCCCCGTACTGGGAGCTGGAGCGGGACACGAACGTGTTCGTCGCCGCGCTCGGACTCAACCCCAACGCGAGCGCCACGCTCCCCAGCCCGAGCACAGCCGCGACCCCGAGCGTAAGCCACGGGCGGCGCGTCGCGCCGCTCACCAGAGCAGTGAAAAGCCGGGCGGTGCTCACTCCATGCCGAGCGGCCCGGCCGAGTCACCGGACAGGAACTGCCGCACGAACGGGTTTTCGGACGCGAACAGCTCGGCTGCCGGCCCGGACTGGACGATCTCGCCCTTCCACAGCACAGCGATGTGCTCGGCCACCCGCCGCGCGCTCATGATGTCGTGGGTGATCACGACATAGCAGCCGCCGTTCTCGGCGTGAACTTCCTTGATCAGCTCGCACAGCAGCGCGGTGCGCACGGGATCAAGGCCCGAGTCGGGCTCGTCGAACAGGACGATCTCTGGTTCGAGCACCAGCGCGCGCGCGAACCCGGCGCGCTTGCGCATCCCACCGGAGAGCTCGTTGGGCATCTTCGTTCCGGCGTCTCCCAGCCCGACCTCGCGCAGGCGGCGGTTGACGATCTCGGCGATCTCCTCGTCGCTCTTCTCGGTGTGCTGGCGCAGCGGGAACGCGACGTTGTCATACAGGTTGATCGACCCGAACAGTGCTCCGTCCTGGAACAGCACCCCGAACTTCTTGCGCATCTCAAACAGCTCGTCGTCAGGCAGGCTCGGGATCGACACCCCCTGCACGAGCACGTCCCCCTCGTCCGGGTACAGCAGGCCGACGATGTGCTTAATGCACACCGACTTGCCCGTCCCAGACGGACCGATGATCATCGAAACCTGATTGTCGGGCAGGCTCATGTTCAGCCCGCGCAGCACGTGGTTGCGCCCGAACGACTTATGCACGTCGATGAATTCGATCGCGTCCTGCATCACCTCGACGGGCTTGCTTGCCCCGGCGCCCTCGGACGACGCCGGCGGCGATGGCTCGCTCGCCACGGTCATCCTCCGATCGGGGCTCGCGGGTTCGAGCCCCAGAAGACCTGGGTGCCGAGCATCCCAATGATGTGCACGAGTACGATGTTGAGCACCATCGACTTGGCCGTGGCTCGGCCCACGCCCACGGGCCCACCACTGGCGTTGTAGCCGTAGTAGCACCCCACGAGCACGATCGCGGTGGCCATGAACATCGCCTTGATCAGGCTGTATAAGTAGTCCGGCGGACTCTGGAACTGCCAGAAGATCAGCAAGTACCCACCCGAGGACACGTACCCGATCTGCTGCACATCGGCGAGGTAGGAGGCGAAGAACGCCGCTCCGATCCCGGCCATGTACATGAACGGCAGCACCAGCCAGGCGGCCAGCAGGCGCGTGCCACACAGGAACGTCATCGAGTCGATGCCCATTACCTCCAGGGCATCGATCTCCTCGGAGATGCGCATCGCCCCGAGCTCGGCGACGATGCCCGTGCCGACCTTCGCGGCCATCATGTAGCCGAACGCGTATGGGGTGATCTCGCGCAGATCGCACCACGCGCTGAACACGCCCGAGTACGCGGGCGCGCCCTGGGCCTCGGTGAAGTACGCGCCCTCGATGCCGCACTCGAGGCCGAGGATGAACATCAGCGACCAGATAATCAGCGTCGAGGAGACAATCAGAATGCCCGACTGGCGCAGCGCCTCGCCGAAGAAGCGAAACACTCGCAACCCCCATACGTCGCGCACGACGTTGCCCGTAAACCCCGCGATCTCGCCAGTCGAGGCGATCCATTCGCGCGGCATGGCCAGCAGTTCGTTCATCGCCTGATCACTTGATCACGAGGATCTGCGGGTGGGTGGCGAGCAGCATCTGGGTAAACACGTAGTCGAACGCAAAGATCGCCAGGAACGTGATAACCACCGCCTGGTTGACCGCCCTGCCGACGCCCTCGGCGCCGCCGGAGGCGGTCATGCCCTTGTAGCAACACACGATCGCGATGATCGCCCCGAACAGAGTCGTCTTCAGGGCCGAGCCCCACAGGTCGGTGGTCGAGGCGTTGGCGAACAACGTGTTCCAGAACGGCCCCAGCGGCTCGCCCTTGACGATCTCCGCGAGCAGGCCGCCGAACAGCCCAAACAGGATCGCGTAGATATTGAACAGGCCGGTAACGATCATCAGCGCCAGAAACCGGGGCACGACCAGGTTCTTGATCGGGTCCACGCCCAGCACCTGCAGCGCGTCGAGCTCCTCGCGAATCTTCCGCGCGCCGAGGTCCGCGGTGATCGCGGTGCCCGCAACACCCGCAAGCACGATCGCGGTCACGTTGGGGCCGATCTCGCGGATCGCGGCGAGCACGAAGATCCCGCCGAGCCGGTCCAGCGCACCGAAGATTTCAAAGAAGTTAGCCGCCTGCAATCCCGGCGCTGCATAGCAGAGGCACACCGTCGAGACGAGCAGCGGAAACCAACACAGCCGCACGGCGAACAGAAACTGCTGGACGAACTCTCCCCCATACGGGTACGGCGGGCGCAGGGCAGACCAGATCGTCCGCCCAGTCAGAATCATCATGTCCCCGACTTCCTCGAGCAGGTTCCTGGTCGGCAGGAACGCACGCTCCGCTGCGCTGCGCACCATCAGTTGTTGCCCCTCCTCGGGTGGCGGTCGACGGTTTCACGCACTCTACGCGATGCGATGGCGGCACGCCACCCCCACTGGTATCGTGGCCGGCCGTGAGGGGGAGGCACGACAGCGTCCTGGGGCACCGCTCGTATGCGGCAGCGAGAACGTCGGCGCTCGCCGCGATCGTGCTCGGCGGCCTGCTCCTAACCGGTTGCGGCGGAGGCACACGCCAAGACTCAGGCGAACCGGACGCGACATACACGGTTGCGATCGCGCACGCGAGCTTCCCGGCCATCCAGGCGATCGCGCGCCCGGTCACGATGACGCTGCAGGTACGCAACACGAGCACCGCCACGATCCCGAACATCGCGATCACACTGGACTCATTCAGCTACACCTCCAACTACCCCGGCCTGGCAGACAACAAGCGCCCGATCTGGGTCATCGAACAGGGTCCCGGCGCGATCTCCACACGACCCGTGCAGAGCCAGGCCATCAGCCCTCCCGGCGGCGGCCAGACCGCCTACGTCAACACCTGGGCGCTCGGTTCGCTCCCGCCCGGCCATGCGCGCACGTTCACGTGGCGCGTCACCCCGGTCAAGCCGGGTCTATACACCGTCCACTACACGATCGCCGCCGGCCTCTCGGGCAAGACCAAGGCCCGTCTCGCCGACGGCGCGATCCCGCATGGACGGTTCACGGCCGCAATCACCCCCCGACCGCCGGCCAAGTACATCGACCCGAACACCGGCCTCCTCGTCCCGGGCAGATATCCTCCGCCGCCGTACCCGACGCCCTCGCCCTGACGGTCTACGCGTTCGGCTGGTCGCGGCGCCTCGGCCACCCAGGCCGGCGCTCGGCGCCATTTGGCCCGCTGTCGAAACGATGGAGCGCCGATTTCGCCAGACGGTGATGCCGGTGAGCCGCGCGAGCATTACGATTGCACTCCGGCCCCGCCTGAGCCCGGCCAGCCGTTCACGATCCCGGGATAGGGTGTCTGGGTATCCCGCCCACCCATCCGCCCACCCAGTATCCGCTCACCCGACAAACACGCCACAGGAGGAATCGCCCCACCCATGCCCCCCAGGACCCGCCAGCAGAACGTCACCGCCGCCCAGTGGAGCGCCAACGGCTCGGCGCTCGGCACCCCCGACCTGACGCTGCCGGGGAACCAGGTGTTCGCGTCGAACGTGTTCAGCGCGAACCTGCAGCGCCACCGGCTGCCCAAGCACGTCTACCGTGCGCTGCAGCGCACGCTCGAGCACGGCGAGGCGCTGGACACCTCGCTCGCCGACGCCGTCGCCCAGGCGATGAAGGATTGGGCGATGGAGCGAGGCGCGACCCACTACACCCACTGGTTCCAGCCGCTGACCGGATCGACCGCGGAGAAGCACGACTCCTTCTACGCGCCCGCGGGCGACGGCACGGCGATCGCCGAGTTCTCCGGCAAGGAGCTGATCCAGGGCGAGCCGGACGCGTCTTCGTTTCCGACCGGCGGTATCAGGGCGACGTTCGAGGCCCGCGGCTACACCGCGTGGGACCCGACGAGCCCGGCGTTCATCCTGGAGAACCCCAACGGCGCGCTGCTGTGCATCCCCACCGCGTTCACGTCCTGGACGGGCGAGGCGCTGGACAACAAGATCCCGCTGCTGCGCTCGATGGACGCGCTGTCGGGAGCGGCGATCAGGGCGCTGCAGCTGCTCGACTCGACCGACGGTGCGGACCGCGTGTTCACGACCGTGGGACCCGAGCAGGAGTACTTCCTGATCGACGAGCAGTATTACTTCGAACGTCCCGACCTGCTCACCACCGGGCGCACGCTGTTCGGCGCCAAGCCGCCCAAGGGGCACGAGCTGGATGATCACTACTTCGGCTCGATCCCCGAGCGGATCCTCGCGTGCATGCTGGAGACCGAGCTCGAGCTCGCCAAGCTCGGCGTGCCGATCAAGACGCGCCACAACGAGGTGGCGCCCAACCAGTACGAGATCGCGCCGATCTTCGAGAACTCCAACGTCGGCTGCGACCACCAGCAGCTGACGATGCAGGTCCTGCAGAACGTCGCCCGCCGCTACGGGCTGGTGTGCCTGCTACACGAGAAGCCGTTCGCGGGCGTCAACGGGTCGGGCAAGCACAACAACTGGTCGATGGGCACCGACACCGGCGTGAACCTGCTGGAGCCCGGCGACACCCCGCACGAGAACCTGCAGTTCCTGTTCTTCTGCACCGCGGTGATCCAGGCGGTGAACGCACATCAGGCGCTGCTGCGCGCGTCGATCGCCTCGCCCGGTCAGGACCATCGCCTGGGCGCGAACGAGGCGCCGCCGGCGATAATCTCGATCTTCCTCGGAGCTGAGCTCGAGAAGGTCTTCGCGGCAATCGAGTCCGGCAAAGCCCAGCAATCGAAGCCCGGCTCGTTCCTCGGCCTGGGCACGCCCGTGCTGCCGCCGCTGCCGCTGCACGGCGGGGATCGCAACCGCACTAGCCCGTTCGCGTTCACCGGCAACAAGTTCGAGTTCCGCGCGCTGGGCTCCAGCCAGTCGCTGGCGCTGCCGAACACCGTGTTGAACACGATCGTCGCGGAGGCAATCGACGATCTGGCGGGCAAGCTGAAGACGGCGCTGAAAGGCGCCTCGGGCAACCTCGAGAAGGCGCTCGCGAAGGTCGTCAAAGAGAGCTGGACGGCCAACAAGCGGATCGTGTTCGGCGGGGACAACTACTCGCCTGAGTGGCATGCCGAGGCCAAGAAGCGGGGGTTGTACAACCTGCGCTCCACGCCCGACGCGCTGCCATGGCTGGTGGACAAAGGCACAGTGGCGCTGTTCAAGAAGTACAAGGTCCTCTCCAAGCGCGAGCTCGAGTCCCGCCACGAGGTGTTCCTGGAGCAGTACGCGGTCAAGATCAATATCGAGTCAGAGACCGCGGCGGCGATCGCCCGCACGGAGATCCTGCCCGCGGCAGTGCGCTACCTAAACGAGCTGAAGGCCGCGGGCCTCGAGGAGCTGATCGGGGAGGTCGAGCCGCTGATCAAGGAGCTGCACTACGCGATCCTCAAGCTCGAGGACGTCAACCTCAAGGAGAATCAGGACGACTCCTCGCCGGTCAAGTGGGCCGCGTACATGCACGACAAGGTCATCCCCGCGATGGACGACGTGCGCGATGTCGCCGACCGGCTGGAGGCGCTTGTGGCGGATGACCTGTGGCCGCTGCCGAAGTACTCCGAGATGCTCTTCATCAAGTGATACGAGGCCGAGGGCACGGCGCGGAGCTTTGTCCTCGGTCGCTCGTGTGCGAAGCACACTTCGCTCCCTGCGTCCGCGCTCCACTTGACCCTCGACCCCGTATCGGGCGTGGGATCGCGGGCGTCAGCGTGGGCTGCAGCGCCAATCGGTAGCTAGCATGACTTGATGGTCCGCGACTACCTGAACGCGATAAACAGCCGCGTCGTCGTCTACGACGGCGGCATGGGCGCCACGCTCGAGCAGTTCGATCTGACCAGCGAGGACTACGGCGGCCTGGCCGGCAAGTGTCACGAGGCGCTCGTCTTGAACCGGCCCGACGTGATCGAGGACGTGCACGCCTCGATGCTCGATGCGGGCGCGGAGGTGGTCGAGACCGACACCTTCCAAGCCTCGCGGCTGAAGCTCGACGAGTGGGGCCTGGCCGGCGATACGGTCGAGATCAACACCAGGGCGGCAGAGATCGCGCGCAAGGCGGCCGGCGAGCACCGCTTCGTCGCCGGGTCGATCGGGCCGACCGGCTTCCTGCCGGCCTCCGAGGATCCCTCGCTCGGGCAGATCCGCTTCGGCGAGCTGGTGGAGGTGTTCGAGGAACAGACGGCCGGGCTGATCGACGGCGGCGCCGACCTGCTGATCATCGAGACCGCCCAGGACATCCTCGAGGTCAAGGCCGCCGTGTTCGGCGCGCGCGAGGCGTTTCAGAGCACCGGGCGGGTGCTGCCAATCCACACCTCGGTGTCGTTGCTGCCCAACGGCGGCAAGATGCTGCTCGGCACCGACATCTCCGCCGTGCTCACCACGCTCGAGGCCTTGAAGGTCGACGTGATCGGACTGAACTGCTCGACCGGTCCGGAGGACATGCGCGACGCGATCCGCTTCCTCGGTGAGCTCTGCCCGGTCCCGGTTGCGTGCATCCCCAACGCGGGCCTGCCACTGCAGGGTCCCGATGGCGAGACGATCTTTCCCGAGCAGCCCGAACCGCTCGCGGAGGCATTGGCCGAGTTCGTCGAGCGCTACGGCGTGGGGATCGTGGGCGGCTGCTGCGGCACGACCCCAGATCACATCCGCGCGATCGTGCAGCGCGTCGGACGCACCACCGAGCGGCCAGACGGCTGTCCAGTCGCCGCTCGGCCGGCCCCTCGAGCACCGCACCTGTCATCGATGATCGCCGCGACGCCGCTGGTGCAGGAGCCGCGACCGACGATGGTCGGCGAGCGGGTGAACTCCCAAGGCTCGCGTAAGGCCAAGGAGCTGCTGCTGGCTGAGGACTACGACGGGCTCGTGCAGATCGCCGAGGACCAGGTGCAGGGCGGCGCGCACGTGCTCGACCTGTGCGTGGCTTTGACCGAGCGCTCCGACGAGGACGAGCAGATGCGCCTGGTGGCGAAGAAGGTCTCGCTGACCCAGCCCGCGCCGATCCAGATCGACTCGACCGAGCCCGAGGTGATCGCCACCGCACTCGACCAGATCCCCGGCCGCGCGATCGTCAACTCCGTCAACCTCGAGGCCGGCCGCGAGAAGCTCGACCGCGTCGTGCCGCTCGCGCTCGCGCACGGCGCCGCGCTGATCGCGCTGACGATCGATGAGGTCGGGATGGCGAAGACGGCCGAGCGCAAGGTCGAGATCGCCAAGCGCATTCGAGACCTCTGCTGCGAGGAGCACGGCCTCGATCCAGAGCTTTTGATCTTCGACTGCCTGACCTTCACGTTGACGACCGGCGACGAGGAGTGGCGGCCGTCGGCCGTCGAGACGATCGCGGGCATCAAAGCGATCAAGGAGCAGATCCCGGGCGTCAAGACCTCGCTCGGCGTCTCGAATGTCTCCTTCGGCGTCTCCCCCGGCGCGCGCGCGGTGCTCAACTCGACCTTCCTGCACCACTGCGTCCAGGCGGGCCTCGATCTGGCGATGGTCAACCCCAACCACATCACGCCCTACTCCGAGATATCCGACGTCGAGCGCGAGCTGGCCGACGATCTTGTGTACAACCGCCGCGAGGACGCGCTCGAGCGGTTCATCGCCCACTTCGAGTCCAAAGGCGAGGAGCAGATCCAGGGCGCGGCCGACCCGACCGAGGGGATGGATCCGGAGCAGGCGCTTCACTTCCACATCCTGCGTCGGCGCAAGGAGGGCGTCGAGGACTGGATCGACCGCTCGGTAGAGAAGATCGGCGCGGTTCCCACCCTCAACGAGGTGCTGCTGCCCGCGATGAAAGAGGTCGGCGACAAGTTCGGCGCCGGCGAGCTGATCCTGCCGTTCGTGCTGCAGTCGGCCGAAGTGATGAAGCGCGCCGTCGCGCAGCTCGAGAAATACCTCGACAAGCTCGAGGGCTACACGAAGGGCACCGTCGTGCTCGCGACCGTGTTCGGCGACGTGCACGACATCGGCAAGTCGCTCGTCAACACGATCCTCACGAACAACGGCTACACCGTGATCGATCTCGGCAAGCAGGTGCCGATCCAAACGATCCTCGATGCCGCAGTCGAGCACGAAGCGACCGCGATCGGCCTCTCCGCGCTGCTGGTCTCGACCTCCAAGCAGATGCCCGCCGCGATCCAGGAGCTGCACGCCAAGAACCTCGACTATCCCGTGCTGATCGGCGGTGCGGCGATCAACCGCGCGTTCAGCTACCGCGCGCTCTACCCCGGCGGCAAGGAGTCTGACGAACCCTACGAGCCGGGCGTCTTCTACTGCAAGGACGCCTTCGAGGGCCTCGCGGTGATGGACCAGCTGATCGACGCCGACGCCCACGCGGCGCTGCTCTCCAAGCTGCGCACCGACGCGACCGCGTTCAGAGCCAAAGGCGAGGAGCCCGTCGAGGAGCTCAACTTCGCCGACGACTCCGTCCGCTCGGCCGCGCGCACCGACGTACCGATCCCGACGCCGCCGTTCTGGGGGGTGCGCGAGCTCCCCGTCGACATGGACGAGCTCTACCGGCACCTCGATACGCACGTGCTGTTCAAGCTCCACTGGGGAGGCACGAAAGTGAAGGGCGAGGAGTGGCAGAAGCTGCTGCGCGACGACTTCCGGCCGCGGTTGGAGCGCATGTGGCGCGAGCAGGACTATCTGCACCCGCGCGCGCTGCTCGGGTTCTTCCCGTGCTACTCCGCTGGCAACGAGATCGTCGTGCTCGACCCCTCAGATCGCGCGACCGAGCTGACCCGGTTCGTGTGCCCGCGCCAGCCCAAGGGCGAGCGCATCTGCCTGGCCGACTTCTTCCGCCCGGCGCTCGACGGTGCGCTGCCCGCCGAGCTGGACGTCGTGGCGCTGCAGGCTGTCACGGTGGGCTCGGAGGTGACCGAGCTGATGGCCAGCCTGGAGGCCGAAGGCGAGTACACCGAGCAGTACTTCGTGCATGGCCTCGGCGTGCAGACCGCGGAGGGGCTGGCCGAGTGGCTGCACTACGAGGTCCGCCGGTTGCTCGACATTCCGGTCACACAGGGGCGGCGCTACTCGTGGGGCTACCCGGCTGTGCCCGAGCAGTCCGAGCACCTGAAGGTGGAGAAGCTGCTCAACCTGTCGCAGATCGGGATGAGCATCACCGACGGCTACGCTCCCGACCCCGAGCAGTCGACGCTCGCGATCGTCGCGCATCACCCGCAGGCGATCTACTTCGGCACGCGCCAGGGTCGACTGCTCCCCGACGGCTCACCCGACGACGTGATCCGCGGCTCGAGCCGCGACCCGTCGCTGACCACCGCCTCCGGCGGCGGTGCCCGCGAGCTCGGCGACGAGGACCCCCCGGACGGCACGGTCGAAGAGGAGGACGAGCCAGCGCCGGCCACGCTCTCCCGGTGAGCCCGCTCCTCAGCTCTTCGCGCGCGCGAGCCCGCGGGCGCCGTCTGGCAGCGGCCCGAGCTTGACCGGAGCGGCGTGCATCGTGCGCAGGCGCACGTCCCGCCACGAAAGCCCCTCGCCCAGCAGCGCCGGCACGCCCATCAGCAGCGCGGTCGTAACCTCGACGGCCTGCAGAACGATGCCATAGGCGATGGCTTCGGGGGTGGAGACGTGGTAGGCGCCGGCCAGCACGGCTACGCACGCGGCCTGGAACACGCCGACGTTGGCGGGCGTGGCGGGGATGACGGCCGTGACGTTGACCGCGAACAGCACACCCGCCGCAGCGGCGGCCCCCGCATGGGAGCCAAGGCCGAGCGCCATCAACAGCAGCCAGCAGGACATCCACTGCAGTGCCCACGCGCCGAGCTGAGCGACGGTGGCGATCGCCGCGCGGCGGGGCCGACGAAACACGCGTAGGCCATCGCGCAGGCGCATCAGCACTCCGCGCAGGCCGGCAAGCGCCGCCTGCAGGCGGCGCGAACGGGAGACCGCAGACGGCGGGATCAGCACCGGCGCGATCAGAAGCGCGAGCAGCACGGCCAGCGGCGCGAGCGCGATCAGCAGCAGCGCGCGATCGTGACCGTCGAGGACGCTGACGCTCGAGAGCGTAACACAGCCGAGGATCAGCAGCGCAAGCAGGTTGAGCAGCGTCTGGGAGACCATCGTGCCGAGCACCACGGGCAGCGTCTCGCGCGCCCGGCCGAGGCGGCGGGCGACGATCAGCGCACGCGAGGGCTCCCCCAAGCGCGCTGGCAGAGTGCAGGACATGAGCACGCCGATGAACGTCCCCTGCATCGCGTCGCGGCGTTTGGCGCGACGCCAGGTCGGAGCGACGATGAGAATCGAATGCCAGGCCAGCGCGCGGACGAACATCGCCGCGCACATCACGACCAGGCCAGCGGCGAGCAGGCCGGGCTTGGACGCAAGCAGCGAGGCGGCGACGCGAGCGGCCCCGATGCGCTGCAATGCCAGCGCGGCGAGCCCGGCGCCGAGGAGCGAGCTCGTCGCGAGGCCGAGTCGGCGCAGCGCACGCACGCGGCGCAAACGGTCCTGGGACGACGGCACCGAATCCGCCTTCAGCGAGGGCAGCCGATGGACGGGCACACGCGGCTGCAGGTCGGCGGGGACGAATCCATGACGCACCGCGACGCGGGCCAGGCGCGTGGAGGGCTCGCCGACAGCGAGCGCCTGCTCATAACAGTCGAGAACTTCGGCGGCTACATGCGGCCAGGCGAAGCGCTCGGCGCGCTCGCGCGCGGCGAGCGCCATCCGTGCGCGGCGCTCCGGCTCCAGCGCGAGTGTGCGCAGAGCCTCGGCGAGCGCCAGCGGATCGCCGGCGGGCACCAGCTGCCCATCGATGCCGTCGCGCAGGACGTCGCGATATCCGGGGATGTCAGAGGCGAGCACGGGCGTGCCCGCGGCAAGCCCCTCGGTGATGACCATGCCGAAGCTCTCGCCGCCCAGCGAGGGCGAGCAGAGGACGTCGGCCCGCGCGAGCTCGGCCAGCTTGCGCGCCTCCGAGACCTTGCCGAGCGCGCTGATGGCGCGGTCGTCGAGCGTCATGTGCGCGACCTCCTCCGCGGACGCCCCGACGAGCGTGAGAGTGGCCGGCACGTGATCGCGTAGAGCCTCGAACGCGCGCAGCAGCACGGGCAGGCCCTTGCGCTCGACGGCCTGGCCGATGAACAGGATGCGCAGGGGCGCCGGCCCGTTTTGGGGCGAGCGGGATCCGCTCGCCCGAGCAAGCGCCCGGCGCTCGCTCAGATGCACGCCGTTGGGGACGATCCGGTAGCGCCCGCCATAGAAGCGCCGCGCCGTCCAGGCCGCCGCCTCGGACACGGCGATGCGCACACGCAGGCGGTTCATGCGCCGGCGTCCTCCCAGCGGGACCGCCGCGATGCCGTTGCTGATCGGGTTCTCGGAGTAGGTATGAAAGGTGCCGACCAGCGGCAGCCCGCAGGCGCCACGCAGCATGTCCCAGCAGACCATCGGCACGATGGGCTCGTGCAGGTGCGCGACGTCATAGCGGCCGCTGCGCAACTCCCGGCGCAGCGCGAGCACGGCGCCGGGCGCGCCGGTGATGTTCGAGACGGCGCCGTTGGCCGGCAGCCCGAACGTGCGCCCGAGCGAGACGAAGCCCGCGGGCGGCTCCAAACGCTGCGGACGCGCCCCGCGATGCAGATGGCGCGCGAGCGCATCGTCGGGGTCATACGGAGCAAGGATGCGCGTCTCGTGCCCGAGCGCCTGCAGCTCGGCCGCCAGCGCCTCGATGTGGCGCGTAACGCCGCCGGGGTAGGTCCAAGAGTAAGGCGAGATCAGTGCGATCCGCACGACCCGGAGTCTATCCGGTGGGGGCGATGGCCCGATGAGAGAATGTGTATTAGCTCAAAAAGTCGAGGCTGCGATAATCGGCCAGTGGCCGCGCGGCACTTCGTCAAGTACACGTTCCTGAAGCTCGACCCGGCCTGGCGACGCCTGGACTCCGGGCAGCGCGAGCAAGACAAGCGCGAGCTGATGGCCGCGTGCGAGGACTTCGCCGACGGGCACCTGCTGCAGTCCTTCTCGCTGATGGGCACGCGCGGGGACGCCGAGCTGCTGCTGATCGCCGAGGCCGAGAACCTGCAGCGCATCCATGAGCTGCACGTGGTGATGGCGCAGAGCGGGCTGATGAAGTGGGCGCAGACCCCATACTCGTTCCTGGGCATGCGCAAGAGCTCGGAGTACTCCGAAGACGAGCGCACCCACCCGCGCGGGTTCAAGGGCAAGTACGTGTTCGTATACCCGTTCGTCAAGTCCCGCGAGTGGTACGCCTTGCCCGCCGAGGAGCGCTGGCGAATCATGCAGGGGCACATCCAGGTGGGGCGCGAATACCCGGGTGTTGACAACCATACGACCTACTCGTTCGGGCTGGACGACCAGGAGTTCGTGGTCGCCTTCGATACCGACGACGTGGGCACGTTCCTGGACCTCGTGCAGCGGCTGCGCACCACCGAGGCGTCGCGATACACAGTGCGCGACACGCCGAGCTTCACCTGCATCAGGATGTCGCTGGAGCGCGCGCTCAGCGCGCTCGACGGCGAGCCGATCGTCACCGAGGCGCTGGGCGCGGCCTGAGACGAGCCCCGTGGCCGCAACCGCCAAGCCCGCTCGCCGCCCGGGACCCCGGGCGGGTCTCGCCCAGCTCAAGCGGGCGGACCCGGTGCTCGCCGAAGTGATCGCGCGCGTCGGCCGCCTGCCCGACGCGCGCGACGGGCGGCCCGACCGTGACGACCACTACGGCGCGCTGGTCCGGGCAATTGTCGGTCAGCAGCTTTCGGTCAACGCGGCGCGCGCGATCTACGGGCGGCTGACGGCCCGCTTCGACGGCAGGCCGCCCACACCGACGCAGCTCCTCGAGGACGAGCCCGAAGAGCTGCGCGCCGCCGCGGGACTGTCGCGCGCGAAGGTGAGCTACCTCAGATCGCTGGCCGAGCACGCACTCTCCGGCGAGCTCGAGCTCGAGCGCCTGGACGAGCTCGATGACGACGCGGTGATCGCCGAGCTCGTGGCCGTCAAGGGGCTGGGCATGTGGACCGCGCACATGTTCCTGATGTTCCACCTGGAGCGCCCCGACGTGCTCCCGGTCGGCGACCTCGGCATCCGCCGGGCGATCGAACGCGCCTACGGGCTGGACGGACTCCCGGACGCGAGCGCGATGGAGGAGATCGCGCAGCCATGGCGCCCGCACCGCACGCTGGCGTGCCGGTATCTGTGGCGCTCACTTCAGAACGAGCCGACGTAGGCCATAGAACATCGGTCGAGCGTCGTCCACGCGCGCTCAGCATTCCCGAGCCGCTGCCGACTCAGCGCGGGATGGCCCACACGCGCACGGGACACAGCAAGCATCGGCCCAGGCACGTCAAGCATCACAGACATAAGCGGCGCAAGCACAAGCACAAGCTGCACAAGCGCGTACGCCGTGCCGCGATCAAGCCGCGGGGCACGCTCCCGATCTCGCTACCGAGCGCGCCGGCCTCCCCGCCCATGCCCTCTCCCGCCCCGGTGGAATCGCTGGGCGCGCCGATCTCGCTCGCGCAGGCGCGGCGGCTGTTGTGGCGCGCAGGCTTCGGGCCTGCATCTGGGCAGGCCGAGGCGCTGGTGGGGCAACCGCTCAGGCAGGTCGTCTACGGCCTCACTCGCCCCTCCGGCGCAGCGACGCTCATCGGGCCAAACCCAGTGGACGACGAAGGCAACCCCCTAGACCCAGTCAATGCCTGGGGACAGGATCACTGCTGGTGGCTTGACCGCATGGTCCGCTCCGACCAGCAGCTCGTGGAGCGGATGGCGTTCATCTGGCATGACTGGTTCGCCAACTCCAACGAGAAGGTAAATAGCCAACGGATGATGCTCGAACAAAATGAATTGTTCCGCAGCATGGCCCTCGGAAGTTTTCACGACCTGTTTCTGGCAGTCACCAGCAACCCGGCGATGCTCGTGTTTCTCGACGGGATCTACAACGACAAGAACAACCCCAACGAGAACTACGCACGCGAGATGATGGAGCTGTTCTCACTCGGGGCCGATCGCGGCGCATACACCGAGGACGACGTGCGTGAAATGGCCCGCGCGCTGACCGGATGGACAGCAGAATGGTCCGAAGAAGGGCTGCACGAATTCGAATTCGACACCGCCCGCCACGACAAGCACGAAAAGACAGTGTTCGGGAAGACGGGCAACTGGAACTGGGAAGATGCGGTGCGCCTGTGCGTGGAACACCCGCTGCACGCCTCGTTCTTCGTGACCAAGCTGTGGGGCTACTTCATCCCCACGCCGCCCGACGAAGCGACGCTCGCATCGCTGCAGGGTGCGTACCTGAGCTCGGGATACAGCATCCGGGCGGTCGTGGAGACGATCCTGCAGCACCCCAGCTTCTACGGAGGCCCGGAGCTCTTGACCCCGCCCGTCGTCTACAACGCGGGGCTGCTGCGCGCAATCGGACGCCCGATCGACACGACGGCCTGGGCGTGGCTGTCGGCGGGCGCCGGCCAGCAGTTGTTCTACCCGCCGAACGTCTCCGGCTGGGACTTCACCCGCTGGCTCGACACCTCGACCGCCAAGGCGCGCTGGGAAATCGCCAGCTACGTCACGGCCAAGACCTACGCCAACCCGTGGCCCAAGGAAGGCGAAGGCGAATACAGCGCCACCGAGGACCCCGCCACGGCACTCTCGAGCGCGCTCGCCTACTGGGCCAACCCGCTGCTCTCCGGAGAATCCGAGCAGACGATCGCCGCCTTCGCGCAGTCGTGTCTGGTCGAACCGCTCGCCGAATGGCAGCAGAGCCCTTACCGGGCGCTCCGCCAGAACGCGCTGCGCATGCTGATCGCCACTTCCCCGGACATGCAAGTGAGCTGACAATGGCAAAGAGCTGCTCGTGCAACGACTTCAACCGCGCCCAGCTGCTGCGTCGTGGCGCAGCCGTCGCCGGCAGGGGCCTGCCGCGGATCGAGCCCGGAATGCCGCTGCCGGCCGGCACGGGCATGGACCGGCGCACGTTTTTGCTGCGCTCCACCGGCGCGATGCTGTCGGTATATGGCGCCTCGATGCTCAGCCCGCGCCAGTTCGAAGAGGGCATCGCCCAAGCGTCTGCCGCAGCCCCAAACCAGCCGGTGCTCGTGTCGATCTTCATGGAAGGCGGATGGGACGCCCTGTCGGTGCTCGCGCCTGTCGGGGAATCGAAAGGCCTCTACCAGCAACTGCGCCCAACGCTCGGCCTCGCCCCTGGCAGCGGGGAACCTTTTACCGAAGACACACGTCTGATGTGGCATCCCAAGGCAAAGGGCTTGGCCGAACTACATGGCGAGGGCAAGGTGACGGTGTTCCCCGCCATTGGCTACGACCCGCCGGACGAGAGCCACTTCACCAGCCGCCACTACTGGGAGGTCGGCGAGCTCGACACCCAGACGCGCTCGGGCTGGATGGGGCGCTACCTGGACCTGGCCGGCGAACCGGGCAACCCTCTGCAGGGCCTCTCCCTGGACTACGACCTGGCCCCCGCGCTGGCGACCGCCCAGATGCCGGTCGCGGCGATCTCCTCGCCGTCGGACTACAACTTCTGGGCCTACGGCCTGGACGAACCACTGACCGAACCGACGCTCGACACGTTCGGGCAGCTCGGTGCGCTCGCGGCGCCATCGCCGGCATATGCCCAGGCCCGCGCGGCCTCGCTTGACTCGAGCATCATCCGCCAGAAGATGGCGCCGTTCGTCGAACACGAAGGCAAGAAGCCATACGAATCGCCCGTCTCCTATCCCACAGCAGGCGGGGAATTCCCCGAACGGCTGGCCGCGCTCGCCGCGATGCTCGCCGCCGGGCTGCCGATCAAATGCGCGTCGCTGACCGCCGTGGGGGGCTATGACACGCACTCCGACGAGGCGAACACGCTGAGCACGAACCTCGGCCAGACGGTGGAATCGGTGCTGGCGTTCCAGCGCGACCTGGAAAAGCGCGGCCTGGATAACCGCGTGCTGATCCAGCTGTGGTCGGAGTTCGGTCGGCGTCCGCAGGAAAACGGGTCGGGCACCGACCACGGCGCCGCCGGGGTCGCCTTCCTGATCGGCACTCGCGCGGCTGGCAAGATGGTCGGCGAATTTCCCGGCCTGGCGAAACTGGACGAAAACGAAAACCTCGTCAATACCTCGGACTTCCGCGCGATGTACAGCGCGCTGCTCGAACAGTGGCTCCAGACCGAAGCCGGGCTCGTCATTCCCGGAGCGGGGTCCGGAGCGTTCGGAGAAGTCCCGAAGCTGGTCGTGTGATGCCCTCTGCACGCCCGAGAGCCTCGGTGCCCGCGGCGTGTGGTCTGTGCGCGCTCGGCATGCTCGCCGCGGCGGCGCTCGCCACGCCCGCTACTGGTTCGCACCATCGCTTCACCCACGCGACGTTCGCGTGCCGGCACGCGAAACATCGCCATTGCCCGGCAGGGCACGCCGAGAGCAAGCCCCACCGCAAGCACAGGCGTGGCGCGAGGTCCAAGCCCTCCGTGCGCAAGCACGGCGGCAGCTCCTCTGAGGGTCCGGGCTCGACGGGCAGCTCGACCGCGCCGGGGGCGCCGGGCGCAGCGCCGGGCGTCCCCGGCTCGACGCCCGGCTCGGGAGCGACGCCTCCGGGAGCGAGCGGCGGTACTTCTCTCCCCGAACCCCCCACCGGCCCGGCGGTGCCAGCCCACGTGCAGGTGACGGCGCAGGACACCGAAGGATTCCGGTTCGTCCTCTCACGCGCCAGCGTGCCCGCCGGCGAGGTGATAATCGAATTCGTCAACCGCGGCCAGGACGAACACAACCTGCACGCCCTCGAACCGGCCGCGAGCACGGAAGCGGGTTCGCTGCCGAACACCGCGCCTGGCGCTCATCCGCAGCTGAAGCTCAACCTGCGTCCGGGCAGCTACACCCTGTTCTGCTCGCTGCCGGGGCACGAGGCGAAAGGCATGAAAGCCACGCTCACCGTGCAGTGAGGAGTCAGGCCACGCGTCGCACGGCCACGGTGCGGTCGGCCTCGGCGACGATCTCCCAGCCGGGTATACCCGCGCCCGAGCGAAACAGGCGGGCGACGACCGCCGTGGGCCCGGGCAGGCCACGTCCCCCGGCCCGATCGGCGCGAGCGTCGTGGAAGGCGACGTGGCCGCCGAGCGGCACGAACGGATGCCACGAGGACCAGTCCAGCTCGCATCCTGACTCGGAGTGATCTCCGTCTATGAACACCATGTCCGCATCGCCCCGCCAGCGCGTGGCCAGCTGGGCGGAGAGGCACACGTGCCAGTGCACGGCGGGCGCCGCGGGCCCGCGCCGGCGCAGCGCGCGCGAGACGGCGCGCCGGGTCGCCCACTCGGTCGCTCCCCAGCCGCTCGGCAGCGCGTTGGGATGGCGCCCGAACGGGTCGATGAGATGCAGCTCCGCGTCAGGGCGCAGCGCCCCGCACAGAGCGACCGCCGAGGAGCCCTCATAGACCCCGATCTCGACCACGCGCCGTGCGTCACGGGCAACCTCGAGCAGCACCGCGGCGTCTTCGGCGGAGTGCATCGTGCGCGGCGGGATCAGCCCGGCGCCGACCGCCAGGGCACGCAGGCGCACGTCATCGCGCAGGCGATCGGGCGTCAGACGACGCAGACTGGCGGGCAGAACCGGCATCGCGAGCGCACCCTACGCGCTCCCGGACTCAGACTGCGCTGACCTGCTCCTCCTCGGCCACCCTGAACGAGGAGCCGCAGCCGCAGGCCGCGACGACGTTCGGGTTCTCGACCTTGAAGCCGGCCCCCTGAAGGGTCTCCTCGTAGTCGATCACTGAGCCGCGCACGAACGGAAGGCTGTCGTTGTCGACCAACAGCTTCAGGCCGTGGGTCTCGAACACAGCGTCGTCGTCACGCTGCTCGTCGAAGGCCAGCTGGTACTGAAAGCCCGAGCAGCCCCCGCCGCGCACGCCGACGCGCAGGCCGGCCATGCTCGCATCCGCCTCCTGGGCTGCCAGGAACTCGCGAACCTTCTCGGCACCTCTGTCAGTGATCGTAACCATCGCTTTCCAAAGTATAGCCACGCGCGAACGAGTGTTCTAAGCTTGGCACAGCATGCCGCAAGCCGAGGAGATCAAGCAGCGAATCGAGGCCGCGATCCCGGGAGCGAGCGCTGAGGTCGAGGACTGGACCGGTGGCGGCGACCACTTCAAGGCGACCGTCACCGCGGCGGCGTTTGCAGGGCGCAGCCGCATCGAGCAGCACAGGCTCGTCTACGAGATCTTCGGCGCAGAGATCGGCGGCCCCATCCACGCGCTGTCGCTGAAGACCCAGAGCCCCCAATAGCCAGGAGCGAGCCATGTCAGACACCGAGCACAACCAGATCCGTGACGCGATCGGCCAGGCGATCGACGAGAACGAGGTGATCCTGTTCATGAAGGGAACGCCGGACGCGCCCGCCTGCGGATTCTCAGCGCGCACTGTGGCGGCACTGCAATCGCTGCAGGCGCCGTTCGCGGCGGTGGACGTGCTCCCAGACCCACGTATCCGTGAGGAGCTGTCGACGATCTCGCAGTGGCCGACGATCCCGCAGCTGTTCGTCAAAGGCGAGCTCGTGGGCGGATGCGACATCGTGATGGAGATGTACGAGTCGGGTGAGCTGGCGCAGACGCTCGGCGTTGCGGTAGCGTCCCCTTAGGGATGCCAGAGTCCGTCGCGGTAGTAACCGACAGCACGCAATACCTGCCGCGCGAGCTCGCGAACGCGCAGGGCATCCACCAGGTCGGCCTGTACGTGGGCTGGCAGGGACAGCCAGAGCGCGAGCTGGAGATGGACGGATTCGACGGCTTCTATGAGCGCCTGGCCTTAGACCCCGAGCTGCCCTCGACCTCGCAACCCTCGATCGGCGACTTCCTCGCCGTGTGGGAGCCGCTGCTGGGTGAAGGCAAGGACGTCGTCTCGATCCATCTCGCGGGCGGCATCTCGGGCACCTGCGAGGCGGCCAGGCAGGCGCACGGCCTGCTGAGCGAGCGCGGACTGGGCGAGCGTGTCGAGGTGATCGACAGCGAAACGGCGTGCGGCGGGATGGGGCTGCTGGTGCTGGCGGCGAGCGCGGCGACCAGGGCAGGGGCGGATCGCGGCGCGGTGGTGGAGCGCGTGCGCGAGGCGCGCGCGGCGCTGAAGATCTGGTTCTGCCTGGACACGCTCGAGTACCTGCGCCGCGGCGGGCGCGTCGGCAAGGCGCAGGCGTGGCTGGGCGGGACGCTGCGGATCAAGCCGATCCTCTCGCTGGAGTACGAGATCGTCCCGGTGGAGCGCGTGCGCACCGCGGGACGGGCGTTCGAGCGGATGGTGCAATACGCGCATCAGCTGCACGCGGAAGGATCGGACGGCTGGGTCGTGCAGCACATCCAGGCGACTGAGCAGGCCGAGCGTCTGATCGAGCGCTGCCGCGAGATCTTCGACTCAGAGCCGGTCTTCACCTCCCAGGTCGGCCCGGTGATCGGCACCTACACCGGCCCGGGCCTGATAGGCGTGGGCGCGGTGCCCAGAGCGCTGTTGAGCTGATCAGTCGCGTCGGCGGCGGCGCAGCAGGCGCGCGCCCAGCGCGAGGCCGACCACCGCACCGGCGATGATGACCTCGCGGCGGTGGCGCTCCAGATGGCCGCGCCAGTCGGTGAGGTAGGCCACCTCGCCGCGCAGCTGCACGATCGAGACGGCGAGCTCGTTGCGGTTGGCCTCGATCGAGCTGCGGATCTCGGCGGGCGAGCGCTGTGGCATCAGACGGCTCCCTGCCCGCCGGGACCGGCGGACGGATCGGTGGCGGACGGAGCTTGAGTGTGCGGCGCCGCGGCGCCGTAGGGAGCGGGCGCGGAGGACCCGGCCGCGGACGGAGGCGTGCTCGACGAGGATGCGCTGGGAGCGGTGGCACCAGCGCTGCTTGCGGGAGCGCCGGCAGGCGCGTCGAAGCCCGTCGATGAGACGGTGTCGCGGATCTTGCGCGCCTCCTCGATCGCCATCTCAGGGGTCGGAGGGGCGCCTCGTTTGACTGCCCGCGCGGCGATCAGACCGGCGATCACGCCGAGGACGAGCAGGATCAGCGCCATCGCAAAGAAGCCCCAGAAGTAGGTGAACTGGTTACCGATCGGGAGGTAGTAGTAGAGCAACCACGCACAGCCGATCAGCACGAAGAACAGGGCGGTGACGAAGAAGATTCCCGCGGCGACGCCAACGACAGCGCCCTTGACGAGCCTGCTCGCCTTCTCGGCGACCTCGGCCTTGGCCAGTTCGATCTCCTCGCGGACGAGCAGCGTCGCGCGCTCGGAGACCTCGGCGATCGCGGTGGCGATGCCCTTGGGCACGTCCGTACTGGAGTCCCGCCCGCCCGCGTCAGCGCCCCGCCCGTTACCGCCCTGGCCGCCGCCGCGATCGCCGCCGAGAGGGGGACCGCTCACTCCGGCGGCTCCTCGTCGAACACGCGCTGCCACACCCGCGCGGCGATGCGGTGGGCGATGACGCTCGACAGCGCACCGATCCCCGCGAGCAGCCCGGACCACACCAGGCGCTTGATGACGTCGTTCTCCATAGTGCTCACTGCGGCAGTCTATTGCCCCGGGCCGACGCGCTCGGTCCCGACGCGCCCTGAGACGATCCGAGAGAGGACGCTCCCTCAGGCAACCCTCCTCCCCTACGCGCCCGCGGGCGAGGCGTCCAGTCCGCCGCAAACGGTCTCGACCACCAGACGCTTGGCCCGATCGTAGTGCTCCTCGCCACGCGGCAGCAGCCCGAAGATCCAGCCGGTCAGCACCTGCTCGATCGCGCCGTAGAACGCGATCGCCGCGAACTCGGCCGAGATCTCGGACTTGAACTCTCCACCGGCCTGGGCGCTTGTCACGATCTCCCCGATCAGCGTGAACGCCTCGCGGATCTGGGCGAGGTGGGTCTGCCCGAACGAGTTGGCCGCGCGCGTGACCTCGACGATGATCACCTTCATCAAATCGGGGTCGTGACTGTAGGAGTCGATGATGAACGACGCGATCGCGGCCAGCTTCTCGCGCGCGGGGATCCGCTGAGCATCGACCTGGCGGATCGTCTCGAGCATGATCGCCCAGCGCTCGAGGAACAGCGTGTCGAGGATCTCGTCCTTGGAGGCGAAGTAGTGATACACGAGCCCGTACGCCACGCCCGCCTCGTCGGCGATGTCGGCCACGCGACAGGCGTGAAAGCCCTGGCGCGCGAACACCCGCACGGCCGCGTCGAGGATCGAGCGGCGCTTGTCGGCGGCGGTCTTTGCCCGCGTGGCGCTCATCAGCTGTACGCCTCCGGGCGGCGGCTGGCCAGGACGGGCAGCTGCGCGCGGATCTCCGACTGGCGCTCGAGGTCGAGCTCGGCGAGAACGTGATACTCACCGTCGGGGGCCTGCGCGAGCACAACACCCCAGGGATCCACGATCATCGAACGCCCGCCGGAGCGGGTGCCGCCGGGGTGGGGACCGACCTGGTTAGCGGCAATCATGAACACCTGGTTCTCGATCGCGCGCGCACGGACGAGCACCTCCCAGTGGTCGCGCGTGGTCGGCAGCGTAAACGCCGACGGCAGCGCAATGATGCGCGCGCCGCGAACGGCGAGGATGCGAAACAGCTCCGGGAAGCGCAGGTCGTAGCAGATCGTCAGGCCCAGCTGCACACCCGGCGTGCCATTGGCGTCGGGGGAGGTCTCTGAGAGCACGATCTCCTCGCCGGGGAGCTCGATGTCGGACTCGCGGTAGGAGCGGCCGTCGATCGTGACGTCGAACATGTGCAGCTTGCGATAGACCGCGCGCACGGCCCCGCTGGGCGCCACGTGAACGCAGGTGTTGGCGAGCTTCTCCTCCCCCGGGATGCGCTCCAGGAAAGAACCGGCAACGATATCCACGCCTAGCTCGCTCGCGGTCTCCCGCGCCCAGGAGACGGCTTGTCCGTCCAGTGGTTCGGCCGCGGCGCGCAGCTCCTGCACAGTGCCCATGGCCGTCCACTTCTCGGGCAGCACGATCAGCCGCGCGCCGTCCGCGGCTGCGGCGCGTGTGAGACGATCGGCGGTGGCGAGGTTCGCGCCAAGGTCGGCGGTGGAGTTGAGCTGGATGGCCGCTGCCTTCACGTGTGCATTCTCCTTCGCAGGCCTCGTCTCAACTTACGGAAATAGATTGACCAGTCAATCAATGCCTTCAAGCATAGCTCTAGAGCAGATCAGCGGGATCGCAGACAATGCCCACCTGCCCCTGCTCCGCGCGGGACGCCCGCTGAAGCGGTGGCGCTACGTGGGGGTGTTCTGCGAGGAGCTGATGGCTTGTGCCGCGCTCGTGCAGGTCGGGCCGGCGAGGCAGTCGTTCTGGGCGCTGTACACCCGGGCCGACGGACGGCTGCGCGAGCGCACGCGCGTGCTCATACGCCGCGGGATCGTCGAGCTGCCGCCGGGGCGCCTAGCGGTCCGCGACGGCGGCGTGCTGCTCGATCTCGCGCTGGAGGAAGACGAGGGTATCCAGGCTAGGTGTCCGCACGGGCGTGGCGAGGTGTGGACGCGCAAGCGGGCGGGCGGGCGTGCCCACGGGACGCTCGCGCTCGAAGACGGTCGGCCGCGCGAGATCGAGGCGCTGGCGGTGATCGACGACACGGCCGGCTACCACGCGCGGCGCACCGAGTGGCGCTGGAGCGCCGGGGTGGGCACGGGCGAGGATGGGACCGCGCTCGCTTGGAACCTCGTCGAGGGCGTCAACGATCCGCCGACCGGAAGCGAGCGCGCGGTGTGGGTGGACGGCGCTCCGAGCGAGCCTGCGCCGGTGCGATTCGCCGCCGACATGAGCGAGATCGTCGCGCAGGACGGCTCACGGCTGAGCTTCGCCGCCGAGGCGCAGCGCCGGCGCAAAGAGAACCTGCTGATCGTCAGCAGCGATTACACCGCCCCGTTCGGCACGTTCAGCGGAACGCTGCCGGGTAGGATCGCGCTAGCGAGCGGACTCGGCGTTGTCGAGCACCACCGCGCGAAGTGGTAGTTCGGCGGTCTCCTCGGCTCAGACCCGGAACGTCGCCTGCTGCGAGGACTCGGCCGGTCCCGCGGCCGCGCCGCAAGCCAACAGCTCGGCTACCTGCTCGGCGGTATAGCCAGCCTCGCGCAGGGCCTGCTCGGTGTGCTCCCCCAGCGCCGGTCCGGGCAGGCGCGCGTGCGTGCCGGGGGTGCGGTCGAGCTTGACGGGGACGCCGAGCTGGCGCACGGGCCGCTCAGCACCCGGCTGGTCGATCTCGACGACCATCCCGCGCGTGTGCACGAGCTCGGAGTCGAGCGCCTCGTCCAGGTCGAGCACGGGCTCCAAGCAGCAGTCGTGCTCGCGCGCGAACTCCTCCCACTCGGCGCGCGTGCGCTCGCGGAAGATCGCCTGAACCTCGGCGTGGGCGTCTGAGCCGGGGGACTCGAACTGCTTCTCGATCAGCTCCTCGCGGCCGACTCCGCGACACCACGCCTGCCAGAACTTAGGCTCCAGCGCGCCGAGCGTGACCCAGCCGTCGGCGCACTCATACGGCCGGTAGCAGATCAGCGAGCCAGCGAGTGGGAGATCGCCGCGGTGGGGGACGGTCCCGTCGGCGAAGTAGCCCGCCGCGACCATCGCCAGCCAGGACAGCGCGCCGTCGGCCATCGAGACGTCCACGATCTGCCCCTCCCCCGAGCCCTCCCGGGCGGGACGCCCCCCAGATCCGGAGCCCGCTGGGCGGGCGGCCATTCCGTCGCGCTCGCGCAGCGCGGCCATGATCCCGAACGCCGCCATCAGCGAGCCGCCGCCGATGTCGGCGATCTGGCCAGCGGATTGAATAGGACCCCCACCCACCCCGCCACCGCGCTCGCCCGTAAGCCCGAGCAGGCCGATGAGGCCGAGGTAGTTCATATCGTGCCCGGAGGCCTCGCGCCGGGGGCCGGACTGGCCGTAGCCGGAGATCGCGCAGTACACGATCCCGGGGTTGACCTCGCGCATGCGCTCGTACCCGACGCCGAGCCGCTCCAGCACGCCCGGGCGAAACGACTCCAGCACAACGTCGTGCTCACGCACGAGCGCCAGCAACGCCTCGCACCCGCGCTCCTGCTTGAGATCGAGGCGAATCGAGCGCTTGTTGCGGTTCAGCGCCAGAAACAGCGCGGACTTGGCGCTGTCATCCGCCCCGTCTATATACGGTGGCGACCAGCGGATGTAATCGCCCATGCCCGTGTCCTCAACCTTCAGCACGTCCGCTCCGAAGTCCGCCAGCAGCAGCGAGCAAAACCCGCCGGGCAGCAGGCGCGACAGGTCGAGCACCTTGATGCCTTCCAGCGGCAGGCTCATCTAACCCTCGCGCGCGGGTATGTTCAGCATCGCCCGGGCCTCGGCGACGGTGGCGGAACGGCGGCCGACCTCTTCGGCCATGTGGCGCGCCTGAGCGATCAGCTCACCGTTGGATTTGGCCATCTCGCCATCCGGCAGATACAGGTTGTCCTCCAAGCCGACGCGCACAGAGCCGCCGAGCGTCAGCGCAGCCGCCACGAGCAGCCACTGCTCGCGCGAGATCCCGATCACGCCCCAGTGCGCAGAATTGGAGTCCCGCCCACCCGGGATGTTGTCCACCATCGCCGCAAGATTGCGCGCGCTCGGGGGGATGCCGCCGACGACGCCCATGATGCAGTCCACGTGCAGGGGGGGCTTCAGCACACCCATGTCGATCAGCGGCTCCAGGCTGCCCACATGGCCGAGGTCGAAGCACTCGTGCTCCGGTTTGATGTGAAGCTCGTTCATCGCCTGCAGCAGTTCGATGATCTCCTCGAAGGGGTTGGCGAAGACCATCTTGAAAACGAAGTCCCTGCGCGAGCGGGAGTACTTGGCGTAGTTCATCGAGCCCATGTTCAGCGCCGCTACTTCCGGACGGCACTCGCGCAGGTAGGCCACGCGCTTCTGCACGGACACCCCGACCGCCCCGGTCGAGAAGTTGACGATCGCCGCGTCCTGAACCTCCGCGCGGATCGCCTGCGCGATCGCCTGGTAGTCCTCGACCTCGAAGCTCGGCGAGCCGTCGGGCTTGCGCGCGTGGATGTGGATCATCACCCCACCCTCGTCCACGATCCGGCGCGCCTCGGCGGCATACTCGGCGGGGGTGTAGGGAATCGCCGGGCACTGCTCACGGTTGGCCAGCACGCCGGAGATCGCGCAGGTGAGGACTACGGGATCCTCGACGCTCATACCGGCACCACGCCATGGCGCTTCCACGGCCTCTCGATTTTCTTGTTGGCGGACATCTCCAGCCCGCGGCAGATCGTCTCGCGCGTCTCGCGCGGGTCGATCACGTCGTCAATCAGATCGTTGCCGGCGGCGATGTACACGTCGAACATCTTGCGGAACCCCTCGATCAGCTCGGTCTTCTTGGCCTCGGGGTCCTCGGCCTCGTCGACCTGTTTGCGAAACGCGATCTCCACGACCCCCTCGGCGCCCATCACGCTGATCTCGGCGCTCGGCCAGGCGACGATCAGGTCCGGCTCGTACGCGCGGCCGTTCATCACGTAGTAGCCCGCGCCGTAGGCCTTGCGCGTGATCACCGTGATCTTCGGCACGGTCGCGTTGGCGACGGCGTAGAGCATCTTGGCGCCGTGACGGATGATGCCTTCGGCCTCGACCTTGGTGCCGACCATGAAGCCAGGGACGTCCTGGATGAACACGAGCGGGATCGCGAAGGCGTTGCACAGGTTCACGAACCGCGCGGCCTTGTCGGCGGAGTCGTTGTCGAGGATCCCCCCCAGCTGCTTGGGCTGGTTGGCGACGATCCCGGCGGGCCTGCCCCCGAAGCGGGCGAAGCACGTGATGATCGTCTTCGCCCACTGGCGCTTGATGTCCAGGTACTCGCCGTCGTCGACGATCAGCTTGATCACGTCGTACATGTCGTACGGCTTGCGATTGGACTCCGGCAGCACGTCGAGCAGCGCCTCCTCGGCGCGCTCGACCGGGTCTGATCCGGGCCCGCCCGCCCGCACGGGCGGTTTCTCTTCGCAGTTCTGGGGCATGTAGGACAGGTACTCCTTGATCTTCTCGATGCACTCCTCGTCGCTCTCCACCTCCATGTCCCCCACCCCGGAGGAGCGGCAGTGCACGCGCGAGCCCCCCAATTCCTCCTGGGTAACGTCCTCGCCGACGGCCGCGCGCACGAGATGCGGGCCGGCGAGCGCCATCGAACCGCGGCCCTTGACCATCGGCACGAAGTCCGCCAGCCCCGGGATGTAGGCGGTCCCGGCCGCGCACGGGCCCATCAGCGCGGCGACCTGCGGGATTACGCCGGACATGATCACCTCCTCGCGGAACAGATGACCCGAGCCGGCGAACATCGCACCCGCGGCCTCCTGCACCCGCGCGCCCGCGGAGTCCAGCAGCCACACGAACGGAATGCGCTTCGTGAGAGCCAGCTCGCGCAGCCGTGTGACCTTGAACTCGCCCGTCATCCCCATCGAGCCCGCCATCACCGTGAAGTCATATGCGCACACGGCGGCCAGGCGCCCTTCGATCTTGCCATAGCCAGTGATCACGCCGTCCGCCGGCGCCTGCACGCCATCCATCGCGCGCTGCGAGGAGTGCGGACGGCCGTGGATGCCGAGCTCGACGAACGTGCCCTCGTCGATCAGCAGCGCGATCCGCTCTCGCGCGGTCAGCTTGCCCCGCTCGTGCTGCTTATCGATCTTCTCCGAGCCGCCGCCGAGCCTGATCTGCGTGCGGCGCTCCTCCAAGTCCTCGACCAGGGGTCGCAGCAGGCTGGTCGCCTCCTGAGCGCTCATCAGCGGCCTTTCCAGTTAGGGTCGCGCTTCTCGAAGAAGGCAGTGACACCCTCGACGATGTCCTCGGTGGAGAGCGCCAGCGTCAGCTGCGCACGCAGGTAGTCCAGAGCGTCCTGGAGCGGCATGTCCATCTGCCGGCGCATGGCTTCCTTGCCCAGGCGCATGATCACCGGGGACTTGGAGGCGAGCTTGCCCGCCCACTCCGCGACGGCGGCGTCGAACTCGGAGTCGGGCACGACCTTGTTGACGATCCCGGCCTGCAGCGCCTCGGCGGCGCTGAGACGCTCGCCCAGCAGCAGCAGCTCGTTGGCCTTCTTGCGCGGGACGTTGCGGTAGATCAGCGCCATGATCATGAATGGAAACGCGCCCACGTTGATCTCGGGCGTCCCGATGGTGGCCTGCTCGGAGGCGACGATCAGATCGCACGCCAGCGCGATCCCGAGCGCCCCGGCGAGCACGTGGCCGCGCACGGCACAGAGGGTGGGAATGGTGAGCGAGCCGATCAGCTCGAACAGCTCGAGAAAGCGATCAGAGCCGAAATGCTTGTGCACGAGCGGGACATCGCCGGCGAAACCGCCGAGGTTGGCACCGGAGGAGAAGGTGCGCTCGTGCGAGGAGCAGAGCACAACGCAACGCGCGTCGGGGTCATCCTGCGCCCGCCCGAACGCGTCGATCAGGCCGGAGAGCAGCTCGGGAGAAAGCGCGTTGCGCGTGTCAGGCTCGTTGAGCGTGATCGTGGCGACGCCGTCGGTGAGGTCGTACAGAACCGGGTCGGCGCTCATCGGCGCATCCTAACCGGGCATGCTGCGCTAGCGTTCGCTGCACGGATCAGCGAGCGAATTGAGGAGTCTCCGAGATGGCAACAGCCGAGAGTGTCCTGAAGCCCGACTTCAAGACGGAGCGCAAGCACTTCCTGTTCACCGACGAGCACGAACAGCTGCGCGAGTCGATCCGCAGCTTCGCCCAGAAAGAGCTTGCGCCGCACGCGGACGAGTGGGAGGAGACCACCTTCCCCGACTCCGTGTTCACGCGCATGGGCGAACTCGGCTTCCTCGGCCTCGATAAGCCCGAGGAGTACGGGGGCCAGGGCGGGGACTACTATAGCGCGCTCGTGCTCGCCGAGGAGATCGGGCACTCCAACTGCGGGGGCCTGGCGATGGGAGTCGCGGTGCAGACCGACATGGCGATGCCGCCGATCCTTGCGTTCGGGACCGAGGAGCAGAAGCAGCAGTGGGCGGCGCCCGCGATCGCGGGCACGAAGATCCTCTGCCTGGGGATCACCGAGCCCGACGCCGGCAGCGACGTGAAAGGGATCAAGACGCGCGCGGTCAAGGACGGAGACGAATACGTCATCAACGGCTCGAAGACGTACATCACCAACGGCCACCGCGCCGACGTGATCGTGCTCGTCACCAAGACCGACCCCGACGCCGGGTATGACGGCTTCACGCTGTTCCTCGTGCCGATGGACGCTCCCGGGGTGATCCGCGAGCAGAAGCTCAAGAAGATGGGGATGCACGCCTCCGACACCGCGCTGCTGGCCTTCCAGGACGTGCGCGTGCCCGCCTCTGCGATGCTCGGCGAGGAGGGCAAGGGCTTCTACCACATCATGTGGGAGCTCCAGGGCGAGCGCCTGATCGGCGCCGCCGGCTCGGTCTCGGGCGCGCAGCGCGTGTTCGAGCGCACGCTCGAGTACGCCAAAGAGCGCACCGCGTTCGGCCGGGCGATCGGCAACTTCCAGGTGATCCGCCACAAGTTCGCCGAGATGGCCACCAAGATCGAGACCGCCCGCCAGATGGTCTACATGACCGCGTGGCGCCAGCAGAACGGCGACTACCCCGTGCGCGAGATCTCGATGGCGAAGCTGTACGCCTCCCGCATCGCCTGCGAGGTGGCCGACGAGTGCCTGCAGATCCACGGCGGCGCGGGCTACATGCGCGAGTACGGGATCGAGCGCGCGTGGCGCGACCTGCGCCTGAACCGCATCGGCGCGGGCACTGACGAGATCATGCTCGAGGTCATCGGCCGCTCCTACGGCCTTTGATCCGTTGGCGCTCACTCCGCCTTTCACCGAGGAGCACGAGGAGCTGCGGGCATCGATCCGGGGGTTTCTCGACCGCGAGCTGGCTCCCCACTCCCAAGCGTGGGAGGACGAGCAGTGGTTCCCGAATGAGGTGTTCTCAAAGCTCGCCGGCCAGGGGCTGCTCGGACTGAAGTACCCGGTGGCGCTGGGCGGGCAGGGCGGCGACTACCTGCACGACGCAGTGCTGATCGAGGAGCTCGCGCGGATCGGCTCAGGCGGTACGGCGGCCGGCATCGGCGCACACGTCAACATCGCCACGCCGCCGATCTGGAAGTTCGGAACCGACGATCAGAAACAGCGCTACCTCGTGCCCGCGATCAGGGGCGAGCTGATCGGCGCGCTCGGGATCACCGAGCCGGGCGCGGGCTCGGACGTGGCGTCGATCGGGGCGCGCGCCGAACGGGTGGATGGTGGATGGGTGGTGAACGGCGAGAAGACATACATAACCAACGGCGTGCGCGCGCACTTCATCGTCACGGCGGTCAAGACCACCCCCGAGGGCGGACATCACGGCATCTCGTTCTTGATCATCGACCGCGGCGAGGGCGTCACCTCCGCCAAGCTCGAGAAGCTCGGTTGGCACGCCTCCGATACCGCCACGATCGCCTACCAGGACGTGTTCGTGCCCGAGACCAACCTCCTGGGCGGGCTGAACGAGGGGTTCAAGCTGATCATGGCCAACTTCCAGTGGGAGCGCCTGGCGATGGCGCTCGGCGCCGTAGGCGCGATGCGCCTGGCATGGGAGCGCACGGCGCAGTTCGCCCGCGAGCGCACCACGTTCGGGCGGCCGCTGTCCGGGCACCAGGCGATCCGGCACAAGCTCGCGGACCTCGCCGCAAGCGCGTACTCGGCGCGCTGCGTCACCTACGACGCGCTGCGCCGGTTCGTGACCGGCGAGGAACCGTTGCGCGAGGTCACGATGGCCAAGCTCCTGACCCAACGCGCGTGCTATGAGCTGATGGACGCCTGCCTGCAGATCCACGGCGGAGCGGGTTACATGCGCGAGGTCTGGGTCGAGCGCGCCGCACGCGACGCACGCCTGGGTCCGATCGGCGGCGGCAGCGACGAGATCATGCGCGAGATCCTGGGACGGATACTGGAAGCTCCGGGCGGGGTGTAGAAGATAAAGAGGGGGATGTTGGACATAAAATTTTTAGGCGTGTATCGCTATAGCTATACGCAGTAAAAAAGAGGGCGCCTACTCACGACGGCTCGGCGCACTCCCGGCTGCAAGCAGGCGTCCAATCCGCTGCGTAACGCTCACATAGAGGCACCACCCTGCCGATTCGGAGAGGGTGAGCCGTCTCCTCAAGATCATCCTCGTCTGCGCCCTGACGATTCTCGGCGTCCCCGCGATGGCCGGAGCCCACACCCACGCCGCCCACGGCCGCCGCTCCGTGCGTGAGCACACCTGCCTGCACACCGGCCTGAGGCCCACCCGCAAGAACCTCAACCTGATCCGTGCCGCGACGCTGTGCCTGATCAACCGCGAACGGATCGCCCACGGCGAGCGCGCCCTGCGGCCGAACAAGCGACTGCGGCGGGCCGCCCAGGCCCACACCATGAGCATGGTCGATGAGGACTACTTCGAACACGTCGGCCCGCGTGGGCAGACACCGCTCGCGCGGATGCGCTCCGTCGGCTACATCTCGAGCTCACGAGTCGGGTACGAAGTCGGCGAGAACATCGCCTGGGGCACGCGGTGGCTGGCGACGCCGCGTGCGATCGTCGCCGCCTGGATGGCCTCGCCCGGACACCGCGCGAACATCCTCGATCCCCGCTACCGCGAAACCGGGATCGGCGTCTCAGCGCATCCACCGAGCGCACTTGCCCACGGCCAGCGCGGGGCGATCTACACGCAGGACTTCGGCGTCATCATCACCGGCTGAGCCCGCCCGGCTATAACCTCCCGTCTCCAAACACGACAAGGAGACAAGAACATGGGTGTACTCGACGGCAAGGCGGCGATCGTCACCGGTTCGGCGCGCGGGATCGGGCGCGCGACGGCCGAGCTGCTTGTGGACCAGGGAGCGCAGGTGTTGATCAACGACCTGGACGGCGACGTGGCCGAGCAGGCCTCGAGCGAGATCGCCGGGGAGACGGCCGTGTTCGCGGGCGATCTGACCAAGCCCGGCGCGCCCGACCAGCTCGTGCGGACCGCGATCGACGCGTTCGGGAAGATCGACATCATCGTCAACAACGCCGGCTACACACTGGACGCGCCGATCCACAAGATGTCCGACGAGCACTTCCAGGCGATGATCGACATCCACACGGTCGTGCCCTTCCGCGTGATCCGCGCGGCCGCGCCGCACCTACGCGAGCCCGCCAAGCAGGAGCGCGAGGAAGGCAAGGAGGTGTTCCGCAAGATCGTCAACGTGTCTTCGACCTCGGGCACGTTCGGCAACGCTGGACAAGCCAACTACTCCGCCGGCAAGGCCGCCGTCGTCGGCCTCACAAAAACGGTCGCCAAGGAGTGGGGCCAGTTCAAGGTCAACGTCAACGCGGTCGCGTTCGGCTTCATCGACACGCGTCTGACGCAGGCCAAGGTCGACGAGAACACGATGGAGGTCGACGGCGAGACAATCCAGCTCGGCATCCCCGAGCAGATGCGCCAGATGGCCTCGATGCTCATCCCCCTCGGCCGCCCGGCGACGCCCGAGGAGGCGGCGGGCGGCGTCTTCTTCCTGTGCTCACCATGGTCCAACTACGTACACGGGCAGACGCTCCACATCACTGGCGGGCTGTTCGGAGGGATGACCGGCTGACGTGGAGGCCCCGGATGCACCGCGGGGCCGGCGGGACCGAGTCGCTCAACCGCCAACCGGTCCCCGCAGATCGAGCAGACAGCCCGAGAAGTAGGCCCCGGCGGACGAGGCGAGGTAGGCCGTCAGCGCAGCCGCCTCGCCCGGCGTGGTGGAGTCGCCAGGGGCGATCGTGACGAGGGTGATTCCGTGGCGCGCCAACTCGATCGAGAGGGTACGGGACAGGTTCTCGAGGCCCGCTCGTGCGGCGTCAGCCTGCTCGCCCGCGTTGGGAGCCGGCGCGAGGTAGATGATCCGACCACCACGACCAGCTGGCAGGAAGGCGAGGTTGACAACTGCCCGGGTCGCGTCCCAGACGCTGTCCAGACACTCGCGCAGACCGCCGGATATGAACAGGGCGGCACCGTCCACGACCAGCATTTCGATGCCGGTGGCGGCGCTCGCAACAGCTGCGTCCATCGCAGTTTCGTCGGCGGCGGAGTCGCGCTTATAGAAGTCCACGCGCGCGCCAAGCTGCCCGCAGACCTCGCACACTGTCTTCCCGAGCGATTCGACGAGGGTGTCATCGAGCGACTCCGGGGCAGGCCCACCGGTCCGCGCGGGTGCGGTCACGACCAGGATCGAGGTCTCGCGCAGGAGGTCGGGTCGGAGCAGCTCGGCGGCGACCGTCGGCATCGCCACGACAGGTTATCCGGCCGGGTCGGGCAAGCAGCGCATGCGTCAGGCGACGGCGGTCCTGCCGGCCGAACCGCGCTCGGCGCGACGCTGCTCACGCGCGCGCTGGAGGGCTCCGCGGCGCCCGTGCTCCTCCAGGCCCGCGTAGAGCGAGCGGATCTCGGTGAGAATCGTGTCGGCGACGGCCTGCTGCTGGGCGCGGGTGGGGTCGGAGATGCGCTCCCAGCGAATGGGGTCTCCGTACTGGACGGTGACCTCGGGGAAGCGCAGGCGCTTCCAGTTGCGGATGCGCGAGGAGCCGTGGATCGCGATCGGCACGACCGGCGCGCCGGTCTCCAGGGCGAGACGGCCAATGCCGCGCTTGGCCTGCTCAGCCAGGCGGCCGGTGCGCGAGCGTCCGCCCTCGCAGTACATGGTGATCGCCCCACCGCGGGCGAGGATCGTCTCGGCGGTGATGAACGTCTCCTCGTCGCGGGCACCGCGTCGCACGGGGAATACGCCGCCGTGGGTGTAGATGAACTGCATCGGTCCTGGTTTGAAGAGCTGCGACTTGGCCATGAAGCGAACCTTGCGACGGATGTAGCAGCCCATCAGGAAGTGATCCATGAACGAGAAGTGGTTGGGCGCGAGGATGACGGCACCGGCGCCGGGAACCTTCTCGGAGGAGATCGAGCGTGTGCGCAGGAGGGTGTAGGCGTAGAGCGAGGTGAGCAGCCGCGTGAGCTCATACGCCCAGTCGGGTTCGCGGGTGCGCGAACGCTCGTGGAAGCGGTCGAAGTGCTCCTTCGGCCGCGGGTCGGCATAGACTTGTTCGCGCATCGGTGCGAGATCGCTCATCTGAGCGGACTACGTCGCGGGGGCGCCAAAGTTACGCGCCGGTACGGGTGCGGGCCAGAGCGTCGGCCCAGCCGGCGAGCAGCTCCGAGCGCTCGTCGGCGGACATGCGGGGCTCGTAGCGCCGGCGCTCGCTCCAGGTGCAGGCGACGTCGGAGATCGTGCACAGGCCGGCGCCGACGCCCGCAAGGTAGGCCGCGCCGAGGGACGTGGTCTCGGACGTGGCACCGAGGACGACGGGCACGCCAAGGATGTCAGCCTGAAACTGCATGAGCCAGCCATTGGCGCTCGCGCCGCCGTCGGCGCGCAGCTCGACGAAGGTCTGCTCGGAGGCGGACTCCATCGCGCGGACGGCGTCGTGGGTCTGGTAGGCGATCGCCTCGAGCGTCGCGCGCGCCAGGTGAGCGCGGGTGGCACCGCGCGTGAGGCCGGTGATTGCGCCACGCGCGTGGGGATCCCAGTGGGGGGAGCCGAGACCGGTGAGGGCGGGAACGAAGTAGACGCCGTCGTTGGAATCCAGCGAGGCGGCCAGGGCCTCCGTCTCCGCGGCGGTGGCGATGATCTGAAGGCCGTCGCGCAGCCACTGGACCGCGGCGCCGGTGGCGAAGATCGAACCCTCCAGGGCATAGGTCGTGGAGTCGCCGATCATCCAGGCGACGGTCGAGAGCAGGCCGGGGGACGGCTCGGGTGGCGAGAAACCCGTGTTGAGCAGGACAAACGAGCCGGTGCCGTAGGTGTTCTTGCCGAGGCCGGGATCGATGCACGCCTGGCCGAACAGCGCGGCCTGCTGGTCGCCGGCAACGCCCGCGAGCGGAACGGCGTGGCCGTGCAGGGCGGAGGGGAGCGTCTGGGCGAAGACGCCGGCGCTGGGACGGACCTCGGGCAGCGCGCGAGCGGGGATGTCGAAGAGCGCCAGCAGCTCGGGGTCCCAGCGACCTGCGGAGATGTCGTAGAGCAGCGTGCGCGAGGCGTTGGAGGCATCGGTCAGGTGCCGGCCGGTGAGCTTGAAGATGAGCCACGAGTCGATCGTTCCGAACACCGCACGGCCGTCACGGGCGCGCTCGGCGAGACCCGGGACGTGGTCGAGCAGCCAGCGAATCGAGGGCGCGGAGAAGTAGGGGTCGAGCACGAGGCCGGTACGCTCGCGGATGAGCGGTTCGTGGCCGTCGGCGCGCAGCTGCTCGCACAAGGACGCGGTGCGGCGATCCTGCCAGACGAGCGCGCGGTGCAGAGGCTCGCCGGTGGCGGGGTCCCAGACGCAGACGGTCTCACGCTGATTGGCGATCGCGACCGCGGCCAGGTCGCCGGGACGGACGCCGGCATCAGAAAGCGCCTCGCCAGCCGCGGCATGGGTGACGGTCCAGAGCTCGGTGAGATCGTGCTCGACCCGGCCGGGCTGGGGAAAGTGCTGGCGAAACTCACGATAGGCGCGCCCGATCGGCTCGAAATGCTCGTCGTAGACAAAGCACGTCGTGCCGGTGGTCCCCTGGTCGATCGCGAGGATCATCGTCAATGCGCAGGTTAACGACGGTGGTAAGCACGCACGAAGTCGACCAACTGGCGAGCACGGTGCGCAAAGCCGGCAGGGCTATGGCCGGTGGCGCGGTGAGCAAGGTCGAGCTCGATCTCGACGACGCAATGACCCGCGCGGACGGCGTCGATGGTCATCCCAACCTCCATGCCGAATCCCGAGGCGAACGGCAGGACGTCGGGCACTGCGCTCGCGCGCAGGGCACGCTGCCCGGAGATGGGCGCCCTCATGCGCAGGCCGCAACGCCGGCGTATCGCCCAGCGAGCGAAGCCGAGCGCCAAGCCGAGTCCACCGCCGACGCGCGTGGCGAACACCGCGACCGCGAGGTCGGCCTCGCTGCGCCGGATGACATCGGCGAGCGGAGCGAGCGCAGACGCGGACTCACCGAGGTCGCCGTCGCAGAGGACGACGATCGGGTCGGCCGCGGTCGTCGGGGCGGCGGGGTGCTCCGCAAGAGAGTCCTCTGAATCGACGTCGTCACGCGCGCGCGCACGTACGCGCGCGGCAGAGTCATCCAAGTCGATGATGGCGGCCAGCGCCGCCCTGACCCCCGCTGTCATCGCCTGGCCCTTGCCGATCACACGCGGACTGCGCACGACCGTCGCGCCGGCGGCGCGCGCGCGCTCGGGGGTGGCGTCGGTGGAGCCGTCGTCGGCGACCCAGACCGGCGCACCGGGAAACGCGACGGCGAGCGCGCTCAACGTCGCGGCGATGCGATCGGCCTCGTCGAGGGCGGCGACGACGATGAGGGTGTCGGGGGTCACGAGACGGTCAGGGCGACGGATGAGGTCGGCGGATCAGGTCGGCGGATCAGGTCGGCGGATCAGGTCGGCGGATGAGGGCGACGGATGAGGGCGACGGCAGAGGCTATTGTCCGCGACCGACTCCTGCAATCGAGGCTCGTGACACGATCGAGGCTCGGCGACGAAACATCCAGGGAGGTGCATGATCGCGTGACTGACGTGGAGGCCCACATAACGGGCACGGTATGGAAGATCGAGTGCGAGGTGGGAGACGCGATCGCGGAGGGCGATACGGTCGCGATACTCGAGTCGATGAAGATGGAGATGCCGGTCGAGGCCGAAGACGCGGGCACCGTGGCGGAGATCCGCTGCGAGGAGGGTCAGGCCGTGAACGAGGGCGACACGCTGGTCGTACTGGAATAGCGCAGTACGTCCTCCTGGCGGTACGAAGCGCAGGATCCGGACGTTCCTCCCGGCCATGGGGCCAGGCGCCCATCGGGCGAGCGGGTGAGCCTCAAGTCATCTCGCTCGCCCGCCGATGCATGGCCAGTCGGTCCGTGATGACAGAACCACCGAGTAGAGGGCGTTTCCCGTGACCTCGAGCGAAATCTTCAGCGAGCGCATCGCGCCGATCGCAGCCACCGCTTTCCTGCTCCTCTCCAGCCTCGGCACGTCACCCGTGACGGCTGACGCGGCCGATGGCTTCGGCCCACTCACTGGCCCGGACGGATGTCTCGTCGCCCCGGAAGCCGGTTCCTCAGACAACAGCACGTCGAGATGCGCGGTCGGCAACGCGCTGGTCGGGGCTCATGCGGTGGCGGTCTCTCCAGACGGCGCGAACGTGTACGTGGCGGGAGGGGTCGCGGGCACCAGCGTGGCCACGAGCTTCGGCGCGGTGGTGATCCTCAAGCGCGACCCGACGACAGGCGCGATCTCCGAGACAGGCTGCCTGAGCTCCGATGGAACCGACGGGCGCGACGGCGCCTCGGGCGCGTGCATGCCCACCCCGTCGCTGCTGGGAGCCGACGGCGCGGCGGTCAGTCCTGATGGCTCGACGGTGTTTGTCAGCTCGAGCAGCTCCGCGAGCGTGGTCGCCTTCTCACGCGACCCCGCCACCGGCGCGTTGACGCGGCTCGGCTGTTTTCAAGGCGACCCCCGTCCCGGTGCTCCCTGTGGCGCCGCCAACCTTTTTTCGAGCTCTAGCGCCCTGGCGGCAGGCGCGGACGGCAGCGCCCTGTATGTCGCCGCTCCGCTCGAAGGTGCGATCTCCACGCTCACCGCGCCCTCGAGCACGCCCACTTCCGGCCCCGGCGGCTCCACATCCAGCTCCAACCCCGGCGGCTCCACGTCCAGCTCCAGCAGCCCGGCGTCGAGTGCGACGACGACGCTTGCCTCGATCTTCACGACACCCCCCGCGAGCACGTACCTGCTGAACCCCTGCATCGCCGTCAACGGGCTCGATGGCATATGCACCGTGGGCACGGCCACACAGGGCCTCGACGCGCTCGCGCTGAGCCCGGACGGCAAACAGCTGTACGGCACCGCACCGGGCAGCAAGGCGATCGACGTGTTCGCCACAGGCGCCGCCGGCGCGCTCGCGGAGACGAGCTGTGTGAAGGTGCAAGCGCCCCCCGGGCTGTGCAGTTCGGGCACGCTGATGGACTCGCCCACCGCGCTGGCGGTCAGCCCGGACGGTCAGAACGTGTATGCGAGCGACTCCCTGGGCTCGGGCGGCAGCGTAGACGTGTTCAACCGAAACCCGACCACGGGCGCTCTGTCGAACAACAGCTGCGTCGATTTCCTGCCCAAGCCCGAACCAAAGGAACAGAGCGAAGAAGGCGAAGAAAGCGAAGCAGAAAAACCCTCGACGCCGACGGATCCGTGCACTAGCGTCCCGGGCCTGAACGACGTGAGCGTGATCGCCGTCAGCGGCGACGGCTCGTCGGTGTACACGATCGGCAGCGGTTCGGCGGCGATCTTCTCGCGCGACGCCGCGACCGGCAAGCTGACCGAGACCTCCTGCGCCGCCGAAGAAGACAGTCGCTGCACGAGCCTCCCGTCGTTGCAGGGCGTCAGCGGAGCCGCCGTCAGCCCAGACGGGCGCGAGGTCTACGTGGTGGCCGACAAGAGCAACGCCGTGATGGTGTTCGGCATCGGCGCCGCCGTCACCTCGGGAGAGGCAGCCGCGAGCCGTGCCGGGACCGCGAGGGTTCGCGTGGTGTGTCCGGTCGGTCTACGGCACGCGTGCAGCGGTCGCGTGGATCTCACTCGGACCGTGGCCGGCACGGCACGGCGTCGCGGCCATCGCGCGCGCATCCAGCGGGTGGGGGTCGGTCGCTCCGGCTTGTTCTCGATCGCGCCGGGGCACCAAGCGAGCGTCCGCGTGCGCCTGACGCCAGCCGCGCGCCGGCTGCTGCTCAAACGCCAACGCCTGCGCCTGATGGCAGTCGTGCGCGCCGATCCCTCCGCCGGCGGGTCCGGCTACGGACGCCACGTCGTGCTCCGACTCGGCCACCCTTAACAGAGCCAAGCCACGCGCTTGCGCCGCTGCACCCGTGCTCAACGCGCCACGCAGGCGCGTGCGATGGCGCTCGGCTAGCCTGTCGCGGACGGTGTCCTCGATCGCCCCCCAACGCGAGCTGGCCGACGGCAAGCTGCTCGTCGACGAGCCGGCGCAGGACGTCGTGCGGTTGACGATCTCCAACAGGGAGAAGCGCAACGCGCTCGACCATCCGATCCTCGACGCGATCACGGCGACGCTGAACGAGCTCGCCGATCCGCGGGGGCGGGTGCGCTGCGTGGTGGTGACCGGCGCGCACGGGATGTTCTCGGCGGGGTATGACATCGGCGAGATTCCCGACGCCGAGTTCGAACAGCGCGCGGAGCGGCTGGTGGCGCACCCGTTCACCGAAGCGATCGACGCGCTGGAGGCGTTCCCGTGGCCCACCGTCGCGACGCTGCCCGGGCACACGATCGGCGGTGGGCTGGAGCTCGCGCTGGCGTGCGACCTGAGGGTGGCGAGCGATCAGATCAAGCTGGGGATGCCGCCGGCGAAGCTGGGGCTGGTGTACTCGCACACGGGGCTGCGCCGGTTCATCGACGCGATCGGGGCGGCGCGCACGCGCGAGCTGTTCCTGCTCGGCCGGTACATCGACGCGCGGACGGCGCTGAGCTGGGGTCTGGTCAATCGCGTCGCGGCGGAGGCCGACCTGGAGACGGTGACGCACGAGCTGGCGGGCGAGCTGGCGGGGAACGCGCCGCTGGCCCAGCTCGGCAACAAGCGCGTGATCACCGCGCTGCTGAGCGCAGAGGGCGAGCTGCGAGAGGATGTCGAGCGGGAGCTGATCGAGCTGCGACGAGCATCGTTCGCGTCACAGGACATGCGCGAGGGCATGCGTGCGTTCGCGCAGAAGCGCACACCCCAGTGGCGCGGCGAATAGTCGTCCGCCGCGCGACATAACGTGGGGGAATGCCACCGCTGATCACCCGCGAGGAGGCCTCGAGGCTTGGCGAGCTCGAAGACCACGCCGAGATCGAGGCGCTCGTGCAGCACGCATGGGAGGCGCGGGTGGAGCGGTTCGAGGACTCGACGGATATGTGCTCGTTGGTCAACGCCAAGTCGGGCGGGTGCGCGGAGGACTGCGGGTTCTGCGCGCAATCGCGGTTCGCCGAGGCGGAGACCCCGATGCACGCGATGATGAGCCCGGAGCAGATCCTCGAGCACGCGAAGGCCGCCGAAGCGGCGGGGGCGCACCGGTTCTGCATGGTCACCCAGGGGCAAGGGCTGTCCAAGCGTGACTTCGAGAAGATCGTCGAGGGCGCGAGGATGGTCGCCGCGCACACCAACCTCAAGCGGTGCGCGTCAATCGGGCACATGTCCCCGGCGCGCGCGCGAGCGTTGAAGGAGGCTGGGATCCAGCGCGTGCACCACAACGTCGAGACCGCCGAGAGCTACTACGACGAGGTCTCTACGACCGTGCGATACGAGGGACGGATACGCACGATCCAGGCGGTGCGCGAGGCTGGGCTGGAGACGTGCGTCGGGGGCATCCTGAACCTCGGCGAGAGCCGATCCCAGCGCGTGGAGATGGCGTTCGAGCTGGCGGCGATCGATCCGACGAGCGTGCCGATCAACCTGCTGAACCCCAGGCCGGGCACGAAGTTCGGGGACCGCGAGCCGATCGACCCGTGGGAGGCCGTCAAGTGGATAGCGATATTCCGGCTGATCCTGCCCGAGGCGTTGTTCAGGCTGTGCGGCGGGCGCGTGGAGAACCTCGGCGAGCTGCAGCCGCTCGCCGTAAAGGCGGGGCTGAACGGCGTGATGATGGGCAACTTCCTGACGACGCTCGGCTCAGAGCCTGAGCAGGACAGGGCAATGTTCGAGGAGCTCGGCCTGAACGTGGCACGCCAGCCGGACAATGGCGCCAATCCCCGACCGGACAACCGGTCGGGCTGGCTGGACGGCGAGACGCCGGACGTCGTTGAAGATCTGCTCGACCAAGCCCCCGCCAGCCAGGCTGGTCTGGAGGTGCGCATGTGGGATCCCTCGACGCAGTTGCGGTTCAAGGCCAAGCAGTCGGTACCACCTCGCCCTGACGGCGCGGCCAACAAGGTGCCGGTCGGCTGAGGTTGGGATGAACGAGATCGAGCAGCGCCTGGGGGAACTGGAGCGGCTCGGACTGAGCAGGCGCCTGCGGATGGTGAGCGGACCACAGGGGCCGCGAGTGGTGCTCGACGGCAAGCCGGTGCTGCTGCTGTGCTCAAACAACTACCTCGGCCTGGCCGACCACCCGCGCGTGCGTGAGGCGGCGGCGGAGGCGGCGATGCGCTGGGGTGTCGGTGCGGGCGCGTCGCGGCTGGTATCGGGCACGATGACGATCCACCGCCGCCTGGAGCAGCGCCTGGCGGCGTTCGAGCGCAGTGAGGAGTGTTTGCTGTTCGGCTCGGGCTACCTCGCCAACGCGAGTGCGATCGGCGCGCTGGCGGGACGCGGCGACACGGTGTTCTCCGACGAGCTCAACCACGCCTCGATCGTCGACGGCTGCAGGCTGTCTCGGGCGGAGGTGCTCGTGTACCGGCACCGCGACATCAACCATCTCGACTGGTTGATGCGCCGTAACGGCGGCAGCGGCCGGCGGCTGATCGTCACCGACTCGGTGTTCTCGATGGACGGCGACATCGCCCCCCTGGCCGAGATTGTCGAGCTGGCGCGAGAGCACGGCGCGCGCACGATCGTGGACGAGGCGCACGCCATCGGCGTGCTCGGCCCGGGCGGGCGTGGCGCTATCGCACAGGCGGAGCTGGAGGGCGAGGTCGACATCGTGATCGGCACCCTCGGCAAGGCGCTCGGCTCATACGGCGCGTATGCGTGTGCACGCGGGGAAACGATCCGCTACCTGATCAACACGGCGCGTCCGCTGATCTTCTCGACCGCCCCCCCACCCCCCGTGATCGCGGGCGCCCTGGCGGCGCTGGAGCTGCTGGAAGAGCGCCCCCATCGTGTGCAGCGGCTGCGCTCCAACGCGCGCGTGCTGCGCCGCGCCTTGACGGCCGAAGGCATTCCGGCGCAGGACGTGGAGATGCACATCGTCCCGCTGATCGTCGGCGAGGAGCGCGCAGCGGTGAGCCTGTGCGAGGCGGCACTGCGGCGGGGCGTGTTCGCCCAGGCGATCCGCCCGCCGACCGTCGCCCCGGGCACGTCGAGGTTGCGGCTGGCGGTGATGGCCAGTCACACCGCCGATGAGCTCCGCGACGCAGCGCGAGTAATCGGCGACGCCGCACGCAAACTGGGTCTGGACCTGGCGACGGCGGGGGAGGACGCGCCGGAGTCTTCGCGACACACGGACGTACCCGACGATCCGGAGCGGCAGGTATCCGCGTTGGCGCCGGTCGCTGCCTCAGCGCTCATCCCGCCGGGACAAGCCCCACAGCTGAAGGTTCCGTTCGACGGTGAGCGCGACATCGTCGTTCACCGCGCGGCCTAGCCGCCCGGAGCGTGAGCGCGGGCATGCGCGGGCTCTTCGTTACGGGCACCGGCACGGGCGTCGGCAAGACAATCCTGAGCGCGGCGCTGCTGGCGGCGATGGCGGCCGGCGGCGAGCGGGTGCGCGCGCACAAGCCCGTCGTGACCGGACTCGACGATCGATCGCAGACCGGATGGCCACCGGATCACGAGCTGCTGGCAAGCGTCGCCGGTATGTCTCCCGAGGAGGTGGCGCCGCTGCGCTACGGCCCCGCCGTCTCACCCCATCTCGCGGCCCGGCTGGCGGGCGAGGCGATCGATCCGGCCGATCTGATCGCACGCGCGCGCAGGGTAGGGACCGGCGAGGGCGCCTTGATCGTGGAGGGAGTCGGGGGGCTGCTGGTCCCGCTGACCGATGAGTTCACGGTGCGCGATCTAGCCGCCGCGCTCGGGCTGGGAGTCGTAATCGCTGCGGGGCCGGGGCTGGGCACGATCAACCACACGCTGCTGACTCTCGAGGCTGCAAACAGCGCCGGCTTGGACGTGCGTGCGGTTGTGCTGACGCCGTGGCCCGAGACACCCACGGAGCTGGAGCGCTCCAACCGCGACACGATCGCTCACCTGGGCGAGGTCGAGGTCGTGGGACTGGGTCGTGTGCGAAATCCCGGTGCGGCCGACCTGGCGAGAGCCGGCGCAGGGCTGCCTCGACGGCGCTGGCTGGAGAACTCATTCTCCTGAGCCCGCACATGCGGCACCGATCACAGCCGCGGTCACCCTCGCCAGGTCGTCTTCATCCATAACGTAGGCGGGCATCGTGTAGATCAGATCGCGAAACGGCCGCAGCCACACCCCCCGATCGAGCGTGGCGGCGGTCGCGGCTGGGATGTCCACATCATGGTCAAGCTGCACCACCCCGATCGCACCCAGCACGCGCACGTCCGTGACGCCCGGCAGCTCGCGGGCGGGCTCCAACCCGGCGCGCAGCCCGCGCTCGATCACGGCCACCCGCTCGCGCCAGCCACCGTCGGCAACGATCGGGCCCTCATCGGCGCCATCACCCACGAGCAACTCCAGCGATGCCAGCGCGACCGAGCACGCGAGCGGATTGGCCATGAACGTCGGTCCGTGCATCAGCCCGTCGCCCTCGCCGCCGGAGACGGCGTCGGCCACCGCAGTCGTGCACAGCGTCGCGGCGAGCGTCATGTAGCCGCCGGTAAGCGCCTTGCCGACGCACATCACGTCCGCGGCCACGCCCGCGTGCTCGCTTGCGAACAGCGCGCCCGTGCGCCCGAACCCTGTGGCTATCTCATCCAGCACCAGCAGCAGCCCGTGCTCATCGCATACTTCGCGCAGCAACGTGACGCACTCTGGCGCGTACACCCACATCCCCCCGGCCCCCTGCACGACAGGCTCCACGATCACCGCTGCCAGCTCGTGAGCGTGCGCGGCGATCAGTTCGCGCACATGCGCAGCCCAGCCCTCGTCCAGCCCGGCGTCAAACCCAACGGGCGGGCGCTGCGCGAACACATGCTCCGCCAGGACAACTCTGAACAGGCTGTGCATCCCGCCAACCGGATCGCACACCGCCATCGCGCCGAACGTATCGCCGTGATAGCCGCCTCTCACGGTCAGCAGTCGCGTGCGGTCCGCGTGCCCGAGAGCGCGCTGATATTGCAGAGCCAGCTTGATCGCGACCTCGACCGACACCGACCCGGAGTCCGCGAAGAACACTCGCTCGAGGCCATCGGGGGCGAGCTCGACCAGGCGCTTGGCCAGGCGTATCGCCGGCTCGTGTGTGAGCCCCCCGAACATCACGTGCGCCATCCGAGTCAGCTGCTCCCGCACCGCTTCATCGAGCACGGGATGGCGGTAGCCGTGGATCGCACACCACCACGACGCCATCCCGTCGATCAGCTCACGCCCATCCGCCAGTCGCAGGCGTACCCCTTGTGCGGAGACCACCGGCAGCGGCCTCGGCGACGACGCCGGCAGCCCGCCGTAGGGATGCCACACGTGCTCGCGGTCGAACGCCAGTAGCCCTTGCCAGTCCGTCAGCTCGGTCCTAGTCCTCGTAGAGGGTGAAGTCCCGCTTGCGCGCGCCGCACACCGGGCAGAACCACGTGTCGGGGATGTCCTCGAATGCCGTCCCCGCAGGGATCCCCCCGTCCGGATCGCCCTCCTCGGGGTCGTAGATGTAGCCGCAGGACTCGCAGATCCAGCGTTGCAGGGTCTTGGTCGCGTTCATGTCCGAAAGATTACCGTCCACCCAGCGCGCGGGGCAGGTAGGGTCAGTAGATGGATTCATTAATCCCGGAGGACCCTGCCCGCAACGATCCGCTCCCCGGCGCCCGGCCAGGCCCGGGCGAGGAACACAACATCGGCGCTCCCACCCCTCCGCGCCAGGCCGCGACCGTGATCCTGCTGCGCGACGGTGCCGACACCCTGGAGATCCTGCTCGTGCAGCGCACGCCCGAGGCGAAGTTCATGGGCGGCGTCTGGGTGTTTCCCGGCGGGGCCATCGATGCTGATGACGAGGATGATGGCGACGATAGCGACGGCAACCGGGCCCACCGCGCCGCGGCGATCCGCGAGCTGCGCGAGGAGGCCGGCATCGTCCTGGAGGACCCGACCGCGCTGGTCGCCTTCTCGCGCTGGATCACCCCCGCCGAGGTCAGGATCCGCTTCGATACTCACTTCTTCCTTGCTCCGCTGCCCGCGGGTCAGGAGCCGCACGTCGACGGTGAGGAGTGCGTGGAGCACGGCTGGTTCTCACCGCAAGCCGCGCTGGGCGCTCACGCCGCCGGAGAGATCGTGCTCGTATTCCCGACGATCGCACATCTGCGGCAGCTCGCTCGATTCTCCTCGGCCGAGGCGCTGCTCGAGCACGCGCGCGATCTAGTCGTCGAGCCCGTCCTGCCGAGAGTGATCCTCGAGGGCGACTCCGCACGCGTGCTCATGCCCGGCGACCCGGACTACTGACCCCACCCCCGCGCGCAACCGGCCGCGGCACGCGAGCCGACCGCCGCACGCGACTCGACCGCGGCACGCGAGCCTTCAGTCCTGCTGCTGCGCGGCGATCACGTGCGTGACGGCGTTGATCAGCGCAAGGTGTGTAAACGCCTGCGGGTAGTTGCCGAGATGGCGCCCGCTCGAGGCCTCAAGCTCCTCCCCGTACAGCCCCAGCGGCGAGGCATAGGCCAGCAGCCGCTCGCACAGGTGCTCGGCCTCGCGGCGTTCGCCGATCTCCGACAGCGCCGAGACCAGCCAGAAAGAGCAAATCAGGAACGTGCCCTCCTCTCCGCTCTGCCCGTCGTCGGTCTCCTCGGTGCGATAGCGCAGCACGAGCCCGTTCTCGGTCAGCTCCTTCCTGATTGCGCTCACCGTCGCGCGTACGCGTTCGTCCTCGGGCGGCAAGAACCGCACGAGTGGAACCAGCAGGTTGGAGGCGTCCAGCGCGTCCGTGTCGTAGTGCTGGCGGAACACCCCTCGCTTGTCGACCCCCTTGTCAAGGATCTCATCGCGGATCTCGTCTGCCAGCGTCTGCCAGCGCTGAGCGTTCTCCTGCTCGCCGCGCCGTTCGGCCAGCCGAGCGCCGCGATCCATCGCCACCCAGCACATCAGCTTTGAGCTGACGTAATGCCGCGGCTCGCCCCGCGCCTCCCAGATGCCCTGGTCGGGCTGCTTCCACACGCGCTCGGTGCAGTGCACCTGGTCGCTCAGCACCGGCCACAGCCGCTCCGGGATGTGGTCGCGCTGCTTGGAATGCAGGTACACCGAGTCGAGCACCGCTCCATACACATCGTTCTGGCGCTGGTCATACGCGCCGTTGCCGACCCGCACCGGACGCGCACCCTCGTAGCCCTTGAGGTGGTCGAGGGTGGACTCGCTGAGGTCCTTCTGGCCCTTGATCCCGTACATGATCTGCAGCGAGCCGTCCTCGTTGCGCTCCATGTCGGCGACATACTGGACAAAGTCGTCGGCCTCCCAGTTCAGGCCCAGGGCGTGCAGCGCCCACAGCGTGAACGACGCGTCGCGCATCCAGCAGTAGCGGTAGTCCCAGTTGCGTTCGCCGTGGGGCGTCTCCGGCAGCGAGGTGGTCGGGGCCGCCACGAGCGCACCGGTAGGCATGAACGTCAGCCCCTTCAGCACCAGCGCTGAGCGCTGCAGGTGAAAGCGCCACGGATGGTCGGGGTAGGTGCCTTCCGCCAGCCATGTGCGCCAGAAGTGGCTGGTGCGCTCCATGTGCTCCTCGGCCTGCTCGGCCGTGCGCGGCCCGCCCAGCCCCTCGGTCCAGGAGAGCGCGCAGAAGCGCTTCTCGCCTTCGCTCATCGTGTGGCGGCCGTGCGCGCGGTTGCCCTCGATGCCCAAGCGCATGTCGCTGAACAGACGAAATGCGGTGTGACCGTCGGAAGCATCCATCTCCTCGGAAGCATCTATCTCGCAATCCACCGCGCAGCCACCCTCGGCGCCAGTGTCGACCAAGCTCCACTTCGCCGGAGTTGACCCATAGTCGAGCATGGGCTCGCACACGATCTCGACTTGCACCTGCCCCTGGATGCACTCGACGATCCGTACCAGCAGATGGTCGGCGTCGGAGTCGGTCGGTGGACGCGTGTGGCTCGAGCCCTCCTTGTTGTCGTGCCACGGACCGATCGTCAGGGCCTCTATCACCCGCAGCCAGCCCTGCGGAGTCATCCAGGTCGTCTCGATGATGTTGGTGCCCGGGATGTAGCGCCGACCGGCCGGTACGTAGATGCCGTAGGGACCGACCCTCCAGCTGCCGGCGCCGCGGTCGAGCATCGCACCGAAGACCGACGGCGAGTCGAAGTGGGGCAGGCACATCCACTCAATCGACCCGTCCACGGCGAGCAGTGCTCCGGTATGACAGTCAGACAGGAAGCCGTACCAGGCGATCGGCGGGAAGGGAGAGTCGATCGAGACGGCACCCGAGCCACCCGCGCCCGCCGGTGTCTGACCGGCGCTCGCCCCCGGCGCGGCCGCGGGCTTCTGTCCGGCGCTCGAGGCTGAGCTCGAGTCGGTGGCGTCGCGCCAGCTCACTGCTCAAAGCCCTCCAACGTGGGCCGCTGCACTCCGGCGGGCAGGAGCCCCTCGTCCTCGAGCTTGTCCAGTTGCGCTGCCAGCGTGACGCTTGCCAGCGGGCGCATCTGCTGTGGCACCTCCGGCCAAGCCGCGTCGAGCAGCTCTCCTTCGGTGCGCAGCCCCTGCTCGAGCGCGTCCATCAGCTTGCGCTCGCGCTCTGACCGATGCTCTATGTACTCACCGAGCTTGCCGTCGGCGTCGCGCACGATCGGGCCGTGGCCGGGACAGAGAACACTGAAGTCTTTGCGCTCGTGCAGCCGAGTCAGCGCGAGCATGTAGTCGGACATCGCGCCTCGATGCGGGGCTATGAAGACGCTGCCTTCGCCGAGCACGGCATCGCCGGTAAAGCACGCACCACCTGAGATCAGCGCAAAATGATCGATTGAGTGTCCCGAGGTGGCCACCGGGTCAAACGGCCCGACTCGCACGCCCTCCCGCAGCTTCACATCGACCTCGCCGCGCCCGCCCACCAGCGGCGCGGGATAGCGGGCCAGCAGCTCCGGCACGGCTTCGGAGTGATCCGCATGGTCGTGTGTGAGCACGACGCCGCCAAGCCCGCCGCGATCCTCGATCGCCGCGCACACGCGCTCCACGTGCGCCTCGATCAACGGGCCGGGATCGACGACCCACGCCGGTCCCCGGCCCACGACCCATGTATTTGTTCCCGCCAGCGTCAACGGCCCGGGGTTGGGAGCGCACACGCACAGGATGTCCCAACCGCTCAGCAGATCCCGATCCCTAAGCGGCCACGCAGCGCTTGTCAGCGCGACGCTCCTCGGGCACCTTGACCACATCCCAACACAGTCCCACACGTGCCATCGCGCCGATCACGAGCGCAGAGATGTCGGGCTGGCGCCAGCTGAGACCGTGGCTGGCGGAAGTCGGAAACGCGTGGTGGTTGTTGTGCCAGGCCTCGCCCAACGTCGGCAGCGACAGCCACAACAGATTGCGCGAATGGTCCCCCGTGGCGTAGTCGCGGCGTCCGAAGAAGTGACATAGCGAGTTGATCGAGTAGGTCATGTGGTGCAGCACGAGCATTCGCACAGCGCCGCCCCACAACAGGCCCGTCAGACCCGCGCGCAGCGAGCCGCCGATCGCGTAGCCGAGTCCGAACGCAGCAGCCAGACCGGCGAGGGTCCACATGAAGAAGGTGCGGTCCACGAATGACACGACGGGGTCCGCGATCAGGTCAGGTGCGTAACGCTCGCGCGAGCCGCGCTGGGTGTGGATGAACAGCCAGCCGACGTGCGCATGGGCGAGCCCGCGCAGCGCCCCGCGCCAGCCGACTCCGTGGTCGACGTGCGGGCTGTGCGGATCTCCTTCGCGGTCGGAGAACGCGTGGTGCTTGCGATGGTCCGCCACCCAGGAGATGACCGGGCCCTCGATCGCAGCCGACCCCAGCACGGCGAACACCCCACGTAGCGCGGGCGAGGTCCTGAAGCTCCGGTGGGTGAATAGTCGGTGGAACCCGACGGTCACGCCAAGCCCGGTCAGCAGGTACATGATCACGAACACGACCAGGTCGGACGGGTGCAGCAGCCCGTCCCACAGCTGCCAGCCGACGAAGAACAGCGCAACGATCGGCAGAACCGTGATAAGCCCCGTCAACACACGATCGAGCGTCTCGTTCGAAGCGGGCTGGATATCGTCTGGCCCGGGCTGGTCCCCCTCCAGGCCGCCGGGAAGCTTATCTTCGTTCATCGTGCTGTGCTCAACTTACCAATGGTACCAGCGGACTGCGTAGCCATGATTGGCTTAGGCTGGCTCAGTCATGCGAGCATCTCACACGCACAACGACTGAGCAAGCACGCCAGATGACCCGAGCATTGTTCGCCCAGCCCGAGCCGCTGCGCCGCGAGCTCGGGCGCGCGCTCCCCGCGCGCCCGTTTGTGCTGCGCTTCTGGGACGGCTCTGAACTGGCCCCGACCGTCGCGGGCGGTCCCGTGCTCACAGTGCGCTCCCCGGCCGCCGTCGCGCACCTGCTGCGCGCCCCCGGACAGCTGGGTCTGGGCCGGGCCTATGCGGCGGGCGAGCTCGAGGCCGACGATCTCGACCGCGTGATCTCGCTGCTCGACACGTTCCATGCGCCCCCGATCGACCGCGCGACGCGCGCGCGCCTGGCCCTGGCCGCGGTGCGCGCATGTGGCCTGACGCGTCCGCCGCGAATCCCCGCCAGCGAGCTTCGCCCGCGCGGGCGGCGCCACGGCCGCGAGCGTGACGAGCGGGCGGTGCGCCACCACTACGACGTATCCAACGAGTTCTTCAAGCTGTTCCTCGACGCTTCGATGACCTACAGCTGCGCCGTGTTCTCGCGAGGGGCCGCAACGTTGGAGGACGCCCAGTTGGCCAAGCGCGAGCTGATCTGTGAGAAGCTGCGCCTGCGGGAGGGCGAGCGCATCCTCGACGTCGGCTGCGGCTGGGGCAGCTTCGTGCTGCACGCCGCCGCCCGCCATGGGGTGCATGCCATGGGGATCACTCTCTCGCCAAACCAGGCGGAGCTCGCGCACCGGCGCGTGGCGAAGGCGGGCTTGCAGGACCGTGTCGAGATTCGCCTGTGTGACTATCGCGACCTGGTGAGCACCGAGAAGTTCGACGCGATCGCGAGCATTGGCATGGTTGAGCACGTCGGGGCCAACCGCATTGATGAGTACGCGCGCGTGCTCGCGCGGCTGCTGGAGCCGGGCGGGCGGCTGCTCAATCATGGCATCGCCCGCCTGCGCCACGGCGACCCGGAGGCCGGTCCGTTCTCCCAGCGCTACGTCTTCCCCGACGCCGCTCCGCTGCACCTCTCGCGCATCCAGCTCGCGCTCGAGCGCGGGGGATTCGTCACCGACCATGTCGAGGGGCTCGCCCAGGACTACGTCGACACGCTGTCCGCCTGGATCGACCGCTTGGACGCAAACCGCGAGCAGGCCGAGCGCCTTGCCGGAGGCGAGCGCCTGCGCGTCTGGCGGCTGTACCTGCGCGCGGCCCGCAACGGATTCGCGACGGGCTTTACCTCGATCTACCAGGTGCTCGGCCACCGCGCCTAGACGTACGCCGACGCGGCGTCTGACGGGCGCTGGCGTCGCTCGGCAGGCCGCCCAGCTCCAGCTCGCGATGCAACCCCAGGCCACCGACCATGCCCGACAGCTCGCGGGCCTGCTCGTGGGTCACGAGCGTGACGCCCACGCCGCTGGCGCCCGCGCGCGCGGTGCGCCCGATGCGATGCACATAATCCTCGCGCGTGCCCGGCATGTCGTAGTTGATCACGTGCGTGATCCCAGCCACGTCGATTCCCCGCGCGGCGACGTCCGTCGCGACGAGCGTGTCGACGGCGCCCGACTCGAAGCTCGCGAGCGCCCGTTCGCGCTGTCCCTGGGACTTGTCGCCGTGCATCGCGACCGCCCGCACGCTGTTGCTCGCCAGTCGTTTGACGAGCCGGTCCGCGCCGCGCTTGGTCCGTACGAACACGAGCGTCCTGCCGCGCTCAGACCCGCTTAGCTCGGAGACGAGCCGCGCGACCTTGCCCTCGTGGGAAACCGACACGAAGCGGTGCTCGACATCTCCCTTGCGCTCCTCGGAGTGGGCGTGCTCGTGACGGCGCGGATCGGTGGTGTAGGCCTTGGCGACCTTCCCTACCTCGCCCTGGAGCGTGGCGCTGAACAGCAGCGTCTGGCGCTCGCGCGCGCACATCTTTACGATCCGGTCGACGACGGGCTTGAAGCCCATGTCGAGCATCCTGTCGGCCTCGTCGAGCACGAGCAGCCTGACGCGGTCGAGGGATACGTCGCGCCGATCGATCAGATCGAGCAGCCGTCCCGGCGTGGCGACGAGGATGTGAGCACGCGCGGCGAGACGCGCCTGCTTGACGATGCCCGCGCCCCCGTAGACGGCCGCGATCGAGAGAGCGCGCGCGTGGGCGATCTCGCGCAGATCGTCGACGATCTGCGATGCCAGCTCGCGCGTGGGTGCCAGCACGAGCGCCGAGGGGCGCACGTTGGTGCCGTGCAGGCGTTCGATCATCGGGATCCCGAACGCGAGCGTCTTGCCCGACCCGGTCGGAGATTGCGCGAGCACATCGTGGCCGGCGAGCACGTCGGGGAGGACCATCTTCTGGACCGCGAACGGCTGTGTGATCTCGCGCTTGGCAAGCTCGGATGTGACGACCTCGGATACGCCGAGGTCGGCGAATGTTGCATGTTGCATGTTGGTGTTGCTCCTTCTGGTGGCCGTCTGGCCACCGCTGCAGATGGAGATTCGACTGACCCCATCCGCACCCTGTGAGCGCCAACAAAGACCGAGAACCTCGCGGGCGACCTCGCCACCCGGTAGGGCCACCGTAGCAGCCTTCCAGCGGGGCTTCTGCAAGTTGCCCACCTATTCGAGGTTCGCCATCACATGCTTGACCACTGTGTAGTCCTCAAGCGAGTACACGCTCAGGTCCTTGCCATACCCGGACTCCTTGAACCCTCCGTGGGGCATCTCCGAGACGAGCGGGATGTGGTCGTTGATCCACACACACCCGAACCGCAGCGCCCTCGACACGCGCAGCGCGCGTCCCACGTCACGGGTCCACACCGATGAGGCCAGGCCATAGCGGGTGGCGTTCGCCCACGCGATCGCCTGCTCCTCGTCTGTGAAGCTCTGCACGGTGATCACCGGACCGAAGATCTCGCGCTGGATCATCTCGTCCTCCTGCTGTAATCCTGCGACGACCGTCGGCTCCAGGTAGAAGCCCGGTCGCTCGGGCGCGCGTCCGCCGGTGACTATCTCCGCGCGCTGGGGCCTGCGCTCCAGAAAGCCGGCCACACGCTCGCGCTGGCGGGCTGAGTTGACCGGCCCGAGCGTCGTCTCGGGCGCGAGCGTATCGCCGATCTGAAGGCCCTGCGCCTGCGCGGCCAGGCCGGCGACGACGTCGTCATAGACCTTCGCCCCGGCCAGCACCCGCGTCGCGGCGGTGCAGTCCTGACCGGCGTTGTAATAGCCGGTGCCGGCAATCGTCTCCAGGGCGCCCTCCAGGCTCACATCGTCGAACACGACCACGGGCGCCTTGCCGCCGAGCTCGAGGTGAACCCGCTTGAGCGTGTCGGCGGCGGTGCGCGCGATGTGCTTGCCCGTGTCCACCGAGCCGGTCAGCCCGAGCATGTCGACGTCCGGGTGGTTGATCAGCGCCTCCCCGGTCGGCTCACCTGGTCCGGTCACGACGTTGAGCACGCCCTTGGGCAGGATGTCGGCGGCCAGCTCGGCGAGCCTCAGGGTGCTCATCGGAGTGGTCTCCGCGGGCTTCAGCACGACCGTGTTCCCCGCCCCGATGGCGGGGGCGAGTTTCCAGATCGCCATCATCAGCGGGTAGTTCCACGGCGTGATCTGCCCGATCACCCCCACTGCCTCGCGGCGCGTGAACGAGGTGTACCCCTCCATGTACTCGCCCGCGGCCCGGCCCTCCAGGCAGCGCGCGGCGCCGGCGAAGAACCGCAGGTTGTCTGCCATCACGGGGATCTCGTCGCTCGTTACGGCCGCGATCGGCTTGCCCGCGTTCAGCGCCTCCATACGGGCGATCTCCTCCGCGTGCCCCTCCACCAGATCGGCCAGCGCGAGCAGTGCCTGCGCCCGCTGGGCCGGCGTCGTCGTTGACCACGTGGCGAACGCCCCGCGCGCGGCTGTAACCGCGCGATCGACGTCCTCGGCGGTCGACTTCGGCGCCCGCGCCAGCTCCTCTCCGGTGGACGGGTTCAGGACCGGTTCGCTCTCGCCGTCGGAGGCGAGAAGCTCGCCGTCGATGAAGTTCTTCAATGTCCCCGTCGTGGTCGCCATGCCCGTCCTCTCGTTCAGGTCCTCGTTTGCCTGGCCGGCGCCAGCTGCGCCGGTCCCGCGCCGTCGGGCGAGCCCGAGCCCGAAGCCTCGACTTCGATCCCGGCGAGCGCCTCGATCACCGCCGGATGGGTGATCTTGCCGCCCAGCACGTTCAACCCCAAACGCAGTCCCGGGTCAGCGGCCATCGCGCCCTGCGGCCCCCGATCCGCCAGCGCCAGCACATACGGCAGCGTCGCGTTCGTCAGCGCGTACGTCGAGGTGATCGGCACTGCGCCCGGCATGTTCGTCACGCAGTAATGGGTGATCCTCTCGACCTCGAATGTCGGCTCCGAGTGGGTGGTCGGGCGCGAGGTCTCAAAGCACCCGCCCTGATCGATCGACACGTCCACGAGCACGGCATGGGGCTTCATCAGCTGCAGCTGCTCACGCGTCACGACATGCGGAGCGCGCCCGCCGTGGACGAGCACCGCGCCGATGACGAGGTCGGCGAGCGGCAGCATCTCCTCGATCGCAAGCGTAGAGGAGTACACGGTCGAGGCGCGCCCGGCGAACGCAACTTCGAGCTCGCGCAGCCGGTCGATCGAGCGATCGAACACGAACACGTCGGCCTGCATGCCGATCGCGATGATCGCCGCGTTCATGCCCACGACGCCGCCGCCGATCACGAGCACCGTCGCCGCCGCCACCCCCGGCACCCCACCCAGCAGTATCCCCCGTCCCCCGAGTGGCTTCTCCAGCATGAACGCGCCCGCCTGCGTGGCGATCTTGCCCGCGACCTCGCTCATCGGCGCCAGCAGCGGCAATCGTCCCTCCCTGTCCTCGACCGTCTCATACGCGATGCACGTCGCCTCCGACGCCATCAGGCCTCGCGCGAGCTCCGGCTCGGCCGCCAAGTGCAGGTAGGTGAACAGCGTCTGGCCCTCGCGCAACATCTCCACCTCGATCGGCTGAGGCTCCTTGACCTTCAGCACCAGCTCGGCCTCGGCGAACACCGCCCGCGCGTCGGGCACGATCCGCGCGCCCTGCGCAGCGAACTGCTCATCGGCCATCGCGCTGCCCTCCCCGGCGCCGGCCTGGATCAGCACCTCGTGCCCACATGCGCTGCACTCGCGCACCCCCGCGGGGGTGATCGCGACGCGATACTCGTCGGGCTTGATCTCGGTCGGAACGCCGATTTTCATCGCGCCAGCTCCCGCCCGCGCAACGCCAGCCAGAACTCGATGCGGTCGCGCGCGCTGCTCAGATCGCGCCCCGTCAGCTGCTCGACGCGCCTGATCCGGTAGCGCAACGTGTGCCGGTGACAGTACAGCGCATTGGCCGCCTTCTCCCAGTGGCCGTTGTTCTCGATGAACACGTCCAGCGAACGCAGCAGCTCATCGCCGTACTCGCCCTCGCCCTGCTCGACCGGGCCGAGCACGCCGCGGCAGTAGGACATCAGCGCGTCGTCGTCCTGCAGCGACAGCAGCAGCTGGAATGCGCCGAGATCCCGGTATGAGGCGACCACCTCCGAGGTTTCCCCGTTGCGCAGCCGGGCAGCCTCCAGCGCGCAGCGCGCCTCGTGGAAGCTCAACCGCAGCGAGTGGGTCGCCGCGGGGCGGCTGGCGGCGGCGCGAACCTCCCCCAAGCGCGCCTGAAGCTCTGTGCGGACGCGCTGTGCGAGCTCGAGCGGATCGGGCTCGACGCCGTCGATGTCGATCACCGCGCACAAGAGGCCAGCCCGGATTGCAACGAGGCTGTGCACCTCCGCGCACGTGAGCGCCCGTTCCAGCAGTGGCGCCCCCGTCGCCGGGTCCGCCACCGAGAACGCCAGCACCGCCGCCTGCTCGCCGATCCCGAACGGCCGCAGCTTCCCCTGCAGCTCTTCGGGATAGAGGTTGCCCGTCAGCGCTTCGGCGAGCACATCGCCAGCCATGCTGCGCTGCAGCATCTCATACCGTTCGTCGACCAGCTGCGCGAACACGCGCTCGGTGATCGCAATGAACGGCAACTCGTAGGGAACCTCGAACACCGGGAACTCGCGCTTGCGCGCGGCGTTCACGAGCGCGACCGGCAGCTTCTTGTGGGCGAAGCCCGTGCCGAATCCGAGGCCGGCAATGTCATGCTCAACCAGACGATCGACCAGCTCGTGCTGGGTCCTGGGGCCCTCGAGCTGGATGCCGGTGGTGAGCAGCAGCTCACCACCCTTCAGCCACGGCGTCGGATCGATCAGCTCGGTGATGTGCACCCAGCGCACGTGCGCGCTTGCCGAGCCCTGCCCACTGGCGAGCTCCAGTCCCAGCTCGCCGATCAGGCTCTCGACTGTGAGCTCCATCTCGCCATCCATTCCGATGCCTCGCTCAGCACCGGACGCAGGATCGACTCGATCTCCAGAAACTGCTCCTCCCCCGCGATCAGCGGCGGGGAAAGCTGGACGATCGGATCGCCGCGATCGTCGGTCCGGCAGATCAACCCACGTCGATACAGCTCGCCGGAGAGGAACCCTCGCAACAGATGCTCCGCCTCCTCATGGTCGAACGTCTCCTTCGTCTCCTTGTCCTTGACCAACTCGATCGCCTGGAAGTAGCCGGCGCCGCGCACGTCGCCGACAATCGGCAACTCGCGCAGTCCCTCGAGCATCTCGCGGAACCGGCCCTCGTTCGCGCGTACTCGCCCGCACAGATCCTCACGCTCGAGCACATCGATGTTGGCCAGCGCGATCGCGCACGCAACCGGGTGCCCGCCGAACGTGAACCCGTGGTTGAAGATCGCGTTACCGTGCAGGAACGGCTCAGCGATCCGGTCTGAGGCGATCACGGCGCCCAGCGGCGCGTATGCCGAAGTGATGCCCTTGGCGGTGGTGATCATGTCGGGCGCGTAGTCGTAGCGTTCACAACCGAACATGTAACCGATGCGCCCCCACGAGCAGATCACCTCGTCGGAGATCAGCAGCACCCCATGGCGATCGCAGATCTCGCGCACGCGCTGGAAGTAGCCGTCCTGCGGCACGAAGCAGCCGCCGCCGTTCTGCACCGGCTCGATGATCACCGCGGCCACGGTCGCCGGCCCCTCGAACAGGATCGCCTCCTCGATCGCGTCCGCGGCCCACAGCGGATCGCGGTCCTCTTTCCAGCGGTAGGAGTTGGTGTTCGGCGCGTGGCGGCCACCAGGCGTCAGCGGCTCGAACGGCTCGCGCAGCGCGGGCAGGCCGGTTGCCGTGAGCGCGCCCATCGACGTGCCGTGGTAGGCGAGGTAGCGTGAGACGATCTTGTGCCGGCGCGGCTCGCCGCGCGCCTGGTGATAAGCCTTGGCGAGCTTCCATGCCGACTCCACCGCCTCCGATCCCCCGGAGGTGAAGAACACGCGGTTGAGGTCTCCGGGCGCGAGCGACGCGATGCGCGCGGCCAGCTCGATCGAGCGGGGATGGGCGTAGCTCCAGTTGGTGTAGAACCCGAGCTCCGCGGCCTGGCGCGCCGCCGCCTCGCCCAGCTCGGCGCGCCCGTGGCCGATGTTCACGCAGTACAGCGCCGACAGCCCGTCGAGGTATCGCTTGCCGTGCTCGTCATACACGTAGCAGCCCTCGCCCCGGACGATCACCGGCACCTCGGCGCCTTCCTCGTAGGTGCCCATGCGCGTGAAGTGCATCCACAGGTGGCGCTTGGCGAGCTGCTGCAGCTCGGTCGCCGATCGGTCCTCGCCGGAGCTTGGACCCGTGCTCGTCGATGTGATCGCCATCGCACCCTCCTCTTGGACACGTCGCTTCAGCTGGACACTCAGGACAACCGTACTCCGCCAACATGTCTAGCTCAAGGCGCTGCCCGTTCAACAACCTCTCAACCCATTGTACGAGATGTACAACACCAGTCGTACGTTTTGGGAATCGCGCCCCTTGTGCTCTGGTCGACATACGACGTAATGTCACTTCTGTCACAACCGCTGCGGCAGGCCGATCGGGCGGGCGGCGGATACAGAGAGGAGCGTCAGCGATGGCCACCATCGAAGCAGCGGCACCCGGAGCGCCCGAGCGGTCGGGCGTGATGGACAAGGGCCTGAAGAAGAACGCGATCGGGTACCTGTCGAACATCGTCATCGGCGTCGCCTCGACCGCCCCCGCCTACTCGCTGGCAGCCACGCTCGGGGTGATCGTCGCCGTCAACGGGATCGGCAAGCAGGCGCCCGCGGTGCTGCTGGTGTCGTTCGTGCCGATGCTGCTGATCGCTGGCGCCTACCGGGCGCTGAACCGGGCCGACCCCGACGCCGGCACCACGTTCGCCTGGACCACCCGCGCCCTGGGACCGGGTCTGGGCTGGGTCAACGGCTGGGCGATCTTCCTCGCCGACGTGATCGTGATGGCCTCCCTGGCGGAGATCGCCGGCAAGTACACCTTCCTGCTGTTCGACTGGAGCTCGGCGGCCAACTCGCAGGTCGCGGTGATGACCGCCGCGGTCGTGTGGATCGCCGTGATGACCTGGATCTGCTATCGCGGCATCGAGCTCTCCGCGCGCACGCAGCAGTTCCTGCTCGGCGCGGAGATCGTGATCCTCACGATCTTCTCGGTCGTGGCCTTCGCGAAGATCTACGGCGGGCACCCGGCCGGCTCGATCAAGCCGCAGCTCTCGTGGTTCAACCCCTTCCAGCTGGGGATCACCCCGCTCCTGACCGGTGTGCTGCTCGGCGTGTTCATCTACTGGGGCTGGGACTCGGGCGTGGCCGTCAACGAGGAGTCCGAGGACGCCAACGAGGGTCCCGGCCGCGCCGCGGTGATGTCGACGATCCTGCTCGTCCTGATCTACGTGGTCGTCTCGACCGCCGGCCAGGCCTTCCACGGAACGGTCTTCCTCGCCGAAAACGAATCGGACGTGCTCAGCGCCCTGGGCGGGCCGGTGCTCGGCTCGGGCCTTGAAAAGCTGCTGATCATCGCCGTGCTGACGTCGGCCTCCGCATCGACCCAGACGACGATCCTGCCGACCGCGCGCACCACCCTGTCGATGGCCTTCTGGAAGGCGATCCCCAGGGCCTTCGGGACGGTACACAAGCGCTTCCTGACCCCCTCGTTCTCGACGATCGCGATGGGCGTCGTGTCGATCGCCTTCACCGTCCCGCTGCTGCTGGTATCCGAACATGTGCTGACTGACTCGATCACCGCGATCGGCTTCCCGATCTGCTTCTACTACGGCTTCACCGGGATCGCATGCATCGTCTACTACCGCCACGAGCTGCGCAACAGCGTGCGCGACTTCGTCCTGCTGGGCCTCGCGCCGCTGCTCGGCGGGCTGATGCTGTTCGGCGTGGGCGGCTACGCGGCCGTGCACTACAGCGAAGCGAAGAACGTCGAAACCAAGCCGATCCTCGGCATCACCCTGCCGATCTGGATGGGCATCGGTGGGCTGGTACTCGGCGTGGTGCTGATGATCGTCGCGCGCCTGCATTTCCGCGAGTACTTCTCGCGCAAGACCGAAACGGTGCAGCACGGCCTGTTCGAGGAACCGGTCGAGCACGCCCCGGCGCACTTCTGATCCTGGGGCACGCCGCCCGTCACGGGGACACGGCGCTCACACGGGACGAGAGGAACCGTCATGGGCGCCGTGAGACGGACGCCGCCGTTCAGCTCAGCTCCATCATCCCGTGGGGAGAGCCGAGCTCCGCCAGCCGCTCGAGGAACGGCCCCGGCGGGAACGCCTCCGGTCCCAGCACGCCGGTGCCCTTCCATAGACCCTCGTCGAGCAGCTCAAGCGCCACCACGGGGTTGATCGCGGTCTGCCAGACGACCGCCTGGCTGCCGTAGTCGCGCATCGTGCGCTCGTTGTCCACCACGTGGTAGAGGTAGGTAGAGCGCGGCTGCCCATCCTTGCCGGTTCCGGTCACCCATGTCCCGGCGCACGTGCGTCCGGTCATGCGCTCGCCGAGCGTGGCCGGGTCGGGCAGCGCGGCCGCCACAACGTCGCGCGGGGCCACCTGCCGCCCGCGCACGCTCACCGGCTCGGTCGAGTCCAACCCGAGCTTGTGCAGCGTGCGGAGCACGTCGATGAACTCCCGGCCGAGCCCGTACTTGAACGTGACGCGCTCGCACTGCACCCAGCGCGGGATCAGCACGACCTCCTCGTGCTCGACGTTCACGCACTCCACCTTGCCGATCCCCTCCGGGAACGTGAACACCTCGGGCTCGGAGAACGGCAAGGTCGTGTGGAAGCCGCGCTCGCGCTCCCAGATCAGCGGCGGGTTCAGGCACTCCTCGATCGTCGTCCAGATCGAGAACGTCGGCGCGAAGTCATACCCCTCCACGACCAGGTCCGCGCCGTCGCGCACGCCCACTTCGCGCACCCCTGAGAACAGATCCTGCGCCGCATAGGCGGCGAAGACGTCCGACAGCCCAGGCTCCACCCCGATCCCGACCAGCGCGAGCAGCCCCGCCTGCTCCCACTGGTCCGAGCGCGCGAGCTGATGCTCGCCCAGCAGCGTCCCAGGCAGCTCATAGGGGCGCCGCGGATGAGGCTTTGACAGCGTCATCGCCATATCGAGATATGTCACCTTCGCGTCGAAGCAGGCACCGAAGATCGGCTCGTTGAAGCGCGGATCGCAGGCGTTCAGCACCGCGTCGGGCTTGACCCGCCCGATCAGTGCGACGAGCTCACTGCGATCGGAGGCGTCGACGCGCTCGGCCGCGAACCGATCGGCCTCGCCCAGTCGCGCGACCACCTCCCGTGCGCGCTGAGGCGAGACATCGGCCAGCACCACCCGCTCGAACACGTCTCGGCGCTGGGCGATCGCGGCAAACGCCGCCCCCACGCCACCTGCTCCGAGGACGAGCACCTTCATGGTGGACAGTCTTGCGCAAATCCGCTCTCCGGAATGTCCGAACACTGACGCCGCCGTCTGCCGCTATGGCGCAGGCGGCTCACGTATGCTGCGCCGATCCAGGCAGCACCGATCGACAGCAGCCGATGAGCACGGGCGTCCCCAGCCCGCCGCGCACACCATCCGGATCGCACCCGCCCGACCAAGCGGCCGGCGAGGAGCACGGCACTCCGTCACGTCCGGACACGCGCAGGCGAACCGCCCGCTGGGCACCCTCACCCGCGCTCGGGCGCGCCGAGGTGCTGTGGGCGGCCGTTGCCGGGGTTCTCCTCGCGGTCCTCACCACCTGGCCGCTGGTCCTGCACCTGCCCAGCCGCATCGCTCCGGATCTAGGCGACCCGATCCGCACCGCCTGGCAGATCGCCTGGGTCGGACACGCGATGCTGAACGACCCGCTGCACCTGTTCGACGCAAACGCCTTCTATCCCCACCCACTGAGCCTCGCCTTCTCGGACTCCCTGCTCGGGTACGGCCCGGCGGCGTTCTTCGGAGGAGGCACGGTCGCCGCGCTGGTCCGCTACAACCTGCTGTTCCTCTTCGCATGGTCGCTGTGCTTCGTCGGGGCGTACCTGCTCGGACGCGAGCTCGGCCTTCGCCGCCTCGCCGCCGGCGCCGCGGGCATTGCCTTCGCCTACGCGCCCTACCGCGTCACCGAGGCCGGCCATCTGCACGTGATCTCAAGCGGAGGCATCGCGCTCGCGCTGTTCTTGCTGCTACGCGGCTACCGTCGGGGCTCCCGCGGGCTCGTGCTCGCGGGCTGGCTGGTCTCGGCCTGGCAGGTCAGCCTCGGGTTCACGCTCGGACTGCAGTACTGCTACCTGCTCGCCGTACTCGCGCTGCTCGTGCTGTTCTGCTGGTGGCGCAGCCGCCTGACGCCCGGCGCCGCCTGGCGCGATGAAGGCGCCGACGGGGCCAATGAGTCCACCACGGCGGGGGACAGGTCGAGCACCTCGCGCGGACCGCTGATTCCCCGCCGCCTGCTGGCCGTCACCTGCATCGGCATCGCCGTGCTCGGCGTCGTCGCCGTCTATCAGGCCCGCCCCTATCTGAAGGTTGCCAGCGAGTACCCGACGGCGAAACGCACGATCAAGGAAGTCAAAACCTACTCCGCCGGCCCGGCGGCGTGGGTGGCCGCCTCCTCGGAGAACCGCGTGTGGGGCAGCGTCACCTCGGGAGCGCGCGCGAAAGTGCACTCCAAGAACGAGAGCGTGTTCTGGCCCGGGGGGCTGATCCTCGTGCTCGCGCTGATCGGCCTGGCGGGAGTGGGCGGCGCGCGGGCGGACGGTTCGCCGGCGGACGAGGCGCGGGCGGGCGGCGCGCAGGTCGGCGGGTCTCGCGTGGGCGGGTCGCGGACGGACGGGTCGGGGGTAGACGGGACGGGGTCGGACGGGGTGGAGGCAGACGGAGTGGAGGCGGACGGAGCTCCATATACACGCCGATTGCGCATTGGGCTGGCGGTCGGGATCGTCGTGATCTCGATCCTCGCGCTCGGTTTCGGGCTGACCGGGGCCGGCTATCCGTATCGTCTGCTCTACGACTACGCCCCCGGCTGGAACGGCGTGCGCGTGCCGGGCAGGATGTTCACCACGGCGACCCTGTTCTACGCGCTCCTCGCCGGCGCGGGCGCCCAATGGCTGATGGGGCTCGCGACGAGAAGTAAATTCTCGCCCACCCGGCGCCAGTCTCTGCGCGGACTGTCCACGATCCTCGGTGTCGTGCTGCTGATCGGCCTCCTCGGAGAAGGAGCCGGACACCTCGCCCACCCCGTAGTGCCCCAGCCCGCGCGCGCAGAGATCGGACTCCCCGGCCCGCTCCTGGACCTCCCCACCGACGGCGCCGCCGACCGCGTGTGGCAGTACTTCTCGACCGACGGCTTCTACAAGATCCCCGTCGGCAACAGCACTTTCGACATCCCTACCGTCGATGACCTGCGCGGCGGCATGAAGGGCTTTCCCGACCGTGCCAGCGTCGAGAAGCTGCGCTACTACGGCATCCGCACCGTGGTCCTGCACCTGCACATGCCCAAGCTGCCGGGCATCGTCGGCTACGCCCTGGCCGAGCCGCCAAACGTGCAGGCGGCCGCCGCCAAGCCGATCGCGGGCCTTGGCATAACCCGCCGGCGGGTGGGCTCGATCGTGATCTATGAGATCGAACCCGGGCCGGCGGCGCTGCACGGGACCGATTGATGCTCACCCGCAAACGTCTCGCGCTCGCCGCGATCCTGCTCGTCGGGCTCTCCTACGCGACGCTGATCCAGAGCTTCTCCTGGAATCAGACCTCCCACTACGACCTGATCCGCTCGCTGAACGTGGGGCGCACGACGATCGACCAATATCAGGACAACACGGGTGATAAGGCCTACTACCACGGCCACTACTACTCCGCCCGCGCTCCCGGTCTTGCGCTGTTCGCGCTGCCGTTCTACGACACGCTGAACCTCCTCGGAGCCGAATCGTGGACAGACTCGCATGTGGCGCCACCGAACCACCCGGGCGACGAGATAATCTACCTGATCGGCCTGTGGACCAACGTGCTGCCGGGGCTGCTGCTGCTGCTGCTGCTCTGGCGCGTATCCGATCGCTTCGAGCCCGGCTATGGAGCGGCGGCCGCGGTCGCGCTGGGGCTCGGCACGATCGTGCTGCCGCTGTCGACGCTGCTGTTCTCACACGTCTTCACCGCGTTCCTCGGCTTCGGCGCGTTCGCACTGATGCTGCGCGAGCGCGACGGTCCGCCCAGCGCGATGCTGCTCGGCCTCGCCGGTCTGGCGATGGGGTATGCGGTCGCCTCCGAGTACCCGCTGTTCTTCGTCGCGGTCGTGCTCGGGCTATACCTGCTCTCGCGACGGGACGCGCTCACTCCGGTGCTGATCGCGCGCCGCGCCGGCGCCTACATCGCCAGCGGCGTCGTCGGCATCGTGCCTCTGGCGCTCTACAACCACTACGCGTTTGGATCCTGGACGCACCTTGCCTACTCCAACATCCCCCGTCAGCACAAAGGCTTCTTCGGCATCTCCCTCCCCAGCCCGAAGGTGCTCGCGACGCTGCTGTTCGATTCGCGCGGGCTCTTGACCATCTCCCCGGTACTGGTGCTCGGAGCGCTCGGCACCGTCCTGCTCTACCGTCGCGGCAAGCGCGCCGAGGCCCTGACGATCACCGGCATCTGCCTGTGCTACGTCGGCTACAACTCCGGCTACTACCTGCCGTTCGGCGGCGGTTTCATGGGCCCGCGATTCTTGACCACGATGCTGCCCTTCCTGGCGTTCCCCGTAGCGCTCGCGCTACGGCGCTGGCCCGGGCCGACGGTCGCGCTGGCCGCAGTCTCGATCGAGACCACCGTCATCGCCACGATCACCCACCCACTCGTCGGCTACGAGACCGAGACGGTCGTATGGGCGCGCTACCTATGCGAGGGGTTCTTCCAGCCGACGATCGCCTCCGCCTATGGCCTCGGCCGCGGCTGGGACGGCATCTGGCCGTTTCTGCTCACCGCGGGCGGCGCCGTTGTGCTGGCCGCGTGGGCGACCCCCCGGTTGCGCCTGTCCAATTCCTCGCTCGTCTACGGCCTGCTCGCACTGGTGGGCTGGTGTTTGTTCGCAGCGCTGGGGCCGACCGTGCTCGGCATCGACCACGCGGGGCTGGAGAGCATCGTCAAAGCCGGCGACCACACAGCCCTGAACCTGACCCTCCACGATGGCAGTCGATATCCGCTGAAGACGCTTGCACCGCTCGCCGCCGTCTGCGGCCTGCTCGCGCTGTGCGCGATGCGGCTTACGCGCAACGAGCCGGCTCCTCCCCGGCCCGCAGACGCGTCCGGCTTACCGGTCGCGCTTTCGGCGTAGCCCTTCGCGTCGCTCAGTTTCTGGCCAGCTTGACGTTGCCGCAATGCGCGGCGTGCAATGCGTGGCAGACGACCACATAGCCGGCGCGCGGCTGGTCGTGGGCGTTCATCAGCCCGGCATCGAACCGCGTCGATCTGTTGCCGCCGGTCCAGTCGTAGATGTACAGTCGCTTGATCTGCGATTGCGAGCCGGCAACGGCAAACATGTACTCGAGCACCTTCGCCGCCCGCGTCAGACCCGAACCGTGGCTGTTCGGGAACACGCCTCCGAACTGCACGATCCCGCCGGTCTCGGTCAGCCATATCTGACCGCCGAGAGCGCGCACCAGTTCGCGCGTGCGCCAGCTTTCCAGGCGGTTGATGTCCGAGTAGTTGTGCAGCCCCCAGATCTTCGGCATAATCGTCCGCAGACGCCCGATCTCGCGCTTGAATTCAGATATGTATTCCAGGGTCGGGCGGATGTTCTGCGCGTCGAGCACATCCAGCCCGATCGCCGTGCAGCCCCGGCACACGCGAATCAACGACTGGTAGTACTTCGCGGCCGCTACCGCCGAGGGGCTCGCGAGCACGTGAGGGATGTAGCCGCGGTTGGCCTCGTCCCAGGATTGGTACTGCCTGACGTAGGGGAAGCGCTTGACGAATTTCTGCACATCGTGCTGGTACTGAGCGACGCTCGGCATAATCGTCGGCGTGTACTCGGAGTGGTAGAACGCCACCAGCACCTGCTCGTGCTGGGCTTCCGCCGCCCTTATCCAGACGATCGCCTTGTCGAGCGAGTACGGGTGCGCGACCGCGTCCCACGGGGCGATGTAGCGGACGATCTTCGTGTGCAGCTGCTGCCACAGTGGATTGCCGAACATCTCGCCCTGCTCGTCGCCGATGCCCGTCAGATACGAGGCCGCGGCGTGGGCGCGCGGGCCAATCTTCGATCGGGCCGGGGCGTTGCCGATCGCGCTCGGCGCGATCAGCAGGCCTACCAGCACGAGGGGAATCGCGAGCGCGCCAAGCGGCCGAGCGAGTCTTCGTAGTGGGGTGCGTAGTCGTTGCATTTCGCTCCTGAAACAGCGGGGGATACTGAACAGCGGTGGATACTGAAACAGCGGTCGAGGCACAGGGTTGCGCGATCCTAATAGCTTTACGCCGCCCCCACTCTGGGTCCTCCTCGGCTTTACGCCACCTTTACTCCAGGACCTGCTCGGCGGCCCGTGGATCGGCTTCCAGCTGATCGGCTTCGGGTCCCTTCCGGCGCCGGGTGGGGTCGGCGACGATGCGGATGTCCACACCCGGCAGGCCTCGCAGCAGGCGCGTGAGCAACGAATCGTTCAGGCGACGGAGGCCGCGGCGCTGAGCGGGCGACCCCATCAGCACGTACGTGCTCCCCAGTCTACGCGCGACCGCGATCGCCATGGCGGCGACGTCCTCGCCCTCCTCCACGCGCAGGCGCGCTCCCAGCATCGACACCAGCCGCCGCAACGCCTCCAGGCGCTCACGGTCCTCGGCGCTCGGCTCGCGCCCCGGGGGGCGCACGAGGAGCACGTCGAGCTCCGCGTCCAGCCGCTGGGCCGAGCGCCACGCGCGCCGGACGACGTGCTCGGAGTGCGGCTCCAGAGTCGCCAGCGCCAGCAGCCGCTCAGCGATCGCCTGCGGTCCAGCCTCCGGCGGCGCGAGCAGTCCTTCCTCGTCGCGGCGCACGACCGGGCTCACCTCGCGCACGAGGCGCTTGACCTCGACGTCCTCCGCGACCTGACGCAGCGCGGTCTCGCGCAGAGCGGCGAGGTTCTCGATCTTGAAGAAGTTGTTCAGCGCCGCCGGCACGCGCTCTGCCGGATACACCTTGCCTGCCCGCAGTCGCCCAATCAGCGCCTCGGGAGTCAGATCGATCAGCACAACCTCGTCGGCCATCGACAGCACCTCGTCGGGGATCGTCTCGCGCACGCGCGCGCCCGTCAGCTGGGTGATCTGGTCGTTGAGGCTCTCCAGGTGCTGAACGTTCACGGTCGAGAACACGTCGATCCCCGCCTCGATCACGTCGCGCACGTCCTCGTAGCGCTTCTCGTGCTCGACCCCCGGCGCATTGGTGTGCGCGAGCTCGTCGATCAGGCACAGCTCCGGTTTGCGCGCCAGCACCGCGGGCAGGTCCATCTCCTGCAGCGGCGTGCCGCGATAGACGACCGGCCGGCGCGCGATGATCTCCAATCCCTCCGCCAGCGCCATGGTCTCGGCGCGGCCGTGCGGCTCCAGGTAGCCGATCGCCACGTCGCGCCCGCTGTCGGCTTCGGCCGCCCCCTCCTGGAGCATGCGATACGTCTTGCCCACACCGGGGGCCATGCCAATAAAGACCTTCAGATGCCCGCGTTCGGAGGCCATGCGGGCATTGTCGCCCACCGGCGCCGCCCGCGTGCGGCTCAGCCTCCCAGCAGGTTGTAGACGATCAGGTCGATCAGCTTGATGCCGATGAACGGGGCGATGATCCCCCCGAGTCCGTAGATCCACAGGTTGCGCCGCAGCAGCGCGCTGGCCCCGATCGGGCGGTAGCGCACACCGCGCAGCGACAGCGGGATCAGCAGCGGGATCACGATCGCGTTGAAGATGATCGCCGAGACGATCGCCGACTGCGGGTTGCCCAGGTTCATGATGTTCAGCACATGCAGAGGACCCTCTGATTTGGAGCCCACCCCCCCGGTCGCATACGTCGCGATGAACACCGCCGGCAGGATCGCGAAGTACTTGGCGACGTCGTTGGCGATCGAGAAAGTCGTCAGCGCGCCGCGGGTGATCAAGAGCTGCTTGCCGACCTCGACGATCTCGATCAGCTTCGTCGGGTTGGAGTCCAGGTCGACCATGTTCCCCGCCTCGCGCGCAGCCTGGGTGCCCGTGTTCATCGCCACGCCGACGTCGGCCTGGGCGAGCGCCGGCGCGTCGTTGGTGCCGTCGCCGGTCATCGCCACCAGCCGTCCATCGGCCTGCTGCTCGCGGATCAGCGCGAGCTTCGCCTCGGGAGTGGCTTCCGCCAGGAAGTCGTCCACGCCCGACTCCTCGGCGATCTTCGCCGCCGTCAGGCGGTTGTCGCCGGTGACCATCACCGTTTTGATGCCCATCGCCCGCAGCTGGTCGAAGCGCGCCTTCATGCCCTCCTTGATCGTGTCCTTGAGGTAGATCACGCCGAGGACCTGGTTGTCGCGCGCGACGGCCAGCGGCGTGCCGCCCTTGTTGCCGATGCGGTCGAGTTGCGCCTGCAGCTCCGGTGGCGGGGAGCCGCCTTCGCTGGAGACGAGCTGGACGATCGCGTCGCCCGCGCCCTTGCGCAGCCGCCGGCCGTCGATGTCCACGCCGCTCATCCTCGTCTGCGCGGTGAACGGCACGAACTCGGCGTTCAGCGTGGACATGTCGTGCTCACGGATGCCGTACTGCTTGGCCAGCACCACGATCGAGCGGCCCTCGGGCGTCTCGTCCGCGAGCGAGGCCAGCTGCGCGACCTCGGCCAGCTCGGACTCGGGCACCCCCGGCATCGGCACGAACTCCGACGCGAGGCGGTTGCCGATCGTGATCGTGCCGGTCTTATCGAGCAGCAACACATCCACGTCGCCGGAGGCCTCGACCGCGCGACCGGACAGCGCGAGCACGTTGCGGCGCACCAACCGGTCCATGCCGGCGATCCCGATCGCGCTCAGCAGCGCCCCGATCGTCGTGGGGATCAACGCCACGAGCAGCGCGATCAGCGTCGTCTCGGAGATCGCCGTACCAGAGAACAGGCCGAACGGGCGCAGCGTCGCCACCACGATCATGAAGATCAGCGTAAGCGCAGCGAGCAGGATGTTCAGCGCGATCTCGTTCGGCGTCTTGCGCCGCTCGGCCCCCTCGACGAGCGCGATCATGCGATCCAGGAACGACTGGCCGGGCTCCTGCGTGATTTCCACGACGATCTCGTCGGAGGTCACGCGCGTGCCGCCGGTCACGGCGCTGCGATCGCCGCCGGACTCGCGGATCACGGGCGCGGACTCGCCGGTGATCGCCGACTCGTCGACCGTGGCGATGCCCTCGATCACGGTGCCGTCGCCGGGGATCAGCTCGCCCGCGGGCACGACCACGACATCGCCGCGCGTGAGCTCGGACGCGGCCTTGGTGGAGCCGTCGCGCATGGTTGCGACCGTCTCCTTGCGCATGTTGCGCAGCGTGTCCGCCTGCGCACGCCCGCGGCCCTCGGCGAACGCCTCGGCCATGTTCGCGAACACGACCGTCAGCCACAGCCACATCGCAATCGTGAACGTGTACCACGCGGGCTCATGGCCGCCGCCGAGCGGCTTGCCGCCGAACGCCTGGATCAGCCACGTCGCGGTCGTGATGACCGAGCCGATCTCCACGACGAACATCACCGGGTTGTGGATCTGCACGCGCGGGTCGAGCTTCTTGAGGCTGTCGATCAGCGCGCGTTTGACGATCTCGCGCTGGAACAGCGAGACGGCCTGGCGCTCGTTTTTCTGGGTCCCGCCCACCCTCTGCGTTGACATCAGGGGGTCCCTCCTGGGAGTCGGTCCAGCGCGAGGTTGAGCTCGAGCACGTTCACGCCTTCCTCGCCGGAGAACCCGAGCCCGCGCCCGGATGTGTACTTGGCGATCAGGCCGTTGACCGTTGCGAGGGGCAGATGGCGCACGGCCGCGACGCGGTGGGCCTGAATCCAGGCGTTCGCCTTGGAGATTTCGGGGTCGAGCCCGGAGGCCGAGCTGTTGACCGCATCGACGGGAATCTTCGCCACGGTCAAGCCGGGGTCATATTCGGTCTTGGTAGTTGGGTTCTTGTTCAGTTCGAGGTAGGACTTGATGTTTTCGGCGTCCGCTTCCTCGGTCTTGACGCTGTTGGGCCCTTTGTTGGAGAAGGTGCTCGCGGCGGCGTTGTCCGCCCCGCCTTCGGTCGCCGACGGGCGCGTCTGGAAATAGCGCGGGTCCGCTTCGGTCACCACCGCGCCTTTGACAACCTTTACCTTGCCGTTCTTTTCGAGCACTGGGATGCCAAAGTTCTGGCCGATGATCTTCGAGCCGACGAGCTTCCCGTCGAGGTGGATCTGCTGCCCGTTGGCGTTGCCCGGGAACGCGACCTGGCTGATGCCAGTGATGAACAGCGGGTAGACGAGCCCGAGCAGGACCGTGAAGACGATGATCCCGATTACAGATGTGAAAATGTCGCGTTTCATCTCTTCTAGTTCTTCTTGGTGGTTGTGAGAGTTTTGGTTGAAATGGGGGGTGTCGGGAGGGGGTCTGCCCCCCTCCCGCTTAGTAGAGGTGTCCCGTGAGGCCCTGGACGATCGGTCCGAGCAGCAGGGCGGGGAAGAACGTCAGCGCGCCGACGAGCACGATCACGCCGATCAAGAGCACCACGAACGTCGGGTTGTCTGTACGCATCGTCCCGAGGCCCGCGGGGGTCACCCGCTTGCCCGCCAGCGCCCCGGCGACGGCAAGCGCGAACAGGATCGGAGCGTAGCGCGCGAACATCATGTCGAAGCCGCCGAGCAGGTCGGCGAACGTGATGCCGTGGGCGCCCGCATTGCCGGCGTTCGGCTGGATATAGCCGGTGTAGCCGGCGAACGCCGAGCCGTTGTTGTTCGCCTGTGAGAGGTAGGCGTAGAAGGTCTCGGAGAAGCCCTGCGGCGTGCTCCCGCCGGCCTTGGACAGGGCGGCTTCGGAGATCGATGCGCGCCCGGACTTGCTCGCGGTCGCCAGGGCCGTGCAGAACAGCGCCGCCAGCGGCGTGATCAGGATGCCCAGGCCGGCGAGCTTGATCTCGCGCGCCTCGAGCTTCTTGCCCAGCCACTCCGGCGTGCGACCGACCATCAACCCGCCGATGAACACCGCCAGCAGCACGTACAGCAGGATCGAGTACAGCCCCGTCCCCACGCCGCCGAAGATGACCTCGCTGGCCGACAGGTTGGCGAACGGAACAGCTCCGCCGATGCCGGTGAACGACTCGATCGCGCTGTTCACCGCACCACACGAGGTGACGGTCGTGACGACATCGAACAGCGCCGAGCCGGCGATCCCGAAGCGCTGCTCCTTGCCTTCCATGTTGCCACCCGTGGAGCCGTTGATCACTCCGGTGTGAAGTCCCGCGGCGTGCTGGGCGGGCGAGCCGTGGGCCTCGGCGATGTAGGCGACGCAGACCGCGCCGAGGAACATCAGCATCATCGCCCCATAGATCGCATACCCCTGACGGCGGTTGCCGGTCATCCGCCCGTACATGAACACGAGCGCCGCCGGGATGATCAGCACGAGCAGCATCTCGAAGAAGTTCGTGAACGCCGTCGGGTTCTCGAACGGGTGCGCCGAGTTGGTGTTGAAGAACCCGCCGCCGTTCGTCCCGAGCATCTTGATCGCCTCCTGCGAGGCGACCGGCCCCATCGCGATCTTCTGTTCGAGGCCCGTGATCGTGTGAACGGTCAGGTAGTTGGCGAGGTTTGCGATCGCACCCTGTGACACCAGCACGATCGCCGCGATCACAGACAGCGGCGTGAGCACGTAGAGGATCGTGCGCACCAGGTCCTGCCAGAAGTTGCCGATGGACTTGCCAGTGCGCCCGATGATCCCCCGGACCAGGGCGACCGCCACGACGATCCCGACGCCCGCCGACAGCCAGTTCTGCACCGTCAGCCCGAGCATCTGACTGAAGTAGCTCATCGTCGTCTCGCCGCTGTAGTACTGCCAGTTCGTGTTCGTCATGAACGACGAGGCGGTGTTGAACGTCACGTTCCACGAGCCCGATTTGTAGCCGAGCGGATTGAGCGCATGGGGAACCCAGGGAGCGTTCTGCGTGCGCAGAATCACATACAGCAGCAGCCACCCCGCGAGCGAGAACACGATCAGGCTTTTCGCATACTGCTTCCAGTCCTGCTCGCGCTCGTGGTCGACCCTGAGGATGCCGTACAGGAACCGCTCGGGTCCGGAGAAGATGGGAGAGAGAAAGACGCGCCCGCCGGTGTACACCTTCGCCATGTACTGCCCCAGCGGAAAGGCGAGCACGGTCAGGATGACCGCGAACAGGACGACCGTCAGCCAGCCGGCGAACGTCACAGCTTCTCTCCGCGGATGAGTGCGTAGAACAGATACCCGATCACGAGGATCGACACGACCAGGCCGAACACGTCGGCGCCGCTCATGTGCGCGATGAACGCGCCCAACGGCAGCGAGACGCTCATATCCTGTCGATTCCCTCGATGATGCCCAGCAGGATCATGAACATCGCGATCCCGAGCACTATGGCGACTGCGTCCATGCCTGCACTATTGGCGAGCGGCCATCACGTCCGCATAACAATCAGTCAGGCGTGCATAACGATTTCGTTACGGTCCAACTACCCGGCGAACCGGTACCCGATCCCGGGATCGGTGACGATGTATCTCGGCACCGGCCCCTCCGGCTCGATCTTTGCGCGCAGCCGTGCGATGTGCGTGCGCAGCGCCTGCACGTCATCCGCGTACCCGGGGCCCCACACCTCGACCAGCAGCACGCGATGGGTCATCAGCCGGCCACGGTTGCGAGCGAGCACGCGCAGAAGGTCGAACTCGATCGGGGTCAGGTGCACGAGCTCACCGTCGCGACGGACCGTGCGCGCGGCGATATCCACCTCCAACCCCTCCGCCTCAATGCGCGGCTCCTCCCCGTCCGCCGCCGTTCCGGCCGCGCGGCGCAACGCCGCCTGCAGCCGCGCCACCAGCTCGCGCGCACCGAACGGCTTGGTCACGTAATCGTCGGCGCCCGCCTCCAACGCGCGGACCTTCTGCTCCTCCTCACCGACCGCCGACAGCACCAGGATCGGCATCTCGCTCCACTCGCGCAGCCTGCGCGTAACCTCGATCCCGTCGCCGTCGGGCAGCACCAGATCGACGATCGCCGCCTGCGGGGGGCGCACCGCGGCGCGGTCGAGCGCCTCCGACGCCGTCTGCGCCGCGACCACCTCGAACCCGGCGTCGCGCAGCACCACGCGCAGCGCGCGCAGTATCTGCAACTCGTCGTCGACAACCAGCACGCGCGGCGCGGGCGGGACGGGCGGCGGGTCACCCGCCATCGCGCTCGCCCGCCGCGTGGGACTCGCCCGAGGCTCCCATCCCAGTCCCGCCGGGCGTTCCGTTGGCGCCGTCCTGCCCGAGCGCGCCGGAGGCAATCGAATTCCCGGCCGCGCCCTGCCCATCCGGCGCCGGCACGACCGGGTCCAGCGGCAGCTCGAACACGAACGTGGCGCCCTGCCCGGGCAGCGACTCGACATACAGCTTGCCCCCGTTGGCCTGCACGAACCCCCGCGCGATCGCCAGCCCCAGGCCCGATCCGCGATGGCCCCCGCTGGCCGTGCCGGCGCGGTAGAACGGCTCGAACACGCGCTCCAGCTGCAGCGGCGGAATCCCCGGCCCGCGATCGACGATGCGTACGATCACGCGATCGTTCTCGCCCGCGTGCGTGCGCACCGCGCGGGCGCGCACCGACACCGGGTGCCCGCCCGAGTGCCGGCGGGCATTCTCCAGCACGTTCACGAACGCGCGCTCCAGCTGTGCGGAGTCGGCGCGCACGAGCGGCAGCTCGCGATCGATCGACAGCGTGAAATCCTCGGCTTTCGCGGCGAGCTCCTCCAGCGCCGCGCTCAGCACCTCCTCGACGGAGGTCCACTCGCGGTGCGGTTCGGCCACTCCCGCCTCCAGGCGCGACTGGTCGAGCAGGTTCTCGACCAACCGCGAGAGCCGGCGCGTCTCCTGCTCGATCACCGACGCCAGCTCCTCGCGCTCGTGCTCGGACAGGCCCGGCAGGGCGACCGCCTCGCCCGCCGCGGAGATAGCGGTCAGGGGCGAGCGCAGATCGTGGGAGACCGCGCGCAGCACAGCGGTCTTGACCACGTCCGCGCGACGCAGCGACGCCGTCTCAACCACCTCTCCGAGCAGCGCCTCGCGCTCGAGCGCCGCGCTCAGCAGCGCCTCCAGCGCCGGCACGACGCGCTCCTGCAGCCGGCGCAGGCTCGCCTCGGGCGTGTCCGCCCCGACCAGCAGCGTCCCCAGCCGGCGAGTGCCTTCGCGCAGCGGGAACGCGACCCGGCGCTCGTCGCCTTCGAGCGCCTCCATCTCGATCGCCGCCGAGTGCAGCCCCAGCACCTGCGCGAGCCGGGCCGCGGCGGTCGGCAGCGCCTGGGCGAGGTTCTCGCCGCGCAACAGCAGCCGCGCCATCTCCGCGGCGAGATCGGCCTCGCGCCGGCGCTCCTGCGCCTCGCGCGCACGCGCGCGCGTCACCTCGGCGATAGAGCTGGCCAGCCCCGCGGCGATGAGGAACGCGATCAGGGCGACCCAGTTCTCGGAGCTCGAGATCGTGAACTGACCCGTCGGCGGCAGGTGAAAGAAGTTGAACGCCCCCGCGCTCAGCACGGCCGTGACGATGCCCAGCCACGCGCCCCAGACGGCGGAGACGACGAGCACCGCCAGCAGGTAGACTACGCCGAGCGAGACGACGGGCGCGATCTGCTTCAGCGGATACAGCAGCAGCGTGCACACCGCCACGGCCGCGATCGCGACGAGCACGCCCACCCGCTTGGGCGGCGGCTCGGTGGCCAGCATGAAGCCGAACGGGCGCATTGGTGCGCTTCAGCGTAATGGCGAACGGGGCAGGCCGTCCGGCCGTGTCGCCTACCCTTTGCTCAAGCCTTCTTGCGCGCGCGCCGATCCCCGAAGGAGGAGCGGTGAGCGCAGCAACGATTACAGTCGATGATCGCGCGCCGTCAGGAACGAGAAGATGAGCGTGATGCCAACGCGGGACCGCAACACACGGGACCTCGACAAGACGGGAGCTCCGCGCACCGTCCTTGCCAGCGTATGCGCTCTGCTCGTCCTCGTCACGCTGCCCTGCGCTTCGGCCGGCGCGACGAACACCGTCTCGCCGCTGCCCGCCTCCAACTACACGGTGCGCCCCGTATGCGCGGCTCCCGCCCCCGGGCACGCGGGCTGCCTGGCGCTGCGGCTGGTGCCCGTGACGGCGGCGGCACGTGCTCGGATCCATCCGCTCGCAGCTAGGAACAGCACACATACCGGCGTGAGCACGGCTGCGGAATGCGCGGTGGCATACGCACCGAGCTGCCTGACTCCCCAGGATCTGCACAGCGCATACACGCTGCCGACCGCCGCGTCCTCCGCACAGACGATCGCGATCGTCGACGCCTACAACGACCTGGGGGCCGAATCCGATCTGGAAGTCTACGACAAGGAATTTGGGCTACCTGAATGCACCGAAGTCAACAAATGCTTTGCGAAAGTCAATCAGAATGGGAACGGAGAAACGAAAAATCTTCCTTTCCCCCAAAGCAAGGTTTCGAGGGAATTAGAGGAAGTGACATGCGAAACAACGATAGGAAAAACCAAGGAACAAGCCTGTAAGGAAATTGAAGAAGCCGACGGTTGGGCGGGCGAGATTTCCCTTGACATCGAGGTCGTACACGCCGTCTGTCAGAACTGCAAGATCGTGCTCGTCGAGGCCAACTCGTCCTCGTTCGTCGATCTCGGCACGGCCGAGGAAACGGCCGTAAGACTCGCCGCAACCGAGATCTCCGACTCGTGGGGCGGCCCCGAGCAGGGCGTAACGACGGCGGAAGACAACGCCGGCCCCTTCAACCATCCGGGAACCGTGATCACGGTCGCGGCCGGCGACAACGGCTACCTGGACTGGGCTGCCAAAGGACCCTCGGAACGGGGCTTTGCCGACTATCCCGCCTCCTCGCCTCATGTGGTCGCCGTTGGCGGCACGCGCTTGAGCCTGACCGCCGGCGGGGCGTGGAAAGAAGAGACGGTGTGGAACGGTAACGGCGCCGGCGGGGGCGGCTGCAGCACCGTGCTGACGGCGCCGGCGTGGCAGCAGAGCGTCGCCGACTGGCTCTCGGTCGGGTGCGGCGAACATCGCGCCGTCGCCGACGTCTCCGCGGACGCCGATCCCTATACCGGTGGCGCGATCTACGACTCCACCCCCGAAAGCATGGGAGCAGGCGAACCTGGCTGGGTTCCGATCGGCGGCACGAGCCTTGCCTCGCCACTGATCGCCTCGGTGTTCGCGCTCGCCGGTGGGCCGAATGGAGTGGAATACCCCGCGCAGACCCTGTATGAAAACCTGGCTGCCTCACCTCAATCGCTGCACGACGTCGAACTGGGGTCCAACGGAGAATGCTCAAAACCTTTCAACGAAGAAACCGGCATCTCCAGCTGCAGTGAACTCCAAGAGGCGGCCCAGTGCTCTGGGAAAGCCATCTGCCTGGCGCAGAAAGGCTACGACGGACCCAGCGGGGTTGGCACCCCGAACGGGATCGTCGCTTTCCAGCCCCTCACCGAAGCAGCCAAAAAGAAGTTCGAAGAACGGAAGGCGGAAGAACAGAAGAGAAAAGAAACAATAGAAGCAGAAGAAAAAAGCAAATCCAAAAATGCAGTCTCCACGGGCGGCTCGGGCGGCGAAGAAAGCAAAGCCCCGAGCACCACCGCAAGCGGCGGCGCGCTCACGACCGGCGGATCGTCCTCCACCACCACCTCGCTGGGCTCGCCAGACCTGACCTCGGTCGTGCCGGTGCTCTCGGCGCTGACGCTGACCCGCAACGCGACTGTCGCGCTGAGCCACGGCCGGCCGAGGGTCTCGCGGATCGCGTTCGCGTTCACGCTGAACGTGGCCGTTCGCATACGTGTCACGCTCGCCAAGCTGGTCCTGACGCACGGGCGCCACCGCTGGCAGACGCTGCCCTACTCGCTCATGATCGCGGGCACGCCGGGACGCGACCGCGCGCATCTGAGCGCGCATGGAACGCTCGCGCCTGGGCGCTACCGGCTGACGCTCGCGCCCGTGCAGGGAGTCGCGCGGACGCTGACGTTCAGGGTCGGCTGAGGAAGACGCGAGAAACCCTTCCCGGACTGGGTCACCGGCGCCCCAGCACTGAGTCGGCGCGCAAGCTACTCGTTCAAGCCCAAGCGCAAAGCCGCTACACCCTGACCGGCACGGTGCTAAACTGTTTGACGCAGGGTCGAGCCGCCGGTATCGGTGGGAACTCGGTCTTGCTAGGTTTTGCGAAGGGCCGTCTGAGGACGGCCCTTCGTTCATCCAAGGCCCCAGATGCCGTATCGGCTTCGCCTGTCACGAACGATGACCGCTCCGAGCCGCTGCTGATACCACTCCCACATGAACGCCCGGTTCGGTGCGCGCACGATCGCCTGGAACGCCGCGTGTGCGACGAAATACGCGACCTGCGGCCATTGGCTCTCCCGCGCATCGCGCGTCCATGGTCCTCCACGATCCGCCGCGTGGCGATATCAAGCTCACGATGCATAGTTCGCAGCTCCCCGCTCTCTCCGTCGAGAACGATCAGGCCATGATCGTCGGCCTCCCGCAAGCGCAGGTCGATCCAGTGCATCAGTGCCCGATACGGCGGCTTGTGACGATCGCCGGACGCGAAGCTCGTCATGACCTCAACGCCAGGCATCGCAGCGACGGCATCCAACGCGGACACGAACTCCCGCCAGCGAACCGGCTTGCTGCGATTGATCACCGCACCAGGATCATCCGATGGACGACCACGACCCGCCAGCCAATCCGCCGCGTGCAGCCGAGAACGCACATCGATCCCATGGACGGCACGCAGATGCCGCCGCCAGCCAAGCCAGACATCCAACGCCGCCGTCCACGCCTCCACGGGCACGGCAACTGCCGAAAATATCGTGACCGCCTCGTTGCCTGAGTCATCCAAATAGAACAATCGCACGGCCAGACCGTAACGAGCGCTTGGGACCCCGAGACAACGCCGACCCGGTCCTATCAGCGAGAGCGAGAGCTTTCGCTGATGCCAAAAACCGAGGTCACCGGCGGGCGCCGGCGTCCGAACGGCCGGCCGAGCCCTGAACACGCCCGAGCCCTGCACGGCAAGCTTCCGGTCGGGCGGACGGCGATCCCCGACGGGGGCTGCGCTCGGCACTCCGACAGCAGCTATTGACCGGCGGCTGACGCCGCCATCCGCACGGGCGCGCCGTAGGGCACGAGCACCTCGGGCAGCTCGACGCTCGCGTTGGCCTGCTGGCCATTCTCCAGCAGCGCGACGAGCGTCCGGCCGACGGCGACGGCGGTGCCGTTGAGCGTGTGCGGCGGCTCAGTCCCGCGTTCGCCGCGCACGCGGATGTTCAGGCGCCGTGCCTGGTAGTCGGTCGTGTTGGAGCACGAGGTCAGCTCGCGGTAGCGACCCTGACTGGGCAGCCACGCCTCGCAGTCGTACTTCTTGGCGGCTGAATTGCCGAGGTCGGTCACGGCGATGTTGACGACGCGGTAGGGCAGGCCGAGCTCGCTGAGGATCTCCTCCTCGATCGCCAGGATGCGCTCGTGCTCGGCGGGCGAGTCGGCGGGCGCGACGAAGCTGAACATCTCCACCTTGTCGAACTGGTGCACGCGGAAGATCCCGCGCGTGTCCTTGCCGGCCGCTCCGGCCTCGCGCCGGAAGCAGGGAGAGAACCCGGCGTAGCGCAGCGGCAGCGCCTCTGAGTCGAGGATCTCCTCGGCGTGCAGCGAGGCCAGCGCAACCTCGGATGTTCCCACGAGGTACAGCTCGTCCTCGGGCAATCCATAGATCTGCTGCTCAGTGTCGGGCAGGAACCCCGTCCCGTACAGCGCCTGCTCGCGCACGAGCACTGGTGGGATCACGGGCTCGAACCCGTGTGCGCGCAGCTTCTCGAGCACCCAACGCACGAGCGCCAGCTCGACCATGACGAGATCGCCGAGCAGATACGCGAACCGCGCTCCCGAAAGTCGCGCGGCGCGCTCCATGTCGATCGCCGACCCGGCCAGCTCCAGGTGGTCGCGCGGCTCGAACTCGAACGCTCGCGGCTCGCCCACCGCACGGATGAGCTCGTCATCGGGGCCAGGCGCCGCCGTGGGGTCGGGCAGGTTCGGCAGCGGCGAAAGGGCGGATTGCAGCTTCAGCTCCACCTCGCTCAGCTCGCGCTCCAGCTCCTTCGCCCGGGCCGCCACCTCCCGCATCGCCTCGATCTCAGATCCGCGCTCGCCGGGGTCCTCGGCGGAGCGGATGCGGGCATTGGCCTCGTTCTGCTCGGCCCGCAGCCCCTCCAGTTGGGGCAACAGCTCGCGCCGGCGCGCGTCCAGCTCGATTACGCGGTCCAGCCCCGCAGCAGCATCTTCTCCGCGGCGCGCCAGCGCCGTGCGCACCGCGTCGGTGTCCTGCCTAATCCGCTTGAGGTCCAGCACGCGGACGCCCCGGACGGCTACTTCGTGGAGAGGGGAATATTGGTGGAAGGCACGGCCTGCGACTGCAAGCCCGAGTAGCGCGCAAGGAATTCGGCGACGGCCGTGGCATCGTCGCCGAGGACGATATTCTCGGGCATGATCGCGCCGGAGAAGCCTCCGTTGCGGATCGCGAACAGGACCTGTTCGACGTTCTCCTTGCGGAAGTTGAAGTTCGGGCCGTTCGTCTTGACGCGGTCCTTGATCGACGTCGCCGAGCCCTCGGCACCGACGACCGACAGCGTGTGACACCCCGAGCAGTGGTCGAGGAAGATGACCGCGCCGCGGTAGTACGGACTCGTCTTAGGCACGTCGATGCCCTGCGACCCGCACGCGCCGAGTACGACGCTGGCGGCGATGAGCATGGCAATGGCAGCGATCGGCCTCATAGCGGGGTCGGGAAAATATATAGGCCCGCAAGGCTTCCAGCCCCGCGTACGACGGAACAGGGCTGCTTCCAGTCGTCCGTGGCCGGGCCCGCGGCCCTCCTGGCCCGCTCAGAACCCGTGGGCCGTGCCCGCCGCGCGCAACGCCAGGAACACGACAACCAGCGCGGACAGCGCCATGATGCCCATCTCGCGGGCCACGATCGCGGCTACGACCCTGCGCTGCTCTCTCTCCGGCAGCGCCCCGACAGCCTGGGCGTCGGGGAGGTCGCGCTGGTCGAGGATCGTCTGGGCGGAAGCGACCCGCAGCTGCTCGGCGACGAACGCGACCGCGAGCGGCAGCAGCGCATACAGGTAGAACAGCCGTTCACTGGAGTAGTGGCCCGCAGCCGCCAGCGAGCCCACCACGATCGCCAGCACCAGGGCCGAGCCCTGACCAACGCGCAGCAGGACCCAGAATGCATGGCTGACCTGCCCGCGATAGGAGCACCACGCCCCGAGCAGGGCCGGCAACAGGTTCAGGACAGCGACCGCGAGGGCGCCCGCGACGACCGCCTGGGTCACGCCGGGATCATCGATTTCGAGCCGATCGTCACTATGTAACACATTGACACAAAGCGGTGATATAACAGCGACTCAGTGCTGCGCAGCTACCTCCCCGCGATCGTATTCCTCCTCCTCGGCGGGGGCGTGGGCGTCGCCTTCGGCCTGCTGAACTCCGCGATCGGGCCGAAACGGGCGGTCCCCCACAAGCAAGACCCCTACGAGTGCGGGCTGCCATCGGAGGTCAAGCGCGGGATGCGCTTCGGGATCAGCTTCTACCTGATCGCGATGCTGTTCATCCTGTTCGACATCGAGGTCGTCTTCCTGTACCCGATCGCGATCGAGCTGCGCGCGTACGGGGGCTATGCGCTGGCGGAGACGATCACGTTCGTCGTACTGCTGTTCGTCGCGTTCGTGTACGTGTGGCGGCGGGGAGCGCTGGAGTGGAGATAAAACGGACACCAATAGGGCCGTCGGGCGGCGCGGCCCCAGGGCGGCCAGGAGGAGCAGGCGGAGTGGATGGGCCTGGGTCCCTGCGCGTGCAATCGCTGAACGCGGCTCAAATGCTGCGGGGCAACGCGATCGCGGGCCCGAACCAATCGGCGCACCTGGAGGGCACCGAGCTCGAACGCTACGTGCAAGAACGCGTGCTTACGACCACGCTCGACAAAACGGTCGCATGGGCGCGGTCGAACTCGTTCTTTCCCCTAGGTTTTGGGCTTGCGTGCTGCGCGATGGAGCAGTTCCACGCCGCCGGCCCGCGCATGGACATCGCGCGGTTCGGCTTTGAGGCGTTCCGCGCCTCCCCGCGCCAGGCCGATCTGATCATCCTCGCGGGACGCGTCTCGATCAAGATGGCGCCGATCATTCGCAGGCTGTATGACCAGATGCTCGAGCCGAAGTGGGCGATCTCGATGGGGGCGTGCTGCAGCTCGATGGGCGTCTTCAACAACTACGCGCTGGTGCCGGCCGACAAGTTCATGCCGGTCGATGTGCACGTACCCGGCTGCCCGCCGCGCCCGGAGGCGCTGATGCACGGGATCCTCAAGCTGCGCAAGCTGGTCCAGGACGACCCCGACATGGGCTGGCGCGAGCGCTACGACGCGGTCGGCACCGAGGAGCACCCTTTAGATGCCTGACGCGACGGGCCTGGAGCTGCTCGCCAAAGAGCTGGGAGGCGCCGCACTGCAGACCGTGTACTACCGCAACCGCGCGACGGTGCTCGTCGATCCCGCCCAGATCCGCGCCGTCCTGCAGAGGCTGCGCGCGCAGGGGTACACGTTCCTGGCGAGCGTGCACGGGGTGGACCACTACCCCGAGGAGCCGCGCCTGGGCGTGATCTACGAGCTGCTGGACATGAGCAGGGTCGACCGCATCGCGGTCAAGCTGCGCGTGTCGATCGATGCGCCGGCGGTCGAGTCGGTGACCGAGGACTGGCCCACGGCCAACCACCAAGAGCGCGAGGTGTACGACATGTTCGGGGTCGTGTTCGAGGGTCATCCGGACCTGCGCCGGATACTGATGCCCGAGGACTACGAGGGCCATCCCCAGCGCCGAGACTTCCCGATCGGGGGCGAACCGGTCATCTTCACGCGCGACGAGGCCAAATGGCTGGAGTCGCGCGAGTGAGCACGTCCGCCCCTATCGAAGAGCGGCCGTCCGAGTTGGACTCCTCCGAGACGAGCGAAGAGCTGCTGACGCTCAACTTCGGCCCGCACCACCCCGCCACGCACGGGGTCCTGCGGCTGCTCGTCACGCTCCAGGGCGAGGTCGTGCGCGACATCAAACCGATCATCGGCTACGTGCACACGGGGATCGAGAAGACGGCCGAGGACAAGGCCTACTGGAAGGTCATCCCGGTCGTCGAGCGGATGGACTACCTCTCCTACTACTTCAACTCGATGGCCTACATCGGGGCCGTCGAGGCGCTGCTCGAGGTAGAGGTCCCCACCCGCGCCCAGTACCTGCGCGTGATCCATCTCGAGCTGAACCGCATCGCCTCGCACCTGATCTGGCTGGGCACGAGCGCGCTCGATCTCGGGGCGGTCTCGATCTTCCTGTACTGCCTGCGCGAGCGCGAACTGATCCTCGATCTGTTCGAGATGTCCTCCGGCGCGCGGATGCACACGCGCTACTTCCAGGTCGGGGGCGTAATCGAGGACATCCCCGCCGGGTTCGATCGCAAGCTGCGCGAGTTCCTGAAGATCATGCCCGAGCGGGCGGATGAGTACGGCGCGATCCTGAACTCCAACGAGATCGTGCTCCAGCGTCTGCGCGGCACCTGTCCGCTGGACGCACAGACGCTGCTCGGGTTGGGCGTCACCGGACCGCTGCTGCGCGCTGCGGGCAACCCCTGGGACCTGCGCAAGGCCGCGCCCTACAGCTCCTACGGCGACTTCGAGTTCAAGATCCCGGTCGGCACGGTCGGCGACAACTACGACCGCTTCGCGGTGCGCCTGGCCGAGATCTACGAGTCGGTGAAGATCATCGAGCAGGCGCTGGACGGGCTGCCCGAGGGGCCGCACATCACCGGCGACCGCAAGGTCGCGCTCCCCCCCCGCCACGAGCTGGCGACCTCGATGGAGGCGCTGATCCACCACTTCAAGCTCGTCACCGAGGGATTCAGGGTGCCGCCCGGCGAGATGTACTACCCGATCGAGTCTCCCCGCGGCGAGCTCGGCTGCTACGTACGCTCAGACGGCAGCTCCAAGCCCGCGCGCGTGCACATGCGCGACCCGAGCTTCGTCAACCTCCAGGCGCTCGCGCCGATGTGCCGGGGCAACTACATCGCCGACATGATCGCAACGACCGCGATGCTCGACCCGATCCTGGGAGGGATCGACAGATGAGCCCCAGAGGCTGGGACGCGCCCGCCGACCTGGAGATGGACCCGGCGACGATCCCCGCCCCGGTGAGCACCCCGGTGCCGGAGGAGCTGCGCCGCGAGATCGAATCGCACATGGCCCTGTATCCGGACACACGCTCGGCCGCGCTGCCCGCGCTCGCGGCCGCCCAGCGGGTGCACGGATGGTGCTCGCCGGAGGCGATCGACCAGGTCGCCTGCGTGATGGGAGTGACGCCCGCGGAGCTGGACGCGGTGGCGACCTTCTACGACATGCTCTACACCGAGCCCGTCGGACGGCATGCGATCTACGTGTGCACGAACATCTCCTGCTCGCTGCGCGGCGCCGACGAGCTGTATGCGACGATCCGCGAGGCCGCGGGGGACGATACGGCGTTCAACGTGCGCGCCTTCGAGTGCCTCGGCGCGTGCGACATCGCGCCGATGGCCTCCGTCGACGGGGTCTACGTGGGACCGCTCACGACCGCCGACGTGCCGGCGCTGCTGGAGGATGTGCGTGCAGGACGAGACGTGCTCCCCGACAAGCAGCTGGCGAAGCGCCCCTGTGCGGATGTGGAGGCAAACGCATGAGTGACAAGCTGCTGTTCGACCGCATCGACGAGCCGGGACTGAACACGCTCGCCGTGTACGAAGCCCGCGGCGGATACGAGTCGCTGCGCAAGGCGCTTGGGCAAATGACCCTCGAAGACGTGCTGCACGAACTGGAAGCCTCCAACCTGCGCGGGCGCGGCGGCGCTGGGTTCCAGATGGGCAAGAAGGTCTCATTCCTGCCACACGGGTCGATCGACAAGTACCTCGTCTGCAACGCCGACGAGTCCGAGCCGGGCACGTTCAAGGACCGCGAACTGATGCAGAAGACCCCGCACATGCTGATCGAGGGGCTGATCATCGCCTCATACGCAGCCGGCGCCACCCGTTCGTTCATCTACATTCGCGGCGAGTACTCCCAGCAAGCCGACATCCTCGACGCGGCCCTCGCCGAAGCCCGCCAGGCCGGCTACGTAGGCGAGAACATCCTCGGCTCCGAGCACTCGCTCTCGCTCGTCGTACACCGCGGCGCCGGCGCGTACATCTGCGGCGAGGAGACCGGCCTCTTGGACTCGCTGGAAGGCAAGCGCGGCAACCCCCGCCTGAAGCCGCCGTTCCCCGCCAACCAGGGCCTCTACCAGGGACCGACGCTGATCAACAACGTCGAGACGCTCTCCACCGTGCCCACGATCATCCGCATGAGCGGCGCCGGCTACGCCAAGCTGGGCACCGAGACCTCGACCGGCACCAAGCTAGTGTCCGTCTCCGGCCACGTCCAGCGCCCCGGCAACTACGAGATCGAGCTGGGCATTCCCTCGCGCGAGATCATCTACGACCTGGCCGGCGGCCCGCCGCCGGGGCGCACCGTCAAGTGCTGGTTTCCGGGCGGCTCCTCCGCGCCCGTGCTGACGGGCGACGACCTGGACATCCCCTACGACTTCGACTCGCTCGCCAAAGCCGGCTCGATGCTCGGCTCGGGCGCGATCATCGTCGTCGACGACTCCACCCCGATCCTCGACGTCGCCCTGAAGGTGGCGCAGTTCTACCGCCACGAGTCCTGCGGCAAGTGCACCCCCTGCCGCGAGGGCACCAACTGGACGGTGACGATGCTGGAACGCATCGACCGCGGCGAGGCGACCCCGATGGACCTGGAGATCATGGCCTCCGTGCAGGAGCACATCATCGGCAACTGCCTGTGTGTGCTCGGCGACGCGATGGCGATGCCGATCGGCTCGATGATCGCCAAGTTCCGTCCCGAGCTCGAATCCCACATCGAGAGCCGGCGGCTGCAAGCACCTGCACCCGCGGGAGCCGTGGCCTGATGCCCAGGCCCGAGCAGAAAACGATCACCCTCACGATCGACGGCCGCGAGGTCCAGGCGCCCGAGAACGCGATGCTGGTCGACGCCGCCAAGCACGGCGACGTCGAGATCCCGGTGTTCTGCTACGAGCCCAAGCTCGGCAACCCGGTCGGCGCGTGCCGCATGTGCCTGGTCGAGATCGAGGGCATCCCCAAGCTGCAGACAGGCTGCTCGACGCCCGTCAAGGACGGCATGGTCGTACACACCCAGTCCGAACGTGTCCAGGACGCCCAGCGCTCGATCGTCGAGTTCCTGCTGATCAACCATCCCCTGGACTGCCCCGTCTGCGACAAGGGCGGCGAGTGCCCGCTGCAGGACATCACCTTCGGCTGGGGGCCCGGTCTGTCGCGGTTCGTCGAGCCCAAGCGTCACTTCGTCAAGCCGCTCGAGCTCTCGCCCACGATCGCGATCGACCGCGAGCGCTGCATCCTCTGCTACCGCTGCGTGCGCTTCTCCCAGGAGATCTCCGAAGACCACCAGCTCGTGCTGCTCGAGCGCGGCGCACACTCCTACGTCTCCACCTTCGACGGCCACCCCTACGTCGCGCCGTTCAGCGGCAACATCGTCGAGCTCTGCCCCGTCGGCGCGCTGACCTCGCGCCCCTACCGCTTCCGCGCGCGCCCCTGGGACGTCGAGGACGCGGGCTCGGTCTGCACGCTCTGCCCCGCGCAGTGCAACGTCACGCTGACCGTCCGCGACGAGCGCGTCCTGCGCGTGCTCTCCCGCGAGCACCCCGAGGTCGACGACGGCTGGCTGTGCGACCGCGGCCGCTTCGCCTACCCCGCCCTCGGCGCCGTCCCGCCGGCCGGTGGAGCGAGGGCAGGCGGGATCCACATCGACCCGCGCCTGCGCGTGACCGAGCCGCTGCTCCGCGACGGCGGCGAGCTGCGTCCCATCTCCTGGGAGCGCGCCCTGGACGAGGCCGCCGCCGGGCTGTCCCGTGCGGGTGAGCACAGCGGCGCGCTGGTGGGCGGCGAGGCCACCAACGAGGAGGGTTACCTGCTCGCGCGCCTGCTGCGCGAGGGCCTTCACTCGCCGCGCATCGACTCGCGCCGCGCGGGCATGCTGCCACTGGAGCTCACGCGCGCCCTGAACGACCCGCGCCTGCAGGCGCGGGTCTCAGACCTGGAGTTCGCCCACGCCGTGCTCGTGCTCGCCGCCGACCCGATCGAGGACGCGCCGATCCTCGACCTGCGCCTGCGCAAGGGCATCCGCCGCCACGGCATGCGCCTCATCCGGGCGAGCGCCGCCGACCTACGCGAGCGCTCCGGCGAGCTGGCGCAGCAGCTGCGCGACGCCGGCGAGGAGGTCGTGATCCTGTGGCACGAGCGCCTGACCGCGGGCGGCACCGACGGCGCCGCGGCCGCGCGGGCGCTGCTCGACCTGGCGCAGTCCCTGTCCCTCGCCGACACCCCCGGCGCGGGCCTGCTGGAAATACCGTCCGGCACGAACGGCCGCGGCCTGCGCGAGGCGGGCGTGCTGCCGAACGCCGGCCCCGGGCTCTCCGAGCCCCCGAGCGCGACGAGCGAGGTGGACCCCCGCGACGCGCGCGCCATCGCTCACGGGCTGGCCGAGGGCGAGCTGGCGGCGGTCCTGTTGTTCGGAGCCGACCCGCTGAGCCCCGATCCGGCCGAGAGCGAGCTGTGGGAGCGCGCTCTGGAGCGCGCATCGACGGTCGTCGCCCACGCCACGTTCCTGACGGACGGCCTGCGCGAGCACGCCAACGTCGTCTTTCCCGCGCAGGCCTACGCAGAGAAGGAGGGCACGATCGTCCACCCCGACGGGCGCATACAGCGACTGCGTCCCGCGGTCGCACACCCGGGAGCGACCCGCGACCAATGGCAGGTCATAGCCGACCTCGCCGGCCGCATCGGGCTCGACCTCGAGGTGCTCACCGGACCGATGGCCTCGCAACAGCTGTTCGACGCGGTCCCCTTCTACGCGGGCCTCACCCTGGAGGAGATCGGCGGCAAAGGTGTCCGCTGGCAGGAGCGTCCCGCGGCAAGCGCCTATCCGCAGCGTGCAGCCGATACTCCTGTGCTGGAGACGCGCGTATGACTATCGCGATACAAGCCCAGAGAGAAGTGTTGTTTAGTTTTTAAAAACTCGGTATCACCATAGATATACCGACCAAAAAAAGAATACATTCTTTTCGCAGCCCCGTATAACCAACGCATCACCGACTCGCTGCGAGGCCCGCCGATGATTCCCCTCGCCACGGTCGGCTACTACGAAGAATGGTGGATCCAGGTCCTGAAGGCGATCATCATCTTCGCCGTCGCGCTGCAGCTCGTCCCCGTCGTGCTGCTCGCCGAGCGCAAGCTGCTCGGGCGATTCCAGTCGCGCTACGGCCCCAACCGCGTCGGCCCCTACGGCGCGCTGCAACCGCTCGCGGACATCCTCAAGCTGCTCACCAAGGAGCAGTTCCGCCCGACCACCTCGATCGGCTTCCTGTTCGTGCTGGCGCCGGTCGTCTCGATCCTCACGGCCGTCGCCGCCTTCGCGATCATCCCGTTCGGCAACGTCCAGCGCATCTTCGGCACACCCGTCGGGCTGTACGGGATCGACGTCTCGATCGGCCCGCTCTACCTGTTCGCGTTCGGCGCAATCGCCTTCTACGGGATCATGCTCGGCGGCTGGTCCTCGGGCTCGAAGTACTCCTTCCTCGGCGCGATGCGCGGCGCGGCGCAGCTGATCTCCTACGAGGTATCCCAGGGACTCGCGCTCGTCGGCGTGATCATGGCCGCGCAGACGCTCTCGCTCACCGGCATCGTCCAGGCGCAGGCGGGCATGTGGTACATCGTGCCCCAGTTCTTCGGCTTCCTCATCTTCCTGACCGCGAGCTTCGCAGAGACCAATCGCGCGCCATTCGATCTCACGGAGGCCGACGCCGAGCTCGTCGGCGGCTACAACACCGAGTTCGGCGGCGGGCGCTTCGCCTCCTATTACTTCGCCGAGTACCTCAACGTCCTCGTCGTCTCGGGCATCGTCACGACCGTGTTCCTCGGCGGCTGGCTGCTGCCGTTCGGCGTCCACCCGCCCGGCTGGGTGGACCCGTTCGTCGTGCTGTTCAAGATGTCGCTCTTCACGTTCCTGTTCATCTGGGTCCGCGCGACGCTGCCGCGGCTGCGCTACGACCAGCTGATGAGCTTCGGCTGGAAGGTCCTGCTGCCGCTGGCCACCCTGAACGCGCTCGTCACGGCCGTGCTCGTGGTGGTGACGAACTGATGTGGAATCCCGGCGACGATCTGATCGAGGTCCAGCGCGCCCCCGCGCCGGGACCCGCGCGCGGCACCTGGCGCACCTTCGGAGAGACCTTGCGCGGCCTGATGACGACGTTCGGCCGCTTCACGGAAAAGCCCGTCACGGTTCAGTACCCAGAGCAGAAGACCCCCGTCTACCCGCGCTTCCGCGGCCGCCACAAGCTGCACCGCTTCGAAAATTCGGACCCCACCCACCCCGGCTTGGAGAAGTGCGTCGGCTGCTCGCTCTGCGCCGCCGCCTGCCCCGCGGACTGCATCCGCGTCGTCGCCGCCGAGAACACGCCGGAGAACCGCGTCTCCGCCGGGGAGCGCTACGCCGCGGTCTATGAGATCAACCTCTCGCGCTGCATCTTCTGCGGTTACTGCGAGGTCGCCTGCCCGTTCGACGCGATCACGATGGGTCACGACTACGAGCTCTCCGACTACGACCGCACGGACCTGATCTTCACCAAGGAGATGCTCCTCGCCGAGCCGCTGGAGCGCACGCCGCTGAGGAATGAGGGCGAGTGAGCGCGGTTCTGTTCTTCATCGCGGGCTTCGGCGCGATCGCGGGCGCGGTCGGCGTGGTGATGCTGCGCGACCCGTTCTACGCCGTGCTCGCGCTCGTCGGGCACCTGCTGTCGCTGGCCGTGCTGTTTTTGCTGCTGCGCGCGGAATTCGTCGCCGCCGTGCAGGTGGTGGTGTACGCCGGCGCGGTAATGGTCCTGTACGTGTTCGTCGTCGCCTATGTCGGCGGGCGCGAGGAGCCGATCGGCGAGCTCTTACGCGGGCGCGGCCCCGCGGGCGCGCAGCTGCGCCTGGGCGCGGCGATCCTCAGCGGCGCGCTGCTCGTCGAGCTCTTGATCGCGCTGCTCGGCACGGGCCTGAAGGCCGTCAGCGGCGACGGCGCGCCCTACGCGCCGGGGCCGAGGACGTTCGGCACGCCCGCGTACATCGGCCAGCTGCTGCTGACGCGGTTCCTGCTCGTGTTCGAGGCCGCCTCGTTCCTGCTGCTGATCGCGGCCGTCGGCGCGGTCGTGCTCGCCCGCCGGCGCGGCGGCATCGACGATGACGGGGACATGAACGGGCGTGTGCCGACCCCGCTCGACCTCGTGCGCCCGCGGGAGACAGGGACGATGGCCGAGGGAGTCGGGACCCGGCGATGAGCATCGGCTGGTACCTAGCGGTCTCCGCGATCGTGTTCGCGCTCGGCGCCGCCGGGGTGATGGTGCGCCGCAACCCGCTCGTGGTGCTGCTGTGCCTGGAGCTGATGCTCAACGGCGCCAACCTCGCGCTGATCGCGTTCTCGCGCATGTGGGGCAACGGGGACGGGCAGATCCTCGCGCTGATTGTGATGACGGTCGCCGCGTGCGAGGTCTGCATCGGATTGGGCATGGTCGTGGCGATCCACCGGCGCAAACTTCCCATAGACGTTGATGAGCTCCGGGAGCTGCAGGGCTGATGGCGACGACGTGGGGGTGGCTGGTCCTGCTGTTTCCTCTGCTGGGGGCGCTGACGCTCGCGTTCGGCTACCGCCGGCTGCCCGGCAACAGCGCCGGCTGGATCGGGACGGCCGCGATCGGCCTCGCGTTCGTGGCCGCGCTCGGCGCGCTGATCTCGCTGCAGGGGCACAGCTCAGACCACCGTGAGCTGACGTCCTCGCTGTGGAGCTACGCAAACACCGTCGGCGTGAACGCGGAAGTATCGATCCTGGTGGACCCCCTGTCGGTGTTCATGATTCTGATCGTCAGCGGGATCTCCTCGATGATCCACCTCTACTCGATCTCCTACCTCGAAGAAGACCGCGGGTTCGCCAGGTATTTCGCGTATTTGAACTTCTTCGTGTTCTCGATGCTGCTGCTCGTGCTCGCGGGCAACTTCCTCCTGCTGATCGTCGGCTGGGCGTTCGTGGGCGCGGCGTCGTACCTGCTGATCTCCTTCTGGTACCGGCGCACGACCGCGACGCGCGCGGGGATCAAGGCGTTCGTGATCAACGTGGTCGGCGACGCAGGACTGGTGCTGGGGACGTACTTCATCTTCAAGCACACCGGCACGCTCGACTTCCTCGGCACGTTCGCTGCCGCCCCGCACGTGTTTCACACGGGCGAAGCGGACATCGTCGCGGGCTGCCTGCTGCTGCTCGTCGGCGCGATCGCCAAGTCCGCTCAGATTCCCCTGCACACGTGGCTGCCCGACGCGATGGAGGGCCCCACGCCCGTCAGCGCGCTGATCCATGCGGCGACGATGGTGACGGCGGGCGTGTACTTGATCGCGCGCATGCACGTCCTGTTCGAACTGGCTCCCGCCGCGCAGGACACCGGCGCGGTGATCGGCGCGGTCACGCTGCTGATCGCGGGCACGATCGCGCTGGCCCAGACCGACATCAAGCGCGTGATCGCCTATTCGACGATGTCCCAGATCGGCTACATGATCATGGGCGTCTCCGTCGGCGCGTACGCGGCGGGGATGTTCCACCTGATGACCCACGCATTCTTCAAGGCGCTGCTCTTCATGGGCGCGGGCTCGATCATCGGCGCGATGGGCGGCGAGCAGTCGCTTCAGAAGATGGGCGGATTCCGCAAGGCGCTGCCGTTCACGTTCGCGTGCTTCGTCATCGGCGGGCTGGCGCTCTCGGGCATCCCCCCCTTCTCCGGCTTCTTCTCCAAGGACGAGATCCTGCTCGTCACCGCCGAGCGCGGGGGCTGGCACTGGGCGCTGTACGTGATCGGCTACCTGGGCGCGTTCCTGACCGCGATCTACACGTTCCGCATGATCTTCCGCGCGTTCTACGGCGACCCCGTCGCCGAGGCGCAGGAGATTGACTTGGATGCCCACCCACCCCATCTGCACCACAAAGAGGTACCCACGAACCCCGCCAACGGAGAGGTCGAGGACACCGACGTGGGCTTCCCGGGACCGCATCACATGGTGGCCGAGCGCGCCCTAGGAATGAAGGTCGCGATGACCGTGCTGGCGATCGGCGCAGTCGGGGCGGGGCTCGTGCAGATCCCCGAAGTCGACGACGTCATCACCAACTTCCTGCGCCCCACGTTCGCGGGCTCGCCGCTGTATGAACCGCACACCCGCGACGGGCTGCTCGTGTTCGGACTGATCCTCGGCACGCTGCTGGGGCTGAGCGGCATCGCGATCGCCTACCGCATCTGGGTCAAGCAGCCTGAGCTCACCGTGCGCGCGCGTGCGCGGTTCGCGCCGCTGTACACGCTGTTCGTAAACAAGTGGTACTTCGACGAGCTGATCGACGCACTGGTCGTCAAGCCCGCCGCCGCGGCCGGGCGGTTCGCGACCGGCACGTTCGAGCGCGTGTTCGTCCAGGACACGATGATCGGCGGCTCCACCGGGATCGTGCGCGCGGGCTCGGCCGCGGTGCGCGCGGTGCAGAGCGGGTTCGTGCGCTATTACGCCGCGCTGCTCGTGTTCGGCGTGACGGGCGTCGCGTTCTACTTCCTGCTGCAGACGTGAGGACCTGAACCATGCCCCCTCTCTCCATCCTGATCTGGCTGCCCGCCGCGTGCGGGGTGCTCGGCGCGATCGTAAGCACCCTCCTCGGGCGCGCCCGCGCCACCGACACCACGCCCTCCACAGAGATCGATGCGAGGACCGGCGGATGGAGCATCCCCGGCGTGCTGGCGCTGATCGGCTCGATAGGGGCGCTCGGGCTGGCGATCGGGTACATCGCCGAATACTCGCCGGGCACGACCGGTCTCGCCCACGTGACGGATGTGGTGTGGATCAGCGAACTGGGGATTCACTACAAGCTGGGAATCAGCGGGTTGAATGTCTTTCTCATCGGCCTGACGACACTGCTGTTCGCCGCCGCCACGATCGCCGCGAACCTGAGGACTGGGAGCCCGCCCACCCCGCGACCCAGGCTGTTCTGGTTCTTCTTCATGCTCGCCGAGTCGGCCGTGCTCGGGGCGTTTCTGGCCCAGGACCTGGCGCTGTTCGTCGCGTTCTTCGACCTGATGCTGATCCCGTTCTACTTCCTCACAATAATTGGGGGCCCCACCGCCCGGGGCACACGCGAGGAGCGCGTCAAAGCCACGATCAAGCTCGTCATCTACACGCTCGTGGGCTCGCTCTTGATGCTCGCGGCGGCGATCGCGACCGGGGTGCTGGCGGCGCAGCAGGGCGGCGGTCACATCACGTTCGTGCTCTCAACTCTTCAGACGCTGCCCCTGAACAGGGGATCGCAGGAGTGGATATTCCTGTTCTTCGCCGCCGCGTTCCTGGTGAAGATGCCCGCGTTCCCCCTGCACGGCTGGATGCCCGACGGATACAGGGCGATGCCAATCGAGGTGCTGATGGTGTTCAGCGGCGTGCTCTCGAAGGTCGGCGCGTACGGGTTTCTGGCGATCGTGCTGCCGCTGTTCCCCCAGGGCGCGGCTCATTTTCAAACGCTGATGCTGATCGTCGCGCTCGTCTCGATCCTGTACGGCTCGGCGGTCGCGTTCACCCAGACCGACGCGCGGCTGATCGCCGGGTACTCGTCGGTCGCGCAGCTGGGGTTCATCACGCTGGGGATCTTTGCCCTGAACCCCCAGGGCGCACAGGGCGCGCTGCTGCAGATGGTCAACCACGGCCTGGTCGTCGCACCGCTGCTGTTCATCGTCGCGATCCTGTCCCGTCGGGCGGGCGGCTCGGAGGACGTGCGCGACATGGGCGGGATCGCGTTCCGCGCGCCTGTGTTGGCTTCCATATTCCTGATCGTCTCGCTGGCGACGCTGGCGATGCCGGGCTCGTCCAACTTCGTCGGCGAGTTCCTGATCCTGCTCGGCGTGTTCAAAGCCAAGCTCGCGATCGCGATCATCGCGTTCAGCGGCGTGGTCATGGCGAGCGTCTACGCGCTGCGCCTGTTCATCCGCGCGATGCACAACCGCGTCGGCTCCGGCGTGGACTCGCGCGAGATCTCGATCCGCGACGGCGCGGTGCTCGTCCCGCTCGTGCTCGTGATCGTGTTCATGGCGATCTACCCCCAGCTGGCGCTGCGGCGCAGCGAAGGCTCAACGAAGGCCGCTGTGGCCTCGGCGCAGGCGGCGCTGAATCCCTCGTTCTCGACGTCGGCGAGCACATTCCCATGAGCCTCCTCGCCATAGCCACCCTGAAAGGTCCGCACGTCGACTTCGCGGCCCTCTCACCCCTGATCGCCCTACTGGGCGGTGCGGCGATAGTCCTGCTCGTGGGCCTGCTCGGCTCGCGCTGGGCCCGCGCCCAGCTCGTCCCCGCGCTTAGTCTCGTGGCACTGGCAGCGGCGGCAGGCCTGACGATCTGGCAGTGGAACGCGGAGAAATCGATCGTCGCGGGGGCGCTGAAGATCGATGCGCTGTCGCTCACGCTGAACCTGATCCTCATAGCGGGCGGAATCTGCACGGTGCTGCTGGCGTGGCGCTCGCTGGCGGCACGAGAAGCCGCGCACGGCGAGTGGCACGCGCTGCTGCTGAGCTCGATCGGCGGCATGTCGCTGCTGGCGGCGGCGCAGAACACGGTGGTGGTGTTCCTCGGCCTGGAGCTGCTGTCGATCCCGCTGTACGTGTTGTGCGCGACGGAGCTCAAACGCGAGCATTCGCTGGAGTCGGGGCTGAAGTACCTGATCGTAGGGTCGGTGGGCTCGGCGACGCTGCTATACGGGCTGGCGCTCATCTACGGCGCGACGGGCGCGACCGACTTCAGCGCGATCGCAAGCGCACTGTCGAACGGAAGCCTCGCGACCGATCCGCTGACGCTGACGGGGATCGCGCTGTGCGTGGCGGGGCTGTGCTTCAAGGCGTCCGTGGCCCCGTTTCACCAGTGGACGCCCGATGTGTACGAGGGCGCCCCGACGCCCGTGACGGCGTTCATGGCAGTGGCGACTAAGGTCGCGGCGCTGGGCGTGTTCCTGCGCCTGTTCGACGTCGCGCTGATCGAAGCCCACGCCAGCTGGGGCCCGGCGGTGGCGGCGCTGGCCGCGATCACGATCGTCGTCGGAAACGTGGGCGCGCTGGGGCAGTCCTCACTGAAGCGGATGCTCGCCTACTCGTCCGTCGCCCAGGCCGGGTACATGCTCGCGGGCGTCGTCGTCGCCAGCAAGCTGGGCGCCCAGGCGACGGTGTTCTACCTGGCGGTGTACCTGTTCATGAACATGGCGGCGTTCGCCACGCTCCTCGCGCGCGAGCGGGAAACGGATCTAGGTGACACGGTTGCGGCGATGCGAGGCCTGGGCCGCGAGCGCCCGCAGCTGGCGTGGCCGATGACGCTCGCGATGCTGGGCCTAGCGGGAATCCCCGCGACGGCGGGGTTCATGGGCAAGTTCTACCTGATCGACGCATCCGTCGCGGGCGGCTACACGTGGCTGGGGGTCGTGATCGTGATCGGCTCGATGATCTCCCTCGGCTATTACCTGCCGGTGATCGCGACGATGTGGATGGGCGACGCGCCCCAGGACGCGCCGGGCCCCGCCCTCGCCGAGGGCGCCCTGCCGACCCTGGCGGGCGGTTCACAGGAGCTCGACGAGCAGGCGGCGGCCGCGTCAGGCCCGGATGGCGATGCCGCCCCCGGCCCTCAACCCGAGGTTGGGTTCGTAGCGATCCTCGCCGGCGCCGCAACGCTGTTCTTCGGCATCCTGCCCCAGCCCCTGTTCAACCTCGTGCACGGGGTCGGCAGCGCGCTGGGGCTGCTGTAAAAGCGTTCGGCCAGCCGACCAGAGACGATCACGAAGGGTCGAGGTCGAGGTCGCGGCCGAGAAAACGGTGCCGTGCGGCGAGCGATCATGCCGGTCGAGGGCCGTGTCGATACATAAACAATGCCGGGCACAGACACTCCGATGGCGCCGGACACCGCGCAACCCCAGGATCGGCCGGGCCGCTTGAGGAGCCTGTGGCGGCGGACAGTGGCGCGCCGCGGCGCCGCTGAGAACGACTCGTCGCTTCGCTTCGGGGTGCGCCTGTTTGCGGCGATCGCCCTCACGCTCGCGCTGATCTGCGCGGTCGGCTATGTCCTCATAGATCGCCAGCTGGAGCACCGCCAGATCGAAAACTACGCGGCGGCTCAGCGGGCGGACGCCAGGGGCTTCGAATACGAGGGCGCCGGCGCCGCCAGCCGGGCGGAAGCGATCGGCGAGGTCGATCGTCTGCTGCGCGCAATCCAGCGGCGCCCCGGAACGCTGAAGGCGCTGCTGATCGACCAGCGGCACGTCGTCAGAGCCTCGGGCGAAGGCCGCCTGATCGGCACAAGCGACACCGATCCCCGCATCGAAGCGGCGCTGCTTGAAGGGCGCTCCTACGCCGGGCTGGAGAACAATGCCGCAAAGGACCGCGGCAACTTCGAGTTCGTCACGCCCGTCAACCTGGCCGGCGAACGTTACGCCTACGAGGTGAGCTACTCCCACAGCGCCTACGACGCGCAGCTGCACGACATCCGGATGGTCCTGGCGCTCGTCGGGCTGATCGCGCTGATCGGCGGCAGCGGGGTCTTCTACCTGGTGGGGGGACGTACACTGCTGCGCGACCATCGCCTGGCGCTGGCGCGTGCCACACGCGACGGCCTGACCGACCTCCCCAACCAGCGCGCCTTCCAGGACGAGCTCCCCCAGGCCGTGGCCTCCGCGGCGCGCTACCAGGAATCGGTCGCGCTGGCGATCCTCGACGTCGACGACTTCAAGTTCATCAACGACCGGCACGGACACCCCCACGGCGACGCGGTGCTGCGACGCGTAGCTGAGGTCCTGCGCGAGTCGCGACCGGGAGACCGCTCGTTCAGGACCGGTGGGGACGAGTTCGCGCTGCTGCTGGCGCACACCGACGCCGAGGGCGCCCGCACGCTCGCGCGGCGGCTGAATCGCAACCTCTCCGACGCCGGCATCGAGGTGAGCGTCGGCGTGAGCTCGCTGCGCCCCGGCGAGCAGTCCGACACGCTGCGCGACGAGGCCGACGCGGCGCTGTACGAGTCAAAGCGTCAGGGCGGAGGGCGAGCCACCCACTTCGACGACATTCGCGAGCAGGTCGTGGTGATGAGCTCCGACAAGAAGGAAGCCGTCCGCCGGCTGATCGACGAGGAGCGTCTGAGCACGGTGTTCCAGCCAATCTGGGATTTCGAGGCCGAGACGCTGCTCGGCGTCGAGGCGCTGACTCGCCCCGATCCCGAGTACGGGCTCTCGGGTCCAGCCGAAGCATTCGACATCGCCGAGCAGCTCGGGCGCGTGCACCAACTCGACGTGCTCTGCGTGCGCAGCGCCCTGCGTGCCGCCCCGGAGCTCGCGCCCGGGGTGCTGCTGTTCGTGAACCTCGCTCCGCAGACCCTCGACCTCGACGCCGAGCGCAACGACTGGCTGGGAAGCGCAGTCGAGCAGGCGGGACTGTCGCGTGGGCGAGTCGTGATCGAGGTCACCGAGCGCTTCGGGGGACGCACCGCGTCGGTCGTCAAGTGCTTGCGGCGGCTGCGCGCACAGGGCTTTCAGACCGCGATCGATGATGTCGGCACCGGCAACTCGGGCCTGGAGATGCTGCGCCAGATCGACGCGGAGTTCGTCAAGCTCGACGCCAGCATCGTGCTCGCCGCGCCGACCCAGCCGGGCGCCCGCGCGGTGCTGATGGCGATGGCCACGTTCGCCAGGCAGACCGGGGCGTTCGTGATCGCCGAGGGTATCGAGGATCAGGACACGCTCGCGTTCCTGCGTGGCATCGGCGTCAAGGACCTGCAGACGGACACCGTGATCCAGGGCGGCCAGGGCTTCGAGCTCGGCCGGCCGGAGCCAACGATCGGAACCGTGCCGGCCCTCGCGCCGTCCCTGGAGGGATCCGGCGGCGTGTCGTCGCTGACGCGCTGAACGGCCGCAGCCTGGCGTACCTACGCGCCGAGCGCGGCCTGCGCCGCCGTCTCGGCTTGCAGCAACTGCCGTTCGACGAGATCCAGGCCAGCCTCCCAGAAGCTGGGATCGGCGAGATCGACGCCGACGATCCTGCCGAGCTCCTCGGGCGAGCGCGAGCCGCCCGCCGCAAGCAGGTCCAGGTAGCGGGGCACGAGCTCCGGACCGGTCTGTTCGTAGCGCTCGTACACCGACAACGCAAGCAGCTGCCCGTATGCGTATGCGTAGACGTAACCGGGGCTGTTGATGAAGTGCGGGATGTAGGACCACCAGGTGCGATAGCCGTCGGTGACCTGCACCGAGTCGCCGAACATCTCGCTCTGGCTCTCTGCCCACAGCTCGCCGAAGCGCTCCACCGAGAGCTCCCCCTCCCCGCGCCTCGCCGTATGCACGAGATCCTCGAAGCGGTTCATCGCCACCTGACGGAAGACCGTCGCAATCGTGTCCTCGAGGTTCTCAGCCAGCAGCGCCAGGCGCGAAGCCGGCGAGGAGTCCTGCTCGAGCAGCCGCTGAAAGACGATCGTCTCGCCGAACACCGACGCGGTCTCCGCGAGCGTCAACGGCGTGCTCTGGTGGAAGATCCCCTGGCGGGCCGCCAGGGCGAAGTGGACTCCGTGGCCGAGCTCGTGCGCGAGCGTGAGCACGTCGCGACGCCGGGCGGTGTAGTTGAGCAGCACGTAGGGGAACACCTCCGGGACGGCTGCCGCACAGAAGGCCCCGCCGCGCTTGGCCGGACGCACCGGCGCGTCGATACGACGCTCGTCGAAGAAGCGCTTGACGAGCGCACCGAGCTCCGGAGAAAAGGAGGAGTAGCAGTCGAGCACGATCTCGCGCGCCTGCGCGAACGGAAAGCTGACCTCGTCCTCGGTCACCGCCGCCATGCGGTCGTAGTCGGCCAGGCGCTCCACACCAAGCAGCCTCGCCTTCAGCCGGTACCAGCGACGGGGGATCTCATAGCGCCCGCGGACCGCCTCGATCAGCGCCCGCACCGACTCGTCGCTGGCCTCGTTGGAGAGGTTACGCGCCGCCAGCCAATGCGGATAGCGGCGCAGCCGATCGTCGGTCGCCTTGTCCGCGAGCAACGTGTTGAAGAGGTAGGCGCGCGTGCGCAACCCTGGCGCAAGCGCAGCCGTGACGGCCTTGGCGGCGTCGCGTCGAAGCTGTCTGTCGGCGAGCGCCAAGCGGCTGAGCGCGACATCGAGCGCCACCGTCTCGGTGGTGTCCTGCGCCGCCTGCTCGCCGTCCTGTGAGCCGGTAGGGAGTTGCACCTCGATCGCGGAGGTCAGCTCCTCGAACAGACGTGTCCAGGCGCTCGCGCCGGTGAGCGCCTTCTCGGCGAGGATCTTCTCCTCGAGCTCGGAAAGCAGGTGCTCGCGGTAGCGGCGCACGTTGCGCAGGTGATGAGCGCAGAAGTCCAGACCGTCATGGGAGAGCAGCTCCTCAACGCGCTTATCCGAAAGCGCGGCCCACTCGAGCTCGAAGAACAAGAGAGTGGTCTGGATCGTCGTCTCCTGCTCCTGTACGTGCTGGAGCAGCGCTCCGTTGGCCGGCTCGGCGGTGTCGGTGGAGAAGCGCAACGCCGCGTAGTAGCCGGCGCGTGCAACCAGCTCGTGGATCGCCGCGAGCTCGTTCATCGCCTCGCGCAGGTCCGCGCTGTCGAGCTCACCCAGCTTGCCGGCGTGTCGCCCGGCAAACGCCTGCGCACGCACCAGCGCATCGCTCAGGCGACGCTCGACTCCCTCCTTACCCTCACCGTCTACGAGCGGCTCGAGGTCCCAGGCGGCGGCTGCGAGCTCGGGGTCAGTCGCCCCTGAAGAGGTCTGGCTCGTCATCGCCGCGCAGCTTAGCTGGCCGGTCGCTACTCGTACTGCAGCGCCTGAAGCACGTTCAGCCGGGCTGCCCGGCGGGCGGGGAAGATCGCGGCGAGCAGACCGGCGATGATCGCGGCGAAGATGAACACCACGATCGTGCCTGCCGGGATGGTGAACGCGGGGTATTCGATCGCCTGCCCGACCATCAACGCGAGCACGATCCCCACTGGGATTCCGAGCGCCGCGCCGATCAATGCCGTCACGATGCTCTCGTGGCGGATCATGCGGCGCATCTGCCGGCGCGTCATCCCGATGGCGCGCAGCATCCCGAGCTCGCGCGTACGCTCGAACACGGTGAGGACAAGCGTGTTCACGATGCCGAAGAGGCTGACGATGATGGACAGCGAGAGCAGCACGTAGAGGAGGTTGAGCAGCGAGTTGATGCCCTGCTCCTGGTTGTTCTTGAATTCGTGCTCGGTCGCGATCTTCGCGTCCGGGAACGAGGCGAGCGCGCCCTTCAGCCTGGCCGTGTTCGCCGCCGACGCACCGCCGACCATATCGGCGAACGCATAGACGTTCTGCGGGTTCTGGTACTCGGCGTCGAAGCGGCTCGTGGAGACCGTCACATCGCCGTAGGGGGAGCCGCCCTTCGGCTGTTCGAATATGCCGCGAACCTCGAGGTGCATGGTCTTGCCCGTCGGAGTCTCAACAGCGATCGGCGAGCCCACGCGCAGGTGGAGTTCTTTGGCGTAGTCCTTGTTAACGAATGCGCCGTTGTAGCCGAGTTCGCCGGGCACAGACTGTGAACCTGCCTTCCACTTGACCTTGATCACCCGGCTCACGTCGCCTTCGACCCCGGCCACGTTGATTTTGCTGGCGAACACGCGCCCGGTGCCGGCGCGCACGCCTGCCACCACCGTCACGCCGGGCACAGAGCGAAGCGCTCTTTCCGGCGCCGTCGAGATCGGCGAGAAGTTGTTGGTCGCCGTGAGCGCGTAGTCGGCGCTGAAGAGGTCGTTGACCGAGCTCTCGAACGTGGACTTCAGGCCCGCCGCGAGCACCGAAACCAGGGTCACGAGCGCAAGCCCGATCATCAGGGCTGAGGCCGTGGAGGCCGTGCGGGCCGGGTTGCGCATCGCGTTGGCGCGTGCGAGCCTGCCGGCCACGCCGCCGATCCGCGTCGCCGGCCAGCCGAGCACCGCAGCGAGTGGTGGGACGAGCGTCTTCGCGAGCATCGCCACGCCGACGAACATGGCGGCCGCGCCCACGCCGATCGCCAGCAGACGCTGCGTGGTGGATAGGGAGCCCACGAACAGGCCGATCAGCATGAGGCCCAGCGCCGCTGCGACCGTCACGGCGGCAGAGACCGTGCTGAAGCGCGCGAAGCGCGACGGCGCGAGCACGGCGCCCTCCCGGACCGCCGAGATGGGGGGCACACGCGTCGCGCGGATCGCGGGCCGCAGCGCCGCGATCAGCGTGATCACCACGCCCACCAGCAGCGAGACGATAATCGTGCGCGTGGCGAACACCGTCGCGGCCTGCGGCAGGTCGATCCCGAACGACACGAACAGAGAGTTCAGGCCCTTCGCCAGGCCCAGGCCGAGGAACAGCCCGGCCACCGCCGCGACCGTCCCGATCACGAGCGCTTCCACCATCACCGAGCGCAGCACCTGCCGGCGAGTCGCCCCCAGCGTCCGCAGCGTGGCGAGCTCTCGCGTGCGCTGCGCAATCGTGATCGACAGCGTGTTGGCTATGACGAAGCTACCGACGAACAGCGCGACCCCGCCGAAGGCGAGCAGGAAGTCCTGGATGATGCTGAGAAACCCGTTGGTTTCGTTTGTCGACTGCTTGGCCTGCCCTTCGCCGCTGCGCACCTGCGCGTTCGCCGGCAACAACGGCTGGATCTCGCGCACCAGCTGGGTAGGAGAAAAGCCAGGCTTGGCCGCAACCGAGATCGAGTCGAGCTTGCCCACCTTGTTGAACAACCGCTGCGCCACCGGAAAGTCGAAGATCGCCATGGTCGCGCCCCCGAGCGAGGACACGCCACCGATCTTTGCGATGCCCGAGATGCGCAACTGCTGCTCCGGGCCACGCGCTATCACGCCGATCGTCTGTCCGACTGCGTAGTGCTTCTTTTCGGCCGTGTTGGCGTCGATCGCGACCTCGCCCGGCCCCGACGGCCACGTTCCCGCGACGAGTTCCAGCGGGTTGAAGCGCTGGCTGCCGTGGGGGTGCACGCTGAACGCGAGCGACGGGGCACCGCCGCCCGAGATCACCTTGCCGTCGCGGCCCACGAGCGACGCGCTGTCGGCGATGCCGCCCTGCGCTTCGGACACGCCGGGCAGCGCCTGGACCCGCGCGAGCAGCGATTCCGAGAACGAAGGGGTGTTGCGACCTTTTTCTTCGCCTTCACCGCTACCGACCGCGCTCTTGCCGGTCACCACCGCATCGGTGTGCTTGTAGACCTGGGTGAAGACCGTGCCGAACGCCGATTTGATCGTGTCGGTGAGGATGAACGTGCCGCTGACCATCGCCACGCCGAGAACTATCGCGATCGCGGTCAGCGAGGCTCGGAGCTTGCGACGCGCGAGGCCCTTGAGCGCGACGCGGATCACGCGGAGAGTTCGCCCATCACGTTTAGAACGTCCGCGGCGGTGACGCCCTGGAGCTCCTTCACGAGAAGTCCGTCCGCGATGAACCAGATGCGGTCAGCAATCGCCGCGGCGCGCGGATCGTGCGTGACCATCACCGTGGTCTGGCCGTAGGCGTTGACCGACTCTCGCATCAGTTCGAGGATTTCGCCGCCGGTCTTCGAGTCGAGGTTGCCGGTCGGCTCGTCGGCGAGCAGGATTGTCGGGCGCGTAACGAGCGCACGAGCGATCGCGACCCGCTGCTGCTCGCCTCCCGAGAGCTCGGAGGGGCGATGGCTCGTGCGGTTGGCGAGGCCCACCTTCGACACGAGCTCGGTGAGCCACTCCCTGTCCGGCTTCTCGCCGGCGATCGACAGCGGCAGGACGATGTTTTCCTCGGCGTCGAGCATCGGCAGCAGGTTGAAGAACTGAAAGATGAAGCCGATGTGCTCTCGGCGCAGTCGCGTCAGCGCGCCATCGTCGAGGGCGCCCAGCTCGGTGCCCGCGATCAGCACAGTGCCAGACGTCGGCTTGTCGAGCCCGGCCAGCAGGTGCATCAGCGTGGACTTGCCCGAGCCCGACGGGCCCATGATGGCGACGAGCTCACCGGCGCGCACGTCGAGATCGACACCGCGCAGCGCCTCGACCGCCGTATCGCCCTCGCCGTACCGACGACGCAGCTCATGGGCGCTCACGATCGCGGCGCCGTCGATGCCGTTGGATTGGTTCATTGCCCCGAGGGTATCGGGCCGATCGGAGCGGCACGCAGCCAATGGACGTCCGAGGGGCTGCTTAGCATCGTCGGCCCGATGCACGAGACGACTCCGCAAGTCTTCCTGATCGCCCGCCCGTCGGTGGACCTCGAAGGGCTGCGCGGCTACCTGCAAGACGTCGGCGGCGAGTCCTGGCTGGAGCGCCGTCTGGAGGAGTCCGACGGGAGCCCAAACGGGGGCGAATTGATCATCGAGTTCGGCGGCCGGGCATGCTACCGCAGCTGGGAGCCGGGGCTGAACCCAAACGTCACCAAAGTGCGCACCGACCAGCGCGAGTACTTTGCCAACATCCTGCGCTCGGGACATGGCAGCGTACTGGAGCACGCCAACTATTCTTTTAGTATTCGGAATTGTTCGAGAGTATTCACCCACGAGCTCGTAAGGCATCGCGCCGGCTCGGCCTTCAGCCAGGAGAGCCTGCGCTACGTGCGCCTCGCCGACATCGGCTTCCGCGTGCCGCCGGCGCTCGAGCCGGTCCGCGAGCAGGTGCTCGCGATCGTCGAGCAGCTCGAGGAGTTTCAGCTAAGCGCCGCCAGTGAGCTGGGGATCGACGAGGAGGGTGTGCCGTTCCACGTCAAGAAGGAAGTCACCTCCGCCCTGCGGCGGCTTGCTCCGATCGGGCTGAGCACGGACATCGTCTGGACGGCGAACGCGCGCACGCTACGACACGTGATCGAGATGCGCACCGCTGCGGGCGCCGAGGAGGAGCTGCGCCTAGTTTTCGACACGATCGCCCGCATCATGCAGGCCGAGGCGCCCGGGCTGTTTCAGGACTTCGTCCGCCAGGAGGATGGGTCCTGGGTTCCCGAGCATCGCAAGGTTTAGCCAGCGCGGTCCGGTGCCTATCGCAATGGCTCTCCCAGAGCCTCGCGCCCCCGGCAGCTCCCTGGTCAGGTGTCCATCGTGCGGGTGCGCCAGGCACCCAGCCCCAGGAACACGACGAGCCAGAGGACGATCACGAGCAGCGCCTTGCCGCCGGACATGCTGATGCTGCTGTCGCGCCCCATCACCACGTTGAGCGGAGCAAAATGCGCGAGGCCCTGACTGAGCACGAAGTCGCGCGCGCTCCCGAGTTCCTTGATGCTCGAGATCAACGGGCTCGCGATTATCTGCCAAGCGATCAGGGCGATAATCGCTCCCGGCTTGGACGTCGTCAGAGAGGCAAAGCCCACCGCCACCGCGCAGAGCACGCCACTGGCCAGCAGCAGGAAGCCGAAGCTGTTGAGAATCAGCGAGCCGCTCGGCGTCGGCAAATTCGATGCGAACGCGAATGTCCCCAGCAGGATCAGGGCATAGCCCGTAGTGATCACCGTCCAGCAGAGCAGCAGAGCCGCGGGAACGCGCGTGGCGAACAGCGCCAGCCGGGAACGTCCCGTGACAACCAGATCGCGGAAGACGCCGTTGGAGGCGTCGGTGGTGCCGGCCTCAACGCCGATCAGGATCGCGACCAACGGGCCGAAGAACAGGCCGCCGAGCAGGCGCAGGCCAGTGTGAAAGCCGTCAAGGCCACCAGCCGGTGGGTGTTCGGAGGGCGTCGAGGAATGCAGGATCGCCCTCACCACGAACAGCACGATCACCGGCAAAAGCGCGAGCACGAGCGCCCAGATCAGCGTGCTGCGCTTCTTACGCAGCTTCAGGAAGTCCGCGCCCGCCATGCGCAGCGCGATCGCGCTCATGCCTGTACCTCCTCGGGAGTCCGCTCGTCCAAGCGCGCGGTGATCTCCAGGAAGCGCTGCTCGAGGCTGTGGCGCACCGGCTCCAGGCGCACCACACCCACGCCGGCGCGCACGAGCATCGCGTTGACGTCCGCGGCCGTGTCGGCTGGGCCGCTGAGGACCACATGCAGGCCGCCATCCCCGCGCCGCGCCTCCTGCACGAGTGTGCTGGCGTCCAATGTTCGCAGCGCCAGCTCGACGTCGTCGACACCGACGATCAGTTCGTCACGCGCGCCGTCGCCACCGCGGGAGATCTCCGTGATCGGCCCCTGCGTGACGATCTTGCCGCGATCGACGATCGCGGCGGCGTCGCAGATCTTTTCCACCTCGTCGAGCAGATGCGAGGAGAGAAAGACTGTGCGCCCCTCCTGCTCGATCATCGCGCGGATCATCTCGCGGAACTCCTGGATGCCAGCGGGATCGAGACCGTTGGTCGGCTCGTCGAGGATCAACAGCAGCGGATCGGCCAGCAGGCAACGCGCCACCCCGAGGCGCTGGCGCATGCCCATCGAGTAGCTCTTGACCTTCTCCTCGGCGCGCTCTGACAGGCCGACGCGAGCGAGCGCCGGAGCGATCCGCTCGTCCGTCTCGGGACCGCGCACCGCTGTGATCAGACGCAGGTTCTCGCGACCCGACAGGTGTGGATGAAAACGAGGCTCCTCGACGATCGCGCCAACCCGCCGCAGCGCCTGCGAGCGCTCTGCTGGCACCGGATGACCAAGCATGTACATGCTCCCGGCGGTGGCGTGCGTGAGGCCGAGCAGCGTGCGGATCATCGTCGTCTTACCGGCGCCGTTGGGCCCGAGGAAGCCGAAGGCGCAGCCGCGCGGCACCCGCAGGTCGACGCCGTCGAGCGCCGTGCGCGCGCCGAAGCGCTTGGTCAGGCCGCTCGTCTCGATCGCGAAATCGTCTGACACGACCGGCACTCTCCCATCGTTACCTAAAGGCTCCCTCAGCGATGAGAGAATTATTCGTTTCCTGCGCTTATGTTTCCTGCGCCCGCAGCTCGGAGATCCGTTCCTCCAGCTCGGCCATGACCGCCGGGTCGCGCAGGGTCGTTACGTCCCCCAGCGCCCGGCCCTCGGCTATATCGCGCAGCAAGCGGCGCATGATCTTCCCCGAGCGAGTCTTGGGCAGATCATCGGCCCAGATGATCCTGCGCGGACGGGCGAACTTGCCGATGCGCTCGGCGACCGTCTCGCGAATGCCCTCGACGGTGCTCTCATCGCCCTCGAGGTCGCCCTGGAGCGTCACGAACGCGACGATCGCCTGGCCGGTGTCCTCGTCGTGCTGGCCGATCACAGCCGCCTCGGCCACGTCGATGTGCGCCACAATCGCGGACTCCACCTCCGCGGTGGAGAGCCGGTGCCCGGAGACATTCACCACGTCATCGATGCGTCCGATCACCCACAGGTAGCCATCCTTGTCGCGACGCGCGGCGTCGCCCGCGAGGTAGGCCTCAGGGCCAAAGCGCTTGAAGTAGGTCTCTATGTAGCGCTCCTCCTCCTTGTACAGCGTGCGCAACATCGACGGCCACGGGCTCGTCAGCACAAGCAGGCCCTGGCCCTCCTCGATCGGCTCGCCCGTGGACTCGTCGCGCACCTCGGCGAACACACCCGGGAAAGGGAACGTGGCCGAACCGGGCTTGGTGGCGGTGATGCCCGGCAGTGGAGTGATCATGATCGCGCCCGTCTCGGTCTGCCACCAGGTGTCGACGATCGGGCAGCGTTCGCCTCCGATCACCTTGTGGTACCACAGCCACGCCTTCGGGTTGATCGGCTCACCTACCGAGCCGAGCAGTCGCAGCGAGGACAGGTCGTGTTCGCCGGGCCACTGAGCGCCCCACTTGATGCACGCCCGGATCGCCGTCGGAGCGCAGTAGAGAATCGTGACGCCGTAGCGCTCGACGAGCTCCCACCAGATACCCTTGTGGGGATAGTCGGGCGCGCCCTCCCACATCACCGAGGTCGCCCCGTTACAGAGCGGGCCGTAGACGATGTAGGAGTGGCCGGTGACCCAGCCAACGTCCGCGGCGCACCAGTACACATCCTCGTCGGACTTCAGGTCGAAGACGTAGCGGTGGGTCGCCGAGACGCCCGTCAGATAGCCGCCCGTCGTGTGCAGGATCCCCTTCGGCTTGGCCGTCGAGCCGGAGGTGTAGAGGATGTACAGCGGGTGCTCGGCATCCAGCGGCTCCGGCGGACAGCTCGGATCCGCGGCCGCCACAATGTCCTCGTAGTAAACATCGCGCCCCTCGCGCATCTCACAAGGGGTGCCCTTGCTCTTGACCACCACGATCTTCTCCAGGCTCGGCAGGTCCCCCATGACTTCGTCCACACGATCCTTGACCGGCGCCGTCTTGCCCTTGCGTGCGGCGCCGTCGACGGTGATCAGCACCAACGCCCGAGAGAACTCCATGCGCTCTCGTACCGCCTCGGCCGAGAAGCCGCCAAAGACCACATTGTGCGGGGCGCCGATCCGGGCGCACGCGAGCATCGCCACCACCACCTCCGGGATCATCGGCAGGTAGATCCCAACCACGTCGCCCTTCTGCACCCCCAGATCCTTCAGAGCGCTAGCGAAGCGTTCCACTTGCGCCAGCAGCTGCGCGTAGGTGACGTCGCGCTCATCGCCCGCCTCCCCGCGCCAGTGAAACGCCACGCGCTCGCCGCGGCCAGCTACCACGTGGCGATCCAGGCAGTTGTAAGAGACGTTCAACGTGCCGCCCGTAAACCACCTGTAGAACGGGGGATCATCGTCGTCCAGCACACGGTTCCACTTCTGAAACCAGTCGAGCTCTTCCGCCTGCGCCGTCCACCAGCCCAGCGGGTCCGCCGCCGCCCGCTCGTAGACGGCAGGGTCGTTCAGCAGCGCGTGCTCGCGAAACTCGGCGGGCGGCGAGAAGCGCTCCACCTCTAGCAACTCGGCCAGCTCGCGATCGAGCGCCTCGCCGGCAGACATCTCCGATCCTCCACTCGCCATGAATCTGGACCCTACCGCCCGCCGGGCGACATGAGCTCCCTAACGGCGCTTGCGCCTGCGCTTGCGCGAGGAGCCGCCCGCCGACACCACGGGCTCGGGCTCGGGCGGCACATCGGGCCCAGAGGCGAGGGCCGGCTTGCCCTTGGTGGGACGCCCGCCCGGAGACTGCTCTTCGCGTTCGGCGCGCCGCTCGGCCTGTGTCGGCCACGGGCGCGCCTCCCCGGCCGCCCACGCGGGCGGATCGCCGTTAGGCCAGCGCCCCATATAGAGGATGCCCGTCGCCACCAGCCAGAAGCCGGAGAGCAGCTGCCTGACAGATCCGAAAGCCAGGCCGAAGGGAGTGAAGGCGAGCACGGCCATGAAGATCCCAAGGATCATCATCCAGCGGGTGAGCAGCCCGACGCGCATCGCGTTCACAATCACCGCGATCATCCCCACCGCTAGGGCGAGTCCCGCGAACAGACCGAGAGACTGCAAGAGCACGTTGACCGTGCCCGTGGTGAGCGCCTGTTCGATCGCTTGGCTGCTGAAGTCATGGCCGCTGGCGAAGTTGTGCGCCTCGATCGCGCGCGCGACCTGCTTTGCGAAGCCTTCCGGGGGCAGCAGGGCAAACAGCGCCACGGCGACCCCTCCGAAGAGGACCAGCGGGCGCGCTGCCGACCACGTCTCCGGCCGCCGCCAGCGCGTCGCATCGAGGAGGAGCAGCAGGACCAGCACGAGAGCGCCGATGGCGATCGCCGCGAGCGTGCTCGCGGCGATCAGCGTCAGGGCGTGATGACTGATGTATTTGACCTCAGACGCGCGCGGGCTGACCGCCGGGTTGGCTTCGCCCGACAGCGCCGGGGCGAGCCCCTGCACCAAGCCGACCGTCGGCGCCGAGCTGAGCGTCGCGGTGACGACGATCGCGCTGAGGAAGTAGAGAAAGCCGCCGGCGAAGGCGGGCACGCCCAGGCGCCCGCGGCGCGCGGACTCGCGCTCTACCTGCTGACGGATCTCATCTGCCGAGGGCATGAGCAGGGCAGTCTATGATGCGGGCATGGAGAGCGGCGGTCTCGGAGATCTGTTCGGCGATCCGGAGGAGCTCCAGCGCAGGCTGGCGGAGTTCGCCGAGCAGATGCAGGGCAACCAGCGGCTGGCGTGGGCGGACAACGCGATCAAGCTCGCGGTCGACATGACCGTCGCCGCCGTGGAGCGCATCAACCTGCAGGGCAACGCCGAGGCTCAGGCCGAGCAGATCCGCACGGTGATGGCCCGCGTGTTTCCCGAGGCCGTGACCCTCGTGCGCGAGGCGCGCGAGGGGCTTCAGTAGGTCAGTAGCGCGCGCCCAACCCACGCGGGCGAGACGCGGCCGGAGGCGGAGGGTCGTCCTCGTGTGGACAGTCCTCGGCAAGCACCATCCCGGCGCGCTCGGCCTCGCGCGAAGCGCGACCGGCGTGAAGCACTTCGCCGAAGGAACGAAACCGGAAGATGAACACCACCGCGCCAAGTCCGACGATCGCGGTGAACGTGGCGATCGCGATCTGCTGACCGACGGAGTAGGCAGCCACGACCGCCGTCGGCGCCGAGGCGGAGAACACCTTGACGAGCAGCGCCTGCTGCACACCGGCGCCGCCGGGCGTGAACGGGACGGCGCCCGCGACCTGGCCTGCGGCGAACGCGAGCAGCACGTTCTGAACCGAGCCGCCGACTCTGAACGCTTCCAGCAGGAACCAGAATGCGGCGAAGCGGCATATCCACGCGCCCGCCTGCCAGGCGGCGACCTCACGCAGGTAGCGGGGACGATCGGAGAGGATCGTCACGCCCTGACGCACCCGCACCCAGAACGCGCGCACGCGCACGGACAGCAGCGCAAACCCGAACAGCCCGATCACCGCCAGCGCCGTGATCAGGAAGAGCGTGAACCTGAAATGCTCGGCCAGGTAGGAGATGTCGAAGGAGCTGAGCTTGGAGAAGTCCGGGGGCTTTGGGAAGACGCCTTGGGTGAACGCGAAGATCAACACGAGCACACCCACACAGATGTCGAAGATCGACTCGACGAAGAACGCGGCGGCCACCGTGGGATAGCTCGACCCGGGGATCGAAGAGCGCGCGAGGAACAGCTTGATGATGTCGCCCCCGCGCGCGGGCACCACGTTATTGAAGCCGACGGCCGCCCAGTAGGCGCCCCAGATCCGCCGCCACTGGAAGCTGACCGCCGGGTAGGCGGCGCGCAGGCTGTTGAAGAATGCGCGCGAGCGCAGCGTCAGGTTGAGCCCGAAAAAGACCAGCCCCAGCACCAGCGCGCCCCAGTGGATGGCCGCCAGGTCCGAGAAGAACTGCCCGGCGGCGTCGATGAACGTGGTGAGGCTGTCGCCGATCGAGGTCGCTGCAAGGGTTGGCGGCACAGCCTCAAGCGTACGGGGACTCTCGCCCGCGCTCAGTTCTCACTGCCGAGGAGTGAGCGCGGCCGATGATAGAACCTGCGGCCGGGATTGGACAAGGGACCATCGAACATCGATGATGTGTGCGTCCGTACCCGCGGGCGAAGGCTCGCCGCCGAGCGAGCGAAACCGATGAAGGGTGGAGACGATGGCCAACGTGGTGTGCGTGCTGTATGACGATCCGGTCGACGGTTATCCACCGAAGTACGCGCGCGAGGAGATTCCGCGGATCGAGCGATATCCCGACGGGCAGAGCACGCCTACGCCACAGACGATCGACTTCACTCCCGGCGAACTGCTGGGGAGCGTCTCGGGCGAGCTGGGGTTGCGGAAATTTCTCGAGGAGCGCGGTCATGAGCTGACCGTCACCTCTGAGAAGGACGGTCCGGACTCGGCCTTCGAGCACGCGCTTTCAGAGGCCGAGATCGTGATCTCCCAGCCGTTCTGGCCGGCGTACCTGACGGCTGAGCGGATCGCCAGGGCACCGCGGCTGAAGCTCGCCCTGACGGCCGGGATCGGATCTGACCACGTCGATCTGCAGGCTGCTATCGAGCACGGGATCACTGTCGCCGAGGTCACCTACTGCAACAGCATCAGCGTCGCCGAGCACGTTGTGATGATGATCCTCGCGCTCGTGCGCAACTACATCCCCTCCTACCAGTGGGTCATCGACGGCGGCTGGAACATCGCCGACTGCGCCGCACGCGAGTACGACCTGGAGGGAATGCAGGTCGGCACGGTCGCGGCGGGGCGGATCGGCTCGGCGGTGCTGCGCCGGCTGAAGCCGTTTGACGTCGGGCTGCACTACACCGACCGCCACCGCCTGGCGCCCGAGATCGAGCGGGAGCTGGGCGTGACGTTCCATCCGAGCGTCGAGTCCCTGGTTGGAGTTTGCGACGTGGTGACGATCAACGCGCCACTACACCCGGAGACGGAGAATCTGTTCGACTCGGAGCTGATTGCCAAGATGAAGCGCGGGGCCTATCTCGTGAACACTGCCCGCGGCAAGATTTGCGATCGCGACGCGGTCGCACGTGCGTGTGAGAGCGGGCAGCTCGCGGGCTACGCCGGCGACGTGTGGTTTCCCCAGCCCGCGCCGAAAGACCATCCCTGGCGCACAATGCCCAACCACGGCATGACACCGCACACCTCCGGCACGAGCCTCTCCGCGCAGGCCCGCTACGCCGCGGGCGTACGCGAGATCCTGGAGTGCTGGTTTGATGAGCGGCCGATTCGCGAGGAATACCTGATCGTCGACGGCGGCAAACTCGCGGGCGCGGGCGCGCACTCCTACAGCGCGGGCGACGCAACCGGGGGAGCGGACGAGGCGGCTCGGTTCAAGGCCGGCTGAGCGTGGGGCCAGCGTCCGGTCCTACTTCAACAGCCGCGACATCCGCCGGTCCTTGAGCACGCGCCCCTCGGTCTGGCAGTCGGGACAGTAGGCGATGACGTAGTCCTCGAAGTGGACCGCTCGCAGCGTGGTCCCGCAGCGTGGGCACGGCTCTCCCTCGCGGCGGTGCACCCGCAACGGCATCGGCAGCTTGTCGGGGATCGGCAGGCAGATGGCCTGCTCGTAGTGGGCGATCGCGCCGCCCAGTGTCTGCACGATCGCCTCACGCAACTGCTCGAACTCCTCCGCATCCAAGTCCGCCCCCCGCTTATAGGGGGACAACCGCGCGTGCCACAGGATCTCATCGACCCAGGAGCGCCCGATGCCGGCGATCACGCGCTGATCGCGCAGCAACGGGTGCAGCGGACGGGGAGCGTCAAGCACAGCCGCCAGCGACGGCGGGTCCGGCCACGCTTCGGGGCCGAGCTTGGCCAGCGCCTCATCGCCGTGGAGCTCCTCCGCGCGCAGCAGCTTGACCCAGGCCGCCTGCTTTGAGCCGAACTCGCGCAGTCGCAGCTCGCGGCCGTCATCGATGCGTACGAGCAACCTGGAGGTACGATCGCGCGGCCCGGCGCGCTTGTCATACAACTGCAACCGCCCCGCGGACATCAGATGGATCAACAGCGCCAGCGGTCCGCTCGAGGTCTCGGCGTCATCGGATTCGTCGGCCGGACCGTCGGACCGCGAGACGTCGATGATCAGGTTCTTGCCCCGCCGGCGCACCCCGGCGATCGTCTCGCCCTCGAGCGCGGACAACGGCGGGTCGAACGTCTTCAGCGCGTTGATGCCCGGCGCGAGCGCCGACTCGATCAGGGCTCCACGCAGCGCGCCGTCGAGCAGACGCGCGGTGATCTCGACCTCGGGAAGCTCCGGCATCGCCTCCATCGTAGGCAGGCGACCGTGGACGGCAGCGCGGAGCTTTGTCCTACCGATCGGAGATCGATGGGATCTCCGATCGGCCAGCACGTGTGCAAAGCACACCACGCGGGGTGGGCGGGCCTTCCGGATCTTCGCTCCGCTTGGTCCATGACCGCCCGGGTCAGTAGGCGGCTATGGGACTGCCTTCGTACTTCTCGCCGCTCGGGCTGACCCAGCGCACCCGCCAGGCCGTGCCCTGCGTGGAGGAGCTCGAGCTCCAGTACCCCAGCGAGTTGGTGCTCACAGCCATCAGAGTGCTGTAGCGCTTGGCGCCCTTGCGCCGCACGAGCACGGTCAGCTTGGTCGATCCGCTCGCCGGACGCACGAGGCCCCACAGCGAGTAGCCGTGGCCGCGCTTGGTGACCGTGAGCGGCAGCGGCCAGCTGTAGTAGAGCGGCTTGGGCGTGCCATGGACGGTCTCCAGGCCCGACTGGAAACCCACGAAGCCGCCGTTGACGCTCGAGCCGGCGCGCCCGCCGAGCGGGTCGTCCTTGAGCAGGTACTGCGAGAACGCCGCCACGCGCGGGTTGCTCCAGGCGATGTGCTCGTCGATCGCGTCGAACTGGGCCTGCTGGGAGAGCGACACGCCGAGTTCCCTGTTCGGCACGCTCTGCACCCCGAACTCGGTCAGATACACGGGCAGACCCGCCGGGATCGCGCGGGCCGCGGCGGCTTTGTTCAACGCGTTGGTCAGCCGCGAGAGCACGCCGATCGTGACGTCGTCGGCTTCGGTACGGCTCGACGGCTTGTAGTACGGGCCGGCGGGCAGCGTGTAGGCGTGGTGGGCGTAACCGGCCGCCTGCAACGGGCCGCATGAGCTGGATTTCCGGTAGTGGCTGTTGAGGCACAGCATCCCGCGCAGGAACGCCAGCGGAGCGACATCGTGCAGCACCCCGATGCGGCGCACGTTGACGCTGTCGTAGCCGAACGGCGCGGTCTCCCCCATCAGCACCGGCGGATGCGCGAGCCCGCCGGCCACCAGGCCCGCGTAGCCGGCCTGATAAAGACCGCGGTAGATGCGCGGCGAAGCGGGCTGGCCATGCGAATTGAACTGCGGGCGCAGGAACGCGGGGTGGTTGGCCTCGTTCCAGATCGAGAACAGCGATACCTCCGAGCCGTAGTGACGCGCGACGGCGGTCATGAACTGTTCGAAGTCGAGGTCGTCGGGGCTCGTGACGTACGGCGCCTTCTTGTTCGACGTGGCCCAGCGCGGCACGGGCGAGGTGACGGTCAGCAGCACTTTCCAGTGCAGCCGTACCGCTTCGCCGATCAGCGCGTCGTATTCGCCCCAGCTGTAGGCACCCGGGTTGGTCGCGTCGAAGCTGGGCTTGGTGGCGCTGTCCGCGCCGGGCGCGACGTCGTGCCAAGCAAGCTCGACGCGCAGGGCTTTGACGCCGAGCGCCTGCAGCTGCGTGATCGCGTGCGGGCGCGTGACGGGGCTGAGCAGGTCGGTCGAGCCCTCGAAGTACACCGCCTCGTTATGGGAGGCCAGGGCGGTTGCGGGGACGCTCGTCAGGGCGGCGAGCATGACGCCACAGAGCAGGATGGGGAGGAATCTGCGCTTGTTTGGGAGCATGGTCGCTTAAGACACCTCGAGGCCGGAGAGGTTGCGGTTGCGCAAGCTTTTTGAAGCAGGCTCAGATACCGTGCGAATCGATGAGTGCAGCAGTCGCACCGGACGACATCGTCGCAACCCACGCTGAGGCGGCGGACAACGCCCGCCCGCCGCTGCTGGTGATCGAGCCGCTGCGCGCGTTCCTAGACGAGCACAGTATCGGAGAAGGCGAGATCGAGGCCCAGCCGATCGGCGAGGGGCACTCGAACGTGACCTATCTGATCGAACGCTCGGGCGCCGAGGTCGTGCTGCGCCGCCCGCCCCGCCCGCCGCTGCCGCCCAGCGCGCACGACGTGCTGCGCGAGGCACGCCTGCTCTCGGCGCTCGCCCCCACCCGCGCGCGCGTGCCCGGCGTGCTCGCGGTGTGCGACGACTCAGGCGTGATCGGCTGCCCCTTCTACATAATGGAGCGCATTGCAGGCGAGGTGATCGTCTCGAGTGTGCCCCCTGCCCTGGACGCACCCGCAGAGCGGCAGCGGATCGGCGAGGAGCTGACCGAGGCGCTCGCGGAGATCCACGCCGTGGACTGGCGCGCGGCGGGCCTGGAGGGCTTTGGCAAGCCGACGGGCTACCTGGAGCGTCAGGTGCGCCGGTTCGGAGGGCTGTGGGAGATCAACCGCACGCGCGAGATCTCCGCCGTCGAGCGCGTCGGGGCGTGGCTGAGCGAGAACATGCCCGCGTCCGGCCCGGCGACGATCGTGCACGGCGACTATCGCCTGGGCAACACGATCTTCGCGGCCACGCCCCCCGCGCACCTGCAGGCGGTGCTCGACTGGGAGATGGCCACGATCGGCGACCCGCTGGCAGACCTCGGGTACCTGTGCATGATGTGGACCGAGGGCGGGGACCCGACCGGTGGGATGCGCGAGTACCTGGGCGGGGTTACCCGCGGCGAGGGGTTTCCCACGCGCAGAGAGCTGATCGACTCCTATGAGCAGCGCACAGGACGTTCGATGGAGGACCTGCGCTGGTACACAACGCTCGCCCTGTGGAAGTCGGTCGTGTTCATGGAGGGCAACTACAAGCGCGCAATCGCGGGCGCCACCGACGACCCGTACCTGAAGCAGTTCGGCGACGGCGTGCTGGAGCTCGCGCGCCAAGCGGAGGGGGTGGCGCTAGGTGGAGACTGAGGCACGCACCGCGCTGCTGATCGACTGGGGCGGGGTGCTGACGAGCAACCTGTTCGCCTCGTTCTACGCCTACTGCGTCCAAGCCGAAATCGACCCGCAGGCGCTCGGCGGGCGGTTCAAAGCCGACCCCGACTTCAGGGCGCTGCTGATCGCGCTGGAGAAGGGCGAGCTCGACGAGCCCGCGTTCGAGCTGCGCTTCGCCGAGCTGCTGGAGGTCGAGCCGCAAGGGCTGATCGACGGGCTGTTCGCGGGGGTGGGGCCCGACACGACGATGATCGACGCGGTCAGACGCGCGCGCGAGACGGGCGTCAGGACGGCGCTCGTGTCCAACTCGTGGGGCACCCACCGCTATCCGCACGAGCTGTTCTCCGAGATCTTCGACGGGATCGTGATCTCCGGCCAAGAGGGGATCCGCAAGCCCGCGCGGCGGATGTACGAACTGGGGGCCAAGCGCGCGGGCGTCCAGGCCGAGGCGTGCGTATACGTGGACGACCTGCCGTTCAATCTCACCCCCGCTCAGGAGCTGGGGATGGCGACCGTGCACCACACGAGCGCAGAGACGACGATCCCCGAGCTGGAGCGGCTGCTGGGGATCTCCTTGCGCGAACCCGCGGGCGAGGGCGCGTCCTAGTCGCGCTTGCCGCGGCCGTACAGCAATTTCAGGCCAGCGGCGACCAGTTTGCTCGTGCGTGCCTTGTAGGGGAACATCAACAGGTCCTTCTTCCGCGCCAGCGCGCGCGGCGTCACGAGGAGCGCCTGCTGGGAGCAGTACTTGCGGATTCCGCCCGCGCCGTGGCGCGAGCCCAGGCCCGAGGCCTTCGCGCCGCCCATCGGCAGCTCCATCGCGAAGTAGTTCACGAGCGCGTCGTTCACGCACACCGCGCCCGTGTCCAGCCGCCGGGCAACCGACTCGGCGTGAGCCGTGTCGCGCCCGAAGACCGAGCCGCTGAGGCCGTAGATCGAGTCGTTGGCCAGGCGCACCGCCTCATCCTCGTCTGCCACCTTCATGATCGGCAGCGTCGGTCCGAAAGTCTCCTCGGTCATGATCTTCATCGAGTGGTCCACATCCACGAGCACGGTGGGCTGGAAGAAGTCCCCCGCGCCCTCGCCACGCTCGCCCCCAACGAGCACGCGTGCGCCCTTGTCGACGGCATCCCGCACGTGGTCCTCGAGGATCTCCAGCTGCGGTGGGAAGATCACGGCGCCGACATCGACGCTGCCCGGGGCACCGCTCGGCCCCTGACGCAGCGCGCGCACCTTCTCGGAGACCTTCGCCACGAACTCGTCGTACACGGGCGCCTCCACGTACGCGCGCTCGATCGAGATGCACGTCTGCCCCGCGTTCATCATCGAGGCCCAAACCGCGGTGTTCGCGGCGCGCTCCACGTCGGCGTCGCGCAGCACGAGGAGCGGGTCCTTGCCTCCGAGCTCGAGCGACGCCGGGATCAACCGCCGCGCCGCGGCTTCGGCGACCTTGCGCCCGGTCCGCGTCGAGCCCGTGAACATGATCATGTCCACCTGCTCGATCAGCGCCGCGCCAGTCTCGCCGCGCCCGGTGGCGATCTGCAGCACGTCCGCCGGCAGCCCGCTCTCGCGCAGTCCCTCCGCCAGCAGCAGCGAGGTCAGCGGCGTCACCTCCGAGGGCTTGCAGATCACGCTGTTGCCGGCCGCGAGCGCGGGGATGCAGTCGCCGAAGGAGTTCATCAGCGGGTAGTTCCACGGCCCGATCACGCCGATCAGCCCGAGCGGGCGGTGGCGGAGGATCAGCTTCTTGCCCTTCACCGCGACCGCGGCCGAGTGCACGCGCTCGTCCTCGAGATACTTCTCGGCGTTCTTCGCCCAGAATCCGAACGCCCCGCCGCCGTAGGCGACCTCAGCCAGGCGCGCGTCCTCGTAGGTCTTCCCCGTCTCCGAGACGATCGTCTCGGTCACGCGATCGGCGTTGTCCATCAGCCACTTCTGCATGCGCAGCAGCACATGCGCGCGCCCCTCGAAGCCATACGCCTCCCACGCGGGCTGAGCCAGGCGCCCGCGACGCGCCATCTCCGCGACCGCCTCCGCGCCGAGGTCGGGCACCGTGCCAGCGATCCGCCCGGTGGCGGGGTTCTCGACGGCGATCTCTTCCACACTCGCGTGCGCGACGCCGTTGTGGGCCTGGGGTAGCTGCTCGACGGTGGCCATCTGATCCTCCTCGTTAGCTCGTAACCGAAGAGGCTACTCCGAGAGCTCGATCGTGGCGATCCCGATCGGCTCGGTCGGCCGATCCGAGGAGTCGGTGGGGACGCCCTCGAGCTTGTCCACGACGTCCATGCCCTCGGAGACCTGTCCGAACACCGTGTGCTTGCCGTCCAGCCACGAACAGGCGCCGGCGGTGACGATGAAGAACTGCGACCCGTTCGTATTGGGGCCGGCATTAGCCATCGCAAGGGCGCCACGGACGATCTTACGCTCGTTGATCTCGTCCTCGAAGGTATACCCGGGCCCACCCGTGCCGGTCCCCTGCGGGCAGCCGCCCTGGATCATAAAGTCCTTGATGATGCGGTGGAACGTCAGCCCGTCGTAAAAGCCGTCGCCGGCGAGCTTGCAGAAGTTCTCGACCGTCTTCGGCGCGTCCCCGTCGAACAGCTCGAACGTGATCGCGCCCTCTGTAGTTTGCATCGTGGCGACAGTCATCGTTATAGGCACCCTTTGACAGTGATCTGCATCGTGGCGGTTGATATGCACCTACCCTACCCGCTCCAGGCTGAGGGGCTTCCCGCGCATCTCTTTGCCGTCCAGCGCGCCGATCACGTTGTCGACCTCCTTCTCGGGAACCGACAGGAAGGAGAAGCGGTCGAGCACCAGCACGTCCCTAACGGCCTCGCCGTCCAGGCCCGCGGAGGATGTGACCGCGCCGACGATGTCCGCGACTCGCAGCCCCGCCTGCCTGCCCCCGCCAAGCACGAGCTTCACGTAGCGTTCGTCCTCACTCGCGTGCCTGGACACGCGCGGCTTGGAGTGCCTGCGTGGGCGCTCCTTCACCGGCGTGGGCGCGCCCACCGCGCCCTTTTGCCACGGCTCGATCGACATGCCGATGTGGCGCTCGATCGCCTCCATCTCGCGCTTCTGGCGGTCCTCGACGAAAGTGATCGCCCGGCCCGAGCGGCCCACCCGCCCCGTCCGCCCGATGCGGTGCACGTACGTGTCGGGGCTCGTCGGCACGTCGTAGTTGATCACATGCGTCACGGTCGAGATATCCAGCCCGCGCGCGGCCACGTCGGTCGCCACGAGGATCGGCACCCTCCCCCCCTTGAACGCCAGCATCACCCCGTCGCGCGCACCCTGGGTCATGTCGCCGTGCAGCGCCCTGACGTTCATGCCGCGGTCGCGCAACGTCTTGAACAGCTGCTCGCAGCGAATCTTGGTGCGCACGAACACGATCGCTTGACTGGTGTGCCCGCCCCCCACCCCCGCAGCCATCTCATCGCGCAGCACCTCGACCAGCTTGTCGGGCTTGCCCTTCGTCTCGACCGGCAGCTGAAACTGCGCCACCGTGTCGATCGTCAGCGTCGGCGCCTGCACCTCGATCGTCACCGGGTCGTACATGTACTTGTCCGCGAGCTTTCTGATCGGCGGGGGCATCGTCGCCGAGAACAGCGCCGTCTGGCGGCCGCTCGGGGTCAGCGAGAGGATCTTCTCGACGTCCTCGAGAAACCCGAGATCGAGCATCTCATCGGCCTCGTCGAGCACGACAAACCGGCAGTCGTGCAGCACCAGCGAGTGCCGTGAGATCAGGTCGAGCACTCGCCCGACCGTCCCCACGACGACGTGCCCGCCCCCGCGCAGCTGCGCCTGCTGGGTGCGTATCGGCGCGCCGCCAAACACCGCCACCACGTCCACCCCCGCGTGCGCCCCGTACACACGCAGCGCCTGGGTCACCTGGATGCACAGCTCGCGTGTCGGAGTCAACACGAGCGCCTGCACCTCGCGCAGCTCGGGGTCGATGTACTCGGCGATCGGCAGCCCGAACGCCGCCGTCTTGCCCGTGCCCGTCTGCGCCTGGCCGATCACGTCCCTACCTTCCAGAACCGACGGAATCGCCTGCTCCTGGATCGGGCTGGGCGACTCATACCCGACGTCGCGCAGAGCCTTCAGGGTCTTCTCGGACAGGCCGAGCTCGGCGAACGTCTTGCTCATTGCGCGATGCAGCTTACGCGGACGGATCGAGCAGGAGCTTGCCCGTCGTGCGCCGTTCGCGCAGGTCGATGTGCGCCTGAGCGGCATCGCCCAGCGGGTAAGTTCCGCCGACAATCACCCTCAGCTCGCCGCGTCCGACGCGCGCGAACAGGTCGTCGAGCGCGTCCGTGAACATCCCCGGCCGGGTCAGGCAGTGGAACAGGTAAAACCCGACCACCGCGCGCGAGTGCCGCAGCAGCGACCCCGTTGAGACCTCGTTCGGCTGCTGGTCGGCGATCCCGTACGCGACAATCCGCCCGAACGGCGCGAGCGCGTCGTAGGAGGCGCCGAACACCTCCCCGCCGGCTATCTCGAACACGACGTCCACCCGCTTGCCTGCGTTGGCCTCGATCAGCCGCTCTCTCAGCCCCTCCGGCGCCGGGTCGATCGCGACGTCGGCGCCGAGCTCCAGCGCCAGTGCGCGCTTGTCAACGCTTGAGGCCGTAGCGATCACATGCCCGGCGCCCAGCTTGTGTCCCAGCTGCACCGCCAGCGAGCCCACACCCCCCGCTGCGGCGTGCACAACCACGCTCTCCCCCGCGGCGACGCGCCCCGACGTCTTGTACAGATGCCACGCGGTCGTCCCCTGCACGATCAGCGCCAGCGCGGTCCCCTCGTCGATCCCGTCGGGGATCCCGAACACGAGCTGCTCGGGCGCGGTCGCGTACTCGGCGTACCCGCCCGTCCCGACGAGCGCGACCACGCGCTCGCCCGTGTCCTGGCGCACCCCCGCGACCTCACCCCCCGGCACGAGCGGCAGCGTCGCGCGCTGAACATAGGAGTTCGTGCGCGTGTGCGTATCGGCGAAGTTGATCCCCGCGCGCGTGACCTCGATCAGGACCTCGTCCTCGGCCGGCTCGGGTTTTGGCAGCTCGGCGAGCTCGAGCACCTCCGGCCCACCGAACTCGGTCATCTGGATCGCGCGCATTCGCCGCCGAGGCTATAGGTTTCCCCGCCATGTCGATCACCGTCGTCGGTTCAATCGCCTACGACGCCGTCAAGACGCCCTTCGGCGAGCGCGAGCGGATGCTGGGCGGCGCAGCGACGCACTTCGCGCTGGCCGCCTCGTTCTTCGAGCAGGTCCACGTCGTCGGTCCGGTCGGCGAGGACTTCGCCGAGGCCGACCTTCAGATGCTGCGCGACCGGGGCATCGACACGAGCGACATCGAGCGCCTCGCCGGCAAGACGTTCTTCTGGCGCGGCGAGTACGGCTGGGATCTGAACTCGCGCGAGACGCTCGACACCCAGCTCGGGGTGTTCGAGGGGTTTCAGCCGAAGCTGTCGGTGCAGTCGCGCGCCAGCGACGTTCTGTTCCTGGCGAACATCCAGCCCGAGCTCCAGCTGGGGGTGCGCGAGCAGCTGCCCGGCGCGCGGTTCGTCGCACTGGACTCGATGAACCTGTGGATCGACATCGCCCGCGACGCGCTCGTGCAGACGATCGAGCTCTGCGACTGCGTCATCCTCAACGACGCCGAGCTGCGCCAGCTCACCGCCAGGCCGAGCCTCGTATCGGCCGCGCGCGAGGTCCTCTCCTGGAAGCCAGCCGGCGAAGAGCGGCCCGGTCCAAGCGTGATCGTCGCCAAGCAGGGTGAGTACGGGGCGGCGCTGATCACGCGCGAGAGCTTCTTCTCCCTCCCCGCATTTCCGCTCGAGACCGTGATCGACCCCACCGGCGCGGGCGACACATTTGCCGGGGGTCTCATCGGCTACGTCGCCGCCCATCCCCACAACGAGCTCTCGGACGAGCTGCTGCGCCGCGCGATGGCCCACGCCACGGCGCTGGCCTCGTTCAACGTCGAAGAGTTCGGCACCGAGCGCATCGCCCGCCTGACCGCCGCGGAGATCGCCACGCGCGTGCAGGAGCTGCGCGAGATGACCCACTTCAGCGACGCCCCCATGCCCTCACGGGAGTAATACGTAGCGGTTCGACGTAGCGGTTCGCGGGTCTGTACGGATGCCGCACTCGGGTCTGCACGGATGCCGCGATCAGTAGTACGATCGGATGACCGTGGATGTGTGGACCTTCGTCTGGCTGATGTTCCTGCTGAAGATCCCGATCGTGGCCCTGTTCCTGATCGTGCGCTGGGCTGTCAACCAAACCCCCGAGACCGAGCCCGGCCAGGACGGCGGCATCGGCCCGCGGCCGAGCCCGCACCGCCCCCACCATCCCCGACCACGCCCTCCGGGCGCGGCGCCCCGGCTGCCACGCAGGCGCGGCCTCCACGGCGACCCGGCGCCGGCGTCACCAGCGCGCGTCCGCACGCTCGTCGCGCGCGGGCGGCTCGTCTCGCGCTGAGTCCCAACGGCGTGCGAGAATCGCGCGCGTGAGCGACGACACACTCAACGTGACGGACAACCGGACCGGAGCCACCTACGAGCTGCCGATAACCGACGGGACCGTGCGGGCGATGGACCTGCGCCAGATCAAGACGGGCGAGGACGACTTCGGGCTGATGGCCTACGACCCCGCCTATACGAACACCGCCTCCTGTCGCAGCGCCATCACCTACATCGACGGCGAGGCCGGCATCCTGCAGCACCGCGGCTATCCGATCGAGCAGCTGTGCGAACACTCCACCTATCTGGAGGTCGCCTACCTCTTGATCAACGGCGGCCTGCCGAACTCCGCCGAGCTCAAGGAGTGGATCGACGAGATCACGATCCACACATTCGTGCACGAGAACGTCAAGGACTTCATGCAGGGCTTCCGCTACGACGCCAATCCGATGGGCATGCTGGTGGCCTCCATCGGCGCGCTCTCCACCTTCTATCCGGACGCCAACCAGATCCACGATCCGGACGTCCGCAAGACCCAGATCATCCGCCTGCTGGCGAAGATGCCGACGCTGGCGGCGTTCGCCTTCCGCCACAACATGGGCCAGCCGTACGTGTATCCGGACAACGACCTGAACTACGCCGGCAATTTCCTGTCGATGATGTACAAGATGACCGAGCTCAAATACGAGCCCGATCCTCGCCTGGAGCGCGCGCTGGACGTCCTGTTCATCCTCCACGCCGACCACGAGCAGAACGCCTCGACCAGCGCCGTGCGCTCGGTCGGCTCCACCCAGGTGGATCCCTACTCGGCGGTCGCGGCCGGCGTGGCGGCTCTGTACGGCCCGCTTCACGGCGGCGCCAACGAGGCCGCGCTGCGGATGCTCGAGCGCATCGGAAAGGTCGAGAACATCCCCGCCTTCCTCGACGGGGTCAAGCAGGGCAAGGAGCGCCTGATGGGCTTCGGCCACCGCGTCTACAAGAACTACGATCCACGCGCCCGGATCATCCGCAAACACCTCGACGACGTCTTCGAGGTGCGCGGCAAGAGCCCGCTGCTGGAGGTCGCCGCCGAGCTCGAGAAGCGCGCACTGGACGACGACTACTTCACTCAGCGCAAGCTCTATCCGAACGTGGACTTCTACTCAGGTCTCATCTACGAGGCGCTCGGCCTGCCCGTGGCGATGTTCCCGGTCATGTTCGCCATCGGGCGCACCTCCGGATGGATCGCCCAGTGGCTGGAGATGGTGCAGGACTCCGAGCAGAAGATCGCCCGCCCGCGTCAGATCTATACGGGCGATCGCGACCTCGACTATGTCCCCATCGATCAACGAGGCTGAAGAACGAGGGTCGCGCCGTGGCGACGCAGCCAGTCGCGGTCCTCGCGATAGCGCGGCCAGCGGCGTGCCACCAGCGCCCAGAAACGGCGCGAGTGGTCAAGGATCTCCAGGTGGCAGACCTCGTGCCAGACGACATAGTCGAGCACCGATTCGGGCGCGAGCAACAGGCGCCAGTTGAAGCTCATATGCCCGCTCGACGAGCACGACGCCCAGCGCGTGCGCTGCCCGCGGATCGAAAGGTCGCGGTAGCTCACGCCCGCCACGGCGGTGGCGCGATCCAGGCGCGCGACGATCTCGGTGCGCGCGGCACGGCGATAGAAGCGCTCGATCGCGGGACGAGCGTCGCCGGCGGGGACGTAGAGCCGCTCGCCGCGGCGGTGCACGCGCGTGCGGCCGGGCTGCACGACCAGGCGCAGGGTCGTGTCGAGGTAGGGCAGCTCGCGGGCCGGTGCCGACGCGGACGGCGGCGGGGAGATCCTCAGCGACGGGGACACGGCCCGCAAGGGTAATAGGCCGCGCGGCGAGGCCGCGCGGCGCGCGCACCTCACAGCCGGCCGCACCACGCGGGTGAACGCCACCAGGAGCCGGCCGTGCGCATAATTGGCGACGATGAAGGCGCGCTCCAGAGTCAGGCTCCCCCGCGAGGTGCGCGGGGACTACGAGGTCTACCTCAACGGCGTGCCTCAGCAGCGCGGGACCGACTACGAGGTGCGCGAAGGCGCCCTCGTGTTCGACTCGGAGCTGCGCAAGGACAGGATCAGCGGCTGGCGCTGGCTGCTGGGCGCGTGGGGCGTGGGCACCTACCGGCAGAACGACTCGGTCGACGTCCGCTTTCAGGCGCCGGACGGCTCGCCGCGGGTTGCGGAGGGGCTGGAGATCGAAGCCATGGACTAGAGCCGGGCGGCGGCGGGCTCCCAGGGGCGCGAGAGCTTCAGCGCGGACAGGATCGCGCGTGTGGCGGGGGAGCGGTTGAGCGTGTAGAAGTGGATGCCGGGCGCACCCCCGGCGAGCAGCTCGGCGCACTGCAGGGTGGCATAGGCGACGCCGAAGTCGAGCACCGCCTCGGCGTCCTCGCCACGCGCGTGCAGCTCATCGCGCAGACCGGCGGGTATCGAGGCGCCACACATGGCCGCCATCCGCTGCACCTGGCCGGCGTGCGTGATCGGCATGATCCCCGGGATGATCGGAACCTCGATCCCGGCGGCACGGGCGCGCGCGAGGAAATCGAAGTACACCGCGTTGTCGAAGAACAGCTGGGTGATCAGGAAGTCCACGCCGGCGTCGATCTTCTCCACGAGGTAGGCAAGGTCGGCCTCGGGGCTGACCGCGTGCACGTGGGTCTCGGGAAAGCACGCGGCGCCGATCGCAAACGGATAGTCCGCGCGGATCAGAGCGACCAGCTCGCGCGAGTACTCAAGACCTCCCTCGGTCTTCACCCACTCGTCGTGGCCGGCGGGCGGGTCGCCGCGTAGGGCGAGCACGTTGTCGATGCCGGCGCCGAGCATCTCATCGAGCGTGGCCCGCAGCTCGGGCACGGTAGCGCCCACGCACGTGAAGTGAGCCATCGCCTCCAGCCCGAACTCAGCGCGGATGCGATGGACGATCTCGATCGTCCGCGCGCGCGTGGAGCCGCCCGCGCCGTACGTGACGGAGACGAACGCCGGATCGAGGCTGCGCAGCTCCTGGAGGGCGGCGTACAGATTGCGCTCCCCCACCTCCGTTTTCGGCGGAAAGAACTCGAATGAGAAAACCGGCTGCTCGCCGGCGGCGAGGATCTGGTCGATGCGCATCGTTTTGGGTGCGTGAGGGAGGGAGACAGGTGGGAGAGGACGGCGGATTTGAGCCTGAATATTGACTATGGTAGGTACTCAAACCTAAAGAGGCTGGAGGTGTATGTATTCAAAAAAAACTCGGTATCACTATGGTTTTACCGAGTTTAAAAGAATACAAGTACCCTCGCTCTCTCTTAAACATTCCATTCACATCGACGGACCTGCCTCCCCCCACCGCTCGGGCTCGCCGGCAACGCGCACGGCCTGCCCGGTGACCTCGAGGTGCAGCAGCATCGACAGGGTCTCGGTCAGCAGCCACTGAGCCGTGAGGGCGGAGAGATCGGGGCCGTGGACGCGCGGGAGGATCTCAAACGCCGTCAGGACCTCGCCGCCGGCAAGGACGTCGAGGATGGCCGACAAGTGCTCGGCCACGAGCTCGCGGTTGGCCTCGATGTGGGCATGCACGTCGGTGAACGTACGGCCGTGTCCGGGCAGGCACAGGCGCGCGTGCAGCGCCTCGACTACATCCAGCGAACGCACGAACTCGCCCACGGGGTCGGACGAGTAGCCGTAGTCGAAGAACGGGAACACGCGCCCGAGCAGGTGATCGCCGGAGATCAACAGACGGTGCTCGCCCTGGAACAGACACACGTGCGACGGCGCGTGACCGGGGGTCTCGTGGACGCTCCAGGGGCCGAGATCGGTGTCGACGATCACACCTGGCAGGAGCGGACGATCGGGCTCGATGAATGCGGCAATGCCCGATTCGCGGTTGCGGGCGCGCTCGGCCGCGTAGCGGCGCAGAGGCTCCTCCGGGACCCCGGACTGGCGCGCGATCTCCAGGCGGCGCAGGATCGCCGCGTCGGGGTCCTCCGCCCAGTGCCGAGCGTGCTCGTAGTTGGGATGCATCCACAGCTCACAGCCCGAGCGCTCGACGATCGTGGCGGCCTGCCCGTAGTGATCTGAGTGGGCGTGCGTGCACACCAGCAGGCGCACGTCCTCAAGCCCCAGGCCGCACATCGCCAGCGCGCGCTGCAGGTCGACGAGCGAGCCGGGCGCGTGGATGCCGGTGTCGAACAGCACGATCCCCTCGCCCGCTACAACCGCCCAGGCGTTGCCATGGGGCACGCCCGGCCAGGGCAACGGCAGGCGCAGGCGAAAGACGCCGGGCAACACCCGCTCGCCCCGCCCCAGCTCGCGTTTGCGCGTTCCCTCGGCCACTTGCGAGGAGACTAAACTAGGTGTCTCTGCCGGCGTCGTCACAAAGGGAGGAAGAGAGATGGCCGAGGAAGACGAGCAGACGAGCAGCGCGGCCACGAAGGTGCAGGAGGCGGCCGCCAGCGTGCAGCAAGCCTCGGCGGCGACGAAAAAGCGCGGACGGATCACCCCCGGCAGGGCCGAGGCCGAGGCCGTGGCGCGGCGGTACTTCGAAACGATCGGCGCTCACGACGTGCAGGGCGCGGCCGCGATGTGGGCCGACGACGGGTGCGAGGACGTGCGCGGCCAGGGACGATTCATCGGCCCGGAGGGGCTGCGCGAGTTCATCTCGAGCCTCATCGAAGCGATCCCTGACCTGAACGTGGAGATCGTCTCGACCACCACCGAGGTCGAGCGCTGCGCGCTGCAGTGGCGCTTTTCCGGCACGTTCGCGGGGCCGGGCTCGTTCAACGGGATCGCGCCGACCGGCCACCGGCTGGAGCTCGAAGGCGTGGACATACTGAGCGTGCGCGACGGGCTGATCCAATCGAACGAAGCTTTCCCCGACACGATGTCCGTGCCACGCCAGCTCGGGATGATGCCGCCACTGGGCTCGAGCGCCGAACAGCGGATGACGAGCGCGTTCAACATCAAGACACGCGTGATCGACAGCCTGGTGGGCGCCGGCGAGGCCAAGCTCGTGGCCGAGGGCGTATGGGTCGTCCAGGGCCAGCCCGGACGCTGCAACGTGTACCTGCTCGAGAACAGCGGCACAGAGGGCGGCGTGACGATGTTCGACGCGGGCGCCCGCACGATGACCCGCGCGGTGGCGCGAGCCGGCGCGAAGCTCGGCGGGATCAAGCGGATCGTGCTCGGCCACGGGCACACCGACCACCGCGGCACCGCGCCCGGACTGGGCGTGCCAGTGCTGTGCCATCCGGAGGAGGTCCAGGACGCCGAAGGCAGCGGCGGCTTTCGCTACTGGCCCGAGGGCCTCGCCGGGCTGCCGACGCCCCAGCGCCAGATCCACCGCGTACTGCACCGCTACGTCTGGGACGGCGGACCGGTGAAGATCTCAGGGACGATCGCGGAGGGCGACGAGGTCGCCGGATTTGCGGTCATAGACCTGCCCGGGCACGCCCCGGGGCTGATCGGGCTGTGGCGCGAGTCAGACCGGCTGGCACTCGTCAGCGACTGCTTCTACACCCTGGACAAGTGGGGTCGCGCCTGCGACCCACGCGTCTCGGAGTCGACATACAACTACGACACCGAGCAAGCGCGGGAGAGCCTGCGCAAGCTCGCCGAGATGGAGCCCGCGGCGGCCTGGCCGGGACACGCCAACCCGGCGACCGGGGATGTGCGAGGACAACTGCTCAAGGCGGCAGGCGCGGCGTCCGACATCACCTGAGCGGGTGGGTAAGCGCAACCGCAGGGCGCCTAAGCTGAAGGCGCCGAGCAGCGAGTACACCGATGCCGACGGCAACACGCTGACGCTGCGCGGCGCGCTGACGGCGGCCACGCGGCGCGAGTACGCGGACGCGCTGGCCGGCACGGGTGGGCGGGCCTCCGACACCCGGGAGGACGCCTGGCAGCGCGCAGTGGAGCTGCTGTTCGAGCGCCTGGCCGCCAGCTGGACGATCGCGGGCTCGCCGATCACACGCCAGCGCGAGCTGCTGGCGCGCTACCGGGCGGCCAGTCAGGCCGAGCGCGCGTGGATTCGCGACGTGCTGCGCGAGCACTGCGCCGAGAACTTTCCCGACGTGCACGCACCGTAGCTCAGGCCGGATCGGAGAGCAACTCCAGGCGCGGGCCGTGGGAGACGCCGGCCGCGACGAACCGGGCGGTGGCCGGGCTGAGCACGAACTCGAACGTGTCCCCGGACTCGCCCCGCACGTGCAGGCGGCGTCCCTCCTCGGAGACCGCGACGACCGTGCCGGGCTCGAAGCCCCCGCCGAAATGGGCGATGCGCGCACGGGCGCCCACGTGCGGGACGGGTCGCGAGGGGCCGAGCATCGCTTGATGGTAGGCCCACGCAGCGGACCCGGCGCGACGGCCGCCCGCAACCGGAGGGAATCACCGCTACGGTGCGGAGCAACATGCGCCGCACCAAGATCGTCGCCACCATCGGCCCCGCCTCGCGCGAGCCGGACACGCTGCTACGCATGGTGCAGGCGGGAATGGACGTGGCGCGGCTGAACTACTCGCACGGGACGCTGGAGGAGCACGCCGAGACCGTCCGGCGTGTGCGCGACGCCGCCGGGCGGGCAGGACGGCCGGTGGCGATCCTGCAGGATCTGCCCGGGCCGAAGCTGCGAATCGGACCGCTGCGCGAGGACGTCGTCGAGCTGACGCCCGGCGAGCGGCTGACGATCACCGGCGGCGAGACAGACGAGCTTGGCGACGCGCAGCACATGAGCATCTCCTGGGAGGGCCTCGCCGACTCGATGACGCCGGGCGAGGTGCTGTATCTCGCGGACGGTTCGGTGCGGCTGCGCGTCGTGGAGGTTCGCGCCGCCACGCACGAGGTCGAGGCGGAGATCGAGGTGGGTGGCGCGGTCGCCTCGCGTCAGGGGCTGAACATTCCGGGTCCCACCGAGTCGCTGCCGTCGGTGCCCGAGCACGATCTGGAGCTGCTGCGCCACGGCGAGTCGATCGGCGTGGACATGGTCGCGCTGTCGTTTGTGCAGCGCCCCGAGGACGTCGAGACCGTGCGCGGTCACACGCGCCTGCCGCTGATCGCCAAGATGGAGAAGCCCCAGGCCGTGGAACGGGCCGAGGAGATCGTGCACGCGGCCGACTGCGTGATGGTCGCCCGCGGCGATCTCGGGATCGAGCTGGCGATCGAGCGCGTGCCGATCGTGCAGAAGCAGCTGCTGCGCCTCGCCGGGCATCTGGCACGCCCGTCAATCACCGCGACGCAGATGCTCGACTCGATGGTCACCTCCTCGCGCCCCACCCGCGCGGAGGTCGCCGACGTGGCCAACGCGATTCTGGACGGCACCGACGCGGTGATGCTCTCCCAGGAGACGGCGATCGGCGCCTACCCGGTGGAGGCGATCGCAATGATGGCCTCCGTCGCCGAGCAGGCCGAGGCGATCGCGCCGTACGAGGACTGGAACGCCTCGCGCGTGCGCCGGATGGACTCCGACCCCGCGTATACGATCGCCCACAACCTGTGCGTGGCCGCGCGCGAGCTGCGCCTGGACGCGCTCGTGATCCCGACACTGTCGGGACGCTCGGCGCGGCTGGTCTCCGCGCACCGCCCCACCGCGCCGATCTACGCGCTCTCGCCCGGCAAAGAGACCGTCCGCCGCTGCGGGCTGATGTGGGGCGTGCAGGCCGCCTCGATGCGCCGCCACGAGACGACCGAGGCGCTGATCGCCGACGCCGCCCGGCGCGTGGTCGAGCTCGGCTGGTGCAAACCCGGTCAACGTGTGGGCATCACCGCGGGACTGCCCTCCGGGCGGCCGGGCACCACCAGCCTCGTGCAGATCCAGACGGTCTGATCGTTTCCAGGCATCACAGACAGCGGTAACCGGCGGCTCGCTTGCCGGTGGCTCGCTTGCAGACACCCACCGCCCCCCTCCAAGACCGGCGTCACTGCGCCGGCGGGCATGTATCAATAAGCTCTAACTTGCACTGGGCTCCGCAGCCCTGGCCGACATGCATATGCGCCGCGGAGTGAGAACTTCAATCGATAGGACGATCATGATCTCCGCAACCAGCTATCCGTTCCTCGAAGTCTTCTGGACGATGCTCATCTTCTTCGCGTTCGTGATCTGGATCTGGATCCTGATCACCGTGTTCGCCGATCTGTTCCGCCGCCACGACACATCGGGCTTCGCCAAGGTCCTGTGGATCATCGTCATCATCGTGCTGCCCTATTTCGGTGTGTTCGTCTACCTGATCGCCGAGCACAAGGGCATGACCGAACGGGCGATCAAAGCGCAGCAGGACGCTCAGTCCCAGATGGACCAGTACGTGAAGTCGGTCGCCGGCAAGGCCGATCCGGCAGAGCAGATCGCCAAGGCCAAGCAGCTGTTGGACGCCGGCACGATCTCCCAGACCGAGTTCGACCAGATCAAGCAGAAGGCGCTGGCCGCGAGCTAGTCGCGGCCCACACGAAGGTCACGCACGCGGGGACATGGGTCGCGCGTGCGGGGGCAGGGGTCAACTGACAGGCCCAACCCGCATGCGGGGGCAGGGGTCAACTGACAGGCCCAGCCCCGCATGCGTCAGGCCCCGACCCCCGCGTGCGCGTAGAACTCGGCCTCTTCGCGACCCAGCTCGGTCACCGGATCGTCGCCGTACATCCACTCGCGCGCGATCCGGTGCCAGTTAGCGCGCGCACGCAGCTGCGACAGGACGGCCAGCGTGAGCAGCTCCATGCGCCGGCCGAACAGGTGCTCGGGGCGCATGTCCTGGTGGCGCATCTCGGCAAAGTAGCTCGACCGCGGGTCCGAGCTCTCGATCATCACCTGCGTGGCGATCTCCGGCGTCAGCTGCACGAGTTCATCCGCGGTCGTATACCACCAGATCGCCTCGCCGATAAACGCCAGCAGGTGCTCGGGATCGACCCGCCCGGGTTCGGGCAGAAACCCCGACTGCGCGAGCAGCCGGTGCAGCTCGGCCGCGTCTCCCTCGGACACAGCCCGCTGGCAGGCCAGCTCCAGCGCGACCGGCTCGCGCTCCATGCGCTTGAACAACCCGAAGTCCAGGAACGCCACGCGCCCGTCCGCCAGCAGCATGAAGTTGCCCGGATGCGGATCACCGGAGAACTGCCGGTGCCGGTACAGGCAGCCGAGGAAGAACCGGAACACGATCTCCCCGATCCGGTCGCGCTCCGATTGGGGGCGGCGCTTGAGCTCCTCGAACCCGACACCCTCGACGTACTCCGTCACCAGAACCCGCTCGCGCGAGAGGCTGGTGATGACATCCGGCACGGCGATGAAGGGATGCCCGCGGAATATGCGCGCGAGCGCGCTGTGGTTCTGCGCCTCCAGCTCGTAGTCGAGCTCCTCGCCGATCCGCTCGCGAATCTCCGCGGCGATCGCCTTGGCGTCCATCCCGGGTGTCATCCGCTGGAGCAGGCGCATGATCATGTCCAGGTTCTGCATGTCCGCGCGCACGGCCGCGGCGACCCCCGGGTACTGAACCTTGACGGCAACCTCGCGCCCGCCGTGCAGCGTCGCCCGGTAGACCTGCCCAATCGAGGCCGCCGCGATCGGCTCCTGCACGAACGACTCGAACACGTCCGCGATCGGCTGTTCGAGATCGTCCTCGATCACGCGCTTCATCTGCTTGAACGACACCGTCGGCGCGGAATCCCTGAGCTTGGCCAGCTCACGCTGGAACTCCTCGCGGTACTCCTCCTCCACCAGGCCGACATCCAGGAACGACATCACCTGCCCGAGCTTCATCGCCGCGCCCTTCATCGTTCCCAGCGCCGCCACGATCTGCTTGGCGGTCTGAAGCTGGCGCTTGGCCAGCGCTCGTTCGGAGGCCTCCTCCCCGCGCGTCACGTTGGCCGCGCGCGTGCCGAACTGCTTGACCGCCTCGCTCGCGGCCAGCTTGCCGACGGTCGCCGTGCGGCGCACGCGCGATGTCGGAATGTTCTTGTTGCTCTCGCGCGGGGCCATCCTCTCTGCATCCTAGGCGCTACGGGCGTGGCATCCTCCCGCCTGTAGGCTCGTATGCGCAGCACCCCGAGCCAAGGTGGGCGCATCCGCGGCGATCGCGATCGCCCGAGTCAGGCGCGCTGCACTTGAGACCCGGGCACGATGTCGTCGATCCCGCTGGGCCAGCGCACCCAGGCCTTGTTGCCGCCGTCGTAGTCCTTGCACAGCAGCACCAGCGTCGCCGGCTCGCCGAGCGCGGTGCAGGGCTCCGCGCCCTCAGGATCGAGACCGCGCCAGACGCGGATGAACGGGTTGTGCTCCCACTCACGCCCTACAGTCGTCGCGCCGGCGTGGCCGGGATGGATGATGGTCTGTAGCGGCAGCTCCATCAACGTGCCCATGATCGAGTCCTTCAGGTCCGTGTACGTCGTGTGTCCCGGAGCGCGCACTCCTCCGACAGATCCCGCGAACAGCGTGTCGCCGGTGAACACGACCGCCTCTCCCCCGGTGAACCCGCCGGGGGCCGCGCTGACGGACGACCGCCTGACCGCCCCGCTCGGCTCGCTGACGAGGAACGACAGCATCCCCGCGGTGTGCCCGGGCGTATGCAGCGGGCGCACCTCCAGCGTGCCGAACCGCTGCATCTCACCAGCCTGGACCGCGTCCGCCCGCATCTCCCCCAGTCCCTCCCGCTCCAGTGGATGGATCAGCACCTCGAGCTTTGGCCAGCGCTCGCGCAGCGTGGCCACCTCGCAGACGTGATCGTAGTGATGGTGCGTCAGCAGGATGTGCGTCGGCGTGATCTCCATGCGCTCGGCCGCGGCGATCAGCGGCTCGGCCGGGCCGCCCGCGTCGATGAACAAGCCCGGTCCTCCTTCGCCGTCGGCGACGAGATACGTGTTCGACACGAACTGCGGATGCGACGCGCGCTCGATGAGCATTGCGCCATCCTTGCACTTACACTCCCGGCATGCCCCTGATCCACACCTGCTACCGCATCACCGACATCGACCGCTCGGTCGCCTTCTACAACGCCCTCGGCTTCGAGGAGATCGGACGCATTCCGATCCGCGACGAGGCCGTCAACGTGTTCATGAACCAGCCCGGCGACGGCGACATGCCGCGGCTGGAGCTGACGTACAACTTCGGCGTGGACTCCTACGACATCGGCACCGGCTACGGCCACATCGCGATCACCGCCGACGACCTCGACGCCACGCTGGTACGCCTTGCCGAGCAGGGAATCGAGCCGGAGAAGCCGCCCTACTCGGTGCGCGAGGGCGGCTCGCGGCTGTGCTTCGTACGCGACCCCGACGGGTATCGCATCGAGCTGATCGAGCAGTAAAAGTCGCGGGCGCGAGCGCGCTCGCCGGTGCGATCGACTTGGTCTTCGGTCCCGGCAGACGAGTCACCTCAGGCCAGGACGCGTTTGCGGAAGTTGCGCAGCCCGAACGTGAGGAACACCACACAGAACCCGATCAGCGCCGGATACACCGCGTAGAGAGACATGTGTGAGATTTCGGTCAGTCCCGCGCGCATACCCTCGGCGACGTAGATCAGCGGGTTGACGAGCACGACGATCTGCAGCCAGTGGATACCGTCGACCCGGACGGGCGCCAGGCGCGTCCACTGATAATAGGTGCCGCCCAGGAACGTGATCGGTAGCACCACGAACCCGAACATCAGCCCGATGTTGCGCGGCTCGAACGCCGTCCCGAGCAGCAACCCGAGCGCGCTCATCATCACGCACGCCAGGGGGATCACCGTGATCACGATCGGCCAGTGCACCGACAGGTGCGCGTGCACGCCGGGGGCGTGGATGACGGCCGCGATCGGGAACACGATCAGCGCGGCCAGCAGTCCCTGAACGGCGCCTGACAGCACCTTCGACACCGCCACCAGCCAGATCGGGCAGGGCGCCTGCACGCGATCCTCGATCTCGCGCGTGTACCCGAACTCGGTGGACAGCTGCAGCGCCACGGCCTGGATGCCCTGGAACATGATCGAGATCGCCACCACGCCGGGCACGAGCACGGTCGCGAAGTGCGACTCCGCCACCTTGCCGCCCGCGCCCCCTACGCCCTGGCCGATGCTCGGGAACACGTACAGGAACACGAACACCAGCAAAAACGGCTGCACGATCGTACGCACGACGAACTCGCCGAAATGCTTCTTCAGCACAACCAGGTCGCGCAGGATCAGCGCCCGCAGCGCCGTGCGGCTCGCCGCCATGCTCGAGCGGGTGGGTTCGATCCCGATGCGCTGAGGAGACGCGGTCGGCGTCGCGTCGGCGCCGGTCGTGGCGGAGGCCATCAGTCGCGCAACTCCTTGCCGGTCAAGTTGATGAACACCGTCTCCAAGCTCGGCTCGGACACGGACAGATCGACGACGTCGAACCCGCCCTGCTCGGCGGCGCTCACCACGCGCGGCACCAGCCGATCGGCGCCCTTGACGTGCAGCTCGACCCCGCCGTCCTCGACGCCCCCGTCGATCACTCGCGTGCGCGTGACCTCGGCGATCTCGTGCTCCAGCAGCTCGGCGAGGGCCTGCTTGTCACCGGTGGCCTTGACCGTGACGATCGTGTCAGCGCCCACCGAGCGCTTCAGCGACTCGGGCGTGTCGAGCGCGAGGATCTTGCCGTGGTCCATGATCGCGACCCGGTCGCACAGCTGGTCGGCCTCCTCCATGTAATGCGTGGTGAGCAGGATCGTCTGGCCTTCGTGGTTGAGCTCGCCGAGGATCTCCCACAGCGCGAGGCGGCTCTGTGGATCGAGGCCCGCCGTGGGCTCGTCGAGGAACAGCACAGCCGGCCGGTGAAAGATCGCGCGCGCCACCATCAGCCGCTGGGCCATTCCGCCCGACAGCGCATACACCGACGCGCTCGCCCACTTGGTGAGCTGGAACTGCTCGAGCAGCTCATCGGCGATGCGCCGCGACTCCGGCGCGGAGATGCCGAACAGGCGCCCGTGGAAATACAGGTTCTCCCACACGGTCAGCTGGCGGTCGAGCGTGTTCTGCTGGGAGACGATCCCGATCAGCTGCTTGGTCAGCGCCGGCTCGGCCACGACGTCGATCGCGCCGACATACGCGGTCCCCGAAGTGGGGATCACGCGCGTGGTCAGCATCCCAGCGGTCGTCGTCTTGCCGGCGCCGTTGGGCCCGAGCAGCCCGAATATTTCGCCAGCATGGACGCTCAGGTCGAGAGTGTCCACCGCCGCGAAGTCCGTGCCGGCGTAGACCTTGGTGAGCTCGACCGTGCGAATGACCTCATCCCCATCACCACCGGTCCGGTCATTCGCCGCAGCCCCGGGATGAAGTGGCTGAACGTCAACTGGCGGGGCACCGGCCATCCGCCCAATCTACAACTCCCGCGCTACCCTCCCTGACTCATGGCGGACACGACCAAGATCGCCAGGAACCTCGAGCGGTTCGCGCAAGCGGTGGCCGCGCACGACCGCGAGAACCCGACGCACACCGCGTTTGGCATCGGCCTGGCCCACTTCGACATGGAGCGGCTCGGGTTCGAGGAGGCCGAGGAGGTGCTGCCCGGCATCACGATTCACGCGGACGGCGGCGTCACCGGCAACTTCCGCGTGCTCTGCGACGGCCAGCACGACGAGAGCGCAAGCGAGTCCGAGTCCGAGTTTGTCGAGGCGGTCTCCACCCAGTCGGTTCCGGCAGCCATGCCGGGGGCCGCGCAGCGCGAGCTCTGACGCCGCGTCGTCAGCCCGCGAGGACCGGCGCGGGCACCCCCGCGCGCTCGGCGATCATCACGACCAGCCGTTCGATCGTCCGACACTGCAGCCCGTGGCGCACCGCGGCGCGCAGGATCGCGCCGGGGATGGCATCCAGCTCGGGCTCCCGTCCCGCGGCGATATCGCGCGCCATCGAGCTGCCGAGCGTCTCGTGCGCGAGCTCCAGCTCGCCCAGCGCGGTCTGCGGATCGACGTCGTCGGCGCCCTCCGCCCGCCCGACCGCGCACGCCTCCTCGATGCTCGCCACCAGGTCGGTCCGCAGCTCCGGCGTGGAGCGGATCTCGCCCAGCAGGGCGTCGTAGGCGCTGGTCGTGCACGCCAGCGCGTTCAGGCGCACGAGCTTGGACCACATCACCTGCGCCTCGGAACGCTCGGACACCGGCAGGATCACCCTGACGGGCACGCCAGCGTCCTTGAACGTCTGGGCCAAAGCTTCCATCCCCGCGAGCGCGGACTGGCTGTGGGTGGCCATGTCTATGAGCAAGAACGGGCTCGTATGAACGATCACGCCCGGCTCGGGACGGTCTGACTCGACGCGGATCGTGCCCGCGAGCACCGTGTCCGGATCGAACCGCTCGCGCAGCACGGCGAGGTGGTCGAGCCCGTTCAGCAGCGGCAGCACGAGGCCGGGCTCGACCTCCACACGCTGCAGCGCGGCCTCGAGACCGGCGGCCTTGGTCGCGACGATCAGGACGTCCACTCGTTCCCGCAACCACGCGTGCGCGCGCACGCGCGCGTTGACGTCGTCGCCAAACATAACGCTCCGCACCGACAGGCCCCGCTCGGCGATCGTCTGCGCGGTCGACTCCTGTGCAACGACCACCACCTCGGTGCCGGCTTGCGCAAGCACGCCCGCCACCAAGCCGCCCACGCCACCCGGGCCGAGAACGGCGACTCTCATGTCAATGGATCAATCAGCACGCCCGGGTTCATTATCCCGCACGGATCGACCGCCGCCTTCGCCCCGCGCAACGCCTGCGCGAACGGCTCCGGGCGCTGGCGGTCATACCAGGGCCGGTGATCGCGCCCGACGGCGTGATGATGGGTGATCGTGCCCCCGTGCGCGACGATCGCATCAGAGGCCGCGCGCTTGATCGCCGTCCACTGCTCAACCTCCTCGCCCCGGCGAGCCGGCGCCATCACGGTGAAATATGGCGCGGGGCCATCCGGATACACGTGGGTGAAGCGGCAGCTGAGGAGCCCCGCCCCGCGGGCCGCGGGCACGGCGACGGAGTCGATCGCCTCGCGCACGGCGGCCGTCACGTGCTCGTGCAACGCGTTGAACCGCTCCCAGGTGATCGCCGTCTCGAACGTCTCCGACAGGACACCCATCGCGACGAACACGTCGCGCAGGTACGGAGCCCCCAGGAACGCGCTACGCCAGGAGCCCACCGCGTCATCGGCGGAGCGGAGGTCGCGGGAGTCACGGCCCGCGGACGCGGACACGCCGCCCCCGTGCTCGGCACAGATCGCAAGCGCCCGGGACATGGCGTGCTCGACAGAATCGTCGGTGGACTCGAACCCGAGCACGAGCAGCGCGGCGGACCCGTCGCCTGCCATCGTCATACGCGCCTCGCCCGCGTCGATGAGCCGGCAGTTGGCAGGATGAAGACCCGACTGGCTGAGCGCGCGTACGCACTCGGCGCCGTCGAGAAAACGCTCGAAGTGAACGCCCGCCGAGGCGCGGTGCGAGGGTCGCGGCTGGACCCGGACCCACGCCTGGGTGATCACGCCGAGGACGCCCTCCGACCCAGCGAGCATCCGGTCGGGGCTGACCCCGGCGCCGGAGCCGGGCAGCCTGCGCGACTCCCACACGCCAGCGGGCGTGATCGCGCGGGTGGACTCGACGAAGTCCTCGATGTGGGTCAGCACGGTCGCGAAGTGGCCGGCCGCGCGCGTGGCAATCCAGCCGCCGAGCGTGGCAAGCTCGAACGACTGCGGGAAGTGGCGCAGCGTGCATCCGTGCTCGGCCAGCTGGGTCTCCAGGACGGGTCCGCTGGCGCCCGCCTGGATGAGGGCCGCGCGCGAAACGGGGTCGACCTCGAGCACCCGGTCGAGCGCTCCCAGATCAATCGACACGGCGCCGTTATAGGAAGCGTCGTACACGCCGATGTCTGGAGTGACTCCGCCTACGACCGAGGTGCCCCCGCCATAGGGAATCGCGGCGACGCGCTCGGCCGCGCACCACTCCAGCAGGCGTTCGACGTCCGCCTCGTCGCGCGGGCGCGCGACGAAGTCCGGAGGGTGGGCGAACTGCCCGCGAAAACCACGCACCACGTCGGTGTAGGACTTGCCGAGGGCATGCGTCGCGCGCGCGTGAACATCGCTTGCGCAGATATCCACCAGTCGCGCCGGCGGCGCAATGCGCGGCGGGGCCAGCTCGACCGCCTCCAGCGGCACCGGCCCCTGCACCTCGCCCAGGACGACATCGCCAAGCGCAGGACTCAGGTGAGCGGCGAGCCCCGCGGCGGTCTGGCGCACCTCGGCAACCCCAGGCTGCTGATCCTCGAAACCCCAGCCCCAGTGCTTGCGCCGACGAATGTTCACCGCGCGGAGTGTATGGCCACTAGCCTGTAGCTGAAATGGCGGCACAATCGCAACCCACGGCACGATCGCAACCGCCGCAACCCCAGACGGCGGCGACCGAGCAGCCGCAGATCCTCGCGCGCGGGCCGTGGCCGCTGGAGCAAATCAGGGCCAACTGGCGGGCGGAGCACTACGAACCCTCGCGCGAGCACTCAGAAGCGGCCGACGCGGCGATCGGCGCGCTGCGCGAACGGGGATCGCCGAGCCATGACGGCGTGGCGGCGCGGCTGATCGACTACACGCAGGACCACACAAACGGAATCGCGATAGAGCTGCAGCCCCAGCGCTGGGCGCTGAGGCTGATCCCAGGCGACGCCTCGCAAAGCGTCGCTGCGTTGTGCGTCACGCGCTCGGCCGACGGCCGCTGGCTGGCCGGCAGGCGCGCGGGGTGGGTCGCCTCGTGGGCGGGACGCTGGGCGCTCGGCGCGGGGGGAGCCGTCGACCTCGATGAGAACCCCGCCGACACGCTCGTGCGCGAGCTCTCAGAGGAGTGGTCGGTCACGCCCGAGCGGGTGCGCGGCGAGGCGCTCGTGCAGCTGCCCCACCGGCTGGTGCTGTTCGTCGGGCAGGCCTGGCTTGCGGAGGGAGTCGACGCCGAGGTGACACCCGACCACGAGCACGACGAGCTCGCCTGGTGGCCACCTGAGATCGAACAGTGGCCGGCGGAGGCCGAGGCGCCGCTGCGCCTGATGGCGCGCTGGCTGACGGCGGAGTGAGCACGCGTGCGGCCTCGGAGCCGAGCGCCGGGCCGATCACGTTTGGGCGTCTGAAGTGGGTGTCGTTCACCCACTCGTGCATCTACACAGCGCTGCTGGTGTGCGCGTTCGTGGCGAGCAAACCCGAGCCGCTGACATTCGTGCTCGGACTGGGACACGGGCTGCTCTGGATTGGCATGTCGCTGACATGCATCGTATGCGCGCGCCTGCGGATCGTGTCGCTGAGACTGGCCGTGGCAGTCGCCGTGCTAGGGGGGATCGGGCCGTTTTTTGGCAGCTACGAGTTCGTGCGTGAGCAGCGGAGCCACTCGGCCGGGGAAGCCAAAGCAGACGCCGTGAAGACCGTGTGAAAACACTCATAACCCTACCAGTGAGATTCAGCGGCGAGCCGCGCTAGAGTGAAAGCGACATGGCGGCTGGCACCACGGCTCAGCAGACAATCGACGTCGTGACCCCCGCCGCGGGCGAGTCGGTCACCGAGGGGACGATCCTCGAATGGCACGCGAAGGTCGGAGATCCGATCGGGGTCAACGACACGATCGTCGAGATCTCGACCGACAAGGTGGACGTGGAGCTGCCCTCGCCGGCGAGCGGTACGGTGACGGAGATCCTGGTGGCAGAGGGAGATACGGTCACGGTCGGTCAGGTGATCGCCCGCATCGCCATCGGAGACGAGCAATCAACCGCGCCCGAGGCACCGACCCCGCCCGAGGTACCGACAACCAACGGAAGCCCATCGGAAGAACAGGCCGGAAGCGCATCTGAAGAGCAGGCGCCCCCAACGATTCAGCCACCCGACGGGACAAAGGTGTCCCCGGTGGCGGCACGCGCGGCGGCGGCCGAGGGTGTGAACCTAGCGGACGTCTCCGGCAGCGGACCGGGCGGGCGGATAGTCAAGTCCGATGTGCTCGGCACGGTCGCCAGGGAGGCGACGGCCGCAGGCAACGGCTCGGTCGGCGTGGCAGAGAAGCCAAAGGGAGCCCAGCAGCTGAAAGGCGGCAGCGCGGCGCTGGCGAAGTACATGGAGCAGTCGCGCTCGATCCCGACGGCAACAAGCTTCAGAACGCTGGCCGTGACGATGCTGGACGCGCGCCGGCGCGAGCTGAAGATGGCGGGCAAGCGGGTCTCGTTCACCCACCTGATCGCGTGGGCGATCGCCCGCGCCGCGCAGGAAAGCATGCCGGTGATGGCCACCCACTACGCCGAGATCGACGGCAGGCCAAACCGGATCGATGACGGGCAGGTGAACCTCGGGCTGGCGGTGGACGTGGAGAAGAAGGACGGCTCCAGGACGCTGATGGTGCCCGTGATCTCAGGCGCGGGCAGATTGAAGTTCGACGAGTTTGTGGCGGCGTTTGACGCGCTCGTGGAGAAGGCGCGCACGAACACGCTGACAGCGGACGACCTGCAGGGGGCGAACATCACGCTCACCAATCCCGGCGGCATCGGCACGGTCGCGTCGGTCCCGCGGCTGATGGTCGGCCAGGGCACGATCGTGGCCACCGGCTCGATCTCCTATCCACCCGGCCTGGCGAGCATCGGCGAGATGATCGGCGCGGAGAAGGTCATGACGATGACCTCGACCTACGACCACCGGATCATTCAGGGAGCGGAGTCGGGCAGGTTCCTGGCGGAGATCGAGGCCTACCTGCAGGGCGAGCACTCCTTCTACGAGAACGCATTTGCGGCGCTGGGCGTTGGATTGGGACCCGCCCCGACCCCCCCCCTCCCAGCTCCACCCGCGCCTGCCGCCGCCGCGGCGGCTGCTGCAACCGAGACGGTGGCCCAGGCGCCGGCGACACAGGCGGGCGCACTGCCCAGCGAGGAATTGCTGGAAGCGGTGCAGGCGGCGAGCACGCTCGTGACGCGGTTCCGCAGCCACGGCCACCTCGCCGCCAGGCTGGACCCGCTCGGCTCAGAGCCCGAGGGCGAACCGGGGCTCGACCCCGAGTCGGTCGGGCTGACGCCGGCGATCACCGCGCAGATACCGGCCAAGATCCTGCACATGTACGTGCCGGGGGCGACGCTCGCGGACGCGCTGCCGCACCTGCGCGAGACCTACTGCGGGACGATCGCGTACGAGATCGAGCACATCTCCTCGCACCGCCAGCGGGTGTGGCTGCGCGAGCACATCGAGTCGGGCAAGTTCCGGCTGGCGCTGAGCAACGAGGAGCAGCAGACGCTGCTCAAGCGGTTGATCGAGGTGGACGCGCTGGAGCGGTTCATGCACAAGGCATATCTCGGCCAGCACCAGTTCTCGATCGAGGGGCTGGACATGACCGTGCCGATGCTCGACGAGCTGATCGAGCTCTCGGCGGCGCACGGCGGCAAAGAGGTCGTGATCGGCATGGCCCATCGCGGCAGGCTGAACGTGCTCGCGCACAACCTGGGCCGTCCGTACGACACGATCTTCGCCGAGTTCGAGGGAGCGTCGACGCTGGAGGCCGTGACGACGATTCCTCAGGGAGGGACGGGGGACGTCAAGTATCACCACGGCACCGCGGGCACATACAAGCTCCCGGACGGCGGCGAGATAGTAGTCAACCTGGAGTCGAACCCGAGCCACCTGGAGTACGTGTCGGCCGTCGTCGAGGGCGCGACGCGCGCGGCGCAGACGACCAGGCACGGCCCGCACGCCCATCAGGACACGAACGCGGCGGTGCCGATCGCGATCCACGGCGACGCGTCGTTCCCGGCTCAGGGCGTGGTCGCGGAGACGCTGAACCTGCAGGCGCTCGACGGCTACAAGGTCGGGGGGACGGTGCACCTGATCATGAACAACCAGGTGGGGTTCACGACCGATCCCGACGACGCGCGCTCGACGCAATGGGCGTCGGACCTGGCGAAGGGGTTCGACGTGCCGATCATCCACGTCAACGCCGACGACGTGCCGGCGTGCGCGAGCGCGGTCAGGCTGGCGTTCGCGTTCAGGCAGGAGTTCGGGCACGACGTGCTGATCGACCTGATCGGATACCGGCGGTTCGGGCACAACGAGTCCGACGAGCCCGCGTACACCCAGCCGGAGATGTACGCGAAGATCAAGAGCAAGAAGCGCGTGGCCGAGCTGTGGGCGGAGCGGCTCATAGCCGACGGGGTCATCAGCAAGGAGGAGGTCGACAAGCTCGGGCAGAGCGTGTGGGACAACCTGACGATCCTGCACCAGCGGTTGAAGGCCAAGATCCAGGCGGCGGCAGAGCACGGCGCCGAGCACGGCACGGGCGAGTATCAGCTGGACCGCTCGCCGAGCCCGGACGTGACCACGGCGGTGGCGGCCGATCGGCTGCGCCGGCTGGGCGAGGAGCTGCTGAGAGTGCCCGATGGGTTCACAGTGCACCCGAAGCTTGTCAAACAGCTCGAGCGCAGACGCGAAGCACTGAACGACCAACTCGCGGCGAGCGCAGCCGGCGAGCAGCAGGGCGAGGCCGGCTCGGACGAGGACTCGCAGCAGGCGTCGCCAACGCATCCCGCGATCGACTGGGCGCACGCCGAGGCGCTCGCGTTCGCGTCGCTGCTGACGGAGGGAACACCGATCAGGCTAACCGGGCAGGACACCGAGCGGGGGACGTTCAGCCAGCGCCACCTGGTGCTGCACGACGCGAAGACCGGGCAGACGGTGTGTCCGATCCAGAACCTGCCGGAGGCGCTGGCGCCGCTCGAGCTACACAACAGCCCGCTCTCAGAGCTTGCGTGCATGGGCTTCGAGTATGGCTACAGCCAGGAGGCGCCGGAGACGCTCGTGCTGTGGGAGGCGCAGTTCGGCGACTTCGTCAACTCCGCGCAGGTGATCGTCGACCAGTTCATCGTCTCGGGCCTGGCCAAGTGGGGGCAGACCTCGCGGCTGACGCTGCTGCTGCCGCACGGGTACGAGGGCTCGGGGCCGGAGCACTCCTCCGCGCGGTTGGAGCGCTTCCTGGTGGTCGCCGCCGAGGGAAACATCCGTGTGGCGAGCCCGACGACCCCGGCTCAGTACTTCCACCTGCTGCGCCGCCAGGCGCGCGTCGCCAAGCAGCGCCCGCTGATCGTGATGACGCCCAAGTCGCTGCTGCGACTGCCCCAGGCCACCAGCTCGATCGCCGACATGGCGGAGAACACGCGGTTTGAGCCGGTGCTCGCCGAGCCGGGAGTCAAGGACGAGCTGGTCACGCGACTCGTGCTGTGCACGGGCAAGATCTATTACGACCTCGTCGGCCACCCCGACCGGCCCAACCACGACGGTCTGGCCGTGGGTCGCGTAGAGCTGCTCTACCCGTTCCCCGAGGGGCAGATCCTCGAGCTGATGGGGCTCTATCCGAACCTGAAAGAGGTCGTGTGGGTACAGGAGGAGCCGCGCAACATGGGTCCGCGCGCGCACATGTTCCCACGGCTGATGCAGATCATGCCCGACCAGATGGGCTTCGGCTACATCGGCCGGCCCGAGCGCGCGAGCCCGGGCGAGGGCTATCCAGCCGCACACATCGCCGAACAGAGCCGGATCGTCACGACCGCGATCGATCCGGGCGTACCCATCTCGCAGTATCCGCGCAAGACGCCGGGGCAACGCTGATGCTGGCGCTGTGGCGACGATTCCGCCAGATCATGGCGCAGCGCAAACGCAAGAAACGCTAGACGTCCGTATACGCGGCGCGAGGCTGTGTCCTCGCTCACTCGTGTGCTTAGCACACTACGCTCACTGCGTCCGTGCCTCGCTTGGTCTACGGACGTCTAGAAGTTTTCGGACGACTAGCGGCCTTTCCAGACGGGGTCGCGCTTCTCCTTGAAAGCCGCGGCGCCCTCTTTGGCGTCCTCAGACGTAAACACCTGCCCCGAGATCGCGCCCTGGCGCTCAAACATCTCCGAGCTGGGCCAGTCGAACTGCTCCTGCAGGATGCGCTTGGACGCGGCCACGGCGAGGGGTCCGTTACGGGATATTGCGCCGGCGAGCTCGAGGGCCACGTCGACTGCCGAGCCGGGCTCGGCGAGCCGATTGACAACTCCAAACTCGTGAAAACGCTCCGCGGGCAGCGGATCGCCGGTGAGGGCGAGCTCCATCACCACGTGATAAGGCATTCGCCGCGGCAGGCGCAGCAGCGCGCCGCCGGCGGCGACCAGCGAGCGCTTGGCCTCGGGGATGCCGAGCTTGGCCCCGCGCGCGGCCACGATCAGATCGCAGGCGAGCGCCACCTCCATACCTCCGGCGACGGCGAAGCCCTCGATCGCGGCGATCAACGGCTTGACCGACGCGCGCTGGGCGATGCCCGCGAAGCCGCGGTCGCCAAACCAGGGAGACTCGCCCTTGACAAACGCGCCGAGGTCCATACCGGCGCAGAAAAACCCCCCCGCGCCGGTGAGGATGCCAACCGACAGGGACTCATCGGCATCGAGCTCATCCAGCGCCCCGGCGATGCCGGCGGCGACGGCGGCGTTGACCGCGTTGCGAACCTCGGGGCGGTCGATCGTGACGATCAGCGTCGAGTCTCGCCGCTCAGTGAGGACGGCGGGGATGGTGGTCTCTGCGGTGTCGGTAGCCATGGCCGAGACTATGCCGCAAACAGGGTCAGCTCGGGCTCGCGGTCACCGCGCAGGACCTCAACGTCGACCTCGACGCAACCGATCCCGCGCGAGGCCGCCAGGACGCGCGCCTGGGGCTTGATCCACTTGGCGACGAGCACCCCGCGACACGATGCGAGCGCGGGGTCGAGGCGGATCCGCTCCAGGTAGCGGGTGAGCTGCTGCACGGACTCCATCGTGGCGATGCGCTTGATCTCCACGGCGACCCACTCGTCCTCGGTGTCGCGGCACATCAGATCGACGGGACCGATGTCAGTCGCCCACTCCCGGCGCACCAGGCGAAAGCCCTCGCCGCACCAGTGAGGAGCATCAGCGAGCAGCTCCTGCAGTTCCCGCTCGAGACCCTCCTTCTCGAGCGTCGCAACGTCGTCGACCTCGTGATCGATGTCGGCGAGGACCTCCGATATCGAGATCTCCAGACGCTCGTCGGCGCGCTGCTTGCGCACAATCAGACGCTCGAGCGCGCCATCGGAATCGTCGCCGGCGCGCTCCTCTTCGAGGACCGTCGGCGGGGTCATCCAGTTCAGCGGCCGCACGTTCGGGCTGCCGCCGTCGGCCCAGACCATGAAGGTGCCATCGGCCTTGAGCATCAACAGGCGCACGGCCTCGGGCAGGACGGTGGTGGTGCGGCCGATGTAGGAGACCTCACAGCGGGCGACGATCAGGCGCATCGCCCGAACGTACAGGCTCGGCCGGATCGACCTGCTCGGGCGAAGCGGATCCATCGCTCATGGCCTCGCGGAACTCGCGGATGCCTTTGCCCAGCGAACGCGCGACTTCCGGCAACCGTTTGGGCCCGAGCACGAGCAGGGCGACGGCCGCGATGAAGAGCAGATGGACGGGGTTCTCGATTCCCATGCGGTGGTATTGGGTTACGTGACGAGGGCCACGGCCGATCAGCTCCAGGGTACCGCCGATCCGATGGCCACAGCCAATCAGCGCCGGGGTACCGCCGATCCGATGGCAACAGCCAATCAGCGCCAGGGTACCGCCGATCCGGGCCGTAGGGTGTAACGGCGTGGCTCAGGAATCCTCCACGTCGGCTGGTCAATCCTCCACGCCGTCCGGACGTCTCTCCACGCAGCCCGGCCGCCCTTATCCGCCGCCGGGCGTCGGCGAATCGCCGTGGCCGGCGCAGCTGACGGTGCTCGCGGCGATCTGCCTGCAGCTGGCGCTGCCCGCACGGCTGACGGTCGGCCCGGCATGGCTGGTGCCCGCGCTGGAGGCGGCGCTGCTGGTGGGGATGTTCGTGGCGACGCCCAGGCAACTAGAGGGCGAGCACAGGCGCAGGCGGCAGGTCGCGCTGGGGCTGACGGCGTTCGTGAGCGCCGCTAACGTCTACTCGCTGGCCGCGCTGACGCACTTTCTGCTGCACCACAACGTCTCCGACGGTCATGCCCTGATCGGCTCGGGCGTGCTCATCTGGCTGACGAACTTCCTGATATTCGCCCTGTGGTACTGGGAGCTCGATCGCGGCGGGCCGGGCATGCGCGCGGCCGGTCACGACGGGCCGCCGGACTTCCTGTTTCCGCAGATGTCAGACGACCGCATCGAGCCGCGCGCGTGGCGGCCGACGTTCATCGACTACCTGTACGTGTCGCTGACGAACGCAACCGCGTTCTCGCCGACCGACACGATGCCGCTGAGCCCAATGGCCAAGAGCGTGATGGGTTTGCAGGCGATGGTCTCGCTGGTGACGATCGGATTGATCGTCTCGCGCGCGGTAAACATCCTGTAGGGGTATGTGATCCTGTAGGGGTGTGTGCGTGGAGAGAGGAAGATAGAAGCAGGGGAGGAAAACATATATTTAAAAACTCAGTAATACTATCGCTATACCGGGCTCGTTTTTATAATATATACATCCCCTCCTTGATCTAAATCCCGCCCTTTGTCCAGCCTCTCCCCCCAAAAAGCTCGAGATCACGCAGCCGAAACCGCGCTATGCGGCTCCAACGCAAGCGCCTGCCCCACCAGATCGCGCACGTCCTCGCCGGCGCCCAGCGAGAGCGCCCGCCTGAAGGCCTCGAGCGCCCCCTCGCGATCCATCAGCGCCAGGCGCAGGCGCCCGAGGCGCTCCCACGCGCCGGCGTCCGAGGGGCCGCGCTGGGCGGCGCGCTCGGCGGCCTCCTCGGCAAGGTCGATCGCGCCCATGTCCTCGTAGATCCTCGCCGCGAAACGGTGGGCAGCCGGCCGGCTGCCGTCCACACGAGCCCAGTCGCGCACCGCCCGGGCGGCCTCTTCGAGCTTGCCGGCGTTCCAGAAGGCGAGCGTCATCAGGCGCAGCACGGCCACGTTGCGCGGCTCGGCGTCCCGTGCATAGATCAGCCGCTGGGCAGCCAGCTCGTATTCGCCTTCGGCCATCGAGCGCTGGGCGGCCAGCATGAAGCGTTCGACGCGCTCCTCGGCCGGATCGGGCCTTGAGAAGTCCACGAATTTCATGCTGCCGGCGGGCACTGTGCGAATTCCGTGGCTGAACTTCACGCGCGCCCACTGCTGCACTTCCTCGCCATCGCCGTGCGGATCGGAGGAGAAATAGATCCCGGCGACCGTGCCCACACCCCACTCCGGGTAGGTGAGGCAGCGGGCGTAGCGGTGCACGACCGAGTGGTCGGGCACGCGGCTGCCGAACGGATCGTTTTCCGCGCGGTCCCTGGCGGTCGCGCGTGCGCGCTGTTCGGCCTCGTACGCGCGCTTGCCTGCCTCCTCGCGCTCGCGCCGCGCGGCGGCGGCGCTGACCTTGACGGCGTTGCGCGAGACCCTACCCCCGCGTGAGCCCTCAGCCAGGCGCTCGAGCTGGTCGGCCGCCTCGTTGATCGCCTTCAGATGGCGCTCATGCTCGAACTGGCGGCCCTGGGGCGCCACGTCCGGGTGCCAGCGCTTGGCCATCTTACGGCGCGCGAGCTGCACGTCGCGCTTGTCGAACGGCGCGTCGAGCTCCAGCAGGAGCAGATGCTGCTCGACATCGAGAACCGTGGTCGGCATGACCCTCCAACGGTAGCGGCCTTCCCAACCTCATATCCTGCCGTGCAAATGAGCTCGCAGTACATCTTCACGATGCAACGGCTGTCCAAGCTGCACCCGCCGGACAAGACCGTGCTCGACAACATCACGCTCGCGTTCTATCCGGGCGCGAAGATCGGCGTGCTCGGCTACAACGGCGCGGGCAAGTCGACGCTCCTGAGGATCATGGCGGGGGTGGACGAGGAGTACCGTGGCGAGGCCGCGCTCGCGCCGGGTGCGACGGTGGGAATGCTCGAGCAGGAGCCGCACCTCGACGAGAACAAGGACGTCCGGGGCAACGTCGAGGAGGGCGTGGTCGAGACCAAGGCGCTGCTCGACCGCTTCAACGAGCTGGCCGCCAACTACTCCGAGGAGACGGCCGAGGAGTTCGGCAATCTCCAGGCCAAGATCGACGCCGCGGACGCGTGGAACCTGGACACGCAGCTCGAATACGCGATGGATGCCTTGCGCCTGCCGCCGCCGGACGCCGACGTGAGCACCCTCTCCGGCGGTGAGCGTCGCCGTGTGGCCCTTTGCCGCCTGCTCCTGCGCGCGCCCGACCTGCTGCTGCTGGACGAGCCCACCAACCACCTCGACGCCGAGTCGGTCGCCTGGCTCGAGCAGCACCTCTCCGAGTACAAGGGCGCAATCGTCGCCGTCACCCACGACCGCTACTTCCTCGACAACGTCGCCGGCTGGATCCTCGAGCTCGATCGCGGCAAGGGCATCCCCTACCAGGGCAACTACTCGAGCTGGCTGGAGCAGAAGCAGGCCCGGCTGGCCCAGGAAGAGCGCTCGGAGAAGGGTCGTCAGCGCACGATCGCCGCAGAGCTCGAATGGGTGCGCACGAACCCGAAGGGGAAACGAACGAAGTCCAAGGCGCGGCTGGCACGCTACGAGGAGCTGATCGCCGAAGAGCGCAACATCAAGCTCGACGAGGTCCAGATCCACATCCCGCCCGGCCCCCGCCTCGGCGAGAAGGTCCTGACGGCGAGCTCCCTGTCAAAGGGCTACGGCGAGCGCCTGTTGATCGAGTCGCTCTCCTTCGATCTCCCCCGCGCCGGAATCGTCGGCGTGATCGGCGCCAACGGCGCGGGCAAGACGACGCTGTTCAGGATGATCACCGGCAAGGAGCCGCCCGACGCCGGCGCCCTCGAGCTCGGCGACACCGTCCAGCTCGCCTATGTGGACCAGTCGCGCGACTCGCTGGATCCCGGGAAGACCGTCTGGGAGGAGATCTCCGAAGGCTACGAGCACATCGAGGTGGGCGACCGGGAGGTCAACTCACGCCAGTACACCGCCGGCTTCAACTTCAAAGGTCAAGACCAGCAGACCCGCATCGGCAAGCTCTCCGGCGGCGAGCGCAATCGCGTGCACCTCGCCAAGCTGCTGCGCTCGGGCGGCAACCTGCTGTTGCTGGACGAGCCCACGAACGATCTCGACGTAGACACGCTGCGAGCTCTGGAGAACGCCTTGCTCGAATTCCCCGGCTGCGCGATGGTCATCTCCCACGATCGCTGGTTCCTGAACCGCGTGGCTACGCACGTACTGGCCTTCGAGGGCGACTCGCAGGTCACGTGGTTTGAGGGCAACTTCGACGCCTACGAGGAGCATCGCCACGAACGTCTGGGCGCGGCAGCGGATCGGCCGCACCGGCTCACCTACAAGCGCCTCGTGCGCGGGTGAGAGTAGGATGCGGCGCATGAGCGACTACACCACGAAGCAAATCGATGAGATGGAGGCCGCGTTCGGCGGCGGACTGAAGAAGGCGCGCGCCGAGCTCGGCGTGGAGTCATTCGGCATGCAGGTGATCGACCTGCCCCCCGACTACAAGGACTACCCCGAGCACGACCACGAGTCCGACGGCCAAGAGGAGGTCTACTCGGTCATGCGCGGCTCGGGCGAGATCGATGTCGAAGGCGAGCGCATCCCGCTCACCCCCGACATCCTCGTGCGCGTCGGGCCGGCAACGAAGCGCAAGATCTACCCCGGCCCAGACGGGTTGCGCCTGCTGGCGCTAGGGGGAACACCGGGCGCGGCCTACGAGGCCGCGGAATTCACCGAACTGACTGCCACGGCCTAACTTCTGACTCAGGACACCAGGACACCAGGGCACCAGACACCAGACACCAGGACACGCTGGTTTCCCTATTCGCCCTCAGCGAGTAAACGAGGCGCCGCCGTCCAGCCGCAGGGCGGCGGCGGCAATCAGGCGGGCGGCGGCGTGGACGTCGTCGAGCTGCACCAGCTCGACCGGGGAGTGCATGTAGCGCAGCGGAAGCGACACCAGCGCCGTGGGCACGCCCGCGCGGATGAGGTGGACCGCGTCGGCATCGGTGCCGGTGGCGCGGGCGGAGGCCTCGACCGTGAAAGGAATCTGCTCGGCTGTGGCCGTGTCGAACAGCAGCTCGAACAGCTGGGGATGGATGGTCGAGCCCCGGGTGAGCACGGGGCCGGAGCCGAGCTCGTGCCTGCCGAGCTCTTTGACCTCGATACCAGGTGCATCGGTCGCATGGGTGACGTCGATTACGATCGCCGCGTCGGGTCCCAGCGAGAACGCACTCGTGCGCGAGCCGCCGAAGGTGATCTCCTCCTGGGTGGCCGCGACGGCGGCGAGCTCCCACTCGGCGCCGCCCGCTTCCGCCACCAGGCGCGCGGCCTGCAGAGCGACGAACGAGCCGATGCGATTGTCCAAAGCACGTGAGACGAGCCGGCCGCCGAGCAGCCGCACGGGGTCGGCGTCGATCACCGCGACGTCGCCGATACGCACGCACTCCCGCGCCTGATTCCCGTCTGAAGCGCCGATGTCGATATGCAGCTCGCGGATCTCCGCGACCTTCTTGCGGTCCTCGTCGCGTAGCAGGTGAATCGGCTTCTTGCCAACCACGCCCCTGACCACTCCCCCGCGCGTTGCCAGCGCCACGCGCTGGCCGACGAGGATCTGCGCGTCCCAGCCGCCGACGGGCGAGAACCACAGGTAGCCGTCGTCGTCGATGTGAGTGACGATCAGGCCAATCTCGTCGATGTGGCCCACCACGAGCAGCCGCTTGGGCGAGCTCTCGAAGCCGTGCTTGGCAGCGACGAGCGCGAGCGGCGTACCCATCACGTCGGTGCTCACGGCCGCGAAGTCCTCCGCCGCCCGCAGCCACACCGCCGCGGGATCGGTCTCATAGCCTGAGGGACCGTGCGCGGCGAGCAGCTCGAGCAGCAGCTGCGGAACGCCGTCGTCGTCGTTCGGAACGTCGTCGTCGTTCATCGGGCGAGCAGAGCGCGGAGCACGTACTGGAGGATACCCCCATGCCGGTAGTACTCGGCCTCGCGCGGGGTGTCGATACGCACGCGCGCCGCGAACCGGACCGGCTCACCCGATGCGGGCTGGGCACTGACCTGGACCTCGCGCGGAGGTTCGCCGCCGCCGTTCATCGCATCCGCGAGACCCTCGATCGCGAAGACCTCCTCGCCGGTGAGCCCCAGCGACTCGGCGTCATCTCCATCGGGGAACTGCAGCGGCAGCACACCCATGCCGAGGAGGTTGGAGCGGTGGATGCGCTCGAAGGACTGGGCGATCACAGCGCACACGCCGAGCAGCCGGGTGCCCTTGGCGGCCCAGTCACGCGAGGAGCCCGAGCCGTACTCCTTGCCGGCGAGCACCACCAGCGGGACGTTCTCGCTTGCGTAGCGCATGGCCGCGTCATAGATCGACATCTGCTCGCCGCGCTCGCCGTCAGACCTGGCTTCCGAGCCGTCCTTCGGCGAGGTGGACGCGGCGGCCGGGGAGGGTGGGCCCAAATAAAAGGTCACCCCACCCTCGGGAAGAGGATCCCGGGTAGGGTGCGCGGGGTCCTTGATCAAGTTGCGCAGGCGGATGTTGGCGAACGTGCCACGCATCATCACCTCGTGGTTGCCCCTGCGCGAGCCGTAGGAGTTGAAGTCGCGCGGCGCCACTCCCTGCTCCTGCAGGTAGGAGCCGGCGGGTCCGTCGCGCTTGATCGCGCCCGCCGGGGAGATGTGGTCGGTCGTGACGCTGTCGCCGAGCAGCGCAAGCACACGCGCGCCGTGCACGTCTGAGACCGGCTCCGGCTCGGGCGGCATGTCGTGGAAATAGGGCGGCAGGCGCACATACGTCGAGCGCTCGTCCCAGACGAATCGCGATGGGCCACCGGGATTCACAGCCCGGACGGCTGGGTCGGAGCCGCCGGTAGGCACCTCCAGCCCATTCCAGCGCTCGTCGCCCGCGAACACATCGGCGTAGCTCTTACGGAACATATCCGAGTGCACCGCCTCCCCGATCGTCTGCGCTATCTCCCGCTCCGAGGGCCAGATGTCGCGCAGATAGACATCCTCGCCGTGCTCGTCCCGGCCGAGCGGCTCGCTGAGGATGTCGGCGTCCATCGTCCCGATCAACGCGTAGGCGACGCACAGCGGCGGGGAGGCAAGGTAGTTCATCTTCACGTCGGGATTGATCCGCCCCTCGAAGTTGCGATTGCCCGACAGCACCGACACGACCGCCAGGTCGGCGTCGCTCACCGCCTCTGAGATCTCCGGCGAGAGCGGCCCCGAGTTGCCGATGCAGGTCGTGCAGCCGTATCCGACGAGGTTGAACCCGAGCGCCTCCAGCGGCTCGGTCAGGCCGGCCCGGTCGAGGTACTCGGTGACGACCTTCGAGCCGGGCGCGAGCGAGGTCTTGACCCAGGGCTTGCTGCTCAGCCCGCGCGCGAGCGCGTTGCGCGCGAGGATGCCCGCGCCGATCATCACCGACGGGTTGGAAGTGTTGGTGCAGCTCGTGATCGCCGCGATCACCACGTGTCCGTGGTCGAGCTCGGTCGAGGTACCGTCGGCGAGAGTCAGCGCCACGGCCGTGCCCGATCGAGCGCCGGCCTGCTTCTCGCTGGGCGACCCCCGCGCCACGGTGGCGGCAGTCCCAGCCGTGGCCTGGCCCGCGTAGCTGGGACCGCCGTCGTCGGCCACGGGCCGATCGTTGCCGTTGGCGGGAGGGTCACTGGAGGGAAAGCTCTCGGCCGAGGCCTCGTCGCGCGCGTCGTAGTTCTGGACATAGCCGGACAGCGCCTCGCGGAAAGAGTCGCGCGCGCGACTGAGCGCGACGCGGTCCTGCGGGCGCTTGGGCCCGGCGAGGCTCGGTTCGACGTCTGCCAGGTCGAGCTCGATCTCATCGGAGAAGGCCGGCTCGTCGGAGTGCTCGTCGTGCCACAGACCCTGCTCGCGGGCGTAGGCCTCGACCAGCTCGATCTGCTCGGGCGCGCGTCCGGTGAGACGCAGGTAGTCGAGGGTCTCGGAGTCGATCGGGAAGATCGCACAGGTCGATCCGAACTCGGGCGACATGTTGCCGATCGTCGCCCGGTCGGCGATCGGCAGGCCGGACAGACCGGCGCCGTGAAACTCGACGAACTTCCCCACCACCCCGCGCTCGCGCAGCATCTGGGTGACCGTCAGCACGAGGTCGGTCGCCGTGGCGCCCTCGGGCAGCCCGCCGTGCAGGCGAAAGCCGAGCACCTGCGGGATCAGCATCGACAGCGGCTGGCCGAGCATCGCCGCCTCGGCCTCGATCCCGCCGACGCCCCAGCCGAGCACGCCGAGGCCGTTCACCATCGTGGTGTGCGAGTCGGTGCCGACGAGCGTGTCCGGATACGCCTGGAGCGGCTCCGACTCCCGATCCGCGCCCCCGCCCGAGCCGCGTCCGGAGCTCTCGGCGCGGGCCAGATCGGCGGGGTCCGGAAAGACGACGCGCGCGAGGTACTCGAGGTTGACCTGGTGCACGATCCCCGTGTCCGGCGGCACGACCGAGAAGCGCTCGAACGCGCCCTGACCCCAGCGCAGGAAGGCATAGCGCTCCTGGTTGCGCTCGAACTCGCGCTCGGCGTTCACGCGAAAGGCGTCGCGGGTGCCGAACGCGTCCACCTGCACCGAGTGATCGATCACCAGCTCGGCCGGCACGAGCGGGTTGATCTGAGCGGCGTCGCCGCCCATCTGCGCGATCGCGTCACGCATCGCCGCCAGATCCACCACCGCGGGCACGCCGGTGAAGTCCTGCATCAGCACCCGGGCGGGGGTGAACGCGATCTCCTTGCTCGGCTGGGCTTGCGCGTCCCAGCTGGCGAGCGCCTCGATGTCGGCGGCGCGCACCGCGCCGTTGCCCTCTGTGCGCAGCAGGTTCTCGAGCAGCACCTTCAGCGAGAACGGCAATCGCGCCACGTCGTACCGCTGCTGCAGGGCGTCCAGCCGGAAGATCTCGTACTCGCGCCTGCCGACCTCCAGCATGTCCTTCGCGCCAAAGCTGTTCTGCGACATACCCCGCAGTCTATGAGGCTGAGGCGCGCGTGACGCGACCCTTGCCCTGGCGCTTGGAGCGCAGCAGCGCGGCGTCGCAGGCTCCCAGCAGCGCGTCGGTGCCCATCGGCGTCTGCCACTGCGCAACGCCGATCGAGGCGCCCAGGCTCGGGTTGGCCTCGCGCGAGGGCAGCGCCCGCAGCCGTGCCAGCGCACGGGCGGCAGCGGCGGCGGCGCTCTCCAGATCGGCGTTGGGCAGGATCGCCACGAACTCGTCGCCGCCGTAGCGGGCGACGCGATCGAAAGCGCGGAACTCGCCCACCAGTGCCTGGCCGACCTCGCGCAACAGGAGATCGCCGGCCTGGTGGCCGTTACGGTCGTTGACGAGCTTGAAGTTGTCGAGGTCCAGCAGCAGACACGAGAGCGGGCTGCCGGTGCGCATCGCGCGGCCGATCTCCTCGTGCAGGCGCCGGCGCATCGCGCGGTGGTTCATGCAGCCGGTGACCGTGTCGGTCCCCGCCTCGGTGCGCGCGCGCATGAGCGCGAGCGCGGTGGCAGCCTGATCGACGAGCGTGCTCGCGAGCTCGATCGAGCCCTCGGTGTAAGGCTCGGGGAGCCCGCGACGCACGAGCACGACGACCGCCTCGACCTCGCCCCGTACCGCCAGCGCCAGCGCCAGCGCACAGCTGGCCTGCCCAGTCTGCGCGAGCCGGGGCAGCGAGGCGGCGATCTCGCGCCCGTCCGCCGCCAGGAAGCTGCTCCCGGTGCTCGCCACCCAGCTGACGCCCGCCGGGCGCTCGCAGCGCGGCGCCAGGTAGCTGAGGCGCCCATCGCCCTCGGCGAGATACACCACCACCAGCTCCTCCTCGGCAGGGGGCTTGGCGAGATGGTGCACGTGCACCTCCTCGGCCCCGGGCGTGAGCAGCAGCTCCCTGGCGAGCCCCCTGAAGATCGCCTCACAGTCGCCTGCGCCGTCGGCCAGCAGCGCGAGGCGCCGCACACCGGACAGCAGGGGGTCGGCGCCTGCAGGCTGCTCGATGGTGTCCGTCCCTGCACCGCCCACTGACTAGGACTGTAGCGGTTCTGCAGGATCGCCCCGTAGAGCCGCTTCAGCGACGAAATGTTGCCGCTGTTGACGCGCTCGATGTGGCCAGGCCTCGCTGCCTGGGCGTGAACGCCACATCGACGCTGACCCGCAGGCGCCGATGCCGACCAAGCGCCTGCAGGCCCGCCCGCGAGAGGGGGACCTCGACCGTGAAGGTCTTGGCCTTGGCGAAGCTGCGGCGCAGCGATCGCAGGTCCTTGCCCCGGACCGTGACGCGCCCGGCGACGAGCGTGCGCAGGCGGAGGATCAGCCTGTGCCCCCGCACGCGGCGGCTGAGGATCCTTATGCCGCAACCCGCCACGGAGATCCTCGTGTTCTGCTTGACCACCGCGCCGCTCTGCGCCGTGATCGTCGTTCCCATCAACAGCGGCTTCAGGCACAGATTCCCGGTCGCCGCCAGCGCCGAATGCGAGCCCACGGGCAGGTTCAGTTCGAAGCTCGAGACCGGCACGTCGGGGATCGAAGCAAAAATCGAACTTGTGACCCCATTCTTGATATGCGTATTCCCAACCAGGATCACCCGCACGCCATCCCCTTCGAGGACCAGGTCGAGATCCGGAAATGCCTCTCCTCCGTGCGAAACCAGGAAGGCTGGCCCCGTCAGCCTGTCCGGTAGCACCGGCGTGATCGCACTCGCCGTCCCGACTTCCGAGCCCAGCGGCCGGCAGCTCACCGGGTTCGTCGTGAAGACGCCTTCAGGACAGGCTTTCTGCAAGGTCGTCAAGCGCGAAGGCAGCTGCTTGGGCAGCGACGCGAACACCGAGGAGATGTTCGCCTCATGGACCCCCTGCAGGAGGTTGACCCGCAGGCTTGCCCCGTTCAGTTTTGAGGTCTTCGCGCTCGTCGCCGCCTTGAACGACGGTTTGAACGCCAGCGCGCCGCAGCCCGCGACCTGAAACGGGCTCGACAGGCCCTGCGTCGCCCCGAACGTCGAGGTCAGCGTCGATTCGGTCGCCAGCGCCCCGCAGTTCGTCGGGTTGAACAAGAAGTTGGGACGGCTGACTTCGACCTTGATCGTCTTCAGCCGCACGGGAACGCCGCCCACGATCGTCGGCAGCGCGCCAGGCGTACCCGACGGCGGGGTGCTCACGGTCACTCGTGCGGTGTGTGGGTCGACGTTGATCATCGCCCTAGTGGTGACCGTGCCCAGATTGAACGGTCCCGCCACGACCGGCACCGGCATCGACAGCCCGTAGGGCGCGCCGTTGTAGGGACCTGTCATGAAGACCGGACCCGTGAATTCATACGGTTCTGCGCCCGCGCCCGCAGTCACCTTGGCGGTGCCGATCTTGCTGGCTTCCGTGCAGGTACCGGTGTTGGCCTGCGCTTCGCCGCACAGCGTCACCGACGGGATCGCACCCACGAGGCCGGCCGGGAGGACTGTCTGGACTCTCGAGAGGTACTGCTGCCCGTCCGCTCGCCCGAGGTTGAACGTATACGAGGTATACGCCCCCGCGTTCGACGATGAGCTCTGCGTGCTCTGGCTGAGCGAGAACGGAATTGGCGAGGGGCAGCCGGTGGCGGGGAAGGGGAATGACGACTTGAACTGTTTGAATATTTCTTCGCCCGAGTAGGCGATGAAGTTGGATTCTGTCTTGGCGCCGCCGCAGTTCAGCGGATTCGCAAGCGGCGCTCGGGGACCCGTGTTCAATTCGAGGATCGCGCTGCTGAACGGGAGCTGCGGTAGGTTGAACGGGTGTTCTGTGGTGTTTTTGAAGTCGGCCGTCAGCCTGCCCGTGCTCGGGTCGGGCTGAACTGTTCCTTGCACCTTGACCCCGACGTCGTAGACGCTTTCGGCGACGACATAGACGGTGTAAGGAGGACCGGTTATCGGCACGCCTTTCGGGGCTCCCAGGTAGAGACTGCCGGTGAGCGACCCCGGCGGGAGGTCTGTTTCGATTTTGACTTCGCCGACCTTCGAGCCGGCCGGGCATTCCGCCCGTGTCTTGCTTTCGAAGTGAACCTTGGCCGGCAGGCACGCTTCCAAGCCGTGCGCCGCCGACGGGTTCAGCGTCAACCCTTCCGGGAAGACCGCATGCGCTTCAGCAATGTCAGCAGTGTTTACTTCGTTCGATTTTTCTTTCTGCGGGACCTTCACTTCGATGATAGCGCCGTCCGGCTGGTCGTACTGCGAGATCTGCGGCTTAACTTCGGTAGTCGGTTCAAACGGGACTCCTTTGCATCCGTCAACTCCCACCGGCGGCACTGTCGGCGTACTGGCGATTTCGCCGGTTTCGGATTCGACTTCGAGGTAGGAGGTCGAGTTCGACGGTCCCCCGCACGCGCTCGGAAGGGTGAGGAAGTTGCCCTGTCCTGCCTGTCCGTTAAAGAACAGCTTCGACTTGAGCGTCTCCAGAGGAGATTTCGCGAGGCCGAGAACTTCGACTTCGGCCGGGATGTTCTTGATTTCGAAGTACTCGTGGAAGTCGCCCGAGGGAATCCCCCTAGCTTCCAGCGCTGGTTCTTTCGCCCAGCTGACGTGGCCTTCGAGCAGCAGATGCACCGCTGAGACGATCGGCGAGGCCCCTTCGACGGCGATGCCGAATAGCAGCGGCAATCCCGGTTCCTGCTGGAGGTTGTAGACCGTGCCCGTCATCGGCGGCGCAAGCACGTTCGAGCCCAGCACTTTGACGACCGCTTCCAGTTCGACGAACCCCGCTTCGCTTGTGAGCGGGCAGAGTTTGGGGTTCGCTTCGAACTGTTTCTTGGGGCAGGTGGCGAGCGTCTGCGGGTCGGCAGCCAGACCCGGAGGGACGTCAACGCGGATGCGCTTCAGCGGTTTGCCTTCGGGCACCCTCCCGCCACCCGAGCCAGAATGGGCGAGTTCGAAGCCCGTCAGCCCCCACGGCGGGTGTCCGGCGGCCTGCGTGAAGAACGCGCTGTGCGGGCTCGTGTATTCGCATGCTTTGACCTGCGCCATGTTCCCGTTGCAGGTGCCCGCTTCCCATTTCGCGATGCCGAAGCCCGCGCCATGCGCGGCGGGCGGCGCCCCGGCGAGCAAGATGACGCTGGCTAGCGTCACCAGCCATGTGATACGAGCACGCTTCATCAAATCTCTCCTCCAAACCCAGCAGAGGTAGAGGTCATATACCCCGTATCTCGCGCTTCTACTCGTCGGATCCACGACAGGACGGCCCGGGGACCACGGTCGCGGCCCCCGGAATCGCCAACCCGGGTGTCCTTACCCGAACCTGACAGTCACGTAGGCGATAGAGCTCGGCTGCCCCTTCTTCTTGGGCACGAACCCGACGCGGACCTTGGTGTAGAACGGGCGGCCCCGCCGCCGGCCGGCGCTCGAGAGCGAGACGTGCAGCGACGCCGTTTGCACGGCCCCGTTGAGGTGGCGATAGACGGTCCCCAGATCGCTGCCCGAGCCGCTGATCCGCCCGGCCGAGTAGGTCTGGACGGTCAGGTAAGCGACGTTGCCGATGATCTTGTGCCCGACTATCCGCACGGGGCAGTTAGTGGCCCTGATCGTCGTGCTCTGCTTGAACGTGCCCCCGTTCTGCCCGACGATCGTCGTCGGCATCACGAGCTTGTGCGCGCACACGTTACCGTTGGCCGCCAGGGCGGAGTGCCCGCCGGTCGGCAGATTCACCGTGATGCTCGACACGGGAACGTCCGGAGACGAGGGAAACGTGGTCGTCGTGATCCCGTTTTTGATGTCCGTGTTGCCAACCAGGATCACACGCACGCCTTCGGCTTCCAGCAGCAGGTCGAGATCGGGGAACGCCCGCCCGCCGTGCGAAACCAGGATCGCCGGTCCTTTCAGTTTCGCGGCCAGCGTCGGGGTGTTCGCCCTGACGCCGCCCACGAACGCACCGCTCGGGCAGTTGTAGGGGTTGACCGCAAACGTCGCTTCAGGACACGCCTGCTGCAGCGTCGTCAGCCGCGACGGCAGCTGCTTGGGCAACTGCACGACCACAGACTTGACGTTCGCGTCGCCAACCGGCATGTTGATCGTCGTTTCCAGGCTCGCCCCGCCCGCTTTGGAGGTCTTGGCGCCGGTCGCGGCTTTGAACGACGGCTTGAACGCGAGCGCATTGCAGTTGCCCACCTGGAACGGGCTGGACAGGCTCTGCGTGGCGGCGGGAGCGACACCGAGCTGCGTAAAGCCGCTCAGCGTCGTTTCGGTCGCCAGCACCCCGCAGCCGGTCGGGTTCTGCAGGAACCCCTGCTTGTTGATTTCCACGCTGATCCCCCGCAAGCGCAGCGGGATGCCCTTGACGATCGTCGGCAGGCTGCTCGTCACGACCACGCGCGCGGTGTACGGTTCGACGCTGATCGTGCCGCGCGTGACCACGTTGCCGAGGTTGTACGGCCCAGCCACCGCCGGCACCACGACCGAGAGCCCGAACGGAGCGCCGCCGTACGGCCCCGTCAGGTAGACGGATCCTCTGAACCCGTACGGACGCGACCCGGCCCCCGCCGAGACGTTGACCGTGCCGATCTGGCTGGCTCCCGAGCATTCGCCTTTGCCCGCCTGCGGTTCGGGGCACTGCGTCACCGCCGGAATCAACCCGACGAGGCCCGCCGGCAGCACGGTCTTGATCTGCGACAGGTACTGCTGGCCGTCGGCCCGTTCGATGTTGACCGTGTAGGACGTCTTGGCGCCCGCATAGCCCGGAGGCTGGTTGAGGGTGCTCTGGCTGAGCGTGAACGGCGGCGGCGAAGCGCACGCGCCTCCCGTCCCGTTGCCGTCGACGGTAAACACGCTGGAGGGCGATTTCGTCGCGAACGAGCCGATATACGGTATGAGGCTCGTTTCCGTCGTAGCCGTGCCACACGTAAGCGGATTGGCCAGCGGCGCGTATTCCTTTTCGCCCACATTGAATTTCAGGATCGCGTCGCTGAACGGCTGTTCCGGGTTTTCCGCGAACGTCGCCGTCAGCCGGCCAGTCGTTTCGTTGGGCGTGACCGAGCCTTGCAGGCGCACGTCGACGCCGTACTTCGTCGATTCGGCATTGAGATACATCGTGTACGGCGGCGCCGTGATCGGACCCCCGCCTTCGGGCCCGCCGAGATAGAGATTACCGGTCAGCGATCCCGGCGGAAGCGTCGGGACTTCGAGGGTGACCGTGCCGATCTTCGACCCCACCGGGCACGCGACTCCGAAGGTGCTGCTGTGGATCCTCGCCTGCGCCGGCGTGCACGCTTCCTTGACTTCACCCGCAGCCGACGGGTTCAGCGTCATGCCTTCGGGCAATGTCACGCCGGCCGTCTTCAGCTGGGAGGTATCGATTTCGGTGGGGCTGGGAGCGTGAGGCAGCTTCAGTTCGGTCGTGATCCCGTCGGGCTTATCCTGCTGAGTCGTTGCCGGTGTCAGACCGAATGTTGGTTCGAAGGGAGGGATCGCAAGGCCGGATTCGCCTTTGCAGCCTTCGGTGCCGAGGGGGCCGTGGTAGCTCGCGCTCGCGGATTCGCCTTCATAGGATTCGGCTTGCAAGCCAGTAGTCGTCTGAGGTCCAACGCCCGAGCAGTTGCTGGGGTTCGTCACAAAGCCGCCGAGGCCTGTGTTGCCAGCAGTACCGTTGAAGATGACACGTGACTCGATGAGCCCAGGCGTCACGTTCTTGATCACATAGTAGTCGTGATAATCGGCCTTGCCAGTACCTCGTGATTCGACCTTACTACTACTAGGCGATTCGGCTCCCCATTCGATATGCCCTTCGAGGAAGGTATGCACGTACAGTGAGACTCCTAAAATTGGTTTGAGGCTGAGTGCGATACCAAAGTACGACGATAGCCCTTCCGTCGGCTGTTCGAGGTTGTACATCGCTCCTTCGAGTACATAGTTTTTGTACACCCCTTTGGCTACTTCGAACACAACATGGACGATGTTCGAGCCAATTTCACTTTCCGGACAATTTGGTGGCGTAAAGGCATGCACGCCAGTTACGGGTTCCAGTTCTGTACCCGTGAAGTCTGCTATCGAGCACTTCTTTACAGCTTCAGGATTTGTGGCCACGCCGGGAGCGACGTTAGTGCGTATTTCCTTGACATTGCCTTCAGGTGCTTCCGCTACTTCGGGAAGCGTTTGGATCACATGGCTTTTGATCTTGAAGTCCGTGATCCCACCCGTCGGGTGACCAGCTGCCTGAGTAAAGAGTTCCGAAGGGTGTTCTTCGGTGCTTTTGGCGGTGCAGGTCGTGTTCTTACAGTTCGCGGCGAAGAAGCTTTCCACGCCGAACGCCGGCGCGGCCTGAGCCGCGGGGGCTGCGATGGCGGCGAGCGCCAGGATCGCGCCGATCAGCGGCGCAACGAGCAAGACACGGACGTGGGACCTCATCTCTCTACCTCCATAGCTGACCAGCTAACCCAGGGTTCCTCTACCCGGCCTTTGACCCTTCATGCCCTCAGAAGTTGCGGTCATCCGAAAGTTCTTACTGGACGAATCCAACTCTACTCCAAATTCTGGATGGCCGTCGCACATCCCCATTGCAAACCCCATCTTACACCGTCGGTCAAGCCTTGTGCGGCGGTACCCCGGCCGGGGGGGGGCGGGGGCTATGGAGCTGAGTACACTAACTGACATTATCCTTGGCAGTATGATCCTACTTGGTATAGTTTATGACCATGGCAAGGAACCCATTCCATTACGGCACCCCCGCGGAGGGCAAGCACTTCGCTGGTCGTGAGAGCGAGCTGGCGGCCCTGGAGAGCCGCCTGCGCGCCGGGATCAACGTGGTCGTGATCTCGCCTCGCCGGTACGGCAAGACCTCGCTGCTGCTGCGCGCCGAGCGCGAGCTCGAGGGGGAGGGCGCGGCGGTGATCCATGCCAATGTTCTGCGCAGCCGCGATCTTGGAACGTTCGCCTCGCAACTCGCCACGCAGGCGTTCCGGGCCCCGGGCGGGCGCTGGCATCGTGCCCGTCAGGCGGTGCCTGAGTTCCTGCGACGGCTGCGGGCAAGACCGGTCGTGACTTTTGAGGGCGAGCACCCGAAGTTCGGGTTTGACACGGCACTGAGCGCTCCCGACGCCGATAATGTGCTCGCGGACATCTATGGCGTGCTCTCAGAGGTTGCCGGACGCCGCCCCGCGGCGCTGGTGCTCGACGAGTTCCAGGCCATTGTGGAGCTCGGCGCTCATCTGCCGGGGCTGTTCAAGGCGCTTGCCGATGCGCACCCAAAGGTGTCGCTGATCGTGGCCGGGTCCCGCAGGCACCTCATGGAACAGCTCGTCTCCACGCCGAGCGCGGCGCTCTACGGCATGGCCGAGCCCATCACCCTCGGGCCCCTGCCGGAGGAAGTGATGTCCGCGCACCTGCGCTCCCGTGCAGCCGCCGGGCGCAAGCCGATGAGCGTGGCCGTCGCCCGTCTGATCGTCGAGCTCTCAGGGCCCGCTCCCAACGACATACAGCGACTGGCCTACGAGGCCTACGACACAGCCGCCGCCACCATCGACGAACCTGCCGCCCATGCCGGCCTGCAGGCTGCCGCCGCTCATGACGCTGCCACGTACGCCGAACGCTACGAGATGCTGTCGCCGGGGCAACGCCGCGTCCTGGCCGCCCTGGCCGAAGGACCTACCGAGCAGCCGGCCGGCGCCGCCTTCCTCGCCCGAACCGCCCTGGCCAATCCCTCCTCTGTCAAGAAGGCGCTCAATGTCCTCGAAGAAGCCGGGTTGGTGGCCCGCCGAGGGACAACCATCGTCGTGGCCGACCCCTTCCTCGCCGCCTGGCTTCGGATTTGCTGAACGCCTCATATGGGCGCATGTCCATCGCGGCCGCACCCAATCTCAGACGCAGGTCCATACCCTCCCGGGGCTCCCTCCGGCATGCTGACCGGAGCATGGGATAGCCCTACCGACGCGCCGACCATCCGAGCCGAAGCGATGCGAACCCCCAGACGAGCCCCCCGGCAAGCCCCCCAGATCGTGGCCCTCGGTGGGGGCGGCTTCTCGATGGAGAAATCCTCCTCACTGCTCGACGACTACATCCTCTCGCTGACCGGCACCCCGCGTCCGCGCATCTGCTTCCTGCCGACCGCCTCCGGCGACGCCGACCACTACGTCGTGCGCTTTTACCGCCGCTTCTCCCCCTCCTGCGACGCCTCCCACGTCTCGCTCTTTCGCCGCGACCAAGGCACCGGTGGCGTCGAGGACGACCTCGCCACGCACCTGCTCGCCCAGGACGTCATCTACGTCGGCGGCGGCAACGTCGTCTCGATGCTCGGCGCCTGGCGCGCCCATGGCCTGGACTCGATCCTGCGCCGCGCCTGGCGCCGCGGCATCGTCCTGTGCGGCCCCTCGGCCGGGTCGCTCTGCTGGTTCGCCGAATCGCTCTCGGCCTTCCACGGCGCCCCCCGGCGCGTGCGCGGCCTCGGCCTGCTCCCCTACTCCAACTGCGTCCACTACGACGCCGAGCCCGCGCGCCGCGCCGAGTACCACCGCTTCGTCGCCGCCGGCATGCGCCCCGGCTTCGCCGCTGAGGACGGCGTCGCCCTGCACTTCCGCGACACCCTGCTCGAGCGCGCCGTCAGCTCGCGCCCCGACGGCCACGCCTACCGCGTCGAGCCCGCCTCCGACTCCGTCGTCGAAGTCCCGCTCGAGGTCTCCCCGCTCGGCTTCGTGCGGCGCGCCCCGTCGCCCGAGCTCGAGACCGCCGAGGCGGTCGCGTGAGTCCGTCGCCGGAGAACGAGGAGGAGGCACGGGCGGAGGAGGTGGAGGCACAGGCAGAGGAGGTGGACGCGCCCCCCGAGCGGCGCGTCATCTTCGCGATGGGCGGCGGCGGATTCACGATGGAGCCGTCCAACCCCCTGCTCGACGACTTCGTCCTCTCGCTTGCATCGCTACACACGCGCGCGCCCGCGCGCGAGCCGCGCATCCTGTTCCTGCCGACGGCCTCCGGCGACACCGCCGCGCAGATCGCCGCCTTCCACGCGCGCTTCTCCGACCGGTTCTGCGTCCCCGAGCACCTCTCGCTGTTTCGCCTGCGCGAGCTCCGCCGGCCGCCGGCCGAGATCGTCCTCTCCCAAGACATCCTCTACGTCGGCGGCGGCTCGATGCGCAACCTGCTGGCGATCTGGCGCGCCCACGACCTCGACCGCCTGCTGATCTCCGCATGGCGGCGCGGCATCGTCCTCGCCGGCATCTCCGCCGGGGCGATGTGCTGGTTTGACGGCGGCATCACCCGCTCCAGCGGCCCGCCCGAACCACTCTCCGGCCTCGGCCTGCTGTCCGGGTCGCTCACCGTCCACGCCGACGGCGAGCCCGAGCGCCTGCCCGTGTGGCTCGCCGCCGTCCGCGACGGCGTCCTGCCGGGAGGCTGGGCGCTGGACGACGGCGCCGGCCTGCTCTTCTGCGGCGAGCGCCTGACGCGCGTCGTCAGCTCGCGTCCCGGCGCCGGCGCCCAGCGCGTCGATCAGGTCGCCGGCGAGCTCGTCCGCCATCGTCTTGCGCCCGAGCTGCTCGGCACAACCGATCCCGCGGCCCGCGACGGCGGCGTCGAGGGCGGCATGACCTCCTCCGTCGACGATGAGGACGTCCAGGAGCTGCGCCGCGTCCAGCGCCTGCGCCGTGGCATCGCCGGCGAGCGCGGCGGGCAGCTGGGGACCGAGCGGCGCAGGGACGGCCGGTGAGCCCGGCCGCCTCTACGGCGTCAACCGCACGGGGAGCGTCTTGAGCTGGTTGATGAACACCGACTCCACGATCGTCGGTCTGCCAGCCGGCTCCATCGCGGGGAAGCGCTTCAAGGTCTCCTCGAAGAGAGTGTTTAGCTCCAGACGAGCCAGCGCGGTACCCAGGCAGAAGTGCCGCCCCCCGGCGCCGAACGCCTGGTGCTCGGTGGTGCGACGAACATCAAAGCGATCCGGATCCTCGTGGCAAGACTCGTCACGGTTGGACGAGACATACCACAGGACCACCTTCTCGCCCTCTTTGATCTGGCGCCCATTCAGCTCGGTGTCGCGGGTCGCGGTACGGCGAAAGTGGGCGAACGCGGGAAACATCCGCAGCGACTCCTCGACGAGACCGGGGATCAGGCTGGGATCTGACAGCACCAGCTCACGCTGCTCCGGGTTTTCCATCAGCGCCCTCATGCCGCTGCAGTAAGTGGCCTTAGTCGAGTCGTTGCCGGCCGCAACCAGCAAGAAGAAGCCCATCACGATCTCGTGTTCCTCGAGCTTCTCCCCGTCCACCTCGGCGTGCACCAGCACACTCGTCAGATCGTCCGTCGGGGTCTCGCGGCGCTGCGCGATCAGCCGACCGCAGCGCTCGAAAATCTCGGCAATCCCCGCTTGGATACCCGCCTGGATGCTCCCGTGCGGGTTCAGATCGGGATCGCCCAAGCCGAGCATCATGTTCATCAGCCGCGCCCAGGCATCGTCATCCTCCGGGGGTACGCCCATGAAGCTGCCGATCACGCGCGAAACCACCGGTTGGGCAACGTCGGCGACCAGGTCGCACGTCTCCCGGTCCTCCAACCGGTCGAGCGCCTCCACCACGATCGCTCTGACCGCATCCTCGTGGGCGGCGATCCGCTTCGGCGTAAAGCCCGCCTGAAACAGCGCCTTCAAGCGATCGTGCTTAGGCGGATCCATACCGATGAACATCGCTCGCGAGAGCTCGATCGGCAGGCCGATGTTGGCGGCGGTGATGCCCCCCAGTTCGGAGGAGTAGGTCTGCCAGTCCCGGCTCACCGTCCAAATGTCCTCGGCGGTCGTAACCGACCAGTAGCCGGGCTCCTCCGGGAACTCGCTGATGCCAGCGGTCCAATGCACCGGACACTCGTTGCGCAGGCGCGCAAACAGCTCGTTCGGCACACCATGCTCCCAGACCTCACGCTCGGTTACGCACACGTCCTGCAGGTCACTGCTGTCCACCGCCGCCATCTAAACCTCCAAGCTCTCTCGCCGAGTGATACCCGCGGATCTTACCGGGCGTACCGCTTGCCGCGGGCGATCTGCTCTGCCAGGCGTCCGCCCAGGGCCAGTGCTATTTCGGGAGAGTCGAACACCACCTCCAGCCGCAATTTTCGGCTACGCAAGGCGCGCACGCTCACCTCGGAACCCAACACATCGCCCCACACCCTGGCGACATTCATAACGGTCACATCCGGCTCCTGCTCCGCGTCCCGGCCCTTCTCTCTCCCCCCCTCCGACCCCACCTCTTCAGGATGCCGTCGTGACCCGGGCTCATCGACGTTGCTCCGCCTGACGTGTGCCCGAAGCGCATTCACCGACCATCCCTTTTCGATCGTCGCACTAGCCAGTTGCTTACGCACCTGCGGATCTTGTGCGCTCAACAGCGCCAGTCCGTGACCCTCGCTCAACTCCCCACGCTCCATGAGCTCGAGGATCTCCGTGGACAGATTCAGCAGGCGTATCAGATTTGACACCACGCTCTTATGACACCCCACACGCTCCCCGACCTGCTGATGGGTCAGGCCGAGCTCCTTCGCCAGCGTCGCGCAGGCACGGGCCTCCTCCACCGGGTTCAGATCCTCCCGCGCCATGTTCTCGATCAACCCAACCTCGAGCGCCGCGAGATCGTCATACGCACACACCAGCGCCGGGATCGTCTGAAGACCCGCTATCTTGGCCGCGCGCCAGCGCCGCTCCCCCGCCACCAGTCCATATTTGCCGTCCCGCAGGGAACGCACGAGCACCGGCTGCAGAACGCCCCGCTCACCTATAGAGGTCGCCAACGCCTCCAGCGCCTCCTCGTTGAAATAGCGACGCGGCTGCGAGAGATTCGGCTCGATCTCCTGCAGTGGCAGCTCTCGCAGCTCCTGGGGTGGGACATATCTCACGGCACCCTCACTATCGACGCAGCCAGCGTACGGCCGGGAGCTCAGACGCGAGCGGCAGCCACGAGCGCCTTGAACTCAGACGAACCATTGAAACAATATCAGGGGATGTTCGTGGTCGACGCTTCGATCTTTGGGACCGTCACCCTGGGGGCTGTCACGCTGGGCACCGTGATCTCAGGGATCGTGACGACGGGGGTGCTCACGCTGGGGGTGCTCACGGTCGGGGTGCTCACGGTCGGAGTGCTCACGCTTGGAAGCGTCACTGGCGACGGGTTGGACGCGACCGGGTTGGACGGCACCGGGAGCTGCGGGACGCTGCTGACGGGAGGGGTGGGTATGGGAGGGGTCGGGAGCGGTGAGGCGCTGCTCGGCGGAGCGGTGGGCGTCGCAGCAACGGGTTCGGGTGCGGCGGCGGTCGGGCTCGGGCTGTGAGTCGGACTGGTGGCGGTCGACGTTCCGGGCATGGGCGCGGTGTGAGTGTCGGACTGAGTGTGAAGGCTTCGGGCGGAGCGTCGTGAAGGTCCCCGGGCGGTCCCTATCTGCCCACTGCCGTGCACGCTCGTGCCCGTCATCAGCGCCGGCCCGCCGGTGGTCGGCTTCACGAGCTGCGCAACGGTGACCGACGTGCTCGATGTGCCTTGGCGCCGATCGACGATCGTGTTTGAGCGTACACCGTGGGAGAGCGTGAGCAGGCCCGCCGCACCGATGGCCGGCAGGATCGTGGCGACGCCTGGGCTGATGCCGACGGTCGCTGGGATCGTCCGTAGTCCTTCGAGGATACGCTGCGGGATCGATGCCGCGAGCGCGCACCACGCGATCGAGCGTCGCGAGGAGTAACAACCCACGAACGCGGCGACGGCCGCGGTGTCGAGTTGCGAGCCGGCCTCCTTGGAGAGGATGTCAAGCGCCTGCTTCTGTGTGCCAGCCGGTCGATAGACGCGGTTGCAGGTGATCGCGTCGAAGGTATCGGCCACAGCGATGATCCGAGCCCCGAGCGGGATCTCCGAACCGGCCAGACGATCGGGATAACCGTGGCCATCCAGTCGCTCGTGATGATGGCAGACCATCGCCGCGATCTCGGGGTCACCGACGTCCGCCAGCATGCGCGCGCCCTCGGCCGGGTGGCGCATGATCACGGCGAATTCGGCATCGGTCAGCCGCCCTGGGTTGTTGAGGATCTCTCTCGGGGTATAGAGCTTGCCAACGTCGTGGACGACCGCCGCTGTGCAGATCTTGGCGATCTCGACCGGCGAGAGGTTCATCGCGCGGGCGATGCGGCCCGCATGGCGGGCGACCCGCTGACCGTGCCCATGCGTCTGTCTGTCGCGTGCTTGCAGCAGCCCGCTGAGCGTAGTCAGCAAATCAATGTCTACCGTCGCGCCGGCCTTCCTGGCCGACTCGTAGAGATCTCGCGCTCGCGATAGGCGGCGCTCGGTCCAGCAGCGACGGAACCAACCCCACAGCATGAGGTCGGCAAAGACGACGTCACGAGATTGTCGTCGCCGCTTCCAGACGGCCGCCCCAGCGGCCGCGAACCCGGTCGAGAGAGCCACCGTCGATGACGCGGAGAGCGCAATCAACAGCACGCCTCCTCGGGGCACGATCACGGCCACGAGCAGCGCCGGCAGCACTATCACCAGCGCGGTGGTCAGCGCCGCCAGCGGCAGACATCGCCAAACGCGCCGAACCACAGGCGAACCACGCCGCACAGCCGTTGCGGCTCGTCTCCCTGAACGCCAGTAACCGACACGGCGCCGGGGGAACAGCTCCGGCGAAGAGGTCATGGCACATTTGACGGTACCCCGATCGTGGCCGATAGACGAAAGAATGGACGTATGTTCTACCTCCGCACGGCACGCGCGCCTGAGAGCGGGAGCGCCAGCCCAGGGCTGCGCCTGGCTGCGGGCCTAATGGACTCGTGTCTCTGTATCAATCCTCTGCGGAGGGCGGTGAGCGCGGCTCAGGCGGCATGAGATGCGAGCTCTCGCGAGAGCACGCGGTTGATCGCCGCGACGACGTCCGGATCGAACTGTGTACCCGCGCAGCGGTGCAGCTCCGCGAGCGCGTCGTCGATCGTCATGCGCTCGCGGTAGGGGCGGTCGCTGACCATCGCGTCGAAGGCGTCCGCCACTCCGACGATGCGCGCCTCGAACGGGATCTGCTCGCCGGTGAGCCCCTCGGGATAGCCACTGCCGTCATAGCGCTCCTGGTGGCCGCGGATGATCGGAGCGATATCGGCGAGCCGACCGATACGCGCCACCACGTCGGCGCCAATCGCGGGGTGCTTGCGCATCGCCTTCCACTCCTCGGCGGTGAGCGGCTCGGTCTTGTGCAGGATCGTGTCGGCAACCGCCACCTTGCCGATGTCGTGGAGCTTTGCCCCCAGATAGACGGCGCGTGCCTGCTCGGGCGTGCAGTCCAGCTCGACGGCGATGTGCTCTGCCAGTTTCGCCACGTGCAGCGAATGCTCGGAGGTGCCCTTGTCGCGTATGTCGACGAGCAGCGCGAGCCCGTCGACGGCGCCCATGATCACGCGCTCGTCGGGCGTCGAGGAGCCGCCGCGGGAGCTCTCGATGCTGGCGACGACGGGATCGGAGGCGCTGAACGTCTGATTGCGCCCCAGCCACTTGGCGGCATACATCGCGCGGTCGGCGGCGTCGAGCAGCCCGCCGCGAGTCGAGCCGTCGTGCGGGTATGTGGCCACACCTACAGACACGGTCAGATGGGTGCCCCCAGCGACCTCGAACAGGTGCGCCGCGATCGTGTGTCTGACGCGCTCGGCGATCGCCATCGCGTGCTCGGCATCGATCTCCGGGAGCACGGCCACGAACTCCTCGCCGCCCCAGCGGCCGAGCGTGTCCATCGCGCGCAGCGCCTTGCCCACCAGCTCGCCCAGTTCGCGCAAGGCGCGGTCGCCCGCGGCATGCCCGCAGGCGTCGTTGATCTCCTTGAAGTGGTCGATGTCCAGAAAGAGCAGCGCGCAGCTACGCTCATGGCGCTTTGAGCGAGCCAGCTCCGCGTCGATCGTGGACGCCAGCGCACGGTGGTTGGGCAGCGCGGTGATCGGGTCGGCCCTCGCCAGCACCGCCAGTTTGGTATGAGCGGCACTCAGCTGCCTGTGCGCGTCCAGCAGATCGCGCTGAGAGACGATCTGGCGCACAGACACGAGCCCTGTGACGGCCAGAGCCGCGAGCGTAAGGCTCAGGGTCGGGAAGAACTGGCCCCCGAGCTGAGAGCCGATCAGCAACGCGAACACGACGGCCACCGCGAGATAGGGAAGCGCGACAAAACGCGAGCCCTGTTCCGTGAGAAGCCGTTCGTCCGGTTCGACGGAGCGCGAAACGGCAAGCGATCGCCCCTGGCTGGCCGCGGCGAACGTGAACAGCGCGGTGGCGGTCATCCACAGCGCATTGACACCTCCGCCGCCCGTGTAGGTGGAGTGCAGCTCGAGCCATCCATAGATCAGGTCGGCCACCACGTACAGCCCGATGCCCGCCCCCAACAACTGCAGTGCGCGGTGTGCGCTGCGGACCTGCACGCGCAGCAGCACATGGATCAGGCCAACGATCAGCACGAAATCGCCGATCGGGTAGCACGAGGCGACGAAGCCCGTCAGGAAGCTGCTCGTGCTCTCGGTGGCGGTCCGGCCCAGCACGAGGAACCAGACGACACTCCCCGCGCCGATCGCGATAGTGGCCGCGTCGATCAGCAAACGCACGCCGCCGTGGCGCCTGCGAGCCATCGGAAAGCGCAGCAGGCCCGCGAAGAACAAGGGATAGAACATCAGGTAGAGCGGGTCGCTCAACGAAGGCGACGGTTCCGTTCCGATCGACTCGTAGATCAGCTGCACGACATCCCCGAGCGAGTAGAAGACGAGGGCGAGCGCTATCAGCGACCACGCCTGCCAGATCCGGCGGTCAGCGCGGCAACGCTTGGCGGCGCGATGAGCGCTCGCGATCGCCACCAGTGTGATCGGCACGAACGCGGCGTCTCCGATCTGTGCCGCGTCGCCGTGAGGACCCCAGCGCAACACAAGCCACGTGCCGTAGACCGCCAGGTAAGCAAGCACACCGAGCAGCAGCGGCCGCGGGATCGCACGACTCGTGTTGGGGGCTTTGACGGCCGCCTCGAGACCAGCCTGTGCGCCCAAGAGCGGCTCGTCGGTAGGCTGGAAAACAGCCATCTCACGCCTGTATTCGGCATCAGCCCGACGCCACTTATCCGTATTTATGTCGTTATCTGTCGCTGGAAAACTACGGTCAGGTTGATGGGTTGGCGTTCCGATTGCCTGCATTGAGATGACTGTTGGACGCTCGATCCAGGAAAAGGGCGCAAAGCGCGCGCCGCCGGTGGCGCCGGCGCTGCCCGCTGCGTTGCAGCAGCCGAGTGAGGATCTTCCGCCCCTTGGCGAGGCGCTGAAGGCTCGAGCCGGGGATGTGCTCTCCGAGACGGTCGCGCGGACCAGCGAATTGGGGGCGGGCCTGGACGATCTGGTTCGGGAGCGCTTCGAGCGGATCAGCATCAGCTCCACGATGGCGGCGGCCCGCTGGATCGCCGGGGAGGGCATCGAGGCGGCGCTAGAGGCCGGCCGGGAAACATGGGAGATCTTCGCCGAGCTGGCCGCCCGCCGCGCGGTGTCCCTGGACCAGGTGACCAAGCGCTGCTTCACATGGCGCAACGTGATGACCGAGGTGCTGCACGAGAGCGCCGCAGAACTGGGTTCCTCACCGGAGGCGCTCTATCAAGCGCTGAGCATAGTTCAGCTGGGCCTCGAGTTCAGCCTCGTGCGGATGTGCGAGTCCTTCGAGGCCGAGCGCAAGCAAACAGATGAAGAACTTGCGTTCCTGGCGACACACGACCCGTTGACGGGACTGCCGAACCGCACGCTGATCCTCGATCGCGTCGAGCAGATGCTCGCACGCGCCGCTCGCAGCAAGACACCCGTCGCGGCGTTGTTTATCGATCTCGACAACTTCAAGTCGATCAACGACACACTCGGTCACAACGCCGGGGACGAGCTCCTGCAAGCGGTCGCCGCGAGGCTCGACGGGGTGATCCGCGGCGGCGATACGCTGGGCCGTTTGGGTGGGGACGAGTTCATCGTGGTCTCCCAGGAGCTAACGCTACAGGCGGGGCCCGAGCTGATCGCCGAGCGCCTGCTCGACGCGCTCAGCCAACCATTCAAGCTCGGAGCGAAGGGCGAGAATCGCGTGAGCGTGACCGCGAGCATCGGGATCGCGGCGGGCGATCGTATCTCCGCCGAGGAGCTCCTACGCAACGCGGACATCGCGATGTACCGCGCCAAGTGGGACGGAAAGCACCGCTACGTCGTGTTCGAGACCGGCATGCAGGACACCGTGCAACAGCGCATGGAGCTCGAGATGGACCTCCGCGAAGCCCTGGAGAACGAAGAGTTCATCCTCGCCTACCAGCCCACGATCGACCTGAACGACATGAACCCGACCGGCGTGGAGGCATTGATCCGCTGGAAGCACCCGATCCGCGGGACCGTCCAGCCAAACGACTTCATCCCATTGCTCGAGGAGACGGGATTGATCGTCGAGGTAGGTGGGTGGGTATTGAGAGAGGCCTGCTCGCAGGGCGCAAAGTGGCGAGCGGCCGGATATCCGATCGGTATGGCCGTCAACGTCTCCGGGCGCCAGCTCGACACCGATGAGCTCATCACCGACATCGAGAGCGCGCTCGCCGACAGCGGCCTTCTCCCACAAGCCTTGACGATCGAGATCACCGAGACGACCCTGATGCGCAACGTGCAGGAGACCGCCCGCCGCCTCACCCAGATCAAGGCGCTCGGGGTGCGCATCGCGATCGACGACTTCGGCACCGGCTACTCCTCTCTCTCTCACCTCCAACGATTTCCCGTGGACGCGCTCAAGATCGACCGCTCGTTCGTAGCCCGGTTACAACACAACAAAGAGGGAGAGACGCTCATCCACACCCTCGTGCAGCTCGGCAAGGCGCTGTCGCTCGAGACCTTCGCCGAGGGCATCGAGGACCAACAGGAGCTCGCGCTCCTGCGAGACGAGGACTGCGACAACGGACAGGGATTCCTGTTCGCCCGCCCCCTCGACGCAGACGCCACCGAGGCGTTCCTTCATGACTGGGCGCAGAGCAACAGACCCGCCCTGACGCGAGCTCTGCAGCACGCGTAGAGGCAGATTCCCACCTTTTTCGCGCAGGCGAGATTAGGCTATTCCATGCTGATAGGCATAGCGCACCGCCTGCGCCCGGTCGCGCGAGCCGGTCTTGTAGAAGATGCGGTTGACGTGGGTCTTCACGGTCGCCTGGCTGACGACGAGAGCCTCGGCGATTTCGGCGTTCGACAGCCCGCTCGCGATCAGCTTGAGCACCTCTGCCTCCCGGGGCGTCAGGTCGTCGGGGAGCGGCTGCGCTTGCGCGTGCCGCTGGGATCGGTTTGGTGTCGAGGACGGCGGCCACGAGCCGCTGTTGTACGGCCGGGTCGAGGTGGGTCTGACCGGCGAGCGAGCGCTCTGATCGCCTGCTCGATCTCCTCGGCGCTCGCGTCCTTGGTCAGATAGCCGCGGGCGCCGGCCTGGAGCGCGGGGAACAGCGATTCGTCGTCGGCGTAGGTCGTGAGCACCAGCACCTGTGTGTCCGGGAGCTCGGCACGGATATGGCGCGTGGCCTCGGCACCCTCCATCCGCGGCATGCGTAGGTCCATCAGCACGACGTCCGGGCGCTCGGTCTGTGCGAGCTCTACGGCCTCGACGCCATCGCACGCAGCCCCAACGACCTCGACTCCGTCGATCAGGCCGACCAGCATCGTCAGCCCATCGCGCACGGTGCGCTGATCGTCAGCCACCAGCACCCGGATCGGCGCTCTGCTCACGCGGGCACCTGCAGCTCGACGCGCCAGCCTGCGTCGGTCGGGCCTGCGTGCATGCTGCCGCCGGCCCGTTCCAGCCGCTCGCGCATGCCCGCGAGTCCCCGTCCGCCCCCCACGTCGGCCAGCCCGGCTCCGGCCGGCGGGGCCGTGGCTGCGACGCGGTCCTCGACGCTCAGCGTGGTGTGATCGGGCCCGTAGCTCAGGACGACGGTGGTGCTGGCGCCGGGCGCGTAACGAGCGACATTGGTCAGCGCCTCCTGTGCGCCGCGGTAGAGGGCGAGGCCCGCGTCGGCGGGCAGCGTGCGGGCGCTGCCCTCGACGCGCAGCGTCACCTCGAGGTCCATGTCGGCGCTGAAGCTGTCGATCAGCGCCCCGAGCTCGCCGACGCCGGGCAAACGCTCGCCGCGCAGCGCGCCGACCGCCTGCCTGGCGTCGGCGAGCCCGTCCTTGACGAGCTCGCCGGCGCGGTCGATCGCCTCGCGCATCTTCGTGGTTGCCTGCTCGCGCTCCGCGAGCAGCCGGGCGCCTTGGAGCTGGATCGCGGCTGCGGAGAGCGAATGCGCGAGGACGTCGTGCAGCTCGCTCGCGATCCGGCCGCGCTCGGCGATCGCCGCCGCTCGCGTCTGCTCCTCGCGTGCGTCCTCGTAGCTGCGCGAGCAGCACCTCGGTCCGGTCCTGGCTCTCGCGAGCTTGCTTGAGGAAATACGCGATCAGGCCGATCAGCGCGCACAGCAGCGTCGAGGCGAGAACCGCCGAGGAGGAGCTGCCCGCGAGCGCGGACGCCACATCGAGCGCGACAGTCGTGACGGCACCGAGCACGATCGCGAGCGCCAAGGGCAGGCGAGCGACCGCCATCCACACCGCGGCACCGACAGCCAGGCCGGCAGCGCCATCCGGCTGCAGCGCCGCGAGCGCGACTCCGGCGGCGCCCATCGCCGCGATCACAGTCGCCTGGAACCCGATGCCTCGCTCGATGAACCAATTCCGGATGGCCGCCGCCAGCGAGGCGACAAAGACGACGAGTGCCAGCGCGACCCCGAGCCCGCTGCCCTGCAACGCGGGCTGAGGGTCCCCGTTGAATGTCCCGAGGACGACGACCGCGATCATGGCCATGCCGAGCGGCCGTAGCGTGTCCCGCTGACCCCGCAGCCGCAGCGCGGCGCGGGTTTGCGCCTCTGCGACCCGTGCGCTCTCGCTGCCGGCGGCTGCCGGCTTCCCCACGAACTGCGGCTCTTCGGTCACGGTCACCTGTGGTAGACGATAAAGCGCCGTCCGGCCCGCGGGGAGCGGGCCGGACGAGCCGAGGAATCGTTTCGGGGTGATCACGCCGCGGCGGGGATCGCGATCGTGCCGGGTGCCTGCGAGGCGGTCAGCCGGCGGGCGCGAAGCTGGACCGTCACCAGCCGGGCGCTTACCTCGACCAGCGCCATCGAGACCAGCGCAACCGGCCACGCCGCTGCGCCGATGTGATTAGCGATGCTGAAGGCGCTGACGGCGTGGTAGGCACCGTGATGCACGGCATACACGAACACCAGCCGAGACGTGATACCGGCGATCAGCAGCGCGCCGGCGATCCAGCCGACGCGGGCGAGCGCGCCGCCGTTGGCGCCAACACGGACATGGGTCGCGAACCCGCCCAGCAGGCCCAGCGCCAGGCCGACACAGGCCAGCAGGCCGACCAGCACGAGGTCGCTGCCGGCGGTCGGGACCGAGTGCACGTAGATGTGGCCGACATAGAGCACGACGGCCATCGGCACCAGGAAGGAGCGGGCATCCACCCTGCGCTCACGCGCCTGGCGGAGGACCACGAAGACGAACACTGCGTTGATGAGGTAATCGGTAGTAGTCATAGCGCCATCCTCGCCCGATCGAGGCGCGCTGTCGTCGGAGCACGGGTTGAACCGCGGGTTGATCTCGCCCTCAACCCTCGGGCTGACGGCGACCCAATACCGGATGGGCCAGAGCCCGTTGACCCCGTTTGCGGCAGCCCGCGCTCAGACCCTCAAATCGCCACGAGCGCGACTCGCGACTTCATCATGGGCGCACGCGGGATGCCCGCGAATCCCAGGGCGTACGCTTGGCGATAATGGAGCCTCACAGCAGTCCTCGCCGCGATCCGCGAGCCACCGCCGGCAGCGCCACGCGCGAGCTGACCTTCGACGAGGAGCTGCTCCTGTGGCTCGGCGACGAGCCCGCGCAGGTGCGTGCGGCCGATGCCGGGCGCGTACACGACATCGCCGAGGAGCTCGCCCGGGGGTTCGACGCGCTGGCGGACGTCGGGCCGGCCGTGACGGTGTTCGGCTCGGCGCGAACACCCCCTGGGCACCCCCACTACGAGCTGGTGCGCGAGCTCGGCGCGTGCCTGGCGGAGGCCGGATATGCCGTCATCACAGGCGGAGGCTCGGGTCTGATGGAGGCGGCCAACCGCGGCGCACAGGAGGCCGGCGGCGTGTCGGTCGGCTGCAACATCGAGCTCCCCCACGAGCAGGCACCGAACCCGTTCCTCGACATCTCGCTGCGGTTCAGGCATTTCTTCGCCCGCAAGGTGATGTTCGTGCGCTACGCCTCCGCGTTCGTGATCGGCCCGGGCGGGTACGGGACGCTGGACGAGCTGTTCGAGGCGCTGACCTTGATCCAAACGCAGACGATCAAGCACTTCCCGGTGATCCTGCTCGGCGACGGGGAGTGGCGCGGACTGCTGGACTGGCTGCGCGAGGGCGCGCTCGCGGACGGACGGATCGAAGTCGGGGACCTGGAGGTGATGCACGTGGTCGAGCGTCCCTCGCAGGTGTGTGCGGTCGTCGACTCCGCACGTACGCGTCAGCGCGAGCAGGGCGACGTTCGCCGGCGCCGGCACGCCACGGGTTAGCCTGTATCGAGGGAGGGTTGAAGCTCCTGTTCCGCCACGACAAATGGGTCATACGCATCTCGCGGCGGCCTACCGGCTCGAAACGCGGGCGCGGGGCGCGGACGCACGCACTATGTGACAAGAGCGTGACTTCTCTGTGACACGGACGTGACACGACCCCAATGAAGGGGAATTCCGACGGTTGCGGGGCGTAATGTCGCCTTCTCTTTACGAACATACGTTCGGAACGAGGAGAAATGTTGACGGACGATGAACAGACAACGATCCGAGCCGCCGACCTGGCCGAGTGGATCGTGGACGAGATCAGCGAAGCCGATCGGGACTGGCACGCCATCGAGCTGCGGGCTCGGGAGCTCGTTGAGTTGCTCGCGCGACAGGCCGCCGCGCAGGATGCCGCCTCCGCGCGGGATACTTGAGCGCCAGCACCATGCCCCCGCCCACAATCGACGAACTGTTGGTGGCCGACGACGGCGAGTCCTGGGCCAAGCTCGGGTTCCTGGTCACCGACGGACGCTGTCAGATCGGCCAGGTGCGCCTGCGATTCCTCACCGGCGGGGCCGAGCGCGGAATCGCCGGCTGGTCGCTGCGCGATGTCGTTCACACCGAGCTCGACGGGCTGGCCACGACCATCTCCGAGCAGCCGGCTCCCGACCTCGCGCCGGCTCACCCGAACGGCGCCGTCGCGATCGATCACATCGTCGCGATGTCCCCGTCGCTTGAGCGCAGCGTCAGCGCGCTGCAGCACGCGGGCCTGGACCTGCGCCGGATTCGTGAGCAGCCCACCCCCGCGGGGGCGCCACGGCAGGCGTTCTTCCGCCTCGGCGATGAGATCCTCGAGCTGATCCAGGAGCCCTACGACCTGGTCGAGCGAACCGGCGGACAGGACAGTCCGGCGCGGTTCTGGGGCCTCGCGATCCGAGTGGACAATCTCGACCGGACGGTGGACCTGCTCGGCCCGCACGCCGGTCCGATCCGGCCGGCGCTCCAACCCGATCGGCGCATCGCAACCGTGCGCCGCTCGGCTGGTCTCGCGGTTGCGCTGGCGCTGATGAGCGCTCCCGCGAAGGGGTAGCGGCTGAAACCCATCCTCTACACGCCGGCCGGCGCAGCCGAGCTCGCCAGCGCACGCGCCCGTGCGGCCCGGACCGCCGCGCTGAGCGTGGCCTCGTCATAGACGCCGTTGTGGCGGCGCCCGTTGATAAAGAACGACGGCGTCCCCGAGACCCCGCTGGCGTCGGCGCCGGCCACGTCCTCGCCGACTCGCGCCGCATAAGCGCGCCGGCGCAGCTCATCGGCGAAGCGCTCGACGTCCAGGCCCAGCTGCTCGGCGTAGCGGCGCAGGCTGTGAGGCGTGAGCTCGTCCTGATGGGCGAGCAACAGGTCGTGCATCTCCCAGAACTTCCCCTGGGCGCCGGCGGCCTCGGCGGCCTCTGCCGCCAGCTGAGCCCAGGGATGCACGTCGCTGAGAGGCAGGTGGCGAAAGACGTAGCGCAGATCATCGCCCCACTCGGCGAGCAGCTCGCGGATCGCCGGCTCGGCCCGTCCGCAGTAGGGACACTCGAAGTCGCCGTACTCGACGAGCGTCACGGGTGCGTCGGGCGCGCCGCGGATGTGATCGCGCGCCGGATCGACATCCTCGGCGAGATCGATCAGCTGCGCGGCCGTACGCCCGAGCTGGCGGGCCCGCACCGGCGCGGGAACGCGCGCGATCGCCCGGAACACGATCCAGGCCGCGAGCGACGAGAGGATCGCCGCGGCGAGGACCCCGAGCTTCGCCTGCGCCAAGAGCTCGCCGCTGAACGCGCGTCCGGCGATCAGCAGCGACACGGTGAACCCGGTTCCCGCGACCACCCCTGTGCCCACAAGCCCGGGCCAGGTGAGCACCAGCCGCGCGCCGCCGAGGGCGCGACGGGTGCCCAACCAGGAGGCGCCGAGGATGCCGAGCGGCTTGCCGAGGAGATAGGCGAGCACGATCCCGATCGTCACCGGCGAGCTCACCGCGTCACTCAGAACGCGAGAGTCGACATGGATGCCAGCATTGGCCAGGGCGAACAACGGCACCACGAGAAAGCTCGTCCACGGATGCAGCCGGTACTGCAGCCGCTCGTTGGGCGAGATCGCCGCGGTCAGCCCGCGCTGCGCGACGTACGCGAGCTCGGGCGTGGGCTGCTCGCGAAAATCGCGCGTCAGCTCGGTCGCGCGCTCGAGATCCCCACGCGCGGGCGGGTACGCGCTCGTCACCAGCCCGATCGCCAGACCGGCGAGCACCGGGTCGATCCCCGACTCGAACATCGCCAACCACACCCCGATGCTCACGAGCACGGCGACGGGCTCGCGCCAGCGGCCGGCGAACCGCAACAGCACGAGCACCACAAACAGCCCGAGCGCGACCCCCAGCGCGAGCGGCGAGACGTGGCCGCTGTAGGCGACGGCGATGACCAGCAGCGCGCCGAGATCGTCAACGACCGCGAGCGTCAGCAGGAACACGCGCAGCCTGGTGGCGCCACTCGGCGCGAGGAGCGCGAGCGCGCCGAGGGCGAGCGCCGTATCGGTGGACATCGCCGTGCCCCATCCCCCCGCGCCACGGCCGCCGGCGTTGACAGCCAGGTACACACCCACGCACAGCGCCATGCCACCGAGGGCCGCGAGAACCGGGATCGCAACGCGGCCGCGCTCGCGCAGCTCGCCGAGGTCGAGCTCACGCTTGGCCTCCAGGCCGACGACGAGAAAGAACAGCGCCATCAGCCCTTCATTCACCCACTGGCGCAGGCTTGCCGACAGGACGTGCCCGCCCAGGCTGAGCGCCAGGCGCGTGTCCCAGAACGACTCATAGGAGTGCGGCCAGGGCGAGTTGGCCCAGAGCAGCGCCGCGAGCGCGGCGCCCACCAAGACGAGCGCCCCGCCGGTCTCGGCGCTCAGGAAGTCCCGTACCGGCGCGCCGAGATTACGCGCCCAGGCCGTGCGGCCCGTGGAGTCGGCGGAGGAGGAGCCGGCGACGGCGGATGCCATGGCCGTGAGTATCGCTGGACCGGGCGATCACCCGGAGCGCGACAGAGCTGTGATCAGCCGAGCGCTGTGATCAGCCGAGCGGCGAGGGCGGGATGCGCGTGATACCCGCGATCCCCGGTATGCGCATAGCGGTCTGGTCGATGAAGCACCAGGACCAATCCTCGCCAGGCTCGATCGAGCGGATGATCGGATGCTGGACGCCGGCGGCGTGCGCCGCGGCGTGACGGTTCGGCGAGTCATCGCAGCAGCCAACGTGCCCGCACTCAAGACAGATGCGCAGGTGCAGCCACTCACCGCCGCTCGAGAGACAATCCTCGCAGCCGTCCACCGCGTCGGGCAGCTGAGTGATCTGAACGTGGTCGAGGTGTGCGCACTGAGTCATCTCAGGCGCCTGCCCCGGCTGCTTGGGTCCGTCCGCTTGCGTTGTCCTCGCCATCCGGCGCGGCGGGCGGATCGGCGTCGATTCCGCTCTCCCGGTCGAGCCCGTCGAGGTACGGAGCCAGGTACTTCGACGCGATCTTGCTCGGCGGTGACCAGGTGGGTGTGTCGGTTATCTCCGAGCTGAACCCGTGACCACCGGTGATGCGGGCCGTCAGATATCGAGGCCGCTCGCCCGTGAGCAGCATGCCCCGGATCACGGGACGAAACGGCTCGGGCTTCACCGGAGCCCCGGCCAGCGCCGCGATCGACTGGGCGACGGCATCGGCCTGCTGGGAGCCGAGACCGCCGTGCTTGATGGGGAAGTCGGTCACGTCGCCGGCGGCATAGACGTGTTCCACGTCGAGCACTCGTCCATGCGGGTTGACACGGATGAAGCCGTGCTCGCCCAATGGGATGCCGCGCACGCACGGGCCATACAGCTCGGGCAGCGCGATCACCCGATCGACTCGCAGGCGACGATCGCCGGGATTGATCACCACCTCACCCGGGCTCGGCACCTCGGCGTAGGCGGAGTTGATGCTCTGGATGCCAGCGCGCTCGAGCAGCTCCGCGACGGCCCCGCTCGCCGCGGAGCCGAAGATCGCCAGGGGACTGTCCTCGGGGCTGACGATTGTGGTGGCGAGCTCGACGCCCATGTCGTAAGCGCGCCCGGCGATCATCAGCGCAAGCTCATACAAAGGCAGCTGCCAGGCCATCCGTCCGGGCGCCACGAACGCCAGGCTGTGGACGTAGCCGCCCTCGATGTCCTGGACCAGTCCGTGCAGGGTCTCGTCCAAGCGACGGTCGTCGATCGTGAGCGCGTGCTTGTAGCGCGCATGGGCACGGGCCCCGAGCGCGAGCACCAGCACGTCATACTCGATTGCCGCGGCGCCCTCGGTGTGCAGCACCTGCTTGTCCGGGTCGATCCAGCCCAGCTCGTCGACCAGCAGCTCCGCGCCGGCGTCGCCGGCGATCCGCCGCAATGGATAGCGGCGCGCCGGGCCGTAGGCGAACGGCTCGCGAACGGCCAGCGGGCGGTAGGCGAACTCGGCGTTGGGGGCGATGAGCGTCACGCCGGTACGCTCCGGCGCGAGCTGCGCGAGCGCCAGCGCGGTCTCCAAGGCGGCCACGCCGCCGCCGGCGATGATCACGCGAAGCTTGTCGGAGTGGGGGGTTTCGGTAGTCATTGCCCGCAAAGGCTAAGCCACAGCGACGGAGCCGTCTGCCGAGAAAAACCGTCGTGGTGCAAGGATAACTACGGAGTAAGCTCTATGGCGCATGAAGGCAGATTCCGAAGAGCTGTGGATTCGTCGCCTATTGGAAGTCGGGCGTACGCTGATGACCGAGCTAGATCTGGCCGTCGTGCTCGATCGGGTGCTGCAGACGGCGCGCGAGCTCACCGGAGCGCGCTATGCGGCGCTGGGGATCTTGAACGACGGGCGCTCCGAGCTCGAGCAGTTCCTGACCTCCGGTGTGGACGAGGAGACTCGCCGGGCGATCGGCGATCTGCCGCGCGGACGGGGGGTGCTGGGCGCGCTGATCGAGCACCCGCGGCCGCTGCGCCTACCCGATGTGGGGCAGCATCCGAGCAGCTACGGGTTCCCAGCGGGGCACCCGGTGATGCACAGCTTCCTGGGGGTGCCGATCGTGATTCGCGGGCAGGCGTGGGGGAACCTGTACCTGACCGAGAAGGCAGGGGGCGAGTTCAGCGAGCAGGACGAGGAGGCCGCGGTGATCCTCGCCGATTGGGCGGCGATAGCGATCGACAACGCGCGGATGTATGAGACCAGCGAGCGCCGCCGCCACGAGCTCGAGAAAGCGTTTCGCGGCCTCGAGGCGACCCGCGACGTCGCAGTCGCTATCGGCGGCGAGATCGAGCTCGATCACGTGCTGGAGCTGATCGCCAAGCGCGGGCGCGCGCTCGTGGACGCCAGGAGCCTCGTGATCATGCTGCGCGACGGGCAGGAGCTCATCGTGAAGGCAAGCGCAGGTCATGCCCGGGAGATGCGCGATGCGCGCCTGCCGATCGCCGGCTCCACGTCCGGAGGAGTATTGGAGCACCGGCGGCCCGAGCGGATCACCAATGTCGACGCAAGACTTCGGATCGCGCCCGGCGAGCTCGGGGTGACCGATGCGCACACCGCGCTGCTGGTGCCGATGGTCTATCGCGGGGAGGCCCTGGGCGTGCTCGCGGCGTTCGATCGTGGCGAAGACGGGAGCGTGTTCGGCGAGGACGAGGAGCAGATGCTGCGCACCTTCGCGGCGAGCGCCGCGACCGCCGTGGCGATGGCACAGAGCGTGCAGGCCGACCGGCTGCGCAGCTCGCTGGCGGCCGCGGACGCCGAGCGGCGTCACTGGGCGCGGGAGCTGCACGACGAGACGCTGCAGAGCTTGGGCGGCCTGCGTGTGCTCCTGTCCTCCGCGCTGCGCCGCGAGGACCTCGGGCGGGCGCAGGAGGCGATGCGCGAGGCCGTGGAACACATCGAGCAGGAGATCGAGAACCTGCGGGCGATCATCACCGAGCTGCGCCCGGCGGCACTGGACGAGCTCGGGCTGGGAACAGCGATCGAGGCGCTGCTCGACCGCCACCGCGAGCAGAGCGGGTTTCAGATCGACGACGAGCTTGGGCTGCCCGGCCCCTCGGCGGGAGCGGAACGTCTAGACGAGGACCTCGAGACCGCCGTCTACCGGCTGGTGCAGGAGGCGCTCACGAACGTCGCCAAGCACGCTCGCGCGGACCGCGTGCGCGTGGCAGTCAGCGAGTCCGGCGGCGAGCTGCTGGTCGAGGTGCGCGACGACGGCGCCGGCTTCGATCCCGAGACCGTGAGTCACGGCTTCGGGTTGGCGGGAATGCAGGAGCGGGTGAGCCTGGCCGGCGGCACGCTCAGCGTCGAGTCCGGCGAGCGGGGCACGTTGGTCGCGGCCCGTCTTCCGATGCGCCGTCGCGATCAGGCCGGCGGGAGCATCGCTCAGTCGGAGTCAGAGCAGGCCGAGTCGGAGTCAGAGCAGGCCGCGTCATAGCGCCACCAAGCGCAAGCGAGGCGCCACGCGCGGGCTGACATACCGCTCGCCGCGGGCGGCCGCGCGCACCGCCGCGGGGAGCTCGTCGTCGGCCAGCTCCTTGGCGACGAACCCGAGCGCACCGACGGCAAGCGCGCGCTGCGCAAACGCCGGGTTGCCCTCCATCGTCATCACCACGATCCGCGTCCCCGGCACGCGCTCGAGCAACGAAGCGATCGTCTCGACGCTCGACCCGCCCGGCAACCTGAGATCGAGCACGAGCACGCACGGTCGATGGCGCTCCAGGAGGCGCACGACGGAGGCGAGGTCGCCGGCCTCGGCGACCACCTCGACATTCTCCTCGGAATCGAGCAGCCGCCGCACGCTGCTGCGCACCAGATCGTGATCGTCGGCCAAGACGACACGGATCGGGGATGACGCCTGGGAGTCCAGACCCGTCAGCGTGAGAGCCGGCGCCGGCTGCGGATGAGCGACCATCGCTTCACGCTAGCTTGCGCGGGGTCGCTCAGCTTCCGTGCAAACACGTGAACCTGCGGTGGCAAAGCACGTACTCTCCGACCCCTCCGACGCTCACGCGACGGCCGCTATCCGCTCCGTCTGGGCGGCCGCCGAGCCGGCGCCAGCCCCCTGGAGCACGACCTTCAGGGCACCCGTGGTGGTCGCGTCGGCAAAGGTGTCATAGGCGGCCATGGTGTCGCTGAGCGGAAAACGATGCGTAGCGAACAGCGACGGATCCAGCCGCCCACTCGCGATCAGCCGCATCAGCTGAGGAATGCTGAACGTGTCGACCAGCCCTGTGGTGATCGTGACGTCGCGGATCCACAGCTTCTCCAGGTGCAGGTGCGCGGCCTTGCCGTGAACGCCGATGTTGGCCACGCGCCCGCCGGGGCGGATCAGGTCCGCGGCGAGCTCGAACGTCTCAGGCACGCCGACGGCCTCGAAGGCGACGTCAGCGCCGAGGCCGTCCGTCAGCTGCATGACCTGCGCGACCGCGTCCTCGCTGCCGTTGTTGATCGTGGTATCGGCACCGAAGCGCCGCGCGCTCTCCAGCCGGCTGTCGGCGAGGTCGATCGCCACGATCCGCCCGGGTGTGTACAGGCGTGCGGTGAGAATCGCCGCCAGCCCGATCGGCCCGGCGCCCACGATCGCGACGGTGTCCCCCGGAGAGACCATGCCGTTGAGCACGCCGACCTCGAATGAGGTCGGAAGGATGTCGGCGAGGAACAGCACCTGCTCGTCGCTCAGCTGCTCGGGGACCTTGTAGACAGAGTTATCGGCGAACGGCACACGCGCATACTCGGCCTGCAGCCCGTCAATCAGGTGCCCGAAGATCCACCCGCCGCCGCCCGCGCACAGACCGTAGTGGCCCTCCTTGCAGTACCGGCAGCGCCCGCACGAGCTGATGCACGACATCAGCACTCGATCGCCCGGGACGACCGTGCTTACGCCCGCTCCGACCTCCTGCACGGTGCCGACGGCCTCGTGCCCGAGCACGGTGCCCGGCGTGGTCTCCGGCACGTCCCCTTTGAGGATGTGCAGATCGGTGCCACAAATCGTCGAGGTGTCGATTTGCACGATCGCGTCGGTCGGATCGAGGATCGTGGGATCGTCGACGCTGTCCCAGCCCCGCTCGCCGGGGCCGTGGAAAACGAGAGCCTTCATCTCCGGTGCCTGCCTTTGGTCGTGTGGGACGAGTCGGGGGGGAAGAGGGTGTACACACGAATTTAGATCCGGCTCGCAGTGGGCACATCGGGGGCTCTCCCCAACGTGGATGCGCGTTAGTACGTACTCGTCGGGACGTGCGCGCCGGCCTGCGCCAGCAGCGCGAGCACCTCCTCGTCGGAAACCGCATGGAAGTCCTCGTACCAGTAGCCGACACCCCTCAGCTCGTGAGGGATCGTGTGGCAGACGACCTCATCGGCCTCCTCGCCGAGCAGCGCGATCGCCTCGCGCGAGCCGACGGGGACCGCCACAACGATCCGCGCCGCTCCGCGCCGGCGCAGCGCGCGCACCGCGGCGAGGTCGCTCAGGCCGGTCGCCAGCCCATCGTCGACGACGATCACCGTCCGGCCGCGGATGTCGAGGGGCTCCCAGCCGTCGCGGAAACGCTCCACCCGGCGGCGCAGCTCGCGGATCTCGCGCTCGACGATACGATCGAACTGCGCCTGCGTCATACCCACGCGGCGGGCCGACCCGGCGTCCAGCACCGCCGTCCCGTCTTCGGCGAGCGCGCCCACCGCCAGCTCGGGGTTCTGCGGCGCTCCCAGCTTGCGGACCGTCAGCACGTCCAGAGGCGCGTCGAGCGCGTACGCCACCTCGACCGCGACCGGGACGCCCCCGCGCGGCAGCGCGAGCACGATCGGCCGCTCCGCTGCCAGCCCCAGCAGCTGTGCAGCGAGCTCGCGCCCGGCGTGACGGCGATCCTCGAAGACCATGCGCGTCATTCTCGTCGAGGCGTCGTCGCGGATTGAACACGCATCTTCGCGCTCGCCGTCAGGCCAGCAGTCGTCCGCCGTCGACGACGATCTGGGCGCCGGTCATGTAGCTGCAGAGGTCGGAGGCGAGGAACAGCGCCGCGCGTCCGATGTCGTCGGGATCGCCCATCCGCCGCATCGGGATCATGGCCTCGAAGCCTTTCAGCGCGGCGTTATCCATGTCGCCCATGCCCGGCGTCCTGACCCCGCCCGGGGCAATCGCGTTGACCCAGATCCCGTGCGGCGCGAGCTCCAAAGCAATGTTCTTGGTGAAGCCCCAGGCGCCGTGCTTGGACGCGTCGTAGGGGGCCAGACCGACCATCGACGGATGCAGCGCGTCAATCGATGTGACGTTGACGATCCGACCACCTCTGCCCTGGGCGATCATGCGCGCTGAGACGGCCTTCGTACACAGGAACAGGCCGACCAGGTTGACGTCGATGACGCGACGGAACGTCTTGACATCGAGATCCTTCAGCGGCAGCATTGGATAGATCCCCGCGTTGTTGACGAGGATGTCGACGGCGCCGAAGCTCTCGACAGCGGCGCCCACCATGTGCTCGACGCTCTCGGGATCGCTGACGTCGCCGTGCATGGCCAGAGCGCTGTCTGCTCGCAAGGCGCGCAGAGCTTCGGTCTCATGCTCGCCAGCGACCAGGTCGAGGTCTGCGACGAGGACGTTCGCGCCGGCCTCGTGCAGGCGGCGGGCAATACCGAGTCCGATTCCCATCGCGCCACCGGTGACGATCGCGGTGCGGCCGGTGAGGTCGATGAACTCTACTAACGGCGTGGTCTGTGATGTGGTGGTTGTGGTCATGCTCGGGAGGGTGCCGTGTGCGCGCAGAGCGGACATCCGCGATCGGCCGTCAGCCGTGGCGGAGAACTACTGGTCCGACGGCGAGACCGGAAGCGAGGCGTGGCCGGGACGGTCCACCGCGCGCGCGACTTCGGCGAGTTGCATGTCCAGGGACCGGGTCGTGTCGAGCCTCAGCACGTTGCCGTCTGAGGGCTCGTCGAACTCCTCGAAGGAGCGAAACTGCTCCTCGGCGATCTGTGGCGTCGCGTCGGAGACGCGCCGTGGATCGTCCATGCGCCGCGCGGCGCGCTCGAGCGCCAGCTGCAGAGGAACCTCACAGCGAACGATCAGGCGTGTCATGCCGACCCGTTGCAATCTGTTCAGCAGCAGTGTGCGATCCTCACGCGAGCGGCAGGTCGCATCCACGATCACACGATCGTTGCGGCGGAGAGCGAGCACGGCGTCGCGTCCAAGCTGCTCGTAGGTCGCGCGCGTGAAGCGAGCGCTGTAGTGCTCGGCGTGCGCCGGCTCGTGCTCGTCGAGGTGGGCCAACCGCTTGCGCACGGCGTCGGAGCAGAGCACCGGCATCTCCGAGCGTTGCGCGAGCTCGGCGGCCAGCGTCGACTTGCCGCTGGCGGCGGGCCCGCAGATCACGACGGCCAGCGGCGCCCGGGCGCGCCAGCACAGCCGTTCGCTCAGCGACCACAGCCGCTGTGCCTGTCGGAGCTCCGCGCCTGCCGCACCACTCTGCACGCCGTGCTCGGCCGCCGCGATCAGCGCGACCTTGGCGCGCACGAGCGCCCAGTGGGCAGCGTAGAAGGAGCGCAACGTCTCTCCGCCGGGACTGATGCCAGCGTGACGGTAGGCGCCGACGAGCTCACGGGCCGCCCGGCGCTGCCCGTGCGCCTCGAGATCCATCGCCAGGAACGCCAGGTCACAGGCTACATCGGTGCGGCGAAGCTGTGGATCGAACTCGATGCGGTCGACCACGCCAACGATCGGCTTGGCCAGCACGTGCTCGCAGCGCAGGTCCCCGTGGCCATCGCGGGCGAGCCCCAGCAGCGCGCGACGGCGCAGTTCGAGCGTGTGCCCGCTTACGAACGCCTCGCCGAACGCGGTGGGGACATCCAGAAGCCATCCCTGCGGACGACTCATCTCCTCGAGCTCCCCGATGTTCGCGCGCCAGACGGCGAGCGCACGTTCCGGACCCCAGTCGGAGACCACTTCCGCGGAGCGATGGAAGTCCGCCAGCAGGCGCGCCACGGCAGCGACATGCGCGCGAGTAAGAGAGCCCGACGCGATCAGGCCCGCGAACGTGTCCTGCTCGCGAAAGCTGCGCATCTCCACGGCATACTCAACCGCGCCGGGAGCGCCATCGCGGGCGAGGCGAAATCCGGCCGGGCCTCCTCGCACGATCGCCCGCACGCCGAGATACAAACCGGGGGCGAGCTCCCGGTTGACGCGCACCTCCTCACGGCAGGCGCTATGCCGGCGCGCCAGCGTGCCGTAGTCCAGAAAACCCAGCGATACGGGCTTCTTGACCTTGAACGCGCGACCCCCGGCGACGAACACCCACGACGCATGAGTCTCGTGCACGGACACCTCGGGGTGACCCCTATACATCGCGGGCGCGGCAAGCGCCCGCAACAGGTCGGGATCGCCGCAGCACTCCTGGCCGGGATCAATATGGGCCGTGGACGGGCTCGGCATCGTGTTCCTCCATCGCGTGCGCGGGTACGTGAGGACTACCGCTGGCCGCGGACAGCCTGCATGAGCGGTCCGATCAGATCGATCGGTAGCGGGAAGACGACTGTAGAGTTCTGCTCGCTGCCGATCTCCAGAAGCGTCTGCAGCCATGGCCTGGATGCGAGGTTGGCACCGTACATCGCACCAGCGAACGTACCGCCCGTGAAGCCGAGCGCCATCGGGCGATTCCCGGTCAGCCACTGCGGAGAACTACGTGGGGCAACCCCGGAGCCGCGTCAGTAGGACGTTCGGATGCGACATTTCATCATGGACCCGAGCATGTGTCCGAGTCGATACGGTAAACCGCAACGCAAAGGAGGAGCCTGCATCATGAGCACCCACCGGCGAGGTCCCCTACACCTGCTGTGCGGATCGGCGGCCGTCCTGCTCCTCGTGGCAGGCTGCGGCTCGTCCTCCAAAACCAAGTCCACCCAGTCCTCCACCGCCACGACCTCCCAGCAAACCACTGCCCCCGCCTCCACCACCTCATCCACCACCTCACAGTCCTCCACGCCGGCGACGCCCGCTGTCTCCGGCCTGGTGACGGGCACCGCGGGCGCGGTGACGGCGACGCTGCACGCGGGCACCCACCATCCGCAGGTCAACCGGGCCTGGCCGATCCGCTTCACGGTCTCGAGAGCGGGGCGCCCAGCGAGGGCGAGCGTGAGCTACGAGTACCTGTTCGCGGGTCAGGTGGTGGCGCACCGGTCTCACTACACCTTCACCGGGCATTTCTCGGACGTCTTCATATGGCCCTCCTCGGCTGTCGGCTACCCGCTGACGTTTCGTGCCGTGATCGTCTCGGAAGGAGCGACCGTCGACCTGGACTACCCGGTGCAGGTAACTGCATGAACCAACCGGCGGGGGCGACGGTGATCGTCGAGGGGGTCAGCAAGAGCTTTGGCAAGGTCAGCGCGCTGCGCGAGCTCTCGCTGAAGGTCGATCCCGGCGAGGCGGTCGCCATCGCCGGACGCTCCGGGTCGGGCAAGAGCACGTTGCTGAGCCTGATCGGTGGCCTCGAGCAACCCGACTGTGGAGGAGTGCTGATCGACGGGCAGCCCATCTGGAAGGAACCCCATCCCGCTCGTGCACGCCGCGAGATCGTCGGCTTCATCTTCCAGCGCCACCTGCTGCTGAGCACGCTCTCGGCGCGAGCGAACGTGGAAGTCCCGCTCATCGGCGCCGCCATCCATCGCTCCGAACGACGCGCTCGCGCGCTGGCGCTGCTGGAGGAAGTCGGGCTCGCCGATCGCGCCGATCACCTTCCTCACGAACTCTCTGGTGGAGAGCGCCAGCGGGTCGCCGTGGCCCGCGCGCTCGCCAACCGGCCACGCCTGCTGCTGGCCGACGAGCCGACCGGGGCGCTCGACTCGCACACCTCCGAACGCGTGCTCGATCTGCTCTTCCGCCTGCGCGACGGTCTCGGGATGACGATGCTCGTCGTCAGCTACGACCATGCCGTCGGGGCGCGCGCCGACCGCACGATCACCCTCGTCGACGGGCAGATCCGCACGTCGGCCGAAACCGCCCTCTCCACTTCCTAGAGAACGCGAGGACGCCGATGCTCGCGATCATCACGACGAATCTGCTGCGCAGCCGGGCTCGCACCGTGTTCACCGCCGGAGGCATCGCCGTCGGAGTGGCCACGATCGTCGCGCTGCTGTCCTTCACCCAGGGGTTGAGAGATACGGCAGACGAATTCATCCATCTCGGCGGCTCAGAGCTCGGGATCTTCCAGGCGAACGTCTCGGACCCGACCGCCTCGATCCTGCCCGCCGCAGTCGTGGGGCGGATAGCCGCGCAGCCCGACGTCGCCGCCGCCACGCCGCTGTTGCTGATGGTCGAAACGGTCAAGTCCGATCCCAGCGCAGTCGTGTTCGGCGCCGATCCGAACGGCTTCTTCACGCACAACCTGGTCATCGTCGCCGGCAGCCGCCCACGCCCGGGCGCGCCCGGAATCCTAATCGGAGATCGTCTCGCCGAACAGCTGCACGTGGGTCCCGGCGGCGCGCTCCTGGTCAAGGGGCGGGCCTATCGGGTCGCTGGGGTCTATCACTCGGGCGTGCTGTTCGAGGACTCCGGCGCGGTGCTGGCGATCGCCCAGGCCCAGGCGCTGAGCGGCCGCTCCGGGGAGGAGACCGACGTGGTCGTGCAACTGGCGCCGGGCGCGCGCGCGGCGGCTGCCGGTATGGCCATTGAACACGCCCTGCCCGGCACCCAAGTGATCAGCGACCCCCAGCAGGCCCTGCGGGCCGGCGCCGACGGCACGCTCATCTCCAACGCCATCCTCGTGATCGTGGTGATCGCGCTGATCGTGGGGGCGATCAGCGTCGCCAACACGATGGCCATGTCGATCATGGAGCGCCAGGGCGAGCTCGCGCTGCTGAGCACCGTCGGATGGTCACCGGGCCGCGTCGCATCGCTGATCTTCGGCGAAGGGATCGCCGTCAGCATGCTGGGCGCAGCCGCCGGTCTGCTGCTCGGGGTCATCGGCGGCGGTCTGCTCGTCCACGCGCTCGGCGTGAGCGCCTACGTGTCGCCCTCGGTCACCGCCTGGGGACTCGGACGCGCGCTGCTCGTAGGCGTCGCGATCGGCGTGCTCGGCGGCATCTACCCCGCGTGGCGAGTCACCCGCATGACGCCGCTGAAAGCTCTGTCGGGAACGTAGGCGTGATCGATCTGCACTGCCACATCCTGCCGGAGCTCGACGACGGCGCGCTCGATCTCGACGACAGCCTGGCGATGGCCCGCCAGGCGCTCCAGGACGGGATCGCGGCGGTGTGCGCGACGCCTCACATACGGCACGACCACAACGTGCGCATCGAGGAGATAGCCTCGCGCGTGGACTCGCTGCAAGCCCACCTCGACGCTCATGGGATCGGCGCTCAGATCCTCCCCGGCGGGGAGCTGGCGCAGACGGAGGCCGACCGCCTGAGCGATGCCCAGCTGCATGCGGTGGCGCTTGGCGGAGCCGGAGGATGGGTGCTGCTGGAGCCGGCTCCCGGGCCGCTCGACGACGGCCTGTACGCACTGATCGAGCGGCTCGCGCAGCGAGGGCTCAGGACCGTCGTCGCTCACCCCGAGCGTCACGCCGGCGCGGACTTCTCCGAGCGCCTGCGGGCGCTGGCGAGCGCCGGCTGCCTGATCCAATGGACGGCCGAGTTCCTCGCGCAGGCCGCGTCCGGGGATCTCACGCTGGAGCTGGCCGGGCAGGGTCTCGTGCACCTGCTCTCAAGTGACGCCCACTCCTCCCACGCGGGCCGGCCCGTGGCGCTGGCGGCCGGGTTCGCGGCGCTCGCGAGTGTGCGCAGTCCCGAGCAGCTCGCGTGGTCGGTCGAGGAGGCGCCCGCGGCGATCGTGCGCGGAGACCAGACGCTCAGTCCCCCGCCGACGTGATCGGCTCCAGGACCACGCTGTCGAGGAGGCGCTCGACAACCTCACGCGAGGCGCTGCCCAGCCCGTGACGCAGGAAGTTGGCCGCGCCCGCGGCAGCGCCGATCTCGAGCGCTCGCTCCAGGCTCTCGCCGCGCGCCCAGGTTGCGGCTAGCGCGCCCAGCATCGCGTCGCCGCAACCCTCGCGAAAGCCGTGCGTCAGGCGCGGCGCCTTCAGCCACCACGCTCGCTCGCCCGCGAGCACCAGCGCGGGGTGCTCGCCACGCGTCACGACCACCGTGCCGGCACCCTCGTCACGCAGTCGCCCAGCCGCGGTGAGCAGCTCTGCGGGCTCGGATACAGGACCGCACACGAACTCTGCCAGCTCCCAGTCGTTCAGTTTCACCAGGTCCGGCTCGCCGCGCAGCGCGCTGTTCAGGCGTGGCGTCGACAGGTCTACCAGCGTGCGGCACCCGCCCGTCCGCGCGTCGGCGATCAGATCGCCGTAGACCTCCAGCGGCAACGACTCGCCGGGCATCGGGTTGGTCACGACGAGCCAGCCGTCGGCGATCGCCTCGGCGCAGACGATCGAAAACAGCTCGTCGAGCTCGTGGCGGGAGGGAGGATCGCTGAGCGTGCAGGTGAGCAGCTCGCGTTCGCCGGAGCGGCGATCGGTCACGTAGCAGCCGCTCGCCGACGCGGTGTCCACCAAGCGCTGCTCACCGCCGAGCCGCCGCAGCAACGTGTCCAGCAGCTCGCCGCTCTCTCCGCCCCGAAAGCCGCAGAGCACCGGCTCGGCACCCATGCACGCGGCCATACGCGCCACCCACACTCCCTGTCCACCGGGGTGGAAATGGACCTGCTCACGCTCGGGGCCCTCCCGCTCCAGGGTGATCGTGAGCAGCGGGTGGGGTGCGAAGATCGCGACACGCGGTGCGGGAGTGAGAGCGCTGCTGCCTGGCGTCATGGCCACGTACCCATCGCGGCTCAGCCAGAGTCGACGATGTAGCGCGCCGGCACCAGATGCTCGGTCCGCTTCGGCGGGCGCAGGTACTTGCGGTCCTGTCGCGGCGGAAGCTTCGGCGACTTGCCGTCGTCGAGATGCTCGTATGAAACGAGCGAGAGCAGGTGGCTGATGAGGTTCAGGCGTGCGGTGCGCTTGTCGTCCGCCTCGACCACATACCAGGGGCTGAGCTCGGTGTCGGTGTAGGCGAACATCCGGTCCTTGGCCTCGGCGTAGTCCACCCAGCGGGCGCGAGCCTGCAGGTCGATCGGGCTGAACTTCCAGCGCTTGCGCGGATCCGACAGTCGTTTCTCGAAGCGACGCTCCTGCTCCTCGTCGCTGACCGACAGCCAGTACTTCACCAGCACGATCCCGTCGTTCTGCAGTGCTTGCTCGAAGGACGGGCAGAAGCGCAGGAACTCTTCGTACTCGTCTTCGCTGCAGAAGCCCATGACGTGCTCGACCCCGGCGCGGTTGTACCAGCTGCGGTCGAACAGGACGATCTCCCCGGCCGCAGGCAGATGCGCCACGTAGCGCTGGAAGTACCACTGGGTGCGCTCCCGCTCGCTGGGTGTGGGGATCGCCACGACCCGGCACGTGCGAGGGTTCAGAAACGCGATGATGCGCTTGATGACCCCATCCTTGCCCGCGGTGTCGCGTCCCTCGAACAACACGACGAGCCGCCGTCCGCCCGCGACGATCCACTCCTGCATGTACACGAGCTCGGTCTGCAGCCGCAGCAGCTCCTTCTCGTACTGCTTGCCATTGAGCTCGCGTACCGCGGACATTTGCACATGATCTCAATAGCCCCCGGCCGGCCGCGTGCGTAGTTCTCCGCAGTGCGAGGGCGGCGAGCTCCTGATGGAAGCATACGTGTGCTCCTCGAAGATCGCAGTTCATGAGAGGTTCGCACCAGAAGAAACGATCAAGTTGAGAGGGTTGAGCCATGAACCCGCAACCGGTAATCAATACCGAGGGATTGTCCAAGCGTTACGGCAACACGCTCGCGCTCGACGGGCTCGACCTGAGGGTGGGTGAGGGCGAGGTCTACGGCTACCTCGGCCCGAACGGGTCCGGCAAGACGACGACGATCCGCCTGCTGCTCGGTTTGCACCGGCCGAGCGCCGGGCGGGCGCAGCTGTTTGGGATCGACGCGTGGGGCGATCCGGTGAGCGCGCATCGGCGCGTCGCGTACGTGGCGGGCGAGCCGTTCTTATGGCCGGCGTTGACGAGCGAGGAGACGTTCGAGTTCCTCGCGCGCCTGCACGGCAGAACGGATGTCGCCTATCGCGACGTGCTAGTGGAGCGCTTTGCACTGGATACGCACAAGAAGATCAGAGCGCTGTCGAAGGGCAACCGCCAGAAGGTGCAGCTGATCGCGGCGCTGGCCACGCGCGCGGAGCTGCTGCTGCTCGACGAGCCGACAAGCGGCCTGGACCCGTTGATGGAGATGGCCTTCCGAGAATGTGTCAAGGAGGCCTCCGAGCGCGGGCAGACGGTGTTCCTGTCCTCGCACATCCTAAGTGAGGTTGAGGCGCTGTGCGATCGAGTCGGCATCCTCAGAGAAGGAAAGCTTGTCGACCAAGGGACCCTGGAGGAGCTCCGCCATCTCGGCGCGCAGACGGTTGAGGTGACGTTCACGGGCCAGGCGCCGGAGCTCCCGGCGCTGCCGGGGGTACATGCGGAGAGCGCGGGACCCAACGCGCTGCGATTCGAGGTCACGGGAAGCATTGGCGTGCTGATCGCCGCGCTCGCCGGGGTCGGTGGGGCGTCCATTAAGACCCTGAGCAGCCGCGAGCCGTCCCTGGAGGAGATCTTCCTGCACCACTACGACGGGTCAGACGGCCATGCCGGCCGCTACTAGCGAGGCGATCTCGACGCCGAGCGCGTCCGGGTCGAGCACCGGTGTGGGTCTCGGGCCCGCACGCGCCTGGGCACGGCGGGCGTTCCGTGACGCGCGGGTCCGCACGATCGCATTCGGATACCTGTTCGCTCTCTACGCATACATTCAACCGGTCGGCTACCGCCACGCCTACCCAACTGTGTCCGACCGTCTCGGCTTCGCCCGCAGCTTCGCCGACAACAAGGCGATCCGCCTGTTCTACGGCGAGCCGCATGACCTGCTGAGCGTGAGCGGCTACGCCGCCTGGCGCGTCGGCGGGACGCTGGCGATCGTCGCCGCCGTCTTCGGATTGCTAGCCGCCGTGCGAGCGCTCCGGACCGAGGAGGACGCGGGCCGGATGGAGCTCGTCCTGGCTGGGGTGATCGGGCGGCGCACGGCGTATCTCTCGGCGATGGCCGCTATCGCGGCCGGCATCGTGGTCCTGTGGTTGGCGGAGCTCGCCGGCTTCGTCGCAGGGGGTCTCCCGGTGGGCGGATCGGCGTACCTTGCCCTGGCGACGGCGTCCGTCGTGCCGGTGTGCGTGGGCATCGGCGCGGTCTCGAGCCAACTCGCGCCCACGCGCCGAATCGCGCTCGAGCTCGGGGGTGCGGTCATTGGGTTTCTGTTCGGACTGCGGGTGATCGCCGACACCTCGAGCGGCGCCGGCTGGCTGCGCTGGGCGACGCCGCTCGGGTGGGCGGAGGAGATGCGTCCGTTCGGTGGCGCCCACCCGCTGGTCCTGGTGCTCCCGGTCGCAGCGAGTGCGGCGCTGCTCCTTCTCGCCGCCCGGATCGCCGCCCGCCGCGACATCGGGACCGGGGTGCTCCCCGCGCGGGACAGCGCCGCCCCGCGCCTTGAGCTGCTCTCCTCCCCGACCGCGCAGGCGCTACGCAGCGAGCGCGGCAGCCTGATCGTGTGGCTGATCAGCACCGGCGCGTTCGCGTTCATCCTCGGCATGATCTCCACGAGCATCTCGTCCGCCGGAATCTCCAAGGCCATGCAACGAGAGATTGCGAAGCTTGGCTCCGGCTCGATCCTCACGCCTGCCGGATATCTCGCTTTTGTGTTCATCTTTTTTATTCTCGCCGTCAGCCTGTTCGCTTGCGCGCAGATCGGAGCCGCCAGGCACGAGGAAGCCGAGCAGCAGCTCGAGACGCTGCTCTCGGAGCCGGTCAGCCGCCAACGTTGGCTGGGAGGACGCCTGCTACTGGCGACCGCCGCCACCACCACGATCTCCATAGTGGCGGGACTGCTCACATGGGCCGGCGCCGCGTCGCAGGGGGTCGGCATCTCGCTGCCGCGGATGCTCGAGGCCGGCGCAAACTGCCTGCCGGTCGCGCTTCTGTTCCTCGGGATCGCCGCGCTCGCGTACGCGACCGTGCCCCGAGCGAGCGCCGGGATCGCGTACGGGCTCGTCACCGTCGCGTTCCTGTGGCAGCTTGTGAGCGCCCTGCTCGGCGTCCCGAGATGGCTCGTCGAGCTGACGCCGTTCGAGCACGTCGGGCTGGTGCCCGCGCAGCCGTTCCGTGGCGGGGCCGCGGCGATCATGGTGGGGATCGGACTCCTCGCCGCAGTCGCGGCGCTCGGCGTGTTCCGCCGACGCGACCTGGCAGGGGTGTAGCGTGGACGAAGCGATGATCGCGGAGGTCCCCCTCCCCGCGCCGGCACAGCGCCACAACGCGGGAATGTCGAACGTGGAGACCGGAGAGTAGGCTGTGCTCCAACACGTCTCCGTCGGGCGGTGGTCGCTCGACGCATACCAGGACATCGTTCCCGACCCGATCCTGGAAGGGCTACGCGAGCAGGCCAGGGCGCTGCACGGCGCTCGCATCCTGCACGTCAACGCGACCGCCTACGGGGGCGGAGTCTCGGAGCTGCTGCGCTCCTCGGTGCCGCTGCTGCGCGATCTCGGGCTGACCGTCGACTGGAAGGTGATCGGCGGACGCCAGGACTTCTTCCGTGCCACCAAGGCGCTGCACAATGCGCTGCAGGGCTCCTCGGAGACGCTCAGCGAGGCCGAGCGTGCCGCCTATCTGGACTGCACGCGCGAAAACGCGCCGCTGCTGGACGGCGGGCACGACTTCGTCGTCGTCCACGATCCCCAGCCGGCCGCGCTACTGAGCGTTCATGGCAGAGGAGACGCCCGCTGGGTGTGGCGTTGTCACATCGACACCTCCGAGCCCAATCCCGACGCGTGGCGATTTCTGCGCCCGTTCATCGCCGACTTCGACGCGGCCGTGTTCACGATGGGAGAGTTCGTCCCTCCCGACCTGCCCGTCGCGCGCGTGCGCACGATAGCTCCGGCGATCGACCCGCTCAGCCCGAAGAACCTCGACATCTCCGAGCGCACCGCCAGTCAGATCCTCGACTGGATCGGCATCGACCTGCCCGGGCGGCTGGTCACGCAGGTCTCGCGCTTCGACCGCTGGAAGGACCCGTTCGGCGTGATCGCCGCCTACCGGCTCGTGCGTGAGGAGATACCGGACCTGCAGCTCGCGCTGGTGGGCTCGATGGCGCTCGACGACCCCGAAGGCTGGGAGGTGTACAGCCAGCTCTCAGAGCACGCCGAAAGCGATCCGCTGATTCACATCTACACCAACCTGACGGGTGCGAGCAACGTCGAGGTCAACGCGTTTCAGCGTCTGTCGGACGTCGTCGTGCAGAAGTCGATCCGCGAGGGTTTCGGCCTGGTCGTCTCGGAGTCGCTGTGGAAGGGCACACCGGTCGTCGCCGGTCGTGCCGGAGGCATACCGATGCAGATGCCCGAGGGCGTCGGTGGCGTGTTGGTCGACTCGGTGCAGGAGTGCGCCGCGGCGATGCTGAAGCTGCTGGAAGACCGTGAGCTGGCCGAGCAGCTCGGCCACAGCGGCCGCGAGCACGTGCGCGAGCACTTCCTGCTGCCGCGCCTGCTACTGGAGGAGCTCGAGCTGCTGGCCTCGCTGCACTCCGACGGGCCCGTGACGGCCGGCGGATCGCCGCGCGCGAGATGACCGACCCCGTTCACGCCGAGGAGCCGGGCGAGGTCGACTCCGAGGAGGCCGCGGAGCTGCTGCTGCGCGACCTGCGCAGCTCACCCACGGGGCTGACCACACGCGAGGCCCAGCGCCGGCTGACGCAGTACGGGCCCAACGAACTGCGCCGTCGCGGCGGAGCGCGCTGGCCAGGCGAGCTGGGACGCCAGCTGACCCATCCGCTGGCGCTGCTGCTGTGGCTGGCGGCGGGACTGTCGTTCGCCGTGGGAAATCAGACGGTCGGCATCGCCGTGCTGCTCGTGATCCTCCTGAACGCCGCGTTTGCGTTCGTGCAGGAGATGCAGGCAGAGCGGGCGGTGGAGGCGCTGGCGCGCTACATGCCCCAGCACGTCAGAGTGCTGCGCGACGGCGCCCCGGCGACGATCGAGGCGGCCGGGCTGGTGCCCGGCGACGTCGTCCTGCTGGAGGAGGGGGACCGCATCGCCGCGGACACGCGCCTGCTCTCCGGCGCCGTCGAGGTGGACCTGTCCACGCTGACGGGCGAGTCCGTGTCGGTGCTGCGCGCGGCCGATCTCGTCGACCGAGACTTGCCGCGCCTGAACGCCAGGGACCTGGTGTTCAGCGGGTGCACCTGCCTTGGGGGCGAGGCGCGGGGCGTGGTGTTCGCCACCGGCATGCACACCGAGCTCGGCCGCATCGCCTCGCTGAGCGAGCGCGTCAAGGAGCAGCCCAGTCCGCTGGAGCGCCAGGTGCGCCGGGTTGCGTGGCTGATCGCCGGGGTGGCGGTAGGGATGGCGCTGGCCTTCATCCCGCTGGCGATCTTCGGCGCGGGACTGTCGCTGCGGGACAGCGTGGTGTTCGCCGTCGGGCTGCTCGCCGGAAACGTGCCGGAGGGCCTGCTGCCGGTCATCACCCTGGCGCTGGCGGTCGCCGTTGGGGCGCTCGCGCGCCGGGGAGCGCTGGTCAAGCGGCTCAGCGCCGTAGAGACCCTTGGCTCCACCGACGTGATCTGCACCGACAAGACGGGCACTCTGACGGAGAACCGGATGCAGCCGAGGGCCGTGTGGACGCTGAACACGGAGGTGGCGCTCCAACACGACGGCGGCCCCTCCCACGAGGAGAGCTCGCGGGATGCCGCCGTGCAGGCTTTGGCGCAGACCGCGGCCACGTGCAACAACGCCCGGCTGGACACCGGCGAGGGGGACACGGGAGACCCGACCGAGGTGGCCATGTTGACGGCTGCGCGGGCGCTCGGCGCCGACGTCGATCCCGATCGGCGCGAGCGACGGCGGGAGCGCCTGTACAACTTCGATCCCGAGCTCAAGCTGATGTCAACGTTGGATGCCGACGGTCCGACTCTCTGGCTGCACACGAAGGGAGCACCCGAGTCCGTGCTGCCGCTCTGCACCAGCACTCTGTCTGCCGGCGGCGAGCCGCGCCCGCTGGATACGGCCGAGCGCGAGCGCGCCACCAGGCAGGTGGAGAGCTTCGCCGGTCAGGGCCTGCGCGTGCTGGCGGTCGCACGCAGGGAGATGCCGGCGGGGGGTGAGGCGCTCGCACTTGGATCCATGCCGCCGCCGGCGCCCGCGCACGCCCGAGATACCACGCAGGCAGTGACCACGCAGGCGGTGACGCAGATGCAGGTATCCGCGCGCACCGACGCCGAGCGCGAGCTGTGCTTCCTGGGATTGGTGACGATGCGCGACCCGCCCCGCGCGGAGGTCGTCAAGGCGGTGGAGCGCTGCCACAGCGCTGGCATCCGCGTCATAGTGATCACGGGAGACCACCCCCTTACGGCCGCCGCGATCGCGGGTCAGGTTGGCATCGGCGGCGAGCATCCGCGGGCGATCGACGCCAGCCGCCTCGACCATACCCATGAGCACGAGCTGGAGCAGCTGCTGGCCGGCGGCAGCGAGCTGGTGTTCGCCCGGGCCTCACCGGAGGCCAAGCTGCAGATCGCCGAGGCGTTGCGCGGCGAAGATCACGTGGTGGCGATGACCGGCGACGGCGTCAACGACGCTCCCGCCCTGCGCGTCGCCGACATCGGCGTGGCGATGGGCCGCTCCGGGACCGACGTCGCGCGCGAGGCCTCGACGATGGTGCTCACCGACGACAACTTCGCGACGATCGTAGTGGCGATCGAAGCCGGCCGCCAGGTCTACGACAACGTGCGCAAGTTCATCCAGTACATCTTCGCCCACGCCACCCCGGAGGTCGCGCCGTTCCTCGTGTTCGCGCTCGCGGGCGGGGCGATCCCGCTCCCGCTCACCGTGCTGCAGCTGCTGGCGTTCGACGTCGGCTCAGAGACGCTGCCCTCGCTCGCGCTGGGCCGCGACCCGATCGAGCCGGGCATCATGGACCGCCCCCCGCGCCCGCGCTCTGAGGGCGTGATCCAGGCACCAATGCTCGTGCGCGCCTGGCTGTTTCTGGGCGTGATGGTCGCGGGGCTGTCGCTGGCAGGGTTCTTCTATGTGCTGAACGGAGCAGGCTGGCACGAGGGCGACCCGACAGGTGTCGGCCACCCGCTGCACCATGCCTATCTGCAGGCCACCACAATGACCTTCCTGGGAATGATCGCCGGGCAGATCGGCACCGCCTTCGCCGTGCGAACCAGGCGCGCGTCGCTGCGATCGGTCGGTGTCTTCAGCAACCGCTACCTGCTCGGCGCGATCGTCGCCGAGCTTCTGCTGGCTGCAGTGTTCGTCTATTCACCGCCGTTGCAGTCGCTGCTGGGAACCGCCGCGCTGCCGGTGCATGATCTGGTGTTCCTGCTTGCATATCCCTTCATCGTATGGGGCGCGGACGAGCTGCGCCGCTTCCTCCTGCGGCGCCACGCCGCCACAACTGCGTCCTGACGAAGTCCATCGCCTGGGTTTCCAGGCAGCTGCCGGCAGGGTTGGGCGTGAGGGACGTGTGAAAACAGCAATCCCGATGATCGATCGATAACCAGCGTTCGGATTTTATGCCATCTGGGCGATTTGCTAGCGTACCTACGCAAAGGTAGGCACGTGCAGAGTGCAGACGACAAGCCGGCGGGTACTGATTCACCAGAGGATCGTGCCACCACCGCTGGAGATCCACGGGACGGCGCCTCTAACAACTCAGCTGGGTCGACCAGGGTTGGCTCAGGCCAGACCGCGTCAGACGCCGACCAGACAGCCTCAGACGCGGACCAGACCGCGTCAGACGCCGACCAGACCGTCTCGGATGCCGACCAGACAGCCTCAGACGAGGACCAGGCCGCCAGCGATCGAGAGTCCGCCGAGGGGGCCGATCAACAAATTCGTGACCTGAGCAGCGCGCATCGTGAGCATGCGACGCATCTTCGCCGTGACCAGGCCGGCACTCGCCTGCGAACCGCGGTGACGCGAGACATCACCGCGGACGAGCGTGCCCAGACGGCGTCCGCGCGCGATCGGACAGCGCAGACGCGCGACAGTGGCGCCAAGGAGCGAGCCCAGACGACAGAGTCACGCGGATCGGTGAGCGCAAAGGAGCAGGCTCCCGGCACAGCGCGCGACCGTCAGCGGGCAGCGGCCGATCGCACCAGAGCGGCGGCCGACCGCTCCAGAGCCGCGGCCGACCGCTCCAGAGCGGCCGAAGAACGTGCTCGGTCCGCCCGCGACCGCACCCTGGCGGCACGCGATCGCGCTCAGGCGGCGCTGGACCGTGAGGCGTCCGAGATCGATGAGCTGACCCACGTCAGGCGACGAGGCGCCGGGATGAAGCAGCTCCAGCGGGAGATAGACCGCGCGCGGCGTGCCCCTGAAGAGCTGGTGGTCGCTTTCGTCGACGTCGATGGGCTCAAGCGAGTCAACGACACGAAGGGCCACCTTGCCGGAGACGCTCTGCTCGTAGCCGTCGCCGACTCCCTGCGGTCGTGCTTGCGCTCCTACGACCTGATCATGCGCTTCGGCGGAGACGAGTTCGTGTGTGTGCTTCCGCATGCCGACGTCAACCAGGTTCGCCGGCGCTTTGCCGAGGTGTCCAACGCTCTGGCGATGGATCCCACCAGGGGCTCGATCACGGTCGGCTTCACCGAGCTCGACGACAGCGACTCACCGGAGGACCTCATCCACCGTGCGGACGCCGATCTGCTGGCTCATCGTGAGCATGGTTGAGCAGTTCCTACTCGACCTACTCGACGCGGACATCCGAACAGAGGACCACCGGACCCTGCACGCCGGCGCGCATCCGCAGCGCCAGTTCCGACAGAGCCGGCGCACGGTCGGGTGTGGGATGCGCCAGCTCCAATTCGAGGCTGTGGGCCGCATCCGAGGCGCGCATGAAGCCGAACATCCCAACCGAGCCAGCCAGCATGTGCGCGGAGCGCTCGGCCTCGACTCTGAGGTCAGCGTCAAGACGACCCGCGGCAAGCGCCGCGATCGCGCGTTCGATTAAGTCGAGTCGATCGTATATTCGATCCTGCTGTCGCGCCCAGACCGAGCGCAGCGCGCCGACGGTCCACGCGGCACTTATCTCGCCGGATTCCGCGGTTCGCGTTGTGTCGTATGCGATATGCATGGAGATCAAGGCATGCATCGACCGTCGCAATGAGGATGGCGAGGGGAGAAACCGCAGATCTGCTGCGGCAAAGTACCGGCCACACTCCGTGGTCGAGTCTGCGGCCCGTCGGCGCGGTGTTCGCGCCCAGGATCAATTCATGCGCCGGATTCGATGATATGGACTAGGATTGCTGGTCAGCTCTTGATGGAGAAAATCGCATTGCCGAAGCTCACCGCATCACGCGCGGCGATCCTTGGGCTTGCGGCGTACCTGCTGGTGTATCTGAGCTGGCAGCTGCTCGGCTGGATACCCGGGAGCAAGCAGGATGTCGGAGATCTGCTGATTCTGCCCGTAGACGCCGCCGCCGTCTACGCGGCGTGGTGGGCGTCGCGGCGTTGCGCGGGATCGGACCGACTGCGGTCGTTCTGGCGGCTGATGGCGCTCGCGCTGGCCGCCGAGCTAATCGGCGACATCGTGCAGGCCGTGTACGAGGTCGGTCTTCACCGGTCTCCGTATCCGTCGCTGGCGGACCCGTTCTATCTGGCCTTCTACCCACTGCTGCTGCTGGCATTGCTGAGAGTGCCGGTCGCGCGCGTCACTCGAGCCAAGCTCATCAAGACGGTGCTTGACGGCGCCACGATTGTCGTCGGCGGAGGCGCAGTGGTGTGGTACTTCGTTTTGGGGCCGACCACGGTCCAGGGCGGCCAGAGCATCTTGGCGATGGGAGTTTCGCTGGCGTTCCCGATCGGCGACCTGTTCCTGCTGGCCGGTCTCGCGGCGGTACTGTTGCGCCACAGTCCCCTCGCGCTGCGCACCCCGTTGCGGCTGATCACGGCCGCAGTGTCGCTGGGCATCGTCGCCGACGTCCTATACGGGTACGGACAGCTGCACGAAACATATACGGCGGGCGACTACATCGACACCATATACGTGCTCGAGTTCATGACGTTCGCGCTCGCCGGCATCGCACAACGGCCGGTCAGATCAAGCGATCAGACGACACCGGTGGACGACTGGAGCCAGCCCACCCCCCGCGCGAGCTGGCTGCCATACATCACCGCGCCGATCGGGTTCGGCCTGCTCATCGGCGTGGAGTGGGAAAGACCGTTCTTCCCAGAGCTGAGCCTCGTCCTGATCCTGACCATCATCGGAGGACTGGTCGCCGCCCGCCAATACCTGGCGTTACATGAGCTCGCGGCCGCTGAGGCGGCACGGCACGAGAGCGAGCGACGCTCCCGTGCGATCTTCGAGAACGCGGGTGTCGGGATCACCGTCAACGACCTCAGGGGCCCAGTGATCGTCGACGTCAACCAGGCCTTCTCCGAGATGGTTGGATACTCCCCGGAGGAGCTGCGAGGTGGCGACTTCTCTGCGCTGACTCACCCAGACGAGCTCGAGGCCTTCAAATCTCTGACTCCCCAGACGATCGACGGGTTCCAGCGTGAGATACGCTTTCTGCGCCGTGACGGCGCCGCGCTATGGGGAAACCTGACACTCTCGCTGCTGCGAGACGAAGCCGGTGTCCCACGCCAGGTGATCGGGGTCCTGCAGGACATCACGACGCGCAAGGAGGCCGAACAGGTCAAGGACGAGTTCATCTCGGTGGTAGGACACGAGCTGCGTACACCCCTGACCAGTATCCGTGGCTCGTTGGGGCTGCTGGAGGGTGGCGTTTTCGGCGAGCTGCCCGAGGAGGCGACGAGCATGGTCGCGCTCGCCGTCACCAACACCGACCGGCTGGTCAGACTCATCAACGACATCCTCGACATCGAGCGCATGGACTCAGGACTCGTGGAGCTGGAGCTCGCCCCGGTCAAGGCATTGGAGCTGGTAGGGAATGCCATCCAGGTCGTCCAAATGACCGCCACGCAAGCGAGAGTGACGCTAACCCCTGACATACAGGAGGACCTGACTGTCTCCGTTGACTCTGACCGCATCCTGCAGGTGCTCGTCAACCTACTCGGTAACTCCATAAAGTTCTCTCCCCGCTCGAGCACTATCACCATCAGGGTCACCTCCGAGCACGGACAAGCGCTCTTCTCGGTCACCGACATGGGCCGCGGCATCCCCGCCGACCGGCTGGAGAGCATCTTCGAGCGCTTCCGCCAGGTCGACTCCTCCGACGCTCGCGAGAAGGGCGGCAGCGGCCTCGGGCTCGCCATCGCCCGCAACATCGTCGAGCACCACGGCGGACAGATGCGCGTCGAGAGCGAGATAGGACAGGGCAGCACGTTTTACTTCACGCTGCCACTGTCGGGCCTCCTCCAGGGACGGGAAGCGGACGCCGCATGAGCTCGCGACGACTGCTACTCGTCGACGACGAGGACGCGATCCGCACCATCGCCTCCATCAGCCTCGAACGCATCGGAGGGTGGACTGTCATATCCGCCTCATCGGGGCAAGCGGCGCTGCAAGCCGCGCAGGACGGCGGGCCCTTTGACGCGATCCTGATGGACGTCATGATGCCCGGCCTCGACGGGCCCACCACGCTGGAGCGCATGCGAGACGGCGTGCTCGCATCCCAGGTCCCCGTCATCTTCCTCACCGCGAAGGTCGCGGACGCCGAACGGGAGCGGCTGCTCTCGCTCGGCGCGAGCGGAGTGATCGCAAAGCCGTTCGACCCCATGACCCTCCCCGAAGAGCTCGAGCGGCTGCTCAACGCCCCCCGACGCGCCCTGCCGTAACGAATGCCGGCCCGCCCAGCCTGGCAATGTCGTACGGTTGATTAGGCTGATTCGTACCATCCACGTGAACCTGCACCGGAACCTGCACCGCATCGAGCTGCGTTCACACGGTGGTACGCTGTTAAAGTGGAAAAGGCCTGGAATGTGGAACTCCGGCCTGAAGCATAGAGGCCAAAGGACGTGGCAAGTCGCCGCCGCGGAGGCCGAGCCCGCGGCCCGGCCGCGCGAGCTTGCGGCGCACACCGCCTCGCTCACCGCTCGCCTGCAGACCCAGACCGCGCTGCTGGAGCTCTTGCCGGACGCGATCGTGGGGATCGGTCGCGACGGTCTGATCGTGCTCGTCAACGCGCAGGTGGAGGCGCTGTTCGGGTATGCGCGAGAGGAACTGATCGGGCAGCCGATGGAGACGTTGGTGCCCGAGCGCTTCCACAACTCGCATCGCTCCGCCCGGGCGGGATACTTCGCCGATCCGCGCACGCGGCCGATGGGCGCCGGGCTGGAGCTGTTCGGACGCCATCGCGACGGCAGCGAGTTCCCCGCCGAGATCAGCCTGTCGAGCATTGAGACCGATGACGGCACGCTGGCGATCGCTGCGGTGCGTGACGTCAGCGAGCGGGTCGTGGCGGCCCGCGACCGCGAGCGTCTGGAGGCGGATGCGGAACGGGAGCGGCTGCAGAACCAGCTACACCAGGCCCAGCGCCTGGAGAGCCTTGGGCAGCTGGCTGGTGGAATCGCCCACGACTTCAACAACCTGCTGGCCGTGATCATCAACTACGCCGCGTTCGTGGCGGATGACCTGAACGCCATCCCGATCACCGACAAGGACCGCAAGGAGATGCGCGAGGACGTCGAGCAGATCAGCCTCGCCGCCGAGAAAGCCGCGCACCTGACCCACCAGCTGCTGGCGTTCGCCCGCCGCGAGGTCGTCCAGCCGGAGGTGGTCGATGTCAACGATGTGGTCAGCGCTGTCGAGCAGCTGCTGCGCCGCACGCTCGGCGAGCACGTCGAGCTGCACAGCTCGCTGGCCGGCGACCTGCTCCCGGTGCTCGCCGATCCGGGGCAGCTCGAGCAGATCCTCGTAAACCTCGCGGTCAACGCGCGCGACGCGATGCCCGACGGCGGCGTGTTGAGGATCGACACCGCCAACATGGACATCGACGAGGACTACGCCGCGTCGCGGCCGGAGCTCTCGCCCGGCCCCTACGTTCGTCTGCGCGTCAGCGACACCGGCGTGGGCATGCCCGCCGAGACCGTCCAGCGCGCGTTCGATCCGTTCTTCACGACCAAGCCGCCCGGGCAGGGAACCGGCCTGGGGCTGGCGACCGTGTACGGGATCGTTCAGCAGGCGGGCGGGCGGGCGCAGATCTACTCAGAGGTCGGCGTCGGCACCACGTTCACGGTGCTGCTGCCGGCGACCGAGCGAGCGAGCTCGCCCGAGAAATCGTCGTCCGAGCCCACGGCGGCCCACGGCGAGGAGACGATCCTGCTCGTCGAGGACGAGCAGGCGCTGCGCGAGGTGACCCGTCGCATCCTGGCCGGCGCCGGCTACCGGGTGATCGCGGCGGCGAATGGCCCCGAGGCGCTGCAGGCGGCGGGCGAGCACACAGGCCCGATCGACCTGCTGCTCAGCGACGTGATCATGCCGCAAATCCCCGGGCCGCAGCTGGCCGAGAAGCTGCTGGTAGAGCGGCCGTCGGTGCGCGTGCTGCTGATGTCGGGGTTCGCCCAGCCGATCCTCGACTCCGGAGGGCACCTGAACGACGGCATGATGCTGATCGAGAAGCCGTTCTCCAGGCCAGCGCTGCTGGCGAAGGTCGCCCAGATCCTCGAGCGTGCGGGGTGACGGAGAATGCCCGAGCTGCTGATAGTCGACGACGACGAGGCGCTGCGGCGCTGGGAGGAACGGGTCGTACGCGACCAGGGCTACTCCTGCGACAGTGCGGGAGACGCGAGCGCCGTGCGCGAGCAGCTGCGAAAAGGCTCGTATAAGCTCGCGCTGCTGGACGTGAACATGCCCGGCGAGTCGGGCATCGAGCTGCTCGCCCACATCCGCCGTGCCCATCCCGAGGTGGCGGTGCTGATGGTCACCGGCGAGGACAGCACCGAGCTGGCGATGAAGGCGATCGAGCAGGGCGCATACGGCTACCTGATCAAGCCGGTCGCGGCGGGTGAGCTGCTGATCAACGTGGCCAACGCGCTGCATCGCCGGCGCGGCGAGCTGCAGAACCAGCGTCTCCTGCAACGCCTGCAGGCCACCGTAGACGAGCGCGATTCCAAGCTCGAGGAGGCGCTGCAGGATCTCGAGCTGTCCGAGACCAAGGTGTGGGTGTCCCAGGCAGAAACGATATTCCGGCTGGCTCGCATCGTCGAGTTCCGCGACGAGGAGACCGGGCAGCACCTGCATCGCATGAGCTCCTACTGCGAGATCCTGGCTCGGCTGATGGGGTACGACGAGCAGCGCTGCGAGCTCGTGCGTCTGGCGAGCCAGCTACACGACGTCGGCAAGGTCGCTGTGCCGGACAGCATCCTGCTCAAGCGCGGCAAGCTCACGCCGGAGGAGTTCGAGGTCATCAAGGGCCACGCCGAGACGGGGTTTCAGATGCTCTCGGGCTCGGCTTCGGAGGTCGTGCAGATGGGGGCGCTGATCGCCCGCACCCACCACGAGCACTGGGACGGGAACGGCTATCCCCGGGGCTTGGCCGGCGAGGACATCCCGCTGGAGGGGCGCATCGCCGCGGTCGCCGACGTCTTCGACGCGCTAACCAGCGACCGCGTGTATCGCTCGGCGCTCCCCGTCAAGTCGGCGACCGAGATGATGCGCGAGGAACGTGGCAGTCATTTCGACCCCGAGCTGCTGGATAAGTTCTTCGACGGACTGCCCGAGATCGAAGCCATCCGACGGGCCTATGCCGACTGAGTGCGCAATGCCCGGTCGATCGCCTCGCCGAGCTGCTCGAGCGTGAACGGCTTGAGGAGGGCCGCCGCGAACACGATGCCGAGCTCGGTGAGCTCGGGCGGCGGAGCGGCGACGCTGGCGCAGATGAGCGGCAGCAACGGATCGATCAGGCGCGCGGCCCGGGCGAGCGCGGCGCCGATCGGCGCCGCGGGCTCGACTATGAACACGTCCGCGCCGAACACGTCCGCGCTCGTCAGCTGATGGGGCGTGGGGCCCCCGACCGCGACCGGCTCATGGCCCAGGCGGGCGACCATGCGCTCCAGCAGTCGCCGGACGTCCTCGTGGGGCTCGCTGATCAATATTCGTGCCATGCGTCGATGATCGGCGGCACTGGTGGGAGTGCGGGGGGTCAGCCGGTATGAGCAGCGTATGAGCCGCTCGCGGATCCTGGTGGTGGACGACGATGCGGTCACGCGGGAGCTGCTGCGCGGCGTGCTCGAGCGCTCCGGGCACGAGGTGCGCGAGGCCGAGGACGGGCGCGCGGGGCTGCGCGAGCTGTACGCGATGGCGCCCGACCTCGTGATCCTGGACGTGGAAATGCCCGAGCTGGACGGGTGGGCAACGCTGGAGCGCATCCGTGACATGAGCGACGTGCCGGTGCTGATGCTGACCAGGCGCGAGACCGAGCTCGAGCGCGTACGCGGCCTGCAGGGAGGGGCCGACGACTACGTGGTCAAGCCATTCGGTCACCAGGAGCTCGTTGCGCGCGTGCAGGCGCTGCTCCGTCGCGCGGGTGAGCGGACCTCCGAGCAACAGCAGACGTACGCCGACGCGCGCCTGAGCATCGACGTCGCCCAGCGCGCGGTCAGCTACGACGAGCGCGAGGTGCGGCTGACGCCCCTGGAGTTCAAGCTGCTCGCGACGTTCGTGCGCAACCCCAACCAGGTGCTCAGCCGCGACCAGCTGCTGGAGCTGGTGTGGGGCGACGCGCTCGGGGTCTCACCCGAGCAGGTGAAGCTGTACGTGGGCTACCTGCGCCGCAAGCTCGACCCGGCGGCGCCGCAGACGACCCCGATCGAGACGGTGCGCGGCTTCGGCTACCGCTACCGGCGGCCGTCCTGAGCGCCGCGGCGCACACCGAAGGCATAGGCTCGAAGCGTGAGCTTCGAGACCCTGCTCGTGATCGTGCTCGCCGGTCTCGGCGGCCCGCTGCTCGGGCTGACGGGACATCGGTTCGTTCCCGTCGTGATCGGCGAGATCGTCGCGGGCGTGATCGTCGGCAGAACCGGCCTGGGCGCCGTGAACCCGGCCGATCCGACGATCGCGTTCCTCGGCGAAGTGGGGTTCGCGATGCTGATGCTTACCGTCGGGATGCACCTGCCGCTGCGCGACCCGCGACTGTCGGCCTCACTGCGCGGCGGCACGGCGCTCGCCGTAATCGTCGGCCTGCTGGCTGTGCCCGCGGGTTTCGCCGTGGCCGCGATCGCCGGCACCGCTCACGCGGCGATCTACGCCGTGCTGCTCGCATCCGGGTCCGCAGCGGTGCTGCTGCCCGCGCTCGAAGAGACAGCCGCGGGCGGGCCCGACGCGATGGCGGTGATGGCGCAGGTCACGATCGCCGACGTCGTGACGATACTGTCCGTCCCGATCGTGCTGCAGCCGCAGCGCACCGTCCACGCGGTGCTCGGCGCCGCGCTCGTGACCATCGCCGTCCTACTGCTGCTCGGCGCCGCTCGGCTGCTGGCCGGACATCCCTGGGTGCACCACGTTCGGCAACGCTCCAAGCAGCGCCACTGGGCGCTCGATCTGCGCCTGTCGCTGCTCGTCCTGTTCTTCCTCGCCTGGATCGCACAGAAGAGCGGCACCAGCGTGCTGATCGCGGGCTTCGGCGCGGGGATCATGGTGGCGTTGATCGGCGGGCCGAAACGGCTCTCGACACAGATGCGCGGCGTCGCCGACGGATTCTTCGTCCCGCTGTACTTCGTCGTCCTCGGCGCCCAACTCGACCTGCGCGGGCTGATCGACGATCCCGCGATGCTTGCGCTCGCGGGAGCGCTCGCCGCCCTGAACGTCCTGATCCATCTGGCGGCGGTTGTGGCGACGCGTCGCCCGCTGAGCGCGGGACTGGCCGCCAGCGCGCAGCTGGGGGTGCCGGCCGCCGTCGCCTCGCTCGGTCTCGCCGAGGGCGTGCTCTCAAGCGCCCTCGCCACGGCGATCGTCGCGGCCTCACTGGTCAGCCTCGGCGTCTGCACGGTCGGCGTCGAGTCGCTCGTCGGCCGCAAACGCTGGGATCGGGCGATTCCTGGGTCTACGCCTGGTCTTGGTCCTGGCGCCGGCCCTGGTCCTGGCGCCCCAGCACAGCTCTGACCTGGCGCGCGATCTCGAGGTCCTCGCGCGCGGCGATCACGAGCATCGCCGCTGATGCTCCTACGCCCGAGATGTCGGCATCGGCAGTTGCCGTCGCATTGCGCTCTCTCTCGATCGCCACTCCCAGAAACCCAAGCCCAGCGACCGTCAGCTCGCGTACGGTCGCCGACCCCTCCCCCACTCCTCCGGTGAACACAAGCGCGTCGAGGCCGCCGAGCGTCGCTGCCATCGCCGCGATCCCCGCGCGCAGACGGTGGACATAAACAGCCAGGGCCAGGCGCGCGGAAGGGTCCTGCGCGGCGGCGCGCTCGACGATCTCGCGCATGTCGGCGCTGCCGGCGAGGCCGAGCAGCCCCGAGCGGTGCTCGAGCGCGTCCGTCAGCTCGCCGGGCTCGAGCCCCTCGTGCTCCTGCAGCCACAGCAGCATCCCCGGGTCGACACTGCCCGAGCGGGTGGCCATCACGAGGCCCTCCAGCGGCGTGAAGCCCATCGTCGTATCTACCGAGCGCCCGCCGGCGATCGCGCACAGCGACGCGCCGGCCCCCAGGTGGCAGCTGACAATGCGCAGCCCCGCCGGATCGCGCCCGAGCAGCGCCGGCGTGCGCCGCGCGACCCAGGCGTGGGAGAGGCCGTGAAAGCCATAGCGGCGCAGTCCCCAGCGTTCGCGCCACTCAGCTGGCAGGGCATACGTCGCGGACGCCGCCGGGAGGGTCGCGTGGAAGGCAGTATCGAAGCAGGCGACCGCGGGCAGGCCCGGCAGCGCCGCGCTCACGGCATCGAGGGCAGCCAGGGACTTGTGCTGGTGAAGCGGCGCGAGGTCGCTGAGCTCGCGTATGGCGACCTCGACGGCGGCGTCAATCCTGACGGCTTCGCGGAAGCGCTCGCCGCCGTGGACGATGCGATGGCCGACAGCGTCCGCCTCGCCGAGCCGGGAGTCGAGCGCGCGGCGCAGGGCCGTGTCGTCGATTCGCGCCCGCGGGGCCTGCAGCTCCTCCTCGGCGAGGATCGCGTCATCGCCGTCCAGAAGTCGCAGCTTGAGGCTGCTCGAACCAGCGTTGACGGTGAGGACGCGCAAGCTAGGACCCCGGCCAGGTCCAGTGAGTCAGCTCCGGCGGGTCGTCGCCGTGCTCGCGCGTATACGCGCGGTGGCGCAACCGCTCGTCGATCATGTGCTGGCGCAGGTGCGCCGCCCGCTCGGCCAGGCCCGGGACGCGGTCAATCACGTCGATCACCAGATGGAAGCGGTCGAGATCGTTGAGCATGACCATGTCGAACGGCGTCGTCGTCGTGCCCTCCTCCTTGTAGCCGCGCACGTGGATGTTGTGGTGGTTGGCGCGGCGATAGGTCAGGCGGTGAATCAGCCAGGGGTAGCCGTGATAGGCGAAGATCACCGGCCGTAAGGACGTAAACAGAGCGTCGAACTCCTCATCCGGCAGACCGTGGGGGTGCTCGCTGTCGGGCTGCAGGCGCATCAGATCCACGACATTCACCACTCGTACCTTCAACTCGGGCAGCTCGCGCCCGAGGATCGCGGTGGCCGCCACGGTCTCGAGCGTGGGCACATCGCCGGCACACGCGAGCACCACGTCGGGCTCTGAGCCTTCGTCGCTGCTCGCCCAGTCCCACACACCGATCCCGCGCGTGCAGTGCGCGATCGCCTCGTTCATACTCAGGTAGTCGAGCGCCGGCTGCTTGCCGGCGACGATCACGTTCACATAGTCGCGGCTGCGCAGGCAGTGGTCGGCCACCGACAGCAGGCAGTTGGCGTCCGGGGGCAGGTACACGCGCACGATCTCGGCCTTCTTGTTGACGACGTGGTCGATGAACCCGGGGTCCTGATGGGAGAACCCGTTGTGGTCCTGGCGCCACACGTGCGAGCTGAGCAGGTAGTTCAGCGAGGCGATCGGCCTGCGCCAGGGAATCTCGCGCGAGACCTTCAGCCACTTGGCGTGCTGGTTGAACATCGAGTCGACGATGTGGATGAACGCCTCGTAGCAGTTGAACAGCCCATGACGACCGCTCAGCAGATAGCCCTCCAGCCAGCCCTGGCACATGTGCTCGGACAGGACCTCCATGACCCGTCCGTCGGGCGCCAGGTGATCGTCGCTTGGAAGCGTCTGCGCATCCCAGGCGCGGTCGGTCACCTCGAACACCGCGCCCAGGCGGTTGGAGGCGGTCTCGTCAGGACCCACAATCCTGAAGCTGTCGGGATTACGCCGGATCACCTCACGCAGGAATCCCCCGAGCAGGCGCGTCGCCTCGCTCATGCCGGCGCCCGGCCGGTCCACCTCGACGGCGTGGGCGCGAAAGTCGGGCATCTCCAGCTCGCGCAGCAGCAGGCCACCGTTGGCGTGCGGATTGGCCCCCATCCGCCGCTCGCCCGCAGGCGCGAGCGCTGACAGCTCGGGGCGCAGAGCCCCGCGTTCGTCGAACAGCTCCTCGGGCCGATACGAGCGCAGCCACGCCTCCAGCTGCGCCAGGTGCTCGGGCTTTGTGTCCAGATCGGCGAGCGGAACCTGGTGGGAGCGGAACGACCCCTCCGCCGGCAGCCCGTCGACCTCCTTGGGGCCGGTCCAGCCCTTCGGTGTGCGCAGCACGATCATCGGCCATCGCGGGCGACCGGCGGCGTGGGTTGGGTCTGTGTCCTCGCGCGGCCTGCCATTCTGCCCTTGCGATCGCGCCAATCGCTGGATCTCGGCGATCTCTCCGGCAACCTCGTCCAGCGTCGCGGCCATCAGCTGGTGCATCGCCGCGGGGTCCGAGCCCTGCACGAACCGTGGCGCGTAGCCGTAGCCTTCCATCAGCGAGCGCAGCTCCGGCTCGGGGATCCGCGCGAGCACCGTCGGGTTCGCGATCTTGTAGCCGTTGAGGTGCAGCACCGGCAGCACGGCGCCGTCGCGCGCAGGGTTCAGGAACTTGTTCGAGTGCCAGCTCGCGGCCAGCGGGCCGGTCTCCGCCTCGCCGTCGCCGACCACACAGCAAACGAGCAGGTCGGGATTGTCCAGCGCGGCGCCGTATGCGTGCAGCAGCGAATACCCCAGCTCGCCTCCCTCGTTGATCGAGCCCGGGGTCTGGGGAGTGACGTGGCTGGGGATGCCGCCCGGGAAGGAGAATTGGCGCAGCAGCCTGCGCAGCCCCTCCTCGTCGTGGCCGATGTGCGGGTAGACCTCGGTGTATGTGCCCTCCAGATAGGTGTTCGCCACGAGGCCGGGGCCACCATGGCCGGGGCCGGTGACGAACATCACGTTCAACGCCCGTGCCCTGATCACCCGGTTCAGGTGCGCGTAGAGGAAGTTCAATCCCGGTGTCGTGCCCCAGTGGCCCAGCAGCCGCGGCTTGACGTGCTCGATACGCAGCGGCTCGCGCAGCAGCGGGTTCTCAAGCAGATAGATCTGCCCGACCGACAGGTAGTTGGCCGCGCGCCAGTAGGCGTGCAGCCGGTGAAGCTCCTCCGCGGAGAGCGGGTCCGGTGCAATGTCCATGTCGGCATCCCATGAAAGCACCCGGTACCTTCATGTGGATGACTGAGCGGGACGTCGAGACGATCCGGATCGTCCTCGCCGACGATCACGCGGTGGTGCGCAGCGGCCTGCGGCTGCTGCTCGACAACGAGCCGGACTTCGAGGTCGTCGCGGAGGCCGGCGACGTCGAAAACGCCCGGCGCTACGTGCGCGGTCACAGCCCCGACGTGCTCGTGCTGGATCTGAACATGCCCGGCGGCTCGAGCCTGGAGGCGATCCCCACCATCCGCGCGGAGTCGCCCGAGACGCAGATCGTCGTGCTGACGATGCAACAGGAGCCGGCGTTCGCCCGCGAGGCCCTGGGCGCGGACGCGCTCGGCTACGTGCTCAAGGAGGCCGCCGACGACGAGCTCGTGGAGGCGGTGCGCCGCGCCGCCGCCGGGGAGAGCTATCTGAATCCCAGACTCGGCGCGCGCATGGCTTCCGAGCCGATACCCGGCCCGCCCGACGATCTCTCAGAGCGCGAGGTCGAGGTGCTCAGGCTGATCGCACTGGGACACACTAACGCCGAGATCGGCGAGCAGCTGTACCTGTCGGTGCGCACCGTCGAGACCCACCGTTCCCACATCCAGCAGAAGCTCAGGCTCTCCACGCGCGCGGAACTGGTGGGCTACGCGATCGAGCACGGGCTGATCGATACCGGCTGACCGGCCGTGACAGTCACGCGCTCCGCTCTGCGCGGTAGTGCTCTTTCCAGATCAGCTTATAGATGGGGATCCAGCGCGGGACCCTGTTGACGACGGGGATGAAGGGGATGCAGATGAACGCAAGGCTCAGGACTCCCATAATCATCATCACGAGGATGTCCGCGTTTTCAGATTCCTTGAACGGTTCGACCTGGTACCACAGGGCATACAACCACAGCCATGCCTGGCCGGGGTAGCTGCCCGTCTCGTTCATCATGCCCCACTGATCGCCGAGCAGGTGCTGTTCTTGAGCGCGTTCCGAGAGCAGCCCGCCGTCGGCCATGAACAGCAGCGGCTTGGTGTAGTCGGTCTGGAAGAACTGCTTGCCGGTGAGCAGACTGCCGTCCACGCCGCCGCTCTTGGCGAGCGCGAGCAGGCTGGCCATCATCACCGGCACCGGCCCCGCGTTCCCGCTGGTCTTCACGATCACCGTGCCATTGCTTTCAGTGACCGTGTTGGGCGGCGTCTTTTTTTCTTCTTCGGCGGTGGCGGTTTCTTCAAGCGGCTTGGCGTACGCTTCGGCCCATTCCTTTTTCTGCTTTTCGGGCGCCGCCTTGTACTGTGCGAGCGCGGCCGTCAGAGCGGGGTCGCCCGGGATCGTTTCCAGCGGGCCCACCACGAAGTCCCGTTCGGTGTCGATCGGGTGGCTGACGCCGAGCCATTTCTGCGGCTTGATGATCCAGGCTTCCTGACCGGTGCCGTTGTGGTTGTAGGGCGGTCCGTATTCGGCGGTCGGGCTAGTACCGTCGAGCTCCTTGACGGCTGCCGTCGCGAAGTCCGCGGGTTTCTGCTGCGACCACTGAGCAATCGTGCTCGGCTTGTCATCAGGTGAGGAGAACAGGATCGTCAGCACGAGCGTAAGCAGCGTGAGGACTCCTATCGCGATGAACAGCTCTTTGATCAGGTCGTAAGGGTAGTAGCGACCCTTCCAGGGCCTCGTGTGCTCCTCGGTCTTCCAGATGCTCATGACTGACCCCCGGTCGAACTCGGTGCGTTGCCGTCGCCCTGCCCGGCGGCGGATGCCCCGGTGGGTTTCGCGGCCGGGAGCTTCTTCTCCAGCTCGAACGGCGGCACGACCCCGTGCGTGCGCACCAGCAGGACGTGCGCGCTCACGAGCACCACGACCGCGATGGGCAGCAGCAGGACGTGCCAGCTGTACATCTGGCCGAAGTTGGTGACGTTGAAGAAGGCGCCGACGCCCACCGCGTTGAGCCCGTCCTTGGCCTGCGTGGAGATCCACTGCGCATCGAAGTTCTGCTGGGAGACGTAGCCGGTCAGCGCCGTGGGCACGGCGACAAGAAAGATGATCGCCCCGGTGATCCACACGCGTGTGCGCCCGCCGCGCCAAGCCGCCATCCAGTACTTGCCCCACAGGTGCACGACCATCACGAAGAAGAACAGCTCGACCGCCCACATGTGGATGCTGTTGAAGAAGTGCCCCACGCCCGTGTAGTGCCACCAGGCCGGGCCCTTGAGGGCGAGGATCGAGCCGGAGCCGATAATCACGATCAGGGAGGCGATGCTGGCCACGCCGAACATGTAGATCCAGGAGGCGACGTAGGTCGGCTGACCGTCGGGCAAAAGCTTCTCGGGCGGTAGCGCCTCGACCCCTTTTTCGCGGACTTTGACGGTCCAGGACTTCGGTCGGGTCGCCGGGGGGGTCGTCGGGGCGGCGCTCATGCTGCGCCTCCGCCGCGACGAGCGGCGTCTCGCCCCGCGGCGCCAGGGAAGGGCAGCAGGATCGCCAGGAAGAAGACGATGAACATCAGGCCGATGACCACGACGTTGGCCACCGACAGGTGGATGAATTCCCAGTCCACCGTATGGGCCGGGTGATTCAGGTTGAAGACCGCTGCCGCCAGCACGTTCATGTACCCCCTCGAAGTAGACGATGGGTGTCGCACAAGCCTGCCTTTGCGCGACACCCACGACGATGTCCGAACCCTATGTGTGGATCTTCATTCGCGCCTCCGTAGAAAACCCCTGTTCAGATCGTCTCCGGCACCATTTCGATCGCCCCGCAGGGGCACTCGGTGACGCAGATGCCGCAGCCCTTGCAGTAGTCGAGGTCGAACGCGTACCCGTCGGCCTCGTCGACCTTCAGGACGGCGTTGTCGGGACAGACCCCGTAGCAGTTGTCGCAGCCGAAGCAGTTGCCGCAGGACAGGCAGCGGCGCGCCTCGAACAGGGCGTTGGTCTCATCCAGGCCGAGCGTGACCTCCTCGAATGAGGACTGCCGGCGAACGGCATCCAGGCGCGGCGCGACGGTCGCCGGCGCGTCGGAGTAGTACCAGGTGTTGAGCTCCTCGAACGTGGCGAGCGCGGGCTCGGGCGGGTGCACATACTCGACGGATCCCAGCCACGCGTCGATGTTGCGCGCGGCCTGCTTGCCGTGACCGACGCCGACGGTGACCGTGCGCTCGGCGGGAACCATGTCGCCGCCCGCGAAGATGCCCTCGTGGCCGGTCATCATCCTCGAGTCGACCTGCACGACGCCGTCCTCGATCCGCAGGCCCGGCACGCCGTCCAGCAGCGACAGGTCGGCTTCCTGGCCGAGGGCGAGCACCAGCGAGTCGGCCTGCAGCTCCGCCAGCTCGCCGGTGGGCCGAGGGAAGCCGGTCTCGTCGAGCTCCATCTTCTCCAGCAGCACCCTGCCCTCGCCGGCGTGCCTGATCGTGGAGAGCCACTTCATCATCACGCCCTCTTCCAGGGCTTCCTGAACCTCGGAGTCATGTGCGGGCATGCGCTCGCGCGTGCGCCGGTACACCACGATCGCCTCGCTCGCCCCCAATCGCTTGGCCGTGCGGGCGGCGTCCATCGCGGTGTTCCCTCCCCCGTAGACGACGACGCGCCGGCCGAGCAGCGGGCGCTCCTGCCCCTCCATGCCGCGCAGCAGCGCGACCGCGTCGAGGATATGCGCCGCCTCCCCGGCGGGGATGTAGGCGCGCCTGCCGATGTGCGCGCCGACGGCCAGAAACGCCGCGTCGAAGCCACCGTCGCGCATCGCCTCCATGATGTTCGTGACCTTTGCGTTCAGCCGGAGTGTCACGCCGAGGTCGAGGATGCGCTGCACCTCGGCGTCGAGGACATCGCGCGGCAGCCGGTAGCGGGGGATGCCGAAGCGCATCATGCCACCGGCCATGGGCCCGGCCTCGCGGATCGTGACGGTGTGCCCCCGGCGGGTGAGGTGGTAGGCAGCGGACAGCCCGGACGGGCCGGCGCCGACGACGAGCACGCGCTTGCCGCTCGGCTCGGCATCGAGGGTGAGCTTCCAGCCTTGTTTTATCGCCTCGTCACCGAGGAACCGCTCGACTCCGTGGATACCGACCGGGTCGTCGACCTGGCCGCGGTTACAGGCGCTCTCGCACGGGTGGTAGCAGACGCGTCCCATCACCGCGGGCAGCGGGTTGTCCTCGACGAGCACCCGCCACGCCGCCTCATAGTCGCCGGACTCCGCGTGGTAGAGCCAATGCTGGATGTTCTCGCCAGCCGGGCAGCCGTGGTTGCACGGCGGCAGGCGGTGCACGTAGGAGGGACGCTCATCGCGCCAGGAACCGGTCTTGTTGGCCAGGCTCGAACCGACGTCGAGCGTGATCGCGAACGGCTTGTCCATCACGTCAGCCCGAAGCGGCGGATGTTGCGGTTCGCGCCGGCCTGGATACGGGCGATCACGTCGGTGTGCGGCTCGGGCTTGAACAGGTGCGAGAAGCGCTGCTGCGGGCGCAGATAGTCCTCGACGGGCACCTGCCGGCGAATCTTCGAAACGCCGATAACCTCGCCGTCGCGCGCCTCGAACACGGGAAAGATGCCGCTCTCCTTCGCCAGCCGGGCGATCCGGATCGTGTCCTTGGACGCGCTGCCCCAGCCGAGCGGGCAGGGGACGAACACGTGCAGGTAGCGCGGGCCGCGCATCTCCATCGCGGTCTGGACCTTCGCCTCCAGATCGCGCAGCTCGGCCACGGTGGCGGTGGCAACGTAGGGGATCTCGTGCGCCATCGCGATCAGCGGCGCGCTCTTGCCCTGCCCGAACACGTTCCCCGGCTCGGAGCCAACCGCCGGCGTCGTGGTGGTACGCGCGGCGGGCGGCGTCGCGCCCGAGCGCTGCACGCCTGTGTTCATGTAGGCCTCGTTGTCGTAACAGATGTAGAGCACGTCGTCGCCGCGCTCGAACATGCCCGACAGGCACGCGAACCCAATGTCCACAGTACCCCCGTCGCCGCCCTGGCCGACGACGCGGATGTCCTCGCGGCCTTTCGCGCGCAGCGCCGCCGCGATGCCGGTGGAGACGGCCGGGGCGTTGGCGAACAGCGAGTGGATCCACGGTATCCGCCACGAGGTCTCCGGGTATGGGGTGGAGAACACCTCCAGGCAGCCCGTCGCGTTGGCCGCGATCATCTGCCCGCCGGTGGCGCGCATCGCGGCGTCCAGGGCGTAGCGCGCGCCGAGCGCCTCGCCGCAGCCCTGGCAGGCGCGATGGCCGCAGGTGATCGAGTTCGTCCGCTGCTCGCCGGCCTGCACGGAGCGCTGCTCCGGATCGAGCAGGCGATTGCCGACCGCGAAGCTGCCCGTCTGGTAGAAGCGGATCGCCGAGGCCTTCATGCTCGTGCGATCCTCATACCGGCCCCGCCGCCACGGGCCCGACATCGCGCAGGATGTTCTCGGCGTGGGGCCCCGACTTGCGCGAGTCGCGCATGCGCGCGAGCTCGCGGTTCACGACATCCCAATCCATGTCGAGGAACGTCAACGGCTCGAGGCGATCAGCCGCCGCGTCGGTGAACAGGGCGCGCAGCGAGTCCTTCGTGATCGGCCGCCCGCCGAGACCCGCGATGACCGTGTAGCCGTGCAGCCGGATGCCGGCGAGCGCCATGCGAACGTTCGCCGCGACGATCCCGCCGATGCCGACCGCGAGCGCCTTCTCGAGCACGACCACGCGCTGGGCATGTCCCAAGGCCGAGCGCACGGCGTCCAGCGGGAACGGACGGAACGACGAGATCCCGACGACCCCGATCTTCACGCCCTGCTCGCGCAGCTCGTCGACCGTGTCCTCGATCGTTCCGAGCACCGAGCCGAGCGCGAGCACGATCGTCTCGGCGTCCTCGCTGCGGTATGAACGGATCAGGCCGCCGGAATCGCGCCCGAACGCCTCCCGGAAGTCGGCGGCGATAGCGGGGATCAGCTGCAGCGCCTGCATCTGCTTGGCGTGCGCCAGATACTTGACCTCCATAAACGCCTCCGGTCCCACCATCGCGCCGATCGATATCGGCTCGTCAGGATCGAGCACCTGACGCGGCTGAAACGGCGGCAGGAACGCGTCCACCTGCTCCTGCGTGGGCATGTCGACGCGCTCGACGGCGTGGGTGAGGATGAAGCCGTCCATGCAGACCATCACCGGGGTGGAGAGCTCCTCCGCCAGCCGGAACGCCTGGATGTGGAGATCGAGCGCCTCCTGATTGGTCTCGGCAAACAGCTGGATCCAGCCGCAGTCGCGCTGGGACATCGAGTCGCTGTGGTCGTTCCAGATGTTGATCGGCGCGCCGATCGCGCGGTTGGCCACGGTCATCACGATCGGCAGGCCGAGCCCGGAGGCGTTGTAGAGCGCCTCGGCCATGTACAGCAGACCCTGGCTGGCGGTCGCCGTGTAGGCGCGCGCGCCGGTCGCGGAGGCGCCGATCGCCACCGACATCGCAGCGAACTCCGACTCGACGTTGACGAACTCGCACGGCGCGAGCTCACCCGACTTCACCAGCGCCGACAGGTTCTCGACGATGTGTGTCTGCGGCGAGATCGGGTACGCACAGACGACCTCCGGGCGGCAGAGCGCTACCGCCTCGGCGACCGCACGTGAGCCCTCAACCTGTCGTAGCACCGGACAGCTCCCGTATCTCGTCTGCCACCCATGCGTGCGCTGCCTGCGCAGCCGCGACGTTGCCCTCGCCGACGGCTCCGGTGAAGCGCTCACGAATCGCGCTCGCCACGCTCTCCAGCGAGATCAGCCCGCTGAGTGCGGAGAAGCCGCCGAGCAGCGCGGCGTTAGCGACCGGTCGCCCTGTGTGTTCACGAGCCAGGTCGCCGGCGGGCACGGTGAGCAGCCGCTCATGGCGGAAGTCCTTCACGAACTCGCTGAGACCGAGATCGTCGAAGCTCTTCGCGGTGTTGATCAGGATGAAGCCGTCCGGCTTGCAGCCACCGAACACGTCAACTTGGTGCAGCAGCGTTGGGTCCTGGACTATCAGCGCATCGGGTTCCATCACCGGCTCGCGGACACGAATCTGGTGATCGTCGATCCGGCAGAACGACACGACTGGCGCGCCCATGCGCTCGGAACCGAAGCTCGGGAACGCCTGCGCGTAGCGGCCCTCGTCGAATGCCGCGAGCGAGAGCATCTCCGCCGCCGTGACGACACCCTGGCCACCACGGCCGTGGATACGGACCTGGAACATCGCCTACCCCTCGGCGTGCGCCGAAGCGGTGCTCCCGGCCTGTCGGCCGGAGCGCGCGGCGTCGAGCAGCACGCGCTGCTCCGCGGCCGCGACCAGCACGCGCGTTCGGTCGATCACGTCGGCGCTGACGGAGATCGCATCGATCCCCGCGCGCACCAGCAACTCGGCGTACTCGGGGTGAACCGAGGGCGCCTGACCACAGATCGAGGTGCGCAGCCCCAGCTCGCGCGCGCGCGGGATCAGCTCGCGCAGGTAAGCGGTGACGGCGGGGTCACGCTCGTCGAACGTGTCGGCCAGGACCTCGTTGTCACGATCGGCGCCGAGCAGCAGCTGGGTGAGGTCGTTGGAGCCGATCGAGATGCCGGCGATCTGAAGCGCGGCGTACTCCGCCAGGTTGAACAGCACCGAGGGCACCTCGGCCATCACCCACAGCTGGAAGCCCGGTCGATCGAGCAAGCCGGACTCGGCGATCAGCTCACGGCAGCGGCGCAGCTCGCGGGCGGTGCGCACGAACGGGAGCATCACATGCAGGTTGCGATGGCCGGCGTCCCACACCTGGCGCAGGGCCGCCAGCTCCAGCGCGAACACATCGGGCTCGCGCGTGTAGCGCAGAGCGCCACGGTAGCCGATCATCGGGTTGGCCTCGTGCGGCTCATACCGCTCGCCGCCGCGCAGCCCGGAGAACTCGTTCGTGCGGAAGTCGATCGTGCGGTAGGTGACCGGCCGTGGCGCGAACCCGGCGGCGAACGTCGTAAGGCCCTCGGCCATGCGCGCGACGAACTCCTCGCCCCGGCCCTCCTCCAGCAGGGTGCGCGGATGATCCCCGGCGAGCGCCTCGAGCACCATCATCTCGGCGCGCAGCAGGCCAACGCCGTCAACGGGCAGATCCTTGACGCGATCGACCTGAGAGGGCTCGGACAGGTTCACGAGGATCTGCGTCGCCGTGATGGGAGGAGCGGAGACGACGGCTGTCCCGGCGGCGACGGTTGCACCCGGCGCCCCAGCCGTCGCACCGGAGGGCTCTCCGTTCGCAGCGACAGCAGCGGGCGGGCTGGCGCCCGCTAAGACCGTCCCATGTGTCGCGTCGACCGTGATGAGCTCTCCGTCACGCAGCTTGCGGGTGGCGTCGCCGGTGCCGACCACGCAGGGGATGCCCAGCTCCCGCGTGACTATCGCTGCGTGGCAGGTCATGCCGCCGGAGTCCGTGACGATTGCGGCGGCCTTGCGCATCAGCGGGACCCAGTCGGGCGTGGTCATGTGCGCGACCAGCACCTCGCCAGCGCGCAGCGCAGCCGTGTCATGGGGGTCGGTCAGCACGCGCACGCTGCCGCTCGCAAGACCCGGCGCCGCGCCGAGACCGCGCACGAGCATCTCCTCCGGCGCGTGATCGGCGGCGGCCATCGTGGTGATCGGCCGGCTCTGCAGCATCCATGCGTTGCCGTCCGGGTCCAACGACCACTCCGTGTCCTGCGGGGAGCCGTAGTGCTCTTCGATCGCGAGCCCCAATTTGGCCAGCCGCAGCACCTCCTCGTCGGCGAGGACCGGCCGCATGCTCTCCTCGGAGCTCAGCTCACGCGTCACGGTGCCGCCTGCAGGCGCGGGTTCGATCGCGAGCTCCTTGGGTCTCACCGAGCGGGTGGTGATCGCCAGGTCGCGCTTGCGCACGACGTAGCGGTCGGGCGAGACGCTGCCGGACACGACCGCCTCGCCAAGTCCGAACGAGCCCTCTATCACGAGCTGATCGCGCTCGCCGCTGGCGGGATCGACGGTGAACATCACGCCCGCGCGGGTCGAGGGGATCTGGATCTGCACCACCACTGCGATGTCCATTCCGGCCTGGCTGAAGCCCCGCTGCCCTCGGTAGTAGATGGTGCGGGCTCCGAACAGCGATGCCCAACAGCGCTTGACCGCTTCGAGCACCGCGTCCGGGCCGCGCATGTTGAGGAACGTTTCGTTCATGCCCGCGAACGACGCCGAAGCCGTGTCCTCGGCCGTGGCCGAGGAGCGAACCGCTACCGCGACGTCCGAGTCAGCCCCGGCGAGATCCCGGTAGGCGAACACGATCGCCTCGCGCAGCGCGGGCGGCATCACCGCGTCGAGCGCCGCCTGGCGGGCGGCGCTCGAGGCTGCCTCAAGGGCACGCGAATCCTCGATGTCGACTCCTGAGAGGATCTCGTCGAGCTGTGCCCGCAACCCGGTGTCCTCGCAGAACGCCGCATAGGCCGGTGCGCCGATAACGAAGCCGTCGGGCACGGGGAGCCCGGCGGAGACGAGCTCGCCGAGGTTCGCGCCCTTGCCTCCCGCATAGGCGGTGTCCTCGCGGCCAAGACGCGCGAACGAACGCACTGGATCGAGCGTGGACTGAACGGGAGCTGTGGTCGAAGCACTCACTGGATTCCATACGAAGTCAACTCGCCGGCGGGGGACGCGGCTACCGCAGAAGCCACTGGAGCGGCTCCGTAGTTCGCACCCAGTAAGCCCAGCCTCAGGAGCCCGCGGCCAGCAGGAACAGGTCGTAGAGCGCCAGAACGGTGCAGGCCAGAGTCAGCACGATCACGATCATGGCGTTCGCCCGTTCGCTGCGCTCCGCGGCTTGCGCCTTGGCCACCGGGGAGGGCAGGTAGGCCGCAGGTCTGTCGGGGCGAATCCATCTAACGTCCGGTGCGCCGCTCGTGGGCGCGAACCCCACGCCGCTGGACTGTCCCGCGCTCAGGTCAAAGGGGCTCATAGCCGCCAGCCCGATGGACGGATGCCGTTATCTCTTCGGGGTCTTCCCCACCAAGCGCGGCATGCGTAAGCCTCTGCATCAGGCCGCTTTGCGCGTCGCGGCTGGGCGCGAGCAGCTCGAGCACCATCAGCCCCTGACGCACCAGCACGAGCGCGATCAGCCCGAACGCCATCAGCCAGGCCGCGCGGTCGAGGTGATGGCCGAGCCTGATCTGCACCGCGGCGACAGTCAGCGCGAGCAGCACCGGCAGCAACGGGGATATCAGCGACACCAGCGACGGCCTCGAGTCCTCGGCCGCCGGCACTACGGCGCCGCTGGGCCGTGAGCTGAACGCGGCCAGCGCGATCCCGAGATATGCCGCGATCCAACCGGTGTCGATCAGGCCCGGGCTCGTGTAGGTGGTCACGTCCGTGAGATAGGCGAACGTGCTGTCCGAGAGCGCCATCGCCAGCAGGGCGCCCAGCAGGCACCACAGCGACAGGCGGTCCTTACCGGTCATCCCGCGGATGGCAAGCACGATGAAAAACACGATCACAACATCACCGAACGGATAGGCGAGCGTCACCACACCCGTCCACGTGCTGAGATCGGCGCTGTGCCACACCGGGCCGAGAACCAGGGTCCAGCTGAGAAACATCAGAGCGGTCGCGATCACCAGCCCGTCGAACACCGAACGCGCCTTGCGCGTCCCGCTGCCCCGCGTCGCCGGATGCACGACCAGCGCCGCGACCGCGAGCGGGATCGCCGAGAGATAGCCGACATCCGCCCACGAGGGCACCGGCACTTCCCTATCGAGAATCAGCGCGTAGTAGCCCCAGATGACCTCGGCCAGCGTCCAGGACGCGGTCGCCAAGCCCAGCAGCGTCCAGAACAGACGCATCCGCCCGACATGCCCTGCACGCGCGCGAAAGCACAGCACGCACGCGGTCAGCGCCGCCAGCGGGGTGAGCCCATCGTCGACCCAGAGCGTCACCCGCGTGCCGCCGATGCCCAATCCAATCCAGACCCCGGCCACGCCGGTCACGAGCACGACAACACCCACTGCCCCGAGAAAACGCCGACCGGTGAGAGCCTGTTCCATCAGTCAGCTATCGGTAGAAGAGTTGGAACTCTTGACCCGGAAGCTGGAACTCTTGACTAAGGCGTCGCGCACAAAAGAGTCAAGCACCCGCCACCACGGCTGCCTCTTCCAGACGGTCATCGCCCCAGAACAGCTCGCCCGCGACGGAGATCGTGGGGACGCCGAACACGCCGAGCTCGTGCGCGGCGTCCGTCGCGGCACGCAGCGCCAGCTTGATCTCGGGATCGCCGGTCCCGTCGCGGACCGCGTCCGCGTCCAGACCCGCGGCGGCGGCGGCGGCCAAGACCTGCTCGGGGACACCGAGATCGTGCCCGTCACGAAACGCGTGGCGAAACGCCTGCACGGCGAACTCCCTGCCGCGGCCGGCCCGCAGCGCGAACGTGGCGGCGCGCATCGCGAACAAGTAGTCGCTCGGCCAGGGATCGGGCCAGCGCACGGCCTGGAGGCCGTACTCGCGCGCGCGGCGCTGCACCTCGGCCATGCCCGCCCGGCGGCGCTCGGGATCCCCCAGCGACCAGGACGAGCGCCCATTGCACTTGAACAGCCCGCCCAGCGACACCGGCTGCCACGCGACCGACTCGTCGCCCAGGACCTCGCGGATGCGCTCCGCGGTCAGGTACGCGTAGGGCGATCCAAGGTCGAAGTAAAAGGTGGCTTTGGTCATTTGGTCATGCAGTACGGGGCCGGATCCCAGCCGGCAAGGCAAGACGACCTGCAACGGTAAAGATTCGTCGGTCATTCGTCGAGATGAACGCACTATTCAGATGCATGTCGCCATGCAGGCTCGATCAGGCCAGAGGAGACATGTACGCACGTGTGGCGGCGTAACAGATCGCAATGTCAGATAGCGACACCCCCCAACCCGATCCCCAGAGTGACGGCGCTCCCCAGAGCGACGGCACCCCGGACTCCCCCGTGGCCGGACCGGCGAACGGTTCACCTGAGCAGGGCGCTCCTGTGGCAGGTCCGGCGAACGGCTCGCCTGAGCAGAGCGCTCCTGTGGCAGGTCCGGCGAACGGCTCGCCTGAGCAGAGCGCCCCTCGGCAGGGCGCCACTCAGCAGGATGTCGCTCAGGAAGGCGTTCCCCAGCAGCAGAGCGCCCCTGAGCAGGGCAGCCAGCAGGGTGGCGAGAGTCCAGTCGCGGCCGCCGCCCAGCCGCCAGTCGCCGGCGGTGACGCCTCGCCGGCAGTGCCGCCACTCGCACCCGCAGACGGGCTCGCGCGTGTATGGAACCTGCTCAAGAGCCGCAGGGGCGTGTGGGCCGCGGTGGCGGTGGTCTGCGTCGCGGCCGGGGTGGTCGCCTCGGTGCTGGGAGCACGCGCGGTGGCGCGCAACGACGGAGCCGAAGCGCGGCAGACGTTCGCTCGGAGCACGACGGGAATCGCCACGGCGTTGAAGCTGGCCATCCAGCGCGAGGAGGAGCTCGCCGTCAGCGCGAGCACCTACTACGCCCGCAACCCGCAGACCTCGCCGGCGGAATTCGACGCGTGGGCGAAGTGGGCGCGCACCACACATCGTTTTCCCGAGCTCGAGAGCCTCGGCCTCATGGCGCTGGTCAGAGCGCCGGAACTCGCCGCGTATCAGGCGCGAATCACCGGCCATGCGGCGGCGGCGAAGCCGCCGCGGACGGGGACCACGTTGGGAACAGGGATCGGATCGACGTCGGGAACGGGGACAGGGTCGACGTCGGGAACGGGGACAACGTCGGGAGCGGGGTCGGCATCGGGTTCGGGGACGGGTTCGGCGTCGGCGTCGGGTTCGGCGACGCCTGGCGGTAGAAGCGCCCGGATCGTGCCCGCGAGCAATCACCTCTACTACTGCCTCGCCGTCGCCGAGCTCACGAGGAATCCCACCCCGCCCGCGCGCACGAGCTTGGACTACTGCGCGCTGACGCCCGGACCGCTGCTGGCCCGTGACGCGGGACTGAGCAGCTACACGACCGTCACTCAAGGCCACAGCCAAGCGCTAGAAGTCATAACGCCCGTGTACAGGGCCAACGTGACGCCGCTGACCGCGGCGGGCCGCGCGGCGGCGTCGGTGGGCTGGATGCGCGAGGTGCTGGCGCCCGGGGTCGTATTGAGGCAGGTCCTGCAGGGCCATCCGGGTGACGCGCTGCGCCTGCGCTACAAGGCCGGCTCCTCGAACGTCGCGTTCACGAGCGGCGCCCCGCAGTCCGGCGCGCAGAGCGCGACGATGAGCCTGCACAACAGCTGGAGCGTGAGGATCTACGGAGCATCCGCCGGCGAAGGCGTGTTCGAAAACGGGAACGCGCTCGCGCTGCTGATCGGCGGAAGCCTGCTGAGCGCGCTGGCCGGCCTGCTGGTGTTCGTCCTCGGCGCCGGCGGTCGCACGCCGGCGGCGCAGGCTCCGGCGCCGAAGGCCCCCCGTGCGGCGCCCAGCGAAGAGCTGTACGACGCCCTGACGGGGCTGCCCAACCGCGCACTCACGCTGGATCGCGCCGCGGGGATGGTCGCCCGGGCGGGGCGCCAGTCGGGAATGCTCGCCGGGGCCCTGTTCATCGACGTCGACTGGTTCAGGGACGTCAACGAGAAGCTCGGTCAGGAGGCCGGCGATCAGCTGCTGAAGATCGTCGCGCAACGGCTGGAGGACGTGGTGCGGGCGGGGGACACCGTGGGACGTCAAGGAGAAGACGAGTTCGTGGTGCTGGTCGAATCGGCGGCCCGCGGGGCGCGCCTGGATTCGCTGGCCCGGCGCGTGATCGAGGCTCTGCACAAGCCCGTCGAGCTCGATGGGTTCGGCCCGAGCTTCTACACGACCGCGAGCATCGGCGTAGCGTTCGGCCGGTACACCACTCCCGAGGATCTCCTGCGCGACGCGCGGCTGGCGCTGAACTCGGCCAAGGCCGCGGGCAAGGACCGGTACACGCTGTTCAACGCGAACATGCGCTCGGTCATCGAGAGCCGCGGCATGCTCGAAGCCGAACTGAACACAGCGCTCGAAGAAAAGCAGTTCGATCTGTTGTACGAGCCGATCTACGATCTGGGCACCCGCAAAGTCGTGGGCCTGGAGTCGCTAATACGCTGGCGCCATCCCAAGCGAGGCGTGCTGGACTCCGTCGAGTTCATCCCGCTGGCCGAAGAAACCGGGCTGATCGTGCCGATCGGCCGCTGGGCGCTCGAAGAGGCATGCAACCGCGGCGCGATGTGGAACGTGACGGGTCACAGGATCGGGATCTCGGTGAAGGTGTCCGACAATCAGCTGAATCGGGAAGGCTTCGTCACGGACATTCGGCGCGCGCTGCAGCAGTCCGGGATGGAGCCCTCGCTGCTCACGATCGAAATCGCCGAGACAACGGTGATGCGCGACCTCGCGGCGGCCGCCGAGCGCCTGCGGGAGATCAAGCAGCTAGGCGTGCGCGTCGCGATCGACGACTTCGGCGGCAGCGGATACGCCCGTCACTCCGACCTGCGGCGAGTGCCGCTCGACTGCCTGAAGGTCGACCGCAGCTCGCTCGCCGCCTCAGACGACGAGGACTACCGCAGCTGGCTGCTGGAGGCGATCCTGATCGTCGGGCGCGACATGTCGCTGACCGTGATCGCCACGGGAATCGAAACGCACGAGCAGCTGACGACACTGCGGGCGATGGGCTGCGCGATGGCGCAGGGACCGGCCCTGGGCCAGCCCACCTCCGTGGACGCCGTCGAGGGACTGTTCAACGCGGAGCTTCCGGCGGTGGAGGAGACAACAAGCTCCACCACCACTGTCAGCTGAGCGTGCTGACGGCGAACCAATCCGATTCGAGCTCCGGCACACCCTCGCACACGCCGCACACAATGCCCAAGACAGCTCGGCGCCCTATCTCCTTGCGTTCGTCCCGCTCCATCGAGACCGACACGTCCGCTTCCCACCTGGCCTCGATCTCAGCGCCAACTCTGGCAAACCGGACGCCGGCGCCATCGTGGTTGGCGGCGTCGAGTCGCTGCCACAGCAAGTCAAGGGCATGCGCAGGCGCCGCCGCACCTGAATGAAGAGTGATTCTGCAGGTCACGCCGCGCCAACACTACAGTGACCCTCATCACCGCGATGGCTGTGGCGCCCGCCAGGGCGGGAGTGGCGTTCTCGGCAGTGACCCTCACCGCGATGGCTGTGGCGCTTGCGCCAGGGCGGGAGTGGCGTTCTCGGCAGTGACCCTCACCGCGATGGCTGTGGCGCTTGCGCCAGGGCGGCGGGAGTGGCGTTCTCGTCGGCCCAGCCCCGCAGGAACGCCTCGGTGGCGGCCACGTCGAGCGGACGGGCGAACAGGAAGCCCTGCCCGTTGTCACAGTCCTCGTCCTGCAGCAGGGAGAGCTCCCGCTGCTGCTCGATACCCTCGGCGAAGGTCTCGATCGAGAGCGCCTTGCCGAGCTGCACGAGCGTGTGAATCAGCGTCTCACCCTCCTGGTTGTTCTGCAGCTGCGAGATGAACGACCGGTCGATCTTGAGCGCGTCAACGGGGAACTGCTGCAGGTGAGCGAGCGACGAGTACCCGGTGCCGAAGTCATCGATCGCGATCCGCACTCCCAGCGCCTTGATGGCAGTGAGCCGGCGAGTGGTCTCCTCGACGTTACGCATCAATGTCGTCTCGGTGATCTCGATCGTCAACGCCTCCGGATCCAGACCACTGTCGCAGAGCGCTTCTTCGATGTCGATGACCAGCTGATCGGTGTCGAGCTGGCGCCCAGAGACGTTCACGGCCATCCCGATCGGATACCCGGCCGCTCGCCACGCCGCGCCCTGAGAGCACGCCTCTCGCAGAACCCACCTGCCGACCTCGACGATCAGCCCCGTCTCCTCCAGCAACGGGATGAAGTCGTTGGGTTGGACGACCCCGCGCACAGGATGCTTCCAGCGGATCAAGGCCTCCACTCCAGTGGGGCTCATGTCGCTGAGGTTGATCGTGGGCTGGTAGGCGAGGAAGAACTCGTCCTTCTCCAAGGCTTCACGCAGGTCCATCTCCAGTTCCATGCGGTGCTGCACGGTGTGCTGCATCCCCGCCTCGAACACGACGTAACGATGCTTGCCGTCCCACTTCGCGCGATACATCGCGATGTCCGCCTCGCGCAACAACTCCTCCGCGGATGTGTGCGCTCCCGCCGCGATCCCGATGCTCGCCGTCACGGTCACGCGAGTGTCCCTGTCCGCGCCGAGCTTGAACGGCTGCTCGAGCGCTTCGAGCAGGCGCTCGGCGATCAGCTCGGGCCCCACCTCCAGCGTGAGCGCATCGGAGACAACGACGAACTCATCCCCGCCGAGACGCCCCAGCGCGTCGGCGTCGCGCACCACGCCCTTCAGCCGCGCGGCAACCGCTCGCAACAGTTCATCGCCCGCGCCGTGACCGAGCGTGTCGTTGATCGACTTGAAGTTATCGAGATCGACGAACAGCGCCGCCACCGGCGTCTGGTTGCGAACCGAGCGCGCGAGCATCTGCTCGACACGATCCAAGATCAACGTCCGGTTCGGCAACCCCGTCAACGGATCGTGCGTCGCCAGGAACGACAGCTCCTCCTCGCGCCGTTTGAGCTCCTCGTCGGTGCGCGTGCGCTCGACCTCGAAGCACTCGCACATCCGCAACAGGCTGAACTCGAGGCTCAACTGCAGAATGCTCAGGGCCTGAGCCACCGCCTCCGGCGAGGAATCCAGCTCTGCCGCGCTCTCGTGCAGCACCTCCGCCATCACGTTTCGCCAGGCGAAGCAGCGCCTGGTCACCTCATCCAGCGTCGCCGCGCGGTGAGCCGCCAGCTCGGCGAAGATCTCCCACGTCTCCCGGCCTATCTCGATGGCTACCTCGATGCCCTCCCCCGCGATCCAGCGCGACACCGCCGTCGTGGAGCTGACGCTGATCCGTTCAAAGCTCCCCTGAACCACAGCATCGACCTCTTGATAGCCCGCTCCCGTGGTCAGCGCGACCGTCTGCGCCAGCACATCCTCGGCGCGGGCCTTCAACGCCTCGCCGAGCGGCGCGAGATCCTCCACAGGCCGTTGCAACGCAGCCGGCGGCACAGGCGGCGCGTGCTTCTCATCCTTCCCTGGATCTGAGCCTCGAACAGTCATCTCAACTCAACAAATCGGTTTTCCCAACACACCTAAACAAATCGGTTCTCAACACTCATTCCATAAGTCCGTCTATTCGCAGTAAACACATATCGCACACTGTGCCCGAGCAGAAACAGCGGAACATCCGGATGCTCGCGACGGGCGCGCTCGACGAGCACATCCAGATCGGCCCCGTCCGCGCTGGACGACACGGATCTACACGATTCGGGCATGCCAATTGCACCTTTAGTGACATCTTTGTATGGCCTTTCGCATATAACCTACGTCGTTTGTCCAGAACCCCTGGACATTCTCTCGCCACGGTGCTTCCTTGTCCCCTCGCCACACGCTCACCAACGAGACCACCAGCCAGGAGACCACTACATGCAAACGCTGCAAACGCCCAGCCACTCACCACACGTTTCATCCTCCAGCCACATCCCAGACCCGTGGAGCATCGAGCTGTCCGTGCGGGACGCCCGCGAGCAGACGGGCAGCCGCCACGATGCGCACATGCTCACTCGCGCCCTGCCCGCCGATCCCTACACACTATGGCTCGAGGAGCGCGAACGGGGTCGCCGCACTCTCTCGGACCGTCACTGTCTCTGCTGAACACCCGCACGCGGACCCTGCTTGACTGGCGCGGGCCAAAGCGTCCCGGAGGTGGCTATGTCTCGACGACAACACCCGTCCGGTTGGAGCCTAATTCAGATACCGTGAGCGATCTCGATGACCGTCGCGATCGGCGGCAACCTGCTGCTCGCGCCAGCGTCGATCGCCGCGCGTGCGGTCGCGACGATGCTCGGCCTGGTGCTTGTGCGGCTTGCACAGCAGACAGCCTGCGCGCGTGCTCTTCGGACCCTTGCGCTTGTGGTTGGCCATGCAGACAAATGATCGCATAAACGACGGCTGGATGATCGACCGGGCTACGCCGCGAACGGCTCCTGGGTCAGGCCGAACGGGCTTCCCTCGGAATCTTGCAGACCGCCCATTTCTCCCCCGGGTGCACCACGCTTCCACCGAGCGCCTGCACCCTCTGCCAGCCCTCCCCCTCCCTGGGGTCCGGACGATCTCCAACGGCCGGTCATACTCCCGGGCGTGCCCCGCGTCGACATAGATCCCGCCACGCTCGGGAGCGGCGCCTTCTATTCGTTCCTCACCTCGGTCGTCGTCCCACGCCCGATCGCATGGGTCTCATCGCGCTCGCCCGAGGGAGTCGACAACCTCGCGCCGCACTCCTTCTTCACCGTCTCCTCAGTCGACCCGCCGATCGTGCAGTTCACCTCCGTCGGGCGCAAGGACTCGCTGCGGAACGTCGAGCAGACGCGCGAGTTCGTCGTCTGCCTGACGCCCGAGCCGCTGTTCGAGCCGGTCAACGCGACCGGCACCGACTTCCCCGCGGAGGTGAGCGAGTTCGACGCCGTGGGGATCGAGCGCGAGGCGAGCCTGCGGGTGGCGCCCCCGCGCGTCGCGCGCTCCCCCGTCGCGCTGGAGTGCGAGTTGCACGCGACGCTCACGGTCGGGCTGGGCACGGTCGTGATGGGCCGTGTCGTCCATGCGGCGATCGACGAGGATGTGCTTGTGAACGGCCGCCCGGCGATCGAGCGGCTGGCGCCGCTGGCGCGGCTGGGCGCAAACGAGTGGGCCACGCTCGGCGAGATCCGTGAGATCACCAGGATCGGCTATCGCGAATGGCCAGGGCATTACCGGGAGCCGGCGTAGAGATTCGCGTCTCAAAGTCCGGGGGACCGATTAGCTTTGCTACATGGAGCTCGTTGACGGACAGCTGATCTTCTCAGCCACCGACCTGATCAACCACCTCGAGTGTCCGCACCTCACGCACCTCGATATCGAGGTCGCGCGCGGGCAGTTGGAGCTCACGGAGACTCGGTCGGACACCACCGAGCTCGTCGCGCGCAAGGGCGATGAGCACGAGCGGGCCTACCTCGCTCAGTTACGCGCCGACGGCCGTGAAATCGTCGAGATCCAGGACGAGTCGGGGGGCGAGATCGAGAACGAGCCGAACAAGCACGGCATCGCGCGTGGCCTAGAGGGCACGCGCGCGGGGGCGCGGCGCACGGTCGCGGCGATGCGGGCGGGGGCTGAGGTGATCTACCAGGGCGTGCTGTTCGACGGCATCCGTTGGCGCGGGCACAGCGACTTCCTGCAGCGCGTCGAGCGTACCTCGGAGCTTGGGTCGTTCAGCTATGAGGTGGCGGACACGAAGCTCGCTCGCCGCGTGAAGCCTTACTTTCTGTTGCAGCTCTGCTTCTACTCGGAGCTCGTCGAATCGATCCAGGGCCCCGCGCCGGAGTGGATGCACGTCGTGCTCGGGACGCGCGAGACCCAGTCGTTCCGCGTCGCCGAGCTCGCGGCCTACTACCGCAGCGTCAAGCGCGGCTTCGAATCCGTCATCGACGTCGCTGGCCTGTCGAGCACCTATCCGGAGCCGGTGGAGCACTGCGAGCTGTGTCGCTGGGAGGAGCACTGCGTCGCTCAACGCGAGGCCGACGAGCATCTGAGCCTCGTCGCCAGGATTCAGCGCTCGCAGCGCACCCGGCTGGTCGAGCAGGGAATCACGACCGTCCCGCAACTCGCCGCCGCGGAGCCGACGGATCGCCCACCCCGGATCGGGACCGCCACGTTTGAGTCCCTACGCGCGCACGCGCGTCTACAGGTAGACCAACGCAACAGCGGAGAGCCGCGCTATGAACTGCTGACCCCCGAAGATGACTGCGGGTTCGCCCACCTGCCGCAGCCATCCGAGGGCGATGTGTTTTTTGACATGGAGGGCGATCCGTTCTTCGACGACGGCCTCGAGTATCTGTTCGGCTGTGTCTCTCTCTCTAATCCAAATCCAAATCCAAATCCAAAATCACAAATCCAACAACCGGAATTCAAGTCGTTCTGGGCTACAGATAGGTCGTCTGAGAAGCAGGCGTTTGAGGGGTTCATCGACTTTGTGATTGGGCGGCTCGGGCGCTTTCCCGACCTGCATGTCTACCACTACGCTCCGTATGAGGCGACGGCGCTCAGGCGGCTGATGGGGCTGCATGCAACGCGCGAGGAGGAGGTCGATCGGCTGCTGCGCGGCAAAGTGCTGGTCGATCTGTACGCGGTCGTACGCCAGGCGCTGCGTGTGTCGCAGCCGAACTACTCGATCAAGAGCATCGAGGCGTTCTACATGGAGGAGCGGGCGACGGAGGTGGCCGAGGGTGGCGACTCGATCGTCGCCTTCGAGCGGTTCCTGGAGACCGGCGATCGCTCGCTGCTGGAGTCGATCGAGCGCTACAACGAGGACGACTGCCGCTCGACGCATCTGCTGCGCGAATGGCTGCTCGCCCGTCGCGAGGAGGCGATTGAGCGGTTCGGATACGAGATCCAGTGGCGTGCGGCGCCCGAGCCGTGGGAGCCGGACGCCGAGGCTCAGGAGGAGCTCGACGCGCTGCGGGCCGGGCTTCTGGACGGAGTGCCCGAGGACGTGGTCGATCAGGACGAAGATCAGCACGGGCGCTGGCTGATGGCGCAGCTGACCGACTATCACCGGCGCGAGGCCAAGCCGGCGTGGTGGGCGTACTTCGAACGGCTGGAGGCCGACGAGCAGCAGCTGACGGAGGTCGACACCGAGGCGCTCGGCGGGCTCAGCGACAGCGGTCTGGCGCCGGTCCCGTTGCCTGCGCCCTCGCGCTCGGTACTGCATACGCTGGAGTTCCCCGCCCAGGAGCACAAGATCAGCACCGGCAGCTTTGTCGATCCCGCAATCGCAAAGCGCGTAATGGTCGAGTCGATCGACAATACGATCGGCAGTCTGCGGATCAGCAGGGGAGCCAAGCGGGTAAGCGAGCCGCTTCCCCGGGCGCTGATTCCCGGCGGGCCGTATGACACCGGCGTCCAGCGGGCCGCTTTACAGCGTCTCGCGGGCGACATCGCCGCGCGCGGACTCGACGCCTCCGGGCGCTACGACGCGCTTCGTCAGATTCTGCGCGCGGAGATCCCGAGCACGTCCGCGTACTCGCACGGACAACCGCTACAGACAGGCGCGTTCGACCTGGATCAGGCCAAGCTGATCGCCGAGGGTCTGCGGGACAGCTACCTGTTCGTCCAGGGCCCGCCCGGCTCGGGCAAGACCTACACCGGCGCCCATCTGATCCTGCACCTGATCGAGCGGGGCCACCGCGTCGGCGTCGCCGCGGGCAGCCACGCGGCGATCCACAACCTGCTCGCCGAGGTCGAGCTCCACGCCCCGCCGGGCAAACCATTCGCCGGGCTGAAGAGGTACAGCGACGACGATCATCGCTACAAGTCAGAGCGCGGGCTGATCGAGAGCTCCAAGGACGTGGCGGACTGCCTGGACCCCCGATACAACCTCGTCGCCGGGACCGCCTGGCTGTTCTGCCGAGAGGAGCTGGACGGGACGCTCGATTATCTGCTGATCGACGAGGCCGGCCAGATTTCGCTGGCCGACGCGCTCGCGATGGGCACGTGCGCGCGCAACGTGATCCTGCTCGGGGACCCGCAACAGCTCGCCCAGGTCGGGCAGGCGATCCATCCGCCGGGCGCCGGCGTGTCGGTGCTGGAGCACCTGCTGGCGGATAGCACGACGATCCCGCCCGAGCGGGGTCTGTTCATCGACGAGACCCGCCGCATGCACCCGGACGTGTGCCGGTTCGTGTCGCAGGCGGTGTACGAGGGTCGCCTCGAGTCCGCCGCCGAGTGCGCCGAGCAGTACGTTGAGGCGCCAGGCAAGCTGACAGGAACCGGTGTGAGGTACGTGCCGGTGGAGCACGAGGGCAACACCCGCTCATCCGCCGAGGAGGCCCAGACGATCGCCGGTCTGGTCCAGGATCTGCTGCAGGGCCGGTACGCGATGACTGACGGAGCGATCGACCCGCTGGAACCGGAAGACATCATGGTCGTCTCCCCGTACAACGCGCAGGTCCGCTGTCTGTGCGAGCACCTACCCGACGGCGTACGGGTAGGCACGGTCGACAAGTTCCAGGGCCAGGAGGCGGCGGTGTGCTTCTTCTCGATGGCCACGTCCAGCGGCGATGAGATCCCCCGCCACCTGGAGTTCCTGTTCAGCCGCAACCGGTTGAACGTCGCCGTGTCCCGCGCGCGGTGCCTGGCCGTGCTGGTTTGCAACCCCGAGCTCCTGCACATCCGCTGCAGGAATGCCGAGCAGATGCGGTTGCTCAACGCGCTTTGCTTGTTTGTGGAGATGGCTGGGGAGGACGGCTGACTAGAGCCAGTTCCTCGGGAGACCATCCCGCAACCCGACGCCAAGGGGCGATGGGGGCTCGGGGACACACTGCTTACGCGACGAGCCCGGCGATCTGCGGCGAACTCTCGGGATCATTGCGCACCTCGTGCAACGCATCTGCGAGGAGGCGCAACGTGTGCTCGGTGCGCTCGAGCTCCTCTGGGTCGAGCTTCTCCTTTGAGCTGAGCGCGGACAGCCCGACGACACTTACCGCTCTACGCATGGCGGCCAGTGGCTGGCTGTCAGCAGCGACATCCGCGTAGTGCTGACGATCGTGCTGCTTAGAGTCGCTGAGCGCAAATGCAACGATCACCGCAGCCGCCTCAAAACGACGATATCCACGCTCATCCAACCAATGCGGCAGCAGACGGCGCTCACTCCAGTACTGGACCTGGCGCTTGCTCATCCCCGTCAGATCACTGATCTCGCCAGTGCTGAGCGGGTAGCGCTTGTCAAGCTCTTGGTCCGGGTTCAGGACGAGCGCCTGCTGTGTCTCGGAGAGACTGTCCCACAAGGTCCGCACGAGCGGTGAACGCAAGATCTGATCCTGGCGCAAGCCCTCCAGACAACGCGCCGAGGGCCGGCGATTCTCCAGCAGTGCCCGCTGCGCAGCAGTCAGCGACCGCGGTGCAAGCTTTCGCGCCCAGGCGGCCACCCGCAGCTGATCCCTCTCTGCCATCTCCTTCAGATACGGGAAGCCACGCAGCTCCTCACCGTCAACGAGGATGCCTTTGCGATTGGGACTGAGCTTGACTGTCATCGCCATCCGACTATCCTATCACAGGTGCTTGTAGTAGTCGGTCGGGAACAAGGTGGCACTACCCGCCTGTCGTGTATCACGCATAACGTGAGGTCATATCTCAGATCATGTGATGCGCTGTGGTAGAGACGCCATCCCCAAAGTACGCCGAACTGTGCCGTACCTAGGCCACGGCCGCGAACTCGCGCTCGACCTCGCCGTCCACGATGCGCTGGAAGCACACCAACAGCTCCTCGTCCAAGACCGCGGCGATGCGCTGGAGCGTCGGCAGCTGTGGGATGTGGGTCCCCTTCTCAAGCCGAGAGACTGCGCTATGGGATGTGCTGGCTGCTTGCGCGACTTGCTCCTGAGTGAGACCGAGCTCGAAGCGGCGCTCCCGCAGATGCGCGGCAATGGGACTGATCTCCTTTAGAGCACGGATGCGCTCGTATTCAGCGCGCGCGTCACGGTAGGGCTGGCTGCGTTCAGCGCGACCCTTGGCGGCCTCGACAGCGCTACGTCCGGCTGGGTTGTGAAGAGTGCTAGTCATTAGATGATCTTATCACTGATGGTAAGCGCCGTCACGTTCTCCGCGAACCCGGAGGAGCATCACGCCCGGCCGCGCGAGGCCGCCGGCGAGGACGCTCCTCCATTCGCGCCTGAAAGTCAGCCATCCGCCTCTCAGCCTTCTGCCGGTCACTCGCGGAAACCGTGCCCACGTTCTTCTCAAAAGCGTGCAACAGGACGATCAGGTTCCGGGAGCGCTGGTAGAGCACGCGGTAGCGGGTCCTTGCGAACCTGACCCGCAACTCCCGCAACTCGCCATCGATCTGCGACGTGGCCGGGAACTCTGGAGGTGGGTCGCGTGGATCACGGCTGTTCAGATGCTCCTCGATGGCATCGTCAATCTTCGCGGCAGCAAGAGGCTGCGCCTTCAGCAGCTGCTCGAGGAAGTCGTCGACGGGCTCCTTCCCCCGCTTGTCTCGATAGAAGACGGCCTGTGTACGGCCACGCCGAGCAGCCATCGAGCTACCTCTCTCGCAGGTCTGGGCTCAACACCACCCCAACGCTACGCCGTCCTTGGGCCCGCGATGGCGGGTGTCGGACCTAGGCTCAGCTGGTCTGCTCAGGGTCGCCTCTCGACGTAGGCCGCATCAACGTGTTTGAGCGCTGGGACTCAGAGGAGGACCTTCACCGCTTCCGCGGATCAGGGCCCGACGACGGACAGCGCGACGCACTCCTGAACATCCAGGTCAACGAATGGTCGGTCCTCAAACCGCCGCGCTAGCTTGACCTCAGTGATCAGCGCCAGCTTGGCCGCGCGGGTCAGCATCTTGATCCTCGCCTCCTCCCGACGTGCCGCACTGCGATCTGCCATCGGTAATACCAGGGCCATCTCCACCGGCAGCCGACTGGCTGTATAGCGGCTGGCCTTGCCGGCCTGATGGCGAGCCAGACGTCTGTCGAGGTCGCTCGTCCAACCCGTATACAGGGAGCCGTCGCGGCAGCGCAACATGTAGACCCAGGCGTCAGGCATGGAGAGCTATTTGACTCGGAGGGAGCAAATACCTGCCGTCCGTCCGCAGCCTATAGCGCTGGGGCAGGCAAACCGGAGCAAACCTCGTGCCTCGGTCTACCTGCCCCTCGCGGGCCTAGCTACCGTTTGCTGTCTTCGGCTTCTGCGGTCAGTTGTGCGACGAGTTGGTTGAGTCGCGCGTGAGTTGGCCGGCGCACGCTCGCGGCGACCGCTTGACCTGCCCCGGCACACTCGACGGTGGCGTGGATTTTGAGCGTAATTCCTGTGCTATTGCTGATAACGATGAACCAGCTTGTGTGACTGGTTTCCATCTCGCTCGCGGCGATGCCAACGATGCTGCCGAACCCGCCACCGCTGACCGCACGGGACCCTGCGGGACAGACTGCTTCCGCGCCCCCCACTTTGCCCGCAGGCACTTCTTCAGTGGGACCCGTGACAGTAGTGAGCGCGCTCAAACTGCTCGGCCCGGCCGGTCCCTGCGGCCCGCCGGGCCCCTGTGGGCCTGCGGCCCCCTGTGGACCCGCTGCGCCTGCTGGCCCAGTTTCGCCAGCCTTTCCGTGGAGCTGCTTGAGGACGCTCGGCTTGATCTGGCTCGTGCTGGTGACGAGATAGTGCTTGGCGGCAATCGCGGTCCCGCCAAGCACGAAGAACAGCGCAAGAAGCGCTATCGCAGTAGCGGGAGATGGACGACGTGGCATACGAATCCTCCTGTCTCAGATGGTCAACGCCGAACCATCATATGGCTAATTAGTCATAGACCATGGCGTGCTGCCCATAGAAGGCTCGGGGGATGGAACCCCTCGACGCCTTCGCCGCGAACGTCCGGCGCCTACGCAAAGAGCGCGGACTGACCCAAGAGCGCCTCGCGGAGCTCGCCGATCTACACATGACCGACATCGCCAGGATCGAGACCCAAGGCCGCGACCCCGGCGTCAAGGTCCTAGCCAAGATCGCCCACGGACTCGGGGTCCCCGCCAGCGAGCTACTTGATGGCGTCGAGCACCGGCCACCGAGCCAGCGATAACGCGCCTCACCGAGGAGATCCCCGTGAAGTAGGGCCTTTAGGTAGCGGCGGCGACGACGGTGCAGCCGTTGCCCTCGAAGGACTCCAGGGTGTTGCGCTGGGCGCGCTTGCCGATCAGCTGCGGCTCCTGGGCGGTTCAGTGTCTTGTAGATGTCTGAGTAACTGTTCTATCGACGTTGCTTCGGGCTGATCGAGAGTCCCAAGCTCGGCTTACTGTGGCCTGCATGAGTCGAACTCGAGCCAGCGCTGGGCATGCACGGACGCGTGCCAAGCCGGCTGCCGACCCTGGGCCGCCGTACGAGGTGCTGTGGCATCCAGCGGCCAACGCCGAGCGTGCCGCGATCCCGGATGCGGCCGAGCGTATCGCGATTCAGCACGCGCGCGAGAAGCTTGAAAGCTCTCGATAACAAGCTTGCTATCATGCCGGTGAGACGGAAAGGAAAAGCGTGAAACTAACTGACCTCAAGACAAGCGAGAAGGTACTGGCCGAGGAGCTGCGCGACCCGGACTTCAAGCGCGAATGGGACCGAACCGCCCTCGCACGGGCCGTCGCGCTGAAGGTGCTCGCCTACCGCACCGAGCACACCCTCTCCCAGCGAGGACTAGCAAAACAGCTGGGAATGACCCAGCCGCAAGTCGCGCGCCTGGAGGCCGGCGAGCACAACCCCACGATCGACACTCTCGCGCGCCTGGCGCAGACACTGGATATCGAGTTCGCGATCGACGTCCACCCACACCAACGCCCACCCAAGCTCCTCAGCTCACGAGCGCGAGGCAAAAACGCGATCGCCTCTTATGAGACCGACACGGCTGCGGTAGTGCTGGCCGCGGGTTGATGTCGTTTTATAAGTTCCTCACAAATGACACTGGGGTCGGACCCTGATCCTTTGGCTCGACCCTCATACCTCTGTGACCGGCGACACTCACCTTGTTTCGGGCGACTGGTGTTGTTGTCTCCCATAAATCCCACCCATCTCACCCCCATCCCTCAACATTCTCGTCACAGCCGGGGTGTGCGATGTGCAGGCGCGCTGGGACACGCTCGCGGACACGGTGAGACAGATGGCCTCGGCAACCGATGACGCCGAGGGCTTCCACGCCGCTGGATCTCCTGCGGCCGCGGCTGACCCCGAACCGTCAATACCCGGCCCAGGGTGCAGCGGCGCCGAATCGGCGCAGTGGGAGCGAGCGCACGAGGCCTGGTGCGAGCGCCTGGACACCTACCGGCAGGCTGCACCGCACACCCGCCCGCTGGCCAAGGTTCTGCCTGCTCGAGAACGCCACACCCACCAAGCTGCCCCGCCGCGGCCTGCAAGGCCCGAGCATCGTCGTCATCAACGGCATGCGTTCGCGAGCATCGCCTCAGGGGAGGCCGGCGTGCGGAACGTCGACCACGGTCGTGAGCAGCACGGCCTCTCGCGCCTGCACGCGGCTTGCCTCCAGGAAGTCGGGCGCGCCGCAAAGCAACAGCGTGCACCCGTCCTCCCCGCCGAGCGCACACGCGAAGATTCCGAGACCCTCGGGCGCCTTGATCTCGTCGAGGATCTCACCACCCTCCGCAACGCGCACGCAACGAGCGCCAACGGCATCCGCGGCCCAGATACAACCCCCGGCATCGAGCGCGCAGCCGTCCGGCGCAAACTTCAGCTGTGGAAGGGTCTCGGCCAACGGTCCCAGCTCTGGCGCGAAAGCCACCTGTGCCCAGACTCTCCGGTTGCTCACCGACCCGTCACCGGCAAGGGTGAAGGCGGTGTAACGAGCGCCGGCCGTCTCACCGACGATCAGCGTCTCGCCGTCGGGTGTGATCACCGAGCCGTTGGGGAACCTCATGTCGTCGTCGAGCACGCTCACCGCCCCGTCGGGATCGACCCGCATGAGCTTTCCGGGGGCCGGATCGGCAAAGCCCATCAGGTCAAAGCCGAACTCCCCCACATACGCGCGCCCCCGCCCGTCGACCACCATGTCGTTCAGGTGCCCCGCGCACTGCGCCGACAGATCGGCATGCACAGACACCTCGCCAGCGGGCCCACGGCGCAATACACGGTGATCCTTCATCGACACCACCAGCAGCGAGCCGTCGGGCATCCAGCCCAGCCCGGAAGGCTGCTGCTCGACCGACATCACCATCGCATCTGAGCCATCGGGAGCGACCGTCATCACCACACGCCGGTAGAAGTCCGACACCCACCAGCGACCGTCGCGCCAGCGCGGTCCCTCGAAGAACGCCCCGCCCTCAAGCAGAGTCTTGAGCTCTCGCGCCGACACCAGCGAGATCCTACCCCTTGAAGGTGGAGTGGGCGAACCGGGGAGGAGGGGGTAGCTCGGCAACGCTGCTCAGCCGATCCCATCCCTATCGCGCGCGTCGAGCACGCGCTCACGCTGGTACCTGCGCCATGCGCGCCGGGCTGTGGTGAGTGCGGCGATCAGCAGCGCCAGCGGCACGAGAATTGCGGCGGCGATCAGCAGGACGACGAGCGTCAGGACGAGCACCCGGCCCGCATCGTGCAGCCCTCGGTGAAGGGTCAGCCCTTCGCTTGACGTGTGTGCATCGCCGAGCACGGTCACTTCGACTTCGGCGCTGCTCGCCTGCCTTGAAACCGTTTGGAATGCCGACTTGTCCTGCGCGATCGCGCCGCGGTTCTGTGAGAGTCGTTCGTGCAGGCTGTCGATCTGACCTTCGGTGGTCGCCTTCGCGAGGGCGCGGAGCAGCGCCTGCCGTTCGGCGGTCGCATCGGCCAGTCGCTGAGAAGCCGCGTCGTAGGTGTTGGTGATGTCCTGCAACGACTGGCTCTCGGCACGCACCGGGGCGATCTGTCCGAGCGACGCCAGAGCGGCGCTGAGCTTCGCGCTCGGAAGGCTCAGATCGAGGTTGGCTTCGCTTGTGCCTGCCTGCTGCACCTGGACGTGGGAGCTCTGCACGAAGCCGCCATCGCTCACCGCGAGCCGCGACACGCGGTCGGCAATGACCTGCACTTCGGAGGGGGTTGCCGAAAGACTGATCGAGGCCCCAAGCTGCTGGACGTGTCCGGGCGCCGCAGCCGCCCCACTCACAACAGCGGGCGCATTCGCGGCCGCCCCCGCAGATGCCGAAGAGCTGGGTTCCGCCGCGGCGCTTTTAGCCGCGTGGATCGCGCCTGCCACCGGAGCGTTTTCAGCCTGGCCAAACGCTGGGCCAAGATGATCCGCGCGCGCAGAGACCGAAGATGATTTGCCGGAGTTCCCGGCCGCATGACCAGCCGGTCGCCAGGGTGCCGCGATCAGCACCGCCGCGATCACCGCGAACGCCACCGAGAGGACAGCGAGCGTGGGAGGAGTTGGACGCAGCCAGCCAAATCGGCGGTGCGGCTGCCTGGTGTGATGCTGCTCCTCGGGGCGGTACGGCTGCTTGCGACGCCGCGGCTGCTCGAGTGCTGAGCGCGCGCTCCGCTCGGCGATCCGCTTGCCCAGCTCACGCTCGAACTCGGGCGCCATCGGTGCTGCCAGCGCCCTCACGTCGTCGCGCAACTCGCGCCAGGAATCCGCACGCGACCCTTCGCTGTCCCCTTTCAGAGCCATCTCGAGCTCAGCCAGCCAGTTCTCGTCGGGGCCCGTATCGCTTGCACCCGGAAAAGGAATGATCCTCATGCGACCTCCTCTCGTTCCAGCCCGCCCCACTCCTCGCGCAAGCGCGTGAGCGCTCGGTGCAGGCGGGTGCCGGCATTTGACTCGCTCACATCGAGCGCCCGCGCGAGCTCGCTGTTGGAGAGCTGACCGTGGAACTTGAGCAGCACCACCTCTCGCTCGCGCAGCGGCAACGCCGCGAGCGCGTCGCGGACCGCCGCGCGCCGCGCAATCTGCTCAAACGGCCCCTCGCTCTCCCGCTCGTCGGAGATCTCTCCCGGCAGCTCGCTCTGGGGCTGGCGCCTGCGCCGGCGCAACTCGTCCAGTGCCGCGTTACGCGCGATCGCGAACAGCCACGCGCGAGGGGTTCCCCGGCGATGGTCCAGACGCGTGCGCGAGCGGTAGAGACGCTCGAACGCCAGTGCAGTCACATCCTCCGCCGCGGTCCGCTCGCCGAGCAGCGAGATCGCATACGCGTGCACGTCGGACCCACACTCCCGGAAGAGCGCCGCGAAGGCCTCCGCATCGAGGGCGCCGGGCGCCGCTGCCGCCGCGATGGCTCGCGGGGCGTGCTCATCGGAGGAGGGCACGGGTCTGCTCATCACCCTAACTACGTTCAGGGGTCCAAGCCCATCACATATCTTTATCCCCCGCGCCTGCTCCACACCACGCGCGTGCCCGCTCCCGGCACCAGTGTGATCGCGCGCCGGCGGATACGCTCCCCCGCCCCGAAGCTCCGCCGCCGACCGGAGATCGGCCGGCGCCACGGCCGCGAGGATTCGCGCGGCAGGGTCGGTTCCAGCTCACTCAGGATCGTGTGAAGCATCAGCTTCATCTCCAGCAACGCGAACGACGCCCCGATGCAACGACGGATGCCCCCGCCGAACGGTATCCAAGAGAACGTCTCGGGCTGGGAGTCCAGAAAGCGCTCCGGCCGGAACTCCTCTGGCGCCTCATACACCCGCGGGTCGCGATTGGTCAGGTAGATCGACGGCGCCACCCTGACGCCCTTCGGCAGTTCGTGCCCCCCCACCCGCAGCGGCTCCCGCAGGCTGCGCACCACCATCGGCACCACCGGGCGCACCCGCATCGTCTCGTGGATCACCGCTCGCATGTACTCATCCCCTTCGCCCGCATCGATCTCCGCAGTCAGCCTCGCGAGCTTGTCGGGGTGACGCACCAAGCGCTCGATCGCCCACGCCACCGACGTCGCCGTCGTCTCGTGCCCCGCCAGCAGCAGCGTCACCAGCTCGTCGCGCAGCTCGCCATCGGTCATCGCCACGCCCTCCTCGTCGCGTGCCTGCATCAGCAGCGACAGGATGTCCCTGCGCTCCTTCAGATCCTCCTGCTCGCGGCGCCTGGCGATCTCCGCGTAGACCACCTCGTCCAGACGGTCCAGCGCCCGGCCGAACGACCCCTTCGGGCGCTCGAGCGTCGGGCGGCTCAGCGCCAAGCGCAGCAGGATCGGCAGGCTCAACGGCTCGAACAGCGCCCCGATCGCCTCACGCAGCCGCCCCATCCGCTCCTCCTGCACCCCGAACACCGCCCGCAGGATCACCTCCAGCGTGATCGCCCGCGTGCGCTCCAGCAGGCTCATCGGCGTCCCCAACGGCCACGACGCAATGTCGCGGCGCGTCGCCTGGACGATCGTCTCCTCGTACTCCCGCATCCGCTCCCCGTGAAACGACGGCAGCAGCAGCTTGCGCTGACGCATGTGCTCCGGGCCCGTCAGCGTCAGCACCGAGCTCGGCCCCATCACCGCCGCCACCGCAGACGTCCCAGCCGCCGAGGGCGCCACCTCCGGGGGAGCCGTAAACACCTGCTTCACCGCCTCCGGGCCGCTCACGATCACGATCCGCAGCCCGCTCGGGAAGAACCTCAACGTAAACATCTCCCCATACCTCGCCCCGCACCGCTCCAGCACCCACGGCAGCGACACCGCCCACGCCACCGTCTGCACCAGCGCCGGCCACCGCGGACCAGGCGGCAGCGAGGCCCTCGCGGGCCGCTCCACCACGGGGAGGCTGCTCGCCGCGCTCGCCATACCTCACAGGCTACCCCGTCTGAAGGTCAGCCTGGAGGAGCGACTGAGCGCGAGGCGCGCGAGGTCTCCTCGAGGACGTCATCACCCACATCCGCTTCGCCTCCACCTCCGGGCGCTGGACCTAAGGGCCCGGCAGGCGTTCGATCTCGGGTGAGCGCAGGGCTATGCCGAGACCCCGCAGCGACACCCGTCCGGACTCCGGATAGAAGCACATGTCGTTGGGCTCGCGGGTTCCAAACGCCAGGTAGGTCAGCCCCTGTGAGCCGGGACGGAGCGCATGCGCAACGCCGCTTGCAGCCGGACGGGAGATCACATCGCCGGGCCTGAGCGGATGCTCCTCGACGCCCTCCCCGCCGCGCGGCCACAGCTCAAGCGCGCCGTGGCCGGCGAGCACCACGAACAGCTCCTCCTCCTGGGAGTGACAGTGCGCGGGCGCGCCCCGGTCGCCGGAGGCGAGAGCAACGTGGTTGAGGCCCGTCGCCACCGACCCGGCGGCCTTACCCGCCGGGCGGACTCGACCATCGCGGATCGCTTGCACGTCGGCCAGCGCGACCACATGCCGCGGTCGCTCGGGCCGCGGCGGTGGGCACTCCGGCGGACCGGCCGCGGCCTCGCGAGCGAACGGAGAGTCGCCGTCGCCGAGCTCGACCCAGCGCGGAAAGGACCAGGCCACACCCGCACGGGGGAGCGCCGTGAGAGACGGATCGAGCCGCTGGCCGAAGACGAGCACGTCCAGCCCTCCCGCTCCGCCGCGCAGGTGTGCGAGCCGCGTTTGGGCCGGTGCACGATGCAATCGTCGGTCCCCACCGTGTAGGTCTCGCCGTCCTGCCACAGCAACCCCTCGCCGCCGAGCACAAAGAAGATCTCCTCGTCGGCGCCATGCTCGTGCGCGGGCGTCGAGAAGCGCCCCTCCTCGATCTCGATGCGACGCAGACCAACCGTGCGCGTACCCGCTTCACGCCCGAGGTCGCGCCACACCCCCTTGATGTGACCGACGGCCAGCTCGCCCGAGCGACCCTCGTGCAGATTGGCGATCTTCACCCACGCGACGCTATCAGCCCACCCGTCGTAGTCGAGCGAGTTCCCCCTGATCGACAACATCCCCTTGTAGCCGCGCTAGTCTCCCCGCCGAGCCCACGAACCGGAGGAGGACGACGATGGCAGAGACCCCGACACTATTCGTCTGCCACGGCGACGAAGGCGGCCCGCGAATGCATCCGTGTCGCCGCGTCCAGGAGGCGCTCCACGCCGCCGGCATCGCTTACGACAAGGTGATCGCCGCCCACGGCAGTCCCATCCCCTTCCTGCGCAAAGGCTCCCGTGAGGAGCTCCGCGCCGCGACCGGCGCGAGCAAGCTGCCGGCGCTCAAGCTCGCAGACGGCACCGTCATCACCCACTCCCGCGCCATCCTCTCCTGGATCGGCGAGCAGAGCGGGAGCTGAGCCTGGTCGAGGTCGCGCGGATGCGTGCAGCGAGCAGAGCGGGAGCTGACGGACGCTCGACGATCATCATCCCGTCCCGCGGACGCGGAGGTTAGCATTGGCAGCGTGCCGGACGAACCTCCCGCCGGGCCCGATCGTCTGAGCGACGGGCGCTCCGAAGCCCATCCCCCGCTCCCACGCGACAAGCGCGGCTGGCAGGTCGCGCCGGCTCCCGACGGCCGGGGCATGCCCGAGCACGCCCCGACCGGCCCGCCGCCGCACCGCATGCGCGGCTTCTGGTACTTCGTGCTGGCGCTGATCGCGCTCAACTGGCTCTCGGTCCTCTTCTTCCAGCCCTCCACCGGCGAACCGCGGGTGACCGTGCCGTTCAGCCCGTACTTCCTGGAGCAGGTCAAAGCGGACAAGGTCGGCTCGATCTCCTCCAAGGGCGACACCGTCGAAGGCGACTTCAAGACCAAGCTGCGCTACCCGTCGACCGACAAGAAGGCAACGCCCACGAAGCTGTTCGCGACACAGGTGCCAAGCTTCTGGAACGGCAGCCAGCTGTCCGCGCTGCTGCAGGAAAAGGGCGTGCAGATCAACGCCAAGAACCCCAATCCGGGCACCTCGCTGCTGACCGAGCTCCTGCTCGGCTTCGGCCCGACGCTGTTGATCGTCGGGCTGTTCGTGCTGATCTTCCGCCGCGCCGCGAAGGCCGGCGGCGGCATGGGCGCCCTCGGCAGCTTCGGGCGCTCACAGGCGCGGCGGGTCGACCCGGAAAAGATCCGGGTCACCTTCAAAGACGTCGCAGGGATCGACGAGGCCAAGTCCGAGCTGACCGAGATCGTCGACTTCCTGCGCAATCCCGACCGCTACGGACGCCTCGGCGGGCGCATGCCCCACGGCGTGCTGCTCTCGGGTGCGCCCGGCACCGGCAAGACGCTGCTCGCCCGCGCCGTCGCCGGCGAGGCGCACGCCGCGTTCTTCTCGATCTCCGCCTCGGAGTTCATCGAGGCGATCGTCGGTGTGGGCGCCTCGCGCGTGCGCGACCTGTTCGCCAAGGCCAAGGAGGCGGCGCCCGCGATCATCTTCATCGACGAGCTCGACGCAATCGGGCGCTCGCGCCAGGGCTCGGTGTCGGTCACGGGCGCCAACGACGAGCGCGAGCAAACGCTCGACCAGATCCTGACCGAAATCGACGGCTTCGAGTCCTCCGAGGCCGTGATCGTGCTCGCGGCGACCAACCGGCCCGATGTCCTCGACCCCGCGCTGCTGCGCGCCGGGCGCTTCGACCGGCGGGTGACGGTGCAGGCCCCCGACCGCAAGGGGCGCGTCGAAATCCTCGAAGTCCACACGCGCTCGATCCCGCTGGACGACGACGTCGACCTCGAAGCGCTGGCCTCCAGCATGCCCGGCATGGTCGGGGCGGACATCGCCAACCTCGCCAACGAGGCAGCCCTGCTCGCCGCCCGCCGCGGACACGGGAAGGTGCAGATGCCCGACTTCACCGACTCGCTGGAGAAGATCATGCTCGGCTCACCGCGCGGCATCCTGCTCGCGCCCGCCGACCGCGAGCGCACCGCCTACCACGAGTCCGGCCACGCGCTCGTGGGGATGCTCACGCCCGGCGCCGACCCCGTACGCAAGGTCTCGATCATCCCGCGCGGCATGGCTCTCGGCGTGACCCTGTCCACGCCCGACTCAGACCGCGTGTCCTATACGCTGCAGGAGCTGCAAGCCAAGGTCAAGGTCGCGCTCGGCGGCCGCGTCGCCGAGGAGGTCGTCTACGGCGCGATCACAACCGGCGCCGAGTCCGACATCCAGCAGCTCACCCAGATCGCGCGCCAGATGGTCGGGCGCTGGGGAATGAGCGAGGCGATCGGCCCCGTCGCGGTGCTGCCCGAGGAGGGCCAAGGGATGTTCCTGCCCGGCGTCAGCGAGACCTCGCAGGAGACGCAGCGCGTCGTCGACGAGGAGGTGCGCCGGCTCGTCGAAGGCGCCCACGAGGAGGTCACGCGGCTACTGGCGGAGCATCGCGACCAGCTCGAGAGCCTCGCCCAGGCGCTGCTCGCGGCCGAGACCCTCGACGCGCCCGACGCCTACGCGGCGGCCGGCGTCCCGCTGGTCGAGCAGGCAGAGCCGGCGCCCGCCACGGCCTGATATGGACGTGCCCACCGTCACCCGATCGCCGTCGTTGCCGCCGGACTCAGCCCCCGTAGATCGTCACCGGTGTCCCTGGACCGATGCGCCCGGCCAGCCACTCGATGCTCGCCGTGGCCAGGCGGATGCAGCCATGCGATTCGGCGGCGCCCAGCGTTCCTCCGAGGTTCTCACGTCCGTGCATCGCGATCTGGCCCGGGCCGCCTTCGAATTCCTGCAGCACATCCGAGCGCGCGCTGAGCGCCAGCGCGAACGGACCACCAGCCTCGCCGGCGGGCATCCGCAGCGTCTCCTCGACGAAGAACTCGCCGGTGGGGGTCGGCGTCGAGGTCTTGCCCACGACCGCTTGAAAGCCCCTCAGGAGGTGGCCGTTGCTGTAGGCGCTCACGCGTCGCGCCGCAAGGTCGACCACGATATGCCAGCCCGTCACGAGCTTGCGGGTGCCCTGCTGGGCGATCCAGCCGGTCGATCCGTTGGGGCGACCGGGCAGCATCACCTGAAGCCACCGCACACCGTCGGCACCAGTCAGGCTTCCGGTCACGGGCAGGGTCGTCCGCTCGCCGGTGATCGGCCTGCGGGAGGCCACGAGCTCGGTCTGCGGGGATCCCGCTTCGGGCTCCTGGTGCACACCGTGTGCGCTGAGCAGCACGGCAAGCTGCTGAGCCGCTCGCACACGAGCCGGCATGTGGGCCGGCACGCCAGCGGCCACCGCGGAGCCGGCGCCGAGAACGAGTAAGCACGCCGCGGTGAGCCCGGCAGCCAAGCTGCGCTCAAACTGGGGGCGTCGGGAGCTCATCCGGTGAAGGAGCCCCGCTTGTGCGGGAGCGCCGGCCGTGCGAGCGGACGTTTGCGCGAGCTGTGGTGGCGATGTTTGACCGAGGCGCGGTGCTTGCCCGGTTTGCCAATCGTCCGCGACCCGATCGGTGGCAGCGGGGTCGTCATGACGGGGGCGCTACCCGAGCCGGCGGCTTCCGCGAGCGTGTTCGCTTCCGCGAGCTTGGCCGCTTCCGCGGGTGTCGTCGCTTCCGTGCCGCCACCGCCACCGCTGGCGCTGGAGGCGCAGTTAGACGTGGTGATCGTGTTGGTGTCCAAGGTCACCGCGGCGGTCTGCGCCAGCAGCCTGCCATGGATCGTGGCGGCCGTATTCGCGGTGATGCTCGCCGAGGCCATGACCGTACCGACGAAGCGCGTACCCGTGCCCAGCGTCGCGGAGGAGCCGACCTGCCAGAAGACATTGCACGCCTGCGCGCCGCCTGTCAGCGAGACACTGGTGTTCGAGCCGGTGATCAGCGTGGAGCCGATCTGAAAGATGAACACCGCGTTGGGATCACCCTGGGCGTCGAGCGTGACGCTCCCCGAGGAGAGCAGCAATGAGCTCGAGGCGGTGCGAACGCCCGGCGAGAACGTCTGCCCGGCGAGGTCGGTCCCGGCCGAGCCGCTGCTGGGACGGGAGGCGGCGTTGTTGTAGGCCGTCGTCAGATCGTTCTTTGCTTCGATCGCAACCGCGTCGTCGACGTGCGTCTCCCCCAGCACTTGTGGAGCGCCGGTGACCGATGAGCCGGGGCTCAACCCCAGGTCGCCGAACATCGTCGTGGGGCCGGTATTCGTGACGGTCGACCCACCCAACACCGAGAAGCCTGCGGCCGTGCCCAAGCCAACAGTCGCGGTGGCGCCCATGGCGCTGCTCGCGAAGATCAGAGTGAACAGCGAGCTGAGCAGCACGAGTCCTGCTCGGTAAGACTTTGGGACGCCAACATTCATGGGCGTCTCCTGACTGCGGCTCAAACTCGCCGCGATAGAAGGGGATGGCTCCCCGGGCCTCTTCGACCCACTATGTAGTCCGGCAGTTCGACTCTTCAGGATTAGCTAAACCTGGGCAACTCAACGTATGTCGCGTCAGCCCAGCTGCTGGATCACGATGGAAGCAACCGCGGGCTGCGCACCGCCGGCGACCGGTGTGATCGTGAGTGCCGGCGAGTTTCCCGCCGGGTTGCGAATCTCGAGCACCGAGCTCGCCACGATGGTCTTGATCAGCGCGTCGCCGGCAATTTGACTTGTTCCGGTCGCACGCCCATACACCGTATAGGGCAATTCGACCATTCCGCCCCCGGAATCGAGTGCGATCACCAGCTGGCCCGCCTCGGTAACCGACACCGAGAAATCCACACTGTACGTGCCGATGCTGGGCAGCACAAAGTCGGTCGAAGCTTTGCCGGCGAGCCTGCTGATGACGTTGCTGGTCGGACCGTCCCGGGGAAATTCGACCGGGCCCCCAGCGGCCACGGTCGCCGCATTGTCCGGTCCCATCAGGGCGAAGAACTCGGCGTATGCCTGCGATCCAGGCGGGCCTGCAGGGCCAGTGGGTCCCGTAGACCCCGTGGCGCCGGTGGGTCCGACTGGTCCCGTGCCTCCCGCTGCGCCCGTTTCGCCTTTGGGTCCAGCTGGTCCTGCTATTCCGGTTGCGCCTGCTTCGCCTTTGGGTCCGATTGCTCCCGTGTTGCCGGTGCTGCCTTTGGGGCCTTCCGGTCCGAGTGCTCCGGTGGAGCCCGCCGTCCCTTTTGCTCCTTTAGGTCCGATCGGTCCGGTGAAGCCCGTTTCACCTGTGGTGCCTTTAGGTCCGATCGGTCCGGTGAAGCCCGTCAGCCCGATCAGCCCAGCGGGCCCGGGCGCGCCTTCGCTCCCGGTCAACCCTCGAGACCCCGCAACGCCCGTAGCGCCTTCGTGGCCGGTTAGCCCTGTAGCGCCTTCGTGGCCGCTCAGCCCTGTAGCGCCTGTGCCGCCCGTGAGCCCCGTCTGTCCTGTCGGCCCCGTGGCGCCAAGTAAACCATGCAAGCCTCCCGGGCCGGCCGGTCCGGGTAGCCCCGCGAGACCTACCGGGCCGCGAATACCCGCATGCCCCCGCGGTCCGCGCGGCCCCGAAGTCCGGCGTGATCGCCGTTGACACAATGATTGGCGTGCAGGTCCAACCCGCCCTGTGAAAGCGGCCGGCTTGCAGGATCGAGCAGAGGTCGATCGGCCTGCCGCGATGCCGGGAGTCACGACCACGGCTCCTGAGAGGACCCACGCCCAGGCCACTGTCGCGGGCACTCCCCAAAAGCGTCGGTGAACCGCCGAAAATGAGTCTAGCTTCCTGAAAAACATCATTAATTAGAATCTCGACGATAGACCCCCCGACTTGAGCGCTTGTGTCGCAAGTAGCTGAATGGCGGCTCGATGACTCGAAGCTCTCCCTGGCTCTCAGCTCGGGCAGATCTATCACGGTCTCGGGTCAGGGGAGGACGACGGGCGCGAGGAGACGCCGATGGAGCGTCTGGATCGCAACTTCGAGGAGCCCGACCGGCGAGCCGCGAGCCCTCGCTCAGTGGCGGATGCTCGGTGTGGCAGCTTGGGCTACGCGGCGTGCCAGCTCGCACACCTGCTCGTCAGTGAGGTGCTCGATGGCGAGGCCCGCCTGCTGGAGCTCGTGACGGACGTTCACGGTGGCTTGGACAGTGTCGATCGCCGTTCCCAGTTTGGCCAGCGCGCGGCTGACGAGTGGGTCATCGAGCGAGGTCGTCCCATCCTTTGCGGGCTTCAGCAGCCACGTCCGGAGCGCCTCTGCCTCGCTCAGGGCGAGCTCGAGAGTAAGCGCGGGCTCGTGATCGACGTCGCCGACGCCTTCACTGGTCTGCTCGACTGCTCGATCGGTTGTCAGGTCGGTGGCACTCACGGGGGACAGGCTTGTTCGGGTATGGCTCCCAACGCCGGTACGGGCGGGAGCCGGATGATCCCTGTATCGACCGTGGCAAGGCCTTACTTGAGCGATCCGGCGCGAAATAGGCGGTGGCCGAGCGAGACTGCGGCGATCATGCTTGATTGCCATGGGCGACAAGCCCCCTGTGGGGCGTCGCCTATCGGACCAATTCGAGAGCATCCACCCGTTTCTCGACGGCCGGCGCGTCGGGGTCTCGCTGGAGCTCGAGCTCCAGCGATCTGCGGTGAGGGTCGGCGTCCATGCCCGCCGCGAACATCACGAGGACGTGGCCGCCTCGATGGGCAGTTCTGTGCCCGTGCCGGTGATCGTGAGGATCGTTTGCACCTGCTCGGATGGTCTGGTGATCAGCATCCTCCACCCATCGTCTGCTGCCTGCTGGCTCAGCAGCAGCAGCAGGCGCAGGCCGGTGGAGTCGATGAAGTCGAGGTTAGCGAGGTCGATCACGATGCTGCGGGCGCCGTCGGCGAGCAGGGTGCTGGCTTGCTGCTCGAGCTGCGGGGTCGTGGCGAGGTCGAGCTCGCCGCTGACGGAGAGCCTGTGGCCCTGCTCGGGCAGGGGTTGGTGCTCGATCTTGAACTGAGTCGGTCTAACCATTTCCACCTACCTGTCGTGGGTACGATAGACCGGCCCCAGCGGCGATGGCCGTGTGGCCTTGGTATTGCAGCGTGAGGATTGCGATGTCGTCAGCTTGTTCGACGACTTGGTAGGCGGCAAGCGCGTTGATGACGGCGTGGCAGATCGACTCGGCCGTGTCTGGGTGTGTCTGCCGCAGGAGGTCTTTCAGCCGGTCGGCTCCGAACCTCGTGCCGTTGCTGTCGGGCGCGTCGGTTACGCCGTCGGTGATGGCGATGAGCGTCTCACCAGAGCTGAGAGTGAAGGTGGACTCGGGCCAGCTGGGGCGCGCGAGCGCGCCGAGGATGCTGCCGTATTCGCCGGCGGTGGTGACGGTGCCGTCGTGCAGGCGCAATGGCAATGGGTGCCCGCCAGCGGCGACCGTGACCTCGTCTTGGTCGAGGCGGAGCACCAGCGCGCTGCAGACGGCGAGAGCGTCACGGTGCTTGAGCGCGACGTCTACGCGCGAGAGGATGTATGAAGGACTTGGGTCGGCGTGGGATGCCTCGCGGGCGGTGTGGCGCGCGAGCGCAGTGAGAGCCGCAGCGTCCACGCCCTTGCCGGTGACGTCGCCGATCATCGCAATCCACGCATCGCCGACGGGCCAGATCTCGTAGAAGTCGCCGCCGATCTCCGCTGCGGGCCGGTATTCGGCGGCGAGGCTCCAGCCAGCTATCCGCGGCAGTCGGCCGGGGCGCAGGCTTGCCTCGAGCGTCTCGGCGGCGTAGGTGCGGTCGGTGTAGAGGCGTGCGTGCTCGACCGCGAGGGCGGCGCGCCCGGCTATCTGCCCGGCGAACTCGAGGTCGCCCTGGTCAAAGCCGCGGCCGGACTCGGCACTGACGAGTGTGAGCGCGCCGATCACTCGGTCGTGGACGGCCAGCGGGACGAGCAGCACGGAGCGCATTCCGACGCTGCGCAGCAACCGCAGGTGCTCATCGTTGACGGCGGCACCTTCGAGCATCTCCTCGGTGATCTGCGGGTAGAGCTGCGACTGGCCGGTGTGTAGCAGCTTGCCGAGCCCGCGTTCGTGGTCGAGCCGCTCGGGATCGTATTCGCGTAGCTGCTCGGCGAGCTTGAGCTTCCCGGGTTCCTTGTGGGCGACGGCGACGGATTCCCGTCGGCCTTCGGCGTCGAACAGGTCGACGCCGCACCAGTCGGCGAGCTGCGGCACGGCTAGGCCAGCGACGTTGCGCAGCGTCTGCTGGTAGTCCAGGGAGGACGCGAGGATCGCCGTGGCTTGTGCGAGCAGCTGCAGACGCTGAGAGGCGCGATGCTGCTCGGTGACGTCCTCGATGATCGTGATCGCGGCGAGCACGCTTCCGTCACTGTCGCGGATGGCGGTGGCCTTCAGCACGACCCAGTGCTCCTCGCCGCTTGCGCGGTTGAGGGTGCGCATGAGCAGCGGCTCAGGGTCCTCGCCGCGCAGCAGGCGAACGGAGGGAAGGTCCTGCAGCGAGAGGGGCTCGCCGTCCGCTGCAGTCGTCTCGTAGTCGGCCATCAGTGCCTTTGGGTCGGCTGCCTGCAGCTCGGTGAGCGTGCTCATTCCCATGCGCGCCAGGGCGGCACGGTTGGCGTAGATCAAGGAGTCGTCCGGTGCCCTGATCGTGACCGCCTCTGCGAGCGCGTCCAAGACCGGCGGCAGGATTGTCAGCCCGTCCCCGTCGCGGCCGAGAAGCGACCCTAGATCGAATCTGTCCGTCATGATCCGCTGCATCTTCGTCGAGCGGATTCTATGGGTGGATTCTGGTCGGCCTTGTCCGGCAGCAAGGCCCATACGATTGGTGCGGAAGTGTCCTCTAGTCGTGTGCGTAACTGTTCTGTAGTGGCTTGCGACACGGTATAGTAGACGGATGGCAAATACGAAGGAGCAAGATTCGAGCGACGCGCGCTACCAGCTGCGCGTCGTCGATGATGAGCTCGACGAGCTGTTCGCTGGCCTGCCGGCGATTGCGCTCGAGGGTCCGAAGGCGGTCGGCAAGACAGCCACAGCATTGCGGCGCGCGGCGACGGTCTACCGGCTCGACGATGACGCCGAGCGCTCCATCCTCCAGGCCGACCCGTCGCGACTGCTCGAGGGCGACCGGCCAGTCCTGATCGACGAGTGGCAGCGCTTCCCCGAGTCCTTCGACCGCGTGCGCCGGGCGGTCGATGACGGCGCCACGCCGGGGAGCTTTCTCCTCACGGGCTCTGCGTCCCCAACGGACCCGCCGACGCACTCGGGAGCGGGCAGGATCGTACGCTTGCGCTTACGGCCGATGACGCTCGCTGAGCGCGGCGTCGGCTCCCCGACCGTGAGCCTCGGGCAGTTGCTCGAAGGCGGGCGAGCACCGATCACCGGGCGCACCGACATCGATCTGGAGCGCTACGTGGAGGAGATCCTCGCCTCCGGGTTTCCCGGGATCCGCAGCCTTCCCCCTCGCCTGCTGCGGGCACAACTCGACGGCTACATCGAGCGCATCGTCGACCGTGACTTCGGAGATCTCGGCCGCGAGGTGCGACGACCGGCGACGCTGCGACGGTGGATGCAAGCGTATGCCGCAGCGACCGCGACGTCGACCTCCTACGAGAAGATCAGAGATGCCGCGTCAAGCGATCGGGGCGAGAGGCCGACCAGGGCTACGACCCAGCCCTACCGCGATGTGCTCGAGCGGCTCTGGATCCTCGACCCGATACCCGCATGGCTAGGAACCCGTAACCGGCTCGCGCGCCTCTCCTCGCCGCCGAAGCACCACCTCGCGGATCCCGCACTCGCGGCACGCCTGCTCGGCGTGGACGCGACCGCACTGCTGCAGGCACGCCCGGCCGGACCCGCGATACCCCGTGAGGGGACACTCCTCGGAGCGCTCTTCGAGTCGCTCGTCACGCTCTGCGTTCGCGTCTACGCCCAAGCCGCCGAGGCGCAAACCGCGCACCTGCGCACCTGGAGCGGCGACCGAGAGATCGACCTGATCGTCGAACGCGGGCGGAAGATCCTCGCAATCGAGGTCAAGCTCGGCCAGGTGCCCAACGACCGAGACCTGCGCCACCTCCTCTGGCTGCAGCAAGAGCTCGGCGACGATCTGGCAGACACCGTGATCGTGACGACAGGACAGGCGGCCTACCGACGAGGAGACGGGATCGCCGTCATACCCGCGGCACTGCTCGGGCCGTGACGAGCTAATGCTCCAAGCCACCCTGCATCCTCGAACGAGATCCGCCTGGTTACCGAGCATGAGATCGAGGCCACGCTCGACGCAGTACCCGACCTACGCGACACGCTGAGATCAGCAACCGCCGACGAACTCGCAGAGATCCTCGAGACCTTCGACATCACCGCCACCTACGACAAGCCCAACCGCGCCCTCACGCTCGCCGCCACCCTCAGGGCAGAACTCAAAGACACCCTTAACGCACACCGACCGCCAAATGGCGGTCGGGGCAATCTCCAGGTAGCGGGGGAACGATATGGACCCATTAGCGACAGCTATCCAGCCGCTCTAGACCGCCGAATCCTCGTTGAACGGGTGGTGCCGTGGACACCCGCGCCGCCCGGCCGTGTGAGGCGCGCGGCCTGAGGGACTCATGGTGTCGTTGTGACTTTGACCGCCGCGGCGGTCAAGTCGCTTCGTTGGCCGTACGAACCCCCTCGCTGAGAACGACACGAGGTTGTCCCGTAGCGTAGCCCAACTCGTGCTCGGCCGCGACTGCCCATGTGCTGCTCCGAGGCGAGCACTGTCGGACGATGACTCCGCACAACTTCAGGCCTTGTCTGCGAACTAACCCACCTGGATTGACCGGTACGTGATCACCCGCCGAGTACCCTCGGCGGTCGCGACGGTCACGCCCGAGGCGAAGCTCGCGTGAGAGAGATCGCCGACGAGCTGTTCGACCGCCTCGCCGGGCTGCTTCCCAGTTCGCTCGCAACGCGCGCGAGCTCCCTCGCGAACTGCTCGTCTAGGTCCAGGCGAAACTCCGCGTCGTGCCATGCACTCAAGGCTACTCCGCCGCCGTGCCGGCACCACCTCGTTACGTCTGCACCTCGCCCGCGACATCGAACGGTGCCGGCGCAGGCTGATTGGAGTACGCAGGTGGCACCTGGTAGCCGATCGCCAGCCGTCGGCGCCCGCGGATCGAGCGGCCGAGCTGAAAGCGCACGAGGCGCTCGATGCCGCGCTCGACCACGAGGATCTCGGACACCATCAGTCGCGCGATCGGCCGCACAGACTCGTCCGAGACTCCTGCCTGCTGCAGAGCGAGGAAAGGGTTCGGGATCTGGACCATGCTTGCCATCATTCCGAGAGGGTTGGGCGCACCGAACAGCGAGACTTCGATCGCGACCTTTGTGAGCTCATCCCACAACAGTCCGTTGAACGCGATCCGTGTTGGTTGCGGGGGCTGGCTGACCTTCAGCTCTAGCTCGAACTCTACGGCGCGGGCCGCGCGCGTGGTGGTTGCGACCGCCTGCACCTCGGCGACTACGGTGCGGTCCGGAAAGCTCAGAAGTGTCGTGCGTCGCCTGTGGCGCTCGTCGAAGGCTCGCAGGGCTGCGATCACGTCTTGGTCGCGAACGACAGCACGAATGACGACCGTCCCCGAGTGCTCCCGTATCTCACGGGCGCGAAAGATGACTCCGCCGAGCTTCACCCATGGTGAGAGGTCCTCGGCGGCGAGATCGCGCAGTCGGTCCTCTACACCGCGCTGCAACTCCTCGGGCGTGCCGTAGTCGCCTGTGACGCCGAACGCACGCACCTCCTCTAGAAACGACTGCTGCGGGCCCTCCCGCTCGATGCCCTTCTGCGCCCAGACGGATGTGCGTAGCCCGCCGCGCTCGGCCTCGAGGAACTCCTGGTGTGTCGCCGAGTAGCGGTCTGCGAGCGGGCGGCCGTAACGCGGGCCGAGCAGCCCGACATAGACGGTGCTCGAACGCACCTCGGACAGATACGCCTCGCTGGGATCCGAGTCGCGGCCTCCGAACCGCTCGAACCAGACGGCCTCGGCCCTGAGCGCCTCGACGGCCGCGACGGCCGCCTGCCGGTACTCGCCGTACCCCTCGATTACGCTGGATATGAACACGCGCTGCTCTGAAGCCCAGTCCTTGACAGCCTGCTCGTCGGGCCGCGCGGCCGCCGCGGCCCGATCGACAAGCAGCGGATGCTCGATCGACGCGCTCATTGCAAGCAGACTATCTCCGGCCCAGATAGGCCTCAACGATCTTGATCGCGTTGTCCAGTGCGCCCAGCGGCCCGTCGCTGTCGCGCCAAAGCCGCCTGATCCTCGCGATCAGGCTCGGACGAGGGCGCGGTTCGGCGGGACCGCTGAGCAGTGGCCATGATCCGTAGACGGCCGCCACCTCCCCGACGGCGACCTTGAGGCCCCACGGCTGGCCGTGACGCTGAGCAGCCTCGAGGAAGCTACCGAGCTCGCGCGCCGCCATCCGAGCCGCGTCGGCGAGGCTACGTGCTTGCCTCCCGCCGCTCGGGCCGTTGACGATCAGTCCGGCCGGGGTCTGATCGACGAAAACATGATGTTCGACGCCCAGTACCTGGGCGTCCAAAGAAAAGAGAGACACGATGGTTCTCCAGTCGGTTGGTTGCCAAGCGCCGCCCTTGGGCGTCGGTAGCCAACCGCACGCCTGTTGCGGCAATCTCGATCATCCGCTCGGGCTCGGACAGAAAAGGCAGACAGCCCAGGCAGTGGCTAGCTGCCCGGGCTGTCGAGGTCTGCTGGCAACTACCGACGGTCGCACTTCTACTCCACGGCGAGGACGGATTGCTGGTCGAATCGAGTTCCCGTCGTCGTCTGCGATGTTCGTGCGTTCGTCCTCGACATAGTCGTAGCTCCGACGTGCAGGGCCGGATCACGCAGGGTGGCCCCTCTCGTCTGATGAGCTACCCAGAGGAGACCGAGAGTGACACCGCCGACACGTTTCGTCGACTACCTGCGCCTGTAAACCACTGATCGACAGGATCCCGCCCTCAGCTTCCCCTCACAGCACGAGGCGAATCGGCGCAAGGCAGTCGAGTTGGGCGGGGAGATCGTGTGCTCGTTCGAGGACCAAGCGTCAGGCGCGAGGGCCGACCGTCCTGGCTGGACGGCGCTCATGGCCGAGGCCCGCGACCGTGAGAACCGGCGCTTCGATGCTGTCCTGTGCTACTCGACCTCCCGCTTGGCCCGAGACAAATTCCTCGCCGCTCTCTATGAACGCGAGCTCAAGAAAGTCGGCGTGCACATCGCGTACGCCACCGGAGCCGCAGACACGAGCACACCCGAGGGCCAAATGTTCGTCGGGATGCAGCAGCTATGGGACCAATTCGAGCGCGACAAGCTCGCCCGGGAAACCCGGCGCGGGCAGCGCGAGGGAATCGAGAAAGGCTGGCGCATGGGAGGCCGAGCGCCCTACGGCTACCGGCGCCAAGGCGAAGCGCTCCCGGAAGGCCACCGTGGCGACACCAGCAAGCAACGAGTGAAACTCATACCCGAACCCGACGAGGCGACGGTGGTCACTGAGATCTTCCATCTGCACGCCAGCCAGGGCTGGGGACTGAAGGCCATCGCCAGCCACCTGAATCGGCCAGGAGGGCCACCCTCGCCCTCCCACGTCGATAAGACCCGTAACAGGGGCGGCCATTGGGCCACGAGCACGCTGCGATCGATGCTGCGCAACCCAGTCTACACCGGCCGCTTGATCTGGAACCGGCTCGACTGCGCCACCGCTCGCCAGCACGGTGGCACTCCTCACCTCCGCCCCGAGGAGGAGTGGGTGGTCTCACCGGATACGCACACCGCCGTCATCTCTGATGAGACATTCAATCGCTCCCAAGAACGCTTCAAGACACGCCCCCGCACGCAGCACACCAACCGAGTCAGCAAGGGCAGCCGCTACATGTTCGCGGGATTGGTCTACTGCGTCTCCGGACACCAGCGCCTGGCGATGCAGGGCAAGACACGCAAGGGCCATGCCTACCACGCCTGCGGCTACAGCAACAGCTACGGCGACACCGCCGCGACCGAGATCCACGCCGGGCAGAAATGGGTCTCGCTACGCGAGGACACCCTGCTTCCGCTCGTCGAACAGTTCTTCAAGGAACGCATCTGGGGTCCGCTACGCCTTGAGAAGCTCACACATCAACTGAACTGCCACAACAGCGAGCGCAAGAAGGCAAGCCAGCTGCTTGCCACTCGCCTGCGCCAACAGATCGCCGACGCCGACCGCAATCTTGCCGCTCAGGTCCGAGCAATCGAGGCCGGCGTCGATATCGAGGTCGTGAAAGCAAGGATCGAGGAACTGAGCGCCGACAAACAGACTGCGCGGGCGGCACTTGATGAACCGCCCCGGAAAAGTTGGAGGCGGTTTTTATTGAGTGGTCTGTCTCGCTCTCGTTTGCTCGTACTCGACGGGGGTGAGTTTGTCGCAGCTGCCGTGTAGTCGCTGGTGGTTGTACCAGTCGACCCATTGCAGTGTGGCGAACTCGACTTGCTCCATAGTCTTCCATGGTCCTTGCTGGTTGATCAGCTCGGTCTTATAGAGCCCGATCGTTGACTCGGCGACGGCGTTGTCATACCCATCACCGATCGATCCGATCGAGGCGTCAGCGCCCGCATCCACGAGGCGCTGTGTGAAGGCGAAACTCGTGTATTGGCTGCCGGCGTCGGAGTGTGCGATCAGGCCCTCCTGGACGGGCTGTCCGTGGTGGTCGCGGGCCCAGAGCGCCATCTCCAAGGTGTCGAGGACGAGCGGGGTTTTCATCGTGGTGTCTGCCTTCCAGCCGACGATGCGGCGGGAGAACACGTCGATCGTGAACGCGACATACACCGTCTGAGACCACGCCGGCACATACGTGAAGTCGGAGACCCATAGCCGGTTCGGGGCGGGCGCTTTGAAGTCACGGTCCACGAGGTCGGGGGCGCGAGTCGATTGCCCGTCCGGGATCGTGGTGCGATGCTTCTTCCCCCTGATGGCGCCTTTCAGGCCCTCACGGGCCATCAAGCGTTCCACCGTGCAGCGAGCAACCTTGACGTCTTCCCGCTGAAGCTGCCACCAGACCTTGCGTGCGCCATAGACGCCGAGGTTCTTCTCGTGCACCTCACAGATCCTGCCGGCCAGCTCATCGTCGCGGACAGCCCGCTCTGAGGGAGACTCCTCACGGGCCTTCACCGCGTAATACGTCGACGGAGCGATCCCCACAGCTCTGCAGATCGGCTCGACCCCAAACTCGTCACGGTGCGCGTCCACCATCCTGCTCATCTCCTTGGCTGCGGGTCGAGCTCCCGCGCGAAGAAAGCCGACGCCGCCTTCAAGATCTCGTTCGCTCGGCGCAGCTCCTTGTTCTCACGCTCGAGCTCCTTGATCCGCTCAGCATCAGCGCTGCTGATCCCCGGACGGCGACCGCCATCGATCTCCGTCTGACGCACCCACTTGCGCAACGTCTCCGGGGTCATCCCACACTTCTGGGCGATCGAACCGATCGCTGCCCATTCGCTCTCATACTCCCCTCGGTGCTCCATCACCAGCCGCACCGCACGCTCACGAACCTCTGCTGGATACCTCTTGCCCTTGGTTGTCATCGCCCAATCCTCTCAAGCGATCAGGCCTCCAACTTTTCCGGGGCGGTTCATGACGCCATCCTCCCAGCAGAGGTCGAGGCCGAAGACAACTACCTCTCCGAGCGTCTGGCGCGAATCCCCGACCTCACCCAACAGCTACGCGACGCGACCCCCGAGATCAAGCGACTGGTCTTCCAGGCGTTCGAGCTACGAGTCGAGCTCGACAAGGCCCAGCGCCACATCGCCCTCAGTGCCACCGTCACCGAGGCCGTCGCGCGAGCCTTTGAGAACACGAAAACCTTGCGCTCCGAAGGCCTTCTGCCTGCAGAGCTTGTTCCCGTCAACAGCAGAACGGGCACAGGGTGGAAACCCCTATCCAAGAGTACCCATCGCATCGAAGAAGCTTTGTGCCTAAGTTAGGAGGCACAGGGCCTCGTGTCGTTGCCGTGCCACCAGATCCTCAAACTTGGGTTACTTCGGGTGGTCGCGGGAAGATTTGAGCAGAGCCGCGACATATGCGGTGCACAGCGCCTCGACACGGTCTTCGGGCATGGCGGCTCGGAGTGCCCTGGCAGACATCTCTATGCCGAGACCTCCGCGCCGGCCGAACAGCTGCTCGATATAGGTGAGCGCGTTCTTTGAGGGTGCCCCGGCGATCGCGTCTTCGCCGAGGGCACTGAGCGTGGCGGCGACCTCATCTGGGTTCGTGGTCTGCATGAGTCGCACGACATCCGCAGCGTCCTTGTCGTCGAGTCTATCTTGACGTGGGCTTTCGGCTCGGTCGTTGAGCTTGTGGGCCTTCGCGACGAACAGGGCCGCAGGGCCTGCCACCTTCGCCTGGAGCGACCGGTTGTCTGTCGGATCGAGCGCCGCAATGGTCATCGTGCTGTGGTCCACGAGCGCCGCCTCGAGTCCGACTGCTCGGCGGGCAGCTCGGTTGCCGTGAACCCCCAGGCGAGCGGCGCGTCTTCCCTCTCCCGAGGCGGCGCCCTCAGGGACGATGAGGTCCACCGGGATGAGGATCTCCTCGCCTCCCGCCAACGCTTTGGTGAGCCAAATCCCCGGCTCTACATGACCGCCGAGCTGGGGCTGAAGATAGAATCCGGCGACGGTCATCGCGTCCTCGAGCTCAGGCGCGTCCTCGAGGAGCCGGGGGTCCAGGACGAGATCACCGTCTGTCGTGTAGGGAGCGACAGCGAGATCGGCGGTCCCTGTGTGGAGATAGACGGCTTGCGCCCCCGCCAGGATGACAGCGTCAATGTGGGGTGCCAGCGCTGTCAGGGCGTCGAGGAGGACACGCCGTGCGACTACATATCGCTCGTCGAGCCCAAGTAGTGGCTCCGGGACATCATTTGCGCCGCTCATCGGGCGCCTGTGGAGACGCTGAGATCCTCAATCGAAGACAGCCGCCAGCGCGGCTTGTTCTCCTTCATCCACGCGATGAGCGCCTCGCCCTCGGCGGGCATGCGACCGTTGCCCGTCAGACAATCGACGGCGGCTTGTGATGGTGCAACGTAGCGAAGGCCTGCCTCGTCGCTACCCCTGTCCCAGACGATTGGGTCGAACGCTCGCAGCAGGGCGACGTTGGCTCCCTCGTCGGCCGGCAGAAGCCCAAGCTCCTCAGCAACCGTCTCGACGTCTTTGCTGTAGGCGATCAGCAGGGCGGGCGCCGCGACCGGGGCGATGCGGAGCGCGGCGAAGGATCCGGTAATGGCGATCGTCGCGGGGTCAGGCAGCTCGGCGAGCCTTGATAGTGCCTCCTTCGCCCCGCCTGGCGCCAGGAAAAAGGACGCGTCGTTGGTCTTCAGGACGTCGTAGGACTCCGCCCACCGCCGTAACAACCCCGCGATGTCGGCGTCCTCGACACGTCCACGTCGAGCGCGCTCGACGAGAGCAGCTCGATCCAACGCGTCGAGCAGTCGCGAGACATACCCTGGCGCGAGCTCGGTGGCAGCCGCGATCTCGCTCACGCCGTAGGGAGGCTGCACGTCTACGAGTAGCCGGATCAGTCTTGCCGCCTTTGGGCCGCGAACCGTCGCTCGGCCGCGAGGCGGAGGCTCGGGGTTGCGGGTAGCACCAGTCGCCCTGATGTACAGGGCCGGGTCCTCCAGGCTGATGAACGCGTTGCCCGTGAGGTCGATGAAGTTGATCTCTTCCCTGGCGAGGAGCTCCTGGGTTCGTGCGCTCAACCACGGAGCAACGACAAGAATCGGGAACCGGGCAGCAAGGGAGCGGAGCATCCGCGGGACGCCGGCGGATAGCTGCTCAGCGGCGCGGGGGTCAAAGGACCGCTTGGCCTCGACCACAAAGGTCACGATCGTCCCGTCTCGGGCACGAAGATCGATAGCGTCGTCCACCAAAGCTGATCCCTCCGGCGGCGTACCCCCGGCCAACTCAGCCCCAGTTGAGCGCTCTACATCCCAACTCACGGGTAGCATGCCGCGCAGCCCCGCAACAGCCCCATCGACCAGATTAGTTCTCTCTAGAGTCATGTTTGCTGTCATAGCAAACGCAAGTCTAGCAGGAACTTCTCTTGTTTGAGTAGTTTGCTAGAACAGCAAACACATGGATCTAGGAAATAGATCTGAGTAGACCCGCGCTTGCCCCGGAAATACTGACGGGGACCACGGTGGTCCCCGTCAGCGGCATAGCGGGGGCACGATATGGAGCCATTAGTGACAGCCAAATCGCCGTAGAACTCGTGTTGCCATGGGACTCAAGGTCGCCTACAAGCGCGCGCCGCCACGCATGATGCCTGTAGAGTGGATGGGGGTTGCACGCCAGGGCGCCGGTTGCGCGGGGAGAGCTTTCGCAGAGGGCCCCCGGTCCCCGCAGGGACGGCGCGCGATTCTCCGTCGAGCCGGTGTAGATCGTCTGTTCAACGGCTAAACCCCGGCGATCTGCCTCACTCGATACGGTCCGGCCGTGACACTACGGCAACTTCAGGCGGGCGCCGGCGATGAGTTTCTTTTCCATTACACGGACGCCGCGCGCGCCGACGCGATCATTGAGGATCGCTGCTTCGTCTCCGGTCCGGGAGTGGCACGGGGGCTCGGGATCTACGCGACGGATATCGCGCCAACGGGGGTGGAGACGATCGAGGACGTCATCGTCCACTGCTTCCGGGGAGAGGCAACGCCAGCGGAGGTGAGCCACGCGATCGCGGTCCGGCGCTCAGCCGGCGAGCTTCGATTCGAGCAGACCGACGACCCCTACCAATGGGTTCTGCCAACGGGGAAGCTCGAGCTCGTCCATATCGAGGGGATCTACATCGCGACGGTTCAGTTCACCGGGAGCCGCTGGTCGATCATCGACGCCGATTGACAACCACTTGTAAGTTTCTGTGCTAGGATGAGCGACGTGAGCAGAGGTGGACAGAACAGCGTTGTGAAGCAGCCGGCGCCTCGCCGCGGGGGTATGCGCCCCGCGAAGATCTCGCCGGAGCGCCGGGAGCGCCTGGACCAGGCGCAAGTGCTGCGCGACCCGCGCGTGCGTGCGCTGTGGCCACGGCTGAAGCGCCGCCAGCAACAGGTCGTCTTCGATCCAAGCGCAGCGACCGGTCACCGCTACCCGCTGAGCAGCGGCGAGATCGCGCAGCTAACGGGGATGTCTGAGCGGCAGGTCAGATACTGGGCTGACCACGGGCTGATCGCGCACTGGCGCAAGGGCAGCCGGCGCCAGTTTGAGACGGTCGGGCTGATCACCGCGTTCTCGATAACGAACGCCAGCCAGCACGAGCTCCAGTTCTACCGCGGTGTCATGGAGGACCCGGTCGTCAAGCTCGCGGCGAAGGTCGGGATCCTGACGAGCCTGCTCGCATCCCGACTCGAGGGCATCGATACAAGCGAAGCGGAAGAACTAACCGCGCCGCTTGACGAGCTGACGCACCGCTGATCCTCCACCGTCGCGGGCTACGTCGATGCCCTCGGCGGCAAGCTCGAGATCCTGGCCGTGTCCGGCGACGAAACGATCACCATCCAGCTGTTCGGCCAGGATGCGGCGGGCTGCGCGATCGAGGATGCGCTGCACTTCGGACTGGACGTGGCGCGGTAGCTCGGGGTTATGAGGCGTTGTGTCGCTGAGCAGGTTTAGACACCCGATCTGATGCTCGATCGCCGCCCGCGAGTCCTCATCCAAGGATTCGAGGAAATCGCGCACCGGTTCGCGACCCGACGCATCGCGGTAGAAGACTGCTTGAAAGGACATCACTCGATCCCAAACCCCATGTCGCGGTCATTGTCCCGGTCCGCGGCGATGTCGTGTTCCCACGCCTGCTGTCGATCCCGCTCCTCTTGGATCGCCTGCTCGATGTGGGGGTCGCGCTCGACGGGCTGACGGTCGGAGTCGCGATCGGAGTCGCGATCGTTTCCTTGGCCACGGTCGTTGTGTTGTTGCTCGTCGTCGAGCAGGCGTTGTCGCTGCTGCTCGAGGACCTTGTCGATGTAGCGCTCGTGTTCGGCTTGGGCCTGGGTGTTGCGCTCGAGGTCGGCTTCGCGTCCGGCGGTCTGCTTGGCGATCTCCTTGGTGATCGTTGCCTCGCTGGCTCCGTCGTTGCGTAGGTGCTCGGCGAGGTTTTCGATCGCCTGGATTTCGGCGGCCTGTTCGTCGACGTCCCCGCTGCGGTCTACGTCGATCGCGCGCTCCCACTCGAACTGACGTCCTCGCCGTGCCTGGAGCATCCGGTCGATCTCGCTTGTGGTTGCCTGAGTGGCATTCGAGGGTGAGGGGATCTCGGTCGACTGGTCGACGACTGTCGGGGCTGCGGTCTGGGTCGGGTGCTCGTGTTGCTGTGCGGCCTCTGTGGAGCGTTCAAGCTCGCGCTGTTCCGCGGTCCGCTCGGGCTCTGCGGGTCGATCCCGGGCGAGGCGCTTGGTGATCGTCGCTTGCTGTGCGCGGCTGCGCTTCATCTTCTCGCCGAGCCGTTCGACGGCTCCCACGTCGAGGCCCATCTCCCCGAGGTCCTCGCGGGAGACGTAGATCTGGGTCTGCTCGCGGGCACGGGTGAGCGTGACGTAGGCGTGCTCCTTGTCCGTCTGCCAGCCGCCGATCAGGATGCCGCTCGTCTCAGCGGTGATGCCCTGTCCCTTATTGATGTGCACGGCGTAGCTGAGAGACAGCTCGTCGAACTTGCTCGTGTCCACCTGCACCTGTCTAGGCTCGTGTTCGTTGGTCTTGATCGTGACCTTGTCCTCGTGCCGGCTGGCGTCGATCACGGTGCCGGTGACCCCGTTCTTGACTCGGCCCTGGCCGGGGACGGGGAATTTGGCGGTGAAGATGATCTCGTCCCCAGCGCGCAGGCCGTAGGGCTTGCCAGGCAGCTCGACCTGGTGCGCACCGAGCTCACCAGCCTCGACACGGCGTTCCTGGGCCATCGCGTTCATCTGGTCTCTCTCCATGTTCGACGCGTCGGTGATCATCACGGCCTGCCCGCCGGCGAGCGTCTTGCGCGTCTGATCCCAGTTCTCGACCATCGCCTCCGCGGCCTCCGCGCGGGTGTCGTGGATATGCAGCCGGTCGTGAGCCTGGTATTGGGCAAGCGGGGGTCCGGGTTCCCCCGCGCGGATCTGCTGCCAGGCCTGGCGCTCCCAGTCGTGGTTTGCGCGATGGACCTCGTGCAGCTCGGCTGTGGGTACGCGGCCTTCGAGTGCGGCGAACAGCCCGCCGGGGCCGATCGAGGAGAGTTGCTCGGCGTCGCCGACGAGCAGGGGCTTCGCGCCTCGCTCGGCCGTCAGTTTCACGAGCGGGGCGATCCGCTCGTGGTCGGCCATCGCGGCCTCGTCGAAGACGATCACGGTGTTGGGCCCTATCCTGATGCGGCCCTGCTGGATGCCGTAGTTCAGGTCGTCGGCGCTGTAGGAGCGGTCGAGGCTCGCCTCGTTTTGGAGGCGTTGGGCGACCTGACCGGCGACCGAGATGCCGATCACCTCGTTGCCATCCAGCTGCCACGCCCGGGCCGCGGTGGAGATCACGACGCCCTTCCCGGTCCCGGCCGGTCCGACGAGCACCGCGATCCCGCCCGGGCCGGTGATCGTCTCGAGCGCTTCGCGCTGCTCCTGGGTGAGCGATCCTTTGATCTGCTTGCCGATCTCACGCCGGGCCTGCTTCAGCGCTTGCTCGGAGACGGGGGCGGCGATCTCGGTGGCTCGCTGTTCTGCGATGTCAACGGTCGCCTGCTCGAGCTCGCGGAGCCGCCGGGTAGTCCATGTGCCGTCCTCCAACTCGAGGATCTCACCTGAGCGGACGAGGTCATTGACGAGCCGGTCCGCCTCGTCGGGCCGGCAGACGCCGGCCGAGAGCTCGTAAGCCTTGGCGTGGAGTTCATGGGTGTTGATCATCGACGATTCCCTGGTCACGTTCGCGAGCAGCTCCTTCGCGAGGTCTATGTTGGGGTCATTGCGCAGACCCCAGTCGTGGAACGCTTCCTCAGAGCGCCGTGCGGTCTGGTTGTGCTCCTCGCCGAGCGCGCGCCACGCCGCATTGACCTCCTCCGGTGGTGCCGCGGACTTCGATCCGCGGGTGGAGAGGGTGATGGAGTCGAGCTCTCCGGGTCCCGGCTCACGGCCGTAGCGCTGGCGGAACAGGTTCGCGGCGCGATGGACGTCCTGGGAACGGGTCGACCAGCGCTCGGACAGATCCTTGCTCATCCCGCGAACGCCGAAGTAGCGCTCGCCGTTGCCTTGGTGTCGTTCGATGCCGACACCAAGCTCCTGCAGGTTGGCGGCCAACTCCGATCTGTACCACGCGCCGTTCTCACGGGCGGCCCGCATCACCTGCTTGGATTCAATGGCGGCGAGCACCCCGTCCTTACGTTCGGCGGCGAGCAGCACGATGTGGGAGTGCAGTTGGGGGTCGGGGATCCCGTGCTCGTCCTGGTCCTTGCCCAAGCGGCTGGTCGTGTGCACGACCTCCGTTGCGAGCAATCCTTTGGCCTTCTCAAAGCGCTGGACTTTGCCGGTCTTGCGGCGCACCAAGGCGACCTCTCGCTCGATCCGCTTCAGCGTGCTGGCGACCGCCTTGCGATGGGCGACCTCGATCTGTGCGCGCCGGTAGGGGTCGGTGGTCGCCCACAACGCTGAGACTTCCTTGGGCGGCGCGTAGCTCAGGTCGATCCCGGCGACCCTCGTGCCATTAGATCCAGCAGGCCGGATCGGCTTCTCGGTGACGGGATCGAACCCCTGCATGAGAGGCCCCAGATGCTTCATCTCGACTGCCTTCTCCGGGTCGATCCCGAAGGATCGCAGCAGCTTCTCGGGTCCGTGCCATTGCGTGGGGGCAGACTTGCCACCCTGGCCGTCGTGAGTGTAGTAGTCACCCCGCGAAGCTTCCGCCAGAAGGTACCTGGCAAACCTCACAGCGGAGCTACCTTCGATCTTGTGAGTCGTCTGCATTCCCCCGAACGTAGCTCTCACCAAAATGAGGGTCAAGGGAATAAGGGAGAGAGAATTAATACATAGCTATCATCAGCTATATCCGTCTATTTAGCTCCTCGAGGTGCGTATAGTTTGCGCCTTTGAGGAGGTGACTGCGCCAGCAGGCACCGGTCAGGCCCGAAGGGCCCTAACTTGTCTTTACAGCTTCTGCCCGAAGGGCCGTAACGTTGCTGTTCAGCACCGCAGGTGCGTGAGAATCTCAGAGCTATCTATGACGTAATTCACCAGGGTCGAACGAGCTGGTTGGCGCTGGGTCGGCGGCGCTCCCGAGGCTCACGCCGGCTCGCTGCCAATCTCGATAGTGAGGACGACAACGCCTCGCGGCTGCGAATCGGCGTCGATCTGCACCTCCACCTCGGCGAGTGCTTGGCCGTGTCGCGTCAACTCGTCTCTGAGCCCCGTCTTGGGCTCGAGCCGCACAACTGTGGCTCGGAGGACCCCCGGGTCTCGGTCTACCGAGCAGGTCAGATTTACGCCGATGACATCAGCGCGTCCCAGATCGACGTCGAGCTCGGCCGCCAACGCCGCCACAGCGGCCGAGGTCGCCGTGTCGATGAGCGTCCCGAGCCGCTCGCCTGTATTCGAGGAGTTTTGAACCAAGCGCCGGAGCATGTCGGCGAAGACATCTAGATCCATGGTCCTCCCCTGAACGAACGAACGCGGTGTCTTTTAGGTGATAAAGCGGTGGATGGCCTCGTTGGCGTGGTCCTGAAACGATGGGTTGGCCAGGTCGGGGAAGATGTCTGCTTGGTCGACCACGGGACCCTTGAGGACTTCCCCCCTGCTCGCGTAGAACACGCCGCTGGACAGGGTCGGGTCGGTGACGCCGTCGACCAGTCGCTTCGCGCCCACGTCAAGCTTGTGGGCGATGCCCAGACGGGGCATGACGTACTTGGCCGCTATGCGCAGCGGCAATTTGAGGTCATTGGGTGCTTGGGTGCCGGTGGTGTTGCCGGGGCTCACGCAGATGAATCGACGGTCGGGGTATTGGCGGGCCAGGTAGGCCATCCACAGGATGCCGATCAGCTTGGCCTGCCCATAGGCCAAATTGACGTCAGGTTTGCCGCCGGCGAAATAGCTGCCGTCGATAACACTGGCGAGCTCGTCGGCGGAGTTTGAGTCAAACGACGGCCGCTTGAACCCCATTTTCGGGATTCCCCTGGCTGCCTCGCTTCCGGCGAAGAGCGCCACCTCGCCAAGCCGCTCCTCGGCCAGCAGCGCCTCGAGGAGGACAACGTGGCCAAGAACGTTCTGCGCGAACATGTAAGTGGCCCCGTCGGCGGTCAAGTCCATTGGCGTCTTGCCGCCCATTCCACCGGCGTTCATGACCACCGCGTCGAGCGATCCGTCAATGCCCGCCAGGCCAGCACGGACCGAGCCCGGATCGGAAACGTCCATGAGAACGATCTCGAAGATGCGCCGGCCGGTCGTCGCTTCGAGCTCGGCCTTTGCCGTTGCCGCCCGGTCTAGGTTCCGGCACGCCAGGTAGATGCGGGCCATCTCGGGACGTGATGCCAGTTGCCGCGCTATGTCCTTGCCGATCCCGGCGTTGGCGCCGGTGATCAACACGGTCTTTCCTTTGGTGGTTTGCATTTGAGTCATCTCCTGCCCTCTCAGACCGCAGTGCGGCCGCCATCGACGTGGATGATCGCGCCGTTGATGTAGCCGGCCGCCGGGGTCGCGAGGAATGTGATGACGTCGGATAGCTCGTGCACTTCAGCGACGCGGCGGAGCGGAATCGTCTTGGCAAACTCCTTGGCCATCTCCAACCTCGGCTCCAATGCCGGGGTCAACGTCGGACCGGGAGCGACCGCGTTGACGCGGACGTTCTGCGGCCCGTATTCGGCGGCCCACGCCTTGGTGAGCAGCTCGATCGCGGCGCGCGAGGCGCCGTAGGCAGCCATGCCTGGCTGGCCGTAGCTCGCGACCATCGTTGAGACGTTGATGATCGATCCGCCGCCGCGGGCGGCGATCTTCGGGGCGAGCGCGGCGACGAGGAAGAACGGCGCCTTGACGTTGATCTGGAACAGCCCGTCGAACGCCGCCTCGTCGGTGTCAACCGTCGGCCCCATCGCCGCAACGCCTGCACAGTTGACCAGAACATCGATCTCGCCTGCTGCGTCGGCAACGCGGGCCACCTCAGACATCTCCGAGAAATCAGCGGCGATGAACTGCGCATCGTGCCCACCCGCCCGGATCTTCTCCACGGTGCTCGCGCCGCGGGTCTCGTCGCGGCCGGTGATGATCACCGACGCGCCCTTCTCGGCCATCGCCAGTGCGGTGGCGGAACCCATCCCGGATGTGCCGCCGGTGATAAGGGCCGTCTTGCCTTGAAGTGCCATGTCGTCTCGTGCTCCCTTTGAGTGGTTTGCTCAGTAATGGAATAAGCATTCCACTCTAACACAGAATGGATAAGGCGATCCATTCTGTTGGTAGAATCTGCGGTATGACCACGACTAGTCCCACCCCTCGGCAACTGACGCGCAAGGGGCAGGAGACCCGGCAGCGCATAGTTGACGCTGCCGCCGGCCTGATCTTCCAGCGAGGCGTCGCCCACACGACGATCGAGGACGTACGCGCGGCAGCGGACGTCTCGAGCTCGCAGCTCTACCACTACTTCGAGGACAAGACGGCCCTGGTCCGGGCAGTCGTTGACCACCAGGCCGACACAATGGCCGGCGGGCAGGAGAACTTCGATTTCAGCACGCTGAAGGGCCTCCGAGCGTGGCGCGACTTCCTGGTCGCGTCCCAGCGCGAGCACCACTGCAGCGGAGGCTGCCCAATCGGCTCTCTCGGAGGCCAGCTAGCCGAGACCGATCCCGACGCAAGAGCCCACGTCGCCGAGGGCTTCAAACGATGGGAAGCCACAATCCAGACCGGCCTACGAGAGATGCAAGCACGAGGCGAGCTCCCGCCCGACACCGACCCCGACACCCTCGCCCTCGCGCTGCTAGCCGCCCTGCAAGGCGGCCTGCTCCTCACACAGATCAAACGCGACACCAAACCGCTAGAGGCCGCGCTTGACGCAATGATCGAACTCATCGCCCGACTCAGCGACGAAAGCTCGTAGCGGCCGCACTCCAGTTGCTTGCTGAGTGGACGCTGGACGCTGGCTGTCCTTGCCGAGCTATGCGACGGTGCACGCCTGCGTATAGCGGCTACCGCCGCCGGTGGTGTATCAGTTTGAGTCGGCGGTGGGGTAGGGTGCGGCCGTCGTGAAACGGCTGACGGTCCTTATCGTGGTGGTGGCGCTACTCGGTGGCATGGCCCTGCTCACCGGGCATGGGCGAGCGACCGCCTTCTCTGCGCCGAACCACAACTGCCCGGCGGTCCCGACGCTCAGGAGCTTCAAGCGCGGCTACCCGATCCTGATTCAGACGCGCAATGTGTCGTGCGCGCAAGCGTTGACCATGGTGCAGGCGATGGAGTCGGGCGTCGGCGTGACGTTCGTCGGCAACCCCGAAGGCCCAGCCTCGCAGTTCCGTTGGAAGCTTTACGGGCTGCCGCGATGGACGTGCTTCGGCGACGGCAGCGGCTTTCCCGGTCACGGGGAAGGCGGGGACTGCACGAAGGGCGGCGCCACCGTCGAGTGGTACCACGCCTAGGGCTCACGACTGAACGATTAGCGGGGTCAAGGTAGAACCACAAACGCCGGCGGAGGCAACAAGGACTTGACGCCGCGGCCCCCATCCCTCTACCCAGCCCATAATGGAAGTAGTCGTCAGCATTTTTTGGCAGTTCTATGCTGACGACACCGCCGCCGCAGTTTTTAGCGTCTGCGCCCATACTGGCGATGAATGGTGCTCCACGGGGCAGGAGAACCACGAGGCAACTGCATCCCTACAAGCCCGACCTTCACTACCACAGCCGAGACGCCGCACGCGGCTTATCCTGGCGAAGGGGCAGTTTTAGTCACCGGAATATGCTGCCGATAACGACACGTGGCGATCGGTCATCGACAGCGCCGGGTGCTAGGGCGCGAGCTGCGCGACCTGGTGTTTCGTGTCTGCTCGGGCGGCGGGGCCTTCCTCGGGCTGATGTGGGCGCTCAAGCACACCAACACACACCCCTCATCGTCCCAGGCCTGCCGGCCTCACATCACCACCCACGGGCATGTGGCCACGCACGCTTTCGCGCAGTGTATCGGCAGCAGCCTGGCCTCTGAGATCCTGGCCTGGCTCACCCCTGTGTTGGTCGGTGGCGGAGTAGGAGCAGTCATCGGCTTCTTGCTCGCATCGATGATCCGCCTCGGGCGCAGACCGTCAGGGAAGATCCGCCAGCACTCACCGAAGGGTTCCACTGCAACAGGAAGGTGGATAAGGGCACGGTATACCGGGGAGTGTCACCGGTGCGGCTGCTCGGTGATGCCTGGTGACCGGATTCGTCACCAACCCGGACACGTGCTCTGCGCAAGCTGTGGCGACCACACATGAGGCGGCGCGGAGCGCCGACGTCGAGCGGGAGCTTCTGCACCGTGTTGATCGCCACGCCCGCCGTGCGGCTGGTGGCGCGGACGCTGCTGCCCTCCACAAGCATCGAGAGCACCAGTGCGCGCTTCTCTGTGGTCAGCCGGCCAGAGCGCTCACGCATCGTCAAGGGAAAGGTAGACATGGCCGATAGACTCGGTAGTGGCGCGCAGGGGGATCGGACCCCTATCTCCCGGATTGAAAGTCCGGTGCTCTAGGCCAAATTGAGCTAGCGCGCCAAGGTCGGAGGGGAGCGGTTACGGCCGTTCCCCTCCCGCACGACATGGGTTGCCCCGGAGCCTCAGCTACAAGACCTCTTGGCTCCGGGGCTGCTCACCTCGTCATGTCGAACCTCCCGTGTCGCTCGGGGCAAGCGCGTAGATCAAGTTGAACGTCGCGCGGGCGTATGCAAACCACGCCTCGCGATCCGCTTCGGAAAACTCCGGCTTGGCCGCGGGGTCGTTAGATGTCGGAAGCGCCTGAACGAGCGTGAGCACCGCAGGATGGAGTTGCGGCAAGCTGTTCGGGGGCGGCTGCTGGGGCGATATGGGTACCGTCGCTGGTGGACTCCCGCGTCGCTGCGTGCGCGACCGGGAGGGACGCGATCCTCCGCCACCACCAGGCGTGGCGCGACCGGACTTGAAGAACGGACTCACGGGGATGCCGGCGAACTTGGCAGCGTGCAGGTAGAAGGTGATCGACTTGCGCGTCGTCGAGCCGCTGATTCCGGGGTAGTTTCGGAACACCTCCTCGAGCTGCTGTTGAGTGGCATCCTCCCCCAGGGCCAGCGCGGCGGCGTACTTGTCCTGCAGGATGCCCGCGATTATGGCCGGTCGGCCGTCAGAGTTCTCAACTAGTTGCTTGAGAGTTTCTGTGGGCCGTCCGTGTTCATCGCGGAGCCCTAGAGAAGCGGCTGCCTTGAGGAACTGAGCCTGCGCGGAGCCGGACCATGAAGCTAGGTAGCTGCGGTCGATGCGTGCCGGAGTCCCTTCGTTCCGCATCCGTTCGAGGACGTTCTCAAGCTGCGCAAACGAGATGTATGGTGGGACAAAGGTGTCTTCTGACTGCTCGGCCATGGCACTCCCTCCGGCGGTTGTGGAAAATCTGGGCGGAGCATACCACAAGGAGTTCGCGAACAACAGATAGTCGGATATTCCGCTTGATGTACCACTGTGAGGCGACGATCATGTCCTCATGATCCAAACAGTCGCGGGGCAACCAATCGAGGTGCGCAACGCCTTTGGGCGAACCCTTCAGCGGATTGCGACCGGTCCAGTCGATCCTGGATACGACTTCGCCGTCGTGTGGGCCGCTCGCCCCGAGGAGTGGACGGCAGCACAAGCAGAGGGCCGTGAGCCGGAAAGCGTTCCTTGGCCTATCGAGGACGTAAAGGCGCTGGAGGGCGCGGCGAGCTAACTCGACGCTTTCTCTACCGTGACGCTCCCCGCCCGTTTGGCGGCCTCGCGGCGTTCCTCAGCTGTCATCTTCGCGGCGCGCGCCTTTCCGCCCTTCAAGCCGCCTTGTGGCCTAGCTCAACCGCGGCGGGGTCATTCCCGCCGTCCTCAGGCATGTCTTCGATCTCGCCCGAGCGATGTCGACAATCAGCTTGCCAAGCTGGTTCGGGTCGCGGGGTCTGCGTGACCGGTCGGGCACAGCCCCGAGGCTACCACCGTCCTAGGAGGCGATCCCATCCAAACTGATACACCACCCCGTCGCCTCCTACTGAGTGACGCGGGGACCGGGTCCTCGTCGAACTTCGGGAGATCCGACTGAGAGAGCACCAAGAGAGAACGTCTGTTGCCTGTCGCACGACGGCAAGTATCGGGAGATCGGAGTCGACGCTCGCCCGGAGTCGCGCCTCGGCTGCGTCGAAGTCGGCGGCTGTCGGTGCCGGGTTGCCTTGCATATTTCGGGCTCGGCGGCTATGCGACCCAGCGGGCGTCTGCGAGCTCGTGCTTGTACTTGCCGGTGGCTAGATACGCGTGCAGGCGTCGCCCTGCGGCCAGCGGGCGGATCTTGCCCGCGGCTTGGTTGGGTGTCCTTGCCTCGGTGGCATAGATCTCGCAGTAGTTTGGGTCCTCCGGAGAGACCGCCGGGTCGGTGGCGAACACCAGGTACCCGCGGCGGCATGCCCGCTCACCGTTGGTCTTGGCGATCCGCTCGTTTTCCTGCTCGAGCTCGCGTGCCCACACGAACAGGTCGATCTGGGTGTCGGTAGGTGGTGGCATCAATCGGCGCCCTTCCATCAGAGCTTAGGAGCTATCTTGGCACCGGGTTGGGATGGTACTCTCGCTCGGGCTCTATGACTTCTCCTTGCTGCCCGCGGCGATGAAGCGCGGCCGTCGAGGTCTCCTCCGGTGTAGGCGTCAAACGTCTGCTGGACGACCTTCTCGTAGGCCCATTCGCGGCCCACGAGGTGGGTTGAGTCCGCGTACCAGCGACGGGCTCGGCGGTCCTTGAGCGCAACGTCGAGATCCTCCTGCCCTTGGTCGCAAGGGTCACACACGTGTCGTCGGTCAGCCGCCCCACGAAGTTCGCGATCAAGAAACATCCCAAGCCGAAGTTACGATCACAAGAGACGGCGGAGCATCGGGTTTTCAGACTTAGGTCTACCCGCCGTCATTGAGTAACGGCTTGCACCCGCGACCTTAGGCGCTGCTCCTGTTCCTCCATAGCGAAATGTATTGCACGCATTTTATGAGGAGAGACATTAAGCGTCGACGGGAGGGCCATCAATTACGCAGGAAGGAACATCATGGGTTGGACCGCTGGACATCTACAGGGACCTTTCACCGCGCGCGCCGCGATCGAGTTCAATCTCGGCACGGATTTCGCCGCGCGTGTGATCGACACCGCTCGCTATGGGCAAGTCATTTATGCAGCCGTGCGCTCAAGTGACGGGCAGGAGGTGTTCGGTCTCGTGCTGTTGGCCGAGCGCCGCGATGGTGTGCTCTACACCAAGGCGATCAGCGAGGACATGGGTCCCGCCGAGGATCGCTGCCCCGCACGCATCCTCGATCAGCTTACTGAGCCAAGCAATGAGCATGCTGGCGAGTGGCGACGACGCTGCCGCCACCGCCTAGCCAGGCCACGCCCGCGCCAAGGCCAAAAGGTGGTCTTCGGCAAACCGCTCGAGTTCACCAACGGGGATGCCCACTGCACTTTGACCTTCCAGGGCGGCTCGCGATTTCGCTCAGCCGACGGCACGTCCTATCACATTCGATCTTGGCGAGAGCTCGATTACAGCGTCGAGCCGTGATTACCCTTGATCTTGTTGGTGGGACTCGCGGCGTGTTACGTCGAATCAGGGGTTACCGCCCGCTCTACCGCGGCCTCAACGGAGTCGACGGAGATCGCGCGCAGCGAGTTATCAGGCTTCTGTCCCCAGACGGTATAGCCATCGGAGTCCTCTTGCTCGACTTTGGCATTCCACTTGCCCTCCGACACCAGGCGTACGCGTAGCCGCCCGTCGGTTGCTTTCGCGGGCGCGATCGATAGCAGCTTGCGGCCGGTCTTCTCCTGCAGAAGATGCCCGCCCGTGGTGTCAATCGCAAAGACGTCTTTGCCCTTCCAGACCAAGAAGTCGGGGTAGAAGTTGCGCGTCGGACCGACGCTGATGAGTGGGATGTTGTAGCCGCTGCGCGACGGGTTGCGATACCAAGTCAGTCCCGTTGCGTCGATCGCTCGCGCGAACGGGATCTCCATGTCGTTGAGACCGCTGTAGCCCTCGTGCAGCGCGTTGTCGAAGGACTCCATTTCGTCGCGGCGCACAAGTGCGGAACCGACGATGTACTCGTCGACTGCCTTCTGCTTGAGATAGACGTTCTCGATGTACGCGTTGACGACGTCCTCTGCGACGCGTGCAATCTGCGTCTGTGCACGGCTGCCGAACCCGACCATCGCATCGAACTTCGGTGCGTCCGTAGGCGCCACACCGAGCGCGCCGGAAAAGCGGCGCAACACCTCACGCTGAAACAGCCAGCGCGCCGCGACAAGGCTGGTGTGCTCGAACTCTTCCCACTCCAGCTTCATCTCGTCGTCGACACCGACCATGCGCTGTATCAGCGTCCGTCCGCCCGCACTCTTGATGTTGGAGCCGTCGTCGTTGCGGTAGTCGGTCAGTCCGTCGAGTAGTTCTGCGATCGGACCGATAGCGTCGTCACTGATGTACGCAGTCTCGAAGATGCGCTTCTCTTCCTTCACAGGAATCGATTCTGGCTTGGCTTTGCCAAGGCCTATCTCGACAATCTTGATGCCAGGCGCGTCCGACTTCAGCTTCTTGTTGACCTTCTTGAGCAAGTCCGCGAACACGCCGCGTTTGTCGACGCGCACGTACACGTGCGCAGAGTTCAGGCGCTCAACAGGGTAGTGCTGCGCGCCAGGCTGGCGCAGCAGTCGACCGATGATCTGCTCGACCTGAATGTTCGAGCCCATGCTCTTGTCGATGTACGCGAAGTAGCAGAGCGGATCGTCCCAACCCTCTTGCAGGCTCAGGTTGAAGATGACGTGCCGAAATTCCCCGGCGACGAAGTCGTCGTAATCCTTGTCCGCACCCTTGAAGAGACGAAAGTCCGGCGGCAGCGGATAGTCCTTGTCGGTTTTCAGCGAGCAGTACACCGCGATGTCCGCGGGTTCGACGTCGCACTTCTCGGTTAGATAGCGCCAGATCAAGATTGGTGGCGAGCGACGCTGCAGAAACGGCTGCTTGGGATTGTCGGTCTGCAGGCTGTTGCCCTCGACGATGTTGGTCTTGCAGATGTAGAGCGCCTTTGGTGCGCCGACCCCGTGTGCAGCCGCCTCTTCTTCGACCTCGTGCATATCAGCGATGAGCGAGTCGATCGTCTCCTCCATGGGAGCTTCGTAACCGCCGAGCAGGATTGCGCTCTTGACCAGGCCGGAGTCGGCGACCGCCTTCGCGTTGACATCAGTCACCAGCTGCTCGTCGGTCCAGCCTTCCTCGCGCAGCAGTTTGACCTCGGCGCCGAGCTGCGCCGGCAGCTTCATGGTCGCGCTCGCCGCGATGAGGCCGTCTGGCTCTAGTTCGAGCAGCAAGTCCATCTGCTGGTCGGTCAGGTTGTGTCCCTCGTCGTACACGAGTAGCAACGGTCGACGACGATCGTTCGCGTCCAAGCGCAGCTTCAACGCCTCCCACGTGCTGTCTTCCGCGGTGTCGATCTCGCTCTTGAAGATCAGGCGCTCGCCCTTCTCCTTGTCCTTCTGGTTGAACGTCCCGACCGTCGCGAAGTAGACCATCGGTTCTGTCGATTCGCGCACGTCGGTCTGGTCGTACTTCGCTAGGTAGCCGAAGCGCGCGTTGCCGAGCAGGTGGTGGTACTTGCCGCCGGCCGCGAGGTTGGCGTACGTCTGGTCGACGACAACCTTGCCCTTGGACAACCACAACACGACCGGAGCAATGGGTAGCAGCGTCGAGATCGTCGACACGGCATCCGCGAGCATCACCGTCTTGCCCGACGCGGTTATCGAATCTAGCGATTGGTAGAAGGGGACGACGCGCAAGTTGCCGCGGCGTCCGCGCATCGGCGGTTCGTCGTAGTACTTGGCGAACCGATCCGCAATCTGCTCGGCTGCTTGTTGCTGGAAGTCCTTTAGCTCGATCACGACTCGTCGTCGGCGTAGTACGGCTCGCCGCGCAGATCGAGTCCGAAGTCCATGAGGATGCGGTCAGGGATCGGATAGAAGATCACGTTGCTTGTCTGGAAGCGATACAGCCGCGCGTACACGTGATATCGCTGCGCGAGACCTGCGACCTTCGCCTCCTTGGCGCACGCTTCGTAAGTTTTCTCCGTGAAGTCGGTATTGCCCTTGGTGCCGTTCCAGACGAGGAAAAAGCCCTCGCCGTCGGAGTTGTGCGCCACCAGATACTTGAACTGCGCTTGCTCGCGTACGTTGACGAGCGCATCGCGACGTCGCGATGCCGCATCGAAATGCGACGCAATCAGCGTGTCGGCCAACTCTTCGCGCTCCATGCTGAGCAGCGCATCGGCATCGACCCTCTTGCCGAGGGAGGCGAATCGGTATCCGCCGCCGAGCGGCTCACGCTCGCCAACCGCCCAGTCCCCTGTCACCACACGGCGCATCCGGTCCGCTGTCAGTGACCGCGCGTACGAGTCGCCACGGTCCGGGCGGCCCTGCTCGATTAGAACGAACCGGCGCGAGACGCCCAGCTCCTTGTTGACGTCTAGGACCACGTGGCCCGTCGTGCCCGAACCGGCGAAAGGATCGAGCACAAGCCCAGAGAGCGGACACCAGATCTGAATGATCTTGCTGAAAAGGCGCATCGGCTTGACAGTCTCGAAGCCGTGGTCCGTTCCCACGACGGCTGCAAGCTCTCGACTGCCGGCCTCGCTTGTTCCCGAAGCAGACGATGGCCAAGCTGCGGTATCGAGTCGCAAAGGAGCCTCATAGTCTTCGTCGGACCAGTACGTAGATGGCACCACTCCGCTCTGCACGTTCTTCAGGTATGTCTTCAGCCGCGGAAGCCCGTCGCCGTTCTTCGTGAAGACGACGGGCGGCAGCACGCCGGCCAAGACTTTTTCTGCCCGTTTCCGCGCACGCTTGACGGCTGGATCAGACGACGGGTCGCCGGTACGCGGGTCCTTCGCGCCCTTGATTAGCAGGCCGGGTACTCGTTTGTCGTCGAGGTCGACCTCGACGTACTCCGATCCCCACTGCTCGAACCAACGCTTGATCGTCGCTTTGTCCCGCTTCCAGCACTGGTCGCCGCTCGGGTAGACCAGCACGCCGGTAAAGGGGTGCTGGACTCCGTACACCATCCCCTTGTGCGTCTTCGCTCCGGGGGCGAAGGGCGAGACGCCATTCCAAGCTCCTTCCGGATCGTCGTCGCGGTTGGCGTACCCGGAGTCGTGGTCCTCGGTTCGCGCAAGCTTGTTCGTCTTGGCCATCTCGCGTTGCTTTGCGTAGACCAAGACGTACTCGGTAGCGGTGCTGACCCCGTCCTTGTCGTTCCGCAACGACGACGCTCGCTGCCAGTTGATGATCGCGATCCGATTCTCGTAGCCAAACAACTCGTCGAGCATTTGGCCCAGGCGGAAAAGCTCGCGATGATCGATGCAGATCGCTAGCACTCCCGCAGGCTTGAGCATCTCCTTCATCATCTGCAGCCGTGGCCACATGAAGCGCATCCACTTGGTGTGCCGATCGCCGTCGTCAGCGTTGACCCACTCGCCGAGGCCGGGGTCGTTGGGGTCGTCCTCCCAACGATCGTTGTAGCGCCAGTCGTGCCCGGTGTTGTACGGCGGGTCGGTAAGGATCAGGTCGACCTGGCCGCGCTCGCGGAACAGCGTCGCCATCGCCTGCAGGTTGTCGCCTTCGATGATCAGGTTGTGCGCCTGGTCTTGCTCCGATCCGATCGAGTACTTCTTGATGGTTCGCGCAATCCTGGGACGGACGCGGCGGGAGAGCTTGCGCGCGTTCGACTTGCCCGAGAAGTCGATGCGGATGCCGCCTTCGTTGCCGGCCTCGACCAGCGCGATCAGCTCATCCCGCGAGAGCTCGTCCAGAGGACGAGCACCGTTCAGAGGATGGACGATAGCCGCGGGCACGCCCAGCTAAAATACGCGACGTGTCGGCGGCGCGCAGTCTTGCTGTGGCACCGCCGCGAAACGGCCTAAGCCTCGCCCTGTGAGGGCCTATTGAGCCTCCTTCGTGTACATCCAGCGGACCGAGTCGCGCGCTGCCCGCTTGCCACCCGGTCGATACATCCGACGGATTGGCCCGTCCTCTGGGGCTCCGTAGAGAGCCGTGCTCATGCTCGCTGCTGGTGTGCTTCCACTGGTTCGAAGTAGCCCCCTGTCGGAGAGCGAGATCGGTGATCTCGCGCGCCGTCAGCGGGGTCTTTGCTTTGCGCAAGACCTCCTCCGCAGCGCAACGTCGAGGCGGTCACGCATCGTCGCGAAACCCACGCAGAAACTCGCGCACCGTCGCCACGGCCTCCTGGCGCAGCCGCGCTTTCTCGTCCTCGTCGCTGGCATCGGCGAGGAAGTTCCCGTACGCGTGGGGTCCATCCTGCTCGACGTCCGCGAAGCGCTCCGCAAGAAGCGCCAGGCTCTCGGTCACGTGCGCGTGTCCCACAACCGGGCTAGCTGCCGCAGCAATCCCAGCAAGCGCGGGCTCGTCGCGGACGTTCATGAGCGTGAACACAAGGTCGTATGCGTCCTTGTTCTCGTGCCGCTCCTGAAACGCGAACGTCTTCAGGACCGTGTACGGTAGAAGGTTGGCCACGCGCACGTCGACTCGCGACATCCCGCGATCGTCAAGGCGCGCGGCTTCGATCGTGTGCTCAACGAAGTCGTCGCGAGCCAGATGCGCCCCGCGCACGTTGAACGCGCCCAGCTTTGACCCGACGCCCTCACCTTTGGGCCTAAAAATCTGGCCGGGGTCGACCTGGTCAGTCTCGCACAGCCACTCGACGATGACGAGCACACCGTCGACGCGCCGGCTCCAACGAAAACTCGGTTGGCCTTGCTTGAAGCCAGCCTTGTCGAGGTTGTTCTGGAGGGTGCGGTATGTCTCCGGTGTCTCGTCTCCGAGCGCAAGCCCGATCACGAGGTCAACGTCGGTGGTGCCTACGTGTGTGCGCGCGCCTTTAGGCAGCTCGCCCACCAGGTAGCGCGGCGCGAGTCCGCCTGCGAGGTACACGCGCTCTCGCCATGGACCGAGGTCGCCGAGTAGCGTCACGAGCGCACGCTCGCAGCGACCTGTGGTGGCCTCGTCGTAGCTCGTGTAATGCGCTTTGCTCAAAAGCCGATCACCTCGCCGCGCAAATGTTTGGCCTGCTCGGCGCCACGGCGCGGATCACACAGCAGGTCGGCGTACACGCGGAATCGATTGGCGATCCAAACATTGTCGACGTTTTTGTGGAACGCGAGCGGGTGATCGTGCTTCGCTTGTAGGAGGACGATGTTCTGACCAGCGTCGACCGCTTCGGCACCCGTCGCTTCGAGGAGCTTCGTCGGATCCGCGGCTGCGCCGATCCACACGTCGAAGACGGGGACAGCCGTAACGAACGGAGCTAGCAGACTCGCCGCGCCAGCGCCCGTCACCGCGTAGTCGAACTTGCTGTCGCGGAGGGTCTCTCCGAGCTTCATCACAAGCTGTTCGGGCGAGCGCGCGAGTAGATGAGCCGGTGTGCGGCGCGCGGTAGGACGATCCTCTTCAGCCCAGAGATCGAGCAACGCGCTGGGATTCGCGACGCGCCGGACGCGCTGAGGCCCCGCGCCTTCGATGGCCGTGACGCCTTCTCGATCGAGTCGGGCCATCACGCGGTGCGCCAACGCTGGGGATACGCGAGCGTGTTTAGCCAAGTCGTTGATCTGCCAGGAACGTTTCGGATCAAGCAGGAGCGCTTGCGCCACTATTCCCGCCTTACCGACGAGGCGAGCTGGGGCATCGCGGCGAGGGCGCCGCTTGTCCCCCTGGAGGTGGAGCAGCAGGCCCGGAAGTTCGATGTGGGCATTGCCGAGACCATCGACCACGGCGATCCCGTGGTCGCGAAGGATTGCTCGCGCATCTGTAGTCGTCTCGTCGGCAACGAGCAGGACGGATCGGTCGGGCGCCTCGCCGGCGTATCGGACGAGCTGCCACGCCGCGGCGGCGTTGGCGCGGCTCTTGAACTCGATCGCGACCTCGGCCTTGGTTCCCGCGAAGCTGACGATCGCGTCGATACCACGATGACCGCGGGTCGGCTCGGCATCGACAGTGATTCCAGGGATGTCGCGCAGGATGCGCATAGCGTCTCCGTGGAAGGCCTCGGCTTTATTTACGGATGGCTCGTTATTCACAGCAGCGGTAAATATACCATGAACCGTAAATATCTTTGCGATGTTGGACGCGGTCTAGCGGCCATCGAGTTCGTCATGCCCGCGTCGGCAAGCCCCGCGTCTGACCGCGCCCGAGGCGTCCTCGGGGACCGTCGCCGCACTCGCGGCAGACGGGGTCCCGTCGGGGACCGTCGAAGGCGACCTCTGCTTCGCGCGGCAGGAATCGCAGCCAGTGGCGTGGGCTGTCGGGCTCCAGAAGACCGGTCACCGAGAAGAGGTAGTCGTCAGCCGCGTGGGCGGCGGCCACTGCGTTGAGCGTGATCACGCTGGGCGCGGCGACGGTGACCTCGTCCACGTATTTCTGGCGCTCGCGCGTCGCGGGGTCGAGCGCCTCTTCTTGCAAAGCCGCGCTTGAGATGAGTCCGTTGCACCAAAGGCAGCCGAAGCCGGGAATGATCGGTCGAATGACGCTGAAGACGTCGACGATCTCGCCGGCGGTCTTGTGGACCTGCACCTTCGCGCCTACCTGGACGCCGGGAATCAAGTACTGGTGCATGGCGGCATTGACGACCAATCTCGCCTGCATCGAGTCCGCGGCAAGGAAGATGTAGTCGCAGTCGGTCAGCAGCTGCGCCGTCGCCTCATCGACAACGTCGCCAACGACGGCGTCGATCTTGATGCGCGCGTTCGCCTGACGAGCAACGCGCTTTGCGATGTGCACCTTGTGTGCGGAGAGGCGCTGCCCGAGTCGACGCATCCATTCCGGCCGGTCTGCTCGCGTAAGCCATGTGCGCACATCCCATCTGCGCGCCCCGACGACGCGAGGAAGGTTCGTCGTCTCGATCCGCTCGGGATCGATCACCACCAGATGGCCGACTCCCAAGCGCGCCAGATACTCAACGAGCAGGGAACCCGCACCGCCGGCCCCGACGACAGCGACCTTTTGGCGGCTGAGAATCTCTTGACCGCGGTCGCCAAATATCCGTGCCTGTCGGTCGAACGCCGGGTCGGTGATGCCAGCCGGTGGCGGCATCGGGCGCAGCGTTCGTATCGGTCTGCCGACGATGCGCGCGCTGTCGAGCTCGACGCGGCGTCCATCTGGAAGCCACAGGTCGCCGGCGACGGCGTTGTGCGCGAAGACCAACCCGCCGACGACGTGCTCACCCGCGATGTCGCGCAGCGCTGGGTATCCGCGCTCGTGAGATTCCATGTCGTCGGGCGAGAACCCCACAGAGTTGGTGCCACCGTGACAATGGATCGCGAGATAGCCGAGGCCGTCGTCGGTGAAGTCCAGGATGGCGTCGCGCACGAACGAGGGAGTGAGCATGCGATAGCCGTGCTCGCCCGGCACGTAGTCAGCGCCGTCTCTGGCGATGCGCAACGTGCGTGCGAGAAGTCGGACTCCGCGCGCGCCCGCCATCGTCGTGATGCCGATCACCGCGCCGTGCTCGTCGCTGTCGCCGGGGAAAAGGTGGCCCTCTAGCTCCTGCCAGATGCCGTCGGGGATGACGAGCTCGTATCTGCCGGTCATCACGTGCGCAGCCATTCCAGGACCTTCAACAGCTTGATTGCCGCCGTGTCGGTTGCAGGATCCAGATGGTTTGACCGCCGTGAGACCTGTATCGCCGCACGCTGCTCCCACTGCGCCGGACTCATGCCTTCTACGAGACCGGCTCCGTCGGTCCGCCGGAGATCGCCGCGCACGAAGTGCGGATAGACGTCCGCAAACGGATACTGGAACGTGATCTGAAAACCGATCCACGTCTCGCGCTGCTCGTATATGGCGCCAGGATCGACTGGGTCGACGACCACGAAGGCGCCGCCCTGGTCCTCCTCGCGGACGTCGACCTTCGAGTCGGGGAACGTCGCCTCGATCTCGGCGATCGCTTCGGCCACCTCTTCCTTGAGCGCCATCGCTACGAGTTGTCGTCGCCTGCGACCGCGATGAAGTGCAAGCCGTTGTGGATCTCGACGACGTCGGCGTCACCGACGATGCGTGTCTCCCGGTGGGGGAGCTTCTCCGAGAGCTGGAAGCTCAGTTCGATCTGTACGCCGGCGGCTATCGCCGCCTCCTTGATCTGCAGGCCAGTCGCCGTCGGCCCCGCGATCTTGACGGGCTTGCGGTTGACATGGATCTCGACCTCGTGGTGCGGGTGGTGTACTGCGTCTGGTTCTGGGGAAGCGGCCATCGGGGTTCCTTTGATTGCGATAGTGGTTTACAGTTGCTACTATAGGATTGCACATCGGGCGGCCGATTGCAACTTCGCAATCACGGTCTAGGGGAGATCTATGGACAAGAAGGGCTGGTTCGACGCCGAGGGCTTCTACGAGGCTCTAGATTCCGCACGCCAAGCCAAGAACGTCAACTGGAAGCAGGTCGCCGGCGAGTCCGGCGTCAGCGCCTCCACCCTAACTCGCATGGCGCAGGGGAAGCGGCCCGATGTCGACGGCCTTGCAGCGCTCTGTGCGTGGTCCGGCCTCGACGCCGACGACTTCGTGCGGTCGCTCGACGACACGCGAGCCGAGGCCGAGCCCCTAGCGATGATCTCGACCTACCTCCGGAGCGATCGGAACTTGACGCCGGAGGCGGCCACGGCCCTCGACCAGGTCATCAAGGCGACGTACGAGCGACTGAGGACAACCTGAGGAACGCGTGGCCTACCGCAGAGGCTTCAAGACCGAAGCAAACTCGATCGCCACGGAGGTCCGCGGCGAGCTGAACCTGACGGCGCTCGACGCCCTCGACCCGTGGGCGCTTGCAGTACATCTTGGCATCCCGGTGTGGCCGCTGTCGTCGCTGGAGGACGAGGCGAAGGCGGCGATCCACCACTTGCGCGACATCGACCAGGGAGCGTTTTCCGCAGTCACCGTCTTCTGCGGCACGAAGCGCACGATCGTGCACAACGATGGACATGTTCGCGGGCGCCAGGTCAGCGACGTGGCCCACGAGCTCTCGCATGGTCTTCTGCAGCATCCTCCGACACCTGCGCTCGATGACCGGGGTTGCCGCGACTGGAATGAGGACATCGAGGACGAGGCGCAGTGGCTCGCGGGCGCGCTTCTGATCACCGAGGATGCCGCGCTCTGGATCGCGCGCGGCAACGCCTCCGAAGACGACGCGGCGGCTCGCTTCGGCGTCACCCGCCGCATGGTGCATTACCGCCTTAACGTCACCGGCGCGCGCACGCGTGTTTCGCGCGCGCGAAAGTTTCGCGTCGTGTAGCCGACGCGTGCAGACCGGAAGCTCGAGAGAGGTCCTCTTGGGACCAGTCGCGCTCGGCGCGTAGCTCCTTGAGATTGGCTGCGGAGCATCGCGCAGCTGCTGGACCGCGCAGCTACGCGCGCTTGAGTATGTCGTGGTTGCAGTTGTTGCGCAGAACGATCTTGCCGCCATCCCAATGAAACGTGACCCGGTTCTTTTTATCCACGTAGGCCTCAAACACCTTGGGGTTGTCGGTCCCACGGACCCGGTGTGTCTGCAAGCCCGGATGCCGAGGGTTTGAGCCGAGCAGGTGCACACACTTGGCGATTGCCCCGGCGAGCGGTGCGCCCTTCCCATCCATCACCCGCTTGAACTCGGCGGGGATTTCAAGTTCCGGCACTACCGGGGCTCGCCGCCGAGGAGATACCGAACGGCATCGCCCGGGTCAGCGAACGTCTGAGAGCGTCCCGCTGCAAGGTCAGCCAAAGCGCGGCGCTCGGACTCCTGCCAAGGCACCGACCAAAAGTACGCCTGCTCGGCAGGGATGAAGGCAGGCATGGTCGGTGAGGTCGACACGCTCCCGGCAAACGCCACGCTGAAGCCCGCAAACGATTCGGTTACGGTCTTCTCAGCTGCTGACGGTAGGGCTTCGGTAACCATGGCGATCCTCCTTGACTCTACAGGGTGCTCTGGCTCTGCTCGTTGTGGAGCCGCAGCGCGTCATTGAGTGCGTCGATGAGGCCAGGAAGCGCCGCTGGTGCAATCGCCACGCGGGCTATCGGTCTCACAGGAGCGTAGACCTGGCCACTAGGGTCACCGCCGAGCGGCGTCACGGACCCGAGCATCAAGAAGATCGTGTTCGGTGCCGGGGTAACGCCGAACGCGTTTGCGAAGTGGACCGGCAGGTCCTCTATGCCAATCCATGGCGTCGGAATCTCGGGTTGGGCGGCCATATTTCCTCCTACGACCACATCCCGCCTATCCGTGAGCGCGGCAACCGCGCTCTCGACAGACGATTAGCGTGCACGCGGTCGCAGCTTACGGCATCCTGGGGGCACGCGGCGAGCCTGGGGAGCGTCTGCACGGTCGTGTGGTGCTGTCCGCTCTCGATCCGTGAGAGATCGCCGAGTGGCTCGTGCCCATGCGCTTGGCGAGCTCCGTCTGGCTGAGCTCGAGTTGGCCGCGGCGGCGGATCACGATTCGCGCCAGCGCCTCATACGGCGCCAGCCGCTGAAGCTCCGCTTGGTACTCGGGGTTGCGTGCGCCGCGGCGCATCGACTCCGCGTGTGAAGTCCCTATCGGCGAGATGTTCTTGGATCGTGTGGTCATGATTGGTCTGCCTCGATCATGAGTGTCTCATGCGGAACGCGTCTCGGGCCCGGTCGTGTTGCTCCTGCCATCGCCGCTGCGCGCTGTTGGTGTCGGCTTGGCGGCGCTCGTTCTCGAGTCGCGTCTGCTCGATGGCTTCTGATCGCTCGGCACGGAACGCCGCGACCAGGCCGGAGTGTTCGCGGCGTGTACGCCACGCGCGGCGCAGGATCTCGAGCGATCCCGCTCGTCGCAGTTGATTGGGTTGAAGTTCATTGAAGGGCTTTGGTATCAGCGTGTAGCCGCGGGCGAGCGCTGTGTCCCAGGTGGTGTCGCGGCCGTTGGTGCAGGTGGTGAGCACGATCTCGTGACTGTGGATGACGGCGGGGAACAGGCACATCCCCCCGACCTGCAGGTAGCCGTCTGAGGGCGTGCGCGACAGCGACCAGCGGGGTCGGTCGGTGGCCCAGAATCCTTCGCAGCGGATCAGGTCGTGTACGACTGGCTCGAACGTGCTTGGCCATCCAGTCGCGGTAGCGGTTCAACTGGCCCTGCTCGGGGCCAGACCGTCTGCCGGACCCGAGGTCTTCGAGTCTCGCCATTGCCTCAGCGACTTGATCGGCGCCGGGGATCTCTGGTTGGAGGCGCTGTACGAACCGGCGCAACGCGTGCGCCGAGACGACCATGCGACGGAGGTCGTCCTCGGTGACGAGGCGGGCGAAGTTCGGCTCGGGACGGCCCCTCGCGGCGCTCACAACGCGGGTGCCCCGGCGATCGTCTTCCATGGCTCGCTTCGGTGCCAGGGCGTGAGCCCGAGCAGCTGCCAGTCGGCGCCTTGCAGCAGTAGTCCTTGCCCGTCTGGCAGGCGTGCGATCTCGCCCGGTGTGAGGACGCGTTGGCGCTGGGTTTGGTAGCCGACGGTGTCCGAGTGGGTTGTCGTGGCGAACCACTCTTGGGGGTCTGAGCGGCCGAGGGAGTGGTTGATGGTGTCGCGGTCATATTCGCCGAGCGCGATCGAGATCGCTTCGAGGCTCCTGGTATCTGCGATGCCGTTGAGGATCAGCTTGGTTTGGAAGAGGGATAGGAAGCCGTCGGCCGCGTCGGCTCCCCAGCGTGTGCGGGCTTGGGAGAGGTCCTGCAGCCCGATCATGACCTGCAGCTTCTGGCCGCCTGCTTGGGAGACGAGGGCGGGCAGGTCGTGGATCGGCGCGATGTTCGCGAGCTCATCCAGTGCCCACAACATCGCTGGTCCGTCGATCGCCCGTGTCGTCGCTCGCTGGTAGACGGCGTGGCGGATCTGCTCCAGCAGGCCGACGATCAATGGTGCACACAGTGCCTGCTTGTGCTCGGGTGCGGTGATGTAGATCGTGTCCGTCGAGGCCGCGAACCGGTCCGGGTCGAAGTTGGGGTGCGCGGCTGTTGCCCTGACCGCATCGGCGTTGTAGGCGGCGAGCACACCGGCCGTCGCGGAGAAGATGCTGGAGCGCTCTCGTGCGTCTGTCTTTTGGATCCCGACCAGTACGTCGGCCGCGATCTCGCTCCCGCCGTCGGCAAGCGCGTCCATCGCCGCCGTGAGGTCTTGGCGCAGCGTCCAGCGCAGCACCTCCCCGATCGGGCGGCCGGTCAGCTGGGCGGCGTAGAGCAGTGGGGCGAGCAGCGCCGCCGCGCGCTCGGTCCAGTGATTCTCGTTTGTGGTGCCGCTTCCTACCCGGGTGCACGCGGTCATCGCCCTGGCCATGACCAGTGCCTCGTCCCAGCTGGACGCCGCCGCGACCGGCGACCAGCACAGACGCCGCACACCCTCGGGTAGCCGCCGCTCGCCGGCGGAGGGGTCAAACAGCCACGCCTGGCCGACCTCAGATCGCGCGCTGACCGTCGCGTCCATGACATCCGGCTTGGTCGATGTCGACACCGCCGCGCCCGAGCAGGCCATCAGCGCGGGGATCATCACCGCGCTCGTCTTCCCAGACCGCGGCGGGCCGAGCACCATCACCGCGTGCTCCGGATCAGCGAGCACCCAGCCGCCACGCCTTGAGACCCCGAGGTAGGCGCCACCGCCCAGCCTTGAGACCTCCGCCCGGACCGCCTCCCCGGGCGTCAGCTCTGCGTCCCCTGTGAGCGCGGGGAGAACTTCGGGGACGGGTGTCGTGAGGCGTGTCAGCAGCCATCCGATGGGGATCCTGCCGTCGCGAACCGCCCGCACGAACAACACCGTCAGCCAGCCGATCACCAGCGCCTTGACGCTCCACATGAGCGCGTCGGGACCGCCCGGGTCGACGCGCCCGTGGGCGAACAGCGCGACCAAGTACCAGCCGGCGACTTTCCAGAACCGCGCCGGGCGGTCCTGAAAGGGTGGGGTCATGTGCTGGTGGGACGGCCCCCAATCCTTATTTGCAACTGCTCTTGACATATGATTGACTTTACATCATAATCGGTCCAAGTCAAGAGACAGTCATCTGGAGACCTGAATGCCACCACGCCGCCACACCCTTGGAGTCCGACGCCAGCTCGACCGCGACATCAAGCGCCTGGACGACGAACGCTCCCGCCTGATCGCCGCCAGGGCCGCCCTCGACGGCGAGGCGGTGATCCCGCGTGAGAAGCCCCGCCGCTTCTCACAGGACGATGTGGCCGCATATCTCGCCGGGCATCCCGAATCCACGTACACAGAGATCGCCGAGGGCCTCGGCGCATCCCCGATCAACGTCGCCGCTCACCTCAGTCGCGGTCGAAATCACGCCAGGTTTCGCAGTACGGCTGGAAAATGGAGCTTGGAGGAGTAAAACTAATGTCTGGACAGACAGCGAGGAGGGCTCCCAATGAACGCGAGAACGAGCGCCTACGTCATCCGGCCCGGCGAGGTCAACCCAGGATGGGTCCTGCTGTACGCGGTCACCTGGGCGCTGCAATGGATCTGCGCCGGCGTTCGCTACCTCGTCGCCTACGGTGTCATCTGGCTCATCAGCCACATCATGGGCTGGGGACTCCCCGTCCACGACCTCGCGCTGCTGATCGGCTTCGGGCCACTCGTCATCTCCCTCGCCACGCTCGTGCTGCCGCTCGGAGGCTGGTGGTGGGAGCAACAGTCCGGAGGACGGCAGCCATCCGAGCGCGAGCGGACCGCGTTCGACTACGCCTTCGCCCAGCTGACCCAAGCGGACCCATCGCTGCGGCCGCCACGGCGCTGGTTCATCACCGACGAGGACGAACCCAACGCCGCGGTCTATGCCGACACGCTGATGGTCACCCGCGGAATGCTCGACAACCCGTTCTTCCCCGCCGTCCTCGCACACGAGCTCGGGCACATGAACTCCAGCGACGGCAGAGTCACCGCCGCCGTCTACCGCATCACGACACCACCCCGGCACCCGGTCCGCTTCCCGTTCAAAACGCTCGCGTTCCTCTCCACCGGCCGCGTCGGGATGAGCTTCGTGCAAACACCGTGGGCGATGTACTGGCGCCACAGAGAGACACTCGCCGACCAATACGCCGCGAAACTCGGCCAGGGACCGGCGCTCGCGACCTACCTCGACACACACGCGCTCGACGGAGACCTACCCACACCCTTCAAGGCGTTCGGCACCACCTCCCACCCCTGGACCGAGCACCGCATCGATCACCTACAGCCGCGCTGAGAAGCACCCTGCAGTCGCAGGCAAGCCGACACGCGTCCTCTGAGAGGAGCACGCGATGCAGGCGCTGAGCGCCATCCCCCGCAGCCGCGAACCGGAGCTGCGACGTGGGCTGGGAGCGATATCGCGCCAAGTTACGGTCGCTCTCACACCGGAGGCCGTGGAGCAGATCGCCAGCCGCGTCGCGCAGCTGCTCGCCCAGCGCGAGGCGCGACCGGAGCTCATCACAGCCGGTGAGCTCGCTCGCGAGCTGCGGGTCGAGCGCCCCTGGATCTACAAGCACCGCCACCTGCTGGGCGGACAGCGCATCGGCGACGGGCCCAAGGCCCAGTGGCGATTCGAGCTGGATACCGCGAAACGGGCGCTTGAGCGCCACACCGAAGCACGAGACACGAACGGAGATACGTGATGCGAACCCTGACGACCATGCCGACACGCCACCGCGACATGCCGACGCTCAGAGCCACGCGGCTCAGGCCCGGCGTGGTAAGCGCACCACACATACGCCGTGACCGTCTGCTGCGCGGGCTCGGCACCATCAGACGGCGAGTCCTGGGTGCGCTGCCGGCCGACACCTCGAGCTTCGGCGAGCGCCCGCGCAAGCGCGAGATTCGTGATGAGCTGGAGCACGCACGGATCACCGTCCAGGTCGAGCACACCGTTCCGGGCAGCCCGCTTGACCAGCGGCTGTGTCGCGAGCAGACGCAGGCGTTGCTCGACCTGATAGCTGACGTCGTGAGTCGTAGAATCCGGAGGGCCGCATGACACGCTTCGGCTGGTACGGTCGCCTCTCGACCAAGGACAAGCAGGATCCGACGCTGTCGTTCCCCTCGCAGCGGGAGGCGTGCGAGCTCAAGGCCGCCGAGCTGGCCGGACGGATCACCTGCGACTTCACCGACCAGGAATCAGGACGCCGCGATGACCGCCAGGCGTGGAGCGAGCTGATCGCCGAGGCCCGTGAGCGTGACGCACGGCGGTTTGACGCCGTCGTGATCTACTCCACGAGCCGGCTCTCACGAGACCTCTTCCACGCCCTCGCGTTCGAGCGGGAGCTCAGCCGCGCGGGTGTGCAGGTTTACTACGCGATCGCCGCTGGGGACCAGACGAGCCCTGAGGGCCGTCTAATGCGACACATGTTTCAGGCGCTGGACCAGTTCGAGGTCGAGAAGCTGAGCCGCGAGGTACGCCGCGGACAGACTGAGAACGCCCGGCAGGGCTACCGCAACGGCGGCAGAGCGCCCTACGGGTACCAGCTCAAGCAACTCCCACACCCCGACCCGAGACGCGCCAGGGCAGGCGACCACAAGTCGATCCTCGAGCCCGGCCCCGAGCAGGCTCCGGTCATCGTCGAGATCTTCGAGCGCTTCCACGCCGGGTCCGGGTTCAAGGAGATCGCGAACCATCTCAACCGTCCCGGTGGACCCGAGTCACCGAAGCACGTCGACAGCAAGCGCAACACCGCTGGCAAGTGGTCAAAGACCACCATCCGCGCGATCCTCGAGAACCCCGTCTACACCGGGCGGCTGTACTGGAATCGCCTCGACTTCCGGCAAGTCAAGATCGGCGACGGACCGCTCGTCCGGCGACCAGAAGAGGAGTGGGTCGAGTCCGAGCAGCGCCACGACGCGATCATCCCCGACGAGCTGTTCCAGGCAGTCCAAGAACAGCTCACCAAACGTCCGCAGACCGAGGGGTCACGAAGGCGCAGCTGCCAGAAGCGCACATACGCCCTGCGCGGGATCGTGCACTGTGCGACCGGACACAACCCGCTACGCATGCACGGCAAGGAACGCAAGGGCATCACCTACTACGCCTGCTGCTACCGCATCGCCTACGGCGACAAGGCCGCAGAGGCGCTCGGACACGGCAAGTGGCAGTACGTCCGCGAGGACATCCTCATGCCTGCGATCGACAGTTTCTTCGCCGAGAACATCTTCGGCCCCGACCGCATCCAGCACCTCCAAGCGCAATACACACAGTTGACCAGATCGATCGCCACGCAGGACACCAGCGAGCAGGACCGGCTGCGCGAGCGTGTCGCCGATGTCGAGCACCGGATGCAACTACAGGTCCAGGCGATCGAGGCCGGTGTCGAACCAGCACTCGTCAGCACACGCATCCAGCAGCTCAAGCACGAGCAACGAGACCTCCAACGCGCACTCACCAACAGCGAACGCTCCGCAGCCAGCCACCCGCAGACGACCCTGGACACGGGCTGCGAAATCCTCGACCAGCTACCCATCCTTCACGATGAGCTCACGAACGCAGACCCCGAGGTACGCCGCCGGGTGTTCGACGCGTTCCAGCTCGCCGTCGAGATCGACCGAAACGAGCCCCACATACGACTGAAGGCGCTCATATCGAACGCCTTCGCCGGAAACAACCTTCAGGACCTCGTCACTAATGGGTCCATAGCGGGGGCGGGATTCGAACCCGCGACCTTTGGGTTATGAGCCCAACGAGCTACCAGACTGCTCCACCCCGCGTCGCTCCTCATGTTGTAGCAAAAAACCAGCCGCCCCCCAAGCTGGACCAATAGCATCCATCCGCATGCGCGCCGCCGTAATCGACATCGGCACCAACTCCACCCGTCTGCTCATCGCCGACCTAACCCCGGACGGTCACATCACGGAGATCATCCGCCGCTCGATCGTCACCCGCCTCGGCGCGGGCGTGGACTCCGAGGGCGCCCTCTCGCGAGAGGCTTGCGAGCGGGTCTATGCCGCGCTCGCCCAGTTCCGCGCGGAGATCGACGCACACACGCCAGACGCTGGCGGTAGTGGCCACGGCGGCGGCGACGATAGCGACGGCCGTAGTGGCGGCAGCGATAGTGGCGGCGACGGTGGTGGTGGTGGTGGCGACGGTGGTGGTGGTGGTGGTGGCAGCGGCAGCGGCAGCGAGCTCTATCCGAACCTCGCCGTCATGACCTCAGCTGTCCGCGACGCCCGCAACGGAGAGGAGCTCGCCAACACCGTCCGCTCCAAGTACAACTTCGACGCGCGAATACTGACCGGCGAGCAGGAGGCGCAGATGACCTTCCTCGGCGCCATGTCCGGGCGTCAAGAGAGCACCGACCCCACCGTCGTGATCGACATCGGCGGAGGCTCCACCGAGTTCATCGTCGGCCACAACCACACCTCCGGGTTCCACACCTCGCTGCCCGCGGGCGTCGTACGCATGAGCGAGCGCCACATCCACACCGACCCGCCCGCTCCCGCCGAGCTGCAGGCGCTCGCGGCGGACACCCGCGCCACCTACCTCGCCGGCCTGCCCCCAGCCGTGCGCGCGTCCGTCACGCGCGGCATCGCGGTGGCCGGCACCGCCACCTCCGCGGCCGCGATCGACCAGGAGCTAGACCCCTACGACCCCGAGCGCGTACACGGCTACGCGCTGCTGCTGGCCACGGTCGAGCTGCTGCTCGCCCGGCTGGCCGACATGGACGAAGCGCGCCGCCGCGCGCTCGCGGGGCTGCATCCAGACCGCGCCCCCACGATCGTCGCCGGGATGATCCTCCTGTCGGAGGCGATCCGCGCCTGGCACCTCGATGAAGTCGAGGTCTCCGAGCACGACATCCTCCACGGGGGATTGCTCTCTCTGCTCCCTCTTTCAGCCTAAAGCTTGAAATCGGGGAAATTAGTGTTCTGATATATGATACTATTCCCAAAGGAAGCCCTGGTCCCTGGGAGGATCCGTCAGGCGAGATTGGACTTGCGCGGATACACCACACCCGGGTCGGTCAACACATTCACGAGCGCCGGCACTCCCGCGCTGAACGCACGCTCCAGCGCCGGCCTCACATCCTCCGGGCGCTCCACCAGCTCGCCGTACCCACCGAGCGCTTGCACCACCTGGTCATAGCGCGTCCCCGGGCGCAGCTCAGCCGCCACCGAGTAGCCGTACAGGAACTCCATCGGATGCTTCTCCAGCGCCCAGATCCCGTTGTTGCCCATCACCCCCACCACGTTCACCCCGTGCCTCGCCAGCGTGTCGAACTCCATCCCCGAAAACCCGAACGCCCCGTCTCCGAGCAGCAGCACAACCTGGCGGTCCGGCTTCGCCAGCTTGGCCGCGAGCGCATACCCCGGGCCCGTGCCCAGGCAGCCAAACGGCCCCGGGTCCAGCCAGCAGCCCGGCTCGAAACTGTCAATCACACGACCGGCATACGACACGAAATCGCCCCCATCACCGATCACAATCGCATCCCGCTCCAACACCCTGCCCAGCTCGGCATACAACCGCATCGGATGCAGCGGCCCCCGATCGTCCTCGAGCTCCACCCGCTCTCCCTCGCGCCGCTCGGCCTCGGCCGATCGCAGCTCCGCGATCCAACCCTCGCTCTTCAGCGCCTTTCCCCCCACCGCCGCCCGCAGCTCGCTCAGCGTCGCTGAAAGCGCCCCGTAGCACTCCGCCGCCACCGCCCGCGGATGCGGGCGCACGGGCTCGGCCACGTCGATCGCCACGATCTCCGTCTCATCCCCGAACGACCCTCCGAACCCCAGCCGGAAGTCCATCGCCACGCCCACCACCAGCGCCACATCCGCTCCTTTGAGCGCCTCTCCTCGCGTGCGCGAGAAGAACAGCTCGTGATCGGCCGGCACGCACCCGCGCGCGAGCCCGTTCAGGAACACGGGTATCCGCAGGGTCTCTACCAGCTCCAGCAGCGCCTCCTCGCCGTGACCCCAGTACAAGTCCGTCCCCGCCATGATCACCGGGCGCTCGGCGCCTCCCAGCAGCTCAGCCGCCCTTTCGATCTGCGCGCCGTCCCCGCCCTTGCTCGCGCGCGCGGGAGGCGCCTCGAGCACACCCTCGGGCTCTGCCGCCTCCATGAACACATAATCCATCGGGAAATCCACGAACGCCGGGCCTCCATGCGGCTCGACCGCGGCCGTGAACGCCTCCTCAACCAGCCCCGGGATCTCTGCCGTGCTCTCCGGCGTCGCCGCCAGCTTGCTCAGCGGCCGCACGAACGGCACGTGGTCGATCTCCTGCAACGAGCCCATCCCCCAGCGCCCCGCCGGCGCGCGCCCGCCGAGCACCACCATCGGCGAGTGATTGCTCTGCGCCGAGGCCATCGCACTCATCCCGTTCGTCACCCCCGGCCCCGCCGTCAGCGCGCACACGCCCGGCTCGCGCGTGACCTTCGCCCAGCCCTCCGCCGCAAACGCCGCCGTCGACTCGTGCCTCACATCGACGATCTCGATCCCCTCCTCCCTACAACCGTCATAGATCGAGAACAGATGCCCGCCCGACAGCGTGAACAGCCTGCTCACCCCGTGCGCCTTCAGCCGCCGCGCGATCAGCCGCCCGCCGTGGAACACCTCGGTCTCGGCGGTCTGAAGCGTGCTCTCCCGGGTGGACATAGGGCGACTCTATCCAAGCTCGAGTCCGCAGCAGATGCCCGGGGTGGGAGTCGAACCCACATGCCCCTCTTACGAGCCACGGATTTTAAGTCCGCTGCGTATACCAATTCCGCCACCCGGGCCCAAGAACCCGTCCAGGGCACGCCAGTGTACGGGAGCTTGCGAACCGCAACTCCCCGGTTGCTACGGTGTATTTGCAGTAGAAGGATCAGAATCGCAGACGAAGGGGCCGATACGCCGTGGAGGTCTCAGCACTAACACACAAGAGCATGCCGGGCCTCAGCGGTCCGTCGGCTCTTTTGCGGCTGCAGTCCGACGAGCGCCTGATCGCGATGACTCGCCGCGGTCAGCACGCCGCCTTCGAGGTCCTGTTCTCACGCTACCAGTCACGCCTGCTGGCCTTCTGCAAGCACATGCTGTCCTCGCGCGAGGACGCCGAGGACGTGCTCCAAGAGGTCTTCACCGCCGCCTTCAACGCGGTCCTCGCCGACGAGCGCGCCATCAACGTCCGTCCCTGGCTCTACCGGATCGCGCGCAACCGCTCGCTCAACCACCTGCGCCGCGCCAGCGCCATCGGCGTCGACTCGATGGACGTTCACTACGCCGACAACGGCCTCTCCACCGGCGAGCGCGTCCTGCGCCGCGAGAGCTTCCGCCAGCTGCTCGGCGACGTCAAGGACCTGCCCGAGACCCAGCGCACCGCGCTTCTGCTGCGCGAGATCGACGCGCTCTCCTACGAGCAGATCGCCGACGCCATGGAGACGACCGTCCCCTCGGTCAAGTCCCTGCTCGTGCGCGCCCGCATCTCCCTCGCCGAGGCCGCCGAGGCGCGCCAGCTGAGCTGCGATGAAGTGCGCCTGGCCCTCGGCGAGGCCGCCGAGGGCCTGACCAAGCTGGGCGCCCCCGCGCGCAGGCACGTGCGCGGATGCGAGCGCTGCCGCTCCTTCAAGAAGCAGCTCAAGGACAACAACCTTGCGCTCGCCGCGATCTTTCCCGTCGGACCGCTCCTGCTGGCCAAGAAGCTGCTGCTCACCAAGCTCGGCTCCACCGCCTCCGCGGGTCACGTCGGAGCCGGCGCGGGCGCCGGGGCCGCCGGAGCCACCGCGAGCGCCGCCGGGGCCGGAGGCGCGAGCGTATCCGGCGGGCTGCTCACGGCCGGCGTGGGCGCCGCCGCGACCAAGGCGGTCGCCGGGCTCGCCGCCGCCGCGATCGTCACCGCGGTCGCGACCCAGCACGTCGTGCCTCTCGCCCATCATCATCGCTCCGCGACCGCGGCCACGGCCTACGTCCCCGGAGAGGCGCACTCAAGCGAACCGGTCGTCCTGCACGCCACCGTCCAGCCGGCCAGCTCCCCGGTGGGCGGCTCCGCAAAACGCCCACCGGGCGCCGACAACAGGGTCAGTGCCGGTGACGCCCATCGCCGCTCCCTGCTCAAGACGGCCAAGACCGCTCCGACCGACCTGTCCAAAGTCGCGGTCCCGGCCGTCAAGCCCGCCGCCGTGCCGCCCAAGCCGGTCCCCCCGCCGCAGGTGACCGAGGTCACGACCCAGACCACCACCCTGCCGACGACCGCGACCGCGCCCACGACGGCGACGCCACCGCCCGCCACGACCCCCAGCACACCCGCGGCCAATCCGACGGGCGGCACGCCCGCGGCGCCCAGCGAAACGACGACGACGCCCGCGGCGGAAACGCCGCCTCCGGCGCAGCCCCCACAGCCGGCGCCACCCGTGACGGAAACCACGCCCCAGACGACGCCACCCAGCACGGGGACAACACCGGAATCGACTCCGGAATCGACCCCGCCCCCAGCACCCGCCTCGCCCAGCGGCGAAACCCCCCAGCCCTAGGCACCGCTCCCGGGAAGCCTTTACAACGTGGCCTGCGGCGGCGTGTGAGGGTTTCCTCCGCGGGGCTCAGCCGAACGTGAACGTCTCCAGCGGGCGTTCGAGCACGCCGGTGGTGCCCACGAGCAGGGGAGAGTCGACCTGCGCGTCCGCTTTCGGCGCGCTCAGCATCACGATGTGCACGCCCGTACGCACGCCGCTCCGTTCGGGCAGGAGCAGGACATCGCGCCCATAGACCGTCCGGCCTTCGATCCGAGCGGTATACGCGATGTCATATGCGGGCACCGTATTGACCTTGGTCTTGCCCTCCCCCCGCAGCACGAACCCCCTGTAGCGGCGGCTCAGGCCCGCAATGTAGAAGGAGGCATACAACGGCAGCTCGCCGCTGAGCCCGCCCGTATACGGGGGCAGCCGCAGCGGCCCGACGGCGAACGAGTCCTTCAACGGGCCGTTTATGGGGCGCCGCACCCGCACGTACTCCCCCTGCGCCGGCGCCGTGCGGTAGAGATCCCGGTAACTGAACGACAACGGCACGGGCCCACCTCGGGAGTAGTGGGCGTTCTCGAGCGTCAGCCCCGCCCCGACGACGAGCGCCAGCAGACCCACACCGGCCACAATCACGATCGTCTGCGCGAGCTTGGACGCCGCGTGCCAGCGGGGCGCCAGCAGCCGGCCAAGCGTCGGTCCGTACTCCGGCTTCAGCGGGATTGCGGGCATCGTGACCTGCTAGTCCGATTGCGTACTACTATAGTATTGAAACAGCGGCAAAGAGGGTTCCAGGGAATGGGGTTCCAGGGGGGTACAAAGTGGGGTTCCAAGGGGGGTTCCAAGGGGGGGGTCCATGGGGGGGTCCATGGGGGATGTACATGTATATTTTTTTTGCTGTGTATTGCGATAGTTATACGCACGTTAAAAGTTTATATACACTCCACCCCTCCCCAGGCGATGCCTCTCGTTCATCGACCCACGTGAGAGCCCGCGCGGCACGGCGCGGCACGGCACGGCGCGGCGCGAGATCTACTACTCGCCGAGCGAGAACAACGCCTCGAGGTCGTGACGCGAGTAGGCCGCGAACGCAACCATCGTCTGAGTCCGGGTCACACCGGGCAACCCGCCGATCTCCACGGTCACGACATCCGCCAGCCGCTCGTGGTCGGATACGCGCACGATCGCCACGAAGTCCCACTCTCCCGTCACCGAGTACGCCTCGGCGACCCCCTCCACGTCGGCGAGCGCGCCCCCCAGCGTCGACAGCGCATCGCGCTCGGCCTCGATCAGGACGACGGCGTTGGTCATCGTCATGGCGAGCTATGACTCTCTCCGGGCACCAGCACGACCACCTCGGATATCCCGGCCGACTCGACCTCGGACTTGAACGCCCGCGCGTCGGTCTCGATCGGCGGGAACGTGTCGTAGTGGCAGGGGATCACCTGCTTGGCGCCGATCAGCCTGGCGGCCTGCACGGCGTCGTGGCGGTCCATCGTGTAGTGCCCGCCGATGCACATCAGCGCGACATCGATCCCCCCGGGGGCGCTCTCGGCGATCAGCTTCAAGTCGGAGAACAGCGCCGTGTCGCCGAGGTGGTAGATCGTGACGTCCCCGAACCGCACGACCAGCCCGGCGGGCGTGTTGACCGTGCCCTTCGGGGTCGTCGAGGTGTGCCAGGCGGGCACCAGCTTGACCGAGCCCCAAGCGAACGACACCGTGCCGCCGAGGTTGGGATCGTGCACCCGCTCCACGCCCTCCTCTTTGAGCTCGCCCGCGATCTCCACGATCGCCACGACCTCAGATCCGGCGCGCTTGGCGATCGAGACGGTGTCGCCGATGTGGTCGGCGTGACCGTGCGTGAGCAGGATCGCCTGCGGACTCAGCTCCTCCGCGGCGACGGCCGCCTTGGGGTTGCCCGTCAAGAACGGATCGATCAGCACGGTGCTCGAGCCGTCGCTGAGCTCGAATGCCGCGTGGCCTAGGAAACGGATGTCCATCGTCGTCGCTACTCCTGTGTCGTCGTGGTGAGGGTATGCGTCGGGCAGCACCATCATAAGAGTCACAAGAGCCTGCGCGGGGCCGGTGGGTCGGGTAAAGGTCGGGCTCGGCGGGTCGATCGCGAGGCTACGGCTCGGACGGCTCGATCAGGAGCATGCCGAGACCCAGGATCAGGCCGGCGATCGCACCGACGATCCCCGCCAGCCAGCTCGCCTCCGCACGGGCGTAGGGCGCCAGCAGCAGGGTCGCCGCGATCGCGCCGGCGCCGAGCAGCTCCCCCTCGTAGTAGTAACCGCGGCTCGCGGCTCGCAGGTCCGGAATCGACCATGCCGCAAGCAGTGCCAGCGCCCCGCCATTGGCGCCGCTGACGATCGGTTCGGCGTACGCGGCGCTCGCCGCCAGCCCGCCGCTGACCGCGCCGCCAAAGAACACGACCAGCACGATCGCCGGCCCATGCCGGCGCTCGATCAGCCAGCCGAAGAGCGCGGTCGCCAGCAGCGCAACGAACGCGTACAGGCCATTCACGTAGGCGAACGGACTCGTGAAGAGCTTCCACCAGTCGCCATGCAGGGGCCCGCCGATCGCGATCTTGAAGAAGCTGACGTACTGACCGGATACGGAGCCGAGACCAGCGATGTGGACCGAGCCAAGGTACCCGCCCCGCACCAGCACCCACCCGGCGCAGCCGAGCGCGACCAGGGCGATCGTCGCGTATGGAGGCAAGTCAAGCCGCGGATACGCACGCCGCCGCGGGGTGCGCTCACCACGCGGAGCATAGGCGCGTGGGCGCGTGCCCGTGCCCGCCCCGGCGCGCAGAGGGCTCAGGCGCCCGAGCCGGCGCAGGACCCCACCGCGGCTGTTGGCGCGGGGCAGCTTCGGCGCGCGCCTGCGCAGCCTGGCACCACAGTAGGGACACTCGGTGATATACGGGCTGACCTCCGACCCGCACTGCTTGCACACGACGAACAGGTCGGGGCCGGATGACATCGTCACACCATTCTAAGGACCCCTCTGCCCCAGCCCGGTGCGAGCGCCCGATCGGCGGGTTCGATGCCCAAAAGAGCCCGCCCGTGGAATACTCAGGCCATGAGACCAGGATATGACCAGAAGCTGTACATACTCGCGTTCGACCATCGCGGGTCGTTTCAGAAGAAGTTCTTCGGCATCGACGGCGAACCGGACGCCGAGCAGACGGCGATGATCGCCGACGCCAAGCACCTGATCTTCGAGGGGCTCTCGCAGGCGGTGACCGCCGGCGCGGACCCGTCCGTGACGGGCGTGCTCGTGGACGAGCAGTTCGGCTCGACCGTGCCCGAGGAGGCTCGCACGCGCGGCCTGAAGCTGGCGATGCCCGCCGAGCGCTCGGGCCAGCCCATGTTCGACTTCCAGTACGGCGATGACTTCGGTGCGCACATCGAGCGCTTCGATCCCGACTTCACGAAGGTGCTCGTGCGCTACAACCCCGACGGGGACGCCTCCGAAAACCGCGAGCAGCTGGCCAAGCTGAAGCGCCTGTCCGACTGGCTGTCCGAGCACGAGCGCAAGTTCCTGTTCGAGCTGCTCGTGCCCGCCGAGGACGCCCAGCTGCAGTCAGTCGGCGGCGACTCAGAGCGCTATGACTCAGAGCTGCGCCCCGAGCTGATGCGGCGCGCGATCGCCGAGATCCAGGACGCCGGCATCGAGGTCGACGTCTGGAAGATCGAGGGCGTCGACGAGCGCGCCGACTGCGAGATGCTCGTCGCCCAGGCCCGGTCCGGGGGACGCGACGGCGTCGTCTGCGTCGTCCTCGGCCGTGGCGCCGACGACGCCAAGGTCGACCACTGGCTCACCCAGGCCGCGCCCGTGGACGGGTTCGTCGGGTTTGCGATCGGGCGCTCGATCTGGTGGGACCCGCTGAAAGCGTATGTCGAGGGCAAGATCGAACGACCGGTCGGCGCCACCCGGATCACCGAGAACTACCTGCGCTTCGTCGGGGTCTACGAGCGCGCCGAGACCGAGGCGCCGGTCGGATGAGGATGCGCCAGAGCCTCGCGGAGCTCGAGCAGGCTTTCGCGAAAGAGATCTCGCTAGACCGTCACCGTCGCGCGTCGCTGCGTCGCACGACCGAGCAGCGCGCACACAAACGTGAAGTCGAGCGCCGTCACAAGCGCGGTTCGTTCCGGTTCGTGCTGCTCGTGCTGACGCTGATCATGACCGCGGCGATCGTCACCGTGGCCATGTTCCGCACGCTCTACCTGCTGCTCGGCTAGCTGTCTCCAGCCTTGGGTACGGGCTTGTCCGCGGGCGCGCTTCCGTCTGTCGAGGCCGCCGGAGCGGGGCCGGTGGAGCTGTCGGCCTCGTCGTCTCGATGGATCTCCAGATAGATCTCCGTGCGAAATACAGGGACCTCCTGGGGCGCTTGAATGCCGATGCGCACCTTGTCCCCCATGACGGACAGCACCGACACCTCGATGTTGTCCCCGATCATGATGCTCTGATTGGACTTGCGCGTCAGCACCAGCATGGTGCGCACCTTCCTCTTGGCCGGGGGCATTGGACGGGGTCAACCCCGAGTGCGCCGGTCAGGCAAGCATAGTCGCCGGGCTCGACGGACGCGAGCCCGGCCCATCCGAACCGTCGCGCGGCGCGTATGCGCTAGTCTCCCGGACCGTCCATGGCTCGCAAATCTCTGCGCCCACACCTCAACCAGATCCGCGCGTGGGTACGGCAAGGCCGTACCGATGCCTGGGTGGCCCACCAGCTCGAGGTCACCGTCCGCGACATCGAGCAATTCAAGCGTCAGAACGAGCTCGTGGGCGACGGAGAGCCCGCCGAGGGCGCCCTCGCGGCCGACTACTCGGACGAAGTCGATCTCCGAGCCGAGGACGACGCGCTGATCGCGGCCGAGCTGGAGGCCGCCGAAGCGCAAGCGCAGGCCGAGCGCGAGCGGATCGATGGCGAGGCCGAGGAAGACCTGGGAGAGGGAGAGGGCGAGGGCGAGGGCGAGTCACCCACTCGCACTCGTCGCCGTGGCCGGCGCGGAGGCCGCAGGCGTGGCTCCGCTCGTGGCAACGCAGGCCCGCTGGAGGGCACGTTCGACCATGGCGAGGAGGGCTACGGCCTGTGGCTCGACCCCGCGATCCAGGACAACCCGGTCTACGCCGAGCACTGGGCCGGCCACCGGCCGGTCGCGGTCACCGTCGAAGAGGATCGCATAGTGATCCGCCGCGTCGGCGACGACGACTAGGGCGTCGCTGGGCAGCGCGAATGCTGCGTCCTCGATCGCTCATGTGCACAGCACACTTCGCTCACTGCGGTCTTGCATCGCTTGCCCTGCACCGCCCTAATTGATGGTCACGACTAGGCCTTGACCTCGCGGCGGCCTCCGGCGTAGTCGGCGGCCTCGCGCAGGTAGCGGCCGAACGCGGCGTCGACGACCACGCTCGAGTCCCACGCCCAGGGATCGTCGGGCGCGACGGTTATCGCGGTCTGCATGCACCAGCTCGTTCCGGCCGCATACAGGTCGGCCAGCTCTTGCGCCGAGAACCGACCACCCAAGCGGCGGCGCAGCTCTGAGACGAGCACGGCGGCGACACGCTCGAGCAGTGGTCGACGCTCGGGCGGAGCGTCGTGCAGGCGGCGCTCGCCACGCTGCCACTGGTAGATCGCGTTCTCGAACGACACTGACACTCGGCCGAGGTTAGCGGCCGCGGACAGGGTGCAGAGATCGCCCGCTCAGTTGTTCGGCAGACCGGGGATCACGTAGGGCTGCTCGCCGGTGTGCATCATGCCCAGACCGCGCGCCTCCTCTTCGACGGTCCCGCGCCGGCCGAGCGCTTCGTGCTGATGCTGCAGCTGGGTGTGTTCGCGCTCCAGGGTGGCGAGAACCGTGCTGTCGCCGCGCGCCTGACGCCAGGTCGAGTAGATGCGCACGCCCGCGCTCACATACAGATAGGCGAGCGCGACCAGCAGGCACAGCATCGCGATCCGCCCCAGCCTGTCCCAGCGCACGCGCGCGACGACGAGAGGACTCGTCGAGGCGAGCGGCCGGGGACGCGCCGGGGATGCGTGGACACTGGCCATGTGCGTCGCATTCGCCTCCGCCACCCCAATCCCTGCACACGGGAGGGGCGCGGCGATCGGACCTGCAAGCGGTATACCGGAGTGGCGGCGGTGGCGGCGGGCGCGGCGGTGGCGGCGGTGGCGGGGGCGGCTCAGCCGCGAAAGACCGAGCGGCCCGGGAACTCGGCGTCCGCGCCGAGCTGCTCCTCGATGCGCAACAGCTGGTTGTACTTCGCGACTCGGTCCGAGCGCGAGGGCGCCCCCGTCTTGATCTGCCCGCAGCCGGTTGCGACCGCGAGGTCGGCGATCGTCACATCCTCCGTCTCGCCCGAGCGGTGACTCATCACCGCCGTATATCCCGCCTCGCGCGCGAGACCGATCGCGTCCAGCGTCTCCGACAGCGTTCCGATCTGGTTGACCTTGATCAGGATCGAGTTAGCCACGCCCTGCTCGATGCCCCGCCGCAACCGCTCGGTGTTCGTGACGAACACGTCGTCGCCGACGAGCTGAGTGTGCTCGCCCAGACGCTCGGTGAGCGTCCGCCAGCCCGCCCAGTCCTCCTCGTCCATGCCGTCCTCGATCGACACGATCGGATAGCGCGCTACGAGGTCAGCCCAGTAGTCGGTCAGCTCCTCGGCGCTGAGCGTACGACCCTCGTGCTCGAGCACATAGCCCTCGCCCTTACGGTAGAGCTCGCTGGTCGCCGGGTCCATCGCGATCGCGACATCGACGCCGGGCTGCAGGCCGGCCGCCTCGATGCCCGCAACGAGCATTTGCAGGGCCTCCTCGTTGGAGCCCAGATCGGGCGCGAACCCGCCCTCGTCGCCGACGGCCGTGCCGAGGCCGCGCTCGTGCAGCGTGCTCTTGAGCGCATGGAACACCTCGACCCCCATGCGCAGGCACTCTGAGAACGTCCGCGCGCCGCACGGCACGACCATGAACTCCTGGAAGTCGACCTTGTTGTCAGCGTGCGCTCCGCCGTTGAGCACGTTCATCATCGGCACCGGCAGCACCCGCGCGGCCTCGCCGCCGAGGTAGCGCCACAGCGCCAGCCCCTCCTCGGCCGCCTGCGCGTGGGCCGCCGCCAGCGAGACGCCCAGGATCGCGTTCGCGCCCAGCCGTGACTTGTTGGACGTGCCGTCCAGCGCGATCAGCGCCTCGTCCAAGCCCCGCTGGTCGCAGGCGTCCAGGCCCGTGACCGCCTCGGCTATCTCGCCGTCTACGTTCGCGACCGCGCGCTGCACGCCCTTGCCCCGCCAGCGCTCGCCGCCGTCGCGCAGCTCTGTGGCCTCGAACTCCCCGGTCGAGGCGCCCGAGGGCACGGCGGCGTGGCCGTGAGCGCCGGAGCGCAGCCCGATCTCCACCTCGACCGTCGGGTTGCCTCGACTATCGAGGATCTGGCGAGCGTGGACTCGCTCGATCTGGCTCATGCGGGTGGGCGCCCCACAGCACCCCGCCGCTCAGCCGGCAGGGGTTTCGGTTGCCCCGCCAGCCCCAGCGGCTCCGGCGGCCGCCTTCGGCGCTTTGTAGCCCTTGCAGTCAGCGACCACAAAGCCCGAGCGACATTCCGTTTTGCCCATCCACTTCTTTTTGAATTCTTTGACGAACTTGCTCAGAGCCTGCTGCTGCTGCTGGGCGGTGAGCTGCTGCTTGATCGATGCCTGCGACTGTGCCAGCGTTTGACTGCTGCCCGCGGTCGTGCCGGTGACTTCGTAGATGTAGTAGCCGAACGGCGTCTTCACGGGGCCGCCGAGCACGCCCTTCTTGGCCGAGAAGACCGCTTCGTCGAGCGCCTTCTCCTCCTGGCCCTTGACCACACCCTTCAGTTCGCCGCCGCTGGCCTTGCTCGTCGGGTCGATCGATTTGCTCTTGGCCACCGAGGCGAAGCTCTTGCCCGATTCGATTTCCTTCTTGGCTTGCTTGGCCTGGGCTTCGGTCTTGGTCAGGATGATCCTCACATCGCGCTTTTCCGGCGTTCCGAACTGGGAGGAGTGTTCTTTGTAGTACTTTTCGATTTCAGCCTGGCTGGGGGTGTGCTTCTCTTTGGCGATCTTCTGCTGGATTTTCGAGGACAGCAGGTTCAGCTTCACACGCAGCAGCAGATCCGAGACGCTCTGACCGGAGGTCGCCAGGAATTTCTGGAATTCGGCGGCCTTCGGAAACTGTTGGTTCTTGATCTGTTCGAACTGTTTCTTGACTTCCTTGTCGCTGATCTTCACGCCCAGGGATTCGGCTTCGCCCAGGACCCACGAGGAGGAGATCAAGAAGCCGAGCACCTCCTGCTGCAGCGATTTGTACTGCTGTTCGCACTGGGTCTTCAGCGCCGCTTCGGTGGGCGCGGTCTGACCCTTGGCGGGTTTGGGCGCCGTGGCTTTCAGGTGGGCGATACACGCCGTGTAGGTTGGCGGGTCGGGGATGGCCGGCTTGGCTCCGGTCGTCCCGGCGGTCGAGCTCGCCGCCACCGACATCCAGTGTTCGAACGCCGATTTGGTGATCGGCGTGCCCCCGACCTGCACGACCGCGTTGCCGGGGATGCCCCCACCGCAAGCGGCCAGACCGGCCACGGCAAAGAAAACGGCGCCTAGCGCCGCGATGAAGCGAAAGTGCTTGGACACGACGCGGGCACTCTAGCGGAAACTGCGACTTCTGTGTTTAAGGAGTTCCTGAAGACGGCCTCAGCATGAGTGCGCATGGCAAGCTGGGCAAGGACGTACCGAGCGAAGTGTGCTTTGCACATGTGCTGGCCGATCGGAGATCCCGTCGATCTCCGATCGGTAGGACGCCGATCCAGCGCCGCCATACGCGCTCATGCCGCCTCGCGCGTGAGCGAGAGCAGCACATCGGCCGCCCTGATCACCGTCGGAAAGCGCGCGGGGCCCTCGCGGGGCACGTGCACGGAGACCTGCGAGCGCCCGGACTCGTACAGCGCCTCCGGCAGCTCCTCGCGCAGCCGCCGCGCGCGCGCCGAATCCAGCTCGATCGGCGTGACGGCGAGGCGCTCGCCGCGAAAGCTCACCGCCGTGGCGCCGGCCTGACCGAACTTGATTCGTGCCCGCTGCAGCGCCAGCAGGTTCTCCAGCGGCTCGGGCACCGGGCCGAAGCGGTCCTCGAGCTCCTCGCGCAACTGCTGCACGTCGGCAACCTCGACCGCTCCGGCGACGCGCCGGTGGATCTCGATCTTGGCCTGCTCGTACGGGACATAATCGGGCGGGATGTAAGCGTCGACGTTGACGTCCAACCGCACCGGCTCCGGGAGCTCCTCCTCCTCGCCGGGCCCGGCGGACGCCCCGGCATCGCGAACGGCCTCGTCGAGCATCTGCATGTACAGCTCGAACCCGAGCGCCGCCACGTGCCCGGACTGCTCGTCGCCCAGCAGGTTGCCAGCGCCTCGGATCTCCAGATCCCGCATCGCGACCTTGAATCCGGCGCCGAGCTCGGTGTAGTCCGACAGCGCCGCCAGCCGCTGCGCGGCCTCCGGCGTGAGCGCGGCCGCCGAGTCGTACATCAGATATGCGTACGCCCGCTCGCGACTGCGCCCGACGCGCCCGCGGATCTGGTAGAGCTGGGCCAATCCGAACGCGTCGGCGTGCTCGACGATCAGCGTGTTCGCCTGCGGAATGTCTATCCCCGACTCGATGATCGAGGTGCAAACGAGCACGTCGTACTCACCGCGCAGGTAATCCATCATCACGCTCTCCAGCTCGCCCTCCGCCATCTGGCCGTGCGCCACGGCGAAGCGCACGCCCGGGCAGAGGGCGCGCAGGCGCTCGGCCGTCTCGTCGATCGACTCGACGCGGTTGTGCAGGAAGAACGCCTGCCCGTCGCGCTCGCGCTCGCGCACGATCGCGCGCTTGACGAGCTCCTCCTCGTACTCGCCGACATATGTCTTGACCGGCCGGCGCCCCTCCGGCGGCGTCTCGATCACGGAGATCTCGCGCAACCCGGCCAGCGACATCTGCAGCGTGCGCGGGATCGGTGTGGCCGACATCGAGATCACGTCCATTCTCAGCTTCAGCTGGCGCAGCAGCTCCTTCTGCTTGACCCCGAACCGCTGCTCCTCATCGACGATCAGCAGGCCCAGGTCCTTGGCCCGCACGTCGCGCGAGAGCACGCGATGAGTGCCGATCAGGATGTCTACGCGCCCCTGGGCAAATCCTTCGATCGCGGCTCTCTGTTCGGCGGCCGTGCGAAACCGCGAGACGTGCTCGACGTTGATCGGATAGTCGGCCAGACGCTCGGAGAACGTGCCGTAGTGCTGCTGGGCGAGGATCGTCGTCGGCGCCAGCATCAGCACCTGCTTGCCCTCGCCGGCCGCCTTGAACGCCGCGCGCAGCGCGATCTCGGTCTTGCCATAGCCGACGTCGCCGCAGATCAGCCGGTCCATCGGCCGCGGCGCTTCCATGTCGGCCTTGACCAGTTCGATCGCCTCCAGCTGATCGGGCGTCTCGGTGAACGGAAAGCGCTCCTCGAACTCCCGCTGCCAATCGGAGTCGGGCTCAAACGCGTGCCCCTGGCGCCGGCGGCGCTCGGCGTACAGGCTCAGCAGCTCCCCCGCCAGCTCCTGCGCCGCGCGCCGCGCCCGCGCCTTCATCGTCTCCCAACGAGTCCCGCCGAGCTTTGACAGCGGCGGATGGTCGGGTGGGTGGGATCCAGATCCGCCGACGTAGCGCGAGATCTTCGCCAGCTGCTCCGTCGGCACGAACACGCGGTCGTCGCCCTGGTATTCGAGGTACAGGTAGTCGCGCGTGACCTCAGCGACCGTGCGCGTCTCAAAACCCGCGAACCGCGCGACGCCGTGATCCTCGTGCACGACGATGTCGCCCGTGCGCAGCTCCGTAAAAGAACGCAACGCCCCCCGGCGCCGGCCTGCCGGGCCGCCATGATCGGCCGCGCCCGTGCCGCGCTCGGGGCGGCGCCGGCGCAACAGCCGGTGCTCGGGAAAGATCGCCAGCTTCAGCTGGGGCGCGACGAACCCCTCGCGCAGCGACGCCACCGCGAAGCGCAGCGACGGCTCCAGGGGCTGATCGCCGATCGAGGAGCGATCGGCGTCCACCTCCTGCGCCAGCCACGTGGCTTTAATCCGCCCGAGGTTGTAGGCCGCGCGCTCGCCCTCGCCGCGACGGGGAAACGCGACGATCGTGCGATAGCCCGAGCGCACCAGCTTCTCGAGCTCCGGCTCGGCCTCGGCCAGCGAGCGCGCCGCGGTGTCCGCGGCCTGGGCGCGCAACTCGATCGGCTGATCTGCGGAGATCGCCGACAGCCAGATCCGCGCCCGCCGCGCGAGCGCCGATTCGATCTCCTCAGGGCTCACGTACAGGTGGTGCGCGTCCGCGTCGGCGAACGCGGCGCACACGTCGGTCCAATGGTCGCTGAGCGCCGGCTTTAGCTCCTCCTCGGCGGCGACGATCAGCTCGGTGTCCTCATCGAGCAGATCCAGCAGCGCGCCGAAGCGCTGCACCGGCAGCAGCTCGGCGACATCGGGGCGATCGTTTACATCTTCGGAGGCCGCGATCTCCGCCAGCTCGCGGTGCTCGAGCGCCAGCTCCGCCGCGGGCGCGATCTCGACCTCGGCGACGTCCCCGAGCGAGCGCTGCGTAAACGTCGAGAACCAGCGCAGCGATTCGATCTCCACGTCGAACATGTCCACCCGCACCGCCCGGTCCTCCGTGGCCGGGAACACGTCCAGCAGGCCTCCCCGCAACGCGAACTGTCCGCGCTCGGACACCTGATCGACGCGCTCGTACCCGGCCGCGACCAGCTCCCCCGCGCACTCCTCAAGATCCAGCAGCTCTCCCACGCGCAATGTGAACGAACGCGGGCGCAACGCCGGATCGGGGACCTTCTCCGACAGCGCCACCGCGCTGACGACCACCACGGGCGGCTCCGTCTGAGCACCCGCGCCGGGCCCGCCCGCCTCGGCGCTCCCAGTACCCTCACTCGCCGCTCCGGCGGCCGGGTCCTGGGAGTCGAGCAGCGCGTCTAGCGCGGCCACGCGCAGGCCCACCAGGTGTGCCGGCGGCGCGAGATGCGACTCGTAGGCGACGCCCCGGGAGGGGTAATAGCGCACCCGTCGCGGCGCCAGCCACGCGCGCAGGTCGGCGGCCAGATCGCGCGCCGCGCGGTCGTCGCCCACCACGACCAGCGTCGGGCGCGCCTGCGCGGCGGGCCCATGATCGGCCAGCGCCGCGATCGCGTACGGCCGCAGCGACGCCGACACGAACGCACGCCCTCCCTCGCGGGCGAGCGTGCTTGCGGCGGGGTCGTTCTCGATCAGCCCGAGCAGCGAGCGCAGCGCCATCTACCGGGCCTGTTCCTCGCCGAGCACGATGCTCTGCACCCTGTCGGCCGCCCGCTCGACCAGATCCCGCACCTGCGCGGGATCCTCGCGAAAGCGCCCGAGCACGTAGGAGGAGACGATCTCCGGATCGCTCGAGTCCGGGCGCCCGACGCCTACGCGCACGCGCACGAAGTCGGTCCCCCCGAGCTCGCGCCCCAGCGACTTCAGGCCGTTGTGCCCCGCCAGCCCGCCACCCAGACGGGAGCGGATCTCACCGAACGGGATATCGATCTCGTCGTGCACCACCAGCACTCGATCGAGCGGGACCTTCAGCGCGCCGCGCGCCGGCCCGGCCGAGCGGCCGGCGTCGTTCATGTACGTGTGCGGCCACAGCACGGCCACGCGCGGTCTGAGCGGTCGGGCGCTCGCCGCGCCCGGTAAAGACACGTCCGGGGAAGGACCCTCCGGGGAAGGACCGCCCAACGGAGGGCCGCCCAGCGGAGAGCCGCCCGAGGAAGGACCGCCTCCCGGGGGATAGCCGGCGCGGCCTTCGGCGATGCGGCCGCGGAAACGCTCCTTCGGGCGTCCCAGCCCCCAGCGCTCGGCCAGGACGTCGGCGACCATGAAGCCGACGTTGTGGCGCGTATGCGCGTGCTCGCGCCCGGGGTTGCCCAGCCCGACGATCAGCCAGTCGCAGCGCGCGTCCCCGCTGCCATCTGCGCCACCGCGACGAAACGGCCGCCGCAGGGGGTGCTACTCCCCGCCGGAGGAGGAGGCGCCCTCGGAGCCGGCGCCCTCGTCGGCCTCGCTCTGCTCCGCGGCCTCGCCCTCGCCCTCGCCCTCGCCGACGAGCTCGGTCTCGGCCTCGATTTCTTCCTCGACTTCGGTCTGCAGCCGCGGCGGGGACAGCGTCGCCAAGACGGTCTCGGGATCGTCCAGCAGCGTGACGCCCTCCGGTGCCGAGAGCGCGGAGAGCGCGATCGTGTCGCCGATCTGCATCTCGCCGATGTCGTAGGAGATCGACTCGGGGATCGCGGTCGGCAGCGCCTGGACGTTCAGCTCGCGCGTGATCTGCTCGAGCACGCCGCCTTCCTTGACGCCCGGCGCCTCCTCGATGCCGGTCAGCTCCAGCGGCACGACCGCGTGGATCGCCTCGTCCAGACGCACGCGCAGCAGGTCGACGTGCACGGTCTCGCTGCGAACAGGGTCGCGCTGGGCCTCCTTGAGGACGACCGGCGTGGCTTTCTCCCCATCGACGCTCAGATCCAGCACGGCGCCCGAGGAGGCCAGCGCGAGGCGCAGCTCGCGCGCGTCGGCGTCGAAGCTCACCGACTCCCCGCCGCCGCCGTACACGATCCCGGGCACGCGCCCGGAGCGGCGCAGGCGCCTGGCCGCGCGCGAGCCTTCGGCTGCGCGGCTGCTGACCGCAAGCTTGGTGGTTGCATCTGCCATCGCGGCGGCAGACTCTAGCAATTGGCTTCGTTTCCGATCGGCGCACTCAGCGACAGCAGCGCGATGTCGATGCCCTTCAGGGCGTTGCCCGTGCGGCGCACGAGCACGCATTGCACGACCGGCAGCTTGCCGATCACCGTCCACGCCACGCGCGTGGTCCCGGTCGCGCCGGTCAGCGACCCGGCCGTCGGCGATTTGATCGACAGGATCTTGACCGCCCCCGGCCGCTTCAGCCTGGCGGCGCTCGCGCGGACGGTTGCGGCGCAGGACGGCTTCGCGCGACACCCGTCCAGCAAATCGAGCTCGCGCGCCGCGTCGCCTCTGGCCTGCGCCTGCAACACCACGAGGATGTCGTTGCGTTCGACGTTTTCGGCCAACAGATATCGCGCCAGCAGCGCGCTTATCGCGAGGAACACGACCCCGCCGGCGAACACGATCGCCACGCGCCTGTCTCGCGGGAGCTGCCGCCACCACATGCGCGGAGTCCGTTCGGTGGAGACGGTCTGGGGGTGGTGATGCTCGGTGGGGAAAATAATGGTCGGCGGAGCGGATCGCGGATGTAAGGGTTCGCGCGGTCGCTCAGAACAGCTGATTCTCGCCGCCGAACACTTCGCTGACGGAGTCGTCGACGAAGATGCGACGGATCGAATCGGCCAGCAGCTCCGCGCACGGCAGCACGCGGACGTTGTCCGGACGGTCCGCCGCGATCGGGATCGTGTCCGTTACCACGATCTGCTCCAGCCCCGACTCACTCAGGTTCTCGAACGCGTCGCCTGAGAACACCGCGTGGGTGGCCGCCGCGTACACGCGCGCGGCGCCTTCCTCCATGACCGTTTTTGCTGCCGCCTTGAGCGTACCCGCGGTGTCGATCATGTCGTCGACGATCACCGCCGTCCTGCCCTTCACGTCGCCGATCACGTAGCCGATCTCCGCCACCTGCTGCGCCGGGCGCTCCTTGTCGAGGATCGCCAGCTCGGCGCCGATCTTCGAGGCAAAGTTCTTGTTCAGCTTCACCCTGCCCGCGTCCGGCGCCACCACCACCAGGTCGGGCAGGCCCAGGTCGGTGAAGTACTGCGTGAGCATGAACAGCGCCGTCATGTGATCGACCGGCTTCTGGAAGAAGCCCTGGATCTGGCCCGCGTGCAGGTCCATCGTCAACACCCGGTCAGCGCCCGCCGCCTCCAGCATGCGCGCCACCAGCCGCGCCGAGATCGGCTCGCGCGGCGCCGACTTCTTGTCCTGGCGCGAGTAGCCGAACCACGGCGTCACCGCGATCACCCTGTGCGCCGAGGCGCCGACAGCCGCGTCGATCATGAACAGCAGCTCCATCAGCGAGTCGTTCGCCGTGACGCCCGTCTGCGGATTGCTGCACGTGGACTGCACGATGAACACGTCCGCGCCGCGGATCGAGTCCTCGTAGCGGCAATACACCTCACCGCCCGAGAACGTCTTCAGCTCCACCGGCCCCATGTCCACGCCCAGCTTGTCCGCGATGTCGATCGCCAGCTGCGGGTTCGCGCGCCCGCTGAAGAGCATCAGCCGCTTGTTGTAGTCGATCGGCAGGCTCGCCCGCGAGTATTGGGTGCGCGTGTCGATCGCACTCATCTCCCCAGGGAGTGTAAACGTCCGCGTCCGATCAGTCATGTCGACGGCGTACCGCCCGCGCCGCTCTGGTCATTCGCGCCGCCCGCACTGCCCGCCTCGCTCGCGGCGCCCGACTCGCTCGCCCTCCGCGCGGCGTAGCCCTCGACGTTGCTCTGGCGCTCGCGCGCGATCCCCAGCGTGCCCGCCGGCACGTCGTCGGTGATCACCGACCCCGCACCCGTGTACGCGTCGTCGCCGACGGTCACCGGCGCCACGAACGAAACGTGCACGCTACTGTGCACGTGCTTGCCGATCGTCGTGCGGTGCTTGTCGCGCCCGTCGTAATTGGCCGTGATCGTGCTCGCGCCGAGGTTGGTGCCCTCACCCACGTCGGCATCGCCGATGTATGACAGATGCGGGATTTTCGCCCCCGCGCCGACGTCGGAGTTCTTGATCTCCACAAACGTTCCCGCCTTCGCCCCCTTACGCAGAACGGTGCCCGGCCGCAGATACGCAAACGGCCCGACCGTGACGCCATCCTCGAGCACGCAATCGACGAGGTAGGAGTGCCTCACGACGCAGCCCTCGCCGATCTGGGTGGCGCCCCTGATCGTCGTAAACGGCTCGATCGTCGTGTCCTTGCCGATCTCGACGTCGACGTCGATCACGGTCGCCCGCGGGTCGACGATGCTCACCCCGGCCATCATGTGCCGGGCGTGAATCGCCTCCTGGGCCAGCCCGCGCACCCGCGCGAGCGCCGCGCGATCGTTGACGCCGAGCACCAGTCGCTCATCGGCGAGGGTGTGCGCCGCGACCGTTCCGCCGCTGCAGCGGATCAGATCGAGCGCCTGCGGCAGATACAGCTCGCCCTGGGCGTTGTCCGCACTCAGCCTTCCCAGCGCCTCGCGCAGGGCGTCCGCCGAGAACACATACACGCCGGTGTTCACCTCGCGTATCTCAAGCTGCTCGGGCGTCGCGTCGCCGGCGGCCTTGGTCTCGACCACGCGCTCGACATCGCCCTGCGCGTCGCGCACCACCCGCCCGTAGCCGCGCGGATCGTCCAGGACCGTGCTCGCCATCGTCGCGCCTGCGCCGCCGCTCTGCTCGTGCGCGCGCACGAGCTCCTCGATCGTCTGCGCGCTCACGAGCGGCACATCGCCGCTGAGCACCACCACCGGCGCATCGTGGTTGTTGTCAGAGCCGGCCGAGTCGAGCTGTGCGACGCCCGCCACGACCGCGCCGCCGGTCCCGTTCGAGCGCGGCTGCACCGCCAGCTCGACTCCCTCCGGCAGCACGCTTGCAAGCGCCCGCTCGGGTGAGTCGACCACCGCGACCCGGCCGGCCCCGGCGGCCAGCGCGGCGCGCACGGGCCACAGCACCATCGGGATGCCGCACAGCTCGTGCAGCACCTTCGGCCTGCGCGAGCGCATCCGCGTGCCCTGCCCCGCGGCGAGGATCAGGACCGTCGGCGCCGGAGTCGAAGTCACTCCGGGGATGCTAGCCACTCGCTACTGGGGGGCAGGGATTCGAACCCCGATTCCCAGGACCAAAACCTGGTGTCCTGCCATTGGACGACCCCCCAAGGCTCGCTACATCCTCGCACGAGCGCCCACGACCTGGATGGGCGAGGAGCCGATCCAGCCAACTCGAGCCGCTAACGTCGCGGCGATACGCGCGAGTCCTGCTTCTGCAAGTATGCCTGCGCTCGTGCAGGGGGAGAACTGAGAATGGGGTCGCACGTCCGCGCAGTGCGCGCAATTGCGCCGCTTGCCCTTGCGCTTGGCGCGCTCGCGCCGTTCGCCAGCGCCGCCCCGGCCGCGAGGACTCGCGCTCGCGCGGCAGCCGACGCATGCGCGTGGGCGAACCTGCGGCCCACCCGCACGAACGCCGAGAAAATCGACGCGGCCACCCTGTGCCTGATCAACCGGACACGCGCCGCACACGGCCTGCCCGCGCTGAATGCAAACCGCGAACTGCAGGCTGTGGCCGTCTCCCAGGTCAGAACGATGGTCCGTTTGAACTACTTCGCCGACGTTCGACCGTCGGGGATCACCCCTGCGGCGCTGGTCTCGGCGACAAGCTACGGGCAGCACGCAAAAAGCCTGTCCATAGGGGAGAACATCGGCTGGGGCACCGGACCCGAGGCGACGCCGGCGCAGATGGTCGCCGCCTGGCTGCAGTCGCCGGCGCACCGCGAAATCATCCTCACCGGCGAATTCCGCGACGTGGGCGTCGGCGCTACCGCCGCGGCGCCGTCGAGCCTCGCCGAAGGTCAGGCCGGCGCGACATACGCGCTCGAGCTGGCCCGACGCTCCTGACGGCAGGAGCGATCCACTCAGCGTGTCCGCCGGCCGGAGCGGCCCGGCACCCGGCCGCCTTCGGCGCCCGCCTCCGACGCGGGCCCACCCGCAGCGGAGATGCCGAGCACGCGCATCGCCTTCAACCCGAGGCTCAGCTTCTCGCGGCCGTCGCTGGAGCTGACGTCCAAGCCCGAGAGCTCGCGCACCCGCTCCAGGCGATAGTAGATCGTGTGGCGATGGGTGAACAGGCGCTGGGCGGTCCCGGCGACGTTGCCGTCGGCCTCCAGGAACGTCGCGAGCGTGCGCACCAGCTCGGTCTCGTACTGCTCGTCGTAGGCGAGCAGCGGCTCGACCGTCTCTGAGTAGAAGCGCTGCAGCTCGGATGGGTTCTCGCTCATCGCGCTCAGCAGCAGCCGGTAGGCGCCGGTCTGCTCGAACGCCAGCGCGACCCCGTCGGAGCCGCCCTGTGCCACGTTCGCCGCGAGCAGCGCCTCGCCGGCGGCGCGCGACAGATCGGCCGGGTCCTCGGCGATGCGGCTGCGCCCGAGCGCGAACGTGTAGCCCTGAAGGCCGGCTTCCATCTCGCGCAGCACCGCCTCCGCGGCCCGCGCCGCGGTCGCCTCCTCGCCGCCGGGAATCAGCAGCAACACCTCCGCTCCGATGGCGCCGGCGCCCTCGCGCTCGGACAGCGCGGCGATCGAGCGGTTGACCACGGCTCGCGCCCCCCGCTCGGCGACGGCGCGCACGCGCGCACGCCAGCCCTCGTCGGTCGGCGCCTGCGGGTAGGCGCGGGCGACGATCACGCTCGCGCCGTCCTCGATGTCCAGCGACATCTCGCCCGCCCGCGCCAGCAGCTCCTCGCGCTCGCTCAGCTCGCGCCGCAGGATCGCGCGCAGGAACTCGGCCGCGGCCGTCTCCGAAGCGCGTTCCGGAGCGCGTACGCGCTCGACCTCCGAGGCGATCATCGTCACCAGCAGCCGCTTCATCTGCGCGCTCGGCTCGGCCGACTCGATATCGGAGGTCTCGCCGACCCGGCCCTCCGGGCCGTGTGCCCAGGCGGTCGCGCGCATGTGCAGCGTGCCCACGACCGTGTCTCCCACGCGCAGCGGCGTGCTGCTCACGCCTTTGCCCTGCGACAGCAGCGCGCGCTCCTCCGCCGGCGAGCGCGCCGCCACCGCCAGCGTCGCGCCCCAGGCGTCGGCGACCGCCAGGCTCGCGTCCAGAGCCTTCGCCGCCGCGCGCACCACTTCGGGCAGCCCCGCGCCCGACTCGACCGCCTCGGTTACGGCCTCCAGCGCGGCGAGCTCGGACACGGACTCCTCAGCCCCAGAAGTAGACGACGGCGAGCGCCGCCGCCACGCCGATGCCGACGAGCACGGCGAGCACGTACAGCGACAGGATGCTCGCCGCCACACGCTCCCACAGGCGCGAGTAGCTCATCCAGGCAGGCACCAGGATCAGGCCGGCATACAGGGCCAGCCCGAACACGCCAGCGCAGACCGCTACCAGCTCGTTGACCGCTGTTCTGCTCATCGATCGTGATTGTGACGCACGGGGATGTCGGGCGCATGCGCGCACGCGAACGCCGCGTCCACCGGTGTGGCACAGACCGGCGCCGGAACTAGTTCGCTCAGGCCGGTCGCGGCGCGGCGCGCGCGCTCGGGACCGTTGGCGCGCAGGAACAGGCCCACGACCGTCGGACCCGACCCGCTCACGAAAGCCGCGTCAGCCCCCGCCTGGAGCGCCTGCTCCAGCGCAGGCTCGATCCGCGGGCACAGCGAGATCGCGGCGGCCTGCAGATCGTTGTGCAACAGCTCGCGCGCGGCGGGCGCCGCCGTGCCCAGCTCGAGCGCAACCTCCAGATCGCGAGCGATGTCCGCCAGCGCCTGTGATGCGCGCGGGACCCCGAGGCCGTCGGCCCGCTCATACACCGCGGCGGTGGACAGCTCAGCCCCGACCGGCAGCACGAGCACGCCGAAAGGATGGCTCGGCGCCGGGAGCTCATGTAGGCGCTCGCCCGCGCCGGTGGCCAACCAGCGCCCGGGGGCGATCTGCGCGGGCACGTCCGCTCCCAGTCGCGCTCCCAGCGCCAGCAGCGACTCCTCCGTCCCGAGGCCCGACGCGTGGGAGGCCAGGCGCAGGGTGGCGGCCGCGTCCGCCGACCCGCCCCCCAGACCGGCGGCCACCGGGATGCGCTTGACGATGCTCAGCCGCAGCGGCCCCGCATCCCAGCCGGTCTCCTCGCGGAACAGACGCAGCGCCGCCGCCGCCAGGTTCTCGCCCGGCGCCCCCGGCACCCCGGGGCAGACGATCTCATCCTCGGCGGCCACGCTGCCCGCGCCGGTCCCACCGGTCTCTCCGATCTCACCCGCCACGCCGTCCCCGCCGGGGGCGGATTCCAACGTCAGCTCGTCGGCGAGCGAGATCGACTGCATCACGCTCGCCAGCTCGTGCCGGCCGTCCTCGCGGGTGGGGCCGACGAACAACCCGAGGTTGACCTTCGCGGGCGCGCTCGCGCGCGTGTATATGCGCTGCGGTGGGCGATCTCGCCGCGGTGATGTGCTCATATCTCCAGCAACCGCCCCAGCTCGCGGAAGTCCTCGGGCCCCAGGCGCTCTGCGCGCACGTTCTCGGGATGGCCGATCTCGCTCAGCGCGACCCGGATCTCCTCGCGCGAATGTCCGCCCACGAGCGCTCCGGCGCCACCGGCGGACGGACCTTGCTCGGCCGCCGATCCGCCGCCCCGGCCCGCCAGCGCGAGCGAGCCCGCGAGCGTCTTGCGCCGGTGCGCGAACGCTTCCCTCACCAGCGCGCGCAACCCCGGCGAGGGCGCGGGCCGCAGGCGGCGCATTGCGATCAGCACCGAATCGACGTTCGGCTGCGGATAGAACACCGTGCGCGGGATCGCCCGCAGCACCTCCACCTCGCAAGCGAGCTGCGCGATCACCGACGGCACGCCATAGGCGCCTTTATCGGTTCCCGCCCGCCCACCCCCCGCCGGCCTGGCCGCCAGCCGCTCGCCGACCTCGCGCTGCGCCATCGCCACCCACAGCTCCACGCCCGCCAGCTCCTCGATGCTGCGCAGCAGCACCCCCGCCGCGATTCCGTACGGCAGGTTCGCGACGACCTTGTTCGGCGCCGGCCCGAACCCGGAGATGTCGATCTTCATCGCATCGCCCCAGTGCACGCTCACGTTCGGATGCGCGTCTGTTGCATCGAGCAGCGCCTCGCGCAGGCGCGTGTCGATCTCGACGACGTGCACGTGCTGAACCCGCTCGGCCAGGTACTCGGACAACACCCCCAGGCCCCCGCCGATCTCGAGGACGACATCGCGCTCGTCAAGCTCCGCCGCGCGACCGATCACGCCGAGGATGTTCGAGTCGATCAGAAAGCTCTGCCCCAGCTCGCGATCGGGCCGGATGCCGAAGCGACGTATGCGCCGCAGGCTCGGCTGGGCGGGGGCATCCGCCACGAGCCCGCTCACCAGCCGAACACGCGGGCCGCGTTGCGCTCCACCAAAGCGCCGAGCTCTCCTGCGGAGACCTCGCGCAACTCGGCGAGGAAAGCGACGGTGTGAGCCACGAACGCCGGCTGGTTGCGCTGGCCACGCACGGCCTGCGGCGTCAGATACGGCGCGTCGGTCTCGACCAGCAGCCGCTCGTCGGGAACCTCACGCGCCGCGGCGGCGAGATCGCCGGCGCTCTTGTACGTGACGTTCCCGGCGAACGAGATCGCGTACCCGCGGTCCAGGCACTCCTGTAGCAGCTCGGGCATGGAGAAGCAGTGGATCACCACGCCGCACCCTTGCGCTTGCGCGCCCAACTGCTCGAGCGTCTCCGCGGCGGCCTCGCGGCAGTGGATCACCAGCGGCTTGCCCGTCTCGCGCGCGAGACCGATGTGCGCGGCGAACGCCCGCTCCTGGTCTGAGCGCGGAGCGGTGGGGGCGGCGGGCGGGCCATCCCGAACAAAGAAGTCCAGGCCCGTCTCCCCGATCGCCAGGCAGCGCTCGTGCGCGGCCAGCGCGCGCAGCTCGGCCAGGTCGGCGTCGTCGAACCCGGTCGTCTCGTTGGGATGGCGCCCCACCGCCGCGTACACCTGCGGGAAGGCTTCGGCGGCGGCCAGGGCCGCGCGGCACGACGCGCTTTCGGTGCCGACCGTCAGCATCCGCGTCACCCCCGCCGCGTCCGCCGCGGCCACGAGCTCGGTGTTGCGCGGCTCGCACAGGTCGAGATGGGTGTGACTGTCGATCATCGCCCGTCTTGCTCCCCGCTCGTACTCACGCTCTTGCCCACCCTCACGCGGCCGGCTCGGCGTCGGCGCTCTTGGGAAACAGCGGCTGCAGCAGAGTCACGCGCCCGATCGCCCCGGCGCCCAGCCGCGCCCCGGCCAGCGCGACGTCCGGCGCGCCGAGCGCCTGGAGCAGCTTCTCCGTGCTCGCCGGCAGGTATGGCCACAGCAGCACCGACACGACCCGCAGCCCCTCGACGAGCGTTGCCAACACGCGGTCCAGGTCATCCGCCCGGGCCTCGTCCTTGACGAGCCGCCACGGCGCCTGCTCCTCGACGTAGCGGTTCAGGCGACGGACGCGCTGCCAGATCTGATCGAGCGCGACCGTCAGCTCGGTCCCGTCGATCAGCTCCGCCACGCGTTCGGCCAGGCCCGCGAAGTCGCTCGCGAGCGAGGAATCGATCCCCGCCCCACCCTCCACCGCCGGCACGACCCCGTCGCGGTAGCGCTCCACCATCGCCAGCGTGCGGCCGGCGAGATTGCCCAGCTCGTTGGCCAGCTCGCTCTCGTATCGCTGCTCGAACGAACCGGTCGACACCGACCCGTCCTGGCCGAACGGCACGTCGCGCAGCAGGTAGAACCGCAGCGCGTCCGCGCCGAAGCGCTCGATCACCGCGAACGGATCGAGCACGTTCCCCAGCGACTTTGACATCTTCTCGCCGTCCATCAGCAGATACCCGTGCACGAACACGCGCCGGGGCAGCTCAATCCCGGCGGCCATCAGCAGCGCCGGCCAGTAGACGGCGTGAAAGCGCAATATGTCCTTGGCGATCACATGACAGTCGGCGGGCCAGAACCGCTCCGTCAGATCGGCGCCGGGCGTGGCGTAGGACAGGGCGCTGTAGTAGTTCAGCAGCGCATCGAACCACACGTAGAACACGTGCTCCTGATCCCACGGCACCGGCACCCCCCACGTGAGCTTGTGCCGTGTCAGCGGCACGTCCCGCAGACCCGAGCGGATGAACGACAGCGCCTCGTTGTAGCGCGTGCGCGGCGCGACCCATCTCTCTCTCTCTCCCTCCCCCTCCTCATACAGTCGTTCCAGGGACTCCTGAAATGAAGAGAGAGAGAAAAAGTAGCTGTCCTCCTGCTCGCGGGTGAGCTCGATGTGGTGGATCGGACAGCGGTTGCCCTCCTCGATCTCGTTCTCTGCCTTGAAGTCCGCGCACCTGGGGCAGTACCAGCCCTCGTAGGTTCCCTCATAGACAAAGCCGTTGTCCCTCACGCGCGTGAGGACCTCCTGCACCTTGGCGATGTGCTCATGGTCGGTCGTGCGGATGAAGAAGTCGTTCGAAGCCTCGATCTTCGGCAGGAGCGCCTTGAATCGCTCGGCGTTCTTGTCGGCCAGCTTCTGGGGCTCGATCCCGAGCGCGTGCGCCGCGTCGGCGACCGGCTCGCCGTGCTCGTCGGTGCCCGTCAGGAAGAACACCTCCTCGCCGCGCTGGCGGTGGTGGCGCGCGATCACATCGGCGGCGATCGTCGTATACGCGTGTCCGAGATGCGGTGCCGCGTTGACGTAATAGATCGGGGTGGTCACAAAGAAAGACATAAGTAAGGAAGGAGGGGGTTGAGGAGAGGAGGGTTGAGGAGGGGGAGTGTATGCATATTCTCTTTGAACTGCGTATAACTATCGTATTACGCAGTTTATTTTTTTATATCGCTCCCCTCGCGCTCCTTGATCCCCTATCGCTCCCTGAATCCCTTTAGCTCCCTGAATCCCTTTATATACCCCCTGTCCCCCTACCCCCTATCCGTCCGATCGTCGAGCGCGCGGCTCCGACCACCAGCACGACCTCTCCCTTCGCGGGGCGCTCGCGGTAGCGCTCGGAGAGCTCGGCCGCGGACCCGCGCGAGACTTCCTCGTGGAGCTTGGTCAGCTCGCGGCACACCGCCACGGGGCGCTCGGGATCGAGCTGCGCGAGCATCTGAAGCGTTGCGGACAGGCGCTTGGGGGACTCGAACGCCACGAGCGTCTCGGCGGCGTCCGCCAGCAGGCGTTCGCGCTGGCCGCGCTTGCGCGGCAAAAATCCGACGAAGCACCAGCGGGCCACCGGCAGGCCGGAGGCCACCAGCGCGACCGGCGCCGCGCTCGGCCCGGGCAGCACCTGCACCGACAATCCCTCCTGTATGCACAGCTGCACCAGCACATATCCCGGGTCTGAGATCAGTGGCGTGCCGGCGTCGCTGACGAGCGCAACCGTCTCCCCCGCGCGCACGCGCTCCACCAGCTCGCCCGCGCGCGCGCGTTCGTTGTGCTCGTGCAGGCTCACCAGCCGCGCCGCCTGGATGCCGTGGCGATCGAGCAACACCCGGGTGCGGCGCGTGTCCTCGCACGCGATCGTGTCGGCGTCTCCCAGTGCCCGCAGCACGCGCAACGTCACGTCCTCGAGGTTGCCGACCGGCGTCGCGCACACAAGCAATCGTCCGTGCGTGGGCGGCCCAACCGGAGGGTTCTCGGCGCTCATCTCGCAACTATAGGTTCCAGCCCGGGTTGCCCACCACGCGCACCGCCCTCTCGGCGCCGCCGGCGAAGCTCGATCGCCACACCCTCCGCCACATACCGACACGCCATGTCCACCCCACCCGATCAGCCACCTCAGTACACCCGCTATCGCGCCGGACGCCGCCTGCGCCCGCGGCGCGAGGACGAGAGCCTGATCGACCCGCTGAGCGCCGAGCGCGCCCGGGCGGTCAGGCCGCGACGCAGCTTGTGGGAGCGGATCACCCCCAAGCGGGTGATCCTCGGCCTGCTGGGGCTGATCGCGTGCTGGCTGGTCTTCTCGCTCGTGCTGTTCCTGATCAGCTCCCACTTCGAGCGCACTTCCCTGCCGGGCAATGTCGCGAGCGTGCTCGACCCCGCCGGCTATCCGCTGACCTCGGCCAACAACATTCTCGTGCTGGGGTCCGACCGCCGCCAGAAGAACAGCAAGGAACCGGGGGCGGAAACGACCGGGTACGGGCGCTCGGACACGATCATGCTGATCCGCACCGGCGGCGGGCACGCGGCGCGCCTGTCGATCCCGCGCGACACGGTCATCGAAATCCCCGGGCACGGCCTGCAGAAGGTCAACGCCGCCCACGAGCTCGGCGGGCCGGCGGAGTCGGTCGCGGTGATCAAGAACTGGCTGGGAATCCCGATCAATCACGTGGTGGAAGTCAACTTCGAAAGCTTCCCCGCCCTGATCGACGCGATGGGCGGCGTCACCTACACCGGTGGCTGCATCGTCTCCTATCTCGACGGCGGCTTCAGCCGGGGCGGCTACACGCTGCGCCTGTCCGCCGGCAGCCACCACCTGAACGGCAAGCAGGCGCTGGCGCTCGCGCGCACGCGCGAGAATCGCTGCGCGCCGGGCGAGACCGACATCCAGCGCGAGGAACACCAGCAGGTGCTGTTCACCGACATGAAGTCCCAGTTGCTCTCCCCCTCGAGCTTCCTGCGGCTGCCGCTGATCGCCTGGAACGCGCCGCCGGCGATCATCTCCGACATGAGCGGCGCCGAACTGCTGGGGATGTTCGCGGCGCTGGCCGTCTCCGGCACGCCGTCCACGCGCGTGCTGGAGCCGACCGGGCAGATCACCCTGCCCAGCGGTGAAGAAGGGCTGACGATCTCAGAATCCGCGCGCCGCGCGGACGTCGCGCGCTTTATGGCCGGCTGAGGCCTGCTCCGCACCGCCCGCGGCGCTCGGGTGTCGCGGATGACAAATTCAGCTCTTGGCGGCGACCGGCTTCGAGTCCTTCGGCTTGGCGCCGTCGGATGACGTCTTCTCGCCCTTGGCCTTTCCATCCTGGGCCGGAGAGCCTTTGTCTGAGCTCTTGGAGTCGCCGTCCGAGGATGAGTTCTTCTTTGCAGACGAGTCCTCCGAGGCAGCGGCGGCGGCCGTCTCGCGCTGGCGATTGCGCGTGCCGTAATCGGTGTTGTAAAAGCCCTTGCCCTTGAAGTGCACCGCCGGGGCGTGCAGCACGCGCTGCACCTTCACCCCAGTATCGGGATCGTGGGTGAGCGGGTCTTCGCTGAAGGACTGCTGGATCTCAAATGTCGTCCCGTCGGGACGCCGGTACTCGTAGATGGGCATCCCGGTCGATTATAAGTGGCTAAGTGGCGCCACTAATGGGCCTGAGAGGAAGTTGTTGTTCTTTTTAAAACTGCGTACAACCATAGTAATACGCAGTTTCAGGTTTTAATAACAACCCCCCACCCTTTATTTTGGTAAAGACTATTGTAATACAGGTTTTATTTCTCGTCAGTCAGCCAACAGCGCGCGCGCGCAGGCGATCCCGGCCTGGACGGTTGCCTCGAAGTCGCGGTCGGGCTCGGTCAGCATGCGCAGCGCGAACCCGTCGCCGAGGGCGAACAGGATCTCCGCGACCGCGTCCGGCTCGGCGTGCAGCTTCACCACGCCCTCCCGCTGCGCGCTCGCCAGCATGCCCGCGACCTGTTCGCGCGTGCGCCGCATCAGCTCGGCGTACTCGACCGCGATGTCCTCGTTGCGACGTGAGAGCGTGAACAGCTCGAACATCAGCGTCACGAAGTCGGGACCCTCGCGCACGGTCTCCTGCAGGTTGCGGGCCATCAGACCGATGAACGTCTCCGCCGTACGCGCGCCCGCGAGCTGGCGCTCGAGCAGCTCCATGCGCAGTTCGCAGTCGCGCCTGACCGCCTCGAGGAGTAGCTGCTCCTTGGTGCCGAAGTAGTAGTGCAGCAACCCTCGCGACACGCCCGCCTCGCGCGCGACGTGGTCGAACGTCGAGCCCGCCGTCCCACGACGCGCGACGCTCGAGCGCATCGCCTCGACGATCCGCTGCGCCTTCTCGCCCTCCACCACCCGCCGTGGCTTGCGCGCGGCGGCGACCCCGCGCGGCTTCGTCGCAGGACCAACCCGACGCGGCTTCTGCACAGGAGTGACCCCGCGCGGCTTCGTCGCGCTCTGCACGGTCGCCGCCATGTTGGGGGTGTCCGTCCTCAGGAGGCCGGCGCGGGCTCGGGCGCGGACTCCACCGGAGCCGTTGTCGAGCTGTACTCGAACTCGTCCTCGGCGCCGAACAGCAGGTCGAGCACCTTCCCGCGCAGATCCTCGCTCAACGCCAGCGCGAGCACCCCGGCGATCGCGAGCAGCACCAGCTTGCGGCCGATCCCGCCACGACGGCGCTTGGCCTTGCGGGGAGGCTCGCGCAACGTGTTCGCCGCGTCGCGCAGCGCGCTGGCCGCGTCGCGCAGCTCGTTCTGGAGCTTGCGATCCTCGAACAGCGCCTTGCTCGCCGGCTTGCCGTTGCTCATGCGCCCGTACGCGCTGCGCGCAGCGCCATACGCCGCGATCAGGCTCCCGCGGAGCTCCTCGTCTTCGATCAGTCGCTCGATGTACCGGTTACGCCGCGCAGCTCGCGCGGCCTCACCGGCCTTGCCGAATCCACTACCGCCACTACGATCCTTCGCCGCCATCTGGGCCACCGCCTCTGCTTTGGAGCTTTTGCCGATCACTGTTCAATATACCCTCCAGCCGTCGTCGCCGAAGCGACGGCATCCAGCACGGCGTCGTAGCGGCGGCGCACATCCTCGCGGTCGGACTTCTCCGGAACCGACTCCTCGCTGCTGCGCAGGATCATGGCGGCCTGCTCGACGAGCAGATCGCGCTGGGCTCCAGTGGTCGTATGCGCCATCACCTTCGCGAGCCCGTCGAGCTGGCGGATCATCACGGCCGGCATCCCGCGGCTGGCCTGGCGGATCTTGTCGTGCGCGCGCTGCACGAGGCGGTCGAAGCCGATCGTGACGGTGATCACGCACAGGTGACCCGCGGCGTCGCGATGCACGGTCGCGGGCCGCCAGCGATCGGCGATCTTGCACAGCCCGTCGCCGAGCCAGTCGATGCAGGCCAGCGCGGTGAACGTGTCGTTGACCGCCGCCGAGAGCGCGCGGATGGCGATCTCCACGAGCTGATCGACCGCGAAGGAGAGATCCTGTGTGAGGGTCCTGTGCGGGCCCGTGGCGTGCGCGCCGCCGAGCGCTCGCGCGACGCCGGGCGCGGCGGCTGCGGGCCAGACGTCCGCCAGGGGCTCGCCCTCGACGACAAAGTGGCCGGGGCGGTGCAGCAGGCGGATCACCGCGTGGCTGGAGCTAGCGATGTCGATCAGCGTGCTCATGCTCACGTACTGCAGGTAACCGCTGCCGGGCGCCCGGACGACACCGCTGTCCTCGTCCAGTCGCACGAGCATCTCCGGCAGCGACGGTCCGGTCTTCGGTCCCGAGCCGGAGGTGAGCGCCACTTCGGTCTCGATCGCCCCCGCGAGGTCGCCGGCGATGCTGGCGATGACCTGCGGCAGCTGGATCGACTTGGCGATGTGGTCGATGAACAGGACGAGCACCGCGACATCCAGGACGACCAGCACCATCGTCATCGTGATCGACACGTGCGGGACGAATTCACCGTGACTGCCGGGCCCGATGCAGACGAGCGCGAGAATCGCGTAGACGAACGTCGCGACGTAGCTTCCAAGCGTGAGCTGGGTGATGCGGTCACGGATGAAGTTGCGCAGCATCCGCGGCCCGAACTGGGTGGAGGCGAGCGTCAGCGTCACGATCGTGATCGAGAAGACGAGCGTCACCACCGTGATCACCGCCGCCGCGATCGCGGTCAGGATCTGCCGGGCGGCGTCGGCGGTGCCGCTGATCACGAACGACGGCAGCTGCAGCGACCCGTTGTAGGCGGCCCGGTCCAGCGCGTAGGTGCCGGCGAACAGCGCCAGGACGAGCACGATCTCGACCGTCGGCACCAGCCACAGGTTCGTGCGCAACGCCTCGCGCCGCCACGCCGACGGCAGTGGAGTCCGCGGTCTCATCGCGGTTCAGGATAGGTGGAGCGGGTGCAGCGGTACGGTCAGGTGTGCAGCGCCGCCTGCTCCTGAGCTGAGGGGAACGCCCAGGCGGTCCGCGTGCGGCGCTCCTGACGGAACACGAACCGCAACTGCTGCGGCGGTTTCAGCTGAGCCTCGTTCGGGCGAAACGTCGCACACGGCTCGTCGAGGTCCAGCGCGCAGAGCAGGTTGCGCCGGAAGAAGCAGTCCTCGCAAGTGACCTGCTTCGCTGCACGCTTGCCCTGCTTTCTCGGCACACGCCCCCCTGGGGTCGGATCGAACAGTCGATTGAACGGACCGTGCCATCATCTCACGGTCCGTCACGCCGCTCGGGGGCCATTCCGCAAATCGCAGACAAAACCGTTTTCTACCCGGAAATAGCCCCGTTCAAGTCACTTTCTCGTGACAATCTCTGTGCTTTAGCCGCACTTTGCGGCGAGGAGGAGCTCGCGCCGTCATCATCTGGACGGCATGCGCATCCTCGTCACCGGCGCCAGCGGCTTCGCCGGCTCACGGCTCATTCCGCGACTGCTCTCCGACGGACATTCCGTCCGCGCGCTTGCCCGCGCTCCCGCGCGGGTCGATCTTGAGGGGATCGTGTCTAACTCTTTGCGCAGCGACAGTGACGGCCGGCCGCAGATGAATGCCCTCGACGTCCTCGCCGGCGACGTCCTCACTGGCAAGGGCCTCGCGCCGGCGCTGCGCGACATCGACGTCGCCTACTACCTGATCCACTCCATGGAGCGGGCGCGCCCGCCCGCGGGCGGGGACATCACCGGCGGGCGAGCCACTCACGGGCGGATCGCTCCTGGGCGGGCCACTCCCGGGCGGGTCACTCCTGGGCGAGCCACTCTCGGGCGGGCCGCTCCATTTCCCGAGCGCGAGCGCGTCGCGGCAGAGAACTTCGCCGCGGCCGCCGCGGCGGCCGGGGTACGCCGGATCGTTTACCTCGGAGGTCCCACTTCGAGCTGGACCCCCGCGGGCCGGCGCACCGGTGCGCACGACGCCGTCGCGCATGACGCCGGTGCGCACGACGCCGTCGCGCTCTCACCCCACCTGCGCAGCCGCGAGGCGGTCGAGCGGATCCTGCGCGAGGCCGTCCCCGACACCGTCGCCCTGCGCGCGTCGATCGTGATCGGAGCGCGCTCGCGTTCATTTCGCTTTCTCGTCCGACTCGTCGAGCGCATGCCCGTGCTCACGCTGCCCGCCTGGCGCTCGCATCGCACACGGCCGATCGACGCGCGTGACATCACCGGCATGCTCGCCGCCGCCGCGATCGTCACCTCCGTCGCGGGCCGATCGCTGGACGTGGGCGGACCCGACATCCTCAGCTACGGCGAGATGATCCGGCGGATCGCCGAGCTGATGATGCTCTCACGCCCCGCCGTCGGGCTCGGTGTGAACGCCACACCGCTGACCGCGCGCGTCGCCGCCGCGATCGCCGAGGAGGATCCCGAGCTGGTGAGCGCGCTGATGGGCAGCCTGCAAACGGACCTCCTGCCCGGTGACGGTCAGTCACACCTTCAGGCCGCGTCGCTCCTGGGAGTCGATCTGCACTCCTTCGACTCGGCCGTCGAATGCTCGCTACGCGAGTGGGAAGCGGCCGAACCGCTCGCGGCGCGGTGAGCGCGTGGGACAGTGAAACGATGAGCCTCGTCACCGCATCCATCCACATCGACGCTCCCCCGGCGGACGTGTGGAGGCTGGTCATGGACCCGGACCGGCTTGGCGACTGGGTCACGATCCACCGCGGACTGGGGCACGTGGACACCGGTCCTCCGCGCGTCGGCTACCGGATGGACCAGCACATCCATCTGCGCGGTGTCAGCCTCAACGTTCACTGGACTCTCGTCGAGTGCAGTCCCTGCATCCGCGCCCTATGGGAAGGTCGCGGACCGGCACGCTCGCGCGCGCGGACCGAGTATGTCCTCGAGTCCGAGCGTGGTGGCACTCGCTTTGACTATCGCAACGAGTTTCATCCACCACTCGGCCCCCTCGGCGCAATCGTCAGCAGGGCGCTCGTCGGCGGCATGCCCGAACGCGAGGCCACGCACACCCTCGACCGGCTGCACGCTCATTTCGAATGATTGTTTTCCCCGCCAACAAATCCGCGCGGTCCCAACCGGTCCCAACCGGTCTCAACATAATCCGCGCGGTCTATAGCCATGGTGTAAGGTGAGGCTAGATGTAAAGAAAGTGAGACCAGAGATCGAGATGATTCAAATCACATTTATTCGAGTGGGAGGATTGAGCCGTGACCGACTTCCTTGACGAGAAGCGCCGGGAGATCACCGCCCGGCTGAAGGAGCTGGCCCCGCAGGTGGAGGAGTACAACCGCCTGTCGGCCGCCGCTTCGGCGCTGGACGGGATCGGCGGAGCGACCGCCACCTCGACCGCGGTCGCTGCTCGCCGCCGTGGACCCGGACGCTCGCCTGGGTCCGCCGGCAAAACCGCCACCGCCGCGGCGACGACGGCGCCCGCCAAAAAACGGGGTCGCCCCCCGGGACGCCGCAAAAAAGTGGGTCGCCCCAAAACCAAAAAAGTGGGACGGCCGCCGGGCAGCGCCACCAAAGCCGCGGTGACGACGACGGTGGCAAAACCCGCCGCCGGGCGTCGTCGCGCCGGACGCCGCAAAGGCAGCGGCACGCGCGCTGCGCAGGCGCTGTCGCTCGTGCGGGGACAGGCCGGCATCACCATCCCCGAGCTCGCGGCGAAGATGGGCATCAAGCAGAACTACCTCTACCGTGTGCTTCCGGCGCTTGAGCAGGAAGGGAAGATAAGCAAGAAAGGCCGCGGCTGGCACCCCAAGTCCTAGTCTCGTCGTCCCTGGCGGCGTCCTCGATCGCTCGTGTGCAGAGCACATGTCGCTCACTGCGTCCTTGCCAGGAACGACGATCCGTCGGACTTAACGAGAGGGGCGTTAATGAGAGGGGCGCGGGCCAGTTTTTGCCGCGCCTCTTTCTTTCTTCTGCCTTCCTCCTTCTCTCCTCCCCCGGATCCCCTAGATCAAACCCTGACTCTGGACCATATCCCGCTCGCCCGTGAGCTCCCCCACCGAGGCATGGATGCGCGCGCGGGAGAAGCTCCTCGAGCTCCAGACCCTGAACGATCGTGTACTCACCACCTGCACACGTACACGGAAACCCGCAGATCAGGCCCTCGGGGATGCCATACGAGCCGTCGGAGCAGACGCCCATCGACACCCACGCTCCGTCCGTGCCCCCCACCCAGTCGCTGACGTGATCGATCGCCGCATTCGCCGCCGAGGCGGCTGAGGAAGCGCCGCGCGCCTCGATGATCGCCGCGCCTCGCTTGCCCACGTTCGGCAGGAACTCGCTCTCGATCCATTCCATGTCATCGACCACCTTGATCGCCTGCTCACCCCGCACCCGGGCATGGAACAGGTCGGGATACATCGTCGGCGAGTGATTCCCCCACACCCCCATCCGCGAGATGTCCGTAACGGGAACAGCCAGCTTGGCGGCCAGCTGGGCGATCGCGCGATTGTGGTCGAGCCGCATCATCGAGGTGAACCGCTCCCGCGGGATGTCCGGCGCGTTGTTCATCGCGATCAGGCAGTTCGTGTTGGCCGGATTGCCCACCACAAGCACCTTCACGTCGGCGGCAGCCACAGCGTTCAGCGCCTTGCCCTGAGCCGTGAATATCTCACCGTTTACGCCCAGCAGCTCGGCGCGCTCCATGCCCTTTGTGCGCGGTCGTGAGCCGACCAGCAGCGCGACGTTTGTGCCGTCGAAGGCGTCCGCCGGATGGTCGTGCAGGTCGACGCCCGCCAGCAGCGGAAACGCACAGTCGACGAGCTCCATCGCCACGCCCTCCAGCGCCCCCATCGCCTGCGGGATCTCGAGCAATCGCAGGTCGACCGGCTGCTCGGGCCCGAGTAGCTGCCCTGAGGCGATGCGAAACACGATGCTGTATCCGATCTGCCCGGCCGCGCCGGTGACGGTGACTCTTACGGGATTGTTGCTCACTGATGGTCAGCTCCCTCTTAGATATATCTACTTTTTTTGCTGCGTACAACGATAGTAATACTGACTTTTAAATTTAATACTCCCCACCACGTCAGGTTCAAGCAGCCATCGCCCGCTGCAGGCCCTCGTCGATCGACGCGAGGAAATCCTGTGTCGTCTGCCAAGGCTCGTCGGGCCCGATCAGCAGCGCGAGGTCCTTGGTCATCTTGCCGCTTTCCACGGTCTCGATGCACACGCGCTCGAGCGTCCCCGCGAACTCGCTCACCGCCGGCGTGCCGTCCATCCGCCCGCGCGCCTGTAGCGCTCGCGTCCAGGCGAAGATCGAGGCGATCGGGTTGGTCGAGGTCGCCTTGCCCTGCTGGTGCAGTCGGTAGTGACGGGTGACCGTGCCGTGCGCGGCCTCGGCCTCGACCGTCTTGCCGTCGGCGCTCATCAGCACGCTCGTCATCAACCCGAGCGAGCCGAACCCCTGCGCGACCGTGTCGGACTGCACGTCGCCGTCGTAGTTCTTGCACGCCCATACATACCCGCCTTCCCACTTCAGGCAGGCGGCGACCATGTCGTCGATCAACCGGTGTTCATATGTCAGGCCCGCCCGCTCGAACTCGGCCTTGAACTCGTTCTCGTAGATCTCTCCGAACAGGTCCTTGAAGCGCCCGTCATACCGCTTGAGGATCGTGTTCTTCGTGGACAGATACACCGGTAATCCGTGATCCAGGCCATAGCGCAGGCAGGCGCGCGCAAAATCGCGGATCGAGTCGTCAAGGTTGTACATCGCCATCGCAATCCCCCCGGCCGGGAAGTCGAACACCTCCAGCTCAACCGGCTCGCCGCCGTCTGCGGGTGAGAAGTTGAGCGTCAGGCGGCCCGGGCCGTCCACCACGAGATCCGTCGCCCGGTACTGATCGCCGAAGGCGTGACGGCCGATCACGATCGGCTTCTTCCAACCGGGCACCAGCCGCGGGATGTTGGCGATCACGATCGGCTCCCGAAAGATCACCCCGCCGAGGATGTTGCGGATCGTCCCGTTCGGCGATTTGTACATCTCGTGCAACCCGAACTCTCGCACCCGCGCCTCGTCGGGCGTGATCGTCGCGCACTTGACCCCAACCCCGTACCGCTTGATCGCCTCGGCCGCTTCGATCGTGATCCGATCGCGGGTCGCGTCGCGGTTCTCGATGCCAAGGTCGTAACGCTTCAGGTCGATGTCCAGATACGGCACGATCAGCTGCTCCTTGATGAACGACCAGATGATCCGGGTCATCTCGTCGCCGTCCAGCTCGACTACTGGGTTCTGCACCTTGATCTTGTTCATTGTGGGGTCCTGGGAGAGGAGGATGGAGAGAGGGGATGGGTCGGCGGATGTGACCGGAACTGTGCGGGCGGCGATGCTATCGCGTGCCGGTGGGGGTCATGCCACGGGTGCGGCGAGCGCTCCGTCCCAGTCGATGTAACCTGTCAGGAGATGGCAACCATGCCGAGACCCACAACTGGCGGGGGCAGCTCGCCGTGGCGCACGCACGAGGTGTTCAACCAGGCTCCTCCGCTGGAGGGGAGGGATGTGTTTGGGGACAACACGCCGCTGGTCGAGGCCACCGAGCGCGAGGGGGCGTCCTGGGTGCTGGAGCGCGCGAGCGCGCTGGGTGAGCTGATCGGCGGCGAGCCTCAGCAGGTGTGGGGCCGGCAGGCGAACGAGAACCGGCCGGTGCTGCACACGCACGACCGCTACGGCCATCGCATCGACGAGGTCGAGTTCCATCCCGCCTGGCACCAGCTGATGCGGATGGGCGTCGAGCACGAACTGCACGCGCTGCCCTGGCGCGAGACCGAGCGGCCCGCGCCTCATGTCGCCCGCGCGGCGCTGTACATGACGGCGATGCAGGCCGAGGCGGGGTTCGCCTGTCCGATCACGATGACCTTCGCGGTCGTCCCAGCGCTGCGCGCCCAGCCCGAGCTGGCGGCCGAGTGGGAGCCGCTCGTGACCGCCACGACGTATGACCCGCGCTCGATCCCGGCGGCCGAGAAGTCCTGCGCGATCGCGGGCATGGCGATGACCGAGAAGCAGGGCGGCTCGGACGTGCGTGCGAACACCACCGTCGCGCAACCCTGCAACGGCGGCGGTGCCGGGGCGGAGTACGAGCTCACCGGCCACAAGTGGTTCTGCTCGGCGCCCATGTCCGACCTGTTCCTCGTGCTGGCCCAAGCCAAGTCGCCGGGGGGCGAGGACGAGGGGCTGTCGTGCTTCTTGATGCCCCGCGTCCTGCCCGACGGCTCCCGCAACGCGATACACATCCAGCGCCTGAAGGACAAGCTCGGCAACCACTCCAACGCCTCCTCGGAGATCGAGCTGCAAGGCGCCTGGGCGCGCATGGTCGGCGAGCCTGGCCGGGGCGTGCCGACGATCATCGAGATGGTCGGCCACACCCGCCTGGATTGCGTGATCGGCGCCGCTGCGGGCATGCGCGCGGGGGTCGTGCAGGCCACCCATCACGCCGCGCACCGTTCGGCGTTTGGCAAGTTGCTGATCGACCAGCCGCTGATGGAAAACGTGCTCGCCGACCTGTGCCTGGAGGCCGAGGCCGCCACCGCGCTCGCGATGCGCTTGGCGCGCGCGTATGACGAAGCCGGCGAAGAGGCGGGCGCCTGCAGCGACGAGCTCTCGGACGCGCACCTGTTCAAGCGCCTGGCGACCGCGGTCGGCAAGTACTGGACCTGCAAGCGCGCCCCCAACCACGCGTTCGAGGCGCTCGAGTGCCTCGGCGGCGCGGGCTATGTCGAGGAGTCGGGCATGCCGCGGCTGTATCGCGAGGCGCCGCTGGCCTCGATCTGGGAGGGCTCGGGCAACGTCATGAGCCTCGACGTGCTGCGCGCGGTCGTGCGCACGCCGCGTTCGCTCGAGGTGTTCTTCGCAGAGATCAAGCAGGCCCAGGGCGCCGACCCGCGTCTGGACGCCAGGGTCGCCGAGCTGGAGTCGCAGTTCACCGGCGATCCCGCGACGCTGCAGTCGCGCGCGCGCCGCGTGGTCGAGAGCATGGCGCTGTGCCTGCAGGGCTCGCTGCTCGTGCGCCACGCTCCGGGCGCCGTCTCGGACGCGTTCTGCGCCGTGCGTCTGGGCGGCGACGGCGGGCTGGAGTACGGGACGCTGCCGGGGGGCAGCGACTTCGAGGCGATCATTGCCCGCGGCCGGCCTCAGCAAAGATAAAGGGAGAGAAGTGTTGTAATAAAATTTTAAACTGCGTATAACTATAGTTTTACGCAGTTTAAAAGTACAACATCGCCCACGCCGTCTTTATAAGGTCGCCATCCCCCGAACCGCCTCCTACCATTGGAGTCATGATGCCGCGCACGAACTTCCAGCTGGCTCGCGTCTTCGGCATCAGGATCGGTGCGGGCATCAGCTGGTTCGTGGTGCTGTTCCTGTTCGTGATCGTGTTCACGCCGGGATTCCATGAAGTGCTCGGGGGCACGGAGACGACCGCATACCTGGTCGCGGTCGCGGTCGTGCTGTCGTTCTTCGTGTCGGTGATCCTGCACGAGCTCGGGCACGCGCTCGTCGCGCGGCGCAACGGCTTGTCGGTGGCGGGGATCGACCTGTGGGCGTTCGGCGGACTCACGCGCATGCGCGAGCTGCCGCGCACGCCCGGATCGCAGCTGCAGGTGGCGGTCGCCGGCCCGCTGGTGACGCTCGCGGTGATCATCGTCTGCGGCTTTGCCATCAGACTGGTCGCGCCTGACGGCCACTTCACCGAAGCGGCGATCGGCGGCACCGATGTCCGCGCCACGCCTGCGCTCGTGTGGCTGAGCTGGGTTGCGGTCGTCAACCTGTTCGTGCTCGTGTTCAACCTGATCCCGGCGTTTCCGCTCGACGGCGGCCAGATCGCCCAGGCGCTGATCTGGTGGCGCACGGGCGACCGCAACCGCGCCACCCGCTGGACGGGCCGCGCCGGGCAGGCGTTCGCGCTCGCGCTGGGGGCCCTCGGGCTGATCTGGCTCGTGTCCGGCGAATCGTTTGGCCTGTTCACGATGCTGCTCGCGTTCATCCTCTACCAGGCGGCGAACGGAGCGGTGGCGCAGGGAGCGTTCGGACAGCGCATCGCGGGCGTGACGGTCGCCGACATCATGGACCGCGAGCCCGTGACTATTCCCGCCGGGCTCAGCCTGCTGGATGCCCATGAGCAGTTCTTCCTGCGCTACCGTTGGCCGTGGTTCGCCGTGGTCGACCCGGCGCGCCACTTCCTCGGCGTCGTGCGCGAACAGCGTGTGGAGGAGGAGATCGCGGCCGGACGGCCGGCGCTGCCCGTGGTGGACGTGCTCGAGGAGGACCTGCCGGTGCGGATCGCCGAGGATCAGCCGGTGGAATCGCTGTTGCGCAGCGAGGGGTTGGGGCGTCTGGGCGCGATGGTCGCGGTCGACGAGCAAGGGGTGCTGCAGGGCGTCGTGACCGTCGGAGCGCTGCGCAAAGCGCTGCGCCCGGCCGCCGGTACCTAGAGGGTGGCGCAGTTGGCCAGATGCCGGCGAGCCGGGCCCCTCTTGTTCGATTAGAGTTCCGACCCATGCCGGCACACGACGTATTGATTATCGGGGCCGGCCTCGCCGGGCAGCGCGCAGCGCTGGCTGCCGCGCAGGGCGGCGCGAGCGTGGCGATCCTCAGCAAGGTTCATCCAGTGCGCTCGCATTCGGTGGCCGCCGCGGGGGGGATCAACGCGGCGATCAGCGTCGACGACGACTGGCACTCCCATGCCTACGACACGGTCAAGGGCTCGGACTTCCTCGGCGACCAGGACGCGATCGAGATCATGTGCTCAGAGGCCCCCCGCGAGGTCATGCACCTCGAGCACATCGGCGTGACCTTCCACCGCAACGAGAAGGGCGAGATGGACCTACGCGCGTTCGGCGGCGCCTCGATGAAGCGCACCGCCTACGTCGCCGACATCACCGGCCAGGCGATGCTGCACGTGCTCTACGAGCAGCTGATGAAGCACCACGAGACGGTCGAGCGCTTCGAGGAGTGGTTCACAACCTCGCTGATCAAGGACGAGCACGGCGCCTGCTGTGGCGTGATCGCGCGCGACGTGCGCACCGGGCGCATGGAGGCGTTCACCGCCAAGAACGTGATCCTCGCCTGCGGCGGCGCCGGGCAGGCCTACAAGCCCACCACCAACGGGCTGATCGTCACCGGCGACGGGATCGCCATGGCCTACCGTGCGGGCGCGCCGCTGATGGACATGGAGATGGTCCAGTACCACCCCACCTGCCTGGTGGAGTCCGGGATCCTCATCACCGAGGGGGCGCGCGGCGAGGGCGCGCACCTGCTGAACTCGGGCGGCGAACGCTTCATGGAGAAATCGGCGCCGAACAAGATGGAGCTGGCCTCGCGCGACGTCGTCTCGCGCGCCGAGCAGATCGAGATCGACGAGGGCCGCGGCGTCGGGCCCGGCGGCTCCGGCATTTTCCTCGACGTGACGGTCGTGCCGCGCAAGCGCACGCTCGAGGCGCTGCGCGAGATCGTCAACCTGGGGCGCGACTTCGCGGGCGTGGACATCACCCGCGAACCGATCACGATCCGCCCCGGGCAGCACTACATCATGGGCGGCGTCAAGACCGATGTGGACGGGCGCACGCCCATCGACGGGCTCTACGCCGCCGGCGAGGTCGCCTGCGTGTCCGTCCACGGTGGCAATCGGCTGGGCGCCAACTCGCTGCTGGACACGCTCATCTTCGGCCGGCGCGCCGGCGAACACGCCGCCGAGCGCGCGGCGAGCATGCCGCACTCCGTGCACGACGCACGCCCGCAGCTGCGTGAGGACGCCGAGCGGATCGACGCGATCATCGCCCGCCCCAAGATTGGGAGCCCCGCCCACCCCACCCGCCCGCGGCGCGTCTCGGAGATCAAGAGCGAGCTGGGCGAGCTGATGAACAGACACGCCGCCGTGTTCCGCGACGAGGCGGGGCTGAGCGGCGCGCTCGAGACGATCGGCCGCCTCAAAGACGAGGCCGGGAGCGCCTGGATCGACGACCGCGGCACGGTCTTCAACCAGGACGTGCTGGGCGCGATCGAGCTCGGCTTCATGGTCGACTGCGCCGAGGCAACCGTGATCGCCGCGCTCGAGCGCAGGGAGTCGCGCGGCGCGCAGTTCCGCACCGACTACCCCGAGCGCAACGACGAGGAGTGGCTCAAGCACATCGATATCACGATGGATGATGGGGATCCCGCCCACCCGAAGGTCAGCTACTCGCCGGTCACGATCACCCAGTGGCAGCCCGAGGAGAGGAAATACTGATGCCCGCCGAAGCCCACGACCGCCGGGAGGGCGGGACTCAATCCTTCACCCTCCGGCTGCGCCGCTATGACCCCGAGTCCGGCGAGGCCCCGTATTGGGACGAGCACACGATCGAGCTCGAGCCGCACCGCTCGGTGCTCGAGGCCGTGCTCCAGGCGCGAGACCGCTTCGACGGCTCGATCGGCATCCGCTGCTCCTGCCGCCAGGCGATCTGCGGCTCCTGCGGCGTGCGCGTCAACGGCGAGCCGGCGCTCGCCTGCCACACCCATCTCGACGCGGCCCTGAGCGGCTCGAGCGACGGCGTGATCGAGATCGAGCCGATGGGCAACATGCCCGTGCTCAAGGACCTGGTCGTCGACATGGACGCGGTCCACTGGAAGAAGATCCAGCGCGTCACGCCGTGGCTGCTGGCCAAGCAGCCCGTGCCCGAGCGTGAGTACCTGGTCTCGAAAGAGTCGATGGTCGACGTCACCCAGACGATGGCCTGCATCCAGTGCGGCGCGTGCGTCTCGGACTGCCTGGCCATGGAGGTCGACCCCGGCTTCATCGGCCCCGCCGCTCTCGCCAAGGCCTACCGTTTCGTGGGCGACCCGCGCGACGCCGAGCAGTTCGAGCGGTTGAACGATCTCGCCCAGGACCCGCAGGGCATCTTCGACTGCACCCACTGCTTCAAGTGCGTCGAGGCGTGCCCCAAGGACGTCAACCCGATGGGCCAGATCATGCGCCTGCGCCGCATCGCGATCTCCGACCACCACATCGTCGACCAGAACAACGGCGAGCGACACGAGGCGGCGCTGACGACGCTCGTGCGCGACTACGGGCTGCTGCACGAGGCCGAACTGCCACCGCGCTCCTACGGAGGCAACTCGTGGTTCGGGAAATTCCATCCGGCGGCCGGCAAAGAGCTGCTCTCCCTGCTGCCCACCGCCATCAAGGCGATCGCGCGCGGGAAGATCGGCATCAAACTGGCGCTTCTCGGCCATAAGATCCCCAAGGACGATCTGAACGCGGTGCAGGCGATCTACGACAAGGTCGAGAGCCGCCCAGAACGCTACGAGCTGAACCTGTACATCTCCGGGGAGGACGAATGATGAAGGTCGCCTACTGGCCCGGGTGCGTCAGCCGCGGGTTCACCCCCGAGCTGCACGGCTCGATGGCACGAGTCGCGCCACTGCTGGACATCGAGCTGGTAGAGCTCGACCGGGCCAACTGCTGCGGTTGCGGCGTGATCGCCGAGCACAACCAGGAGCTGGCCGACACGCTCAACGCCAGGACGTTCGCGCTGGCCCAGCAAGTGCAGGGTGCGGAGCTGATGATGAACATCTGCTCGACCTGCCAGGGAGCGCAAAGCGAGTGCCAGGAGCGGTTGGACGCCAACGCGGAGTATCGCGCGCACGTCAACGAGACGCTCGCCGGCGAGGGGCTCACGTATGAAAAGGATCCGGGCGGGGCGGGCGGGCCTTTAACCAACAAGAACTTCCTGTGGCTGCTGGTCGAGGAGATCGGCCTCGAGAAGCTCTCTTCGATGGTCAAGCGGCCCTTGACCAACCTGAAGGTGGGTCCCTTCTACGGCTGCTACATCGTGCGCCCGCGCAACCGGCTGGGCATCGACGCCGAGCATCCGCGCGATCGCTACCTCGAGCAGCTGATTGAGGCGCTCGGCGGGACCGTGATCGAGTACGCGGGCATGCGCAAGTGCTGTGGCTTTCCGATCGTCACGATGAACAAGGAGGCCTCGCTCAAGCAGGCCGGCCGCCACCTCGGCGACGCCGTGGACGCCGACGCCGACTGCCTGGTGACGCCGTGCCCGCTGTGCCACCTGAACCTCGACCTGCAGCAGCCCGCCGCCGAAGGTGTCGTCGGGCGCGATCTGAAAATGCCGGTCCTGCACCTGCCCCAGCTGGTCGGCCTCGCGCTCGGGCTGGAGCCCAAGGAGCTCGGCCTGCAACGTCACGTGGTGCGGCCCACGTCGGTGATCGATTGGTCGACGTCGGTGGTCGGCGCTGCGGCCTGAGTGGGCCTGTCCATTGCGAGACGCAGTACAGAGAAAGGCAGTACAGAGAGACGCAGTAGAGAAGCTACTTGTCTTTGTCTTTTAAACTCGGTATAGCGATTGTATTACTGAGTTTTTAAAAATATACTTTCCTCGCCCTAACCCACCCGAGGCGCTCACGTGAAGATCCTCACGATCGTCGGCAACCGCCCGCAGTTCATCAAGGCCGCAGCCGTCTCGGGGCTGCTGAGAGAACAGCACGAGGAGGTGCTCGTGCATACCGGCCAGCATTACGACGACGCTCTGTCGGCGGTGTTCTTCGCCGAGCTCGGTCTCGCCGCGCCCGATCGTCAGCTCGGGATCGGCGGAGGGTCCAATACTTCCCAGACGGCGCGCATGCTGACGGCGTTGGAACCGCTGCTGAAGGAGATGCAACCGAATGTGGCGCTCGTGTATGGCGACACCAACTCGACGCTCGCGGGCGGCGTGGCGGCGGCGCAGGCTCGCGTGGCGGTAGTGCATATCGAGGCGGGCATGCGCTCGTTTGACCGCACGATGCCCGAGGAGCTCAACCGCGTCCTGACCGACCACCTGAGCGAGCTGCTGCTGTGCGCGTCGGACACGGCGGCGGTGAACCTGCGCCGAGAATCGGTCGCGGGCAGGATCGAGGTGGTGGGCGACGTGATGGTCGACGTGCTGCTGCGTCGCTTAGCGGACGCGCGGGTGGACTCGGAGACGCTGCGAACGTATGGCGTGCGACCGGGCGAATATCTGCTGGCGACGGTCCATCGCGCCGGAAACGTCGATGAGCCGGAGCGGCTGGCCAAGCTGGTGGAGCTGTTGCGCGCGCTGCGGGGACCGATCGTTCTGCCGTTACACCCGCGTACGCGCGCGCGTCTGACTGAAGCGGGACTGCTGGTCGAGCTGGCGGACTCCCCGGGCATGCACCTGACCGAGCCCCTGGGATACGCCGAGCTCAGCGCTCTGCTCAGCCAGGCCCGGGCGGTCGTGACCGATTCCGGAGGCATCCAGAAGGAGGCGTATCTTGCCGGGGTGCCCTGCGTCACGCTGCGCGCGAACACCGAGTGGGTCGAGACGGTGCAGGCAGGCTGGAACACGCTCGTGGACCTCGATCTACAGGCGGCGCTGCAGGCGCTCGAGCGCCGGCCGCCGGCTGAGCGGGGACCGAATCCTTACGGGGATGGGCACGCGGCGGAGCGCTGCGTCGCGGCGATCGGGACGCTGGCCTGATGGGCGCCGGAAAGCGCGCACCGACCGAGCCGATGCCTGCGCAGCCGCCCCCGACATCCCCCGACGATGGCGATACGGCGCCGCCCGTACGGGTCGGGGTCGCGGGACTCGGCTACTGGGGACCGAACCTGGCGCGCAATCTCGCCGCGATCGCCGGCTGTGAGCTGACGTGGCTGTGTGATCAATCGGAGGCTGCCTGCGACCGCCTGGCCGGGGCGCACCCCGGCGCGCGAACGACGGCGGACCTGCAGGAGCTGCTGGGCGACCCCGAGCTCGACGCGGTCGTGCTGGCCACGCCCGTGCCGACGCACTCAGAGCTGGCGGTGCGAGTCGCGGACGCTGGCAAGCACTGCTTCGTGGAGAAGCCGCTCGCCACCACTGCCGCGGACGCCGAACAGGCCGTGGAGGCGGCAACGCGCGCGGGAAAGATCCTGATGGTCGGCCACCTGCTCGAGTATCACCCCGCGGTCGACCGGCTGAAGGAGTTGATCGACGGCAACGAGCTGGGTGACCTCTATTACGTGTACGGCAACCGCCTGAACCTGGGCAAGCTGAGATCGGACGAGAACGCGCTGTGGAGCCTCGGCGCGCATGATGTCTCGGTGGTCCTGCACCTGATCGGCGAGGAGCCGGTGGAATGCTCGGCGCACGGCGAGTCGTATGTGCGCGAGGGCGTGCAGGACGTGGTCTTCTGCTACTTGCGGTTCCCTTCGGGAGTGAGCGCCCACCTGCACCTCTCCTGGCTCGACCCGCACAAGGAGCGACGCCTCACGGTCGTCGGTGCGCGCAGGATGGCGACCTTCGACGACATGCTGATCGAGGGCAAGCTGACGGTCTACGACAAGGGCTTCGACGAGGACGCGCGCTCATGGGGAGAGTACATCGCCCGCGCCGGTGACATCTTCTCGCCGCGGATCGGGAACGCCGAGCCGCTGCGGCTGGAGTGCGAGCACTTCGTCCAGTGCATCCGCACCGGCGCCACGCCCCGCTCGGACGGGCACAGCGGGCTGCGCGTGGTTCGGGTGCTGGAGGCGCTGCAGCAAACGCTTTAGCCGGTTCGAGTCATCCGCGTGAGCTGGGTCGCCAGATCCAGCCGAGCTGCATGCACACGAGCAGGATCATGATGATGGCGAACAGGCCGAAGCGCGCGAGGGGTTGCTGGCTCCACACCACCAGGTATCCAAATTTTGGCAGCTTGAAGTCCTCGTGCCACACGGTGTCACCGACGATGTGGGCGTGCCATGGGTCCCTGGCGTTGTTCGCGTCGCCCTTCGTCTGGATGATGACTCCGTCCTTGGTCCACTTGACGGAGACGGCTCGGTGCGTCACGGTCAGGTGCGGCTCGCCGGGCGGGTGGAAGGCGACGATCTGACCCTTCCGCAGTTCGCTGATCGGCTCGGATGTCAGGACGGCGACGTCGCCGGGGTTGAGCGTCGGGCGCATCGATCCGGTGTCGATCACGGCGAAGCGCCAGAGGCCGAGCATCATTCCCGCCACCACCGTCAGGATCAGCAGCACGACGCCCCCGAGCATGATCGAGGAGACGATCCTCATCGCGCTTCCGCGCCGCCGATGCAAACCCGCCCGCCCGCGCGTCGCGGCCGGGATGCCTCTCCCCCGCCGCCGGGTCCGGCGGCCGGGCGCGGCCGGGATGCTCAGCGGCTGCGTGTCGTCGGTGTATGCCGTCACCCGCGGGGGCATCTACTGCCAGCCTCCCTGGTTGAAGCCGAGCGTGTAGGTGACCGCCGCGCCGAGGGCGCTCTGCCAGCCGCCGTGCCCCGCCTGCAGCTCGTAGAAGTACTGCGAGGGCGTCGCGAGGACGGCGTACGGTTCTTTGCCGACAGTCGCTTCGGCCAGCGTGGCGGAGACTGTGTTCGTCGCGGTCGCGATCACCGACACGGAGCTGGCGTTGTGGTTGGCGACGTACACGTGCGTGCCGTCTGGCGTCACCGTCATGCCGGTCGGGTCCCCGCCGGTCCCGACCGCCGGGGAGGCGACGACTTCGTCGCTGGAGACCGTGATCGCGTCGACCTGGTTGTTGGCGTGGTCGTGGACGTACAGCTGGCAGCCGTTGGGCGTCAGCGCGAGCGCGTTCGGGTTGGGGCTGGTCCCGGGGAGCGCGATCGTTTTCGTCACGGTGTCAGTCGAGACGGCGATGTGAGCGACGGTGCCGGCGGTGTAGCTCGCCACGTAGAGCTGTTCTCCTTCGGGTGTCATTGCCAGGATGTTGGGGTCTCCGCCGCCGGCGACGTTGGCGTCGGCCATGCTGCCGACCGCGATCGTGTTGGTGACGGTGTCGCTAGCGGTGATGATGTCGTCGATCTGCGCGTTGCCCTGGTCGGCGACGTAGACGTGGGCCGAGTCATCGGTGACCGCAAGCGCGATCGGCTTACCCGTTTCACCGGCGCCGATCGCCACGGTGGCGGTCACCGTGTTGGAGGCCGTGGTGATCACCGAGACGGTGTGCGCGGAGTAGTTGGCGACGTACGCCTTTTTCCCATCCGGCGTCACGACGATCGCTCCCGGGTCGCCCTGGGCGCCGACGGCGATCGCGGTGCCGAGTTTGCTCGTGGAGATCGTCAACGGATAGACGAGGTTGTTGGCGCCGTCGACGACGTACGCCGTCAATCCGTTGGGGGTGATCGCGACCGCGTCCGGCCGCGATTTGACGCCGCCCACTTCCGGGATCGCCACCGCCGCGCCCACTTTCTGCGAGGAGACGGTGATGATCTGCAGCTGATGGGAGGCGCCCTCGGCCACCACAACCTTGGTGCCTTCCGGGGTGACGGCCATGCTGTTGGGCTCTGACCCGATCGTCCCGGTGGTGGTGAGCGACGCGCCTTCGTTGGTGGAGGTTTTGACGGCGTGCACCGTTTTCAGGCCGCCGTTGCCGACGAAGACCTGCGGGGTTTCCGCTCCGAAGGGATTGACGTCGGTGACGCCCGTGGCGATCCCCGTACTGCCAACTTCGGTGTAGACGCCTTTGGAGGTCGTGGACCGCCAGAGCTTGTAGCCGTTGATCATGGGGTTTCCGTCGGCGTCGGGTTTTTCCGCGGAGGCGGTCCACGTCGCGGACACGTTGGTCTGTTCGCTGCCGCCGGAGCATCCCCCGTTCGCGGTTTCGAGGCCCGTCGGTTTCACGAGCGAAGCCGCCGCCAGTGCCCCCGCTTTCACGGCTTTCACGTTGAAGCCGAAGCTCGCCAGCGCCGTGCCCAGTACGGTCAGCTGCACGGCGATGGCGATCAGCAGGGCGCCCACAGACCCGCGGGCGCGAGCCGAGCGATACAGCGTACCGCCCAACCCGCGCGCCGAGGAAGCCATCGCTACTGGGCGATCGCGGCCCGTTGCGTCGCCTGGAAGGTGTAGGTCAGGGTCGATTTGCAACCCTCGAGATTCTCAGTTTTTTCGGTGCCGCCCGAGACGCCCGAGCACGCGCCGGCCACTTCGCCGAAGTTACCGGGCGCGGTCGAGGGAAGTTCGAGCTTGAACACCAGGTAGTCCTGCCCGCCCGTCGCCAGCGAGTTCAGTGGCGTCAGCGGCTGGGCTGTCGTCTCGAGCGCGCTGACCGACGTCGTCGCTGCTCCGCCGATTTTGACCACGGTGGGACCGGGAGTGCATGTGTATTCGAACGCGGGAGGCGGTGATCCTGGTTTCACTCGTTTCCACGCTTCCGAGCACGCCTGGATGCTGACCTGAAGCCCGTTCGTGGGGTCCGTGTCCATCAGTGACGACGGCGAGGCCGAGAACTTCAGCGTGATTTCTTTGTCCGCGATCGTCGCGCCGGTCGAGTTCAGATCGGCCTCGCGGGAGATCGTGTCCCCGGCGGCGATGTTGGTCGCCCCGGTGGCCAGGTCGTTCGTCGGGCCGACAGCGAGTTTGATCGAGCCCGAGGTGATCGCCTGGGGACCCGCCGTCACGCTGTCGGTGAACGTCGCGAAGGCCCCGCCGATGAGCGCCGCGGCAGCCGCAAGCAGCAGCACAATCGACAGAACGATCTTGCGATAGTCCCTGGTACGGCGATCTATGACGTCGATCGTGTGATTGCGTTCGCCCATGTCGCTGGCATATCGGTCGGGCGACACGAACCTTTAGTAGTGATCGCGCGGGACCGCGTCTACGGCCCGCGGCGACTACAGCGTGCCGCCAGCCGCGAACGGCTGCTCGGGCACGATCGTGTCGGGGCCGGACAGCTCGAACGCGTCGTGCAGGGCGCGCACCACCGACTCGACGCGGTCGCGGGGGATCACGCAGGAGATCTTGATCGGCGAGGTGGAGATCATCTCGATGTTGACACCCTCGTCGGCGAGCACCCTGAACACCTTCGCGGCGACGCCCGGGTGCGAGCGCATGCCGGCGCCGACAATCGAGACCTTGCCCATCTCCTCGTGGGTGATCAGCTCCGAAAAGGTCTCGCCGGTGAGGGGATCGAGCGCTGCGCGCGCGTCGCGCAGGTGCTCGCGCGGGACCGTGAAGGCGATCTCTGCGCGACCGCCCGCGGAGGTCGGCTCGTTTTGAACGATCATGTCGACGTCCACGCCCGCTTCGGCGAGCGCCTCGAAGATGCGCGCGGCGGCGCCGGGCTCGTCGGGCACACCTACGAGCGTGATCCGCGCCTCCGAGGTCGAGTGGGTGACGGCGGTGATCAGGGGTCGCTCGTGATGCTCCACGTCTTTCTCTCCTCTTCTGCGATGACAACTGTACCAGGACCGTCCTCAAATGACGAGCGACAGTGGATGCGCACGGAGTGGTTGCGCGCGTACTCGACCGAGCGCAGTTGCAGCACGCCCGCGCCCGAGGCGGCCATCTCGAGCATCTCCTCGAAGGAGAGAACCGGCAAGAGGCGCGCGTCCGGCACGATGCGCGGGTCGGCGCTGAACACGCCCGGGACGTCGGTGTAGATTTCGCACACCTGCGCGCCGAGGGCCGCGGCGAGCGCGACGGCGGTCGTGTCAGAGCCCCCGCGTCCCAGCGTGGTGACGTCACTGGAGTCGGTCGAGACGCCCTGAAACCCGGCGACGAGCACGATCCGATCCTCCTCCAGGGCGGAGGAGATGCGCTCGGCGCGCACGTCGATGATGCGCGCGCGGGTGTGGGAGGCATCGGTGACGATGCCCGCTTGCGAGCCCGTCAGCGAGATCGCGCGGTGGCCGAGGTCGTGGATCGCCATCGCGCACAGCGCGCACGAGATGCGCTCGCCGGTGGACAGCAGCATGTCCATCTCGCGCGGGTCGGGCGCGTCTGAGACCTCCGCCGCCATCGCGATCAGCTCGTCGGTCGTGGATCCCCGGGCGGACAGCACCGCGACGACACGGCACCCCGAGTCGCGCTTGTCTACGATGCGGCGCGCGGCGCGGATGATGCGCTGCGCGTCCGCGACAGACGTGCCGCCGAACTTCATCACGACGATGTCGGACACGCCCGCAGGATAGAGGGGATGGGCGGGGCCGCATGCGCCGCCCGGAACGACCCCTAAAGCGAGCGCCGTCCGGCGAATGCCTTGCCGAGGGTGACCTCGTCGGCGTACTCCAGGTCCGAGCCCACCGGCAGCCCGCTGGCCAGGCGCGTGACCGTCAGCTCGGGCGCGCGTTCGCGCAGCTCGTGCGCGATGTGCAGCGCCGTGGCTTCGCCGGTGGTCGTGGGGTTGGTCGCGAGCACGATCTCCCTGACCGGCTGCGTGTCCAACCGCACGCGTGCGTACAGCTCGGCGATCTTCAAATCCTCCGGGTCGATCCCGTCGATCGGCGACAGCGCGCCGCCGAGCACGTGATACACGCCGGAGTACTCGTGTGTGCGCTCCATCGGGATCACGTCGCCCGGCTCCTCGACGACGCAGATCAGGCTGTGGTCGCGGCGGGTGTCCTGACAGATGCGACAGCGCGATTCGTCGGTGAGGTTGTAACAGACCTCGCACAATCCGATCCGTTCCTTGACCTCGCGGATCGCGTCGGCCAGTCCCAACGCGTCCTCGTCGCAGGCGCGCAGGATGTGAAACGCCAGGCGCTGCGCCGTGCGCGTGCCGATGCCGGGCAGCTTCGAGAGCTCGGTCACCAGCCGCTGGACAGGCGGCGCGTAGCTGCTCACGGCTGCAAACCGGGCAGACCCAGGCCGCCGAGGCCACCCAGGTCCAAGTCGCCGGTCGCGCCGCCGAGCCTGCTCGCGGCGAGCTCCTGGGCGGCGCGCAGCGCCTCGTTGACGGCCGCCATGACCATGTCGGCGAGCATGTCCACGTCTTCGGGGTCGACGGCCTCGGGATCGATCGTCACCGATGTGAGGCGCAGGTCGCCCGTTACCTGCGCGGTGACCATGCCCCCGCCGGCGGAGGCCGAGACCGTCTCGTGCGCGAGCTGCTCCTGGGCCTCCTGCATGTCGTACTGCATCTGCTGGACCTGCTGCATCATGCGCTGCATGTTCGGCATCCCCTGCTGCTGATGCTGCTTGGGTCTCTTGGCCACGATCAGGCCTCCTGACGTTCGCTGTTGACTGGCGCGGGCTCGCCGGGCTCGGGCTCGACGGGGATCTCCTCGGCGTCGAGCTCGGATTTGAACCGCTCGATCCACTCCTCCTCGGTGTATACGCGCGCGGCGCCGTCGCCGTTCGCGGCGTCGAGCTCCTCGCGCAGCTCGTAGCCGATCCGCCAGCGTCCGCCCGCCAGCTGGCGCAGCGCGTCGGTCACGATCTGGCGGTTGGACGGATCCTCGGCCTTCTTCTTCAAAAACGCCGCGCTCGCCGGAAATCCGACGGTCAGATCCTCGCCGGCGATCGCCACCGGCCGGGTGTCGGCGATCACCGCGCCGCACAGCGCGTGACCGGCGCCGACCAGCTCGACCACGGCGGGCCACAGCTCGATCAGCGACTGCAGATCTTCGGGCGGCTCCGGTTGCGGGGGCGGCGCGTCGTCCGGCGCCTGCGCCACGGCAGGTGCCGGCGGCGTGCCGTCGTCGGGCGATTGCGTCGCGGCAGGAGGAGGAGCGTCCGAGGCGGGCTGCGCCAAGGCGTCCGAGGCGGGCTGCGGCAAGGGCGGCGCTCCTCCTTCCAACCGCTCGATGCGGGCCAGCAGCGCTCGGGTCGAAGCATCCACCTGCGGGCTGGCCGCCTTCACCAGGGCGAGCTCGAGGCTCGTGCGCGCGTCCGCGCCGGCGCGCACCGACTCGAGCGCCGAGCCGATCAGCTCCAGCAGGCGCACGATGTCCGCGTGGCGCACGCGCTCGGCCTGAGCCAGCAGCCGCGCGTCGGCCTCGGGCGTGAGCGCCAGTTCGGACGGGATCTCGCCCAGGGTCTGCACGATCAGCAGCTCGCGTGCCCTGCGCTCCAGGTCGGTCGCGAACGAGCTCGCGTCGCGCCCGGAGTCCGCGCACTCCGCGAGCGCCAGCAGCGCCCCGCGCGCATCGCCCGCGGCGACCGCGTCGACTGTCCGTTCCAGCAGCGCCGCGTCCGCGATGCCCAGCACCGCGAGCACGTCCTGGAGCGCGATCGTGGCACCGCCGCTGTAGGCGAGCAGCTGCTCGAGCGTGCCGAGCGCGTCCCTGAAGCTGCCGGTGGCCGAGCGCGCGAGCGCGGCGATCGCCTCCGGCGGGATCTCGATCGACTCCGACTCGGCCGTGCGGCGCAGCACATGCGCGATCTGCTCGACCGTGGGGCGCTGGAAATCGAAGCGATGGCAGCGATCGACGACCGTCGCGGGCACCTTGCCGGCCTCGGTCGTGGCGAGCACGAACACCGTCCCCGGCGGCGGCTCCTCGAGCGTCTTCAAAAACGCGTTCCAGGCGGCCGTCGAGAGCATGTGGGCCTCGTCGAGGATGTACACCTTGCGCCGGCCCGACACCGGCGCGAACGCGACGGACTCGCGCAGCTCGCGGATGTCGTCGACCGAGTTGTTGGACGCCGCGTCCATCTCGATCACGTCCAGCGAGCTCGCGCGGGCGATCGCCGTGCACGATTCGCACTGCCCGCAGGGCTCGGTCGTCGGCCCGCGCTCGCAGTTCAGACATGCCGCGAGGATCTTCGCCATCGAGGTCTTGCCCGTCCCGCGCGAGCCCACGAACAGGTACGCGTGATGGACCTCCTCGCGCTGCACCGCGTTGCGCAGGGTGCGCACGACCGGCTCTTGGCCGACGACCTGCTCGAACGTGCGCGGCCGGTGCCGGCGATACAGAGATGACTGCTGCTCCTGGGGCTGGTCTGGCACCGTGGGCTGAGTCTACCCACGGGCGGGCCCGTCGCTCTGATACCGACTCTCCCACGGGCGGGCCCTCGCCCGAGCCGGACGGGCGAGGCTCGGGTGCGCTCGACTGGCGCCCAACCGGATAGCGTCCGCGCGCGTGACGAGCATTCCGATCAAGCGCCTGACCGTGCCCGCGGCGATCGTCGCCGGGGCGGTCGTCCTGCGGGTGATCGCGGGCGTGGGATTCGTCAACTACGACACGCTCTACGCGCTCGCCTGGGGCGGTCAGCTCTCGCGTGGCGGCACTCCCGCCTACGGGGTCCCGATCGCGCCCACGCCTCATCCTCTGATCGAGATCATCGGCGTCGTGCTGGCGCCGCTTGGGCCGGCGGGTGTCCTGCACGTGACCGTCGCGCTGGCGTTCCTCGCGCTGTCGGCGTGCGCGTGGGTGATCTACGCGCTCGCCGCGCGCTGGTTCGGGCGCGCCGCCGGAGCGCTCGCGGCGCTGCTGCTGATCACGCGCGTGCCCGTGCTGTCCTACGGCGTGCGCGCGTACATCGACGTGCCCTACCTGCTGCTCGTGCTCGGCGCGCTGCTCGTCGAGTCCCGCCGCCCCCGCGCCGGCTGGCCGGTGCTTGCGCTGCTCGCGCTGGCCGGGCTGCTGCGTCCGGAGGCGTGGGCGTTCTCGGGCCTGTACTGGCTTTACCTGCTCCCCGATCGCCCGCGCCTACCGATCGCGCGCCTGGCGCTGCTCGCAGCGGCGGCGCCGCTGGTGTGGGTGCTCAGCGATCTGGCGATCACCGGCGACGCGTTGTGGTCGCTGACCAACACCCGCCACACCGCCGAAGTCCTCGACCGCGTTACCGGGATCGCCAACGTGCCCGAGTACATCCCGCGGCGGATCGGCGAGATCCTGCGCCCGCCCGTCCTGGCCGGGGCGGCGCTGGGCGGCGTGCTCTCGCTGCTGTGGCTCCCCGCGCGGGCGCGCCTGGTCGCGATCGCCGGGGTCGTGGCGGTGGTGGTGTTCGCGGCGTTCGCGACCCTCGGGCTGCCGATCGACACGCGCTACGCGTTCGCAGCGGCGGCGATCCTGTGCGTGTTCTGCGGCGCGGGCGTGTTCGGGTGGACGCTGCTGAAGCGCGAGGATCCGCGGCGGCGCTGGTGGATGGCGGGCGGGCTGGTGGTGCTGGCGGCGCTGATCGCCTACGCGCCGAGCCAGTACCGCTCGGCGCACCGCGAACTGAATGCGCTGGCGCGCCAGCAGTCGATCGAAGGCGACCTCGTCGCGCTCGTGCGCGGCGGCGCGATCGGGCTGCGCTGCGGACCGGTCGAGGTGCCCAACCACGCGCCGATCCCGCTGCTGTCGCTGTACCTGAAGACGAGCCCCGTCAACGTCATCAGCGCCCAGGTCCGCCAGATCTCCTACGGCGCCTACGTCGATCCGGCGAGCGTCGAAGTGGAACGCGACTACGTGCTCGACCCCCACGACCCGCACCTGCCCGTGAGCGTGCCCGCGGGATTCAGCGAGTCGGCGACCAACCGCTCGTGGCTGGTCTTCACGCGCTGCTCGTAGCCGGAAGCAAATATGGACCGTGCACCCCTCGTCGTCGCCTTCGCGTCCGGCGCCTGGTCGTCGCCGCAAGCTCCGGTCCGGGAGCTCCCGCTGCGCCTGCCGGTTATCGCTTAAGGCTGCTTCCTTCCGGACCTGACCTGGTTCGCGAGCCGGCACCGCGCGGGACCCGAGCCATCGACGCTCGTGGCGGCGGGGCGACCGGGGCGAAGGCCCCTCGGAGGGGAGTTCAGCCCCGCTAGAGCGGATTGCGGATTCAGGGCGCCGCTACCTCCCCGCCTAGCACGGTCCACGACGATCGTAGCGCGCGAGCTCCAGGTACGTTAGTCTGCCCCGCCGTGACCTACTTCAGAGACGCATCTCCACGCCTTCCCCGCACCCTCGCCCGCGCCCGTCTCGACGTGGGGCTCGCCGCGCTCGGCGCGACGGTCCTGATCGCCGGCTGCGGCAGCTCCGGCGGATCGAGCACGATCACCGTCGGCAACGAGAACAAGGCCGACCAAGCGCTGGCCAACACGAGCGCGCCGGCCGGCTCGACCAGCAGCACGAGCACGACGCCGGCCGCGACGGCGAAAACGCCGACGAGTGGCCCGCTGTCCAAAGAGCCGCACGCCACCCCACCGAGCGGCCCGGCGCCGACCAAGCTCGTGACCAAAGAACTGATCCCGGGCACCGGCGCCGAAGCGAAAGCCGGCAGTGCGGTCAGCGTCAACTACGTGGGCGTGCTCTACCACAGCGGCAAAGTGTTCGACGCGTCCTGGAAACGCAACGAAGCGTTCCCGTTCACGCTCGGCAAGGGCCAGGTCATCCCCGGCTGGGAACAGGGCGTGATCGGCATGAAGGTCGGCGGCCGCCGCGAGCTGATCATCCCCGCCTCGCTCGCCTACGGCGCCAAAGGCTCGCCCCCGACGATCCCGGCGAACGAACCGCTCGTGTTCGTCGTCGACCTGCTGAGCGCGTAGCGTAGGCGAGCCCGGCCCCATCCCGCCGTCCAGGACAGCCCGCGCCGTGACCCGCGGCGCGGGACCGGAGCCAGGGCTGGCGCGGACGCCGGAGCCGGGACGCCGCCGATGCTTGAAGCTGCCGCGGACGCCGCTCCTGGCGGCGGCGCTCCTGCTGGGCGCCGTCGCCGCGGGCGCGCTGTCCGGGTGCGGCGGCTCGCATCGCAGCCCTGCCGAACTGAGGCTCGAGCGCGAAGACCTCGTCGCCGTGACCCGAGCCCTGCAACGGGTGCAGAGCCCGGTCACAGTCGAGCTGGCGACGGCCAAGCGAGCATGGCCGCTGGTCGTGGGCGGCCTGCCGAGTGGCGCCTCCGCCCTGGCGACCGCACGCGCGCCGATCGCCGCGGCGGCGGCGAGCGCGGTGCGGATCCCGACGCCCTCGCCGCTCACCGAAGCCCAGTTCGTCTCCCTGACCGGTCCGGGCTCCCCGCTCGCCAGCCTGTTTCGCAACTACATCGGCCTGGTCACGCGCGGATGGACGCTGATCGCCGCGGCGATCGCTCAGATCGAACACGGCTCGCCGGCGAGCGCGCGGTTCGCGCGGGAAAACGTGGGGCTGTACGTCGAGAGCGTCTACGACGGCCACTTCGACCTGGCCCAGATCGACAAGCGCCTGGCCCGCGGCTACCACGAACTGGGGGGGCAGGCTCAGTTCGGGAGCACGCTCACGCAGGCCGAAGTCGATGCGCTGGGGGGGGCGTACTCCGAAGCGACCGCTCGCCTGCACCCGCATGTGGGGATTCGGTTTGGGTCCTAGCGATGCGGGCTCGCTTGCGCGCCTCGGCCCGCGCGTGCATGCCCCGGGGCTAATAGAATCGACGTGCTAGGGCGCGTAGCTCAGTGGGAGAGCGCTCGCTTCACACGCGAGAGGTCGCAGGTTCGAAACCCGCCGCGCCCATGCGAGAGTATCGGGACCATCCAGCCTCCGGAGATCACCCGGGAAGCCCCTCCTCTCTCGAGCCGTCGGTCGGGGTGTGAGCGGCCCCTCGACTGGCTCCCTACTATGTCGCGCGTGGAGCAGCTCACGTCTGCCAACGAGGAGGCGATCCGGGCTTGGGACGGGCCGCTGTTCGACGCGTTCGTCCGCTTTCGCCATCTCATGACGACCGGGCTCGGCGCGCATGGCGAGGAGGCCCTGCGCCTCGTTCCGCCACGCGCCGGCGAGCGCGTGCTGGACATCGGCTGCGGCTTTGGTGACACGACACAGCGGATAGCAGGCCTCGTCGGACCGACGGGGGAGGTTCTCGGCGTCGATGCCGCGCCGCGGTTCATCGAGACCGCTAAGCGCGAGGCCGAGGAAGCCGGCATCGACAACGTGCGTTTCGAGGTGGCCGACATCGAGAACGCAGCCTTCGGCGAGCGCTTCGAGCTTGCCTTCTCGCGGATGGGGACGATGTTCTTCGCCAATCCGGTCGCTGCCCTGCGCAACGTGCGCGAGGCCCTGCACCCGAATGGCAGGCTCGTCATGGTCGTCTGGCGCGCGAAGGTCGAGAACGACTGGCTCTATCGCGCACAGACAATCACCGAGCGGTTCGTCACCAAGCCCGAGGAGTACGACGAGCCGACCTGTGGCCCCGGACCATTCTCGATGGCCAACGCCGACACGACGAGCGGAATCCTGCTGAGCGCCGGGTTCCAGGACATCGCGCTGCGGCGTTGTGACATACCGATCACGATCGGCTCTGACATCGAGGAGGCCGTGGAGCTCGTCATGAGCATTGGACCCGCCGGAGAGATCCTGCGTCTCGCGGGCGAGCGTGCGGCGCACCTCCACGAGCCCGTTGCCGATGCGCTGCGCGAAGGCTTGGCCGAATGGGACGGACCCGACGGAGTCACGGCTCCGGCATCGACTTGGATCGTCACGGCGGACGCGCCGTCATGAGCTTCAGGCTCGCTCACCGGGACGATTGCGAGACTGCCGGTGACTGGCGGCTCGTTCGCCGCACGCTTGAGCTGCAGGCGTTCGGAATCAATGTCGTCGATGTCGCTCCGGGAGAGCAGATCCCCGAGCACGACGAGACCGGCCGCGACCAGGAGGAGGTCTTCTACGTCATCAACGGCAACCCAACGCTGGTGATCGACGGCGAGGACCATCCTGCTCGCGCCGGGACGTTCGCGCGGCTCGACCCCGAACACAGACGCACCGTGCGCAACGACGGCAACGAGCAGGCGAGCGTGCTGATCGTCTCGGCGCCAAGGTCGAGCGGATACGAGCCGATGAGCTGGGCATGAGCGCTCCCCCCGAAGACCTTCACGAGGCGATCGCGGCCTACAACGACGCCTGGAACGCGCACGACGTCGAGCGGATCGCCTCGATGCACACGCCGGACATGGTCTTCGAGAACCACACCGCCGGTGAGCGAGCCGAGGGCGTCCAGGCGCTCGCGCACATCGCCCGTATCTTCGAGTCCTGGCCCGACATCGAGTTTCAGACACGCAGGCTCTACGTGCGCGAGGACCTCGTGGTGCAGGAGTGGACCGCCAGGGCGACCCACGTCAAGCCGCTGCACCGAGGTGAGATCGTGGCCGAGCCCTCGGGCAAGCGCATCGAATGGAACGGCATGGACGTCATTCCGTTCGAGGGGGGCAAGGTCAAGCGCAAGGACGTCTACTCAGATTCTGTGTCGATCCTCAGTCAGGTCGGGCTGCTGTAGTTTTCGCGTTGCCCTGGCTGCAGGCACCGAGACTGCGCTCAGCCGGTCTCGGTGGGCGTCAAGACGATCACCGGGATGACGCGCTCGGTCTTCTGTTCATACTCGGCGAACTGCGGGACGCGCTCGGCCTGTGTGCGGAAGAGGCGCTCGCGCTCCTCGCCGGACGCCTCGCTGGCGAGGACATCGATCGTGTCGGTCCCGACCTCGATCTTGGCCTGGGGATTGGCCTTGAGGTTGTGGTACCAGTCGGGATTGCTCGGCGCTCCGCCCTTCGAGGCAAAGATGACATAGCGCCCGTCGTCCGCCTGATACGCCAGCGGGTTGACGCGGCTCTTGCCGGACTTCGCGCCGGTGTGGTGCAGCAACAGCAGCGGCATGCCCTCGAACATGCCGCCGACGCGTCCTTCGCTTGAGTGGAACTCCTCGATGATCTGCGCGTTGAAATCTGCCGGTGACGTGGACATCTCGCTCCTCAAAGGACGTATTGGCAGGGCGGGCCGCTCAATGCTGACTCAGTCTATGAACATCACGAGCTTGCGAGCTTCACGAGCTTGCGAGCTCGAGCTGGGCCTTCATCGCCTCGGCCAGCGCGAGCGCCCCCGACAGCGGCCTGACCATCACGCAGAAGTCGTCGATCAGGCCGTGCTCGTCGGTGTGCAGGAAGTCGCACCCCTCGAGCTCGCGATCGCCGATGCGCGCACGGAAAACAAGGGCGTGGTCGGTCGCGTCGGGCGCACCGATCTCGCGTTCGTAGCGGAAGTCTTCGAAGACGCGTGAAACAGCCCACAGGAGAGGCGCGACGGCTTCACGCCCGCGATAGGGCTTGAACACGACCGGGCTCTGGAACACGACGTCCTCCGCCAGCAGCGCGAGCGCGGCCTCGATGTCTTGCGCCTCGACGGCGGCACGAAAAGGGTGCATAGGCTTGATCTCCTTAAGACACTTTGTTGAATGGGTGCTACAGCTCGCGACACCTCACCAAGATACCGGGCGCTACGCATCCGGATGGCGCACAAACCGCGTGCGATCGTGCTGCCTCGTGTAGCCGGCGGCCTGCCAGAAGCTCATCGCGGTCGGATCGTTCTCGGCGACGATCGCGGTGAGCCTGACCGCGCCCCGCTCGCGCAGGCGCCGCTCGCCCTCGGAGAGGAGCATCGTTGCGAGCCCCTTACGCCGATGTTCTGGCGACACCGCCAGCCGGTAGAAGCTCCCACGCCAGCCGTCCCACGCGGCGATCAGCGAACCGACCAAGACACCGCCAAGCTCAGCAACCAGCAGCGCCTGAGGGTCGGCGGCCAGCAGCCGTGTCAGTCCCTCGGGAGAGTCGCTGACGCTCGGCAAGCTACCGGCCGCGCCCCACAAGCCGAGCACGGGCGCGATGTCCTGCTGGGCGGCGCTCCGGATCGTCCACTCGGGCATAACCGGGACGAATACCAGCAGCGGCGGACCCTGCGCCGGACGATGCGGCGAGAGCCGCTTGACTGCGGCGACCGCTTGCCCCGGCGCCTTGCAGTGGCTCGACGGCGCATGGCGCGGCTAATCGCCAGGGCCGCTCGAGCCGCTCTGCCTCATGCGTTCAGCTGGATGAGCCTTGAATCATCTCGACCACGATCCGTTCGGCTTGCTCGCGCTGGAGCTTCATGTCGAGGCGCAGGAGCTTCCAGACGAGCAGGTCGGTCGCGATCACGATCGCGGTCAGGCGCCGCTCGCGCCTGCCTGCACGTAGGCCGCGCAGGAGTGGTGCGAAGGTGCTCTGCGCCCAGTGCTGGTGATACGCGCGTCCGGCCTCGGTCATCTGGCGAACGGCGGGTATCCGTTCCTCCTGGGAGAGCATTTGCAGGATCGCCCGTCCGTGCTGCTCGTAGCGGTCATAGAGCTGGGTGATCGCCCCTGCCATGTCTGCGGTGGGCGCGGCTGGGCGCTCTGACATCTCCTGCCAGCCAAACCACGCATACGCCGCGATGAACAGCTCCTCCTTGGAACCCGGCCTGCCAGTCCAGTCCGTACACGCCCGGCCGCTGGGTCCAGTCAGAGCGCGAGACCACGATTCGACCGGGTGAGAGCCCCTCCACAGTGACGTCCTGCGGCCAGTTCGAGTGGTCGGGCACCAGCACCTTCGAAGAGAAATACCAACTCACCGCCGCCCCCGCCACAACAACGACGAGGACGAACGCAACGGCCGCGAGCACCACACCCCGCCGGTGCCGTCGCAGCCACGGAGGAGCTCCCTCAGTCACAACCATCACAGGACATCGGAGCCTAGCGGCGCGGGCGGCGAGTGCCGCCTGACCGTGTGGGGTATAAAGGATCGAGTCGTCCTCGCAACCGCCCCCGACACAGGAGGATCGAAATGACCGACACCGCGACCAAGACCCAGATCACCCAGATAGGGACGGTGATCATCCCCGTCTCAGACCAGGACCGGTCGATCGAGTTCTACACCGAGAAGCTCGGGTTCGAGAAGCGCACTGACATCCCCATGGGCGAGGCCATGCGCTGGGTGGAAGTCGCCCCACCGGGCGGGGAGAGCACGATCGCGATCGTTCCCCCGCGCGAAGGCGCGCCCACGGGGGTCGAGACTCGTGTGGCCTTCACGACCGACGACGTCGATGCCGACCACGCGAGCCTGCGGGCCCAGGGCGTCGACGTGGACGAGGAGGTGATGCGCATGGGCGACCCGGTGCCGCCGATGTTCTTCTTCCGCGACCCCGACAACAACAAGCTGCTGATCGTCCAGCGCAACGACTGACCGACCGGGCGGACACAGGCAGGCCGCCGTGGCGCCACTACTGCTGCCGCGGCGGCCTCGCCCGTCTATCCAAGCTGGCTGACTGACGGCAGTCGGGGTCGGGTCGGGCCTCCCAGAAATCAGGGAGTATGGTCTGACGATGGCCACGGTGAGCGATGCGACCTCGGCGGTACCGCACCTGACCGTCGCCGAGCGGGCGGCTCGCGGCAAGGCGGCGCGAGCGGAGGTGCCTCGCTCGAGGCATGCCTCCTTCGAGCCGGCGGCGCACCGCCCCGATCCGGTGCAGGTGCTCGAACTCCAGGCGCAGACGCGGGTGCCTGAGCTGGTGCCGATCCGCTATGGCCGCATGTTGGTCTCGCCGTTCACGTTCTACCGGGGCGCGGCGATGATCATGGCGAGCGACCTGGCCGCGACGCCGCGCTCGGGGCTGACGGCGCAGTGCTGTGGCGACGCGCACCTGTCGAACTTCGGCGTGTTCGCCTCGCCCGAGCGGCGGCTCGTGTTCGACCTCAACGACTTCGACGAGACGCTCCCCGGGCCGTGGGAGTGGGACGTCAAGCGCCTGGCGGCGAGCATGCTGATCGCCGCCCGCGACAACGACTTCCCCACCAAGGTCCAGGACCAGGTCGTGCTGGACACGGTCGAGGAGTACCGCGCCGCGATGGCGAGCTTCGCCAAGATGAAGAACCTCGATGTCTGGTATGCCCGCCTGGAGATCGAGAGTGCGCTCGAGGAACTGGAGCCGCAGCTCAGACCCGCACAGGTCAAGCGAACCGAGAAAGCGCTCGCCAAGGCGCGCACCAAGGACAGCATGTCGGCGTTCTCCAAACTGACACAGGTGGTGGATGGCGAGGCACGCATCGTCGCCGAGCCACCTCTGATCGTGCCCATCCACGATCTCCTCAAGGGCAGTGCACGCGACGAGTTCTTCGAGGACCTGCATGAGCTCCTACGCTCCTATCGTGGCTCACTCGACCACGACCGGCAGGCGTTGCTCGAGGAGTTTCGCCTGACCGATTTCGCGCGCAAGGTCGTTGGCGTCGGCAGCGTGGGCACGCGCGCATGGATCGCGCTGATGCTGGGCCGGGACGGTCAGGACCCGCTGTTCCTGCAGATGAAGGAGGCCGAGGCCTCGGTGCTCGAGGAGTTCCTCGGCCCAAGCGAGTTCACCAACCACGGTGAGCGCGTGGTCACCGGACAGAGGCTGATGCAGGCCAGCAGCGACATCTTCCTCGGCTGGGTCCACGTCGAGGAGGGACTCGACGGCAAGGCCCGCGACTTCTACGGTCGTCAACTGAAGGATTGGAAGGGCTCGGCGGAAATCGAGCAGATGGTGCCGAAGGGCCTTGCCGCCTACGGAAGGCTGTGCGGCTGGACGCTCGCCCGCGCGCACGCGCGCAGCGGCGATCGGATCGCGATCGCGGCCTACCTCGGCAAGGGGCCTAGCTTCGATCGCGCGATCGTCGAGTTCTCCCACGCCTACGCCGAGCAGAACGAGCGCGACTACAAGGCGCTGGCCAAGGCTGTCAAGTCCGGCCGGATCACCGCCGAGACGGGTCTCTAGCCGTCGATGCCCGGCGGGTTCGCTTCGCCGCGATCAATCTCCTGCGAGAGCCGCTGCTTCTCGCGCCGCGCCCCCGGGTCGAGCTCGCCGGAGCCGGCGGCGTAGCTGATCGGATCGCCGCCCCGTCCGCGCAGGACATACGCGCAGCCGACGGCGATCGCCGCCCCCGCGAGCGGGCCGAGCACGTAGACCCAGTAGCTCGAGAAGTCGCCGCTCGCAAGCGCCGGCCCGAACGAGCGCGCGGGGTTCATCGAGGTGCCGCTCACCGGCGCGGACCACAGACCGGCGAGCGCGATGTATCCGCCAACGCCCAGCGCCGCGATCGCGCCGACGTTCTGGGCGGCCGAGGCCGTTCCCAGGATGACGCTCACGAGTCCCACGGTCAGCACGACCTCCATCAGCAGCGCCTGCCAGTTCGCGTAGCCCGGGCCGGGCAGGGTGGCGCCGAGATGCTGGACGTCGCCGAACACCGCTCTGAGAAACAGGCATGCCAGCGTGGCGCCGATCAGCTGGATGATGATGTAGCCGGGGACGCGCTTCCACGGGAAGTCTCCGCGCAGGGCGAACGCCAGCGATACCCCCGGATTCAGGTGCGCGCCCGAGACGGCGCCCATGAACAGGATGATCGCCATGACCATCAGCCCGGGCGCCACGACGGCCGCGGCCAGGCTGATCTGGCCCTCGCCGTGGAGGATCCCGCCGCCCGCCGCGACGAGCACGAGGAAGAAGGTGCCGAGCAGCTCGGAAAACAGCCTGCGCCACTCCTGGCGCGGATCGTCGAACTGGGCTTTGGAGCCGAACTCGAGCGCCACCAGATGCCGGGTCCGGGGACCGAGCAGTCCGAGACCGGGAGCCTCCTCCCGCACGACAGGCTCGTCAGGCATGGCCACAAGCTAACACTCGTCATCCGTGCCCGAGCACGACGAGCCACTCGACGACCAGGCTTGCGGCTACGCGACGGCGCGCAGAGCCCGGTAGGGCTCGCCGGCGAGCTCGCGCACGAGCGCGTCGAGCACGCCCTCCTCGTCCTGCTCGCGTCCGTCGGTGACGGCGCCGATCACCGCCCGCTTGCGCTCCAGCAGCGTCGCGATCGTCTCGTCGATCGTGCCGGCGGCAAGTAGATAGGTCGCGTTGACCGCGTCCCGCTGGCCGATGCGATGGCAGCGGTCCTCGGCCTGATCGTGCTTGGCCGGCGTCCAGTCGAGCTCCAGGAAGACGACATTGGAAGACCGCGTCAGCGTCAGACCCTGACCGGCCACCTCCATCGAGCAGACGATCAGCTGGTTGCCGGAGCCTTCATCGGGCGCTTGGAACTCGCGCAGCGACGCGTCCCTCACCGCGTAGCCGTCTTCGCCGAGTATGTGCAGCGCCGAGGGGAATCGTTCGAGCACCGCGCGCTGGATCTCGCGATGACGGGCGAACACGACCAGCCGCTCGCCCGAGGAGCAGAAGTCGTGTATCCAGGCGAGCGCCGCTCCGAGCTTGCCGCGCGCGGCGAGCAGCTTGAGCGCGTTCAGCCGCACGAGCCGCTCCGCCCGCAACGCGGCCGCGACCCTCGCGTCGAGTGCGCGCAGGTCCAGCGGCTGGCTCTGCAGCCACGCGATCACATCGCGCTCGGCGAACCGGTACTCGGGCTCGTTGTCGAGCTCGACCGGCACCACGCTGCGCGTCTTCGGCGGCAGCTGCGGCAGGACGTCGGCCTTCAGGCGGCGCACGAAGCAGCGCGCGCGCAGGTGCCAGTGCAGGCGCATGTGCGCGTCGGGTCCGCGAAAGCGCCTGCCGAACTGAGCGCCCGAGCCGAAGTCGCCGATCCGCCCCACGATCCGCAGCTGCGAGATCAGCTCGGGCGGGCGGTTCATCACCGGTGTGCCCGTCAGCGCGAGCACGAGCCCGTCGTTCGATACGACGGCCGACAGCTTCTGGACGGCCTGGGTGCGCTTGGCCGTCGGGTTCTTGCAGTAGTGCGACTCGTCCAACACCAGCGCGCGGGGCGCCAGCGCGCGCAGTTCATCCAGCCGCGCGGCCACGATGTCGTAGTTGACGACCGTGATGTCGGCCCCGGCCCCCGAACCGGTGACCCCCGGAAGCGCAAGACCCGAATCCGCGACCGCCGGGCCGGCGACCCCGGTCCCCACCAGCGCCCGTGCGCTGCGCCCCGGCAGCCAGCGCTCGATCTCGCGCAGCCAGTTGAGCTTGAGGCTCGCCGGGCACACGACGATCGCGGGGAACGCGCCGTCGGCCTGCAGCGTGGCGAGCGCCTCGATCGTCTTGCCCAGGCCCTGCTCGTCGGCGAGGAACGCGCGCCGCTGAGCGAGCAGGTAGCTCACGCCGGCGCGCTGAAACGGCTTGAGCTCGCCGCCGAGACCGGCCACGTCCAGGTCAGCGTCGGTCGCGGCTGAGAGCGCGACGAGCCCCTGCGCCTGCGCGTGGCGCTCGCGCACCTCCTGCAGCAGCACGAGCGCCTCGGGGTCGATCCACGTCCCGTGCGCGGCGAGAAAGCGATCGAGCTCCGGTATGCAATACGGATCGGCGCGAATCGCCGCCAGCCGGGCATGCTCGTGCTCCGCGCCACGGCGTCCAGGCGGCAGCGCGCAGGCCAGCGTGGCGAACTCCTCGCATTGCGCCGCGTCATGGCCCGGCGCGAGCGCGAACGCCGGATCTTCATGGACGCTCGAGATCTCCAGCACCGCTGGCGGCGCCGGCCGGCCCTCGCGCAGCGCCGCGACGCAACGCCCAGCGGCCCGGCTGATCCAGCCGTGAAGCTGCTCCTCGATCAGCCGCCAGGACTCCACCGTGAGCGGGACCATCGCGCCGCCCGGTGCACTCGTCGCACATCCACGCAAAGCCTGCGGCAGGCGCTCGATCTCCCCCAAGAGCAGGAACACGGGCTCGCCCCGCTCATTCGCCACCTCGACCGTGCCGTGCCAGGGAATCGTGCGCTCCGGCCTGGCCTCGGCGTGAGGAGCAACCAGCCGGCCGCCTGGCGATTGCTGTGCGGCGCGGGCGCGTTGTGCGACCTCGGTGAGCGCGTGGCCCGCGTCTTCGGTCAGCCGCAGCCGGTCCGACCCAGCCTCGTACAGTCCGCGAACGATGCGCTCGGAGCGCTCGTCGAGCGGGATCAGCGCCCGGCCGATCGCGGGCAGTTGGTAGGCGTCCGGGTGCTCGGTGAGCGCCCGCACCAGCTTCGCGTCGACATCGGTCGGAAAGCTCAGCCACCAGTTCTCGTCGGGCCGCGACACGTCTATGACGCACTCTCCGTCACGGCGCCTTGCGCGGCGTCGCGCCATCACGCGGGCCAGCGCGTCACTCACCTGCGGCCTGCCCGGCAGGCCCGTGAGCAGCCTGGTCAGCGCCTCGGCGCGCTCGGGATCGAGCGGGATGCGCCATGCCCTCTCGCCCGGATCCCAGCGACGCCCGGGGATCGCGCGCAGGAGCACGCGCAACCGCTCGTCGTAGGGAAACCGCAGCACGGCCTCGCCGCTGTCGAGTGAGGCGAAGAATGAAGAAGACACCGAGCCAGCACGATAGGCGCTGGGGTGGATGCAAACGCCCGGCGCGATCGACTACTCGCCGCGCGCCGTCGGCGGCGCTTGACCGGCCCCCGAGCTCAAGCCCGCTTGGTTGAGTAGCTCGATTTTCCGTTGCATTTCGGGCTCTTCGGATAGGTGCTCGTGACCGTCCCCCGCTCCTTGCCGCCCTTGCCGAACTTTCCCGTGATCTTCAGCCTCGTCCCCACCTGACCCTTGAGCGGGCCTTCGCTGATCACATACCTGCCGGTGCTCGTGAACGTGCCCGACCCGGAGATGGTCGCGTTCGCGAAACTGACAGGAGTGGGCCGCCCACCGCCTTCGCAGTAGAACGGCGTGCTGCTGATCGTCAGCCCCGTGACCTTCCGGCCGTTGCCCGAGACCTTGAAGTTCACGACGTACGCCGTTCTCGGAGCGGCCAAAGCGCCGCTGTACGAGCCGCTCTGGACCTTGTTGGCTGCAAGCGCCGCCCCCGCGCAGGCAAGCACGCCAGCGGCCACCGCCGCGGCCACCGGGCCATTCGATCTCGATCTCATGCGCCGCACGTCGTCCTCCATCGTCGTAGTACCGGGTCTACAACATACCGCCGCGGGTCGGCTTGCCGTCGTCGTCCTTGAGGCCTCGAGCTCCCCTCTCCCCACGAGGGCGCACCGCGCGAAGGGGGCTTATAAGAAAAGATGCCTGCAGAGATGGACCGCGACTACGAGCTGCAGACCCACCGCGCCGAGGACCGCCACTGGTGGTACCGGGGCCGGCGCCAGGTGCTCGAGCGGGTGATCGACAACTTACGCCTGCCGGCGCGCGCGCGCATCCTCGACGCGGGCTGCGGCAGCGGGCGCAACATGGTCGAGCTCGCCCGACACGGGACGGTTACGGGGGTCGAGCTCTCCCCCACCAGCGTCGCCCTCGCGCGGGATCGGTCCGCGGGCGAGGTGATCGAAGGGTCGGTCCTGACGATGCCCTTCGACTCGGCGAGCTTCGACCTCGCCGTCACGCTGGACGTAATCGAGCACCTGGCCGACGACCTCTCCGCCCTGCGCGAGCTGCGCCGCGTGGTCGCACCGGGCGGCGCCCTGCTCGTAACGGTCCCCGCCTACCAGTGGCTGTGGAGCGGTCACGACGAGGTCAACCATCATCACCGCCGCTACACCCGCCGCTCGCTTCAGCGGGTGGCCGAGCAGGCCGGCTGGGAGACCGTGCGCACCACCTACTTCAACTCGCTCCTGCTCCCCGTCGCGATCCTGCTGCGCGTACTCGAGAGGTTCAATACCAAGACGACCGAGTCCAGCCTCGACCTGTGGATCCCGCCCGCGCCCATGAACTGGATGCTGCAGCGCCCCCTTACGCTGGAGGCGGCCGTCGTGGGACGCGGCGGGCGCATCCCCGCCGGGCTCTCGCTGCTCACCCTGTTTCGCTGATCCGCTCGCGGTCGGGGGGAAGTGCGACGGCGGGGGGAGTCCTGAACGTCCACGCCCGGTTCGCCGCAAACGTCAGCACGGTCACGATCGCCGTCGTCGGAATCTGGCCGAGGAGCTTGTCCATACCGAGGCCGTGCACGAACATGTACACGAGACCGAGGTTCAGCCCCAGCCCGCAGCTCTGCACGATCGCCCAGCGCACGGGCGTCAGCGCGTCGCCGACATGCTCTCTGAACGTCCAGCGACGGTTCAGCAGGAACCCGTTGACCGCCCCCACCGCAAACCCGATCCCCGACGCCGCGACATACCAGACGCCGAACACCTTCAGCAGGACCGTATACACGGCGAACGCGATCAGCGTGTTGGAGACGCCGACGATTCCGAACTTCACGAACTGCACGATCAAAGGCAGGCTCAACCGGCGTCCGGGCGCCGCCGCGGGCGGGGACTGCATCCGTGGCTCGTCATGCGGGGGTTGGGCCTCGTCGTGCGGGGAAGGCATCCGCACACAGGATGAACGATAATTTGAGCTGCGGCTTAGGATCCTCGTCGAATATTGGTGTTACGGGACAACGAGCCGGAACAGCAAGATCATGTCGGACATACCGCCACTGCGAACCCCCAAGCTGCTTAGCGTCGTAGCGCCGGTCTACGACGAGGAGGAGCTGATTGAGCAGTTTGTCTCCCGCGTGATCGCGGCGGTCGGGGCCTACCCGTTCGAGCTCGTCCTCGTCAACGACGGCTCGTCCGATCGCACCCCCGAGATCCTGGACCGGATCGCCGACACCGACCCGCGCGTGCGCGTCGTGCACCTGTCGCGCAACTTCGGCCACCAGGCGGCGCTGACCGCGGGCCTCGAGCACGCTCGCGGCGATGTGGTGGCGATGATCGACGCCGACCTGCAGGACCCGCCCGAGCTGATCGTCGAGATGATCGATCGCTGGAGCACGGGCGCGGACGTCGTCTACGCCGTCCGCCGCGCGCGCGAGGGCGAGACCGCGTTCAAGCTGGCCACCGCCTCGTGGTTCTACAAGCTGTTCGACCGGCTCGCCCAAGTCGACCTCGAGCCCAACTCGGGCGACTTCCGCCTGCTGGACCGCCGCGCGCTGGACGCGCTGCTGTCGATGACCGAGCGCTCGCGCTTCCTGCGCGGCATGACCGTGTGGGTCGGCTTCTCCCAGACCGCCGTCTCCTACGAGCGCGGCGCCCGCCACGCCGGGGAGACCAAGTACACGCTGCGGCGCATGCTCCGCTTCTCGCTCGACGCGATCGCCTCCTTCTCACACCTGCCCCTGCAGCTGGCCACCTACGTAGGGCTGCTGTCCGCGGGCGTCGCGTTCGTTGCGATCCCCGTAGTCATCGTGCTGCGCATCTTCGACTCCTACCTGCCCGGCTTCGGCTCGATCACGATCGCGATCCTGCTGCTCGGCGGCATCCAGCTGATCGCCTTGGGGGTCATCGGCGAGTACGTCGGGCGCATCTACGACGAGGTCAAGCACCGGCCCCTCTACATCGTCCGGGAAGAGCGCAACCGGCCGGCCGGCGGCGGTCCCGGCGATCCCGCCGCGGCGGCGATCACGTCGGCGGTTATGCCCCTTCCGCGCGCGGGTCTGCAGGCGCGACCGCCCGAGCGGGTCGGCTGACCGGCAGCGCCGCTGGAGACGGGCAACACCGCGTGAGACCAGCAGCGGGTAAAGACCGACGCGGCACGTAGAGACCGAGGATCCGAGGATGTGTATATAAAAAGGGCTTGGTGTACTATGGTAGTACCAAGTTTTAAACTCTATAGTTCCCCTCACCTCGCGCGCATCGCACTCCTCCCGCTCATCCTCGCGCTGTCGCTGACACTCGGCGTCGCGGCCTTCCCGACTACACCCGCCCGGGCCGAAGCCTGTCCGGGTTCGGGCCAGGCGACCGCCTGTCCTTACGCCTCCGCCGCAATCATCGGCCAGCGCGCCGAGTCGGTGCTGCGCTTTCCAGAGGCGGTCGCGGTAGACGGTGCCGGCGACGTGTACGTCGCCGATCAGCTCAGCTACGTCGTGCAGAAGTTCAGCGCGGCCGGTGCATTCCTCGGGGAGTGGGGAACCTACGGCGGTGGCCACGGCCAGTTCGGACCGATCGGCGGCCTTGCCACCGACGCCGCCGGAGACGTGTACGTCGTCGACTCAGCCCATGACCGCATCGAGAAGTTCAGCTCCGAAGGCGAATTCCTGACCGCATGGGGTCACAAAGGCAGCGAACTCGGGGATTTCGAATTCGGCTCCTCGCAGAACTACACCAAGCCCCCCGGCGGCGGGATCGCGGTCGCGGGCGAATACGTGTACGTCGCCGACTCCGGCAACAACCGCATCGAGCGCTTCAATCTGTCTGGCGGCGAACCGATCGAATGGGGCTCGCAGGGCAGCGAAGGCGGTCAGTTCTCATACCCGCGCGGGGTGGCTGCCAACGCGGCCGAGGTGCTGGTCGCCGACGACGATAACCATCGCATCGAGAAGTTCAGCCCGAGCGGTGCATACGAGGGCTCGGTCGGCTCCGAAGGCACGGGGCCCGGCCATTTCGGCTTCCCCTACGGCATCGCCCTCGACGCGGCCGGCAACGTGTACGTGGCCGATGACATCAACCACCGCATCGTCAAGCTCGATCCTCAGCTCGGCCCGGCGGGCGAATGGGGCGGCTTCGGCTCGGCGCCCGGGCAGCTGGCGTTCCCGCGCGCGCTGGCCAGCGATCCGGCCGGGGACACGTATGTCGCCGACACGGCCAACGACAGGATCGAGGTGTTCAGCTCGAGCGGCTCCTACCTGCGCACGATCGGCGTCTCCGCGCGCGCGGACCCGGGGGCGTTCGTCGCGCCCCGCGGCGTGGCGGTCGACCCGACCGGTCGGCTGTACGTGTCAGACAGCGACGACAACCGCATCCTGTCTTTCGCGCAGGGGGGCGGGGCGTTCCTCGGCGCCTGGACGAGCACGGGCGGGAGCAAGACCGGATACTCAGAACCCGAGGGGATCGCGTTCGCGCCGCAGGGCTCGGTGTATGTCGCCGACACGGGCGACGCGCGCGTGACACGACTGTGGGGCGAAGGAACGTACCTGTCCGAACTCGGCGGCCCGGCGGACCTCGGCGGCGCCGGGCTGAGCGGCGCGGGCTCGGTGGCCGTGTCCGCGGCCGGCGGCGGCGTGTATGTGGCCGACACGAACCACAACCGCATCCTCGTCTACTCCCCGGCGGGGGCGCTGCTGGTGAAGGTCGGCGCGAACGAAGCGGACGGATCGGCCGGCTCGGGGCCTGGCGCGTTCAACCATCCGGCGGCGGTCGCGGTCGCTCCCTCGGGCAACGTGTTCGTGGCCGACACCGCCAACAACCGCATCGTCGAGCTCACGCCGGATGGGGCGTTCGCGCGGGCGTTCGGGCAGCTAGGCGCCGGCGACGGTCACCTGCACAACCCGACCGGGGTCGCGGTCGACGCCGCAGGACGCGTGTACGTCGTCGACGCCACCAACAACCGCGTCGAGGTGTTCGACGAATCCGGCCACTATCTGGCCAAGTGGGGTCTGCGCGGCGCGAGCCTGGGCGAGCTCTCGCAGCCGACGGCGATCGCGGTCGGCTGCGAAGGGAGCGTGTATGTGGCGGATACGAACAACAACCGCGTCGAGCGCTTCGACCCCGCCTCGCCCGCCGGGGTGGGCTGTCTGGTACCGGGCGCGTGGCCGCCGCCGCTGGACGTGGCGCCGGTGGTGCATGTCAGCCTGCCGCGCAGCTCGGGCGTGCTGAGGAGACGCGCGCTCGCGCTGTCGGTGAGCTGCGAACGAGGTTGTCGCATCCTCGTCACCGCAACGCTCCAGGCGCACTCCTCGCGCCGTGCAATCGCGCTGGTCGCCGTCGCCCGGCCCCTACCGCCCGTGCACGCCGGGCACGTGCGCTTGCGCCTGCGCCCCTCCTCGCTGAGCCGTCTGCGCCGTGCGCTGGGACGCCACACCACGATGGTGGCGACTGTGCACGTCGCCGCCGTGGGTCCCACCGGGCGGCGCACGGTCGTTACCAGAACCTACACTGTGGCGCGATAATGCTCGCGTGAGCAACCAAGAAGAGCCGACGGCGGCTGAGTCGTGGGCGGGCCCCGAGGGGGACTCAGACCCGAGCGGCATGGAATATCGCCGCGAGCGCATCCGCATCGAGACCGAGGGCCACCGGATCATTGGCGAGCTGACGCTCGCCCGCGACGGGTATCGCAGCCGCGTGTCCGACGTGCTCAACGCGCCCGAGCGAGAGTTCCTGACGCTCACCAACGTATCGGTCGAGCCGCTGGCAGGCGGGCCCAAGGAGCTGCACCCGTACCTGACGATCGCCAGGCGTCACATCGTGTTCGCGGTCGCGGCTGGCGGGGATTGATCGGAGCTTCGCCCGGAGCTCGCCCTGTTGTTAAGCGCGCAATGTGGGAGCGCAAGTTCGAGGCGAGCGTAAACGGAGAGGGCGGGATTCGAACCCGCGATGGAGTTTGACCCCCATACTCGCTTAGCAGGCGAGTGCCTTCAGCCACTCGGCCACCTCTCCTGGAGGTCCGGCCAGTGTAGAGGCTGTCCCGAGGATTGCGGGCGTTGTGTGTGGCATGCTGGGAGCCTCGGCAAATCGTTCCCCCTGGAGGGGTGGCAGAGCGGTTGAATGCGGCGGTCTTGAAAACCGGACGCCAGATTTTCGACGCCTTTCGCGCGGTGCCCTTTTTTTGGCTTGCGTAAGCCGTTTTCCGCATGGTTGAGCGGGATTCGGCGGTTGCTGAACGCTGGTCGGTGGTGGCTCGTTTGCCGCCTGAAACCGCTAGAAACCGCACGTTCCGCGGTCGGACTGGCGCGAGTTTGGCGCGAGCAGGGCCGTGTTGGTTGAGGGTTATGTCGGCTCGTCGGCAGGGCTGGCGCGCCTAGCGGATCAGCTCGGCGCCAGGAGACGTGCCCTGGCCGGACCGTGAGGCCGCTGAACGCGTAGAGGATGGCGATGACGATGAGCGTGAACTTGATGGCCGAGCAGACCGCCGCGAACGGAGGAGCGAGGCTGCCGCCGTTGCCAGCGAGCGTCAAAAGCAGCGCGATGTTTTCGCTTGCGTCGAACGTGGCAGCGGCAAGGGCAAAGAACGGGACGACCACGCCGATCGCCGCGAGGCGCCGCCAGCCGCGTGCCCGTGCGGTGTCACGGACGGCGAACCCCGCGAGCGTAAAGAAGCCGCCGTAGGAGAGCATGTAGCCGTAGTCGAGCACGAGCGAGCGGCGCGGGCCAGGAGGTGAGCTTGCGGTCGGGCACGAGGTCTGCCTCTACGAGCGTCCAGGGGCCGTGGCAGATGATGCCGACGGGCTTGCCGGCGGAGAAGATCGCTTGGATGAACTGGACTGCGCGCTCGTTGGTGCGGAGCTGGTCTGGATTTGCGACCCCGCCGGGGAGCACGAGTGCGTCGTAGCTGCCGGGGTCGGCGTCGGCGAGGGCCTCATCGATGGCGTAGGTGGCGCTCTTGTCGAGGTGGTTGAACGCCTGGATCTCGCCTGCTTCGGGTGCGATCAGCTTTGGCAGGCGAGGCGACTGGCGCTCGGCCAATGCGGCACTGGCGATTAGCGTTGAACGGTCTGGGTAAAACAAGTCTCAAGGCCCTACCGGGGCGGTGAGACTCGGTGAGGCGAAGCGAAGCGAACCGGAACAGGAGTGAGATATGGACCGGGCGTCGGCAAGCTCTCTCATTGTCCGAGGTCGTCGTGATTTGGGGCGGTGCGCGCCGCGCAGCGCGCCCGGCGCCACAGGCGAACGCAGGTTGTTCTTGGCGTGGCAGCGAGATGGAGACGAATTCGCACGCGAGCAGCTGGTTGAGCGCTACATGCCGCTCGCTCGGCGTCTGGCGCGTCGCTACGTGCGTAGCTCCGAGTCGTTTGACGATCTCCTGCAGGTAGCGTCGGTCGGGCTGCTGCACGCTGTGGATCGCTTCGATGTAGATCGTGGACGCCAGTTCGCGACGTTCGCGGTGCCGACGATCTTGGGGGAGCTGCGTCGTTACTTCCGGGATTCGGGCTGGACGCTGCACGTGCCGCGGGCCGCCAAGGAGCGGGCTCTGGTGGTGCGCGATGCGGCCGTGGGCTTGCGTGCGCTGCACGGGCGTAGCCCCACGGCGAGTCAGCTTGCGGAGTACCTCGAGATGGACCTCGAGCTGGTGCTCGATGCAATGGCCGCGATGGAAGCGTATGAGACGTGCTCGCTGGAGGCCCCACGCCCTAGCGATGATGGGGCTGGTGGCAGCTATGCGGACTCTTTGGGCGCGGAGGACGAGCGCTTTGAGTTGATCGAGTACGACGCGACGCTGTGCACGGGCCTTGCTGAGATGGAACCGCGTGATCGACAGATCCTGCGGATGAGTTATGTGGAGGAACTCACTCAGTCGCAGATCGCGGATCAGATCGGGGTCTCTCAGATGCAGGTTTCGCGGCTGCTGCGACGGTCGCTGGATCAGCTGCGGGACACGCTTGCCGAGGTGGGGTGAGACTCCTCTCCGGCGCGTGTGCTCTACGCTCAGGGTCGATCTGATCGAGGCTGGCAGCGGATTGATCGCAATGAGCACACTGGATCAGCGAGCACGCATTCGATTGGGGCTCTCCAGCAGAGCTGAGAATGTGATGGTGGTGCGGCAGGCGCTCAGTGGGTTTGCCGATGCGACTGGCCTTGCTGAGGGCAACTTGAACGACATCGGCACGGCCGTGACGGAGGCTTGCAACAACGCTACTGTGCACGCCTACGGCGGCGATGATGGGCCGCTCGATGTCGAGTTGCTGGCGTGGGACGGAACGATGGTCGTGACGGTGCGTGATCGTGGGGTTGGGTTGGCGCTTGATGATGGTTCGCCGGTTGAGTTCCCGAGCAATGTCGATGGTGAGCTTGCGGGGATCGGAGTGCCTTCGATCAAAGCTCTGGCGAGGACCGTGCGATGGAGCGAGCCGGCCGGTGGCGGTACGCAGGTGGAGATGACGTTCTCGACCGGGCCGCTGGCGTGGGAGGGCTCAGGCTTGGGCGATGGATTCTTTGGGTCGTTCGCGGGCGAGTTTGATGGGCTTGCTGACGCGATCGACGTGGCGATGGCGCCGGTGTCGGTTGCGCGTCGTGTCTTGCCTCGTCTGCTGCGCGTGATGGCCTCTCGCGCCCAGTTCTCGGTTGAGAAACACGCCGACGTTCAGCGGGTCGCCACTGCGGTGCTTGGCGCAGAGGAGGCGAGCTGGATCTCGGGGAGCGTTCAGGCTCGTCTGGTCGCTGGTCGTGACTCGCTTGAGGTTGCGATCGGCCCCGTGTCTGAGGAGGATGTGTCTCGGCTCACGGTTGCGGCGCGGGCAATAGAGCCTAAACTTCGTATGTCGACAGAGCCTCTTTACGACTTGTTGCAACGACTCGTGCTGTATCTCTGAGGGGGTCACCGATGATGCTCGCTGTGCCCGAAGCCCTTAGCCCGCTGGAGCTGGCATGACGACGGCCGATGCCGGGATCGAGGAGCGCGGCTGGTCGATCGCGCTACTGGTTGAGACGGGAGCGGTGCTGTCCAGCTCGCTTGATCTGGCGACCACGATGAGCCATGTGGCCCAGCTGACGATTCCAACACTCGCTGACCTGTGTGTCATCGACCTTCGTGACGGTGAGGGGACGATCAGCGAACTCACGGCGGCCTCGGCAGACCCGGAGCTTGCGAGGAGCCTTGAAGGGCTGCGGTCGCGGTGCCCGCTCGATCCTGCCGGTGCGCATCCGGTGGCGCATGTGATCCGAAGCGGCGAAGCCCAGCTGCTGCCGGAGATGAGCCGCGAGTCGCTGCGCTCGTTTGCGCAGGGGTCTGAGCACGCCCGGTTTATGATCGCCAACGGCTATCGGTCGGCCATCGTCGCGCCGTTGACGGCCCGCGGGCGCACTCTCGGCGCTCTGTCCACGCTTAGGCTCGGCGAGAGCCAACCGTATGACCACGAAGATTTTGAGCTCGTGGGTGAGCTTGCTCGCCGAGCTGCGCTTGCAATCGACAACGCACAGTTGTTCCGCGATGTTCGAAGCGTCGAGCAGCGCCTGGAAGCAGTGCTCAGCAATCTTGCTGAGGCGATCACGGTTGTCGACAAGGCTGGGCGAACCGTATTCGCAAACCGGGCGGCGCTCGACCTGCTGGGTCTGCGCTCCGCTGAGGAGCTTGCACAGGCCAAGCCCGGCGAGATCATGTCGCGGTTCATCGTGCGCAGCGAGTCAGGCGAGGAGCTTGACCTGGATGCGATGCCTGCGAGGCGTCTTTTCCGGGGGGAGCCGGCGCCCGCGTTGCTTGTGCGAAACATCGTGCGCGCAACCGGTGAGGAGCGTTGGGTGATGGTCCGCGCCTCCCCGATTCTCGATCCCGAGACTGGCGAGGTGATGTATGCGGCGAATGTGTTCGAGGACGTGACGCAGGTCAAGCGCGCGCAGCTCGCCGAGGCGTTCATGGCACGTGCGAGTCGTGTGCTGGCTTCCTCGCTGGACTATGGCGAGACGCTACGGCGGATCGCGCGCCTGGCGGCCGACGAACTCGCCGACTGGTGCGCCGTTGATGTTCTCGGTGAGCGAGGTCAACTCGAACGGGTGGCCGTTCATCACAACGACCCCGAGAAGCTCGCGCTCGCCGAACAGCTCGATCGAGCCTACCGGCCGACGCTCGATGAGCCCGTCGGTGTCCCCGAGGTGATACGCACCGGCGAAGCGCAGATCTTCAACGACATCACCGCCGAGGCGCTGTCGACGTATGCCCGCGACCCCGAGCATCTGCGCCTGCTGTGCCAGATGGGCGCGCGCGACGTGATCATTGTGCCGCTGGCCGCGCCCGCGCGCACGCTCGGCGCGATGACGCTCGTTTCTTCGCGTGATGGCCGGCGGCTGATCGACGCTGATCTCGGCGTTGCTGTGCGCCTCGGGCGTCGCGCGGGCACGGCTGTCGAAAGCGCGCGCCTGTACACGGAGCGCAGCCGCATAGCGCGTGTCCTACAGCGAGCGCTGCTGCCGGACTCGTTGCCCGAGATGCCTGGCTTTGAGGTTGCCGCGCGATACCGCCCCGCGGGGGAGCTGAACGAGGTGGGCGGCGACTTCTACGACGTGCTCCCCTATCGCGACGGCTGGATGCTGGTGATCGGTGATGTCTGTGGCAAGGGCGCGGAGGCCGCGAGCGTGACGGCGCTGGCGCGTCACACGCTGCGAGCAGCGGCAAGACTCGATGCGGACCCGACAGGGATGCTCAAGTTGCTTCATTGCACGCTTCAAGCGCAAGAGCCGGAAGGCCAGATGTGCACGGTCTGCCTGGTGGCCGTCGGCCCGCCGGACTTGCGCGCGAGGCTCACGATTGCTCTCGCAGGGCATCCGCGGCCACTGATCGTTGGTCCCAGCGGGAAGGCGTCCGCTTCCGGCGAGCACGGAACCGTTTTGGGGCTGGTCGATCCGATCGCGGTCAGCGAGGTTCCGATGGAGCTATGTCAAGGGGAGACCCTGCTGCTCTATACCGACGGGGTGCCCGAGGCGGCGCGGTCTTGCCGAGAGGCCGCACCGCTACCTGAGAGTCTGGGTGCGCAGCTGCGAGGTCTGGCGTTGCAGGACATGCTCCGTGCGATCGAGGCGGCGGCAGTCGAGAGCGCCAACGGACAGCCGCAGGACGACATAGCCCTCCTTGGCCTGCGGCTTGCGGGAGCTGCCGCATGAAACTAGAATCGAGCGAACGATGAGTGCTGAGGTTGAACAGCAGTTCCGCATCGCGGTGCGGCGTCGGCAAGACCGCCTGATTCTTGAGCTGCGAGGCGAGCTGGACATGGCCTGTGCACCTCAGTTGGATGAGGCTGTGGCCGGCGCGGATCTCGACGGTTCGGGCGCGGTGGTGCTCGACCTCCGGGGCGTCAGCTTCCTGGACTCGACTGGCTTGAAAGCGATCTTCAGAGCTCGTAAGGCGGTGCGCGAGAGCGGACGGCGGTTCGCCGTCACCGAAGGCTCAGCACAGGTCCAGCGCTTGCTGGGTCTGACGCGCTTGGACGAACATCTTCATGTGATCGACACGCCTGAGTCTGCTCTCGGATAGCTGAGAGTCCACCGGCCCCGTCGGGGGCTCACCAGCGTCCGTACCAGCGCCTACGGCCTCCGCCGACGGGTGCTCCACCGATGAAGAACCCGATCAGCCACAGCAGGACGGCGAAGACCAACACGTACCAGAGCACGTGTGCAGCGAACCCGAGACCGCCGAGGATCGCAAGGAGCAACACCAGTACGACGAGTGCCACCATTTGCTTTTTCTCCTTCCTAGAAGTTGATGCGGGTGATCTACCCAGCGCGTTTACCAGCAAACAATGGTCTCTGTGGCCGGTTCGTTTGTGCGAGTCAGCTTTGGGTATTGGCCCATAAGAGGCTTGATGGGCATCGGCTCTTTGGTTCGGGCTTGTGCTTGGCTGGTTGGAAACGAAGGGCATGTGTATGTCGCAGCGGTCGATTGAATTTTGTGTAGGTGCCGGTGAGGCCCCGCCGCACCCCACGCCCCAGGCGGCCCAGGCCCGCCTGTGCCCGACCCGCAACCGCCGATGCCGACTCCTGAACCGTCTCCCGTCCCGCCCCGATCCTGACCTGCCGAGTATCTGAAATCAATCTAGGAAAGCGAGGTTTGTGATGAGCAAGACTGCGCGCGAGATAATGACCAGCGACGCCGAGTGCGTCGGCGAGAACGAGACGGTCGTCACGGCCGCGGAGAAGATGGCGCGACTGGACGTTGGGTCGCTGCCGATCTGCGGTGAGGACGATCGCCTGAAGGGATGCTGACCGACCGCGACATCGTGGTGAAGGTGCTCGCACAGGGCAAGGACCCCGCGCAGACCAAGACGTCGGAGCTGGCGGAGGGCAAGCCGGTGACGATCGGCGCCGATGACTCCGCCGAGGACGCCCTGCACACGATGACCGAGCACAAGGTCCGCCGGCTTCCGGTGATCGACGGTCACGAGCTTATCGGCGTCGTCAGCCAGGGTGATCTCGCCACCGCGCTCGGGCGCGAGCAGGTCGGCGAGCTGGTCGAGGCGATCTCCGCCTGAGACGATGGCCAGTGAAAAGCAGCGGGCTGCTGCGCGCAGCAACGTCAAGAAGGCACAGACGGCGGCCAGGCGTAAGCAGACGCTGAAGCATCTCCCTGCCGAGACGCGATCAGCGCTCGGCAGGGAGGCAAACAAGGTGCGTTCGGGTCAAGCGAAGACGCGACGGGAACTTGAATCTGAGGCGCGGCGCCTGGATATCCGCGGCCGCTCGAAGATGGGCAAGGACGAGCTGCGTCGCGCTATCAGCCGCGCGAGCTAGGCAGCGCTCTCAGCGGCTGCTCGTCTTCTGCACATCAGGCTCCCTCCCCGTCCCCGGCGCTGCGTCCCCGGCGCTGCGGCGCTGCTCGCGCCTGCTCAAAGCTCGTCCTCGGCCGCGCGGTAGGCGACCTGCAGGAAGTCGGAGACCGTGTGAGCGACGAAGATCGTGCTGAGCAGCCGCGTGAGACGCGGGGCGCCGATCAGCCCGAGCGTCAGGCCAGTGGCGACCCACTGGGCGAGGCAGTAGGGGCACACCAGCAGCTCGCCGGCTACGAGGCGCAGTCCGTGGCCGCATGGCTCCTCCTCGACCTCGCCGTGGCCGCTTGACTCCCGAAACCTGGTGAACGGGGCGCGCAGGAAGCTCGTCACCTTGTCCTTGGCGATCAGGCGGCTGAGCTTGTGGCTGGCGATGCCGATCAGCAGCACATCGGCGGCGGTGAACCGCTCCGGTAGCTCGCGGCCACGGGCACGCAGGAGCACGAGCGAGCCCGCGAGCGAGCTGCTATAGACGCCGGTGAGGATCGCATAGGAGCTCAGCGGGCGCTCCTGTCCGGGGGCGTAGTGGGCGGCGAGCGACGCGGGATGGACGGGGGCGTCATTTGCGGTGCGGGTATCTGTGGCGCTCTCGGGCATTGTGCCTTGGCTTAGCTGCTCTTTTTGCCGCCCTTGCGCCCGGCGGCTGCCTTCTGTGCTTTGGTGCCGCCTTGGCTCGTCGCATGGCGTTTGGTGCCCGAGCCCGAGCGCTTGCCGCCGCGTTTGGAGGAGCCGGGGCTGTTGGCGATCTTGGCTGCGCGTTCCTTGCTCATCCCCTTTTCGCGGAGACCTTCGTACTGTTTATCGTTCTTGACGCTCGGTCCGTGATCTTTTGCCATCGTCGATCCTCCTGGTGGTCGTGGAACGTGAAGCGCAGTTTGTTCAGTCGTCCGCGAACGCCCTGAACGCAGTGGTCATCTGCCGGTCGGCTTGGGCTGCCTCGTCAGCGTGCGGGTCCTGCTCGGTGTCTTGCTGTGGCTCCTCGGGTTGGGGTAGCTCGGAGTTGACCTGCAGCACGATGCTCTCGAGGAAGTGGCGCAGCTCGGCTTCTGCGCCCTGCTGTACGTCGGCGACATGGATTGCCTTTCTGCCGAGGTGAACCTCGCCCCAGCGACTGTGTGGGGTGTCGAGCAGCGTGAGGACGTTCTGAAAGCGCTGCTTCCATGCTTTGGAGCTGGCGCCGGTGAGCTCGACGGTGAGCGTGGCGTCTTCGATCTCTGCGCTGCCCCAGTCGATGTTTCGCTGCTCGGGAGCGGCCATGAGCAAGACCTACCCCGCGGGCTGCGTTTCAACACCGGGATCGCCGCGCCGTGGGCGCTCGGCGGCCGTAGGTCGCGTCTCACCCGAGCAGGTCGAGGATGGCGCTCTCAATACGTGTGCGCGTTCTCGGCTTGAACAGGTCGGAGCCGTGAGCGAGGAGCTTGTCTAGTGCCTCGGTGATCGTTACGCCGGCGTGGTAGCGGTCGATGACCCGCGGGTCAATGTAGGACGCGCGGCACACCGCTGGGATGTTGCCGAGATAGGTGGCGACGGTCTCGATCGCGCCGCGGAGCTTGCGCTCGCGCTGTGCACGGCTCCCCGGTGGCTCGTGGCCCGCGAGCGCGACGGCGGCTAGGACGGTTGCGTTCCAGGTGCGGAAGTCCTTGGCGGTGAACTCGCCGCCGGCGTTTCGCTTGATGTAGTCGTTGACCTGCTCGGCGTTCACCTCCACCCACTGCTTGTGGCTGTCTTGGTAGGCGAGCAGCTGGGTTCCGCTGCGTCTGCGCTTGAGCGCGGCGAGGACCTGCATCACTTCCGGGTCGGCGATCGCCTGGATGCGTCGCTGCCCGGACTTCGCCGGGAAGTCGAACACGATCTCGCCGTCGGTGATCGTCACGTGCGTCCTCAGCATCGTGGTCAGCCCGTAGGAGTCGTTGTGCTCGGCGTAGTCCTCTGAGCCGATGCGAAAGAACCCGAGGTCGAGCAGACGCACCGCGCAGGCGAGCACGACGGGAGCAGTCAGCTCAGCGGCGACGAGCCTGCCGGCTCGGCTCTGGCCGGCGGGCTTCAGGTCGCGTGTTACGCGGCGGCGTAGCCGTGGCAGGGCGTGGCCGAAGTCGAGCATTGAGTCGAACTTCTGCCGGTCGCGGTGGCGGCGCCAGCGCACGTGGTAGAGGTACTGCTTGCGTCCGGCGGCGTCGAGGCCGGTGGCCTGCAGGTGTCCGAGGGGGTCCATGCAGATCCACACCTCCTGCCACGCGGGCGGGATCGCTAGCGCGGCGATCCGTTCGAGCACCTCGGGGTCGTCGATGTGCTGCCCGTCAGGGTCGAGGTACTCAAAGCCGCGGCCGCGCCGGCGGCGGGCGATGCCGGGCGCGGCGCAGTCGGATCGCATCAACCGCGGCATCGCCGCGATCAGCCTGCTTGGTCGAGCTCCCAGGCGACTGCGCGCGTCCACGCCCCGCCGCAGCCCTGCAGCAGCACGGGGAAGGCGGTCAAAAAGCAGCGTCGTCCGACCAGCTCGTCGGGGATGTTCAGCTCCTCGATGATGATCTTGCCTGCGCCGAGCAGCACGACGTGGGCGGGTTCGCCTTTCTCGGGTCCGCCCCAGCCGCCGATGCTGAGCGCGTCGATCCCCACTGCGGAGACGCCGTGGTCGAGCAGGAGCTGAGCGCCGTCGCCGTCGAGGTAGGGCCAGCGCTTCAGATACTCCTCGCTGACCGCGCGCTTGGCGCCCCAGCCCGTAACGAGAACGGCGATGTCGCCGCCCTCGAGCGGGCCGAGGGTGCCATCGAGCGTGTCGGGTCCGATCGGCTCGCCCGTTTTCACCCGATCGCGCAGGTCGAGGAACACCGTGGGAGAAGCGAACGCGGTCAGCGGCACCTGCTCGATCGTGGCGCCCGCGTCATCGAAGTGGTAGGGAACGTCTACGTGCGTGCCGGTGTGCGTGTTCAGCGTGAGCGTCTCGGCATTGAACCCCTCGGCTTGGCGACGGTAATTGTGGGCGAGGTTCGGCGGGTCGTACTCGGCCCACGCGGGACCGTCATGGCAGATGGGCTGGCTGAGGTCCCACATGCGGTCGATGCGGATCAGGGCCATGCGTGGCTCCTGACCTTCGCGGTGGCGTGGCCGATGTGCTTCTCGCCGAGGCGCTCCGCGAGGCGGGAGGCGAGCGCCATGATCGTGAGCGCGGGGTTGGCGGAGCCCTGGGTTGGCATCACGCTGCCGTCGCATACGAACAGGTTTGGCAAGCCCCAGGCGCGGTGATCGGCGTCGATCACGCCGGTCTCTGGCGTGGCAGACATGACGCAGCCGCCGACGAGGTGCGCGTAGCGGTCGATCGTGAGGATGTCCTGCGCTTCGGCGGCTTTGAGGATTTCGTGGAGCTTGTTCTTGGCGTAGGCGATGTTCGCGCGGTCGTTATCGCACTGTGTGTAGTCCAGGCGGGCGACGGGCATCCCGTTGCGGTCAGTCTGCTCGGCGAGCGTGACGCGATTCTCTGCTCTCGGCAGGAGCTCTGAGAGGCAGCCGATCGTGTACCAGTGGTTGTAGTCGCGCATGTACTCCCGCAGCGCCTGCCCCCAGTGCCCGTCGGCGAGCACATGCTCGGCCCATCCGATAGGCAGCGGGCCGACGGTCTGGATCGAGAAGCCGCGGGCGAACCCGCGGGCGGGGTCGGTCTCGTAGAACTGCTCGCAGTTGATCTCCGGCGGCGGCGCCTTGTACATCCGCATCTCATGCGGGAAGCGCCCAGCGACCTGGGGGGCGCCCTGCACCATGATCCCCCGCCCTACCAGATCGTTTGCATTGGCCAGCCCGTTTGGGAAGCGGCTGCTGGTGGAGTGCAGCAGCAGCCTTGGTGTCTCGATCGAGTAGCCGGCGACGGTGACGGCTTCGGCGGCCTGGAAGCGTTCCTGGCCGCCGTGGAAGTAGATGACGCCGGTGCAGCGCCCGGCCTCGTTGGTCTCGATCCTTGTGACCATGCAGTCGGCGCGAACCTCGACGCCGTGCTCGATCGCATCGGGGATGTGGGTGACGAGCGGGGATGCCTTGGCGCCGACCTTGCAGCCCTGTAGGCAGAAGCCGCGGTAGATGCAGTGCGGGCGGTGCCCGAAGCTGCCGTTTGTGATCCCGACGGGTCCGACGCGCATCTCGATCCCGATGCGCCGCGCGCCTTCCCATGCTCGTTCTGCTCCTGCGCCGATGGGGTGCGGGCCGTGAGGGTAGCCGTGGGGGTCGCCCCAGGGCCAGAATTCGCCGGCGACGGGCAGCTCGCGCTCCAGTCGCTCGTAGTGGGGCTTGAGATCCTCGTAGGTGATGGGCCAGTCGGCGGCTACGCCGTCGCGGGTGTAGACCTCGAAGTCGGAGGGGTGAAAGCGTGGGGTGAACCCGGCGTAGTGGACCATCGAGCCGCCGACGCCGCGGCCGCAGTTGTTCTTGCCGAGCTCTACGGGGTCCTCGCCGCCGATGATGCGCTCCTCGGTCCAATACAACGGATGAGCGCCGGCCTCGTCTGAGACCCAATCCTCGTCGGGGTCCCAGAACGGCCCGGCCTCCAGCACCAGCACCTTCCATCCTCTACGTGCGAGGCGCTGCGCGAGCGTAGCGCCGCCGGCGCCCGCACCGACGATCAGCATGTCGACCGCCTCGTCGGGCCTGTAGCTGCGCATACGCTCGCGCCCCGGAACACCACGCCGGTGCGGGTCAAGCAGGAACGCCGAGTCGTTCTCGGGTGGACGCACTGCGCCCTTCAGAGCGACACGTAGGTGCTCTCTCATTCAACGCCCCGCTCGCGCACGTCGGATCGAGGCCCACCCGCCCCGAGGCTGAACTCGGGTGGCGCCTCCCAGTGCTCGCGCTGCCCGGCGCCCAGGCGGGCGTAGCCGCGCGGGTAGGCGGGTCCGCCGAACCCGATCTCGTTCCACGCCCACGGGTGTGAGTAGAATGCGCCGAGCACGCCGCGCATGACCACGCCCCACGCCTTCTCGACGGGCAGCCCCCAGTCGAGCTCTCCGTCGGCAAAACGCTCGACGATCTCGTGCTGAAGTTCGGATGACGCGCCGGCGAACCCGTCCTCGCAGCCATATTGGCGGGCGCTCTCATCAAGGTTGGCGGCGACCTGTCGCCAGGTCTCGGGGTCCGGTGGCATGTCGTGGTGGCGGAACCCGTCCAGGCGGCCGGCGTGGAGCTTGGCGTCGACCATCTCGAGCACGGGAATGCGGGGCTCTGAGTCCTGTGCCATCACCACGTCGCAGAACGCCCTCAATGTGCGCGCCTCCTGGTCGGTGAAGAAGCGGATCGACGGGACGTTCGCTACCCGGTCGAACACAACGGCGCGCGTCTTCGCGTCCCAATGCTCGGCGGCGGTCAGCACGTCGTAGTCGGGGTAGCGCCCGCGCATCTGCGGCGTGGTTCCCTTGCGCTGGCGCGGCAGCCCGGCAGGTGGCCCCGGCGTGGTGTCGCCGCACTGCTTGGGCAGATGCCCGGCCTGGCTGGGAGCCTGCGCCTCGGCCATCGCTTTCAGTGCTCCCGCTCGGCGAGCGCCGCCGCCACGCCCATCCCGCCGACCAGCGCGAGCGAGCCGGGCGCCAGCAGCGGCGGCCCCATGACGATGTTGTAAAGCGGCTCTGAGAACCCGCCAGGCCGCTTGCGCACGCCTTGTACGTGGGTGTAGACGCCGATCAGCCCGTCCAGGCAGTACAACGCGGAGACTGCGGGGAGCACTGTCGTGGCGGCACGCCGGGAACACACGCCCGCGACGCCGGCGGCGCTGAGCAGCGGCGAGAGCGCGACGGGGGTCCACATCCACTTGTCGCCGAAGGAGCCACGGAAGTGCTCGAAATAGATCTCAAGGCCCAGCGGCAGCGCGCTCGCTGCGGTCGCCGCGGCAAGGGTGCGCTGCGCGCGACCGCGCCGCAGGTTTGCGAGCAGCTGTCTCATTTGCCGGGCAGGAACTCGGGCAGCTTCTGGCGCAGCGACTGCGCGATAATCCTCCTGCCGCCGGGATCGCCGTGCAGGATCGCTGAGGCGAACGAGCGGGCCTGCTCGACGGTGATGTGCGGCGGCAGCGGCGGCACTTCGGGGTCACAGCACACCTCCAGCACGGTTGGCCGGTCGGCTTCGAGCGCCTGATCCCAGCACTCGCCGAGCGCTTCGGGGTCATCGGTGCGGATGCCGTTCAGCCCGAGCATTTCCGCCCAGCGCGCGTAGGGCACGTCGGGGAGTTCCTGGGACTCCACGAACTTGGGGTCCCCTGACATCGCGCGCTGCTCCCACGTCACCTGGTTGAGATCACGGTTGTTCAAGACCAGGACGATCAGCCGCTGGTCTGACCAGCGCTCGCGGTACTTGGCGATCGTGATCAGCTCAGCGAGGCCGTTCATCTGCATCGCGCCGTCACCGACGAGCGCGATCACGGGCCGGTCGGGGTATGCGAACTTCGCGGCAATCGCATACGGCACACCTGGCCCCATCGTCGCCAGCGTGCCTGAGAGCGAGGCCATCATGCCGGCGCGTAGCCGGATGTCGCGGGCGTACCAGTTGGCTGCCGAGCCGGAGTCGGAGGTGAGGATCGCGCCGTCTGGCAGGCGCTTTGAGAGCTCGTGGAAGATCAGCTGCGGGTTCACGGGCTGGGCGGGCTCGTGGGCGCGCTTGTCGATCACCTGCCACCACTGGCTCATGTTCTTTTCGATCTTCTCCCGCCAGGAACGGTCATTCTTGCGCTCGAGCAGCGGCATGAGCGCTTTGAGGGTGAGCGCGCTGTCGCCGACGAGGTTTACCTCCATTGGGTAGCGGATGCCGAGCATCCTGCCGTCCAGGTCGATCTGCACGCCTCTTGCTTGGCCCTCCTCAGGCAGGAACTCCGAGTAGGGGAAGCTCGAGCCGACCATCAGCAGCGTGTCGCAGTCCTGCATCAGATCCCAGCTCGGACGGGTGCCGAGCAGGCCGATCGAGCCGGTGACGAACGGCAGGTCGTCGGGGACGGCGGCCTTACCGAGCAGCGCCTTGGCAACTCCGGCACCGAGCGTGTCGGCGACCTCGATCACCTCCTGGGTGGCGTGCAGCGCACCGGCGCCGACGAGCATCGCCACGCGCTCACCCGCGTTCAGCACCTCGGCGGCACGCCGCAGTTGCTCGTCGTTGGGCGTGACGTTCGGGGGTGTGTAGCCGGGGCCGGAGTGCACGGTGCCGTGCGCGTGCGGCGGCGTCGGGACCGCTGGTTCCATCTGCAGGTCGTTGGGGAGGATCACGCAGGTGACGGTGCGCTCTGAGAGCGCGATCCGCATCGCGCGGTCGATCAGGTGACGCACCTGGCCGGGCTCAGTGGCCATCTGCACGTACTCGTGTGCGACGTCCTTGTAGAGGGTCGTGAGGTCGACCTCCTGCTGATAGTTGCCGCCGAGCCCAAGCCTGGCCTGCTGGCCGACGATCGCCACGACCGGCTGGTGGTCGAGCTTGGCGTCATACAAACCGTTGAGCAGGTGGATCGCGCCTGGGCCGGAGGTGGCGAGGCACACGCCGGCCTCTCCGGTGAACTTGGCGTGCGCGCAGGCCATGAACGCGGCCATCTCCTCGTGGCGAACCTGAATGAACTCGGGGCAGTCCTCCGCGCGTCCGAAGGCGCCCATGATCCCGTTGATCCCGTCTCCGGGATAACCGTAGATGCGTTTCACCCCCCACTCTGCTGCGAGTCGGTGGAGCAGGTGGTCGGCGACGGTCTCGCTCATAGCGCTCCCTTGGTCTCGTTCTTGTTCTCAGCGTTCATCTCTTGGCTCCTACCCCCGCCGTCACCCCACAAACGGCGCTGGCTAGAGCTGCTGGCGGACACCGGCCTCGTGTTCCGGGCCGTCGAGCTGATCTGCAAGGCCGCCCTGGATGGCGGCGGCATGACCACGGCGGCCGATCGGCAGCGTCCCCTTGCCGTGGATGTCCTCGAGCGAGGTGGCGAGCGCGGTGTAGATGGCGGTGCTGACCAGCACGAGCCCGACGATCGCGGAGGCGTGCTCTACGCCTCGGTTGTTGGTCAGCTCGTATAGCCCTGCGAGCAGGAACCGCGCTGACCCGGCGGCCATCACGACGGCGGGGCCTGCCTTGCCGCCGGCCGCGCTTGCGATCAGCACGATTATCGCCGCGCTTATCGCCAGCAGGAATACTCCGAACGCGGGACTCGTAGCGCCTGGAGGCGAGGACAGGAGCACAGCGCCGGAGGCAAGCCACGCGCGGCGAACACGCCGAGGCCGCTGCCGCCGAGCGTGTCCCGTGCGAGAAAGCAGAAGATGGCTGCAAGTAGCTCCAGTGGCGCGGCGAATGCGATCACCAGCAGCGCTACGGTTTTGCTTTCTGAGACGGAGAACGCGCCGATCTGCAGGCAGCTCAGCAGCAGTCCGGCGGGGGCGAGCGCGAGCACCCCGAGCGGCAGCGGTGAACCGAGCGGTCGCAGCATGATGCTTGCTGCGACGCCCTGACCGTCGGAGAGGGGAGCGTCGCCGTCATACACCATCTTCTAATCGCTACCCACGCCCTTCGTCACCTAACCAGCCCATGCGAGCGTTCATGTCAGGCGCGTTCGCAGTAGCACGTTAAGCACCGTCCGGCTCCGCGGGCCGCAGAGGCCAGGCCGCATTCCGAGAACGGACGGCGGCCTGGCCGCGTGAGTCAGGTCATGCTCAGACGGGCTGCTTTGCGCCGCTGGCCGCGTGCTGGCGGGCGAACCCTGTGACCTTCTCCAGCGCCTGGCGCTCGTCGTCGAGGTTGCGCTGCAGCAGCTCCACGGCGTCGTCGTGCCCGAGCGCCTGTGCGTGGATGATCAGGTTCTCGTAGACGGCGATCTCGTGGTGCTCGGTCTCGATCGCGCCGGCGAGGATGATCGAGTCGACGATCGCCTCGTCGGCCTTTTTGATGTTCGCCTTGCCCTCTTTCTCGATCGCTTTGATTGTCGGGCACGGCGAGTCATCGACATCCCAGCCGAAGGACCGGAAGACCGCCTCGAGGTTCTGTACGTGGCCGCGTGTCTCGGTCTGGTGGGCGCGGAACGCCTGCTTGACCGCTTCGTCGCGCGATTCCTCGATCAGCTCGTCGAGCATGTCGATGATTTCGGCCTCTCTTGCACTGGATGTAGGTGACCCGGTGGGGCGTTTGGCCGTCTGAGCAGGGATTCTTCAGGCGCTGGAAGTCCTCGCAAGTTGCGCGCTGGTCAGCGACGCGCCGCCGCCTCCACGGGCAGGCTGCTGGTCTGTCAACGATCAACGGCTTGCAAGGGAGGACGGCATGCGCGTCACTGCGGCATTCTCGCGGCTTCTGCGGTTGGAGGGCGTCTGGGTCAGGGGGGTTCGTTTCGAGCCCGACCGGGTCATCGTGCGGGTGGCGCTGCGCCGCCGGCGCTTGGTGTGCCCTGAGTGCTCTTTCAGCACTCCGCACCGCCACGACGTCCGGCCGGTGCTCTCGGACTGGCGCCACCTGGACTTGGGGGTCTGGCGGCTCGAGATCCGCGCGCAGCTGCGGCGGTTGTCCTGCCCGGTTCACGGGGTGCGCACCGAGGGCGTGCCGTTCGCCCGGATGGGCTCGGACTTCACCAAGGACTTCGAGCGCCTCGTCGCCTACCTGGCGAGCAGGACCGACAAGAGCACGATCTGCCGGCTGGTGCGGATCAACTGGCGCACGGTGGGACGGATCATCGAGCGCGTCACCCGGGACGAGCTCGATCCCGACCGCCTGAATGAGCTGTTTGACATCGGCATGGACGAGGTCTCCTGGCGCAAGCAGCACCGCTACCTGACCCTGGTCTGTGACCATCAGCGCCGAAAGGTGGTGTGGGGCACCGAGGGCGCCGGTGAGAAAGCCGGCGATGAGTTCTTCAAGGAGCTGGGGCCTGAGCGCTCGGCGAAGCTCAGGGCTATCTCGCTGGACATGGGGCCCGGCTACGCCAAGAGCGCCCGCAAGAAGAAACACGCCCCACAAGCGACGCTCTGCATCGACAGCTATCACGTCGTGGCGCTCGCTACCAAGGCACTGGACGAAGTCCGCCGCGACTACTGGAACGAGCTGCGCTCCCTCGGTGACCAGGAAGCCGCCAAGCGCTTCAAGGACGCCCGCTGGGCGCTGCTGAAGAACCCTGAGAACCTCACCGCCGAGCAGGCCGTCACATACCGCAAGCTCAAACACGCTGGTGGCGCGGTCTGGCTCGCCTACACCCTCAAGGAGGCGCTCAGGAGCATCTTTACCGCAGGCCTCGACCTCGAGGACGTCACCATCCTCATCGACCGCTTCATCAGCCGCGCCACCCGCAGCCGCCTGGAGCCCTTCGTCCGTCTCGCCCAGACGATCAGAAAACACCGTGACGGCATCCTCGCCGCGATCCGCCTGGGCATCACAAACGGCCGCACCGAGGCACTGAACAACAAGGTCCGTCTCATCACCCGCCGCGCCTACGGGTTCCACTCAGCCAAAGCAGCGCTCGCCCTCGTCCTGCTCACCTGCGGCCCAATTAACCTCACACTCCCACACGAGTTTCACCTACATCCATGACAAGAGAGCCTGATTTCGCGCTCCATCGTCAGCGCCGCTCCGAGTTGCCAGTTCAACGCCTCCTGCGGGCTGTTCAGTCGCTCAAACATGGATACCTCCGATCGTTGACTTACTGTACCTGCGCCACTACCCACCACCACGAGCTTCACACCGCCGAGCGGTCGCCGCGCAGGATCGTGTGGTCGAGTGCGACGCGCAGCTCGGCGACCGACTCGCATACCTTCACGGCACCTGCCTGGCACAACTCTTCCTTTGAGAAACCGCCCGTCATCACCGCGATCGTCTGCACCCCGGCGCGCTCGGCTGCCTGTACGTCCCACGGGGAGTCGCCGATCATCACCGCCTCCTCGGGACGCGCGTGCGCACGCTCGAGAGCGGCGTTCACGAGATCGGGCTGAGGCTTGGTCGCCTGGACGTCCCCGGCGCTGGTCCATCCGTCGGTGAGCTGGCGTGCGCCGAGCAGGTCGATGTAATGCTCGATCTCAGACTGCTTGGCGGAGCTGGCGAGGATGACCGTGTGGCCGCGATCGTGCAGGTCTGAGAGCAGCTCGCTTGAGCCCTTCATCGCTTCGACTTCGCCAATCATCTCGTTGTAGAACTCGGCCTCCCGCGAGCGGATCTGATCGCCGAGCCTATGCTCGATGTCTGCGTTGGTGAGGTCTGTGATGAGCTGGTCGCCCCCCATGCCGATGTGACGGTGCAGGCGCCAGATCGGCAGCACGATCCCGTGGTCGCGGAAAGCGCGGTACCAAGCGAGCGCGTGCTGATAGTTGGTGTCGACGAGCGTCCCGTCGACGTCGAGGATCACGACAGTCATCGGTCAGTGCGCGGCCACGGCCTCACCGCCGCGGTGCTGTTGGTCGGCCCCGAGGTCGCTCGCGATCTGCTCCAGCGAGCGGCCCTTGGTCTCAGGCACACGCGCCAGTAAGAAGATGAGGGCGAGCACGCCGAACGCGGCGTAGAGCCAGAAGGTGCCCTCGCGGCTGATCGCCCCGACGAGTGTCAGGAAGAACGAGGAGACCAGGAAGTTGGAGGTCCAGTTGCCCACGGTGGAGAGGCTCATCGCGGGGCTGCGGACCTTCAGCGGGAAGATCTCGGAGATCATCAGCCAGAACACGGGTCCAAGGCCGACGGCGAACGAGGCGATGTAGACGATCAGGCACACCAGAGCCAGCCACGAGGCGCTGTGCTGCAGGCCGCTTGAGGCGAAGAACACGCCGAGCAGCGCGAGCGAGAGGATGCACCCGGTCGTCCCGACGATCAGCAAGAGACGGCGTCCTACGCGGTCAAGCAGCACGATCGCAACGATCGTGAAAATGAGGTTGGTGATGCCCACCGAGAGTGCCTGGGTGATCGCGGAGTTGGTCGACAGGCCGGTGAACTTGAGGATCGTCGGCGCGTAGTAGATGACCGTGTTCACGCCGATGAACTGCTGGGCGACGGCGAGCGCGAGACCGACAGCGACCAAAGGCCGTACCTGTGGGCGCCACAGCTCGCGGAATCCGCCGGCTTCCTTGGCGGCTTCATTGAATGTGCCGCCGCCGAGATCCTTGCTGACGAATGGCAGCGCGCCGGAGATGACGCCCGTGTCGTAGCCGAACAAAAAGCCGCCGAGCGCGGCGACCAGCGCCAGGCGCAGCACGAAGCGATTGCGGCCACTGAACGCCTCTCTCAGGAAGTGCATCGCAGAGCGAACAGCGTCGTGGTCACGCTGGTTGCCTACCCAGCGCGGTCCTCGACAAACGCAGCTTACGATCGGCGTTGGCGGCCGGCGCCTCGTTTCGGTCGCTGATTGCGGACGGGGGACCGTGGGTAGATGCCCGACATTGATGTTGATCGTCGATCTGGCCAAGCGAGCCTGGATTCCTGGATTCGACCTGGTGAGAGGGTGCAGTGATGAGCGAGAGCGTTGAGACAGGCACGGTCAGGACCAGGATTCCTGCGCGTCTTGACCGGTTGCCGTGGTCGCGTTTTCACTGGATTGTGATTGTCGGTCTTGGGACGGCGTGGATTCTCGATGGGTTGGAGGTCAACGTCGTCGGCTCGATCTCCAGTCGTATTTCCGAATCCGGCGCCGGCACCGGCCTCACCGCCGGCGACGTGTCCGGCTGGGCAGCCTCGCTGTATATCGCCGGCGCCTGTGTGGGAGCGATCGTGTTCGGGCAGCTGACCGACCGCTTCGGGCGCAAGCGCCTGTTCATGGTCACGCTCGGCATATACCTGACGGGCACTGTGCTGACGGCGCTGACGTTCTCGCCCGGCTGGTTCTTCGCGTTCAGGTTCATCACCGGCATGGGGATCGGCGGTGAGTACAGTGCGATCAACTCCGCGATCGACGAGCTGATCCCCGCCCGCAGGCGCGGCCGGGTGGACGTGTCGATCAACGGCAGCTACTGGCTCGGCGGCATCGGCGGCTCACTGCTTGCGGTGGTGCTGCTGAACACCGCGATCTTCCCTGTGAACGTCGGCTGGCGGCTGTCGTTCGTGCTCGGGGCGATCATCGGGCTGGCGGTGCTGCTCGTCAGGCGTAACGTGCCCGAGAGTCCGCGCTGGCTGTTCATCCACGGCCGTGAGCGCGAGGCGGAGCGAATCGTCTCCGGCATCGAGGAGCAGGTCAGCGAGTCCACCGGCGAGGAGCTGCCGGAGCCGGAGGGCGAGCCGCTGACGGTGCGCCAGCGCAAGACGATCCCGCTGCCGTTGATTGTGCGCTCGGTCGTGAGCCTGTATCCGCGGCGCTCGATCCTGGGTCTGGGGTTGTTCATCGGCCAGGCGTTTCTGTACAACTCGATCCTGTTCGGGTTCGGCAACCTGCTGAGCCTGTTCTTCCACACGCCATCAGGGAACGTCCCCTACTACTTGGCGGTGTTCGCCGCGGGGAACTTCGCCGGAGCACTGATCCTCAGCCCGCTGTTTGACAGCGTAGGCCGCAAGCCGATGATCGCAGGCACCTATCTGCTCTCGGGCGTGCTGCTGATCGTCACCGGCCTGTTGTTCAAGGCACATGATCTGAACGACATCAGCTTCACGGCGTGCTGCTGCGTGGTGTTCTTCTTCGCCTCCGCCGGCGCGAGCGCTGCCTACCTCACCGTGTCGGAGATCTTCCCGCTTGAGACCCGCGCGTTGTGCATCGCGGTGTTCTACGCGATCGGCACTGGTATCGGCGGGGTGATCGGCCCGCAGGTGTTCAGCCGCATGATCAACACCGCAAGCTACGAGCAGGTCTTTCTCGCGCTCGGGCTGGGCGCGGTGATGATGATCCTCGGCGGCCTGGCCGAGTTGGCGTTCGGTGTGGAGGCCGAGCGGGAAAGCCTTGAGAGTGTCGCCAAGCCGCTCACCGTCGAGGATGCCCCGCGAGCGTCTACCGTTCCCGCAACGGCGGGGTAGGAATGGCGATGGAGCCTCTGGTGGTAGCTGTCACCGGCGCGAGTTCAGGAGTGGGACGCGCCACCGCGCAAGCGTTCGCGCGTGAGGGCGCGACGGTCGGGCTGATCGCTCGTGGCAAGGAAGCGCTGGCTGCCACCGCTGCTGAGGTGGAGTCGCTGGGCGGTCGGCCTGTCGTGTTGGAGTGCGATGTCGCTGATCCGCAGGCTGTGGAGGCGGCGGCCGGGGAGCTTTCAGAGCGCGGCGGCATCGACGTGTGGGTGAACAACGCGATGGCGAGCGTGTTCGCCCCCACGTGGGAGATCACCGCCGATGAGTTCCGACGGGTGACTGAGGTCACGTATCTCGGGGTGGTGTATGGGACGTTGTGTGCGCTTTCGCGGATGCGCTCGCGGGATCGTGGTGTGATCGTGCAGGTCGGCTCGGCGCTGGCCTATCGTGGCATCCCTTTGCAGAGCCCTTACTGTGCGTGCAAGCACGCGATCCAGGGGTTCACCGAGTCGCTGCGTTGCGAGCTGATGCACGAGGGCAGCGGGGTCCGGGTGACGATGGTGCAGTTGCCGGCGATGAACACGCCGCAGTTCGACACGGTGCGTACACGGCTCCCCCGGCATCCGCAGCCGGTGCCACCGATCTATCAGCCGGAGGTCGCCGCGCGGGCGATCGTGGCCGCCGCCAGCGAGCCGGCGCGGCGAGAGTGGTGGGTCGGCGGGTCGACCGCTGTCACGCTGCTCGGCAATGCGCTCGCTCCCGGTGTCGGCGACCGTTATCTGGCGAAGACGGGGTTTGACGCCCAGCAGACCGATGAGCCTGTGCAGGCGGGGCGGCCGGACAACTTGTTTGCGCCACTTCCGGGCGAGCGCTCAGCGCACGGCGACTTCGATAAGCAGGCCAAGCCGCGCAGCGTGCAGTGGGAGCTCACGCGCCACCGGCGGCTGGTTGGCGCCGGCGTTGTGGTCGCGGCGGGGCTTTTGGGGCTTGGCGCGATGCGGCGGGGGCGATGAGCGAGCAGGTGCTGGCGATCGGCTCATATGGGCTGATCGGGGACTGTCACAGCGCCGCGCTGGTTTCGGCTGAGGGTTCGATCGACTGGTGCTGTCTGCCGCGTTTCGATAGCGGGAGCTGCTTCGGACGGCTGCTTGACCGTGAGCGCGGAGGGTTCTGCACGGTAGGCGTGGAGGGCGAGGCGAGCTGGCGGGGCGTGAGCTATGTCGAGGACACGCTGGTGCTCGAGAGTCTCCTTGAAGGGCCGCAGGGGACTGTGCGGGTGAGGGATTTCTTTGCGATGCGCGAGCACGGGGCGCTCGAGCCGCATCGTGAGCTGGTGCGGATCGTGGAGTGCGAGCGCGGCAGCGCGGAGGTGCGCTTCGAGGTGGCACCGCGGTTTGACTACGGGGCGGTGCGGCCGTGGCTGCGTCGCGCCGCGGTAGACGTGTTTACGGCGATCGGCGGCGACGACGGGCTCTTGGTTTGGAGCGACGGCGAGCTGCGCGTCGAGCAGGAAGCGATCGTCGCGGGCGGCCAGATCCATGCCGGGGAGCGGCTGCGACTGTTGATCCGGTTCGTGCGCCCGCATCTGCTCGAGCGAGAGCAGAGCGCGTTGGATGCCGGGAAGGTGGACGAGCGTCTTGAGGAGACCGTGCAGTGGTGGCGCGCTTGGCGTGAGCGGTTGAGCAAGGACGGCCCCGATCACGATGCGGTCGTGCGTTCGGCGTTGACGCTGAAGGCGCTGACCTACGCGCCGACCGGGGCGATCGTGGCTGCCCCCACGACCTCGCTGCCGGAGACGTTGGGCGGCGAGCGCAACTGGGATTACCGCTTCAGCTGGGTGCGGGACTCGACGCTGACGGCGCACGCGCTGGCGGAGCTTGGCTGCGAGCGTGAGGCCCGGCGGTTTCGCCATTTCATCGTGCGCACCAGCGCCGGGCACGCCGAGGACCTGCAGATCCTGTTCGGGATCGGTGGTGAGCGACGCATCTCTGAGGAATGCCTGGAGTTGGAGGGCTACCGTGGCTCGCGGCCGGTACGGGTCGGTAACGAAGCTGCCGGGCAGTTGCAGTTGGACGCCTTCGGCGAGATCCTCAATCTGGCGTGGCGGTGGCATCGACGTGGGCACTCCCCTGACGATGACGAATGGCGGTTCTTCTCAGAGCTCGTCGACACTGCGGTGCAGCGGTGGTCTGAGCCCGACCGGGGGATCTGGGAGTGGCGGGGTGAGCCGCGGCATTTCGTTCACTCCAAGGCGTGCTGTTGGGCGGCGGTGGACAGCGGCCTCAGGCTGGCTGAGGAGTGCGCGCGCACGGCGCCGACGCGGCGCTGGGAGAAAGCACGCAAGGAGATGCGCGAGGCGATTGAGACGCGCGGCTATGACTCTGAGCGTGGCGTGTTCGTGCAGTGCTTTGACGAGCCGGCGTTGGACGCCGCGCTGCTGCTGCTGCCGGTCGTGGGCTTCGTGGAGTTCGATGATGAGCGGATGCTCCGCACCGCTGACGCGGTGCGTGCGGAGCTTGACGCAAACGGGTTTCTCTACCGCTACCGCCAGGACGACGAGCTGCCCGGCCGGGAGGGCGCGTTCCTTGCCTGCTCGTTCTGGCTGGCGGAGTGCTACGCCCGCCAGGGCAGGTTGCCGGAGGCGCGGGAGGTGTTCGACCGGACGATGGGCGCCGCCAGCCCGCTCGGCTTGTTCTCAGAGCAGGTCGATCCCGCCAGCGGTGAGCTGCTGGGCAACTATCCGCAGACGCTTACGCACCTCTCGCATGTCGCCGCGGTCGTCGCGCTCGCGCAGGCGGAGCCGCGAGCAACGCCGGTTTGAGCAACGACGGTTTGGGTATGTGACTGGCATGGAATTTGGAGGCATTTTCATCCTCGTGATCGTGCTGATCGTGGTCGCTGTCCTTGGCGGTGGCCTGTATTTGGTGGCGATGTGGCTGCGTGGGAAGAAGCTCGATCCCGAGGGAGATGAGATCGAGGGCGCACAGGAAGATCCTCCGCGGCCTGAGCACGTCAAGGTCGAGGACGAGCAACGTGCTCGTTTCGTCGGCACTCGCTGAACGAGACACGATCGCGGGTCGGGCCGGTGAGCAGCGCAGACGCCGAGAGCCCCGCGGAGCATCCGGCCCGCGGGGCGAAGCCCGTTGTCGAGCAGCTCACGGCGAGGGCGTTCACGGTGCCGACGGACGCGCCGGAGGCCGATGGCACGCTTAGCTGGGATGCGACGACGATCGTCGTCGTGGAAGCCCGCTCAGCTGAACATACCGGCGTTGGCTATAGCTACGCGGCGGGCGCGGCAGCCGCGCTGGTCTCAGAGCTCCTTGGCGAGGCGGTTGTTGGCGGGGATGCGCTTTCGCCGTCGGCGGCGTGGGCAGCGATGCGTCGTGCGGTGCGCAACATCGGCTACCCGGGGGTCGCCTCGAGCGCGATCTCGGCCGTAGATGTCGCGCTGTGGGACCTGAAGGCCCGCCTGCTCGACGTGGCGCTTTCGACGCTGCTGGGGCGCGTGCGCGAGCGGGTGCCGGTGTATGGCAGCGGCGGGTTCACCACCTACACCCCGGAGCAGATGCAGCGCCAGCTCACCGGCTGGGTCAAGCAAGGCATCAGAGCAGTGAAGATGAAGGTCGGCGCCGAACCCGACCGGGACCCTGAGCGGGTCCGTCACGCTCGCGGCGTGATCGGCGAGCAGGTCGGCCTGTTCGTTGACGCGAACGGCGCCTACTCGCGTAAGCAGGCGCTGGCGCTCGCCGACACATTTGCCAAGCAGGCTGGCGTGTCGTGGTTTGAGGAGCCTGTCTCCTCCGATGACCTTGAGGGGTTGCGGCTGCTGCGCGACCGTGCCCCCGCCGGGATGAACGTCGCCGCGGGCGAGTACGGCTATGACCTTTTCTACTTCCGGCGAATGCTTGACGCTGGCGCCGTCGATGTGCTGCAGACGGACGTGACGCGCTGCGGAGGGGTCACACAGTTCCTGCAGGTCGCGGCGTTGTGCGCCGCGCGTGGCGTGCGGCTCTCGGCGCACACGAGTCCGGCGCTCCACGCGCACGTGTGCGCGGCGATCGAGCCGCTCGCTCACGTCGAGTATTTCCACGACCACGCCCGCATCGAGGAGCTGCTGTTCGACGGTGCGCCGCCGCTGCGCGATGGGGCGCTATGCCCCGACCCCACTGTGCCTGGGCTGGGGTTGGCGCTGCGCGAGGACGAGGCCGGGCGCTACGAGCACTGATGTCCAACACGGCGCACGCCTACGAGCACGTGGAGGGGATCTACCTGCCGATCGCCGTGGGCGTGTTCGTGCTCGTGCTCGGCACGCTGCTGGTGCTGCTGATCGCAGGCGCGAGACGCAGGACGCCGGGGCGGCGCTCGCAGGCGCTCGTGCTGGAGACGGCGTATGCGTGCGTCCTGGCGGCCGTGGTGGCTTTCTTGCTGTGGGTGACGTTCACCGCGGAGACGCCGATCGACCGCACGGCCGCGCATCCGGGGGTTCGGATCAAGGTGATCGCCGCGCAGTGGAGCTGGCGTTTCACCTACCCCGGCGGGGTGAGCGTCGCCGACGTCGATACGTGGCATCCCACGCCGGCGTATGTCCCGACGGGCACTGAGGTTGAATTCGTGGGCAGCTCTGAAGATGTGATCCACGGCTTCTGGATGCCCGGTCTTCATTACCAGCGGCAGTTCGTGCCCGACTACACAACTCGCTTCGACCTGTTTTTCCAGACCGCCGGCTATTACGGCGGTGAGTGCTCGGTGCTGTGCGGTGAGGATCACAGTGAGATGCACTTCGCGCTTCGTGCGGTCAGCCCGCAGAGCTTTCGGGAATGGCTGGCCCGCGAAGCTGCGCGCCAGGGGGTTTCCTCGTGAACGCGGTTGCGGTGCCTGCCCGTGCGGCGTCGCGCACGTTCGCCTCGAGTGACCACAAGCGGATCGCCGGCGCGGCCTGCATGGTCGCGCTCGTGTTCTTCCTGGCGGGTGGGCTGTTGGCGTTGTTGATGCGAAGCCAGCTCGCGGCGGACGGCGGCGTGGTCTCCCAGCAGACCTACAACGAACTTTTCACGATGCACGGCTCGACGATGGTCTACCTCGTGATCGTGCCGGTCGCGCTCGCGGTCGGCGTGTACTTCGTCCCCTTGCAGGTCGGGGCGGCCGAGATCGCAGGGCCGCGCGTAGCGCTGGCCGGGCTGTGGATGCTGTTGTGCGGCGGCGTGAGCATATGGTCGGGGTTTCTGACCAGCGGCGGCGCCGCGGCGGCCTCCTGGTGGGGGTTCGACCCGCTCTCAGATTCGATCCACTCTCCTGGCAGCGGCATGGAACTGTGGATCTTCGGGGTGATGCTGGCGACCCTTGGACAGATCCTGTGGGCTGGCTGCATCCTGTCGACCGCGCTTCGCCGGCGTGCGCCGGGGATGACGTTGATGCGGATGCCGGTGTTCACCTGGACGATGGTCGTGACCTGCGTGATGGTTGTGTTCGGGTTCCCCGCGCTGCTGCTCGCGCTCGGGTTGCTGTGGGCGCAACGGCACTTCGGGGATGTGCTCGTCGACGGCGCCGGCGCGGTGGACTACCAGGCGCTGTTCTGGTTCTACGGGCACCCGGTTGTGTACGTGATGTTCTTCCCGTTCGTGGGGATGGTCGGCGAGGTGCTGGCCACGTTCTCATCCCGGCGGTTCTTCGGCTATTCGGCGTTCGTGGTCGCGCTGCTCGCTTTCGCTGGCTTGTCGATGACGGTGTGGGCGCACCACATGTACACGTTCGGGGTGCTCTCGAACAAGTATTTCGCGTTGACCTCGACCGCTTTGATCGTCCCTGCAGGTGTGGAGTATTTCGGCGCTTCTGCATGTTCCGTGGGTGGTTTGAGGGCTTTCAGCGCGTAGCTCCGCCGTCCGGCTATGCGTCAAGCGCCGCCTCGGTGGTGGGTGGCGGTTCGCGAGTCGCAGCAGTGTTTTGCGGGGCTTTTCGCGGCGCTTGACCCGCCGGCCGGCTGCGCTGAAAGGGCGACTGTTTCCGGGCGCAGGGGCGCCCGGGGTGGGGGTTGAGGGTGCGCACGCCGCGGCGCTCCTAGGGTTCCGGCTTGCAAACAGTCGAGAACCCGACCAAAGGAGCGTGACGACGTGCGCGGTAGAAGGGTATGGAAGAAGCTGCTCGGGCTCAGCCGAGCGGTCATTGAGGACGCGTTCATCGAGCAGGAGACGCTCGTTGTGAAGGTTCGCCCGAAGGCCAGGGAGCGTGGCCGCTGCCCGCATTGCCGGCGGCGCTGCCCGGGCTATGACCGGGGGGATGGCACCAAGCGCTGGCGGGCGCTTGACTTCGGTACGACGCTCGTCTACCTGCAGGCGCCGGCGCCGAGGGTCAGCTGTGAGCGTCACGGTGTCATCGTCGCGGCGGTGCCGTGGGCGCGGCACGGCTCGAGCTTCACGGTCGCGTTCGAGGACACCGCGGCCTGGCTGGCGGTGCATACCTCCAAGAAGGCGGTCGCGGCACTGATGCGGATCAACTGGCGCACGGTGGGCTGGATCTGTGAGCGCGTGATGGCCGACGAAGGCGCAAGGCGCGATCCGCTGGCGAACCTCAAGCGCATCGGGATCGACGAGATCTCGACCGCCAAGGGTCAGACCTACATGGTCGTCGTGGTCGATCACGACACAGGGCGTCTGGTCTGGGCGCACCCCGGCCGTGACCGCTCGACGGTCGAGAAGTTCCTGGCGGAGCTGGGCAACGCGCGCTGCCAGGAGATCGAGCTCGTCTCCTGCGATGACGCCGACTGGATCACCCGACCGGTGCGCGAGCGCTGCCAGAACGCCCTGGTGTGTCTGGATCCGTTTCACATTGTGAAGGCCGCGACCGACGCGCTGGATGAGATCCGTCGCGAGGTCTGGAACGAGGCGCGCAGAGCCGGTGAGGCAGAACTCGCCTCAGAGCTCAAGGGCGCGCGCTTCGTGCTGTGGAAGAACGCAGAGAAGCTGACCGAGAACCAGCAGGCAAAGCTCGCTCGGATCCAGCAGGTCAACCAGCGCCTGTTCCGCGCCTACCTGCTCGCCCAACAGCTGCGCCTGATCTACCGCCTCGCCCCCGAGGAGGCGCTGGCCCTGCTCGAAGCGTGGCTGAAGTGGGCACGACGATCTCGCCTACAGCCGTTTCGCAAACTGGCAAAACGGATCACCGAACAGCGCGCGATGGTGGAAGCAGCGATCAAGCACGGCCTGAGCAACGCACGCGTCGAGCAAATGAACACCCAGATCCGGCTGATCATGCGCCGCGGGTTCGGCTTCCGCTCACCCTGGTCAGTAATCGCACTGGCGATGCTCTCACTCGGCGGGCTCTGCCCACCCCTACCAGCCGAGGGCGCATAACCCACGGTTCATGCAGTAGACCCAGTATTTCGATTTCCTAGCGACGCTGTGGCGCGGTAGCCTGCGTTTCACCACCTCGTTCTTGTTCGCCCTCGGCTTCCTCGTGCAGTTCCTCGTGGGTGGGTTGACAGGGGTGATCCTTGCCTCGCCGCCGTTGGATTACGGGCTGAACATGTCGTATTTCGTGGTGGCGCATTTTCACTACACGATCTTCGCGGGCAGCGCTTTCGGCTTGTTCGCCGGCATCTACTACTGGTTTCCAAAGATCACCGGGGCGATGCTGCGCGAGCGTCTCGGCAAGCTGCACTTCGTGCTGATGGTAATCGGGACGAACGTGACCTTTTTCCCGATGTTCATCCTCGGTGCTGAGGGCATGACGCGGCGCATCGCGCGCTACCCCGCCTCGACGGGCTGGCAGGGGCTGAACATTCTCGAGACTGCCGGATCGGTCGTGATCGCGCTGTCGGTGCTGGTGTTCATGTGGAACATGCTGGTCTCGTTGCGCGAGCGGCGCGAGGCTGGAGATGATCCTTGGGGGGCGCAGACGCTCGAGTGGGCGACGAGCTCGCCGCCACCCCGCCACAACTTTCACGAGCTGCCGCCGATCCGCAGCTACGCGCCCCTTTTGGATCTGCGCGAGGCGCGCGAGGAGGTGGGCGTGTGAGACGCGCGGCTGTCGTGCTGCTCGTCTGGGGGTTGTGGCTGACGGTGCTGACCGGCGTGCAGGGGGTGTTCGCCCCGAAACTGATCCAGTTCGCGATCCCGGCGGTGGCCAGCGCAGCGTGTGTTCTCGTCGGGCTTGTGGTGTGGGCGCTCGACATCCGCCAGGGGCAGGTTGGTGGGCCGCGGCTGATCACCGACAGCTCTGTCGCTACGGTCGCGCTGGTCGTCGGGGTTGCTGTGGCGTTCATCGGCGCCGGGTTCGGGCTGTGGCTGATCTTGATCGGCGTCGGCATCACGGCGCTCGGCCTCGGCGGCGTGGTGCGTGAGCAGCGCGAGCGCTCGCGGGCGCTGCGCAGGGAAGGCTTGCGGTGAGCGCACAGCCGCCGACCCTTGTGCGCCTGCTCGGCACCTGGACCGTGGACCCGGTGCTGCTCGGCGTCTGCAGTGCGGCGGCGGGCCTGTATGTGTGGGGCATGGTCCGCTCACGCAGACGCTGGCCCGCGTGGCGGCTGGTGTCGTTCACCTGTGGACTGCTGGTGCTTCCGCTCGCTTTGCTGTCGGGTATCGACCAGTACGCCGATGAGCTGCTCTCGATCCACGTCGTCGAGCATCTGCTGCTGATCCTCGCCGCGCCGACGCTGATCCTGCGGGGAGCGCCGGTAAGGCTGGCGTTGAGCGCGTGTCCACCTGCCGGCCGGCACGCAATCGTCAGCTTGCTGCGCGGGCGCTGGGTGCGGTTGTTGACGCGGCCGGTGTGCGGGTTCGCGCTGTTCACGCTCGTCGTGCTCGGCACGCACATGACGGGCGTCTATGAAGCGGCGCTGCGCAACCAGACGATCCACGCCTGCGAGCACGCCGCCTACTTCTGGTCGGGGATGCTGTTCCTGCTGCCATTGCTCGCGGCTGACCCGATCCCGCATCCGCCGGGTGCGATCGCAAGGTTCTCGTGGCTGATGGCGGCGATGGTCGTCATGTCGGTGCCGGCAGGGGTGTTCTTGTTCGATCGGCACGTCCGCTACCCGTTCTATTTGGCGCCGGCGCGTGCCCTGCACGTCTCGGCGCTGGCGGACCAGCAGACGGCGGGGGTGCTGATGCTGGTGGCTGGCGGCGTGGTGATGGGTGTGCTGGCGATCGTGATCGCGATGAGCGCGATGCTCGCCGAGGAGCGCCGCCAGCAGCGCCGCGACCGCTACGCCGACCGGAGCACCGGGTTGCCGGTGCGGGAGCTGGCGGGCCGATGAGACGCCGGCTGATGATGGTGGTGGCGGTTGTGTGCGGCGCACTCGCGCTGACTGACTTCGCCGCTCACTGGGACGCCAGCGCAACCCCCTCGCCCACTTCCACTGCTGCTCCTTCTGGGTTGGTGGCGCAGGGTCACGCGCTGTTCGACTCCTCCTGCGCGTCATGCCACGGTTTGAGCGCGCAGGGCATCAGTGGCCGCGCCCCGAGCCTGCATGGCGTCGGCGCGCTGGCGGCGGACTTCTACCTGCAGACCGGGCGAATGCCGCTGCCCAACTCGAAAGCGCAGCCGCTGCGGACGAGCCCCGCATTTCCGCAGAGCAAGATCAAGGCGCTCGTGGCCTACGTCGGATCGTTCGGCGGGCCTGGCATCCCAACGGTGCAGCCGAACCGAGGGTCGCTCGCGGAAGGGCAGCGTCTGTTCGGACTGGACTGCGCGGGCTGCCACACCATCCAGGGTCAGGGCGGGATCGTGACCGGCGCGATCGTCCCTGCGCTGAATCAGGCGACACCGAGACAGATCGGCGAGGCGGTACGGATCGGCCCGTATGTGATGCCTCGCTTCGGCGAAGGCGAGCTCACCGACACGGAGGTGAACTCACTCGCGCGCTACATCCAGAGCATCCAGCACCCGAAGAACCTGGGCGGCTGGGGCATTGGTCGGATCGGCCCGATCCCCGAGGGGATGGTCGCGTGGCTGCTGGCCGCCGCCGCGCTGTTGTTGATCGCCAGGCTGCTCGGCGAGCGCACAAGCGAGCAGCCCGAATGTCCACCGCGGCCAGGGGGCGGCGCGTGAGCCGGGTCTGGAAGGCGATCGTGATGTTCGTGCTGTGGCGCACCGGAGGGCTGCGCTCCCACCGCCAGGGGCCACCCGAGGTGGACCCGTCTGAGCGGCACACCGGCGCACCCGAATGGGCGGAGGTATTGGTCGTGGCTGTGCTGCTGCTGGTGCCGGTCGCGGCGCTCGCGTTCGTCGCCTTGTTCGTGCTCGACCCGAATACGCAGCTGCTGGGTCTGGCACTCGGCGCGGTGCTCGCTTTGCTGGCTTGTGCGCTCGTGCTCGCGGGCCGCTGGCTGGTGCCACAAGAGACGAAGGTCGAGCAGCGCCCCCGGCTGGCCGACCCAGACGCCGCTCGTGAGGTCATCGAGCAGGCCGCCGAGGGTGTGGAGGGCATCACGCGCCGGCGGCTTCTCGCCGGCGCCGCCGGGGTCGCGGGCGCCGGGCTGACGGCGGCGGTGGTGATTCCCGTGACGGCGCTCGGCCCTGGTCTGGGGGAGCAGCTGCGACGCACACCGTGGCGGGCGGGGCGCGCGCTCGTGGACGAGCAGGGCAACCCGATGCTCGCGGCCGACATCGTCGAACGGAGCTTTCAGACCGCGTTCCCGCAGGCCGCGGGCACCGCCGCCGAAGGCGGTGGTCAGGAGGACCTGGGCTCCCCCGTCGTGGTCGTGCGCGTTGACCCCGCGACGCTGCGGCTACCCGCCGAGCGTGCGGGCTGGGCACCGCAGGGCATCCTTGCCTACTCGAAGATCTGCACCCATGCCGCCTGCGCGATCTCGCTGTTTCGAGACCCGCTCAGCCCATCCACCGAGTCCAAGGGGCCGGCGCTGGTGTGCCCCTGCCACTACTCCACGTTCGACGTACTGGACGGTGGCAGCGTCGAGTTCGGACCCGCAGGCAGGCCGCTGCCGCAGCTGCCGCTGACTATCGACAGCGCTGGTGTGCTGCGCGCTGCTGGGCCGATGTCGGGGCCTGTCGGCCCGTCCTGGTGGGGAGACCCATCGTGAGCCACACCGCCAAGGACCGGCCGGTGGACGCGGTTGCGTTCGTGGATGAGCGGCTGGGCGCAGCGCGTGGGATGCGGTGGCTGATGGATTACGTGTTCCCTGACCACTGGAGCTTCCTGCTCGGGGAGATCGCTCTGTACTCGTTCGTGGTGCTGGTCCTCACGGGCACGTTCTTGGCGCTGTTCTTCGACGCCGACACCACACAGACCGTCTATCACGGCAGCTACCAGGCGCTGCAGGGCCAGAGCGTCTCGGGCGCCTACGCTTCTACGCTGCACATCTCCTTCGACGTCTCCGGCGGGCTGCTCGCCCGCCAGATTCACCATTGGGCGGCGCTGGTGTTCGTCGCGGCGATCACCCTCCATCTGCTGCGGATCGTGTTCACCGGCGCGTTTCGCAAGCCCCGCGACATCAACTACTTCATCGGCGTCACCCTGTTGGCGCTCGCGATCTTGGAGGGCTTCGCTGGCTACTCGCTCCCCGACGATCTGCTCTCGGGGATGGGGTTGGCGATCGCGTGGGCGGTCGCCATGTCACTGCCGCTGGTCGGCGGCCCGTTCGCCACAGCGTTGTGGGGTGGCAGGTTCCCCGGCTCGACCGCGTTTGAGTCGCGGCTGTTCATCGCGCACGTATTCCTTTTGCCCGCGATCATCGGTGGACTGATCGCAGTTCACCTGGCGATCATCATGCGCCAGCGCCACAGCCAGTTCCCCGGCCCCGGCCGCCGCGAGGACAACGTGGTGGGCACCCCGATGTGGCCTGGGTACGCCCTGCGGTCGCTGGGCTTGTTCGCGGCGGTCGCCGCGGTGCTGGTGCTGATGGGCGGCCTGATCCAGATCAACCCGGTGTGGCTGTGGGGCCCCTATCACCCCTATATCGGCACGAACGGCGCGCAGCCGGACTGGTATCTGGGATGGCTGATCGGCGCGCTGCGACTGATGCCGAACCTGGAGATCCACGCCTTCGGACACACGCTCGTACCAAACCCGTTTTTTGGCGGGGTGTTGTTTCCCGCGATCGTATTTGGGCTTTTGTATGCGTTGCCGTGGCTTGATCGGCACTTCATCTCCCAGGATTACCGGCGCCATGATCTGCTTGAGCGTCCGCGCGATAATCCGCGGCGCACTGCGCTGGCCGCCGGGGTGCTCTCAGCGGTGGTAGTGGTGTTCGCGGCGGGCTCGGCCGACCGCCTGTTCTTCCAGTTCGGGTTCGGCTATGAAGGCGCGATCTGGTTCTTCCGCGGCGCGTTCCTGGTCGTGCCTGCCGTCGTGTTCGTGCTTACCAAACGCGCGTGCGTGTTGCTCGCGCGGGAAGACTCACACCCGTTGCGAGGCTGGAGCGGACAGGTCGTGCTCCGCAACCGGCAGGGAGGCTTCGACACGACTCGGCGGTGAGCGCAAACGAGGGCGGGTGTCAGTAGGTCTCGGGCGGTTCGTAGGGCGGGCGTTCGACGATCCGTTCGCCAGCGGCAGCTCGCCTCGGCCGCCAGGCAAGGAGGTAGAACAGCGAAAGCACCAGGCCGACGATGCCGGCGAGCATCAGGATCAGGCCGATGGTCTGGATCGAGATACCGGAGACTGTCGCGGTGACTGCGTAGCGCAGGATCGCGCCTACCGCTATGAGGAAGATGGAGCTACCAATGGTCATGCGTTGGACCTACCCGCCCCGCCGGGGCTGAAACTGGCGCAGGGGTTAGCGCTTCTTGTCCTCGACCGCTCGTTGGAGCTGGGCCTTGTTCATGTGTGAGCGGCCTTGCACGCCGAGGCTGCGGGCCTCTTGGTAGAGCTGTTCGCGGGTGCGGCCGCGGGGTCCCGGTTTGCCGGAGCGCAGGCCGCCGCGCCGCCCGGATGAGATGTCGCTGGTGGAGGCGCGGGAGCTGGTTTTCGATTCGCTGTGGCGGGCGCGTTCCTTGTTGACGGTGCGCGCGGCGATCTCCTCGGCCCGTTTGAGCGACGCGCCTTGTTCGCGCTCGCTGTCCTTGACGTGCTGGTACTGGCGCTCTCGCTTACTGCCTTGCTTCACACCGCGTGGCGGCATTTCACCTGCCTCCTGTGATCTGGTCTTTCATGGTTGCGCGCATGATCGACCGCACACGCCGCGCCTCGGTGCTGATGCCCGCTCGGGAGATCATCGGCCGGGTGGCCGAGCCTGCCCTCAGAAGTTTGCGCGCAGCCTCAGACATGGAGGTGAGCTGCGGGCTTTGACGGCTGCGCCAGCGCACGCGCTGCTCGACGGCCGGACTGATCTGTGCTGGGTCCGCCGGCATCTGCGCTCACCTATGCCGCGGCCGACGTTAGCGTCGGCGCCTGGCGGTCGTTGAAGCGAGGTAGCACCTCACGGGCATAGGTCTCGAAGAAGCCGTCCTGGCCGGGGCCGATCTGCTGGATGTAGAGGTGATCGAACCCGGCGTCCTGGTAGCGGTCGATCGCCCGCAGGTGCTTCTCGAGGTCAGGGCCGCACGGCACGGCTTCGGCAACCATGTCCTCGTCGATGAGCTCGGACGCCTGCTGGAAGTGTGCGGGGGTCGGCAGGATCTGGGCAATCTCGCCGGGCAACTGCTCATTGGGCCACAGGCGATGCGCGGTGGCGCGCGCCTCGCGCTCGTCTGTCCCCCAGCAGACCTTCATCCCGCCGGCGACGATCCGCTGGCCCTCGGCGCCGTCGCGGAAGCGCTTGACTTCCTCAGCGTCGGGGGTGACGGTGCAGTAGCCATTCCCGATCCTTGCGGCGAGGCGGGTCGCCTTGGGGCCGAACCCGGAGATCAGGATCGGCGGTGTCTGTTCGGGTAGGTCGTAGATGCGGGCGTTCTCGACTCTGTAATGCCGTCCCCGGTGGCTTTGCATCCCGCCCTGCCAGAGTGTGCGGATCACCTCCACGGCCTCCTCGAGCATCTCCAGGCGCTCGTCGGCTTGTGGCCACTGCTCGCCGAGGATGTGCTCGTTGAGCGCCTCGCCGCTGCCGAGTCCGAGCGTGAAGCGTCCCTCCAACAGCACCGCGCAGGTCGCGGCGGCCTGCGCGACGATCGCTGGGTGGATACGCATGGTGGGGCACGTCACGGCGGTCGTGACGTTCATCTTGGGTGCTGCCTGGGCGAGTGCGCCGATCGTCGACCACACGAAGCTGCTGTGTCCCTGCTCGTCGTTCCAGGGGTGGTAGTGGTCTGAGATCCAGAGTCCTTGGAAGCCGGCGTCTTCTGCCATGCGCGCCTGCCTGATGAGCTCGCGCGGGTCGAACTCCTCGCTGGACAGGAAATAGCCGATCCTCATGGCTGGCCTCCTCGGGACTTGAAGTTCGACACGCGCACTCTGGTTTCTTCCTACCCAAAGTGGCCGAGATCAATCGGCGGCCTGGTGGCGCTCCTTTGAGGCGTCGATCTCATCCAGCGCCCTTGGCGTGAGTGCCATCGTCGTTCGCTGCCGTGTCGCTGTGCCCCATGTGTAATAGCTACCCGCTTGGCGAACGGGCAAGCGGGGTAGCTGCATCTCCAAAGTGAACGTTCGGGCGTACAAGCGAAGGCGCGCTCGCCGCCCGCTGACGGGTGGCGTTGTCGTGGTGCTCGCGTGGTGGGGGCTTTTGGGCGGCGCGTGGATGCTGCTGGTCGATACGGTCTCGACCGCGGAGGTGGCATGTGCGGTGGTGGCGGCACTGGCCGGAGTGGTTGTTACCCGGCTTGTGTTGGGGAGTGGGATCGCGGGGATGCGCCCGACGGTGAGCCTGTGCTCGGCGCTGGCGAGGCAGTTGGCACGCGTGCCCGCCGACCTGTGGCTGCTGGCCGTGGCGCTCGCCCGCACGCTTGCCGGGCGCCGCCGAGGAGGACGGTTCCACGAGCTGCCGCTTGAGCTTGCCGTGAACGAGAAGGGCAACGGGCGGCGGGCGGGGATCGAGCTGGTCGGGTCGCTTGCGCCGAACACGATCGTGCTCGGCGTGGATGAGCACCGGGTCGTGATGCACCAGCTCGTCGCCCGTCACAGCGAGCGGTCGAGCGTCGGGGAGATCGGCTCATGAATGTGTGGCTGATCGCGGCGCTCGCGCTGCTGCCGGTGCTGCTCGTGTGCGGGCTTGTCTGCTTTCTCTCGGCGGCGCTCACGGGGCTGGTAGCGATGGAGCTGGCAAGCGCGGTCTCGGCGGTGGAGCTGATGCTGTTCTCGGAGGGCACGCACCGCCAGCCGTTCATCGACTTGGCGCTCGTCCTCGCGGTGATGGGGTTTGTCGGCTCGCTTGCGTTCGCCCGGCTGATGGAGCGGGGACCATGAGAAGCGTCGTCGTGGACGTGCTGCTGTTTGCCGGCGTCGCGGTGCTGTTGTTGTGCGCGCTGGGGGTGCTGGTGATGGGCAGCGCCTATGACCGGCTTCACTATGCCTCGGCCGCGGGCTGGGGTGCAACGCTGATCGCGGTGGCGATCCTGGTGCGCGAGTCGCTGTCGCTGATCGCCGATAAGGCGCTTTTGACCGCCGCGATACTGGTGGTTTGCGGGCCGGTGCTCTCGCACGCCACCGCCAGAGCTGGGCGCATCCGCGAACGAGGCGCCTGGAACCCCGAGCCTCCAGGGCGCGAGCGCGAGAAGGCGAAGTCGTGACCGAGTTGCAGGCCGGGTTGCTGGTGCTGCTCGCATTGGGTGGGCTGGCGGTCGTGTTGATGCGCGACCCGTTGCGCCAGGCGTTGCTGGTCGGCATCTACGGGCTGCTGCTCGCGCTGCTGTTTTTTGTGCTGCAGGCGCCTGACGTGGCTCTGTCGCAGATCGTCGTCTGTACGGTCGCGGTGCCGGTGATGATTCTGCTGGCGCTGGCAAAGGTCCGCGGCCATGAGCAGGGCGATGAGGACGAGGGCAAGCGCTCTGAAGGTGGACGATGAGCGAGCGGGCGCGCATCCACCGGTTCTTGGCCGGCGCCACGGGGCTGGCAGCGCTGCTCGCCTGGGGCATGGCGGGGCTTCCTTCGTTTGGTGCTTTCAACGGCGCCTACGCGCTGCTGATCAACCATGTCGTCGTTGCCCAACGACACGCCACCGACGCGGTGACAGCCGTGAACTTCGACTACCGGGCACTCGACACGCTCGGCGAGGAGTTCATCCTGTTCACCTCCGTCGTCGGCCTAGCGGTGCTGCTGCGCGAGCAGCGCTCAGAGCGCGAGCGACCCCCGGCTCAGGCCAGCCGGGAGCACCGCTTCCAGGGGTCGAGCTACGCGCTGCGCGCGTTGACGCTGGTACTGGTCGGGCCGCTGGTGGTGCTCGCTTTGTACGTTGACTCGCATGGGGCGCTGACGCCGGGTGGCGGGTTCCAGGGCGGCGTCGTCGGCGCCGCCGGGCTGCTGCTGGTGTTCCTCGGCGGCGGCTACGTGACGATGCGCCGCCTCTCCCCGCACGCGCTGGTCGAGCTGGCCGAGTCCAGCGGCGCGGCTGCCTACGGGTTGATCGGACTTGGGGGCCTGGTGTTCGCGGGAATGTTCTTCAAGAACTTCCTGGGGTTCGGCACACCTGGCGAGCTGATCTCGGCCGGCACGATCCCACTGTCGAGCATGGCGGTCGGCCTGGAGGTCACAGGGGCGTTCGTGCTGCTTTGGAGCGAGTTCCTCGACCAGGCCCTGATCGTGAGGCACAAGTGAGCGTCTTGGCCTATGGAACCGCCGGTTGGCTTCTGCTTGTCGGCCTGTATGGGATCGTGAGCAGCCGCAACCTGATTCACATGGTGATCTGCCTGTCGATCGTGCAGTCCTCAACGTATGTGCTGTTGCTCTCGATCGGCTACCGCCGCGGCGCAGCAGCACCGATCTTCGCGGACATACCGCCTGGCTCCCGCGCGGTCGACCCGATCGTGCAGGCACTGGCGCTGACAGACGTGGTGGTCGAGGCAACGGTCGTGGCGCTACTGCTGGCGCTGGCAGTGCAGGCGCACAAGCGTTTCAAGACGCTCGACCCGAACGAGCTGACACCGCTGCGGGGGTAGCCGGTGCACGCGCTCATCCCGCTGCCGGTGGTGGTGCCGCTGCTCGGCGCCGCGTTTCTCGCCGCCGCCAACAAGCTGCTGCCGCGCTGGGCGACCGATGCGGTGGGCCTTGCGTGTGCGCTGGCGGCGCTCGTGCTTTGCGTCGTTTTGGTAATCGACGCGAGTCACCTGATGGTGTACTGGTTCGGCGGGTTTCACGTCCGCGGCGGCGTGGCGGTGGGGATCTCCTTCTCTGTCGATCGGATTGGCGCGGGGATGGCGAGCTTGGCGGCGGTGATGGTCAGCGCGGCGCTCTTGTACTCGGTGCGCTACTTCGATGAGGTCGGCTCGCTGTTCGGGGCACTGATGCTGGTGTTCTTGGCGGCAATGGTCGGGTTTTGCCTGACCGGCGATCTCTTTGACCTCTTTGTGTTCTTTGAGCTGATGAGCGTTGCCGCCTACGCGCTGACCGCCTACAAGATCGAGGAGGCCGGGCCGTTGCAGGGGGCGATCAACTTCGCCATCACCAACAGCGTCGGCTCGTTTTTGATGCTGACCGGGATCGCGCTGCTCTACGGGCGCACGGGCGCGTTGAACATGGCGCAGATCGGCACGGCGCTCGCCGGGCACCCGGCCGACGGGCTGGTGAAGGTCGCGCTGCTGCTCATCATGGGTGGCCTGTTGGTGAAGGCCGCAATCGTGCCGTTGCATTTCTGGCTGGCGGACGCGCACGCAGTAGCGCCGGTCCCTGTGTGCGTGCTGTTCAGCGGCGTGATGGTCGAGCTCGCGCTCTACGGCCTGGCGCGCGTGTACTGGAGCGTGCTTTCCGCGCCGCTGGCCGCTCATACTGGCGGGCTGCGCGTTACGCTGGTCGCGCTCGGGGTGCTGACAGCGCTGGTGGGTGCAGTGATGTGCGTGGCGCAGCGGCACATCAAGCGACTGCTGGCGTTCTCGACGATCAGCCATACGGGTATGTTCCTGATCGGCCTGGGTCTCTTGACGCCGGCGGGCTTGGCGGCCAGCGGCGAGTACGTGATCGAGCACGCGCTGCTCAAGGGCGCGCTGTTCATGGCGGCGGGCATCCTGTTGCACCGCTTCGGCACGGTCGACGAGCACGAGCTGCGCGGCCGCGGCCGCGGCCGCGACCCCGGCCTGCGGGCCGCCGCGATCGTGTTCGCGCTCGGCGGCCTGGGTCTGGCGGCGCTGCCGCCGTTCGGCGTGTTCTTCGGCAAGTCTGCCCTGGAGGGCGCGCTCACGCATACGCCCGGCTACGGCTGGGTGCTGGCGGTGCTCGTGATCGGCTCCGCGCTGACCGCCGGGGCGATTCTGCGCGTCGCCGGCCGCGTGTTCGCCGGCTGGGGCGAAAGGCTGCCGCGCCACCACGAGCTGCTGAGCGCTCTCAGCGAGCAGCCGGAGACGCTCAGCCCGCACGATCGCACTCCGGCGGTGATGATCGTCGCGCCCATAGTCCTCCTCGCTGGCGGGGTGCTGATCGGGCTCTGGTCAGGTTTGCGTGACGGGATCGCCGCCGCGGCCGCGGACATGACCGACCGCGCCGCCTACGTCGCGGACGTGCTCGGCACTCATGCACCCATAACGGTCCATACGCCGCACGCGCCGGTGGTGGCGCTCGACTTTCTGCTGGCCGCGGCGACGGTAATCGGTGCGCTCGTGGTGGCTGGCTTCGCGCTCGTCGGGGCGCCGAGCTGGCGTGCGCTCGCGCGGGCCGAACGCACGCTCACGGGGAGCATGGTCTTGTTGCGGCGCCTGCACTCCGGGTGTGTGAATGACTACATCGCGTGGCTCGTGGTAGGGCTTGCGGTGATCGGCGCGGCGCTCGTGCTCGCTTGAGCGGCGTTTTCCATTCAGGGGTGCGGGTAGGCAACAGAGTGATGTGTCCGCCTGTCCCTCACAACTTGAAGTCTTCTGATCAGATGCCCGAGGAGGCACCGGCCGAGCAGGTCCCTGATGACGTGCCAGAGGCCGAGGAAGGCGCCGCCCGCGAGGCCGCGCGACGCCACACTAAAGACGCGCGCCGCCATCGCAGCGAGCGAGACCGGGCCAGCAGCGAGACCGATACAGACGGTTCGCCGTAGGAGATGGGGCTACCGTTGCCTGGTATGCCGGACTCCCAGCGTGTAAACGGCGAGGCTCGTCACGAGACGCAGCTGGAGCGCCTCGACCGCAATCTCGAGGAGATGACCGGGGAGCTGCGCGTCGTCGTCACCGGCGTGCAGGTTCTCTTCGCGTTCCTCTTGATCGTTCCGTTCAATACCGGGTTCGCGCATGTAGGGAGCTTCGAGCGCACCGTGTATTTCGTGACGCTGATCTTCGCGGCGCTCGCGGCGGTGTGCACGATCGCACCCTCCGCAGAGCACCGCTTCCTTTTCCGACACGACGACAAGCATCACATCGTGTTTAGCTCAAACCGGGTGGTAATCGCGGGCCTTGCTTTTTTGGCGCTGGCGATGTGCGGTTCCCTGTTGCTCGTCACCACCAAGCTGTTCGGCATCACCGCTGGTGTGCTGACCGCGAGCATCGCGGCAATTCCGTTCGTCGTCTTGTGGTTTGCGATACCGCTCAGCAGGTTGAGGACGCTCGACAAGGGCGGAGGCCGATGGGGTGGACCCCGGTAGACATGCCCCGCGTCTCGCGTGTGGGTTGAAGCCCAAGGTGTTCATCGAGGGCGTGGGCGAGCTCGTCGTAGCGGGCGGGTGATCGACTCGCGCATCCCGAGTTTGTGTTCGGCTTGCAGCGCCAGGCGCCTGCAGCGCCCGCATCAAGGCCCAGCCCACGGCCAGCCCGCGAACACCTACTTCCGGGTCCGCCAAGACAAGGTCGACCAAACTGGCAAGGTCAGCCTGCGCCACCTCAGCCGGCTCTACAAAATCGGTATCGGAAGATCCCACAAAGGCCAGCCAGTCAAGCTCCTCATCGCTGACCAAGACATCCGCGTCATCGACGGCAACGGCCAGCTCCTACGCCAGCTCACACTCGACCCGAGACACGCGTCCAGCATGTCCCGAGACACAACAAAAGCGGAGGGGGAGGGATTCGAACCCTCGGACCAGGGGTTACCCGATCAACAGCTTTCAAGGCTGCCGCATTCAACCGCTCTGCCACCCCTCCTGGGCGACATCCTCCAGGCTAATAGATCAACGCCGTCCGAGAGGCGGCTGAGCTGCCTGGCCGAGGGCTGGCCCGGTGCGCGCGGATCCCAGATGGGTCGCGAAGGAGGCTAGATGCAACATCTTTCGAGCAATCAGACTTCTCCGAGCACAACAGCGGGCCTATGGCGCATAGTCGGCTGCCTGAGCCCGGAGCAGACCAGGCTGTTTGAGCGCGAGATCCAGCTGGTGGCGTCTGCAACGCTCCCTGCCCAGTCGTCTGTCCAGCCCCGAACGCGCGCCGCAGAGGGCGTACGGATCAGGCACTCCCTGTGGTGCTCAGCCCGTCGAGATGGGACATGTGAGTGCTCGCCGCGGTGGGAGGCGTGGGTGTACTCGCGGAAGGACAGGGGCAAGATCCGCAAGACGTTTGCCGAGCGCTGGGAAGCGAAGGCATGGCGTCATGGGCAGCTTGAGCTCGCGAGCGTCGGGCGACTACACGCGCCGAGCCACCATACCCTCGGCGAGACCGCGTCACTGTGGGTCAAGATGGCCCAGGAGGGGCAGATACGCAACCGCTCGGGACGCCGCTACAAGCCGAGTGCGCTACGCACAATCGAGGTAGACCTGCGTCTGCGCCTGGTTCCGAGCCTGGGCACGAAGATCATGGTGGGAATCACCCGTGCGGACCTGCAGCACCTTGTTGGTAGTTGGCAGTCCGAAGGGTTGAGCCCAAGCAAGATCCGCTCGATCATCAATGCCGCGCGGGTGCTATGGCGAGACGTTGAGCTCCTGACCGGGCATGATGATCCGTTGCTCGTTGACCCGACGCGCGGGCTGCGTCTGCCTGCCAGCACCGGGCGACGTGAACGGATCGCTACCCCCGATGAAGCTCACCGGCTCATCGAGGCGCTCCAGCCGGGAGATCGAGCACTGTGGGCGACCGCGATCTATGCAGGGCTGCGCCACGGCGAGCTGCGCGCGCTGCAGGTACGCGACGTCGCCCTCGAGCGACGCCGCATCGAAGTGCAGCGAAGCTGGGACCAGTACGAGGGCGAAATCGAGCCCAAGAGCGAAAAGGGCACCCGTCCAACCATCATCGCTCAGCCCCTACATCGTCTCCTCGCCAAGCACATCCAAGACACCGGCCGCGAAGGCACCGATCTCGTCTTCGGAGATACATCGACCAAGCCGTTCCAAAGTGACCCCGTCAACAAACGCGCCCGCAAGGCATGGGCCACTGCGCGCAAGCAGGAAGACCACAAGAACACCACGCCAACAGGCGAGCGGATCCGCCCGATCGGGCTGCAGGACTGCCGTCACACCGCGGTCTCACAGATGCTCGACGCCGGGATCAGGATCGACACAGTCAGCAAGTTCGTCGGCCATGCCTCGATCACGATCACGATCGATCGCTACGGACACCTCCTCCCCGGAGGCGAGGCCGACGCCATCGTGCTCCTGGGCGACTATCACCAACGAACCGAGAGCAAGTAGACGCCCGAGGCCATCCGGGGGCTGTGGCGCGAGGAGTCGATTTTTGGCTCTACGGAGCCAAACTGCGACAGCCTTAAAACTGCATAGGTCGCCTGGCGCGAACACTGGCGCACGCAGCATGCATTTTTGGCTCTAGCAAGCCAAAAATTAGGGGTTCCGTTGAAGGTCTTGAAAACCGTTGGGCCTGGCGACAGGTCTCCCGGGTTCGAATCCCGGCCCCTCCGTCCAAATCCCGGAGCCCGGCAAGAAATACATCCTGATCATCGGAATCGATCGGAGTATGCTCCAGGGCGGAGCAAGTGGACCGCCATCGGCAACAGACAGCCGGAAGCCGCGCCGCCCTGCTGGGGGTCGCCGCGATCGGCGCACTGATCCTCGGCCCCGGCGCGGCACGGGCGGCGGCGCGAGAAGTGAGCTTGCAAGAGACGGGGTATCTCCACGCCGTCGGCGAACCGGGAGACACGATCGACGAGCGGGGTCACGCCAGCGGCACCTACGGCTGCTCGATCGCGGTCCACCTGACGATCATCTCCGCCAACCGCGTGACGGCCGCGTTCACGGTAAGGCCGAAGGGCGGCTCGGTAACCGGCAGGGGCTTGGCGCGGTTCGTGCAGAAGGGGGCCGACGGGTACTTCGGCGGCACGATCGCAATCACTGGCGGAACAGGCGGCTTCGCGCACGCATCGGGAGCGAACATCGGGATCAGCGGCGTGATCGACCGCGAAACGTTCGCTCTGACGGTGCACGTCCACGGCAAGATCGAGCTGTAGTGGCGGTGCGAACGTTCTTGATCGCCGCGCTTGCGCTGTGCGTGTGTCCGCCGGCGCCGGCGCATGCGGGACAGACGGTCACGCTGAAGACCAGCCTCAAACCCGACCGGCTGGGGGTTCGCACGACGATCGAGTTCGGGTTTGCGATCCACAGCGAGATCCCCGGGCGAGCGCCCGCGCCTTTGACCGATGTCGATCTGCAGCTGCCCGCCGGTCTGGGACTGGCCACGAGCACGCTCGGGCTGGCCAACTGCGAATCCGCGGCCCTGCTCGCGCGAGGCGTGGCCGGCTGTTCCGCAAACGCGCGCATCGGTTTCGGCAGCGCGCTCGTTGCGGTTCCCGCCGAGGAAGAATCGGTGCTCGAGGAAGGCAGCCTGACCGCGTTCGTCGGGCCGCCAAACAGCGAACACCTGGAAGTTCTGTTCTACGCCGAAGGCCGCGCACCGGTCTTCGCCCAACTGGTGTTTCCGGGTCAGATCCTCGATGACAACGCTCCTTTCAGCGGGCGCCTGAACACCGCCATCCCGCTGATCCCCACCTGGCCCGGCGGCGCCGACGTCGTCGTTACACGCCTGACCTCCACGATCGGCCCGCTCGGCCTGACCTACTACCGGCGCGTGGGCAAGAAGATCGTGCCGTTTCACCCGCGCGGCATCGCGGTGCCCAAACGCTGTCCCCGCGGGGGCTTTCCCTTCCGTGTCGACATCGCCTTCCTGGACGGCAGCCGCGCAGGCGCAACGAGCACCGTTCCCTGTCCGCGCTGACGGTCCTGTAACGCTGCCCTGCTAGAAGGTCGTGGGCCAAGCGGGGCGAGGACGCAAGGAGCGTGGCGTGCTATGCACGCGAGCGACTGAGGACGAAGCATCCGCGCCGCGTCCACGGACTTCTAGGCGGGGGGCCGCCGGTGCGGTGGCGAGCACTCGCCCGCTCGCGTCGAGGGCCTGCACGGTCACGTAGGGACCGGCCGTGCCCGCCGGGAGCGCGATCGCGCTCTCAAAGCCCGTGCGCGGACCCTGGGCGACGGCCTGCATGTGCATGGCGGACGGGCCCGCGAGGACCCGCCAGCTCGCGACGAGCGTCGCTCCGTTCCAGCTCGCGTAGACCATGCTCGCCCCGCCGGCCGCGCCTGCCACGGCGAATGCCGGAGGATGCGCGGGAGCGCCGGTCCAGAGGAAGCGGAAGTCCCGGTAGGACTGATCGCCCGCCGGAAAGTGGGCGTCGAACAAGAGCTGGCCGGTGGGGCTCAGTTCGGAGAAGTCCGGTACCTGACCCCAGCCGATGAACCAGTTGCCGTTCGGCAGGGCCTGCATGTTGCCCTGGCTATAGGCGAGCAGCGGCGAGGGTCGCGTGAACTGGCTGACGAGCGTCGCGGTGTGCTGCTGGGAGTCGAGGCTGACGACGATTCCGCGCGACTGGTCGTGGATCTTCGGCGAGGCGCCGTTGTCGAAGATGCTGAACGTGCCGGGCGACAGTTCGCGTGGATCGTGCTGCCAGGCGGCGCTCGCGCCGGGGCCCATCGCGAAGCTCGAGTGCTTGCCGCCGAGCCGCCATTCGATCTGTCCGGTGGCGCCGTCGATGTCGTAGACCGTCCAGGTGTTGCGCGCGGAGACGAGCAGGCCGCCGTCCTGGGCGAGGCCGAGCGAGTTGAGGTGGAAGAAGTCAAACGGCCAGCTCGTGCGCGAGCTGGCCGCTGGTTCGTAGGATTCGCCGAGCGCGACGTGATCGACGCTCGTCCACTGAAACATGACCAGTCCGGTCTTGACGTCGATCTCCTGCAGCAGCCCGTCGGTGACCGCGCCGTCGCTCGCCCCACCGGCCCCTGAGAGGTTGCAGTAGATCGGGTCATAAGCGGTGATCAGCGCGGTCCCCGCCGGCGTCAGCTGAAAGTCGTGCAGATCGGCCCGCAGGCCATTGCCGGCACGGACATGGCCGATGTCTTCGTAGGCGCTGTCGGCGATCACGTCTTCGCCCAGCCCGAACCCGTGTACGGAGATGTCGCCCTGCCACCACGTCAGCACGGGCTTGCCGGCGTACTGCTGCACCTGCAGGTTGGTCGCCGAGGTGCCGCGCGGCAGTCCCTTGAACCAGACCAGCCCGCCACCGGGGTCGAGGATCATCGGTCCGCTCTGACCGGGGCCGTCGTAGGGCGCGAGGAGCTCATCGCCGGGGGCGACGGCGGGAGACCTCGCGGTCACGGTGAGCACCGGTGGGCGCAGATCCGGGCGCGTGCGAAAGCTCTGGATCTCGCTCGGGCCGCCGCTGTGGATCGTCTCCGGCGTGGAGCTGATCGGGTCCTGGCGGGCGACCTGGAACTGGTCGAACAGGGGCTGGGCGGTGGCGGCGTCCGAGCGCAACCGCGCGCGCACAGTCACGAGCTCGCCTTCGGCGAACGGGCGCGCCGGCAGGAAGCTCGCGCCGTCGCCCTGAGAGTATGCGGCCAAGCGACCGCTGTGCGGTCCGGTCCGCGAGCCGGAGACGGTCACATCGCTCAGCTCGCCGGCCCGAACGCCGAGAAAGCTGACCTGCGTCTGCGGCGTCGCGTCGCGGCTGCCGGGCAACGGGGAGACGGTGACCGTGCCATCCAGCAGCGCGGAGGTGTTCAATGTGCTTGGCGCGCAGGCAGGAGCCGAAGTCGCCGCAGCGGAGCTTGCGGTGGCGAGTCCGAGCGCCAGCATCGCCGTCAGACCGACGATCGGAGCACGTACGTAACCCATGAGAGCAGACGAGGATAAGAGAATCGACAAAAAAACCGAGCGGCACACTGACAAGCAGCGCATCGACAGGCGCACATTCGTCACGCGAGGGCTCCTGACCGGTGGCGCGCTGATCGGCGGGGGTCTGGCGATCTCCAAACTGGCCAATGCAAACGACGGCTCGAGCCCGCGGCCGATCCCGCCTGCGCTGCCGACGCTCACCCAGCCGGCGCACGGCCAGGCGCCCGCGGGCCGGGTGAGTCCTGTTCCACCACGCCCAAACATCCTGGTGATCGTGGTCGACCAGCTGCGCTTTCCCCAGTGGATCGGACCCGGACCGGGAGGTCCGAGCCTGCCGCCGAACCTGCGGAGGCTGCGCAGAGGCGCGGTCTCCTTCGCCCGCCATTACACCGCCTCCAACGATTGCACGCCCGCGCGCGCTGCGCTGCTGACCGGCCTGTACACGCACCAGACCGGCTGCATGATCACCGGGGCCAGCACGCTCGATCCCGACTTTCCGACGTGGGGGTCGATGCTGCGCGAACACGGCTACCACACGCGCTGGTACGGCAAGTGGCATCTCACTCACGGTGACAACAAGTGGACCCCCGAACGGGGCGAGCGCGTGCTCGAGCGCTACGGGTTCGCGGGCGGCACCTACCCCTCTCCCGACGGGGCGCCCGGCCAGGGCTGGCGCGTGGACCCCGGTGTCGCCGGGCAGTTCGAGCAGTGGCTCTCGACCGTGGGCGAGTCCGAGCCGTGGTGCACGACGGTGTCGTTCGTGAACCCGCACGACATCGCCTGGTGGTACGGCTGGAGCGACCGCGTACCGGCCGAGGCGTACGCGCCGAGCGTCATCGGAGCACTGCCGCCCAACTTCGAGACGCCGGAACTGCTGATGGCGCGAGGCAAGCCGCGCCTGCAGCGCTCGCTGCAGGAAACGGCCGCCGCGTCGTTTGGACCGGTCCCGTTCACGGGTCCGGAAGTGGCGAGCACGTGGCTTTCGATGCTCGACCTGTACGTCAAGCTCCAGCTCGAGGTGGACGGGCACATCGGCCGCGTGCTCGACGCGCTGGAGAGCCGCCCGCGGGTGGCGCAGAACACGGTGATCGTGTTCACCTCAGACCACGGCGAGTACCTCGGCTCGCACGGGCTTCGCGGCAAGGGCGCAGGCGCCTACGAGGAGGCGATCCGGGTGCCGCTGATCGTCAAGGACCCTCGCGGCGCGCTCACCAAGGCGCCCGAACTGGCGCGCACCCAGCTCACCTCGAGCGTCGACGTGGCGCCGCTGTTGCTGAGCATCGCCAGCGGATCGGAGGACTGGCGCGGCGAGCGCCGCTACTCCCACCTCGCGCGCCGGGCGGACCTCGCACGCATCCTGGGTGACCCGACCGCCCCGGGACGCCCCTACGTGCTGCACGCCACCGATGAGACCGTGACCGAGTTCGCGATCGAGCCCTACGCCGCCGACGCCCCCCTGCATGTGGTCGCGCTGCGCACTCCCTCGGCAAAGTACGTGACCTACTCGAACTGGCCGCTGGAAGGGATCGAACCGCTCGCCGGCGGCCAGGAGCGCGAGCTGTATGACTACACCACGCACAGCGGCCGTCTGGAGCTGCACAACGGGGCCGGCCACAGCCCGCTGGAGAGCTCGTTGCACGCGACGCTCCAGCGCGCCTACGTGCAGGAGCTGCGCCGCCCGCTGCCCCAACATCTGCAGGCCGCGCACGGGCGGGGCTTCTACGACTACTTCACAATCGCCACCCGTGTGGCCCTGCACGCGGCGCAACACCGGGCCGAACACGAGCCCAAAGCCGAACCGGACGCAGGCAGCTCAGGGCTTGATCGCCGGCGACAGCCCGAGCACCGCGCCCGAGGCGTTCAGCGCCTGCACGGCTAGGTACGCGGGCGTGGGTTTGACGGCAATGCTCGTCTGGAAGCCCTCCCTGGGGGCGTTCGCGACGGGCGTGAGCGACGTCGGTGAGGCGCCCGCAAGCACCTGCCAGGAGGCGACTTCGGTCGCCCCGTTCCAGCTGGCCGCGACCGTCAGCGTGGCGGCGGCGGCGGACTGGACGGCGAGCGTTGGGGCGCTGGCCGGGTGCGCGCTCCAGGGCGAGAGATAGGTTCTGAAGCTCTGCACGTTCTTGCCGAGCGTTCCGTCGAGCAGGACATGACCGGAGGAGGAGTACTCGGTGAAGTTGGGCAGGCCGCCGTAGCCCATCAGCCAGTCGCCGGCCGTGTCGCCGGCGGGCGAGAGGTTCAGGACGTTGCCCTGGCTAGCGGCGAGCAGCGTGTAGTGCGGGTTGGTGAACTGCTTGACGAGACTGACGCTGTGGCTGGAGGTGCTCAGGGCCAGCAGCAGGCCGCGCGACTGCTTCTCCTTGGGCGGGTCTGAGCCGTTGTCGAACACCGAGATCAGCCCGCCGGGCTGCCACTCGGCGTCGTGCTGCCAGTAGAAGCGCGTGCCCGGGCCGAGCCTGAAGCTCGAGTGGCGATCGCCCAGGCGCCAGTCGAAGCCACCGGTGTGCATGTTCACGTCATACAGCGCCCAGGTGTTGCGCGCCGACAGCAGCACGTCTTCGCCGGACGGCCCGGGATCCACGGAGTTGACGTGGATGTAGTCCCAGGGGCTGGCACCGGCGGGCACGGAGTTGTGCGATTCGCTCAGCGCGACGTGCCCCAGCGCGTGCCACTCCCACATCACGAGGCCCGTCTTGATGTCGATCTCCTCGATCACCGAATCGTTGACCACGCCGTCGCTCGAGCCGTGCAGTGAGGACAGATTCAGGTGGATCGGGTCGAACATGTCGATCCAGGCCGTGCCCTGCGGCGTCAGGCGGATCTCGTGCAGGTCGGCTTTGTAGCCGTTGCCCGCCCTGATGTGTGCAACGAGCTGATAGGAGGTGTTGTAGATGACGTTTTCGCCCTCGCCGAAGCCGACTTCGAGGATCTTGCCCTGCCACCAGGTCAACACCGGCTTGCCCTCGTAGGACTGGACCTGGAAGTTGGTCGACTCCTCGCCGGCCGGCAGCGGGTGAAACCACACCAGCGAGCCGTCCTGTTCTGAGATCATCGGCCCCGCCGTGCCCTCACCCTGATAGGGGGCGAGAAACAGATCGCCCGGCGCCGCGCCGGCCTGTGCGGGCGTGGTGATGCGGACGGTCGAGGGCGTCAGCGTGGGCGCGGAGACGTAGTGCTGGATCGCGTGCGGGTCGCCCGGGTTGATCGGGAACTCTTTCTGGCTGACCGTCGCCTGGTGGGCGATCGTGAACGTCGTGCTCGCGCTCTGGCTTGGGGCGCCGGCGGCGCCCGCGGGGCTGACGAGGGCGTGCACGGTCACCCGCTCGCCGGCGAGGAACGGGCGCGAGGGCAGGAAGCTCTCGCCCGTCCCGGTCGAGTAGGCCTCCAGGTGTCCGCTGTGCGAGCCGCTGCGGGAGCCGGAGACGTGCACGTCGGCGACCTGTGTCCCGGAGCCGCCAAGGAAGCTGATCTGGGTCGCCGGCGAGGCGTCCTCGGTGCCCGGCATGGGCGAGACGGTCACGGGGTTGGCCGCGGCGACGCTGATGTCGGCCGTGGGAATGGGCGCATCCGAGGGCGCATCCGAGCTCGCCGGGGCGACTCCTCCGCAGGCGCCCAGCGCCATCGTCAGCGCGGCGGCCATCCCGCCAGCTGCACGTCTCATGTTCATTCAGTGCTCCCGTTCGCCGGTTCGTTCAGTGCCCCCGTTGGCCGGTTCATTCGGTTCCCCTGTTTCGCCGGTTCGCCGCCTGCCACGAGGAGGATCGTCATCGAACGGCCCGCAACCCGAATGGCCGGGAGGCTCCGATCACCTGGCGATTGGCACCCAGCGCCTGGACCTCGAAGCTCTCATAGCTCGCTGGCGCCGGGATCGGGCTCGCTGGCACTCCGATCGCCGTCTCGAATCCGGCCTTGGGGGTGGTTGTCACGGCGGTAAGCCTACTGGTGCCGGGTCCGGCCAGGACCCTCCAGGAGACGACCTGGGTGGCGCCGTTCCAGCTCGCGTACACCGTGGTCTTGCCGTTCCTCTGGCGGGCGGCGCCGAGCGGCGGGGAGAGCGGCTCACCGACCCATGGCTCGACCATCGCCCGGTAGCTGAGGTCGGGTTCAGGGAAGCGTCCCTCCAAGAGCTCCTGGCCCGAGCGGCTGTACTCCGAGAGGTACGGTTCCGAGCCCCAGCCGATGAACGCGTTGCCGTTTGCCAGTGGCTCGGTGGCCCCCATGAATTCGGATTCGAAGTTGCCGTCGCCGGGGAACTGGGCCGCGAAGGTCGCCGTGCGCGTGGCCTGGTCGAGCTTCAGAATCAGGCCGCGGGAGGGGCCCGTGGCCGGGACTCTCGTTCCGCCGCCGGTGAGCTGACAGCAGTGGTCGTCGAACATGCTCACCGTCGAACCCGGCTGCAGTACCACGTCGTGCTGCCACTGAAACGCCGCGCCGGGGGCGAACTTGAAGCTCGAGCGCCGTCCGCCGAGGGTCCACTCGATCGCGCCGCTGCTCGCATCGACGAGGTAGGCGGCCCACGTGTTGCGCATCGAGACGAGGAAGCTTCCGTTGCCGGTCAGGTCGATCGCGTTGACGTGGTAGGCGTCCCAGGGGTAGCCGTTGGTTGGCACCGTGGCATAGGACTCGCTGAGGGGGACGTGGTCGAGCGCGTCCCAGGTGCGCAGCAGCTTGCCGGTCTTGAGGTCGTACTCCTGCACGGCTGAGTCGATCAGCGCGCCGTTGTAGGCGCCACCGTAGTTGGAGAGGTTCCTGGCGATGTCCTTGTTTGCGGTCACCCACGCGTCTTCTCCGCTGATCTGGAACGCGTGCAGGGTGAGCTTCCAACCGTCCTGCCCCCTGAGCGTGGCGATCGTCTGATAGTGCTGGTTGACAACCACGTACTCGCCGCTTTCCGTGGCGCCGTTGTTGGTGAGAACCCCCTGCCACCAGGCGAGCGCCGGCCTGCCCTCGTAGCTCTGCAGGCTGAGGCTCGAGGCGACGACGTCTTCCGGTGCCGGCTGGAACCAGACGGGCTGCAGGTTGCTGTCGAGGATGAGTGGCCCGCTCTGGCCGACCAGCGGGGGATAGTTGAGGTTGTAGAAGTTGGTCGCGAAGATGTAGCCGGGAGCCAGCTCGCCCGACACCGTCCGCCCCTCCACGGTGAGCCGTGGCGGGTGAAGCGACGGCGCGGTGACGAAGCTCTCGGTGCCGCTCTTGGTGTATTGGCCGATCGGAGCGCCGTGCGAGCCGGCGAAGGCGAAATCGATGGCGATGAAGCCGGCGACGATCGCGCCGATGGCGAGCGCGAGGCGCCGTACGGCGGGTCCGTGCGAGACCGACGGCCGCGGCAGCAGGGTGAAGGTCATCGCGGCGGCCGCGGCGGACAGTCCCGCGCCGATCAGATAGGCAAGGCGAAAGCCGTCCGTCAGCGCTTGGCGGACGCCCACGCCGGCGCCGAACTGGTTGGTGGTGTGCTGGGTGGCCAGCGTGATCAGGACCGCCAACCCGAGGCCGCCGCCGATCTGACGGCAGGTGTTGACGAGACCGGAGGCGAGGCCGGCCTGCCCCTCCTTGGCGCCCTGTGTGGCGGCGATCGTGGAGGGGACGATCGACATGGCGATCCCGGCCGTTGTGAGGAGTCCGGGGAGCATCACGTAGACGATCGGGCTGCCGCTCGGCCCGATCCGGGCCTGGAGCAGGAGGCCGACGGTCATCATGATCAGTCCGCTGCCGAGCACCGCGCGCGCGCCGAACCGGTTCACGAGCCGGCCGGCGCGCTGGGCGACCAGCATGATCGTGAGCGTCATCGGCAGGAAGATGAGGCCGGCGTCGAGCGGGGAGAGGCCAAGCACCTGCTGCAGGTACAGCGAGCTGACGAACCACATCGGGAAGAGCGCTGCGCTGAACAGGATCACGATGTTGTTGGCAGTGCGCAGCGGCTTGGTCAGGTCCTTGAACGGGATCAATGGAGCCGCCGCCACGCGCGCCTCGATATAGCCGAACGCCGCGAGCAGGGCGATACCGCCGATGATCGGGCCGAGCGCGGCGGGCGCGCTCCAGCCGGCGAGACCGGCTTCGACGACCCCGTACACCAGCACCATCTGGCCGAGCGTCAGGGTGAAGGCGCCGGCGAGGTCGAAGCTCGCGCCGCTCTGCGCCTTGCGTCGATCCTGCACCACGAGGTAGGCGACGACCACCGCGGCGATCCCGATCGGGGGGTTGATCAGCAGGACCCAGCGCCAGCTCAGCTCTTCGGTGAGGATCCCGCCGAGCAGCACCCCGGCTGAGCCCCCGAGCCCATTCATAGCCGCCCAGAGGCCGATCGCCCGGTTGCGCTGCGGGCCCGCCGGAAAGGACGCCGTTATGATCGCCAGCGAGGAGGCCGCCATGAAGGCGCCGGCGAGGCCCTGCAGCGCGCGGGCGCCAATCAGGACCTCGCGATCCGGTGCAAGGCCGCCGATCAGTGAGGCGAGCGCAAAGAGCGCCAGCGCGGCGACGAAGATGCGACGCTGGCCAAAGTAGTCTGCGACGCGGCCGCCGAGCATCAGGAAGCCGGCGAAAGTGATCGCGTAGGCGTCCACGATCCACTGCAGTTCCGGCGAGGTGAAGGTCAGCGCCGACTGAATGTGGGGCAACGCGACGTTGACGATGCTCAGGTCGAGGATGACCATGAACTGGGCCACGCAGCAGACGGCCAGCAGCCACCCCATGCGCGAGTCCCGCTCCCGCTCGACTGGGGGCGACCCCGCCGCCCCGGGGCCCGCCGGCGCGACGATGCTCATGACGGCCGGCCCGAGGGGAATTGGCGCCGCGAACGCTTGGTAGGGTGGGACGGGTGGACGTCCGAATCCGCGAGCGAGAATGGGAGTCCAGCCGATGAAACGAACGCCACTGGCCGCCATGCTAACGCTGCTGGCCGCCCTGGCGGCCGCTGTCGCGGTGGCGGGGTGCGGCGGTAAAACAACGAGCGGTTCGACCTCCCCGCCGGCGAGCAGCCCCACGACGACCACGACCACCACGACACACAAGCACTCCACCAAACCGGCCTACTGAGCCGGTCGCCCAGCAGTCTGCCGGACCGCGTGGTCAGCGGCCTACTGAGGCCGTCCAGCGGCCTGCCGAACATCACCCTCATCCCGACTCTCGGGAGCTCGGGAGCGAGGCTGCGTAGCTGATCGCCTGAACCGTGTGCGAGGCGCCGAGCACGTGGCCGGCCGAGTCGAGCGCCTGCACCGCCACGTAGGCGTACTTCTGGGGCAGGGTCGTCGAGCTTTCGAAGCCGCTCGCCGGGATCGTGGTCTGCGGTTTGAGCGATTCGGCGTGTTCCCCCGCGAGCACGCGCCAGGAGGCGACTTCGGTCGCGCCGTTCCAGCTCGCGTGCACGATCGTCTCTTCGCCGGTGTTGTTCAGGCTGGCGAGAACCGCGGGGGGCCTGGACGGGCGCCCGCTCCAGGGGAAGCGGTAGGCGCGGTAGAAGATCATGTCGAACGGCAGATGGGCGTCGAAGCGCAGCGAGCCGCCTTCGGCGTACTCGCTGATCGTGGGCACCCCGCCGTAGCCCACCACGGCGTTCTGATCCGCGAGCGTCTGCATGTTGCCCTGGCTGGCAGCGAGCAGCGGCGGATTGGCGTGTGTGTAGACGGAGCGCAGGCGCGCTTGGTGGGTCTTGAAGTCGAGCGCAATCCGCACCCCGCGCGACTGATGGTGGATCGGCGGGTTCGAGCCGTCGTCGAAGAAGGTGACTTCCCCGTCCGGCAGCACGCGGCCGTCGTGCTGCCACGCCATCTCCGTGCCGGGTCCCATCTTGAAGGAGCTCTTGGTGCCGCCGAGGCGCCAGAGGACCTTCCCGCTGCCACCTTCCAGCTGATAGCCGGCCCAGGTGCTGCGCGCCGAGACGAAGATGTTCCCGTATTGATTGGAGTCCCCACCCTCCACATCGATCGAGTTGAGGTGGAACCAGTCCCACGGCGTCGCCGTCGCCGGCGCTTCTGTCTCGGACTCCGACGTGGCGACGTGGTCGAGGCTGTGCCATTCCCAGCGCACGAGTCCGGTCCTCATGTCGATCTCCTGGACCGCCGTGTCGACGATCGCCCCGTCCGATGCTCCTTTCACCGCCGTCAGATCGCAACGGATCGGGTTGAACGCCGTGATGTAGGCGACGTCGTTGCGGGCGATCTGGAAGTCGTGCAGGTCCGCTTTCAGACCGTTGCCGCCGGGGATCCTCGTAACCGTCTGGTAGTTGTCGTTCATGACGACGTCTTCGCCCTGCCCGAAGCCGAGCGACAGCACCCGCCCCCTCCACCACGTAAGGGCTGGCCGGCCTTCATATGTCTGCTCGCTCAGGTTCTCCGCCGCTTGGCCCCCCGGCAGCTCCTCGAACCACACGAGCCGGCCCTGCGGCGTATAGATCAGCGGCCCGTACTGGCCCGCACCGGGCCCGTTGGTCGTGAGGATGTCGCCTGCCGCGGGATCGTGGTCCGGCACGATGACGCTCAGGATCGGGGCTTGGACGCCGGGCAGGGTCTCGAAGCTCTGATAATCGGCGGGCGCCGCCGGCGGGTTGGGAAATGCCGGGATGGTCGCCGTCGGATATATGGTGTCGACGCGAAAGCGAAAGACGATCGGCTTGCCGCCTTCGCCGACAGTCCGAGATCGGCCGGCGCCGATCACGGCGTGCACGACCACGCTCTCGCCGGCATCGAACGGGGTGTCTGGCACGAAGCTCGCGCCGTCGCCCTGCGAGTAGCCGTGCAGACGGCCGGAGTGAGCGCCGCTGCGGGCGCCCACGACAGATATTTCGTGGATCTCCGTGACAGGCGCGCCCAGGAAGCTGACCTGCGTATACGGGTTCGCCGTGTCGGTCTCCGGCGCCGGCGAGACATCGATGTTCGTGCCGGGCAGCGTCGCGATGTGCTCGAGCGTGGCCGGCAAACACGATGGCGAGACGCCGCTGAGCGCGGTCGTCATGCTCGAGCCCGGCAGGAGACCGAGGCTTCCAGACCCCAGCACGATCGCCAGCGTCCCCCAGGCGACGAGGACGATGAGCAGGATGATAAGCCCGTTGCGGCGCATATAAAGATTTCGAGACCCGGCTGTGGGGCGCGAGCTTCGCCATCGAAGCCTCGAGCACGGTAGGGTTTCAGATGTTGTGCGGTATCGGCATAAGAGCTTGTTTCAAAACGGCCGGTATGCCCGGATGAACGGCTCGTGATGAGCGGGCTGCTGCACCTCGCTCCGGCGCTGATCCTGGTGGCGGTGCTGCTCGCCCGCCGCTACCCGGGCGAGCGATTGATCGTGCGCCTGGCCGGTTCGCCTACTCGCGTGCGCGGGCGCGCGCGGGCACGTGTGGTCAAACCTCGTACTCGTATCGCGGTGCTCGTACCGCGCGGCGGGCTGCTGCTCGCGCGCTCGCTGGCGGTGCGCCCGCCGCCGGCCGTAACGCTCGTCGCGGGCTGACTGACCGTCCTCGCCGCGCGGGGACGACGCTCGCCCGCGAGTCGAACCGTCCACCCTGGCAAAGCGAGATTGGCCAATGCTTCGTCGTACCCATCTACTGCTCGTACCCCTGCTCGCCTGCGCGGCGCTGCTCGCCTGCGCTCCGGCGGCGCTGGCGCACGCCCAGCTGCTCGGCACATCGCCGCTGGCCGGCGCGGTCGTGCCCAAGCAGCCCTCGGAGGTCATCTTCGAGTTCAACCAATCCGTCGGCGGCACGCTCGGCGCGGTGCGGGTCTACGACGCGCAGGGAAACGAGGTCGACAACCTCGACGTCTCCCACCCCGAAGGGCAGGAGCGCTGGATGGGCGTCGGCCTGAAGCCGGGCCTGCCCGACGGCACCTACACGGCGACCTACCGGGTGATCTCCGCCGACACGCACATCGTCTACGGCGGGTTGGTGTTCAGCATCGGCCACGCCGGTCCGGCGCCGAAGGTGACGGTCGCGGGTCTGATCGATCGCAACGAGAGTGGCGAGGTGACGAAGCTCGCGTTCGGCGCGGTCCGGGCGCTGGACTACGTCTCGCTGGCACTGTTCATCGGCGGGCTCGCGTTCCTGCTGACGGCCTGGCTGTCGGGGCTGGCATCCGTCGCGGGTGAGGGTATGGGAGGCGCGGACGTGGGCGGAGACGAGAGCACGGGCGGAGGTGCGGGCGGGGGTGAGGACGATTGGCGGGCGGCGGCCCGCGCATTCGCCGGCCCCCTGCGCCGGCTGTTGCTCGCGGCGGTCTTGCTCGGACTCGTCGTCAGCGTCCTCGGCATCCTGCTGCAGGGGGCGAGCGCGGCGGGGGTGTCGCTGGAGGCGTCGCTGAAAGGCGCGGTCGTCGAAAACACGCTGCACAGCCGCTTCGGCGAAGTGTGGGGCGCGCGGGCGATCGACTGGCTGGCGCTCGGACTCCTGCTGCTCGCGACAGGAGTGCCACGGGGCGAGAGCACCCCGGCGTTTGACCCCCCCGCGCCCGGGTCCGGCGCGGCACCCGTAGGCCAACCTCCCCCGCGCTGGGTCCTCGGCCTGCTCGGCCTCGGCTGCGCCTACCTGGCGGTCACGCCCGCGCTGGCCGGGCACGCGAGCATCCAGAGCCCGACCGCGGTGTTCTTTCCGTCGGACGTGCTGCACGTGCTCGCGGCGAGCGTGTGGGTCGGCGGGGTCGCGTGCCTGCTGCTCGTTCTGCCCGGCGCGACTCGCCAGCTCGAGGGCCCCGAGCGCAGCCGGCTGCTGCTGGCGGTGCTCGCGCGGTTCTCGCCGCTGGCGCTCGCCTCGGTCATCGCGATCGCACTCACCGGCGTCCTGCAGGCTTACATCGACGTGCGCAGCATCTCAGGGCTGCTGCACACCACCTACGGCGCGCTCATCCTGATCAAGATCGCGCTGCTGCTCCTCTTGATCGGCCTCGGCTGGGTCAATCGCGAGTGGATCATCCCGGCATTTCGGCGGATTGTGCGAGCCGGCGACTCGCCCGGGAGCACGGGCGTGCTCGCACGGCGCACTATGCGCGGAGAGCTGGCGCTGATGGCGATTGTGTTCGCCGTGACCGCCGCCCTGGTGAGCTACGCGCCGCCGATCGACGCCGCGTCGGGACCGTTCTCGACGAACACGACACTCGGCCCGATCGAGCTCGAGATGACCGTCGAACCGGCCAAGGTCGGCCTGAACACGGTCCACCTGTACCTGATCGACGCCACTGACGGAGCGCAATACACGGGCACCAAGGAATTGGTCGCGACCGCGAGCCTGCCCGCGAAGGGGATTGGCCCGCTGCCGTTGCACGCCAACTTGGCGGGACCCGGGCACTACATCCTCGACTCGGCCGTCCTCAGTCCCGGAGGGACCTGGCAGATCCAGATAACCGACCGGATCTCTGAATTCGAACAATACTCGCGGACCGTCCAGGTCCCGATCCGCTGACCACGAATCCCGCCGCCAACCTTTCTCTTTCCCCGCACAAAAAGTAAGTGTTCTCAAAACAAGGACCTCCAACCCAGAGACAGGAGCACCAGATGAACAGGACGAGAACCGCAGTAACCACCGTCGCGGCTTGGGTGCTACTCACGCCGGTGGCGGCACAGGCTCACATCAGCCTGCACCCGAACACGATTCCCGCGGGGGCTTTCGCAACGCTGGACGTGCGGGTGCCGGGGGAGCAGGAAGGCGCCTACGTTCGCAAGGTCGACGTGCTGTTTCCCGCTGGGTTCACGGGCGTCGATTACGAAAACGTGCCGGGCTGGACCACACACATCATCGAAGCCAAGCTCACTACACCGATCACCGAAGACGGGGAAACGATCGACACCGAGGTCTCCCAGATCGTGTGGACCTGGACCGGTCCGCTCGGGAAGGTCAACAACGGCCAGTTCATCGACTTCCCGCTGTCGCTCGCGATCCCCGGCGACACGGCTGGCAAATCGCTGGAATTCAGGACCGTTCAGACCTACAGCAACGGCCAGATCGTCCACTGGATCTCCCCCTCGCTGACGGCGGAACACCCCGCGCCGAGGATCAACGTCACGGCCAAAGGCGGCGTGATCGAGGACATCGCCGGCGACGAGGCGGGACCCGAAGCCGGGCAGACGGCGGCCGGAGGTCAATCCACAGCGGCTCCCAGTGCGACCGTCGTGAAGTCCAGCAGCGGTGCGTCGAAGAGCCTTGGCATCGCCGCGCTGATCCTCGGCGCGCTGGGGCTGTTCGCTGGCCTGAGCGCGCTCGGGCTCGCGCGGAAAAAGACGAGCCGGCGATGATGAAGCCGACGGGGAGACTCGAACTCCCGACCCCCACTTTACGAGAGTGGTGCTCTACCAGCTGAGCTACGTCGGCGCGGTCACCGATGCTAGCGCCGACTCGGTCTCGGGCGTCCCTGAGAGCTCGCCCAGCTGCGCCAGCAGCGAGTCGCCGTGGCGCTCGCAGAACGCCGGACCGACCCCACGGACCTCGATCAGCTCAGCGATGCTTTGCGGGCGCCTGCGCAGCACCTCTTCCAGCACCGCGTTCGGGGCCACCGTGTACGCCGGCTTGCCTTCCGCCCGCTCCCAGCGCCACATCCTCAGGCTCTCGAACTGCCCCTCGTCCACCGGCTCACCCGCCTGCTCGCCGACCGCCGGACCCGCATCGCGCCCCACACGTGCGCCTCGGTGCCGGCGTGTCGGTCCTGGACCCGCCCGCATCGCCCGCTCGAGCTCCGGGTCCGGGTCGCACACGTCGCAGCAGCGGCCCGAAGGCGTTCCGGGAGAGGGGTCGCCGAAATGGTCGAGGATCTGCCGGCGGCGGCACAGAGCGGCGCCGGACATGTATTGCTCGATCGAGCGATACGACTCCCAGCCGCGATTCCTGGCGGCCTGGATCGCCGCCCGGGCCATGCGCGGGCTGCCCTGGCCGGTGAGCCTCACCCGCAGCCCGCCCTCCTCGCCCGGCCGCAACTCGACCGCGCCCGCGCGCTCGGCGATCGACAGCAGGATCCGCTCGCGGTCGGTCAGCTCGCCTCGCCCGATCGCCACCACCTCGTCCACCGCCCCGCGCCGCAGCCCCCCGACATAGCGCTTCACGTCCTCCACGCTCGTCTCGCGTTCGTTGATGAACCTGATCAGCCTGCCCAAATCCATCCTCGCGGCGAGCAACAGCGCCCGCGCCGCCTTCCCGTCGCGCCCGCCCCTGCCGGCCTCCTGGTAGTAGGCCTCCAGGCTCGTCGGCAGCGCCCAGTGCACCACCGTGCGCACGTCCGCCTTGTCCACACCCATCCCAAACGCGTTCGTCGCCACCACCACCTCGGCGGCGCCATCCATGAACTTCTCCTGGCTTGCCCGTCGCGCCCGCGGGCTCATGCCCGCGTGGTAGCCCACCGTCGTGATCCCAAGCTCTGAGATCGTCGCGGTCAGCTCGTCGGTGTCCTTGCGCGTGCCGCAATACACGATCGCCGGCAGGGTGGGTGGGCCTTCTTTATCGCTCAGCACTCCCAGCAACACCGCCCGCTTGCGCGCGACCGAGCCCTTCCCCTCGACGCTCACCACGTCGAACGCCAAGTTCGGCCGGTCGAACCCGGAACGGATCGACACCCACTCGCGCAACCCCAGCCGCGCGGCGATCTCCTCCGCCACGCGCGGCGTCGCCGTCGCCGTCGCCGCCATCACCGGCGGGCGGGATGGGCGGGCCAGCGATTCGATCGCATCGTGCAGGCGCAGATAGTCCGGGCGGAAGTCGTGGCCCCACTCGGCCACGCAGTGGGCCTCATCCACCACGAACAGCGCCACCTTCCGCCGCGCCAGCGCGTCGCGAAACGCGCCGGAGGCAAACCGCTCGGGGGCGGCGAGCACGAGCCTGATCTCCCCGGAGGCGATGTCCTGCAGCGCGGCGGCGTTGTGCCCGTCGGCCATGCCGGAGGCGAGCATCGTGGCGGGCACGCCCGCGTCGCGCAACCGCTGCAGCTGATCGGCCATCAATGCGATCAGCGGGCTGACGACCACGACGAGACCGTCGCCGGCCAGCGCGGGCAGCTGGTAGCACAGCGACTTGCCCCCGCCGGTGGGCATCACGACAAGCGAGTCCCGCCCCGCGAGCGCGGCGGCCACGGCCTCGCGCTGCCCGGGCCGGAACGCGTCCAGGCCGAACCGGCGCAGCAGTGCCTCGGGAGTCTCCATCTCAAGGCAAGCTACTCGCCGCTTCGGAGGGGATCGCGTACCCCGGGTTCACCGGCGGCTCGGCCGGCGTGCGGCGCGGTGCTCGCGCAGCGCGGCCGCGACTTGCTCGCGCGCGCGAGCGACCCGCTCGGGCGAGAGCCGCGCCGAGCGCCTATCCAGGTAGCCCGCGAGCATTCGTGCCGGCAGCACCCGCACCCCCTTGCGCCGGGCCAGCGGCCGGTCGACCCACGCGCGGCTGTAGACGAGCAGCGGCTCGACCTCCAGGCCGGTCACACGCTCGATCGCCCGTTGCTGAGCCTGGGCCTGGCTGAGCGTCGCACCGTGCACGCGCGCGACCTGCACGGGGCCGGGATGGCTCTTGGTCTCGACCGTGAACACCCCCGCGGGCCCGATCAGGATGTGGTCGACGTTGCCGTTGCCGAGGCTCGCGTCGTGGATCGCGTGCCAGCCCTTGCCTTGCAGGCCGTTCAGCAGGCCGCCCACGTGCTCCTCGCCGCTCGCGCCGCGGTCGTGACGCTCGACCAGCGGCAGCACGTAGCGCAGCACGACGAACATCGCCACCAGCAGCCCGACCTCCGAGCCGAGGAAGCGTATGTCGCGCAGGCCGAACGCCCGTCCCAGCAATGCTGTCGCGACCGCGAGCACGCCGAGGGCGACCAATGTGCGCAGGCGCAACCTCCGCACGATCGCGCGCGTGTGCTGCCCGGGCGCCCGGGCAGACGGGTCGTGGATGATGATGTTGATCTGCATTTTCGCGATCTCCAGTCGGCTCCCTCTGTCTCTACATCGTGCAACCCCATTCGTTCCTTGAGGACTCTGCCTCTGGCCGATCGTTGGAGCGGCCGGCGATCAACGCAAGCTAAAAATGCCCCAAGAAGCGTGGAAACTAACGCGAACTCCTAAAGCACCGGCGTCCGCTCGTCGAAGCCCTGAGGAGACTTCCGATCCTGTGAGCACGGATGCCTCGCATGCCCGATTACTCCCACCCATCCCCACCCTCCGATGTCTGCCTGCTGCTGCGCGCCCACGCCGAGCAGCGCTGGCTGAGCCGCGAGATCGTCCCCGTGCTGCGCCAGCTCCAGGACCCCGACGAGCTGCCCGAGGAGCAGCTGGGCGCGGCCCTGGCCTATCTGGAGGTCACGTGGCTCGAGGCCACCCGGCTCGCCGCCGAGACCGACGCCGCCTACGCGGACCTTGAGGCCACCCGGCTCGCCGCCGAGGAGACGCTGCCGTCCAAGGCGCGCGGCTACCACGCGACCGTGCGCAACCTACGCCAGGCCGTCGCCCGGCACGTAACCGCGCTCCTCAGCGCCCCGTGCGACGACGCCCGCCCCCGCTGGCCGATCTCCGATCGGTCCGTCGCCGGCTCCTGAGGGCGATCGCATAGGCTGCCTCACCGTGCCGCCTCGCTTTGACCTGCAATCCCACTCGACCCACTCCGACGGCGCGCTGGGCGCCACCGAGGTCGTGCAGCGCGCCGCCCAGGCGGGTGTGCGGCTGCTCGCGCTCTCAGACCACGACACCGTGTCCGGGGTCTGCGAGGCGCTGGCGGCGGGCGAGCGCGCCCGGGTGCGGGTCGTCCCGGCGGTGGAGATCTCCGCCGTGGACGACGGCGTGGGTGAGGGTGGCGACGACGACGGCAGCATGGATGGGGGGAGGACTCAAGACGGACGCGAACTGCACATCCTCGGCTACCTGATCGACCACACCGACCCGACGTTCCAGGCCACCCTCGCGGACTTCCTCGCCGACCGCGAGCGCCGCACCCTGCGCATGGCCGCCGCCCTGCAGGAGCTCGGCTTCGAGCTCGACCAAGCCCAGCTCGACGCGCGCATCGCCGCCGGCAAGCCCATCGGCAGACCGCACCTCGCCGAAGCCGTGCTCAGCGCCCCCGCCAACGGCTCGCGCCTGCGCGAGGAGAACATCGACGACGTCGGCTCGCTCATCCGCGGCTACCTCATCGAGGGACGCCCCGCCTTCCGCCTGCGCGAGACGCCCACCGTCGCGCAGGCCGTGGATGCGATTCACGGCGCCGGGGGTGTGGCGGTGTGGGCGCACCCGTTCTGGGACATCTCCGACCCCGACGAAGTCCTCGCCAGCGTCGACCGTTTCCACGCGCTCGGCATCGACGGTGTCGAGGCCTTCTACATCACCCACACGCGCGAGCAAACCGAGCTGCTCTTCGCGCGCTGCGCAGAGCTCGGCCTGCTCACCACCGGCTCCGCCGACTTCCACGGACCCGACAACCGCCAGTTCTCCAAGTTCATGTCCTTCGACACCTACGGCCTGGAGCCCAACCTCGGGCCAATAGCCTCAGCCGGGTAGCAGCCCCTGCAGCCGGTAGGCCAGCGCCTCCAGGGCCAGCTCCTCCGACACGTTGACCGCGATACGCGTTCGCGTCTCGCGCACCAGCTCCACCCCTGCCCGCGCGCACGACGGCATGCACCTCGCCGCGTCCGCTTGCAACTCCGCCTGCCTGTCCAGCGCGTACACGAGCTCGGGCGCTCCCTCTTGCACGCACACCACATCGCGCAGCCACAGCTCGGCCAGCCGCAGCCCCTGATCCAGCGCCCCCGCGCGCGCCCTTCGCTCCACCCGTCGGCTGCCCTCCTGCGCCTCCCGTTCCAGTTTCTTGCGCTCCCTGCTCGGCGCCAGCTCCAGCTCGCCCTCCAGTCGCCCCTGCGCGGCCTCGCTCGCGCGCACACCCGCCACCTGCGCGGCCTGCAGCAGATCGCTCCAGCGGCGCTCGCCCGTCGCGCCCGCCAGCGCCGAGCGCACATACCCCTCGGCCGCCGTCCGCAACGCCGTCCCCTCCTCGCTCGCGAGCATCCTCGCTCGAGCCGCGTCGCCCAGCGCCAGCCTCGCGCACGCGCACGCGTGATCCCCCCCAGCCGGCAGCCCGCGCGCGATCGTCTCGGCCGCCGGCGCGTCGAAGCGTACGTGCACGCACCGCGAGGCGATCGTCGCCAGCACTTCCTCGCGGCGGTCGCTGATCAGCACCAGATGCGCGTACGTCGGCGGCTCCTCCAGTGTCTTCAGCAGCCTGTTCGCCGCCTGCTCGTTTAGCGTCTCCGCCCCCTCGATCACGAACACCCGCCTGCTCGCCTCAAACGGCGTCCGCGCGGCCGCGGCCACGACCGGCTCGTCGATGTCGCTCACCAACATCTCCGCCGCCCCGCTCGGACTCACCCACGTCAGGTCCGGATGAGACCCGCGCATCGCCCGCTCCCGCGCCGCGCGCGCCGTCTCCTCGTCGGCGTATCCCTCGGCCAGCAGCGCGGCCGCGAACGCCCGTGCGATCGCCCGCTTGCCCGCACCCGCCGGTCCGTGCAGCAGATACGCATGCGACGGCGACCGGGCAGGCATCCCACCGAGTCCCAGGGCGGAAGGGAGGGCGGGGACCAATACCGCTCGGGCATGCGGGTGCGCCTCGATCCCGGGCAGCAGCTCGATGGGATTGGGGGCTGAGTCTGCGGTGGGAGAAGTGGACAGGGTGCTCACCGTGGCCATCGTAGGCGACCCCCCGACGCGCTACCGTCACGTCCCGTGGCGTGCGGCCGTCTGATCACGATCGAGGGGCTCGACGGCGCCGGCAAGTCGACGCTCGCCCTGGGCCTGCACAGCGCGCTGGGAGAGCGCGGCGTCCGCGTCGAGCTCCTGCGCGAGCCCGGGGGCGTGGCCGTCTCCGAGCGGATCCGCGCGCTCGTCACCGACCCCTCGCTGGCGGTGGACCCGCGCGCCGAGGCGCTGCTCTACGCGGCCGCGCGCGCCCAGCTCGTGCGCGAGCGACTGCGCCCGGAGCTCGACGCCGGCGTCGTCGTCCTGCTCGACCGCTTCCTCGACTCCTCCCTGGCCTACCAGGGCGGCGGGCGCGAGCTGGGAATCGACCAGGTCCGCGCGATCAATCTGTTCGCCACCGGCGCCCTCGCCCCCGACCGTACGCTGCTGTTGCGCATCTCCCCCGCCGAGGGCCGCGCGCGCCAGGACACGCGAGCGTCCGAGCTCGACCGTCTCGAGCGCGAGGACGATGCCTTCTTCGCGCGCATCGCCGCCGCCTACGACGAGCTCGCCCGCGCCGAGCCCGAGCGCATCCATGTCCTCGACGCCTCCCTGCCGCCCACCCGCGTGCTCGCCGACGCGCTGACCGCGATCGAGGACCTACTATGAGCTTCGTCGTGTCCCATCCGCTCTCAACGACAACCACCACGGCCAAGCCGGCGCTCACGATTCCCGCCTCGGCCCGAGTCCATCCGACGACGACCGCCACAACACCCACGGCCGTACCAAAATCATTCCACTCGGAAGCCGTAATCGCCCGCCCGCCCGTACGCGCACATGCGAGCCGTCCTGTGCACATCTCGACCGAGGCCATCGTCCTCGCCGCGATCGCCGCCCTGCTCCTGCTCGCGTGCGCCATCTGGGCGTTCGCGCGCTCGCGCGCGTACGAACCGCACTGGCTGCTGTCGCTGCGCCACGCAATGGCCGAGGCTGGCTTTCGCATGTCCGCCACGTGGGCGGAATTCAGCGACTGGGTGAGACTCGGGCGCTAGCTCTCGACGAGCCGGAACACCGCTCCGTTCCTAGTAAAATAGAGGCTCTAGCTCCCCTGCATTTCTTCCGCCGGAAGCTTCGAGAGGATGATCGGCCCGCCCCAAACTTGAACCCGAGTCGAGCAGGCGTCCTGACGGAGGCGCAGCAGAGGAGGAAGGCCGATGAACCCCGCCCCACAGACAACCATTTCCCAGGACACAGCGTCAGGCGAGACGCTGTCGATCGAGCGCTACTTCACCTCGCCGGACACACACCCGTTCGACGCCGTCGAGTGGGAGCGCCGCGACGCGCGCATCGGCCATGGCGACCGCGTCGCCTTCGAGCAGACCGACGTCGAGTTTCCCAAGAGCTGGTCGCAGAACGCGACCAACATCGTCGCCCAGAAGTACTTCCGCGGCCAGCTCGGCCACCCCGCGCGGGAGCGCTCGGTCAAGCAGATGATCGGTCGCGTCGCCGGTACGATCGCCGGCTGGGGGCGCGAGCGGGGCTACTTCGCCAGCGACGCCGACGGCGAGGCGTTCGAGGCCGAGCTGACGCACATCCTGCTGCACCAGATGGCCGCGTTCAACTCGCCCGTCTGGTTCAACGTCGGCTGGCATCCCGTAGGCGACCCGAAGTGCCAGGCGAGTGCGTGCTTCATCCTTTCCGTCGAGGACACGATGGAGTCGATCCTCGACTGGAACACCAAGGAGGGAATGATCTTTCGCGGCGGCTCGGGCTCGGGAATCAACCTTTCGAAGATCCGCGGCTCGATGGAGCCGCTGGCGAAGGGTGGAACGGCGTCTGGCCCGGTGTCGTTCATGCGCGGCGCGGACTCCTGGGCGGGGTCGATCAAGTCCGGGGGTGGCACGCGCCGGGCGGCCAAGATGGTCGTCCTCGACGTCGATCACCCGGACATTCGTGAGTTCATCTGGTGCAAGGCCAAAGAGGAGGACAAGGCGCAGGCACTGCGCGAAGCGGGCTTTGACATGTCGATCGACGGCGACGGCTTCTTCTCGATTCAGTATCAGAACGCGAACAACTCGGTGCGAGTGACGGACGAGTTTATGCGGGCAGTCGAGAAGGACGGCGACTGGCGGCTGATCGCACGCGCCACCGGTGAGCCGATCGGCGAGCCCGTGAAGGCACGGGAGCTGATGCGCGAGATCGCGGAGGCGGCGTGGCGCTGCGCCGATCCTGGCGTGCAGTACGACACGACGATCAACAACTGGCACACGAATCCGAACACGGGGCCGATCACTGCGTCTAATCCGTGCTCGGAGTATCTGAGTATCGACGACTCTGCTTGCAACCTCGCATCGCTCAACCTGATGAAGTTCCGACGCGCCGACGGGACGCTTGACGTTGAGTCTTTCCAGCAGGCCGTCGACATCGTCTTGCTCGCCCAGGAGATCATCGTCGGCCCTTCGAGCTATCCGACCGAGCGGATCGCGACCAACGCACGTGCCTATCGTCAGCTCGGGCTCGGCTACGCCAACCTCGGCGCCTATCTAATGGCCGATGGCGTTCCCTACGACTCCGACGCGGGGCGCGGCACGGCTGCCGCGATCACCGGGCTGATGACCGGCCGGGCCTACAGGCGGTCGGCCGAGGTGGCCGGCGCACTGGGTCCGTATGAGGGGTACGCGATCAACCGCGAGCCGCACAACAACGTGATGAGGATGCATCGTGACGCTGCGTATGCGATCGCTGACGACACGTGCGCCGACGGCGAGCTGCTGAAGGCAGCGCGGAGATCCTGGGACGAAGCCGTCGAGCTCGGCCAGCGCTTCGGCTACCGCAACGCGCAGGCCACGGTCTTGGCACCTACGGGGACCATCAGCTTCCTGATGGACTGCGACACGACCGGCGTGGAGCCGGACTTCTCGCTGGTGAAGTTCAAGGAGCTCGTCGGCGGCGGGCAGATGACGATCGTCAACCGCACCGTCCCGCTCGCGCTGCAGACGCTCGGCTACTCGGAGCATGAGGTAGAGCAGATCGAGGCGCACCTGGCCGAGCACGACACGATCATTGGCGCCCCTGGACTGAAGGACGAGCACCTGCCCGTGTTCGACGTCGCGGTCGGCGAACGCGCCATCTCGCACATGGGCCACCTGAAGATGATGGGAGCCGTACAGCCACTGATCTCGGGGGCGATCTCGAAGACCGTCAACCTGCCCCAGGAGGCGACTGTGGAGGACATCGCCGACGCCTACACGCAGGCGTGGCATCTGGGAATCAAGGCGCTGGCTATCTATCGCGACGGCTCCAAGACCGCGCAGGCGCTGCGCACCGACGCGCAGCAGGGCGTGCAGGAGTCCGCCGACGTGGAGGCGATCGTCGAGCAGGCGGTCAGCAAGGCGCTGGCCGAAGCCGGCCCGCGGCGCAAGCGCATGCCGCGCGAGCGCCGGTCGATCACGCACAAGTTCTCGATCGCCGGCCACGAGGGCTACATCACCGCCGGCATGTACGACGACGGCTCGGTCGGGGAGATCTTCCTGACCGACATCGGCAAGGAGGGCTCGACCCTGCGCGGCATGATGAACGCATTCGCGACGGCCATCTCGATCGCCCTCCAGTACGGCGTGCCGCTGGAAACCCTCGTACAGAAGTTCAGCTACATGCGCTTCGAGCCCGAGGGCGTCACCGGCAATCCCGAGATCCCGTTCGCCAAGTCACTGCCCGACTACATCATGCGCTGGCTGGCTTCGCGCTTCCTCGACGTCGACGCCCAGGAGGAGCTCGGCATCCTCACCCCGGAGGTCCGCGCCCGCAAATCCGCCCAGGAGACCGCCCAGTCGGTGATCGGCTCCGACACCGCCGGTCCGAGCGTGGAAGCGAAGCCCGCGGGCGATGGTGCGCCCGGCGCATCGGTCGGCAACGGGGGAGCAAGCGCCCCCATCTCGGCGTTGACAGACGCCCCGCCGGTCGTCCCCGTCCGCATGAAAGGCTTGGATCTAGGTCCCGCGTGCAGCCAGTGCGGAGGGATGATGCAGCGCACGGGATCGTGCTACACATGCAGCAGCTGTGGAAATAACACGGGTTGTGGCTGAGGCGCGAGAGGCGGCGCATCTCTGCGTCCTCGGTCGCTCGCGTACGTAGTACGCCACGCTCCCTGTGTCCTTGACCTGCTTGCCTCGCGCCTCAGCTGATCAGGCCGAATAGGATTCGGGCGGCGGCGGGTCGTCGCGGATCGCGGACAGCTCGCTGAGCAGCGATTCGGGACTGGTGCCGCCGAGGACGCGCAAGCGCGGGAGGCGGTAGGGGTCGCTGCTCGGGCCCGCCCAGCCGGGGACGACCGTGGTCGAGCCGGTGTAGCCCGCGGCGCGAACCTCGGCCACGACCGCCGGGTTGTAGTGGCCCGAGGGGTAGCAGAACCAGTTCACGGGGACGCCGTAGCGGTGCTGGAGCGTCTGGCGCGCGGTGGCCACCTGGTAGGCGAGCTGGGCGGCGTCGAGCCTGATCAGGTCCGCGTGGCTGAACCCCTGTGTGTCGAGCTCCCAGCCGGCGGCGACCAAGCCCTTGACCTGGGCTTCGGAGAGCCCACCCTGCGAGGGCGGCAGGCCCGATAACTGCAGATTCTCATCGCCCACCCAGCCCAGGCGTCGCAGCACGGGCAGAGCGTTTGAGTACTGCGACTGATAGCCGTTGTCGAAGCTCACGACGATCGGTTTGCCGGCCGGCAGCCGCGCGCCGTGCTTCCAGTACGCCCACATCTGATCGAGCGTGACCGCGTGATATCCCGCGCTCTGCAGCGCCTGCATCTGCGCGGCGAATTCGCTCGCGGACACATACAGCTCCGGGAACGGAGCTTCCCGGCAGCGGCGGGTTGATCACGTGGTACATCAGGATCGGCACCCGTTCGGCCCCGGGCGTGCCCGTCGCAGCGCCCAGCGCGCCGGCCGTGGAGGGGTGGGCGCCAGTGGTGACGCTCGGCGAGGAGGCCCGGTGGGTCGCGTTGCCGCGCGTTCTCGCGACTCGGCGTGTGGACGACGTGGAGCCTTCACCGCCATTCAGGAGCGCCACCGCCGCCACCGCCCCGGCCACGAGCACGAGGCTCAGACCGGCGAGTGTACGACGGCGGCGGCGCGCCAGCTCCCTGTGACGGGCCTCACGACGCGCCTCACGCCGCTCGCTGTCCATACTGCTCCTACGGGTTCAGACGCTTCTTCAGTGCGCTCGCCGCGGAGAACTTCGCCGCCTTGCTCGCGGCGATGCTGATTGTCTGGCCGGTGGACGGGTTGCGCCCCATGCGGGCAGCGCGGTGGCTGACGCTGAACTTGCCGAAGCCGGCAAGTGCGACCTCACCCCCAGCGGCCAGCTCGTTCGTTACGGCCTCGATCGCGGCCTCCAGGGCCTCGCGGGCATGGCTCGCGGGCATTCCGGTCTTCCCCGCAACCTTGTCGGCTAGCTCGTTCTTGGTCATAGGCACTCCCTTCTCGGGTGTCGTTGCTGACCGCAGGCTAACCGCTGGTGAGGACGACGACACGCGAAATTGGCCGATCTGGACTCGCAGAAGCCCCCAAATTCCGGGAATGACCTTCGCGCGTGTCCTGTTTTCAGGGCTTTCAGGCCGAAATTCGCACCCTTGGAGCTTCGCGGCGCTCCTCCTGCACCGACGCTACGCAGGGCGCCAGGCGACCCGCGGCGCAGGCCGCCCACAGAGTCGCGAGCCAGGTCAGGCTGGCCAGGGCGACGTGCACCCACACCAGCTCGGTCGGCAGGTGCGTCTCGTACTGGTCGAGTCCGACCGCGCCCTGGAGCGCGAGTAGCACGCACAGCGTGCTCAGCGCGCGTCGCAGGAGCGGGTCCGCGTCGCGCCTGCGCGCCAGCCACCAGACGGCGAGCGCCGCCAATCCGAACACGAGCGCGATCTCGCCGTGGCGGTGGATCACGAAGTCCATCGTGCCGCGCCCGTCAAGGTCCAGGCGATTGATCTTCTGGCCGGCAGCGCCCCCCGCGTGCGGTCCCGCCGCGGTGGCGGCGGTCCCCGCGAAGATCGTCAGCGCGCCGAGCGCGACCAGCCCGCGCACCGACCACACGAGCGTCCTGCCGGCCGGTCTCCCGCCCGCACCGGCGGCGGTCGAGGCGGCGGCCGGACGGCGCTTCTCGGCGCCCACTGGCTCGAGGTCGGGAGCGTTCCCGGCCCGCCACACGAGCGCGACGGCGGCAACGAGGATCAGCATCGACAGCGCGAAATGGCCCATCACCCAGCCGTAGTCCAGCGCGCCGCGCACGGTGAACCCGCCGAGGATCGCCTGACCGACCACGCCGAGTCCCAGCAGCGCTCCCAGCCACATCAGATCGCGCCGGTAGGGCCTGCGCCGCAGCGCTCCCAGCCAGGCCAGGCCAGCCGCGATCGACACTGGCACGGTCAGCAGCCGGTTGGAGAACTCGATCACCGCATGGGTGCTCAGCGGCGGATAGACGTTCCCGTAGCACTTCGGCCAAGTCGGGCAACCGAGGCCCGACCCGGTCAGCCGCACGGCGGCGCCGGTGAGCACGATCAGCGTGAGCGCGACCAGAGCGGCGTAAGCCACGGTCACGTACTGGGCCGGGGTGAGCGTGTAACCGTTGGTGCGCTCGCGCAGGCGCTCTAGGGTTTGCCCCATGGCTGTAAGTTTGCCAACAGAGCGCCCGAGCGCGCGTCTGTGCGCGAACCCCGGCACCGTCGATGTCTGGCAGATCGACCTGGATGCGGTGGCGAAGGGCGTGCGGGATCTGCTCTGCACCGAGGAGCGAGCGCGCGCGGCGCGGATAGTGCGCGAGCGCCCCCGGCTGCTGTGGATGCACTCGCGAGGAGTACTGCGGATGCTGCTCGGCCGCTACCTGGATCGCGACCCAAGGCGGCTGGCGCTCGAGCTGGGAGCACACGGCAAGCCAGCGCTGAGAGGGACCGCAGGGCAAGCGCATGAGCTGCGCTTCAACCTGTCGCACTCAGGCGAGCTCATGCTTGTGGGCGTGACCACCGGGCGGGAGGTCGGGGTGGACATCGAGCTGATGCGCGCGGGCCGTACAGCCGAGCTTTTGCGCGCGTGGACCGTGCGCGAGGCCGTGGTCAAGTGCCTGGGGGTCGGTCTCGGGGGGGCGCCGGCGACGGACGAGAACGCCGAGCTGTGGACAGCGCAGCTGGACGTGGGTGCAGGCGCCGTCGCGGCGGTGGCGGTGGCGGGCAGGGAGAGATGCGAGGTGCGCCGGTGGAGATGGCCTGCCTGAAGACACGCGCGGCGGCGGGCGCATGACCTCGCACGCCAGAGTCTGGGCCTGCGTGGCGGGCGGGCTCTCGATCGCTTGCCTGATCGCGACTCCCGCGCGCGCGTACGTGGCGAGGGAAACGCCCTATGAACCCATGACCGGCGCGCTGACTATCGACGAAGCGCCGCTGCGGGCCCTCGCGGGAAGCGGGCTGCCACAGGCGGGAACGACGTACATCGACGGAGTCTCCGACCAGAGTCCGCCGGAGTGGAGCGATCTTCCTGGCGAAGAAGACGGGTCTGGTCCCGCGTCGCACATACGGCTGGCCAGGTACGTCGTGCAGTGGAACGTCATGTCCGGCGACTACCCCGCCTACCGCTCCGAGCTGGACTCCTGGTACGCCGACGTGCTCGCGCTCGGGCTGACGCCGGAGCTCTCGCTGACCAGCTACGACGGCGTGATGCCCGCATCGATCGGCGAATATCGGGAGATGCTCGAACAGCTGCTGGACGCGTTCCCGGCGATCCGCTACCTGGAGGCGTGGGACGAGCCGAACACCACTCCCGGTCTCGACGCACGCACGGCAGCGCGGTACACGAACATCGCCCACTCCCTGTGTGAGGCTCGCGAATGCACGGTGATCGCCGGCAACTTGCTGGACTCCGACCCGAACATGGCCGCCTACGAGCGAGCGTATGAGCAGGGCCTTGACCCGGTGGAGTCCGACTGGAGCATCCACCCCTACTATGCCGTCGCCACCCGCAACCCGGCCACGGTGCTCACATTCAAAGCCAACCTGCCGGACGGTGGCGTCGGTGGGCGTCTGTGGTTCACCGAGGTGGGCGCGTACGAGTGCGAGGACATCGGCGGCTACCGCCTGTTCGGGCAGCGCGCTCAGGCGGTCGGCGCCTCGTGGCTGGTGAACCGGCTGATGCCCATGGTCATGCCGGTGCACGTCTTCTATTACGAGCTCGTGTTCCGCGCCGGTCAGAAGCCGCCGTGCGATCACGGCGATTCGGACACGGCGCTGTACGTGCCGACCGGCGATCCGCGCGCACCGTACGCGCCGCGAGAGGCGGCGAGCTACATCGCGGCGCCGACCGGGTAGCCTGCGCGCCCATGCGCGCGATCCCCTGCCGCCTGCCCGGCCTTCAGATCATCGAGCCCGCCGTGTACGGCGACGAGCGCGGGTTCTTCTGCGAGACCTACCGCCGCAGCTGGCACGAGGACATGGGGATTCCAGCCGGGGCGCAGTTCGTCCAGGACAACCACTCGCGTTCCAGCCACGGCGTCGTGCGCGGCATGCACTTCCACATCGGCCCGGGCGTCGCCAAGCTCGTGCGCTGCGCCCGCGGGCGCATCCTCGACGTCAACGTGGACCTGCGCCGCGACTCTCCCACGTATGGCCAGTGGGAGGGGGTCGAGCTCGACGACGAGACCATGCGCGTGCTCTACGTCCCCGTCGGCTTCGCCCACGGCTTCTGCGTGCTCTCAGACGTCGCCGACGTGCTCTACAAGCAGACCGCCTACTACGACCCCACGGTCGAGCGCGGCATCGCCTGGGACGACCCGGACATCGCGATCCAGTGGCCGCTGCCCGCCTCCGAGCTGATCATCTCCGAGCGTGACGCCGCTGCCCCCCGCCTTAGCGACGTGGCCGGCGAGCTCCCGTTCGTGTACGACGCGTAGGCGTGACCCGCTTCACGCACGTGCGACCCACCGCTCGGCGTTGCGGTCGTGGATCTCCCGCAGGATGTCGCGCGCGTCGTGCGCGATGTCCCAGTCGGGGTGGTCGCGCTTGAACGGCTCCAGGTCGCTGATCCACCACTTGTGATCACCGATCCGGTTGTCCTCGCCGAGGCTCCACTGGAGCTCTCTGCCGGCGATCTGCTGGCACAGGTCGATCGCCTCGAGCATCGAGCAGTTGCTCTGCCGGCCGCCGCCTATGTTGTAGACGGCCGCCGGCCGGGGGGCTCGGTGGAAGGCCTCGAAGGCCGCCACCAGATCGGCGGAGTGGATGTTGTCTCGCACCTGCTTACCGGCGTAGCCAAACACCGTGTACGGCTCGCCCGTCATCGTGCAGCGCATCAAGTAGGAGAGAAAGCCATGCAGCTGCGTGCCGGCGTGATTGGGGCCGGTCAGACATCCGCCCCGAAAACACACGGTCGGCATGTCGAAGTAGCGCCCGTACTCCTGCACCAGCAGATCGGCGGCGGCCTTGGAGACCCCGAACAGCGAGTGCGTGGAGGCGTCGATCGACATGGTCGTGTCGATGCCCTCGTAGTAGCGGTGATCCTCGGGCAACTCCAAGCGCTGGGGCAGCTCCATGAGCGGGAGCTGGTTGGGCAGATCCCCATACACCTTGTTCGTTGAACAGAACACGAACGTCGCGTCCGGCACGTGCTTGCGCGTCGCCTCCAGCACGTTGAGCGTCCCGTTCGCATTGACCTGAAAGTCCGTCTGGGGATCGGAGGCCGCCCAGTCGTGCGAGGGCTGTGCCGCGGTGTGGATCACAAGCTCGATCCCACCCGCGTGCTCGGCGAACACTCGCCGCACGCCCTCGGCGTCGCGGATGTCGATCTCGTGGGTGCGGAACTGCTCGGGATAGCGACGCACGAGCGCATCGGTGGTGTGGGCGGTGGAGGCATCAGGGCCGAAGAACCGGGCCCGCATATCGTTCTCCAAGCCGACCACCTCATACCCGGCCTCGATGAAGTGGCCGACCGACTCCGACCCGATCAGACCTCCCGAGCCGGTGACGATGGCGGTGGGCATGGACGGTAGAGGGTATCTAGGGCTCAACCCCCTCGCAATCGGCCGGTCCGCGCGGGCTCGGCCTGCGTTAGAGGATCTTCACGAGGATCGTCTGGGTGAATGTCTGACCGCCGACGACGGCCGTCAGCGTGGCCTGCACGCCGTGGTGCTTGCGGATCAGTCCCAGCAGCCGCGGGGCTACGCGGATCGGCAGGTGGCTGGTCTTGTTGCCCGGCAGGCTGAACTTGCTGCTGCCGACGCTGGCCTGGTGGCCCCCGAAGCTCATCGTGGCGATGCCGTTGCAGCCGGTGGCGGGCCTGCAGTAGACGGCCACCGCGACGATCCGCTGGGCGTTGATGCCGTCTGTCTGGGGGCTGATCCTGATGACCGGCAGCGGAGCGGGGCGACCAGCCGTTCCTCCCGCGCAGATGTGCGTCCCGTCCGGGCCGGTTCCGAGCGTGACGCGCATCATCAGTTCCGCGCTGCGGTTGACGGCGAAGCCTTCGTTGGCGCTCAGTTCCGAGGAGGACAGGGTCGCGCCGTTGCCGGTGCCGTTGTTCTTCAGGAAGGAGTCCATCGTCGCGCCTTGCACCGCGCCCATGACCTGGTAGGGCACTCCGGCGCGGTAGACGTTGGGTACGTATCCGCCCTCGTCGTTGAAGGCTACGTAGTCGCCCGCGCTCACGCACAGGTTGATGGGTTCATAGGTGCTGAGTGTCGATCCGCTCGCGCCGTTCTGCCCGCAGACCGGGATTTCGAAGGCCTGGGAGGTGATGTTGACCTTGACGCCGGTTCCGCCGGGCAGAGGAGAAAGGTCCTGGAAGTGGATCTGCGTCAGAGGGGAGGGGCCGCCGGGAGCAGCCTGGGCGCAGCCCTCCAGGCTGACCTTGACGGCCTGGCCTGTGGCCGGGGACTGGACTCCGCCCGAGGCCGATGCGACGTTCCAGAGGACCGTGTCCGCGCCGTAGTGGGGAGTGTGGAAGACCCCGTTGGGAGCTTCGGGGTTGGGGGGAACCTGCGTGTAGGTGCCTTGGTAGGCGAGATTTTCGGCGGTGTTCAGGGTGGCGGGCGCCGAGAGGGGGCTGCCGAAGGTCGTGATGGCGCCCCGGCCGCTTGCGGGCGCCAGCAGCGCCAGGAGACCGGCGAGCAGGAGACCTGCCGCCAACTGGCCGACCCGGCGTCGCGGAGTGAGGCTGGCTGCATGGCTGAGCATCGCCATTTGAATCGGCAGGTGGACGGCACGCATTAAGGTCATGCGCCGGTTTTTCGACGCATAGGGCCTGCCCAGACGCCTACCTGATTGAAGCTCTGTAAGAAACCATTGATCCTGGACCTCGCCCGCATTTGTTCGGTGCAATTGCTTTTGCCCCAGTCGCACACTTAGCCAGGTGTTCAGAGGTACGTGGGTACGCCGACGCCGCCAGCCGCTACGAGCGCGAGGCTGAGGGGAGCAAACTCCTCCAAACCAGACTCTAGTCAGCTAGAGTTTCTATATGGAACCTTTCGTGGGCAGGGCGGGCGAGCTGGCCGAGCTGCAGGCGGAGCTGGATCTGGTCATACGCAGTGGCCGCGCACGCTTCGTGTGGATGCGAGGCCGTCGCCGAGTCGGTAAGTCCCGCTTGGCTCAGGAGTTCTGCGACCGCTCAGGGGCTCCCTACTGCTTCTACCAGGCGCCCCGACGACCGCGCCCGGATGCCATTGCTGACTTCGTCGAGGCGCTCAGAGAGTCGAGCCTGGCTGCGGCGGACCGCTTCGAGGGCGCCTCATACAGTTCTTGGCCGGCTGCGTTGCGGGCCGCGGTGGCGGGTCTTGTGCCGTCCGACCCGGCGATTGTGGTGATCGACGAGCTGCCCTACCTCACCGAGCTCGATGCGGGCTTTGCTGCTGACCTGCAGAAGGCGTGGGATCGAACGCTCGAGGCGTCGCCGGTCCTGCTCGTGTGCGTGGGATCCGACGTGCGGATGATGGAGACTCTGGTGGGGGAGCGATCGCCGCTTCATGGCAGGCCGACCCGCGAGATGCGGATCGCGCCCCTCAGTCCGGCGGCCGTCGCCGACATCACCGATGCCTCCGACGCAGTCGAGGCGATCGACCGTTATCTCGTCGTGGGAGGCTTTCCGCTGCTGGCCGCGTCTTGGCCGCGAGCGGCGAGCCTGCGCGAGTTCCTCGAGGATGCGCTGCGTGACGATCAGACGCCGTTTGCGACAACGGCGCTGAGGATCGTTGCGTCGGAGTTCGAGCGCGAGTTGCAGGCCAGGAAGGTGATCGAGGCGATCGGCCATGGCGAGACCGCTTACAGCCGCATCCAGTCGCGCAGTGGAGCGAAGGGAAACACCCTGACAGCCGCCCTGAGCGTGCTCGTCGGGACGAAGCGGATGGTGCGCAGGGAGCTCCCTTACGCTGTCCCCTCGAGCAAGACCGCCGCAAAGTACATCGTGGCGGATCCATATCTGCGCTTCTGGCTGCGGTTCGTCGGTCCGCACATCGATGAGCTCTCGCGCGGCAGGCCGGACCTCGTGATCGAGCGGATCATGCGCGGCTGGAGCGCCTTTCGCGGTCGCGCCGTCGAGCCGCTTGTCCGTGAAGGGCTGGAGCGGCTGCTGGCCGACGCATCGCTGAGCGAGCGCCTCGGCGGTGCCCGGTACGTCGGGTCCTGGTGGCGGCGCGATCACGCCATCGAGGTCGATCTGGTCGGTGGGGACGCGCCCGCGCCGACGAGCATCGGGTTCGTCGGCTCAGTCAAGTGGCGCGAGAACGAGCCGTTCTCGCGCCGCGATCTGAGCGATCTGGCGAGAAGCCGCGCCGCCGTGCCGGGCGCCGAGCTTGCCAAGCTCGTCGTCGTCAGCCGCGCGCGCGTGGACGACGACGTCGCGGTGGACGCAACCTTCCGACCTGACGAGCTGCTCGCCGCCTGGTAGACGCAAGAGCAGGGACCCGCGAGCGTACCGCGCAGCTTCACCCGGGGCGGCTCGTGGACGACCCGGACGGGGGTTCCACCGGCGTTTGTCGGAGGCTGTGGCTCCTCTATCGTCGGCATCTGCAGGCAAGGTACCTTGCCAAGTAACATACGTCAGCATAACTTACGTCAGCATATGTTATACTGGTGAGCATGGACACGTACAGGTGGCCGCTCGTCGACGAGTTCCTCGATCGCGAGGATGAGCTTGCGCGCTTGGAGGAGTGGTGGGAAAGCACCGAGCGCATGCCGATCAACATGTACGGACGGCGGCGCGTCGGAAAGTCGTGGCTGTTGCGACGATTTGCGCATGGCAAGCCGGCCGTGATCCTGGCCTCGGAGCGTCTCGCGCCGGGGACCCAGCTCTCGCGGTTCGCGGCGCTGCTCGAGCCGGGCCTCGACGTACGACCGGAGATCGGAGACCTCGCCACGCTGTTTCGCGTCGCTTTCCGGCTCGCGAGCAAAGCCAAGGCTCTGGTGATCGTTGACGAGCTCCCCTGGCTGCTCCCCGGCACGGATGCGGAGATCGAGCGAGCGCTCAGCTCGATCCAAGCTGTGATGGAGGAGGAGCGCGACAGCTCGCAGCTGAAGCTCGTCCTGTGCGGCTCGGCCATCTCGCAGATGCAGGCGCTGATGTCGGAGCGCGGCCCGCTGCACGGGCGTCTGAGAGCGCTGGAGATCCGCCCGTTGCGCTACCCGCAGGCGCGAGGGTTCCTCGACACGCTCGATCCCGTGCGGCGCGTCGAGCGTTTCGCGATCGCCGGCGGCATGCCCCGGTACTTGAGCGAGCTCGGGCGAGGAGACCTCGAGCACGTGATCTGCTCGCGCGTGCTCGATCGCGACGGCCCGTTGTGGAACGAGGCTCGAGCGATCCTGGAGCAGGAGCTCAAGCAGCCGGGCGTCTACTTCTCGATCCTGGAGCAACTCGCCACCGGAGCGAAGGAGGTCGAGAAGATCGCCTCCGGCGCCCGGGTCGAGAACGCGACCGTCAGTCGTTATCTGGCGACGCTCGCCGAGCTGCGGATCGTCCGCCGCAAGCTCCCCGCGGGCGCCACCCCCTCCAGCCGCGGGGGCCACTGGGAGCTGAGCGACCCGTTCCTGCGCTTCTGGTTTCGCTTCGTCTTTCCCTTCCAAGTCGAGCTGGAGACCGGCCTCAGGGCAGAGGACCTGTGGGAGAGCGGCGTGAAGCCCGCGTTGAGCGACCACGTGGCGCCGGTGTTCGAGGACCTCTGCCGTGACTGGACGCGCGCGAGCTACGGTGTAACGGCACAGCGCTTTGGCAGTTGGTGGGGCAACGCTCGCAACGACCTGCGCCGCACCGGGCAGCGCAGCACCGAGGAGATCGACATCGTTGGGCTCGCCGGCGGTGCTCGCGTGACGGTGATCGGCGAGTGCCGCTGGCGCGACAAAGCGATGGACGGCGCCATCCTCGAGGAGATCGACGACTACAAGCTCCCGGCGCTGCGCCAAGCCGGCTACGAGATCGACGAGAACCTGCAACTGCTGCTCTTCTCGCGGAGCGGCTACAACAGCACGCTCAGAAAAGCAGCCTCCGAAAACGACTCTTTACGGCTCGTGAGCGTCACCAAGGTGGCGGGCTGACACAAACACCGCCAAGAACCCTGGCCCGCCCCCGTTCTCGTGGACACGGCATGGTCGCCGGGCAGGCGGCGGGCCAAAGCGCAGTGACCGCGGCCCGGCGCGTGCGTGAAACAATAGCGCTCTCGACCTCATCCCCACTGATAGGGCGGGGCGAACCGGCGGCTCATTCGCGAGGACGACCCCGCAGGCAACACTGGCGACGAAAGCCCTGCAGGCCATGGTCTTCTCACCGATCATCTCGTAGGGGTCCAGCCCGTAGAGGATGGGGATGCCGCACTCCACGCGCGTGAAGTAGGCTGCTGGGCGAGCGTTAAATCGCGGGGATTGAGGATTGGGTCGAGGCGGTAGCTGATCTGCAGCTCGAACGTCCCACCGCCGTGGGGATGCTCGTGGGCGATCGTGCCGCTGAAGTTGCCTTCCTGGGAGTAGCGGAAAGCGGCGATCTCGAAGGATCGCGTTGGGGATCATCAGCGGACGATCTCCTCGCGCAGGGCGGTTCCTCCGATGTTGTCAACCACGGCCCAGCGGGGTAGGCGGGTTCCGTGCGCCACGAAGATGCGCCGCTCGCCGATATATAGGAGCGACTCGCCAGGGCGTGCCCTGGCATGCTTCGCGAGCGTCTCGGGGATCTGCAGGTCGAGGATCTCCAGCAGAGCCGCTGTACGACGCAGTGCTGCGCGCCCGCGGACGGCCTGTTCGCCAAGATCGACGAGGATATTCCAGTCGAGGTTGGGGTACGCTCGATCGAGGACGCGCGCGCGTCCGTGGACACCGCCGATTCGTCCTGGCAGCCCGGCAGCGTCGATGAGGATCTTCTCCGGTCGCGCGAGCCTGATCTGAAATCCGTGCAACTCGACCTGCTCGACGCCGACGGGGGCAAAAGAGCGCAGGAAGACCAACGAGATCGGTATCTCCGCCCACGCCTTGGGGCGGTTGGTGCCGGGCGGGACGCAAGCCTGCACCGCGCCTGGGCGATCCGGTGTGAGCCCTCGCTCATAGGCGGCGGACTGAAAGCCCACGTAGTAGCGGCTCGAGATCCATTGCTCATGTATAGCCGATCCTGCGGATATGACGAAGTTTGAGCTATACATGAGCGAGCAGCAGGAAGGCGGGTTGCAGCGTCCTGAGCACCACAGGACAGCCGCAACGGGAAGTCCAGCGTGCCAAGCTCGACTCCCTCGCCGCGTAGGAACCTCAACTCGACGTACCGGACTCTCTATCGGACGCGGCTGGGCTGATCGGCCGGTTGCGGAGCCATGTCGGCTTTCGGCGAGTGGTGCGATCGCGCGGCATGGCGCACGCGAAGCTGCCGGACGTCAACATGTTCCTGCACGCATGCGACCCGCGCCCCCGGCGGCGCGTCCTATATCTTCTCGACATGCGGGACACCTTGCAGGGGGCTGGCCGCAATCTACGAGCTTACCGGCAGGCACGTGGCCTGAGCCAAGAGGCGTTTGCTGACGTCTTGGGCATCCACCTCACCTATATGGGCGCCATAGAGCGGGGCGAGCGCAACCTGACGCTCAAGAGCGTGGAGCGCATCGTCGATTGCCTTGACCTCGATCCGCTGGTCTTGCTTACTGAGTCGGTCGAGACCGCAGACCGCAAGCCCTCGACCAGCCCTGCGGGATCTGGGGCCAAGCTGAGCCGGACCGACCATACCCTCCACTGTCGCTACACGCGACCGGAAGACTTATGGATCCATTACGATCGCGATGCTATTGTCCGATGCCTCGGATTAGGGAGAGCCAGTTGCTAACCTGCGGCGGCTTGCTGTAGCTGTGAGCGTACTCTGCGCCGACACGGATGAGAGCGTGGCGGACGGTCGTCCCAGGTGCTTCTTGCACATCCCAAAGAGCGGTGGGTTGAGCATATGCACGGCTCTTGAGACGGCGCTGCCGCCGGGAGCCTTAGCTCCGCAGCGCTTCGACACATCTACTTTCTGCGACTTCAATGACTTTGAGCTCTTGCGTCCAGAGATTCGCGCCATGATCGCGACGACTCCGTCCATGGTGCGATCGCTCGGCCAGTATCGAGCGGTCTGCGGCCATTTTTCACTGAGCACGTTGTCACAGATCACCGATCGCTCGTTTATCGCCACCGTCCTCCGTGAGCCACGAACTCGGCTACTATCGCTCTATGTGTACTGGCGTGTGTCTGGCATAGACGACCTCGTAGCCCCCTACAGAGCCACTGAGCACGCTCAGCGCCCGCTCTCGGAGTTCCTATCTGAGCCACTGCTTGCACCAGTGGTCGACAACCAGATCTGTTGAATGCTCCTACATGGCGACCCGCGCCTCCCAGAGTCGGGCTTCGCGACATCGTCCGATCTTGAGGCGATCGCTCGCGACGCTATTGACCGGCTGAATACATTGGGCTTCGTCGGTGTGCTTGAGCTAGGCGCTATCGCATGGCAAGGCGTAGCCAAACTATTTGGGGTCACACTAAATCCGATCAGGGTGAACGTGACCAGAGAGCAGGTGACGCCGAACCCAGTGCCACCGAGCGCAGAGCTCATCACTCACGATGCCCTTGATCTGATTATTCGACGTAACGCCGCAGACATGATTGTCTATGACCACGTGCTGACCCGCGCCGGCATGGAGACTTCCCTGCAACAGCAACTCACAGACAGCATCTTTTCGCATCAGTTGGTACAAGCTGGTGATCTTCTTGGTTATACGACAGTCGACGCTGTGGAGCGGGTACCGACTACAGAGTAGCTTTACAAAACCGCACCAGGTGACCCAAACTCAAGTAATACCACTACGCTGAAGCAGGCCCCCTGGATGACATGTAACGCCGTAAAGCTCCAGGTCACGACGGCTAGCAAAGTCGACGCCCGCAGGACTGGCAAGCCAGTCAGCAATGGCCGGAAGCACACCACGCGGCCAGTCTTCTGCCAGGCGCATCGCCTCGATGTCAACGCAGCCATCCTCGACAATGAAGAACCCTCCAGGTGAGACGAACCGGGAGAAGCCGGTGAGCGCTGCCATTGTTGTGGTGTAGACGTGGGCGGAGTCCTCGACCACAAAGCAGCGTGCCTCATGGGGGAGAAGTTCGGCGATTTGAGCGGGGAGTGTCTCGTCACAGACATCACCGGACACCAGGGAGATGCTCTCTTCCCATCGGGGGTCGGCACGATCGAGATACCTACGAGCTTGGGCTATCTCAACGTCGATGGTGACAACGTGACATTCGGAGATAAGGCCATAGGACGCCAACGTGCGTAATCTATCTCGGAACCACAGCGCGCTTCCTCCGCTATGTGTACCGATCTCGATGACAACATTGGGACGATCTGCCCATAGCATGTGTTCGTACACGCGCAGATCCTCAGGAAACTTGGCGAGCGGGACGCCCGCGTAACTATCCTGCGTGTGCTGCGCGGCTCGGTCGAGCCAATAGCTACTTATAGGGCTTTGCAGCCGCTGCTCAATCGGCAGACCCGGAGGGCCCGCCAACCGCTCAAGCTCGGACCGCGAGCTTGACGTCTCGGCATTGGTCACGCCGGTGAATGATACCTGGACTGCGCTATGAGCGAGGCTGGCCTGGCTCAGAGGCTTCGGCGAGAGGAGCTAGGGAGAATGCACATCGGTAGCCATGTCGGAAAGCACTCGGGCTCACCCAGGACGAGCTGGCGCGCCAGCTCGGCGTCACGCACCAGCACATCTCACGCATCAAGGGCGGACAGGCAGTGCCATCCCTCGATGTGCTCGCCAACCTCAGTCGCAGGCTCGGCGTCACGACCGACTACCTGGGCGGTTCAATGTGCTTCGACTACTTGGTGGTGACGATCGGGGCCGGAGCTGAATCCGTCATGGCTGGCTTGCTGTGGAAAATACCGTGACGAAACACCAGGAAGTTAGTACTAATAACGACTGTCACGGTAGCCAAGTAGACGACCTCCGTCGAGAGACCCAAGATTACCGGTAACAGCGCAGTCGAAGCAGCCGTAAGGCCATATTGTATCACTGCGGCCACAAGGTAACGAGCCGCCTGATGATGTAGCGACAGGGCGAAGGCGTCTCCGTGACCCCAGACAAACAGTCTCTGAAGGCTGAAATGAACGACGAGCCCGCATGAGAACCCGATGATCAGCGCAGCCTGGAAAGGGAGCCCGAATACGGCTGAGAGCAGAGTAGTGACGCCGAGGTAAACGAGCGTCACGGTGGCGCCCGCGATCACGAAGCGCGCACCCTGGAATGCGATGCCGGAGTCAGGCGCGCGTAGCGCGTCCAGATGCGTTCGGAGGCGGCGGGTGCGGAGGGGCGGCGTGGTCCTGTGGAGGTCAGTCATCGCTCCTACGGTAGCCCAGATCTCGGCCAAGACGAGTCGGTGCTGCCACTCAGAACGTGTTTTGAAATAGAGGTTTTCGCGGGGTTGTTCCGAAGTTTGGGGTATGTCATCCATGCGTCGGTACCCCACGGATTTGACCGATCGCCAGTGGGAGCTGGTGGAGCCGTTGTTGCCTGAGCCGCCGCCTGGGCCGGCTGGCCGTCCGCCCAGTCATGACAAGCGGGAGATCGTCAACGCGATCCTTTATCACGTGCGTGCTGGTGGGGCGTGGCGGATGCTGCCGAAGGACTTCCCGGCGTGGCAGACGGTATATGGGTACTTCCGCGACTGGAGTAATGACGGCACGCTGAAGGCGTTGCACGACGAGCTGCGTGAGCAGGTGCGCGCCTCGGAATCTCGCAACCTGGAGCCTTCGGCGGGGATCGTGGACTCGCAATCGGTCAAGGGCGCGGACACCGTGGGAGCGGCGAGCCGCGGTTTTGACGCGGGCAAGCGAATCAACGGCCGTAAGCGCCATATCGTGGTCGACACGATCGGCCTGATGCTCGTCGTGATGGTCACCGCCGCCTCTGTGCCGGACCGCAACGGTGGCGAGAGCATCCTCGAGCGCTTGCACACAGCGCTCGGGTCGGTGCGTCACATCTTCGCCGACGGCGGCTACCAAGGTGCGCTCATCGAGCTCGCCAAGCGCTCGTGGGGAATCGTCGTGGAGGTCGTCAAGAAACCAGCCGAGCAGATCGGCTTCGCGGTCCTTCCCCGCCGATGGGTAGTTGAGAGAACGTTCTCCTGGCTTTTGCGTTGGCGGCGCCTGGTTCGTGACTACGAGCGTCTGCCCGAGACCCACGAAGCGATGGTTCACATAGCGATGATCGGACTCATGCTCAACCGCCTCGCCCCACCACCCGGACCGAAACCCTGGACCACCAAGAAACACCGAAAATAACATTTCAAAACACCTTCTCAGACGACCTCGCCGCGGGCGAGGAACGCCTCGGTTTCGGCGAGCGCCTCCGGCGTGCCGATCTCGTAGAAGCGTTCGCTCGCTTCAATCCCAAGCAGCTGTCGCTCGAAGGCCAGATTTGAGTACAGCACGGCGAGGTCGGTCTCAAGGGGCGAGACGTTATCGATCACCTTGGGCGTGAGCCCACCGAGACCGTAGTCGATCCAGCGCATCTCGGGCGTCGGCGTGCGCTTGTCGTAACGAACCACCATGCCGTCGCGGTAAACAACATTCGATGCATCCCAGCAATCTTCGTTACGAAGCACGGTCATCACCGCCGGCAGGCGACTTTCACGCCACGTCCGCACCACGGCCGCGTAGTCGATCCGCAGGTAGGTGTCCCCGTAGAGAACTAGAAACCGCTCGCCCAAAAGAGGTAGTGCTCGCCTGACGGCACCCAGTGTGCCGTCAGGTTCTGCACCGTCAAAGCTGTAATGTATGTCGATCCCGAAGCGCTCGCCGCCGATCAGCGACTCAATCTGCTCACCGCGATAGCCGACACACAAGATCACCTCGCGAACATCATGGCTCGCCAGCAGACGCAACTGATGCAAGAGAAACGGCTTGCCAGCCACCTCCAGCAACGGCTTTGGCGTTTCGCGTACGCGCTCGCCTAGGCGCGTGCCCAACCCTCCCGCGAGGATGCATACAGGCGGCAGCTCAGCCACGAGGTCGGCGCTCCTGGTTCGATAACCACCCGTCACCTTCTAATCGTCCCACCCATAACGGGACTCAACTATGTACTTTGGCCGGTTGCGCGACTCGTCGTAGATCCGTCCAACGTACTCGCCGATTACCCCCAACGACAACAACTGAATGCCACTGAAGAAAGACACGACAATTACGATTGTTGGGTTACCGACAGGGAAGTCCACGCCTCCGACCTTCAAGCCCAGATAGACCAGCGTTAGGGCAAACGCAAAGCCTGACAAGATCACCCCGATCAGTGAGATCAGATGCAGCGGATAGCGCGAAAAGCCGACGATCCCGTTCAGGCCGATTACTAATGAACCCCAGAAACGGTTGTACTTGCTTGTTCCCGCCGCTCTTGGATCGCGATCATAGAGGACGCTCGTCTGGCGAAAGCCCACGAGTCCGACGAGTCCGCGCAGAAATCCGTGACTCTCCTTCAGGGCCACTACGTTATCCACGACGCGACGACTCATCAGCCGGAAATCTCCCGTGTTGGGGGGAATCTCGATGTCTGCTATTCGCTTGATCACCCGGTAGCCGGCAGCCGCGACGATGCGCTTGGGGATCGTCTCACCCGCGCGCGTACGACGTTGTGCATAGACGACATCGTACCCCTCGCGCCAGCGTACGACGAGCTCCGGGATCAACTCGGGAGGATCCTGCAAGTCACAGTCGATCACAACCGTTGCGTCGCCTGACGCGGCCTCAAGCCCGGCGATCGTCGCCATCGGCTGACCAAACCTGCGGGAAAAGCGCAGCATCTTGACGCGCGAATCGCGCTTGCCCAGATCAAGGATCAGCTCCTCGGTGCGGTCGATACAGGGGTCAACGCTGAAGATCAGCTCCCAATCTATGTCTATCCGCCCCATGACCCCACTGAGACGCTTGTATACCGTCTGGACGTTGTCCTGCTCGTTGTAGGCTGGAATCACGATGCTCAGCATCTTTTTTTGGGTCATGCTGACCTTTCCCTCGGATGAACCCCCCGGCTGCTTATGCTCGTTCATGTGCGCTCCTGTAAACGTGTGAGGACGGTCAAGCCGCGAATTCCAAACGGCAGCTTCACTCCATGCACGAGCAAACGCTCCTCGACGCGACATGCAAAGCGTCCAACAATGGAGTCCTTTGTATGCCCGATGTCCCCTCTCACCCTGACTTCAAGATCTCGCCCGTGGAGATGTTCATAACGTCGACGGTTGCGCTGCTTAACGGCCCAGAATGCTGGGTACAAAGGCGCACCGAGGTGGATGTCCTCAAGCACGCTCAGACCTGCCGAATTTGCCTTACCCGCAAGCTCACCCTTTGCATAGCGACGCTCGTGGCCGAGAAAGCGATCATAGTAGTCGTAGTTCCCGGGACCAACTGGCACCACGATCACGGCGCGCGCGCCCGGACGCAGGATCCGTGCGATCTCGGCAAGCGCCTGCGTGTCATTGGGCACATGCTCGAGCAGATTCGCGCTAACAACCGCGTCGATGCTCGCATCCTCGACGGGAAGCGCGCACGCGTCGGCCTGCATCAGTTCCGCATCTGGCACGTTTTCGTGGGCCTTGCGCAGCCCTTGAGCCACCAGATCGACGCCGATGAGTCGCGCATCGGGAATACCCGTGCGCAGATCTTCAAGCAGATACCCAGTCGAGCAGCCGATGTCGATGACAGTCGGCTTGGTGGGCAAACGCCCTATACGCGCAAGCATTGCGCAACGCGTCCAGACGTCGATGAAGTGTGTGCGGCTGCTCTCCTCGTGAAGTCCCTCAAGATCCTCCGACCAATTGACCGCATGCTCGTCGGAGACGTGGCTGACGTATGATTGGGTCATGCGCTCGCCCGCTCTGCGCCCGCGGTGAACAGAACATCGTCGATCCGCCGCAGCGTCGCCAGATCGCGCTCGTCGGTGAGCCTGCGACGGAAACCAGGGTCACGCCACGCGTCCCACTGTGCGGAGAGCAGCTTACCTGTAAACCGCGCGTCGGGCTCCTCCTCCAGCAACGTGCACACAAGCTCAGCCGCCTCGCTCGCCGGCACTCCCCCTCGGTCGAGCTGGGCGCGGGTGCTCTCGAAGTACTCCGCGCCCACGATCTCGGGACCGGCGGTGAGTGTGCTCTGGTGGATGTCGGTCGCGACGAAGCCCGGCGCAACACAGTTGACCCGCACACCCTCGCCTGCCAGCTCGACGGCGATGTTCTCCGTCAGGCGCACCACGGCCGCCTTCGACGCAGCATATGCATCGAACCGAGGCAACGGAGCCGTCGCTCCGCCCCCACTGAACGTCACGACCGCTCCACGGCTCGCGCGCAGTCCGGGCAGGCAGGCCTCAATCGCAAGCAGCGTGCCGACCACGTTGATATCCAACGTGCGACGGAAGTCGGCGGTCGCATAGCTGCCGATCGGGCCGATCGGGTCGAGCACGGCGGCCGCGCACACAAGTCCCTGCGTATCTTTGAGGTTAGGGGCGATCCGCTCCCAGGCATGTTCGTCTGCGACGTCGAGCGTGAACACCTCGTGACCTGCGCCCGGGAGCTCGGCACGCGTGCGCTCGAGAGCATGGGAGTCGCGTGCGAGGAGCGTGACTTGCCACCCCCGCTCCGCCAGAGCTTGCGCGGCGGCACGGCCGATGCCCTTCGATCCTCCGGTGACGAGCACGCGCCGTCCGCTCAACCTGCCACCGCCTCGCGCATCTGTGCGTAAGGACCGGCAGCGTAGGCCGCCTCGACCTGTTCCCACGCGTAGCGGGCGTCGCTCAGGTCGCCGTTGAGCAGGCGTTCCTCGCCGGCATCGATCACGGCCGTGAAGTTCGCCCACTCACGCTCCCAAGAGCGATCCTCGTCTGGATATACGATCTCCTCGACCTCGGGCGGACCCAGCTCGGGTCCCATCCGGTAAATCGTCAGCCGCTGGGGTCCATAGGAGCGCACCAGCCCGTCGATCTGCAGCTTTGCCGTGCGGCAGTAAATCTCCAGCGAGAACAGGTTCCTCCACTCGGTCCAGCTCACGTGCAGCATCGCCCATGGATCGGAGCGTGATTCGCCATCTCCGAGAATGAGCGCCGCGTTGTCCTCGACCTGTGTATCCCAGAAGTGGGTACGCAGCAGCGCCGAGTGCAGCGGAAGCGGGCCGGCCAGCCAATGCGTCAGGTCGAGCAGGTGCATGCCCTGGTCGATCAGCTCGCCGCCGCCGGCGCGCGCCGGCTGGGTGCGCCACTCACGGTCGTAGCCGAGCCGTCCGCCGTGGCCGTAGCGGGCGCGCAGATGCATCAGCTCACCATGACGCCCGGAGTGGACCTCCTCGGCCGCGCGGGCGATCCCGGGATGGAAGCGGTGGTTGAAGCCCACCTTGACCAAACGCCCGCTGTCCCGTTGACACGCGATCAGTCGGTCGATCTGCGCCAGCGACACTCCCGCGGGCTTCTCCACGAGCACGTGCGCGCCGGCTCGCAGCGCATGCTCAGCCAGCTCTGTGAGTCGATCGTGGACTGTCGCCACAACAACGACATCCGGCTTTGCGCCGAGCAGCTCGTCGACACTCGAGCACACAGCGCCACCATGTTGCCGAGAGAGATCGCTGGCTGCCGAGGAGTCAACGTCATAGCAGCCGATCAGCTCGTCCTCAGGCCTGAGCGCGGCTGCCCGCTTGGCCCCAATCAACCCACAGCCGACAATCCCCACTCGCACGCCGCTCATGCGTTCTCACTGGCATAGGCGCCACCGAACTCAAAGTCGAACGCAAGCTCCGACGCACCCGCCGCCGCCAGCGCCTGCCTGGTGTCCTCGGGTCGGCGCGCATACACGAGCAGGAACCCGCCGCCGCCTGCGCCAACCAGCTTGCCGCCGATCGCCCCGCTGCGCCTGGCCAGCGTATAGAGGCGATCGATGCGCTCACTCGTCATCCCCGGCGAGCGGCGGCGCTTGTGCTCCCAGTGCTCGTGCATCAGCTCCGCGTAGGCCTCGAGATCGCCGGCGCACAGCAACTCGCAGCTGCGCAACCCCAGCTCCTTGATGCGGTGCAGGTTCTCGAGCATGGCGCGGTCGCCCGCCTTGGAGCGCTCATCCTGGTCGGCAAGCACTTTCGAGGCCGAGCGCGCCTCCCCCGTGTAGAACAGCAGCAGCTGGTCTCTTAGACGCCGGAGCACGCTGGTGTCCAGCTCCAGTGGCTTGACGTCGACGCGTCCGTCGGGATGGAACGTGTAGGAGCAGATTCCCCCATGAGCAGCAACGTAGGGATCCTGCTTGCCGACCGGCTCACCGAGCACGTCGATCTCGATCTCGCACGCCGCCTCGGCCAGCGCACCGGCCGTGATCGAGGTTCTCCGCGCGTGCGCAAGACCCTTGAGCAGGCATACGGTATAGGCGCCCGAGGAGCCCATTCCGGTGCCCGCCGGCACATCGGCCACCGAGGCAATCTCGAGTGGATTGCCACGCCAGTGGCGCAGCAGCGTCTCGCGCAGAATCGGGTGTCGGATCTGAGCGATCTCGTCGACCTCCTCCAGCTCGGAGTACTTCATCCGGTAGCGCCGCTGAAAGACCGTGTGGGTGAGCATGTACACGTACTTGTCGATCGCCCCCGACACGAGAAAGCCGCCGTGCTCGCGGTAGTAGGAGGGGAGATCGGTCCCCCCACCGCCGAGGGAGATGCGTAACGGTGCACGGCTGAAGATCACGCTCATTGGGCACCCCCTCCGGTCATCGAATCACCGTGCCAGGCGTACTCGTTGGTCTCGAACCATTCAAGGGTGCTTATCACGGCTTGCGCGATCGTGACCTTGGGCCGCCAGCCAAGACTGCGGATGCGCGCGGTGTCGAGGTGGATCAGAGGACTGTCGCCCGTCCAGCCTCGCTCTCCACCGGTATGTTCGATATCTGGCCGCAGGCCGAGATGATCGGTGATTATGCCCACCGACTGGTCGACGAGGATGGTTTCCTCCGTGCCGAGGTTATAGATGTGCGCCCCCGGCTCGTCATCATGGCGCTCGGCGGCGGTCAGGATCGCGTCGATGCAGTCCTGGATGTACAGATATGACTTCTCCTGACGCCCGTCGCCCAACACCCGCAGGCGCGTCGGATCGCGCTTGAGGGCGCGGTAGAAGTCAAACACATGTCCATGCGTGTAGCGCTCACCGAGGATCGACACAAAACGACAGATCAACCCTGTGAAGCCATAACCGGCCGCATACGCGGCGATCAGACCCTCTCCCGCCAGCTTGGACGCCGCGTACAGCGAGGTCTGGATCGGGAAAGGAGCGTCCTCGGGCGTCGGGAAGACTTCGGGTTCTCCATATACCGAACCGGTCGAAGCGAACGCGATCCTGCTCACCTCGCGGGCTCGCATCGCCTCGAGCACGTTCGACGTGGCGATCGTGTTCTGCTCCAGATCCCGTCTGGGATGCTCCAGGCCGCGGCGAACATCGGCGTTGGCCTGGAGGTGAAACACCCAGTCGCAGCCGTCGACGGCGTCTTCGAGCACCTCCATTTCCAGCACATCGCCCTCCACCAGTCGCACCTCCGGCCGAGTGAGCGCATCGGCTACGAACTCCCGCCGACCCGTCCGGAAGTCGTCGACGATCACGACCTCTACGCCGCCGACACTCAACCGGTCGGCGAGGTTGCTTCCGATGAACCCGGCGCCGCCTGTAATGCAAGCCCGCTTCACTGTGTTAACCCACACGAACTCAAGCGAAGGGTTTCAGCCCCTGAACAGCCGGTAGTCATCGACTACAGCGTGAAGCCCGCGGCCCCGGCGTCGCCGTGGAACATCCGCACCGTCTCCAGCGAGTACTGCTCGAGGCTCTTGCCGAGACAATCTAGCTTCTTCAGCAGATCATGGGTGATCGTGATGATGTGGCAGCCCACCTGATCGGCCTGCACCAGATTGAGAATCTCGCGCGGGGAGGCCCAGATCAGCTCCGAGCTCGGCGCCTGGACCATGATGTCCACGGAGCGGGCCATGATCGGCACGGGGTCGACGCCCGCGTCGGCGATACGTCCTGCAAAGACCGATATATAGGAGGGCGCGCCATCCTTTACAGCCGCCGTGATCAACTCCACCTGGGCGGTCGTGAACAGCGCCGTGACATTCACCTTGACGCCGTTCTCGGAAAGCTCGCGCACCAGCGGCGCCATCGACTCACCCTTAGTCGTCGTGACCGGTATCTTGACGTAGACGTTCTCGCCCCATGAGGCGATCAGGTGAGCCTGACGTCGCATCTCCTCGGCATCGTCGGCGAAGACCTCGAACGAGATCGGATGCTTGGTGATCCGCTCCAGCAGGCGCTTGGCGAACTCGGCGTAGTCGGTCAGCCCCGCCTTCCACATCAGCGTCGGATTGGTCGTGAAGCCCGTGATCCGCGGATCGGCCGCCAGCGCGAGGATGCCATCGAGGTCAGCACCGTCGGCAAAGATGCGTGTGGAGATCTGGTCTAGCACTGGCTCACCGTGCCGAGCGGACCGAACTCAGCTCGATCTTTCGGCCCTTGGAGCTTAGCCGGGCGTGTGGTCGAGGAGCCGCATGACCCCGTCGTCCAGATCCGCGGCACGCAGATCCGGGCTAGCTCGACCCGACCGCTTATGAGAGCTGCCTGGATACTCGATCAGCACAGTCCGGCAGCCCGCGGCCCGGCCCGCGTCCACATCGGTATCGGTGTCGCCCAGCATCCAGGAGGCACCGGAGTCCAGGCCCATGACGCGCGCGGCGTCGAGCAGCATGCCAGGTGCGGGCTTGCGGCAATCGCACGGACCGGACAGCTCCTCGACCACTCCCTCGGGGTGGTGCGGGCATAGACGCGAGGCGTCCAGACGTACGCCTCCCTGCGCGAGCAGCTCGACCACACGTTCATGCACCGCAAGCAGCTCTTCCAGCGAGGCCTTGCCCTTCGCGGCCGCGGGCTGGTTTGAGACGCATACCAGCGTATAGCCGGCTCGCGCCAGCCCGTGAAGGGCCGCACATACGCCAGGGAGCAGGCGCACGTCCGCGACCTTCAGCGGGGACTCGAGCAGACCCGAGTCGGGGTCCGCAACCCCCTCGTTGAGAACCCCGTCCCGATCGAGAAACACTGCTCGAGGACGACCTGCGGTGTCGGCTAGGCCAACCGATGCCAGCGCCAGCGGCCCATGGTCCCAGGCCGAGAACCAGCGTCCTCTCACGACTTGGAGGTGGCGGCGATCGATTCCCAATGGCCCTGCCGGAGCGCCAGCTCGGGATGAGAGACCAGCGCGTGCCAGACGACCGCCTGGAAGGACTCGACCAGCGGCGTGCGCAGGGCCAGCGGGGGCTCGATCAAGATCGCGATGTCGGCTAGCTCCGCGAGCGTTCCACCTGGCGCTCCGACCACGCCGTAGATCGGCGCTCCAACCTGGCGCGCGGCCTCCATCGCCCCGACCAGGTTGGTCGAGACGTTGTGCTCGCGCGAACCGCCGCCCACCGAGAAGATAAGCAGCGCGTCGCGCTCGGACAGCCGCGAAACCTCGAGCCAGGCGCTGAACGACGTCTCCCAGCCATCGTCGTTGGTGCGAGCTGTAAGCTCGGATACGTTGTCGGTCGGCGCATAGCTCTCCAGCGCGCACAACTTGCGAAAGTCGTTGACCGCGTGCGAGGCGTGTCCCGCGCCGCCGCCTACGCCGAGGATGAACAGCCTGCCCCCGCGCTCGCGCACCCCCGCCAAGCCGCAGGCCATAGCGTCGACCAAAGCCGGGTCCACCGCGCGTGCCAAGTCGGAAGCCGCAGCCAGATAGATGGTGCTGTGGTCTCCTGCGCTCATGTCGATCCCAGATCGGCCCTATCGTCATTGCCCTCGCTCATCAAGTCCCAGCCTAACCGACAGCATGAGGTGCCGGGCGCAGCGACAGCTGGCGTGTGGTCGATCACACCAGGGCGACTTCGCGTGCTCCTCGGCGACCGGCCTCCGGCGCGTTTGGTCGGATTGCCGCTATTCAACGCTACTGACGCCCATCTCGGCAGTCAGGGCGCTCGATATGGCCAGCCCGCACAGAGAGCCGTCCAGTTGGCCGTTATCATGCAGCCGCTATCGCTGAGTTATCGCCTTCGCGGACACGGGCTCCAACTTCGGTAGGACGCGGCCGCATCCGCTCCTTCACCTCGGAGTTCTGCCAATCACCTCCGGCGAGTGACAGAAAGGGACGCTAATCATGAAGCACGACTCAGGATTGCCAACCTGGAGCTCAAGGACGATTCTGCTCGTCGCTCTGCCATGCCTCGTGATGGTCTTTAGTCTCATGGTCTGGATCACGGCTGTGTCGCGCAGCGGCTTCTGGGCCGACGACTTCCTGAACGTCACTCACTTCTACCGATCGCTGGGCGATCTGTCAAACGATGAAATCAATGCCGGAAGATACGTAACGAACATCTTTTGGGCGCTCGGCACGTACACCTTCGGCTCTGCGTCAGTCGTTCCGTTCCTTTTGCTTAACTCGCTTGTTTTCACGACAGGCCTCGTCCTCTGGCTGCGGACGGGGACGAAGACCAGATGGCGCACGATTGATGCGTGGTGGATTGGAGGACTCTTCATCGCTACATCCGTCTGGTACCAGACCGCGCTGTCGGCCTCGGCGATTGGCCACTCTTGTGGATTTCTTGCCCTAGGGCTGGGCCTGTGGAGTCATGAACGATGTATGCGCTCTCAAAGCTTGCATAGCAGCATGCTCTGGTCTCTCGTCGGCGGCGCCGCCTGGACCATTGCAGTCCTCAGCAACATCATCTACCTCGGCTTGATGCCTATAGCGGCCTACTGTGCTGTTCACCAGGTGTTGAAGCTGAGGCAGCTCGGGGCCGACACCAAGAAGGTTGGATTCGCGGCCGGCTTCTGGAACATCGCGCTCCCGGTGCTCTACTTCGCAACTGTTGCGTATCCCGCTACGACATCCAAAGCGGTATATGCGCACAACGGGCTGACATTCGTCCACCCGAACCTCCGCTTCTATAGGGCGGAATTGGCGCCGACAACCGTCCTCGTGATTATCTATTTCGCCGTGATACTCGCTGCCATCGCCAGAGGGGTGGTTGCCGCGCGCCGCAAAGATTGGTTTCCCATGGCCTTGGTGTTAGCCGCGGGCGCCACGGTTTTTCCAGCACTCATTCAGAGTCACCAACGCGGTATTTATTACCTCGCCATGCCAATGCTTCTCACGTTCAGCGCGCTCGCGGCTGGTCTACGCCCCGTGTTGGTCCCCCGATCATCTGATTATCTCGGACGATTGCGAGGTGCCCTCTTTCTCGCCGCGACAGTCACGCTGGCCCTCGTGTTCGGACAAGGTGCCAACGTGCGGTCGTATTTTGTGGCGACACCTTTTGGGCGAAGCCTGGCGACATTCCGATCAGAGGTGGCGTCGCTGACACCAGAAAGCGGCGCGATTTGCGCTAATTTGCACCTGAACCCACAGCAGCAAGCTCTCTTGATCGCCGATATGTCCGGGCCGGACGGATTCTACGTGCCCCCAATCAGTGCGGCGCAGGCCTATCTCCTCTCGGCTGGCCAGAAATGTCCGGCTCAGGGGAGCGCGGCAACAACCATCACTGTTAGCGTTGATGCGCGAGGAGATTTTGTGGCAGCCAGGTAGCGCGGTTGCGATCCGTCCCTGACCCTCCAAAACGCTCTCAGGGACTGGGCTTTCGCAATACCACGATCCCGTCCCAAACGGTCATCGACTCGATCGTAAGGACCTCGCCAACGGCGTCGGGATGTGCCCACCGCACGGTGCCACTCGCTGTATGGTCGATCAGGCGCTTCATCACACCTACGACCCCGAGATCGTGGCTCGGCATTGGGACCGGTCCTGCGACATCGGCCTGCATGGGAGTCGTGGAGCTGTCGAGGTGTCGGACATCCAGCGGAGAGGCGAGCGGGCCACCATCGTGCCAGTCGGGCATATACCCGGTGCCCCAGTCCTCTATGCAGTACAGCCCGCCCGGGCGTAGGTGTTCGGCATAAAGAATCTGAAGCGAGCGAGCCGTGGTGATGCCAAGATGAGAGGCGTCATCCACGATCACATCAAACCCTCCGGGCGCATGAGCGTCGCGCACGCTCCGCATGAGCGCCGCATCGGTCTGATCGCCGCGAATGATGTGTACGCGCCGGCCGAGGTTCAGGTCAGGTGGAGCTATGTCTATACCGACGACAGTGGCTCGCGGAAAGGCGTCACGCCACATTTCGAGCGAATGGCCGCCCCATACACCGAGCTCGAGCAGGGTAAACGCCCTCCTTCGCATCGGCCCAAGCAACTCCTCGTAGATCGGAAGGTATGGAGCCGGCTTAACGGCTTTATCCGCGGGGCGATGCTCCGGTAGATTCAGCCACCCGTGCCGCCACGTCTGACGTCGCAGGCTGTGGGCCATCATGCGCAGTTGGGTGGACGGGGAGGCCATCAAATTCCGCAGGCAACGCGTGCGTCCCAGCAAGTATGCCCGATCGGCGCCCGCGACGGCTGGCGCAGAGTGTGCCACTGCGGGACGCTGGAGACCGTCACACCCTACGGGTCAAGATTGAGCTCGACAAGCTGCGGGTGCTCAGTGTAATATTTAAAGAATATCTGTACGGCCTCTAGGGGATCATATGTAATCCAGTGAGACCTAAAGGTAGTGTGCCCAGCACCAAACTTCAAGCCAAATCCGAGTTCCAAGGCGCGCACGTGGTTCGCGTGCAGAGGAAGGAAAGTCGGTCCGAGGACCTCGTCTGGGATTCGTCGATGATCGATACCGCCAGGGATGCCGAGGAGTTCCGTAATCTGTTGGGCGATGAAACCAAGCAGCACATTTGCCGGATGGTTCATGGTGAAGAACAGCAGCTCGTCCCGAAACCTGGAGGCTATAAACGAAGCCACCTGAACCTCGCAATCTTGGCCGCGACGGCCCAGCTCGGCCGTCGCGTTCGTCGCCCACGCCTGTGCGTCGGATGGACGCTCCGGATCCTCCAGCAACCGGCATACACCCTCCGTGTCGACTCCGGCAGCGTATGCCCGAAGGATCACCCGGTCATGGTAGTCGAAGGGGCCATCTACAACGGGCTCTCCTGCTGCATCGCGGAGGTAGAAGAGATCTGGGAAGTACCCCGCCCAGTACACGCTCGGCCAGCGCACTACGTCGGCCGTACCGGCGATCGCCGTGAGAGTCTCGGTGCCGAGCCCAATGCCGTTGCGATATGACTCCTCTACACGCTGGGGAATCACTACAGCAGCGTCAGCGACTGCCTGATGTAGCTCGGGAATGCTCGCTTTGGGAATCTCATGCACAGGGGGGAAGCTCACGAACTCGAACCGGTTCGTAAACGCTTCGCTGGTCCTCAGCATGATCTCCAGCGCCCCCGCCTGACAGTTCCCGATAATGACTGCCTTCTCCATGGAATGGTTGAGCCTAGCGACGTGAATCGCACGCTCAAACGTGGCTCACGCCGAGGCCTCATCATAGACCCGCGAGAGCCTCTCTCCTAGGATCTCGCTGAGTCGGTGCGTGACCACCTCGGTTGAGCAGCGCTCAGCGATAGACTCTTGGCCGGCCCGTGACAATCGCCGCCAGAGTTCGTCGTCTCTATAGAGCCTAACCGTTTCGATAGCCATCTCGCGCGCACTATCGGCAACCAGCATGCACTGCTCGTTGGGATCGATACCGTCGGCTTCAATGCGTGTGGCAAGAAGACCCTCGGCGCCGATCGACGTCGTCACCACCGGCAACCCAACCGCAAGACACTGCGTGACTTTACCCTTCAACCCTGCGCCATAGCGAAGCGGAGCCACCATCAGCCGCGACCGCCCCAGTAGCGGCTGAAGATCCTCCACCCATCCGGCGACATCCACCAGCGGCGAGCAGAGCGCCAGAACCTCGGGCGGAGGGCTGGACCCGACGATGGTGACCTGTACGTCGCCGAGCTCGCCCCACACCGCCGGCATCACTTCCTTCACCAGACGAACAGCCGCATCGACGTTCGGGGTGTGCTCAAAGCCTCCTACAAAAAGAACTCCCGAACGATTCTCAGGCGGCGGCACATTCGGCTCGACGTCATGCACGTTCGGCACCACCAGCACGTTGGCACCAGGCACGTCGCGCTCAACTTGCTCACGCTCACCATCGCTCACGACAAGCGTAGCGTCGGTTGCGCGGATCATCGCCAGCTCCAGCTCCCGCAACGCCTTGGCCTTCGGCGAAATTGAGTCTGTTCTTGGGCTGCCGTTATTTCCAAAAACGGTGTCCGCCTGAGCCACGATGGCGCTTCTCCGAGCTTCGCGCAGCCAGTGCAGATCTACAGTGTCGTATACGATCATGGCGGCAGGAGCGAACTCCCGTACCGTGTCCAGCCAATGGCTTGCAGCGTGAGGGCGACAGAGTATCGCCGCCCTCAACTTGGGACCGATAATGGCCATCTCGGCCTTGACATCGATTGGGCTGTAGAGCACCTCGATACCCATGTGCTGAAGCTTGCGTGTGTACGGTTGGACCTGCGCAAGGTTGTCGGACATGAAGGTGACGCGCGCGCCAAGCCCGATCAGCGCTTGCATGATGCGCAGCATCCGCAGCGATCCGGAATCGCGGTCCCACATCGGGACCCGGTGGTCTATCACGAGCACGTGCTGACCACTGTGGCGGTTGGCTGCAATTCGCGTGTTTGCTGGAGCCGGATATCCGTGCTCAGACTCAAGCCGGTTACGCCACTTTGCAACAAACTTGTGACGATTTTGCTCTTGATGGCGCTTATGGCCCACATCAGGATCGTTCCCGGCAGTCGCACCCTCGATATGCACCACGACGGCCGCGGGCTCATATAGGACACGCAAGCCACGCTCGCGTGCCTCGAAGCACATGTCAGTGTCCTCGTAGTACATAGGGAGATAGCACTCGTCAAATCCGCCGATGTCCTTCCACAGGTCGGCGCTGACCATCAGGGCGGCAGCGGAGCCGTAATCGGTCTCGCGACGGTATTCGTACTGAAAGAGATCGGGCTGATCGCCGCGACCGTAGTTGACACCGGTGCCATCACGCCAGATGATGCCCCCAGCCTCGTTGAGGCTACCGTCCGGGTAGATGAACTTCGGCGTGACCACACCCACATCCGGGGCTGAGCTCGCACAATCCAGCATTGCCTCAAGCCAGCCGCGCGTGACCTCGGTGTCGTTGTTGAACAGCACGAGCCACCTGCCGCGCGCCACGGTCGCGCCACGATTCATGCTCCGCAGGTAGCCGAGGTTCTTCTCGTTACGGACGATCCTTGCGCCCTTCACTTCCTTGAGCAATTGCCGCGTCCCATCATCCGCCTCGTCGTCAACCAAGACGACCTCGTACCTGACGCGGGTCGTGTGCTCACGAATCGAGCACAGGCAAGCCCGGGTCAGCTCTGCGTGCGCGTACAACGGGATGATCAGCGAGACTTCGGGGGTCTCGTGCTCGGGTAGCTGAATGATGTCTGGCGCGTTCGGCTTGGGAGTCTCGCCGGCGGTGGTGGGCAGAGCCGGTGGGCGTTTGATCAGCCGCCGCCCGATCAGCCGCAGCGAAGCCCCCAGCATGCGGGCGATCAGCGACCGCTCACCGCCAATCGAGCGGTACAGCCGGCCTCGCAGTTTTTGAAACGTCTGCCAAGTCACAGACTCCTCTACTCGTCGGCTCGCCTGGCCTACAGAAGAAAGCTGTGCTTCGAGGAAATCGATGTGGGCCTGCAACTCGAGCATTCTCTGCTGACTGCTCGCGACCAGCCGCTCGCTCTGGGCAATGTCTTCGTCGGCACCCCGGACGCGCTGCTCCATGCGATCGCGCTCTGCTCGGACTTCGTCTTCACGCTCTCGCACGAGCCGTGCGTGGGCTGCGCGCTCGCGCTCAAGCGCGGCGGAGAATTCCTTTTTTGCAGCTGATAAGTCCTTCTCTAGTTCCTCCTTTTCTCGTTCGATCTTTGCCGTCTCGCCCGCCGCTGCGGCTGTGTCGCGTTCCTTTGTGCGCACCAGTTCGATACCGCAGTCAGCCAGAGTCGAACTCGCGGCAATCGCGGGGAGCGGAGCCTTAGATGCGAGCGCAACGCAGTAGAGCGCGGCCGGTCCGTCGGCGAGACGCCACTCGTCGCCCGCGCGCTCGATGAAGAACTCGGACGCCCCACCGACTCGATCCTCGGCCACCGCGGAGCCCAGGGGGTTGAGGTGGGATCCAGTGATCGTCCGCTGACCCCAAGAGGCGAGATGCGGAAAATGCCTTCCGAGCAACTCAAGGAACTCCTCGAACTCGAGCTCGTGCTCGTGAAACGGATTGGGTGCGGTCCTAGCCCCGCCGTACATACGACGATCGGGCGTCGAGATCACCAGGATCCCGTCGTCGCCGAGCAGCCGTGCGACTTCGGCCAGCACCCGCTCCTGCTCGCGGACATGCTCGATGATCTCGAACGCCACCACCGCTCCGAACGACCCGTCCGCGAACGCCGAGAGGTCGACCGCCGTGCCCAGCTCGAACTCCAGGTTCGGGCCGGCGTAATTCAGCCGGCTGTGCTCGACGGTCAGCTCATCGACGTCCACGCCCACGACGTGCGCGGCCGACTCGGCGAGGATTGCCGCGCCGAATCCCTCGCCGCTCCCCAGATCCAGCACCCTTCGGCCATCGACCAGCCTCGCTGCCCAGAGGTAGCGGTGGAAGTGCTCGTACACGACCTGCACGTCAGGCGCCCAGGGCACACACCGCTCGCCGGTCCACTCGATAAGGCGCGGGGCAGCCGCGCGACGTCGGAAGCTCACGGCTCAATCATAAGGGCTGCCCTACCCCTTTCAGGCACGGCCCGCAAGCTGCTCCGGCAACGCAGGCTCGCCCTCGTTCGCGAGCGCCAGTACCCTCCCGCAGGAGGATGCGCTTCTGCTTCGCCAGCACCCGCCAGGGCAGCCACTTCATGACCGAGCTGCTTGCCGCCATCTCGGCGGCGACGGCGGAGGCGGGGCACCAGGTCGAGCTCGTCTTCGACGAGTTCCCGCCGTCACGCGACGACGTCGTCTACGTGGTGATACCGCACGAGTTCCACGCCTGGGGCGAGCACGGAGGATTCCCTGACACCCGACAACGCGAACGGACGATCGCCCTGTGCACGGAGAATCCCGGCACCCCGTGGTTTGAGGAAACCTGCGAGCTCGCCCCCCAGTTCGCCGCCGCCGTGTCGATCAACCGCTCCAGCGCCGCGGAGCTTCGGCGGCGTGGGATCCGTTGTGAGCACATCCAGCTGGGCTACGCGCCGGCATGGGATACCTGGCACCGCGACGAGAGCGTGGAGCGCCTGATCGACGTGCTCTACCTCGGCGCCGCCGACCCCCGGCGAGACCCACTCCTGGCCGGCTTGGGCGGGGACCTGTGGGCGCGCCAATGCCAGTTCCTGATCCCACCCCTGGAGCCCCGGACACGGCCCCGGCCGGACTTCCTGAAGGGAGCGGACAAGTACCACCGGTTGCGTTCGGCGAAGATCCTGCTCAACCTGCACCGCACCACATCCTCGGCGCTGGAGTGGATGCGCTTCCTGGAGGCGATCTGCAACGGCTGCGTGGTGGTGTCCGAGCCCTGCCTCGACAGCGACCCGCTCCTCGCGGGCGAGCACTACGTGGTTGCGCCCGTCGAGGACATTGGACCCGCCATCGACCGCCTCCTCGACCAACCCGATCAGTTGCGACTCATGCGAGAGCGGGCTTACGATTTCGTGCGCGAACAGCTGCCGATGAAGCCCGTTGGGCAACGGCTCGCCGAGCTCGCCGCGGAGCTGCCCCGACGATGCTGAGAAGACGACGCCGCGGCGTGCGGATCATCGAGGAGACCCCCGCCTATGCTCGAGCCAAGCCGCGGGTGAGCGTGATCCTCGTGGCCGTCCGCGACCGTGAACGGGATGCCCTGGAGGCGCTTGCCAGCGTCACCGCTTCGCTCTACGACGAGCTCGAGGTGCTCATACTCGACGACGGGTCGAACGACTTTCCAGCGGTGGCTCTTGGAAAACTCCTCAACGATCATCCCTCGCTACCGGCAAGATTCTTGCGCGCGCCAGTGGATCGCGGTCTCGCCCGCTCGCGCAACACCCTGGTCGAGCACGCGCGCGGCGAGTATCTGTTCGTCCTCGACGCGACCGGGGGGATCTGCCCCTCCACCTTGCAGCGCCTCGTAACGGCGCTCGACGCCGATCCGCAGGCCGTCTTCTCCTATCCGATGGTCGCAGTCTTCGATGGGGAGCAGCCGGTGGAGCTGCTCGGCTCGCTTCCCTGGGAGCCGGAGCGGCTGGAGAGCGGCAACTGGATCGACGGGATGGCGCTCATCCGGCGCACCCGGCTGCTCGAGCTCAGCGGCTACACAACGGACCCGGACATGGCCGGCTGCGAGGACTTCGACCTGTGGTGCAGATGCGCAGAAGCCGGAGGTCACGGCGTGCACGTCCCCCAGGTGCTCGCCTGGCACCGGCGGGCTACCTAACTCTTGTTCTCGAAGGACAGCAAAGAGAGGGCGAAGCCGAGCGAGCGGTTCTCCGGCCAGAGCTCCGGGTCATGCTGGCCCGGGTTGGACCAGGTCGTCTCGGCGTCGAACGACACAAGGTAGTCGCCCGCCGCCAGCCGCAGCGGAAAGTCCTCCTCGTGCCAGTCCGCGTCATGCCAGACGATACGGGTCGACCAGACTGGCACCTGTTGGTCGAGCGGACACACAGTGATCGTCAACCCTCCGATCGGACCAGGAGGCAGGCAGTAGCTCAGACGAGCGCTGCTCGTGCTCTCTGTCAGGCGCACTACCGCCGCGGCATGCCCGCCAGCCCAGCGATAGCTCCGAACGGGGCTCTGCTCGGCTTCGAACCAGCCGCTCACCAGCTGCTTCTCGACCGCGGGCGTGGCCATGTCAAGGCCGCCGGAGGCGATCTCGTATGATTGCTCGACCGACATCCCAGCGAGCGCGAACCCGAGCGCCCGGGTCTCATGCGGAGGGTCGGTCCAGCCCTTGCGGGCGCTGAACACGACTTCGTAGTCCCCCGCGGGCAGCGCAAGCGGGTGATTCTCGACCGAGCGCTCGATGTACTGCCACGGCAGGCGCGTGCTCCAGACGGGGATCAGCGGCTCGGATGAGTCCAGCCGTCGGATGCTGACCTCGACTCCCCCGATATCCACGGGCACGTGGGCGTAGTCGATGCGCAGCCTCTTTCCGGGCGCCTTGAGCGTCACCAGCGCCGCGGCTCGCTCGCCGGCCCAGCGGTAGCTGCGCCCATCGACGTGCTCCGCGGGAAACCATCCGTAGAGCAGTTGCCCTTCGCTGACCGCGTCGGCCATGTCGATGGCGTTGCCGGCGGCTTCCGGACGCGGCGTCAGTCGCAGCGGCACGCCCGCCGGAAAGGCGTCTCCCCAGGAGGGATCGACCAGCCGATCTGGAACTTCCGGAGCTCGTGGCAGGCGCCGGCGGCTCGAGAGCACGCTCGGCAGATGGCGAGCGTTCCACGCCATCGCCCTCAACCTCAGGGCGCGACGAGACCACGGGGCTTGCCTGAACGCCCGCGCCTCGTGCGCCGCCCAGCGCGCGAGCGTCCGTGCGGAGGCGTGCTTCAGCACGACCCGCATGCGATGGCGCTCGCAGAGCAGCCGCTTGTGGGCTGGGTCGCCGGCGCCGGCGAAGCCGTGATCGATCCAGGCGTCAGGCGCCACGAGCACCCGATAGCCCTCGCGCCACACCCGCACGCCGTAGTCGACATCGTCGTAGTAGTTGAGCATGCGATCGTCGAACGACCCCACCCGCTCGAGCGCCGAGCGTCGCAGCGCCATGCCGCAGCCCATCGGGTATAGGGCCTCGGAGGCGATCTTCGCCCACTCGTAGGACTCGTTCATCGACAGATCGGCCGCCCACCCCCGGCGGTTGACGATCCCGCCGGCGCCGTTGATCACGAGCGGGTTCGCGTCGAAGAACACCGTCGAGGCGACCGCGCCGATCCTCGCGTCCGCAGCGAACGCCTCGACTACGTGCCGCAGCCAGCTCGGAGCGGCATACCCATCGGCGTCGATGAAGGCGACGATCTCCCCCTTGGCGTGACGCAGGCCGAGGTTGCGCGCATGGGGACAGCCCCGATTGCGGGGGCTGCGCACGATCGTCAGCTCGCCACGAGTCGAAGCGCGCTCCGCGACCTCGATCGTGTCGTCTTGCGAGCCGTCGTCGACGACGATGATCTCGTAGTCGGGGTAGTCCTGGGCCTGCAGTTGTCTCAGGCAGCGTCCGAGCACATCCGCTGAGTTCCAGCACACCACGATGACCGAGACGAGCGGAACCGCCGCGCTCATCGCGGAGGCCGCGCAGCGGTCCTCCGGCGCTCGCCGCGACAATCGCACCGCCTCACGGACGTTTCGCTGCTCCGCTTTCCAGCGCTGAGCGTCCATTGCTAGCCGCGATGAAAGCACAGCATGGAGTGCGCGCCCTGACACCATTCAACCTGGGCATCGACGGCGCCGCGCTGGGACGGCTAGACTTTCTCGCGCTCTTGGCCCAGCTCCATCAGGACGCGATCACCGTCGTCATCTCGACATATCAGCGCCCTTACGCCTGCGCACGGGCACTGCGCTCTGTGCTCGCCCAGACCGAGCCGCCACTTGAGGTGCTCGTGTGCGACGACGGCTCGGCCGACGAGACCGAGGCGCGCATGCGTGATTGGCGGCGCCACGACGAGCGCGTTCGCTACCTGCGCGTGCCGCGCAACAGCGGCACCCCGGCCACCACGCGCAACCTCGGCATTGAGCACGCACGGGGCGATTGGATCGCCTTCCTTGACGACGACGACGAGTGGCTTCCGGGCAAGCTTGCAACACAACGCGCCGTCCTGACCACGGGGGGAGCAGATGCGATAGGCACAAACGCGCTGTGTAGCGACGGCAGCATCTACTTCCCGGACGCGCTACCCGTCTGGCGCCCCACAAGTCTGGATGTGCTGAAGGCAGATCCGATCATCATGTCCTCGGCTCTTGTGCGACGCGAGTTGCTGCTCTCGACCGGGGGATTCCCCACCGACGTACGGTTGAAGGGCTTTGAGGACTATGCCCTATGGCTTGAGCTCGCGGGACATGGAGCGCGGTTCCTAGTCCTGGGAGATGCTCTGGTGCGCTATGAAGCTGGTTCAAGCGACCGGCTAAGCACCAAGCGTGCGCGTATCCAGGTAGGCGTCACACGCCTTGTATGGAAACACGCGCTGCGCACCCTCAGTCCAGCGAGCGTCAGAACCGCATTGAGATCCTCGGTCGCTGTCGGACACGTGCTGACCAGCGAGGCTTGGACGTGGCTACGTATGCAACGGGAGAACGGCGCCCGCGTCCCGTAGTCACGCATCGGCCGCGGTGCTGGCGGGTAGCCCCAACACGTCGAAGATCGCGGCAAACCGATGGTCGTAGGTGTGCTCTGAGAGCACACGGCGATACCCGGCGTCGGCGACTTGCCGCCGCTCCTCCTCATGATCGAGCCAGTAGCGAACCTTGTCGACGAGGTCGTCGGCTCCGTCAAACACCGCGACCTCCCGGTCCAAATCGAAGTAGCGCTGCAGATGGGGCACCAGCTCAGTCAGGAGAAAGCCGCCGCTTCCCGGCACCTCGAAGTTGCGTCCCTTGATCTGAGGCGGGCGCGGGGAGGGCGGACGGAGATGCAACAGCCGCCTCAACCGCGCCTTCAGCCCGGGCACCTCCGAGGAGTTGGAGAGGTTCAGGTTGATCCGGCTGGAGGCGAAGACCTCGACCATCCGCTCGTGCTCGAGCTGTCCCGCGGGCCAGCCAAAGCCCCAACACTCGACCGGAAGCCCGGCGCCGTCGAGCATCGCCACCGTCCGCCTGCGATCGCCGTGCGGCTGGCCTACGAAAGTTGCATCGTGCCCGAGCTCGGTCGTGACCCGGCTGTAGGCATAACGGTTGCATGCCCACTGCGAGAGATGCACACGGGTATCCGCCAGCAGTCGATACTTGGGCAGCGCATCGGGGTCCGTGGTCACGGCGAGGTCGAACGCCGGCGCAAGATGGCGCGTGAAGTCCTCAAAACGCCAGTGATCGTCGGCAAACCAGTTGACCGTCGGACAGCCGCCCGACCGACCGACCGCTTCGATCGTCCGGGGGTCGAGTTGGTCGGTGAAGAGCACGAAGAACGCGAGCTCGGGTTTGGTCTCGGCGGCCAGGTCGACCAGGTCGTGGCGCATCTGCCCCACACCATCACGCTTCGCTCGCCCGAGCAAGTCGAACGCGCTGACCTCGTGGCCCATGCCTTCGAGCGAGCCGCGGAAGTTGTGCTCCTCGAACGACAGACCACGACTCGGATCGCCATATTCGTGCCGCATCGCGACGTACAGGATGTGCATGGGCGCTACCAGCGGGATCTGCACTCAAGCGTAGCTGCACACACGTCCTTCGTCATCACGCACAGCCTAACCAGATGCTCAGATTCGCCGATTCACGAGTAGCCGACGCTACGAGCGTCGCATCTGATCTGAGCGCCCCGGGAGCAACTCCAAGAGCTCGCGCGGCAGAGCGCGGAGGGCGACGATCACGGCCGTGTACACAGCGACAGTCAGCGCGAGCTGAGCAATCGCGGGTATGGGAAGCAGCGCCATCGCCAAGGCGCCCGTGCCAGCGAGGGCAACGCGCGGCGTCGTTGCCCTCGCACTGGGCGCCATCCGCCGATTGGCGCGCACCAGCGCGATCAAGAGGCTGATCGCGATAGTCCACTCGCCCGCGACCGTGGCCACCGCAGCGCCACGGGCTCCAATGACAGGCGCCAGTCCAAGCGCCAAGGCCGCAATGACCACGAGGGCGATGAGATTGCAGACCAGCAGCGCGACGTGGCGGTGCAGCGCGAGCAGGCCGGTGCTCCATACGGGGGTGAGACAGGTGCCCAGCACCGCTATGCCCTCGATGCGCAGCGGGCCGACCGCTCCGGTGTAGCGATGTCCGGCGATTACGGCGATGATCGGCTCGGCTCCCACGACCAGCACGACCCCCACGCCCACTCCTGAGATCAACGCCACCTCGAACAGACGCTGGAGGGCGAATTCGAGGCGATCGGCGTCGTCGCGAGCGGCGCGTGCGAGCAGGGGTAGCGCCGAGGTGACCATCAGGCCGGGGATCGAGGCGACCACCGCGAAGACTCTCAGCGATGCAGCAAACAGGCCGGTCTGCACCGGGCTCGCGGACAACGAGGTCAGGATCTGCGCCGTAAAGACGTAGATCGTGGCGAGGCCGCTGGAGAGCGAGAGGACCAGCGCAGGCCGTGCCAAGTCGACCCACGCCCGCGGATGGAACGCGGGGCGCAGGCGAACCAGTCGATGCGCAAGCACCCACGTCGTCGCCAGTACGGCGAGGCTGGAAGGGATGAGCGCGACGAGGAACGGGAGCAGCCCCACGCCGACGAGCACCAGGATCACCGTGAGACCGACCAGAATCGCCTGGCGCGCGAGCTCCAATCCGCTCGTCACGCCGAGGCGCAGGCTGCTCGTCAGCGGCACCGCGACGGTCACCTGAAGCGCCGCGAGTCCGAGACCGACCGCGGCGGCGAGCGCCCCCCAGGCGCGAGCCGCGCCGTACCCCGCAAGGAGCGCGAAGACACCGCAGATCGCCACCGCGATCAGCGTCGTAGCGATCTGCAGCCCCAGGCGATCGCCCATCAACCTCGCCTTGCGCTCGTGCGTGACAAGAGCGAAATCGCGCGTGGCGAGGCTGGTGAGACCACCCTCGGTGAGCTGCGTCACAAGAGTCGCCAGCGCAATGATCGTCGCGTACTGGCCGAAGCGAACGACCCCGAGGTGGCGGGTCAGCAGGATCGCTGAAACCGCGCTGAGGAGCGCCCCCGTCCCGAACCCGGCGAGTCGCAGCACCGCTCCGCGCATCACCAGCCCCCCGGCCCGCCCGGTGTCGAGTACGTCGGCAGGCGGCTCGTTGACTGACTCCAACACGGGTCCGGCCATTATCGCTGCCGAGGGAGTCGCTACCGTTGCAAAGCGGCTTGGCGCCCGCTCGCCGCAACTGCGCTCGCCATGAGCAGTTCCCCATATAGCGCCGTGATCCAAGACGACGATCCTCAAATTCGCATGAACCGCTATCTGGCAATCGTCCCCGCACACAACGAGGAGGGCGCAATCGCGGCCACCGTCGAAGAGATCCGGCGCTTCGCCTCAGACTTCGACGTCCTCGTGATCGACGACGGCTCGACGGACACGACGGCGGCTCGCGCCGAGTCGGCGGGCGCACTGGTCGTCAAGCTGCCGTACAACCTGGGGATCGGCGGGGCGGTGCAGACTGGCTACGTGTACGCACAGGAGCACGACTACGAGGTGGCCGTGCAGATCGACGGGGATGGGCAGCACGATCCCCGCAGCATTCACGATCTATTGAGCCGCCTGCAGGCCGATCCGGGACTGAACATGGTCACGGGCTCTCGCTTCCTGGAGCCCGACGGCGACGGCCATCGCTCGTCCGCGCCACGTCGTTTTGGCATCCGCATCTTCGCGCGGCTGGTATCGCTGATAACAGGCCGGCGCGTCACCGATCCCACGTCGGGACTGCGCATGACCAACCATGTCGGCATCAGGTTGTTCGCGCGCGACTACCCGCACGACTACCCCGAGGTCGAGGCGATCCTGCTGATGCACGCCCATCGCCTGGAGAGCTGCGAGATCCCCGTGACGATGCGCCCGCGAACCAGCGGCGTCTCGGCGATCTCTTCGACCCAGCCCGTCTACTACATGATCAAGGTGCTGCTCGCCGTCTTCATCGGCCTCTTCCGATCCCACCCCAACGTTGAGCCGGGCGAGGCTCCGATCAGCGCCGAGCACGCCCTCTGAGCCGATGGTCCATCAACGCATCATCGCCATCGTCATTAGCGCCGGCCTGCTGCTGCTGATTCTGGAGCTGGTGCGCCGCAGGCGCCTGATGGAGCGCTACGCGCTGCTATGGCTGTTCTCGAGCTTCCTGCTGCTGGTGCTCTCGATTTGGAGTGGCCTACTCAACGCGCTGGCGTCGGCCTTCGGAGTCTCCTACCCCCCGTCCGCCCTGTTCGCGGTTGCCTTCGGCGTGGTGCTCATCCTGCTCATCCACTTCTCTCTGGCGGTGTCGCGACTCTCCGACCAGAACAAGGTGCTCGCCCAGCGCGTCGGACTCATGCAGCAGCAGCTGGACGAACACCTCGGCGCGCAAGCCGGCGTGCCACCGTCAGAGCAGCTGACAAAGGCCGAGAGCGGGCGCGTCCATCAATCCATCAGCTGACGCGCCAGCTCGGCGAAGCGGCGAGCGCTGAGGCTGCGATCGAAGCGGCGCACGGCCTGCGCGCGCGCCTCCGCGCCCAGGCGCGCCCTGAGCTGAGCATCGCCCAGCAGAACACCCAATCCCCCCCGCAACGCCTCGACATCGCCCGCGGCGACCAGCAGGGCGCTCTGCCGATCGCACACCACCTCGGGGGTGCCGCCGACATCGCTGGCCAGGATCGCGCGGCCGAGGAGAGCAGCCTCGAGCACGGAGGTGGGCAGACCCTCGGTGTAGCTCGGGTTAACGACGATGTCCGAGGCGCGGATCAAGGCCAGCGCGTCTGACTCCTCTCGGTAGCCGAGAAAGACGCAGCGATCTCCGAGCCCACGCCGTCGTGCGAGCACCTCCAGCTCGGTGCGCCTGGGACCGTCTCCGACGATGCACAGAAGGGCATCGAGCCCCTGCAGGCCCGCGAACGCCTCGATCAGATCAGCCACCCCCTTACCATCGATCAAGCGGCCTATGAACATAGCCACAGGGCGGCCCGCCGCGATCGCCGACAGCTCAGCCGAGGGCTCGACCGCGTCGTAGCGCTCGTGATCGACTCCCCGGTAGATCACCTGAGCCTCCCGTCCAGCGAGCTCCTGCACAAACTCGGAGGCCGCCCGCGAGATCGCCACGACCGCATCTGCGCGTCGCAACACGAGCCGACCCAAGGTCAGGTCATATGCGCGCGCGAGACGACTGTGCAGCGGAGTGCTGAGATGAACGTAGTCCGAGCCGTGCTCGACATGAATCAGAGGCACGCCACCGGCGCGGCTGTAGGCCAGCGCACCGGCCGAGCTGAGAAAGAAGCGCGTGTGGGACACGACCACGTCGTGATCGTCTGGACGCAGCGCAACCCGAGCCGCACTCCAGAACGCCGGCCGCCAAAAGCTTGGGAAGGGGTAGTTCGGGATCACGTGTAACGCCGGGTGGCGCACCACCAGATAACCCGGAGCGCGCTGTTCAAAGGCGAGCGCCTCCGGCGGAAGACGCGAAGTCAGCACCGTGATCGACTCGACCAGCCCGAGCCGGAGAAGCTCGTCGTGGAGGTCGCGCATGTAGACCTCCAGACCCCCGACGTAGGGTGGAAAATGGGGGCTGAAGACGAGCAGCCTCACGACGAGACCGCTCGCCGGCCCTGGCCAAGCCGGCGCCTGTCAGCGCAACGTCCGCGGGCGCGCAGAAAACAGCATTGCGCCCCATTGGTCTCGAGCATCGGCGGCATGATAGGCCCCCTCGATCTGCGAGCATCGCGCCCGTGTCACCTGCCGATTCTCACGACTCCACGATCGCGGTGGTCATTCCCTGCTTCAACGACGGCGCGACACTCCCCGACGCAGTGCGCTCGGCGCAGGCGCAGGAGCGGATCGACGAGCTGGTGGTGATCGACGATGGATCGGGCGATCCGCACACGCTCGAGACCTTCCAGGCGCTGGACCGCGAAGCGGTGCGCGTCCTCCACCGTCCCAACGGCGGTCTCGGCGCGGCGCGCATGACTGGCGTGCAGGCCACCGACACCAACTACGTGTTCTGCCTGGACGCCGACGACCGGCTGCTGCCGGGCGCGCTCTCGGCGCTGGGCGCCGCGCTCGATGACGATCCCGGACTCGCGCTCGTGTGGGGGGACTACCGTCTGTTCGGAGAACGCACGTGGCATCAGCTGACGGCGCCCTCGCTCGATCCGTGGCAGATCAGCTACCAGAACGACATTCCCGCATCGGTGCTCATCCGCCGCTCGGCATTGCTGGCAGCCGGAGGATGGCAACTGCGCGGAGGCTATGAGGATTGGGACCTGCTGATGGGGCTGGCCGAACGCGGCATGCGCGGGCGTCGCATCTCGATCGTCGTCTATGAGTATCGGCAACACGGTGAACAACGGATGCTGGGCGACTCGGCGAGGCGTCACGGCGAGATCTATTCATTGCTGCGCAGCCGGCACCGAGCCCTGTTCGCCGAGCGACGACGCGCCTGGCGAGGATCGGACGCCCCGTGGGCCTTGAAGCTGACTCTGCCGATCGTCTTCGCCCTGCCGATCGGCGCAAACCGGCGGCGTCTGCTGGCCGGCGCCCTCTGCCATCTGGCCCGTCGCCGCGGCTTGCGCCTGCTGCTGGAGCGAGCCAGAAGCGCGGTTCAGCTCAGCGCCTCGTGATACACGCGGCCGAGCGCCTCGCGGCGACGGGGCACCGACAGAGGACCGTCACGCACGCGCGCGAACGCGCCCTCGGCCAGGCGTTCGTGCAGACCGCGATCCTCGGCCAGTCGCGCGAGGGCGTCCGCGAGCCGGTCGACGTAGGCATCGGAGGGCGCGGCCACCGCTCTGCGAAACGAGTTCGGCGGCGGTAGCGTACGCTTAAAATGGCAGAGTCCGTCCTCGCCGTAAAGCGGATTCTCGCCCGCGCACAGCCAGCCGCTGACCTCATGCTCGACGATCTCGGGGGTGGCGAAGTGCCGAGTGGCGAGCACGGGCATGCCATGCGCCATCGCCTCGAGCATGACGAAGCCGAGCGTGTCCATGTGGGAGGGAAACAGCAGCACGTCAGAGCGCTCGAGCAACCCCCTCACCACGTCCCCGCCTGCCGGCCAGCCGTGCAACGTCACGCCCGGTGAGCGCCCCACCTCCCGGTGCCAAGGTTCGGGGACGTCGCTGATCATGTCGAGGCTCACGTCGTGGCTCGCGCGCACACGCTCGAGCGCGCAAACCGCCTCCACCCCGCCCTTGGCGAGGAACGCCGTGCCGATGAACAGCGCGCGCAGCGGACCGGGCTCGCGCGCTCGCGGTCGCTTGGCGATGGGATGGATCGCCGGCAGCACCGTCACCGTCCGCTCAGCCAGGCCGCGAGCCGTAGAAAGACCCAGCGCGCTCTGCAGACCGCGCCGCGCCGCCTCGCTCCACGGAAGCAGGAAGCGCAGATGCGGGTCGGCCAACACGCGCCTCAGCCGATCCCGCGCCCAGGGCCGGCGCAGAGCAACGCGCTGATAAAGGACGAACGCCTCGACACACTCGAAGTCCACGACGTACGGCAGCGCACAGTCGCGCAAGAGGAACTGGGCGCTGTGCACCAGCGCGGCCCCCGGCAGCGGCCGGATCCGAGCGCGGCGGACGAACCCCGCGTACGAGAGCGAGCGGATCGCCACCCGCTCGCCGTGCTCGCGCAGCCGGTCCATGCGCCGGCCATGAGCCGCAATCCCGCGCGTGGCCGCGCCCTCTCCAGGGTCGAGGGAGCGATACGTAAAGCCGCCGGGGGCCGCGTGCAACTGCTCACGAAACAGCGCGTGGGTGGAGCGCCCCACATGGAAGTGGACGATCTGCTCGCTCATCGGCGGCGAGCTTAGACCTATCGGCGAATGCGGGTTGTGCAGCCCCGGTGCCGATCGACTCCGGTAGCCTGCGCCCGGCGACGATGCCTGCCGCAGCAATCACAACCGACGATCGCCAACCCCCAGCCCGCGCGAGCCTCAGGATACGAGAGACTCCTTGCGTCTAGTGGTTACCGTCGAGCGCTATGCCCCGGCGATCGGCGGGGCCGAGCGAGTCGCCCAGAGAGTCACCGAGGGCCTGGCGGCTCGTGGTCACGACGTGCATGTGATCACCGGCGCCACGCCCGGCCCCGGGGAGATGGGCGGAGCCCATCTCCATCGCCTGGCGATCGCCGGCAACGAGACACGCGGCATTCGCGGAGACGGGGAGGCCGTGATCGAGACGATCGATCGTCTTCAGCCCGATCTGGTGTTCAACTACGCGGCGCAAACGTGGGCGACCGACTGCTGCAGCGCCCTGCTGGGGCGCGACGCGCGCCCGCGCATGGTCCTGGCACCCTGCGGCTTCTCCGGTCTGGGCAAGCGCCGCTATGCAAGCTACTTCGCGCAGATGCCCGCCCGTCTGCGTCGCTACGACGGCCTAATCTTGCACTCGACCGTCTACCAGGACTGGGAGTTCGCCGCGCGCGCGGGAGTGCAGCGGATGTTCGTGGTGCCGAACGGCGCCGATCCGCCGGCGAGCAGAGGGGCGCTGAGCGCTCAGCTCGCCAGCATACCCATCGCGGTGACGGTGGGTAGCCATATCTACACCAAGGGTCATCGCGACTTCTCGCGCGCAACGCATTCGCTGGCCAGACAACGTCCCCTGGTCGGCGTGATCGTAGCGCCGGAGCGCAGCGGCCTGGACTCTCTGCGCGGTTGCCAGCCGGCCTGCCATACGCGCGCGAGGATGCGTGGGGACGGACTACGAGTGCTGGACGGCGCAGTGCCCGGGGTCGTGTCCGATGCCCTCGCCGCAGCCGACCTGTTCCTGTTCACCTCTCGCGTCGAGTGCGCACCCCTGGTCATCCTGGAGGCGATGGCCGCTGGCACCCCCTGGGTCAGCTACAACGTGGGCAACGTCTCGGAGCTTGCGGGCGGGCTCATCGCCCACAGCTATGCGGAGCTTCTGGATCATGCAGGGCAGATCCTGGACGGCGCTTATCCCGAGCTGGGAGCGCAGGGCCACGACGCCTGGGATACGAGCCATCGCTGGGAGAACATCATCGGGCGCTACGAGTCGGTGTTCGAGGAGCTGCTTGCCTGAGGACGGTCCGCCACTTTCCGAACGGCTACCTCGCCCGAGCTGCCACCTGCCACAGCCTGCTGGACACTTGGAACCTCAGCGAAGATCGGCCACAGCGTAGTCGGGTGCCTGCTGACGAAACCACTCGACCGTTCGCGCCAACCCATCCTCCAACCCAACAGCAGCCTCGAAGCCCATCAGCTCGCGAGCGCGCGCGACGTCCAGGCAACGCGTGGGCTGCCCGTCGGGCTTGGACGCATCCCAGACGATCTCCCCCTCGTAGTCGCTGAGCCGCGCGATCATGGCGGCAAGATCGCGGATACGCGTCTCGATGCTGGTACCGATGTTGACCGGCATTGATGTGTTCAGGCACTCGGCCGACAGCAACAATGCGCGGGCGGCGTCGTCCACGTACAGGAACTCGCGCGAGGGACTGCCGCTGCCCCACATGACGACCTGCGGCTCGCGGCTCTCACGAGCCTCGTGAAACTTGCGGATCATCGCCGGGATCACGTGGGAGTCCTCGAGCGAGAAGTGATCGCCTGGGCCGTAGAGGTTGACGACCATCGGGATCGCCGAGTCGAACTCGTATTGGCGTCGATAGGCGTCGGATAAGACAATCATCATCTTCTTGGCGAGCCCGTACGGCGCGTTGGTCTCCTCCGGATAGCCGTTCCAAAGCTCGTCCTCCAAGAACGGGGTGGGCGTGAACTTCGGGTACGCGCACACCGTGCAGGCCGAGACGAGCTTCTCAACCCCCGCCAGCCGGGACTGCTCGAAGACGTTGCCCGCCATCATCATGTTGTCGTACACAAGCGGCGCGGGGTTGCGTCTGTTGAAGCCGATCCCACCGACGTTAGCGGCGAGGTGGATGACGATCTGCGCGCCGTCTACGGCGGCGCGAGCGGCGGTTGGATCGCGGAGGTCGTGCTGGGCTGACCGTACGACGCGAACTTCCGCTCCCAGCTCTTGCAGGCCGCGAACCACCGGGCCACCGACGAATCCGGCGCCGCCGGTGACTGTCACAGCTCGACCGGTCCAATAAGCTCGACTGGGCTCCCGCACGCCCTAGTAGCCTAGCCGATCGCAGAACGGCCCCGCCGACGCGCGGAGACCAGTTGTGCGCCCAAACCTCAATGACAGGACTCTTCCTTAGCGCTTGGCTTCTGTTCCCGCTGCTCCTCATGGGAGTCTGCGCCGGGTTGGGCTTCCTCGTGCGGCGCTTGAGTGCAGGCGCCGTGTCCGGTGTCCTGCTACTCCCCGTGGGGTTCGCCTTAGCAGTGGCGCTGTGCACGCTCGGAACATCCGTGACGTGGCTTGCCCCCTCAGCGGGTGCGCTTGTCGTCGTCGCGGCGGTGTTTGGATTCCTGCTCGAGCTGTCAGGGCTGCGCATAGCGGGGCGGCGACTTCCCGGCGCATTCATCTATCCGGCTGTCGCTGCGTTCGTGGGCTTTGCCGTGATAGCCGCGCCGGTGGTCCTTACCGGCACGCCGACTTGGACCGGCTTTGGGCGCATCGTGGACACCGCGTTCCAGATGGCCTTCTCCCAACACCTCGCCGAAGCCGGGCGATCGGTGCCCGTGGGCAACTCGTCCTTCAACGAGACGATCGAAGGGCTGACAGGCAACGGATACCCAGGTGGAGCGCAGGCTACGCTGGGCGCGCTCGCCGGAGTCATTCGCACAAACGTCGTGTGGTGCTACCAGGCATACCTGTCGTGGGCGGCCGCGATGGGCGCACTCGCGCTCTATGCGCTTCTGCGCCGCGTTATCACGAGCCCGCTCATCTGTTGCATCGGCGCCGCGGTGGCCATCCAGCCGAACGTCCTCTACGACTATGCGCTTGAGGGCGGGATTAAGGAGCTCACGACCGCGACGCTGGTTCTCCTGTGCGCCGCTTTTCTTGGCGAGTGGCTCGCCAGACGGCCCCGGCCTGTGCGCTCTCTCCTTCCGCTCGCCCCGGCGCTCGCGGCCGTGCTGGCAGCCTTCAGCTACGGAGCCCTGCCGTGGGTGGGATTGATTCTCCTCGGCGCGTTCGTGCTGAGCCTGCTGGCGCGGGGAAGGCGCCTGGAGACTCTTACAAGCTGGGCCGTTGCGGTAGGCGCCGCGGCGGTTCTGGCGATACCCACAGTGATCGCTGGGGTCAAACTGTTCGGAACGGCCAAGGAAGCGGTCCAAGGCATGGTCGAAGTCGGGCTCGGCAATCTCACCGCACCGATTCCCGAGGTTTCCGCTGTCGGTGTATGGATTAGCAACGACTACCGCTTCCCGCAGTTCGCACACGCGAGCGCGAGCCATGCCTTCGACATCCTGATCATCGCGCTCGGAGTCGTTGGTATCCTCGCTGCGCTGTGGAGACGGCAGTGGATGATCGCGGTGTTCGGAGCGGCGGCCCCGATAGCGCTCGCCTACGTGGTCGCGCACGCCGGGCCATGGGTAGAGCTGAAGGCGTTTACGATCACCGCCACGATGTTCCTCGCGATGGCGTTCATCGGTGCAGGATGGCTCGCCACCGCGCGCCTGCACAGGCTGACGCTGCCGGTAAGAGCCGCCGGCTGGCTAGTCGCGCTGGCCATGAGCGGGGCGGTGCTGTATGGCAACGCGCTGACCTATCACGACATGTCCCTGGCGTCGGCTGGCCGCTATCGACAGCTTGAACAGATCGGCGAGCGGTTCTCTGGCATAGGCCCGGCCTTCTACCCAGCCTTCGACGAGTACTCCGAGTACTTCCTGCGCAGCGAGCACGCTTACGACCTGGTCCGCCCGCCTGGCTTGCAGGTCCGCCCGGGGGCCGTGAGTCTCGCCCCAGGACAATTTGCCTACTCGTATGATCTCAATCAGTTTGAACTGAGCTTTGTGGAGCGCTTCCCCCTGCTGATCGTCTCACGAAGCCCGGTAGCGTCACGCCCGCCCGCGAACTTCGCCCTGGCGGACAGAACCTCAGAATTCGAAGTCTGGCGGCGTGTGCGCCCAGCTTCCGAAGTCATCGCCCATCTCCCGCTGTCGGGGTCGCCGACCGAGCGAACGGCGGCGTATTGCCGGGTTCTCGCCAAGACCGTCCGGCAGGCCGCAGCTAACGCGTCACTCGCGTACGTGCCGAGCTCTCCGCGCACGATTCTGAATCCCACGCAGGCCGTGCATCCAGACTACTGGCACGCACTGGGCCCCGAAGCGCTTCGACCCCGTGGCGCCGGAGCGCTACAGGGATCGGTCACGCTCCCGGCCCGCGGAACATACGACGTCTCCATGCCCGGCTCGGTGGGGCGCCCCGTGACCCTGTACATCGACGGCCACCGAGCGGGAAGCGTTGCCTATCAGGAGCGCTACCCAGGGCAGTTCCTGCATTTTGCCCGTGTCTCCCTGAGCGCTGGGACGCATCAGATTCGCTTGAGCCGCGGCAATGGAAGCTTGGCCCCCGGAAGCGGCGATGGCCCGGACACGGATTCCGGTGTGATCGGACCCCTGATCTTCTCGCTCGAGCAGCCTCGAGCCGGCAGCCTGATAGTGGTTCCGAGCAGCGAAGCGAGGCATGTCTGCGCGGCCCGCACGGGCTACGAGTGGATCGAGTTGCTCGCGCCGGGGACACGCGCCTCGGGGGCGCGCGCGTAAGCGTCAGCGGACCAGCGCCTGCCGCGACAGCTCCTCCAGCCGGCGGCGCATGGCCGCCCCCGTGGCTTGAGTCGACAGCTGCTCAGCGATGTCCTCACGCGCCCCGCGCGCCGATCGCGGCAGCCTCCTCGGGACGCTCTACGACGCGCAGCATCAGCTCCGCCGCGTGCTCGACGCTCGGCTGCCCCCACCGGCCCTCAGGGGGGTAGATCTCGCAGTCGGGACCGACGCGTCCCAGCTCGTATTCGACCAGATAGCTGTTCTCGGCGTTCATGAAGTCGAGGTTGCCGGAGTAGCCGGTGCCGCTGCGCTGCGGGTTGGTGCGAGTTGTTGTCCTGTCAGGTCGCGGGTTGTAGTATCTGACGGTCGCGAAATGTAGGCTGTATTCGTTGCGAGTTGTGGATCCCACTGCGATGACCCAACCGCGAAGGCTGACATGCCGAGATACAGACCGCGAATAGCCGACCGTCTGCTCCAGGGAGCGCTCGGCGCGCTGGGCGCCGTCGTGATCGAAGGCCCCAAGTCCTGCGGCAAGACCGAGACCGCCCGACGCATCGCGGCGAGCGAGGTTCTACTGGATCTCGATCCGCAAGCGCTGGAGGCGGCGTCCATCGATCCTCGACTGATCCTCGACGGCCCAGTCCCCCGCTTGATCGACGAGTGGCAGCGTCAGCCACGCGTCTGGGACGCCGTCCGCCGTGAGGTCGACCGTCGTGGAGCGGCCGGCCAGTTCATCCTCACGGGCTCGGCGACACCGAGCGAGGAGGCATCGCGCCATTCAGGCGCGGGTCGCATGGCCATCGTGGAGATGAGGCCGATGACGCTCTACGAGCAGGAAATCTCGCCTGGACAGATCTCGCTGGGCGACCTCTTGAACGACCGTGAGCCGCCTCCGGGCAGAGCGGCGTTGGGTCTCACCGATTACACCGAACGGATTGTCATCGGGGGGTGGCCGGCGCTACTGGAGTCCTCAGTCCGCGATGCAATCCAGTTCATCAGAGGCTATCTCGCCATGATCATCGAGCACGACATCGACCTGGTCTCCGGTGTGCGACGCGATCCGCGCCGCGTGCGGCGCTTTCTCGAGGCCTACGCACAGCTCACCGCCCATCCCGCGCCACTTACCACCATCGTCTCCAGAGCGGCGGGCAATAGCTCTGAAGCGCCGTCGCGCTGGACGGCCACACCGTATCTGGACACGCTCAGGAGACTCATGATCATCGACGAGGTGGAGGCCTGGAACCCTGAGCTGCGCTCTCGGACCCGCCTGATGAGCACCCCGAAGCGGCATCTCGTCGATCCGTCTCTAGCCGCCGCTCTCTTGAGATCCGGCCCCGACCGCCTGCTGGAAGACCTGAACACGCTGGGATTCCTTTTCGAGTCGCTGGCCACGCGAGACCTCCGCGTGTACGCGGCGGCCAACGAAGCGTCGGTGTTCCACTACCGCGAGCGTGGTGGCGAGCTCGAGGTCGACCTCATCGTCGAGCGCGACGACGGTGCCTGGGCGGCAGCGGAGGTCAAGCTCGGGGGCGAGCAGATCGACCGGGCGGCAGCGGCTCTGACGCGGCTCGCCACCACACGCGCTCAACGACCACCCGCGGCGCTCATGATCATCACCGCCACCGAGTACGCTTACAGGCGGCCCGACGGCATACTTGTGACGCCCCTGGCCCTGCTCGGCCCGTGAGCGGGTCCAGCGCCACCTGAGCTCCCCGCGCCCGCGTCCTTGAAGCAATCGCGCACAGCCCGCAGTGGCCCGGAGCTGCGCCCGCTCAGCTCTGAGCACTCAGCTCCCGCAGGCGTCTATGCATCGCCGCGCCCGTAGCCTGCGGCGAGAGCATCTGCACGATGTCCTTGTGCGCTCGCGCGCCAAGCTCGGCAGCCTCCTCGGGTCGCTCCACGACGCGTCGCAGCAGCTGCGCGGCATGCTCGACGCTCGGCTTAGCCCAACTTCCCTCCGGAGGGTAGATCTCACAGTCGGGGCCCACGCGTCCCAGCTCGTACTCGACGAGATAGCTGTTCTGCCCGTTCATGAAGTCCAGGTTGCCCGAGTAGCCGGTGCCGATCACGGGCTTGCCGATCGCCATCGCCTCGGCCATCGTTAACCCAAAGCCCTCGGCACGGTGCAGCGATACGTAGCAGTCGCATCCGGCCATCAGGCCGTTGAGCTGCGCCGAGCTGAGCGAGCGGTCGATCACGTGGATGTCCGGTCGTCCGTGCGCGGCCCACAGCACCTCCTCTTCGGCCAGCGGGCGCAACGGTCCGTTGATCGTCTTGAGCAGCAGCTGCGGGCCCTCACCGGGCTTGAACGCGCGCCTGAACGCCTCGATCAGGCCGACCGGGTTCTTGCGTTGGATCGTGCTCAGATAGTCGAACACGAACACGAACAGGAACCGATCCTCAGCCAGGCCCAGTCGCTCGGGCGCGGCCGGCTCGGCGGGAGGCTGCGCGGGCGGCGGCAGCGCAATCGTGGGCACCGGCGCCACGGCGCCGATGTTCTGCGCCATGAACCGCGAGTAGACCCAGATCTCCTGCACGAGCGCGAACGCGCGCCGCCAGCATGGCGGGATCGTGTCGGTCTCCCAGCCCCAGATCCCGATCCTCGGCCCCTGGAAGTAGTCCTCGCCGAGCCTCTCCACGAAGCCCGGCAGCTCTTCGGCGTTGACAGCCACGATCTCGAAGCCGTGACGTCCCTCGTGGACCAGCTCCTCGAAACCGTGCCGGCCGTACCCGTCCTGAAGCTCGACGGGCAGCTCGAGGTGGTGCAGCGACACGCTCACGGTGCTCACCGCGACCCCCGCGGCCTGAAGCGCTTGCGCGTAGCCCCGCCCAGCGGCCCCCAGGCCGAGCGTGTGGCCGAGATAGCCCGTAACACGCACCGCCAGCAAGGATCCGTTTTTGGCGGTGAGCGACGTCGGGTCCGGATAGGACTGCTCGGCCGGCTCCTGGACCGGCTCCCGGGGCGACTCGGCCGTCGTCTCGCCCGGGCGAGACGGCATGAAGCGGTCGGGGATCGCCAGCTCGTCGCGGCCAAACGCCCGGCACCAGGCGACGAGCTCCGCGCCGTCGGGACCGTCCAGGTCGGGATAGCTGCGCACCACGTCAGGCCGCTCCCGTGCGATCCGATGGAAGAGGTAGCGATTGATCCCGTACGCCCCGCCTCTGGGGGCTGGACCTCCCAGCCAGGAGATGAAGTCTTGGGTGCACTGCGTGTCGAACAGGTCCTCGATCGGCTCTCCCAGCGCGAGCGCGGTGGCGTAGGCGGCGCGCAGGGACTCGTCGTAGACGAGGTCGTCCGCCAGTCGCCGGCCGACTTCCCGGTGGTGATCGACGTCGCTCCAGCCGGCGTCGAGCAGTTCCTGCGCGTAGCGCTCGCAGAGCTCATGCAGAGCGGGTGAGCGGCTGACACGTGCCCGGCTGGCGTTCGCGGCCAGACGGGATGGGTGGTCGGGCTCGAATCCAGGCAGGTGCAGGAAGCGAAGCGGCCGGCGTCCGTCCACCGATACGCGCTCGGCGCCCGCCTGCAACGTCCCTCGGTGCAGGTTCCACAGACTGAGGTTGCAGCCCGGATCGTCGAGCACGGCGGTGGCGAAGCGGGCGGGCGCCAGCTCGAGGAAGCGAGACAGCCAGGGCCGGTCCTCAGGACGATCGCCGCTCTGGCGGGCGTCCAGCGATCCAAGCGCCCGCTCGACGTGGTCGCTCCACCACTCCAGGAAGCGCCGCGACTCGGGAGAGCCGTCGACGCCGATGATCGCCTCGTCCATGCGCCCCGCCCAATCGAGCTGCGCCGGCGATGGTTCCAGGCCGTCCTCAGGCAATTCGGCGGTCACGCGCGGCGCCAGCAGCACGCTGTGCAACGACAACGCCGACTCGATCGGTTGCAGATCGGCCAGCACCCAGATCGTGCTCGGCAGGTGCAGGACGGGCTCGGAGACCCGCTTTGCGCTGTGAGCCAGCAGGGCGGGCGTCAGCAGCGCGATCAGCTCGTGCTCGTCGTGCAGCGCCAGCAACGCCTCGACGTCCAGGTCGAGCTCCGAGCCGGCGGCACGCAACCGCAGCGTCTGATCGGACTCGGCCGCCGCGGCGACGACCTCCTCACCGGCCACTAGCACGACTTCATGGGTCCAGTCGGGTTGGTGACGGCGCAACGAGCGGGCGAGCACGCGCGCGCGAGGCAGGCTGTCAAGCGTCGCGAGGGTAAGGACGCGCACCGATCCCTCAGTCCCCGTCCTCGCCGGCGATGGCGTCGGCCTTGCGCGCGACCTCACGGCGCAGCGACTCCGCCGTCGCCACCAGCTCGCGCACGAGGCCCTCGAGTCGCTCGATCTGCTCGGTATGGCGCTTGCTGGTGTGCTCGAAGTCCCGCTCCAGGCGCTCCAGCGCGGCCGCGGTGCTCGCCTGGCGGGCGCTGTAGCGGGCGTACGGCGAGAACGCCCTTCGCATAAAGCGGCGCATCCGGGCATTATTGCCAACGAGACGCGTTGGCCAGTAGGCTGGGCGCCTTGTTGTGGGTGACGATCGATGCGCGGGCGCTCGACGGCGCCCTCATGGGCACCCAGATCCTGGTGCTCGAACTGACGCGCGCGCTGGCGCGTACGAGGGCGCTGCGCCTCCGCGTGCTGATCTACGCAGAGCGGATCGACAGCGACACGCTGGCACTGCTGCGCGAACTTCCCGAGACCGAGATCCTCGCCGTCGAGGACGTCGAGGAGACCACTCCCGCGAGCGCCGTTCTTCACCGCCCACAGCAGGCCTTCGCGCAGGACGACCTGGCGCTCGCGTGGCAGCTCGGCGAGCGGGTGGTGATCAGCCAGCTCGACCTGATCGCCTACCGCCACGGCGACTACTTCCCCGACCCCGACGCGTGGGAGGACTACCGGCGAGCTAGCCGTCACGGCATGATCGCGGCCGAGCGAATCGTCGTCCTCTCCGAGCACACGCGCCGCGAGCTGATCGAGGAGGGACTGGTCGGCGCCGCGCGGATCAGAGTCATACCGCCCGGCCTCGACCATCGCATCGGCGAAGAGCCTCGCAGGCCGGCGGCGCTCGGGGCGCCGGAGTTTCTGCTGTGCCTTGGCACCGACTACCGCCACAAGAACAGGGTGTTCGCGCTGCGCCTGCTCGCCGCGCTGCGTGAGCGTCACGACTGGCAGGGAGTACTCGTGCTGGCCGGCACGCACGTCGAGCACGGCTCCTCGCGGGAGGCCGAGCGCGAGGAGCTGGACGCGCATCCACAGCTGCGCGAGGCCGTGATCGAGCTGGGCCCGGTCACAGAGGCGGAGAAGGAGTGGCTGATGCGACATGCTGCCGCGGTCGTGTACCCCTCGGAATACGAGGGGTTTGGGTTGGTGCCGTTCGAAAGCGCGCTGCGCGGGGTCCCCTGCCTGTTCGCACCCCAATCCTCGCTGGCCGAGGGAGCGGCGGCCCAGGCCGCGACGATCGTCCCCTGGGATCCCGTGCAGAGCGCCGCTGCGGCATTCACGCTGCTCAGCGACCCGCGGGCGCGGGCGCGGCACATACAACTGCTCGCCGACGCCGCACGCGAGCTGACCTGGGATCGCACGGCTGCGGCGATGGTGGAGGTCTACCACGAAGCGGCGCTTGCCCCTGTGCGCGACGCAACGACGCTCAGCCGCGACGCGGTCGCCCGCGAACGAGAGCTGATCGCCGCCCATCAGGAGGTCGCGCAAAAGCTGATCGACGAACGCGAGCTGGTGCTGAGCGACTACAACGCGCTGCTGGCCGAAGTCGGCCCGGCCCGCAGCCTCGTCGGTCCACGCGGGTCGCTGCCCGAGGACCTCCAGCGCGCGCTGCTTGCGCTGAGCGTGCGCCCCGGCCTTAGCCGGCCGCTGTACGGACTCGCCGCGCGTGCGTTCCGGATCGCGCGATCGTGGTGCCGATATACGCTCTAGCGATGAACGCTCCCAGCGAGACGGCCGTTCCGGGACGCCCCGCGCTGGCGGCGCGCGGGGTCGACAAGCGGTTCAGGATTCCCGAGGAGCGCAGCCACACGCTCAAGGAGCGAGCGCTGCATCCGTTCAAACGCACGCGTCACGAGCAGCTGCACGCGCTCAAGGACATCTCTTTTGCGATCGAGCAGGGCGAGTTCTTCGGCATCGTCGGGCGCAACGGCAGCGGCAAGAGCACGCTGCTGAAGTGCCTGGCCGGGATCTACCGCGCGGACGAGGGCAAGATCTGGTGCAACGGGCGGATGTCGACGTTCATCGAGCTCGGCGTGGGGTTCAACCCGGACCTGGCCGCGCTCGACAACGTCACGCTGAACGGGATCATGCTCGGGCTGTCCCCGCGCGAAGCGCGGGCGCGGTATGAGCGCGTGATCGAGTTCGCCGAGCTCGAGGAGTTCCAGGACCTCAAGCTCAAGAACTACTCCTCGGGCATGCACGTGCGCCTGGCGTTCTCGGTGGCGATCCAGGTCGACGCCGACATCCTGCTGATCGACGAGGTGCTGGCCGTCGGCGACGCCTCCTTCCAGCAGAAGTGCTTCGACGTGTTCAACCGCATGCGCGAGGAGGGGCGCACGATCGTGTTCGTCACCCATGACATGGGCGCGGTCACGCGCTTCTGCCATCGCGCGATGCTGCTCGAGCGAGGCGAGATGGTCAGCATCGGCGACCCGCGCGACGTGGCCGACCGCTACCTGGAGATTGCCTTCGGCCGCGCGGTCGGCTACAACGATCCCGATGTCGGCAGCGCACGCATGGGCGACGGCGCCGCGCGCGTCAGTGACGTCTGGCTCGGCGACGAACCGTCCGACCGCAAGGCGATCGCGCCACAGTCAGAGCCCCTGACGCTGAAGGCGCTCGTGACGTTCAACACCGACGTGCTCGACCCGGCTGTGAGCCTGACGCTGCTCAACGATCAGCGCCAGCCTGTGGTGGTTGCGACGACCGCCGAGGAGCGCGAGCATACCGGCGGTTTTCGAGCAGAAGAGCATGCGCTGTTCTCGTTCTCCTTCCACAACATGCTCGCCCCCGGGCGATACCACACAATCCTCACGATCACCCATCGTGGCGACGGCCTGAACGTGATCGATCGCTTCGCGGGCGGCCTCTCGTTCGTCGTCTCGGGCGCGGTCGCAAGCGGCGGCATGGTCGAGATCCCCGTGCAGACCGAGGTCGTCCGCGTGGGCTTCGGGCCCGTGATCAAGGTGCAGCCGGCAGGAGACATGCGGTGAGCACGTCCACACTCTCAGACCCCTTGAGTAGCCAGGCCGCTCCGCACGAGCCCCCGGGACAGCCGATCCATGGGCCCCGGGCTCTGGATGACAGCTGGTCGCGCTTCTGGCACCTCGCCTACAACATCGCGCGCAGCGAATTCAAACTGAAGTTCTTCGGCTCGGCGCTCGGCTATCTGTGGCAGGTGATGCGGCCGCTGCTGCTGTTCGGCGTGCTGTATGTGTTCTTCGTGGAGATCTTCCACGTGGACAAGGCCAAAGGCGCGGCGAGCCATTTCTACGGAGCGCAGCTGCTCGGCTCGATCGTGCTGTTCACCTGCTTCGGCGAAGCCACCAGCACTGCGGTTCGCAGCGTCGTCGACCGGGAGAATCTCGTCCGCAAGATCCAGTTCCCCCGGCTGGCGATACCGATCTCGGTGGTACTGCTCGCCCTGTTCAACCTGGCGTTGAACCTTGTCGTTGTCATGATTTTCGCGGTCGTCGCCGGCGTACGGCCGATGCTCAGCTGGCTCGAGCTCCCGCTGATCGTCCTGATGCTGACCGTTCTGACCACGGGCGTGGCGATGCTGCTCTCGGCGCTGTTCGTGCGATTCCGCGACATCTCGCCGATCTGGGAAGTGCTCAGCCAGATCCTCTTCTACTCCTCGCCCGTGATCATCCCCGCCGAAGTGGTGCGGGAAAAGCTTGGGCAGGGCAGCTTCCTCTACCACCTCTACACGCTGAACCCGCTCGTCGCCATCTTCCAGCAGTTCCGCCACGCGATGATCAACCACGCAACGCTCAGCGCCGGGCGGATCATGGGCAGCTGGGCGGCGCTGCTCGAGCCGATGGCGCTCGTGGCGGCGATCATCGTGATCGGCTTCTGGGTCTTCAATCGCGAGGCGCCGCACATCGCCGAGGACCTGTAGCGTTGCCGGCGACGTGAATTGGCAGGGGGGTAAGGATGCGGTGTCCCGCGACAAGAGGTCATGAGCGGAGGGTCTATCGCAACCCCAGGAGGACGGCACAGATGAGCAAGAGGAGGTACCCGCACCGGGGCCCGGTCGCTACCAAGATGGTCGCCATCGTGACGATTGGCGTTGTCGTGCTTGGGCTGACGCTGGCAGCCGCCGTGGACGCGGGAACCTACGTGATCGACAACTGCCCGTCGGCGGGCAACGGCAACGCTGGACCGTGGACCGTATTCGGGAGTCCTCAGAACGTCAAGGGCACGTGCGGTGGGGGACCCGGCGACTACATAGGGCCCAGGGGAGGAGGCATGAGCCCTGGGACTAGAGCTGGTGTGCAGGTAGTCGCTCCATCCGGCATAACGATACGCGAAGCGAAGATCTGGTGGCAGGCTTCCGCGTCGCTATCCGGCGCAGAAACCTACGGTGTCGCGTCGGACAACGGGGGTGTAATCGGAGAAAGTCACACACCGTTGACGGGAACTAGCCCGCAGACCTTCGTTGTCGCCTCAACGACCACGGAGATTACGCTTGAGAACTACTGTGCTGTCAGCGACGGTGGTTACGGCTGCTCCTTCGGTGGTGGAGAGAGCAACATTCTCGAGCTCTATGGCGCGTCGCTGACGCTTTTCGATCCGGGTCTGCCGTCCGGCAGCGTGAGCGGGGGTGGCCTCGCTGGAGCGGGTCCTGCGTCGGGAACCGAGTCGCTCGCCTACAACGCCTCGGATGGTGGGTCGGGTGTGCGCTACGTGGAACTCCTGCTCGACGGGAAATCGGTCGCCAAGAACGACTACCTCGCCAAATGTCCCTACCAGAACTTCGCCGCCTGCCCCACCAGCCTGTCGGACACGATCGGCTGGAATACGGCCGCCGCGAGCAACGGGGCGCACGAAGTGGCGCTGCGGATCGTCAACGCGGGGGGCGACACAGCGATCGTCGACGACCACACGATCACGATCGGCAACGGCTCCCCGATCGGCGCGATCGGCAACGGCTCCCCGATCGGCGGCGGCCCGCCGGCGAACGCGGCGGCGCCGATCGCGCACATCGCCAACGGCCAGTCCCCGTGCGCCGGGGAGGCGCTGAGCCTCACCGTCGACGGCAGGGCCAAGCCGCCGATCCTCCCCTACGGCCGGCCCGTCACCGTCGATGGCCTGCTGCACTGCGCGGGCGTCCCGATCCGCGACGCCCGCGTGCAGATCGCCACGATCGGCGGCCCGCCCGGCGCGGCGATCGACAGCGCCGTGCAGACGGGCTCAGACGGGTCGTTCGCCTACAAAGTCCCGGCTGGGTCCGACCGCACGCTCAGCTTCTCCTACAGCGACTACAGCGACGACCTCACTCCATCCGCGACAGCGACCCTGACCATCTCGATCCGCCCGAAAATCTCTCTTCACATCACCCCACACCACACGACCAACGGCCACACGATGCGCTGGAGCGGGACGATCGGGCCCGGACCCTACCCGCGTCAGGGAGTCACCCTGCTCGTCGAAGTCCAGGAAGGCAGGCATTGGAGAGCTTTCGACCAGGTCGTGGCGAACCGGAGGGGACGGTTCGCCTACAGCTATCGCTTCCACGCCACCTACGAACCCACGACCTACACGTTCCGAGTGGCGCTCCCGGACACCGGGGCGCAGGGCTATCCCTACGCCCCCGGCTGGAGCCGCAGGGTCAAGGTGCGGGTCGATCCGTGAGCAGGTCAGGTGTTGCCGCTCAGGCCAGTTGGACTTATGACACGTACTTGGACCCCGTAGTTTTCAATGTGGTACGCAGTTGGACCTCTTGACGGAGTGATGCTGGGATGGGAGCGGCGGGTTTGGGGCACCGGCGCGAAAGTGGGACCGATTGTGCTCTAAAGCGGGACTGATCTGTGTGTGAAAGCGGGAGCATAACCTGTGTCAAATGGGGAATCGCCTGCTTGAATGCGGTATCCTCGGCATATGGCCGCTCTCGACTATGTTCCCCGCCTCGCCGAGGCGCGCGTGGAGGAGCTCTTCGCCGAGCTACCGGCGCTGCTGATCGCCGGCCCCCGCGCTACTGGCAAGACGACGACCGCGCGCCGCCATGCGCGCACGGTCGTGCGCTTGGACGTGGACATCGAGGCGGGAGCCTTCGAAGCCGACCCGGATGCCGCGCTGCGTGCGCTCACCACGCCCGTGCTGCTCGACGAGTGGCAGGCGGTTCCCGGTGTGCTCGGCGCCGTCAAGCGAGCCGTCGACGAAGGCTCCGGGCCGGGCCGCTTCCTGCTCACGGGCAGTGTGCGGGCCCAGCTGTCCGCGAAGACCTGGCCCGGCACTGGCCGGGTCGTCGACGTGCAGATGTATGGGCTCACGCAGCGCGAGATAGCCGGCACGCTCACGGGCGAGTCCTTTCTGGATCGGCTCGCTCGCGCGGACCTCGATGCGTTCCTAACTCCACCCGATCCCCCCGATCTGCTCGGCTACATCGAGCTAGCGCTGCGCGGAGGCTTTCCCGATGCGACGTTGGGGCTCTCTTCGCACGCGCGCAGGGCATGGCTGGACGGCTACATCAACCAGCTCCTCACCAGGGACACCGAGACCGTGGACGGCGGTCGGGATCCGCGCCGGCTGCGGCGCTATTTCGAAGCCGTCGCTCTGAGCACCGCGGGGCTTGCGGATAGCAAGACCCTCTACGACGCCGCACAGATCGATCGCAAGACGGCCCTGGCCTATGAACGCCTGCTCACGAACCTGCTCGTGCTCGACATCCTGCCCGCCTGGAGCAGCAACAGGCTCTCGCGGATGACGCGAACCGGCAAGCGCTACCTCGTGGACACTTCGCTGGTGGCGGCAGCTTTGAAGGTCGACGAGCGGGGCGTGCTCCGTGATGGCGAACTGCTCGGGCGGATGATCGACACGTTTGTCGTGGCCCAGATTCGTCCCGAGGTGGAGCTCAGCTCGTTCAGGCCGCGCCTGTATCACCTGCGCGAGCAGAGCGGGCGTCACGAGATCGACTTGATCGCCGAGCTCGCCGCCGGCAACATAGTCGCGATCGAGATCAAGTCCTCGGGTGCCCCCAAGCGCGGTGACGCCAGGCACCTGGAGTGGCTGCGCGAGCAGCTCGGCGAGCGCTTCCTCGCCGGTGCGGTGCTCCACACGGGCCCACGGCCGTTCCGGCTCGCAGAGCGAATCTTCGCCCTGCCGATCTGCACGCTATGGGGATGACGCCCACCGCCACCGCATGAGCGGGGCGGAGAAGGAGCCCATCGGGGCTGGTTCTTGGGCACGCCGGGACGACACTCGCCGCAGGGTCCAACTAGATGTCATAAGTCCAACTGGCGTGAGTGGCAACACAGGAGTTGCCATTCGTGCTAAAGTTCTCCCTCGTGAGGAATGAGTTTTCGACACCCGCGCCGCTGATCACGCGCCGAGAGGCCGCCGAGCTGAGCGGCACGACGCTGGGCACGGTCAACAAGGCGATCGAGCAGAAAGTCTTGCGGACGAAGCTGCGCAAGGGTCGGATGCTGCTTGCGCCGGAGGATGTCGGGGCGCTGGCGCTGCTGGCCCAGACGCGGGTCGTGTTGCCGGTCGCCGTGAAGCGGCGGATCGTCGCGTGGGCTCGCGGCGGCCCCGAGGTTAACGCGGAGCTTGCGCTCGACGGCGCGCTGATCGTGCGCATGGGGCCGGAGGTCGAGCAGGCGGTGCAGCGCGCGCAACGCTACGTCGAGCTGCGCGAGCGTCTGGTCGAAGTCAACCCCAAGGTGTGCGGCGGTGAACCGGTGATCACGGAAACGCGCGTGCCGGTCCGAAGCCTCGCCCGGCAGATCGAGCTCGGCGAGACGCGGGAGGTCCTGCGCGAAGACTACGCGCATCTCCCCGAGGAGTCCTTCGAGCTGGCTCCACTGTGGGCGAAGGCCAACCCACGGCAGGGTCGTCCCTCGCGTCCGTGGGCTTCCGGCGAGCGCACCCCGGTCAGCCGGCTGCGCCCCCACGCGCGGGCCGCGCGCGGACCTGCACTCGGACCTGATCGTCCTGCCGCAGCGCGCCCGCTCAGACCAGCCGCCGATGCTGGAAGCGGTCCTGGACCACATCGATCTTGACGCGGTGCCTACCCGACCATGCTCCACGCACCGTTCGCAACTAGCCTTCACTTCGCAACTATCGTGAGCGGCAACAGGCCAGGAGGCAACAGCACGAAGTGGGAGCGATGGGCGCGCGAAAGCGGGAATGCGATGGGGGCGAAAGAGGGAGCGAGCGATGGTCCAGAGCGCCACTGAATGCTGGTCCAAAACACTGACCATTATTGGTCCAAAGCGCTAGCAAAAGTTGGTCCAAAGCGCTATTATTGGCTTTATGCCTGGGCCAGGAGGAGCTTGCAAGAGACCCCCTACCCCCGCGGAATGAAAAGCCTGAGCGCCGGGGCGATGCGCCGGAGGTGCTCCTCGCCGAGCTGCGCCCGACGGGCGTAGTCCTCCCATGCGGATAGGACCTCACGAACTTCCTCCACTATCCGAGTCGCACGCCCGCGCAGGAGCGAGGCCGTGCGACCGCAGGCCCGGAAGTCCGCCAGCGTGAAGTGCTCGCGCTTGCCGTTCATGCTCATCTGGTGCTGGGCGGTCCACTCGCTGGAGGGCCGGTAGGCATAGGTGAGATCGAATGCGGGCGCGAGCTCCCACTGTCCGGAGCGGTCCATCAGGAACGCGATGTTCTTGACGTGGTCGTCCTGGTTGCGCGCCACGACGTTGAACACCATCCGGCGGAACATCTGCTCGACCGCCGTGCTCGGCAGCCCCAGCCGGCGCATGGTGAGAAACGCCTGCTCGTAGGAGTGGGCGCCGGGCTGGTTGAAGTCGAAGTGGGCGAGCGCGCCCAGCGACTGCATGTGCCGCTTGGCACCGTTCGGGCCGCGGTCGAACCGGCGGGTCATGAAGTGGCGGCGGCCGTTCTCTTCCAGCAGCCGGCAGTCGCTCATGGCGATGCCGGCGTCGCGCGCCATCAGCGAGTAGGCGTACTCGACCGCCCCGTAGCCCTGTGGATCGGCGAGCGTGTCCCTGTCGCGGTTGTTCGCGACCCCGTCGAACTTCAGCAGCCAGTGCTCGAACCCGGGGCCGAGGTCGTCGAGCTGGCCGGAGCGCACGACGTCGGTGGCGGGATTCCAGGCGATGACCGCCTTGGCGCGGGCGCCGCCGGCGGAGGCGCCGACGCTCAGGATGTCGAGCATAGCCTGCTGCTGATGGCCCCGCGCGAGCGAGGCGACGAGCTCCTCCCTGCGGGAGAGCACCTCGGAGGCGAGCTCGACGAGCTCTGCGACCTGCAGGTTGTGACTCCGCGATGGCGTCGGACCCAGGCTGGGAGCGAACTCGAGGGCACCCATGCCGCGCCGGCCGATATAGCACAGCCGCTCCACGGCGTCGAAGCTCTCCGGCGTGCGTCCCTGCCCGGCCAGCCAGGCGTCGATCAGCGCGTAACCGTAGCGGTCGGGCAGGCTGTCGGCCAGCAGACCGGGCAGCCCGTGAAAGCTCTCCAGGTTCAGTGCCGCGAACGTGTAGGGCTCTGAGCGCATCGGCATGACCAGCGGGGAGACCTCGATGCCACTGGCCAGAAAGTCCCGGTCGTACTGGAAGGCGGCCACACGACCGTCGTCGGGCATCGACACCGCGCCGATGCGAGTGCCCCACAGCCTGACCGCGGCGAGCGTGCTCACGAGGCGTCGGCGGGCGTCTCATCCCCCCAGTGCCACGGGGTGGTCGGGTCCCGCCCAGGTGCGCTCTTGCGCCGTGCGCCCGAGGCACGCTGTCGCCGCCTGCCATGCAGCTTCAGGAGCTCGATCGGGCTCGGCGTCGGTTCGGGCACCAACCTGTCCAGCGCATCGAGCAGCCCGAGGCCCCTGAGCACTCGGATGAAGCTGGTGAGCTTCACCGACTCGCCGGCCTCGATGCGCTGGATCGCTTTGTACGCAACCCCTGCCCTGACAGCCAGCTCGCGCTGGGTGAGGTTGCGCTCGAGACGGATTCGCTCCAGACGCGCACCGAGCTCGGAGAGCACCGATTCGTCCGTTAGATAGCCTTCGATCTTCATAATACACCTCAAGTGGGATAATAAGCTTGGATAAGCGACTAGCGCCCCAGTAGAGGACTAATAGGAAGATAGCACAAAACGATCCGTAAAACGACCCGTATACGGGTCGTTAGAGGATAAATAGCCGATAATCCCCCAGTTAGGGTATCTTATGGCGGCCAATTTCAACGCGCCGCCGTCAAGACCTCTCCCGCGAGCGCCATCCGCCGGGAGGCGGCCACCCGCTCGAAGAACCCCTCCAGCGCGTCGATCCGCCGCTCCCACGCGTGGTTGGCGGCCGTCTCGATCCCGGCCCGCCCGAGGCGCGCGCGCAGCTCGGGGTCTCCCAGCAGCCGACTCAGCGCGGCGGCGACCGAGCGAGGGTCGGCCTCCGGCATCAGGCAGTTGGCGCCGTCTACGCAGAAGTCGCGGTTGCCGTGCGCGTCGGTGCACACGACCGCGCAGCCTGTTGCCATCGCCTCCAGCGGCGGCAGCGCAAACCCCTCGTGGATGGAGGTCTGCACGAACACGCTCGCCTGGCAGAACAGCTCGCCCACCCCCTCGTCGCTGGGCGAGGACACATAGCGCATACCCGGGTCGGTCGCCAGCTCGGGCTCGATCCCGAACAGGCACAGCTCCGGCCGGGGCTCCGGCAGCGCGCGCCAGGCGTCCAGCGTGAGCGGAAGGTTCTTCAGCGGATTGGACCGCCCCAGCGCGAGCACCATGTCCTGCCGGCGCGCCACGTCAGCGCGCGGTCTGAACGTGTCGAGGTCGATCCCCGGCGGGATCAGCTCGGCGTCGAGGCCCAGCTCGCGCAGCCGCTCGCGGTTCCACGATGAGATCGTCATGTAGCGAAACTCCGGCCGGTAGGAATCCAGGACGGCGTGACGGGCCTGCTCGTGGTCGGGGTAGTAGGAGGTCTCGATGTCCTGCACGAAGTACACGGGGATGCCGCGCGCGACGCTCGCGCGCCACACCGGCGGAGCGGTCATCCACCACGTCGCGACCTTGATCGCCTGCAGCGGCGCGAGCGCCGCGACGAGCGCGTCATAGTCGGGAAAGCTGCGCACGGGCGCGCGCAGCGCAAACCACTCGGGCTCCTCGCCGAGCGTGTACAGCGACACGTCGTGGCCGCGCTCGCTCAGGCGGTTGAGGTGCTCGAAGATGTCGCGGTGGCCCCCGCCCACGCCGGTGCCCTCGGTCACGTACACGATCCGCAGCGGACCCCCGGCGAGTCTTGCGCTTGGACTTGGTCTCTCTCCACCTTTCTCTTTTTCTCTCTCCCCCTCCCCCCCCTCGCCCGTGTAGACCGAACGGGCGTCGAAGAAGTCAGACCAGCGCTCCCAGAACAGGCGCTGGGACTCTCGCTCGCGCTCGCCCACATCGGTGCCGCGGGTGACCGACTCGTGGTGGACGAGCCGGGCGATCGGGAAGTAGCGCACGCTGTATCCCGCCTGCCACGCGCGCAGGCAGTAGTCGACGTCCTCGTAGGCCATCGGATAGGCCTCATCGAACAGGCCGACCCGCTCGAGCACCTCGCGGCGCACGTACATGCACGCGCCGGTCACGGCGAGCGCGGGGCTGGTCTGCGCGGCGGGGCCCCAATCGCCGGGCTTGAAGCGGTAGCGGTGGTCAAACCACTCGGGCGCGTCGCGGTTGCGGACGGTCCCGCCGAACTGGATGCGCCCGTCGGGATACAGCAGCTGCCCGCCCACGATGCCGACGTCCGCGTCGCGGTAGGCCGCGTACTGCAGGCATTCCAGCCAGCCGGGCAGCGCCTGCACATCGGAGTTCAGCACGACCACGTCGCGGTCGGGGGCGGCGGCGCGCAGGCCGCGGTTGACGTTCGCGGCGAAGCCGCTGTTGCGCTCGGACTCCACCACCACGTCAACCCCCTCGATCCGCCGCAGCGCGGCCAGGTGCTCGGGGCCGCTGCAGTCGTCGGCCACGATCGTGCGGGCCATCCCGCGGGGAACCGTCTTGCGGATGCTGCGCAGGAGCGCGCGCACGCGCTCGGCGTCGCGATAGCTGGGGACGACGATGTCAACGGGCGAGCCGTGCTCCCGATACCACGCCGCGGCTCGGCGGCGTTCCTGGTCGCGCGCGTGCGTGCGCAATCGCATGCGCCGCCGCAGCGGCGTGAAGCGCAACGGGAACGTGGCCAGGCGCCACAGGATCGTGCGCAGGCCGAAGTGGGTGTAGGTCAGATACACGCGCCGGCGCAGGTTCGAGAAGGCGCCTTCGGGCTTGCCCTGGATCGGGTCGTTGTTGCTCATCGCGTGGACAGGTCAAGTGGCTCGAACGACGCGCGGCCCTCCAGCGAGAGCCTGCGCCGCAAGGACGCGGGCAGCCGATCGGCGCGCGAGCCGAGCAGCGCCCCGGCGAGGCGCACGACATGGTGACGGGCAACCGCCCCGAGCGTCGCGCGACGCCCGGAGGAGGGGATGCCTTCGCGGTCCAGCTCGCGCCGCGCCCAGCTCAGCTCGCCGCGCACCTTTCGGACCAGGTGAGCCGGCGAGGCGGGCTCGCGCCAACCGTAGACCTCGCGCAGGCCGCGCCACTCGTCGAAGCAGCGCCGCAGCTCATCGGCTGACGTGTACTCGTGGGAGTGCACGACCGCCGCGTCCGGGACATACGCCTTGGCGTATCCGGCGCGCAGCATGTCGATCGCGAGCACCCGGTCCTCGGCATAAGAGACCTCGCGAAACGGCGCGCGCCGCCAGGCCGCGCGCGCGACGCACGCGTTGGCGTCGGTGTAGAACCCGCGCGCGCCGATCAGCCCAGCCACGGGCAGGTCCCTGCGCTCCTCCTCGCCGAGACGATCCACGCGCGGCGCGCCGCCGGGAGCCAGCGATCCAAACCAGCGCTCCAGTTCCATGCGCACCGCGGGCGACGCATCGGGCCGGGGGAGATACGGCCCGTACACGAGCCCGACGTCCGCGGCGAACTCGAACCCGCCGAGCAGACGCTCCAGCCAGCGATCGTCGGCGGGCTCCGCATCCTGGGTCAGGAACGCGACGTGCGCGCCGGTGGCCTCGTTCATCAGCAGGTTGCGCGTGCCGCCGTGGGCGAACCGCTCGGGCGCGATCTCGAGCACGCGCGCGCCGCGCGCGCGGGCAGACCGGGCGGAGTCGTCGGTCGAGCGGGAGTCGCAGACGAGCAGCTCGTGGGCGACCGTCTGGAGGGAGAGCGCGTCGAGCGTGCGGCGCAGCGGCGCACCGCCGTCACGCACGGGGATGGCGACGGTCACGTCAGGCATAGAACCCGGTCAGGGTCAGCAGCTGGGAGGCGCAGCTGAGCGCGATCATCGCGACGAGCAGGACGACGCCCGCGTAGGGCGCCAGCCGCCGCCCGAACGCGTGCAGGCTGGCGACGACGAGCACGGCGAGCGGGGCGATCGCGGGAAACGCGTAGCGGCCGAATTCGGGGACGAACGAGCGCGCGCCGGGGGTGTAGAACGCGGCCTCGAAGCCAGCCACCACGGCGAGCGGCATCAGCGCGAGGATCGCGAGCTCGAGCGCGTTGCGGCACACGAACGGCCACTCGCGGCGGATGGCGATCAGCCCGAGGATGGGAACGGCGATCATCGCCGCGAGGATGACGTAGTAGAAGTGGTGCGGAAAGAGCACGTCATACCAGCCGAACGCGCCCCAGCCGCGTTCCACGAAGATGACGAAGCCGGCAAAGTTGGTGGTATCGAAGTGCCGGGTCATGAACGGCAGGCGCGGCAGCAGCGCCTGCCACAGATAGCCGAGGTAGTCGAGCGGGTGCGCGAGCGCTTCGCTGACCGAACCCGTCGCCGAGCCGGCTTCCGCGGGCGCGGGGCTCCCGCCGGCGGCCGATGCGGCGGCGGGGCGGAAGACGTGCGCGAGACGCACCGAGGACTCGCGGATCGCAAGCGCCCCGACCGCGAGGGCCGCCCAGCCGCGGATGTCGGCGCGGCGGTGGTGGCGATACAGCGTGGCGAGCAGAGCGATGCCCACGACGGGATAGAGCGAGTAAGCGGTGCCCTTGACGATCGGCAGCCCGATCAGCAGCCCGCCGGTGAGCAGCCCCAGGCGCAGCGTGACGCCGCGGCGCAGCATCACGATCAGCAGCAGCTCGAGCGCCGCCGCGCCGGCGTTGACGCCAACGTCGTTGTTGACCGCGCCGGAGATGAACCCGTACATCGGCTGATAGGCGACGAGCAGCGCCGCAAGCACCCCCAGCCAGGGACGGCCGGGCGCGAGCTCCCGCCCGAGCAAGAACGCGAACACGACCGTCAGCGCGCCGATCAGCGCGGAGGTCAGGCGCATCAGCGTCAGCTGCGAGAACGGCGAGCCGGAGGCGAGCAGGTAGGCGGGCGCCAGCGCCGCGTAGTAGATCGCGCCGTGGGTCGCCGCGGTCTCGTTGCCGCCGCCGTCGGAGGAGCTCGGGTGCTTGGCGGCGACCTGCTTGCGGTATTCGTCCTGCTGGCGCGTGCTCCAGGGCGCGCGCGTGTCGCCCTCCTGGTGGTCGCTGAAGAAGCTCTCCCCTTCCAGCGCCAGCGTCTCCGCGCTGGACCAGCGCGCCAGGGGCGAGGCGAGGCTGCGCGAGGGCGCTTCCCCGCGCTGGACGAGCGATTGTGTGTAGGCGAAGTGGTCGACCTCGTCGGGCGCCTGAAACGGCGGGGAGATCAGAGCCCAGCAGGCGAAGTTCAGCGCGGCGATCGCAAACAGCCACGCGGCCGTCCGGCGCACGCTCGGACCGCCCGCGAGCGCCAGCGCGAGGCAGCGCACGGAGGCGAGCGCCAGGCCGGGCAGAACCACGAGCAGGATCAGCACGTACAGCCACGGCCCGACCGGGCTCGGCCGGAACAGCGAGGCGCGGTCAAGGATCGCGCCGGCGCGCGAGAGGTAGCTGCGCTGCAAGCCGGCGGGCGGCTCATACCAGACGGCGATCTTTCCGGAGATCGGATGCCCGCCGACGGTCGGAGGCGCGGAGCTGGGTGGCGCGAGCAGCGGGGTGCCACCCCAGCGGACGACGCCGCCCGCGGTCACGCAGAGAGAGGCGGGGCGTTCGGACGGGAGCCTGGACAGCTCGGGGATCGTGAACACGGGGGCGCTGACGCGGTTGGACGGGACCGTGACGGGAGCGAGCGAGCTTGCGATCGTGCGCGCGCCTGGGCCGCCCAGGTCGAGCGCCATGCGCAGCGCCGGGCGGGTACGGGTGCCCGAGATCAGCTGCAGGCGGATGCGCGCGGTGCCGGCGGGGATCTCGAGTCCGGGCACGCACACGGGTTCGCCGGGGGCCGGGTCGGCGATGTAGGCGTAGGCCTCGACCGAGTTGGTGCCCGTGTAGTAGTCGCGCGGGCGCAGGCAGTAGAAGGCGATCAGCGCGATGAACGGCACGGCCGCCACGGCCGCGGCCTTCCATATGCGAGCGTCGCCGGCAAAAACAATCGCCACCACCCGTCGCGTGGGCGCGGCGCCGACCCTCGACCGTCCGAGTCGCACCCGAGGGCCCTAGCGGCGGCGCAGACCGAGGATCGACAGCAGGAAGGAGGAGAAGAAGATCTGGATGCCGACGATGATCAACGAGGCGGCGATAACCGCGAGGCGTTCGTCGGACAGCGAGCCGAATCCGTGAGCGATCCAGGTCGCCACGATCAGACCGCCCAGCACCGTCCCGACGAGCGCGAACAAACCACCGAGCAGCAGACCGTGCTCGAGGCGAAAGCGCGCGCGCATGCTGTCGAACCAGGGATCCCGCTCGCCCATGAAGTAGGTGCCGTAGGCGTGCGCGCACAGCCCGAGCGCGAGCACCTGGGTGCCGACGATCATCAGCAGGGCGCCGCCGATCAGCGCATGCACCCCCCAGGCCCGCCCAAAGAAGTCGAGGCCCGCGCCAACGAACACGACGATCAGAGTCCCCAGGCCGGCGAGCGCCGCGCCGGGCACGATGAACAGATGGTTCGGGCTGTGCACGAGCAGGAAGCGCAGGTGGCGCCAGCCGTCGCGGAAGCTCGACAGCTTGGATTCGCCTCCGCGCGGGTGGTATTCGATCGGGAACTCGGCGATCCTGAGGTTCTCCTTGGAGGCCCTGATCACCATCTCCGAGGCGAACTCCATGCCGGTCGTGCGCAGATCCAGGCGGGGCAGGACGTCGCGGCGCAGCGCGCGCATGCCGCAGTGCGCGTCGGCGACGCCCGTGCGGAACAGCACGTTGAGCAGGCCCGTGAGGATCGGGTTGCCGACGTAACGGTGCAGCCACGACATCGCCCCCGGCTGGATGTTACCCATGCGATCGCCGATCGCCATCTCCGCGCCGTCCTGCAACGCGGCGACGAAGCGGGGGATGTCGTCGAAGTCGTATGTCAGGTCGGCGTCGGCCATCACGATGTAGTCCCCACGCGAGGCGGCGAAGCCGGCCAGGTAGGCGCTGCCGTAGCCGCGCCGGGGCTCGACCACGACATGTGCGCCCGCGCGCCTGGCGAGCGCGGCGGAGTCGTCCTCGGAGTCGTTGTCGGCGACGACCACCTCGCCCGCAACCCCCATCCGCTCGAGCGCCGCGCGCGCGGCGAGGACGCAATGCTCGATGTTCTGCGCCTCGTTCAGGCACGGAATCACGACCGACACCAGCGGCGCGGCCTCGTCGTCGCGAGGGGCGGACGCGAGAGGGGCGCTTGTCTGGGCGAGTGTGCTCATCGGCTGTCGGCTCTCCAGGCCCACGTTTGCGCCTCGGGCGCGGGGAGTGGGGAGCTATCCGGTTATAACGCGCACCAAGGCGGAAAGCGGCGTCGAGCTTGCAAAGTCGTAGTTTTGCAAATCATAGTTTTGTTAGACTGGAGAGATGATCGATCGCCAAGAGGAGCTCCAGCGGCTGCGCGAGGCCGCCGCCGAGGCGCCCCAGCTGGTCGTGATGCGGGGACGCCGGCGCGTGGGCAAGAGCTATCTGCTGGACCGCAGCTACGCCGATCACCGTCTCGTGTACTTCCAAGCAGACGAGGGAGAGGCGCGTGGGCACCTGGACCTGCTCGCAGCCGAGCTGGGACGGCTCGTGAACGCGCCGATCGCCTTCGATGACTGGAACGTAGCCCTGAGCTCGCTCGGTGAACAGGCCAGCTCGCAGCCGCTCGTGGTGGTGCTCGATGAGTTTCAGTGGATGCTGCTGGCCGAACCGCTGCTGGACTCGATCATCATGCGCCACTTCGACCGGTGGCAGCGGGCCCGCGTTCCGATCACCCTCGTGCTCAGTGGCAGCGCGCTGAGCATGATGGAGCAGCTCTTGGAGGGAGGGCGGCCGATGTTCGGCCGAGCCGGCTATCGCCCACTCCTGCAGCCGTTCGACTACCGCGACGCGGCGCTATTCGCATCCAGCTCCACGAGCGCCGCGCAGAAGCTCCTGCGATACGGGATCCTCGGTGGAACCGCGCAGTACCAGGTCTGGGCCGGAGAAGCATCGATTCGCGAGGTTCTCCGGAACAGGATCTTGACCAAGGACGAGCCGCTGTTCGAAGAGCCGCTGCAGCTGATCAGGGGCGAGAGCACCATCCGCGAGCCCGGCAACTACTACGAGCTCCTGCGTGCGATCGCGCGCGGTGCGACACGGTTCAACGAGATCCTGCAGCAGTCCAAGATCTCCTCGGGACAGCTCCTGACCGATCGCCTGGACCGGCTCGCCAAGCTGCACTACATCGAGGAGCGCCGCCCGCTCGCCGGCAACGGCTCGCCCAGCTGGTCGATCAGCGACCCGTTCTTCCGTTTCTGGTTTCGTTACATCTATCCCAACCGCTCGCGCCTGCAACGGGGACGGGTCGATGAGGTCTGCGAGACGATCCTTGCCGACATCGACAACCACATGGGGGGCGTCCTCGAGCAGGTCTGCCGCGACTGGGCCGGGCGCTACAGCTCTGATCCGCCGCTGGCAGGCGCCCAGGACATCGGCTCATACTGGACGCGTACCCACGACGTGGAGGTGGATCTCTTCGCGCGAGGACGAGATGGCGTCCTCGCCATCGGCTCATGCAAGTGGTCGACGCGAGCCGACACGCGCGACCTCGATCGCCTGATCGAGATGCGCGCGCGCATCCGTGGGGCGGGCGCCGCCGCGCTGTACGTGTTCGCGCGAGATTTCCACAAGCGCCTGACGGAGCGTGCAGAGCGCGAAAACGTACGCCTCGTCCGGGTCGAGGAGCTGTTCACCGAGACGGCCGGCGCCAAAGCTGCTCCTCTGCCTGAAGCAGGGCTGTAGGCGTGCGCATCTGCGTCGTATACGACTGCCTGTTCCCATACACCGTCGGTGGGGGCGAGCGCTGGTACCGGAACCTGGCCGAGCGACTGGCGCAGGAGGGGCACGAGGTGACCTACCTGACGCTACGCCAGTGGAACCGCGGCGAGACGCCGGAGCTGGCAGACGGCCGCGCGAGGGTTGTGACGGCCGGCCCGCGCATGGACCTGTACACCGACGACGGCCGGCGGCGGATCCTGCCACCGCTCGTGTTCGGGCTGGGAGTGCTGACGCACCTGCTCGTGCGGGGCAGGCGCTACGACGTCGTGCACGCGTGCGCGTTCCCCTACTTCTCGCTGCTCGCGGCGGCGGTCGCCCGACCGATCGGGCGCTACGAGCTGACGGTCGACTGGCTCGAGGTCTGGAGCGACTCCTATTGGCGCGAGTACCTCGGCGGCCTGAGCGGGCGCATCGGCGGCCTTGTGCAGCGCGCCTGCGTCCGTGTGCGCCAGCGCGCGTTCTGCTTCTCGAAGCTGCACGCCCGGCGGTTGCGCGAGGAGGGGCTGCGCGGCGATGTCACAGTGTTGCGCGGGCTGTATGCCGGGACCGCCGAGCATGATGTGGCGCCCAGGCAGGCGGACGACGTCGTGCTGTTCGCGGCACGGATGATCCCGGAGAAGCAGGCCCCCCTCGCGGTAGAGGCGATCGCGCTGGCACGGCCACGAGTGGAGGGACTGACGGGCATGATCCTCGGCGACGGACCCGACCGCGAGGCAGTGCTCGAGGCGATCGCCGAGCACGGTCTGGATGAGGTCGTCTCGGCCCCTGGGTTCGCCTCGGCCGAGACCGTCGAGGGGCAGATGCGCCGCGCCCTGTGCCTGCTGCTGCCGTCCGTACGCGAGGGCTACGGCATGGTCGTCGTCGAGGCCGCCGCGAGCGGGACGCCGAGCATCGTGGTCGCCGGCCCGGACAACGCGGCGGTCGAGCTGATCGAGGAGGGCGTCAACGGGTTCGTCTGTCCCAGCTCTGACCCGGCCGCGATCGCCGACGCGATCGTGCGCGTCCACGAGGCGGGGATGGCGCTGCGCGAAAGCACCGCGCGCTGGTTCGCCGCGCACGCGCAGGAACTGTCGTTGGAGAGCTCGCTGCAGAGCGTGCTGGCGAGCTACGGCGCGCGCGCGCCGAGCGCGCGGGCATAGCTGTCGAGCGTCAGGCGTGCGGTGCGCTCCCAGGTGAACTCCTGTGCGCGGGCGATCCCCCGCGCCGCCGTCCGCGCGCGCGCGTCGTCGTCCTGGGAGAGCAACGTGTCGATCGCCGCGGCGATCGCGCGCTCGTCGTGCGGGTCGAACAGCAGCGCGGCGTCCCCCGCGACCTCCGGCAGCGAGGAGGCGTTTGCGCACGCAACCGGCACGCCACGGGCCATCGCCTCCAGCACCGGCAGCCCGAAGCCCTCGTACAGCGACGGAAACACGAACGCGCGCGCGCGCGCCCACAGGCCCTCGAGCTCGGGGCCGGACAGCCAATCCGGCATGCGCACGTCAGCGGCTACACCCAGCTCGGCGGCGCGGGCGCGGAGCTCGGCCTCGTGCCAGGTGGGATAGCCGGGGATCACGAGCAGCGGGCGGCGCTCGGATGGGATCAGCGCGAGCGCTGAGATCAGCGTGAGCAGGTTCTTGTGGGGGCGCTTGGCCGACAGGCTGAGAACGACCTCGCGCTCGCCGAGATCCAGGCGCGCCCAGGTCTCGGCCTCGGGCAGGCCCTCCTCGCGGCGGATCGTGGGGAGCCCGAGCGGCGCAACGTCGATCTTCGCGGCGGGCGTTCCGAGCAGTCCCACCAGGTCGTCGCGCGTGGCGAGCGAGTCGGCGATGACCCTCTCGGAGCGGCGCACGGCGGCGGGCACAAGCATCCGCATCCCCCGGTCGCGCAGTCCAGAGTGCGCGTCGGGAAAACGTGCGTAGATCAGATCGTGCACCGTCGTCACGCGGCGGAACGGTCCCCACAGCGGAGCGGTCGAGGCGAGGCTGTGCACCAGATCGACCCGCGCGCGCGCGGCCAGCGCCGGCAGCAGGGCCTGCTCGCCGAGCACCCACTGGACACGGCTGCGCGCATTGACGGGGACAGTCACGGCCGGCAGCAGCTCTCCCCAGGGTCCGTCACCGGCCGCGGCGGCCTCGCGGTTGACGAATGCGGTGAACCGCATCCCGGCGGGCGCCTGCGCCAGCAGGGGGGGGATCAGCTCGCGCGCGTACACCTCCATGCCTCCGGTCTCGCCGGGGACGAGGAAGATCAGGTTCAGGCCGACGTGGGGCTGGCGCGCAGTCACTGTCGTGACACCCTCTCAGCCATCGCCGAGCGCGCGGTGGTAACTCGCAAGCGTGGCATGAGCGGTGCACTCCCAGGTGAAGAGGCGACAGCGCTCCCGTCCACGCTCAACGAGCTCGTGCGAGAGCTCCCGATCGCCGCTTACGCGCCCGATCGCTTCCGCCATCGAGGCCGGATCGTGGGGATCGAAGAGCAGAGCCGCGTCACCGACCACCTCACTCAGGGCAGGGGTGTCCGAGCATGCGACCGGCAGCTCACGCGCCATCGCCTCGAGCACCGGGAGACCGAACCCCTCCTGGAAGGACGGAAGCACAAAGCATGCCGCGACACGGTAGAGATCCTCGAGATCCGCGTCGGAGATCCAGCCGGGGAAGCGGACGCGCCCCTGCACCCCAAGCTCGAGCGCGAGCGCCCGCAGCTCACGCTCATAGTCGTTTGAAGAGCCGGGCAGCACCAGCTGCACCGGCTCTCCCAGCAGCGCGATGGCGCGGATCAGCCCATGGAGGTTCTTGTGAGCTCGCTTGGCCGCGACACAGAGAACGATCGGCTCCGGGCCCAAGCCGAGCCGATCGCGCACCACGCGAGGATCGAGCGCCGCCTGGCTCGGCGCCGGTGGGACGATCCCGAGCGGCGTCACGTCGAACTTCTCGACATCCAGGTGCAGCGTCGCGGCGATGTCGTCGCGCGCCGCCCGCGAGATGGCGATGATGCGGGTCGACCTGCGCCCGACCAGCGGCGCCAACGTGCCCATCACGGCCCGGAAGCGTGCACTCGTGGCCTCGGGGTGATGGATCCAGATCACGTCCAGGATCGTGGTCACGGTGGCAAGGCCGGGATGGACCACGGGACCGAGGTTGGCCAGGCCGTGGACGACGTCGAGCCCGCGCCGGCGCGCGTCCAGCCCGATGCCGGCGAGCTCGTGCCAGAGGTGCCACGGTGTCCCGAGGCCCGGCACCGGCAGCCTGATCCAGCGGACCTCTCCCGCCCATGGTTCGCGGGCTAACCACTCCGGAGCGGTGGTTCCAATCCACGCGGTGAGCTCCACGTCCCGGTCTGCGAGCAGCAGGTGGGGAAGCAGCTGACGAGCGTAGGTGCCCGAGCCACCGGAGTCCTCGACCAGATACGCGAGATTGAGGCCGACCCTGAGAGTCAAGGCGCCCTAAAGGTCGTCCGCACGATGGCTATGATGCCACCTCCGTGACCGAGATCGCCCGCTCAGACGCCGCCGACTTCGGCCGTCTCATGACCGTCAGCACGCCCGAGGGTCCGCGCGAGATCGACATCTATACCGACGAGGGCTACAGGGTTCTCTCGCAGTTGTGGACACGCTCAGGTTGGCAGCACAAATCGAGTTACGAGCTTGTCTGGATGGGAATCCCGATCATCCAGCTGCCCGAGGACATCCTCATGATGCAGGAGCTCATCTGGCGTGTGCGACCCGACGTGATCGTCGAGTCCGGGGTCGCGCACGGCGGCGCGCTGATCCTCTACGCATCGCTGCTTGACGCGATCGGCAAGGGCCGGGTCGTGGGAGTCGACATCGAAATCCGCAAGTACAACCGGCTCGCGATCGAAGCGCACCCGATGAGCAGGCGCATCACCCTGATCGAGGGCGACTCGGTCGGCGATGACACGCTCGCGCGAGTGCGCGCGGAGGTTCCCCCCGGCGCGAGCGTGCTGGTCGCGCTGGACTCCAACCACACGCGCGATCATGTCACGGCTGAGCTCGAACGCTACGCGCCGCTGGTGACGCCGGGGAGCTACTGCGTCGTGTTCGACGGCGTGATGACGATGGTGAGCGACGCCCCCAACGCAGGCGAGAATTGGCGGAGTGACAATCCGCTCGAGGCGGTGGACGCGTTTCTCACCGAGCACGACGAGTTTGAGGTCGACGAGTCGTTCAACCGTCTCGAGGCCACCTACTGCCAGAGCGGCTTCCTGCGTCGTCTCGAGGCCGACCCCGAGCTTCGCTGAGGCGGTGTCGGCTGCGCAAGCCCGCCTGACGGTACTCCTGCCCACCTACAACCGGGCCGGATCGGTGTCGCGCACGATCGAGTCGGTGCTTGCCCAGACGCGGCACGACTTCGAGCTCCTGATCTCCGACAATGCGTCGCGGGATGACACCGAGACGGTGTGTCGGGAATACGTCGAGCGTGACGCTCGGGTGCGCTACGTGCGTCAGCCGAGCAACCTCGGACCGATCGGTAACTTCAACTGGCTGCTGGCGCAGCCAGAGACCGAGTTCGTGCTCATGCTCGCCGACGACGACTGGCTGGACGCCGACTACATCGAGTGCTGCCTGGCGATCATGGAACGCGATCCGGCTCTCTCGATCGTAACGGGCGCGACCCACTACTACGAGGGCGACGCGCCGCCTGACCTGGTGCTGAACACCAACCTGACCGACGCCTCGGGTGCTCGGCGCGTGCTGCGCTATCTGCGCCACAGCTGGTCCAGCGCCGCGTTCTACGGCCTGCTGCGCACCAGCGCCGTGCATTACGCGCTTCCGATCGCCAATGTGATGGGCGCGGATTGGCTCTTCGTCGCGGCACTCGCGTTTACGGGCAAGGTACTCACGACCGACGAGACGCACCTCAATCGTGCGCGGGGGGGAACGAGCGCCGATTTCAATCGAATCGCAGAAGTGTCAGGGCTGTCGCCGCGTGCGACACGCAACCCGCATCTGGCGATCGCTTTCAATCAGTTCCGTGATATTGCGTTCTCTTCCTCCGCCTACGAGCGCCTGGGACGCACGCGCCGCGTCGGACTTGGGCTGGGCGCCGTGGGGGCAATCCTGGCCAGCCACGCGTTCGACATTCTGTGGGACGCGATCGGACCGCTGATCCTGCATCGCCGCGTCATTTTTGTGACAGGACCGCTCCGTGACCGCTGGCGCGCCCGGCATCCCCTCTAAGCCTAGATCTAAGCACTTATGGGCTCACGTCCCGATATCTGCCGGGCGTGAGCGTCCCGGATGACTCAGAAGCTCGCGGATCTCTTGGGGAAAGTGCCCTAGCAGGCGCAGCACGAGGAAGTAGATGCCGCTGGCCACCGTGGCGGCAATCACCGGATGCACAGGCAGCAGGAGGCCCAGCCCGGTAGCGGCAACTCCGGCAAGGGCGACTGTGGACACAGCCATCGTCGTCAGATGTAGGTTAGGCACAGCCCGCGCCAGGAATCGGACCACGAGCGCGGCCAGCGTAAACTCAGCGCCGACAGCCGCTAACGCCCCCCCGCGAGCACCCAGCGGACCGACCAGGGCAATGGTCAGCACACCCGAGAGCACCAAAGCGGCGAGGTTGGCGACCAACGCCTCGCGAAACCGACGCAACGTGAGCAACGGAAAGCCGCATCCCACGGCGATGAAGGTTGCGATCACCGCGAGACCCTGGATCCTCAGCACCGCGATCGAGGGATCAGACTGATCGCCTGCGAGCACATGAACCGCGAATGGGGCGCCAATCTCCAGGCACACGACCATCCATGTGCCGATGATGAGCGAGAGCTCGAACAGCCGCCTGCTGGCATAGGAGAAGCGGTCGCCGTCAGCGTGCGCCGTGCGGGCGAGAATCGGGTAGGCGGCACCGACGGCAAGTGCGGGTATGCCGATAAGCACTTCCACGATGCGCAGGGAGGTGGCGAAGTAACCGGTCTGCACGGCGGTCGCGGCGACTGACATCAGGATGATGACCAAACGGAAGTAGACAACGTTGATAGCCAGGACCGCCGCCCAGGGCACACTGTCGCGGATCAGCGGCCACCACTTGCGCAAAGCGAACGCTGGTCGCAGGGAGATTCGCCCGCGCACAAGCCAGGTAGTCAGCAGCAGCGAAGCGCCCGCAGCGGGAATCGCCACACCGAGCAGCGCTACGATGCCGGCGCCGGCGAGTATCAGACCCACCAACAGTGTCACGCTGACCGCCTGACGCAGCAGATCGCATGCGGTCACCCAGCCGTAGCGCAGTTCGGATTCCAGTGAGACTGCGAGAAGGCCCTGCACGAGTTGCAGCAGCATGCCGACCCCGGCAAGCGCCGTGCCGAGCACGAGCGGCGTGCCGTACCCGACCAGCGCCGCAAAGGCAACGGCAGCGAGCGCACCGGTGGTCGTGAGCACCAGGCGAACGCCGAGCGCATCATGCATCATGTGCTTTCGCTCGACTCCGCTCGTGGTCGCGTATTCGCGCAATGCGATGGCGTTGAGACCGCCCTCGGTGAGTCCGGCGACCACCGCCACGACCGAGATGATCACGACATATCGCCCGTAGCCGACGACACCGAGGTGGCGGATAAGCAGTGGAACGGCGACTAACGACAGCAGGATCGTGAGCACGTAGCCGCCGGTGCGCACCGAACCGCCACGCAGCGCCCGTGGTCCGGCCTGCGGGGTGTCGAGCAGGTCGGTCTCGGCTGCGGCAGCCGACTCCGCGGGCGATGTGCCCGACTCGACGGGGGTCATCTCTGACATCGTAGCTGGCACGCTTGCGCCAGGCGCGGGCTGTCAGGTACCGCTCAAAGAGCGGCCGTGCTCCTGTGTGACAGCCCGCTCGCGCCACCAGGTCACCGTGTCGCGGACCCCATCCTCCAGGGCAATCCGCGGACGCCAGCCCAACTCCCCTTCGAGCCGGTGCACGTCGGCGACTATCGAGGACGGCTCGCCCTCGCGGCGCGATATCCCACCAACATCCAGCAGTTCGACGGAGCCCGCGTGTCGCGCGATCAGTGTGGCAATCTCGCGCAGCGTAATCCCCTTGCCCGAGGCAATGTTGACGGCGCCTGTGAGCGAGCTGTCTGCCAGCGCCGCAAATGCTGCTCCGGCATCGACCACATGCAGGAAGTCACGGATCTGCGTGCCCTCTGTCATGCTCGCTCGCTCGCGTCGGAGTAGAGGAAGCAGCAGTGAGGGAATGAAGCGCTCCGGCGCCTCGAACGGGCCATAAAGGAAGAAGAGACGCCCCCATGCGAGCGAGATGCCGGCCTGCTCGGCAAACGCGCCGCAGACGACGTGCAGGCCGTGCTTGGCCGCCCCATAGAGGGTCGCTGGGCGCAGTGGCGCGCTCTCCGCGTAGACCCCCCCCTCAGGCAACCACTCGTACTCGGCGCAGGTACCAGCAATCACCACGCGCCGGCCGCCTGCGCCAGCAAAGGCCCTGAGCAACGCCAGCGACGCCTCGACCCAGCGAATGTTCTCCACCGAGGTCCAGAACTTGCCGTGCTCGGCATACCAAGCGAGATGAACGAGCACCTCCGGCTCGACCGCATCCACGACCTCGCAGCCGGCGAGCAGGTCGGCCTCGTGCCAGACGACCCCGGCCGCCTGGGAGAGTCCGGCCGCCTCGGCGCTGACTCCGGTCGCCTCGACGCAACGCGGGCGCGCGACCGCGTGCACCTCGTGTCCGGCGGCGGTGAGCGCGGCGAGCGCGTGGCGCCCAACGAAGCCGCTGGCACCGGTGAGCAGCACGCGGCTCACGAGCGGAAGTCCGCGTAGGAGGCGTCGCGCTCGGAGACGATCCGCGGTCCGTCGGGCGCGGGCCATTGGATCGCAAACGCGGGGTCGTCGAAGCGCACTCCGCGTGCGGCCTCGGGGACGTAGGGATGGCCCATCTGGTAGAGCATCTCCGTATCGTCGCTGAGCGTCTGAAAACCGTGCGCGAGCCCCGCGGGGACATAGAGAGCGCGGCCGTTCTCGGCACTCAGCTCCACGCCGTGCCAGGCGCGGAACGTTGGAGAGTCGCCGCGCAGGTCAACGGCCACGTCGTAGACGGCTCCGCGCACGCAACGCACGAGCTTCGACTCGCCGTGCGGCTCGGCCTGGTAGTGCATGCCGCGCAGCGTGCCCCGCCGGGCGTTGTAGGAGGAGTTGCACTGCACGACCACCGGGTTCAGGCCGCGCGCGCGGAACTCATGGCCGTCGAACGTTCGCGCGAACCAGCCGCGCTCGTCTGCCAGGAGGTCCAGCTCGATCACCCACACCCCGGGCAGTGGGGTCTCGACGAACCGCATCAGAGACCCCTGCTCACGAGAGCAGCGTCAGCTCCGGCGTGCGTGCGGCGAAGCGTCCGCCCCACTCGCGGATGAAGCCGATCTGCTCGATGATCTCCTCCTTGAGGTTCCAAGGCAGGATCAGCACCACATCTGGCTTATCCTCGCGGATCGCCTCGGGGGAGCGGATCGGGATGTGGCTCCCGGGCAGGAAGTGGCCCTGCTTGCGCGGGTTCAGGTCACAGGTGTAGTCGATGAAGTCGCGCCTCACGCCGCAGTAGTTCAGCAGCGTGTTGCCCTTTGCCGGGGCGCCGTAGCCGGCGACGCGCAGGCCCTGTTCCTTCAGGTCGATCAGGAAGCGCAGGATCTGGCGCTTGTCCCGCTCGACCCTCTGGCCGTAGCCAAGATAGGTGTCGAGCTGCTCGTAACCGGCCGCGCGCTCGCACTCGCACAGCTCGCGTGCCGCGTCGGTCTCGGGCTTTTCGGGGTCATCCTCGTGGCAGCCGTAGATGCGCAGCGACCCGCCATGCGTGGGCAGCTCTTCGATGTCGAACAGGCGCAAGCCGTGAGCCTCGAACACGCGACTGACCGTCAGAAACGAGAAGTAGGAGAAGTGCTCGTGATAGATCGTGTCCCATTGGTTGTCCTCGATCAGGCGCATCAGGTAGGGAAACTCCATGGTGATCACGCCTCCCCGCTTGAGCAGGATCTTCATGCCGGCCACGAAGTCGTTGAGGTCGGGGACGTGGGCGAGCACGTTGTTGCCCAACAGCAGGTCGGCTGAGGATTCGCCCGCGAGCGATGTCGCGGTCTCGCGACCGAAGAACTCCACCAGTGTGGGGATACCCTTCTGTAGTGCCACCTTCGCCACGTTGGCCGCCGGCTCGATCCCGAGCACGGGAATCTGACGTTCGTGGAAGAACTGCAGCAGGTAGCCATCGTTGGAGGCGATCTCCACCACGTGACTTTTCTCGCCCAGGCCGAGACGCTCGACAATCAGCTCGGAATAGTGGCGGCTGTGCTCCAGCCAACTTGAGGAGTAGGACGAGAAGTAGGCGTAGTCCGAGAAGATCCGCTCTGGCGTCTCGAACTCCTCCAGCTGCACCAGGAAGCACTCCTCGCAGACGAGCGCGCGCAGCGGATAGAAGGGCTCCATGCTGTTGGCCCGCTCGGGCGGCAGGTAGGAGTTGGCCAGCGGCGAGGTCCCGAGGTCCGCGAAGACGGCTTGCACGGGAGCGGCGCAGAATCGACAGCGGGTCTGGCTCATGACGCGGGCGCAGCGTATTGGAACGCCTTGATCTGCCCGAGCGTCACCGCACGCATGTCCCCACCGTCGCGTAGCTCGCGATACCAGTCCACGATGCTCGCCAGCGTCGCCTCCAGATCGAGTCCCGGGCGCCAGCCCAGCCGTGTGCGCGCCTTCGAGGAGTCGAGCTTCAGGTAGCGCGCCTCATGCGGGTGGGGACCATCATCCTGGGCCGACCGCAGCTGCTCCGGCCACAGCGCCGCGATGCGCTGCACGATCCAGCCCACCGGACGGGCGTCCTCGTCGGCGGGGCCGAAGTTCCAGCCTTGCGCCAGCTCCGGCGCGTCCCACAGAGTCTGGGCCAGCACCAGGTAGCCGCTGAGCGGGTTGAGCACATGCTGCCACGGACGGATCGAGCTCGGGTTGCGCACACGCACCTGCTCGCCGGCGAGCGCCGCGCGCATGATGTCCGGCACCAGCCGGTCCTCGCCCCAGTCTCCACCGCCGATCACGTTGCCCGCGCGAGCGGAGGCCAGGCGCGGCCCGTCGGCGCCCAAGAAGAACGAGCGGCGGAAGGCGTCCGTCACGAGCTCCGCGCAGCCCTTGGAGCTCGAGTAGGGATCGTGACCTCCCATCGACTCGTGCTCGCGGTAGCCCCACTCCCACTCGCGGTTCTCGTAGCACTTGTCCGAGGTGACGTTGACGATCGCCCGCGCACCGCTTCCGTGCAGGCGCACCGCATCGAGCACATTGACGGCGCCCATCACGTTGATCTCGTAGGTCTCGCGCGGCGCGGCGAACGAGCGGCGCACGAGCGACTGCGCCGCCATGTGGATGACGACCTCCGGCGCGACCACGGTAACCGCCGCCGCGAGGGCCTCGGGGTCGCGCACGTCGCCTTTGATGCTCTCCATGCCCTCCCCGACTCTCGCCAGCTCGTACAGCGAAGGCCGCGTGGGCACATTCACCGAGAAACCGGTCACCCGCGCGCCGAGCGACTGCAGCCACAGCGACAGCCAGGCTCCCTTGAAACCGGTATGGCCGGTGAGCAGCACGCGGCGATCGCGCCAGAAGCTCTCCTCGACGATGCCGGCGCCGGGGACCGGAGGAACTCCCGTTGTGCCCGGCTGGTCGGCACTCACAGCGCTAGGCCCATGTCCGCCATGGAGCAAGGCCTGAGTCCCACAGCTGTTCGAGCTGGTTGCGATCGCGCAGAGTGTCCATAGCCTGCCAGAACCCGTCGTGGCGGTACGAGGCCAGCTGTCCCTCCCGGGCAAGGGCGCTCATCGGCTCCTGCTCCCACACGGTCTGCTCGCCCTCCAGGTGGCGGCCGACCTCGGGTGAGAGCACGAAGAAGCCGCCGTTGGTCCAGCCGCCGTCCCCCCGCGGCTTCTCCTCAAACTCGCGCACGCGCGCGCCATCGACGTCGAGCGCTCCGAAGCGCCCGGGCGGCTGAACGGCGGTCACGGTCGCGAGCGTCCCCTGCTCGCGGTGGAAGGCGACGAGCGCGGTGATGTCCACGTCGGAGAGGCCGTCGCCGTAGGTGAAGCAGAAGTCCTCATCGCCGAGATAGGGCAGGACGCGCTTCAGCCGCCCGCCCGTCATCGTCCCCTCCCCGGTGTCGACGAGCGTGACCTTCCACGGCTCGGTCGCCGAGCGATGGACCTCCATGTCGCCCTTCGCCAGATCGAAGGAGACGTCGCAAGTATGCAGGTGGTAGTTGGCGAAGTACTCCTTGATCAGGTAGCCCTTGTAGCCGAGGCAGATCACGAACTCCTCGATCCCATGGGCCGCATAGATCTTCATGATGTGCCAGAGGATCGGCTTGCCGCCGATCTCGACCATCGGCTTCGGACGCACGGCGGTCTCCTCGCTGAGTCGCGAGCCGAAGCCGCCGGCCAGGATCACCGCCTTCACGGGGTGCAGGTTATTGAACGGCTCGTACGTAGCGCACGGCGGCGATTCGGTTGGGCTGGGAGCGATCTCGCCATGACCCCGAGCGGGAAAGTGTCACGGTCAGATAGTTCAGTGCGCGCTGCCCCGGGGACGAAGCCAGAGCTGGTTGAAGAAGGCTGGCTGGATCGGATCTATTCGCCGCGCGGCGAGGCGCCAGGGCGTTGGAAGCGCATACCATTGTTCATCGAGGTCCACCCCGTCAGGCGGGTTGTGCCCCTGCCGCCACTGCTTGAGAAAGACGGCGCACCGGGACTTTGCGGCAAGGAGGTCGAGATAGTGCGCTGACTGGCGAGCCGGCATCTCCGGGAGCGTGCTGATCGTCTGGGTGCAGTCGAACCAGCCGTCCGGAAACATCTCAATCTGATCTGGCGTAAAGAAGGCGACGACCCCAGGCCTCAACTGCGACTCGACGGCGCCGAAATCATTACCCGGCGCATAGGGCAGCACTCGGTCGGCCCCGAGCACGGCCGATAGATACCACTGTGAGACGGCTAGCGCTGGGGGAATGTCGAAGATGCAATAGGTGAGCGCACACGCCTCTGCAAAGACATAGGCGAGCCTGCCATACCCCGCGCCCAACTCCGCGACGCGAGCCCCGTTCTGAACGACACCGGAACGCGCCACGAACGTCAACTCGATGATGCTGTTCGCAAGATCCTGGGAAATCAGTCGTCCCCGGTGCGTTATACGGATCGGATTGCCGACCTCAGGCTCCGAAAGGCGCTCGGTCAAACCTCGCGTGTCATCACGGCTAGCAGTCTCCCACGTGGCGCCGACAAAGAACTTGTAGCGCCACCCAGCAGATCGGGAAAGCGCGAAGGAACGCTCTTGATCGATGGTGCGAAGCCCAGTCGCAGGCTCGTCGAGGTGGTTCATCAGGGGCGCGAGCGTAGGTTTCCGCAGCCAGCCCAACAATGCACGGTGAATCTGTGGATCACGCAGCGCCGTGACAAGCCAGTTGTAGTAGTTGTTCGAGAGTGTGCGCTTGAAATTCGTGATCCCCTCCGCCTCGAGCATGTCGAGATTCTTGGCGATGATCTCATCCCAAAACGCACCAGGCCGGTAGATCTGTGGGGCTGCGAGGACCCCTCGGCGCATCACGTCGATTAGCGCCGCGACGTCACTGTCTGCCTGACTCTGTCTAGTGTTGGCGGGAAGAGTTTGCATGAGTTGCCCGGCAGCCTAACTGACAGATCAGTGGTCTATGCACTGGAGGTATACGACTTACGAATAACCTGGACCCCATGGCCTACACCACCGCAGACGGAAGACGGCAGCTGCTCGACGCCCTGGCGCGCGCGATCGAGGAGATCGGGGTGGCGCTCGCGGCGTTGGGCGAGGCGTATGAGCTGCTCGACGAACAGACCGCGGACCGGCTCGAGCAGGAGCTGTTCCGCCCAGTGCAGGCGGCTTACGGCCGCGCGCAACGCACCTACACCGAGTTCGCCGGGCGTCACGACCTGCCGGGCCGCACGTTCGAGCCGGCGTCACAGGGCGCTCCATCGACGGGCGTGAAGGGCTTCATCGACGGCGCCCTGGACGCATCCGCCAGGGCCGACGGCGAGCTCGCGGCGTTGCAGGATTCGATGCTGCCGATCGAGGTCGGCGACGCCGAGCTGCGCGCGGGCCTGCAGGAGGTGCGCGAGCTCATCGGGGAGCTGCGCAGCCGCGCCCGCGAGCTGGTGCGCATGCTGGGGCGCTGAGTCCAGGCGCGCGCTCGCCGCAGACTCGCGCTCCCCCGGCCATCACTCTTTCCACTTGATCGAGCAGCCGACCGGCGGGGTTTGCGGCCGATCGAGGTCGCGGCCGTCGAGCACGGCATCGAGCGCGTCGCGCACCCACGCGGCGTTCTGGCTGGGGTCGTCGTAGTCGGCGTCCGGGGCGCCACGGTAGCGCAGCAGCCCGCCGGCATCGAGCACGAACACGTCCGGCGTCGTCTTGGCGTCGTACGCGCGAGCCACCTCCTGGGTCTCGTCGCGCAGATACGGGACGCCGTCGAAGTCCCCGCGCTGCACCCGCTCGCGCATCGCCTGCAGGGAGTCCCGCGGGTAGCGCTCGGCGTCGTTGGGATTGATCGCCAGCACCCGCACTCCGCGGTCGGTGTAGTCCCGCGCGAGCGCGATCACACGGTCGTGCCACGCCAGCGCGTAGGGACAGTGGTTGCAGGTGAACACGACAACTGTCGCGGGAGTACCACCCGGCTCGTGCGTGCTCCCCTCCGTGTCCGGCAGGGCGAACGCCGGGGCAGGATCACCGATCGCTGTCATCTCATCTCCTTGTGGGGGTCGGTCTGCGGCACTCGAGATTTGGTCCGTCGCAGGTAGGTCAGTCTGAGGCAGCTTGCCGGTCTGGTGCGGCGGGAGCGGTCTGGGCGGCTGCCAGCGCGTCGCGCACGTCTGCCGGATCCGGCGTCGGCGAGATCCGGCCGTCCCGGCGATAGTAGACGCGGCACGTCAGCCCGAACGGCTCCTCGCCGGGCGGCTGCTGCACGTCCACGCCGTCGATGCGGATCGTCGGCGAGCCCACGAACCGCTCACGTGTCGCCCCGGCCTCGGTCTGCACCTCGCGCACGACGATCGCGCTCGGGTCCAACCCCATCTCCGCCATCGCCCCGCGCAGCTCGGCCAGCGCCCGCGGATGCGACGGACAGCCGTCCCAGAACAGAAGCTCGACATGCATATAGAGGTCAGGCTAGGACACGAGGCGATGTTCGGGCTTGGCGCTTTGGCGGACGGCCCTCATACGATCTGACCCGCACGCGCAGCCTGGTCGTGCTCGAAGGCCGGCGCCATCCGTTCGATCGCCGCGCGATCGAGGCCGGCTTTCTCAGCGGCAGTCCGCCATTGGCTGGTGGCGGCGGCGACCTCGCGGAGCACTTGACGGGCGTCGTCGTCGTCGAGCCGGAAGTGCTCGGAGACGCTCATCAGCGTGTCCACGGACGCCGTCGTATCGTCAAGGTCGACGGCGGTGCTCAGATGCTTCGGCCCGGGGCTCGGATCCGGGTTCAAATCGAAGGCCGGTGACAAGGTCCAGCCGGCGCTGTTGGTGCGCAGGAACCCGTGGTTGCGCAGGTGGTCGTCCGTGTTGGAGATGAGAATGGAGAAGGCGATGCGCCGCCACAGCTGTCGCAGATCCTCGCCGGCGTTGAGGGAGTGGCGCTCGACGGCATCGGCGATCTCCAGATAGCTCCCCCGGTCCCCGTCTCCGGCTTCGAGCATCGTCATCGCGCTCACGTAGCCGATGCGCAGATCTCCAACTCGATCGAACCGGTCGACGATGAGCACGGGCTTCGCGTCGATGAGGTGCAGCGCCGAGTCCGGAACGCGGATCCCGGCCGCACGGGCCAGCGCCAGCGCGACGGCCTCCCAGCGCATCACGTCCCACTCGTCGCTGGCTGGGCTGGGAAACTTCGCGATCGCCACCCTGCCTTCAGCGTCGAGAACATGGGCCTTCGGGCGCGCGCCGCCCAGCGAGCTTCCGCCGCGCAGCAGCATTCTCAGTTCGTCCTCGCCGGCCTCGTCACGCTCGAGGCGGTCGGCGGCGCCCAGGAGCTTTGGCAGGTCGATCAGCAACGGAGCTCCAGCCGTCTCGTCGGCAAGGTAGGTACCGGTGCTGGGATCACGAAAGCGCAGCGCACCCTGGCGCAGGTCGTCGCGAACGCCGAGCAGGTAGTCGATCTCCCCAAAGCTGCGCTCCGCGCCGCCCTCACGTCGTACACGCTGACCCTCCACCCGCGTGATCAGCCGGCGCCCCCACCTGTCCGGCGCGCAGTCGGAGAATGCGCCGAACATCGCCCTGCCGGCTGGTGTCTGCTGCTGATGGGCAACCAAGGCCAGAGCCGGGTCCAGCTCGTAAGCATCCGGGCGCGCCAGATAGCCGGCGTCGTAGGCGAACGTGGCCGACTCCACGCCGCGCCGGCGGTGCGACCACAGCCGTCCGGCGAGCACATCCGCACGCCCGATCCGCACCAAGACATCCACTGCCGACTCAGCCATCGCGCGCGGTCAGGTTCTTGGGTCGCACACGCTGCGGCAGGTTCTCCTCAGAGCGCAGCCGCCCAACATCCGTCTCGTAAGGATCCAGAGCCTTGGGCACGCTCTCGAGCACCCCGAGCGCGCGGAAGATGCGGAGACCGTTCTCGAGCGTGACGCCGCCATCGGCGTCCTCCAGCCGGCGTACCGTGTTGACGGACACGTCGGCCCGATCGGCGACCTGGGCCTGCGTCAGCCCTCTCAGCTTGCGCCAGACGACCACATTGTCAGCCACCTCGCGAAGTGCGCGCCCGACTTGCGGCGGGACCGTCCTCGAAGATTTATGACGACCTTTAGCATTCATATATAGATGACTATAGCGTATAAGCGCCCAGATATAGCATCCAAAATCTTAGTTCCCGCTTATGTGAGACTGCCGCCATGCGGGATGAGCGGGTGAGCCGGCTGAGGGTCGCGGTGGTGGGGCACGTCGAGTGGGTGCGCTTCGCGCGCGTCCCCCACGTTCCCCAGGCCGGCGAGATCGTGCACGCGCGTGGTTCCTCGTTCGAGGAGCCCGCCGGGGGCGGGGCCGTCGCGGCCGTGCAGCTGGCTCGGCTGGCTGGCTCCTCCACGCTCCTGACCGCCCTGGGGGACGATGCCCCCGAGCTCGTCCGCCGGATGACCGCGCGTCTGGGCGAGCTCGGCGTCCAAACGCACTTGGCCCCCCGCGTCGCGCCCACCCGGACGGCAGTCACCCTCCTCGACGACGCCGGCCAGCGCACAATCACCACCTTCGGCCCGCGCCTTCAGCCGAGCGGCGCGGACACCGGGCTGCCATGGGACGCCCTTGAAGACATGGACGCCGTCTACTTCACCGCCGGCGATCTCGCCGCCCTGCGCGCCGCACGCGCGGCGCGAGTGCTCGTGGCCAGCCCGCGCGCCCTCGACGCCCTCGGGCACGGCGTCCCCCTCGACGCGCTCGTCCTCAGCTCAGACGACGTGACCGAGCGCCACGAGGCCGCCCGCGCACAGGACGACGCCCAGCTCCTCGTCTGCACCGAGGGCGCCCGGGGCGGCACCTACCGCAGGCGCGGTGGCAGCGGTCGTGGTGGTGATGGTGATCGTGATGGTGACGAGGGCAGCAAGGGCTCATGGGCGGCCGCCCCGCCGCCGGGCCCCGTCGCGGACTCCTACGGCTGCGGCGACTCCTTCGCCGCGGGACTGACCTACGCCCTGGGCGCGGGCATGGACATACACGACGCGCTCGATCTGGCCGCCCGCTGCGGCGCGACCTGCCTCACCGGCCACGGTCCCTACCAGCGACAGCTCACGCTGAGATAGAGATTCTCCTCAAGCTAAACCTCGGCGGCGGGCGAGGGCGAAGCGCCGGCCGGTGGTGAGCAAGAGGGCATAATGCCCACGATGCGCATCCACCTCTGCGGCGTGCGGGGATCGACCCCCGCGCCCGGCATCGAGTTCGTCCGCTACGGAGGCCACACCTCGTGCCTGGCGCTCGCGCGCAATGACGACGACTCGGACTCGGGGGCGCGGCGAGGGGCGAACGCACGGCCGGGGGCAGACGCGCGGCGCCCGACCCTGATCCTCGACGCCGGGGCGGGACTGCAGCGGGTCTCGCCCCTGCTCGACGGCGAGCCGTTCGACGGCACGATCCTGCTCACCCACCTGCACTGGGACCACGTGCTCGGACTGCCCTTCTTCGCCGCCGCGGACGACCTCGACGCCCGCATCAGCCTGCTGCTTCCCGAGCAGGAGGAGAGTCGCGCCTCCGCCGAGAGCGTGCTCGCGGAGCTCATGTCCCCGCCCTACTTCCCGATCGAACCGAGCCAGCTGCGCGGTCAGTGGACGTTCGCGACGATCGCCCCCGGCAAGCTGCAGATCGAGGGGTTCGACGTGCTCGCGCGCGAAATCCCACACAAGGGCGGGCGCACGTTCGGCTACCGGATCAGCGACGGCCGCTCCACGCTCGCCTACATGCCCGACCACTGCCCCACCACCCTCGGTCCCGGCGAGGACGGCCTCGGCGAGTACCACCCCGCGGCGCTCGAGCTTGCCCGCGGCGCCGACGTGCTCGTCCACGACGCGGTCCTCTTCCCCGAGGAGCTAGCCGCGCAGGCGGACTTCGGCCACTCGGTCGCCGACTACGCCGTCGAGCTGGGCAAGCGCGCCGGCGCTCGCGCGGTCGTCCTCTTCCACCATCACCACAACCGCACCGACGACATACTCGACGGGCTCGCGCGGAGGCTCGGCTCCGACGGCGGGCCGGGAGACGCGCCCGAGGTGATCGTGGCCGCGGAGGGGACGGTGCTCGAGCTGTAATCTGATTTAACCGTGCAAATCTGAAATGGAGGTTTATAATTGCACGGATGATTGAGAGACGAGTGACCACTGAAGTCGCTGGGCTGCTGGAGCACCTGCCCGCCGTTGCCCTGGTCGGTCCGCGGCAGGCCGGCAAGACCACGCTCGCGCTCGCGCTCGCCGCAGGCCGGCCATCGACCTATCTGGATCTCGAGTCCGCGGCGGATCGTGCTCGCCTGGCCGAGCCGGAGCTCTACTTCGCCGATCACGCCGACGAGCTCGTGATCCTCGACGAGATCCACCGCGCGCCGGGCCTGTTCGAAGCGCTGCGGGGCGTGATCGACGAGGGCAGACGCGAGGGCCGGGGCGTCGGGCGGTTCCTGCTGCTGGGCTCCGCCGCGATCGACCTGATGGCCCAGTCTGGCGAGACTCTGGCGGGGAGGATCGCCTTCGTCGAGCTCACGCCCTTCGACGTGATCGAGGTGGGCGCGGAGCGACTCGACCGCCTGTGGGTCCGCGGCGGCTTCCCCGACAGCTTCCTCGCGGCCGGCGAGAAAATCAGCCTGCGCTGGCGCGAGGACTTCATCCGCACCTACCTGGAGCGCGACATCCCGCAACTGGGCCCGCGCATCCCGGCCGAGACGCTGCGGCGGCTGTGGACGATGTTCGCTCACAACCAGGGCGGCCTGTTCAACGCCGCGCAACTCGCTCGCGGCCTCGGCGTCAGCGGGAAGACCATCGCCCACTACCTCGACCTGATGGTCGACCTGCTGCTCGTGCGGCGCCTGCCTCCTCACCTACCCAACGCCGGCAAGCGACTGGTCCGCTCTCCGAAGGTGTACGTGCGCGACAGCGGCCTGCTGCACGCGCTGCTCGGCCTCGCCAGCAAGGAGGCGGTGCTGGGTCACCCCATCGCCGGACCGAGCTGGGAGGGCATGGCGATCGAGAACATCCTCGCGGCAGCCGGGTCCAGTGTGCAGGCAAGCTTCTACCGGACCAGCCACGGGGCGGAGATCGACCTCATCCTGAGCTGGCCCGGTGCAGGAGAGTGGGCGGTGGAGATCAAGCGCAGCTTGACACCCACGGTGGAGCGGGGCTTTCACTCCGCCCTCGCCGACCTGGAGCCAGAGCGAGCGCTCGTCGTCTACCCCGGGGAGGAGCGCTATCGAATCCGCTCCTCGATCGAGGCGATCGGAGTGGCGGAGATGTGTCAGCAGGCGCGAGCTCGAGGCGCTGGCTGAGCACCCTGTAACAGCCCCTTCAGCTTTCTTCCATCAGTGGTTGTGCAGCGGGAATCCGCACGCGGCTGCCGCTCGTTCGAACACCGGCGACTGCTGGTTGATCGTGGCCGGGAACACGAGGATCACTCCTTCGATATCGCTGATAACGCCTGCGCCGCCGGAGCCGAAGGGGTTGGGCGGGACCGACATCCGAGGGTCGGGAAAGTCCTCGACGCCGTGCTGGCGCATGCACCGCGCGATGTTCAGAAAACGCGCCAGCGTCTGTGCGGAGGGTGGGGGCCCTGAGCCGATGCCGCCGCCCGGCATGAGCTTGTGGCACTTCATCTGCGCCGCCTTGAACGCGGGCGATGAGCGATCCATCCCAGCACCCACGCGGAACAGGCCGCCGGCGTTCGGGTCTGGGAAGCTGGGCACGCCGTTGGCGCGCATGCACTTGGCGTAGGCGACCCCCGCCTGTTCGAGGCTCGCTGGGCTTTCAGGCGACAAGCCGCTGCCTGCGGAGCTCGACGAGGCGCTCTTTCCGGAGGAGAGGTGCGCGACGGTAGGGCTCGACGAGCCCCCGCAGCCGGCGACTGCCAGGGCGACGCCCACGAGCCCAGCCGCGGCTAGCGCGGTCGGCTTCATACGGTCCGCAGCGCGTCGGCCGGGGATAGTCGTGCGGCGCGCAGCGCGGGGAGCAAACCGGCGAGGGCGCCGATCAGCATGGCCGCGCCGAACCCGCCCGCCCAGGCGAGGGTGGGGATGACGATCGCCCAGCCCTTGGTCTGGGCGTAGATCGCGGTCGCGAGCGCCCCGGTGGCGACACCGGCGGCGCCGCCGCCGAGCGCGAGCAGGATCGCCTCGGACAGGAACTGGGTGCGGATCTGCCCGCGAGTCGCACCGAGCGCGCGCCTGAGCCCGATCTCCGAGCGGCGTTCCAACACGGAGATGACCATGATGTTCGCCACGCCGACCGCCCCCACCAGCAGCGCCACCCCGCCGAGCCCGAGGAAGAGACCGTTAAACGCGCCCTGGGCGTCGGCGCGCGCTGTGAGTGTGGCCGAGGGTTGGCTGACGTTGACTTCGTTGGGCGCTTCCGGGTCCGCGGTCGCGGCGAGCACCGACTGCACGGCCGCGACCTGGCTGTTCTGGGCGCGCAGGTAGACGGTGTTGGGGTGCCCGTTGAAGTGCAGGTAGCGTTCCGCGGCCTTGAAGCCGACGAGCACCGCGCTTTCGATTCCGGGTACGAGCACCGATGGGCCGAGGATGCCGACGATGTACACCCACTGGTTCGCGACCCAGATCCGCTCACCGGGGTAGATGCGATCGATTCCGAGTCGTTGCGCGGCCGCGGAGCCGAGCACCCCCACTGGCTCGGTGGCGGTCGCGGCGTTCAGGTAGCGGCCCTGCACGACCTGGACGCCGAGCGTGTGCAGCAGGCCGAGGCTCGCCGCCTGGATTTCCAGCGCATTGGTTTCGACGGTGGGAATCAGCGGAGAGCGGTACACCTTCCCTTCGACCTTCCCCGTCTCAGCGACGGTTTCGACCGGGTCGATACGCGCGATCATCGCCGGCGCCACCAGCGGCAGCTCCGCGGTCTTACCCGCGAAGCTCTGGCCGTTGGTGACGGTCAGGAGGTTCGTCCCGAGGCGTTCGATCTCTGCCAGCAGCCCCGCCTGGCTCGAGGAGGACAGCCCGAGCACGGCTACGATCGCGGCGACGCCGATCGCGATCCCCAACGCCGACAGCGCCGCACGCATACGCCTGGTACGCAACCCCACACTCGCCACGCGCGCGAGATCGGAGGATCGTAGCCTGCGCGGGGCGAGGTCCGCGCCGCCGGCATGCTCTCGAGTGTGGTCGGCGGCGACGCTCACCGTGCCCTCACTGAGACTGGCCGGGTGCTTCGTTTACGAGCGCGAACGCAGCCGACCTTGCCGACCCGGCGCTGGCCTTGACGATATAGCCGCCCGGCCTGCGACTGGCGGTGAAGGGGGGCGCCACGGCGATCCCGCACGCGTCGGTCTTGACCTTGATCGTGTAGGGGTGAGAGACGCGGGCGCGATGGTGGGAGCCGCGAGAGTGGACCGTGAAGCGCCCGCTCGCGCCGCGCGTGGGCGCTGAGAACGTGATCAGCGCGCCCGGGACGGGGTTCTTCTGTGCGTCGGTGACGGTGACGGCGAGCCGGATCAGGAAGGGGGCTCCTGCCGGGGTGGATTGCGTGGAGCCCACGCCGGGGGCGAGCTTGGTGGGCTTGCCGGCGAGGTTTGAAAGCGAGAAGCTGACCGGGGTAGCCAGGTCCCCACCGGGTGCGCCGGCGTTTTCTTTACCCGACCCTCCCGAGGGTTCTTTGCCCGAGACAGCGGCCGTCACGGTGAACGACCCCGCCGTACTGTTCGCGGTCAGCAGCGGCGAGCTCGCCACACCGTTCGCGCTGGTCATCGCGCTCGCCTGGGCGCCCCCGCCGGCGAAGGTCGCGCCGGCGGCGCTCGCGGAGCTGCTCGTGCCGCACACGCCAGAGCCGCCGGAGGCGAGCGTGAACGTGACCACGGCACCCGCGACGGGGTTGCCGCCGGCATCCAGCACCCTGACCTGCAGCGGCTCCGGGTAGCGGCTGGTGACGCTCGCCGATCTGCTCTTCAGCGGGATCGCGGCGATCCTCGCCGGTATGCCCGCGGCGGTGTTCGTCAATGAGAACGAGACCGAGCCGTACTGCGAGCTGGCGGTGACGGTGTAGCTGCCTGCGGTGCTGTTGGCGGTGAACGTCGGCGCGGCCACGCTACCCGAGGCGTCGGCGCCGACGGTGGCGGCGTCAGACCCGCTCGTGGAGAACACCCCGCTCGCGCCACTGGCGGGTGCACTGAACGTGACGGGGATCCCCGCGGCGGCGCTCGTGACGGGGCAGCCATCGCTGTTTGAGAGCGCTACCTGCAAGCCGGTCGCAAAAGCGCTCCCGAGCATCGCCGTCTGCGGTGTGCCCGCGACGAGCGTCATCTGGTTCGGCGGATTGGACGACGGACACCCCGATGTGCCGGTGGGCGACGTTCCGGTTTCACCTTGCGATCCCCCGGTCCCGCCCGAGGCAAACGCCCGGGCCCCTACCAGCGTGCCACCGAGAACGGTGCCCAAACCGGCGGCCATGATCAGCACGAGCCCGACCCAGCGATCACGCCGGGGCAACCACGTCATCCGTGCCATCAGCGCTCTGCTCCTACTTGGGTGGTGTCGTTCACGATGCGCCCGTCGAGCACCTGCACCTGTCGTGGCAGGCGGCCGGCGAGGTCGTGGTCGTGGGTGATCACGAGGATCGTCGCGCCGTCGGCGTTGAGCTCTTGCAGGAGCGCGAGGATCGCTTCACCGGAGGCGCTGTCGAGGTTCCCCGTGGGCTCATCGGCCAGCACGATCGCGGGAGCACCCACGAGGGCCCTGGCGATCGCGACCCTTTGGCGCTCACCACCGGAGAGCTTGCTCGGACGGAAGCTCGCGCGCTCGGCGAGCCCGACCCGCGCGAGCGTCTGCGCCGCCCGCTCACGGCGCTCCGCCACAGCAACGCCGGCGTACAACAACCCTTCGGCGACGTTCTCCAGGGCAGTGGAGTGCTCCGCGAGGAAGAACTGCTGAAAGACGAACCCGATACGCGTGGCACGCAGCGTGGCGAGCTCACGATCAGACAGCCCCGCCGCGTCGAGGCCCGTGATCGAAACCACACCCGAGCTCGGGCGCTCCAGCGTGCCCATCACGTGCAGCAGCGTCGTCTTACCCGAGCCCGAGGGACCTACGATCGCCACGAGCTCACCCTCTCTCACCGCGAAGCTGACCTCCCGCAGCGCGTACACCGGCGGCTCGGCGCCGTAGACCTTGCTGACTCCGTCAAGCTCGAGCACCGGCTGCTCGCCGTCGTCGGCCCATGCGACGCTCGTTGGCTGCTCGCTCATGATGTTGCCGGCACCACCACGCGCTGGCCCGCGGACAGGCCTTGGCCGCTCACCTGCACAACGCCTTCGGCGTCGTCGAACAGGCCGACGGTGACGGCCTCCAGACGGTGCACGCCCCCTTCGGCGACCTCCACCGCATAGCCGCCGCCGGCCAGCGCGAGCAGCGCGTCGACTGGCACCGCCAGCACGTTTTCTACGCGTTCGGTGGTGATCTCGACGTTCACGGGCGCCTGGTCGAGGTGGCCCGTCGCCGCCGGGTTCGTGGGGGTGGCCTGCACTTCGACGGTGGGGGCGCTTTCTTCTTCGCTGCCGTGGCCAGAGCTGGACGGCGTGGTGGCGACGCTGGAGACGTGGGTGATCTTCCCCGGCGTGCTCTGGTTGTCGGGAAGAGTGATCGTGACCTGATCGCCGACCTTGACGCTTCCCTGCTGGGAGGCGTCGAGCGCGACCTTGACCTGGCGGGCGGTCGAGGTGATCGCGAGCACCGGTCCGGGCATGACCGTCTGGCCGACCGTGGGGGTGACGCTCGTGACGCGCACCGGCCCGGGGTGGAACACGACCGACCCCAGCAGCAGCTCGCCGGTGACCGACGCGCCGTGCGCGGACTGCAGCGCGCGAATGGCGACCGCGGTCGCGGTAGTGAATTCGTCGCCGGCGAGCCCTTGCCCGTAGCCGAGCGCGTCGAGGTTCGCGTTCAACTCCGCGACATCTGGCCCCGCGGACATCCCGAACGTGAACGCCCGCGTCGGCGCCACCGACCCATACAACAACACCACCGGCTGGCCGCTGATCTCATAGAGGCTCTGCCCACGCGTGATGACCTGGCCGACCGACGGCAGCGCCGTGAACGTCGAGCCCTGACCGTAGAGCGCGGCCGAGGAACGCGCCGTGGACAAGTTGGACTGCGCGCTCGCGACCTGTTTTTCGGCCGAGGAGACTTGGGAGCGATCGGCACTGACCTTGCCTTCGGTGCTGGTGGCGCTCTGTTGGGCTACAGAGACGGCCTGCACGTCGCTCGCGCACGAGCTTCCACCGCCGCTAGGCGAGTTGTTTTCGCTTGAAGGCGAGGAGCTCGCGGAGGCGGCTTCCGCGGCGCCCCCGCCCGCGCAGTCGACCTGCTCCTTGGCGCGCGCCGCCGTCAGCGTCGCCCGATGGTCCGAGAGCGCCTGCGTGTCGGAGGCCAGCGTCGCCCTGGCGCTCGCCAGCATCGTCTCAGCGCTCGTGAGGAGCTGGCTTGACTGCTGGACGGCGGAGGGCGCGGTCCCAGACGGCACGCGGATGCTCGAGGAGCCAGCGTAGCCGAGCGTGCCGCTCACCTGCGTCTGCTGCGAGAGCGACTGCCGTTTCACCGACACCAGCGAAACGGCGCTCGCGTTATCAACCACACCGCCCGTGGATCTCCCCGAGCCGCCAAACGGGTCCGTGGCGATCACCACCACGACGGCCACGACCAGCACCAGCCCGACGATCGCGAGCAGCCGCCGGCGAGCGCGACCGGACGCCGGGCCGAGGTTTGATGGCTCGCCATCGCGCTCGACTGGCGTCCTCGCCTCGGGCGCAGACGCCGCCTCACCAGACGCAGGATCGCTCATCGACGACGCTTATACGACATCGACTGTTTCGGGAAGGTTTCGCCGATCCCACGAACGACCCCAGGCTCAAGAGCCATAACGCAGCGATTGATGGCGTGCCGCGCTGCCCAGAGCGCTCACGGGGCCGCCACCGCGCCCGAACCCTGTCCACCGCTCCCGCCCGGCGGCGGCCCCGCCGCGATCGGCCCACCCTTGGCGCCCTTGGGCAGGGCCGACTGGCACGCTTTCTGCGCCGCCTGGAACTGTGGCGAATTGGGGTCGATCCCCGCACCATTGCCTCCGTGCCCGATCCGTAGCCTGACGGCGCCCCCGCCGTGGGAGAATTCCGGGTCGGGGAAGTTGGGGACTCCGTGGGAGCGCATGCACGCCGAGAACTTCAAGGCGCTTTCCTGGATCTTGGCCAGTTGCGCGGGACTCGGCGCCACCTTCGCGGGCCTGTACTTGCCGCACGCCTTTTCCGCCGCTTGGAATTTAGGCGATTCTGGGTTCGGCCCGTGACCGTTGCGGTTGCGCACGACCAGCTTGCCTTCGTCTGGTTCGGGGAATTCCGGTTCCCCATGGGTGCGCATGCACTGCGCGAATTTGACCATCTGCTGCTGGACGGCGGCGCTCGGTGCACCCGATTCCGGCGTGCCGCCGGCGGAGGCGCTCGAAGTGGAGGAGGCGCTGGTGGTGCCGATGTGGGCGACACCCGAGCCCGACGAAGTGCCGCCGCAGCCGGCGACGAGCAGTGCGGCGCTCGCCAGCACGACCACGCCGAGGTTCATTCTCGTCATGCCGACATCATGCGGAACGCAACCTGAGAATTGGCTGAGAGAAGGCGAGGAACTTCCTAAACGACGCCGGGAGCGGCGGGAGCATGGGGCTGGGACGCGGCGAGCTCGGCGTCGGTCATCTGCAGCGCCGGCAGCTCGAGCGTCAGGCGGGCGCCGCCGTCTGGATCGTTGGCGGCGTGCACCGCTCCGCCGTGAGCCTCGGCCATCTGCCTGACGATCGCCAGCCCCAGCCCCGACCCGGGTCGCGCCCGGGCGCCGGGCGCGCGGTAGAAGCGGTCGAACACGCGGGATAAATCCTCCGCGGCGATCCCCGGGCCGTGGTCGCGGACCTCCAGAACACCCGCGCGCACGCGCACTTCGACGGGGCCGCTCGCCGACGCGGCCGGGTTGTGCTTGCACGCGTTGTCGAGCAGGTTCGCGATGGCGCGCTCCAGGCGTGCGGGCGCGGCGCGAACCAGACAGGGCTCGGCGTCGAGCGCGAACCGGCACTGTGGCGCGTGCAGTTGCGCGCGCTCGATCGTCCCGGCGGCGGCGAGATCCAGGCGTACGTCCTCGACCTCGATCTCCTCGACCTCGGTCTTGGACAGATCGACCAGATCGCCCACGAGCACGGTCAGATCCCGCAACTGCGCCCTCGCGTCCGCCAGCACCCGCGTGCGCTCGTGCGCCGGCAGCTTCTCGCCGATCGCGAGCGCGTCGAGATTCGCCTGCACGCTCGTCAGCGGCGTGCGCAGCTCGTGCGAGGCGTCAGACACGAGCCGGCGCTGAGCCAGACGCGAGCGCTCGAGCGCGGCCAGCATCGTGTTGAAGCTGTCCGCGAGCCGTCCCAGGTCGTCGTCGCGGCCCGCTTCGATGCGGTGGCCGAGGTCCTGCGTGCGCGCGACGCGTTCGGCGGCGCTCGTGAGTCGCCGTACGGGGATCAGCGCCGTGCGCGACACCAGCAGCCCGAGCGCGGCCGCGAGCGCGACGCCGCCGAGGCACACGAGCGCGAGCACCAGCCTCAGGTGCGCGAGCGTGCTGTCCACGTCCGTCAGCGGCAGGGCCACCTGCCACACCCCTTCTTCGGGCGCGCGCTCGGTGAGGATCCGCACGGGCGTTCCGGCGACAATCGCGTCGCTGAAGAACGGCCCGCGACGTCCCGCGGCCACTGCGCGCGTGGCGGCCGTGACCGGAAGCAGGGAGCCGCTGCCTTCGGTGCGCAGAACCTGCCCGCTGGGCGGCACGAGCTGGGCGTAACCGGTCGGCCCGCCCAGCGTCCGACTCGGCAGCACGAGCTTGACGACTCGGCTGGAGGTGTGTTCCACATGCACCTCCGGCGCGGGCGGCTTTGGGAAGGAGACCGCCGGAACGAAGGCGGTGTTGCCTTTGATCGAGACCGTTTCCCCGAGGGGGCCTTCCGCGCCGCGCAGCGATCCCCGCTTGATTGTGTAGGCCTTGCCAGCCGCCGCCAAGCCGCCGAACAGCATCCGCGGCAGTCCTGGGGGCGGCAGCCCGCCTTCCCGCTGCAGCTTGGCCACAGCGGCCGGGGACAGGGTGAACGACTGGATCTGAACGGCCTGCGGGCCGGGAGTCAACTTCTGGCGAAGGCTCGCGTCGATCTGCCCGCGCAGCTCGTTGCCGGTCACGACGTACACGACGACTGACGCGATCACCACGGCGGCCGCCACCGCCCCGGCCGCCAGGAGGATCATGCGCCGGCGGAAGCTCATCTCGAGGATGACCTCATCACGTAGCCGACCCCGCGCACCGTGTGCACCAGGCGCGGCTCTCCGCCGGCCTCGGTCTTGCGACGCAGATAGCCGACATACACCTCCAGCGAGTTCGAGGCCGGGCCGAAGTCATAGCCCCACACGCACTCGAAGATCTTCGTGCGTGAGAGCACCTGACGAGGATGGCGCATGAGCAGTTCCAACAGCAAAAACTCGGTGCGCGTCAGCTCGAGCAGACGCCCGCCGCGGCGCGCTTCGTGCGCGAGCGGATCGAGCTCCAGGTCTTTGAAGCGCAAGGTCTCGTCGTTGCCCTCCCAGCCCGTGCGGCGCAGCAATGCGCGAAGTCTGGCGATGAGCTCCTCGCTGGCGAACGGCTTGACCAGGTAGTCGTCGGCGCCGGCCTCCAGACCCGCAACCCGCTCTGACACCTCGGCACGGGCGGTCAGCATCAGCACCGGCGTGCGATCGCCGATCGCGCGCATCCGCCGGCAGACCTCAAGGCCGTCCAGGCCGGGCATGAGCACGTCGAGGATCACCGCATCGGGCCGATCCACCGAGAGCGTGCGAATGGCCTCGGCGCCGTCCGCGACCGTCGCCACCCCAAATCCATTGAGGTCCAGCACCAGCTCGAGCGCCTCGCGAACGGAGCGGTCGTCGTCCACCACCAACAGGCGCATGAGCCGATGCTGACATGCAAACCTGAAAGAAAGCTGAGGAGCGCCGCGTCACGGCGCTGGTGCGGGCGCGGGGCGCGCGGAAGCCCCGCGATCGCCGTGCACCCCGCCGGGGATCAGCGATTCGCAGGCCTGCACCGCCGCCTTGAACGCCGGCGAGCTCTCGTTCAGCCCTTGATGGGCAATGTGCACCCCGCCGCCGGAGAACGTCGGGTCGGGGAAGTTCGGCACGCCGTGCGAGCGTATGCACGCCGCCGCCTTCAGGTACTGCGACTGTTCGGAGAGGGTGATCTGGTGGTTCGGCCCTTCTCCGGGACCGCCCGGCAGCAGCCTGCTGCATGCCTGCTGGGCGGACTTGAAATGGGGATTGCCGGTGATACCCGGCGTGACCTTCATCGCGATCTTGTGTTCGTTCCCGTTGCTGGAGATCTGCGGGTCGGGGAAGTTCGGCACGCCGTGCGAGCGCATGCACGCCGAGTACGCCACAGCCTGGCTTTCGGGCGACGCCGAGCTACCCGACCCACCGCTCGCCCCGGCCGCCGTCGAGCTCGTCGTGGACGTTTTCGACGCGTGCGTCCCGAGGCTCGCCACGCCCCCGGTCGGCGAGTTGCCCCCGCAGCCCGTCACGAGCACGCTGAGGGCGATGAGGGCCGCGGCCAGAGAAGCCCCTCCCAATCCCTGGACGGTCGCCGTGCTCCGGTCGGCGCTGTGTTTGGCGTGGCCTTGCATGTCGTCTCCTTTGCAGCTCGAGAGGTCGTGCACTGGGCTGCTTGTACGACATCGACGGTTTCGGGAACGTATCGCCGACCGGGCAGCCGGCGATCACATCTCCCCGCCGGCGAAACCGTGCTGAAACCGTGGGGAAGTAGCCTGGGGCACACGCCGGATCCGCAACGAAGTCCGGCCGCGAAAGAGGAGTGACCGTGCGGGTGCTTGTGATCGAGGACGACGAGGAGATGGCCGAGGCGATCGCGTTCGGCCTGCGCCAGAACGGCATGGCCGTGGACGTCGCGCTCGACGGCCCGGCCGGTTTCGCGCGCGCCACGGTCAACGACTACGACGTGATCGTGCTCGACCGGGACCTGCCGGGGATGCACGGCGACGAGCTCTGCGCCAAGCTCGTGGACAGCGAGTGTCGCAGCCGGGTGCTGATGCTCACGGCAGCGGCGATGGTCGAGGACGTGGTGGATGGCCTCGGCCTCGGCGCGGACGATTACCTGCCAAAGCCATTCGACTTCCCCGTGCTCCTCGCGCGGATCGGCGCGTTGACGCGCCGCGCCCAGCCCGCGATCCCGCCGCTGCTCCGCCACGAGGACCTCGTGCTCGACACCGCGCAGCACCGTGTGTCTCGAGCCGGCAGAGAGGTCGAGCTCGCGCCGAAGGAGTTCGGTGTGCTGGAGCTGCTGCTCGCCGCGCAGGGCCGCAGCGTCTCCGCCGAGGAGCTCCTCGCCCGCGTGTGGGACGAGGCCGCCGACCCGTTCACGAACGCGGTCAAGATCACGGTCAGCCGCCTGCGCTCAAAGCTCGGCGATCCGCCGCTTATCGAAACGATCGCCAAGTCCGGATACCGGATATGAGCACAGGCGCACCTCTCACGGGCCACGACGCCCCCCGGGCTCGACGACTGCGTCTGCCACGGCGCACGATTCGCCTGCGTCTCGCCGTGCTCTATGGCGGGCTTTTCTTCATCTCTGGCGCGGCGGTGCTAGCGCTCACCTACGCCGGTGTCTCGCACACACACCAGGCGTACACGCGGATCGTGCACGAACATGCGGTTCGGCCCGTCGGTCCCGAAGGCGGTCTTGAAGGCGGCCCCGAAGTATCAGAAGCGGTCCCCGGGCCAACGGGCTCGATCGCGGTGCTGGACCCAAATCAGCGCAACGCCGACCTGAGGGTGCTCGCGTTCGTCTCGGTGGTCGCGCTCGCGATCATGGCCGTCATCTCGATAGCGCTCGGATGGTGGATCGCCGGCAGGGTCCTGCGCCCGTTGCGCAAGATCACGACCGCCGCCCGTGACATATCGGCCAACAACCTGCACCGGCGGCTCGCGCTCGACGGCCCCGACGACGAGTTCAAGGAGCTCGGAGACACGTTCGACGGGCTGCTCGCGCGGCTCGACGCGTCCTTCCAATCCCAGCGCCAGTTCGTCGCCAACGCCTCCCACGAGCTGCGCACCCCGCTCGCGCGGCTCAAGACCCTGGTTCAGGTCACGCTGGCGGATCCCAACGCCACGCCAGAGTCGCTGCGCGCGGCCCACGAACGAGTGCTCGCCTCCGAGCAGCAGCTGGAGGGACTGATCGAGGCGCTGCTCAGCCTGGCCAGCGGCGAGCGAGACCTCGACCGCCGCGAGCCGGTCGACCTGATGGCAGTGACGGACGAGGTGCTCGCCGGCCGCCGTCCCGAGATCGAGCGCCGTGGCCTGCGGCTGAACGCCACCCTCGGCCCCGCCGGAGTGGAGGGCAACCCGCAGCTCATCGAGCGCCTTTTGGCGAACCTCATTGACAACGCGATCGCGCACAACCTGGCCGGCGGGCGCATTGATGTCACGACCGCGACCGAGGCGGGACGGGCCGTCCTGTCGGTAGCCAACGACGGCCCCGTGATCGGACCGGAGGAGCTCGAGCGCCTCCAACGGCCCTTCCAACGACTTGGCGCCGAGCGCATCACACAGGGCGGCGGACATGGCCTCGGGCTGTCAATCGTCCACGCGATCGCCACGGCCCACGAAGCCACCGTCACCGTTCAAGCCAGGCAGGATGGCGGCCTGGAGGTGAAGGTGAGCTTCCCGCTCCAGAGCCCGCCCACGGACACGTGAATGTCCGCGAGTGCGTCCGGGCCTTTGCCACGTCCGATCACCATTCGTTAGAAACCACAGACTCGTGCCGAGCAAACATCGACCTCGCCTACAGACCGTGTGCGCGGGCGCGGGTCAGGAGCGCCGAGAACAGCTCCTCCTGAACGGACGCCGGGAACGGCCGGATGGCGCCCGAGCTCGACAGGGTCACCTGGGCGGGCCCGTAGACGAAGCCGAGGATGTCGAGATAGAAGGCCACGTGCAGGCCGCGCACGGCCAGCCTCGCCGTGACGCGCCAGCCGAACCCCCCGGTCGTGCCTGGCGCGGGGGGAGTCCCCGACGCGACCGACACGCCGGTCACGCTCGCGCCGGCGTACTGCTGGGATTTCAACAGCTGCCCCAGGTAATGGGAGACGCACGCGCGGACACGCGCGCTGCGGGTCGCCGCGAGCGTGGCGGCGGCCTGGGCAGCGCTCTGCGCGACGCTGACTTCGGAGCTGACCGTCAGATCGAGGATGCCGCGATGCAGTTCGAAGTCAGGCGAGCCGGCTTCGGCGACGGCGCCGCGCGAGCCGCCCGCCGTCCGCGAGCCGATGCAGGTCCGGAGCTCCTGTTCGAGGCGCCGTTCGCCGGCGGATTCGTGATGCTGCTTGGGAGAGGAAGCGAAGCCGGGAACGTCGGCGGCGGTCAGGTTGACCGCGTGCGCGAACACGAGCGCCTGTGCGCGCGTGGGCGATCCCCGCGTCGTGGTGGTGTGCGGGAAGGCGGCGGCAGCCGGCGAGTGGGACGCGGTGCTCGCGGATCCGCCCTTGCCGCAGGCGGCAAGGAGAGCGCAGGACAGGACGAGCGCAAGAAGGATGGCCGTCCGGCGCATGAACGGAGTGTGACAGAGGACCTACTGATCGTCGGGCGCTTCACGGAGGTAGTGCACTTGGTTGAATGGTTCCTGCGCAGCGTCCGGCGAGGAGAGAAAGTGGGCGAGCGCGCCCACCATCTGGCCGATGACGCGCTCGCCCCGGTGGCGGTTGAACGGAGGGTTGAGCGCGTAGACGATCCCGTGATGGGTCTGGCCGCGACTCTCCCTGTCACGTCTGGCCTGCTCGTAGTCCGCGATGTTGTCGGTGACGATCGTATGGCCGTCGTCCTGCGCGCGCGAGAAGACCTCGTCGTCGCCGATTCCGGCGTAGCGGCCCGCGTGCGCCGGTTCGCTGATCGCGATCACGTCGAAGTCGCGCTTGCGCAACTCGAGCGCGATCGTCGGCGTCCACATCTCGTCCAGCAGCAGCCTCACGCCGCGGACTGGGTGGGTGGGGACTTAAAAACTTGCCGCAGCCGCTCGGCCGCCTGCTCATTCATCCGGATGCGCTCATCAATGTCGTCGGGATAGGCGGCGTAGTAGCTCGCCGCCAGCTCCACGACGGTACGGTCGAGACCGCTGACACGCGCCACTGCCTCGATCGGGTCGCTCGCGCCCTCCGCGGCCGCCCCCTTCAGATCACGGGCGATCTCCCAGACGTCGGGGCCACCGGCAATACCGGCCCGCCTGCCTGTGGGACCTGAACGGAAGACGATGCCTGGGAGCTCTTCGACCCGCAGGCCCTCCTCGATCAGACGCTCCGCCACACGTGCCTTGGACTGGCCAAGGCGTTCGCTGCGGGCGTCCAGCATGTCAACGACCCCCGCGGAGAACCGTGCGGAAAACGACTTCGTGCGCTTGACTCGTGACATCGCCATACTCCTCTGCAAGACTTTGTAGTACAAGCTAGCACAACTCCCCAGAGTGCGCGATTGACGACCCGGAGTCGCGAGATCGGCATTGCGTCTCGAGCATGTCGAAATCGCGGGCGCTCGTTCGTCGTAGGGGTAGAGACAGGGTTCAGAGAGACTGGGTGAGCCGACCGGACACCACGTCGAATCCTCTACATCACGACAAAAAGAAAGACAAAAAAAGAAAGGAGCAAACGATGCGCTTCATGATGATCATGATCCCCAACATCCCCAGCATCGACGAGGAGGACTGGACGCCCAGCCCCGAGGCGGTGGCCGCGATGGGCAAGTACAACGAGGAGCTGACCAAAGCCGGCGTGCTGCTCACGCTCGACGGGCTTGCGCCCCCCGCAAAAGGCGCGCGCGTGTCCTTCGCCGGCGGCCGGGCAAGCGTGACCGACGGGCCGTTCACCGAAGCCAAGGAGGTGATCGGCGGCTACTGGATGATCGAAGCCTCCTCGCGCGAGGAGGCCGTGCAGTGGGCCTCGCGCTGCCCCGCGGCGGACGGCGACACGATCGAGGTTCGCCAGGTCTTCGAGATGTCGGACTTCCCGCCCGAGATCCAGGAAGCCGGCAAATTCTCGCAAGAGCCGCCCAAGCCGGCGGCCGCGCGCTAGCCTCGGTCGATGCCGGCGGTGGCGGAGGAGAAGGAGGAGGAGAAGAAGAAGAAGACCGACACCGAGCGCACGATCGAGGCGGTGTGGCGGATCGAGGCGGCGAGGCTGATCGCGCGGCTGGCGCGGATGGTGGGCGACGTCGGCCTGGCGGAGGAGCTCGCGCAGGACGCGCTCGTGCTCGCGCTGGAGAAGTGGCCACAGTCGGGCGTCCCGCAGAACCCGGGCGCCTGGCTGATGGCAACCGCCAAGAACCGCGCGATCGACCAGCTGCGCCGGCGCAAGTGGCTGGAAAGCAAGCACGAGCAGATCGCGCGCGAGCTGCAGACATACGCGGCAACGACCGAGGCGGAGATCGACGCGGTCGAGGAGGGAGGGGAGATCGAGGACGACCTCCTGCGCCTGATCTTCACGACCTGCCATCCCCTGCTCTCGACCGAGGCGCGCGTGGCGCTGACGCTGCGCCTGCTGGGGGGTCTGACCACCAGCGAGATCGCGCGGGGCTTCCTGGTCTCCGAACCGACCGTCGCGCAGCGGATCGTCCGGGCTAAGCGCACGCTCGCCAAGGCCCAGGTGCCATTCGCCCTGCCGGGCTCAGACGAGCTCGGGCAGCGCCTGGAGTCGGTGCTGGAAGTCGTCTACCTGATCTTCAACGAGGGCTACGCGGCGAGCACGGGTGAGCAGTGGATGCGCCCGGAGCTGTGCGCCCAGGCGCTGAGACTGGGACGCATCCTCGCCGGGCTCGCGCCGCGCGAGCCGGAGGTGCACGGGCTGCTCGCGCTGATGGAGATCCAGGCCTCGCGGTTCCCCGCACGGATCGGCCCTTCCGGAGAACCCGTGCTGCTGCTCGACCAGGACCGCGCGCGCTGGGACCGGCTGCTGGCGGCCCGCGGGCTGGCGGGATTGGCGCGCGCCGAGCGGCTGGGCGGCGCGCTCGGCCCGTACACGCTGCAGGCCGCCATCGCAGCGTGTCACGCGCGCGCGCCGAGGGCGGCCGACACGGACTGGGAGCGAATCGCGGCGCTGTACGAAGCGCTCGCTCAACTCACATCCTCGCCCGTGGTGGAGCTCAACCGTGCCGTAGCGGTGGCGATGGCGTTCGGGCCGGAGGCGGGCCTCGAGCTGGTGGACGCCCTCGCCGACGAGCCGGCGCTGAAGAGCTATCACCCGCTGCCCAGCGTCCGCGGCGACCTGCTCGCACGCCTCGGTCGCTACGAGGAAGCGCATGCGGAGCTCACTCGCGCGGCAGCGCTCACGCAGAACGCCCGCGAGCGCCGGCTGCTGTCAGAACGCGCCGCCGCGTGCGCGTGGGAGAGATCGGTGCCGCGCGTGCCCTAACCTGCTGACATGAGCGATCCATCCCAGCTGCGAGTCGGGGACACCGACCGTGAACGCTTGATCGAGGAACTGCACGAGCACACGGTCGCGGGCAGGCTCACCGCGGATGAGCTCGAGGAGCGGGTCGGCGCGGCCTACGCGGCGTCCACCCACGCCGACCTCGACGCGCTCCGGGCCGACCTGCCGATCAGTGCGTCCTCGGTGCAGCTGGAGCTGAGCACGCGCAAGTCGCGGTTGCGCCGCCGCCTGGTTCAGGAGGCGGGCGGATCGCTGACCCTGTCCGCGGTGTGTGTCGGTGTGTGGCTCTCGAGCGGCGCTCACGCAAGCTTCTGGCCGGGCTGGGTGATCGGGTTCACGCTGCTGCCGGTTGTGCGTGACGGCTGGCGCCTGCTGGGACCCGCATCGGACGTCGAGGTCGTCGAGGCCCGGCTGCAGGCGCGGCGCGAGCGCCAGCTCGCGCGGGGACGTCGCCGCCACTCCAGATACCGCGGCCTGCCGTGGTCTTGATTGCAGCCGGGAGCGCCCGCCCACACCGACGCGCGCCGCGCCGGGCGGCGAGCGATTGACCTGCGAAGCGAGATACCGCTGGTTGCCGGCGGTTTCCCGTGGGTTTTGGACCACGGATAGGGGTCGTCGTCCAAAACCGAGGCGCTTTCAGAGCCGGGGCGAGTAGAACACCTCCATGACGTGAGGTACAATCCCTTCGTCATGTCGGGTACAATCCCTCCGCAAGGCCACCGCGAGCGGATCATCGAGAAGCTGGTGCAGGCACGCTTGCGCACCCACGGGGGCGTCCTGCTCACGGGTCCAAAGGCAGTCGGCAAGACGACCACCGCGCGCTGCTTTGCGGACTCAGAGGTACGCCTCGACCAGGATCGCGCGGCGCTCACCGCGGCCCAGACAGACCCGCGTCTCGTGCTCGACGGCGAGCCCCCCGGCTGATCGACGAGTACCAGCTCGCCCCGGGGATCTGGAACGCCGTGCGGGGACGAATCGACGACCTCGGTGGCAAGGGCCTGTTCCTGCTCACCGGCTCCTCGACTCCCGAGAGCGAGGAGCAAAGTCACACGGGCGCGCGCAGGATCGCCGCCGTGCAGATGCGGACGATGACGCTGCTGGAGCGCGAACTCTCGAGCGGCGCCGTCTCGGTGGGCGGACTCCTCGATGGCTCCACCGTTGAGGCCAAGCCACACAGGCTCAGCGTGACCGAGGCGATCGAGGCGCTTTCGATCGGCGGATGGCCAGACAACCTCACTCTCGCGCCGGCCGACGCCCTGGAAGCAAACGCCGACTACCTCGACATGATCGTCCATACGGACGTCCCTCGCGCCGACGAAGCCCGACGCGATCCTGACGGAGTCCGACGCCTGCTCGCCTCCTATGCCCGCAACGTCGCGACCAACGCGAGCCTGCGGACGATCGCTCGCGCAGCGGAGAAACCACTCGGCGAGACCACCCTGCACGACTACCTGCGCGTGCTCGGACGGCTCTTCTTGATCGAGGATCAGCCGAGCTGGAGGCCACAACTGCGTTCGCGGGTGCGGCTCGCGGCGACACCGAAGCGCCACCTCGCCGACCCCTCGCTCGCGGTCGCGGCCCTCGGCGCCACACCCCAGCGGCTGCTGGGCCCTGAGATTGAGCTCGCCGGATTCCTCTTCGAGTCGCAGGCGATTCATGACCTGCGTGTATACGCCCAGCCACATCGCGCGGAGGTCCGCTTCTACCGCGACAACAAGGGACTGGAGATCGACGCGATCGTCGAGGCGGCAGACGGGCGCTGGCTCGCAGCGGAGATCAAGCTGGGACACCACCGAGTGGAGGAGGCGGCCCGCCACCTGCTCGCCCTCAAAGAAAAGCTCACACCCGCCACAAACGCCGCATGTGGCGCCCTGCTCGTCATCGTCGCGGACAGCCCCACCTACACACGACCCGACGGCATCCTCGTCACCTCAATCGCCTCCCTCGGCCCATGAGAAGCCGCGATGAAGAGCTCGAGCCGGCAAGAGCCAACATGGCGAGACCCAGACTCGAACTGGGGACACCACGATTTTCAGTCGTGGGGCGACCGGCCCTGACCCACCGTGCGAATCGTAGTGAAAAGCCTAATTTGCGGGGGTTTCGCATCTTCTGTAGCGACACCGAGCGGTCGCCGTCCCCGCCGAGATACCCGAAGTTACCCGCAGATACCGGGGGGTTTGTGCCGCGGGTGGGGGTCCGTCGGCACAAACCCCGCGACGGCGGGATGGCCGAGAGGCGGCCTCGAGTCGCCCGAGGCTGGTCGCTGTCTAGTCGTAGTGGTGCAGGCAGGCCAGAGAGACGACCATGCACCCGCCTCGCCGGTACATAACCAGACGGGTTCGTGTTGCTCGTTTGTTCGAGTCCGTAGCCGTTGTCGATCCGTGCGCGCAGTCGAACAGCTGAGCTTGGCGGCGACGCTCCCCGTAGAGGAATTGATGTCCTCACGGGGAAGTGCCTCACGATCGGTTGCCGGGGGGCAGCGCAGCACGAAAGTCGCTTGGTCACACCGCGCTCGGACCGAGCCAGAACGAAGTCGGTTCACCTGGCGATCTGGATCGTGCGCTCCATTCCGAGCTGGCTTTGCTCGCGGCCGTCCTGGGTGCGCATGATGCAGACGAGGACGTAGGTTCCTGGCGGCTCGTTGATGAGCTCCTGCTGGACTCCGCCCGGCGAGAGTGGGCCGGCGAACTCGGGGAAGCTGGTCCCGAGCTTCGGGGCCTGCTTGTCCTTGGCGGCGCGCAGCAGGATCGTCAGCCGCTTGGCGGCGTTGGCGTTCTTGACGCCGATCCCTTGGATCTGGTGTACCAGGAAGCCGCTGTTCTGAAACCGTACGAGCTCACCATCGTGAAACTTGTCCGGGCCAAGGAAGCCGAAGTCGATCGCGGTGATCGTGGCACCCGGCTTGGGAAGCGAGACGGAGTGCGGCGCTTGAGGGATCACGAACGCGGCGCGCGGCGGGTCGGGGCTGCTCGAGCTCAGGTCGACCGCGAGGTAGTTGCCGGGCTCCAGAGTCGTCTGAGTGGTGTTGGTCCCCTTGTCGGCGCTGACGTCGAAGACGATCGAACCGTATGGGGCGAGGTAGTTGAGATCTCCGTGGTGTTCGTTGATCGCGGCGCTCGCCTGCGAAAACGCAGAAAACGGTACCCCGGCGTTGAGGCGGATGAGAACCGGCTCGGTGTGTCCTGCGTTCACGGTCGAGACGACATTCACGGCGCCAGACTGGAGTTGGCCGCCGACGGTGACTGACTGTCCGTTAAGAGAGAGTGTCAGCGTTGGCAGGGCTGGGCTGGCCGCGCTGGTGATCGCGGTCATCGCGATTGTGAGTATCGATGCCACAGCGGCGAAAGTCGCTGCTATAGCAATTGGGCTAACGGGCTTCGTCATGGCGCCTCTTCTTTGCGTTTTGTGAATGGTGGACGTGGGGCACGAGGTCAGCCCGCCGGTTGCCGGCGTGACTTGACCACCCTGACGAGCGCGAGCGTGATGAGCAGCACAGCGCCGATCACGAACGCGACGAAGAAGACGTTGCTGACGGTGCCGGGGTGGCTGCTGTTCTTGGCGGTGAGGTTTGCGAGCGCAAACAGCGCAACCTCGAATGCCACCAAGCCGATCCAGCTGCGGCGACTAAGAGCTGTCAATGAGTCTATGGTCCTCGACATACCGGCCTCCTGATTGGTTGGTGCAAGCGTGTCAGCGGCTGACGTGGTTGTCGTCGGCCGGAGGTAGGACTTGGGGTGGACCGGGCGATGATTTGACCGGGTGCCGGGTCGTCCTCGGGTAGGACCCAAGTCGTAGCCAGGTGGGATGCGCGGTCCTGGTCTTGGCGCTAGCGTGCGTCTGTGGGTACTGAACGCACGCGGATCGGGCGGGGACGATTGATCGATCTGCGAGTGATCGACTGGGCGCTGGCGGTGCTGCTGACGGCCGGGGCACTTGCAGACGCCTCTTCGCAAGCCCACCGAGGGCTGCACGCATTGGCGATCGTGTCGCTCGTGGTGCTGACGGGCAGCGTCGCGTGGCGCCGATCGAACCCGTGGGTGACGACAGTCGTCGCGGTCAGCGGGTTCATGACGTTCCAGCTTGCGAGCGGCTACACCGGTGGGGGTGCGTTCGAGGTGGCAGCGATCGCTTTGAGCTTCTATCTGCTCGGCCGCCGCACGAAGGGTCGCGAGCGCACGCTCGGCTCGGTGGCTGTGTTTGCCTACTGGCTGGCTGGAGTCGTGGTGATCACCTACGACCAGCCCCGCGGGTCAGTCGGCTCGGTGCTCGGCTCGTGGGCGCTGCTGGGTGGTCTGCCATTCGCCGTCGGGCGGACGCTTGAGAACCGCAGGGCGCTGACACTCGAGCTTGAGGCGAGCACGGCGCGGCTGGCGGACGCGCAAGAGGACCGCGCCCGTCTTGCCGCGGCCGAGGAGCGAAATCGGATGGCGCGCGAGCTCCACGACGTGATCGCACACAACGTCAGCGTGATGGTGCTCCAGACCAGCGGCGCGCGCGGCGTGGCGAGTGGCGACCGTGAGCGGGCACACGCAGCGTTGCGCGTCGTCGGGAGCGCGGGCCGCGAGGCGCTAGTCGAGCTGCGGCGGATCGTCGGTGTGCTACACCGCGACGGCGAGCCGCTTGTGGCTTCGGCTGCGCCGGGCCTGTCGCAGCTGGACGCGCTCGTGGAGCGCGCTCGCGCCGCCGGGCTACCGGTACAGGTCCACGTCGATGGTCAGCTGGACGCGCTGTCGCCGGGGCTGGATCTCGTCGCCTACCGCATCGTGCAGGAGGCGCTGACGAACGCGATCAAGCATGCCGGTGCCGCGCGCGCTTGTGTGAACATCGGTGTCGACGCTGGCTGCCTCGAGCTCGAAGTATCGGACGACGGGCACGTGCCGGCGCCCGGTCGCGAGAACGGCCGCGAACCCGGGCACGGGCTGGTCGGGATGAGCGAGCGGGTCCGGTTGTATGGCGGCGAGCTGCGTGCCGGGCGGCGCGGCGATTCCAGCGGCTTCGAGGTGCACGCGCGGATCCCGCTCGACGGCGTCGTGCCCTCGCCGCAGGTCGTCCTCACGCCGGCTCCCGGAGAGCGTCTGATCGTCGCGCCCGGCGCCGGCGTGCCTTGGCGCTGGCTTGACCCGGTGTGTGCGGGGGTCGTGCTCGTCGTCCTCGAGATCGGGGTACTGGCCGGCGGCCACCGCCACGGACCACTGGGCCTCAACATGCTTGTTGTGGCTGCAATCGCGCTGGCGGCGATCTGGCGCCGTCGCTCACCTGTTGGGTTTCTCCTCGTCGTTGGGGCGCTCGCGGGGGTGATGAACGCGGTCCTCACCCCGCTGGACTATTCGCCACTGCTGGCGGCGTATTTCCTGCTCGTCCCGGCATACACGGTCGCTGCATGGCAGGCCCGCCGCGAGGCCGTGCTCGCACTCGCATTCCTGCTCGCGAGCGCGGGGATCAGCGAGCTGATCGCGCAGCGTCAGCCGGTCGGCAACCTCGTCGGTGCGGGCTTCACGATGAGCGCCGCATGGGCCGCTGGCCGGGCGATCCGGGCGCACCGGTCACTGGCGGCGAAGCTGCAGACAACGTCTGCGCGGCTGGCGGCTGAGGACGAGGATCGGGCGCAGCTAGCGATCGCCGGGGAGCGCTCGCGGATCGCGAGCGAGCTGCACGCGCTCGTCGCGCGCCGCGTCGCGGCGATGGTTGTTCAGGCCGACGGCGCCCGGAGCATGCTCGTCCACGATCAGCCGCGAGCCGACGCCGCGATGGGCGCGATCGAGGACACCGGTCGCCGTACCCTTGCGGACATGCGCCGCATCCTCGGAGTCCTGCGCCACAACGGTGATCGCCGGGAGCTCGAGCCACAGCCAGGCGTAGCCCAAGTCTATAGCTTGATCCAACGCGCGCGTGAACGCGGTCAGCCTGTCGAGCTGAGCGTCGACGGTCAGCCCGGAACGTTGCCGGCCGGGGTAGACCTCGGGGTCTACCGGATCCTTGAGGATGCGCTGGAGAGCGCTCGCCGTCAACCCGAGCCCGCCGTCAGCGTCGCGTTGCGATTCCGCGCGGAAGATCTCGAGCTGCGAGTCACTGCCCGCTGCGCGGGCCCGAACGGTTGGCCGACCGACGCGATGCGTCAGCGCGTCTTGCTGTGCGACGGCGCGCTCGGCGACGAGCGCCTCGACGAGGACGGCTGGCATTTCACCGCCCGCATGCCGCGCGGCATGCAAGGAGCGTTCCCGTGAGCGTGCGCGTCCTGATCGCCGATGACCAGCAGCTGATCCGCGACGGCTTTCGCATGATCCTCGCAGCCGAGCCTGATATCGAGATCGTCGGAGAGGCGGCCAACGGTACTGAAGCGGTCAGTATGACTCGTGAGCTGCGCCCAGACGTCGTGCTGATGGACATCCGGATGCCCGAGCTCGACGGCATCCAAGCCACCCGCGGGATCCTCGCGCAGAGCCACGAGCCCAAGCCGAGCGTGCTGATCCTCACCACCTTCGATCTCGACGAGTACGTCTACGACGCCCTGCGCGCCGGAGCGAGCGGGTTCCTGCTCAAGGACGTGCCGGCCCGCCAGCTCTCCGCTGCAATACGCACCGTAGGGGAGGGCGACGCACTGCTCTCACCCAGCATCACGCGCCGCCTGATCGAGGAGTTCGCTGCCTCGAGAGCCCCCGTCGACACCGCCCCCGGACTCGACGAGCTCACCCCCCGAGAGCTCGAGGTGTTCCGACTGCTCGCGACCGGTAAGACAAACGCCGAGATCGCCACCGAGCTGATCGTCGGTGAGACGACCGTCAAGACACACGTCACCCGCATCCTGATGAAGCTTGGCGTCCGCGACCGCGTCCAGGCGGTCGTTCTCGCATACGAGACGCGCCTCGTCACCCCGGGTTCAAGCGCCCCGACCGGACCGTAGGTCCGCCGCCAGGCACATTCTCGGATCCTCCAGCAAAGTCGAGAATCAGCGAGCTTTGTCTAGCTCCACGACCAGCGCCGAGACTCGCCGTGGAATCTCGTCGCGCGTCGCCCTGACCTCCTCGATCAGCCCGGCCCTTCGGATCGGGGAGATCCCAATCGACATATCCCTTGCCAGAGATATATGGGCAGGCGTCGCCGCAGCCCATTGTCACAACCACGTCGGCCTGCTGAGCAAGCTCGGTCGTGAGCGCCTGCGGGACGCGAGCCGAGAGGTCGATGCCAAGCTCGCACATGACCTCGACGACCTCCGGATGGGCCCGCTCGCCGGGAGTCGTGCCCGCCGAGCGCGGAGTGCCGCCCCTCGCCAGCGAGGGGTTTGGGCCGGGAGACACCCACCGCCGACCCAAACCCACCCGAGCCCAGAAAGTCAAAAAAAACACCGCGAAACCCAGTCCAACACTCACTCCATAGCCCGAACCGAGGTGATCCGAAAGCCCAGAGCACGCGAGCCTCGTAAGAGAGCGAGATATAGATCCCAACTACAAATAGCGCTGATTTGCAGGACTTTTAGATGGCGAGAGGCGGACTCGAACCGCCGACACCTCGATTTTCAGTCGAGTGCTCTACCGGACTGAGCTATCTCGCCGCGACCCCCGATCCTAGCGTCTCAGGGTCTTCGGATGAGCGCTGCGACCCTGACCGTAGGCCGCTGCTTGGGCTGAGCAGATGGCGGGGAGTTCGAGACATGACCCGCTGATCTTGGGGGGTGCGGGTGATCTGGCCCGGTTTCTCGGAGCTGGCGATCTGTCCTGAGTTTGGAGCTGCAGCATGAGCAAGAGAAGATACGAGTGTTCAGCTTGTGTCTATGGCGTCGATGAGCGCGTGGACGACTTCGACTGCTTCGTCGAGGTCGGTGATCGGCATGTCGAGGCTGCTGGCCATAGTGGTGTATCGATCGCTCCAGTCGGGGTAGGTTGTGATGTACGGTGGCCAGGATTGCTGGCCACGTGCGGCGAATATGCGCTGGCAGGCTTCCTTGACGGGCGCGAGGTTCTCCCCGGCTAGCGCTTGGAGGAGTTGGAGGTCGATGAGGTCCCAGTAGCGGGGGTTCTCCCCGGTGGGTCGTAGTGGTGGCTCGGTGACGGCGTGCAGCTTCTGGGCGATCTGCCAGCGGACGGCGAGCACCGGGATGATGTCGGGGCCGTCGAGGCCGATGGTGCTGAGATCGTGGGCCGCTATCTCTTCGATCTCGTCGCCTCCGGCCTCGACGGGTGCGACCTCGACGACGAGCGTCATGAAGGGCTTGGTGCGGAACGCGACCTTCACGCGGATCCTGTGAACGTGTGGGCGCAGTTCCAGCGGTTGGGGCTCGTTGCGCTCGAAGGAAAAGTCTTCGTAGTCATCCGCGAGAGAGGCGTCGAGGTGTGCGAGCAGAGACTCGGGGTCACCGCGCAAGACGAGATCCACGTCGCCCGTTACGCGGGCCTTCTCGCCGGCTCGTAGCTCCATCGCCACACCGCCTCTGGTGACGAACACGACGGCTCCGTCGTCGTCTACGGCGCGTCGTAGTGCGCCGGCCAGCATCATCGAGGCGACCCTGAGGTTCAGGCGCCGCACCGGCTGTCCAGACTCGCGCTCCCACTCGGTGATCAACTGCTGCAGCCGATTGACCGTCTTTGGGCGCTTGGGAGGTGTGCTCATGCTCGTCCGCTGACGCCTTCGAGCGCGAGCTCACGCACCAGCGTCTCGTGCTCTTGGGCGCTAAGTAGCCCGCGAGCACGGCCGTGGCGTGCGGCCTGCTCTAGCAGATCGCGCCCGAGCTGCTCCTGGGCGCATTGGCGCAGGGCGCGGGCGAGCTTGACGACGGGGATCCCCTCGATCGCGGTGACCTCGGCCGGGTCGAGGTCTTCGCGATGGATCACGTACGCCCTGGGGATCGCTCGCTGCGGGCGGTGTCCGCGTGGCACGGTGATGTGGATCTTGGCGGGGTTCACATCGCTGACATCCCATAGATCCAATGCCGTGTCGTACGTGAGTACACCCTGTACGCCCTGGGGCCATAACGACGCCGCCATGTAGGCCTGCATCGCGCCTCCAGGCATGAACGGCACCCGGTAGACACCCCTGCTCACCCGCTCCAGCTGTCCTCGCCCAGCCAGCTTCACGAGCGTCTTGGGCTCGTAGCCGACCTCCCGCGCGTCATCGATCGTGACCAGCCCGAACCGGTCTGCCGCGGTCTCCGCCAAGTCGCTGAATCGCCTGGTAGGCATCCGCTCACTATACCCCAAAACGTCTACTTTCAAGCACAGACAGAGCTTCGTGCCCAGGCTGCCTCGCCGGCACTACGCACGGCTCCCGGCGCATCGACACGATAAGCTCGGCTCGCAAAACACGTTTGCCAAACGGCGCGTCAACGCCCTCGGGCCTGGGACAACGGGAAGCAGGTCCGATGCACAACAAGTACCGTAGCCACAACGGAGCGGTCGGTGTCTGATGGCTCGGAGGCCGACAGGAACCATTGACATCGAAGTGCGGGCCAATGGCACTCGGGCGTTCCGCTTGCGGTTCCGGGTGCATGGCGAGCGTCACAGTGTGTTCTTGCATGAGCGACGTGACTGTGCGTGCGGCTGTGGCGGCGGTTGGACGGAGCGTACAGCGCGTCAGGAGCTCGACAACGTCCTCGCTCGTGTCAAGGCAGGCATCTGGGAGCGACCGCAGGTCGAGCCGCACGTCGCAAAGGCGTTCACCGTGGTCCCGACCTTCCGCGACTACTCCTCCTGCTGGCTCAAGGCGAAGCTCGAAGGGATCATCGGCGAGAAGCCGATCGCAAAAAGCACCTACGACGGTTACCTCACCGCGCTCACGCAGCACCTGTGGCCATTCTTTGGTCACTACCCCGTCGATGTGATCGACCAGGACCTGTGCGTCGCGTTCAAGAAGCACCTCGTAAAAACGGCGTACGAGCTGAGAGAGGCGATCGCTGCCGGTGCTGATCTTCGTGCCTTAATCATCGCCGTTCGACGTCGAGCAAGTTCCACGGCGCCGGCCCCGGGTAAAGGCCCGCGGCGCCCTTCGCGATGGTCAGCGTGGAGCGGGAGATGCACCCCCCTTGCAGGTGGCTTCGTGTACCTCCTGGGTGAGCGTGCTCATCTTCTCGCTCAACGTGTGGATCTGCTCGGTCAGGTCGGTGTTCTTCTGAAGCAGATCGGTCTGAGACAGGGCCAGCTCGTCCCTGTGCTTCGCCGCGGCTTCCTCGTTCGCCTTGTCGGTCCTCGTCTGTGCCTTCTGGGCGATGATCACCAGCGCGCCCGTGTAAAACGCGACGCCGGAGAAGATCAGGTTCAGCAGGATCCACGGCTCGGGATCGAATTCGCCGCCTTTGGTGAGGGCCTTGCCGGTGCTTTCGAGGTACTTTACGGCGCCGTTGATGAACACCCAGGCGAGGATGATGAGCGAGCCGATCAGGACGAACTGCACGGTGCCCATGGCCGAAGCGACGCTCTCGGCCATGCGCTCCATGAAGCTGCTTCCGCCGGCATAGGGCGACGGGTGCTTACCGTCCTGTTCGTAGTGCGTGTGGTGGCGCAGAGGATCGTTCACGACCGGGCTCTGCTGCTGGTCCGTCGCTGACATTTTCTAGCCTTCCTCTCGATCGCATTGGTTAGGCTGAACACGAGCGTGGGCTCGATCCCTACTCAGCCCGCTCGAACTCCTCCACCAGCGCTTCGTAGGTCCTGCGCAACCCCTCCTCGATCCCCACCTCCGGGCGCCACCCCAGCTCGCGCTGGGCCAGCGAGATGTCGAGACAGCTGTGCGTCAGCTCGCCGGGGCGCAAGTCCGCCAGCTCGGGCTCGATCTGCTTGCCCGCAGCGCTGCTCAGCTCGCGCCAGACGGTCGCCACGTCGGTCTCCACACCGGTGGCGATGTTGTACGTGCCCGAGCATCCGGACGCGGCCAGCAGAGCGCTGACCACGTCGCCTACGTACACGTAGTCGCGCGTGGGGGTTCCATGCCCGTACAGCTTCGGGCGCTCCCCCGTGTACAGCTTGTGCGCGAAGATCGCCACCACCCCCGCCTCGCCATGGGGACTCTGCCTCGGCCCGTACACGTTCCCCAACCGGCACACGGCATGCGGGATTCCCGAGGACAGCGACCACGTCTTCACGTACGCCTCGCCCGCCCACTTCGACGCGCCGTACGGCGACAGTGGCGCGGGGATCCGATCCTCGCCGGTGGGCATCGGCGCCTCGTCGCCGTACAGCGCCCCGCCGGTCGAGGTGAACACGACCGGCGCCCCGCACGCTTCGGCCGCGCGGACCACGTTCAGCGTGCCCTTCACGTTGACCTCGCAGTCGCGACCGGGGTCCTCCACGGAGACGACCACGCTCGCCTGCGCGGCCAGGTGGAAGATCGCACGCGGGCGCACCTCCTCGACCACAGCCCGCAGCGCGGGGAAGTCGACGACGTCCAGCTCCACCAGCTCTACCTCATCGGCGACGCGGCCGGCGTCGCCCGAGGAGAGGTCGTCGATCACGCTCACCGCGTACCCGTCCGCCAGCAGCGCGTCCACCACGTGCGAGCCGATGAACCCGGCGCCGCCCGTCACGATCGCCCGCGCCACTGCCTGTGCCCCCTGTGACGCCGCCGGTGCCATCGGCGGGGAATCTATCTACCCGACGGCCTGAGCGCCCGCACGCTCGCGCTCTCGCGCCTGCGCTTCGGACCCCCCAGCGCGCTCGAGCAGCGCCTCGACCATCTCGATCGACTCGTCGATCCGACGTAGCGCCTGGGGCGCCTCCTGGCGACCCAGAACGTACCGCCGCAGCGTCGCCAGCACCCTCCGCGCGATCCCCATCGCCACTCGCTCGCGCTCCGCGTCGATCTCTCCCCGTTCGAGCAGCTCGGCCATCCGCCGCAACGCCGGTTCGATCACCTCCCCCGGCAGCTCCACCGCCCCCACCCCGTCCTCGATCGCCTGCGCGATCGCGCTCTCCGCCAGCTCCGCGTCGTTGCGCTGCAGCGCCGTCACGAACGTCTCCAGGGCGCTGTCCGCGACCGCGATCGGGTCGGGCCTGACCCCCTCGCGCGCGTCCGGCCCGGAGCTGCCCAGCACCTCCAGGAACGCGTCCAGCAGCACCGGGTCGAAGTGCTTGCCCCGCTCCGCGCGCATCATCTCGACGGCCTTCTCCACCGCGAACGCCTTGCGATACACACGGTCGCTCGTCAGCGCGTCGAACACGTCCGCGATCGCCACGATCCGCCCCTCGATCGGGATCCCCTCGCCCGCGATCCCCCGCGGGTAGCCGCTGCCGTCCCACTTCTCATGGTGGCTCAGCGCGATCGTCGCCGCCAGGTTCAGGATCACCGAGCTCGACCCTTTCAACAGCCTGTGCCCCTCCTCGGCGTGCGTCTCGACGATCGCGCGCTCCTGCGGCGTCAAACTGCCCGGCTTGAGCAGGATCGAGTCGGGGATCGCGACCTTGCCGACGTCATGCAGCGGCGCGGCATGCACCATCCGCTCGCACAGCTCCTCCTCCATCCCGATCTGCTCGGCCAGCAGCGTCGAGAACCGTCCGATCCGCTCGATGTGCGCGCCCGTGTCCTCGTCGCGGAACTCGACCGCCATCGACAGCCTGCGCACCGTCTCGGCCTGCGCGATCTCGAGCTCGGTCAGCGCCCGGCGCAGCTCGGTCTGACGGTCCCCGATCTCGCGCTCGAGCACCTCGCGGTGGCGCTCTCCGGCGAGCCACCCCACCGCCCCGGCCGCGAGCGCCAGCACGAGCACGCACGCGCCCGCCACGGCGGGTCCCGCCGCGAGTACCGCGCCCGTCGCGGCGGCGAGCGCCACGGCCACTCCGAGCGCCCAGCGCCACGCCCTTCCGGCGCCCGCGCCCGGCTCGTTCGTCTCGCTCGTATCGGCCGTTATCTCGCGCACTGGTCCACTCTCGTGTTCGGCATCACGAGCCTGTCACTTGAGCGGCGCATCCCTCCCACAGCGTATAAGCAGATGTTCGGCGCCATCGAGATGTTCGATGCCCGTTCGGCACACGCATTCGGACGGGCATCCGGGACGGCCACAAAGCCCCGCCATCCACCCCGTTCACTAGGGTGCACAGAGATGCTTCGCCGTTTGATCCCCAGCTCGAGACCCCTCCCGCCGGCGGCCCTGCTGGCGCTCGCCGTCCTGATCGCCGGCTGCGGCTCCTCCTCCTCCGGCAACGGTGTCGCGTCGAAGTCACCGAGCGAGATCCTCGCCGCAGCCAAGACCGCCGCTCAGAGCGCAAGCTCGGTGCACGTCGCCGGCTCGCTCAACAGCGGCGCGACTCCGCTGACGCTCGACCTGGACCTAGCCTCGGGCCGCGGCGGGCGCGGTCAGATCTCCGAGGGCGGGCTCTCCTTCGAACTGATCGTCATCGATAACACCGTCTACATCAAAGGCAGCCCCGCCTTCTACAGCCACTTCGGGGGCTCCGCCGCCGCGCAGCTGTTCCAGGGCAAGTGGCTGAAGGCGCCCACCACCAGCGGCGAACTGGCCTCGCTGGCGTCGCTCACGAACCTCGGCAAGCTACTCGCCGAAGCCCTCGCGAGCAGCGACACGCTCGTCAAGGGACCCACCACGACCGTCGCCGGACAGCAGGTCGTCGAGCTCAAGGACACCACCAAGAACGGCTCGCTCTATGTCGCCACGACCGGCCAGCCCTACCCGATCGAAATCGTCAAGCGCGGCACCGAAACCGGGCACGTCTCCTTCACTCGCTGGAACGCCTCCGTCACCCTGACCGCGCCGGCCGGCGCGGTCGACCTCAGCCAGCTCCAGCACGCCGGATAGACAGGGACAAGCAGACCAGCGTCGAGGCGCTCATCCCTTCCTCCTTCCCAACCCCACAGCCACATACTTGGTCTCCAGATACTCACCGATCCCCTCAAACCCCCCCTCTCGCCCAAAACCCGATTGCTTGACACCACCAAAGGGGGCCGCGGGGTTGGAGACGATGCCCTGGTTGAGACCGATCATGCCGGTTTCGATGCCCTCCGATACGCTCAGGGCTCGGGTGAGGTCGCGGGTGTAGAGGTAGGAGACGAGGCCATACTCGGTGCGATTGGCTGCTTCCACGGCCTCCGAGTCGGTCGAGAACGTGGCGATCGGGGCGACCGGACCGAAGATCTCCTCCGCCAGCACACGCGCATCGCCGGGCACGCCGGTGAGGACGGTCGGCTCGAAGAAGTAGCCGGGGTGGGCGGGCCCCGACAACCGGCCCCCGCCGAGCGCCAGCTCCGCACCGCGCGCAACGGCATCCCCGACCAGCTCCGACACCTTCTCGCGCTGCGCCTCGTCGATCAGGGGACCGACATCCACATCCGGCTCGGTACCCCGGCCGACCCGCAGCGCCGCCATCCGCTCGGTCAGGCGGCGGCCAAACTCTCCGACGACCGACTCATGCACGTGAAAGCGGTTGGCCGCGGTACACGCCTCGCCCACGTTGCGCATCTTGGCCAGCATCGCCCCCTCCACCGCCGCGTCGAGGTCGGCGTCCTCGAACACGACGAACGGCGCGTTGCCACCGAGCTCCATCGACACCCGCAGCACCTGCTGCGCGGACTGTTCGATCAGCCTGCGCCCAACCTCGGTCGAGCCGGTGAACGACAGCTTGCGCGTGCGCGGGTCCTTGAGCAGCGGCTCGATCACCGTGCCTGACTGCTTGGCGGTGATGACGTTGAGCACGCCCGCGGGCAGTCCGCTCTCCTGGAGGATCTTCGCCAGCGCGAGCATCGACAGCGGCGTCTGTTGGGCGGGCTTGACCACCATCGTGCAGCCCGCCGCGATCGCGGGGGCGATCTTCCTGGTCCCCATCGCCGTCGGGAAGTTCCACGGCGTCACGAACACGCACACCCCGACCGGCTGGCGCATCGTCAGGATGCGCCCCTCGCCCGTCGTGTTGACCATGTAACGGCCATGCACCCTCACGGCCTCCTCGGAGAACCACCTGAAGAACTCCGCCGCGTAGGCGATCTCGGCCCTGGACTCCGCCAGGGCCTTGCCCATCTCCAGCGTCATCAGCAACGCGAGCTCCTCGCTCTGCTCGACGATCGCCTCATACGCCCTGCGTAAGATCTCCCCGCGCTCACGCGGCGGGTAGGCCGCCCACTCGGCCTGTGCCTCAGCGGCGGCCGCGAGCGCCGCGAGCGCGTCGTCAACCTGCGCGTCGGCGACCTCCACGAGCGTCGCCCCGGTCGCGGGGTCCTCGACCGGCAACGTTCCCCCACCTGTCGCGGCGCGCCACTCCCCCCCGATGTACAAGTCCTTCGGGACCCGCTCGAGAACCACCCGCTCGCGCTCCATCCCGCCAGTCATCGTGCAAACCTCACGCGCGGGGCGCGGCGATCCGAGAGAAGACCCATCATGCGCCTCGCCTCCGACCACGACCTCGACTGATCGGCCGTGTCCTTCAGAGCACGGATGCTCTCCATCGGATCAACCTATCACCAGGCCGCACGCGTTCCGGCGGCGCTCACAGGTGTTGCCGTCACACTGGCGCTGGTGGCCGGACCAGCGGCCGGCGCGCCTGTTGGCGCACGAGCCGCCGACGGCGCCGCAGCGGCTCCGGCGACTCCCACGGCGCACACCGCGCCGGCTCGCACGCTCGTGATCACGGGCGCGGGCGACGGCCACGGAGTCGGCATGAGCCAGGACGGGGCGCTCGGCTACGCCCAGCACGGCTGGTCCGATCAGGCGATCCTCGCCCACTACTACACGGGCACGGCGATCGGACAGGCGCCGGCGGGCGCAAGCGTGCGCGTGCTGGTCGGCTCGCGCGTGCAGAAGCTCCTACTCGAACGCTACGTCCGCGGCGTCGTCTCCGCCGAGATGCCCTCCCAGTGGCCGCTCGCGGCGCTGGAGGCGCAGGCGATCGCCAGCCGCACCTACGCGCTGACCGCGCACGCGGGGGGATCGAGGTTCGACGTGTACTCCGACACGCGCTCGCAGGTCTACCGCGGCGCCGCCGCGGAAACGGCACAGACGAACGCTGCGGTCGCCGCGACCGCCGGGCAGATCGTCGTCTATCAAGGCAAGCCGGCCATCACCTACTTCTTCGCCAGCTCCGGTGGGATGACCGAAGACGTGCAGAATGCCTGGCCCGGCTCCGAACCGCAGCCGTGGCTGCGCGCCGTGCCCGACCCCTATGACGCAGGCCCGCGGTTTGACTGGACGCTCAGCATGAGCTTTACGAGCGCCGCCGCCCGCCTGCACGGTCTGGTGCAGGGCCGCCTGCGCGGCATCGAGGTGCTGACACGCGGCCACTCGCCGCGCATCCTGAACGCCGCGGTGCTCGGGTCGGGGGGAACCACTCAGCTGAGCGGAGCGGAACTCGCGGCGCGACTGGGCCTGCCGGACACGTGGGCCTTCTTCGGCGCGCGCACCGGCCAGGGACCCGTCACGCCCGAGCCCGACCGCAGCGGAGCGCCGGCACCGCAGCCCACACCCGCGGGCGGCGTGTCAGCGGGGTAGGCGCACCATCACTCCGGAGCAGCCGGCTCTAACCTGAGTCGATGTCCGCCGGGTCGATGCCGTTGCTGATCGCCGATGTGCCGTGGCTGCTGTATCGCTCTTACTTCGGCCTGCCCCGGTCGATCGTCGGCGCGGACGGGCAGCCGGTGAACGCGCTGCTGGGGACGGTCAACGCGCTGCTGGCGGTCCTCGACGAGCGCCCGGCGCGCGCGGTCGTCGCGTGTGTCGGGGCAGAGCAGGCCGCCTACCGCGTACGGCTGTATCCGCGCTATCACGCCCACCGCGAGCCGATGCCCCCACAGCTGCGCACGCAATGGACGCGCGCGCCCGCGCTGCTCGGGAGCCTGGGCTGGACGATCTGCGACGCGGGCGAGCTGGAGGCCGACGACGCGATGCTCTCCCACGCGCGTGTGGAGGCCGAGGCGGGCGGCGAGGCTCTGCTGCTGACCGCCGATCGCGACCTCTACCAGGCTGTCGACGAGCACGTCACGATCGTCGAGCTGGCAAAAGGCCGCGTCGCCGGAGAGATCGGCCCGGAGCAGATCCGCGAGCGCTACCACGGGATCGGAGCCGAGCTGGTGGCAGATCTGATCGCGCTGCGCGGCGATCCCTCCGACGGCCTGCCGGGCGCGCCGGGGATCGGCGTGAAGACCGCGGCCGAACTGCTGCTGCGCCACGGCTCGCTCGAGGGCGTGCTGGCCGCCGCGGAATCGGACGATCGCGCCCTACGCCCGCGAGCCAGCGCCGCGCTGCGCGAGCACGCCGAGCTGCTGCGCGTATTCAAGAACATCGCAACGCTGCAACCCATCGATGTGCAACGGCCGCTCGACCGCGTCACCGACTTCGCCGCGGGCGCGCTCGCCGCGCGCGAGCTGGGCATGAAGCGCCTGGCCGAGCGGCTGCAGGAAAAGGCCGCCGCCTGACGCATACCTACGATATGCGTCCACCATCCGCCCGCCTGCAGCGGAGGGCCTCATGAGATCCACCCACACCGCCGACAGATCGAGCATGAGCGTTCGCCGCAGCGTCGCCCTGCTCATCTGCGCAGCCGCGCTCGCCCCGCCTGCGAGCGTGTTCGCGGCCTACTCGGCCGGCACCCCCGAACAGATCGCGTGGGTGCGCCGGGCCGCCTCCAACTTCGTCAGCGCCGAGCTCAGCGGCAACGGCGCGGGCGCTTGCGCGATCCTCAACGCTCCCCTGCGCGCCATCCAGCACCACCGCACGTGCGCACAGCGCTGGAACGCCAAGCTCGCCGCCCTCCTGCGCGAACCCGGGGGCCGGGCACGCCTGCGAACGCAGAAGCACGCGATCCCCTCGGCCGTTGTCGTGATCCACGGCAACGTCGCCTCGCTCGAACTGGCGACCCCACTGATGAACGGCCGCCCCAATCAGTTCCTCTGGACCGAAAACTGCTGGATGCTCAGAAGCTGAGCATCACCCTACGGCGTGAACTTGACCGTGATCACGTCACCGTCGGCCATCACATAGTCGCGGCCCTCCAGCCGTAACGTTCCCCGCCCGCGCGCTCCGGCGTAGCCACCCGCCTCCACCAGCTCGCGCCAACCGATCACCTCGGCCCGCACGAACCCCTTCTGGATGTCCGTATGGATCTCTCCCGCGGCGTGCCACGCGGTCAGCCCCCGCCGCAGATGCCACGACTGCGCGGGCTTGCCCTCACCGGCGGTGAAGAACGCGATCAGCTCGAGCAGCGCAAACGCCTCCCGCACCACCCGCTGCAGCGGTGGGTGGGAATCCGATCCACTGATGCCCAGCTCCTTGCGCATCCCGGCGGCATCCTCGTCCTCCAGCTCCCCCAGCTCGGACTCGATCCGTGCGGACACCGCCACGGCGCGCGCGCCCTGCGCGGTGGCATGCTCGGCTACGGCCGCAGGGATCTCCTCGGAGCCCTCGTCCACGTTGGCCACGAACAGCACCGGCTTGGCCGTCAGCGAGCCGAGATCGCGGGCGGCGTTCGGCGCCTGCACAGGCACCGGCACAGTGCGCACAGGCCTCCCGGCCTGCAAGGCGGCGATCGCCTCTCCCAACCACGCCTCCTCGGCGACCGCCGCCCGGTCCCCGCCCCGCGCCTGTTTGGCGACCCGCTCGATCCGGCGCTCGGCCGCCTCGAGGTCCGCCATCACGAGCTCCGTCTCAATCGTCTCAATATCCGCCAGCGGGTCCACGCAGCCCTCCGGATGAACCACGTCCTCGTCGCCGTGCGCGCGCACCACGTGCACGATCGCGTCGGTCTCGCGGATGTTCGCCAGAAAGCGATTGCCCAGCCCCTCGCCCTGGTGCGCGCCCGCGACTAGGCCGGCGATGTCATGGAAGTCGATCGTGTCCCACACGATCTCCGAGGCCCCCACCGTGCGCGCCACCTCCTCCAGGCGCTCGTCGCGCACGGGCACAACAGCGACATTCGGCTCGATCGTCGTAAACGGATAATTGGCCGCCTCCGCTCCCGCCTTGGTCAGCGCATTGAACAGCGAGGACTTGCCCGCGTTGGGCATCCCCACGATCCCAATCCTGGTGCTCATCCCGGTGCTCTCGCAGGCCGGCCGGCCGGCCGCGGCGAGCGGGGCGCAGATGCGGCGAGGCGCCCCATCGCCACGCCGAGCATCGCCCCGGCGAGCACGTCCGAGGGGTAGTGCACTCCCAGGTACAGCCGCGACTTCGACAGTCCTATCGCCAGCGCGTACAGCGCCGGCGCGGGCAGCCCCAGGCGGGCATAGCAGCGGGCGGCGGCGAACGAAGTCGAGGCGTGGGCGCTGGGAAAGCTCAGCTGCGTTGGCGTATCGGTCAACGCCGGCAGTCCCGGCAGCTCGGGGCGGCGGCGGCGAATCGCGAGCTTGAGGGCGGTGTTCAGCGCGTACGTCCCCGCGACCGTCCCCACCGCTCCGCGCCACTGCGCCGCGCGCGGGCGGTCGAGCGCCCAGCCGGCCGCGCCGATCGCCAGCCAGATCCCGCCGTGCTCGCCCAGGCGCGAGAACCGCGCCACTGCGCGCTGCACCCGTGGATCGCCGTGCCCCCGGGTGCGCGCCACGCGCAGCAGTCGCTCGTCCAGCTCCAGCAGGCTCATCGGGAGGGCCATGGTGTCGGGTAGCCAGGGAAGACCGTGGTGTCGGGTAGCCGGGGAAGGCCGTAGTGTCGGGCAGCTGTTATGTAGGACTATCCTTTAAAAGGGTCGGTATAACTATGGTAATGGGCACCGCACAAAGAACTCCTACGCTCCGAAGCCGACGCGGGAATCCTCACCCTCGGCACGCACGTACACCACCTGGCCAAGGTAGAGCCGGACCGGGCCATCCTCGCTCTCCAGATCGTGCCAGCCGCCTCCCTCCAGCGCCTTGCGCAGTCCCTTCAACTGCTCCTCGCCGACCCGTAGCGCCAGCACCTGGCCACCTTGGAAACCAATGCTGATATGCCGCATCCCGGCCGCCATCAATGCACCCCCAGGTGGGCGGCCGGCTCGACGATCTCGGTGAGCACGCCACCGCTCGCACGCGGGTGCAGGAACGCGACACGCGAGTCCCGGATGCCGACCCGCGGGCGCTCGTCGATCAGGGCCATGCCCGCTTGGCGCAGCGCGGCGAGCGTGGAGTCGATGTCCGACACCTGATACGCGACGTGGTGCAGTCCCGGGCCGTTCTTTGCCAGGAACTTCCCGACAGGAGTGTCGGGATGCAGCGGCGCGAGCAGCTCGACATGGCCCTCGCCGACATCCAGCAGCGCCGCCTCCACGCCCTGCTCCCGCACCACCTCACGGTGTGCGAGCACCAGCTCGAATAGGTCGCGGTAGAGCTCCAGGGAGGCGTCGAGCTCCTCGACGGCCACGCCCACATGGTCGATACGGTCGAACACGACCGGGAGTTTATAGGCGCCCGGCTTCGCCCTCGCCCACCGCGGGTACGGGCGCGGCGATCGGGGCCGGGCTCGCCGGAGGATCGTGGGGCGCGGCGGCCGCGACCACGCGCAACCCGATCCCCGGCGCGCGCTCCAAGCGCGGTACGCCGGTCATGATCCGCTCGATCGCCTCGCGGTCGAGGACCTCGTGTTCGAGCAGCTCCCGCGCGAGCGCCTCCAGCTCGCGGCGGTGAGCCACGACCAGCTTCTGCGCCGCCCGCCGTGCCTCCTCGATCAGGTCTTGGCGCTCCTCGTCACGGATGCGCAGCGTCGTCTCGGAGATACGCACATTCCCATCCGGAGCCCTCCCGCCGCCGGCGGTGCCCATCTCGAAGTCGTGGACCATCGAGTGCGAGATGTCCGCCACGCGCTTGAGATCGTCCGAGGCGCCGGTCGTGACCTGGCCGAACACGACCTGCTCGGCGACACGCCCTCCGAGCAGGACCGTCATGTAGTCGAGCAGCTCCTCGCGCGTCTTCAGATAGCGGTCCTCGGCGGGCAGATTCAGCGTGTACCCGAGCGCGCGCCCGCGCGGGACGATCGAGATGCGGTGCACCCGATCCACCGACGGCAGCAGCTCCCCGCACAGCGCGTGCCCGGCCTCGTGGTAGGCGACGACGCGCTTCTCGTGCGCGTTCAGCACCCGCCGCGACTGCACGCCCGCGATCACCCGCTCCAGCGCACTGTCGAAGTCGGCGTCGTCGATCGCGCTCGCCCCGCGGCGGGCAGCGAAGATCGCCGCCTCGTTGCAGATGTTCGCCAGATCCGCGCCGGTCAGGCCGCTCGTCTGCTGAGCCACCAGCCCGAGGTCCACCTTGCCCAGCGGCTTGCCGCGCGTGTGCACTGCAAGCACACCTTCGCGCCCGGCCACGTCGGGCGGGGCGACGAACACCTGGCGGTCGAACCGCCCGGGACGCAGCAGCGCCGGGTCGAGCTTCTCCAGCAGGTTGGACGCCGCGATCACAACCACGCGCCCACTGGCGGCGAAGCCGTCCATCTCGACCAGCAGCTGGTTCAGCGTCTGGTCCTTCTCTCCGGAGATGTCCATCCCGCGTCGCCCGCCCACGGCGTCGAGCTCGTCGATGAAGATGATCGCGGGTTCGTGCTTGCGGGCGGTCGCAAACAGCCTGCGAATGCGCGCGGCGCCGAGGCCGGCGAACATCTCCACGAAAGCCGCCGCCGACTGCGCGAAGAACTGCGCGCCGGACTCGTGCGCGACGGCCTTGGCCAGCAGCGTCTTACCCGTCCCCGGCGGCCCGTGCAGGAGGATGCCCTTCGGCACCTGCGCTCCGAGCGCCGCGAACTGCTTCGGGTCGCGCAGGAACTCGACGATCTCCTCCAGCTCTCCTCGCGCGTCGTCCACGCCCGCGATGTCCCTCCAGCCGACAGCTTGGTCGGATGCCGGCTTGATCTGCTGCGGCTTGATCCGCGGCATCACCTTCAGCGTGCGCCACAGCACGAAGATGATCACCGTGAAGAACACGATCATCAGGACCGGCTCCCAGCTGAGGGCCCAGTTCTGGATTTCCTGCGCGATAGACGCCGCGATTACGACCGTCATCCTTGCTCCCTGTCTCCTGGCCACTCCTTTGGCACTGCAGCCCTGCCCTGCCGCGACCATTATGAAGGTTTGCCGAGCTTTGTCCAGCGCCATCCCCGACGGGGATGTGCTCCGTGCGCGCCGGGGGTGCGATCCGCGCCCTATCCTGGACATGAGCCGATGAATCGAGCGCAACCGTCTTCGCCGCAGCTGTGGCTATGCCATCCCGGCACCATCCCCTATCGCGAAGCCCTCGCCATGCAGTTGCGCGTCCGCGAGCGCCGTCTGGCCGAGGAGCTACCCGACACGCTGCTGCTGCTCGAACATCCGCCCGTCTACACGCGCGGGCGGCGCTCCGCCGCCGGCGAGCTGAGGGCACACAGCCCGGATGGCTGGGTCGGCGAGGACTTCTACCGTTCCCGCGGGATCGACATCGTCGACACCGATCGCGGCGGGCGCGTCACCTATCACGGCCCCGGCCAGCTCGTCGGCTACCCGATCATGCGCATCGCCGACATCGGCGCCCACCTGCGCACGATGGAATCGGCGATCATCGCCGCCCTCGCCGACTACGGCATCCAGTCGCACTCGCGCTGCGCGGAGGGCCCCGACTACACCGGCGTGTGGGTTGCAGACCGCAAGATCGCCTCGATCGGCGTCCATGTCTCGCGCGGCATCTCCACTCACGGATTCGCACTCAACGTAGACGCAGACCTAGACCCGTTCTCGTGGATCGTCGCCTGCGGCCTGCCGGGCGTGGAGATGACCTCGATCGCCCGCGAGCTGCCCCCCGGCACCGCGATCGACCCGGACGAGGTTCGTACGCGCATGGCGCAGCGCTTCTGCGAGGCCCACGGCCGTCGCCCGACGCTCGTCTCGCCGGAGCTCCTGCTGGGAGAGGCGATCGCCGCATGAGCGGGGTGGGCGGGACTCGATCCCGCGCCAACCCGGGTGGCATGGACGTGCTGCGCGTGCTCGGTCCGAACGTTCGCCCGTTGCGCGAGCGCAAGCCGCCGTGGTTCAGGGTGCCTGCGCCGGGGGGTCAGCGCTACCGCGAGCTCTCCGAGCTGATCCGCTCGGAGAACCTGCACACCGTCTGCCAGGAGGCCGCCTGCCCCAACGTCGGCGAGTGCTGGGAGCGCGGCACCGCCACGTTCATGATCCTCGGCGACACCTGCACACGCCGCTGCGGGTTCTGCAACGTCAAGACCGGCAAGCCCACCTGGAACGACCCGCTCGAGCCCGCCCGCGTAGCGCACTCGATCGCGCGCATGGGCCTGCGCCACGCGGTCATCACCTCGGTCGATCGCGACGACCTCCCCGACAAGGGCGCCTGCGCGTTCGTCGGCGTCATCCGCCAAGTCCGCCGTCAGGCACCCGGCTGCCAGATCGAGGTCCTCACCCCCGACTTCCAGGGGCAGGAGATGCCGCTCGCGAAGGTCCTCGCCGAGCGCCCCGACGTCTTCAACCACAACGTCGAGGTCGTCCCCCGCCTGTACCCGCTGGCGCGACGCGGCTCGGAGTTTCAGCGCTCCTGTCGCGTGCTGAGCCTGGCCTCAGAGCTCGGCGAAGGCGAGGTCGTGACCAAGTCCGGGCTGATGGTCGGACTCGGGGAGACCCACGACGAGATGGTGGACACGTTCGGCACATTGCGCGATCACGGCGTGCAGGTGCTCACGGTCGGGCAGTACCTGCGCCCCTCCGAGCGCCACCTCCCCGTCGTGCGCTACTGGCATCCCGACGAGTTCGCCGCGTTGGAACTCGCCGCGTACGAGCTCGGCTTTCACCACGTCGCCGCCGGCCCGCTCGTGCGCTCCTCCTACCACGCCGACCAGCACGTGGGATGGGCGGGCAAGCCAACCCTCGCCGGAGCAGGTCCGCTCGCCGCGCGTGGGTAGGCTCACGCGATCTTTCCTGTGACGACAGACCTCCGGCGGGATCGCTTCCCGGCATGACCCGCCTGCTCGTCCTCGCCCTCGCGCTGCTGTTCATCGCCGGGTTCGCGTTCCTGACCTTCAGCACGGTGTCCAGGGAAGGGGTTACCCTGCTTGGCGCGATCTCGATCTTCGTGCTCGTGTTGCTCACGGTCGGGATCGTCGGCGCGCTGCTGAACCCCCCGCGACGATGAGCGTCTCCCCGTTCATGACCCCCGATCAGAGCCGGCGGCGGCGTGAGTCCGCCCGCCGGCGTCGGCGAGCGCGGCGGCGCTCGATCGCCGCCGGAACCGTGGCGCTTGCGATCGTCGCAGCGCTCGTGGTGATGGCGCTCGCCAGGACGGGCGGCGCCCACGGCTCGGTCTCGGTCTCCACTCACCGCGCACATCGGGGCACGCACGCAACCGCAGCCGCCGCGATCGCGGCCCGGACCCGCTCTCCGATCGGCCTGCCCCTCGGCACCCCCCCGCTGACGCTCACCGGCCTTCAGACGCCACAGCTGGATCCCGTGCACATCGCCTTCCACTCGCCGCCACGCGCGGGGCTGCTGTTCAATCTCAGCACCGGCCAGGTCCTGTGGCAGCGCAACGCGCTGACGCGCCTACCGGTCGCGAGCCTGACCAAGATGATGACGGCCCTGATCGCGGTCGAATCGGCCCGGCCGGACGCACGGGTGCTCGTGACTCGCCAGGCGATCGACGAGGGCGGCTCGAAGGTCGGCGTATTCCCGCTCGGCAGGCACGTGCGCCTGGAGAGCATGCTCTACGGCCTGATGCTTCCTTCGGGCAACGACGCGGCAATGGCGCTCGCCCAGTACGTCGCCGGCAACGCCAAGAGCTTCGTGGCGCGCATGAACGCCGAGGCCGCCAAGCTCGGGATGGGCTGCACGCGCTACTCCTCACCCTCCGGCTTCTACGACGCCGGCAACTTCTCCTGTGCCGCAGACCTCGCCGAGCTCGCCCACGTCGACCTCGCCCAGCCGCGGATCGCGCGGATCGCGCACACCTACTCGGCGGTGCTGCCATTCCCGATCAAGGGCGGCAAGCTCTACCTCTACAACAACAACCCGCTGCTGATCTACCACTACCCGGGAACAACCGGGCTGAAGACCGGCTACACGCTGGCGGCCGGCCGGTGCCTGGTCGCGACCGCCGAGCGCCACGGCGTCCGCCTGGGCGTCGTCGTGCTGGGCTCGCTCGCTCCGGGCACCCAGGCGCGGCAGCTACTCGACCGCGGCTTCCAGGACGTCTATCACCTGCGCCGCGTGCCCGAGCCGCCGATCCCCGCTGGCGCCTGACGCTCGTAGCAACGGGCTCGCAGGCCGCTGCAGTCGCTTTGCGACGCGCTCGCGCGCGGTGGAGTACCGTTCTGAGTCACAGGGGATTGACTGGCCAGTCAGCCAAACGAGCGACGTAAGGAGCAGCCGTGGATCTCGACGACACGCCGGAGCAGGCCGTATATCGCGCGCAGGTGCGCGGCTGGCTCGATCAGCACTCAGGCGATGCGCCTGTACTCCAGGGCCCGGGAGCGATCGAAGACGAGGACGAGATCATCGCCGCGCGGCGTGTGTGGCAGGGCAAGCTCGCGGAGGGCGGCCTCGCCGGCGTCACCTGGCCGAAGGAGTACGGCGGTCAGGGTCTCGGCCCGATCGAGCAGGTGATCTGCAACCAGGAGATCGCGCGCGCGAAAGTACCCGGCATCCTCGACGCCATCGGCGTGGGCATGCTCGGCCCGACGATCATCGCCCACGGCGAGGAGGACCAGAAGTCGCGCTACCTCGGCCCGATGCTGCACGGCGACGAGGTCTGGTGTCAGCTGTTCTCCGAGCCCGCCGCGGGCTCCGATCTGGCGGCGGTGCAGACGCGCGCGCGCCAGCAGGACGACGGCAGCTGGAAGCTGTCCGGCCAGAAGGTGTGGACGACCAACGCCCAGTTCGCCTCCTACGGCCTGCTGCTCGCGCGCACCGACGCGGACGTCCCCAAGCACAAGGGAATGACGATGTTCGTCGTGCCAATGGACGCGCCCGGCGTGACCGTGCGCGGCCTGCGCCAGATCTCCGGCGAGGCCGAGTTCAACGAGGTCTTCTTCGACGACGTCTCCCTCGACGCGGACGCGGTCGTCGGGGGCGCCGGCAACGGCTGGGGCACCGCCCTGACGACGCTGATGTTCGAGCGCGTCACGATCGGCCTCGGCGGCGAGGGGCTCGGCTACAACTCGATCCGCTTCGCCGGCGCCATCGCCCGCGACAAGCACGCTCGCCGCGACCCCGAGGTGCGCCACCAGCTCGGCGAGATCGCCAGCGAACTGCTGGCGGTCAGGTTCACCGGCTACCGCACGCTGACCGCGCTGCAGCGCGGTCAGATCCCCGGCCCGGAGGCGGGGCTGGCGAAGGTCACGATCGTCAACGGCGCGATCCGCGCGGGCGATCTGATCGCCGACGTGCAGGGCCCCGACGCGCTCGCGCAGGACAGCGAGTGGGCATACATGATCTCGTTCCTGCCCGGCCTGAAGTCTGCGGGCGGGACCGAAGAGATCCTGCGCAACACGATCGGCGAGCGCGTGCTCGGGCTGCCCCCGGAGCCACGGTTGGACAAGGGCATCCCCTTCTCGGAGCTGCGCTCCAAGGAAGGGGCAGCGGCGTAATGAACCTGGCACTCTCAGACGAGCAGGTGTTCCTGCGCGAGGCCGCTCGCGGGGCGCTCTCACGCTTCAAAACCCTCGAAGCAGCCCGCGAGGCGCTCGACGGCGGCGGCGGCGCACTGCCGGACCTGTGGCCGACCGCCTGCGAGGCCGGCTGGCCGGGCCTCCTGGTCGACGAGTCCCACGGCGGCGCCGGCCTGGACGTGTTCGACGCGATGCTCGTGCTCGGCGAGTGCGGCCGCGTGCTCGCCCGCGTGCCGCTGCTCGGGCACCTGCCGGCGACCGCGATCCTGGGCGACTCCCCGAACGGCGCCTCCATGCTCCAGAAGCTGGCAAGCGGCGAGCGGCGCGCCGCCTACCTGCCCGCGCAGCCGCCCAGCGACGTCCACGAGGGCTGGAGCGTCGATCCGCGCGCCGGCCTGGCGCGCGGGCCGGCGCCCACGGCCGTCGCTTCGGGCGACGGCACGGCGAAGGTCAGCGGCGAGCTGTCGTTCGTGCCCGACGCCCCCGGCGCGGATCTGCTCGTGGGCGTGGCCCTGCTCGACGGCGCGCGGGCACCGACCCCGCAGCGGTTGGCCGGCGTCGCGATCGAGGCCGACAGCCCGGGCGTGAGCATCGAGGCGAGAACACGCTATGACGCGACCCGCTCGCTGGGACACGTAACGTTGACCAACGCCCAGGCCACGGTGCTGGATGCGCCGGAGGAGTCCCTCGCGGCGGCCTGGCATCTCGCCCAGGCGCTGATCGCGGCCGAGTCGCTCGGCAGCGTCGAGACCGCGCTGGACGTGTCGGTGGCCTACGCCAAGGAGCGCCACACCTTCGGGCGCGCGATCGGCTCATACCAGGCGGTCAAGCACTCCTTGACGGAGGTGCTGCGCCAGCTGGAGAACGGGCGCTCTCTGCTCTACTACGCCGGCTGGGCGCGCCACGGCGCGCCGGGCGAGTTCCCGCTCGCGGCCGGCGCCGCGCGCGCGGTGGCCGGGCGCGCGCTAGATCATGCCGCGCGCACGATGATCTCGGTGCACGGCGGCATCGGCGCGACCTGGGAGCACGACGCGCCGCTGTACTTCCGCCGCGCGCAGCTCTCACGCCGCCTGCTCGGCGGCACCGGCGCCGCGACCGACCGGGTAGCGGGCGAGCTGATCGCGCAGGCGGACGCGGCCGCCTAGCGTCTGCCGGCCCGGGCCGCCGTGGCCTTGGGCGGCGCCTTCGCTCTGGAGGCCGTTTCGGCGGCGATCAGCTCCGCTAGCACCGGCGCGCCATACGCGGCGTGCACCGCGTCGACCATCGCCGGTTCCAGACCGCAGTCGATGCAGAATCCGTGCTGTGACCAGCCGATCGCGCGCGCGAGCACCTGGTCGGCGTAGTCGACGCCGGCGGCGTCGTGGCCGTAGTAGTCATACGCCGCGCCCCACGCGCCTTCGCCGAGCGCGAGCGTGGCCCCGTCCGCGGACAGCAGGTGGGCGGCGGCCATGATCGCGTCGAAGTCGTCATAGATCGACGGGTGCCTGGCCGTCATGTGGTCATACGCCGCCGGACGCCTGCCGTAGATATACGAGTCGCTGACCAGATCCCAGGTGGATCCGGATCCGGTGCCCCGCCCCCCATTCATGACGTTGAACTGCATCGGCCCACCGCAGCAATGCGCGAAGTTCAGGCCGTGATACGTGCTCGGCGTCGTCGAGAACGCCGACTCCTGCTCGTGGATCGAGGCGATCAACAGCCAGTTGACGCCGAACGTGCTCTGCGCGACCGAGTAGATCGGGTAGAACCCTTCCATCCAGCGCGTCGACACGGGCGTCCGCAGCGGGTCTTCCAGGCGCGCGAGCGCCTGACGCTGCTGAGCGGGAGACGGTTGCGCCACGATCGCCGCGCGCGCCCTCGCGGCACGCGCGGACGTGTCTGCCGACACGCCGGCGGGGGTTTGGCCAGGGACGGGCGTGGCGACGGCCAGCAGCACCGGCGGCGGGGCCGCCGGTGGGATCGATGGCGCGCGACCGACGAGCCCGGTGAGCACCGCGACCAGCACCGCCGCCCCCAGGACCGCGACGGTTCCCGCGAGCAGCCAGTGACCGCGCTCGGAGGGAGGCGTGGGGACGTGCTCGAAAGCGGGCGCGGGGGAACCGCCCGCGCGGAAGCGCAGGCGAGGTCTCAGCGTGTTCATCCTCTCACGCATAGCCACGATGCTCATAGGACGGTAGCGGCAGGCGTTAAAGGTGGGATGTGTCTCATGACGCCGTTAGCAACCGCTTAGGATCCAGCTCGATGGTCTTGCGTGTGGGAAATCGTTCGACAGCGCCGCGCGCAGCGACCATCTGCGCGCTGTTGGCCGTGCTCGCGGGGTGCGGGTCGAGCACGACCGGCGGCCTGAGCGCGCGTGTGAGCGCCGATCCCGCGGCGCAGACCGTGCCCAGCGAGTGCTCGACGGCGGTGCTCGACGCGCTGGGCCACATCGCTAAGCGCGTCTATCGCGAGGGGGTCTCCAGCGAACGTACGGGCGCGGCGCTGAGCTTCGTCGCGCACTCGATCCCGCTGCGCGAAGCGGTCGAACGCGACGACCCCCGGGCCGCGCGCGCGGCGGCGCAGGCGCTGGTGGCGACCGGACACATGACGAACCTGAGGGTGGTGCGCGGCAACCAGACGCTCGCCGACGTCGGTGGGACCCATGCGCTCGCGCCGATACACGGGAGCATCATCGGCGCAAGCGGCGCTCCGATCGCAAGCTTCATCGCGAGCGTGTGGACCGACAACGGGTTCGTCGCCGAGACGAACGGGATCACGCAGGGCGCGACCTCGTTGCGTAACGGCGGGCAGAGCATCGCCGGCTCGTTCGCGCTGCCCTCGGGCGAACCGCCGGCGCAGGGCGCGATCACCATAGAGAAGGTCGCCTACGGCTACACCTCGTTTGCAGCCGAGGCGTATCCGACGGGCAACCGGCTGCGCGTGTACCTGCTCAGGTCGATCCCCTCGATCGCGCCCCTGTGCGGAGCAACGCCGACGGACACGCTCGTCAACACGCTCAGCCGTGTCGCGCGGCTGATCTATGCCGGGGAGACCGGCACCCGCGCGCGCGCACAGGTGAGCCGCGCGCAGCACAACCAGCCGCTGCTGCACGCGGTCGCGGCGCGCGATCCGGTGGCAACCAGGGCGGCGATCGGCGGACTGCTCAACGAGCACATCGTGCGCCTGCGGGTCAGCGCCGGCGGCCGGCTGCTCTCAGATGTCGGCGGCCCGTACGTGCTCGGGCCGGTGCGCGCGCCGCTACGCCTGAACGGCCGGCAGATCGGCAACATGGTGCTGTCGATCCAGGACGACGAGGGTTACAAGCGCCTCGCCGGGCGGCTGGCGGGGCTGGACGTGCTCATGTACATGAATCTGAATCCCGCCCACCCCACGCTAGTCAAGAACAGCCTCGGCCCCTCGCCGGGACCTGTTCCAGCGAGCGGCCTGTACCACTACCGCGGGCGCACGTTCGGAGTGTTCACGCTCCACGCCCAGGCGTTTCCCTCGGGTCCGCTGCGGATCGCGGTGCTGATCCCTATCCCGTACTCGTAAGCGTAAGCGAGGACTGCTTGGCGCGCAGCCCGTCCAGCAGCTGCGTGAACGAGTCGGAGAACTTTTCCACGCCCTCACGCTCGAGCGTGTCGGTGACGTCCTCGTAGCTGACGCCCACCGCGGCGAGCTCGTCGAAGAGGGCGTGGGCCTCGTCGAGGTCCCGCTCCAGGCGCGGCTCGGGGTCGCCGTGGTCCTGGTAGGCGTCGATCGTCTGCTGGGGCATTGTGTTGACCGTGTCCGGGCCGATCAACTCGTCGACGTACAGCGTGTCCGGGTAGGCCGGGTTCTTGGTAGAGGTGGAGGCCCACAACACGCGCTGGGGGGTTGCGCCCTTGCCGGCCAGGAACTCCCAGCGCGGCCCCGCGAACGTCTGCTTGTAATGCTCGTACGCGAGCTTCGCGTTGGCGATCGCCAGCCTGCCCTTGAGCTCGTCATGCCCGCCGATCTCCTCGAGTCGCCGGTCGGCCTCGGTGTCGATCCGCGACACGAAGAAGCTCGCCACCGACGCGACCGTGCTTGGATCTCCCCCGGCGGCGATCAGGCGCTCGAGCCCGCGGATGTATGACTCGGCGACCTCGCCGTAGCGGCGCAGCGAGAAGATCAGCGTCACGTTGATCGAGCGGCCCTGCGCGATCACGTCCTCAATCGCCGCGAGCCCTGGCTTGGTCGCGGGGATCTTGACGAGCAGGTTCGGCTTGTCGACCTTCTCGTGCAGGTCGATCGCCTCACGGAACGTGCGCAGAGTGTCATACGCCAGCCCCGGATCGACCTCCAGCGAAACGTACCCGTCGCGCCCGCCCGTCGCCTCGAACACGGGCGTGAACACGTCGCATGCATCCTTGATGTCGCGCACCGCCAGCGCCCAGAACGCGTCGCTCGAGTCGCGGCCAGCCAGCTCGCGCAGCTGCTCGTCGTAGGCGTCGCCTTCGGACATCGCCGCCTGGAAGATCGTCGGGTTCGACGTCGCGCCGACGACCGCATCGTCGTCGATCAGGCCCTGCAGGTGACCCCCGCGAATCGACGCGCGCGAGAGCGAGTCGATCCACACGCTCTGCCCGTACGCCGACAGTCGCTGCAGCGCCCCTTCCATCAGCGTGATCCCTCCTCTCCCAGCAACTCGCGCGCCCGCGCGGCGATGTTCTCTACGGTGAACCCGAGCTCGGCCAGCACGGTCGGCCCCGGGGCGCTCGCGCCGAAACGGTCGATCCCGAGGATCGCGCCGCGATCGCCGACCCAGCGCCACCAGCTCAAGCTCACGCCCGGCTCGACCGCCAGGCGGGCGCCGACGGCCGGCGGCAGCACCTGCTCGCGATACTCGCGCGGCTGATCTTCGAACAGCTCCACGCATGGCATCGACACCACCCGCACGCGCGTCCCCTCCGTCGCCAGCAACCGCCCGGCCTGCAGCGTCAGGGGAACCTCCGCGCCGGTGGAGATCAGGATCAGCTCGGGCTCGTCCGCGGCCGAGGTGGTAGAGGAGTCCCACAGCACGTACCCGCCCCGCTCCAGCTCGCTCGCCCGCCCGAGCCCCTCGCCGTCGCGGTCGAGCACCGGTATGCCCTGGCGGGAGAGCAGCAGCGCCACCGGCCCGTCCTCGCGCTCCAAGGCGACCCGCCACGCCTGGGCGGTCTCGTTCGCGTCCGCCGGGCGGATCACCCACAGCTCGGGAATTGCGCGCAGCGCCGCATAGTGCTCGACCGGCTGGTGCGTGGGCCCGTCCTCGCCGAGACCCACCGAGTCGTGCGTCCACACCCACACCACCGGCAGCTCCATCAGCGCCGACAGCCGCACGGAGGGGCGCATATAGTCGGAGAACACCAAAAACGTCGAGCCATACGGCTTGACGATCCCGCCGTGCGCCGCGGCGCCGTTGACGATCGCGCCCATCGCGTGCTCGCGGATTCCGAACGGCACGTTGCGTCCCGCGTGCGGCCGGGAGAACTCGCCGGCACCCTCGAACACGGTCTTGGTCGACTCGACCAGGTCCGCCGCCCCGCCGATCGTCGTCGGGGCGTACTGGGAGAACGCCGCCATCGCCTTCTGGCCGGCCGCACGTGTGGCGATCTGCTCGCCCGCCTTGAAGCTGGGCAGAGCCTCGCGCCAGCCCTCGCGCAGACCGCTGCCGTTCCACGCCAGGTCCCAGTCGGCGGCCATCTCCGAGAAGGATTCGCGCCAGGTCTGGAAGCGCCCCTGCCATTCGCGCTGGTAGGCGGCGCCCGACTCGTGCAACGACATGTGCGCGTAGACCGACTCGTCGACCCAGAACGTGCGCTCGGGGTCCTCCCATCCCATCGCGACCTTCGCGGCCCTGACCTCCTCCTCGCCCAGCGGCGCGCCGTGCGCCTTGGCCGTGTCGACCGCGTGCGGGGCGGGATAGGCGATGTGCGAGCGGATCGCGATGAACGAGGGTCGCTCCGCCTCCTCGCGCGCGGCCCTCAGCGCGGCGGCGAGCGCGTCCACGTCCTCGGAGTCATCGACCCGCTGCACGTGCCAGCCGTCGGCCTGCAGGCGCGCCGTGTGGTTCTCGCCGTCAAAGCTGATCGCCGTCGTCCCGTCGATCGTGATGCGGTTGTCGTCGTAGCACACCACCAGCTTGTCCAGCCCGAAATGTCCCGCGATCGACGCCGCCTCCTGGCTGATCCCCTCCATCATGTCGCCATCCGAGCAGATCGCGTAGGTGTGATGGTCGATCACCTCGGCGGCGCCCGGCCGGTTGAAGCGCTCGGCCAGGAACCGCTCGGCGATCGCCATGCCGACGGCGTTGGCGAAGCCCTGCCCGAGCGGGCCGGTCGTGACCTCGACGCCGGGCGTGTGCCCGCGCTCGGGATGGCCCGGGCAGCGCGAGCCCCACTGACGGAACTGCCGCAGGTCCTCGAGACCCAGGTCGAAGCCGCTCAGATGCAGCAGCGAGTACTGCAGCACGCACGCGTGCCCGGCGCTGAGCACGAACCGGTCGCGGCCTGGCCAGTGCGGGTCTTGCGGGTTGACGCGCAGGAAGCGCTCGAACAGGACATAGGCCAGCGGCGCCAGCGCCATCGCGGTTCCCGGGTGACCAGCGTTGGCCTTCTGGACGGCGTCCATCGACAGGCCGCGGATCGTGTCGATCGAGAGACGCTCTATCTGCGTTGCTGGCAAGTGCGCCCGGCGGGAATCGAACCCGCGGCCTGCGGCTTGAAAGACCGCTGCTCTTTGGCTCCCCGAAGAGAACCGTTGACCACTGAGCTACGGGCGCGCGCGATGCTTCGTGGCCTAATCTAAGCATGTGAGGCGAATCCTGGTCGGTGCGCTCGTCCTCGTCGTGCTCGGCGCGGGCGCGACGCTGTTCGGCTGGAACATCGAAGCCTGGTTCAGGCACATCTGGGACACGATCACGACGGTCCCGCTCGGCGCCCTGCTCGGGGCGATCGTGCTGATCACGCTGCAGACGAGCATGGTGGCCTACTCCTGGTACTCGATCCTGCGCTACGGATACCCACGTGGCGGCGTCCGCCTCATGCAGGTGCTCGCCTGCTACGCCGCTGCCGTCGCGCTGAACTGGGTGCTGCCCGCGAACCTCGGCACGCTGGCGCTGCTGCTGATGTTCACGACGATCATCGCCGGCGCCGCGTTCGCGGGGGTGCTGGCCGGCATGGTGGTGGAGAAGATCTTCTTCACGATCATCGGAACAGCTTGCTACCTGTACCTGTTCCTGACCGTCGGCGGCGCGTTCGACCTGCAGCTGGGGTTCGTCAGCGAACATCCGGTGGCCACCGCGATCCTGCTCGCGGGGATCGCGGTGCTGCTGTTCCTCCTCGCGCAGATGCTGCGCGAGCGGATCGCCAAATGGTGGGAGCAGGCGAAGGTCGGCGGGCAGATTCTCGTCCATCGCCGCGCGTTCCTGGGACGGGTCGTGCTGCCACAAGCGATCAGCTGGCTGGCGGGCCTGGGCATCATCGCGGTGTTCCTGTCCGCCTACAACATCCCTGTCAGCTTCCACACGATCATGCGCGTGGTGGCGGGCAACTCGATCGCCAACATGACCGCGGTCACCCCGGGCGGCGCGGGAGTGACGCAGGCGTTCAACGTCGTCTCGCTGAAAGGCATCACCAGCGCGTCGAACGCGACCGCCTACTCCGTGGCCCAGCAGCTCGTGGTCACCGTCTGGAGCATCGTGCTGGCGATCATCCTGCTCGTGCGGGCGTTCGGCTGGAGCGGCGGCAAAACGCTCGTCCAGCAGTCGTATACCGAAGCGCGCCAGAAGAGCGCTGAGCAGTCGGCCGCGCGCAAGTCCAGGCGGCAGGCCAAGCGCCATGGCGGCGCCCCCGCCCAGGCGCCCGCTGCCGACACCGAGGCCTAGCGCCGGCCCGGCGCGGAGGCTCGGAGGCCCAGCCCGGCCCGGGAGGTCCAGCCGGATCGGATCAGGTCAGGTCAGCAATGCCCTTGACGATCAGGTACACGCCCACCCCCACCGCGGCGGCGATCGCCAGCGAGCGGCCATGGCGGGCGAACCACAGGTTGATGCGTTCCAGAGCGGATGCAGCGCGATCCGGAACGGCGAGCAGCATCAGCATCGGCAGCTCGACCATCCACAACATGATCGCCACGACAACCACGAGCGACGCCAGCTCGCCGCTCCTCGACAGGTTGGCGTCGGCGATCGCCTTGACGGCGCCGATATAGATCGGCGAGGGCAGCACGTACAGGACGACGCCGAGCACGAACGCCAGCCGACGGCTCTCCAGGTAGCGCTCGATCTTGGATGACCCGCCGTCCGGCTTCGCTTCGGCGGCGAGGTCGGCGGGATCGGGGCGACGGCGCCACAGGCGGATCGCCAGCAGGAAGAGCAGCACCCCCAGCGCGAGATTGACCGCGGCGCCGGGCGTGATGTGGTGAGAGCCCGTCGCTTCCAGTTCGACCAGGGCATACAGGATCAGCGCGCCCACCCCATAGGTGACCAGCCCCGCCGCGACCACGAACGCGAACACGCGCGAGCGCACCTCCACCCCCCGCCCGAGCGCGATCACGGCCGCGACGGCCGGCGGGTAGATCGAGGCGGCGAGCGCCAGCACGAGCGCCTGGGTGGGCATGTCAGTCAGCCCCGGGCCGGCTCGGAGCCCCGCCGATCGCGTCAAACGCACGGCGGCGGCGGCGGCGCACTCGCTCAAAGCGCTCCCCCGCGCGCGCCATCTTGGCGCCCTCAGGGGGATAGCGCCGGCGGGCCCACGGCGAGGACGGCGCGGCCAGGCGAATCGCTCCGACCAGCGAGACCGGCGGGACGAACACACCCGTCAGGCCGATGATCGGCTTGCCCTTGAGGATCGCCAGGGCGCACAGCAGCACGTCGATCGCGACGGCGACCGCAATCGAAGCGATGGCGGAGGACTGGCCCGCGAGGTCGAACGGGGCGATCCCCAGCACGATCAGACCCCCCAGCAGCGCGGCCACGACGACGGCGTCCAGCGACGCCCGCCCCTCCTCGGCCCAGTAGACGTCTTCGAGCCGGACCCACAGCGCGAACTCGTCCAGCGTCAGCCCCGCACCCACGCCAAAAAGCCCCGCAAGCACATCGAGCCACACACCGGTCGGTCCGAGAGCGAAACTCAAAAATCCCGACAACAACACCAACACTATTCCCCAAACGAGGTGGTGCAGATGCAACCCGCTGCTGGTCTTCACGCTTCCGGGCCACCAGGTGACGCGGGGGCTGCGGATCAGGCGGGCGCTCGTGCGGATGAACAGGAAAGAGAGCAGAAACATCCCCAGCAACACGAACCCGGCTCGTTGGGCCGGTTCGTCGAGGAAATGCTTGGATATTTCGAAGTGCAGTCCCATACGGGGCTCATCGACGGCCGAGTATAGGTAGCGCGGGTTATGTCGAGAATGGATCCCCAGCTCCGACACACTCGTGAACACGCCGATCGTCGACCACGGAACAAGGAGAAGCGAAGATGAAGTGCCTCAACCGGCAGCCCGTGGGTTGATCGCTCAGCCGAGCAGGCCGCGGATGTCCTCTGCGGTGAGGCTCGAGGAGAACAGGTCGCCCTCATCCATGACCCCGCTGAACAGCGCGGCCTTGCGCCGCGCGAGGGCCACGACCTTCTCCTCGATCGTGTTGCGCGCGATCATCCTGTAGACCATCACCGGGCGGGTCTGGCCGATGCGGTGGGTGCGGTCGATCGCCTGGGCCTCGGTGGCGGGGTTCCACCAGGGGTCGAGCAGGAAGCAGTAGTCGGCCTCGGTGAGGTTCAAGCCGAATCCGCCCGCCTTGAGGCTGATCAGGAACACCGGGTCATCGCCGTCCTTGAAGCGCTCCAGCACGCGAGCGCGCCGGCGCGTGCGGCCGTCGAGATAGCAATAGCCGATGCCCTCGGCGTCCAGGCACTCGCGGGCCTTGGCCAGGAATCCCGTGAACTGGCTGAACACCAGCGCCCGGTGGCCACCGCCGACGATGTCCCCCAGCTGCTCCACGAGCGCGCCGAGCTTGGCGCAGGGCACCGCGTCGTGGTCGTCCTCGACGAGGCCCGGGTGCAGGCTGAGCTGGCGCAACAGCGTGATCGAGCGCAGGATCGTAAACCGGTTGCGGTCGAAGTCGTCGATCAGCCCGAGAACCTTCTGACGCTCACGCTGCAGATACGTGTCGTAGAGCTTGCGATGGCGCGAATGCAACTCCACGTCGAGGGTCTGCTCCTGCTTGGCGGGGAGATCCGCGGCCACCAGCTCCTTCGTGCGGCGCTTGAGCAGCGGCTTGATCCGGCGCCGCAGGCGCGCAAGCTGATCGACATCGCCGCCGCGCTCGATCGGCCGCGCGTACTGCTCGGCGAACCGTTTCGGGTCGGGGAACAGCCCGGGCGCGGTGATCGACAGCAGCGACCACAGCTCCATCAGGTTGTTCTCCATCGGCGTTCCGGTAATCGCCAGCTTGAAGGGCGCGGCCAGCTCGCGGACACATCGGTAGGTCTTTGCCTGGTGATTCTTGACGAACTGCGCCTCGTCTAGGATCAACCCCGCCCACGGCACCGTGCGGTAGGCGTCGGCCTCGAGCCGGAACAGCGTGTAGGTCGTGACCACTACGTCGGCGGCGGCGAACGCCTCGATCGTGCGTCCGGACCGCGCCAGCGTGTCGGTGATCGCATTGACCTCGAGCCCGGGGGCGAAGCGGCCCGCCTCTCCCACCCAGCCCGACACGACGCTTGTCGGAGCGACCACCAGGAAGGGACCAACGTCCGGGTCGCGCTCGCGTGCGTGGCAGATCAGCGCGAGCGCCTGCAGCGTCTTGCCGAGCCCCATGTCGTCAGCGAGGATCCCGCCGAGCTCGAGCTTCCACAGCGACGCCAGCCAGCCGAACCCGTCACGCTGGTAGGGACGCAGCTGTGCGTCAAGCGCCGCCGGCGCCTCGTGCTTGGCGATCGTGTCGATCTCGAGCAGCGCACCGACCTGGCGCTGCCACGCCTGCGCCTGTTCGGTCACGACGCCGAGCGCGGCGAGCTCGGCCCAGAGCCCGGCCTGATAGCGGCTGATCCGCAGCGGCGCCGAGGGCGAGTCCGCCAGCGCTCTGGCCTCTTCGATCAGCGCTCGCAGCTCCTGCAGGCCCGGCTCCAGCAGCGAGAAGTGAGCGCCGTCATCGAGCAGCATGTACGACTCGCCGCTCGCGAGGGCGCTGAACACCTCGGCGAACGGCAGCTCGCGGCCGTCGACGCTGATCGTCACCCCGAGATCGAACCAGTCGCGCTCTCCCGCGACATCGGCGGTGGAAAGGCCGATCGTCAGCGAGCCGCCGACATCGCGGTAGTCCGCAGGCTCTCCGGCGACCTCCACGGCCACGTCTGCCAACTCCGCCAGCCGCGGCAACATCTCCGTCGTGAGGTGCATGCTGTCGAGGCCCGTGAGCGAGACCGGGACAGCGTGCTCACCGGCAGGTCTCCCAGCGACGTCGAGCAGGCCGAAGCGCTCGAGGCCCGTCCCAGTGAAGTCTGCAGCCGCAAGAATCGCGCGCTCGGCGTCGAGATCGCGAAACCCCGGGCCGGCCCCGTTACTGAGGAGCGCCGCGTGCCGTGTAGCGTCCCCGATCCGGTAGGCCCATCCCCATCCGACCTCGACATCGTGGCCGGCGCCGTAGCTCGCGCGCAACACCAGCGTAGGCGCGGAGATCTCAGGCGGCGTGAACGAGTCGTCCGAGGACACCACCGTGGCGATGTAGTTCAGGGCGGGATATATCTCCTCGGCAAAGTGCTGAAGCTCGCCTGCCGGGATCTGCAGCCGCTCGCCCCTCAGGATCATCCCTTGCAGCGGCGCCGGCGCCGGCTTGAGGAGGCGCACGAGCGCCAGCCGCCGGTGCTCGGATCCTTGGGTGAGGTCGTCGCGCTCGGCGATCTCTCGGGTGACGTCGTCGCGCTCAGCACACACCACACCGTGCCCGCTGGGACCAAGGAACAGCAGCGGCTCCAGACCGTCCGCGTTCTCACCGTCGATTCGGAGGACGCCACTGACGTGCGACGCCCGATCGCCCCGCGTGACGTCGATGAGCAGCTCGCCCCGCTGGTGGCAGCGCACCTCGCCGAGCCCGGGGCGTGCGTGGATGAGTCCCAGCCCGACGCGGGCCGCCTGCTCCAGCAGCGACCACAGCTGCACGCTGTCGCAATCACCGAGATCGAGCGCCTTGTCGGCGCCGTAGCCGTAGCTGTAGTAGGCGGGGCGGGCGGGATTCCGATCTTCGCGCGCGCGGTGGATGGCGTACAGCTCGCGAACCAGCGCCAAGTGATCGGGGCGGTACTCGCCGCTCTGGACATGCCACGAGTCCAGCCCGTTCCAGCTCAGCGAGCCGTTGACCCAGCCGCCGCGGGCGCCTGCTCGCATCAACTTCGCCATCAGCCGCGGCCGGCTGCGATCCGAGGTGCCGACCGCGTGCAGCGCCAGCTCGATCGCCAGCGGGTTGCCAGCCGTCGCCCGTGCCGCCGGCGCATCGATCAGCGCGCGCAGGGGCTGCTCCCACGACGATGGCTGTACCGGCGTCGCGACTCGTAGCGGCGTCGGTACTTGCGGCTGCTGGCGCTCGCGAAGCAATGGGCGCTGCTTACCGCGGCGCCGATCGGCGCCGCGTCCGTCGCTCGCGGCGATCACGAGCGCCGCGACGTGCTTGCAGTTGTACCCCACCGGACAGGTACACTCGCCGTCTTCGAGCGCGAGCGACCCGTCACTACCGGAGGTGAAGAACGCCGCGGTGTCGTACAGCGCGCCCTGGCCGACCACCGAGCCGGTCAACGTGTCGGTGTCCGGGTCCCACTCGATCTTGAGCACCCGGTTGGCGCGCGCATAGCTGCGCCCGCGCTTGAACGACGTCGATCCGACGGTTGCCTCGACCTCGGCCAGCTCGACATCGTCCGCCTCGCCGATCGCACCCAACACGCCTGCAACATAACCATCGCCCCGGACCAACAGGTCTGTAAAAGCGACGGCTTCCAGGTTTCCAGGGACTTCGAATGGGCGAAACTGCTCAGCGCGCAAACCATGCGCTGATGGTGGCGCCGCCAGTCAGGGTCGACTGACGGGGCGGCGGTATCCGGCTACATGCCAGGCTGAGACGAACGAAACCCCGGCGGTTTGGCCTGTCCCCCGAGGGGGACTGCACAGGGACCGTTCCGGGGTCTTCGCGTCTATGGTAGCGCGCACGCTTGCCGATGACCAGCCCTCGCCCACACCTTTCGCCGTCAGACCTCGAGCGTCTCTTCAGCGCCGAGCGGCTGAGCACCTATCTCGCCCACTGCGAAGGGGACTTCGCGGCGGCGGTCGAGATGTACCGCTGGAACTCTGCGATCACCGCTGCGTTCTGGGAGCCCATCGGCCACCTGGAGGTCGCGCTGCGCAACACCCTCGATGATCGCCTGGCCGCGCGTCACCGTCGGCTCGGCCGGCCGGGGTTCTGGCTGGACGATCCAGCGCAAGAGTTGAGCAGCCGCGCGCGCCTGGACATTGCCGGCGCCCGTGACCGCGTGAGGCAGAAGGGCAAGCGGGCAAGCGACGGGCAGACGATCAGCGAGCTGAGCTTCGGATTCTGGCGCTTCCTCATCACCAAGAAGCTCACAGGGCTATGGCCCGACCTCGCCAGCGGGTTCCCGCACGCGCCCGACCGCCAGCTCCGCACCGTCGAGAGTCCGCACGCGCGACTGCATGTCTTCCGCAACCGTCTCGCGCACCACCAGCGCGTCTGGAGCCACGCTCCCGAGGAACGCTACGAAGACCTCCTCACCCTCGCCGGATACATCGACCCAGCTTTCCCGGCCTGGATCGCGGCCACCAGCAAAGTCCCGCAGACGCTCGGCGCCAAGCCATGATGACACGACTCCACGCGCCGGGATTAATCCACCTCGACGCCGCCGGCCTCTTCAGTACGCTTGTTGCATGACGCCCGATCAGGTGGGCATCAGCGGCAGTGGCCGGGACGCTGAGACACGCTTTCTCGAACTCACCGGAGCGGAGCGTACACCCGAGGCGGCTCGGGGTGACGCGGTCGTGGACGGCAACTTCGTCGAGATCAAGCGGGCCACCAAAACGACGCTGAACCAAGTACGGGCAGTCAAGTACATCGTTCTGATCGCCTACTACTGCCCCGATGAGGCCGCCCCGTGCTGGTACGTGGTTCCGGCCCATCGTGTCGTAGCGTTGGTGGCGCGCAAGACCAGAGGCCAGCACACCGAGAACCCCTTCGAGTCGGCGACGCTGAGCATCAGGGACCTCGCGGACTACCGCGTCGATGACGAGACCCAACTGCGCACGCGGGTGTTGGCAGCCGTGCGCGATAGCGCGGGATATACCGATCTACAAGCGGAGATGGCTCGCATTCTCAGAGAGTCCCGCTTGCTCGCGAGCGATGCGCGTGAGCGCGTTTCCGTTGTCCTACATCGCCACGGGCTCGCCTGACGTCGCTGGGCGTGTCCGACCCTCAACGTATCTTGGCGCCATGAGATTCCTTGAGGAGATAGACCTTTCCGACCAGATCTGTTTGGAAGACGATCTAGTCATCCAAGCCGACAACGCCGAGGTTCTTCCGCGCCTTGAGGGCGGTGCATTCGACCTGATCTACATCGACCCACCGTTCAACACCGGCCGCGCTCAGGCCCGCACTCAGATCTCGGTCATGCCCGATCCAGAAGGGGATCGTGTAGGTTTCGCCGGCCGTCGATACGCGACGACCGAGATCGCCAGTCGTGCCTACGGCGACATCTTCGACGACTACATGGGGTTCATCGCTCCGCGACTCGAAGAAGCCCGCCGGCTCCTCGCCTCGCACGGGACCCTCTACTTCCACATCGACTACCGCGAGGCGCATTACTGCAAGATCCTTCTCGACCAGATCTTCGGGAGGGATTCCTTTCTCAACGAGATCATCTGGGCCTACGACTATGGCGCGAGGACGAAGAAGCGCTGGCCCGCCAAGCACGACACCATCCTCGTCTACGTCAAGGACCCCGTCGAATACCACTTCAACTCCGAGGAGGTCGACCGGGAGCCCTATATGGCCCCTGGCCTGCAGACGCCCGAGCGCGCTGCTGCCGGCAAGCTGCCGGTCGATGTCTGGTGGCACACGATCGTGCCCACTAACGGGAAAGAGAAGACCGGCTATCCGACACAGAAGCCGGAGGGCATCGTCCGCCGGATAGTCGCCGCATCAAGCAAGCAGGGCGGCTGGTGCCTCGACTTCTTCGCGGGCTCTGGCACACTGGGCGCGGTCGCAGCAAAGCTCGGCCGGCACTTCGTCCTAGTGGACATCAATCCAGACGCCATCGACACCTGTCGAACGCGCCTGGAAACACTCACGCACCCAGCTGACCAGATGCAGCTCACAGCCTGAGACTTCCTCCCCACGGGGCCATCTAAGCGGTCGAATCACGGCCAGGCGGATCGGCTGCTCCAGTCGTCTCTGCGTCGTCCTTGCGCGAGTCTGGTGGGTAAGCTCGTGCAAGCGAGTAGGCAATGCCCTTGAGTGCTATCGCCATGTCCTCCTCAGGCGTACCGAAGATCCCCGTCCCACGGCGTGAGAGTCGGTCCCTGAACTCCTGCGCTGCGGCCGTCTTGGCAAGGGCGGCCATCGCATCGGCCTGGCGATTCAGAGCATCGCTCTGGCGGCTGCTCGCGCGCATCTGCCCGAGCGCGAGGTATGCGAGGACTGCGGTCGCCATCGCGACGAGCACAGCGGCGGTAGCGGCGACCCACGATGCTAGCGCCGATGCGGCGATCACAGGGAGTCTCCGGACCGTGCGACCCCTTCGGCGCCATCCACCGCCTCTTGCGTGTTGATGTCGAGCCAATACGCCTCCGGCCGGGTTATGAGCCTCGCGTTCCCATAAGCCCACTCCAGGGGCAAGACGGTGAACGCCCGGTAGCTGGCGCCAGCGGGGTCCGGCTGCTCCGCCAGCGAGGGCGCGCGGTCCAGCACGAGCGCGAGATCGACCGACTCGGGGTCAACCAACGACAACGGAAGTAGCAGCTGGACACGGCCCGGAGCATCAGATGCAGGCCAGTGGAATTGAGGCGCTGCTAGCCGCCAGTTCGCTCGAGCCCTGGCTGCGGCGACACGAATCGCGTTCTCCAGGGCCGCCTTCCGCAGGTAGCCGTTCTCTTGAAGCGACGCGGGATAGCGGTCGACGTTCTCATCGAGAATGTGCTCCATGTTGGGAACGACCGGTAGGCGCGGGTCGTACACAACTTCCGCGGGATCGGAGAAGAACACGGCACGTCTCACCTGCGCCAGATCGAACGCTTTCATGCGCGAAGACGACGGTGTCGCCCAGTCCTTGTGGACCCATGGCTGCCGGCCAGGATTACGGTTCTCCTCGAACACGGCATATATGGGCTCGAAGTGCCGCGACAGGAGCCCGGTGTCGAATGCCGCGAGCGTCACCCCGTGCGTGGAGCTTGCTTCTGTCCAGAGACCCTCCTCGTGGATTCGCCTCGTGTAGAACTTGATGTAGTTGAACAGGATCGGCAAACGTCCGCTGCCGTCGTCGCCCCAGTTCTCGGGGAGCGCGATCGCGGCTAGGTCCCCCCACCACTCGTGCTGTGGAAACCAGATCAGGTCGTACAGATCCGTGGTAGGCGTGTGATGCGAAACGGGCATTGAATTGCCCTCCTTTCAGTAAGTGAATTAGTCAGTAGTGCGGCTCGTCAGTCGGTCATTTCGCGCGGCGAAGTGACCACAGTCCACAGTAGCAGGACGGCCGCTGGAGCCTAAGCGAGTCCACCGCACAGCGACGCCCCGCAGCCGAATCGGAGGTTGTGGGTCCGGGTGGTGTACCGCAGGAGGGCCTGGATCGACTTTTAGGGGTAGGGAGCTCCGAACGGGGCGCGGCCGTGTGGTCCGTCCCGTGGTGGGCTCTCAGCGAACTTCCTTATGGCGGCGGTGTGCCGTCTTGTAGGGGTCTCTCCGCCCGGCTCATGTCTGTATGGATGATCGTGTTTGTGTCGCTCGCCCCAGGATCGAGCGGCTTTCTAAGGAGATGGAACGCGAGGCCGTGGGTCTGCTCGCGGCGCTGCTCGCTGATGCCGTGAGGCGGGGCGATGCTGGGCCTGTCGGGATGCCGTCTGCCGATACGTCCTCCGATTCGCCCTCCATTCCGTCCTCCATTACGCCCTCCAATTCGTCCTCCAATTAAGCGTGGAGGACCCTGTATCTATGGAAATCCCCGCTAATGACCGGAATCCCAGAAAATAAGCAACCCCGATAAGGTAGGGAGAGAAGTAGTTTTTGCTCGCCTGCGCGATGCGATGAGGGATTGTGCTTGCAGTCGCGATTGGGGGTTGCGATCCGTCGCCGGGTCTGCTCTCCTCGGATACCCCGATCACGACCCTGACGAGCAGGAGCCGATGCCATGACGCGCACATGCCTATACACACGCATCTCGACCGACGAGGAGAACCAGCCGACCTCCTTGGCTTCCCAGCACGAACGGCTGGAGGCGTTCTGCAAGGTCCAGGAGGACTGGCGTATCGTCGCCCACCACGAAGACCGTGCCACCGGCACCAAGCTGGAGCGGCCCGGCTTGCAGGCCGCGCTCGACCTCGCACGCCAAGGCAGGATCGACCAACTGCTCGTCTACCGTATCGACCGCCTATCGAGGAAGGTGCGTCAGCTCGCCGGGATTGCCGAGGAGCTCGACAAGCTCGGCGTCGTGCTGCGTTCCGCGACCGAGCCGTTCGACACCGGCTCGGCGGCGGGACGGATGATGCTCCAGATGCTCGGCGTGTTCGCTGAGTTCGAGCACGCCACCATCGTTGACCGCGTAACAAGCGGCATCGAGCGCCGTGCCCGCGAAGGCCGCTGGCCCAACGGACGCATCCCGTTCGGCTACGCCCGCAACGAGCGCAAGGAGCTGATCCCCGACGAGCGCACCGCGCCGATCATCCGTCGCATCTTCAAGTGGTACGCAGCCGGGCGTTTGGGCGCTGCCGCGATCGCTCGACGCCTCGATGCCGAACATGCGCCCGCGCCGCCGCGCGGCTGGCAGCCAGCGGCCGTGCTGTGGATTCTCGCCAACGAGGCGTATGTCGGGCGCGTCCACTGGCGCGAGCAGACATTCCCTGGAATCCATGAGCCGCTGATCGACCAGGACACCTTCGACACCGCACAAGCGTTGTTGAAGGAGCGCGGGGAGGATTGGTCGCTGCGCGCCTCAAACCGCGCGGACTTCCTGCTCTCCGGGCTTTTGCGCTGTGGGCGCTGTCGCCGCGCCTACGTCGGCATGTCCGCGAAGGGCAACGGCGGCACCTACCACTACTACGCCTGCTCCGGGCGGCAAAAGCTCGGCCGCAAGGGCTGCGACGGCGAGCGGCTACCGAAGGACAAGCTGGAGGGCGCGATCCTCGACCAGCTCACCAGTCTCTATCGGCACGGAGGCCTCATCCGCGACGCGATCGAGCAAGCCGCCGCCAGCAGCGCAACCGACCGCGTACAGCTCACCGAACAACGCGCCTCGCTCGCCAAGGAGATCGCCCGCGCCGAACGTGCGATCGAGCGCTACCAAGACGCCTTCGAGAACGGCGCCCTCGACCCGGCACGTTTCAAGCAGCGCCTATTCGCCCTCGACACGCGCCTGGACGCCCTCCAAGCCCAAGACCAAGCACTCGCCGGTGAACTCGCCGCAGACACGCCCACAACGCCCGACACGGCACAACTCGAAGCCGTCGCCGACCGGCTCGACCACGTCATCGCCACGGGCGACGCCGACCAAGCCAAGGCCCTGCTGCGCATCCTCATCGCCGACCTACGCGTCAACAGCCGCGCCGAAATCCTACCCACCTACCGTGCCGGCGCGCCCGTGGTTTGCGCACAGACAAGTTCAGTGGAGCTAGGGGGACTCGAACCCCCGACCTCTTGGGTGCGATCCAAGCGCTCTCCCAACTGAGCTATAGCCCCGTGCGCCCGCGCGATGAGGCGGGCGGGACTCTGCATAGTGTAGTGGCGCGCATGCCGTGCGGGTCCTCAGGCCAGCGCACGGTTCGGAAGATGGTGAGCTGGGGGCAGTTTGGCCGGCGCAGTATGGTTTGCCGGCGCATGGGACTGCTCGATGACGCCATCCGCGAGCACCTGGAGCTCAAGCGCCTGCGAGGCGCCGATCCGGGACTGGTCGCACGCGAGGAGCACGAGGCCTTCGGGCCCGTTCACGGCGAACCGGCTGACGCCGATCTCGACGTCACGACCGGCAGCGATAGGCTCGCTGAGGAGGACACTGACGAGTCCCAGGACACCGGGTCACAGGCGCCTCAGGACGCCATCGCCAACCCCGAGGAGATCCTTCCCGAGGATGGCGCATTCGCAGAGGAGCACTCCCCGAGCACTCCCCAGGGCGCCCATAGTCCGGACTTCGCGAACGTCGGCCAGGAGACCGCGGAGCTCGACATGCGGACCGTCCTGGACGAGGAGCCGGTCGCGGACGTACTGGAGGAGACGCCCGGCCCCCTGCACGACAGCTCTGAGCAGGAGCCACTCTGGTTCGAGCAGCGCTCACCGCAGGACTTCGACTTCGACAAGTAGACCTCTCTCTCCTTCTACACTCGAAGAACCTGGGGCCATAGCTCAGCTGGGAGAGCGCCTGCTTTGCAAGCAGGAGGTCGCCGGTTCGATCCCGGCTGGCTCCACTGGAGAATCACCTGCAACTGGGCAGTTTTCAGGCAGACGCTGCGGAATCGTCAGAGCCTGTTGAGACGTCAAAATCGCTCATGGGCCTATTTATGGGCCTAAACTCAGCCTCGGTATCGCTCGAACGTTGCCGTCCAAATGGGCACTCGGCCGGCTCGTCGGCAAAGCGCATCAGCTCCCAGATCGCCTGCCGCTCCTTGGCGGTCGGGCGCCTGTTGCGGGTCTGCTGATAGACCTCGAGCGTGAACGCAGCCGAGGCGTGGCCGATCTGATCGGAGATCCACTGAGGGTCACGACCGGCCTGCGCGGCGAACATCGCCCATGTGCGTCGCAGCGAGTGTGGCGTTATCCGTGGCAGCCCCGGCAGACCCTGTTCGGAGCGGTTCTTGTTTGCGAGCGCCACGGAGCGCTGAAGGACACGATCGCGGAAGCGATCCGGATCGCGGCGAGTACCTCGGCTGGTCCCGAAGAAGTGGTTAGTCGGTCCCATCGGGAATCCGTCTCGTAGGCGCTGCTGCTTGTGGTGCAGCAACTCGTCGCGTGTCCAGAGAGTCATCTCGACCTCGCGCACACCCTTCGGTGTCTTGGCATCCCTGAGCTTGAAGCGCGCGCGAGCCAAGTCCACCTGGGCGCATCGCAGATCGCAAAGCTCGGCGATCCGGAAGCCGGCTAGCCCAAGAGCCACCAGCGCACCACGACGTCCGCTTCGTTGATCGAGCCGCTTCGCGCGGTCGAGCTCGCCAGCTGCGTCGAGTAGCGCGAGGAACTCGTCGACCTCGAGGAAGGACTTGGTTGCCCGCTCCGCCGGCATGAACCGCTCCGCGCGCTCGCCGATCTTCACCGGGTTGCGCTCGATGTACTCGTAGTCAACGGCGCGCTGCATGATCTGGCTGAGCAGCATCAGGATTTTGTTGATCGAGGAGTTCGCGAGCGGTCGCTTGCGGCGCTTGTACGGTTTGCCGTCCCTCCCCTTGACCGTCTCCATCAGCGGCTTGCCCCGACTGGCCGCCTTGCGGATGACCTGCGAGCGCTGGGCGAGGCCGTTGCGAAGAGCGTCGACCCGAGCAACGTCGATCTCGACCAGCTCCAGCCGGCCGAGCTCCGCCTCGAGATAGCCGAGGCGCCAATCGAGGTCTTCGACCGTGTCCTCGTCGAGACCCCGGTTCTTCTTGTCCTCGACGACGGAGCGAGCGAAGGGTCCAAACAATTGGTGGCCATCGGGGCGTGCCTCACGCACAGCTTTGACCGACGTCTTCTTCTCGGGAGGCACCCATGTGCCCCGCTCCACCTGCTGCAGGATCGACTCAAGCTCGATCGCCGCGCGCGTGGGGTTCCACCCCTGAGCGTTGGTGCCAAAGACCAGGCGGTGACGACCGCCGTACGCGTACAGGCGCGCGCCGAAGGTCATGGTCTTGCCGTCCTTCCACGGACGTTGGGTGACCTCGCCGGAGTTGGGCCGAGCCATCAGAGCCCTCGATCGTGTCTGAATGTACGGTTGGGGTGCATCGGGGTTACCTCCCGGTGTCGCGCCGGGGGCCGTGTCAGCGGCGCCCCGGCATCTTTTTGGTGCCCCCACCTTACCGGCGTCTGGCGATCGCCGACGGGGGATGCTTGCGCTCGCGCATCGCTCTTTGCGCGGTCCGCAGGTCGAAGCGCAGCCGCGCCTTGGGTCCATCGCCGAGCCGCATCGCGCCAAGGTCCACGGCGTGCGCGTAGACGTAGTCGACCGACACGCTCAGCTCCCGGGCGAGCTCCTTCGCCTCGAGGAGATGGTGCGCCCGCTCGCCGGGGCGGGCGAGCATCTGGACGACGCGGTGCGCGGCACGCTCGGCGATCGCCTCGATGTCCTCGCTGTCCAGCATCACGAGAAACCAAATTAGCAAAAACAGCATGAGTTCGCAAAAATGCGTCTTCGGAATCGGATCGCCGCGATCGACCGAGGGCCCCGGCATCGGCAACGCACGCAGCGCAAGCCGGGATGGACGCAGCAACACTCGCCAGCCGATCAACAGCCGGGCGGATTGTGCCGATAAGGGCAGCGTGCGTGACTGGCTGTACTCGTACTGGTGTGGCGCTGGTCGTGGCGCTCGGGTGAGGCACCGCGAGGCGTCCGGGCGCTGGCGTAGGCGGGTGTTCAGGCGCCCGTGGTTGATACTCGCCGTCCTCGGATCGGCGACGCTCCTTGCAATGGTTGCGGAGCAGCACAGCCTTTGGCCGTTGTCGCTCGGCTTCCTGCTGGGTGCTCTGCTTACGGGCTACATCGCCATCGTCGAATCGCCGCCGGCGTACATCGAGAACTGGAGGACGGGCTCAGAAGGCGAGCGGCGTACGGCCCGCGCTCTCGCGCCACTGCGCCGGCGAGGCTACGTCCTTCTGCACGACCTACCGGACCGGCGCACCAGCGAGTACGGGTACAGGGGCAACATCGACCACGTCGTGATTTGCGCCAGCGGCGTCTTTCTCCTCGACAGCAAGTGCCTCGGCGGGGAAGCCTCGGTTCTCGGCGAGAAGGTGCGCGTCCAGCGCCGTGACGACGACGAGGCTTCCTACGACCTGCCGCTGCTTGCGCGTGGGATCCGCGGTCGCGCTCTACGTCTGCAGCAGGACATAGAGCAACAGACCGGCGTCTCGTTCGTCCAGGCAGTGGTCGTCTTCTGGAACCCCTTTCAGGCGGGCGTGGCGATCGGCGACAACGTGGCCTTCGTGCACGGCACGCGCCTGAGCGACTGGCTGCAGGACCGGCCCGGCCGGCCCGAGTTCGAGGTCGCTCACGTGGCTAAAGCGATCGCCGCCGTCCGCGCCCCCGAACATCGACGCTGGCGCAACCGGCTACCCTGGCTTGGCATAAGGAGGCGGGCCGCGCCGGCTGCCCTATCGACCGCGCCCGAAGGGTCGCGGCCTGCGAGTGCAGGCCCGAGGAACTACTGAACGTAGATCCGTGAGCGCAGCCCCCCTGGCGTGTCGGGTGTCCGACCGCGGCGAAACCCGACCGGTGCTGGTCAGCGGTGTTCGGCTTCCTGGATGCGCGCGAGCGGCATCGCGTTGCGTGCCATCCAGCTCTCTGGCTGGATGCAGAGCAGCCAGTCGATCGCCGAGGGGATGCGCCCGAGGTCCTCGCGTACGTGCTGCTCGCCGATCCAGCGCACCGGGATCGCCCGCCCAGTGCTGATCGTGATCGTCGTGCCGAAGATCTGCTCGGCCAGGAAGATGCCCTCGGCGTGGTGGCGAAGAGCACGGTGGCGTACGTCGGCGGTGATCGCCTTGGTCGCGTCGAACCAGTCGTGGATCGCCTGATAGTCCTGTGACTCGCCGCCCCATTTCTTGGCGGAGCTGACGGCGTGGTGGTAGGGGTGGGCCATCAGAGCTCGACCCCCTCGGAGGCTGCCAGCTCGTGCACGCGCTCGATTGGCAGCAGGCTCTCGCCGACATCGTCGATGTCGAACAGCGTGAGCAGCGCTTCCTGCGTCCAGTCGCCGGCGAGGTCTTCGACCCACCAGTCGTCCTGGTCGTCTGGGTCCGCTTCGCCGAAGTCGAGGCCGTCGTTCAGACAGCGGTAGTAGCCGCCTTCATCGTCGTACTCGTAGGTGGTGCTCAGCTCGAACGCCGCGATCGTCGGGCGCTCGCCCGCGATCCGCAGCAGTTCGCCGATCAGGACCAGGCGCGCGGCGGCGTGGAGGCTTTCCTCCGCCGCTTCGTATGCAGCGCGGGTCTCGCAGGCGCCGACGCGAAGGGACTCCAAATGCGCCATTCAGACCACCTCCGTGTGTGGCACGTACTCCGACTCGGAGTAGTCCAGTTCGACCTTGCGCTCGGGCACCTGCCAGATGCAGCTTCCGCATACCGAGAAGTCGCCGTCGAAACCGCCCCAGCGGTCGTAGATCGGCTGCTGTAGCGCCTGCGAGAGCGCCATGTCGTTCTGCACGCCGTCGGTGCGGTCGTAGCAGACGCGGATCGACTGCTCGATCGCCTCGCCCTCCGCGTCGAGGAGCTCAATGTCCTCGGCGTGTCCTTCGTCGCTGCCGCCGGCGAACTCCACACGCGCGGTGTGGACTCCCCGCTCGGCCAGCTCCGCGAACACCTGCTCGCGGGTCATTTCGTTGCTCATCGTCAGGCTCCTTACTCGTCGTGTCGCTCCCGCCGTGGCGGGCGCCGGTGGCCGCCCCCCGCACCCGCAGGGTGCGATCCTGGGGCTGCCAGCGCCCGCACCGCGACGCCCCCCACACCGCTCCACCCGACGTTGGATGCGGCACGGGTCATGCCGCCTGCTCAAGCATCTGGCCGATCGCCGCAGGGCTCGCGGGGACGACCCCGAGCTTGGCGATCTGGCCGTTGTAGTCCAGGAGCAGGTCGTTGAGTTCGCCGTAGGTGCTCAGGCCGTCGGCCACCAGGTAGCGCCCGCCTCTGCCATTGGCCGGCAGGTCGCCGACACAGATCGCTCCGCGGATGCGCTGGACCACGATCAGCCTTCGCTCGCCGCCGGCACGGTAGCCGGCGAGCACATGTGGCTCGCCCTTGTGCGCAGCCGTGGTGGGAACCGGAGCCGGGGCCGGGGCCGGTGGAGCGACAGGGCGCGGGGCGTTGGCCAGTTCGACGAGCGTGTCGCAGTGGCAGGCTTCCGGCGCACAGTGACACCCCAGTGTCCGACCGCGGAGCTCGTCGAGAGCTGCGATCAGGTGGGGTTGCGTCGGCAGCCATCGTCTGTGCTTGGCGATCACCTGCTCGCGCGTGCCGTCGCGGCCTATGCGAAACGGGTTCGCCCACTTGGACTTGGGCAGACCGAGCCTGCGCGAGCCGCGGCCACAGTAGACATCGAACGCCTCGCGTTCGCAGTGAACGACGCGCGGTCCGGTCTCTTCGCCAGCGTCCGTCGTCCACGTCGCGCTTGACCCGTAGCCCGAGAGCTCATCGCGGCTGACCTGCGCGGCATCGCCCCGACGTGTCGCCATGTCCTGAGAGACCTCGCGGCGCTCGCGCTGGACATCGTTCCTGTGAGTCCGCTTCCGCTGCTGCATCGCCTCGATGAGTCCGCTCGCCTCGCCGATGCTTCGGGGGGTGGTGAACGTCGTCCCGGTCCGTTCTGCCAAGGTGCGCAGATAGCGCAACTGCCTCGGAGTCGGCTTGATCGGCGAACGCTTGCTTGTGCTGGACATTTGATCCTCCTGGGGTCTTGAGCCTGAACCGGCTGCTGTCCCTTCCCTGCTGTTTTGCAGGGCGGCGCAGCCGCCATGAGCGGCCCAAAGCCACGCCCTGGAGGAGCTGTCAAGCAATTGGCAATGTGACCCGCCGTACTCCCGCCGTCAGGCGGGAGGTTCCCAATTGCTTGAGCCCGAAGGGCCTTGCAGCGGGGGAAGGGTGTGGCCCACCAACAGCACTTCGTCCACCACCCGCGCGTAGAGCGGAGCGCCAGGGCGACAACAGGATCAGCGTAAGCGTCTCATCGTGTGGGCGAATCGCCGTTCCGAGTGACCGTGTACTCGAGGTCGCCCCATGAAGGCACACGACATGGCTGGCCATCAGCAGAGCGAAAGCGTGAGCCACCCACGTAGATCAGCTCGTGGTGTGCATCGCCGTTTGTGAACTGCAGGGGTCGTGCGAACGTGACTGTGTCACCCGGCCGGGGTCGCGGCCTGGCGAGACGTGCGCGGCAACGCGCGCGCCACTGACGAGCGTGCTCATTGCTGGGTGCTGTGAGCAGGTCGAGGATGCGGGCGGGGCAACGGTCCTCCGCTGGACCCATGTCCTCGCTTACCGGCTTGGTGTAGAGCACGTTGCCTTGGCGGTCGGTCAACAGGACGAGGCCGAAGACCTGGAGGCCGTCGCGTGAGCGCACGGCGGCGTAGATGACGCGGCCATAGCGTGCGGTGTCAATGACGCGCGCGGCGAAGTCCTCGCCGAGATCGAAGGCGATCGCGGCGCGCGCAGTGAATCGCTCCTGAAGTTCTCCGGCGGTCCAGCCCATGATCTGTACCTCCTGCTCGTCTGGGGCCGCCCCGGCGGCGGGCCCGTGCGACTCCACCGGCACGCCCCTGGCGTGCCAGGCTTGGGAGCACGAGCCCGCCGGCGATTGGACAGGCCGTCCGGCGACGAACGGTGCCGGCTCGTCAGGGCCCGGCCGCAGGCGGCGCACAGCGCAGCGTCCGCGAGGCGGCGAGCGGTCTGCTGGCCTACAGGCGTGTCCTTCTCGGCCGCCCGATCGGGTAGATTGCGACCGGCTGGCATCGCCGCTAAGATGAAGCCCAAATGAGCAAAAGCAGCGCTGTTCAGCGTGATGCGCCGATACTTAGCGATAAGCAGGTGCTGGCTGAGTTCGAAAAGGGGATGTTCAGCCTGGCCAGCGCGATCGAGGCGCACAAGCTGGCTCCCCCCGACTTGGGCTTCGCGGCCCGTCTTGCTGCGCTCGCCCAGGGGGCAAGTGAAGCGGCGCGTGTCTGTCGTGAGGCCGACGCGGCTGGTTTTGAGTGGCCCCCTGCGCGCAAGGACGACAGCGAGCCGCCGTATGAGCTGCGGCCAGGCACGGGGCGACGCGGCCCGGAGACGCTATGGCGACGCTTTGACCGGGCGGTTGTGCGACTGCGCTCGACGGCGGCAGGCACGGACATGCTCGAGGTCGCGCGTGCCTACGACGAGATAGCGGCGGCGGTCGGGGAGCTTGCTGAGGCCGTCGCGGACGAAGACCGAGCGAACGGCCTTCGCCCACGGGCCCGCTCGCGCCGTTCGGCTTAGAGCTCGCCTAAACGACGGCGCTCGAGTCGGCGCCTGTCACAAAATCCGCCCTGGCGCATCTATAGACGCTGATACCCGCTGGCCGGGCCGACTTTGCATGTCATCTGCCGGCGGCAGCTCATGGATCGGAGCGAGCCGAGGATCATGGTTGAACGACACCAGCGGGGAGCGCGCACCAGCGTCGATGGCGTGGCGTCAGTGTCGCTTGGGCGGGACTATGCGAGCGCTTGTCCCGTCCCAGACGGACGGCGGACGCTCGGAATCTCGACGTCGGAAGGGCAACCCCAAGGTCTCCGGCGCCCAGGGATCGCGATGGGTGCCCAGCGGACCACTGCTGCCCTGTTCGCGCGAGAGCATTGTGTCGAGGTCCTCTCGCTTGACGCGGTAAACGTGCCTGACTTTGACCGCGGGCAGAAGGCCGCTCTTGATCCAGTTGCGGATCGTCTGCGAGGTCAGCTGGAGCTCCGCGGCGATCTGATCGACCGTGAGGATCTCCTGGCTGGAAGGTGGCTGATCGGCCATAGTAGAACCCAAACTAGCAAAAGCAGCGTGATTTGGTAATGTTTTCGATGAAGCAGCGATGGTTGAAACGCATGGAGGAACTATAGTGCCACCACGCGACGGTGATCGAGTTTCGTCCGACGGCGAGGACGGGCTGGTCGCGCAGATCATCCCACTGAGGCATCGAGAGCGCGATCCGGACGAGCACCAGGGCCCACGGACTCCGGCGTCGGAGGAGACGCTGGCGTCCGCGAGGGAGCTGTCGCCGCGGGGAGAGCGCTCGATCTGGGATCCGCCTGCAGCAGAACTGCGTCGCCGCCGGACAGAGCCAGGTTCGACGCAGTCGCTCACCGCGCCGGCACGTGGTGTCGCCTCGCTTGCGTCTCGGCTCTCCTGGCGAGTCGCCGCGGTGCCAGCTGTCGCCGCCGTTGGCGCGGCTGTGCTCGTGCTCGTACTGGTCGGCGCCCTTCGGAGTCAGTCCGGATCTGCGATGCGACAGGTGGCCTCCTCCACGCCGAGCGCCAACAGGCGCAGCGCGATCGCGAACCATTCCCGGGCACGAGGATCTCGCCAGGCCCAGACCGCTGCGGGCAGCCATCGTCAGCAACAGCTGCGCACGCGAGAGCTCCACCGGCATCACCCGCAATCGCCGCCGGCCGCTGCTCACGGCACGGCCTCCGAGTCGGCTGTAGCGGACTCGACGGCAGGCGCTCCCGCGAGCACCATTCATGGCCGAATGGGAGCGTCGTCGACGGCGAAATCTCCTCCCGCGAATCTGCACAACGAAAGCGCTCTGGCTCAGGCTGAGGCCGCGCCAGCGTCAAGCGCAAGCACACCAGCGACCCCTCAGAGCCAATGTGTTCCAGGCGAGCTCGGCTGCTGAGAGCGGCCGGGGCGAACGGCACGCCCAAGCCAAAGGTGACGCGCGCGCGTCGTAGGGCGCTCGTGCGTGTGGGCGCGCTGCTCGCTTCGGGCGCCGCGGGCGTCCTGGTGCTGATGGGCGCCGCCCCCGCGTACGCCGGCGACTTGATGGTCGTCAGCTGCGTCAATCCCAGCCAGTCGGCGGCGCCGAGCGAAGGCTGGTCGAGCTCCGCCGCCGGAGGCGGGTACGGATCGAACAACAGCACCAGCTGTGGACCGGGCAGCCCGATGTTCGCGATCCTCAGCACCGACGCCGCCGTGGGCGTCGGCTCGGCGGAGACCCTTCAGTACACCCCGCCGGGGGGATCGAGGCTGGTCGGCGGCTCGATCGACGTGAGCATGTATGCCGACGGCGGCGGCTACAACGCCTCCGGCACCGCGGTTGCCTACACGCCGAACTACGCCTACGACGCCTCAGATGTCTTCTTCCAGTGCGCCTCCGGCCTGACCCCGTGCGCGAACGGCACCAACGACTTCACGGGCGTGCTCGGGATTCCCGGCGGGCGTGGCGGAAGTCTTTACCTCAGCGCCGGATGCGGAGGCGCGTCGGGCTACGCCTGCAACTCGGGAGGCAGCGAAGGCGCCTGGTCGCTCGTGCGGCTGTGGTGGGCGAATCTCCTGCTCGAAAACAACTCGTCACCCACGGGCTCGGGATTCAGCGGATCGTTGCTGGAACCGAACGCCCACGGAACGGCCGAACTTCAGTTCACCGCCGCTGACCCTGGCCCAGGTGTCTACAGCGTCACGCTGCAGGTCGACGGGCACGCCGTCTATCAGGGCACCCCCGACGGCAACGGCGGCCACTGCGTCGCCGAGGGCAGCAGCGGCGGCGCTTTGATGTTCGACTACCAGCAGCCCTGCAAGCAGAGCGAGAGCGTCGACGTCCCCGTCAATACGACGGCGCTGACGGACGGCGCACACACGCTCAAGGTGATCGTGACCGACGCGGCGCAGAACTCGAGCCTCGTCTATGACGCCACGATCACGACGGCGAACCGCACGACGGTGAGCGCGCTGCTCAGCTCGCCGATCGCGACGTCGCCGGGCGCGGAACCGACGTACGCGATCGTTCTCGACAAGCACACGGCGGCGCTCGGCAAGGCCGTCAGGCGCTCCTTCGCCGCCTCGGCCTTGACGTTCTCGGGCCAGCTTCGCAACTCGGCGGGTGCGCCGGCGCCCGGCGTCACCGTCTCGCTCCTGGCCCAGGAGGGGAATCCCCCCACGGGCGCGCTCGTCGGGCTCGCTCACACGACGAGCAACGCCGCGGGGGAATGGGTGCTGCACGCCCCGAAGGGACCCTCCCGGCTGCTGCGAATCGTGTACGGGCGCGCCGCGAACGCCGCGAATACCGGCGCGGGTGTCAGCATCAGCGAGACCGTGTCACCGGTGCTTGCTCTGCACGTGGGCACGCCGGGCGGGGCGCGGCTGGTGTTCTCAGGCAAGCTCGCGATCACCCCGATCGGCTCGCCGCGGCCGCTGGTGATTATCGAAACGCTGGCGGGCCGCGAATGGGAGGCGGTGGGCCACCCAGTCCGTGTCGATCCGAACGGGTCCTACCGCTACGTCTATCGGAGCTCGCCGCTGACGCTCGGGCGGCGGTTCGCCTTCCGTGCGCAGACGCCCGCCACCAGCCTGTGGCAGGGGGCTCACTCCCCGGTACGCGAGGCGTTCGTGCACTGATGCGCTCACTATCGGGACCCGCCGTCGTCGCAGCATGCGCGACGCTGGCACTCGCCACGCCCGCGCCGGCGGCCACCCCCGCGGTTACGGCGCAGGCGCAGGCAGCCAACGCGGCGTTCCTGGCCTACGCGCCCGCGCCCGCGCACGGCCCAGGGGCGCTGTGTCTGGTCGATACCGGCGTGAGCACAAACGCGGACACCAGCCCGGGCCTGGTCTCGGCGACTGCTCTGGAAGAAAGCGGCAACGGGGCAGACGTGGACCCGCAGGGCCACGGAACGACGATGGCGATGATCGCCGGCGCCGCCGGCAACGGCATGATCGGCGCCTGGCCGCAGCTGAAGATCGTCTCCGTGCGGGCCACCGAAAAGCCTTCCCCCGGGCAGGAGCCCACGTTCGAGTTCAACGACTACTGGGAGGGGATCCAGCAGTGCCTCGAGCACGCGAGCTTCCACGTCGATGCGATCGACTTGGCACTCTCGTCGATGATCCCGCCGAGTCCCGACCAGGCGCAGAAGCTCCAGACGGCCGTGGCGCAGGCGAGCGCGAGTAACGTGGCGATCGTCGCGGCCGCCGGGAACACGCCCGGACCGGCTGAGCAGCCTGGCGCGGAGCCGGGGATCTTCGCGGTAGGTGCGTTCACCGCTCAGCCCGATCAGACGAGCACCGGACCAGAGGGATCGGTGTGCTCGTTCTCGGCCAACCAGGGGTTGACCTTCTATGCCCCGGGCTGCGGTCTTGATCAGGCCGAACCGGTCACCGACAAGCCATCATGCTGCGGTAACGGGACCTCCCAGGCATCGGCGTTCACGGCAGCGGTGATCGTGGCGCTGATGAGCTACGACCCAAGCCTGAGCTACAGCCACGCCGAGCAGCTGCTGGTAAGCACCGCCACCGACGGCGATCTGAACGTCGCCGCAGCGTTCGAAGCCGACGGACTCGGGAGCATCGTGACGGCTGGCAACGCCAACATTCCCAAGGCGGCCCCCGCTCCGTCCTCCGCGGGCCCGCCGGCCACGCCAAGCGGTCCAGGCCCCGTACAGGTGCGTCTACTGCGCTGGCGACGCGGGATACTCACGATAAGGGTCGCGCCACTGCCCCACAGTGGGCGACTGCACGTTCAGTTGGACTTTGCCCACGGTATTCGCAGAATTATCTCAAAGCGCTCCACGCTCAGAGTCCACACCAGCCGCCCGCGTGCCGTCGACTTGCGACTGGTCGTGGGCAAGGCTGATGGGCCCGTGCTGGCCGTGAAGGTCAAGAGATGAGCAAGGCGGCGCTTGTGTACTTCGCCACCGTCGCGGTAGTGGCAGCCGCGGTGTTTGCCGCGCGGGCTACGCGAGCCTCGGCGGGCAGCTATACGGTCAGCGCGTGCAGCCCGTTCACGAGTGCGAGCCCGTGGAGTGAAGTGAACGGCTTTCCCGCGGGACTGACAATGGGCAACATGTGCGGAGGCCCTGCGGTGGGGCCACTCGGTGGAGGCAACGCTGGCGCGCTGTACGCAGAGGACAATACGCAGAATCCAGGCGCCCACATTCCCGGCAACGCCCAGGCTGGCTGGTCATTCACAGCTCCTGCCGGCACCACCATCACAGGGGCGAGCTACTACCGCGATCTTGAAAGCATGACGGACAATTTGGTCACGGGGCTCTTTGAGGAGAATGGCGTCGGGCTCGAAACATGTCAGGGAACCTTTGCGAACGGCTATAGCTGCCGTGTCCCAAACAATCAGGCGCCGGCGACGTTCTCTGGGTTGTCCACCAACGGTCTGTTCTTCGGCGTGGAGTGTCAGCTGCAGAGCTCCGAGCAATACTGCCTATCCGGAAGCCCGGGCGACCAGCTCGCCACGGCTGACATGTACTCGGTCACGGTCGCGCTGACTGAGCAGTCCTCGCCGACCGTCTCTGGTGAGAGCGGCCCGCTGTGGGGCGGCGGTGTCCTCTCCGGAACCGTGCCGTTGAGCTTCCAGGCGAGCGACCCAAGCGGAATCGAGGGGTTGGCGGTGCGCGACGGCGCGGCGCTCGGGGCGAGCGCGCAGGAGTCCTGCGACTTCACCGAGACGGTGCCGTGCCCACAACTGCAGCCCGGGCAGTTGAACGTCGAAACCGCGCGCTTCCCAGACGGGCACGCCGAAGTGTCGCTGGTGGTGACCGATGCGGCGGGCAACACGACGGTCGTGACATCACCCCCACTGGTGATCGACAACAACGGCCCCGCTGCGCCCGCGAGCTTGACCGCGAGCGCCGCCGCCACCGGCTCGGACGTAGTGAACCTCGCGTGGAGCGATCCGGCGAATCCTCCTGAGCCGGTGGCGGGGGCGTTCGCGCAGCTTTGCCAGGCGACTTGCACGCCGGCGGTGGCCGTTGGCGCGGCGGGGGCTGGGCAGCTCACAGCGCCCGGCGCGGGAAGCTACACGGTGCGGCTGTGGCTGGTGGACAGCGCAGGCAAGGGCGGGCCGCAGCACGCCGCGACCACCGCAGTCACCGTTCCGGCGCCGAGCGCGGGCGGGCAAGGAGGCAGTCTGCGCCCGCTGCGCATCGGCGAGCACCTGCGCGGAGTTCGACTGAGTGTCGCCGTGGATGCGCCGGCGGGTGAGCGCGGGCCGGTGTCGATCCACCTGGACGTTCCTCGTGGCAAGCGGCTCGTGCTCGTCGCCAGGCGTGAGGTGAGGCCCAGCCGCGGTGTGGCGCGGACGGTGTTCGTGCTGTCCAAGGGGCTGGCGCGGCACTCGCAACTGGTCCTCACCGCCAGCGCGGCCGGCGCGCGTTCCGCGCGGTTGAGCGTGACTCTGCGAAGGGCGCGGTAGCGTCATCGGCCAACGCTCGGGACTGTGTCCTTCGTCAGGTGCTTGCTTCGCGGCGCGTGGGGGACCGATGCGCAAAGCGCTGCGGCGACAACGCTGGCGCTTCGGATCATCCGTCGCAAACCTCCCGGGCGCTCTTGGGTAAGGTTCGGCACATGACGCCAGAGGAACTCGCACGCACGGTGCTCGAAAGCGCAAACCAGCTGCTGTCGGCGCTACCCAGGCTCACGGACCAGGGCCGGAGCACGGTAGTGTCGCAGATTGAGAGACTCTCAAAACTCATAGATGACAACGTCGTAGCCGCGAACGATCCTCGATGGGACGATCTGTGGAGCCGGACGATTACGCCGGTCAATGGCGTCCGGGCGACCCTCGGCCCGCTCGCGAGCAGCATCGAGAAAGGCTCCGCCGCCAGTCGCGCATTCGCGGAAGCAGTCGACGATTTGCGCAGCGAGATAGATAAGACGCAGGCCGTGGAGAAGACCGAGCCACGGGGTGGTCACGACTAGCTTCGCCTTCGCTTCATCTGCCGAGGGTTCGGACGATCAGAATGCGGCCCATGTGCCAGCGGGATGGGCTGACGGTCGTCTTGAGGTAGGTGAGCCACCATGCCGCCACGGGGTAGGCCCGGCGAGCCCACACGCCCGCCGGGCCTTGCGCGTCAGGCGGCCGCGACGAGCTGCGCTGCGCGGGTCTTCTCGGTTCCGTCATCGAGTGCGCGCGCGAACCGCTGAGCGGATGAGCGCAGTGGGCGAATCCAGTCGCTGTACTCGACGATTGCGTTGACCGCGGCCCACTTGGAGCCGGGCGCGTTGCCCTGCGTGTCGCCGCGCAGGAACAGCTCGGCAATGCGGTCCTTCGTCTGCTGACGCGAGCGGCGGGTGCGGCTGCTGGGGGAGTCGGCGATGCCGCTCGGGTAGAGCGTGTCGAGGACGGCTCGGAGCTGACGCTCTGTACAGCGTTGGGAGGCCAGCTGGTCGCCGTAGCGCTTGAACTGCTCGTAGTAGTTGATCGAGAGCTCGAGCACCCGCCGTGCCTCGTGCACGCGCTGCGTGACCGCTTCTGTGTGGCGGATCGAGAACTTCTGCCGCGCGTTGGCAAGCCCCCAGTTGAGCGTGTTCTGGCACACCACACGGATCGGGGTCGTGGCGGCGATCACCGCCGTCGAGCCGTCGTGGCTGTTCATCAGCAGAACATACGGCCGCACGGCATCACCGCCGACCTCGACGTGATCGGGCAGGGTGGCGAGCACCCACACGCGGCGACCGCCGTGCAGGCTCCCGGCGGTCTCGAAGTGGATCGAGCTGCCGAGCAGCTGATCGACGAACGCGAACGCCTCGCCGTTCTGCACGATGCGGTAGCGCTCCCCGACGATCCCGAGCGTCTCGCGGGTGTCCTGACGGACGGTCGCGAAGTAGCCGGGGATCTCCTCGCAGCGCGGCAGCCACCAGTCGGCGCTCGGCGCCTCGCCGCGGTCGATCGCGATCGGCTCCTTGGCGACGCTCCAGCCGAGCCCGGATGCGTCGATCGCCTCCGCGACGCTCGCCGGCGGGCGCTCGAGCACGGCTCCCAGGCCATGCCAGGGTGTCTCGCGCACGGAGAACATCGAGTCTGAGTTTGTGATTCCAGCGGGCATTTCGCCCTCCTTTGCTGAGGTGGCCCCGCCCGGTGCGGGGCCGGTCGCAGCCCCGGCCGCATCCCGCAGGGATGCGATAATGGCCGGGCCAGCCGGCTCCCGCGCGCCGCGGAGTTCTGACACGGGCGACGCGCGACGACGCAGCCAGCGCATCTAGACCGACGCCCTGGGCCCTTGGCCTCGGCAGATCGGACAGAGCCGCGCCGGGGTGTTCTTGTAGCGGTGGAGGCGCCGCTCGAGGTGCCGGTCGCCGGGCCAGGTGCGAGCGACCTCGAAAGAGATGCCCGCCGCGGCGGCCGCGCGCAACAGCGGTGAACCCCCGCCGCCGCGATGCTCGGCGAGACGGCGCTCGACGTCCATCGTCCACCCGAGATAGTGACGAGCATGGCGATAGGGCCGCTGGAGGTGTATGAGATAGACGGTGCCGACGCGCCCGATCGTCTGGGGTGAGAGTGCGATGGTCATCGGTCCGCCGTGCGCTGCTCGGCGCTCGTCTGCGCGCCGGGAGCTTGAGGTAGCGCTTGCTCGATCCGCTCGGCGACGTCCTCGATCGTGCCGGCATGCCATTCGTACATCGGGACGTCGGCGTAGCGCTCTGGGAACAGGTAGCGGTGCAGCTCCTCCAGCGCCCGCTGCGCGGGGTGAGCGCGGTAGCGGTCTTCGAGCGCTTCGACGTGGGCGACCAGTTGCTCGCGTGTCGCGGCCTTGATGTCAAAGCCGGTGTCGCGCGCGAGCTTGCGTAGTGGATCGTGTGTGGACATGGCGTCTCCTTTGCGCTCGGCCCCACCGGATGCGGGGCTTGCACCCCGCCCACGCACGCGAAGCGTGCGATCCTGGCCGGGGTGGCCCCGCTCGTGGCAGCGCACGCGGAGTGAGAGCGCCGGCGGGGCCGCTGGGACCTCGCCGGCGCCTCGCCTGTCAGCTGTCCAGCACCTCCTCTCCGTCGGTGTCCTCGGTGTGCGCCTGCTCGTGTGAGCCGGGCGCCTCGCCGCCCTCGCGCGCGTTATCGACCTGCGCGCGCAGCTGGTAGGTCTTCTGGCTGTACGTGCCCCATACGAGAACCGCGTCCTCGAGAGCCCGCTCGAGCGCCTCCTCGTCCAGCTCGGCGAGCGCGCCGAGATGCTCGAGCCGCACCCGTGCGGCCTGCACCTCTTCGTCGTGGCGCGCGGCCTGCTCTGCGTCGGCGAGCCGCTCGCTGAGGATCTCATCCAGAGCGGGGAGCTGCCCCTCCTTGATGCGCTCGCGGACGATCGCGTGCAGGTCGCGTTCGGCCTGCCTCGCCCACGGACCCTTGAAGCTGAGTCCGTAGGAGCTGCGGCGGCTGCGCGCGACCGCGTTCTCGTCGACGAGCGACGCGAGCGCAAGCAGTGTGAGCGAGCGCCCCGCGATGTCGCCGGGGCCCTCTGCGTCCTGGAGGAACACCGCGGCTCTCTGCTCGGCGTCCTCCGGGTCGAGGTAGGCGGTCTTGAGCTTGCCGTTGCGCTGGCGCGTCTGTGTCGGCCAGCCCGGCAGAGCGAGCCGCGCCCCGCGCGAGGCCAGGCCACGCAGATCGCCCGCGACGTGGACGGAGGCGAGGATGCGCAGCACCTGCTCGTCGACCTTGATCCTCAGCAGGTGCTTGAGCGCGAGCACCCCGAGGTCGAGGTTGTACTGGACCGCGCGCTCACGCTCCTCTCGCTCGGCCTGGCGCTGTGCCTTGGCCTCCTGCTCACGGCGCGATTCCTGCTCGGCGGTGCTTTGCCGGCTCGTGGGGCCGTTGTCAACAACGCCCTCGGGGTGTTCGGCTTGCAGCGCCTTGGTCTCCTGGTGTTCCCGGCGTTGACGGGCTCGCTCCTGCTTGAGCGCCTTGGCGATGCCGTCCTCGATGAGGCGATCGCCCACGTCCTGGCCGACGATCAACCACCCCCAGCCGTAGCTGTGCGCGGCGCCGAGCAGGCGTGCCTGCTCGAGATCCTCGTGGTCGAAGCGCACCGAGGTGAGCTCCCGTCCGGTGAGCTTGCCGTAGGCGGCCAGGTCCGCGGACGCCTTCTCGCTGATCGAGAAAGAGTCGAGCGGATATGCCGAGCCGCTGCGGAACACGCCCGCCGGCAGCTCCTCGATGTGACTGACGGCCACCTCGAGCGGGCTCTTTGCGACCTCCGCCCACGTGTAGGGCTCCGCGTCCTCGGTGACGTCGAGGACCGCCGCGACCGCGCCGTCGACGAGACCCGGGTGGATCTTCGCGAGCGCCACGAGCGCCTTGACCGCCAGCAGCGGGACCTCCCCGTTGGCGATCTTCGGCCAGAGCTTCTCGGGCAGCTCCAGGATCGCCAGGCGCTCATTGACGGTGGCCTGGGTCATCTCGAGCTTCGCCGCGACCTCCTTGCGGTTCAGCCGCGTGTCGAGCAGCCGCCGGCACGCGAGCGCCTCCTCGAGCGGGTTCAGGTGTGCGTGCAGCTGGTTCGCGACAACCGCGTCGACGAGGTTGTCGCCCTCGTCCCGGCTTACGCGGATCGAGATCGGGATCTCCATCAGCCCGAGCTTCGCGGCGGCCTGAACGCGACGGTGTCCATCGACGAGCAGGTAGTTCCCGTCGTCGCGGGGGTCAACCAGGACGGGCTGCAGAATCCCGCGCTGCTCGATCGAATGCTCGAGCCTACGCTGCTCGACAGCATCGATCTCACCGCGGGGATTGAAGCCCTCCTCGATCACGATATGCGCCAGCGCGACCGTGCTGGCAGACGGGGCAGACACTACGGCGGGTGCTTGGCTGTTGGCCATTTCGCCTTTCCTTTCAATAAGCAGCCCCGCCCGGTGCGGGGCCGATCCCCGACTCCCCGCACGCGCAGCGTGCGATCATGGGAGGGGTCGGCGCCCCGCACGGGCTCGTCGGCCCGCGACGCGAGTCGCTAGCCGTGGTCGACGAGCGCGTCGCGCAGGCGGCTGAGGTGCTCGGGGCGAGCGAGGTTGAACACCGGGACGCGGTGGTGGCAGGCGATGCGCAGCGCCTGCCCGGTTCCACCGACGCGCCGACCACGACCGTCGAGACTCCCGTCCGGCGTCCAACACGCGACGAACCGAGCCGGCGCGTTCAAGTCGCGGCCCAGCACCTGGTGGCAGTTACGCGCGTGCAGGTGACGCGCACCCTTGGACAGCTGCGGCCAACCCGGGTGAAAACCCGCCGCCATCTCGTAGGCCGCGGAACTCGGCCGCACGAGGACGAACTCGCCGGAGGCTTTGTCAGGACGGCGCGCGTTCGCCTCGAAGCTCGGCCACGGCAGATAGAGTTCAACCGGGCCGCGCCCGGCCGCGCCGCGGTAGAACGCTTGGTCGGCGCCGGCCGCCACGCCTGTGCGCAAGATCCAGCCTTTCGCCGCGAGCGCCCCGGCGATCTGCGTCATCAGCTCGAGCAGCTCGGGCGGTGTCTGGCGCGAGCCGATGCCCGCGTATGCGAGCCCCTGTCGTGAGGGCGGGGTACTGCTCTGCAGAGTCATGTCGCGCATCCTTCCCGTAGGTGGCGTCGCCCAGTGCGGCGCCGATCCCGAGCCAACCGCGCGCCGGCACGGCGTGCCACGATCGGGAGGGTCGGCGCCGCCTGGCTGCTAGAGCTCTACGGCAAGGAGCGCGTCGTCTGCGAGCGGGATCTGGACCGTGTGTTCGAGCTCTTCGAGGAAGTTCTGCACGCGCTGCAGATGGTCATAGAGACAGCGCCGCCTCGCGACCATCACGGGGATCCACCTCTCGTCGTGCTCGACCGCTTCGCTGTCGCTGACACCGGGGGCGAGCATCAGATGGCTGGCCTGCGTCGGTGCGCCGGGATGGCCGAGGTAGCTGGAGTGCAGCTCGATCGCGCGCTTGGGCAGGACGCTCGAGAGCACGAGCGCGTACGCGCCGGCGCTCGCGAGACGTGTCTCGAAGCGCTCGGGCGCCCCGTCGAGCGCGATCTCGATCGGGATCAGCTTGCGCTCCGGCCGTGCCTCGGGGGCGATGTCGATGGGAATAGGCTTGCGCTCGCTCACCGCTGTGGACGGTAGCGCCTGTGCCCGACGCGCGCGAGTGGGCGATTCTGTGACGACGTGGAGCGCCTGCTCAGCCACGACGTACTCCGAACATGTGGTCGAGACGGTCACGCAGCCGCAGGAAGTCACGGCCGCTGGTAGGGATGCCCCACAGCAGCGACCCGAGCTTGTAGATGTCGCCTCCGAGCGGCCTGCCGTTCGAGGTGGGGCAGCCGAAGCACGTCCAGCCCCGCTCAGCCGTCGCGTAGACGTGAAAGCTCGGCGTCTTGTCAGGGTGCAGCGGACAGGCGATCTTGTGATCGCGGCCCGGCTCGCGCCCGGTGAGGACGCGCACGTACTCGGCTGGCGCGATTCCCAGCAGCGGGTCGCCCGCGCGGACCGGGTGCTGCGCGCGGGCGCCGTCGCTGATCGTGCGCGCGACGGGCGTCGGCGGCAGGACGGCCAGGATTTCGGCCGGCCGGTAGCGAGCCGAGGTGTATCTGAGCAGCCGCACAGGCCGCGGAGCCCCGCCCTTGAAGCTGAAGCTTCCGGGAACTCTGAGGATGCGCGCCCCATCCGCGCACCTCGGGTCGGCGCCGAGCGCGAGGGCGAGCCGGCGGTTGGCGTCCTCGAGCTCGCGCAGCTTCAACCTGCCCGTCAGCGCCCAGAAGGCATGCACGTTGGCGGCTGTGCCCGAGCGCACGACGACGCTCGGCCGCAACGAGAACGCGTCCAGCGCGGCAAGAGCCTGTGGGCCGTCGCAGTCGGCCCACAGCAGCGCGCTCGGCGCGATGTCTTGGCGTCCGCCGCCGCGGCGCACGCGCGGAGCGCACCCGACGTACACGTCGGTTCGCTGGCCGATCTGGGTGATGATCCTGGCGGCCGTGCGTGCGTGGATGCCGATGAAGAAGCGATGAAGCCGGTTGCCGTGGGCGCGGTAGCGGACCTCGAGCAGCGAGTGCGCCGGAGCGTAGGCGGCGAGCATGCCGAGGAACAGCTCGGCGGCACCGGAAGACCGTGTGGGCCTAACGGTCACTGGTCTGGGTCGGCGAGGTCCGCGACCTCGGGCGTGCTCGCGGCGATGAACGCCCACTCGCCGTTGATCCTCGGCACCTCGTCGGGTGCTCTGCGAGCCCACTCGAGCAGCTGGGCGCCGGTGAGCTCGCCGCGGCGCATCGCGGCCTCGCGCTCGGCCGGGCTCATCGCCCACAGTGCGCGTGAGAGCTCGGCTTTGCTCGCGCGCTCGGCTGCGAGCTGTTTCATGATGGTGTCTGCGAGGGTCATCGCGATCTCCAAGCACGCCGGGAGGACGCCCGTGTCCGACCGGGCGCCCTCCGCGGCGCAGCTCGTTAGGCGGCGGCTGGCGCCGGCTCCTGCTGCTCGGAGCTTTCCGAGCCATCGCCTCGCGGGGCGGCGAGGAACTCGACGTTGCCGATGACCTCCCAGTCGCGGCGCTTGGAGCCCTCCTGGGTCTCCCAGTCGTGGTACTGAAGGCGCCCGTCGACCGCGACGAGCCAGCCCTTGCGGAGCACCCGCGCGGCGGCCTCGCCGCCGGCTTCCGAAGCAGGTCACGTCGAGGTAGCCGACCTCTCATCGCCGCGGGCCAGGCCCTTGACGGCGAGGCGTGAGCTTGCACACCGGGCTCGCCGTCTGGGCAGCGCCCGCAGCTCGGGGTCCCTGGTGAGACGGCCGGTTGCCTTGTAGTTGTTCATGTGGATCACTCCTTTGTGTCGGTGGTGTGTTTGACGCAGCCCAAAACCGCCGCCGACCGGCGGGGCGGAGCCGAGCACTGCGAGGGGAGCCCCGTAGGGGCCGAAGCCCCGACGGCGGCGGCGAAAATCGGGCAAGACAAGGCACGCCACCGTGACGCAATGAGGAGGCCCCCTCCTGGGTGGCGATCTACATGCCCACCGGCGCTCACATCACGGACCGCGGGCGTGCTGGCGGACCGCTGCCGATAGGACGCGTGCGACGCGTCCGTCGATCATCGGGCCCGCCGCAGCGTGGAATCCGAGGAGGGCGCTGCAGCGACCGGGGAACGCGGCGGGCGATGCGCCGTGGCTTGGGCTGGCCGGCGGCGAGCGCGCGCAGCGCGGCGTCCGAGTACCACGGGCGCAGGCGCAGCCAGGCGGGTGCGAGGCGTCCGTAGATGAGCAGGGCGGTGTCGGGGTCTTGCTGGCGCACGCGGTTGGGGGCGGCGAGCGCGCGGAACTCGCTCGAGAGCGTGCGGGAGCCGGGTGTGCAGGGCGCTCTGGCGGTGGGTGGCGACGCGGGCGATCTCCTCCTCGCCGAGGGTGTGGCTGCAGGTAGTCGAGCGTCGCCCGGTCGCCGATCCCGGAGGTGAACAGCCGGGCGCGGTGGTTGGCGAAGATCGTTTCGGCGCGCTCGCGGCCCCAGCGGTCGGCGGCCTGGCTGATGTCCTGAAAGACGCGTGAGCAGCTGCACGCCCTGGCCTGGGCCGGTCGAGGCGATCTCGTCGAGGTTGGGCAGCGGCGCGATGTTCGCGACCTCATCCAGGGCGAGCAGCAGCGCCGGGTCGATCGGCTTGCCGATCGCGGACGGAGTCGCGCGAACGCGCCGGCGGTGATGTCGGCGAGCAGCGCGACGAACAGGCCGCGCAGGCGGCGCTGGTCATCGGCCGGAGCGATCAGGTAGAGGGTGTTGGGGCCGTCCAGCAGCCAGCTCGCGCTGATCTGGCTGTCGCCGATCGTGGCGGCTGCGATCTGCTGGCTCCTGCCAGGGGTCAAGGCGGTCGCGACGGTCTGCAGCAGGCTGGAGCGAAAGCGCGCGTCGGCGTCCCAGACCGAGCGCAGCGCCTCGAGCGCCGGCTGCGCGCCGGGGGAGGGGCAGGACTCGAGCAGCTCGGCGGGCTCGTGCTTCGTTGGTCGTCGCGATCCAGGAGAGCACCTCGCGCATCGTCAGATCGCCGTGCGCGGCGGCGAGCAGCAGCGGCGCGAGGAAGCGCGAGCCGGCCGGGCGCCAGAAGCTCTCATCGGCCGAGCGCGCCAGCGCCGTGCTCGCCGACGCCGAGCAGCCGCGCGGCCGTGCGCCGCGCGCCCTCCCAGGAGCGCGAGGCGGCGATCGGCGACCACGGCGCGCTCGGCAGGCCGCACGAGCCGGTGGGGTCGAAGATCCTGACCTCGCCGCGCTTGGCTCGCGCGACGTGGGTGTCGTGGACGACGTCGCTCTTGATCGAGGTCGAGAGCAGCGGGCCGTCCCACTCCAGCAGCGCGGGCACCACCAGACCGCGTGGTCTTGCCCGACTGCGGAGGGGCCGACGAGCAGCACCGACGCGCGCGGCTCGGCCGCGATCAGCGCGCGGTGGTGAACGCCGAGCGTGACCCGCCCGGCCTGCGGGCGGCGTACGCGCAGCTCGGCGAGCTCGCCGCGCGAGGCGAAGCGGGCCGCGCGGCCGTGCGCGCCGCGGCGGCTCAGCCATGCCAGTGCGATCAGCGCTGCGGCCAGCAGCGCGAGGACGAGGACCGCTGAGAAGGCGAGTGAGATCTGCAGCGCGAGCGGGCCCGGGAGCCGTCCACGCATGTTCGCGGGCCACGCCAGGCCGGGGCGAGCGAGGTGCGAGGGAAGACGCGTGAGCACCTGCGCGGCCCCCGCCGGCCCGATCTGAAGCGGACGGCCGGTGGCCAGCAGGCCGGCGAGCGCACCGGCAAGCCACACGACGCACACCGGCGCGAGAGCACCACAGCGAGGCCGATCAGCCCGGGCATGTCGGAGCGGCGGGGCACCGGCTCCTCATACGAGCGCTCCAAGCTCGCTCGGGTGCTCTTCGATGACGGGGAGCTCGCGCGGCGCCATCGCGGCGTCGGTCGCGGTCAGCGTCGAGCTCCTGCTGCTGAGCGGAGGTGGCGCACCTCGTAGGAGCGCCCGCCGATCCGCCACAGCGCGACGCCCTGGGGGTAGTGGCCGATGCGCTGCGCCTCGGTCGCGGACAGCCCGAGCGCGCTCGTCGCGCGCGCCGGACCTCCTCGGGGTGCTGGCGGTAGACGATGACGGTCCCCGTCTCGGCCAGCAGGCCCTTGGCGAGCGCCTGCTGGCGGGTGCCCTCGTCGCCGGCGGCGTCGAGGTCTGAGAGGCGGTGCAGCACCATCCAGTGCTGCACGCCGGTCTGGCGTGCCGAGCTTGAACGCGGCCTGGTAGTAGTCGCCGAGCCCGGCGATCGGCAGCGCCCGCCACGCCTCGTCGTTGACGCGGATCGTCTTCTGCGCCTGCACGCCCGCGCGCTGCGCTTGCAGCGGCGCGCTGCACGCGCCGCGCGTCCAGGAACGCGGTCGCGCAGACCATCGTGATCGCGAGCGCCAGGTCCGAGCCGCTCGAGTCCGGCGGCGACGCTGGAGATGTCCAGGGAGATGACCGGGCGCGTCCCAGACCTCCTCGCCGGCGCTGGTGGGCGCGTCGAACATGCCGCGCAGCGGCCCGTGGCAGAGGCGCATCAGCGCGAGCGCGACCTCGCGCAGCTCCTCGCGCGCAGCCTCACGGGATCAGATCGAGCGCCTGGATCGTGCGCTCGCCGGGTCGCGCAGCTGCTCGACGACGTGCCCGACGCACACCTCGCCGGGGTGCAACTCATCGGCCGCGGCGAGCGCCTCGACGAGACCGACGGCCTCGACCTGGCGCAGCGGCCGGCCGAGCATCGCGTGCGCGACCGCCTGCAACAGGCCCTCGCGCATCTGCGGGCGTGCCGATCCGGGTCAGCGGGTTCAGCCGCGCCTCGCCGCCGGGCTCCAGACGCAGGACGACGCCGCCGAGGGCGTGCACGAGCGGCTGAGTACTCGCCCTTGGGGTCGATGATCTCGCAGCGGCGGCCGAACACGCGCGAGCGGTACAGCCAGCTCTTGGTGAGCGAGCTCTTGCCGAAGTCCGGCATCCCGAGCACGAGCGTGTTCGCGATCGACAGAACCCCGCCGCTGGTAGAGCAGCCACGGGTCATACGACGAACGACCCGCCGTGCAGATCGGAGCCGATGTAGACGCCCTGCGAGCCCGAGGCCGGCCTCGGCGACCGCGGGGTAGGCGGCCTGGAAGTGCGCGGTCGAGACCTGGTGGCCGGCGCGCTCCGCGGGCCGCGTCAAGCCGTCCCAGCCGTACGGTCGGGCGCTGGGAGAGCTCGCGAGCAAGCGAGTCGTCGCCGGACGCGCTGCTCAAGGCGCGCGGCGCGCTCGTCAGCGGCGGCGCTCGCGGCGCTCGCGCAGGCGATCGCTCACCTGCAGCCCCCGGCAGAGCGGCAGGCCGTAGGTGAACGCCTCGGCCTGCTGGCCCCACATCCGCTCCAGGCGCAGCGGTGCGCGCTTGGCCTCCAGCTCGACGCGCGAGACGTCGCTCTCCAGCTCGGTGAGCGCGTCGGCCCGCGCCGGCCGGGACGCTGACGGTCACATAGGTCGCGTAGCGGACGGCGGCGTGGCCTTCGGCGAGCTCGCGCTCGCGCTGGTCGGCGGCGCGGTCGCGCTGGACCTGGCGCTGGCTGGTGCGCTGCCCGACCCGGGCGCGCAGGCTCTGCTCGGTCGCCGTCTCGGTCGCGGCGCGCTCGGCGCTGGCGGATCGCCTTGCTCGGGCCGACGAGCTCCATGCACATCGCGATCGTGCGCGTGGTCCGCGAGTCCATCAGCAGCGGCTGCAGGAACAGCGCGCGAACGTCGATCCGCGGCCACTCCGCCGCCCACAGCGTGCAGTGCAGCGCCCCGTCGGCCGCCAGGTGCGACCAGTGCTCGAGCGCGCGCCATCGGCCCGGCGGTGTGCGGCGCGATGCCCTCGTCGGCGAGCAGCGCCGCGTTCGAGCTGGCGCTGGCGCGCGCGCCGGCCCCACGGGTCATAGGCGTCGCGGATCGCGGCGGCCAGCCCGCGGCGGGTCAGCACGCCGGTGACGGTGATCGCGGCCGTGTCGAGCAGCTCGATCAGCTGGCCGACCTCGCCGGCGAGCACCGCGAGCGCGCCCAGCTCGCCGCCGCCCATCCGTGCTGATCGCGCGTCTTGCGGCCGGGCGCTGCGCGTCGACCTGCAGCGCGAAGGTCAGCTCGTGTTCCTCGGCGACGTCGCCGGCGCGGCCGATCAGCTACAGGTAGGAGACCAGCTCCTCGGAGGGCTGCTCGCAGGCTCGCGTCCGCGCGCTTGGCCTCGAGCAGATAGTCGCCGAGCGCGTCGCTGTCACCCGGGGAGCGTGCGCTCGATCCAGGCGATGCGCCGCACCGGACGTCCCGTCGCGCGCGAGCGCCGCGAGCACCGCGCCGTAGTCCTGCAGGCGCTGCTCGCGCTCCGCCGGCGCCAGCAGCGCGAACGCGCGTCCGCGGACGCGCAGCGCGGCGGTGAACGTCCGCGCGCCGACGATCCTTGACGACACCGAAGCGGGCGTTCTCGTACTGCGCGAGCTCGGCCCTCGAGGAACTCGAGGTCCGCCAGCTCGGCCGGGAACGCCCACGGCGCCGCGGGCGGCTGCGGGTCAAGCCCTCCCGCCGGCAGCATCACGAGATGCCCGAGCTGCGCGCGCTGCGCTTGAAAGCGCGAGCGCGAGCCGTAGCGGCCGAGCAGGAACCGCACGGTCAGCGGCGCCCACTGCTCGAGGGTGTGGCCGTGCACCGGGACGAGCAGCACGCCGGCCGCGAGCGCCAGGCACAGGAGCGCGAGCGCGAGCGCGCCCAACCCGCCGATCCGCAGCAGCGCCGAGCGCGAGCGCGCCGGCGAGGACGAACCCCACGAGCTGGGGGATGCGCAGACCGAGCAGAAAGCCGCTCGAGGGGTGCGGCGCGAACCGGTAGGTCGTCTCCGGCATCTACCGCTCCCCGTCCTCGTGTCGCCGCGGACTCGGCCGACCGGTCCCCGCGCCGCTCAGCGCTGGCGAGCGTCGAGGAGCACCACGACGCGGCGAGCGCGGCAACGTCCGAGCGGTGTCCGCCGCCGGGCGCGGAGCGCTGGCGCCAGATGACCGAGACGTGCGAGGAGTGCCGCCCGGTCTGGCTGGACGCTCATGCTCGGCGGAGCCGCCGACGTCCTGGCTTGGGTTCTCAGCAGGCGCTCTGGCGGGAGCCTGCGCCGAAGAGGCCCCATCGTCTTGCGCGGCAGACGCGTGCGCGGACGGAGCTGTCCGGCTCGCGCCCGCGGTCGCGCTCGCCATCGTCCTCGGCGCGCTGGTGGGACTCGCGTGATCCTGTGGGCTGGGAGCGCGCGCAGCGGCGCTCTGGGAGTCCTGTTCGCGTGCGGCCGGGGCCGGCGCGCTCGCGCCGGCGGCCACGGCGACTGCGCCCGCCGCGGTTGTCTCTCCACCCACCGCCAGGGCGCCATCGCCCGCGCCATTGCCAGCGCCGCGCCGGCGGCGCCCTCGCCACCGGCCATGGGCCCACCGTCAAACGGGCCGCCGCCTCCGCCGCCGCCCGCCCCCGCTCGCCACCGCCGCCGGACGATCCACCGCCGCCGCCGGAGGAGCCGCCGCCGGACGCGGCCGCCGCTGCTGCGCCGTTCTGGCCGGCGAGGTTGCGCAGGCCGCCTGCGCTGCGCAGCGAGCGGCCGTCGCTGTCGGTCGACGGCGGCGCCGGCCGGCAGTGCGCATGCCGGCGGCCATGTAGGCGCTCTCGGCGTCGGCGGCGAGCAGGTACATCAGCGCCCACGGCGCGAACGCCGCGAGCGCGAAGATCACCGTCGCCGCGAGGATCGTCCCGACCGAGCCCGGGACGCCGCTGCCGAAGGACAGCCCGGCGGCGGCCGCGTTGCCGGCGAGCGAGAGCACGATCAGCGCGACCGGCTTGAGGATCACGAACAGCAGCAGCAGCCGCGCCGAGCCGGCCCGGTCCAGCGCGGCCAGCGGCGGGCCAGATCGACGCCGCGAGCGCGACCGGGAAGAACAGGACCGCGATGTAGATCGCGGCGTTGCGGACGATCAGCTCGAGCCACACGAAGATCGCGGCGAACACCTCGATCAGCGCGATCAGCATCGCCAGCGCCGAGGAGCCGAAGCCGCCGAACCCGCTCGTGCCCCAGGCGTGGGCGACGGTCCCCCAGAACGCGTGCGGGGAGCCGCTCAGCACGGCGCTCGAGATCTGATCGGCGACGTCGAGCCCGATCACGGTCAGCGCGACGACCAGGCCGTGCCGAGCCCAGCCCGCACGATCCCGGCGAGCGTCGCCGGCGAGCGCCTCGGGGCTGCGCCGGATCGCGGCCGAGGCGAAGCGCGATCAGCGCCACCAGCAGCCCCAGCGCGGCGCCGAGGTCGGCCATCGGCGCGAACTGCGCCTCATACCACGCCGACTGCAGCTGCGGCGTGGTCGTCTGGCGCATCTGCGCGCGAGACGAAGCTCGTGATCGCGGTCGCCGCGCCGATCATCCAGCTTCGCCAGCGCGTCCAGGATCCCGTTGCCGACGGCGCTGGCGGCTTCGCCGACGAGCCCGCCCGCGGCGCCGGCGGCTTCGCCGGCCGCTTCGCAGGCGCCGCCCACCAGCCCACCGATCACCGGGATTTCGACGTTGCACGAGCGCCGCCGCTCGCTGCTTGCTGCTGCGCCGCGCTGCGCCGCGGCCTGCACGGCGCTGCCCGGCCTGCACGCCCGCCGCCGGCGCGAGCGCCTGCGCGCGCGGACAGAGCGCCAGACGCACGAGCGCCAGCGCGAGCGAGACCGCAGAGGCGCGTAGCGCCGCCAGGCCATCTTCATCCCGCCGGTGCCGTAGAACGGCGCGGTCATGCCCGGCGAGGCGCGCGAACGCGCGTGCGCTGATCGTTCGCGCCGTCGACGTAGACGATCGACGGGACCGGCGCCGGCGTGGGTCGGTGTTGGAGCGAGAGCACGAGCCAGCGGCCCGCCTGCCAGCGCAGCGTCGTGTCGACGAGGTTCCAGCTCTGGCGCGGCGCGAGGTGCGGCCCCCACACGAACCCGCCGAGCCAGCTCGTGACGGTCGCCTCGCGCGGGCGTGTAGCTGTCCAGGCGCCGGGCGGCGATCACCGCGATCGCCGCGGCCACCTTCGCGGTAGTTGCTCATGTTCTGCGTGTCGCCGGCGCGCAGCGCTGCGCCTCGGCGAGCGTGCGGCCGCGCGCCTGCGGGGGCGTAGCCTGCGCGACGAGCGCGGCGAACACGGCCGGGTCCTGCTCGATCGACTGCGAGGCGAGCGCGAGGTAGTTGTCGGCCGCGGCGAGCGCACCGGCGGGCGTGTCCTGCACGCCGACCGGAACGCCGCCGATGAGCTTCGATCGCGCCGCGGCCTGCGCCGCCGCGCTGGCTGCCGCGAGCGAGGCCGAGAATGCCCGCCGACAGCAGCGCCAAGACGACGACACCAGCGAGCGCGATACGCGGCGCGGCGTGCCCGCAGAGAGCGCGTGCGCGCGCATCTAGCCGAGCCCGTAGGCGAACTGCAGGATCGCCGCGGCCGCGCCGACGAGGAACGCCACGCCGACCGCACACGGCCATCCCGATCTTGCCGCCGACCGCGGTGTAGTCGTTGCCGATGCGACCGCCGATCGCCCACACCGCCCCGCCCAGCAGAAAGCCCGCCAGACAGGCCAGGAGCGTGTAGACGGCGATCACGTTGATCGCGCTCTGGATGCCGGTCGCGCCCGGCGCGTGGCGCGGGTTCGGGGGTCACCTTGAAGGTGAAGCTGCTCGCCGCGATCAGCAGATCTCATGTGGAACTCACCTCCGTTGCCGTGGGTCGACATCACGCGCTACTATAAACCAAATTAGCAAAAACAGAGTGATCTAGCGACTAAGTAGCGATGTTTAGATATAGATCGATCCAGCTGGCGGGCTGCTCATGAAGGCGCCGCTTGCGCTCGTCGGCGCGCTCGCGGGCGGTGTTCGGCCTGCTCGCGCTGGTCGCCGTCGTGCTGGGCGCCGGTCAGCAGGAGGGCGCCTGCTCGCTCCCCGCCTCCGAACCGCCGTCCGGCGGATCGGGGTCCTGGCTCGCCACCGCCTACGGGCCTCCGTGGGGCGGCATCGAGGGCAACGGCGTCACCGCGACCGGCCTGAACCTGACCGCCGGGCAGCCCGCGCTCGAGGTCGCCGTCGACCCGCAGCGTGATCCCGCTGGGCAGCTACGTGCACGTGCAGCCGAACCCGTTCGGGACGAGCGAGCGCGTTCTACGCCGGCGACACCGGCGGCGCGATCGTCGGCAAGCACATCGACATCTACGACTGGCGCGGGCGCGCCGAGCCAGGACGCCTGGGGAGCAGCGCGCGGTATCGGTCACCGCCGGCGCCCAACCCTGGCGCCGGCAACCTGCTCGGCGGCGTCGCGCCCGATCCCGCCATCAGAAGGCGATGCGGAAGCCCCGCGGCTGTCCGCCGGCGCACAGGCGACGGAAGCATCGGGTTGACGCCGGGCCAGACCGCGCGCATCCAGTCCGACGGGAGCGCGACCGCCCCCGAGGAAGCGCCCGCCGCCGTCAAGCGCGCGATCGCCGCCGGCAACCTGATCCACACGCGCCCCTACCCGGAACCCGACGTCCACTACGGGACGCTCGCGAAGCTCTGGCCCGCCTACGACTGCTCGGGCGCCACGTCGTTCGTGCTCTACGCCGCCGGCCTCATGGGTCCGCAGGCGCTCGACTCCACGGGCCTCGAGAGCTACGGGCAGCCGGGCCCCGGACGCTGGATCACCGTCTACGCCAACAGCGCCCACGCCTGGATCGTCGTCGCCGGGATCGCCCTCGACACCGCCGGCTACGGCGGCCCGCGCGATCCCCGCCGGCATCGGGACCACGCTGGCGCTCAGAACCACTCGCCAACCTCGCGCGACGGCACGACCTACGTCGCTCGCCACCCACCGGGCCTATGACACATCCAGGGATCACACCCGCACTCACGCTGATACTCGCGCTGATGTCACTCAGCGGATGCGGCGCGAGCTCCACGACGAGCACGCCCTCGCCTCTAGGGAGATCCTTCGCCGCGGCGCCGGGCCCAGCGAGTCCGGCGGCCGCGCCCATCGGCGACCCGCCCGCCGAGCGTCATGGAACAGTCCCGGAGAGATCGGCGCTCAAGGAGAGCACGCCCAGCTCGCTCGCGCCCTCGCCACAGACCGCGCTGTTGCGTTACGCGCTCCTCTACACCAACTGGCAGGCGGCCAGCCTGCCCGCGCTCGAGCGGCGGCTCGCCTCCCTCGCCGTTGGCGCGGCGAGGCTCAGCGCTGAACAGGCCGGCGCCTCGCGAAGTGCCGCTGCCACCCTGGCGGCAGACCACGTCCAGAACACGGGCGTGGTGCTGTCGATCGCCGCCGGGCGAGGACCCGCCCGTGGCCAGTGGATCGTCGTGACCCAGGAGCAGAGCACCGGCACCGGTCCCTACGCCGGCCTGCCGGCGACGCTGCACGTGACCCTCGCCCGCACGGAGCGCGTGAACCGTAGCTGGGTCATATCTGAATGGAGCCCTCGGACGTAGCCAGACAAAGGAGCGAACCACCATGCAAGCACACGACACCTACACCGATCGGGCCGCGACGGCGACGCTTGAAGCGGCGCGCAACGAGCACGACTTCGGCGGATGGCTTGCAGGCGTCCTCGCGCGAACGGCCGCGGAGCTCGGGAGCACCAACGCGCTCACAGCCGGACGACCCGGCTCATGGGAGGCCGACCTGGTGCAACGCCTCGTCAAGGGCACCGTCGGATGGGAGGACGAGTATCTGGGTGACGCGTAGACTCGAGGGCTGATGGGGCTCGTGGCTGCGGTCCTGTCGTGGGCTTTGCGCATGGGCGTAGAGTTGTTCTCTCTCCAAGGGAGTCCGTATGGATCAGCAACAGGTGCGCAAGAATCACCTTGCGCACGCCGCCAAATCACGCACCTTGGCCCAGGAGCGTCAAGCCGAGCGCGCCGCTGAGATAGCCGGCAAGCAGGCCCAGCTCAAGCGCGAGGCGGAAGAGCGGCGAGAGAAGAAGCGCAAACCCAAGTGACGAGCGTACTCGGGTGAAGCCGCCGCGACTGATGACCAGGGGTGAGTTCGAGCGCTAAACTCGGCCATGTGCGACGCAATGTGAGCTTTCCGGTGCTGGCGGCTGGAGTGATCGGCTTGGTGTTCTTGGCGCTCGGCGTCGCCTACATGACTGTGGAATGTCAGGCTCTGCCGGGTTTCCTGGGTGGGACCCACGGTGACACGGCTCCCCGGACCGGACTCGGGATCGCCGTCGTAGCGCTGAGTCGGGTTGCCTGGATCATCGCTTTCGCCACGTCACGACGTCGCCCTCCGAGCGCTCCCGGGCATTCTTGACGCTCGGGGCATTCGCGGCGGCGTCTTCAGCCTGATCGCCCGGCTGCCGCTGGTGCTGTATCGGCTGCGCCTCGGGCGCGTGCTCGGCCATCGCTTTCTGGTGATCGTCCACCGCGGCCGTCGCAGCGGGCGGCTCTACCGCACTGTTCTAGAGGTCGTCCGTTGGGACTCCGAAAGGCGAGAGGCGCTCGTTGCCTCCGGTTGGGGCGCGAAAGCCAACTGGTATCGCAATCTGCGGGCCGCCCCGGCCGTCGAGGTGATGCTCGCCGATGCACGGTTTGTGCCCGAACAGCGCTTCGTGGAACGCGACGAGCGTGTTGAGGTGCTGCGCGGCTATCGGCGGGCGCACCCGCTCGCCGCCCGGATCCTCGGACGGCTACTCCACATGCGTCTTGACGAGGACGGCATCCGCGACGCCGCTGGCAGGCTCCCGATGGTCGCGTTCCGCGAGCCTCGGCCGTGAACTGAAAGATGCCTTGCCGTCCGCAGGCCTCTGCCGCCCGGCCGAGCCCATCAGCGGCCCGCGCCACTTGTGCTCTGGGGGCGCGTTGCGCCGCCAGCGACACAGCACCGACGTCACACGTTCTCGCAACAGCCGGCGCCGAGCGAAAGTCGACGCGGTCCCGGGCCGCTTGAGGAACCCGCTCCGGCTGACCCGAAGGCCCTTCGGTTTGGGTGGCGCGGCCTCACACCTCGGTGGCCTCGCTCTTTGCGGCTCGGTTCCGCGTCTGGCGCGAAGATAGGTTCGGGCGAGATCTATTTCAAGCCCTGGCTCTCGGAGTTCCTGCTCGTTGCGAAGAAAACGCAGCCATCCAAAGGGGGCAGGCCGCGCCGAGATAGAAACCGCGTGTTGCGGCTAGCTCCCGTCAGGAGGTACCCTCGCCTACGCAAGTCCTTTGCTTGCGATTACCAACGAGACACGCCGGGGGACTCAACGCGTTTCCCGGCGTTCTCGTGCCGGCGCGGAGCCCCACTGCGACGGCCCGCGGGAGCCGAGCGGGCCTGACCTCGGTCTTACTCGTCGTCGCGCCGGTAGCCTAACCGCGCGGAGATGCGATCGGCCGTGGAGACGAGGTGCGGGCTGAGCGCGTCGACGAGCTCCGCGAGCGAGATCATCGAAGTGTGCGCCTCGAGGCTGGCGGCCGCGACGACCTTGCGCGCATGGTTGCGAACGGGCGCCGCGATCGAGTGCAGCTCGGGCGCGAGCTCCTCGTCGTTGACCGCAAAGCCTTCCTCCAGGATCTCCTCGAGCTCCGCGCGCAACGCCTGCTTGCTGGTGATCGTGTTCGGACCGCGCTTTGTGAGCTTCATCGAGGCGAGCATCTCGCCCTGTTCTCTCTCGGGCAGGTTCGCCATCAGCAGCTTGCCGATCGCCGTGCAATAGGCGGGTAGCCGCGAGCCGGGGTGAACGCCGAGGTCGATCTGACTCTGCCCGTGGCGAAAGCTGCGCGCACAGTCGATGTAGAGGATCTCGTGGCCGTCGAGCACGGCGAGGCTGGTCGTGTAGGTGCTGCGTTGGCTCAGCTCCTCCAGGTAGGGAAGGGCGTGCTCACGCAGACCGGTCGCGTTGAGCGCGGCCATGCCTAGGTCGGTGACGCGCAGGCCGAGGCGGTACTTGCGCTTCGCGCCCTGCTCCAGGTAGCCGAGCGCGGTCAGCGTGAGCACGTAGCGGTGGGTGGTCGAGCGGCTCATGTCGAGCTCATCGGCTATGTCCGCGATCCCGAGCACCGGGCGCTCGGGCGTGAAGCAGGCGAGGATCGCCAGACCACGCTCGAGCGATTGCGAGAAGCGTGGTTCACGCAGGCCGGGAAGCGACCACGCGGGGTCCTCTTCGACCGTTGCGGCTCTGGGGTTTCTGAGGGCTTTCTGGGGCATCGGTCACCGGGTCCGCGAGAGACTAGCTTGTGAGCGGCCCTATGGGAAGTTGGGGCATCTCACAAGATGATCCCCGGCGTGGACGCCGTCGCCCAACTCGCCCGGAACCTCGTCGCGGCCCGCAAACACTACGGATTGACGCAAGAGCAGGTCAGCGACCGCAGCGGCGTACACCCTACTGAGATATCGCGTATCGAGAACGGGCAACGCGATGTCCAGATCAGCACGGTCTTCAAGCTCGCCAAGGCATTCGACCTGACACCGGGACAGTTCATCGACGGGGACCTGACGACGATGACAGACCGGACGTGACCGCCGGGCCTACTCGCTTTTCCGGCGTTCGCTCGCTGCCGGCAAGCATCGTTAGTCAGGAGCGCTCAATTCGGCCAGGGCGACATGCCGCTTTCAGGGTTGCTGACCCATTCCTGTCTCGCCCAGGTCAGGGTCGAATCGCCCAGATCCGCCAGCACCAGTCGCTCCGCATACCATCTGCCGGTCGGCTGCTTGCCGTTCACCGTAAGGTGGGTGAACACGCCTTTGATCACGTCGCTTGCGCTGACCTTGATCGGATAGCTGCCGTGATCTGGATGCGCGGTGCCACGACCTGACGCGCTGTGGCGTGTCCATTGCATCCAGCTGATCACGAGCTCGCCGCCATCCGCCGAATCGACGACGACCGACCGTGGCCGGACGGAGAAGACGTTCGAAAACGACGTTCCATGCATGACCACGGCGCTGTAGAGCCGAGGTAGCCTCGGGGTAGCGGCACCAGCTGTGCTGGGCAGCATCCCCATCGGCAGAGCCGCGGCCGCTGCAACGAGGACAACAGTCACACGAACCCGCATGCGGCGAGACACTACTGCGTTCGCCAGGATCGATCGCAGCCGGCGGGCATCGAGGTTTACCGGTGGCGCTCAGGCGTCGCTTCCGGCGATGACGGCCACCGCCCCACCTACGAGGAGCGAGCCGAGTGCGATGGCTCCCGCCGTTTCCCTGCCCGCCTTGGCCTGGTCTTCTGCCGCGAGCGTGAGTCCCGTGACGGCCAGCTCATATGCCGGACCGTATACCGGAGGAATCACCGCGCTCACCGCCTCCGCAATGGTCTGCCCGTCGGTGGTGCCGAGCCAGTCCCCGAGCTTCAGAGCCTGAAACTCTGTGTCGTCGACCAGTTCTCGGCGGAACTGCTCGAGCGGCGGGAGCTGCCTCCTCATCGCCTGCAGCCATGCGTGTGGCGGCACCATCGCTGCGGTCGCTCTCGCGTGCGTCGCGTACGGGCCGAGAATCCTGTTGCGCGAGACGTAGCTCGCTATTTGTCGTTGCTGGTTGGTCATCATCTACCTCCGTGAGATAGTGTCGTGCCCGATGGGGTATCGCCTCGTCTTGTAGCAGGTCGCGGCGATGGGAAGCGCGACCCAAAGCTCTCTAGCGGGGCGGGAAAGCTAACTCGCGAGTTGTGGGGGGTCAAATTGGGAGCAACCGCGCGTGCGTGCAAGTTATCCGGTGCTAGAGTGGGGGCTGTGAAAGACGACTGGATCGACGGCCGGGGTCTGATCGCCCTCGCCGCTGAGCATGGCCACAAGGTGAGTGCCCGCTCGCTGGAGCTATGGCGCTACCGCGGGCTGCTGCCGCGAGGCGAGCAGCCCGCGGGGCAAGGTGCGTGGCTGTATCCACCCGTGAGCAAGAGCCAGCTTCTGCGCCTGTTGCACTGGCGAGCGAAGACGCGCAGCCTCGACCTGATCCTGATTGGCATGTGGATCGAGGGCTTCGAGATCGACGTAGCCCACGCCCGCGCCTCGCTTCGCGCCTTCGTCGATGCAGTGGAGCGGGATATCACGCGCGAGCTCGAGGGTGCCGGCGACGTATCGACGGCGATCGAAGTCCTGGCGCGCAAGCTGGCCGGCAAGCGCGGCAAGGCCGCCCTCCCGCGGATTGCCAGGATGACGGCGGACGAGCGGACGCGTGCGTGCGCCTACGCGCTGGCCTTCGCCTTCAACGCCGAGCACGAGATCGCGCGGCGCAAAGACGATGCGGTCCTCCTTGAGCGCATGCTCGGGTTTCGCACCGGGCGCGGCGGCGGCCTGGCCTCGGTCATGCCGCTCGATGAGGACACTCTGCGCCTCGCGGGCCTGCGCCCTCCCGGCCAGTTGCGCGCCATGCTCGACTCAGCGGCGGACGAGGAGCTCGAGTTCGTCCGCCGGCTCCTCCACGCGATCGTCGTCTGGATCCCCCTGTTCATTCCTCAGTTCGTGGAGCACTTCGGAGAGCGGGCCAGGCCGGTTGCCGAGCTTGCACGCAGGCTGTTCGAGGACCTGAGACCCGAGTACCACGCATTTGCGGCGACGGGCATGCTCGCGTCCCTACACGCCAAGGGACATCCTGCCGACGAGCTACACGCCCAACTTGCGGCCGCCACTCCAGCCGCGATCAACCTCGAGCTGCTTGGCACGCTGCCGACAGATGAGCGTCGGCCAGCCTTCGAGCAGCTCCTGGCGCACGATCAACAACAGGTCGCCGGAGAGCTGGCGCGACGCCGCAAGAGATCCGCGGGCTGAGCCGTCTCGATCATCGCGGAGCGCCGCGAGTCGCCGTGCCCTCAGAAGTAGCACGCGCTCCTCAGCGCTTCGGCGAGTGAGGCTTTCCGCTGCGCTTATGCCCTGGCGCGCCCCGCCAAGCAGACCCAAAGGTGACGACCTGGAATGGCACGCCGTTCAATGTGACGGCAAGCGTGAGGTAATTGCGACCGGGAGCCAGCTTGTTGACCGGAAGCAGATAGCGCCCGTTTGAGCTCAGGTTGCCGATCAGCCCGACGCCGAGTTCATGTGGCTGCGAGCGCCGCACGATGGTGACCCGCACGCCGCTCGGCAAACCCGCCGAGCTCCACCTGAGGAGAACGCGCGCGCGAGGACCGAGCGGATGGCGCGCCGAGCTTCCGGGGCGCTATCGCCATCGTGCGAAGCAGCTTCAGCGGGCGGACGGTCTGGGCATGGACGGACAAGACCGCGTGCTTGCCTGGCGCGTTGCTTATGCGCCATAGCCCGGGCTGTGGGTTGATCACCGCGACCGTTGTCAGCGCAAACTGCGGCTGGTGGGTGAAGATCACCGTCCCGGTCGATCGCGCCGAGCTGTAGACCCTTCCGCCCGGAGCTCGTAGACGGACTTCGGGAGCGCCTGCCGAGCCGTTGACGCTCAACAGCAGGAGCTTTCGACCCGGCGGCACGTGCAAGGTTGCCGGCCGCCCGGCGGCTGCCACGCCCGGCACGGTGATCAGCTTCTGCGGATCGGCGCCGATTATCGTCGGCGGGTCGGGCGGGAACTTGACGAGCTGCTTCCAGGTCTCGGTGAAAGCCAATGACTGGCAGAAGCTGTGGAACGGGCCGCAAAGCGTGCCGGATGCGCCGGTCCCGATGTCTGAGACTATGACCTGTCCGCTCGCGGACAGACCGAACACCTTGACAGCGCCATTCTCGGTGGCGGTGAAGTGCTTGGTGCTGAATCCGATGCCGCCCCCGGCCTTGACCGAGACGCCCGGGAGCTGCCCTTCCTCTGAGGCGTTGCCTGAGGCGGAGAATGGGTGAAGGTTCAGCTCGAGGTGAAGCGCTCCGTGGATCGGGCTGTGGTCCTTCAGCGCGAAGCTGACCGCGCCGTCCAGGCTCACCGAGCCGGCGAGGCTGACTCTCACGGTCACGTTGTCCAGGTAGAAGGGCTCGACCGGCGCCTTTGGCACGCCCCAAAAGCCTTCGGTGCTGGCGTCGATCATCAGGGGTGGGTTGACGAGTCCGCCGAATCCTCCACCGAATCCGGTGAAGAAGAAGCCCGAGTCGCCGAGCGGCACATCCTGGCCGCCGATGCTCACGTGCAGCGAGTCGAGCTCGCCATGGATGACGCTCCCCGAGGCTTGTAGCGAACCGATCGGCGCTTCCAGGCCACCGGATGCGCTCCACGTGTCGCTTGCCTGCTGATATGAGAGGTCGAGGCCCGTGAACGCCCAACCCGGGGCTAGCTTCACGGCGCCGAGATGCAGGGTGCCGCCGAGGAATACCACTGGGGAGGGGGTGCTTGCGTAGAAGCCGAGGCTTCCGGACCCCGAGGGCGCGACCCCGCCGAGCTTTGGCAGTTGGATCGAGCCGGTGCCGACGATCCCGCCGCCTTCGTTGCTGTCGAGATACAGCGTGAGGCCGTCGCCGGAGGGCAGCGAGACCGGGAGGCCCCCGACGCGGAGACTCCCAAGGGAGCTGAAGGAAGCCGAGTTCAGCGTCAGCGTCGCAAGCCCGGACTTGCCCGAGGTGGGGTCGGTGGCGGCGCTGGTGCTCACGCTGATGCTGGCATTGCCGAGAGCGACCGGGCCGCTCGAGCGCAGGAGCGCGAGCGGTGCGCCAGGTGGCGTCGTGATCTGCCCAGCCGCCGTGTCGATGCTGACCGGACCTTCGCCGACCGATAGGCCGTTGTCCAGCGTGACGTGTCCGGTGCCGGTCACGGTCGTGCCGCTGCGCGCGAGCTTGTCGGCACAGACGCCGACGACGCCCACGATGAGCGCGTCGCGGGTGCAGCTGCTGACCGGACCTTCGCCCACCACGCGGCCGGTGGTGGGTAGATTGGCCGGGTCCCAAGGCAGCCCGAGCATGTTGTCGAAGACGGTCTTCAGATGCGGGGTCGGCCCGTCGGTGAACCAGAAGTCCTCGCCCGAGTAGAGCGCAAGGCCGCCTGTGCTCGTCTCCGCGTATGCCTCGACCAGCCCGCTGGCGCCGTTGATATTGGTTGCTGTGATCCCTTCGTGCCAGTGCGAGTCGAACGTGGTGAAGATGTTTGCGTCGCCGACCGCGTCTCCTTCGACCGGCCCGACGCTCAAAGCCGTCGTAAGAGGGCTGGGCACCACTTTGGAGTATTCGCCTGAAGCGCCCTGCGGACCAGGGTTGTTGGTTTCGAAGGGGAAGGCGAACCCGCCCCATTCGGGGGTCCCGCCGCGCGATCCGCCGTTTGGCGAGCAGCCGTCGGCGTCGAAGATCATCACCTTGCGCCCGGCGGCCAGGAAGGCATTGATCTCGGCCATGGCGGGCGCGTTGGCGGGCGCGCCGATGTTGCAGGTCTCATAGAGGATCGCGGTGTCGAACGCGTCAAGTGCATGGGGATCTGCGTCCAGCGTGCTCAATCTCACATTGGTGAGCGTGACGGGGCTGCCGCCCGCGGGCGTGTATTCGCCGCTTTCCCCGCTGCCCGGCTGCAGGCCGATCGCATCCGTGAAGAGGCTGCCGCCGGGGAAGGCGGTGTCGTTCATCCCGCAGCCCGATTCGCACGGAAACAGTTCGTCGTCGAAGACGTATGCGACGTTGTGCGAGACCACCGAGGCCGCTCGTGCGCTTGTCGCGAAGAAACCGACCGCGGCCAGTGCGGCCGCTACGGCTATCGCGTGCAGCACGAGCCGCACGGCTGCTGTGCGCCTCCACCACGGGAGTCCCACCTTGCTCGTACCTGGCTGCGTCGCTCGGCTCCGAGCCAAGCTCAGTTCAGTTCGGTGGCCCCCCACGAGAGCGTGGAATCTAGCACCGACTATGTCCTCGTGGTGGTTCCCGGCGAGCGAGCTCTGGCGAGAAACCGTGAAAGCCCTGCATCTCAGGAAAGTCCACAGAATGGGACTAGCCGATCCGTCCTGGCGGGCGACAACGAACCACATCAGGCGCTAGGATCACCGGTCGCGTGGCTAGCCTCCGAGTCGCATACGCCAAGGACATCCACGGGAAGTACCAGGCGTACTGGCCATCGTGGATGCCGACTCGTCCGATATCGGTCGGCGATTGCGGCACACTCGAGCGCGGCATTTTTTTCGAGCCCAAGCGTCCGGCGTCGAAGTTTGGCGTGTCGCGGGAGGCGCTCAAGACTCGGCGAGTCAAACAGCAGTCGATGCTCGACTTCGTCTCCAAGCGCGGTGTCAAGGTGGAGCTGCAGGTTGATGGCGCGAATACTGTAATTCCAGGAATCCCCACCGGGCGCGCCGGTGGCCGGATCACATTCTCACGTGCCAACGCGACGGTAATGGCTGCAGTTGGCACACGTGAGCGAGAGATAGTTGACAAGTATCTGCTGGAGCAGGAGCTCGCGGAGCTTGTGAAACGGGGTGTGTTTCCGCCGGATTACGTGGTCGTGACCGATGTTATCGCCGCGAAGTCAGCCCGGGTGTTTATTTCCACTGGTAAAGGGCAATCGGTGACGGTTCACGCGACAGCGACAGCTACCACCGGGCCCTTCGAGCTCGCCAGCCTTGGCGGCGTGGGTACGGCGGCGATGAGCACGGAGGCGTTGATGGCGTTTGCTGGGCTCGAGGGAATGACGCCGCTGTTCAAGCTGATGGGTTTTAGCGTTGGCGGCAAGATCCGTCACTGGCGACGCACCCATCTGTCACGCAGCCGTCACGTGCCGCGGATCATCGTTGAGCCACTGCGTGTGCAACCGACGGTCGGTCGAACGATTATGGTCAAGCCGATCGACGGACAAGGGCTCGCCGTGGCGCCGATTGATCAGCAGGCATTTGTGGTTGAGGCAGGTACCTTTGGAAGCCTCAGGGTCGATCCGGTTATGGTCGACCGTGAAGCGCTTGGTGCCATCGCGCCCCGGATCGGCGTCGGCAGGCGCTCGGAGGCGCTACTTGGAGGCCAGGAAGGCGTCCTCTTGGGAGCCCTCAACCAAAAGCCAGAGGTTGGCGAGACGGCGGTGCTTCGCCCGTTCGAGGGCTCGACAGTCCTCATCCAGCCCATCGACGATGATCCATTTCTGGTCAAGCTGGCGCGAGGTCAAGCGGTGAGCTTCCAGCCTGCCGCGCTCGAGTTCCCGAATATCCCGGAGCTGGCAGCGGGCGTCGAGTCGCTTGATCAGGAGGCGTTGAGCCTCGAGTACGTCGACTTTGATGCCGAACTCGCTGCGGCAGGCGACGCCGCAGGGTAGTCCGCCAAGCGCTTCACCGAAATGTGGGAGTCGGAGCTTTTTCGCGAGGTTCCGCGACTTTCCGACGCAGCCTGAGCGCGCCTCGGGCATTTACCTCACCCCTCCCGCGGAAACCACCCCCGCCCCTTCTTCTCGACCTTCCCCTCCTGCTCCAACCCAGGAAGCACGCGGTAGAGATAGGTCGCCTGGATCCCCATCTTGGGGGCGAGCTCGGCGATCGTGATTCCGGGCTGTCCCTGCACGGCCGCGAGCGCCTGGGCGGCGCGCGCACCGCCGCCTTTGCGCCGTCCGCGGCGACCTTTGCGCCGCACCGCGGTTTTCGCCGCTGCCTTGACCGGAGCGGCGGCCGGAGTGGGCGCTGGAGAAGCGGCTGGGGCTGCTTTGCTCGCGCGTTTGGCGCTTCCCCTTGGGCGTCCCGGGCGACGGCGAGTTGTGGCGGCGACGGTGGTGGTGTTAGCGGTGGCGGGAGTCGATCCCAACTTTCCGAGCGCCGTGGCGGCGGCCTCGAGGCGGCGATGCTCGTCCACCAGCGGCTCGAGTTCCTTCAGCCGGTCGGCTATCTGCTGGCGCTTCTCTGTCAGAAAGTCAGTCACGGGCAATCCTCGCTGCTTGGGGATGGGGAGCCGACAACGTATACCTTTCGTTCAAGCCCAGAACCCGCAGGGTGTTCTCTTGTGAGAGAGAGCTTGGCACGGGCGTGGATCAATACGAACACTTGTCGGCAGACCCCGGCCTAGAGCCCGGGCGTTATCGTCCGTCCATGACAGGCGATGCTCGCGTCGTGTGGATGCCAGGTGGCGTTCGCACTGAGATCCACCTCACTGCGGGAGACACCGGCGGCGCGTTCTGCCTGCTCGTTGACCATCCCCCAGGGGGCTGGTCTCTGCCGGCGCACCGACACCGCAACGAGGCCGAGACTATCCACATCGTCGAGGGGGAGTTCGAGATGGAGGTAGAAGGGCGACAATCACGCTTGGCCGCCGGAGAGACTATCCACGTCCCCCGAGGCATGATCCACTCAGGCGCGAACATCGGTCAGCAACCGGGCCGTCGCATCGTGCTCTTCAGCCCCGCCGGAATGGAACGGTTCTTCCTGGAGGCCGGCGCACCCATACCAGGCAGCGAGATCGACCTGGCAGCCGCACTCGCCTCCGCCACCCGCCACGGCTGGGAATTCATCACCCAACCCTGACCGCTCGACCCGCCCGCTCGACAGATGCGAGCACGCCGCGATCGACCACGTAGCCGAGTAGGCATCCGAAAGCCGGCCATCTGAAGTTGTCAAGGAACGTCTGCTGCGAACTGCTGGTGCTGCGGTGCGGCGAAATTCGGGCACGCCGCGTTTCGAGCGACGGGTGGTTCGACGGTCCTCGCCCCTTCCCGTCCCGCCGCTCGAGCGGGCCCCGTGGGTGCTCGGACCACGACCATCGCCGAAGCTACCAACCGACGGCGATGGAATCCGCGATCCGAGCCGGGAAATGTTTGAGAGAGACCCAGAAGGCCCGTGTTTCGGGGGGTCGCCGCCGAAAACTTGGCGCGGATGTATCCTCGGCGAGACCGGCGCTCACCGCGGCCGGGTGGCTCGCTCGACCTGCGCGCCGCGCGCCGTCAGCTGCCATGCGTTGACCGTGCCCTTCTCCTGGCCCTCGCCGTCGTTCTCGACGAGGCTCAGACCCGCGAGCCTGGTCAGGAGCTTGGAGATCTGGCCCTGATCGACGATGCCCGAGCCTTGCGCGATCTCGCGGTTGCTCGCCCCCGGATGCTGGGCGATGACCATGAGGACCCGCACCGTGCGGTAGGTGAGGCGCATGTTCAGACCTTCAAGCGGGTCTCTGCTCCTGGCCAGCCCGCGTGAGCGCTTGCCTCGCGGAACCTCGAGCGCCGGCCTGCTCAGTTCGTGCCCGGCAGCTGTCGGCCCGAGATACGGGAGCACGATCATGCTCATCAAGGAGCCAAGCAGATCGGTGAGCGGGCTGCCGCCTTCCTCGAGCAGGCGGGTGTGGAGCACCGCGAAGATCCCGCCCACGATGCCTTCGGCTGTGAGCGCCGGCGGTTCGCGAGTGGCGTTCGCGGACAAGCGCCCCTGGTCGATGACCTGCGCGAGCTCGTCGAGCGCCTGGGCGCGGCGGTCCAGGACCCTCTCGCCGGCGGCGAGCGCCTCGACCACGCAGAGCTTGGCCAGTCCGGGCTCTTCGTCCATGAACATCAGCACCTTCGCCAGCGCCGCGCGGATGCCATCGCGCCAACCGGACTCGCCCTCGTATGCCTGTTGCGCGATCAGCCTCGCCTGGCTGAGCGTCTGCTCGAACGCGGCCAGGAAGCAGTCTTCACGGTCGGCGAAGACGTCGTAGAACGTCTTCCGGGAGACCCTCGCACGGCCGATGACGCGCGCGACGGTCATCCGCGCGTAGCCGACGTCCTGCACCGCGTCAACCGCGGCCGCGAGCATTCGACCGCGCTGAATCTCTGGCACGTGGGCGCGCGGCAGCCCGTTCGGAGGTGAACGCACGCGCCCAGGTGCAGTACATGCCTTGTTATCCAAAAGCCATCTGTTCTCCGCGCCGGACGTATAGATGCGCGAACGCGAGATCTGTGACGGGGGCTGGCCACCCACGGAGCCGGCTCTTCTCCGGCGATCAGCGGATGTCCGGGGCGCCTGACAGCGAACCGTCCTCCTATCTGGACTTTCCGGAATTGCAGGAGGTTCGCCTCGAGGCACCCGGCGTCATCCGACGAAACGGCGCATCGGGCGTATCGTCAGTGGCCATGTTGTCCCAGATGGAACGATCGCAGTTGGATCGCCCGCGTCCCGCGCGCCCGAGAGCCGCGCCAACCTCGCCGATGTGATGAGCATGAGGGGTCGACTCACGAATGGCCTGCCGGGCTTGCTTGCCCGGTCACGGGCGTCGCCCGATGCGTTCGGCGACTTCTACGAGCAGATGGCGCCTCAGGTGCTCTGCTTCTTCGCGACTCGGACGCAAGATCCCCAACGGGCCGTCGACCTGACCGCCGAGACCTTCGCGAAGGCTTTTGAGCACCGGCGGGAGTTTCGCGGCGCGAGCGACGAGCAGGCGGCCGGCTGGCTGTGGAAGATCGCGCGCAACGAGCTGGCACAGCACTGGCGCTCGCGGTCGGTCGAGCTCGCGGCAGTGCAACGGTACGGAGTTGAGCAGCGTACTCTGAGCGAGGAGGAACTGCTGAGAGTCGAGCGGTCGATCGCAGCCGAGGAACTTAGCGAGCAGATACGACACGCCGTCCAGGTGCTGCCCGAGGACCAGCAGGAGGTGGTCCGCCTGCGCTTCGTCGACGATCTCAGCTACGAGGAGATTGCCCAGAGGCTGGGGGTCTCGAGCGACGCGGTTCGGACGCGCACATCGCGCGCGTTGCGTGCTCTGAGGAGCAGCGGATCCTTGGACGAGGCGATCGAGAGGCTCGAGGCGTGAGCCGAGACCCCTACGAGCGCTGGCGGCTCCCGGTCCTCGACAGGATCGGCGCGCAGCTGCGCGAGCTCGAGCGCGCCGAGGACACTCGGCGTCGGCGGCGGCGAATCTCACTCTCCGGCGGGCTCGTCGCCGCCCTGATCGCGGCCTTCGCCTTCTTGGACATGGGTCAGCTGGCGCGGGCGCTGTCCCCGATCAATCGCGCTCCCGCGGCCGCCGCAGCGTCAGAATCCGTTCGTTTCAGCTCCACGATCACGATCACCGTCGACGGCCAGCAATACGGGAGGTTCACCGAGCACGGCGAAATCGACTTCGCACGACGAAACTACCGCACGACGCTCGAGTTGGGTCACGGCGAAGCGATCGAGCAGCGTCGCGTCGACGGGGTCCTCTACATCGCGCAGCTACCTGGTGGACGCAGTCAAGGTGCGCCGATCCGGTGGTCCGCGGTCCCCCTCGCGCACGAAGCCTCGACCACGTTCGCGTCACCTCCCGAAAGCGAGGAGTTCACGAGCCCCCTGGTGCTGCTGGACGAGCTTGGCGGCACCCGCGCTCCGGTCAAGGTGGTAGGCACGGAAGACCTCGACGGCGTACCAACCACCCTCTATCGCCTCCAGACCAACCTCGCGTCCCTCCTGAGCGCCTCGCCGGGCGCACGCCCCCAGCCGGTGTCTTACCGGGCCGTCGGCGCGACGCTGACGGTCTGGCTCGACCGTCACGGGCGCCCGCGGCGGGTTGACGAGACTGTCGCGGGCGCATCCTCAGTAGGAGCAGCAAGCATCTCCACAGTCACTGACTTCACCGGCTATGGACAGCCCGTCGCCGCGCACGCGCCGACCAAGCTGTCAGTCAGGGCAAAACGCGGCATCGTTGCACCCAGCCCGCATGCCGCCTCACCGAGCCGGTCCTTCGAGCGGCTGCTGTTCGCGCGGCCCTAGGACGTCGGCTCGCAGAACTGGTCTCCGTTTACGGGAAGGCCGGCGGTCCCGAGCGTGCTCGCGTCGCTGCCCACCCATTCGAGGCCCGTGGGATAGGGCCCGCCCGCCACGGGGTTCGTGCCGTCGAACTTGAAGGCCCCGCTGAGGACCGGCGTGCTCCGTGATGTTCCGTCGCTCGAGATGAGACGAACCGTGACTACTCCTTCCGGCGCGAGCCCGGTGATCTCCATCAGGTTCTTGCCGGTCGAGCCGCATTCGTCGCCCACCGAGACGGCGTGCCCTTCCGCGATCTCGGCTATCGTAGCGCACGTTTCACCCGCGAAACGGCTGCCGAGGCTGCGCACGAGGCACTTCGTGGCAGCGTTGGATACGAGGCCGACGCGCTCGCCGTTGGCGAGGGAGAACAGCGGTTTGGCTGCGGACGCGTTCAATCCGTTGGCCCGCAGTTGGCGTTCCGGGCCGGGTCCAACGGTCGCGGCCTGTTCACCGGGACCGGCACCGGCGCCGGAGTTTGCGGCGGCGTAGGCCCCCGCACCGCTCGCGGCGAGCGCGGTGGCGACGGCGCCGGCAACCAGCAGGCTTTTGCGGCTTCCCATTGTCATCATCTCTTACCTTCCTGAAATAGTCGTGGCTTGCTGATACGTGACACTGTGGGGCGCTTACGTTTCCGCATAGCCACCGACCACGTGGGATGTGCCGCTTTGGTTGTAGACGCGGGCCCACACGTATTCGCCGCCGAAGTAGTAGACAGCGCAGTAGCCGTATCCGTGACTGACTTCGTTGTGGCCGCCGTTAAAGAGCTGACAGGCGAGATACGGCGATCCCCCAGACGCGCCTTCGTTGAAATAAAACGTGTGCGCGCCGCCTGATTGGATGTAACAGTTCGAGCCGCAGATCGAATAGCCGCCGTAGGATTCACTGAAAGCGGAGGCGGCGCCGGCGGTCGACAGGGCCAGCACAAACGCCGCGGCGAGCGAGATGGCGAGGACCGTCAGGCGACGATTGCGGAGCAATCTGGACATGGGGAGGGTTTCCTTTCGTGAGCTTGCTTGTCTGCCGTCGCACTGGCGGCTCGGCCCGCATGGGCCCAGCCGGACACGGCGGCATCCAAAGTCACCCCGTTGCTCGACTCGAGTGGCCGGGCTTACTGCCGCGCCGCGCGTATAGATGCGCGGGCGCTAGATTTGTGACAGAGGTACGACTGCTCCGGTGGGGAGTACCGGTCACAACGAGCGAGGCCCACTTTGTGGACTTTCCTGAAATGCAGGTGCTACTACTACTAGGGGTGTGGCGGATGCTTTCCGGAGTCTGCGAGAAAGGCCGAGATCGCGTCCAGCCCTGTGTATATGCGCCCCTGCCAGCGCAGCGCCGGCGCGCTGTCGATGCCGAGCTGCGCAAGAGAGCTAGCAGCCTCGTCAAGCTGACGATCCCAGTCTGAGCCGTCCTCCATGGCGAGCTTTGCCTCCTCGATATCGAGGCCGATCTCACGCACGATCAGGCGCAGATAGTCATCCAAGTCATCTTCGATCTCTCCGTTTTGGAGGCTGGGCTGGTCGCCGAGACAGTCGAGGTCGGCGCCCGCCGCCCAGGCCAGACGGGTTGCCCGAAGCGTGAAGATCGCGCCGCTCCCGCGCGCGGAGGCGAACATCGCCAAGCGCATCGCCCTCGGCAGGGGAGCCGGGTGACGCTCGGGCGGGACGAACGGAAGCTCGAGGCGCTCGAGGTGCCGTCTCGCGGTCTCGATGTCGAGGTCGAGTCCGGCGGGCTTGCTGATCAGCGGGCACCACACGGCGCCCTGGCGCTCGACGGCCAGGTCTGAGAGTGCCCGCACGAGAACATAGGTCTCGACCGACGCCAGATCTATTACGACCAGCGGCACATCGGGATCGGTGCTCCAAGTCGGCTCAGCCGGCACGGCCGGTGTGGCTGTCCGAGCGGGAGGAGTCGAAGATACGTTCGGCGAGGGTCCGGTGGAGGGAGCGCTCTGATGAGCGCCGAGAATCAGCTGAATGGCAGACTCGTGGCCGATCAGGGGGGCGAGCGCGAGATATGTGGCATCGTCGGCCAGCTCGGCGACCCGACTGCTCTGACCACGTACGACGTAATCGTGGACGACCGCCCAGATCGCGCCCACGATCGCCTCGGCCATCAGCTCGGACGGCTGGTGAGACTCGGGCACGCCATTGACGAGCTGGTCTCTGAACCGCTGCAGCAACAATGAACGGCGCTCGACACCCGAGGGTCCGACCGAGAATATCTCGATAAACGCCACGGGGCCGAGGAACGGATGCCCAGCCACGTGATTCAAGAGCGCCACGATCGCACTGCGCACGCCATCGGGCCAGCCTCGCGCGTGACGCGAGGCGTTGGCAGCGCACACCAGCGCTTCCACGGCAAGAAGATCGACGGCCGCCAGAAAGCACTTCTCGATCGCGTCGGGGCCGGGATAGTGGCTCGCGAATATCTTCTCGCTGACGTCCGCGAGTCGAGTGATCCTCGCTTGGCTCAGTCCCGCGTAGCCGTCGCTTGCCGCGATCACGGCGGCGGCGCGCAGGATTCGCAACCGCTCATCCTTGGACGAGAGTCCTGCTTGCAGCTGCGTCGGAGGTTGCGGTATCTCAGCCGGCGTCGAACGCGACCACGGGCGATAGGTTGACACCCACGCGGACAGCTCATCGGCCGTGGCGGAGAGCTCGTCGATCTTGCCGGCGAGCAGGTACGCGCGAGAGACCCGCTCGACACCGCCGACGAGGCCCTTGGCGATGGTCGGCGACAACGTCGCTCCGAGCGAGGGGTTGCTGATGGTTGCCGCGATCAGCCCTTCGAACAACTCCCGGCCGCGGTCCATGCGAGCGAAGGCCGCCTGCCCGGCGCCGAATGGCTCCAAGAGGGCGAAGCGAGCGGCCTGGGGTTCGCTCGTAGCCTCCAAAGCGAACTGCTCGAACGCACGGCACAGGCGACGCTCGGGGTCCTCCTCGCCACGGTAGGCCTGGTTGATCCGCTCCACGGCACGAGCGACGACGTAGTCGTAGGCGCCGAGGAAGCATGCCTCCTTCGAGTCACCCTGGCTCTTGGGGAACAAGGCGTAGTAGGTGTGGCTTGACACCCCGGCTCTGGCCCACAACGCAGTGATCGTCGTCGCCCGATAGCCGCGGCTTGTGGAGATCGCGACCATCGCCTCATACAGGCGGCGACGTTGGTCCGCAGCCACCTGATCTTTGCTGAGACCACACCAGCGAGGTTGCAGCTTCTGGTATGCCGGGTCGCCCTGGACGGCCAGCTCCTCGGTCAGCTCTGGCGGCATCGAGGCTCCATTTTCGCCGACACGGCGTCCGCCATCCAGTGTGGAGGTTACCGCTTTGGTCATGGTCTAGTTGGTTCTGCACCGTAAGGATCGACGGACATGGCCGGCCTACCTCAGAAGTTGGGCGAGAATGTCCGCGACGCCCGCAAGCAACGCGGCTGGACCCAGGAGCAGCTGTCGGAAAGAACCAAGCTCGCCGTCGTGCAGATCTCAAGGATCGAGCGAGGCAAGCGCGAGATCAGACTCGGCACGCTCATCCGCCTCCTCGACGGTCTCGAAGTCGCACCCGACGTGCTGCTCGACGGCCTGTACAAGCCTCGTCGGCCCTGACCGGATTCGACGGGCCGCTTTGGCGGCGCACACGATCGGCGGATCGTACCCCTGACATCCCTGAGACCACTTCCCCCTCCTCCTGTTCAGCAAATTCAGCTTGACGACTATATACCCCGCGCGTTCGACCTTGCACCGACAGCCACCTCGGACCATCGGCCGTGTGTCATCTCAAGCACGGCGCCCGCCAGGCGCCGACCCAAGCATAACGGCGCGGCAACGGCCAGTGGCGCAGTTGCTCACCTACGCATCTCGCTGACAGGCTCCGCTCAAAGGAGCCGCCAGCATGAAGATCGGAAGTCACGTACGCAAGAAGCGCGAGGAGCTCGGGCTGAATCAGGCCGAGCTCGCCAAAGAGCTGCGGGTCACGCACCAGCACATCTCGCGCATCGAGCTTGAACAGGTCGCGCCGTCGCTGGAGATGCTGCTCAAGCTCAGCCGCAAGCTCGGCGTCAGCGCCGACTACCTGCTGACCGGACGGGAGCAGGCGCCGCTCGACGCGCTCGGCGGGATCCGCGCGGAGCCCGGCATCAGCGCGAGTGCCAAGCGGCACCTCGTCGGCATCGTCAACGAGCTCCGAGCAAGCAAGTAACGGGTCGGCGGCAGGGCCGACTCCGGCGGGGGATGTGACCGAGATCTCGGCGCGCGCGTAAGCGTCACGGCTCCCGTCGTCACAGATCCCGCGCTCGCGCATCTATAGGAGGTTAGGGCCCGGCCGGGATCAGTGGTGCACGTCATGGCTCGGGCCGTGGTTCGTGCAACTGAGGAGCTGAGGGGGCATGACCGCCGAATCCGAGCCGCTCGGACTATCCGTCCTCCAGTTGCTGGCCAAGGATTGGATGGTCTCGGTCCTGAGGGGTCTGGCCGACGGCCCGATCCGCGTTGGCGAGCTGGAGCGAGTGCTCCCGCATGCCGCGCACTCGGTGGTGATCCGACGGTTGCGCGCCCTCCTGGACGCCGAGCTCGTGACTTGTCGGCGTCAATCTGGAATCCCGCCGCGCCGCGGGACCGCCGGAGTCCCCCGCCGGACTTATTACAGCCTCACCGATGCCGGGCGGATGCTGCTCGAGGTCACGGCCGAGGCTGACCGCTGGGAGCACGCGTGGTGCTCTCGGCTCGAGCGCGGCGTCCCCTCCGGGATCGTCGCGATCGGACTGAGCGCGAATCGACGGACGCGAATGATCATGCTCGCGCTCGCCGACGGTCCGTTGCCCGTCGCGGACGTGCGTGCGCGGCTGCCGGCGTTGCCGCCCTCGACACTCCGGCGGCGGCTCTCGAACCTCGTCCTCGGGGGACTGCTCGAGCAGCAGGAGGCTGGGCGCGTAGCGCGATACGGGCTCACGGCGCGAGGCCGGCAGCTCGCGATGATGGCGATGCTCGCCGGACGGTGGGAATGGCAATGGCTCAGACCAGAGCGCGTCGTGCCCGGCAGCGACCTTGTAGCCCTGGTGCACATCATCGCGCCGATGGCTCGCGTCTCGCGGCCAACAGCTGGCATCTGCCAGCTCCATCTCGAAGCGGATGGCGTCACGGCACCGGACATCTACCTTGCCGCAGCCGCATGCAGCATCCGTACCCTCCGGGAAGCTCCCGCCACGCCCCCGGAGGCGGTCGGCCACGCGACCCCCGAGGCTTGGTGCGACGCTCTCGCTCTACGCAACCGACGCATCACCGTGGAGGGCAATCGCAGGCTGATGCTCGCCGTCCTCGGTGCCCTTAATGAAGCGCTCCGAGCTGAACCTCCGCGACACTCACAATGAGTGCGTTGGAGGTGTTTGGCGCGCGTTGCTTGGATGTTTTGAGCGACGAAGCGACGCTGGCGGTTCTGCTTCACCTTCGCGAGGAGGCATCGACTCCGAGTCAGATCGAGGCATCCGTCGACGGGATCGGCTATCGTGTGGCGCTCGCCCGCTTGCATGTGCTGCTGTTGCGTGGGCTCGTGGAACTGGTGGTTGGCGCGGACGGTCATCAGCAGCGGCGTGTCCCGCACCGGTTGACCGCGGCGGGTCGAGCGATCTTGACGGTCGTCGACACCGCGGCGGAGTGCGAGGTGGGGTGGCCGCGGCCCCCGGTGAGCTTCGGCCCGCCGGGGAGCACCGCGCTCGGGGTCTCGGCGGACCCGGCGTGCCGGGCGATCGCTCGCGCGCTTGCGCATGACCGGCTGCGCGCGGGCGACATCGAACGGCTGTTGCCGGACATCAGCCACGGCACGCTGTTGCGGCGTCTGCGCTACTGCAGCGCCCTCGGTCTGCTCGAGACCGAGAAGGAGGGCCGCGGCGCGTGGCTCAGCCTGAGCGACGCCGCCCGCCGGCTGGCGCGCCTCGCGATGTCCGCGGCACGGTGGGAATGGATGTTCGAGGATCGCGACAAGGGAGTGATGGCGAGCGATCTCGCCGGGCTCGTCTACCAGGTCGCGCCGCTCGCCCGCGTCCCAGAGGACGTGAACGGGATTGTCAAGCTGCACGAGGACTGGCCTATCACCCTGCAGAGCGACATCTTCCTCGCCGTCGGTGGCGGGCGTCTCGCCCCGTTCGTCGTCGGCCCCCTCGGACCCTGGGACACCGTCGCCAGCGGCACCCCACAACAGTGGTCCGAAGCGCTCGTCAACGGCGACCCGGCCGGCATCAGCAGCACTGGCGACCAGGTGCTGCTCGACGCCGTCATCGCCGGTCTGCACCCCGAGCTACACCCCTGAACGTTACGAAACGGTTTCCGACTACTGCGCTAATTTTGCACGTGAAAAGGTCGCGCGAGCACGCCCCGAATCCGCGAATCCCGGTCTTTGCGGAGGTTTCCCGCGACCCGTAAGGTCACTTCGGTGGACCTCAGAGTTCGCCTCGCGGACAGGCATCGGTCCGGAGGCATTGACGCGAGTGGACGTTGGGTGTAGAGATGCGGACGGGTCGCCTGTATGGGGTCCAGCAGTCTGAGCACTACAGCCGGCACCGGAACGCACCTCTCGCAAAGATGAGCGCCCCGGTGCCGGGTACAACATCAAGCACTATAGGAGGAAGCCTCATGCGAGGTCCAAGACGTATCGGCCTTCTGGCCATCTCAGTCGTCTGTGTGTTGGCGTTTACCGCGGTGTCGGCGTTGGCGGATGCGGGTGACGAACTGCTCACTAAGGAAGGTGGTGTTACGCTTCGAGACATCACCACCGTCACGGCGAAACAGCCGTCGGCAATCGAGCTGGTCAACGCCGAAACCACCAAACTGGAAGTTCCTGGCGTCGCAACCAGCGAATGCACGGAGTCCGAGTTCGGGGCGTTCGTGACCAGAAGCGTAGCCACAGCCGCCAAACCTAAGGACGAACTCTCGGTTCCGTTCGGTGTGTTTGAGAACTGCACGGTCGGGAGCGGGACGGTTCCCGCTCCGGTGTATGTCGACACCGAATTGACCAAAAAAGCAGCGTCGGGAATCGAAGCATTTATCTTCGATGAAGCAACTGGCGGGATCAAAGTGGAACTCGTAGGCCTGAAGATCTCGCTCTACATCAAAGAACCGGCGACCACTTGCAAGTTCACGGGTACGATCACCGGGGTATGGACCAACGGTGCTGGGCCGTTTACAGAGGAGTCTGCGACCAATCAGAGCGCGGTCGACTTCAAAAACCAGCCACTCACGAGTGAAACGTGTGGCACAGCGACAATCAAGTCTGCGAAATACTTCGTCGAGACGACAAGCGACGCGAGAAACTTCGTAGAAAACACCGACACTGTGTACGTCAATACCTGAGAGCCTGACCGTATGCTCAAGTATTTGTCAGCTTGGGTATCTGGGGTGGGGCCACGAATCATCGTGGCCCCACCCATTTCTCTGCCCTCGTGGTTCGTCTCCCGTGCCGTTGTTGCTGTGGGCTGGTCTCCCCGCTCCGGTCTCCGCTATCGAAGGACTTTGGTTGTGCAGACACGACGCGTGCGCCGGGATGGGAGTGTCCACTACCGTAGACGGCGTCGTCCGTGCGAACCGGCCACTACCGGGTGCCACGGAGGCTAGAGGAGCTCAAGGGAAGCCATACGCGGGAGCGTCTACATGCTGGGGGATCGAATCTACATGCTCGGGGGTCGAACACGGACCCGCGGAGGGCCAAGAGTCCGGATGGCGGTCACTGCATCCTGGCTCCTCGCAATCTCGACTGCCCTTGTCGGCGGCGCGCCTCTGGCGCAAGCCGATCCGCCCCGCGTGTTCGAACAGGTCACGCCTGCTGATGGTAGTGCTTATGGCGTAGTTTCTCCCCAGCTGCAGACGGCTTATTTGCCGAATGGCATCGGTTTGGGTGGAGCCTCGCTAGCGCAGCACGTTGAGCCTCTCGATTTTGTCTCGGGGGATGGTAGTCAGGTGATCTATTCCAGCACAGGGGCAATCGCGGGAGCCGACCCCAACGGATACGAGGTGTTTCGTGCGTCACGTGGCGTCTCGGGCTGGTCGACGACCTGGGTCGCGCCGCACACGCCGGCGTCGACCGATCAGCTGTTGTTCGACATGTTTGAGGGGGCGAGTGCCGATGGCTCTACGGTGATCTTCACTCCGGAAACGCACGCACCTGACGCGGGTGTGAGTCTCGAATCGCTCGACCCGACCACGCTGGACCCCAACTCTCCGGATGATCTCTATCAGCAGTCAGGTGTGGGCTCGTCGGAATGGATCTCCCGCGGCCCGCAACCAGCGGTAAGTGAATACCCAGTCCCCTTCTCCCGCGGTGGAAATACCAACGGTGACATACTCGATGGGCTCTCGGCGGATGGCAAGACCGTCGTGTGGGAGTCGCCGGAGGCCATCATGCCCGGCCAACTCGACAAGGGTTTCACCAACATCTACGAGCGCTCGAATGGTGTGACGACTCGTGTTTCGGGCGCTTCTGGCGCTACGAGCCCTGAAACAGGGCTCTCCAGTATTGTCGGTGAAGGGAAAACGCCATCCGCGCGCACGCAGCACGCAGTTTCGCTTGACGGCTCGCGGATCTTCTTTCTCTCGAGCGAGCAGCTTACGCCCCAGGCTCCTACGGATGGGTCGACAAGCTTGTACCTGCGTTCCGGTAACGAGACGATCTTGGTTGCCGCGGGCAGCGACAAGGCGCCGGTCAATCCGATGGCGGTCGGCTACGAGGACGCTAGGCCGGACGGTTCGCACGTGTACTACACACTCACTCATGGTACTAGTAGCAGCGAGCTCTATGACTACAATGTCGGCACGCAGACCACCTCGCTTGTGTCCGCCGATCAGAGTGGCAACCCAAGTAGCGATCCCAACCAGACCGTTGGGTATGTGACTAGCTCTGCTGATGGATCGCATGTGTACTTCGTCAGCAAGGCTCCGCTGGATCCGGCCAACCAAGGGCTGGCCCAGCAGAACTACGGTCTGTTTGAGCGAGTGGGTGGTGCCAACGGTCATACGCGTTTCATCGCCAGCCTCAGCGAACTTGTTGGCTTCAGAGGTTGTGAGGCGGCCTATGGTGACGGAGCCCAATGCCCGATTCCTGTGTATAGCGCACGCGCTTCGGTCGATGGCTCGCGGCTGTTCTTCACCACCGCGACGCACTTGACCGAAGACAATCAGCGTCCAGCGACGGATAGTAAAGGCAATCGTCTCTATGACGTCTACGTCTACGATGACACGACCGGGCAGATCGTTCGTGTCTCGCAGGGACCCGCTGGCGGCAACGGACCCTATAGCGCGACGATGGGAATCCTCCCGGAGGCATTGACCGGCGCTGGTGGCAGTCCTTTGGGCGTGGACCCGCGCGACATCAGCTCGGACGGTGGCAGTGTTTTCTTTTCGACCGCGGAGAGGCTGACACCCGATGCGGCGGATAATGGCAAGATCAAGATTTATCAGTGGCAGAACGGTGCCACGACGCTCGTCTCTCCGTCTGACGCGGGCGGCGCGAGTCCATTGGACGCGATCTACGCGGATAACAGCACGGACGGATCAGACGTGTTCTTTAGCACGGCGGACTCGCTGAGCTGCGGCAACACCGATGGTGGTGAGTCGGATATCTATGACGCGCGGATCGGCGGCACAGCCACGACTTGCCCCCAACCGCCCTCGCCGTGCCAGGCGACCAACACGTGCGCGGCGGCTCCCCTGGAAGCCGGCTTGACGCCGGCGAGCAGCGTGTTCGCAGGCCTCGGCAATATTGCGACCGTGGTCAACCGGGTGGCACCCAGCACGGTGACACACAGCCAAAAGCAAGTCACTTGTCGAGCGAAGGCGAACAGAATCAAGAACGCCAAAACGCGCGCGCGGGCGCTGAAGCGTTGCCCTAAACCAAAGCCAAAGCCCAGGAAGGTGTCGAAGAAGGCCGCGCGCGACTGAATCACGGTGGGGCAATCGCGCGCTGATGCCCGCTGTCATCGTCGCCCTGCGCACCGCGCTCCTTCCAAACCTCCGCAAACCTCGTCTCCAACCCGTCTTTAGCAAACATTTATGTCGCGTCGCCCCCACCCGCGCCGGGAGAGTCCCACCAACTGGACTTTCCTGGGATGCAGGACCTGTTCGAGCGTTACCAGAACTGTGCGCAATTTCCGGGGATATTTGAGCGAGCCTCACCCACACAACTCAGTAACACGACCACCTTCGGCTGTGCTAAACCACGCTTTGGTCCGGTCGCCAGGGCGAGCAGTTGCCCGTCGATCGGGATCATACAGCCGGCACCGGAACGCACCTCTCGCAAAGATGAGCGCCCCGGTGCCGGGTACAACATCAAGCACTATAGGAGGAAGCCTCATGCGAGGTCCAAGACGTATCGGCCTTCTGGCCATCTCAGTCGTCTGTGTGTTGGCGTTTACCGCGGTGTCGGCGTTGGCGGATGCGGGTGACGAACTGCTCACTAAGGAAGGTGGTGTTACGCTTCGAGACATCACCACCGTCACGGCGAAACAGCCGTCGGCAATCGAGCTGGTCAACGCCGAAACCACCAAACTGGAAGTTCCTGGCGTCGCAACCAGCGAATGCACGGAGTCCGAGTTCGGGGCGTTCGTGACCAGAAGCGTAGCCACAGCCGCCAAACCTAAGGACGAACTCTCGGTTCCGTTCGGTGTGTTTGAGAACTGCACGGTCGGGAGCGGGACGGTTCCCGCTCCGGTGTATGTCGACACCGAATTGACCAAAAAAGCAGCGTCGGGAATCGAAGCATTTATCTTCGATGAAGCAACTGGCGGGATCAAAGTGGAACTCGTAGGCCTGAAGATCTCGCTCTACATCAAAGAACCGGCGACCACTTGCAAGTTCACGGGTACGATCACCGGGGTATGGACCAACGGTGCTGGGCCGTTTACAGAGGAGTCTGCGACCAATCAGAGCGCGGTCGACTTCAAAAACCAGCCACTCACGAGTGAAACGTGTGGCACAGCGACAATCAAGTCTGCGAAATACTTCGTCGAGACGACAAGCGACGCGAGAAACTTCGTAGAAAACACCGACACTGTGTACGTCAATACCTAAGAGCCTGACCGTATGCTCAAGTATTTGTCAGCTTGGGTATCTGGGGTGGGGCCACGAATCATCGTGGCCCCACCCACCAGGTCGGAGTCGCCGAAGGCCATCATGCCCGGCCAGCCCGTGAAGGAAGGAATGGTGTCGCGGCTTGGCCCACATATCTGCACCATCGGCGTCGCGTGTCTCATTGTGTTGGGTCTGTCGGCGTGCGGTAGCACGACGTCGACCAACACCGTCGCGCACGTGGGCAACCGGCCCATCACGAAGTCTTCGCTCAGTCACTGGATGGCAATTTCGGTCGGTATTAGGAACTTCACTTCACCGCCGCCTGCCGGCTCCGAAGAAGTGGTTCCCGACCCGCCAAACTTCACGGCTTGCATAGCGCGCAGGCGACGGACCGCGCCGAATAGTGCCTCGCCCACAGCGAAGCTGAGGGCGGACTGTCAAAGCGTGTACACGGAATTGGAGCAGGCCATGCTCCACACTCTGATCAAGGCCGAATGGGTACGTGGAGAGGCTGCCAACGAGGGAGTCCAGGTCTCTGACGCGGAAGTGATGACGCGTTTCAGCCAGATCAAGCAGAAGCAGTTTCCCAAAGACGCGACCTACCAGAGGTTTCTCGCGACCACGCACCAGAGCACCGCGGACATCCTCTTTAGCCTCGAGACGCAACTGCTCGGCACAAAGCTTGAACAGAAGGCCAGTCAAGGAAAGACCCGAAAGGCCGCCCAGGCCGCGTTGAGTAGCGCCGTCACGAGCTTCGAAGCGAGGTGGAAGGCCAGGACAAGTTGCGCCCCGGCGTACGTGATGAAGGACTGCCGGGAGTTCAAGTAGTGGGGAGCCAGAACCGACACCGTGCGCTGGTTTCCCCGCTTCGGTCGCCGCCAAACCGAAGGGGTTTAGTTGTGCAGACACGACCCCGTGCGCCGGGATGACACCGTCGACTATCGTAGAGGGTGTCAACCGTGCCAACAGCGAGCGACCGGGTGCCACGGAGGCTAGAGGGGTTCAACGGAAGGCACACGTGGGGGAGCGTCTACACATGCGTTGGTATCGAACACGGAGCCGCGGAGGGTCAAGAGTCCGGATGGCGGTCTCGGTCTCCTTGCTCCTCTTCTCTACCGTCTTGTTCCTTCTCGCATCCGGTGCTGTATCGGCCCAAGCCGACTTCGGCGTGTCGAGCTTTACGACTGCCACGAGCTCGACTCAGGCCGGTGGTCATCCCGATGTGACGACTACGTTTACCTTCAATAGCCATCTCGATTTCGCGTCTGGGCATCAAGTTCCTGATGGGCTTGTCAAGGACGTCATTCTCAAGCTACCGCCCGGTTTGGCGGCCGATCCACATGGGGCGGCAACGTGTCCGCGGGCCGTTTTCGGCCTCTTCGCAGGCGCATGCGATCCTTCGAGTCAAGTAGGACTGGCAAAAATCGCGACGCCAGGTGGTGAAGAACAGGGCAACGGCGTCGTCTTCAACATAGCCCCCTCGAGCGGTGAGCCGGCCGCTCTCGGGATCGCGACCAACGGTGCCGATCAGGCCATCGACGTTGCTGCGGGTGCGGCCGACGGCTACGCGATCAGTGCGCTTGCTGAAAACGTGGCGACTCAGCCAGCGGGAGTACTGACGGTGTCTGTAACGCTCTGGGGAATACCTAACTCTCATACCCGGCACGCCAATGGTGGACCGCAGATACCTCCCGATCCACCGAGTCAATGGAAGCCGTTTATGATTACGCCAACTAACTGCGTCCAGCCGGCTACGACGACGCTGCAGGTGGACTCCTACGGGGACCCCGGGCATTTTCTAACTTACACGTCGACGCTGCCGCCCTCGACGGGCTGCGAAAAGGCTCCGTTCAACCCGTCGATCGCGATCACACCGGACACCACCCAGGCCGACGCCCCGGTCGGTGACACGATCAATGTTGGCTTGCCTCAGAGCTCGGATCCAAACGGCCTGGTTTCGTCGGATCTGCGCAGGGCGGTCGTGACGTTCCCGGCGGGAGCGTCGATCTCGCCGTCGGCTGCCAACGGCTTGGAAGCGTGCACGGACGCTGAGTTTGGTGCGGGCAGCGACACGCCGGCGTCCTGTCCCGCAGGATCTCTGATCGGCACCACCAGCGTGAAGTCGCCGCTGCTCGACAACCCGCTGACTGGCTACGTCTATGTCGGCTCGCCGCCGGCGCCGCCGGCGAGCCCGAATCCCTTCCGGGTCTTCCAGGAGATCAAGGGCTACGGTCTGGACATCAAGCTGCAGGGCTCGGTCGCTGCCGATCCGACTACGGGCCAGTTGACCGCAACGTTCGACAACCTGCCTCAGCTTCCGTTCTCGTCGTTCACCCTGAAGCTCAACGGTGGCCCCGCCGCGCCGCTGGCCAATCCACCAACATGCGGACCGGCGACGACGACAACTGCTCTGTCACCATGGTCGGGTCAGCCGGACTCGACCCCGTTCTCCACCTTCAACGCGGACTGGGACGGCGCCGGGGCGCCGTGTCCCGCGAGCTCGCCCTTCGCCCCGGGCTTCAGCGCGGGCACGACAAACGCGGCTGCGGGCGGGTTCAGCCCGTTCACGCTGATGTTCTCCCGCCAGGACCGGGAACAGAGCCTCGCGGGCATCTCGGTCCAGATGCCTCCCGGGCTGCTGGGTGTGTTGAGGGGCGTTGTGCAGTGCCCTGAACCCGAGGCGTCGCAGGGCACGTGCGGTCCCGAAAGCCTGATCGGTCACACCACCGTTGCGGCCGGCCCTGGACCCAATCCCTTCGACATTGGCGGCGAGGTCTTCCTCACTGGACCATACATGGGCGCCCCGTTTGGCCTATCGGTCGTAGTGCATGCCGTCGCGGGACCGTTCGACCTCGGCCTGGTCATCGTCCGCGCCTCGATCGCGGTGGACCCCCACGATGCGCATCTGATCATCACGAGCGATCCGCTTCCCCAGATCATCGACGGCATCCCGCTGCGGTTGCGCACGATCAATGTCACGGCAGATCGCGCTGGCTTTACGTTCAATCCGACCGATTGCAACCCGAGCGCGGTCAACGCGACGATCACTTCAGCGCAGGGCGCCAGCGTTCCGGCATCGAGCCGCTTCCAGGTCGGAGGCTGCGCCGCTCTCCCGTTCGACCCGGCGTTCACGGTTTCCACACAGGCGAAGACCAGCAAAGCCAACGGCGCCTCGCTGACCGTGAAGGTCACCTCGAGCCCCGGTCAGGCGAACATCGCAAAGGTCGATCTGCAGCTGCCCAAGGCGCTGCCGTCGCGCCTTACGACGCTTCAGAAAGCGTGCACCGAGGCGCAGTTCAACACCAACCCCGCAGGTTGTCCCCCGGCGTCTGTCATCGGGATGGCGAAGGCGATCACGCCGGTCCTGAGTGTCCCGTTGACGGGTCCTGCGATCCTGGTCTCTCACGGTGGCGCGGCGTTCCCGGACGTCGAGTTCATCCTCCAGGGGCAGGGAGTGACGGTCGTGCTCGACGGGCAGACCCAGATCAAGAAAGGCATCACCTACAGCCATTTCGACACCGTCCCAGACGCCCCGATCTCGAGCTTCGAAACCGTGCTCCCGCAGGGGCCCGACTCGGTGCTGGCCGCGAACACCAAGACGGGACCGAACGGGACCTTCTGCGGGACAAGCCTCGTCCTTCCCACGACGATCACCGGCCAGAACGGCGTTCAGATCCGCGAGAGCACCCCGATCAAGGTCACCGGATGCGCGGCCAAGCCCTTGACGCGCGCACAGAACCTTGCGAAGGCGCTGAAGGCATGCAGACGCAAGCCCAAGAAGCCCCGTGTTGGCTGTGAAGCGCAGGCCCGCAAACGGTACGGCCCGAGCAAGAAGAGTCAAAAGGCGCGCAACGCTGCCAACAACAGGAAGCGGAGTTAAATCATGGGCCTAAGGAGTTTCCTGGGAGCAGCCACCGCGCTGCTGATGCTCGCCTCGGCGAGCGTGGCGCAGGCCGACACCGGCTTTGGCACGCTCGCAAGCCCACCATTTGGCACCGGCGGAGATGCAGTGGCGATCGACCAGTCCAGCGGGAGCGTGTACGTCGTCGCACCTGGCCTCAACCGAGTGGAAAAGTTCGACGCGTCGGGCAACCCCACATTGACGTTCGGCAAGGCCGGTCCGGGCAACGGGCAGTTCAACAGCCCAGATGGTGTTGCGGTGGATCAGTCCACCCACGATGTCTACGTCCTAGACACCCAAAACGAGCGGGTGGAGAAGTTCGACTCCTCAGGGAACTATCTCTCGCAGTTCGGTGTGCAAGGGGTTGGGGCGGGCTATTTTCACGAACCACGCGGGGCAGCGATCGACGCCGAAGGCAACCTCTACATCGCGGATACGGCAAACCGTCGTATTCAGAAGTTCGATTCCACCGGTCGGTTCGTGCTCACGTTCGGATGGGGCGTCAGCGACGGTCACGCGCAGCTGGAGACTTGCGTGAGCGCCTGTCACGCAGGCCTAGCAGGCAGCGGCAACGGGCAGTTTGAAAGCCCGGTCGGTGTGGCGGTCGACTCCGCCGGCGCTATCTACGTCGCCGATCCGACAAACGGACGGGTGCAGAAGTTTGACTCCTCAGGGAACTATCTCACGGCGCTCGATACCGGCGGTGAACCGCAGGCACTCGCCGTGGATTCGTCCAACGACCTGTACGTCGGCGATAGCCGCGGCGAATATCACGTGCTGGAGTTTGACTCCTCCGAGACCACGATCGACAATTTCGGGGTGGGACAGATCGGCGAATTTGGGGGTATTGCGGTCAACTCATCGCTTGCACTCGTGTATGTCGCTGACTCCGCCGATGAACACAATGCGATCTTTAGCGTGACGACGTTGCCACATGCGACGACCGGGGCCGCGTCCAGCGTCACGGCGACGAGCGCGGAAGTCTCGGGGATGGTCAACCCCGAAGGCATCGAAGCGACGTACCATTTTGAATACGGTCTCGATACCTCCTATAGCACGGGCTGCTCATCGCCGCCCTGCATCTCGCCCCAGCCGGACAACAGCGCGGGCTCGGGCGCGAGCGAAGTCCCGGTTGAACCGCCGGTCGAACTCACCGAACTGGAGCCCAGCGCGACCTATCACTATCGGCTGGTCGCAACGAACACCTCGGGGAGCACCTATGGCGCCGACCAGACGTTCAAAACGCTGCCGGCGCCGCCGTCCGTGGACGGACAGTCGGCGACCCCGTCGGCCACGAGCGCAACCTTGGAAGCGCAGATCAACCCCGAGAACGAGGAAACGAGCGACGTCTTCGAATACGCGACCAGCGAAGCGGCCCTGCTCGAAGGCGAAGGCACGAAGGCAGCGGGCGCACCCCTGAACGGCTACCCCGAACAACATGGGAGCGTGACCGTGACCGGCCTCGCGCCCGGCACCACCTACTTCTACCGCGTCGTCGCCGAAAACCTGCAGAGCAAGGAAGAAGCCATACCCGTTCTCGGGCCGCCGCAGTCGTTCACGACCCTTCCCCCGGCGCCGATCCCGATCACAGGACTCGCATCGCCGCTAGCGAGGACCGCGGCGACGCTGAACGGCACCGTCAACCCCGACGGCTCTGAAACGACGTACTACTTCCAGTACGGCACCGACACGTCATACATGATCAACGGCGCTCCGGGCATCGCGCCGACGTCGCCCACCGACATCGGCTCGGAATCGACCCCCCTTTCGGCGACGGCCGAAGCGACGGGGCTGCAACCCAACACGACCTATCACTTCCGACTGGTCGCCAAGAACGACGGAGGCCTGGACACCGTCTACGGCGCCGACCAGACATTCACCACGGTCGCGTTGGCGCCGGCGGTGAGCACCGGCGAAGTCGCTGGTGTCAGCGCGACCACCGCGACACTCGACGGCTCGATCGTGCCTCAAGGAGTCGATACTCGGTACCACTTCGAGTATGGAACGACGACGCGCTATGGCGCGAGCGTCCCGGTGCCCGACGGAGATGCCGGCACCGGGACGACCGGCGAACCCCTAACCGAAAGCATCGGTGGACTCACACCGAACACAAACTATCACTATCGCCTGGTCGCGACCAGCAGCGGCGGCACCACCTACGGTTGGGACCAGACGTTTACGACCTACGAAGTCCCCGTTGTGCAAGGTGCCCCCAGTTTGGCGCCGGCACTCGCTCTATCGGGGCCTCCGACCACGGCATTTCCCGAGCTGTCCGGGTTGATGCCGCTCCCCGCGATGGAAGCGAACGGCCACAAAGCGACGCCACTAACGCGGGCGCAGCGACTGGCGAATGCGCTAAGGGCTTGCAAGAAGGATAAGGCGAAAAAGAAGAGACAGAAGTGCGAGAGAGAAGCCAGGATAAGATACGGACCAAAGGCAAAGAAGAAGAGCAATAAACGGTAGCTCAGATATAGAGAGATAGAACGGCAGAGATTGAACTAACCCCCTTTTCCCTTAGCTACAGCTAACGGAAAGGGTAAGTCGGCGATCCCGCTGGAATCGGCAGAACCGGGTGCAGAACTACAAGCACCCGTCTTGCCCCGATCCCACCGGGATCAGTTGGAGATAGGACAACTTGGTCGGTAGAGATCCCATCAGGCTTGAGCGACCGCTTACCTCTCGGCGGCGCTCGAGGAAGGCCCCCCGGGCACGGCGGATCCCCGCGTGTCCGGTCCCTGCTCCCAGCGGGCGCCACGACCTTTCCCTCGGGCCGTGGCGCCCGCGCCCCTGGCAGTCGAGAGGGGCTCGGGCAATGGTGGCCAGCATGTACCGCGAGGATGCCACGGTAGGGAAGGCAAATGCGGCGCGAGCGACTGGATGCTCAATGATGCATATCTTGATTACGATCCTGTGGCTGGTCGTGGTGACGGTGACGATCAGCATCTGTCGCGTCGCGGCGCGCGGTGACGCCGCTGAACGCCGAACGTACCGGGCGGCATGGACGCAACGCCTTGGTCCTCGCCCTGAGCCGTCTCTGGGTGGCACTCTCGCGCCTGGACCTGAGCGAACCTTCTCCCGAGCGCAGCTTTAGCAAACATTTAGAGCGCCGAAGGTCCTGCTGATCCGAGGAAGTCCCATGAAATGGACTTTCCTGAGATGCAGGATGTTCTTCGGCGGTCACGTCAATTGGTCGTACTTGCAGGGACAACGGCTCGAGAAGCCCTCGGCAATTGCGTAACATGACCTCCTTCGGATGTGCTTTGATGCCTCTAGTCCCGTCGCCGGGGCGAGCAGCTGCCGCGCCGGTTAGGGATCGCCTCAAAGTCGATCGCGAGGAGGCAGCGAGAACACAGATCCGACTCCATGCGGCAGGCCCGCCATGCGTACAACGAAGCGGGTTCGCGCCGACTCAGCAGCACCTCTGCCCTCCGCTCAGAGGGGCAGACGAGCTACGGCCGGCTCCGGGACGCACCTCTCGCGAAAGATGAGCGCCCCGGAGCCGGGTACAACAACACGCATTGTAGGGAGGAAGCCTAATGATCGGTTCAAGACGTATCGGCGTTCTGGCCGCCTCAGTCGTATCTATGTTGGCGTTCGGCGCCGTGTCGGCGTTTGCGGACGCGGATGATGAACTCCTCACCAAGGCGGGTGGGGTTACGCTGCGAGACATCAACACCGTTTCGGCGAACCAGCCCTCGGCGATCGAGCTGGTCAGCGCCGAAACCACCAAACTCGAAGTTCCTGGCGTCGCCACCAGCGAATGCACGGAGTCGGAGTTCGGGTCGTTGGTCACCAGGAGCGTCGCGTCGGTCGCCAACCCCCAGGATGAACTGTCGGTTCCGTTTGGTGTGTTTGAGAACTGCACGATCACGGGCGGGGCAATCGTTCCAGCCTATGTCGACACCGAAGGTGCAGCGAAAGCAGCGTCGGGGATCACAGCAACGATCGCCGACACTGGGCCGGGAACCGAAATCAAAGTGACGCTCACAGGCCTGAAACTCTCGCTGTACATCAAAGAACCGGCGACCACTTGCAAGTTCGCGGGTACGATCACCGGGAAATGGACCAACGGTGCTGGGCCGTTTACCGAGGAGTCCGCGACGAACCAGAGCGTAGTGGACTTCAAAGGTCAGAAACTCACCAGCACGGCGTGCGGCACGGCGACACTGACCGCCGCGAAGTTCTTCGTCGAGACGACAAGCGACGCGCCGGACTTCACGGGGGCAAGCGACACCGTGTTTTTCAAAGCACCCCTTGAATTCAAGCGACAGGGAAACGGCAAATTCAACGAAGCAAACGGAGAAAACACGACCTCCCCCCAGAAATTCTTCTTTGTGTCGCCTAATGAACGCGGCAATACCAACTTCGAATGCAAAGGCGCAGTGTTTACGGGTGAATTGCTTGCGAATGGGCCGATTGCAAGCGTCCTCCCTCCCGCGGCATACAAAAACTGCGAAGAAGCGGCGAATAAAAACCCTGCCACAGTTACCACCGAACACTGCTCCTACAACTACTCAATTGTCAAAGCGATAAAAGCTGGCGAATTCGAAGGAGAACTGCAAATCGTAAATGCGGGCGGGACGTGTAAGATAGAACTGGTCTCCAAAGAATGTAAAATGGTGATGGGAGGCCAAGCTGCTCCCAAGGCGAAAGTAAAATATGTGAACTTTGCGGGAGGCAACCCAAAGGAACTCGAAGTGGAAGACAACGTGAGTAGCCTCTCGTACAAAGTCGAAGAATTCAAAGGCTGCAAGGGGTTCGCTGTGGTCGGTAATTTCGCCAATGGACTCTACACCGGCTCGGTGAAACTGAAGAATGTGCTCGTCGAATGATGAACGAGGCCCCGGGACACGCCGGGAGGCCGGGTGTCGGGGCCGGGCGCCCAGCGTGCGCCGCAGCCTACCCTGGCCATGAGCAGTCTGAGTTAGCTCCAACCCGAGGAGGTCAGGAACGCGCGTCAGCGGCGCTGCCGACGTCGAACGCCTGGGGCGCGATGTCGAGCGCCTCGTGCTCGCGAGGGCTGTTGCGGTACATCGCGACGACCGATTGATCATGGACGGGGTGGCGGACGATCGTCTTCGCGGCGTCCGGGCGTCCGCTATACGTTGGTTCTACCATTCTCGACCCGAAAAGCAAGGACGTAGCCCGTGCCCGATTTCCTTGAAGAGAAGCGCAAAGAGATCGGCAGCCGACTATCCGCGTTGAAGCCGATGGCCGACGAATACCGTCGCCTCGAGGCAGCAGCTTCGGCATTGGACGGGGTCGGTGCATCTACCCGCCCTGCCACCGTGGCTCCTCGCCGGCGCGGACCGCGACGCCCGCGCGGTTCATCGGTTCGCAGCACAGCAGCAGCGAGCACAGCGGCGCCGGCAAAAAACGAGGCGGAAAAAGGTCGGTCGCCCCTGACACGCAAAAAACCGAGTCGTCCCCTCTTGGAGGTCGTGCAGGCGGACGCAAAGGCAGCGGCCAGCGCGGCACTGAAGCCCTAGCTCTCATTCAGGGCCAGCCGGGCATCGCGATCCCTGAGATCGCCACGAGAATGGACATTAAGCGGAACTACCTCTACCGCGTCTTACCCGGCCTCGAGAAGGACGGCAAGGTCGTCAAGCAGGGACGCGGCTGGCATCCCAGCGTGTCCTGACGACCCACCGCTCACACAGCGAGTTCTCGCCCGCTCGCTCGCTCTACTTGCCGGCGGGCGAAGTTCGCGGTTTGTGTCGGAAAGTCGGGAGCGGGCGTGACCGCCGTGTGGTTGTGTCCATACGGCGGAGCTTGGCTACCACCTAGTAGAAAGCGCCTGCATCTCAGGGAAGGCCACAAAATGGGACCGGGCTTGTGGTTGTGCAGACACGACCGCTGGCCCAGGGAGTAACTGTCGACTACCGTAGGTGATGGTCGGCGGGTGGCCGTCGAACTTGTGCAACCGACAGGCTCGGCATAGAACTGCACCACATCTTTTATCCTGATCATCGCGGCTCGTTTGGAGGGGAATGGACGTGGTCATTAGAGATGCAATCAGACTTGAGCGCCGCCTATCCTCTACCGGCGCTCGAGGAAGGTACCCCGGACATATCGCAAGCGTGCGTGTCTGGTCCCTGCTCCTCCCGGGCGCCACGGCCCCACCCTCTGGGCCGTGGCGCCCCCTCGTCTGGGATTAAGGGGTCGAGATTGAGGGGCGCTTGTGTCAGTGATCTTTATCTTTATTGCGACTGCCTGGCTCACCGTGGTGACGGCTACCATCGCGGCCTGTCGGGTAGCCGCGCGGGCTGACTGGGGTGAAGTCACGATCTACCGCGACGCATGCCGCGGAGGCCCGAGCAGACGCGGCGGCGTAAGTCGGCCACTATCAAAGTCCGCGGCGCCATTACGCGGAAGGCGCCGGCTGCCGTGCGTACATCGGCATCGACAGCGCGTCCCCTCTGTGCTGGCACGTGGATCCTCACACACGCCTGGACGCGATCTCCGGCGTCGGGGCCGAATGCGTACGTCCGTGTGCCGGCGGTAGTTCGTGCAATCGGAGCGGATCGGCGGGAGTATGGCCGAACGAGACCAGCTGGGACTGCGCGCGTTGCGGTTGCTCGCCGAGGACTGGATGGTTTCAGTCATGCGGGGACTGACCGATGGCCCGATTCGGCCGGCGGAGCTCGAGGGAGCCCTGCCGCATGCCGGCCACTCCGTCGTAGTCCGACGGTTGCGTCGTCTGCTGGACAGCGAGCTCGTGAGCTGTGAGCGTCATTCTGGAGTTCCTCCGCACGCCGGTAGCGCAGCGGTCCCGCGCCGCGCGTACTACAGCCTTACGGACGCCGGGCGGATGCTGCGCGAGGTCACGGCCGCGGCGGACCGTTGGGAGCAGGAATGGTGTTCTCAGCTCGAGCGAGGCGTCCCGCCCGGGATCGTCGCGATCGGGCTGAGCGCCAATCGGCGCACGCGTAAGATCATGCTCGCGCTCGCCGACGGGCCCCTCGCCGTCCGGGACCTGCAATTGCGGTTGCCCGAGGTACGGCGCACAACGCTCAGGAGGCGCCTGTCCAACCTCATCCTCGAGGGCCTGCTCGAACGGCAGGAGGTTGGACAAATCCAGCTGTACGAGTTGACGTCGCGGGCCCGGTACCTCGCGATGGTCGCGATGCTCGCTGGGCGTTGGGAATGGCAATGGTTCAGGCCGGCAGACGCCGTGCCTGCCAGCGACTTCAGCGATCTGCTGCACATGCTCGCTCCCATCGCCGAGGTCTCGGGGCCGACGGCGGGTATCTGTCAGTTTCATCTCGAGACGGATGGTGCGGCCGCGCCGGATATCTACCTCGCGGCACGTGATGGGAGCATTCTTGCGCTCACTGAAGCTCCGCCGACGCCTCCGGAGGCGGTCGGGCGTGCGACCCCTGAAGCCTGGTGCGATGCACTCCTTCTACCTAATGGAGGGATCAGCGTGGCCGGCGATCGCACGCTGATGCTCGCCGTCCTCAACGCCCTCGGTGCCGCGCTCCGCGCTAAACCTCCGCAAACCTCCACTCCGGTGAATCTTTAGGAAAATAATCTACGTCCTTACGGTCTTGCCGGCACCGGGAGAGTCCCACGAACTGGACTTCCCTGAGATGCAGGACTTTCGTAGCTGATGACCCTGAATGTCTCTCATTTGCGGGGACAACGGCGCGCGAATGGGCGCACAATTGTCTACTGCCGCACCCCTTTGACGTGCTAGAAACCTTGCTGTCCTGTGGCCTGGGTATGCAGCTGCCGCTAACGGGGATACGGAGCGATGATGAGTGCACTGGAGGTGTTTGGCACGCGTTGCCTGGATATTCTGAGCGACGAAGCGACGCTGGCGATTCTGCTTCACCTTCGCGAGGAGCCGTCGAGCGCGAACCAGATTGAGGCGTCGGTCGACGGGATCGGCTACCGGGTGGCCCTTTCCCGCTTGCGTCTGTTGTTGTTACGTGAACTGGTGGACCTTGTGGATGACGCGGACGGTCATCACCACCGGCGTGTCCCTCATCGGCTGACGACGTCGGGTCGTGCGATCCTGACTGTTGTCGATGTCGCGGCGCACTGTGAGGCCGAATGGCCACGGCCTCCCGAGAGCTTCGGGCCGCCCGGGAGCACCGCGCTTGGTGTATCGGCTGACCCTGCGTGCCGGGCGATTGCTCGTGCGCTGGCGCATGATCGGCTGCGCGCGGGCGATCTGGAAAGGCTCCTGCCGGACATCAGCCATGGCACTCTGTTGCGGCGTCTGCGTTACTGCACTGCACTCGGTCTACTGAGCACCGAGAAGGAGGGCCGCTCGGCGTGGCTCAGCTTGACCGATCCCGCGCGCCGGCTGGCGAGCCTCGCGATGTCGGCGGCGTGCTGGGAATGGGTGTTCGACGATCGCGACAAGGGGCTGCTGGCGAGCGATCTCGCCGGCCTCATCTACCAGCTGACGGCACTCGCCAGCATCTCCGAGGACATGAACGGGATCGTCAAGCTGCACGAGGATTGGCACACGACTCTTCAGAGCGACGTCTACCTCGCGGTCGGTGGCGGGCGCCTCACCCCGTTCGTCGTGGGTCCGCTCGGACCGTGGGACGCCGTCGCCAGCGGGACGCCGCAGCAGTGGTCCGAGGCCCTCATCAACGGCGATTCGACGGGCATCACGAGCACCGGAGACCGGGCGCTGCTCGAGGCGGTCATCGCCGGCCTCAACCCCGAGCTACACCCTCAGACGCTGTGAAACCGTGCGGAAAACGAACGGAAACACGGAGCTGGAGGTGAGGGTTAGGCGTTGAGAACAGAGCTCGAAGAGCAGTCGGGAGAGGAGCACGACGCTCCACGCTATACGGCGCGCCTGCTCATCGGATGCGCGGACCGGCCGGGCATCGTCGCCGCGGTCTCGGGCTTTCTGTTCGAGCGGGGCGCGAACATCGTCTCCTCCCACCAGTACTCGAGTGACCACGGGTGGGCGCTTCTTCCTGCGGACCGAGTTCTTCCTCGAGCCGGAGCTCGAGCAGAGCCGGTTCCAGGCGAGCGTTGAGGCCGAGGTTGCCGGGAGGTTTGAGATGGAATGGGAGATCCGCTACTGGGGCGAGCGCCGGCGGATCGCGATCCTGGTTTCCCGTCAAGACCATTGCCTGCTCGACCTGCTGTGGCGCTGGCGCCGGGGCGAGCTCGACGCGGAGATCGTCGCCGTGATCTCCAACCACTCCGACCGCGAGGAAGCCGCGGTCGCGGCTAGTGTCCCGTTCCACTACGTTCCGGTGGAGAGGAGGCGCAAGGAGCGCGCGGAGGCGGCGATGCTGGAGCTGCTCCAGGGCAACGCCGAGTTGCTCGTCCTGGCCCGCTACATGCAGATCCTCAGCGGCGACTTCCTGGCGCGCGTGGGTATGCCGGCGATCAACATCCATCACTCGTTCCTGCCGGCGTTCGCCGGGGCGAAGCCATACAGTCAGGCGCGCGAGCGGGGCGTCAAGTTGATCGGGGCGACGGCCCACTATGTCACTGAGCAGCTCGACGACGGGCCGATCATCGACCAGGACGTCGTCCGCGTCGATCATCGCCACAGCATCCACGACCTCGAGCGCCTGGGACGCGACGTCGAGCGAGTCGTGCTGGCGCGGGCCGTGTCGCTGCATCTCGACGACCGGGTGATTGTGGATGGGCGGCGCACGGTTGTGTTCTGAGCCAGCCGACGCGGAGACCGCGCAGGTCATGCCGGCCGCGCGCCGCCGGTCATCACGCTCACCACTTCGCCCAGCACCGCGCTCGCGGTCTGCCCGCTCAGACCCCCTGCCCTTACACGATCTCTCTCAGTGTGATCTCCTCGAAGCGTCCTCAGGGCTGCCTCGGGTCCTCGGAGCGCATCAACGACTCCCCCACGAGCACCGCATCCACGCTGGCGTCCTCCAGCCTGTTGATCTGCTGGGCCTCCGCGATCCCCGACTCCGAGACCACGGTCACCCCTCCCGGGATTTCGCCCAGCAGTTGCGCGGTGCGCTCCAGGTCCACGCTGAAGTCCCTCAAATCGCGGTTGTTTATCCCGATCAGCTCGGTCCCCACGCCCAGCGCTATGCGCAGCTCCTCGCGGTCGTGCACCTCCACCAGCACATCCAGCCCGAGCTTTCGCCCGCCCTCGTGCAGCGCCCTCAGCTCCTCTGGCTCAAGCGCCGCCACGATCAGCAACGCGGCGTCCGCCCCCGCGATCTTCGCCTCATATAGCTTGGTACTCGTCGACGATGAAGTCCTTGCGCAGGATCGGCAAATCGCACGCGGCGAGAGCGGCACACAGATCGTCGAGCGAGCCGTGGAAGTTCGGGCCCTCCGTCAGCACCGACAGCGCGCTCGCACCGCCGCGCTCGTACGCGCTCACCGGCTCGTGCAAGTCCGGCGCCTGGCGCAGCGTCCCCGCCGAAGGCGAGCGGCGCTTGAACTCGGGCGATCAGCGCGATTCCAGGCTCTTGCAGGGCAGCCCGGAAATGCCGCGGGCTCACCTCGCCACCGCCGCCGATCGAAAGCGCCTGATACGCGAGCTCCTCCGATGAGCGCTCCCGCTTGCGACGCTTCAGCTCTTCGCGCGTGCTGTCCAGAATGCGCTCCAGGACCGTCGGCGTGTGTGTAGCCATCCCGGTGATTATCGCCTGCGCTGCTCAGCGATGGAATCAAGGCGGGACTCCCGTGATCGCCATCTAAGACGCGCGGAGCGCTGACACGTCGGCCCATGATCGGCGGGATGCTGCCGCGGACGACGATGCCTGTCACAAATCGTGGCCTCGCGCATCTATATGGGCTGAGGCGGTTCGACCGTGCTCGAGGTCGCGGTTGTGAGAAGGGATCGACAAGGGGGAGATCCAGCTTTGCTTGGGCGTTGCAGACGAGTATCCTTGCTCGACACGGAGCCGGATTGACGGTGTGCAGCCTTCGGACATGCACACGCGCATGCTGAACGGTCGAGACAGCCGCGGAACTGGGTACGTGCTCGCGATCATCGGTGTGGCCGGTGCACTCGTCGTCGTGATCATCGGCGCCAGCACGATCGCCGCTCTCAACCACGGGGTTCCCAAAGAACTATGGGCGATCGGCGGTGCGCTCAGTGGCGCTCTTGTCGGCATCCTTGCACCGCCACCGCGGGCTCCAACGTCGGGAAAGGAAGAAGCTCCACTTTCCGTCGCGGCGGAAACGGCTGCGGCTTCCAACGATGCGGCGCGCGAGCGGGCGCGACAAGAAGACAACGCCGGCAAAGCCGTCACGCAGGGCGCCCAGCGGGGGCTTCACACCGTCAGCGAAAATGCTCGAGCGACTAGAGAATCGGTCGAAAGCGCGCCGGATGATGCACCCGGCTTGAGCGGCTCGCCACGGGATGCCGCCAACGGCATCGCCGCGAGCTTAGAATCGGACCTCGAGCACATCGGGTCTTCACTGCCAGACGGTCCGGCCGATCCCGTGCTCGACGCTGAGCGGGCCATCCACGAAGCGGCGGCGCAGGGCGCGAGGGAAGCGGCCGACGCACAACCTGACGAGCAGGCGGGCGCCGACGCCGCCAGGGGGGCGGCCATAGCCGCGGTTGACGCCGCCGAGCGGAGCGCCGAACGGGAGGCCCAAAGCCACGTACAGGTCGGGCGCCAGATGGGCGTGGAAGCGCTCGCTGCCGTCAAGCAGGTCGAAGCCGCAGGGCAGCAGGCGGAAGGGGCCCTGCTGACGGCCGTACCGCTCGGTCAGGCCGACTCCGCCGGCGCGAGACCGGCACAGCACGCCGCCGTCACGATCCTCAGCGCGCAGAGGCAACTCTTGGCCGCCCAACCGGCGCCGGTGGACAAAGCTGCGCAGGCCGCAACGAACGTGCACAACGCGGCGGTTGACGCCGCCACGAAGGTGGCGGATGCCGCCGCTCCGGCGGGCGCTGGCTGGCTGTCGGGCCTCAGGACGATCGTCGCCGAACCGAAGATCGCCGTCCCCCTTCTGCTGTTTGCCGTCACCGTCAGTCTCGGCATTCTGCTCGCGCTAGGCGTGATTCACGTGGTACACGCGTGTAAACCCACTGCCAAGCTGGAAAAACAAACCCTTTGCTCGGATTACGCGACGTTGGCGACACAGGCGTCTAACGTGCTGATCTCCCTCGCTGCGGCCACGGTCGGAGCGCTAGTCGGCATCTTCGCCGGCCATCCGGGCGAACAGGCGAAACCTTCGGCGCCAACGGGCAGCTGAGCGGCGCACCGCAACTAGCGCGGCCGCGGTCAGCCGGTTAACGGGCACGTTATGACAGAGAGGGACTTCTATCGAGAGCACAATGAACGCGACGCGTCTGAGCTCAAAGGCTCCTTCCACGGAGTGATCCAGCACTCCTTTGCGCTTCAGCTTCCACATGCCCGCGAGTTTCGGGAGACGTCTGGATGGCTTCCACGCAGAGGCCGCCAGGCGAAGTCCTCGGCCAGTTTCAGCGCGCGCCAGCGCAAATATCACGAGCGGGCGCACAAGCGATTGCTATCGCTGTTCGAAGATTCCACTGGTGGCTTTGAGTTCAGATTCCCGGCGGAGCTCGCCGACGCCTCCGCGGATTCGGCCGACAGCTCGCCTCCTGGCGAGTACAGCTGGCTGCTGCGCGAACGGCATGCTCGCCTTGACCCGCAGCCGCTCGCCCTACTCGATCGTCGCGGCACAGGGCGGCTGCCGCCTCCGCTGTCGTGGGCCGAAGCAAAGCTCAATCAGCCCCTGTCGACTTGGGAGGGCTTCATATTTGCCCAACGCGGCACCTCCCGCTGGATCACCGACGCGGATCAGCCGATCGCGAATGACCTGCTGCTCAGTGAAGTTGGCGCCGGCGCGGGGGATGCCGACGACGTCTCACGCGTGCTGTTTCAGCTGTGGGCGCACTGGCGCTCTCGGCTCTTCGGAGTCTCGCTGGCGAATCGCTTCTTCAACGTCTTCCTACCGCACGCGGTCCTCTCGCTCGAGGCGCCGGGGGAACACGAGGACACGGGAGCGGTGGCGCGCAGCCCGGAGGCGGAAGGGTCACTGCTGGTGCAGCCGTTCGTGTCGCTCGTTCGCGAGCCTGATCGGTCGCGCTGCCGCCGGACATCCACCTTTACTGTGCTGCTTATCCCGATTCGCGGCCGCGCGGACGCGACCCCAGTCGATCAGCGCGAAATGTCGCTGAGGGAGATCGAAGGAAGCGTACGCGCAGCCTGGGGGCTCGCGGCCGACCGACTGGGGGCTAATCGCCGGCGATTCCTGCTCGACGGTCCCTTGCGGCGGTACTGCGCAAACATCGACCACGAGCTCGCAGGTGGGCCTCTGAGCGTGCGTCAGTGGACCGAATCGATGATGTATTGCACGAGCCGGATGAGACGCGACCGGCTCCGTCGGCGGCGCCGTTTCCGCAACGTTCCCGACGACGAGGAACTCGGCGACAAGGTGCTCACGTCCATCGCGAGCTCACGGGTGTCGGCACTGACACTGGTCGATCCGAAGCTCCAGCGCCAGGATGTTCGTCGATGGCACGAGATGAACCCGGCCCGCGAAGAGGCCCGAATGCTTCCCGGCGCGCTGCCGGACCTCCTCCGCGCGGTGTCTGGCCGCATCTACATCGGTCAAGGTTCCTCCTACCGCCTAGACCGCCCATTTCTGGACAGGGACTATTACGCGGAGGTGGCCGTGCCCGTGGCGAGGTCCCTGATTACCACCACGACGCTTGATTCGCAAGAACGCTACGAGGGCTCGGCACTGCTGCAATCCGTGATCAGTGGTTACATGGTTCTCGGCGCGGCCACAGCCCAGTCGCTCATTCGCAGCTCGTATCACGAGATCGAGGCGCACAGTGACCCCAAGCAGTTCGGCGAGATCTCTAAGGAGTTCACCCGCGACTTCCACGAGATCTACGACCTCGACATCGTCTGGGAGTCTTACAAGCGAACCTACCGATCGATCCTCGAACAGTTCGAGATCATGCACGACTACGACGCGCTACATCGCAAGCTCGAGATGCTGTTCGATACGACCGTCGCGGAGTTCACCGAATGGCAGCACACGCGGCTGTGGTTCGTGACATGGCTACTCGTGCTCGTCGCGGTCGCCACGATCGTTGTGCAGGTCGTCGTGAAGTAGTGGCAGATCGCGTGTGCGATCTCAGCGAGCGTCAACGCGATAGATCTGTCCGATCTGTCTGCCGTCTGTCCTGGTTACTCATCGCGCAACCGGGCGAAGAGGTCGTCGCTGCGGACTCCGGCAAACCAGGGGCCGAGCAGCTCCTTGGCGACCTGGAAGGGTTCGACGAGGGTCTCTATCGCGAAGCGACCGCGGTCCAGGTGTCTTGCCGGGATCTCTGCGACTGGGTCGCGGACTGCCGTTACCTCACCGAAGCGCCCGCCGTGCACCACGCGCTCGGATGACACGAGCCAGCCATCGGGTGCGCCGGCTGCGATCAGAACGGCTACATCGACGGCGGCCAAGCCAGCGACTGGTTCGAGCAGGCCCGCGGCGAAGGCGACGGAGACAACTGCCTCAGCGGCGACCTCGGGCTCGCGCGCCGCGTGAAACGCAAGCAAGCCGGGGTCCTCGCCGATGCGTGTCGGCCATGTTCGTTCCACGCACAGCACCGAGTCCCTGGTGACGAAGCTGGCTGCTGCGGAGGGATAGCGCGATAGTCGGTCGGGATCGGCGAACGTCCGTCCAGCGAGCCAGAGGTGCGGGGCGCTTGACTGCCAGCCCTCGTTGAGGCGTTGGGCCAGGAGGCTGGGCACCGGCCACCGCGCCGCCAGCTCTTGAGCGCGCTCCGATGCTGCGAGGAGGGCCGACTGCGGGTCGCTGGCATCGGGGTGGCGAAGCCCGGCCGGGACCGGGATCGCCGCGACCTTGAGTAGCAGCATCCCGTCGTAGATGTCCCGGTGCTCGGGTGCGCCAGCCGGAGTGCTCGCGGCGTCGAGGATCGCAGCGGCGGTGGGCAGCTCCCGCAAGTCGGTTGAGCGCTCGGCTGGGATCTGAAGGAACTGGTCCCGGACGCCATGAAGGCGGGGCTGATCGAGGATGGCCGTGATGCGCTCGAGATGGAACAGCTCAACCTCCATGCCGGCCACTTCTTCCAGTTGGAGTCGCTCGTCGAGCCTGAGCTCTTGATTGGTCACGAAGGCGATCCCCCTCGCCTCGTTTGCGACGGCACCTGCGTGGTCTGCCAGGAACTTCGCCTTGATCTCGCGAAAGGGCATCTGGCCGCGCGGAAAGTACGCGGCCATGACCCATCGCTCGCCGTTGCGCTCAACGATGGCGTCCTTCCCACCGTCTGGCCCGCCGAGCGGGTGGCTGGGGTCGATCCCCGAGACCCCCTCGGCGAGCAGGATCTGGGCGGCGAGGCGCTCTGCCGGAGCCTGCCCGTTGGTCCACTCGCGCAGTCGATGCCAAGTCTCATCCCATCGCCTCATGAGCATCAACGAGGATGACACGTGCTCGGGTCGGTGGTGCTCAAGTTCGCCGGTGTCGTGGGGCTTACTCCGGTGGCGCGATGTGCAGCCGCCAGATCGACAGCGTTCGGTCCTCGCGGTCCCAGTAGTCGTCCGGGATCAGGGCGGCCAATTCGCCGGGGTCGGGCTCGTGTCTGAGCTCTCGGACCTCGCCCTCGGGCATAAGCGTACGCTCGTTGTACATGGCCGAATACATAGAGCTCAACATGCCAATCATTCCGAACCCCTGGCGCTCCACGACCTCGAGCTCCTCGGGCATCGGGTTGACACTGAGCTCAATCCTTTGCGGAACCCCGTCCTTCCTGAGCAGTTGAGGGTCCTCCGCGGGCCAGTCGCCAAACAGCATGAGGAACCACGCAAGGTTGAGCTCCTGCCCATCCCTAAGCGTCACACCTCCCGCCACGATCTCGACATCGGTGACCCTGACCTGGACTCGATCGCCCGCGGCGGGCTGTGTGCCCGCATCTTCAACATGCAGGATCAGCGTGAGAGGGGGCCGAGTGCCGAGCATGAAGTCGCCGAACCGGGACAGCTCGTTGGAGAGAACGGCGGTCCGAAAATCTATCCCGTACTTCTTGCCCTTCGGCTTGAGCGCGTCGAGGCGAACGAGCGTCCAGCGGTTCCACGCGCTCCAGTAGTGAGCAACGGCCACGGGCGCCTTCATAAGCTCGCCATAGCGCTGGAGTCCAAGCATCTCGGTCTTGCTGATGACATGTGGCTTCGACGGGTCGTGTGGTGACACGTTCTTGACCTCGACGAGGAGCTGCTGCCCGTCTCGGTCCACAACGCAGAAGTCGGGGAGCTTCACCGGGCCGCCGGAATCGTCAAAGTAAGGCTCGCCGCCGTCGACGTCGGTCAGCAACGTAAAGCCGCCCAGCGCCACGAGCATTGCGCGGAAGAGCGCCTGTACCCGCAACCCGTGTAGGCGGCTGGCCTTCTGCACGGAGCCGCTCACACCTGTCTTCATGCGGTCGAGGAACTCATCGAGGCGCGCGGGGTCCTGCAAGTCCGCGCCAACGGCGACGAGGGGATCGAGCGACGCATAGAGCTTGAGCGACTCGACGCCCTCTGGGTCCCGGGGGATCTTGCGGATGGTCATGGGACCATCATGCGGCGTGCGCGTTTGGGCGAGGTCAAGCTCATCGAGGCATGGTGGTCTCCGGGGGAGGCGGTGTGCGGCTACTGGCGTTCGCGCGACTCCTGTTCCGCATCAGAAACCATGCCGTTCCACGAGCTGATCGCGCCTGACACGCCGTTTTCCAAGGATGTCACCTCGCGGTCAAGTTGCTCGTAGCGTTCGAGCAGCGACGGGAGTGATGTCGCCGAACGTAGTTTCTCCGCTCGTTTTCCGACGCGTGGGATATCGTGCCATTGGACTGGCCGGCGAAACGCTCGCTGAAGCTCGTGCCAGCGCGCGATGTACGCCTTGTTCGTCTGCTCATAGAGATCACGTGTGCTGGTTACGTCCTTATCGCTTGACTCGTGCAGCTGAGAAGATAGGTCTTCTCTCCGGGCTTGGAGTTCCATCGCTTCGGGGTCGGCGCCGTGGGCATCCCAGAACAGCGTCCAATTGAACGCGAACTCGAATCGCTCGTCCGGCATACCATCCTGGAGAAGCCCAACCGCGATGCGCGCCACCCTCACAGTGCGCGCCACCAGGTCGTTCGCGAGCCACGTCCGTAGCGGTGGGAGCGCAACATCGAACCTCCCCGTGATTTCGGCCGTCACGGTCTCCGCTGCGCCGCGAAACTCGAACATTCGCCCTCCGAGCTCCCTCTCGGGAAGCGAGTAGCCGAACCGCTGTAGAGAAGCGACTCGATCCGCTGTCGTACTCCAAGCGGTGCCCGGTCGGTAGAAGCGAGAGAACGCGCGCGCGACGGCTTGCATGTAGAGGATCGTCAGCGGCTGGATAAGCGCTGCGTTGTGGCGGTCTTCGTGGTAGACACCGTTTCGATAGCTATGTCCAACACGCATGACTGGTGAGTCGGCCGCGGTCACCACCACGTCTATACGCTCCCATGCCATCTCCCAGGATTGGCCGGCGATCTTGAGCAAGCTGCCGAAGTCTTTGTGTATTCGATCGCGCTCTACGCGCGTGAAACGCCGATGCTCATGCCACCAGGACCGTTCACTGGCCGCGAAAACGCGTTCGGCGTGGCGATGCAACAGCAGATCGGCCAAATTGTCGACCGCGACGAGAGCCATCCGAGCCTTCGGCAGGGTGTCCGCCCGCACGAGGTCCGCCGCGACGTCCAGCTGCTCGGCGAACGTGACGAACCGCTCGATAGCGTCGTAGTCCTGCAGGCCCGCGATTGCGCTCGCGAGATCGGTCACGCTCCTAGGGTAGGAGCGTCTTGCTCGTCCGCCCACCGCTGACGCCGCATCGAGCGGCGAAATCGGCGTTTGAACGCGAGAAGCGACGAGAACGTGTCCCTGACGGCGAGAGGTTGCCTGGCCAGCCCCGGAAGCCGTGCTTTCCTGTCAGACGTGAAGCAACGGGATCTCGAGCACATCCTCGCCGGCAAGCACAAGTACATAAGCCCGACTGGGCTGATAGTCCTCTTCGATCAGCCGCGACAACCGATGCTGGGCGAGGGCTGGGCGCGCTCGCCGCACGATCTGAGCTTCGCGACGCGGCCCTCGCCGAGCCTCCTCGACCAGATGGTCGTCGTCTGCGACGAGGCCGCGCTCGGCCTCACGCCACCGTCGACGGTCGAGGAGGTGCGCGAGGTCGTGGGACAGCTCCCGTGGGCGCCCGCGATGATCAGGACCGCACGGATAGCCCGGAAGCTCTGGCCGATCCGTGACGAGCCCGAGCGGCAGCTCGAGCTCGCCCGCGAGCTCTTCGGGGAGGACGCCGGAATCATCGAGGACTTCCGTGCGTTCCTTGGCAACCCGGGAACCGAGCGGCGCTACCTCTTCCACGAGCAGCAGCTGTTCGTCCTCCAGCGGCTGCTGCTCGAGAGCGCCGCGCAGGACGAAGGCGAAGGCGAAGGCACATGGACGCCAGAGCAGGATCTGCAGCTCCGCAAGGCGCTGATCAAGGTCAGCTCCGCCATCACGGCCGGGGCCGCGAAGGCGCTCGCTCGCCAACGCGGCCCAAAGGACTGGCTCGGGTGGATCACCCAGAACAGCGCATACAACTCGAGTGAGCAGCCACTGCTCGCCTACCAGCGGACCTGGCGCATCTACGTCGAGCTCGCCGGCACCGCCGCGGCGCGCGCACACCCGAACCACTGCGACCTCGACCAGTGGCACCGCGACCACGTCGGGGTGAGCCTGCCGGAGCTGCTGGCCGTCGGCCACGGCGCTGCGATGAGAGCCCAGGATGAGAGCGCACCGGCCGGGGCGCATGCGGTCGTGCCGGATATGCAGAGCTACCTCTCGAGGACATCGCTGGCCGAGCGTCACGCGACGTTGACGGAGGTGCTCAGCGCCTCGCGCTTGTCCTATGTCGAGGGGTTCGAGCGCAGTCGTGATGTTCCCGTTCGTCTCGTATGGGAGACGACCCCGTTTCTCACCAAGCCGTTTCTCCGGATCCCCGGCGGCCTGTGCCTCGTCTCGCCTCGCGCGGCGCAGGGCTTTCTGACCGACGGCGTCTACTACCGCTTCCTGGAGATCGCCGCGGCAGAGAAGCGGCGCGATGACTACACGACGTTCGTCGGCTGGCTTATCGAGCGCTACGTCCAGGAGCTCTTCGAAGAGGCCCTCGGCTCGCGGCCGGCCGGTCAGGGCGCCGTCCACGGCGAGCAGGAATACAGCGGTCAGCTGACATCCGATGTCGCGATCGACTGCGGCGCGGACCTCGTCCTCGTCGAGGTCATCTCCACGCGGCTGCCGCTCGGCGTGCGCGCGGAAGCCGACGAGGCCGAGCTGGAGAAGTATCTGAAGCGAACCGTCACCGAAAAGCTCGAGCAGCTCGACCGGGTGATCGACGACTTGCTCGACAGCGACTCCGCAGCCCGGCTGCCCGGTGTCGACATGGGCCGGGTGCGGCGCATCTGGCCGGTGCTCGTCACCTATGGAGACCTGCTGGCCGCCGGGCCCCTGCTCGCGTACATAGCCGACGAAGCAGGGGGTCTGCTCGGACAGGCCGCGACGCGCCCGCTGACCCTGCTCGGCCTCGAGGACGGCGAGGTGCTCGCGGGCATGCTCGCCGGCGGTGAGACGCTGGCGGACGTGCTCGCGGAGAAGAACGGTGGCGTCTACCAGGGACTGCCGTTCTCACGCTGGATCACCGACACACGAAGCGAGATACCGCCCCGGCTTCCCGTGCTCGAGCAGCGCTGGTTCGACATGACCGACGGGTTCGCGGCTCTCCTTCAGAGGCCCGACTGAGCCGTCTGCGCCGACCGCGGTGACGCCCACCCTAACGGCCCGAGGAAACGACGATCCGAACCCTGCTCAGCGGGAAGAGCCGAGAGTGAGCGTGCGAGCCCAGGCCCACGACTCGTCCACGCCGCACGTGACGGCTGTGCGCGTGGACGATCACGGCTCCGCAATCCGCAGCGGCGAGGAGATGCTTGGCGTGGCTCACGGTAGCCCCAGCCTTCACGACCGGAACAACGCACGGCCTTCCCGCGGAGACGATGATGCTCACGGCCGCGCCCGCGGCGAGTTTGGTGCCCGTGCCAGGACTCAAGGCGAGAACGCCGCCACGCGCCACGCTCGAGCTGGCCGAGTAGGTGATCTTGCCAACGGAGCAAGACGCCGCGCGGACCGCCTGCTCGACGCTCGCCAGGCTCGCGCCACGATGGTAGGCAGGCACGACGCACGGCGGGGGCGGCGGGACGACGCTCATCTGTGCGCTCGCGCTCGCCTCCGGCGGGGATTCCGTGTTCGGGTACTCGAAGTACGCGCAGTAGAGGTAGACGCCGGGTGAGCTCAGGGACTCGTTCTTCGTTTCCGTGAACGGGCCGCCGGTAACGCTCCAGACGTCAAGGATCGTGTTCGAGCCAGAAGCGTGCCCAGCCGCGGCCGCGTTCGCCGGGCAGCCGTCGCCCGTGTTCGGCATCACGTACTCCCACACTGGCCGTTCCGTCTCGGCCTGCGCCTTCGTCGAGACCTGGAAAGTCTGCGCCGGCAACGCCGTCGCTGGCACGCTGATCGAGAGCGAGAGGTGCGGCGCGCGAACGGTCAACGTCGTTTCCGCGAATGCCAGCACTTCTTCTGAGCCCGTGCTCACCCACGCGCAAAGCCTGTACGTGCCGGCCGCTTGGAACGTCCAGTTCCGCGAGTAGTGGACCGGGTTCGTTTCCGAGGTGATGCCTTCATCGAGGACGCCTTCGCCGTGGTCGGCCTGCGCGTTTGCGCCGCAGCCTTCCCCGCCCGTCGGCTTCACGTGCAGTCTGAAGGCGTGGTTCCCGCCGTTGCTGACGACCGCGCCGAGCTGGGTCGTGATCGACTCCACGGGTTCTGGGGTGCCGCGCGTCAGTTCGATCGTCGGCGCCGCGAACGCGCTCGCCCCGCAGCTCAGGGCGAGGACGACGCCCGCGACGGCGGCCAAGACGACAGCGGGCCTGCGCAAACCAAGCATCGATAGTACTGAGCTCGCCATCAACAGTTCGGCACCGCCGGATCGACAAAGGGCGTGCCTTTGAGACTTCCGGATGTCTGTCCGTTGTTGTAGAAGGCGTCGGCCGAGGCGTAATACGAGCTATTCCACGGGCTCGATGCGACCCGGTACCACCAAGTATCGCCATCTTCGACTCTAAAGCCGGTGACCTTGCACGCGATCTGGACGGTGTCGTTCGATGGAATAGAGGGCCCCTGACTGCCGCCCGCATTTGTGTAGTTCGTCCAGGTATGGGTGACCCCACCCACTGTCTCGGCATACGTGGCCGGTGGCGGTGGCGGTGGCGGAGGTGGGGGCGGAGCTTCGCCGGGCGGCGGTTCTGAATGTGGCAGAGGTTCGGAGCCACCTCCTTTTCCGCCCGAGCAGGTCGCCGACTTGCCGCTGTCGGGGAGTTGTTCCAGCATCGCCGCCGGTAGTTCTTCGGGGCCGGGGTGGCCCTGTTCTTTCAGGCAAAAGTAGATGGCGATTGTTGGAATCCAATAGCGTTTGCCTTCCGGACCGACAAGCCACGCCGTTTTCTGTGGGTTCCTGTCCCCATTCCACTGGACGATATGCCCGACATAGTTGCTGGGTTTGGGTGCGTACGGGTTGACCGCCGGCCCGCCGTAGACAAATTCCACGCCAGCGCGACCGGGGTATTGGGTTGAGACTGTCGTCGCCGTCGAGCAGCCGCAACCGCTCTGGTTGTGCTGGCTTATCTGAAACGACCCGTCGGGATTCACGTGTTCGACGTAAGCGACGTGACCATATTTGCCGTTCGTGTCGACGAACAGAGCCCCTTCGACTGGAATCGTGCCGGTCGGTATACCAGCCCGCCGTGCGTTTTCAGCCCACCTCTTCCCGTTCCATACCCAGTCTTCGCTGAAGGCCGGATGAGCGACCAGACCTTGCTTGGGCACGCCTGCTTTCACGGCAGCTTCATATACGTCCGCACGCTTTGCGAACGCCCAGTAAGTGCACTGCCTCGGGTCAAATGGATTGGCGCCGGCGCCTTGCCCGCGAACATGGCCCGCTCCGCTTCCCGGGAACACGGATCGCCGCTGAACCGCGATGTCGCGACGGGCGACAAGACTCCCGCGATGGCCGCGTCCGCCTGTGACGGTTGCCGTGGCGTCTGAGACGAGGAGTGGCCCGATCGGCTGCGGACAGGATGCGGCAATAGACCAGTTACCTGGCGTAGCATTGCGCCTCGTTCGCAGCGTGAACGCGGCCAGCCGCCCGCGACCGAGAATCGACCAGCTGATCGCCTGGCCTGTGCTCGGCCCGCGCAACGTGATCGTGCATCGAACCGCCGAGACAGGGTCGAGAACGAACACGGCACGAGATCCGGCACGGATGGTCCGTGGAGATCTCGTCCATACCGGCGGAAACGTCGGCGTCGGCAGCGCCTGTGCGGCGATCGCCGGTTGCGACGTGAGCGGCCCGGCGAGAAGCGTGCGTGTGGACTGATCCGCGCCGGCGACACCCGCGGTCGCTGTGAAGGCTGCCGAGACCGTTATGGCGAGAAGCACGAACATGCGGCCCGCAGGCCAGCCGGCGTAACGAGTCCGGCTGGGTTGCCTTCCGTGCCTGCGGTGCATCCGACCTCCCGTATGTTGTCGTGCGGCTTTGAGAGGCTCGCGCCAGCCCAGCCCGCGATCCTATAGAAAGCCGGCAGTCGCGTCAGGGTCGCTCGTGCCAGAGAGCGGGCGACGGGGGGCTGACACGTGCGGAAGCGATTCAAGGGCCGTAACGATGCGTGTCACAAATCCCGGCCTCGCGCATCTATACGGGCTGAGGCGGCTCGACCGTGCTCGATGTCGCGGGCGTGGCGCGTGAGAAGGGATCGATATGGGGGCGATGCAGCTTTGCTTGGCTGGGGCATGCTGAACACTCGAGACAGGCGCGGAGTGGTCCGCAGCCGGGCGACGTTCGCCGATTCTGCCGAGTGCGTGCTGGCTGTCTTCGACGATGCGGTCGACCAAGCACGTGCCGCGGTGCTCGCCGCCTGCGGCGAGTCCGACACGTGGGTCGATGCCGTCCGCACTGCGCTGTGCGCGCTGCTCGCGTTCCTCGACCGTGACCCGAACCGCGCTCGCTTTCTCGTCGTCGACTCGTTCTCCGGCGGATCGCCGATGCGGGCCCGGCGCGTGCGGCTGCTGCGCGAGTTCGCCGACGCCTTGGAGACCGGTCGACCGCGGCCGCCCGCCGCCTCCGGCGATCCCCCTTTCGGCACCGACGCAGTTGTCGCCGCGGCCGCGGCGATCCTGCACGCCCGGCTGCTCGAGCAGCCGGTGCCGCCACTGTCGCCGCTGTCGCCGTCGCTGATGGCCTGGATCGTCATGCCCTACCTCGGCGTGGGTGCCGCCCGCGGCGAGCTCGCGGGCGAGACGTCGCCCACGAGTGACTCCCGGGCGCGCGCCGCAGCCGCCGGCGCAGGTTCCGGGGCGGCGCTCTGATGGTGCCGCTTGACAGGAAGCTGCGGGCGCCGGAGGACAGCGTGCCCGCGTCGCGGCCGCCTCGGGGGCGAACTGGCTCCTCACGGGAGCAGGCGAGCGAGGTTCAGCGGATGCGGATCCTCTCCGCGATGGTAGAGGTCGCATCCGAGGTCGGCACGGAGTCTGCGACCGTCTCCCAGATAGTCCGCCGCGCGGGAGTGTCGAGCGGCACCTTCTACGCCCTGTTCGAGGATCGCGAAGGCTGCCTGAACGCGGTGTTCGAGGAGGGCGTGGCTATCGCGACCAAGCACGTGAGCGCCGCCTATGACACCGAGGCAACGTGGGTCGATCGCGTGCGGGCCGCTGTGCTTGCCCTGCTCGAGCTGCTCGACGAGGAGCGAGAGCTCGCGCGGCTCTGCGTCGGGCACGCGGTCGCGTCTCCCGCGATGCTCATGCGCCGCGGGCAGGTGCTCGACGAGCTGATCCCGATCATCGATCAGGGGCGCAGCGCCTCACGCGCCTCCTGGAACCCGCCGCGACCCGCCGCGCAGGCCGTGCTCGGCGGGTCGCTCGGCCTGATCTACGCCCGACTGACCGCCCGCGACCCGCATTCGCTTGTGGAGCTCCTGAACCCGTTGCTGTCGTGGATCGTTCTCCCCTACATCGGCGCATCGGGAGCGCGCGCGGAGCAATACCGCCCGCGGCCGGCGCGTCGCTCGGCGAGTGGGTGAATAGGATGCGTCTTGAGCGCTGCTCTGATGGCCATTGAGCTGGCCACGACACCGAGGTTGTTGAGGAGCGTGAGTTCTCGTGGCGCCAAACGACCTCCGCGGGGCCGGGGCGCCACCACGGATCCCCGGCGGATTGAGCTGCAGCGCGCGCGGAAGCTCATCACCGCGGGGGAAGCTGTCCGCGAGTTCCCTTTTTTCCGGGTTCTCTGCCGCGGTCCTCAACGGTGATGCGGGCGTATCACGCAGGACTCTCAAGGATACAGTTGACCGATGACGCCAACGCCGCCGTCGACAGCACGTCTGAGTACGTCCGCCTTCCTGGCGCTTTCGATCCTCGCCATCGTGGTGGCGCTCCAGTTGGGGCTGCCGACACGTTCGTTGGCGACCAGCCGCGACGAGGTCCGCCACTGCAGCAACGCTGGCACTCCCGAAGACCTGTTTCTAGCCGACATCACGGCCCGTGGTGTCTCCTGTCCAGCCGCACTACGGTTCATCATCGGTATCAACGGACAGCAAGACCACCTCAAGTATCGGACCACGCACTACGATCGATACGTCTGCCATCCGCGGCAGGAAGGTGTGGCAGCCCGGATCCGCTGCACGCGAGGGCGGCAAGAAGTCCGCTGGCTTCAGGGGACTTGAGCTTACGAGGCCAACAAGCTTCGCGCCGGCCTAGCAGAAAGTCACACCGACACCATACATTCGGTCGTCAATCGCGATACCAGCGACGCGCCCACCGGCGACCTGACCGTTGCTCAAGCGCCGACCACCGCGCGTCGGGAGCAATATGACCAACGTTGGCTTCGTGACAGTGATGCCGGCGCAGCCCAGCTCGATGGGTGGGTGCTCCAGGTTGGCTGCTGCTGCTGCCGACATGCCAACTCGGACTCCCCCGGGCAGCACGAACTGATCCGATGTCGTTTCAAACGACTCCAATCGTCCCACATCGAGATTCACGTAGTAGTCGGCGGCGCATGTGGCGCCTTTGCAACCATAACCAAGTAGTTCGTAGCTCACGCCGGGCGCGTTGGCGAAGCTGCCAGTGGTGGTGTAGCTTGGCGGCCCCAACATTCTCGTGATGTCGGCGCTCGTCGAGACGTCAACCGTTAGCGTACCGATCTGCCCGGTATAGGAGATTGCCACCGGACCGCCAGCGATCTGCTTGGGCACGTTGGGGTCGCTCAACAGGAGGCGGGCCTCCTGGTGCCACCCTGTGGGGTTCGGGTGATACCACCACGCTCGCCACGCGACGCCCGCGTCCGTCTCCGGAGCCACGAACCAGCGATTCGGGTTCAGGCTGAGGGCATAAAGCTCGTGACCGGCGAAAAGCGTCTTCGTCTTGACAAATACGAGGCTGCTCGTGTGGTACCTGGCGTTCAGACGGTCGATCGCGCGCTGCTGCACCCGGTCGCCGAGGTCCTCGAGCGCCCTCAGTCGCGTCGGGACGTCAATGGACTTGCTGTGACCGTAGGGAAGTCGATACTGCTCCTGTCCCTCGATGTACGGGTACCCCACGAGTATGATTCGCGCGTTTGCGTTCGCCCGCTGGCGAATGCCGCTGACCACATCGACGATGCGGGCTGCAAGCGTCCCGTCGCTGAGCTCTCTTTCGGCCGCCGAGAGCAGGGCGTCGCACTTGAGCCCGTCTCGCGTGATCTGGATCAGGCAGTTCTGGACGATCCCCGCGAAGTCGATGTCGTCCCCGCCAACGGTCAAGAAGATCAGGTCGTAACTGTGGTTGACGGCGTCCAGCTGAGGCCGCCGACCGTGTGTCGAGTGGGAGAATGCCTGGGTTGTGTCGTCGCTGCAGGCGACGTTGGTGAGCGCCGTCGGTTGATTGTACGGAGCTGCTTCGACAGCGCGCGCGAAGACGCCAGCGTAGTTGTTTGGGGAACGCCAGCAGCCCTTGGCGCCGAAGTAGTCGCCGGCGCCGTTGCCGGCTGAGTAGGAGTCGCCCATCACCAGGATCGACAGCGCTCGTCCGCTCGCATTCGCCGCGAGAGCTCCGTGTGCGACGACGAGGGCACACGCGACGGACAGGGCGATCTGTCCAATGCGCCTTAGCTTTGCCCCCAACACCCGCCTCGTTTCGGTTGGCAGCGCTCGTTCACGGATGAGACGGCGGGCCTCAGCAGCCGACGAGGATCGTGTCAGTGAACGGTCGCCCACCATGCTCCTTCGAGACATCAAGTCGCACGCGCGTGTAGCCGAAGTGGCTCTTGCCATTGCGGCAGCTGACAAACCGGCGGCGAGAGAGGCTAATCGTGAACGGCCCGGTGTAGCAGGGAGACATGATCACGCAGAACCGCACGTGACCACGGCCGAGTGTCGTGCTCGCACTCCAGTGCTTCCAACTGACCTGCCACGCGGTCACGTCGTAGCTCACCGGGATCGGACCGTATTCAAATCGGCGCGGGTGTTGCATTCCGAAGCTCGTGATTCGCGCCTCAGGGCCGACCGCTTGGAAGTCGACGGTCGTGGGCCACGACGCCGCGGCCATGGAGGACGGCGTGGCAACCGCAACGAAGACTAGGAGCGCTGAGAGAACCCTACAGCGCCGGCGCATACACAAGAAGCACAGGTGTGCCAGTCTCATCACGGACGCCGCTCCCCGACCGGATAGATCGTGTTGGTCGTAGTCTGGTATCCGATGGCGATCGCTCCACCGCCTGTGGGGAGCGCGATGTCCGTGAGCGTTGTCTTTGCGCCAAGAGCCTCCCGTTCCTGATTCCATCTCGATCCCGACTTGTTCTCGATGACCGGACCGTGGGTACCGCCGCCCACAGCAGCGCAGTCGCTGGCGCTAGCGCACGAGACCCCGGCGAAGTTCACGCGGGTACCTCCTTGAGCCGAGCCGAGCGTCCATGTCCGGCCATCCCATTGGAGTACCGTCCCCGCGTTGCCCACTGCGACGCACGATGCGGCCCCGGCGCACGACACCGACTTGAGCTCGACCTCCCAAGTGTCCTCGCTACCCTTGATGATCGGTGGTCCCGGCACGCGCTCGATCACCCATCGGGACCCGTCCCAACGCTCCAGGAGTGGGCGCCCATATTGCCCCTGCTGCGTTCCTCCGACGGCCACACACCAGTTGCTTCCGGCGCACGATACCCCGAGCAGCTCGATCCCTACGTCCGACGTCGCCGTCACGGTCCAAGTGCCGGACGACCAGTGCTCAGCAAACGGGATCGTGCTCGACCCGGCTTGCTGTGCGCCGACCGCGATGCAGTCTGCTGACGTGCTGCACGAGACGCCGAAGAAGTTCGCGTAGCCGCCGCCCGGCGACGGCAGTGGTTGCTCGGCAGTCCACACTCCATTTTCCCAGGCCTCCGCGACCGGCGAGGACTGATTTCCCTCGAACTCGGTGCGGCCGACGGCGAGGCAGAAAGCCGATGTCGGACACGACACCGAGAGCAAGTCGACCCCCGAGGTTTCCGCCAACGCCATTTCGATCCATGACTGCCCACGCCACAGCCCGGCGACCGCCGTGAACTGGTTGTCGGCCGACTCGAAGTCTGAGCCCACAGCCACACATTCGGCCGGATCGGGACACGACACCCCGGAGGGCTGGGTGTTGGTGTAGGAGCTCGAGACGCTAAAGGTCGTGCCCGCCGTAGTCCAAGCCGCGGGAGTGTGGTGGGGCGCGGCACCTATGGGGTCGCGCTTGGGGATGCTCGGAACGCTCAGGAGCAGTTTCGCCTCATCCGCCCAACCCGTCGGGTTCGGGTGATACCACGTGAAGCGGGAGGCGATCGTCGCGTCAGTCAATGGCTCAACGAACCAGCGATTCGGATTGGAGCTTTCCGCCGAGAGTTCATGGCCCTTGAAAAGCGCCTTCGTCTTCACGAACACGAAACTACTCGTGTGGTCGTGATGGTCGAGCTCGGAGATGAGTCGCTCCTGGATCGCGTCGCCCTTATCCTCAATCCGCCTCAGCCAGCCACCGACGTTGAAGGCGTCCGGTGCGCCCTTGTCGAGCACGTAGCCCGCGTCGCTCTCAAGATACGGGTAGCCCAGGAGCGCGATTACAGCGCGCGAATCGGCGCGCGAGCGTATCCCGCTGAGTACACGCCGGACTCTTCCTTCGATCGTTCCGTCACCGAGCAGCTTGTCCGCATCGCTGAGGAGGGTTTTACACTTCGCGACGTTCACGAAGGCGGCTATCAGGCAATTCTGAACGATCCCGGCGAAGCCAACGTCATCACCGCCGATCGTGAGCAGAATCAAGCCGTAGTGCTTGTTGACGGACGCCACCTGTGGCGCGCGCCCGTTCGTCGTTGAGAAGAATGAGCTCGTCTTGTCACCACTACACGCTGAGCTTGCGACGTACGAGAGCTGATCGTATGGCGGTTGATTCAACGCTTGCGAGTACAGCCCGGCATAATTGTTCGGTGATCGCCAACAGCCCTTCGGTCCCGTGTAGTCCCCGGCACCGTTCCCAGCCTGAACCGCCCCGGAAAAGTTGGAGGCGGTTTTTATTGAGTGGTCTGTCTCGCTCTCGTTTGCTCGTACTCGACGGGGGTGAGTTTGTCGCAGCTGCCGTGTAGTCGCTGGTGGTTGTACCAGTCGACCCATTGCAGTGTGGCGAACTCGACTTGCTCCATAGTCTTCCATGGTCCTTGCTGGTTGATCAGCTCGGTCTTATAGAGCCCGATCGTTGACTCGGCGACGGCGTTGTCATACCCATCACCGATCGATCCGATCGAGGCGTCAGCGCCCGCATCCACGAGGCGCTGTGTGAAGGCGAAACTCGTGTATTGGCTGCCGGCGTCGGAGTGTGCGATCAGGCCCTCCTGGACGGGCTGTCCGTGGTGGTCGCGGGCCCAGAGCGCCATCTCCAAGGTGTCGAGGACGAGCGGGGTTTTCATCGTGGTGTCTGCCTTCCAGCCGACGATGCGGCGGGAGAACACGTCGATCGTGAACGCGACATACACCGTCTGAGACCACGCCGGCACATACGTGAAGTCGGAGACCCATAGCCGGTTCGGGGCGGGCGCTTTGAAGTCACGGTCCACGAGGTCGGGGGCGCGAGTCGATTGCCCGTCCGGGATCGTGGTGCGATGCTTCTTCCCCCTGATGGCGCCTTTCAGGCCCTCACGGGCCATCAAGCGTTCCACCGTGCAGCGAGCAACCTTGACGTCTTCCCGCTGAAGCTGCCACCAGACCTTGCGTGCGCCATAGACGCCGAGGTTCTTCTCGTGCACCTCACAGATCCTGCCGGCCAGCTCATCGTCGCGGACAGCCCGCTCTGAGGGAGACTCCTCACGGGCCTTCACCGCGTAATACGTCGACGGAGCGATCCCCACAGCTCTGCAGATCGGCTCGACCCCAAACTCGTCACGGTGCGCGTCCACCATCCTGCTCATCTCCTTGGCTGCGGGTCGAGCTCCCGCGCGAAGAAAGCCGACGCCGCCTTCAAGATCTCGTTCGCTCGGCGCAGCTCCTTGTTCTCACGCTCGAGCTCCTTGATCCGCTCAGCATCAGCGCTGCTGATCCCCGGACGGCGACCGCCATCGATCTCCGTCTGACGCACCCACTTGCGCAACGTCTCCGGGGTCATCCCACACTTCTGGGCGATCGAACCGATCGCTGCCCATTCGCTCTCATACTCCCCTCGGTGCTCCATCACCAGCCGCACCGCACGCTCACGAACCTCTGCTGGATACCTCTTGCCCTTGGTTGTCATCGCCCAATCCTCTCAAGCGATCAGGCCTCCAACTTTTCCGGGGCGGTTCAGCCGAGTACGAGTCTCCCATCACCAGGATCGGGAAGGCTGAGCTTGAGGCGGCATCCGCCAGCGCCGGGACCATAAGGCCTGACGCCCCGACGGCGGAGACGACGGTCAAGACCATCGCCAGCGCGTGTGAGCGCGTGAGGCCACGTCGCATGGTTTTCAACGACACGCGACCCCAGACGCAACGGACGCTCGCCCCGCTGTGCGCGACCTGTGAGCAGCTAGAACCGTCAGGAGACTCATCGTTTTGGAAGGCGCTTGCGTAAGCGACTTCACGCGCGAGGCTGCAAGTCACGCTCTCGTACTTTGTGATGCGACGCCGCCGAGAGGTTGTGATAGGCGACGGGCGTTTCGCAGAGCGGGGGAGGGCCGAGGCAACGGGTTCACGCGAAGTTCCAACACCACGTCCGACTCGTGAGAGATGAGATCGCAGAGCAGCGCGACACCACCACGCAGAGACGAGAGACCAGCGCCACAGTTGTATGCTCCGAGCTTCCGGAACGCCCCACTCCCCTTGCCTTCCTCGTGGCTCGTGTAGTACGACGTGACGAGACGCCGGCCTTGAGCGCAGGACAGGACGCGGAGCGAGACCACTAGGCGCTCGCTTGTGTAGCCGTTTGGGCGGAGCTGGCTGACATGCACGTCGCCGCACGTGTGGGAGGGAGAGGCTGAGGCGCTGGACGCCAAGCCAAGTGTCAAGCCGGCAATGAGCGCCAAGCGTAGTAGTCCACGGCGGAGTTTCAGCATGGCGGGCAGTATCGCACGGCCGTTAAGGATCGACTTTGCGCTGCGAGCCGCCGTAGCGCTGGCCGAGCTCCCTCTGAGCGGAAGGTGCTGGACTGGTGGTTCGTCCGAGGGGTCCGGTCGATTTGGGACGCTTCAGCGACACAACGAGAGGGGCCGAGATGAATCCGTACCGCGTCCAGATAACCGAGGGCCGAAGGAATGAGTTCTTATGGAGCGAGTCAGCCAAGGACGACGATGATGCCGTCAGGCGTGCGCGCCGAGCATTTGAAGGCGAGAACCGACGCCCTCCAGACCATGCGCTTGTGACGCTCGAACAAGCCTAAAGGCGACCGCGGGCTCACCGGACTGCTGCGTCCGATGCCGTGGCTACTCGAGCAGGTGAACGTATCGAGCTCGATCGGCCTCCAGCTGCTCCAATGGAACCTCGATCTCTTTCAGATCGATGCCAGCCAGCGGGAAGTGCCAGCGCTCGATCACGAGCTATTCGTTCTCCTGGGGAACGACACCGTAGAAATGGCCTAGCGACTGAAGGTCGGGGAGAAGAGGCACCTCGCCACCCGTAGGACGTACAAGCTCTCCGGACGAGTCGAGGGCCTCCATGAGTCCCGCTGGGTCGGTGACTGCGAGGCTGAATCGGGCTAGGTCGTGCGCCCGGCGCAATACGTGGCGATCCGTGCTGAGAAACACGTGGGCACCGGAAGTGACGGCCGATCGGACGAGGATGCCGTCCATTCCGCGCGGCAGCGCCTCATCAAACGAGGCGGGGCACTCGCAGGGGACCTTCAGGTCGACCCCGTCCTCGATTCGCTCGCCGTCCATGTGGGACTCGCGCGAGAAGCCACCCCTCTGCCAGAAGTCTTCCGCGAACGCGTCCAAGATGCTCTGTCGAGAGCGCGCTCGATCGCTCGTTAGCCGTCCATCGCGCATTTGCTCGGGCGGAAGAAACAATCTGACGTCTCGCCAGAACCAAAGCAAGAACAGGTCGTGTAGGGCGCGAACGCTATCGTCCCAGAGTTCCGGTCTGAACCCCTGTCCGTCGACGCCGAAAGACCCACCGATCTCCTCGAGGTTCTGAGCCAGAAGGATCAGCAGGTTGGTATCGAGGGAGACGATTAGCGGTCCCCAACCAGTGCGCGCAAAGAACACGCTCGGGGTATCCTGGTAGAAGAACTGGGGATGGGCCATCCCGCCTTGCGGTGCCTCTCGCTCTGCCACTTGGCATAACTCTAGGGGAGGATGTCGGTGGCAGCGGAAAAACCGACACCTCGAGCATCGGGTGTCGTCGCGCGTAGACGGTGCTGCGTCAGGGTCGCTGAAGCGCTTCCACGACCCGCTCGGCAGCATGTTGCGCGTCCTCGTGCTCCCAGATCCTGACTGCCGTCCAGCCTCCAACGGAAAGCGCGAGATCCACCCGTCTATCTCGCTCGACATTGCGACTGAGCTTGGGCACCCAATACGCGTGATTGCGCGTTGGGATGTTTCCGTGCTCGGGGCACGAATGCCAGAAGCACCCATCGATGAAGACGGCGACCCTGCGACGGGAAAATACGACATCCGGTTTCACTAGCACGCCTTCTACACGGATCGCCGCGTCGACTCGGTATCGCAGGCCACGTGCGTGCAGGACCCGCCGAAGAGCCAGCTCGGGACGAGTGTCACGACGCCGATTGCGTGACATGCGTTGAGACACGCCGGCGTCGCGCGGAACCGGATATGGCGGCTGTGGCGCCACCTTAGGAGGATTGAAGCGCGCCGGCCTTCAGTCGCAGTGCACCGGGTCCGCGTCCCGGGCCAGGATGAGCTTCCTGTCGACCGCGGAGAGCGAGAAACTCATCCGGCACGGCGGCAACCGGCTCCGCTGGCGGGCGGTCATCGCGCAGGGCCGGGATTAGTGACGGCTTGCGACGGGGGCGCTGTCCGAGTAGCTGGCGTCGGATCTCAAGGCCGAGCAGCTCCCCTATCGGGGGCGGCACGGCGTTGCCAAGCTGACGGCGGGCGGACGTTGGACCCCCGACGATCGTCCAGTCGTCCGGAAAGGCCTGCAGGCGGGCCAGCTCCCGGGTGGTTAGCTGCCGACTTCGCCAATGGAATGGCCCTGTCGCCGAGCCGGCCTGTGCCTGGATCGTCCATGAAGGACGATCCTTCGCAAGCTTGAGCAAGAAGCTCCAGTAGCGGGTGCGCCAGCCAAATAGGGGTTCACCTTCACCTCGGCTCGTGTGGTACTGGTAGTTGCAGCCCTCTGGGATGGAGGCGAGTAGCGCGCCCCATCGGCCGAGCGGCTGAAGGCCCGGATCGAAGTCAGGGTCATCGAGGTCGCCGATCGCGTCCCATGCTGTAGCGAAGCGGCGGACCGCCGAGTGGCCATTTGCGGCCCTGGCTATCGGCCCGCATATCGGCGCAGGGGCGGTGAGCCCCGAACCGTCGCGCGCCGCATAGACGAACACGCGCTCGCGGTGTTGGGCGACTCCATGGTGTGCGGCATCGATCACGATGGGCACAGGCTCATATGAGGTCCCGTGACGGCGGTTGATCCGCCGCAGCTCGCCGCGCAGGACGTCGAGCGCCTCGTAGGGTTGGGTGACGTGCGTCCGCGTTGCCGCGATGCCCTTGACGTTCTCGAGCAGCATGGCCTCGGGGAGCGCTGCGTCCAGGACTCTCATGTAGGCTCGGAGCGTCTGGGCTCGTGGGTCGCTCATCCTTCGCGCCTGACCGTGCTTCCACTGGCCGGACTTGGAGAAGGGCTGGCAGGGCGGGCCGCCAATGAGCAACGTCCCGTCGCCCCTGGCAAGGCTAAACGACGCGAGGATGTCGCTCGGTCGATGGGCATGGATGTCGCCGGGGCTGAGCAGGCGCCAGCGGCGGTTGGCGCCCAGCGTGCTGCGGCAGTCCGGGTCGGCCTCGACGCAACCAACGACTTGAAAGCCGGCGCGCTCGACGCCGAGATCGAGGCCTCCGGCCCCTGTGAAGAGCGACAAGACCTTCACGATATGCGCCCGGACGGACGCACGCCAGGGACATGGTCCATCCGCGAACGTCCCGACGCGTGGCTCATCACGCCTCGAAAGTACAGCACTTGCCCCGGCTGAAGCCGTGCGATCAGCCTTGCACGCCACCGCGTGGCGACGACCTGCCTGATAATAGGGGCCTATGCCTCCCGAGCGCAAGGACCTTCGCGTCGCCGATCTGCTTCTTGACGCGGCGAATCCGCGGCTGCCAGAGGAGCGTCAGGGGGTCAGCCAGGCGGCGCTTCTGCGCTATCTATACGACAACTCTGCCCTGGATGAGCTCGTCCGATCGCTCGCCGACAATGGATTCTTCGAGCATGAGCCGCTGATCACGGTAGCCGGCCCGAGCCGCGGCAAGTTTACGACCTTGGAGGGCAACCGTCGCTTGGCGGCGCTCATGATCCTCTTGAGAGCTCCCGAGGCCGAGGAAGAGGGCATCGAGCCCGTCCTCGATGAGGAGCCATCGCGGGAGCGCCTCGAGGAGCTGGGCGAGGTGCCGTGCTACGTGGTCGCTGATCGCGACGAAGTGCACAAGTACCTGGGGTTCCGCCATATCGGCGGGATCAAGACCTGGAGTGCCGAGGCGAAGGCTCGCTACCTCGTTAGCGAGGCTGACCGAGCGGTCGAGCTGGGATCGCAGAATCCATTCAGGGACGTTGCGCGAAGAGTGGGCAGCAATGTCCAGGGAGTTCGTAACTCATATCTCGCACTGGCGCTCCTGCGCAACGCACGTGACGAGTTTGACATCCCAGTCCAACCGGTGCTGGAGCGTCGCTTTGGCGTCTGGCTTCGCTGCATGAACTCCCAGGACATTCGCTCCTACATCGGGCTGGACTCCCCCCGATCCTACGAGGAGGTACGAGCGCAAGTCGAACAGACTGATAGCGACCACCTCGCCGAGGTCGTTGCAGACCTGTCTCCGCGAGGCGAGAGCCGTCCAGTGCTCTCGGACTCTCGCGATGTCACGGTGTACGGAGAGATACTCCACAATGATGTCGCACGTGCCGCTCTTCGTAAGTACGAGTCGCTCACGATCCCGAAGCAGATCGTCGAACTTGCCGAACTTCCTCAGCGCCTAGCAAGCATCCGCTCTCAGATTGAAGTCGCTCAGACCGAGGCGCAGCAGGCTGAGCCCTCCGAGGAGCTCCTGCAATCGGCAGATGCCCTTGCCGCGGCCGCTAGGGCGTTGCGGGCGACGGTGCGCGACCGACATGAGGATCTCGATGACGATTGAACCGCGAGCGGATGCGTACGGCAAAGAGGCCGACGGATCAGCGCTCGCCGACTACGTCGAGCTCCTCGCATTGACGGATCAGTCGATAACCCAGGCCGACTTGGCAGACCTCATCGCCGACAATGACTGGAAGGTCAGATCGCGAGAAGCTCTTCCAAGCGATTCCTCCGGCGGGCAACGGCGACGAGGAAGAGCCGGCCGAGGACTCGATCGATCGCGATCTCCAAGATCATCCGTCGACTGAGGCAGCGCGCCGCGTCTTTGACATCCTCAGCGAGCGGGCGAGCCTCCTGGGAGACGACTATCCGTTCTATATGAACGGCGCGCGTCTTGAGGTCCGGCCGTCACTCGCGAGTAGTCACGATCGCTACCTATGCTTGCTCGCCACGACGGTGGCCCACTCATACAACGTACCGACCTCGACGAATCCCCGCGAGCTGTTCGAGGGCATAGTCGCACAGTCACTCGCGGCTCGGCTCGTCTTGACAGTCAATATGGGCGAGATTGGACGGCAGGAGGCGGGCTTCGCACGCGCACTCGACATTGCCGCTGGCCGCATTGAGCTTCAAGCGGCTCCCGATGCCGCCCCCCGTCGCACTCACGCAAACGAGGCAGGGGTTGACACGCTCTCGCACCTGCAGTGGGGCGATCTTCGCCCGGGACACTGGGTGTTGATTGGCCAGGCGACTTGTGGAAAGAGCGAGACGTGGCCTCGGAAGATCATGGAGCCAACTCCTGATAGCTGGGGGCCGTGGATGGGATCTCTTGTGCCACCCATTCCCTATCTAGCCGTGCCACATCACGTGGAGGCGCACCATTTGTTTCACCTTACGAGCACTCATCGCCGGCTCGTACTTGACCGTCTTCGGCTCTGTCCCCACCTGACGGACTTGGATGCCGAGCAGCGAACGCTTCTCGACGAGGTCCTGGCCCAGGAAGTCGCCAGGCCGTAAAGGCGCTCAGGATCGCGATACCAGTCGTAGGACACGTCGGGGCCGTGGTTCTTCGATACCCGGCTGCTACGAGATCTCGCTGTCGAGCCAGACGACGACTCGCTCGGGCCAGCGTCGCGCAGTGTAGAGGTCAAACATGCCCACGCTCGAGCCGCCCCCGAGGGCTCGCACGGCGTCCGCTTGCTCCGGGAGCCAGGCGCCATCCTCGAGTGGCCAGAGGGGGTGGCCGAGCACCGCGGCCCGCCCGGAACGGGAGTCGCGAATGGCCAGGAGCTGCCCCGCGTTCTCGACGTCGAGCTCGAAGGCCCGGGCGAGTCCGGTTGCGATCGTCTCGCGTTCGTCCAGCCAGCGGCTTGTATCGAGCGCGCGTCGCGCAACCACGTCGGCCAAGTCGAGACCGAGCCGCCAGTCGAGCACAGGATGCAGCATCCGGTTGTCGTAGCTGCGCAGGCAGTCTGGGCAGGCGCTGTCGCAGCGCGATCGGTGCGCAGGGCCCGCCAGACGTGGCCCGATCTCCTCGACGATTCGGTCGAGCACTCGCGCGAGGCGCGCTGACTCGCCGAGCTGCCTGGAGTATCCGGCGCCGTTCTCCAAGCGGTCAGCTATGAACACCCGGCGTGTGATGATCTCCCCGACACGGCAGGGCTGGAGTCCGATCTCAAGCTCGCGCGGATCGATGTCCAGCTCAAGGGCGGCGGATATCCGCAACAGTTGGGCGAGCGACCAGAGCGCCGCCATGGAGGCAGGGTGGCGCGCGCTCACGGGCAGCGGGCCGTCGACGTGTCCAAGGCTGAGATGGGAGGGCTCGAGCACCAGCACGTCGGTTGGCCTGACCGAGCCGATTGCGCCAATGCGATCGGGTGGTCGGTCGAACGCATCCGCGCGCAGCGCGATCGAATCGGTATAGAGGTCGCCGCTCGGGACGACGACTGTGCGCTCGTAGTCGTACATCTCGAACTGCTGGCCGCGGTTGTCGTTGACGACGTAGACGGGACACCCGGGCCGGCTGTACACGGTCAGGCCACGGACCTGCTCCGACAGCTCGTCGCCGGTCATCCAGGCAAGCTGCGGCGAGCCGCCCGCAGGCCCGCGCTCTGCCTGGTCGTCGAAGTCGCGCGCTCGGAAGTCCGACCGGAATCCGGCCGGCTGGTAGAGGTCGAAGGGGAGCAGCGAGCCACCGCAGACGTGGCAGCTCGCGCCCTCCGGGGCCCCCTCGAGCTCGATCGCCTCGCAGTCGGCGCAGCGCAGGAGCTGGGTTGGCTCGCCGAGCGGGTCGATCGCGAAGGCTCCACGAGCGTTGACCTCGTACGCGGCGAAGCCGACACAGACGTGGATCTGCTTGTCTCTGGTGACCTCGGCGCCCGGTGCGAAGCTCGAGATCGCCATGTCGAGCGGACGATCGCTGACGACTGCCCCGTCGTCGTCGGGCCCTTGCGGCCTGCGGCTATATAGCGGACGAACACGCGTGGGGAAGCCAAACATCGGCAACACACCGGCGTTGGCGAGGCGCTCGCTGAGCTCCGGCTGGGAGAAGTGGCGGCTCGCCACCGCAGCGTCGATGGCTCCAACAAGGTCCTCCCGGAGCCACCCGGAGAGGCGCTCGGCCGCCCCGGCGTCGATTGGCGTGTAGGCGACGAACCCCGCAACGATCTCCTCGATGTCGTCTCGGTCGCGCAGCGAGCGCCGGACCGCCTCGCGGCGATCTGGCCAAGAAGCGACCCGTCCGAGGCGTCCATGCGTGCTGCGCGTCGGCTCGGGCGCGAGATCCTTGGGAAGGTCCCGGAAGATGCGGCGAAGAGCCTCGGCCGCAGCTACGCGCCTGACAAGCTCCACACGCCCGAGGTCGAGAGCGGGTTGTGGCGGCGGGTCCCCGGTGATCCGCTCAGGCTCGTTGAAGAAGAAGTCGTCATGCGTGCGGTCGCGACAGACGGTGAGACTGAACGACCATGGCTGCCCCTGGCGGCCGGCGCGACCCACGCGCTGCTGGTAGTTGAAGCGCTGTGGTGGCATGTTGGCCATCACCACTGCGCGCAGCGACCCGATGTCGACGCCGACCTCCATCGTGGTGGTGACGCTGAGCACGTCGATCGAGCTCGTCAGCTCGTTCTCGAGTGGCCGCTCGAGCAGCGCGCCCTTGAACTGCCGCTGACGGCGGCGCTGCTCGGAGAGCGGCTTGGTCTGGCCAGTGAGCTCCTCAACCCGCAGTCGCCGCGGAGGCTCACCTGCCAGCCACGCGTAGTAGTCCTCGACGTCGCCCTCGAGGTCGACGGCGGACAGCTCGATGCCCTGGCACCACTGTGACGTGCACACGCCTGCCGACGGGTGCAGGTGGATAGCGCCGCATGTAGTGCAACGCAAGAGAGAGGGCGCCTGGACGAGTGCGACTTGCAGCCCGTCGAGGCGCAGTGTCCAGCTCTGGAGGGCACGCGAGTCGCTTAGGGCTTGCGCGATGGCGGCGAGCCATTCCTCGGCGTCTCCGCCGTGTTTGCGGGCGAGCTTGGCCGCAAACGCGCGCATCGACCACCCTGGCGCGCCGCTGAGCGCTCCCCACCCACCGGGGTAGCGAGCCGCGAGGCCGAGCACGCGAATCGCTGAGCGGAGCACCTCAAGCCTCATGCTCTCCTCGCCGCCGGGCAGCGCGTTTGTGCGCGGTGCGCGAGGCTCGAGCCATCCGAGGCCGATCGACTCGAAGTCGCGTCCGCCGCGGTTGAAGAACGCCTCGGCAAGGTGTTGGTCCAACAGTGCGTGTGCCTCGTCGAGACCGGGCCCGCGAACGGTGGGCTCGAGGCGATCCCACTCCCCAGCGGGCGGCGCGAACAGCTCCCACCAGTTGTGGCGTCCGGCGATCTTCTGGCCGCTGGGTTGCGGCCCAGCTGGGTTGACGCCAAGCTCGACGAGGCGACGCTCGATGCGCGTGGCTAGCGCCTCCCACGGCAGGCGCCTTGAGGGGCCCCCGTGAGCGTCCTCGAAGGCGGCTATGCACTCGCGCTCCCGCGCGCCGGCTGCGTCGCGCGCCTCGAGCACGAGCGCTACCCAGAGGTCGGGGTCGTCGGCCTTGAGCCCTTCTACCGTCTGTCGCTCCGCGTCGCTGAGCGGCGCCTCGGCCGCGGCGCGCCTAAGAAGGCCAAGCGGCGTGTCGGTGCGCTCGAGTTCGGCCGTCGCGAGCTGGCGCACAAGGTCGCGAAAATGGTTGAGCTCCACGCCTGCCGCGGTGCCTGCGGCGTCGTCGCGGCTGTCGGTGAAGACGATCGTGCGGCCTTCCGCCGGCGTCGCGCCGATCGACCGGACGACGCGGTCGAGGACGATCTGGCTGACACGGGCCGCACCGGTCGTGTGGGCTCGGATCGGGGATCGGACGACACCGCGGTAGAAGAGGCCGAGCTGCCGGTTGGAGCCGCTTGCACCGCAGCGAGGGCAACGACCGGGCAGCGCGGGTACACGGCCGTCCTCGACGCGGGGCGCGGCCAGCATCGTGCCAGTGGCGTCGTTCCGCCCGCTTCGGGCAAGCACGCCGGTGCGCGGATCGAGCGATGCTGGTGCGAAGCGGAAGCCGTGTGTTCCGTGCTGCCAGCTGGCATCGCGAGGGCATGCGCCTGGCCAGTACCACATGTATTGGTCTCCCCAGGCTCGCGCGAAGACTGGGCGCTCGGCGGCCCGCGGCGAGGATGGCAAGGAGCTGAGGTACCATTCGTCGTCGCTTGGCGGCTCGTCGTCTGGCTGAAGCGCGAACCCGCCGAGCGAGACGTCGCCGCATTGGTAGCAGTAGAGGAGCTCAAGCACGCGCGATCCGCACCGGCATCGCGCCACGGGGTTCGAGTGCAAACGTCCGACGGTGCGGCGCGGCTCTTCGGCTGCGGGCAACGGGACCTGGTCGCACGCCGGGTTGCAGCAGGCCCAGACGCCGCGGATCATCCGGATGAAGTGATGTGACCTGAACGGGATAGGGTCCGTCCGCGGCGCCGGTCTGGCAACGGCATCGACGAAGGGCCCCTCCAGCTCGGCGCTGCCGTCCTCGGCGAGTCGGGCGGCAACGGTCGAGAGGCGGGTGGCCCGGATCTGGCCATGCTCATCGCGGCAGGCGGCAGCCGCGAGCTCGTCAACGGATATCGACGTAGGGTCAGCGAGGAGTCGCCCGCGCTCGGATGTCGAGAGCGGCCGGGCGGGAGGCACCTCACGCGGGCGGCCTGCCGTGATGTGGAAGGTCTCTCCAGGGACGCCGAAGAACTGCTGGAGGAACTCCTGCACGTAGTCGCCATCGAGTGAGGCGCTCGTGGCGATGCATCTCAGCTGCGGCGACTCCGGACGCAGGCCCAGCCGACGTAGCAGGTTACGCACGACCAGAGCCACCTCGCTGCCCTGCGTGCCGCGATAGGTGTGCAGCTCGTCGACGATGAGCGTGAACGTGTTCGCCTCATCGGTCGCCAACCACTTGGCCGTCCGCTCGAGCATTGGCTGCTCGCGCTCGCGCATCAGCACTACGTTGAGCATCGAGTAGTTGGTGACGAGGATGTCGGGAGGCCTCACGATCATGTCCCAGCGGGTCAGCAGCTCGCCCTCTCGCGGGTCGGGGAACTGCATGACGATCTCCTCGATGGGGTCGGCCATCGCATCTAGGTCAGCCTCCATCGCGCGCAGCTCGCGCGCTACGCGCTGGACCGCCTGATCTCTGACGCGACGAGGGAGCTCGCCGGAGCCGAGTGTGTCGCCGGTGTAGCGGCCGAACGTGATCGGCGGGCCGCCGCCCAGCCGCGGCGCCCGCGCGACGGCGCGTCGAAGGCGCGAGATCTGGTCCTCGACGAGCGCGTTCGTGGGGTAGAGGACGAGTGCCCGCAGCGCCGCGGGCCTGCCGCCGTCGGGTCGCGCTGGCTCCCAGGCTCCGCGTGCTTGATCTTGCCACCAGCGGTTTACCGCCGGTGCGGGACCGTGCTGGTGGGACTCCTCGAGGAGCCGGGCGAGCACGGGCAGGAGGAACGACTCGGTCTTCCCGGAGCCGGTGCCGGACGCGACGGCTACGTTGCGCCGCGGGGCGATCGGCGAGACCGACGCGCACAGCGCCTCGGCTTGGTGATGGTGCAGTCGGAACGCGGTGTCTGCACGGAAGACGACCGAAGCCAGCTCGGAGGCCACCTCGGGCGATAGGCCGGCAGCTGTGCAGGTCTCCCCGATCGAGGGCCCGAGCTCGTAGGGCAGGACGGGCTCGACGAGCGGCTCTGTGAAGACAACGCCATCCTGTACAAGCAGCTCCCGCCGCTCGTCGCGCAAACGACGATCTCGAAGCCAGTAGGCGGTGTCGTAGTAGCGCAGGTACGCATCGCGCACTGCGCCCTCGAGGCCAAGTGGCGTCGGCTCAGGCATTGACCTCGATCCTGGTCGAAAGCTGAGCTGCCAGCGTTGAGGCGATGTCACGATCGACGTTTGTGTACTCCACCAGGTGGCCCTCGACCGGCGTTGGAAGCAGGCCGCTGCAGAGGACGAGTGCGCGCTCGTATAGCCACGGCGGCTCCGTGCCCATGTGGCAGATCGCGCGCTGGCGCTGACGGTCGTGGGCGAGTAGCGGCGTGCGTCCGGCGGCGAGCCACTTCGCGAGCCTCGTTTCCGCGAGGCGCACGTCCCGGCCGTCGGAGTGCATGACGACTCGGGGTAGGGGGACGGTTCGATACGCGCCGGGCGGGCCGCTCCCGCTGGCGGCGACCCAGCGCAGTGAGTCGACGTCGAGTCGCTCGAGTCGCTGTCCGACAGGCGCGGCCGCGACAATCGGCAAGCCGCCGCGTAGCGCCGGCAAGCTTGGGAGCGCGCCTGCAAGCGCCGACGGGGCGTTCGACGCGACCTCGACCGAGAGGCCAACGCTCTCAGAGAGGGCGACGACGACGTTCTCGAGGTCGCCCTCGTCCACGCCCAGCAGCCTGATTCGTGAAGGGCCGTCGGCCTGCGCGGTCCACTCGACGCGACCGTCAAGCGCATGCGCGACCTGGCCGAGTGCGAACAGCAGGTCGGGACTGCGCCAGCCCGCAAGGAACGCTCCCGTCGAGGAGGCGACGAGGACGGGAGGTGAGATGGACCAGCCGCGCGGTCTCAGGTGGCTGTTCAGCTCGACATCCAAGTGCCCGAGGGAGACGAGCCTTCGAGCCGTCTCGCTGGCGGCCCACGGGCGATCGTCTCGCTGGCCCACTAGCTGCTCGAGCGCGGCGAAGGTCCCGGCCCCGACGCAGCAGAGGGCGTCCAGCAGCATGTCGTGGTCGAGCGGCTGCTCGTCGCGGATCACCGGCACCGGCGGGGCCACGGTGGCCTGCGATAGGCGCCCGCCGGCGCCACGATCCCTACCCCATGCGTGCCGCGGGCGCGCCGGGAAGCTCTTCTCGAGCCCGCAGTACTTGCACTCGCCCTCGAACGTCTGCTCCCAGCCACGTCGGCCTTGCCTGGTGCTCTCCAGGACGAAGTAGTGGGCGCCGGTTACGAAGCACTCGGGGACGCTGCTGCGCCGCTCAAGACCAGAGGGCGGCTCGGGATCGTCCTCATCGTCGCTCGGTGCCTCGTGAGCAGCGAGCCTCTCGGCGGTCGTGCCCGCCGGCGCCAGCTCGCGGGCCGCGGACATGGCATCGGGGATCCGCGCGCCCTGTACGCCATCCTGCTCGGCGTGCGCGCTAACGGCGCCGAGCGGCTCGTCGACCGCATAGGACAACATCGCGCGCAGGACGGGGAAGAACGGTGAGGACGCCGAGCGCAGATGGAAGGTCGTCGCGCCCAGCGGGCGCCCGATCAAGCTCCCGTCGAATAGCTGGACGCGATAGTCGCCGTCACCGAGCTCAAGCTCCGAAAGGTCAAGGATCGCGGTCCCCTCGAACAGCTCAACCGCCTCAGGGGCAGTGGCAGGTCGGTTGCTCTGACTGTCGGATGCAATACCGAGTGGCTCGTCCTGCTCGTCGGGATCGGACGCCTCGACCCCCTCGCGCACGACCGCAAGCGCAACCTCACGTCCTCCGGGCGCCGTAGCGCGGATCTCGGGCGGTGACATCGAGTGCCACGTTGCCCGGCCTGGGAGCCGTAGTCCACCGTCGATCGCCATCTCGGTCCACGCAAGCGGCACGAGCACCGCGAGCTCGGGGGCACGCGTGTCGCTGATCGCCACGATCTCGACTCGCTCGAAGACGATCCATCCGGCGGGCAGGCCCGGCAGGCGCTCGTGGACGCGGAACCCAGGGCGCGCGATGGCAGCGAGCTCGCGCTCGACTCTCGTGCGCATAGGCTCTGCTGCCAGCAGGAGATGCTCGGTGCCGAGACGGACGCGATCGACCTCGCGGAATGGCCCTCCATGCGGTGGCTTGGCAAGGACTACAAGGGTACGAGGGTCCCTGACCGCTCGTAGCGCGCCGTTTCCCAACCGCAGCCGTGCGAACAGCAGGTCTGGCGTCGAGAGCTCGCTCAGGACCGGACGCCACCCCTCCTCGTCGACCTCTCCGAGGAGAACCCGGCCTTCGGAGCTCGCAACGGCGACTCTGCCGGCCTCATCGGAGTCGGGCTCCAGGGAGAGCTCGTCAACGCCCTCAGGCGCGCGGACGCAGAGCCCTATCTGCAATACACGTCGCGGCAAGCGTTTGAGGGTCGCCGCCAGGGCCATCGTCCGGTTGCTGACCGATACGTCCTCCACCGCTCCCGACCATGCCTGCAACTCGATGCACGCGACCTCGGCGACCCGACGCACAGCATGCTCGTCCGCGCACAGGATCTTCAGACCGCGGCTGACCCTCGAGTCTGGAAGCCACGCCTCGAGAAGCCGGACCATGTCCTCTACGGCGATCGCCTGGCCCGGCCGAAGCCCGAGGTCGCTGAACAGGGTTCGTATGGCGCTACGGTCGCTTGCGCGGACAAGCGCCTGCGACATCGGCACCCCGACGTGGACGCGGTAGTCGAAGGAGTACGCGGTGGGGATGCCGCGCACCTCGGAATCCTCGGCGATCCAGCGGTTCAGCGCACCCCACAGCTCTCCAGAGTCGGCTCCGAACCCCCGAACGACCTTGTTGCGCATGCGCTCGTCGTTGACGTCCAAGCCAAGGGCCTGTAGAAAGCGCCCGTAGTAGTTGCTCGCACGGAAGTCCTCATCGCCGCGCATGCCCTCGGCGACCAGCGACTGCATCGCCAAGACCGCGACGATCGGAGGTGGCGAGTCCTGCTCGCCCCGACGCCAGCTGCGCAGGCGGCGTACCTGCGTCCCGAACAGAGAGGCACCCGCAGTCAGCCCGAGCGTGGGGGCCACCGCATCGATGAGGGCCTGCCCTGGGTCGATCGACCCGTCAAGGTGGAGAACCTTGGACATGCGCGAGAGGGCATCCGGCTCGATGTCTAGGTAGACCGGGCGCCCGCCATAGCGGCCGCCGAAGAACTCCGCAGCAAGCGCCGCATTCCAACGCGTGTATGTCGTCCACTCGGCGAGACCAGGCATAGCGTCGTTGGCGTCAGCGTACTCTCGGCCAACGAGCATGAGCCTCGCGATTCCGCTTTCCGCGCAAGTTCGGGTGATGACGAGCGGGGATGCGTCAGATGCCTCCATCCGGCGCCTCTTTATCGTCAGGCTGCCGAGGCCCGCCCGTCTCTCTAGCGACCCTCTTCGGCAGACGTGACCGCCTGCGCGACGCGCTGGCTGGATTGACGCGCTCGTGCACCTACGCATCTACGAGCGAAACGAGGCGCTTTCGCCTCCAGTAGGTCGCTGGGGGCCAACGGCCTGGAAAGATCCGAGCTTACGGCACCCGCTGCTCGATGTACTTCGTGAGCGCTTGCTGGACGAAGAGCTCGAAGGCCGCTGAGACCCGCTTCGCCTTTTCGACCCATAACCCGGCATCTTTGGGGCCGGTGAGCTCGAGGAGACCATAGGCAACGGCATCGGCGAAGTGCGCGCGCTCAAGCAAGCGAGTGTTGGGATCGAACTCCAGTGCCACCTCACGTTGCGCCAGCTGGGGAAGGACGGCTTGAACATGACCCTCGCGCAGCCTCGGCAAGTGAAAGACAAATCCGCGCTGCTGACCCATGGCATACCGGTCCCTGCCTTTCTTGGCGACGGGGAAGAATCGATCGATTTCGTCCAGCAGCTTCCTCGCATCCTCCGGCAGGGAAGTCAAGAAATCCTCAACGTCCCGGTGCTCACATCGCTCGCTGGCCAAATGTCGGCCAGCCTCATATAGGTGGGCCAGCTGGGCTTGCAGGTGGTAGACGCAGGAGGGCGAGCCCTCATGAAAGGCCTCATCCATGAGCCGCCGATTGAGCGCGATAGCGTTTGACGCCATCGACATGGTTATTAGGAAGCAGCCGACAGTGTCATCTGCCGGAAAGAGTTCTGCGAACGTGCATTCCAACGTCTTGACGTCTGGCTGGTAGGTCATTGGATAAGGATCGCGCATTCGGCGGCCGTGGCTCCATGCGACGTAAGCCGCGGAAGCGCTTGCGCCGTCGCTCACATCGGGCCGTATCAACCGATTTCTATTTCGTGGGGGCTCGCGCCGAGGCCCTGGCGGACGACCAGCGCGAGGACGTCGCTGTGGATCCACGGCGTCGGCTGCTCCTCGCCTCCCTCGGGTAGCTGGCCGATGCGGCGGGCGAGCCAGCTCGTCTCGCCGCTGAGGTTGCCGCGACGGTCGCGCTTGACGCGCCCGCAGCGCAGGGCGATCTCGCTCATGCTCAACTCGCCGCGCGCGACCTTGCGCTGCACGACTTCGCGCAGGCCGCGGTTGAGCACGATAGGGCTGGTGGTCACACGGTCGAGCTCGCATTGCAGGGGCGACGTGGAGACGTGGGGATCCTCGCGATGGGACGTGAGCGCTTCGGCGGTTAGGGTTCGCGCGGGCTCGTAGTCCTCGAGGCGGGCGATCACGTCGCGCAGCGTGAGCACATCGAAGTCCTCATCGCAGCCGGGATGGCGCGAGCGGCTCCACCGCAGCGCTGGGAAGGCGTCGCCCGTCGAGACCTCACGGATGCGGTAGGAGTGTCCGTCGGCGTCGAGCAGCGACGCTTGCGACGCTGACGGCTGCTCGGCGGTTGGACGCGAGCCGGCGAGCGGGCTCAGCTCGAGGTCTTGCGCGGTCACCGGCCGGCAGCGGCCCCTGCTCTCGTCGGCGAGGTACATCTCGGCGACGACGCGGGCGTTCTCGGGTGGCTCGTCGGCTGCGAGATGCGCGACCAACCGCGCGTCGGCGTGCGTGCGTGCCAGCCGGTCGATGACGAGCGTGCTGCCCTCGGCGCTGGGGACGCTGAGGATCTCGCGTGGCTCCCCGGTGTCGGGTGCGGTGTAGTGGCCCAGCCTGACGGGGCTCATGCGCTCAGCCCGCCGGAGAGGACGCGCAGCTCGACGTGCTCGTCGGCCGCGAGGCAATAGCCGACTCCCCAGAGATTCGCCACGAGCCCGTGCGCGCCCGCTGCGGCGAGCTTGCCTCGCAGCCTGCTCGCGTGGCTGTCGACGGTGCGCGTGGTGCCCTGGGCCTTGAAGCCCCAGACCGATTGCAGCAGCTCGTGCTTGGTGTAGACCCGTGCGGGATCGCGCGCCAGCTGCAGGAGCAGCTCGTACTCCTGGCGGCGCAGCTCCAGCCGTGCCTCTCTGAACGTGACGGTGCGTGCCGCCGTGTCGATCCGCAGGGCGCCGCACTGGATGACGGCGTGGGCGCCGGTCTCCGCACGCCGAAGCAGCGCCCGCACGCGGGCGCGCAGCTCTGCATAGAGCAGCGGCGCGCGCATCACGTCGTCCGCGCCGGCGTCGAAGGCGCGCAGCGCCTCGGCCAGCTCGCCGGTCGTGGCGAGCCACAGCACGCGCATGCCCACGTCGACCTGCGGGGTGAGCTCGCCCGCCCGAAGAGCACGCAGGACAGCCAGGCTCGCAGCCTGCTGCTGGGGCGTCGCGCCAATGACGATGAGCTCGACCTCACCGGGGGTGCACCGCGCTCGCAGCGCCGCGAGGTCGCAGCCCCGGCGTGTCTGGTAGCCGTCGAGCGTCAGCTCGACGGCGAGGGTGTCGTTCGTGTACTGCTCGCCGAGGACGAGCAGAACCGCTGGGCTCGTGCTCATGAGAACCTCCTTCAGGACTCGGGCCCCACCCGGTGCGGGGCCGCGGAGCCCGACCCACGGCACGCCGCAGGCGTGCCAAACTGCGGAGGGCGTCGGCGCCGCAGTGCGGCCCTTCGATCGCCGTCGCGGCGGCGAGTCCTAGAACGAGTTAGGTCTCAGCAGCTTCGCTGCTGGGCTGCTCGAGATTCGATCACGGGCCGATCTCGACGGACAGATCGTGGTTGGTGTCCACGTCACGGCCGAGGCGGCGTGCGCTGCGATCGAGGGCCTCGCGGGCACGCTGCCAGTCGCGCTGTTGCTCTCGCGGCTCGGGCTGCGTGCCGAGTGGGTCATCGGGGTCGAGGACGTCGTACTGGAGGCGGTAGCGCGCGCCCTGGCGAACGCCTTGCTCCCACTCCTTCCGCAGCCGCGGCTCGTCTGGACGCTCGCCGAAGGTGCGCTCGGCCCAGGCGCCGGGGGCCTGAACCTCGCGCTCGGCGAGCTCGTCGCGGATCTGGGTGTGCTCTCGCGTGAGTTGGGTCAGCGCGCGCTGCAGCCCGTCGCGCTCGGCGCGGACCTCGCTCGGGTCGCCCAGCTCGCCTGCAACGCGAGCGCGCTGTGCGAGTAGCGCGCGTCGAGCTCGCGATCGGCGGCTTGCGAGGCGTCCGTCAGATGGGTGCGTTCGACCACGTTTGGGTCTCGCTCGCGTCCAAGGCGCCGGCGCGGCTGTGGCAGATCGTCGATGCGCTGGGTGATCTGCTCGCGCTGGGTGGTGAGCCTGATCGCGCGTGCGTCCAGGTCCTCTATGCGCTGCAGCTGGCGCGTCGGGAGCGCCCCGACCTGGGTACGCAGCCGCCCGATGCGATCTCCCAGGTCGCGCAGGCGCTCCGCGCTCGCGATCGCCGGGATGGCCTCCGCGCGTGCGGCTGCCTGCTCCTGGCGCGGCGCTCGCGCGCTGCTCGCGCCGGCAACCTCGGCGTCGTCTGCTCGACCGGCGCCGGGGAGCTGTTCGATCGCGAGGTCCTCGTCGTCGCGCTCCAGCATTCGCCGCGCTACGCGCGCGAGCAGCTCATCCCTGGCCGTCGCCGGAGTCTGGTCTGTGGGTGCGAACTCGCTGCGCTCCTCGGCGTAGCGATCCTCGTAGATCAGCAGCCGCGTCTGACCGCGGGCGCGCGACAGCGCCGTGTAGCTCCACCCGGCGGTGAGGTCGTGGGGGGAGGCGACGACGGTCGCGGTCTCGACGGTGCCTCCCTGCATCCCGTGCCCGGTGAGCGCGTAGGCGTGCTCGAGGTGCTCTGACGCGTAGGCGCCGGACAGCTCGCGCACGAGCCCCGAGTCGGTGTTGATCACGACACGATCGGCGTCGAGGTGGCGCACCGTGCCGCGCATGCCGTTGTCGACGTCGAGCTCACGGTCGTTGCGACGGCAGATGACGCGGTCGCCGACGGCGAGCTCTAAGTCGTCGAATGAGTGTTCCTCGCCCAGCGCGCCGAGGCTCGCGGCGCAGCTCGCGTGCGGCGCGGTTCAGCGCGTCGCGTGTGTCGTTCTCGCGGGCGATCATCACGGCCTGGTCGGGCCCGACAGTGGCGGTGGCGCGCGCCCACTCCTGGATCGCCTGAGCGGACACCTCGGCCGGTTCGCTGAACGTCTGTATGCGTCCGGCGCGATCGGCCCAGTCCAGGTATGTCTGGGGGTGGCGCTCGTGCAGCGCGCCGAGCGCGCGCCGCTCGGCCGGGTCGCGCTGGCGCATGACCTCCGTGAGGCGGATGACCCCGACCGCGCGACCGACGGCGGCGAGCCAGCCGCCGGCCTGTACCGAGGCGAGCTGCCCCGGGTCGCCGATCGCGATCACCTTCGCGCCCGCCTGCTCGGCCGCCTGAAGCAGCCGCGCGCTGCTCCTGGTGGCGGCCATGCCCGCCTCGTCGAGGACGACGACGCCTCCCGTTGGCAGCTCATCGCCGAGCACCTCCAGGTCGATCAGCAGCCGGTCCAGCGTACGCGCCGAAACGCCGGCCTCCTCGGTGAGCTCGCGCGCGCCGCGGCCGGTGGGCGCCACGCCGAGCACCTCATAGCCGGCGCGCTCGTAGACCTGGCGCAGCACGCCGGCGGTGTAGGTCTTGCCGGTGCCCGCGAGCGCCTGGATCACGCTCACGCCGTGGCCGTCGCTGAGCACCGCGCGTACCGCGTCGGCCTGCTCGGTGCTCAGCGGGCGATCGGCGCCGGCGAGTGCGCGGTCGGCGAGCGAGGAGTCCACGACGCCGGCTCCCTCGCCGGCGCGGCCGATCGCGGATGCGATCAACCGCCGCTCACAGCTGATGAGCTCGGCGGTGGTCATCTCACCGCCAGCGGTGGGAATGACGTCCCCGCGCTCGGCGAAGCGCTGCCCCTGGGCGCGCACCTCCTGCACGAGCGCGCCCTGCCGCGCGGCTCCGGCGAGCTCCTGCAGCACGGGGTGCTCGGTGAAGGTGTTGGCCCGTTCGGTGAGGCCCTCGGCGCCCGCCAGCTGATCGCCCAGGGCGTGCTCGTCGACGCTGCCGCGCACGGTGAGGCAGTTCGCGGCGCGCTCGCTGCTCGCCTGCAGCAGCTCGGCCACCTCCTCTGCGCCGAGCCCGAGCTCGCCCGCCCGTGCTCGCACCTCCTCGCGCCAGGTGTGGGTCTCGAGCCCGTACTGCTTGCGATTGCGCGTGGCGAGGGCCGCCCGCTCCGCGGATGCCTTCGTGCCCAGCCCGATCCCGCCTTCGGCGGCCTCGCGCTGCATCTCGTGGCGGCGTGTGGAGAAGTGCTCGATCACCGGGCGCTGCACGTCGGCGAGCTCAGCCGCGCCGTTGTGGACCTCGCCCCACTCGAGACCGAGGCGTTCGCTGACGAGCGCCCGCAGGTGCGCCTGATACAGGGTCCCTGTCGTCTTTGCGGCCGTGTAGAGCAGCGTGCTGTGGAGCGCGGTGAAGCGACCGTCGGGCCCCCGCGCCAGGTTCCCGGCGACGACATGCGTGTGCAGCTGCGGGTCGAGCGCCCGGCTCATGCGATGCCGGTAGGCGGCCGCGATCAGGCCCCCGGCCGCCTCGACGCGCTCTCCGCCGTGCCCGCGGCGGACCATCACCGCCGTGTCCTCGAGATAGGAGAGCGCGGCCCTGACGGCCTCTTCGTGGCAGGCGATGAGAACGCCCGAGGTCGCCTCGGGCGCGATCGCAAACAGGACGCTCACCGACTTCGGCGCGCTGAATGTCAAGTCGAACGCGGCGATCTTCGGGTCACGCGGAGACGAGCGCAGCCGCTCGTCGGAGTCTCGCGGATCGAGCCCTGCGATCAGCGCGTTGAACTGCTCCGCGCGCACGCGGCCGGAGAGCCCCAGCGCCCCGGCGCCCGCGCCGACCCACTCCCCGGGAGCCTCGCCGCGGCCCGAGTAGTAGTCATCGCCGCCACGCGCCACCTGCTGCTCGTAGTAGCGGTGCTGGCCCAGCGCGATCTTGCCGATTGAGAGCACGAGGCAAACCAAAATAGCAAAAAGAGCGCTGTCGGGCGACGTTTAGCACTCTTTAGGTGCAACTGTGTGCGGCGTCGCGGAGCGCAGCGCAGCGGCGCCGCAGGGACGCCTTCGCTGTTGGCCTGGATGGCCGGGCTGAAGCAGGGATAGCTCAGAGCGCTGGTGGGTGTGCGCATGGATGCGGGAAGCGCGGGTGGCGCGCGCTCAGCGATGCTCGGGAAGCGGTGGAGAGCGAGCTGGCTATCGGCGACGGCCGGGAACGATGAGGACCGCGGGCAGCTCGATCTGCGCTCGCCGGAATGCGTGCGCGCCTGCGTCACACTTGTGCCCGGATGGCAAAGGCTTCGAAAGCCAGCTTGAGCACAGCCGACTCGCTCGGGCAGGCTTCGGGTGGTGGCGCTGCGACTGCTGCCGGTGTGGAGTTTCAGGCGCGGGTGGCGGCGTTCTACGGGGTGGCGATGCTGTGTGACGACCTCGTCCCTGCGCCGTTTGACCTCGGTGGCGGTGTGCGGATCGAGGCGGTCCGCTGTGAGGTCGACGCGGCGGTCGACGACACGCAGCTGGGGCTATCGGGTGATGGGCACGTGGCGATTCAGGCCAAGCATTCGCTCAACGCGAGCTCCAGCGAGAAGTCGGCGCTGGGCTCGGCGCTCGCGCAGTTTGCGCACGCATGGATTGATGCGCGGGATCGTGTGGACGC
>CAVWIT010000001.1:0-286897 GCA_963755165.1 uncultured Solirubrobacterales bacterium | reverse complement strand
ATCGGATCCGCCGGTCCGTCGGCGAGACTTCGAGCATGCCACTTCAAGAGACTAATGCACCGCCTCCCGCGAGGGCGATCCCTTGGGCCACGATATGGAGTGCGGCTGGCGGCGCTGCTGGGGCTGCTGCCCTTGTATACGTAATCGGAGCAGCGATCGTGGCGATCCGCCTCAATAATGCGGGTCTGCCGGTCGACGCGGCAATAAGCGTCGTCCCACGCTCGACTCTCTTTGCACTCGCCACTAACGCCCTGTTCCTACCGGCGCTCATCAACTTTGCGATCATCGCGCTGCTCATGACGGGGATGCAGCGGTCGACCGATCGCCTGCTCCACCCGGAGGCCATACAGCGTCGGCAGGTAAGAAAAGAGGCGCGACAGGCAGACCCGTCCTGGTTCCGTCGCCACCTTCGCACTTTGTTTGGCAGCGGACCGATGCGGCTCGCAGGAACTCATTTTGTACGGGCCGTTGTAGCAATCTTCAGGACGCCGTTCGGCCGCGTCTTTGCATGGATCCTTAGAAATCCTTGGTTTGTGCTGATCGGGCTCTACGCGATCTTTCTGCCATGGACCGTCGCAGGGCTGGTACTGACAGCGGGCTCATATGTACAACTGAGCATGCAGGCCAATGTTAGTGCCAAACGAGATCAGAAAGCGATCACACGTCGCACCGAGGCGCTTATGATTGGGCTTGCCGCAGCCGCTGTGGTCTTCGGTGAGACGACCATTCAGGAGCTCGTTCGTCCCGGTCGGCTCGCGAATGCATCAGTCCAGATCGTCGGCCACTCTAAGCCACTTCAAGGGATATTCGTGGCTGAGACACAAGAGGGCGTCTATGTCGGGGTCAATCGAAGGCTGGTTCTCACGCCCGAGCGTCTCGTGGATCAGGTCGCCGTATACAATGTCCCGCCGAGGCCGCCCGAAAAGGCTCGCACTTTGATAGAGCGGATGGGTTCCTCATCCGCGCATCATTAGGACCTAGTGTGAGGTGAAGCTTCTATCTTCGCCATCCATGCGTCGTTCTTTGCCTGGTCGGCTCCCAGTGTGGGGATCGTCGTGTCGGGCACGACTTCACCATTGGCGATGTGCTCCCGCAGATGCTCAATGCACCTCTGCGGTGGCGGAGAAGTCCGCCATGCAGCCCGCAGCAGCGCAGACGACCCACTTCTGCATCCGCGTAGACATAGACGTCGCTAGTATCGCTCATCCTCGCGTAACTCACACTCCAAACTCTACATCCCCATTAGGCCCTTTGCCAGGGGTTCAGATGGCCAGCAATCTCCAATTATTTACGAGGACCAGAAAAATAATCAATCCAACACTCAGGATCTGGCCGACACAGATGCGAAACTAAGTCCGCATATTGCAGGAGATAGTCCTAGAAATCCCAACGAGTAACCACCTTGGCCGACAACAGCGCGATTGAGTGGACGGAGGCGACCTGGAACCCGGTGACGGGTTGCGACAAGGTCTCGCCGGGCTGCGCACACTGCTATGCCGAGACATTCGCCGAGCGCTCGCACAGCGTCCCGGGACACCCCTACGAGCAGGGTTTCGCGCTGAAGCTCTGGCCGCAGCGGTTGGAGCAGCCGTTGAAGTGGTCGCGCCCACGAATGATCTTTGTAAACTCGATGAGCGACCTCTTCCACGAGGACATTCCCGTTCGGCTACATCGAGCGGGTCTTCGAGGTCATGGGCCAGGCCCATTGGCACACGTTTCAGATTCTGACCGGGTGTAGAGGTAAGTGCGTTTTCGCGCCAACTTTGGTGTGGTGACGCCCGGAAACAGGGCGATCGTGGTGGCAAGCGGGCCGCGATCGAGCGTTTCGTCCCAGGCTCGGCGTAGCGTGGGAGCATGCCTTCGTTGGCTCTACAGGAGTGGCAGGGAACCCGCAGCGTTCAGCTCGATGAGTTGGATGCGGCGCACGGTGCTGTGGGCGGAGCTGGCCCTGGTCGGCGCTACGCGACGGGTCAGCTCAATCATGCCTATGCCGTCGCGGTTGCCTCGCAGTTTCAGGGGTTCTGCCGGGATCTGCACAGCGAGTCGGCGGATATGGTGGCCGGTGCGATCGGCTCCCTCAGCCCCGTCGGCTCGGTGAACAGCTCGGCTATTGCCGGCATCGTGTTGAACGCATTGGCTCAGAATCGCCAGCTCGATCGCGGGAACGCCCATCCGAGTAGTCTCGGCGCGGACTTCAGGAGCTTCGATCTCGACCTCTGGGGCGCCGCGGGGAAGCTAGACGCTCGTACCCCAAGGCGGTCGACGCGGTTGGAGCAGCTCAACATTTGGCGAAACGCGATCGCCCATCAGGATTTCGATTTCTCGCAACATCAGTTGGAGGTGCTCGGGGATGCAACCGGTCTGGACTTGAACAAGGTGCGCGCTTTCCGGTCGTGCTGTGATCAGCTTGCGGCAACATTCGACAAGCTGCTCGCCCGGCACCTGGAGCCCATTGTTGGCGGGCTGCCCTGGTGATATCGTGAATCAGGTCATGACATCCAAGACAGTCAAGCGCAAGCAGCGTGATGCCGTCCCCAAGGTCGGCTCGATTGTCGGTGTCCGCACTGCCGGCGGTGAGGTCATTCCTGCCCGCGTTATTGAGGATCGCGGTAATCTGGGAGTCAACGGACGACGCATCGTGCGGTTGGAGGTCGATGTCACCTACAGCGACCCGGTGCGCTTCGAGCGACCGGTCGAGTGGCTGCTCCCCGCCCCGGCCTGAGGGCTGAACCCCGCGTACTGCCCGCCGGCCGTGGTACACCGTCGAATACGACGACCACGATGCAATCGTCGGACTAGAGCTCATGGGCGTCCAAACGATGCTCGACCGCTACGAAGAACTCCAACTCACCTGGCCGCCCGCACATCTGACAGCAAGCGCGCTTCGTCAAGCACTCGCAGCCTGAGCGGGCTGCTCCCCACCCATCTCCACCAACAAACAAAGTACATTCAACAACCTATCTGCTCAGGACTTTTACACCAAATATTCAACAGCGCCGGATTACACCGCGTCCGGAGATAGGCTTATAAATCCGAACGAGTAACCACCTTGGCCGACAACAGCGCAATCGAGTGGACAGAGGCGACCTGGAACCCGGTGACGGGCTGTGACAAGGTTTCGCCGGGCTGCGCGCACTGCTACGCCGAGACGTTCGCCGAGCGCTGGCGGGGCATCCCGGGGCATCCTTACGAGCAGGGTTTTGCGCTGAAGCTCTGGCCGCAGCACTTGGAGCAACTTTGAAGTGGTCGCGCCCGCGGATGATCTTCGTCAACTCGATGAGCGACCTGTTCCATAAGCAAATACCGGAGCGGTTCATCCGGCGAGGCCAGTTCAGCCCTGCATCTCGACGGAGTACCAGCCGACCACCCGCTCGCCAACGTCGGCAAGCCGATCGGGCGTTGTTGACAGCCCCATGCGCTCGGTCTGAATGTCGGAGAGGTATTCACAGACCCCGAAAAAAAAAAAAAAAAAAAAAAAAAAAAAAAAAAAAAAAAAAAAAAAAAAAAAAAAAAAAAAAAAAAAAAAAAAAAAAAAAAAAAAAAAAAAAAAAAAAAAAAAAAAAAAAAAAAAAAAAAAAAAAAAAAAAAAAAAAAAAAAAAAAAAAAAAAAAAAAAAAAAAAAAAAAAAAAAAAAAAAAAAAAAAAAAAAAAAAAAAAAAAAAAAAAAAAAAAAAAAAAAAAAAAAAAAAAAAAAAAAAAAAAAAAAAAAAAAAAAAAAAAAAAAAAAAAAAAAAAAAAAAAACACGAGGCTGAGAGGCGGATGGCTGACTTTCGGGCGCGAATGGACGAGCGTCCTCGCCAACGGCCTCGGGCGGCGGGACGCGATGCTCCACCGGGGTCGCGCGGCACCTAAGGGTGCTTACCATCCGTGATAAGATCAGCTTATGGCTAGCACTCTTCACAACCCAGTCGGACGTAGCGCTGTTGATGCGGCCCAAAGTCGCGCTGAACGCAGCCAGCCCTACCGTGACGCGCGCGCCGAATACGAACGCATCCGTGCCCTGAAGGAGATCAGTCCCATTGCCGCGCACCTGCGCGAGCGCCGCTTCGAGCTCGGCCTCACCCAGGAGGAAGTCGCGCAAGCAGCCAGCACATCCCATAGCGCAATCTCTCGGCTCGAGAAGGGAACTCATATCCCGCAGCTGCCGACGCTCCAGCGCATCGCTGCTGTGCTGGACGAGGAGCTGTTGGTGTGCTTCCAACGCACGGTAGACGGCGAGGTCGAGCGCGAGTTCGAGCCGTGGCATAACTACTTGGCCGACAACAGCGCAATCGAGTGGACTGAGGCGACCTGGAATCCGGTGACGGGTTGCGACGACACGCGACTGGTATGCAGCTCGTGCGACGAGCTGGTCCAAGGCGGAGCTCGCACACCATATCGCCAGCCGCCTGCACGAGCGCGAGGGAGCCGCGATCACCAACTTTGAGCAGGCACTGGAGTCAGACGACGCCGAGGCGGTGCAGCGGATCACCCGCGATCCCGTGGTCCTAGACTTCGTGAAGCTTGCCGAAGGCGCCAAGGAGCGTGACCTCGAAGCGGCGCTGCTGGAGGACGTCGAGCGCTTCATGCTGGCCTTGGGCGAGGGCTTCTACTTCGCCGGGCGCCAGAAGTCGCTCCAGGTCGGCGGAGAGGAGTTCATCCTCGATCTCCTCTTTTTCCACCACCCGACGCGCCGCTTCGTAGTCATCGACTTGAAGATCGGCCCATTCCAGGCGGAGTTCGCGGGCAAGATGAACCTGTACGTCAACGCAGTCAACACGCTGATCGCGCATGAGGAGGATCGCGCCACCGTCGGCTTCATCCTCTGCGCCGATCGCAACGAGGCGGTCGCTCATCTGACACTGCAGGGGATCGCCACACCGATTGCCGTGACTCACTATACCGTCGGCGAGCACGGCGTCCTGATGACCGGCGAGGAGGCCCAGATCACGGAGGGCCTCCAAGAGGAGATGGAGGGATTGCGGCGCGTGGAGCAGCAGGTCGCCAAGTTCGCCGCCCGCCGCGCACGCGAGCTGGCAGAGAACAACTGACCGAGTGGACGGAGGCGACCTGGAACCCGGTGACGGGTTGTGACAAGGTCTCGCCGGGCTGCGCGCACTGTTATGCGGAGACGTTCGCCGAGCGCTGGCGCGGGATCCCGGGGCATCCTTACGAGCAAGGTTTTGCGCTCAAGCTCTGGCCAGGGCGGTTGGGGCAGCCGTTGAAGTGGTTTGATAGCCGAAGGTCCCAGCGCGATGACACCAAGCGAGTGGTGCAAGTAGGAGGCATCGCCCGCCCGAGAATCCCATCCCAAGCTCCGCGTAGCTTTGGGCGATGGCAAAGAGCACCAAGAAGCGAACGACACCCGACCGGTGGCAGCCCGTCTTCTATGAGACGGCTCGCGGCCGTCGGCCGGCATGGGATTTTCTCGTCGGTGAGGAGATGCCGATCGGGGTGCGCGCTGAGCTGTTGGTGACGATCCGGGCGGTGCTCCAGGTCGGGCCACCGCGCTTTCCGACATCGACGCCGCGATGGCGGCTCATGCACAAACCCGCCAGTAAGAGGGAGGTTGATCTCAGCGGGATCTATGAGGCGCGCGACAAGCACTCCAACAAGCTCTACCGGCTGTTCTGCTTGATCGACCGGGACGCACCGGCACATGGGCTGGCGCTGCCCTCGCTCGTGTTGCTCGGCGGTGTGATCAAGCCCATTCGAACAGAGGTGTCGCAGTCAGAGTACCGGCGGATCGACCGATACCGCAAGGACTACCGGGCGAGAAACCGCGTTGCCCGCGGACGGGATGGCGCTGAGTGGTGGCCAAATCTCGGTACTGGAGTATCATAGCTTCTATGCTACGATCAGATTCCCCGACAGAAGGTGCTCCGATGCATAGATCCAAGGAAAGCGCAGTCTTTGCAGAGCTCCTGGCCGAGACCTTCCCAACCGCTTCCGAGCGCGCTGCCCACGAGCGCGAGGTCGCCAAGCTCGTCGCCTTCGCCGAGCTGCTGATCGCCCTCGATGAGGTCCGTGCGGGTAGCCAGATCTCCAAGGCCGAGCTGGCACGCCGGATCGGCGTGAAGCCCTCCGTCGTCTCGCGGCTGCTGGACGGCAAGGGCCGCAACGTGCAGCTCGACACCGTCGCCGACGTCGCCGATGCGCTGGACGTCTACATCGAGCTCCGCGTGCGCCCCCAGCCCAAGCGCAAACGAGCCCGTCACGCCCCAATCGAAGTTCTCACCGCATGACGGCCCGGAACCCTGTCACGGGCTGCGCGCCAAGAATGGCGTCGAGGACCTTTACGCTGATGGGGCTTTCGACGACACACAGTCTCCGTGCTTGAACCGGCTTTCTGTTCGCTGATCAGCGCGTGGGAGGCGCCGGAGCTTTCAAAGCGAACTGAGGGCCATCAGACAACGTCCGACTAGAAGGCAGCATAAGCTTCGTGCCATCCCGAGAGGCTCCGACGCTTGCGAAGGCTCCCCCTCGGCCAGGCTTGTATCGCCACTTCAAGGGTGGTGAGTACGAGCTACTCAGCGTTGCGCGCCACTCCGAGACGGAAGAGCTGCTCGCCGTGTACAGGTCTGTCGAAGATCGGGAGACGATCTGGGTGCGGCCGCTTGAGATGTTCACGGGCATGGTCGATCACGCGGACACCAAGGTCCCGCGGTTCGAGCCTGTCTCGGGAAGCTCCATAAACGCAGTCGGGTGAATCGGATAGCTGTCGCAGGGGATGGGCCTACAAATCCGAACGAGTAACCACCTTGGCAGACAACAGCGCAATCGAGTGGACGGAGGCGACCTGGAACCCGGTGACGGGTTGCGAGGAGGTTTCGCCAGTGCGGCTTGGGCCTCTGACCCGCGGCGCGGCGTGGATGGCGATCGAAGCAGGGCCGGACTTCCGCGAAGCGCCGACGAGGGTTAGCGTGTTTCAGAAAGTCAAACATAGATCCAGGGAGGCTAAAATGTCACACCAGGGTTCCCAACCACCCGGCAAGAAGGTCTTGTACTGGTCTGAGCACACACTCCTGCCGACTTAGATAGAGAGGAGAGGTCGAGGACGAATGGTGCCTCGGGCATCTGGGGGCTGATCAGAAGAGGGCGATCACGTGAGAAGGCTCGGTGAACTCGAGTCCTAGAGGGGGTGGCAGACCCGCTCGAAGGGCCCGACGGTCGGTGTGCACGAGCGCGGACATGGGCCTTCACGCTGATGGGGCTTTCGACGACACACAGTCTCCGTGCTTGAACCGGCTTTTCCGTCTGCGCGACGCTGAACGCCCTCGTAGCTGCGGGCATAGGAGCGCCCGACGCTGGTCACGTCCATGCCGAGTGTTTATCGAACCAGCAAGATCCACGCTCCCTGCACCTGTGTGTGTGCTGACATTCTTTCTCAGCGGCGAACCCTCAATCAAAGGAGCCATCATGTCCCCACCCCAGCAGCTGCAAGACCTGCCGCTGCAGGAGATCGAGCCGAACCTCTCGCAGCCGCGTCGCTACTTCGACGAGGCCGCGCTGGATGCGCTGGCGGAATCTTTGAGGGAGCGCGGTGTTCTGCAGCCGGTGCTCGTGCGTTCCCTGCAGGACGGCAAACATGAGTTGATCGTGGGAGAGCGGCGCTGGCGTGCGGCCAAGATCGCTGGTCTGGAGACGATCCCCGCGCTGGTGTGTCCGTTTGACGATGAGGCGGCGCTCGAGGCGGCGTTGATCGAGAACATGGCGCGGGAGGATCTGAATCCTGTGGAGGAGGCTCGGGCCTGCGCGACACTCATCGAGGAGTTCGGTCTGAGCCATCGGCAGATCGGGGCTCGCGTGGGGCGCACCATGAGCGTCGTGTCAAACCTGGTACGCCTGCTGAACCTGCCCGCGGAGATTCTCGAGCTCGTGGAACTGGGCGAGCTGAGCAGAGGCCACGCGCTGGCGCTGCTGATGGCAAAGGATCCCCAGGTGCGTCCCCAGCTGGCTCGCGCGGCGGTGCAGAAAGGATGGCCAGTGCGAACACTCGAAGCGCGTGCCCGTGAGAGCAACATGTCGTGGCAGGGTCCTGAAGAGGTGGGGTTGGAGGAGGGGGAGAGAGAGAAGGGCCGGGACGGAGAGAAGGGCCGGGACGCGGAGCAGGAGCCGGATCTGACCGCTATGAACGTCGCCAGGGTATGGGGCGACGTGCTGGGTGTCGAGGTGAGCGTTCGCGTCATGCGTAGCCGGAAATTGCGGTTGGAGGTCGTGTTCGACTCCCCCGAGGGCGCATTCGCCTCGGCCGGACGCCTGGCCGAGCAGATCGCCCGCGGCAACAAGCGCAGATAGCCGATGCCTCCTCGTGATGGGGATGTCATGTGGTCATGCCGCGGGGTGGTGGCGGGATGGTCTTGACGGTGTTGGCGTCCAGTGGTGTGCATCCGGGCGGTGGCCAGGCGGTCGCGAAGACGCAGGCGATGAGCGAGCCGGGGTGCGCGGCGCTGGGTGCTATCTGACCGGCCCATCCCTCGCGCCACAGCTGCTCGCCGACTTGCTGGTAGGGCGGCCACGTGCGTCGGCTTGGCCGTGGCGCGTCGAGTGCGACGCTGTGTAGTAGAGCGCGGGTACGATCTCGCCACGCTGCCAGCGCCCGTCCGGTGGTGGGTCTGCTCGTCCGAGCAGGTCGGCTTGGTGTGGTACGTGCCTGACCCAGGTGCCCGTGACGGCGCGAGGTGCAGCGGGCAGCCCGCTCACCGTCAGGAGACGCCGGGATACTCGATCTCGGAGATCAGCTTGGCTACCCGCCGGTATTCGCCGCGGGCGATCAGCTCGACCGGCTTCTCGTCGTCCAATGCGAGGATCGGCCGCATCAACCACACCGCGATGGACTCCGGCTTGACGACGAGGGCGAGCCGTTTGATCATCTCGGCGAGCTCGATCAGCCGTTCGGCGCGCGCGCCGGTGGGCTCACTGCGACCAGACAGCCAGCCCCGCACAGTGCTCGGCTTCGCACCGGTCGCGGCGGCGATCGTCCGGTCTGACAGGCCGGCCAGGTCGTGGACGCGTTGGGCCTCTTCCAGCAGTGGACTCATGACACGAGGACCCTAGCACACCATCGCGATTACGTCGCAAAACAGTCGTCAGGACATGAGCAGCGGTCAGTGTCGTCGGGCTGTCCGCGTTCAGCTGCAGCGAGAAGCTCGACCCAGACGAGCTCGAGCGCATGAGTTAGGGTTAAGGCATGGCTCGCCTCCGCCTGATGTCGTTGTTGGCCGCACTAGCGTGCTTGGCGCTCTCCGCCTGCGGGAGCTCTTCCAGCGGCAGCTCCACGACCGCGAAGACCCCGAGCACGGCGAGCGCCGCCGCGTCCGCTGCCTCCACCGGCCATGGCGCCTCCACCGGCTCTGGCGCCTCCGCTGCTCGCTCTGCCGGCTCGAGCTCCGTTGCTGGCGCGCGGTTCAGGCAGGCGTTCTCGAGTTTTGAGGCATGTTTGAGCCGCAACGGCGTGAAGCTGCCGTCCGCAAGTGGTTCGCATGGTGCTCAGGCATTCAGCCTGAAGGGCGTGGACACGAAGAGCGCGAGCTATAGGAAGGCGCTTGTGGCGTGCAGGCCTGTGCTGACCGCGGCTTTCAGGTCGGCGGCGAACGCCCGCTCGAAGCCGGCATCGCCGTCGGCCACGGGATCCCCGGCAGGCGGGCCGGGCGCCGGCGCTTCGCCGGGCGCCTCTGGCTCTGCTCGCATTCCCCCGGTGAAGGTTCCGCCCCGCGTGAGGGCGATTATGAGCCGATTCACCGCGTGCATGCGCGCCCACGGCGTGACGGGCTTCCCGGAGCCGCAAGGCGCGAGCTTCAACCTCACCGGCACCCACCTGGACCCGACCAGCCCGCAGTACAAGACCGCGGAAGCTCGGTGCAACTCGATCCTGCAGGCCCTGGACTCCCAGGGCTGAACCGGCAGAGACGTGACCGGAGGACTCAAGCAGACATCTGAGGCGAGCGGCGCCGGGCTGGAGTGGGCGGCGCCGCGCGGTGTGCTCCCGAGCCAGGGTCTCTTGCAAGCGGTGGACGAGGGCTGGATCTCATCCGGCGACTTCCGGATCCGCCCCGAGAATGTCCAGCCCGCGAGCATCGACCTGCGGCTTGCCGACCACGCGTGGGCGTTGCGCTGCAGCTTCCTGCCGAGCGTGGGAGCCGCGGTGATGGACCGCGTCGACGATCTGGCTCTCGATCGGCTCGACCTGCGCGACGGGGCTACGCTCGAGCGCGACCGGCCGTATCTGATCCCGCTGTTGGAGGAGCTCGAGCTTCCCCGCGATGTGCGGGCGAAGGCCAATCCGAAGAGCTCGACGGGGCGTCTCGACGTCTTCACGCGTGTGATCACGGATGGCAACCACCGTTTCGACGAGATCCCGGCGGGCTACCGCGGCAAGCTGTACCTGGAGGTGGTTCCGCGTTCGTTCGCGGTTCGGGTGAAGCCGCTGCTCAGCTTGAACCAATTGCGGCTGGCCGTCGGTGACCCGCGAGTGGGCGATACCGATCTGACCCATATTCATGAAGAGTTTCCCCTGCTGTACATGGACAAGCACGCTCTGCCGGCCGGCGACTTGGCGATCGCCGACGGGTTGTTCCTGAGCGTCGACCTCAGCGGTCCCCACAACCGGGTCGTCGGCTACCGCGCCAAGAAGAACAGCAACCGCCTCGACATGTCATTGCTCGCTCACTACAAGTGGCGTGATTACTGGGAGCCGGTCTACCCGGAGGCGGGCGGGCGCATCGTCCTGGACCCCGAGGTCTTCTACCTCCTGCTGTCCGCTGAGGGCGTCTGCGTGCCGCCGCAGTACGCCGCGGAGATGATGGCCTACGATCCCACGGCCGGCGAGCTTCGCACCCACTACGCCGGGTTCTTCGATCCCGGCTTCGGCTACGACGCTGCCGGCGGGAAATTCGGCTCCCGCGCCGCCCTGGAGGTGCGCGCGCGCGACGTTCCGTTCATGGTCGAGCACCGCCAGCCGATCTGCAAGCTTGCGTTCGAGACCATGCTCGAGCAGCCCGACAAGCTGTACGGCGCCGGTGTGGGCTCCAACTACCAGGGTCAGGAGACGACCCTCAGCAAGCACTTCGTCGAGCAGACCGCCGGCAACGCGCAGCTGGCGCTTGGAGAGGACGGCGAGTCGCCCGAGGACATGCCCCCGCCACTGAAATAGCGTGCCCGCTGGCCTTCCGTAAGGGAGGAGAGAGAGATCTTGGTCCGGCGCCGGCCTTCCGGACCTCGGCACCCGTCCCCGCCCGCGGCGGGTATGCTGCCCGTCATGGATGCCGACCACGCCCGCCAGCTGCTGGCGCAAGAGCGGGAGCGAATCGAGCAGGCGATCGCCGAGCTCGAGGAGGAAGGCCCAGAGGAGCTCGGCGAACAGAACGAACCGGGCGATATCGGCTCGGAGAGCCTCTACGAACAGGAGCTCGAGGCCGGACTGGCCGAGGATCTGGCCGCGCAGCTCGTGGCTCTGGAGCGCGCCGAGGCGCGGCTCGCGGCCGGGACGTATGGACTCTCCGTCGAGAGCGGCGAGCCGATTCCCGACGAGCGCCTGGAGGTCCTGCCGACGGCCGAGCGCACCGTCGAGGAGCAGGAGCGCCGCGGCGGAGGCTGATAGCCGCGCCAAGGAAGCGAGACTCATGAAGACAAGTACCGCTTACACCAGCCGAGCAAGGTGCGCAAGCGGTCCTGCGGGGACGCCGCGCTGGGCGACTGGCCCGGGATCGCTCAGCCGGCGCGCTCGGCGGCGCGGTCCCGTACTTCGGTCTTTTGCTGGAGGGTCATCGTTCCCGGATGGCCGGGGCCGGGCCAGGGAGTGAGCAGCAGGAGAACGCGTGAGCTTGCGAGGGCTTTGACTTCGTGGCGCTCTCCGGGCGCGAACCGCACCAGCGTCCCGGGCTCGGCATCGATCGTCTGAGCAGTGTGATTGCTGATCCTCACCGCGCCGTCGATAACGGTGATCCAGGCCCCCTCGTGGACTTGGTGGTCTTGGAGCAGCTCGCCGGCAGGAAGGTCGAGCACGATCGCGCGTCCCTCCTCGGTCGAGGAGAGGATCTCCGGGTTATGCGGTCTCCAGGCAAGGCATTTGAGATCCCACTCATCCATTCAGGCAAGCCAGTCTTGCAGAGCTCATCCAAGCTCGCCTAGCCTACACCCCCGCCACCACGGCCCCACCGTCCCGTAGCCGCCCCACCGCGGCATGCACCGCCTCACGCGCGTCAGCGGGCTCGAGCACAGCGGCGTCGCCGGCTTCCTTGAGGATCTCGCGCACGAGCCAGTCCACGCCGGCGAAGCTCAGCTCGACGATGACCGAGCCGTCGGCGCGCTCTTCCACGACGCGACGGGCCTCGCGCGCCCAGCGGGCGCGCTCGGGGGAGACCCACACGCGCGCGGTGCGAGAGGCCTGCACCTCGCCGGTGCGCAGCCAGCCGTCGACCTCGGCCGCCGGATCGACCTCCGGGCGCGGCTCGAAGCGCTCTTTGCTCACGGTCACGCGCTTGATCCGGTCCAGGCGAAAGTGGCGCATGGCGTCCCGCTCGGGGTCGAACGACGCTACGTACCAGCCCTCGCGGCCGTTGGTGAGCGCATACGGCTCGACCCGGCGCAGCGAGAGTTCGTCCTCGTTCTCCTTGTAGTACTCGAGCTCGATCAGCCGGTGCTTGACGATCGCGGTGGAGATGAGGCGCGCGAGATCGGTGTCGTCGCTGGCGCCATGAGCGACCTGCAGTCCCTGCTCCATCGGGTCCTCGCCGAGGGCCGCGACGATCTTCTCGCGCGCGCTCGACAGTGAGCCCTCGGGGATGTGCTCGCCGATCAGGTCGATCGCCGCGACCAGCGCCTTGCCCTCGACCGGCAGCAGCCGCGCGGGGCGGTCGAAGTTGTCGCTGTAGGGCTCGGGGTCGACTTCGATGACGCCGGTCCCGTCCTCGGTCTCGACGATCTCCGCGTATAGCACGTAGGAGCCGCCGCCGAAGTTGACGACGTTCAGCACGTTCACGTCCTCGTGCAGCTCCTCCTCGCTGAGCTGCAGTTTCTCGCACACATCCGCGATCGACACCGGTTCGCCGGCGCGACCGGCCTGGATCAGGATGCTCGCGAGCGTCACCAGCCGGGCAAACCGCTCCGGCCTGATCGCGGCCTCGTTCTCGCGCGCGCCGGGCGACGATCCCTCCTCGCCGTTGCCGCCCGCCGCGCCGCCCGCCGCTCCGCGGCGCCCGCCGCGGGTCCGGGAGGGCCTGCGCTCGCTCGCCAGGCGTTCTTTGCCCGAGCGGCTCGCCGCCGCGGTCCTTGTCCGTTTTCCCGCGGCCCCCGCCCTGGTCCCCGCCTCTTGCATGGCCTCGAGAAAACCCTCGCCGTGGCGCTCCCACAGCAGCTCCAGGCGCCGTCTCAGCTCGCCGGCCAGGCCCTCCGGGCCGAGCAGCCTCGCGTTTGCGCCCAGGCCGAGCACCCACGAGATGATGCCGCGCGGGTTCGAGTAGCCGGTCACGAACAGCCTGTCGCCGTCCTGCGCCTCCCTGATCTCCCCGTAGCGGCCGAAGTGGCGCTGAACCTGCCATGCGATCCGCTCGCAGACGAGCACTTCGGCTACGCCCACCTGCTCGCCGAGCTGCCAGTCCGCGCGGCGGGCGTAGGCGCGCGGGTCGAAGTCCTCGGGCCGGCGGAAGTCGTGCTCGGCCTTGGTTGCATAGGAAACCTTGCCGCGGATTCGTGACAGCCTGAAGACGCGGATCGCCTTGCGCTCGTGCGCGTACCCGAGCAGGTAGAACTGCCCACCCTGGAACAGCAGGTGATACGGGTCGACCCGGCGCGGGCCGGTCTCGTCGCGCTCCATCGTGTAGTAGTCGAAGGTGATCGTCTTGTTGCGGAAGATCGCCGTCTCGACCTTCGCCAGGCGCGCCGAGAGCTCGTGCCCGCCGGCGGATGCGGTGATGCCGAGCGCGACCGAACGCTGCTCGGGCGCGCGCAGCGGGCTGGGACGCCCCCAGGTGATCTGCTGCAGCGCCAGCCGCAGCGGCTCGGCGTAGGCGAATTCGCCGTCGAGCAGGCTCAACGCCGTCTGCAGCGCCGCGAGCTCCTGATCTGAGAACGCGATCGGGGGCAGGTGGAAGTTCTCGGGCCGCAGCGAGTAGTTCTCCTGCTCGGCCGCCCCGTCGGTCGGACGCTCGACGGTCAGCTGGATGCGCAGCGACTCGAGCTCGGAGCGGTCAGCGTAGAAGCGCCGTGCGAACGCGTCTTCGTTCATGCCGCTGTAGCCCTCCACGTCGCGTCGTATCTCCAGGGCCGTAACCGGCCGGCGCTCGGCCATCAGATAGGAGATCAGCGACAGCTGACGGATCAGCTTCTCGGTGTCCTTGGCCATCCGTGGAACCTTAGAGCCCGACAGTGGGACGCCTCTCGCCGCTCCTCGCGGGGTTCGCTATTTGCGGACTTTCGAGCCGCCGCGATCGGGGCGGCCCGCAGGCCCCGCCCTCAAGCCGCTTCGCGTTCCGGCTCGGACGCCGCGTCGTCGTCGCCGGCTGCGGGCGAGTCCGCGAAGAACGCGCTGCCCTCGATCGCCCTGTCGAAGCTCGACCAGCGGTTGCCGGGCGCGAGCTCCTTCTCGAGACGATCAAAGCTGCCCAGACGCCCGCCGAGGTTGTCGATCATGTGCACGAGCGTCGCCTCGCGCGTGCACGGGACGACCGGGCTGCCGTGCTCCAGCGTCCCGTGATGGGAGAGGATGATGTGGGTCACCGCCTGCGCCAGCCCGGCGGGGAAGCCATCGATCTCCTCGATCAATCGTCTTACCCGGTAGTAGCCGAGCGCGATCTCGCCCTGCAGCCGGCCTGCGTCGGTCAGATCGATGATCCGGCCGGGCGGGTCCTCATCCTTCGTGTAGGCCTCGAGCTTGCCGATGTCGTGCAGCAGCGCGCCGGTCACCGCGACGTCGCGGTCGATTCCCGGAAACGTGGCGCTGATCGCGCTGACCGCCTGGGCGACGCTCAGGCTGTGCTCGAGCAGCCCGTGCTTGTATGCCTGGTGGTAGAGCTTGGCGGCGGGCGCGACCCGGTAGACGGCCCACAGCTCGGAGTCCTCGCCGAGCACCCGCTCGAGCAGCGCGCGTAGGTGCGGACGGCGGATCGTCGCCAGCAGCTCGCGCAGCTGCGCCTCCAGTTGCTCGACCGAGCGCGCCGGGCCGTCCTGCAGGTCCAAGGGCGCGTAGCTGCCGGGCGCGGGTTCCTCCAGGCCGCGCAGGTTGATCTGCGGCCCGAAGCGGGGGTGGACCGTGTAGCGGCCGCGCACGTGCACCGGCGCGCCGGGCTGTGTGAGCTCCTCGATTTCGCCCAGCTCCTCCCAGACCATGCACACGACCGCGCCGGTCCTGTCGCCGAGCCGCAGGCGCAGGTAGTCCCCGCCGTCGCGGCGCGGCCGGCGCTCGGCCTCGCGTACCAGCAGCACCTGGTCGATCTCCATGCCGTCTTGCAGTTCGTTCACGAACATGACTTTGACGTTAGGCAATGCTTCGGACGGTACCCTCTCCGCGGTGAGCCGGCGGGAGCAGATCAAGATGTCCGAGGCCGAGGTCGCGGCGTTTCTCGCGCGGGAGCGGACCGTCACGTGCGCGACCGTCGGGCCGCGCGGCTGGCCGCACCTGATGCCCCTGTGGTACGTGCTGCGGGCACCCACGGGCGGATCGGCCCCGTCCACAGCGCCCGTCCCGCGGATCTGGGCGTGGACGTATGGGGCCTCGCAGAAGGTACGCAACCTCGAGCGCGACCCGCGCGCGACCCTGCAGGTGGAGGCGGGTGAGGCGTACGCGGAGCTGCGCGGGGTGATGCTCGAGTGCGACGTCGTCATCCACCGCGACCTCGACACCGTCGCCCCGCTGGGCGCGGCCATCCTGCTGCGGAGCTCCGTGCCGCGTGGCGTGGCCGCGCCCGCACAGCTCCCCGCGCCCGCACGGGAGGCGGTCGCGGCGCAGGCCGCCAAGCGCGTGGGCCTCGAGTTCGTCGAGCGACGAAGGGCGAGTTGGGACCACAGCAAGCTCGGCGGCGTTTACTGAGCTCCCCACCATCGCCCGGTAGGCTGCCCGCACGATGACCGATCTGAAGGGTCTGATCCTCTCCGGGGGCAAGGGCACGCGCCTGCGCCCGATCACGCACACGAGCGCCAAGCAGCTGGTGCCGGTGGCGAACAAGCCCGTGCTGTTCTACGGGATCGAGGCGATGGCGCAGGCGGGGATCGAGCAGGTCGGGATCATCATCGCGCCCGAGACCGGCCCGGAGATCGAAGCCGCCGCCGGGGACGGCTCCAAGTTCGGGGTGAAGATCACCTATATCGTCCAGGACGAGCCCCTCGGTCTCGCCCACGCGGTGCTCACGGCCGAGCCGTTCCTCGGCGAGAGCCCGTTCGTGATGTACCTGGGGGACAACCTGCTGCAGGGCGGCATCTCCGACCTCGTGACCGCGTTTCGCGAGCACTCCCCGGACGCTCTGATCCTGCTCACGCCCGTGCCCGATCCCGAGAACTTCGGCGTCGCCGAGCTGGCCGAGGCGGCCACCGGCGAAGTGGGCCGGGTGGTGCGGCTGATCGAGAAGCCGGCCGAGCCCGCGACAGACCTCGCGCTCGTAGGCGTGTACATGTTCACGTCCGCCGTCCACGACGCCGCGCGCGCGATCGAGCCCTCCGCGCGCGGGGAGCTGGAGATCACCGACGCGATCCAGCATCTCGTGGACACCGGATTGCGCGTGGAGCCACACATCGTGCGCGGGTGGTGGAAGGACACGGGCCGCTTGGAGGACATGCTGGAGGCCAACCGGTTGATCCTCGACAACCTGGTCGAGCGCATGGATGGTGAGCTGATCGACTCGCAGGTGGACGGGCGCGTGGTGATCGAGGCCGGCGCTCGCCTGGAGCGCACGACCGTGCGCGGCCCCGCGGTGATCGGCGCGGGGGCGCGACTGCGCGACTGCTACATCGGCCCGTATACGGCGATCGGCGAGGACTGCGCGATCTCGGGCGCGGAGGTCGAGCACTCGATCCTGCTCGCGGGCTGCACGGTGTGCGACCTGGACGGGCGCATGGAGTCCTCGCTGCTCGGGCGGAACGTGACCGTGCGCCGCGGTGACCGCCAGCCCCGCGCGTACCGGTTCATGGTTGGCGACAACTCCGACATCTCGATCCTCTGACGGCAAATGCGAGTACTGATAATCGGCGCCAACGGGATGCTGGGCCACGACGTGATGCGCGCGGCCGAGCGCGCCGGCCACGAGCCGCTGCTCGTGGACTTGCCCGAGCTGGACATCACCGACGCGCCGGCGGTGGGCGCGTTCCTCGCCGCCGAGCGCCCGGACGCGATCGTCAACTGCGCCGCCTGGACGGATGTGGACGGCGCCGAGGAGCACCGCGAGCAGGCGTTCGCGGTCAACGCCACGGGCGCGGGCAACCTCGCGCGCGCGGCCGCGGAGGCGGAGATCCCGCTGGTGCACGTGAGCACCGACTATGTGTTCGACGGGAGCGCTCCGGTGGACGCCGCCGGCGAGCCGCGCGCGTACGTCGAGTCCGACCCGGCGGGCCCGCGGTCGGTGTACGGCGCGAGCAAGCTCCTGGGCGAGAGGGAGGTGCTCGCCGCCGCCTCCGGTCACGTGGTCGCGCGCAGCGCGTGGCTGTTCGGCGTGGACGGGAAGAACTTCGTCGAGACGATGCTGATGCTCGCGTCCGAGCGCGACGCCGTGCAGGTCGTCGACGACCAGGTCGGCTGCCCGACCTGGACCGGGCACCTGGCGCCCGCGCTGCTGGGTCTGCTCGCGCGCAAGGTCGGTGGGCTGGTGCATCTCGCCGGGACGGGGCGCGTATCGTGGAACGGGTTCACCCAGGAGATCTTCCGCCAGGCCGAGGTCGACTGCGAGGTCCAGGCCGTCAGCAGCGAGCAGTTCGCCCGGCCCGCGCCCCGCCCGGCGTGGTCGGCGCTCGAGTCGGAGCGCGACGACGTGCTGCCGCTGCCGCCCTGGCAGGACGGGCTCGCCGGCTACCTCGCGGCCAGGGATGGAATGATGCGAGCATGAAGCTGCTCGTGTGTGGCGGGGCCGGGTTCATCGGCTCGACCTTCGCGCGTCAGCGCCTGCGCGAGCATGGCGACCAGGTGACCGTGCTGGACAAGCTCACTTACGCCGGCCGTGAGGAGAACCTGCGCGACCTCGCCGGTGACCCCGCCTTTCGCTTCATCCGGGGGGCGATCGAGGACCCGGAGGCCGTGGGCGAGGCGATCGCGGCGTTCCGTCCCGAGGCGATCGTGAACTTCGCGGCGGAGACGCACGTGGACCGTTCGATCGCCGAGCCCGACGCGTTCGTCAAGACGCACGCCCTCGGCACGCATGTGCTGCTCGAGGCCGCGCGCGAGTGGGGGTTGCGCTACGTGCAGGTGTCCACCGACGAGGTGTACGGGTCGATCGAGGAGGGCACGTTCACCGAGGACTCGCCGCTGCGGCCCTCGTCGCCCTACTCGGCGACGAAGACGGGAGCGGATCTGCTCGTGCAGAGCTACTTCCACACCTACGAGCTGGGAGCGGTGATCTGCCGGGGATCGAACAACTACGGGCCGTATCAGTATCCAGAGAAGCTGATCCCGCTGATGATCCTGAACGCGATCCACGGCGATCGGCTGCCGGTGTACGGCGACGGGATGCAGGTGCGCAACTGGATCCACGCGACCGACTTCTCGAGGGCGATCGGGCACGTGCTCGAGCACGGCGTCGCCGGGGAGGTCTACAACGCGGGGGGCCCCGACGAGCAGGCGAACATCGATGTGGTCAAGCGCATAATCGCCCTCACCGGCGCCTCGGAGTCCCAGATCGAGCACGTCACCGACCGTCCGGGGCACGACCGCCGGTATTCGCTCTCCTCGGAGAAGGTCAGAGCACTCGGTTGGGAGCCACGGGTGCGCTTCGGTGAGGGCCTGGAGCAGACCGTCGAGTGGTACCGCGAGAACGGGTGGTGGTGGGAGCCGATCCGCTCAGGCGACTATCGCGAGTATTACGAACGTCAGTACGGTCGCGCGCTCAGCTGACCAGACTCACCCAGCGATGGGCTTGTGGGCGACCGGCAGGCCGGAGATCCGCCACTTCCCACCTTCCTTGACGAGGCTCACGACCTGAACGGCTTTCTTGCCGCCGACGACACTCTTGACGCGCGCCGTGGCGGTGACGCCGACGGCCCCGATCTTGACCGATTCGACGGTCGTTTCGAAGTTGTCGATCTGTTTCAGCTGGGTTTCGAGCGCATGCTTGCAGCCTCCCGGCGCCGTGTTCAGGCGCGCGACGTTCGCGGCGGCGAGGTCTTCGCCGCAGATCTTCTTCGCTTCCAGCGCCGTCGCGTGGCTCTGCAGGTTCGAGATCGCTTGGGCTACCTGCTGCTGTTCGCCTTTGAAGCTGGTGGTCGAGACGGTGTTGGCGCAGGCGGCGAGGCCCGTCGCGAGCAGCGGCGCGCACAGCAGGGCGATCGGTCTATGCACCAGGGCTGTACCCGAGCTGCGCGGAGAGGCGGTCGGCCGTCGCGACCAGTTGCGGGCCGAGCGTGTCGACAAGCTTGCGCAGCGAGATCATCGAGGAGTGCGCGGCGATGTTCACGGCGGCAATGACGTCGCGCGTTTCGCCGCGCACGGGCGCGGAGATCGAGTAGAGCTCGGGCGCGAGCTCTTCGTTGCCCACGGCGATGCCGGCGCCGGCGACCTCGCCGAGCTCGTCGCGCAGCGCTTTCTTGTTCGTGATCGTGTTCGGGGCGCGCTTGGTGAGCTTCATCTCCGACAGCAGTTCGTCCAGCTCGGCCTCGGGCAGGTGGGCCAGCAGCAGCTTGCCCATCGCGGTGCAGTACGCCGGCAGCCGCGACCCGGGACGCAGGCCGAGGTCGATCTTGCTCTGTCCGCGCCGGAAGCTGCGGGCGCGATCGATGTACAGGATGTCCTCCCCGTCCAGGACCGACAGGTTGGAGGTGTAGCTCGTGCGCTGGCGCAGCTCCTCCAGGTGCTGGCGGGAGTGCTCGCGCAGCCCGGTCGAGTTCAGCGCGGACATGCCGAGATCGGTCACGCGCATGCCGAGGCGGTACTTGCGCGAGGCCCCCTGCTCGAGGTAGCCGAGCGCGACCAGAGTGATCACGTAGCGATGGGTCGTGGAGCGGCTCATGTCCAGCTCGTCGGCGATGTCGGCGATGCCCAGCACGGGACGCTGCGGGGTGAAGCAGCTCAGGATCGCCAGGCCGCGCTCGAGCGATTGCGAGTAGCGCGGCTCGCGCAGGCTGGGAATCGACCAGGCGGGGGCTTGCGTCGCGCTGGCCTGTTTGGAAGTATTCGAGCTGGTTCTGGGCATTGCGATGTATTTTCCTCTTCCGTGGCTGAGCGGGCGGCGATCATAGCGCTCGCGGCACTCACGTTCGCGCTCGCCGGCTGCGGCTCCTCGAGTCCCGGCCTCGCGCCGGGGGCGCCGCTCGAGATCGGCTACCTGGCGTCGCTGACCGGCTACTGCGACGATTACGCGCGCCAGTACGTCCAGGGCGCGCGGCTGGCTGTCGCGACGATCGACGCGCGCGGGGGCGTGCTCGGGCACGAGCTGCGGCTGGTCGTGCGCGACGATGAGGGAAAGCCGGGTGTGGGCGTCGAACAGGCGCGCGAGCTGGTGGGGAGCGAGCAGCACGTGAGATACCTGGCGGGGACGTGCTCGAGCACGGTCGCCAGGAGCGTGGCGGAACTAGTGACGAACCCAAGCCACGTGCTCTACGTGGCGGGCGTGGCCGACCCGGCGATCTTCGCGGATGGTCCGGAAGGCTATGCGTTCGACACGATCCCGACCGCGACGGTGGAGGGGCGCAACGCCGCCGCGTACGCGCGCGCGCACGCGCGGTGGAAACGAATCGCGGTGATCGCCGAGGACTACAGCTACGGGTATCTCCTCACGGCCGCGTTCGAGCGGGCGATGGCCGGCAGCGGCCAGGCGGGCAGAGGCGGCCAGACAAGCAGCGGCCAGGCGATCGTGAGCGTTGCCTACCTCCCGAGCGGCGGGAGGGACTTCGGGCCGTACATCGAGAAGCTGAAGGCCGAGCGCCCCGACGTGGTGTATTCGACGGCGATCACGGGCGACGCGGTCACGCTCGCCGAGGAGGGGCTGGCGCGGGGTCTGTTCGCGAAGACGAAGGTGTTCGGGATCATGGACTACGGCACGCTCGCCGCGCTGCCAAGGGCGCCGGTCGGCGTCGAGGGCTACACGTACTACCCGTCGGCCGCGATCTACCGCACGCCGTTCGCGCGCGAGCTGCAGTCGCTGGGCACGACCGTGGCGAACGGGGGCGCGGCGGGGGACGGGTTCAACCAGATCGAGGTGATCGCGCAGGGGATCGAGAAAGCGGGCTCGACCGACCCGGCGAAGGTGCGGGACGATCTCGGCGGAGCGACGGTGCAGACCGTCCAGGGGGACGTGAGGATCCACCGCTGCGACCACGAGCTCGCGGTGCCGATCGCGATGGGCCCGGTCGCACCCCCGACCAGAGCCCAGCCGTTCCCCCACTTCGACCCGCTGACGCTGGTGGACACGAGCAGGTTCTTCGAATGCTGAGAGCGTCTACGCGTTCTCAGGACTCCGCCGACCGCGCCTACTACGAGCTCTCGACGTAGCGGCGGTAGATCCGCTCGGCCCGCTTGGCGTACTTGCCGGGCAGCGCTTCGCGCAGCTCGGCCAGGAACGACTCCGGCGGCGAAGGCCGCGCGGGCTGATGCACCTCCGCGAAGTAGCGATCGATCTCCGCGCGGACCGCCTCCCGGCGAGCGTGATTCCCAGACGCACGCTCAAGCAGTCCCCCCGCGACCTCCTCGACCGACGCACGGCGAGCCTGCGCGGCGATCCTCAACACATCGACCACCTGCAGATGCTTCTCCACGCCACCCCACAGCTGGGGCTCGATGCCGAGCTTCGCCACGGCCCGCGTGATCCCCGAAGGATGGATCTCTATCAGCTCTGCGGCCTCCTGATAGGTGGGAAGCGCGCGAACGACATCGGCTCGTGCGGATGTCTGGGTGGCAGCCATCGGGCGAGTATAGCGCACGCGACGCACGCGTTGCAAGTTTTGCAAGTATTGCTGGTGAGCCTTGCCGTCGCGGACACGACGGCCCGCCCGACCTCAGATACCATATACTGCAAGATGCCGCAGCATATGGTATGTTCTCGCGATGCCACGTTCTAGACTGATTCCATTGGGCCTCCTGGCCGCGTTCGCGCTGAGCGCGGTCGTGTTGACACCGGCGCTGGCGGAACCCAAAAAATGTGGGGTGCCAAGTCCCACCCACTGGGCGTTCTGCTACGGCAACGGCGAAGAAATGAGCAATCCTGTCCAGAAAGTGTCAGGCACGGGTGGGACCTCCATTTTGGCGGCCACGATGGGGGCAGCGGAAGCCGAATTTGAATGTAAAGAAAATACCTTTGCCGGAGAACTCGAAGCCTCTGGTAAAGGTGGAGGTACGCTCACTCTTCTAAAATGCAAAGAGACTAAACCGGCTCACTGTCGGCTTACGGCCGCAGAGGAAAAAGAAATCAAGTTCCACTTGATCGAGGCGCTGATCGGGAAACTAGAAAAAGGCAAGGCCGAAGCACAGTTCACGGGGGCGGGCGCCGGGGAAGAAGTTATTAAACTGACATTAGAACACGAAAACAGCGAATGCCCAATCCCTTCCGGAGGGTACAAAGTAACCGGTAAACAGTACGTAGAGCTCCCCAAAGCGGAAGAATCGCTCACAGAACACGAAATCGTCGCCGAAAAATCAGGCAGCTACTTCAAAGTGGGAGAAAACGAAGCCTCATTGAGCAGCACGGCAAAGGTCAAGCTGCTGTCGCCGCACGAAGGCTCGAGCTGGTACGTCGGACTCGGAACTTAGTTTCGTAACAGCTGAAGGTGGGACGGAGGGCCGGGACATCCCGGCCCTCCAGTCGCTTCGAGCGAGTAGAATCGGCCGGTGCGGGAAGGTTTGGCGAGGGGGGTGGCGCTTGTGCTTGCGTTCGTCGCGGCTGGGACGTCGGCGGCCGTGGCTCGGGTGGAAGGATGCCCCAACGAGCAGATCCGCAAGGCAACAGGTCTACGGGTCGCGGCTCCCCGATTGCCGCGCGTACGAGCAGGTCTCGCCGACACGGAAGAACCTGACGGACGCCGCCGGAGAACCGGGAATCGTGCAGGCTGCATCCTTCGGCGACGGCGTGAGCTTCTTCGCGGTCGCGCCCTTCCCCGGGACGGCGGGCTCGGCGGGACAGTCCGCCGACGTACCTCGGCGTCCGCTCTCCGGCGGCGACGAATGGCTGACCGAGGGGCTCCTGCCCGAGGCCGCCCCCGGCTCGGACGATCGGGTGATCGGCTTGACCGAAGACCTCGCCAGGACGATCGTGCTCGCCGAAGAACCCTCGCTCGCGCCGGGCGCCGCGACCGGACCCGGCGCGCGCAACGCCTATGTCGAGGACAACGCCACCGGCTCCTTTCAGCTGCTGGCCGCGAACGTCGGCTCTGAAAAGCTCAGCTTCGCCGACGCGACGCCCGGCGGCGCCCGCATCCTCTTCGAAACCAGGGCGCAATTGCCCACCGCGAATGTGGCGCCTGCCCCGGAAGCCACCAACCTGTACGAATGGAGCGAAGCGACGGGCGGCGGTCAGCCTGGCCGGCGTGCTGCCCAACAACGAAGCGCCGAAAGGCGGGTCGGTCGCCGGTTCCGGCGGACCCGCGGTCACACCGCTGGAACCCGGGGGGTCGACAAGCGAATTCTACACGCAGGACACGATCTCCGAAGACGGCGCCCGTATCTTTTTCAGTGATGTCGAAACCGGCATCGTCTACATGCGCGAACCCGAAGCCGAAAGGACGGTGCAGGTCTCGGCCGGGAGCGAGCCGGCGTACTGGCGCGCGGCGACCCCGAGCGGATCTTTCGTCTTCTACACCGAAGGCGAAGACCTCTACCGGTTCGATGTAGCCCGCGAAGCGCGCGAACCGCTCGCGAGCGGCGCCGCGGGCGTGCTGGGGACGCTCGGGGTCTCGGATGACGGCTCGTACGCCTACTTCGTCGCCACGGGCAAGCTGGCGAGCGACAGGAACGGCAACGGTGAAGAAGCGGAAGAAGGCGCCGACAACCTCTACGAGTGGCATGAAGACGCCGTGACCGGCACGGTCTCCACGAAGTTCATCGCGAAGTTGCTGGGGCCGAATAGTCAATCGAACCACGACGAACCCGACTGGCGCGCCTATGACGAAGGCGTGTCCGAAAGCGGCGGGCCCTCCGGTGGAGAGAAGAGCTCGCGTGTAACCCCCGACGGCAAAGCGGTCCTGTTCAGTTCGGTCGCACGCTTGACGAGCTATGACAACGACGAACGGGTCGAGCTGTATCTGTACGACGCGGAACGCCCTCTGTCTTCCGGCAATCCCGTATGCGTGTCGTGCAACTCACGCGGGAGTCCGGCTGTCAGCGGGGTACAGCTCACTGCCGCCAACGGAGACCTGACCGCTTCTCCCAGTCCACGCAACGCTTTTCTGACGCGCAACCTCTCTGCTGACGGCAGTCGCGTCTTCTTCCAGACCGAAGAAGCGCTCGTGCCCGGCGCCACGAACAATCAGCTCGACGTGTACGAGTGGGAGCGCGAAGGCGCCGGCTCATGTGAACACGCCAGCGCCAGCGACAAAGGCTGCCTCTACCTGATCTCCACTGGCCAGAGCGCCCAGCCCTCCTACTTCGGCGACGCGAGCGCCGATGGAAACAACGTCTTCTTCTTCACCCGTCAGTCGCTCGTGGGTCAGGACCGGGATCTCAACGTGGACGTCTACGACGCCCGGGCTGAAGGCGGGATCGCCGCCCAGAACCCCCCGCCGCCGCCGGAACCGTGCGCGGGCGAAGCGTGCCGAGGTCCGTCCGAAGCCCCACCGGTGCTCGGCGCGCCGTTCAGCGCGACGCTCACCGGCGAAGGCAACCTCACGCCGCCAAAGCCCAAGCCGGAGTCGTTGACTCGAGCGCAGAAGCTCGCGAAGGCGCTGAAGGCCTGTCGGAAGCGGCCGAGGAAGAAGCGGGGTGGCTGCGAAGCGCTGGCCAGGAGGCGATATGGCGAGCGAGCGACGAAGACGGCTCGTCGACGATGAAGGCGCTTGCCGTTGGTTTGATGGTGGCGGGGACGGCGCTTGCGCTCGCGAGCCCCGCCTGGGCGGGCGAAACGTTTGGGGTCGCATCCTTCGAGAGCACGATCGAAGGACAGAGTCATCTGTCTGACCTCCAGGCCGGCTCGCACCCGTACGCGCTGACGACGACGGTCATGTTCGACCACCGGGTGACGGGAGAAGAAGAAAGCTTCAAGGAAAACGGGAAGAAAGAAAAGGTCCCTCTGGGAGAACCGGCGGTCTTTGCGCATATCTACGGGAATCCGAGAGATCTAGACGTGAGCCTGCCCGCGGGCTTGGTGGTGGATCCCGCCGCGACGAGCGCGAAGTGCACCGAGGCGCAGCTCGAGACCAATCCAAGCTCCGGTGGTTCCTGCCCGGCCGCCTCCGCGGTGGGGATGGCCACCATCTACATCGCCGGCTTGGGCGAGAAAGCAAAAGGGGCGGTGTACAACATGGTTCCCCCGCAAGGCGTGCCGGCAGAGCTTGGTGTGAACCCTGGTGGGGTGGGTCTTGTAGTACACGTCGTGGGAGAGATCCGCGCCGGCGGCGACTACGGGTTCTCCGCAGACGTCGCGGAAGTCGCCCAGACAGCCTCGATCTACGGCCTCGCGCTCACCCTGTGGGGCGACCCGTCCGCCGCGGGTCACGACGCGCAACGGGGCATCTGCGCTTCGCGGGGCAAGGTGCAGAAATCGATCGAAGAAGAACTCTTTGAAATCGAAAACCTAAAGAACGGCAAGAGCACGAGGGAATATCGTTTCAGCTGTCCCGTCGAAAGGACAGAAAGACCGCTGCTGACGATGCCCGGTGCCTGCACCGGCAAGGCGCTCGAAACGACGCTGAGCGTCGACTCCTGGCAGGAACCGGGAGGCCTGAGCCCGGATGGGACCCCCGACCTGAGCGATCCGCGCTGGAAGACCGCGACCTCGTTCTCCCCTCCCGTGACGGGCTGCGAAGACCTGGCCTTCAATCCATCGCTGACCGTGAAGCCGGCGCCCGAAGCCGCGAGCGCCGAATCGCCGGCCGGGTTGAACGTCGACCTGAAGATGCCGCGCGAAGAAAGCGCCGAAGGGCTCGCCGAGGCGGACCTGCGGAATATGACGGTGACGCTGCCGCCGGGAATGGCGCTCTCGCTGTCGGCGGCGAACGGGCTGGGGGCGTGTACGAATGCGCCGGAACCGGGAAGGCCCGAAGGCGAGATCGCGCTGCATTCGGCCGAACCGGCGCGGTGTCCGGAAGCGTCGGAGCTCGGCGAAGCCGAAGTGGTCACGCCACTGCTCGAAGAACCGCTCAAGGGCGCGGTGTACCTGGCGCAGCAGGAAACGTTCGCAGGATCGCTGATCGGCTTGTACGTGGTCGTCGAAGGCGGCGGCGTGCCGATCAAGCTCGCCGGCACGGCCGCGCTCGACCCCAATACCGGCCAGATCACGATCGCTTTCGACGACCTTCCCCAGCTGCCGCTCGGCGAGATCAGGCTGAGCCTGTCCGGCGGCCCGCGGGCCGCGCTGCTGACCCCGCCCGGCTGCGGGTCCTACACGACGACGTCGCGGCTGACCCCGTGGAGCGGCGCGCCCGCCGCGACGCCGTCATCGAGCTTCGAGCTCGCCTCGGGGCCGAACGGCGGCGCTTGTCCGAGCGGGGCGTTCAACCCCTCGTTTACGGCCGGCACGACGAACAGCGAGGCGGGCGCGTTCAGCCCGTTCAGCGTCACGATCTCGCGCCGGGACGGCGAACAGCGCCTGGGCGGCGTGCGCGTCGTCGGGCCGCCGGGGCTGCTGGGCGCGCTCGCGAGCGCGACGAAGTGCCCGGAACCGCAGGCGTCCACGGGAGAATGCGAGCAGGCGAGCGAAATCGGCGAAGCGAGCATCGCCGCCGGCTCGGGCGAAGACCCGTTCTGGATCAGGGGCGGCAAGATCTATCTGACCGGGCCCTACGCGGGCGCGCCGTTCGGTCTGTCGATCGCGATACCCGCCGCCGCGGGCCCGTTCGACCTGGGCAAGGAGGTCGTGCGCGCGCGTGTGGAAGTGGACTCGCACACCGCGCGGCTCGTGATCGCGAGCGATCCGCTGCCGGCGATGGCGAAGGGGGTGCCGCTGGACATCCGCACGGTCAACATGACGATCGGCCGTCCGGGGTTCATCTTCAACCCGACGAGCTGCGCCCCGCTGTCGGTGGCCGGGACGCTCGAATCGGCGAGCGGCGCGAGCGTGCCGATGTCGAGCCCGTTCGAGGCGGTGAACTGCGCAAAGCTCAGGTTCGACCCGAGGTTCACGGTATCCACTCAGGCGAAGACGAGCAGGGCGCGCGGCGCGAGCCTGAGCGTGGAGGTGGTCTTCCCTCACCCGGGTCCGTCCTCCTCCTCCTCACAGAGCGCAGAAGCGGACATCGCCAAAGTCCGGGTGATCCTGCCCCGGCGGCTGGCGGCTAGGCTCACGACGCTGCAGCAGGCGTGCCCGGACACGGTCTTCGATGCCAACCCGGCCTCGTGTCCGGCCGCGTCGATCGTGGGCGGCGCGGCCGCCGCCACACCCGTGCTCGCGCACCCGCTCACGGGACCGGTCTACCTCGTCTCCCACGGCGCGGCGTTCCCCGATCTCGCGGTTGTGCTGCGGGGCGAAGGGATCGTGATCTACCTCGACGGCAACCTGGACCTCAAGCAGAGGTTGACCAGCGCGACGTTCAACTCGATCCCCGACATACCGATCGACACGTTCACGATCGACTTCCCCGAGGGTCCGCATTCGCTTCTGGCGGCGGACGTTCCCACCAGGACGAAGGGGAGCATGTGTGGACAGAGGCTGATTATGCCCACCGCGATCACCGGCCAGAACGGCGCCCTGAAGACCCAGGCCACGAAGGCGACGGTCAGCGGCTGTCCCAAGAGGTCCAGAGGCAGGGTCGAGAGAGAAGGGAAGGAGAAAGGGAGGAATCAAGCGAGCAGCAAACGTCAATGAGACCGCCGCGGGTCGTGCTCACCGTCGTGGTCCTCGTGGCGCTCGGGTGTGCGGGATGGCTTTTGACTTCTAAAAAACAGACCAAACGAGACTATGCGCCGTTCAAGCAGTGTCCCCTGGCCAATCCCGCGACGAATCTCTGTCTCTTCACGCAGACCGAAAGCGGAGAGTTCATCGTCGGCGAAACGACGGTGCCGATCGACGGGACGATCACCCTGCAGGGAGGGGTACACGTCGTGGAAGACAGAGAAAAAGAAAATGTTCGAGACGTCTTTATCGGAACGGAAGACGGCAAAACGGTGTCCAAGACACAGCAGACCGTTCCCGGAGGCCTGCGCGGAGTTGTGAGCCCCGAGCTGCTGTCAACAGGGATGCGGAAGGTGTTCAACGAGCTCGTAGAGAAGGGAGACATTTCCGTCACGGCCACGATCGAACTGGCTGAGCCGCCGAGCTCGATTCGCATCAACGTGCAGAACCTGATCGAAGGGCAGGGAATCGCGCTGGTGCTCCCGGTGAAGGTCAAGCTGGACAACGGGTTTCTCGGCGGGAGCTGCTACATCGGCTCGAGCCGGCGGCCCGTGTCGCTGCGTCTTACGACAGGGAGTACAAGCCCTCCAAAGCCGAACAGGCCGATCAGGGGGAGGGTCGGTAAAGCCAGCCTCAAAGACGATTACAGCCTGACCGTCGTGAGGGGAACCTCGCTCGTGAGCAATGCCTTCGCGGCGCCGGGGGCCGAGGGCTGTGGGGGGTCCGCGCGGGGGGTCGACCGGGCGGTAAACGCCGAGCTCGGCCTGCCGGCGCCCGCGGGACACAACACCGCCATCCTGAACGGCACCCTGCGCGAGGCCAACGCCCCGGCGGTGAAGATGAGCGGGTAGGACGCTAGCCTCAACCTGTGCCCGCGAGCAGCAGCCCCCTGTCCAGCTTCTCCCCGGCGGTGCGCGAGTGGTTCGAAGCGGCCTTTGCGGCACCTACGCCCGCGCAAGCCCAGGCCTGGCCGGCGATCGCACGGGGCGAGCACGTGCTGCTGTCGGCGCCGACGGGGTCGGGGAAGACGCTGGCGGCGTTCCTGTGGGCGCTGGATCGCCTGAGCGCGGAGGGCGGGGCCGCGAACGGCGTCGCGACCGCGCGGGACGCCTCGCGCGCGGGTGCGCCCGGGCATGTGCGCGTGGTGTACGTGAGCCCGCTGAAGGCCCTGGCCTACGACATCGAGCGCAACCTTCGTGTTCCCCTGCGCGGAATCGGCGCGGAGGACGTGCGCGTGGGGATCCGCACGGGGGACACGCCCCAGCGCGAGCGCGCGGCGATGATGCGCAAGCCGCCGGACATCCTGATTACGACGCCGGAGTCGCTGTATCTGATCCTGACCTCGCAGGCGAAGAAGATGTTGAGTGGGATCGAGGCGGTGATCGTCGACGAGATCCACGCCGTGGCCCATTCCAAGCGCGGCGCGCACCTCGCGCTGACCCTGGAGCGCCTCGAGGAGCAGGCGCGTGGAGGCGGAGTCCGTGCGGGGGAGGTCCGTCTGCGCGAGGATCATGCGGACGGAGGTAGTGCGGGTGGGCGCACACGCGCGGTGCAGAGGATCGGCCTGAGCGCCACACAGAATCCGCTGGAGGAGATAGGCCGCTACCTCGTCGGCCCCCATCGCCAGGTCACGATCCTCGATGCCGGAGCGCGCAAGGAGCTCGACCTGCGGATCGAGGTGCCCGTCGACTCGATGGCCGAACCGGGCGCATCATCAGATCCCCACCCACCCGGCGAGGAGCGCGATCCCCTGGAGCCCGTCGCCGGCGGGGAGTCCACGCGTGGCTCGATCTGGCCGGCGATCTATCCCGAGCTGTTGAAGCTGGTGAGGGAACACAACTCGACGATCGTGTTCGTCAACAACCGCCGCTCCGCCGAGCGTGTCGCGCTGCGGCTGAACGAGCTCGCGCAGGAGGAGATCGCGCGGGCCCACCACGGGTCACTGGCACGCGAGGAGCGCACGAAGGTCGAGGAGCTGTTGAAGGCCGGAGACCTCCCCTGTCTCGTCGCCACGAGCTCGCTGGAGCTAGGGATCGACATGGGCGCGGTCGACCTGGTCCTGCAGATCGAGTCGCCGAAGTCGGTCGCGAGGGGGCTGCAGCGGATCGGGCGCGCAGGTCACGGCGTGGGTGAGGTCAGCCGCGGACGGATCTTCCCGAAGTTCAGGGGCGATCTGCTCGAGTGCGCCGTCGTTGCCCGCCGCATGCACGAAGGCCTGATCGAGCCCACCGTCGTCCCCCGCAACGCGCTCGACGTGCTCGCCCAGCAGATCGTCGCAATCGCCGTCGCCGCCGAGGAGGTGTCGGTCGATGACCTCCACGCCCTCGTGACGCGCACGCACTCCTACTCCGAGCTCTCGCGCGAGCTGCTGGAGAACGTGCTCGACATGCTCGACGGGCGTTACCCGTCGAAGGAGTTCGGGGAGCTGCGAGCGCGGATCGTGTGGGACCGCGTCGCGGGCACGATCCGCGCGCGCAGGGGGTCCAGGCAGCTCGCGATCGCGAACGCCGGCACGATCCCCGACCGGGGGCTGTACGCGGTCACGCTTCCCGACGGCAGGCGCGTGGGCGAGCTCGACGAGGAGATGGTGTACGAGGCGCGCCCGGGGCAGGCGTTTCTGCTGGGCGCCTCGACGTGGCGGATCGAGGAGATCGGCCGCGACCGCGTGATCGTCACTCCCGCGCCCGGCGCGCCCGGGGCGGTGCCGTTCTGGAAGGGCGACTCGGTCGGCCGCCCGAAGGTGCTGGGCGAGGCGATCGGCGCGTTCTCGCGCTGGGCCGTGGAGCAGGAGCCCCAGACGCTGGAGCGCGAGTATGACCTCGACGCGCGCGCCGCGCGCAACCTGATCGACTACCTCCAAGAGCAGCAGGCCGCCACGCGGGTGCTGCCGAGCGAGCGGACGATCGTGGTGGAGCGCTTTCGCGACGAGATCGGCGACTGGCGCATGTGCGTGCTGTCCCCCTACGGCGGGCGCGTCCACGCGGCCTGGGGGCTGGCGCTCTCGGCGCGCATCCGCGAGCGCTTCGACCTCGAGGCCGACGCGATCTGGAGCGACGACGGCATCGTCCTGCACCTCCCGGACCTCGACGCCGACGACGTGCAGTCGCTTCCGTGCGCGGCCGACTTGGTGCTGCTGGAGCCCGATGAGGCGCAGGGGTCGGTCACGGCCGAGCTGGGCGGCTCGGCGCTGTTCGGGGCGCGCTTTCGCGAGAACGCCGGCCGGGCACTGCTGATCCCGAGGGCCTACCCCGGCAAACGCACCCCGCTGTGGCAGCAGCGGTTGAAGGCGCAGAACCTGCTCGAGGTCGCCAAGCGCTATGCGGACTTCCCGATCGTGCTCGAGACCTACAGGGAGTGCCTGCGCGACGTGCTCGACGTGCCGGGATTGGAAGGGCTGCTGCGGGGGCTGCACAGCCGCGAGATCTCGCTCGTGGAGGTGGAGACCCAGACCGCGTCCCCGTTCGCGTCCTCGCTGCTGTTCGACTACGTGGCGACGTACATGTACGAGGGCGACACGCCGAACGCCGAGCGCCGCGCGGCGGCGCTGTCGCTCGACCGGGATCTGCTGCGCGAGCTGCTCGGCCAGGAGGAGCTGCGCGAGCTGATCGACCCCGGCGCGCTGCAGCGCGTCGAGGACGACCTCCAGCGCCGCTCGGAGATCACACGGGCGACGAGTCGCGACGGGCTGCACGACGTCCTGCGGCATGTCGGCGATCTGGGCCGCGAGGAGGTTGCCGAGCGCGTGTTCGAGGGGATCGACGCCGACGCCATGCTGGCAGAGCTCGAGCGCGAGCGGCGCGCGATTCGCATACGGGTCGGCGGCGAGGAGCGCTTCATCGCCGCCGACGAGGCCGGCCTCTACCGCGACGCGCTCGGCGCCGTGCCACCCGGCGGATTGCCTGAGGCGTTCTTGGAAGATGTGGACGACGCGCTGCGCATGCTCGTCGCGCGCCACGCCCGCACGCACGGCCCGTTTACGACCGAGGAGGTGCGCGCCCGCTATGGCGTCGACGCCGGCGCCGTTCTGCGCGAGCTCGAGCGCGCCGGCGAGATCGTCCGGGGCGAGCTCAGGCCGGGCGGCGCGGGGCGCGAGTGGTGCGACGTGGAGGTCCTGCGCCGCTTGCGGCGGGCCTCGCTGGCGGCGCTGCGCAAGGAGATCGAGCCGGCCGACCAGCGGCGCCTGGCGGCCTTCCTCCCCTCCTGGCAGGGTGTGGATCGGGAATCCGGACCCCACCCACCCGGCGCGGGGGTCGATCGGCTGCGCGAGGTGCTCGTGGCACTGCAGGGTTTGGCGTTGCCCGCGGAGATCTGGGAGCGCGACGTGCTGCCGCGGCGGATCGGCGCCTACTCGCAAACGTGGATGGACAGCTTGTGCGCGAGCGGCGAGGTGGTGTGGGTCGGCTCGGGCTCGATCGGGCGCAGGTCGGGACGGGTGGCGTTGTACTTCCGCGAGGACGCGCCCCTGATCGGGCTGCCCTCAGCGCCTCGTTCCGGGACCGCGACGGGCTCTGCGCCGAGCGCTCCCGAGCACGATGTCCTGCGCGAGCGCCTCGCGCGGGGACCGTGCTTCTTCTCCGACCTCATCGCCGAGCTGGACGTCCCGGCCGAGGCGTTGCGCGAGGCGCTGTGGGACCTCGTGTGGGCGGGCGAGGCGACGAACGACGCGTGGGCGCCCCTGCGCGCGCCCCACCTGACGCTCGCCCGCGGGGGACGCGCGGCTCCGGAGGCGGGCTCGCGTTCCAGGCGCGGGATGGTTGGTCGCTCGCGCTTCGGCACGCGCCGAACGGGCGCTCAGGCCCAGGTCCAAGGCCGCTGGTCGCTGACCGCGTCGCTGTTTGGCGAGGAGACGGCGCCGCTGCCCTCGCCCGAGCGCCGGCGTGCGCTGGCCGAGCTGCTGCTCGAGCGTTACGGGATCGTGACGCGCGAGCAGGTGCTGGCCGAGGGGATCAGGGGAGGATTTGCGCTTTTGTACGACGCGTTCTCGCGGCTGGAGACGCTGGGCGTGTGCCGTCGTGGGTACTTCATCGAGGGCATGGGCGGCGCCCAGTTCGCGCTGCCCGGCGCGGTCGAGCGGCTACGCGCTTCCCGGCCTTCGATCGGCCATGCCGACGCTCAGGGTGGCACGGATGCGCGCGCCGGCGGTCGCGGTCGCACCCTGGTGATCGCCGCCGCCGACCCCGCGCAACCCTACGGCGCCGCACTGCCATGGCCGAGACGCGACGGGCAGGAGCGTCGCCCGGCGCGGGTGGCCGGCGCCTACGTGGTGATGGTGCAGGATGAGCCGGTGCTGTACGTCGAGCGCGGCGGCCGCGGGCTGGTGACGCTCACCGGCGCGCCCGGCACGGGGGTGAGTGGGTCTCCTCCGTCCGCCGGCAGGGAGGGCGAGCCGTTGCGCGAGGCGCTGGTGGCGCTGGCGGAGGCGGTGCGCGCCGGGCGGGTTGGCAGGCTCTCGCTGGAGCGGATCGACGGCGAGCCGGCGATCGGCTCGGAGCTGGCCGGAGCGCTGATCGACCTCGGCTTCCACTCCGGCCCGCGGCGGTTGACGCTCAGCGCCTGAGCCCGCGCCTCATGCGAGCGGGTCCTCAGCCGATCATGCACTGCGCCGCGCTGTACCCCGCGGGATCGGCGTCCGCGACGCTCTTGTGAGCAGCCGAGGTCGTGCGGGTGACTTCGTGGAGGATGCGCGCGCCGCGGCGCCACTGGAAGGTGACGAGCCCCCTGATCGTGTATGCGGGCTTGCCGGTCGCGGGCATCAGCTGAAAGCTCGTGCCGCCCTGGCGCGGAGCCTTGCCGGTGCCGACCGCGATGAAGCCCGAGTCCCCACCGTGGGCGAGGTCGATCCAGGTGTTGGTCTTCGCTTCCTCCAGGTACTGCAGTTGAAAGCGCATCCGCATCGCGTCCTTGGCGTGGCCGTCGCCCGGCATCGCGCCGCGGACCCCGACCGTGTTCGGCTGATCGGAGGGGTTGCACACATCCACCGTCGCCCACAGTTCGCGCGACGCCAGCAACGAGTGCTCATTCACGGCGGCCTTCGTGCTCTGTGCGGGCGTCGTGCTGAGCAGCGCGCCCGCCGCCGCCGTCAGCGACAGCGCTCCCGCCGCCGTCAGCGCCAGTGCGATCCCAAAGGTACAGCCTGCGAACCGAGTCGTCTGTTGCCCGCGAATCCTGTTGCCCGCGAATCGAGTCATCTGTCGAAGATAGCGCCGTACGCCACAATTCGGGCCGGTTCCGGGGAGGAGCGGGTGCGGTGTGATATTCCCTGCGCCGTGGCGGGTATGCGCTCAGCCGAGGTTGTCGAGCTGCTGGCGCGCGTGCCGGTGTTCTCGACGCTCGTGCCCGGCGATCTGGAGCGCATCGCCGAGCTGGCCGTCCCCCGCGAGTTCGAGGCCGGCCAGGTGGTGTTCCGCGAAGGCGACTGCAGCGACACGTGTTACATCGTGCGCGACGGGCGCGCCCGCGCCGTGCGCGAGCACTCCGATGGGCGCGTAATCACGCTGGCGACGTTCGGTCGGAGCGACATCTTCGGAGAGCTGGCGATGTTCGAGGACGAGCGCCGCTCGGCGACGGTCGAGGCGATCGAGCCGACGAGCGTGGTGGCGGTGCTGGGGCCGGACATGCGCCGGCTGATGGCCGAGCACCCCGAGATCTCGGTTCGCCTGGTGATAGCCCTTGGCCGCCGCCTGCGCGAGACCAACGAGCGCCTCGCCCGCCAGTCCTTTCAGACTGTCCAGAGCCGGGTCGCGGCCGTGCTGGCCGAACTGGTTGTCCAGGAGCGCCCGGACGGCGCCGGCGATGGCGAGGACGTGCTGGTCACCGCCACGCAGGCCGATCTCGCGCAGCTGGCGGGCTCCTCGCGCGAGTCGGCCAGCCGCTTTCTGGCGGTGCTCGAGCGCGCCGGAGTCATCTCGCAGGGGCGGGGGCGCCTCGTGGTCCACGACGTGCGGGCGCTGGAGCGCTATGTCTTCTAGAAGATCTTCTTCCTCCTCCTCCGTGTCATCCGGGTCTTCCGGCGAATCCTCCAAGTCCTCGAGGTCGTCCGCCGGGCGGGGGTCCGGGAGGCAGGCTCGCGAGCTCTCCGCGGGTGGGGTGGTCGTGCGGGGCGAGGAGGTCGTGACGATCGTCCCGACCCGTCGCGCCGCCGACGGTTCGCGCGTGCTTGCGCTGCCGAAGGGTCATGTCGACCCCGGCGAGACCCCGATCGAGGCGGCGGTGCGGGAGGTTTGCGAGGAGACGGGGATCGTGGCCGAGCCGGTGTGCGAGCTGGGCGAGTCGCGCTACTGGTATCGGCGCGATGGCCGAACAGTCGGAAAGTCGGTGGCTTTCTTCCTGTTCGAGTACGTGGAGGGCGACATCGCGGACCACGACGACGAGGTCGAGGAGGTCCGCTGGATGGGCCTGCGGGAGGCGCTCACCGAGCTCAGCTATGAGGGGGAGCGAGGCATGATCGCACGTGCGATCGCGTTGCTGGAGGAGGACTCCGCGCCCGCGGGCGCTTGAGCCGGCGCGCTCGCCGGCTCGTTTCGGCGGGCGAGTCCCCGCAAGAGTCGCAAATAACGGTAGCCTGCCATTCGTGCAGGTGCTCAACTTCTACTCGACGATCTTCGCCGACGAGCTCAAGCGTGGGCGCAAGACGGCGACGATCCGGCTCGGGGACAAGTCGGGCAAGTACCGCAAGAACCAGGCGGTGCTTGTGACGATCGGGTATCAGTACTCGCCGCGGGAACGGATCTTCGAAGCGGTGATCGACCAGGTCGAGGTGATGCGCCTCGCCGACCTGTCTCCGCGGGACATCAAGCACGACAACCCCGAGTTCCGTCGCCACGAGGAGCTGATCCACTTCCTCGAACAGATCTACGGCCGTTCCGTCTCTCCGGAAGACACCGTGACGGTGGTGCGCTTCTCGCAGATTCTCGACAAGCCGGCCGGCATGACCGAGGCCATGAAGGGCTTCGGCGGCGCCCAAAACTGAGCAGGCGGTCGAGGGCACTTCGCGGAGCGGTGTCCTCGGTCGCTCGGAGCTGAGGATCGTCTATATTGGGGGCGTTGGCACTCTCCCTGGTAGAGTGCCAACGGAATCTTGTAAGTCCCCAACTAGCGGAGGTTTTCGATATGAAGCTCAAGCCCCTGGGCGATCGGCTGATCGTGCGGGCGATCGAGGAGGAGGAGACCACGGCCAGTGGCCTCGTCCTGCCCGACACCGCCAAGGAGAAGCCGCAGAAGGGCAAGGTCCTCGCGGCCGGCGACGGCCGCCTCGACGACGACGGCAAGCGCGTTCCGCTGGACGTCAAGGAGGGCGACGAGGTCCTCTACAGCAAGTACGGCGGCACCGAGATCAAGGTCGATGGCGAGGACCTGCTGGTGCTGCGCGAGTCGGATGTTCTCGCCAAGGTCGTGTAGGCGAGGTACCTGACGATCCAACTGGTCTGAAACGAGAACACAAACTTTCAAGCAGCGACAGAGACAAACTTTCAAGCAGCGAGGCCTGGTGGCCCGCAGAGGAGAACGCTCAACATGGCACACAAGGAGATCAAGTACGACGGCGAGGCGCGCAAAGCGCTCGAGGCGGGCGTGGACGCGGTCGCCAACGCGGTCAAGGTCACGCTCGGCCCCAAGGGCCGCTATGTCGTGCTCGACAAGAAGTTCGGCGCACCGACGATCACCAACGATGGCGTCACGATCGCGCGTGAGATCGAGGTCGAGGACGTGTTCGAGAACCAGGGCGCCCAGCTGGTGCGCGAGGTGGCCACCGCCACCAACGACGTCGCCGGCGATGGCACCACCACTGCCACCGTGCTGGCCCAGGCGATCGTCAAGCAGGGCCTGAAGAACGTGGCGGCGGGCGCGAACCCGCTGGCGCTCAAGCGCGGCATCGAGAACGCGGTAGATGAGGTCGTCAAGAACATCGCCTCGCAGTCCAAGGAGGTCTCCGGCAAGGATCAGATCGCGCGTGTGGCGACGATCTCGGCCGGTGACGATGAGATCGGCGACGTGATCGCGGACGCGATCGAGAAGGTCGGCAAGGACGGCGTGGTCAATGTCGAGGAGGGCCAGACGTTCGGTATGGACCTCGAGTTCACCGAGGGCATGCAGTTCGACAAGGGCTACATCTCTCCCTACATGGTCACCGACCAGGACCGCATGGAGGCGACGCTGGAGGACCCCTACATCCTGATCGCCAACCAGAAGATCGGCTCGGTGCGCGACGTGCTGCCGGTGCTGGAGGCCGTGATCCAGAGCGGCAAGCCGATCCTGATCATCGCCGAGGACGTCGAGGGCGAGTCGCTGGCGACGCTGGTCGTCAACAAGCTGCGCGGGACGTTCACCGGCGTGGCCGTCAAGGCGCCGGGCTTCGGTGACCGGCGCAAGCGGATGCTCGAGGACATCGCGGTTCTCACCAACGCCGAGGTGATCACCGAGGAGCTGGGGCTGAAGCTGGAGAACACCCAGCTTTCCCAGCTCGGACGCGCGCGTCGCGTGGTCGTGGCCAAGGACAACACCACGATCGTCGACGGCGCCGGTGACGCGGAGGCGATCAAGGGCCGCATCAACCAGATCAAAGGCGAGATCGAGAACACCGACTCCGACTTCGACCGCGAGAAGCTCCAGGAGCGCCTGGCCAAGCTCTCCGGCGGCGTCGCGGTCGTCAAGGTCGGCGCCGCGACCGAGACGGAGATGAAGGAGAAGAAGCACCGCGTCGAGGATGCCCTGCAGGCCACGCGAGCGGCGCTGGAGGAGGGCATCGTCCCGGGCGGCGGCGTCGCGCTGCTGCAGGCCTCCAAGGCCGTGTCGGTCAACGGCGCCGGCGACGAGGACGAGCACACGGGGGCGCGCATCGTCCTGCGCGCCCTGGAGGAGCCGCTGCGCCAGCTCGCTGAGAACGCGGGCCTGGAGGGCTCTGTTGTCGTCAACGACGTGCGCAAGGCCAAGGCCGGTCAGGGCCTGAACGCCGCCACCAACGAGATCGGCGATCTCGTGGCCGAAGGCGTGATCGACCCCGCGATGGTCACCCGCTCGGCGCTGCAGAACGCGGCGTCGATCGCCAAGAACATCCTCACGACCGAGGCGATCGTCGCGGAGGTCCCGGAGAAGGAAGGCGCCGGCGGCATGCCCGGCGGCGGCATGCCGGACATGGGCGGGATGATGTAGCCATAAGCTGAGCGTCCCGCCGTTCGCTTGGGCGGGGCGCTCCTTTGGTCGATACGGCTCATGGAGGGTTCGGCACGGATGCCGAGCCCTCTTGCCTTTGCGGCTATGCGACGGCGCTGAGCGGCCGCGGCGGCTCGCCGACGTACTTCGCCGTGGGCCGGATCAGCTTGGCCTCGCGCTTCTGCTCGAGGATGTGCGCCGACCAGCCGGCCACGCGAGCGCAGGTGAACATCGGCGTGAACAGGTCGGGCGGGACTTCGGCGAGGTCGAGGATGACGGCCGACCAGAACTCGACGTTGGTGGCGAGCACGCGGTCGGGCCTACGGGCGTGTAGCTCGGCCAAGGCCGCCTTCTCGAGCGCCTCGGCGGCCTCGAAGCGGGGCGAGCCGAGCTCGCTGCAGGTGCGCCGCAGCACCCGCGCACGCGGGTCTTCGGCGCGGTAGATGCGGTGGCCGAAGCCCATCAGCCGCTCGCCACGGTCCAGGGCGTCGGAGACCCAGCGCTCGGCGTCGCCTGTCTGTTCGACTTCCTCGAGCATCTTCAGCACGCGCGAGGGTGCGCCGCCGTGCAGCGGGCCCGACAGCGCGCCCACGGCAGCGGACATGGCTGCCGCGACGTCGGCGCCCGTGGAGGCGACGACGCGCGCGGTGAACGTCGAGGCGTTCATGCCGTGCTCGGCGGCGGAAACCCAGTAGGCGTCGATCGCCTTGACGTGGTCGGGGTTGGCCTCGCCGCGCCAGCGGATCATGAAGCGCTCGGGGATCGTGCGTCCCTGGTCGATCTCCGACTGGGGCACCGGCGGCTGGCCGGCTTCGCGCGCGGACTGGGCGACGAAGGAGAGGGCCATGACCGAGGCGCGGGCGAGGTTGTCGCGGGCCTCCTCGTCGGTGATGTCGATCAGCTGCCCGAACCCCCACTCGGGCGCCAGCATCGCCAGCGCCGACTGCACGTCGACGCGATGGTCGCCCGAGCGCACCGTCAGCGCGTGCGGTTCGGCCGGAGGCAGACCGGGTTTGAGGCGTCCATCGACCAGCAGGCCCCAGACCTGCTCGTAGGGGACGGTGCCGACCAGGTCCTCGATGTCGACGCCGCGGTAGCGCAGCGCGCCACCGGCTTTGTCCGGCTCTGCGATCTCGGTGGCGAAGGCGACGACGCCTTCCAGGCCCGACTGGACCTCTGGTGATGGGGCTGTCTGAATCGCGCTCATGGCACTCGCTTTCTGGGCTAGTGAAGTTTTGCGGGCGCGCCCGCCCGCTGCCTTGTGGGCAGGCGTATATCGTCGCAGGAATGGGCGCGCGAGTAGGCTGCCCGATGCAGCACGACGCACGCCTGTCCGCCGCTCGCCCGAGCGGTGGTTCCCAGCCGCCCGAGGAGGAGCCTTGCCCGACAGCGATCTGATGTTCCGCCCGGCCGGCGAGCTCGCCGGGATGGTCCGTTCTGGCGAGGTGTCCGCCAGCGAGCTGGTCGAGATCTCGCTGGGGCGGATCGATGAACTGAATCCCGCACTGAATGCGTTCGTCGAGGTCGATGGGGAGCGGGCGCTGGCAACGGCCGACGGGATCAGGCCGGGCGACGAGCGTCCATTCGCCGGTGTTCCGGTTGCCATTAAGAACAACCGCGCGGTGAGTGGTCTGCGGTTCACCGAGGGCTGCTCGCTGATGGTCGACCATGTGGCCACCTACGATCACAACATCACGCGGCGTCTGCGCGAGGCGGGGTTCGTGATCGTCGGCACGACGACCCTGCCGGAGTACGGGATCCTGCCGGTGAGCGAGGCGCGCATCTTCGGTCCGACCCGCAACCCGTGGGACCTCGGGCGCACCCCCGGCGGCTCCTCGGGCGGCGCGGCGGCGGCCGTCGCGGCGGGAGTGGTGCCGGTGGCGCACGGCAACGACGGTGGCGGCTCGATTCGCATTCCCGCCGCCTGCTGCGGGCTTGTGGGGCTCAAGCCCGCGCGTGGACGGATCTCGGCGGCCCCAGACTTGGGCGACTATCCGCTGAGCATCGATGGTGTGCTCACGCGCACCGTCGGCGATACGGCTGCGATCCTCGACGTGCTCAGCGGCTACGAGATCGGAGACGCCAACTGGGCGCCTGCGCCGGCCGAGCCGTTTGCGCTGGCCGCGTCACGCCGGCCCGGCCCGCTGCGGATCGCCGCCACGACACAGCCTCCGGCCGCCGACGCGGTGGTCGATCCGCTCTGCGCGCGCGCGGTGGGCGACGCCGCCGAGCTGCTGCGCTCGCTCGGGCACGACGTTCAGGAGGTCAACCCGCCGTGGCGGGTCGAGGGCCTGAAAGAGCTGTTCGGCGTGGTCTTCTCGATCCAGATCTCGCTCGCTATCACCCACTCCGGCATCGTGGCTGGGCATGAGCCGACTGCGGAGGATATGGAGCCGATGAGCTGGGCGGTCTACTCGATGGTCAAGCAGCTAAACGCGGCGCAGGGAGTTGGGGCCGCCGCGCAGCTGCAGCGGTTTTCCCGGCGCCTGATCTCGTTTCTGGAGCCCTACGACATGCTGCTCACCCCAGCGCTCGCCGAGCGTCCGCTGCCGCTGGGCACGCTCGACACCGCCGCGCCGGACCCGATGTCCACGTTCACCCGCTCGGGCCTGTTCACCCCGTTTACGCCGATCTTCAACGCCAGCGGTCAGCCGAGCATCTCGCTGCCGCTGTTCGAGGGCGAGGACGGTCTGCCGCTGGGTGTGCAACTCGTCGGGCGCCCCGCCGGCGAGGCTGCGCTGCTGTCGCTGGCTGCACAGCTGGAAGAAGCGCTGCCGTGGGCCGAGCGGCGACCGGCGGACAACTCTTTTCTGGTGGGGTAGCTATTGCATGCCGGCGTGGAAGGCAAAGCCGGCGTGGAGGGTGTTGTCCTTTTTCAAGTGCGTATCACTATAGTTGTACCACTTAAAATTTTATAACACACACTCCCCACCCTATTGGTTAATACCATTGTCCTCACACGTCTCTTAGCCAATCCCCAGCACCGCCCGCATCGACTTGGGCGCGACCCCCAAGCGTTCGGCGTCGCCGGTGCCAGACTCGGAGACCATCGAGCACTCCATCAGCTCGGCCTCGTCCCAGGTGGCAAACGCGCGGGGACCGAGCGCCGCCTCCAGTAGGCGCAGCGTGCGTGAGACGATCGGGGTGGGCACCTTCAGCAGCGGCCGCGGCCGATCGAGCGAGTCGAGCACGAGCTGGACGATCTCTGTGTGCGTCAGCGTGTCGGGGCCCGCGAGCTCATACCGCTGCCGTTCCCCGGCGGGGGCTCGCAGCGCCGCCAGCACGCACGCGGCGGCGTCCTCGGCCCAGATCGGCTGATAGCGCGCGCGCCCCATTCCAGGGAGCGGCATCACGGGCAGTAGCGCCAGGCGTTCCAGCAGCGTCAGCCACGCGTCCCCGGGGGCGTATACGATCGAGGGGGCGAACACGGTCCAGTCCAGGTCGGACTCGCGCACCGCCTGCTCGGCGAGGGCCTTCGCGCGATGAAAGCGGGTGCGGTGATGCGAGGAGGCGTCGAGCGTCGAGAAGAACACGAACCGCTCCGCCCCGGCGCGCTGCGCCGCTCGCACGATGCGCCAGGCGGCGATCCCGTTGAGCTCCTCGATCGAGCCGTTTGGCTGGTCGCGGATCGTCGCGGCCAGGTGCACAACCGTGTCCACGCCGCGCAGCGCGTTGCGAAACGAGGGCGGATCGGTCAGGTCGCCGAGCGCGATCTGCACGCGCACACGCATGCTCTGAAGCCGGCGCGGGTCGCGCACCAGGCAGCGCACGTCGGCTCCGTCGTCCACGAGCCGGCGCAGCAGCGCCGAGCCCACCTGGCCGGTCGCGCCGGTTAGGAGCAGCATGCTTCGTACAATATGCCTCTCCTCAAGCGGACCCCCGAGCAATCTCCTAGAAAAACAAAGAAAACCAACCAGAAGGAAGCGAATGGCCTACGTGATCGCCGAGCCGTGCATCGGCACCAAGGACAACTCCTGCGTCGAGGTGTGCCCTGTCGACTGCATCCACCCGACGCCCGACGAGCCAGGATACGACGCGGCCGAGATGCTCTACATCGACCCGGAGGAGTGCATCGACTGCGACGCCTGCGTCGAGGCCTGCCCGGTGGACGCGTGCTTCGCCGAGGACCAGCTCCCGGAGGAGTGGCAGAAGTACTCGCAGATCAACGCCGACTACTTCGCCAACGCCAAGTAGTCCGGGTCGCGCACGTCCAGCACGGGCACGTCTGGAATCGCCGCTCCGATCAGCTCCCGCAGTCGCCGAGAGTCGAAGCTGTGTGACTGCGGCGCCACGGGGTTGACGGTGATCGCGCGCAGGTCGATCGTCTGTGTGACCTCGATCACGATGCCCTGACGGCGATACCACCCCGGGCCGTGGCGCGAGAGGAATACCTTTGTGGGATCGCCCGCGACGATCCTGAGCTCACGTTCGACCTGCTCATGTCCGGCCAGCTCGCGCCGGATGCCCAACAGACCCTCCAGGAACCGCTCGCTGAGTGCCCCGTCTACGCAGAACGTGCTCGCCCCGGGGTGCTCGCGTAACAGCGCGGTGATCTCTGCCGGCTCAGCGTTCAAGACCAGCCGCCGCTCGAGCGTGATCCGCTCGCCGTCCTCGCTGACGCCCGCGCCGCTCTCGTCGTCGGCGTGCCTGACGTCGACGCCCGCTGCGGGCAGTCTGACGAGCTCGACCGCATCGGTGGTCGCCGTGACGACGCGATCGATGTCTTCGCCGAGGACCGCGCCGGTTGCGATCACGAGCCCGTCGGAGACTGCCGGTGAAGATGTCGCGCGACGGTCGATCGCGCCGTCGATCAGCACCTGCTCGGCCCCGTGCTCGGCCATCGCGTCACTCACGGAGCGCACATCCTCGGCTGTGCTCGGGCCCGCGACTTCGATCGTGCCGGGCTCGCTCAGCTTGGCGACGATCACTTCGCCCAGCGGCGTTCTGATGCCCGTCTGCAGAAGCCGTTCATGTCCGGTTGCGCTTGCGCGCAGCAGCGCGTCTGTGGTGGCGAGCAGGCTGCCCGCCTGAAGATTGATCCGCGGCTTGGCGATGCGCGCGTCGATCACGTCGCGCTCCTCGCCGTCGCGGCCGATCGAGGTGACGCCCACCTGCCGACCCGCGGTGGCGTGCTCGGAGAGGATCGCCGCCAGTGCCTCCGTCTTGCCGGTGTTCTTGGCCAGCCCCACCAGCGCGAGCCTCTGCACGCCGGTCAGCAGGTCTGTCAGACGTCCGGCGAGGGCGTCAGCCATTCGCGCTCGAAGCGTCTGCCTCGTTGGCCGCGCCGTATGCGCCCCCGGGTGCTCCGCCGGCTGCCAGCCGCACGGCCAGCTCGCGCACGATGAAGCTCGCCACGTGGTGCGGGTAGGTGCCCTTGGAGAAGCCGGCATCGTAGCCGAGCTCCTTGGCGAGCTCGTTCGAGACGCGCGGGCCGCCGCAGGTGAGGATCAGCTGCTTGCGGGCGCCCTCCGCTTCGACGATCTCGACGAGCTCGGTCAGGTTCGCGATGTGCAGGTTCTGCTGGGTCACGGTCTGGGAGACGAGGATCGCGTCGGCGTTCAGCTCGATCGCCCGCGACACGAGCATGCTGTTGGGCACCTGACTGCCGAGATTGTGCGTCTGGAAAGCCTTGTAGCCCTCCAGGCCATGGTGACCGTGGAAGCCCTTGAGGTTTAGCATCGCGTCGATGCCGACGCTGTGTGTGTCTGTGCCGGTGGCCGCGCCCACGACGACGATTGGGCGCCCGATGTGCTCGCGCGCGAACGCTTCGATCTGATCCTCGTTCATGTACTCGATGTCGAACCCCTCGGTGCTGAGCGAGGAGTAGTCGACCGTATGCGTGCACGCTCCGAACATCACGACGTAGGTGTAACCGTCGGTCAGACGCTGGTAGTGCACGACCTCGGGGTGTTCGAGCCCCATCTTCACGGCCAGCTCCTGGGCGGCCTTGCGCGCAGCCAGGCCGTAGGGAACGGGCAGCGTGAAGCTCATCTGCACGATCCCGTCACCGAGATGGTCGGCGTAGGGCTTGACGTGCTCAAGGTCGATCTCCCGAGGCGTGCCCACTACCGGCGCCGGCTGCGCGCTAGACACGGCTCGGCGCCCCGCTCATCAGCTCGGTCACCGGGTTGATGTAGCCGGTGTCCGTCTGCACGATCCCCTCGATCCCGCGACCGTCGTTGATCTGGCGGCGCACGTCGCCGAACACGCCCTCGCCGAGCGCCGCGAACAGGCCGATCTCGGCGATCCGCTCGAGCAGCTCGTGCGCCCCGGCGAGCACCTCCTGGGCCCGGGTCTGGATGATGCCCCCACGCTTGAGCTCGATCTCCTCGCCGAGGTCTCGCGCGGAGTCGAACACGTAGTTGACATTTTCGAGACCGATCACCCGGTCATGGACGTGGGGTGTGAAGATCCCCTCGGTCGGCACGCCGATCGTCTGGATGCCCTGGCCGGTGGCGATCGTGACGAGGTTGAAGAGCGAGTCGGTCGCGTGCGTGCGAAAGAGGTTGCCGTCCATGTGACGCGTGGGGGGCATGTACTTGACCGGACAGTCCGGGAACAGCTCTCGAGTGAGCTGCGCCTGGGCCCACTCGAACAAGAGGCCGTTCACGATCGGTGGGTCGATCTCGAAGGCGTCGCCGAGCGCGATCTGCCCGTCGGGCACGCCCGAGTCCAGCGCGAGCTGGCGGTTGATGAACTGCGAGGCGGTCACCGAGGGGGCGGCCTCGATCGCGTCGGCGGTGCGCAGGTAGTTGTCCTCGCCGGTGTTGATGACGACGCCGAACCAGCCGTTGATCATGCGCGAGACGCGCTGGTCGATCAGGCCGCGGACGGGGTTGATGTCGCGGTAGAGGATCCCGTAGAGGGCGTCGTTGACCATGTTGTCGTAGCCCTCGATCGCGCCCATCGCCGCGATCTCGGGCATGCACAGGCCTGAGCAGAAGCTCGACAGCCGTACGTAGCGGCCATTGGCCTGCGACCACTCGTCCAGCGCCGCGCGCATGATGCGGAAGTTGGCCTGCGTGGCGAACGTGCCGCCGTAGCCCTCGGTGGTGGGACCGTAGGGGACGTAGTCGAGCAGGCTCTGCGCAGTCGAGCGGATCACCGCGACGATGTCTCCGCCGGCCTCGGCGACCGCAAGAGAGTGGACGACGTCCTCATAGACGTTGCCCGTCGCCGTCAGCACATAGCGCAGCGGCGGCGGGCTCTCGCCCAGGCGCTCGCGCAGCTCGTGGCGCGCGGCCATGCGCGCGGCGATCTCGCTCAGACGCCGCTCGCACTCGCGCGTGATGCGCTCGGAGATCGCGTCATCCTGCGCGCGCGGCAGCGCGCACAGATCGAGCTCGCCCGCGTCCACGGCCTCGGCGATCTGCTGCGGGGAGCGGGCTTCGTCGTCCAGCAACGCGTTGCCCAGCCAGTAGGCGATGCCCCTGCCGAGCTCTCCGCGGTCGCGGACGTGATCGATGAGCACGTTCGGCAGCGGCGCGTCGAGCTCGTTGGCGCCGTCCATTCCCAACAGGCGCGCCACCGTCCGCTCGACCGAGACAGTCGTCTTGTGAGCGATCTCCTCGCTGACCTGTCTGGCGATCTGGGCCGCGGCCTGCCGGCAGGAGGCGATCACGCCGGGGTCGAGGTCGAGCTTGGAGCTCATCGGATCTCCCTGACGATCGGGAAGGGGATGACCTCGCGCAGCGTGTCGCGTTCGGTGAGGATCATGACAAGACGGTCGACGCCCATGCCACCGCCGGCGGTGGGCGAGTAGCCGTACTCGATAGCGCGCGCGTACTCCTCGTCGTTGGGGTGAGGCACATCGCCATCATCGACGGCGCGGCGCTTGCGCTGGTCGACGAACCGCTGCCACTGGTCCACGGGGTCGTTCAGCTCGGTGTCGCCCGAGACGAGCTCGATGCCGCCGATCACAGCGTCGAAGTGCTCAGCCAGCTCGGGGTGCACGGAGTGGCGCTTGGTGATGGGGAACGGCTCGAGCGGGAAGTCGAACACGTGGGTGGGCCGGTTGATCGTGTGCTCGATCTTCTTTGAATAGATGTCCGCGACGAGGTCGGCCCAGGTGGCGTCCGGGTCGACGGGTTCGTCGAGCACCTCGGCGAGCTGCTCGCGGCTGGACTCCATGAAGTCGACGCTCTCCCGTTCGAGCATCAGCTCGCGCATGGTGATCCGCTTCCACGGCTTGGCCAGGTCGATCTCCTCGCCGTTTCTTTTCACGACGGTGCGCCCGATCGCGCGCAGGGCGACGTCACGGAACATTTCTTCGGTGACGGTTGCCACGTCGTTGTAGTCGGAGTAGGCGCACATGAACTCGATGATCGTGAACTCGGGCGAGTGCTTGGGGGAGATGCCCTCGTTGCGGAACACCTTGCCCATGTCGTACACGTTCTCCATGCCGCCGACGATGCAGCGGTTGAGGAACAGCTCGACGGAGATGCGCAGGTAGAGGTCGCGGTCGAGAGCGTTGTGGTGGGTGGTGAACGGCCGCGAGCCTGCGCCGCCGGCGAGCGACTGCAGGGCCGGTGTTTCGATCTCCACAAAGTTGCGCTCGGCGAGCCATTCACGGATCGCGAGGATGATCCTGTTGCGCGTGATGAACAGCTCGCGGGTGTCCTCGTTGGCGAGCAGGTCCAGCTCGCGGTAGCGGTAACGCGTGCCGGTGTCCCCGAGGCCGTGGTGCTTGTCGGGCGGCGGCCGCAGCGACTTGGTCAGGAGCGTGCACTCGCGCACGGCGAGCGCGAGCTGCCCGCGCTGGGTCACGTAGACGTCGCCCTCGATCGCCACGATGTCGCCGACGTCGAGGCTCAGGATGCGGTCATAGGTCTCCTGGCCGAGGCTCTCGACGCGGACGACCGCCTGGATCGAGCCGGAGAGGTCGCGGATGTCCAGGAAGGCGGTCTTTCCGTGGCCGCGCCGCGAGATCAACCGCCCGGCGATCTGGTAACTGAGCTCGGGATGCTCCCCCGCCTGGAGCGTCGCGGGGTCGTGCGCGGCGATCACGTCCTTAATCAGCGTGCGGGTAGCCCACAGGCTGACGGGGGGATAGGGCTCGATGCCCTCGGCCCGCATCCGTTCCATCTTGGCGCGCCGTTCGTCGATCTCGACGACGCCGTCTGGGGTCCTCACCCCGTCCGGGGGCGTTCCCTCTTCGCTCTCTTGCTCCTTGTCCTTCTCTTCCTGATCCTGTACGGGCATGTGCAGACGATCCTCTCATCAACCGGGTTGCGCTTGTCAAGCGATCGAGCGGGACGTCTCTATATGAGCTGGACCCGCGATCGCTGGCTAAGCCATCGGCAGTGACATGCCTGCCGGTTTTCGCTCCTCTGCGGAGGGTGTTGGAGCGGCGGCGGCGGGCCTTGCCGGCAGAGCGCCGTTCACCTGTACAAGCGGCAGTGTCGGCAACGACGGCAGCGGCGCCGGCGGCGCCATCGCGGTCAGGCCGCGCGCCGCGTGGCGGATCGCCTGCGAGGCCGGGTCGTCGGGGTTCTCGATCACGAGCGGAACACCACTGTCGGCGTGCTCGCGCAGCGGCATCGTCAGCGGCACCTTGCCGAGCAGCGGCACGTCGAGCTCGTCGGCCAGCTCCTGGCCGCCGCCCTCGCCGAAGATCTGGAACCGCTCGCCCGATGGCGTCGTGAAGCCGGACATGTTCTCGATGACTCCGCATATCTCGAGTGAGACCTTGTGCGCCATCTCGGCGGCGCGGCGAGCGACGCGCTGGGCGGTTGGCTGGGGGGTCGTGACGATCGCGAACCGCGCCTGGGGCAGCAGCTGGGCGAGCGTCATCGAGACGTCACCGGTGCCGGGGGGCAGGTCGATCAGCAGGTGATCCAGCGAGCCCCAGTCGACGTCCTGCAGGAACTGTGTCAGCGCCTTGTGCAGCATCGGCCCCCGCCAGACCACGGCGGCGTCCTCGGCCACGAAGAACCCGATCGACATCACCTTCACGCCGTGGGCCTGTAGCGGCACGATCTTGCGCTCGGGTGAGACCGGCGGGCGGGTGGAGGGGTGGGTTGGGGACACCAGACCAAACATGCGCGGGATCGAGTAGCCCCATACATCGGCGTCGAGCACGCCCACGCGCTTGCCCTCGCCGGCCAGCGCGGCGGCGAGGTTGGCGGTCAGCGTGGACTTGCCGACTCCGCCCTTGCCCGAGCCGACGCACAGCACGTTCGCAACCTGCGCGAGCGCTCCGTCGGGGAGGCTGCCGCGTCCGAGCTTCTGCTGCAGGGCGGCCTTCTGAGTGTCGTCGAGCACGTCGAAGTACACGTTCACGTGACTCACCCCGTCCAGCGCCGACACGGCCTCTGCGACCGCCGTCTGGAAGTGGCCCTTGATCGGGCAGCCGGGCGTGGTCAGCGAGACGGTCACGTCGACGACGCCGTTGGCGGAGATGTCGATCGAGCGCACCATGTCGAGCTCGACGATTGAGCGGCGCAGCTCGGGGTCGATCACCGCCCGCAGTGCCTTGCTGATCTGCTGGGAGTCGGTCACGAGCCTCATTGTGGCAAACCCACGATCTCGGTCCGGTGCGCCCGCGTGCGGCCGCAAAAATAGCCCTCGGAGCTGGGGGCTCCGAGGGCTGGGGAGGAGAGGGTCCTACTTCCGCCGGCGGAATATGAGGCCGGCAGACCTTCCCGTCGCCCCGGTTCTCCTCGACCAGGCCGCGGGGGAAGCTGATGCCCTGGATCAGACCAGGCTCTGGATGCGCCCCTGGAGACGGTCCGCGAGCTCGGCGCTGTCCTGACGGCGCTTGCGCAGCTCACGCTCGACGCTCGTCCGTGCTTTGCGCACCTCGCGCTCGATGCGCTTGCGAGCGGTGTTGCCGCGTCGTTCGAACTTACGCAGCTGCGCCTGTGCCTTGGAGGTGCTCGAGTAGCTCGTGATCGTGTCGTTCACGCCTGAGACGACCTTGTCGCGGGCGATCAGAGCCGCGCCGACGGGGATCAGAACGGCGCGCTCGGCGTAAGAACTCTGGGCGGCGGGCATCGTGGGGCGTTTGGCCGTGGTTGCGCGTCTTGCGGAAGCCGCCGTCCTTTTGCGGGCTTTCGCCGCCGCGGCGCGAGGGGATGTGGTGTCTGCTGAAGCCATGATGGAGGGGTCTCCTTGTCGTGAGCTCCTCGTCGTGGAGGAGGTGGTTAGGTTGCTCTCGCTCGGGGGCTCGACAGGGAGCTTAGCACCGAACACCTGTTTGTAACCCGGCTCGCAGAGATTGTTACACGCGAATGCTGAAACTGGGTGAAATCCCTGTGAATAAGCGGCTTGGGCGACAGCAAGATTGTAACATCGGGAACATGCGTTCGGGTAGGTGGTGCAACTCGAACAGCTGCCACCCAGACGAGAGCAGACTGGGATCTGGAGAGGTCTCGTAGGGGTCTCGGGGGTCTCGTCTCAGGCAGGAACCTGGACGCGCTCGATCCAGCGCTCGGGCTCGGTGAGCTCTACCGAGGTGGGCAGCTCTTCGGGAGAGCGCCACGCCACCGCGAGCAGCTCGGGACCGCCCGCCTGCACGACCGCGTCGCAGAAGCGCCGTCCGACCTCGTACTGGCGCATCTTCAGCTCCAGGCCCAGCACCCGCTCGAGCACGCGCCAGGGCAGTCCGCGGGACTCTCGGCGGCGGGTCATCGCGGCGCGCAGCCGCGGCAGCGAGGGCAGGACATCGGCGCCGACGGCGTCCATCGTGTACTCGGCGTGGCCCTCGATCAGTGACATCGTCGCTTGCATGCGCTCGACCAACTGCCAGCGCTCGTCCCCGAGCGTGATCCGCAGCAGTTCGCCGTGGCGGGCGCGATCGATCAGCGTTCGCAGCTCGCCGCCGTCGCGCGCGCGGTCGAGCAACGCGCGCAGGTCTGTCGTCCAGGAGGAGCCGCCACTCTCCCCGGCCGAGTCCCCTTCCACGCCACGCTCCCCGGCTGAGTTCCCTTCCATGCCGCCGGCCGCGGCTGAGTTCTCCCCCTCCGCCGATCCTCCTGCTGTGGCGGGGGCGATCCGCAGCCCGGCGAGCAGCTCGCGGAGCATCCCGCCGAGGTGCTCGCGCAGCCAGGGCGCGCCGGAGAACTGCACGGCGTGGGTGATCTCGTGAATCGCCACCCAGGCGATCAGCTCTTCGCGATCGACCCCGAGCGTGCGCGCGGCCGCGGCGAGGTTCGGCGCCAGCAGGAGCAGGCGCGGCGTCACCGAGTCGTCGAGCAGCGACAGGTCGTACTGGCCGAGCACGCGCTGGGAGAGCATGCCCGTCACCGCGCCCAGCTGGGCACCGAGGAGACGTCCTGACACCGCCTGTAGCGGACCAGACAGCAGCCCGTCGCCGCTCACGACGAGGCGATCGACGAACGGATCGAGCAGCGGTCGCATCGTGAGCAGGTTCGCCGCGATCCAGCTGGGACGGTCGACCATCTCCAGGGGCGGCAGCTCGGCGGGGAGCTGCAAGCCCGTGTGGTCGCTGACGCGTCGAGCGAAGTCGTGTGCGAGCGACTGGGCGCAGCGGCTCCGGACGCCGCCATAGGGTGGGGAGCCGGCAATCAGTTCGCCGACCCGCTGCGCCGTGCCCCAGTCGATCGCCCGCGGTCCTGTCCTGCCCATGGACATATCCTAGGAGTGTGCCGACTCCGCTCGATAATGACGTGGTCGCGTGGACACGGCTGCTCGCCGATCCGAGCGACGCCTCGGCGGTGGTGCGCGCGCTGGCGAGGCCGCCGATCGAGCTGCGCCAGGTCGATCTCGCGCGCGTGATCCAGATCGCCAGGCGCCGCAAGCTGGACATGGTGGCGGCACTGTCCTGCGCGATCGAGTCTCCGCAGGTGCCCCCCGAGGCGCGTGCGCGGATTCAGCGCTTCTTGGAGCTGCACCGAGCCGCGACAGCCGCACTTGACGCGGCGCGCCCAGATCTGCTCGCACGCGCCGCGCTGGGCGCCGAGCGCGACGAGCCACGCGGCGAGGCATCTTCGGCGCGGCGAGACGGTCCCGACGAGGCGCTGCGGGACATGCAGCGGATCGTGCGCGAGGAGGTGCTGGCGGACATTGCCCGGATCGGCGCACGCCTGAGTGAGCTGCGGCTGGACACCGACCTCGACATCTCTCACGGGGTGGCTCGGTACCTCGAGCTGCTCAAGCTCTCGGCGCTCTCGCAACGCCCGTCCGAGCAGAGCGTTCACGACGCGCTGGCGGACGTGAACGCGCGGCTGCTCGCGGCAGTGACCGCGTTGCAGCGAGAGATCCTGCAGAGCTCGCCCCTCGATGGGACACTGCTGGCGGCCGCGGCCGCCCACGACGACGATGCGGGCGACGAGGCGCGGATCGAAGGCTACGACGAGCGGGCGGCGCGACTGCAGGCGCTGTCTCCGCGCGGAGAACATTCGCTGGTGCCGTTTCTGCCGCGCAAGGGTGGAGGTCTGGCGCTGTCGGCGTCAGACATCGAGACCTACAGGAGCTGTCCGCTGCGGTACAAGTTCGCGCGGGTGCTGCGCATCCCGACCGAGTCCACGCCGGGGCAGCGATTTGGGATCGTCGTGCATCAGGTGCTCGAGCGCTATCACGCCGCGGGCGGAGAGACACTCACGCAGCTGCTGGATCTCTTCGACGCGTGCTGGCGCCGAGGCGGGTTCCGCGACTCGGAGTCAGAGCGCGAGCTGCGCGGCAGGGCGCGCACGGCGCTCGAGCGCTACCACGCGCGGCTGCACGGCCAGGACTCAGAGCCTGTGTGGTTCGAGCGCCAGTTCTCGCTGCGCATCGGCCCGCATCATCTGCGCGGGCGGGTGGACCGCGTCGACCGGCTGCCGGGCGGGCTCGGCCAGGACGGGGGTGTCGCGGGCGCGGACGTTGCCGGAGCAGACCAGACGGGCGGCGGCGAACGGTATGAGCTGATCGACTACAAGACCTCGCGTCCCAAGACTGCTGAGCAGTTGCGGGACGACATCCAGCTGTCGCTGTACGCTCTCGCGGCACGCGAGTCCTGGCAGCTGGAGGCCGCAAGCAGGGCCTACTACTACGTGCTCGACGATCTCGTGGTGAGGTTGCCCGGGGACGCCGATGAGGAGCGCGTGACCGCGACCGTGCTCGAGATCGGCGAGGGCATTATGGGCCAGCGGTTCGAGCCGACCCCGTCGAAAGCCGCCTGCTCGATCTGCGACTTTCGCATCGTCTGCCCCGCGGCGGAGCGTTAGGGCTCGTGTGCCCCTTAGATGGATGGCCCGTGCCGCATGCGGCACGGGCGGCAGGGCCGCATGCGGCCCTGCCCGAGGTCGCGCATGCGCGACCTCGCCGGTCGGCGCATGCGCCGACCGGTTACCTACCTGATCCCACGCTGCCGGAGAAAGCGCTGGAATTCCCGCGCCAGTGCGTCCCCGTCGGGGACCTCTTTGGGCGTGTGCTCCGCGTTGGCGTCGGCTTCCTGCTCCAACCGTTCGACGAACGCCTGGATCTCGGGGTCGCTCTGCACTGCGATGCCGACCTGGCGCTCGTACTCCGTCGAGGCCACCTCGAGCTCGGAGACGTCGATTGAGACGCCGACCAGTCCTTCGACTCGACGCACGAGCGCGAGCGCGGCCTTGGGATTGGTGGCAGCGGCCACGTAGTGCGGCACGCTTGCCCACAGGCTGGCTGAGGGCATGCCGGCCTCCACGCAGGTGGAGTGCAGGACGCCGATGATCCCGGTCGGGCCCTCATACGAAGAGGGCGTGATACCCAGTCGCGTAACCATAGACGGGTCTGACGCGTACCCAGCCATCTGTACGGGGCGGGAGTGGGCGACGTCGCTCAGCAGTGCGCCCAGCGTGACGATCACCTGCACGCCGAGTGCTTCGGCGAGGTCGAGCAGATGCGCACAGAATGCGCGCCAGCGAAGCGACGGCTCGCTGCCTCCGACCAGCACGAGGTCGCGGCTCGCGCGTGAAGCGAGCGCCTCGAAGATCTCGACGCTCGGCCACACGATCTCTCTGGTGCTTGCATCACTCAGCCGGATAGTGGGACGGTTGGCCTGGAAGTCGTAGAACTCCTGCGAGTCTATTCGCGCAAAACGCTTGGCTTTCAGGGCCGAGCTGAGGAAGGCGATCGCGCTGGAGGCGGAGTCGCCCGCGTCGTTCCATCCCTGAAATGCGCAGATCATGGCGGGCGCCCTGAGCTTGTCAGGACGGCGATCCCAGATGAGGGGCGGCATCGGCATCACCGTACATGATGAGCATGCGTGCGCTGTCAGGCGCTCCAGGCCTGACTTCTGGCCTGGCTTCCTGCCCGGCTTGCCGCCCTGGCCCGTATTCCCTGGCCAGCTTTGACGCGCCTTGAGTAGGTCAAGACGGGTACGCGCAATGCCGATAGGTCGGTGATGGGAAACATCGCCGTGCCAGCCTCCGTCGAGCATCCCGGCCCGCGGGAGGATGAGCCCAGGGAGGACGAGCTCCGGGAGGATGAGCCTCGGGAGGATGAGCGCCGGACCTCCTCCGAGGGTGAAGGTCCCATGCAGCTGAGGGAGCGGCGCGCGGCCGAGCGCGCCGGCAAGGGCGTATATCCGGCGCGCAAGAGCGGACGCTCGAGTCGGATGATCGGCGAAGTGGTCGTCGATCTCGGGTTTGCCGATCGGGAGACGGTCGAGGGGGCGGTGAAAGTCGCGCGCGAGTTGGGCAAGCCGACGGGGGAGGTGCTGGTCGAACAGGGCGTGCTGCGCCACGATCAGCTCGGGCGCGTGGTGGCGGAGCGGTTCGGATTGGATTACATCGACCTGTCGGAATACGACCTGGACATGGGCGCCGTGCAGCTGATCGGTCCAGAGGCCGCCAAACGCTACATGGCGGTGCCGGTGGGATTCACCGAGGACGGCACCTTGCTGCTGGCGATGGCGGACCCCACGAACGTGCTGACGATCGACGACGTCGCGATGATCACCGGCAGGCGGGTGCGCGTGGCGGTCGCATCGGTCGAGGATCTGGGCCTGCTGCTGACAAAGCTGGCCGGGATGGAGGGGTCGATCGAAGACCTCGTCGACGACGAGTCCGAGACAGACTCAGAGCTGGAGCCGGGCGCGCTGGCCGAGGAGGCCGACAGGGACGCGCCGATCATCAAGCTCGTGCACTCGATCATCGCCCAGGCGGTGCAGCAGGGCGCCTCGGACATCCACGTCAACCCCGAAGAGGGCGATGCGAAGGTGCTGTTCAGGGTCGACGGGGTGCTGGCGCCCGCGGCCACGGTCAAGCGGCGAATGGCGGTGGGGATGGTGTCGCGGATCAAGATCATGGGCGATCTCGACATCGCCGAGAGGCGCGTGCCCCAGGACGGTCGGTTCGCGCTGACAATCGATGGCCGGCGCGTGGACATCAGGGTGGTGACGCTGCCGCTGGTGCACGGTGAGGGCGTGGTGCTGCGGATCCTCGACAAGGGGGTGACGATCCAAGACCTCAAGGCGCTGGGGATGCGCCCGGACGAGCAGAACCGATTCGAGCGCGCGATCGCCAAGCCGAACGGCGCGGTGCTCGTGACGGGGCCGACGGGCTCGGGCAAGTCCACGACGCTGTACGCGGCGCTGAACGTGCTCAACGACGGGGAGCGAAGCATTCTTACGATCGAGGACCCGGTCGAGCAGCGGATGGCGGGCGTCAAGCAGATGCAGATCGCTCCGAAGGCGGGGGTGACGTTCGATGTCGGCCTGCGCTCGATGCTGCGCGCCGATCCGGACGTGATCATGGTCGGCGAGATCCGCGATCGCGAGACCGCCCACATCGCGGTCGAGGCGGCGCTGACCGGTCACCTCGTGCTCTCTACGCTGCACACGCGTGACGCGCCGAGCGCTCTCGGCCGGCTGATGGACATGGGCATCGAGCCGTTCCTGGTGTCCTCGGCGATCGACTGCGTCGTCGCGCAGCGGCTCGTGCGGATGCTGTGCACGCATTGCAAGCGCCCCCAGCAGCTCTCGGAGGCGGTGCTCGCAGAGCACGGCCTGACGGGCGCGCAGCCGCTCGAGGCGGTGGGCTGCTCGCGCTGCGGCGGCAGTGGCTATCGCGGGCGCATGGGGGTGTACGAGGTGATGTCGGTGGACGAGCGGATCCGCTCGCTGGTGCTGGAGCATGGCTCCGTCGACGAGATCGCCGCGGCCGCGGAAGGGGCGGGGATGGAGCGGCTGCGCGATGACGGTATTGAGAAGGTGCGCGAGGGGCTGACCTCGATCGCCGAGATCGAGCGCATGACCAGCAGCCTGCTGTCCTAGCGTCCTCGGTCAGTCACGTCAGGACGGCAGCAGCAGCGAGATGCGCAGCGGCCCTGTCGGAAACGCAACGCCTGAGAACGAGTACGCCTCATAGGAGCGCCCGCCGTAGGAGACACTCCCTCGGTCGGGCACGCTCGCGGGTCCGGGCGAGAGCGTACCCATCACCTGGCGTCCACCCGTGCGCATGAGCACCTCGGCGCCCGTGAACAGATGCGCCAGCTTGAGGTACCCAGCGTCGTCCTGAATTGCCATCTCGCACTGGCCGACCACCCGTCCCCTGCTGCGGACTGTGCCGTGGACAGGGGCGAGGACATAGGGTCCGCCCACGTCTACGAGCAGGCGTTGGCCGATTGTCACGCGGACGCGAACCACGTGGATGTGCTGTTCGAAGAACCCCACGATCGCGGCGCGTGTAGCCGCGGCATCGTGCGCGGCGACCGCGCGCTGGAACGCGGACGAGCCTTCGACGTGGCGCAGCGTGGCCGCGACGTCCGGGCTGTGCAGCTCCTCTTGGTAGACGTTTTCGCCGACGTGTCCTAGCGTTTCCACCCGCGTCTGCGCAGCTGAGCCCGGGCAGACGATCGTCGCTGAGGGAACGAGCAGAACGATGCGCAGTGCCCCGCTTGGGTACACCGCGCCGGGCAGCGTAAAAGCCTGGAAGCTCTGCCCGACGATCGTGAGCGGTCCTTCGGCCGGTGCGTTCGCGGGGAGGGTGCCGCCGATCGTGCCGGCAAGTCGGTGTCCGCCCGGGGCGCCGCCGGTCCTCAGCAGCACCTGCGCGCCGGTGACCTGGTGGACGACCCGCAGGTAAGTGCGGTCGGACTGGGTCGACAGGACGAAGCTTGCGGACGTCCCTGGAATCTGGCCGCGGACGGGCGCGATCGCCGTGCCGGAGCCGGCCTGCGCGAACACTCGCCCGCCGCGCAGCACCTCCACACGGACGATCTGCCCCAGCAGCAGCGCCTGCAATGCTGAACGGGTGCCGGCCGCGTTGTCGCTGTTGACTGCCGCGACGAGCGCGCTCGAGCTCCGCATGCGGTGTACCGCCTGGGCGATGTCGCCGCCGGTGGCGGCCTCGCGATAGACGCGTGCGGCGACTGTGCCGAGCGTGCTCGCGACCGCGGTGGCGCAGCCGGTGGGTGTGGTGAATGTCGTGCCGGCGACGGCCGCGCGCGCGGGCGAGCTCGAGGACGCATTGCTAGCCGAGCCACACCCGGCGAGCAGGCCGAGGGTCGTGAACGCTGCGAGCAGCCGCGGGCCCTTGCCTAGGGACAAAGGGCTCCTCCAGCGACTGGGGAGTGTGCTCACCCTTCAGATCGTAGAGCGTGCGCCGTAGTCGCCGGTGAGGTTGTTCTCAGAGACCTGACAGGGGCCCCGCGCATGGTGCGCGAGGCCCCCGGACGGTGTTGATCGAGCGGCGCTATTTCTTCTTGGGCGCTGCTTTGCCGTTCGTTTTCTTGCCTTTCCCTTTCCCCTTCCCCTTGTGCTTGCCCTTTGCGGCGAGCGTGACTGGCTTGGGGTTCAGCCGCGTGAACCCGGAGCTGGCGTCGGGCGGACAGCTTGTCGGGCGGCCCAGGTCAAACGGCCCGGAGATCGCCTGCGTGACGACGCCCTTTTCGAGGTACGCGTAGGTCACCGTCAGCAGCGGGTCAACGCGCGGCTCGGCGCACAGCTTCGTGCCGATCGCGAATTGCCCGGCGATCGTCTCATACCCTGATCTGGTCGTGCCGACACAGTTGTCGGCGTAACCCGGGACTTCCGCGGAGCAGGAGAGCGAATCGGTCACCGGAGTGCCCGAGGGGATATTGCTCACCAGCGGGGAGGCCTCGATGCCCGTCACGGGAATCTGCGACTGCAGTTGGTAACCGGTGATCGGGCCGTTGCAGTGGAAGGTGTATGCCACCTGTTGTTCTTCGCTGCCCGCTTCGGGCTTGCCGGCGGCGATGCTGCCGGAGCAGGAGTAGTTGTTGGGGTTGGTTTCTTCTGCGCGGCCGATCGCCGGGGTGGCGAGCGGCAGGGCGAGGGTAGAGCCCATGATCGCGACGAGCCACCACGTGGCTTTGCGGTGGGCTTGATGTCGTAGTAGGTGCAACGGGACTCTCCTTCGTTGATTGATGGTGTGTGTAGTCGACGTTTCAGTGCAGGAGCCCCGAGAGGCTCTGCTCGGGGGAGGTCGGGTCGTACTTCGTCGCCGGCCGTGAGCCGGGGTGGGCGAACGGCGAGATGAGCAGCACGCCCACGGGGGGCTGGCTCGAGAGCGTCGCGGTGGACGCGCCCACGGGCAGGCTGGACGCGGTGGCGTTGCCGACCGCGCCGAAGGTGATCACGATCAGGCCGTGTTCGCGATAGGCGACGCTGGAGGTGATCGCCGGGAGGGTGGCTTCCAGGAATTCGTCGGCGGCGGTCAACGCGCCAGCGGTTTCGGGCTTGCACTGCACGCCGGCGGCGCCTTCGGGGCAGGGAGGCTGGACGATCGAGTCCAGCGTCTGCGGCGGCGCGCCCGCGAGCAGTCCAGCCTCGCTTGCGAGCGCGCTCCCGTCCAGCGAGGACCAGCCACTCAGGAGCGCCCCCGCGGGCACGAGCTGGGAGTCGATGTACGGGGCGGCGCTCGGCTGGACAATCGCCTGAGCGAACGTGGCGCCCGAGAGCGTGATCAGCCACACGCTGGTGACCGGCGGGATCTTGACCTGCTTGGGACTCCCGCCACTTGCCGTGCTCGGCGTCTTCGAGATGTTCGGCGGCGTTGAAGTCGTGGGCGCGAGGGCGCTGGGCGGCACTTTCGACTTGGTGGTTCTTGTCGCTGCGTTGGTTGCCGCCCCCGCGCTCGAAGACGTCGCGGTCGGTGTCGCCTGGGGCGTGAGGAGGAGCGGCTGGACGGTCGTGGCGCTCTCCTGGCCCGCGCCCGCCACAGCGAGGGCGGCGATCGAGGGGAGCAACAGCGGTATGCGCTCACCCGCCAACGATGTGCTGGGGGCGGGGCCGATCGCCGCGCCGACGACCACGCCGATGGCGAGCATCCCCGCCGCCAGCGCCGCGGTGACGCGCAGCGAGGGCAGGCGCGGCGCGCCCGGCGCCGGCGCTGGCGCAACGGGCCCCGGGCCGGGTACGCCGCCCGCTGGGCCGCCGCCCGTGGCGGGTGTGGGTGTGGGGGTTTCGGGTGTGGGGGGCACTTGCTTGGGTCGGTCGAGAACCGGCGCACGGAATCGCGCCTTCAGCATAAATTAGCTTATATAGATCAGAGTAGTGAGGAATATGGTAGGTTCTTTGCCGACGCACTGTCAACCATCTGAAACGGAGCCCCTGTCCATGAATCAGCATCGCCGTCTACGACTACGCCTATCCATCGCCGTTGCGGTGGGTTCGCTGGGGGTCGCCGCGGCGCCCGCGACCGCACTGGCGGCCCCAACGATCTCGATCAGCGGCGCCACCGCGTCGTATCCGCTCGTGTCGCTGCTCGCCCAGAAGTACGTCAAGCTGAAACCACACACGGTCAAGTTCAAGATCACCCAGGGCGGAGCCCAGGTCGGGATCAATGACGTGGCGTCCAGCCGCGTCTCGATCGGCGACGTCTCGCGCGATCCCCTGCCGACCGACCCCAAGGGTCTCGTCTTCTACCCGATCGCCAAGTACGGGATCTGCCTGGTGACGAACTCGGCCAACACACTGCCCAATCTCACCCCGGCGCAGGTCGTGTCGATCTTCACTGGCAAGACCCGCGACTGGAGCCAGGTCCCCGGCGCGAGCGCCAGCGGCACGATCGACCTGATCAGTCGCACCTCGGTCGCGGGTGTGCTGAGCAGCTTCCAGACGCTGCTGCTCGAAGGCAAGAAGGTCACCGAGCCCTTGGCCCACGAACGGCCCTCCGAGGGTCTGCTCCGCACCGAAGTCGAAGGCGACCCGAACGCAATCGGGTTTCTGTCCAACTACCAGGCCGGCCTGGGCAAACTGAACTCGGTCAGCTACAACGGCGTGGCCTGCAACAAGACGACCGTCACCTCCGGGCAGTACGCCGGCATCGCGCGGTTCTACGAGGTGACGCGTGGCCCCGCGCAGGGCTTCGTCGCATCGTTCATCTCGTGGATCACGAAATCGGCCGCGGCCCGCAAGATCATCTCCAGCCAGTGGGTCCCGGTCACCTGAGCCGCCGGTGCTGAGCCGACTGCGCAACCCCTGGCCAGACCACCGCGCCGAGCGTACGCTCGGCGCGGTGTCGTTGCTCGTGGGCGCGTGTGTGATCGCGATGATCGTGTTCGTCGGCGTCCGCGCTTGGCCGATCTTCGCCCACAACGGCCTGTCCTGGCTGGGGCCGGGGGGGAACCTGGAAACGCAGATCGCGAACATGCAGGCCACCAGCGTGAACCCGCCCGCGTCGGCGTATCGCCTGAACGCGTGGCCGCTCGTGTACGGCACGCTGCTGAGCACTTTCATCGCGGTTGTGCTCGGTATCGCGATCTCGGTGCTGTCGTCGATCTTCATCGTCGAGCTCGCCCCCGCGCGCCTGCGCAGGCTCGCGATCCCCGTGATTCGCCTGCTCGCGTCGGTGCCGTCTGTCGTCTACGGCCTGATCGGCGTGCTCGTGCTCGTGCCGTTTGTCGGCAACCACCTGATCACCGCCTCGGAGAAGACCTCGGTGCAGAGCTTCGTCGAGCTCACGGGCGCCAGCCTCGGAGTTGTGGTCGTGATCCTGACCGTGATGATCACGCCGATCATGATCGCGCTGATCTGTGAGGCGCTGATGGCCGCTCCCAGATCCTGGCGCGAGGGGGCGGTCGCGCTCGGCCTGAACCCGCTGCGAGCGATGCTCGCGGTGACGCTGCGGGCGATCCGTCCCGCCATCGTCGCCGCGGCCGTGCTCGCCACCGCGCGTGCGCTGGGTGAGGCGGTGATGATCCAGATGGTCTCGGGCGGCAGCTCCTACACGCCCAACTTCTCGCATGGGCTTTTGATCTTCTTCTACGAGCCGCTGCGCACGCTGGCATCGGCGATCGTCGACTACCACGAAGGCCTCGGCGCCCCGGCGCTGAGCGCGACGCTGTACGCGTTCGCGGCTTTGCTCTTGTTCTCGGCGTTCGTGCTCTCGATCGCGGGCTACCTGATCAAGCTGCCGCTCAAAAAGCACCAGGTGCGGGCATGAACGTGCTTGCCCCCGACCGGTCGAAGATCAGCCAGCAGACGAGTCCGCGGCCCAGCTCTCCCCGCGGGCGGCGGTCTTCGCCGTGGACTTGGCGCTGGGGCGATCGCCTCGTGCTGTTGTGCGCGTGGACGGCGGGCCTCGGCCTGTGCCTGATCGCCGCGGCGATCGTCGTCTACATGGGCTATCGCGGGATTCAGTACCTGCGTCCGGGCCTGCTGTTCACCCGGCCCGCGATCAGCACCTCGCAGGCCCAGACCGGAGGAATTCTCGACCCGTTGATCGGGACCGCGCTCTTGACCGCGATCGGGATCGTGCTCGCTGTCCCCCTGGCGGTGGCCAGCGCGGTCTGGATCGTCGAGTACGGACGGCCGAGCTGGCTGGCGCGCGTGGTCGAGTCGAGCATCGAGATCGTCGCGGGTACTCCGGATATCGTGCTCGCGCTGTTTGGCCTGGCGATCTTCCAGCTGAGCCTGTTCGCGCCGCTGTCGTTTCGTGCCGAAGGTGGAGGCGTTTACGGCAGGTCGTTCATCGCGGCCGGCGCGATGATGTCGCTGATCGCCCTACCGCCCCTGTTCGCCGCCACCCGGGATGGCCTACAGGCCGTGCCGGAACACCTGCGCGAGGCGGCGTTCGCGCTGGGCAAGACCCGGATCGCGACGATCCGCCGGGTGCTGCTGCCCAGCGTGCGTTCGAACGTCGCCACCGGCGTGACGCTTGGTGTGAGCCGCATCATCGGCGATACGGCGATCGTCTTGCTGCTCTTGGGCGAGACCCTGCACATCGAAACGCAGGGACCCGTGCCCGTGATCAGCCTGCTGCGCGGAACGGGCTCGACGTTGACCAGCTACGTGTACGACAACTCGCCGGCCGGTGAAGGTGCTGCGCCCCAGAAGGCATACGCGGCGGCGTTCGTGCTGCTGCTGTTCGTGCTCGGCTTGAACCTGATTGTTGACAGGGTGGGCCGTACCTCGCTAACCTCAGTAGTCTGATGATGAAAGTCAAGATGATGGAGATTGTGACCGATGAGTCCTGACGAGATGGTTCTTGACCCCTGGAGCGTCATGACGGACGAGCCCGCGGTGCCGCCGGTGCGCACGATCGTGCTCGACCGGCCGCCCACGCCAGTGCTGCCACCCCACGAACGCGAGTCCGTGCGAGTTGGCTCAGCGAGCGGGCTGGAGCGCCTGCGCCTGGACGAGGTCAGCATCGCGTTCCCGACCAGGCACGCCGTCAAGTCGGTTTCGCTGTCCATCCACCAGGGCGAGGTGCTCGCGCTGATCGGGCCCTCCGGGTGCGGCAAGACGAGCCTCCTGCGATCGCTCAACCGGCTCACCGAGCTGACGCCGGGCGCGAGCAGCGGCGGGCGCATCCTGCTCGACGGCGAGGACATCCACGAGATCGCCGACACGACGCTGAGGGCACGCGTGGCGATGGTCTTCCAGCAGCCGAATCCGTTTCCGATGTCGATCTTCGACAACGTCGCGTTCGCGCTGCGCGAGCAGTCGCGCAAGCGCCCGCGCAAGCGTGAGCTCCAGCCGCTGGTGGTCGACGCGCTGCGCCGGGCCGGGCTTTATGAGGAGGTTTCAGACGATCTCGACCGTCCCGCGCTGCGCCTGTCCGGCGGTCAGCAGCAGCGGCTGTGCATCGCGCGCGCGATTGCTCCCCGCCCGGAGGTGTTGCTGATGGACGAGCCGTGCTCGGCGCTTGACCCGATCTCAACGAGCGTGATCGAGGAGCTGATCGGCGAGCTGCGGCGCGAGCTGGCGGTGGTGATCGTCACCCACAATCTCGCCCAGGCGCGCCGGGTCGCCGACAAGGTCGCGTTCATGTATCTCGGCGATCTCATCGAGTACGGAACGACCGCCGACGTGTTCGGTGAGCCGCGCGCGGCACGCACACGCGACTACGTGCGAGGCGCGTTCGGATGAGCCTCGCGCCCGTCCCCTCCGGGCAGCCCGAGACCCCGAGCTGCTCGAACTGCTCCGCATCGCTCACACCCGACCAGCGCTACTGCCTGACGTGCGGGCAGCCCGTCTCGCCTGTGCGGCTTGCGTTCCTGGACGTGCTGCAGGCTGAGGCCCAGCCGTATGGCGCGGGCCAAAGCCCGGTCGGGTCGATCCCGCCCGGGTATGCCCCCGTGCTCGAGCCCGTCTCCGGGCCCTACGCGTCGATGCGCCGTTACTCGGGCCTGTTCGGGCTGCTGTCGGTGCTGCTGCTGTCGATCGTCGTCGGGCTGCTCGTCGGGCATTGGGTCACCCAGAGCAAAGCGCCCAGCCAACAGGTCCTGCGCGTCGAAGGACTTCCCAGCGCTGCAACCACCCCGCTCGCGTCCGCCACGAGTCCGACCGCGACGAGCGCTACTGCCGGTGCCGGCGCCACCGCCAAGCCGGCCAGCGCCTCGTCGAGCAAGGAAAGCGCCAAAACGGAAGCCCACGAAGCGCAGGAAGCCAAGGCGATCGAAAAAGCGCCGCCTGCCAAAGCGGTGACGGTGACCCCCACCAAGCTCAAAAAACTCGAACATACGACCGGTCAGAAGCACGAGGAAGAAATCGACAAGCTCGGCGCCCAGCCGATCGAAACGGGCGGCTGAGCCCCGATGAGCACGCTCTCGCTGATGCCCGCCGGTGGACCCGTGGTTCCGTCCGGATCGATGGTCGAGCTGCGCCGCCGCCGCTACGAGCTGGCCCAGCAGGTTGCAGCTCTGACCTGGGATCTCGGTGGGCTCACCTACGAAATGGCCGTCCGCGACCACTACCGCCTCGACGTGCTCGCCCGCCGCGCCGCGGAGCTGCAGGAGGCCGACGCCCAGCTCGGCGAGATCCAGCGACTGCTGGCCACCGCGCAGGCTGGCGTGCACGGCCAGTGCCGCTCCTGCGGCGCCGTCCACAGTCGCGGCGCCGCCTACTGCTGGCACTGCGGCGCCCAGCTGCTGCAGGAGGTGCGGCCGACGGTGCTCCCCGACTCGGTTCACTCCGCCGACGGGGAGTAGCCTTGCCCCAGTGCGTGCACGCCGAGTGAGAGTGGTTGCCGCTACAGTGGCCGTCCTCGCGATAACGGCTGGCGCACCGGTTCTCGCAATGGCGCTATCCGCCGCCCCGCACGAGTACTCCTGTCCAATCTTCCCTGCGAGCAACCCGCTCAACCGGGACATCTCCCACGCTCCCGTCGATCCCAACTCGGCTGCCTACATCGCGAGTATCGGATTGACTGGACACCTGCACCCCGACTTCGGAACCAATCCCAGCTATGGCATCCCCTACACGGTGGTTGGTGCCCACCAGCCAAAGGTGCCGATTAAGTTCACCGAATACGGAGAAGAATCCAATCCCGGGCCCTACCCGATCCCGGCGGACGCGCCCGTCGAGGGAGCTGGGGAAGAAGGCGACCGTCATGTGCTCGTCCTGCAGAAGGGCAGTTGCAGGCTGTACGAGCTCTACTCGGCCCGCCGCAGCTCGGGTGGTTGGGAAGCTGGGTCGGGAGCCGTATTCGACCTGCGCTCAAACGCCCTGCGCCCGGAAGGCTGGACCTCGGCCGACGCCGCCGGCCTGCCGATCTTTCCGTTGCTCGTCCGCTACCCCGAGGTTCGCGCGGGGCGGATCGACCACGCGCTGCGGGTGACCGTGCAGCGCACCCAGCGGGGCTACATACATCCGGCGACCCACTTCGCCTCGAGCAGCTCCGACCCGAACCTGCCGCCGATGGGGTTGCGACTGCGCTTGCAGGCGAGCTACAGCCTCGCCGGCTTCCACGGCGAGTCGCTGATCATCCTGCGGGCGCTGAAGCGCTACGGGCTGATCGTCGCTGACAATGGCTCGTCCTGGTACATCACCGGCGCGCCCGACCCACGCTGGAACGACGAAGACCTGGAACAGATCAAGCGTGTCCCCGGCTCAGCCTTCGAAGCCGTCGAGACCGGCCCGATCCTCCACCGCGGGTAGATCCTGAACCGCGGGTAGAGACGCAAGGAGGCTGGCGTCAGGGGCCGGGGGGGTGCTCCGGCGGTGCCGGCGTTGCGATGGGCTCGGCGGCTGGGGCCTGTACGGCCGAGGTCGGCGCGGGCTCGGCTACCGGGGTCTGGATGGGCGCCGTGGGCTGTTGCTGTTGTGGCGGGCCGGCGGCAAGCGTCGGCTGGGTCTGCTGATCCTCACCCGTTATCGACGACTTGAATTCGCGCATCCCGCTGCCGAGCGAGCGACCTATCTCGGGCAGGCGTTTGGCGCCGAACACGAGCAGCAGGATCACCACCAGGAACGCTATATGCAGGGGATTGTCGAGTCCCATCGCCTCTCTCAGTCTAGACCATTCCCAGCGGCTCCCCTCATCTCCGCGGTTATGGCACGTGCTGCTCTCGTGGATCACCCCGATCTGGGCTCTTCGCCGTCCCTGGGACATCGGCACGCACTGCCTTGCGTACCAGCTGTGTGGCTATCAGCAGGATCAGCGCGGCGAATGCGTCGCGCAGGACCGCGCCCGACAGCGCGTTCGCCAGCGCCACACCGCCCGCGACCCCCGCGATCGACAGCACGCCCATCAGCACCGCATCGTCGCGGCGTACGTTGCCGTAGCGGTTCTGACTCAGCGCACCGACCAGCGCCACGGGCACGATCGCCAGCAGCGAGGTCGCCTCTGCCTCGTGCTGGGTCAGGCCGACGACGATCACCAGGCCCGGCACGAACAGCACGCCTCCGCCCACGCCCAGCAGCCCCCCGAGCACACCGGCGGCCACGCCGATCAACACGAGCCAGATCATTCCAGCACCAGCTCGATCGCCGAGGCCACCAGCACAGCCGCGAACAGCAACGATATGGCGCGCACGTGCATGCGCTGTTGCAACCACGTACCCACCAGCACACCGCCCACGGCGGGTAGCCCGACGAGCAGGCCGTCGAGCACGTGCACGTTGCCGTAGGCGCCCTGCACCGCTGCGGCGACGCCAGCAATGAAGACGATCGCCGCCAGCGAGGTTCCCGTCGCCTCGCGCTCGCCGTAGCCCAGCCAGAACACGAGCAGCGGCACGATCACGGTCCCGCCGCCGACCCCGAACAGCCCGCTGAACAAGCCCGCCGCGGTGCCGATCGCCACCAGCTTCAGGGTTCGATGCGATTCGGCCACGGCGACCGCCATACTAGTGTTCGTGTCATCCGCCGCGACGCTCGCCACGGCGCTCGAGCCGCTTCGTTCCGATCCGCCCCATGCCGCGGTCCTACTCGACATCGACGGCACCCTCGCGCCGATCGTGCGCCACGCCGCCGACGCGCACGTCCCCGAGGCCACGCGCTCGCTGCTGATCGAGATCGCCAAGCGCTATCGCATCGTCGGCTGCGTCAGCGGCCGACGCGCGAACACCGCCCGCCAGATTGTCGCGATCGGGACGATCGCTTACATCGGCAACCACGGCGGCGAGCTCCTATTGCCCGGCGCCCGTCGTCCCGAGCTCGACCCCGAGCTCGCCGCCTGGGCTCCGCGCGTACGCGCATTCGCCGCCGGCGCATACACACCCGAGCGTCAGCGGCTGCGCATACGCAGCGAGGACAAGGACACGATCGCCGCCTTTCATTGGCGCGGGGCTCCCGACGAGCGGGCCGCCGCCTCCGCGGCCGCGGACATCGCCCGCGACGCCTCCGAGCAGGGGTTCGCCGTGCACTGGGGGCGCAAGGTGCTGGAGGTGAGGCCTCCCGTCGAGTTGCACAAGGGTCTCGGGATCGCCGCGCTCCTGCGCGATCAGCCTGTCTCGGCCGCGGTGTACGTCGGTGACGACACCACCGATCTGGACGCATTCAGCGGTCTGCGCGCGCTCGTGCAGGCGAACGAGCTCGAGCACGCGGTCTGTGTGGCCGTGGACTCTGACGAAACCCCCCCCGAGCTGGCCTGTGAGGCCGATCTGCTGATCGACGGAGCATCGGGGGTGCGGGGCCTGCTGGAGGCGCTGCTGTAGGACGTGCGCTTCGTCGAGTTCCTCAAGACCACCGTCCTGCTCAGCGCGGGTGCCGCGACCGCGCTGGCCACCGTCACCGTGCTCGCGGTCGCGGGTTCGCAGACAAGCGCGAGCTCCCAGGAGCGTCTCGTAGCGGTCGCCCTCGGCTGGTGGGTCATCGCCGCTCTGGCCGGGCTGCGACTCGGCCGCCGCGCGGAGGCCAACCCACCGATCGCACGCTTGCTCGCCGGCGCGCGGGCCAGCACCATGCTGCCCGAGCATCGGCCCGGAACGATCCTGCTCAACCGTCTCTGGCCGCTGCTCGTCTTCACGTTGATCGCCGGCGGTCTCGCGTTCCTCGCCCCTCAGATCCCCGGCATCGCTGTTGGCTTCGCGATCATCTGGGCGCTCGCCTGGCGCCGCCAGCACTCCGCGGTCGCCGCCATCGAGGAGCGCGACGGCGTCTGCTTCTACGTCCTTCCAACCTCTCCCCTCCACCCGATCGCCTTGCAGCGTACGCCCGGCTTTAAGGCCCTGCGCCCTGAGCCCACCAACGGCGCCGTCACCTGATGGGCCGATCGGGCGCCGGCTCCGTGGACGTCCTCATCGTCTCGCTCGGCTCCACCGCGGGGTTGCGCGCTGCCGACGCCGAGCTCGCCGACTCTTTGCGCCGTGCCGGTGCGTCCGTCGCCCTCCTCGCCGCTTCGCCGCCGCGCCCGATGCGCACGCTCGCTCTAACCGACCTCTCGTGGGCCTTGGCCGCACGCCGCGCCGCCGTGGCCGGCCTGACCGCACACCGCCCACGTGCGCTCATTTACTCCTCAACCACCTCCTCGCTCTTCTGGCCCCGTCCGGGTGCGATCCGCTTCGATGCGCCCTCCGCTGGAAACCGTCCCGGGCGCCACGGCCTCTGGCAACGTCCCGCCGAGCGCCGCCGTCTCTCTCAGGCTCCCCTGCTCCTGCCCTGGAGCAGTGGTGGTCTTGAAGAAGCGCCCTCGGCCGCGCGCACCGGCGAGCGCGCGCTCGTCCTACCCGTTCCGGTCGAGCTCTCCGGACCGCCGGCCCCCGCCCGCGACATCGCGGCGATCGCCTATGGCGCCAACCCATTCAAGAAGGGCCTCGACCGCGTCCTTAGCACCTGGGATCGCATTCGCCGGCCTGAGGAGCGTCTCTTCGTAGCGGGCGCTTCGCCGTCTGAGCTCGCCCGTTGCGGCATCTCCCTGCCTGCCGAGAGCGTCCACGTCACCGGCCCGCTTCCGCCCGAGGAGTACCGTGCGCTGTTGCGCCGCGCCCGCGTCTTTGTCTGCGCCCCCCGCCGAGAGGATTACGGCCTCGCCCAGCTCGAGGCCCTCGCCGACGGCTGCCAGCTGGTCACCACGCCAGCCCCCGGTCCGTACGCCGCGCTGCCCATCGCGCGCTCACTGGACCCGCGCCTGGTCGGCGACGACCTCGGCACTGCGCTTCGCACCGCGCTCGACGACCCCGCGCCCGACTACGCCGCTCGTGCCGCATCCACACTTGCGTCCTTTGGCCGGGCCGCCAGCGACCGCATCGTGCGGGAGGAGCTGCTGCCACGGCTGCTCTCCCATGCCTCTTGAATATATAGTTACTGCAATAGTTATACGAGATTTTAATATAGAAGAACAACAACCTCTCCCCCCCCCCCCATCCAACCTCTTCTCCCTACCCATTCCGTGTGCCCAATTCAACTCATACCCCGCGCACTATTGTGGTGCGCGGTTGCGTTTGCGCATCCTCTGCAGCTCGCGCCACGGGCGCGTGTTGGCGACGTCCTCCTTGCACAGCCAAGCCCGTCTGGCGGTCGCGATTCCCCAGCGCATGTTCGCAAGCGTGCGCGTCCGGTGTGCGTCTGAGTCGATCACGATCGTCACCCCCGCGCAGATGGCATTGCGTGCGTGCACGTCCGGCAGGTCACGCCTGTCCGGGTTCGCGTTGATCTCGATCAGCGTCTCCGTCCTCGCCGCCGCCTCGAACACGGCCCCCAGGTCGATCGCGTACGGCTCGCGTTTCTCGATCATCCTGCCCGTCGGATGTCCGATCGCGTCCACCAGCGGGTGCTCGATTGCTCTCACCATCCGCTTCGTCATCGCCTCTTCGCCCATGCCGAACGCCGTGTGCACGCTTGCCACCACCCAGTCGAGCTCCGCCAGCAGCGCGTCCTCGTAGTCGAGTCCTCCGTCCGGCAGGATGTTCACCTCGCTGCCCGCCAGCACCTCGATGCCCTCCATGTGCGCGTTCACCTCGCGCACGCGCTCGATCTGCCGTCTCAGCTCGTCCGGCGAGACGTCGTTGCGGAATCCGTGCGTCGCCGAGTGGTCGGTGATTGCCACGTACTCATACCCCATCTCCCGTGCCGCCGCCGCCATCTCCGCGATCGAGTTCTTCCCGTCCGAGGCGACCGTGTGGCAGTGCAGATCCCCGCGGATGTCCTGCTGCTCGATCAGCATCGGCAGGTCCCTTCCGTCGGCCGAGGCTGCCGCCTGGAGCTCGCCGCGATCCTCGCGGAGCTCCGGCTCGATGTAGGCGAGGCCGAGGCGCTCGTAGACCTCCTGCTCGCTCGCGTACGTGTCGGTGACGCCGGTCGCGTCGTCGAGGATTCCGTGCTCTGACACGTGCAGCCCGCGTCGCACCGCCATCTCGCGCAGCGCCGCGTTGTGCCGGCCCGAGCCGGTGAAGTGCTGCAGCAGGTTCCCCAGCTGAGTGGGCTTGCCGATCCTCAGATCGACGCCGACCCCCGAATGCGTGCGCCCGCGCGCGCCGGTTGCGCTCGCCGAGGACACGCTCTCGACCTCCGTGAGCTGCTCGAGCCTCTTCGCCAGCGCGACCGGCCGTGTCGTGACCGCGATCAGGTCGATGTCCTTCACGCTGTCCGCCATCCTGCGCGCCGACCCCGCCACCATCACGATTGGCGCGCCTGCACTACGCGCGCCTCTGCCCTTGCCGCTCCCGCCCTCGCCTTCCGCCAAGCCGCGAGCCAGCGACTCGCCCAGCTCGAGCGCCCGCGGCAGCAGCAGCCTCGTCTGACCCCGTTCGTCCGGGTGGGTCTCCGCTCGCTCCAGCGCACTCAGCACGCCGGCCTCGAACTTTGGCCCCAGCCCACGCACGTCCCGAACGCGCTGTGCCATCGCCGCCTCGCGCAGCGCCTGCGGAGAGTCGATCTGAAGCTCTGAGTGCAGCAGTCGCGCCCGCTTGGCGCCGATCCCCGGCAGTCGCGTGATCTCGACGAGCCCTGGCGGGAACTTAGCCCTCAGCTTCTCCGCCGCCGGGATCGTGCCCGTCTGGCGCAGCGCCTCGATCTTCTCTTGCAGCGTCTTGCCGATCCCCGCCAGCTGCACCGCGCGTCCTTCGCGCGCCAGCGCCCCAACCGACACGGGCGCTTCGCGTACCGCCCTGGCGGCTGTCCGGTAGGCCAACACGCGGTGCACGATCGCCCCGTCGAGCTCGTACAAATCCCCCAGTTCTTCGAGCGCGTCCGCGATCGCACCGTTCGGCAGGTCCACTGCTCTAGGGTACGCCGACGCATGTCCGACTCCGCGCTCGACACGCCCGCCGTCCCCTGGCTGATCCTGCCCACGTACAACGAGGCAGAGAACGTCGAGGCGATGCTGGCCGCAGCCGGCGAGGTCCTGGCCGAGGCGGCGCCTGAGGGCTATCGCATCCTCGTCGTCGACGACGGCTCGCCCGACGGCACCGGCGAGATCGCCGACCGCCTCGCTTCCGAGCACGACTGGGTCCGGGTGTTGCACCGCACCGAGAAGAACGGCATCGGCCCCGCCTACCTCGCCGGGTTTCGCTACGCGCTCGACCACGGCGCGGGGTATGTGTTCGAGATGGACTCCGACTTCTCCCACGACCCCGCCGACCTCGCCCGCCTGCTCGGCGCCGTCCGTTCCGGCGCCGACCTCGCGCTCGGTTCGCGCTACGTCCCCGGCGGTGGCGTGACCGACTGGGGTCTGTTGCGCCGCATCGTCTCCGAGGGCGGCTCCACCTATGCGCGCCTGGTGTTGGGCCTGCGCGTACGCGACCTCACCGGCGGCTTCAAGTGCTTCCGCCGCGAGGTCCTCGAAGCGATCCACTTTGACTCTGTCCGCTCCCGTGGATATGCCTTCCAGGTCGAGCTCACCTATCGAGCCGTCCGTGCCGGGTATCGCGTGGTGGAGGTCCCGATCGTGTTTCGCGATCGGGAGCGCGGCCAGAGCAAGATGTCCTGGCGTATTGCCGCCGAGGCGATGTGGCTCGTGCCGCTGTTGCGCTTCAGCTAGACCGCGACCCGGCCGATGCACTGGGGATGGACGCCTCGGCCTACGCCTTCGCGCACGGAGTGCGTCACACTCGAGCGACCCTGCGCACGTGGCAGCGTCATCCCGGCGCGATCCTCGGCCGCTGGGTGGCCGGCTCCTCGCTCGCGGCCTTCGGGCTGCTGACCGCGGTCCTCGTCGTCTCCGCTCTCTCCACGGGATATGTGCAGATCGTCACTCTCGGACCGCCCTTCGCCGTCGGCGACGGTGCCAACGTGCTCGGCGTGCTCGGCCACAACCTGCTCGTGCTCGCCCTGCACGCGATGGCCTGCGTGGCGGGCTTCATTGCCGGCAGCTCCCTGCCCCTGCAGGCCTCCTCACACAGCGGCCTCTCGCGCTGGGTCCACGAGCACGGTGGGCGCATCGCGATCGCCTTCGTTGTCTGCGCCACCGCCTTCTCCCTGTCCATCCAGGCCTACGTGCTCGGCCACACCCTCGCCGGCGTCGCCCACTTCCTGCAGGTCTCCCCGGCGCTGCTGCTGCTTGGCGTGCTCCCGCACGCGATCCCCGAGCTGATCGCCCTGTTCCTGCCGCTGGCCGCCTGGATCATCGCCAGCCGCCGCGGCGAGTGGGAACAGCTGCTGGCCGCCACCTTCGTCACGGTCGCCATCGCCGTTCCCATCCTCGTCGTCGCCGCGCTGATCGAGGTCTACGTCTCCCCGCACATGTTCACCGCCCTGACCGGTATCCACCCGCCGATCGTGCGCTACTCAGAAGGCTGGACCGTCACGGTGCGGTGAGGTGACTGCCGGCGAGCTTCGGCGCCACCCCCCGCGTCCCTTCCTTCACTTTGTATAGTGATGAGCAGACCCTAGAACGCTTCAGACGGCCCAGAGATCTTCAGACCGCGATCACCAAGGAGACCACCATGGCAGGCACCCTCAGCGAAGTCACCGACACAAGCTTCGACGCCGAGGTCATCGAGTCCGAGACCCCGGTGCTCGTGGACTTCTGGGCGCCGTGGTGCGGACCCTGCCGCGTGGTCGCTCCCGTGCTGGAGGAGATCGCCGGCGAGCGTCCGGACCTGCGCATCGTCAAGCTCAACGTCGATGACAACCAGCAGACCGCCGCCCGCTATCAGGTCCTCTCGATCCCCACGCTGATCCTCTTCAAGGGCGGCTCCCCGGTCAAGACTGTTATCGGGGCCTACCCGAAGAAGAAGCTGGAGGCTGAGCTCGAGCCTGCTCTCACTGCCGCGTAGCGCGGCGCAACGCGATCGCCAGCTCCAGGCCATCCACCTCGGTCTGTTCGCGGTAGTCGGCTTGGGCTGACGCGCTCGTCGCGCCATCGCCCAAGTCCAGCCCGACGGCCAGCGTCTCGCGCGTGAGGTAGGCGCGATGCGATCGAGCCGCCTCGATCAGCGCCGGGGCGCCCTCCAGCCACAGCTCGATCCGGTCCTCGACCTGCAACCCGGCGGTCTTGCGGGCGTTCTGGACGGCGTGCACGATCTCTCGCGCGTTCCCCTCACGCCGCAGGCCCTCATCCAGCCCAAGGTCCAGCGCAACCGCGTGGGCTCCCTCGCGCTCGACCGAGTACCCCTCCGGAGCGCGCATCGTCAGGATCACGTCGTCGGCCGAGAGCGTGTGCTCGCGCCCGGCGACCGCAATCCCGATGCCGATCCCGCGCGCGCCGGCTCCACCATCGCCGTCGCTCCGGTCACCACTACCGTCTCCGCTCCTGTTATCCACGTCTTCGTCGTCACGGACCGCCGCCGCCACCCTGGCCGGATCGAGCGCGGCGATCGCCTCCGCCGCGCCCGGCATGTCCTTGCCGAACAGCGGCCCCAAAGTGCGGTAGTTGGCCTTGACCTCATAGGAGCCGAGCTCCTCGGCGGCGGCCACGAACCTGACCTGACGGACGTTCAGCTCCTCGCGCACGACCTCCGCCAGTCGTTCGATCGCCGCGCGCTCGCGCCCGTCCGCTACCACGACCGCCTCGCGCAGCGGCTGGCGCACCTTCAGCTTGGCCTTGCCCCGCGCGCCCAGCCCCAGCCTGACCGTTTCGCGGGCCAGCGCCATCGCCTCTTCCAGCTCCGGGTCACGCTCTGCCAGCGCCTCGCCTGCCGGGAAGTCGCACAGGTGGACGCTTGCAAGCGTCCCGTCGAGGTTGTCGTAGATCTCGTCCGCCACGAACGGGCACAGCGGCGCCAGCAGCTTGGCGAGGATCAGCAGACACTCGCGCAGCGTGGCAAACGCGGCGGGCTCCCCGTCCCAGAACCGGCGCCGCGAGCGGCGCACGTACCAGTTGGACAGCTCGTCCACGAGCTCTGCGATCGCCCGCCCGGCGCTCGTAACGTCATACGCGTCCAGCCGCTCGCAGACCAACTGCGCCGTGGAGGCGGTCCGCGAGCGCGCCCAGCGGTCGAGATCCCCGTCGGGGCCTGCCGCATCCGGGGCGGGGTCCTCGGCGGCTCCCAGCGCGTCCGCGTCCGCGCGCGCGTAGAGCACGTAGAAGTAGTAGGTCGACCACAGCTGCTTGAGGAACAGCCGCACGCCCTCGGCGATCGCCGCCTCCGAGAAGCGGTACCCGTCCCACGGTTGCTTGGACGTGAAGAAGTACCAGCGGAACGCGTCCGCGCCGAAAGTGTCGAGCACCTGCCACGGCTCGACCGTGTTGCCGCGCGACTTGGACATCTTCTGGCCGTCCGCATCGAGGATCAACCCGAGGCACACCACGCTGCGGTACGGCGCCTGGCGCTCCAGTAACGTCGCGATCGCCAGCAGCGAGTAGAACCAGCCCCGCGTCTGGTCCTGGGCCTCGCAGATGAAGTCGGCCGGGTAGCCCTGCTCGAACTGGCGCGCGTGCTCGAACGGGTGGTGGTGCTGAGCGAAGGGCATCGCGCCGGAGTCGAACCACACGTCGATCACCTCGGGCACACGTTGCATCTGGTTTCCGCACTCCTCGGTGGCGCCGCTCTCCGTATGGGGGCAGGGGAACGTAACCTGGTCCACGAACGGACGGTGGTGGTCGTCGAGGGTCGCACCTGAGCGTTCTTGCAGCTCCGTGAATGAACCGACGACGTGCATGTGACCGTTCGAGCAGCGCCACACCGGCAGGGGCGTGCCCCAGTAGCGCTCGCGTGAGAGCGCCCAGTCGACATTGTTCGACAGCCAGTCCCCAAATCGGCCGTGCTTGACTCGTGGGGGGTGCCAGTTGACCGTCTCGTTGGCTATCAGCATCTCGTCACGCACGGCAGTCGTGCGGATGTACCAGGACGTCTTGGCGTAGTAGATCAGCGGGGTATCGCACCGCCAGCAGTGGGGATAGGAGTGCTCGTAGTCCTCCACTCGCAACAGCAGGTCTCGTGCGCGCAGGTCCTCGATCAGTTCGCTGGTGAGGGAGTGGTCCTTGACGAACAGTCCCTCATATGAGCGCCCCTCATAGCCCGCCACACGCTGGTCAAACGTGCCGTCGGGTCTGACGGGGTTGTACAGGGTGCCCGGCTGATCGGGCTGGAAGATGCCCGCGGCGGCGGCCACGCGATAGTCGTCCTCGCCAAACGCCGGCGCGATGTGGACGATCCCCGTTCCATCCTCGGTCGTGACGAACCCATCGGCGAGGATCGGAAATCCCCCCGCCTGGCCTGTATGGAAGATCGGACCCGCATAGGACCTGTACCTATCCGCCAGTTCCATGCCCGAGAATCGCTCGACGATCTCAACCCCCTCGCCGAGCACCGCCTCCACACGGGCCTCGGCCAGCACGAAAATCTCATCCCCGACACGCACTCTGGCATAGGTGGCAGTCGGTGAGACCGCCACCGCGACGTTGCCCGGCAGTGTCCACGGGGTGGTCGTCCACACGAGCAGCTGCTCCTCACCGCCGAGCACTCCGAGCTTGAGGAACACGCTCTCCTCGACAACGTCCTGATACCCGAGCGCGACCTCGTGCGAGGACAGCGTCGTCTCACAGCGCGGGCAGTAGGGAACCACCTTGTGCCCCTCATACAGCAGCCCGCGCGCGTCAATCCGCGCAAGCGCCCACCAGACCGACTCGATGTATGACTCGTCGAGCGTGCGATAGGCGTGCTCCAGATCGAGCCAGAAGCCGATCCGCTCGGTCAGCCGGTCCCACTCCTCCAGGTAGGCGAACACCGACTCGCGGCACTGCGCGTTGAACTGCGCGATCCCGTACTCCTCGATCTCGATCTTGTGGCGTATGCCCAGTTTCTCTTCGACCGCGATCTCCACCGGCAGCCCGTGGCAGTCCCAGCCGCCCTTGCGCTCGACCAGGTAGCCGCGCATCGTCTGAAAGCGCGGGTAGACGTCCTTGAAGACCCGCGAGAGCACGTGATGTGAGCCGGGCGGCCCGTTGGCGGTGGGGGGCCCCTCGTAGAAGACCCACGGTGGCGCGTTCTTGCGGATGCGCAGCGACTGGGCGAACACGTCGCGCTCGCGCCAGCGCTCCAGCACCTGCAGCTCCATCGCGGGCAGGTCCTGCTTGGGATCGACCTCACGCGGGGGGATCAGCGGGTTTCTGGGCTCGGCCGTCATCGGGCCGCCCATTCTAGGTTGCGGTTCCCTGCACCCACCCTCTCTCGGGCCGCGAACGCCCGCGCCGCCGAACCTGCTGAGCCTCGCTGACCCTGAGCCGCCCAACCCCTGGCCGTCAGGAAGCGGTGACGGCCGTAGTCGTCGTGTGCATCAGCACCACGCCCGTGAGGCGCTCGCGCAGCTGTTCGGCGGCGACGGTCGGTCCGGGGCCGATGCGCTTGACCGTGGATGCGCCCGTCTCGGGCAGCGCGTCGCAGTAGTCGAAGACGTCGACGCCGGGCTCGGCCTGGCGGGATGCGTAGACGAGCCGGCCCAGCGCGTCAGCGCAGGAGCCCGAGCCCGCGAGCACGATCGCGCCGGGGCGCAGAGCCCGCAACGCGGAGCCGACGCGGTCGGCGTCAAGCTCGACCGGAAGCGTCAGGACGCGCAGGCCGGCGCGGCGCAGGAACAACTCGAGCGCCTGGACGTGCAGAGCGTCCAGAGCGCGCGGGCGCGAGGCGTCGAAGATCAGAGCGCTCTCATCGCGCGAGGCCGGCGGAGCGACGCGCGTCGCGGCCGCCAGCCAGCCGGTCGCGTAGCGCCACGCGAACGCACGCTCGGGCGAGCCGTCCGGCAAGAGCTCCACCGCGGCCAGCAGCACCGAGTCGACAGTGCGCTCGACCGAGCGCACCGCGAGGCTCTCCTCGAGCAGGCTGTCGGCCGCGTCCTCTGAGAAGGCCGCGAGAGCGGACTGCAAGCGCGCGGGGGAGGAGGGTCCCTCACCACGCTCGCGGACGATCGACACCGCCGACGCGATGTCGTGCGTCTCGGCGAAAGCCTGGCGCAGGGTTTCGATCTCGCTCAGCTCGAACTGGCGGTGGCCGCCCTCGGTGCGTTGGGGCATCGGGTAGCCGAAGCGCCGCTCCCAGCTGCGCAAGGTGTTGGGGCTGACGCCCAGCATCGCGGCGGCGGCGTTTGTGCGGATCGAGCTCATTACGTAGAGATGATCAGCTTTGCGTGGGCACATCACAACCCTCGCAACTGCGGATGCATCCCGCCAGCGGAGTTGCACGCGCAGGAACGCGACCAAACGCGGCGACGGCCACAGCGGGGACCGGCCTAGGATCAAGCCATGCGGCTGCGGCTCTACCACCATCCGGACGGCACACGCGTCGCTTACCGCGAGCGGGGGGCAGGCCCGCCGCTGGCACTGATCCACTCGGCGATGCTCTCGCACAAGGAGTGGGAGCCCTCGGTCGAGCAGCTGGCGCCCCACTTCCGCGTCGTGCTGCCCGACCTACCGCTGCACGGCGACTCCGAGGACAGCCCCGCCCATCCATACACGCTGGACTGGTTCGCCGACGTGCTGGGTGGATTCGCCGCGGACGTGCTCGGGCCCAGTCCGCTGATCGGCGGCCATGGCGCGGGCGCGGAGGTCGTGCTGCACGCGATCGCCACTCATCGCGTGCGGCCGAGCAGGCTGGTGTTGATGTCAAACCGGCTGCACGCCCCGCCCGCGCGCGCCCGGGCGCGCTCGGCATGGCGCGCGGCGACGATGGCGGGGGCGATCCCCGGGCTTGACCGTCTCGCCGGATACGGCGCGCGCGCGGTGTTCAGCCCCGAACACGGAGCGAGGCTGTCCGCCCGCGAGAACCCCGCCGCGGGCGACCTGCTCAGGCACGCGTTCGCGGACGTCCCGGGGAACACCGCGCTGGCTCGCTCGTGGGCGAAGTGCGCGCGAGCGTGGCCGACGGGCGCGCGCGAGGAGCTGAAGGAGCTGTACCCGCGCCTGGACATGCCCGTGCTGCTGCTGTGGGCCGACCAGGATCGGCTGAATCCGCTCGGACCGGCGGAAGAGGCGTTGAAGCTCCTGCCGAACGCCCAGCTGCGAGTGCTGTCGAGCACGGGGTTTCTGATGGCCTACGACGATCCGGTCGGACTTGCAAGAGAGCTCGTTGCTTTCTGCGGATAGGGTTTGCGCGAATACCCGACGATCCGCGAACGATCCGACCCCACTCTCCCCGACTCTCCCGCGAACGATCCGACCCCACTCATCCCGACTCTCCCGACTATCCCGCGAACGCCCGACCAAGGAGATCCGCAAATGCCCGACAAGCAACTCTGGGGCAAAGAGACAGCCAAGGCCGTCGAGAACTTTCCGATCTCGGGCGAGAGGGTGCCCATCTCGGTGGTGCGCTGGCTCGCGCGCGTGAAGGGCGCGGCGGCGGCCGTCAACGGCGAGCTGGGCCTGCTCTCCAAGCAGAGCGCCTCACGGATCGAGAGGGCCGCGCGCGAGATCGCGGAAGGCAGGCACGACGAGCAGTTCCCGATCGACGTGTTCCAGACGGGCTCGGGCACGTCGACGAACACGAACGCCAACGAGGTGATCGCGACGCTCGCCGGTGAGAAAGTGCATCCCAACGACCACGTGAACATGGGCCAGAGCTCGAACGACGTGTTTCCCTCCGCCGTGCACCTGGCCGCGCTGGACGTTGCCCAGAACCAGCTGCTGCCGGCGCTCAAACAGCTGGAGCGCTCGTTCGCGCGCAAGGCGAAGAGCTTTCAGAACGTCGTGAAGTCCGGGCGCACGCACCTGATGGACGCGGTGCCGGTGATGCTCGGACAGGAGTTCGCGGGCTACGCCGCGCAGATGGCGCTCGGCCAGGAGCGCATTCAGGCGGCGCTGGTGCACGTCGGGCAGATCCCCCTTGGGGGCACCGCCACGGGCACGGGATTGAACACCCACAAGAAGTTCGCCGAGAAGGTGCGCGCGCGCCTGAAGAGGGAATCGGGCCTGAAGCAGATCGCACCGCCGGCCAATCCGTTCGAGGCGCAGGCTAATCGTGACGCGCTCGTGGAGCTCTCGGGCGCGCTGAAGGTGGTGGCCGTCTCGTTGACGAAGATCGCGGGCGACCTCGCACTGATGGGCTCGGGACCGCGTGCGGGGATCGGCGAGATCCGTTTGCCCGAGTTGCAGAAGGGCAGCTCGATCATGCCGGGCAAGGTCAACCCCGTGATTCCCGAGGTCGTGCTGCAGGTGGCGGCGCAGGTGATCGGCAACGACACCGCGATCACGGTCGGGGGGATGCAGGGCCAGTTCGAGCTGAACGTGCGAATTCCGTTGATCGCCCGCAACCTGCTGCAGTCGCTGCATCTGCTGACGAGCGCCTCGCGCGCGTTTGCGGAGAAGTGCGTGGACGGCATCCAGGTCAACAAGGCGGGCACAGACGCCAGCGCGGGCGCCACGCTGGCCGTCGCCGCGGCCCTGAATGGCGCGATCGGCTACGACAAGGGGACCGCGATCGTCCAGAAGGCGACGGCCACGGGACGGCCCCTGCGCGAGGTCGCGCTGGAGGAGGGCGTCGATGCGAAGGTGTATGACGAGACGATTGACCTGCGCCGGATCGCACGAGGAAATCAGGGGTAGGGTCAAGCGCGGCCAGGCCCAGGCCTGGCTACCCCTGCGGCAGCGCTTTGTACAGCTGCGCGACGATCCCGGCCGCCGACTTGGGCTGCCCGGCGTATGTGAACAGGCCCTTCTGGTTGATCCCTTCGATCAGGCGCAGGCTGGGGAGGACACCGTGGATCGAGCCGCCCTGGAAGGTGGGGGTCAGGGGGTAGTCGCGCAAGAGGTAGACGAACATGCCGCTGAGCCGGGGACTGTATTGGTATGCGCGAATGTGGCGTGCGAGGAGGGACGCCTGAAATGAGTAGCTGCCGGGGCTGCCGTTGGGGTTCAGCTCGTTGGATTCGGCGCCGAACTCGCTGATCGCAAGCACCTTGCCGGCGAACGTGTGTCCCATCGCCTGAAGGCGCTTTGAGATTTCCACGCTCACCGCCATCGGCGAGTTGTGTGGGTGCTCGTACCAGCCCGAGTAGTCGGTCTCTGCGATTGCGTCAACTTCGTGGTACAGCGCGCCAGGATGCGTCGGTGGGTGATCGCCCCATACGTCGACGGCGACCAGTCGCGTCGGGTCGTGGGCGTGCAGCCAGCCGGTGAGCGACTGCACGTAGGAAACCTCGGCGCCGTTGCGGCCGTTGTCGGCGACCTCGTCGACGAGGTTCCAGACGATGATCGACGGGTGCAGCTCGTCCGTGATCGCCGCGGTGCGCGCCTGGCGCTCGGCGGCCGCGAGTAGCGAAGGTGTGCTCGAAAACCAGTTGCCCGCGCCTTCGACTGGGCCGATTCCCTGCCACACGAGGATCCCGGCCGCGTCGAGCCGTTCCAGCAGCGAGGGATACAGCGGGTGCTGGGTGCGCACAGCGTTGGCGCCGATCGCGTGCAGCTCGGCCACGATCGTGTTCTCATCGCCTGGCGTCAGCGCGTCGCCGTGCCCGAGCGCGTCCTCCTGGATCGACGCGCCGTGCAGGAGCAGGCGCTGCCCGTTCAGGTACACGCGCCCGCCATGCCATGTGATCTGGCGCAGCCCTACGCGCGCGGAGTAGCTGCTCTCGTGCCCGATGGCGAGTGTCAGCTGGTACAGGCTCGGGCTCGCGGGCGACCACAGGGTCGGTTCGGGGACGCTGACGCTTGTGCCCACCGTCGTCGTCTGGTTGTGGGCGAGGTGTTGTTCGGGAAAGTGCAGCGCGATCGTCTGCGCGCCGCGTGAGAGCGAGCCTTCGGGGACGATCGTGCGCCCGGAGGCGCCGTTGTTGTGCACTTCGACGCCGATCTTCACGATCGCGGTGCTCGCCCCCGGCACGAGTGTCGTCCGGATGGTCGGGTTCGACAGCTCGCTCGGGCCGATCGCGCGCAGGTTGACCTCGCCGTCGAGGCCGCCCCAGTTGAACCAGGTGCGGTGGAAGCCCAGCTTCGAGTCCGCGCCCGGGTCGCGCCAGTCGACGCGCACTACCAGCGTGTGCGTGCCTGTGGTCAGCTCGTGACGCAGTTCGAATGGCAGGTAGGAGCCCATGTGCGAGCCGATCGCGTGCCCGTCGATCCACACCTCGGCGGTGAAGTTGGCCGACTCGAACGTCAACGCGTACGTGCCCGCGGCTGGTGCCCGGAACGTCGTGCGGTACCAGGCGACCGAGCCTTCGTAGTTGGCCTGCGCCGCCGGACCGCTGTAGGGATAGGGCTGCACGACGTCGGGGACGCTCACGCTTGCCCCGGCGAACCCGGCGCGCTGCCAGCCGAGCCGCAGGCCACGGTCGGCGGGGTCTCGGCGCAGTGTCCAGCGCGTCAGCGCGGTACGCCCACCCGGGCCTTCGGCGATCGACGAGGTGCTCGGCAGCGCTTCCGCGCTCGTCGTCGTCTGGGGTCGGGCCGCGCCGGGAGAGAGCAGACCGAGCAGCAGCAGCGCGGCAAGCGCCGCCAGCACCGCGCAGGCGGTCAGACCGGTGAGCTTGATCTTGGAGCTGCCGTCGAGCACGAACCGCCCATTGTGACGGCGTGTCCCAGCATCCGCTCCAGCAGCCGCCGCGCGCCCGCCTTGGACAGCGGTTCGTTGAGGTTGCCGCACTTCGGGGATTGCACACACGACGGGCATCCCTCCGCGCAGCCACAGTCGGCGATCAGGCGGTGGGCGTCCTTGCACAGCTCCTCGAAGCGTCCAAACGCGGTGCGCGCGATGCCGATGCCGCCGGGGTGGCCGTCGTAGATGAAGATCGTCGGACGGCCCGTCTGCGGATGCAGGTTCGTGGACAGCCCACCGATGTCCCAGCGATCGCACATTGCGATCAGCGGCAGCACGGCGATCTGGGCGTGCTCGGTCGCGTGCAACGAGCCGAGCAGAGACTCCAGCGGGATCGTCTCCTCCAGCTCGGCGGAGTCCAGCTCGAACCAGAGCGCCTGCGTGGAGAAGCTCGTTTCGGGCAGGTCGAGCCCGACGAGGTCGATCTGCGCGTGGTCGGACAGCCGGCGGCGCTGGTAGGCGAGCACGGTCTCGGTAACCGACACCTCACCGAAGCTGAGGCTCACCCCGAGCGCGTCGCGGCGGTCGAGCAGGCGCTCGATCGCCGTCATGGTCTCGCGCTTGGGCTGGGTGTACCAGTCGCCTCCGAACGGCGCGACGAGCGCGCGCCGGTGGCTCAGGTCGAGGTCGCGAACTTCATATGTGCGCCCCTGGTGCAGGTAGATCGCGCCGTCGTGCACGGTTGAATGTGCGCGCTCGGCCTCGGTTTGGCCGAGCAGCTCGCCCGAGGAGACGTCGACGATCGCGAAGTGCTCCGGCGAGGCCGAGCGCAGCGACACCTCCGCGGCCGGGTATCCGCCGGGGTCGCGCGGCACGTATGTCTCGCCGCTCCCGGCCCCGCTCACGCCACCGCGCGCGGGGCGCAGGCGCAGGCGGCCCGCGCTGACGAGCAGCTCGGCGTGGGCCTGCATGCGCGGGCCGAAGAACTGGACGTCGCCGCCGTCGAGCGGACCCTCGTGCGCGGCGCAGAGCAGGTGCGCGGCGAAGATCAGCGGGCTCTCGTGGTCCAGGATCGCCGCCTCCACCGGCCGCTCCAGGAACTCGTCGGGGTGACGGCAGAAGAACTGGTCGAGCGCGTCATCGCCCGCGACGTACACCGCCAGGCCCCGGCCGCGCCGCCCGGCGCGGCCCCACATCTGGCGCAGCGAGGCGACGGTGCCGGGGAACGTGACGACGACGGCCGCGTCGAGCTCGCCGATGTCGATGCCCAGCTCCAGCGCGTCGGTCGTGACGACCGCGCGCAGCTCGCCGCGTGTCAGCCGGCCCTCCAGCTCGCGGCGCTGCTGGGGGGTGTAGCCGGCGCGGTAGGGCTCGATCAGCTCGGCCAGCTGAGCCTGCCCGGCCGCCTTCAGGTCGTCCTTGGCCAGGCGGCTGAGCAGCTCGACTCCCTTGCGTGATTTCATGAAGCAGATCGCCCGCGCGCCCTCGCGCACGAGTCGCGCCAGCAGCTCGGCCGCCTCGCCCAGCGCGGAGCGGCGTGTGCCCAGCGCCTCGTCGATCAGCGGCGGGTTCCACATCGCGATCCGCCGCCCCGGCGCGGGCGAGCCGTCGGCGTCGATCAGAGCGACGTCCTCCAGGCCGGTCAGGCGCTCGGCCAGCTCCACCGGGTTGGCGATCGTGGCCGAGGTCAGCAGCACGCGCGGCGCGGTGCCGTAAGCAGCCGCGATGCGGCGCAGGCGGCGCAGGACGTTGGCGACGTGGGAGCCGAACACGCCGCGGTAGACGTGGGCCTCGTCGATCACTACCACCGCCAGATTCGAGAACAGCTCGGCCCAGGCGGCGTGGTTGGGGAGGATGCCGACGTGCAGCATGTCGGGGTTGGTGAGCACGACGTTGGCGTTGCGGCGGATGTCCGCGCGCGATTCGCGCGGGGTGTCGCCGTCGTAGATCGCGGGCCGCACGCGCTTGGTCAGCCCGAGCGCGTTCAGCGCGCGCGCCTGATCCTGGGCGAGGGCCTTGGTCGGGTACAGGTACAGCGCCCGCGCGCGAGTGTCGCGGCAGAGCATGTCGAGCGTGGGCAGGTTGAAGCACAGCGACTTGCCCGATGCCGTGCCGGTCGTGACGATCGTCGGTCCCGCCCAGGCACTGTGCAGGGCTTCGGATTGGTGGGAGTACAGCCGCTCGATCCCGATCCGCCCAAGCGCCGCCAACACGTCGGGGTGTAGCTCCGTGGGGATGTCCACGAGCTGTGCGGGCTGGGAGTCAGCCCACCCGTCGCGCGCTTCGCGCACGAGCCGTTCGTCCGCGCGCCCCTCCTCCAGGAGCGCCGTCCACGGCTCGATCTTGCGTTCCTTGCGGGGTCGATCGAGTGCTGCTGATGTTTTGCGTGTCACGGCTTGCGATAGTAGATGCGATGACCGCCTCCGTAGCCGAGCGCTGGGTGCAAACCCGCACGTTCCACCATTCGCACTACTCGCCCGAGCGGATCGCGGCGGCGCGGGCGCGGCGCGGGCTGGGCGTGTCGGTATGTCTGCCCGCGCGCGAGTGCGGGCAGACGGTGGGAGAGATCGTGACCGCGCTGGCGCCGTTGCGCGAGGAAGGGGCGATCGACGAGATCGTCGTGGTGGATGCCGGTTCGGCCGACGGGACCGCCGCCATCGCGCGGCGCGCCGGGGCGGTGGTGTGGCAGGAGGCCGAGCTGATACCCGAGCTCGGGCCGGTGCTGGGCAAGGGCGATGCGATGTGGCGCGCGCTGGGGGTGTTGCGGGGGGAGATCGTGTGTTACCTGGACGCCGACACGGCGGGGTTCTCTACCCATTACGTTACGGGCCTGGTCGGCCCGCTCGTGTGCGAGGAGGCTGACGGTGGGGAGATCGCGTTCGTGAAGGCGTTCTACCGGCGCCCGTTCGAGCACGGCGGGGTGTCGCTGCCCGAGGGTGGCGGGCGCGTCAACCACCTGCTGGCGCGCCCGGCGCTCGCGCTGTTCTATCCGCAGCTGGCGGGAGTCTCACAGCCCCTGGCGGGGGAGGTCGCGGCGCGGCGCGAGCTGTTGGAGCGCGTCCCGTTCGCGACCGGTTACGGGGTGGAGATCGGGATGCTGATCGACGCATGGCGTGAGGTCGGGCTGGACGGGATTGCACAGGTGGACTTGGACGAGCATCGCAATCGCCACCAGCCGTTGGCGGCCCTGGAGCCGATGGCGCGGACGGTGCTCGCGACGATCGCCCGGCGAGTGCAGGCGGAAGGGCGGCTCGCCGGGGTTGAGATCGCCGAGCCGGTGGTCGAACGCCCGCCCTTGGCGGGGGCGCCGGCGGGGGGACGCGCCGGCCGTGTCGCGCGCGTGGCCGACCATGACGGAACATCGACCCGGGGAGCGCGAATCGGGCGATGACGATGCGCTGCCTCTACCTGGACCTCGACGGGACGCTGCTCGGGCAGGGGGCGTCGCTGGTGCGCGATGGGGAGGGGAACGTGTCGATCGACGGGGTGCGCGCGGTGCAGGCGTGTCTGCGTGGGGATGTGGAGGTCGTGCTGATGTCGGGAAGGCGGCGCGCGCAGGTGAACGAGGACGCCAGGCTGCTGGGACAGGACTCGTTCATCTTCGAGGCGGGCGCGTGCGTGGTGCTCGGAGGCGGCCCCCAGTTCGGCGGGGAGGAGCACTGGCTGACGGGCGAGCTGGTGCCGGGCGAGCTGAGCATCGCCGAGCAGATCGGGCGCTCGGGCGCGCCGGAGCTGCTGCTGGAACGGTATGCGGGGCGGCTGGAGTATCACGAGCCGTGGCATGTCGCGCGCGAAGTCTCGCACCTGTTCCGGGGTCTGGTTGACGCGCAGGAGGCGGACCTGCTGCTGGCCGAGCATGGCCACGAGAACCTGCGGCTGGTGGACAACGGCGTCGTCAACCGCCGCTCGGCGGCGCTGGCCGAGCTGGATCACGTGCGCGGCTACCACCTGGTGCCGGCGAGCGCGTCCAAGGCGGCCGCGGTGGCGCTGCACATGCGCGCGCGGGGGTACGCGCGCGAGGAGACGTTCGCGGTGGGGGACTCGCGCGAGGATCTCGCCTGCGCGCAGCACGTGAGCGCGTTCTGGCTGGTCGCGAATGCCCTGCAGCGCGATCCGTCGATCCGCGAGGCGCTGTCGGCGTTCCAGAACGTGCGGGTGTGCGAGTCCGGTCACGGGGCGGGCGTGTATGAGGCGGTCGTGAGCACGTTGATGTCATGACTAGATGATGTTTTCGCGTTTCTCCTCCTCATAGAGTCGCTCGATGACGAACTCCTTGAGCAGCGTCTGATAGCCGGTGTTGCGCGAGGCGGCGAGGGACTTCAGCCGCTGCAGCGTGAACTGATCGAAGCGGATCGCGATCGGCGTCGTGCGGCCGGGACGGATCATGTCCTGCATGCGCAGGGCCTTGTCGCGCTTGGCCTGCGACTCGAAGAACTCGTCGGGGTCCAGCGACAGACCTTTGGTGGGGTCGACATCGGTGGGGCGCGGCATGTGGATATCCTCCTTTTGTCGAGCGAGCGCTATTGCATTACCGGCGAAAAAAATAAGAACACATTCTTTTCCCTCGGCGTGCAACTATGGTATCGGTTAGCTTATACCATAGATATACTGGACGCGGGAAGAAGAAGAAGAAGAGCGAAGGAAGCGCGAAGGTGTCTATGGTCCCCACAGCCGCCGCCAGACGCGCCGCCAGAACCCCGGCTGCGGGCGTCGCCGCCACAGCGCGGGCGGGGGGACTGTCGCGCGCACGAGCGCGACCCACTCGGCCAGAGGCAGCTCGCCGGAGATCAGGCGGCCCAGCGCAACCGTGACGGGCGCTTGTACGCCCGCGCGCTCCAGTGTGCGTCCGAGCAGCGCGACCGTCTCCAGTGCCTCGACCGCCTGGCCGATGCGGGCCGGGATCTCCGCCGCCGGCACGCCCGCCGCCAGCAGCTCGCCGGCGCGCCGGTTGCGGCTCTCACGCGCCAGTGCCGTCGCCACCAGGTCGCCCGCGCCCGCCAGCCCGATCATCGACTCCGGCCGCGCGCCCAGACCCTCGGCGTAGCGCCAGACCTCAGCGAAGATGTGCCCCGCGGCGGCACCGGCCGCGTTGAGCCCCTGCGCCTCCGTTGCGCCGGCTGCGAGCGCCGCGGCGTTCTTGGCGGCCCCCGCGAGCTCCACGCCGAGGGGATCGTTGGACTGCTCGCAGACTATTCCCGCCCGCGTGAACACCTGCGCGAGGGCCCGCGCCAGCTCCTCCTCCACGCACGCCGCGACCAGCGCGGCGCCCGCGTGGACCATCTCCTGCGCGTGCGCCGGACCTCCCAGGCACGCCACGCGATGCGCGCCGAAGCGCGCGCTGAGCAGGCTCGTCGGCGGTGTTCCCTCTGGCGGGACAAGTCCCTTGGCGACCGACACTACCGCCGCGCGCGGGCCCAGCCCGGACTCCGCCGTCGCGAGTGTCTCGATCACCTCGCCCAGCCCGCGCGAGGGTACGGCCAGGAACACGTAGTCCGCGCGCGCGACCCCCGCCGAGGCGGGCTCGACGCGCAGTTGCGCCGGTAGCTGTACGTCCGGCAGGTAGGCGCGATTCTCGCGCTCGTCCGCGAGCAGCGCCGCCTGCTCGGCCGTACGTGCCTGCAGTGTCGTGCGCAGCCCGCCCCGCGCCAGCAGCACCGCGAGCGCCGTCCCGAACGAGCCCGCTCCGATCACGGTCGCCCGCCGCGCCCCGGGCGTCGGCAGCGCTCGCGCGCGACCCAGCCCTCCGGGCTGTGTGCCCCCGACCAGGGATCCCACAGGTCCGCGATCGGCACGCGAGCCCAGGCTCGGAGTAGGCTCGGGCTCGGTCATCTGATGAGCGAGCCTAGCGATACCCGCATTGCGGCGAGCTGGCGCAACTGGGCCGGCGATCAGCTCTGCCTGCCCGCGGCCGTCGAGATCCCCGGCTCGATCGAGGAGCTGTCCGAAGACGTGGTCCGCGCCGGCGCCCACGACCGCCATGTCCGGGTCGCGGGCTCAGGGCACTCGTTTAGCGATATCGCCCTCACCGACGGTGTGCAGTTGCGCCTGGACCGGCTCACGCGTGTGCTGGACGTCGATCGTTTGTCCGGGCTGGTGCGCGTCCAGGCGGGCATCAGGATCCGCGAGTTGAACCTGCGCCTGGCCGAGCACGGGCTCGCCCTGGAGAATCTCGGCGACGTGGACTCCCAGACGATTGCCGGCGCGATTTGCACCGCCACCCACGGCACCGGCGCGCGCCTGCCCAACATCTCCGCCCAGGTTGCCGAGCTGACGCTCGTGCTCGCCGACGGCTCGACGCTGCGGAGTGCGCCGGATGCCGACGCCGAGGTGTTCCGCGCCGCGCGGGTCTCGCTCGGCGCGCTCGGGGTCGTCGCCGAGGTCACGTTGCGCTGCGTACCCGCGTTTACTCTGCGCGGCGTCGACGCGCCCAGGCCGCTCGCGGAGGTGCTCGCTCGCTTCGAGGAGCTGGCGCTGGGCAACGATCACTTCGAGTTTTTCGTGTTTCCGCACGCCGACGTCGCGCTTACGCGCACGAACAACCGCACCGATTCCCCGCCCAGGCCGCGCGGGCGCGCGGCCGCTTATGCCGGCGACATCCTTCTCACCAATCGCGCGTTCGGCCTGTTCTGCCGCGCCGGCCGGCGCATGCCGGCGCGCATTCCTCAGATCAACCGTCTCGTCACTCGTCTCGCCGGCGCGAGCACGCGCGTGGACCGTTCCGATCGCGTGTTCGCCAGTCCCCGGCTCGTGCGGTTCACCGAGATGGAGTACGCGCTCCCGCGCGAGCGCGCTCCCGAGGCGGTCCGTCGGATCATGGCGCTTGTGCCGCGGCGCGGGTTCGCTGTGCCGTTCCCGATCGAGGTCCGCGCTGTCGCCGCCGACGACGCGCTGCTCAGCACCGCGTCCGGACGCGACAGCGGGTTTGTCGCCGTGCATATGTACGAGGGCATGTCTTGGGAGCCCTATTTTCGCGCTGTGGAGGAGATCATGGACGAGCTCGGTGGCCGTCCTCACTGGGGCAAGCGCCACTTCCAGACCGCCGTCACGCTGCGCCCGCGCTATCCCGACTGGGACCGATTTCAGGCCGTCCGCGCGCGCCTGGATCCCGATGGGCGCTTCGCCAACGCCTACACCGAACGGGTGCTTGGGTGAGTCTCGAGCGCCTCGAACGGGCCACGGCCGATCTGGACCCGCCGTTCGCGCTCGTTGATCTGGATGCGATGTGGGCGAACGCCGACGATCTGGAACGGCGAGCCGCACCGAAGCCGATCCGGCTGGCGAGCAAGTCGCTGCGCTGCCGCGCGCTGCAGGAACGTGTGCTCGCGCGGGAGGGGTTCCGGGGCACGCTCGCGTTCACGCTGGGCGAGGCGCTGTGGCTCGCTCGGCATGGGTTCGAGGACATTCTCGTCGCCTATCCGACGGCCGACCGCACCGCGCTCGGAGAGTTGGTGCGGCTGCCCGCCGAGCGCCCGCGCGCGCGGGTCACGGTTATGGTGGACAGCGTCGCGCAGCTGGAGCTGATCGACGCCACCCTGCGCCGCCGCGGCGACGACCCTTCCTCCTCCGTTGGGCCTGTTCGCGTGTGCATCGATCTCGACGCGGGATATCGCGCCCTGGGCGGGCGGATTGTCGTCGGCGCCAAGCGCTCTCCCGTGCACACGCCCGCGCAGGCTGTGGCGCTCGCGCGCGCGATTCTCGCCCGCGAGGGGGTGAAGCTCGTCGGGATCATGTCCTACGAGGCGCAGACCGCCGGTCTGGGCGACGCGCCGTCCGGCCGCCCGTTGCGCGCGCTGGCGATCCGCGCGATCCAGTTGCTGTCCGCGCGCGAGCTGGCCGTCCGCCGCGCCGAGGTCGTCGAGGCTGTGCGCGAGCTCGCTCCTTCGCTCGAGCTCGTCAACGGCGGCGGCACCGGCAGCCTCGAGCGCACCGCCGCCGAGCCGGCCATCAGCGAGGTCACAGCCGGCTCGGGTCTGTATGGGCCGGTGCTGTTCGATTCCTACCGCTCGTTCACCCCTCGCCCGGCCGCCCTCTTTGCGCTGCCCGTCGTGCGCCGTCCCGGCCCCGGCGTCGCGTCTGTGCTCGGCGGCGGCTATCTCGCGTCCGGTCCCGCCGATGCCGCGCGCCTGCCCGTGGTGCACCTGCCCGCCGGGTTGCGGCTCGATCGCCGGGAGGGGGCGGGCGAGGTGCAGACACCCGTGCTCGGCCCGCCCGCGAACGGTCTGGCGGTGGGAGACCGCGTCTGGCTGCGCCACGCCAAGGCGGGCGAGCTGTGCGAGCGCTTCGCCACGCTGCATTTGCTCGCGGGCAGGAGCCTCGTCGAGGAGGTCCCGACATATCGCGGTGAGGGACAATGCTTCCTGTGAGCGCTCCTTCGGTCGAGGCCACCCTGCGCGAGGTCGTCGAGACCCTCGCTCCGCTCGACCGTACCCCCTGTTCACCTGGCGAGCGCCAGGCGGCGGAGTGGCTGGCGGCACGGCTGCGAGCGATTTCAGGAGTCGAGGCGGCACTCGAGGACGAGCCCTCCTGGGGCACGTTCCCGCCGACCGCCACCGGGGGCGGCTTGCTCGGGATGGCCGGCGCGGCGCTCGTCCTGCGGGGCCGGCGGGCGGCGGGAGCGCTGCTCGCCGTGGCAACCTTCGCAGGTATCGTCGACGAGGCCCAGAACGGGCCGCGGATCTGGCGCCGCTTGGTGCGCCGCCGCCGCACGACGGTCAATGTGATCGCGCGGCTAGGCGGGCGGGACGACGGCGGGCGCGGCGCGATCGGCACGCTTGTGGTGCTCGCCCATCACGACGCGCCGCAGACGGGGCTGATCTTCGACCAGACGCTCCAGCGTCGGATCTACGAGCTGGCGCCGCACGTGATCGAACGGGTGAAGACCCCGCCACCACAGTGGTGGATCGGCCTGGCGGGACCGCTGTCCACGGTTGTGGCCGCGGTTGGCCGCCGCCGCGGGTTCGCCCGTGCAGGCATGCTTATCGGCGCCCTCGGCACTGCCCTCATGATCGACGTGTGGCGCAGCCAGACCGTGCCCGGCGCCAACGACAATCTCTCCGGCGTCGCCTCGCTGGTTGCGCTCGCCGAGCTCCTGCGCGAGGAGCCGATCCCCGGTCTGCGCGTGCTGCTCGTCTCCTGCGGGGCCGAGGAGACGCTCCAGGACGGCATCCGCGCATTCATGGCCCGTCACCGCCACGAGCTGGCGGAGGGGCGCACCTGGTTCGTGAATCTCGAGACGGTCGGCTCGCCCCATCTGGCGATGCTCGAGGGGGAGGGGCCCGTGTGGATGGAGAGCCACGCCGGCCCGTGGTTGCGGGACCTTCTCGCCGAGCGCGCGCGTCGGCTCGAGATCCCGCTGGAGCGAGGCTTCCGCGCGCGGGCCTCGACCGACAGCGTGATCCCCAGCCGCGCCGGCTATCCGATCGCGACGCTCGTCTCGATCACCGACTGGCGCAGCCTCGCCAACTACCACCTGCCCACGGACATCCCCGCGAACCTCGACTACTCCACCGTCGTCGCGGCGACGCGCCTGGTCTACGAGGTCGCCCGATCGCTCCCCGGCGAGTCGGCCGCGGGCTTGGCTGTGGGGCGTTGACATCGATATAAAATAAATCTGCGTATAGCTATGGTTATACGCAGTTTAAAAGTAATAACAACTCCTCACCCGGTTGACCTCTGTCCCCTCCATCCCTCCAGGCCAGCCGCCCCAAACAATCCCTCACGCCGGTTGACCGCTGTCCCTCCGTCTCTCAGGCCAGTCGCCCCAGCTTTGTGCCAGCTGCCACGAGCTCGCGCGCGCTGCCCGCCTCCAGGATCGTCTGGAGGTCGAGCATCCGCGCATCGAACGCGTCCAGTTCGTTCACGGCCGTCACGGCATACGCCGGCACTCCCGCCTGGCGTGCGCGTGTGGCGATCTCGAACACCGGGCTCGCCGGCAGCATCGCTCGCTCCAGCCGGCCCGCTCCGACGACCACCGCCCGGGCACGGCGCATGCGGGCGTCGAAGTCGGCTGGCAGCGTGTCCTCGATCGGGCACAGGTCCGGCTCCGGCATCCCCGCGGCACGCACCCCCCGCGCGATCGCCTCAGCCACGCGCTCAGCCGGCAGGTCGTCCCCAAAGGAGCGCACCGCGAGCATGAGCGTGTCCGGTATCCGCATGCCTGGCATCCTTACAGGCATGGCCACCGAGAAGGCGAGGGACCGCGTCGTGATCGAGGCGTGCGGGCACGAGCTTCAGGTCAGCAACCCCGGCAAGGTGTTCTTCCCCGAGCGAGGGTTCACGAAGCTCGACCTCGTCCGCTACTACTTGGCCTGCGAACAGGCCGCGGTGCGTCACCTGGCCGAGCGCCCGAGCGTGCTCAAGCGCTGGGTCGACGGGGTGGCCGGCAAGCCGTTCTTTCAGAAGCGTGTCCCCGACGGCGCGCCCGACTGGCTGCAGACCGCGACCGTCACGTTCCCGAGCGGGCGGCATGCACGCGAGCTGGTGGTGGTCGACGGCGCCCATCTCGTGTGGGGCGTCAACCTCGGTGTGATCGACTGGAACCCGTGGCCCGTGCGCCGCTCCGATCTCGACCATCCCGACGAGCTGCGGGTCGATCTCGACCCCGGTCCCGAGGTTCCGTTCGCCGAGGTTCGCGAGGTGGCGCTGTGCGTGCGCGAGGTCCTCGACGAGCACGAATTGCGCGGCTACCCCAAGACGTCGGGCTCGCGAGGCATGCACGTGTATGTGCGGATCGTCGCCGAGCACGACTTCTCCGAGGTCCGCCGCGCCGCGCTCGCGCTCGCGCGCGAGGTCGAGCGGCGCATGCCTCACCGTGCGACCAGCCGCTGGTGGAAGGAGGAGCGCGAGGGCGTGTTCATCGACTACAACCAGAACGCCCGCGACCGCACCGTCGCCTCGGCGTACTCGGTCAGGGCCGTCCCCGACGCGCGCGTGTCGTGTCCGCTGGAGTGGGAGGAGGTCCCCGACGTCGAGCCCGCGGACCTGCGCATCGAGACCGTCCCCGAGCGTCTGCGCGAGCGCGGCGACCCGTCCGCCACGATCGACGACGCGCCCGGCAAGCTGGACTCCCTGCTGGAGCTGGCCGCGCGCGACGAGTGCGAGGGACTCGGCGACGCCCCCTGGCCGCCCCATTTTCGCAAGCAGCGCTCCGAGCCCCGCCGTGTCCAGCCCAGCCGGGCGAAATCGCGTTCGGCCAGCGGGGAGAAGCCGTGACTCTCCCGCTGGGACCTGTGCTCGAGCCGCAGTTGGCCCTCTCCCGCAAGCAACTGCCGGTGAGCGAAGACTATTGCTATGAGGTCAAGCTCGACGGGTTCCGCTGCGTGGCGTTCGTGGACGGCGGGGAGGTCTTCCTGCAGTCGCGCAACGGCAGGCCGCTCGGGCGCTACTTTCCGGAGCTCGCCTTCCCGGCCGGCCGGTATGTGCTCGACGGTGAGATCGTGGTCCGCGATCGGGAGGGCCGCGAGGACTTCGACGCGCTCGGCCAGCGCATCCACCCCGCGGCCTCGCGGATCGAGCGCCTGGCCGCCGAGACGCCCGCGGTGTACGTGGTGTTCGACCTGCTCGCACGCGATGATCAGGTGCTCCTCGAGCTTCCTTTCTCAGAGCGGCGCGCTGCGCTCGAGGTCCTGCTCGCCGGCAAGAGCTTTGCGGATGCGCCCGTCGAGCTGATGGAGACCGTAGCCACCTCGGAGGAGGCTGAGCGGTGGCTGGCGCACGCCGAGGGCGCGATCGCCAAGGAGCGCTCGGCGCCCTACCTTCCGGGCGAGCGCAAGGGGATGGTGAAGGTCAAGCGCGTGCGCACGATCGACGCGGTGCTCGTCGGTTGGCGTCCGGGCAAGAAGGAGGGCACCGTCGGCGCGCTGATCCTCGGCCTCTACGACGGTCCCGAGCTGCGCGTCGTCGGGCACTGTTCCGGGCTATCCGCCACTGAGAAGCAGCGGCTGGTTGGCTTCTTCGCCGACTATGAGTCCGGCGAGCGCGGTTCGGCTGACCCCAGCCGTTGGAGCGCCGGCAAGGATCTGGAGTGGGTCGGGTTGCGCCCGGAGCTGGTCGTGGAGATCGACTTCGACCACGTCTCCGCTGGGCGCATCCGCCACGGCGCCAAGCTGCGCCGCTGGCGCGAGGACAAGGACCCGCTCCAGTGCATGTTCGAGCAGCTCTTCGCGTGAGTGTCCTCCTCATGTGAGTGTCCTCCTCGCGTGAGCGTCCTCCTCATGTGAGCGTTCGCCTCGCGTGAGCGTCGTCTAGCATCGTAAGCACTGTGAACGGCGACAGCCAGACCACGGCGACTGTTGCCGAGGAGGAGTACCTGCAGATCCTGTTCTGGCTGCAGGAGGCCCGCCTGCCGATGACCGGCGCGAACGTGGCGCGCGCGATGCAGCTGTCGGCTCCCACCGTCCACGAGATGGTCGGTCGGTTGGAACGCGACGGTTATGTCACCCGCGGCCAGGATCGCGTGATCGCGTTCACCGCCGAGGGGGCCGTCCATGCCGAGGGCATCGTTCGTCGCCATCGCCTGATCGAGCGATTTCTGACCGACGTTCTCGGAGTCCCCTGGGACGAGGTCCACGAGGAGGCCGAGCGCTTGGAGCACGCCATGTCGCCGGTTCTCGAGCAGCGCATGCTCGCGGCGATCGGCGACGCCAAGACGTGTCCCCACGGCCACCCGATCGTTGCCGGTGCGCGCCTGGCCGGCGTGCCGTTGGCCGATGTGGATGTCGGCGCGTCCGTGCGCGTGGTGCGGTTTGAGAACGAGGCCGAGGATCTGCTCCACTACCTCAAGGCATCGGGCCTGGAGCCTGGCCTCGAGGGTACGCTGGCCGCGCGCGACGACTCGGAGGTGGTGCTCGAGACGACGGACGGCCGCCGCTGTGCGGTGACCCCGTCGGTGGGCGAGACCGTGTCCGTCATCGCCGACCCGTCTCCGCCGCCTCGCACGGCGTTGCCGGAGCAGCTGGTTCTCGGGCAGAAGTACGGGCGCTAGAGCGAGCGATACGCGGTCGCGAGGCGCGTGACACCCTCGTCTATCTGCTCCGGGGTGACGCCGGAGTATGCGAGGCGCAGCGCGTTCTCGCCGCCCTCCAGCATGAAGTCGGTGCCCTTCACAAAAGCTACCCCCCGCTCGGCCGCGGCTCTGTGCAGGGCGCTCGCGTCCGTCGTGCGGGGCGGCAGCGTCACCCACATGAAGTATCCGCCCTGGGGCGCCACGAACTCCGCCTCGGGCAGCTCCCGGTGCAGGGCTTGGGCAAGCGCTCCGGCCCGCTGGGCCAGTGCGGCAGTGACCGTCGCGATCGAGCGATCGATCGCGCCCGACGCGCAGAACTCGTACACGATCGCCTGGGCGACCATGCTCGGCGATATATAGGTGTTCGTCGCCAGCTCGGCCACGCCTGCGATCAGGTCCTTCGGCCCGACCAAGTATCCGACCCTGATACCGGGGCAGACGGTCTTCGAGAACGACGACGCGTACACGACTCGCTCGGGGTCCATCGAGAGCATCGTCTGAAGCGGCTCGCCCTCGAAGCGCAGCTCGATGTAGGGGTCGTCCTCGAACACGACGAACCCGTGCTCGGCCGCCAGCCACAGCAGCGCGCGGCGCTTGGCGGCAGACAGCGTGTAGCCGGCGGGGTTCTGGAAGTTCGGGATGATGTGCGCGAGCTTGGGCTTGGCGCCCATCGGCCCCTCCAGCAGGCGTTCGAGCGCGTCCGTGTCGATGCCGTCGGGCGCCAGCTCCACCGCGTGTATGCGCGCGCCGCGCTTGCGCAGCGACAGCAGAGTGCGGTCATAGGTTGGGCGCTCGACCACCACCTCGTCGCCGGCGCCCACGAGCTGCTCGAACAGGAACGCGTCGGCCTGCATCGATCCGTTGGTCACGATCACGTTCTCGGGCGTGACGCCGTGATGCTCCGCGATCCACGCGCGCAGCTTCAGATAGCCGACAGACGTCCCGTATGCGGTCGTCCCGCCCGGGTCGCTCTCCAGCGCGCGTGCGGCGGCCTCGCGCAGGCCGTCCACGTCGACGATGTCCAGCGACGGCGCGCCGCGCGCGAACGAGATCGTGGGACCTGCGGGGGGAGCCGGCACGGCCGCGTAGCTTAGGCGGCCGAGCAGCTCGTCGTAGTCCCTGGTCAGCTCGGCCGCGGTCCGCTCCAGGCGCTCCCTGAACCGCAGCAGCTCATCGGTGTTCGGCGGCGCGGGTCGCGGCGGCGCGGGTCGCGGCTCGGCTGGCGGTGCGGGTCGCGGCTCGGGTGGCGGTGCGGGTCGCGGCTCGGGTGGTGCAGATCTCGGCGCCTGTGCGACAACCGCGGGCTCGACCGCTTCGTCTACCAGCCTGCCGGCGCTGCTGTTACGCTCGCCGACGGCCGCCAGCTCGCGCTCGAGCTCGCCCAGCTTGCGCTCCAGCTCGCCCAGCGTCTGTGCCATCTCAGGGTCCACTGGGCCAAGCCTAGCGATCCGGGCGGTGCGGCTGAGCGTCAGACGGCGGTGCTTGACGCGGAAGGCGGCGAAGCCCGCCGGTCACGGACGACACGATGTCGGCCGTCGAGTCAGGAAGCGGGGCTGGATGCCCCGCTGAGCAACACCTCAACGGCGAGCTCGGCTACTTCGGTGGGGGTGCGCCCGACGCGCACGCCTTGCGCTTCCAGCGCCTGCGCCTTCGCCTTCGCCGTGCCCGCCGTGCCCGCCACGATCGCGCCGGCATGTCCCATCTGCTTGCCCGCCGGCGCGGTGAACCCGGCGATGTAGGCGATCACGGGCTTGGTCACGTTCGTGGCGATGTAGTCCGCCGCTTCCTCCTCGGCCGAGCCGCCGATCTCGCCCGAGAGGACGATCAGCTCCGTCTCGGGGTCGGCCTCGAACAGGGCGATCACGTCCACGAACGAGCTCCCCGGCACCGGGTCTCCGCCGATGCCCACGATCGAGCTGCACCCGAACCCGGCCTGGGCGATCTCGTTGCCGATCTGGTAGGTGAGCGTGCCCGAGCGCGAGACCACGCCGACGTTGCCCTGCTCGAAGAAGGATGCCGGGATGATCCCGACGTTGGCCTTGCCCGGCGAGAGGATCCCCGGGCAGTTCGGGCCGATCAGCCGGGTTTTGGGATGCCCGCCCACCCGGTCACGCAGCAATGTGTTGTAGACGCGGAGCTCGTCGTGGGCGGGGATGCCCTCGGTGATCGCGATCACCAGCTCGACGCCCGCGGCGGCGGCATCGAGGATCGAGTCCGCGGCGAACCGGGGCGGGACGAAGATCATCGCCGTGTTCGGCTGGGTCTCCTGTGCGGCCGCCGCCCAGGTGTCGAACACGGGGATGCCCTCCACGTCCTGGCCGCCCTTGCCGGGTGTCACTCCGCCGACGACGTTCGTGCCGTAACGGCGGTTGTTGAGCGTGTGGAAGGCGCCCTCTTTGCCCGTGATCCCGGCGACCGCGAGCCGCGTGTTTTTGTCTACGAGAACCGACATCAGGCCCCCGTCCCGGTCCCCGCTCCTGCGGTGGCTGGCGTGTCATCGAGGCTGCGCCCGGCTGCCAGTGCCACTACCTTCTCCGCCGCCTCGTTCATCGTCTTCGCGGTATGCACGTTCGGCAAAGCGGCCTCTGAGAGCAGCCGGCGACCCTCGATGTCGTTGGTGCCGTCCAGCCTGACGACGAACGGGATTGAACCCCGCCCGCCGTCCCCGCCCGCCGTGATCTCTTCGAACGCGGCGATCAGTCCCCGCGCGACCTCGTCGCAGCGGGTGATGCCGCCGAAGATGTTGAACAGCACTGCCTTGACTGCCTCGTTTGAGAGGATCAGCTCGACGGCCTGCTTGACCTTGCCGGCGTCAGAGCCTCCGCCCGCATCCAGGAAGTTTGCGGGGTGTCCGCCTGCCTGTGCGACCACGTCGAGCGTTGACATCACGAGCCCGGCGCCGTTGCCGAGGATGCCGATATCGCCGTCCAGCGCGACGTACTGCACGCCTTGCTCACGGGCGCGGCGCTCAATCGGGTCTTCGTTCTCGCTGTCGGACAGCCCTTGGTTCTCGGGGTGGCGGTACAGCGCGTTGTCGTCCAGCGTCACCTTCGCGTCCAGCGCCTTGACCTCGCGCTCGGGTGTGACGATCAGCGGGTTGATCTCCGCCAGCAGCGCGTCCTCTGCGCTCCACACCTCATACAGCGCGCTCAGCGCGTCGGCGACCCCTTCGATCACGTCCTCATCGGCGCCGCCTTCGGTGGCGATCTCGACGGCCTGCTGGCGGGATAGGCCTTTCAGCGCGTCCACGTGGCGGCGGATGAGCTTCTCCGGGTGGGTCTCCGCGACCTGCTCGATCTCCACGCCGCCCTCGACGCTGAAGATCACGAGCGGCTGCTTCTCCGAGCGATCCAGCAGCACGGACGCGTAGTACTCGGTCGCGATGTCGCTCGCGTGCTCAATCCAGAGCGTACGAACCGTATGGCCTCGGATGTCCATGCCGAGGATGTTCTGGGCATGCTCTCTGGCCTGAGCTTCGTCATCGGCCAGCTTCACTCCGCCGGCCTTGCCCCGTCCGCCGATCAGCACCTGTGCCTTGAGGACGACCGGATAGCCGATCTTGTTCGCGGCGGCGACGGCGCCATCGACGGTGGTTACCGCCTCGCCGTCGGAGACTCTCAGGCCGTGGCGGGCAAACAGCTGCTTGCCTTGATACTCGAGCAGGTCCATTGCGGCGCGAGACTCTAACGGAAGGTGGGTGAGCGCGCGCGGGGGCCCTCGCAGGGCATAATGCCCGCGCGATGCCGATTCCAAAGAACGTCACATTTGTCACCTTCGACGTGTACGGAACGCTGATCGACCGGGACACCGGGGTCTACGAGGCGTTCGCCGCCGAGGCCGCCCGCGACGGCGTCGAGCTCGACCGGACCGAGCTGCTGGCGCTCGTCCGCGAGATCACGCGCGAGATCGAGGGCGGCTCGTACGAGCTCTACGCCGAGGTTCTGCGTCGTACCGCGATCGAGGCGGCAAAACGCCTGGATTGGGCGCTCGAGCCATCGCGCTCGGGCTTTTTGCCCGACTCCGTCCAGCGCTGGAAACCGTTCAAGGAGACCAACATCCAGCTCGCCAAGCTCGCCAAGAAATACAAGCTGGGCCTGCTGTCCAACGTCGACGACAAGCTCCTCGGGCAGACCCGTCGTCACATTCCGACCGATTTCGACCTCGTCGTCACCGCTCAGCAGGTTCGATCCTACAAGCCCGACCCGGCCCACTTCACCGAGTGTGCCCGGCGCATGGGAGGCAAGCGCGGCTGGGTGCACGTCGCCGCCAGCCACTACCACGACGTGGCGCCGTGCGTCAAAGCCCGGGTGCCCGTCATCTGGGTCAACCGGACCAAAGAGACGCTCGACTCCTCCCAGCGCAAGCCGACCGCGGAGGTTCCCAACCTGCGCGAGGCGGCCAAGCTGTTGGGCGTGTCCTAGACGCGGCGGGGACGCGGTGCGCGGTGCGAGTCGTATCGCTCCATCCCGACGTTCTGGTGGCTACCAGCGCGATCTGGCAGACCAACTGCGTGGTGCTCCGCGCCGCGGGCGCGCGGGAGGGCGAGACGTTCGTGATCGACTCCCCGATCTTGCCGGAGGAGCTCGACGCGCTGCCGGCGCTCGTGGAGCAGGCCGGGTTCGCGCCTGCGAGCGGGTTGCTCGCAACGCACGGCGACTGGGATCACCTGCTCGGGCGCCTGGCGTTTCCCGGTCTCGCGTTGGGGGCTGCGGAGAGCACGGCCGCGCGCATGCAGGCCTCGCCGGGGCAAGCCCAGCGCGAGCTGCGGGCGTTCGACGCCGGTCTCTACGTCGAGCGCCCTCGTCCCCTGATGCTCGATCAGGTGCAGGCGCTTCCGGTTCCCGGGCGCTGCGGGATCGGCGAGCTCGAGCTCGAGCTGCATCCGGCCGAGGGCCACACCGGAGATGGAATGGCCATCTGGATCCCCTGGGCCGGCGTGTTGGTGGTCGGCGACTATCTCTCGACGGTCGAGGCCCCTGAGCTGGGCGAGGGAAGCTCGGTTGGGGCCTACCTTGCCACGTTGGAGCGCCTGCGCCCGCTGGTTGCGTCAGCCGAGCGCATCGTCCCCGGTCACGGCCCGTCGATGGACCCCGAGCGTGCGCTGAGCGTGCTGGAGGAGAGCTTCGCTGCGCTTGCCGCCTGACTGACCTTGTAAAGCGCGGCGTGGAGAGGTTCTTGTTTTAAACTGGGTGTAACTATCGTTATACCGAGTTTAAAATTATATATACATAACACCCCCTCCAGAGACCCACTTGCAACTGTCTCCCCCAAGATTAGTCATACTATAGTTTTTACTCAATTAAGAACATAGATCACCACCACTCCCCCCCCCAGCCCCATCGTCAGGCGGCCTCGTGCGAGACGATCGTCGCGATCGGCGCGCCAGCCGCGATCGGCGCGCCCTCGCTGATCGGCAGCTCGGCGATCGTCCCTGCCTTGTGGGCGGTGATCTCGTTCTCCATCTTCATCGCCTCGATGATGCACAGCAGCTGACCTTCGGTCACGGTGTCGCCGACTTTGACGAGCACCTTCCACATGTTTCCCTGCAGTGGCGAGGGCAGCGTGTCCGGTCCGCCGCCGGTCGAGCTCTTCCGCTCGCCGCGTTTGGGGGCCCGGCGTCCGCTCGCGCTTGCTGCGCCGTTCGCCGGGGCGCTCGTGGCTGAGCCCGCGAATGGGGCGCCGAGCACGCGCACGTCGAAGCGCTTGCCCGACACCTCGACCTCGTAGGTGCGCTCGACCTTCTCCTCCTCGTCCTGGTCATCCGCCGCGGCGGTTGCACCCGGCGCGGTATCGAACGCGAGTGTCTTCAGCCACTTCTTGTCCTCGAGCAGGTCTCTGCACGTCTCGCCCCGTGCCCACTGGTCTGTTGCGAGCAGTGCTTGGTGGAACGGGATCAGCGTCTTCAAGCCCTCGATCTCGAATTCGCCGAGCGCGCGCAGCATGCGCGCGGTGGCCTGCTGACGGTCGGCGTCCCAGACGATCAGCTTGGCGACCATCGGGTCATACATGGGAGAGACTTCCCCACCTGCCTGCACGCCCGAGTCCACGCGCACGCCGGGGCCGGAAGGCTCCCGGTAGACGCCGATCTTGCCGGGTGCGGGGGCGAAGTTCTTGGAGGCGTCCTCGGCGTTGATGCGGCACTCGATCGCGTGCCCGCGCAGCTCCACGTCGGGCTGGGCGTAGGAGAGCTCCTCGCCGGCGGCGGCGCGGATGCCCTCCTTGACGATGTCGATGCCTGTGGTCATCTCGGTGACGCAGTGCTCGACCTGCACGCGCGTGTTCATCTCCAGGAAGAAATACTCGGGCTCGTCCTTGGTGCCCTCGCCGGTCATGAAGAGGCCCTCGATCGTGCCGGCGCCGACGTAGTCGACCGCCTTCGCCGCGTTGACCCCAATCTCGCCGATGCGCTCGCGCATCTGCGGGTCGACGACCCATTCGGGCGCGGGCGACTCCTCGATGACCTTCTGGTGGCGGCGCTGGATCGAGCAGTCGCGCTCGCCGAGATGGATGACGTTGCCGTGGCGGTCGGCGAGCACCTGGACCTCGACGTGGCGGGGGTCGTGCAGGTAGCGCTCGAGGTAGACGGTGGGGTCGGAGAAGAACTTCTCGCCTTCGCGGCTGGAGCCCTCGAAGGCGCCCTCGAGCTCCTCCTCTGAGAGAGCGACGCGAAAGCCCTTGCCGCCGCCGCCGCCGGCGGCCTTGACGGCCACGGGAAAGCCGATTTCATCCTTTGCGATGCGCAGTGCGTCGGCGACGGTGGCCACGGGCTGGGTGGTGCCCGGCACGATCGGCACGCCGGCCGTCTGCATCAGCTCGCGCGCGCGGGTCTTTGAGCCCATCGCCTCGATCGCGCTGGCCGGTGGCCCGATGAACACGATGCCGGCGTCCTCGCACGCCTGCGCAAACGGGGCGTTCTCGGCGAGGAAGCCATAGCCCGGATGGATCGCCTCGGCGCCCGCCCGCGCCGCCACGTCGAGGATCTTCTCGACGTTCAGGTAGTTATCCGCCGCGGGACCGTCGCCGAGGTTGTAGGCCTCGCCGGCGCGCGTGACGTGCGGGGCGTCGCGGTCGTGCTCTGAATACACCGCGACCGAGGCCACGCCCAGCTCCTGCAGCGCGCGCACGATGCGTACGGCGATCTCGCCGCGGTTGGCTATGAGGACCTTGCCGAACATTGGCCGCGGAAGCTTAGCGACACCAGTCCCACGGGCCCGCCGCCGAGAGTCCCGGTGGCGCTATGCTGCCACCGAGGCGATCATCCCCGCGGCGGCGGTTTCGTTGGATGACTCGTCGATCAGGATGAAGCTGCCTGTGCGGCGGTTGCTCGCGTACGGGTCGAGCGCCAGCGGTGCGCTCGTGCGCAGCCGCACGCGCGCGATGTCGTTGAGCTCCAGCTCCTCCGGCGGGGCCACGCGCTCGAGCGTGTGCACGTCGATGATGTCCTCGAGCGCATCCACGATCGCCGTCGCCGTGCGCGAGGTGTGCTTGAGCACGTATCGTGAGCCCGGGCGCAGCGGCTGCTCGGACATCCAACACACATCCGCCGTCAGCTCGCGCGCCACCGCCGGCGCCTGCGCCGGGTGGCAGATCAGCTCGCCGCGCGAGATGTCGAGCTCGTCCTGGAGGCGGAGCGTCAGCGACATCGGCGCCATCGCCTCCTCCAGCGGACCGTCATAGGTGTCGATTCCCGCTATGCGCGTGCGCGCGCCCGACGGCAGCACAGCCACCTCGTCGCCCACGCGCAGTGCTCCGCTTGCCAGCTGACCGGAGTAGCCGCGGTAGTCGATCTCGGCGCCGGCCGGTGCAGGCACGGCGCTCGGCGGGTTGCCGTTCGCCGTCGCTGCCACCGTCGCGGTCGGGCGGATCACCCACTGCACCGGGAAGCGCGCCGGCTTCTCGTCCGGGTGGTCGTACGCCACCTCCACCTGCTCCAGCAGCTCCAGCAGCGGCGGGCCGTCATACCAAGGCATCGCCGCCGAGCGCTCCACCACGTTGTCGCCGTTCAGCGCCGACATCGGCAGATAGGACGTCTCGGTCCGCCGCGGGTTCTTGCCGCCGCGGAGCTTGCGCGCAAACGCCTCGAACTCGTCCACCAGCTCCTCGTAGCGGGCCTGCGAGTGCTCCACCAGGTCCATCTTGTTGATTGCCACCACCATCTGCGGGATACCCAGCAGCGCGCTGATGAACGCGTGGCGCTTGGACTGCTCCTGCACGCCCCTGCGCGCATCGATCAGCACCACCGCCACGTCGGCTGTCGAGGCGCCCGTCACCATGTTGCGCGTGTACTGGCGGTGCCCCGGGCAGTCCGCGATGATGAAGCGTCGCTTCGCCGTCGCGAAGTAGCGGTAGGCCACGTCGATCGTGATGCCCTGCTCGCGCTCCGCGCGCAGGCCGTCCGTCAGCAGCGCCAGGTCCAGCGTGCCCTCGCCGCCGCGGCGCTCTGAGGCCTGCGCCACCTGCGCCAGCTGGTCTTCGAACACCTGCTTGGAGTCGAACAGCAGACGCCCGATCAGCGTGCTCTTGCCGTCGTCGACCGAGCCGGCGGTCGTGAAGCGCAGCAGATCGAGGGTCATCGCTAGCCCCTGAGATGGTCGTGAGTCGAGCCAGACAAGGACGCAGTGAGCGTGGCGTGCTGTGCACGCGAGCGAGCGAGGACGCCGTATGGCGAAGCGCTCACGACCATCTCAGAAGTAGCCGGCCTTCTTGCGGTCCTCCATGGCGGCCTCGGTGACGCGGTCATCGGCGCGGGTCTCGCCGCGCTCGGTGATGCGGGTGGCGGCGATCTCCAGCACCACTTCCTCGAGCGTCGCCGCGCGCGAGCGCACGCCGCCCGTGCAGCTCATGTCGCCGACCGTGCGGTAGCGGACGGTCTCCGTAAAGATTGCCTCGCCGTCGATCAGCTCGGTGCCCTCGTGGTGGGCATAGAGCATTCCGTCGCGCTCGAACACCTCGCGCTCGTGCGCGAAGTAGATCGAGGGGACCTCGAGCTGCTCGGAGTCGATGTACTCCCACACGTCGAGCTCGGTCCAGTTCGACAGCGGGAACACGCGCACGTGCTCCCCCTTCTTGATCCTGCCGTTGTAGAGGTTCCACAGCTCCGGGCGCTGGTTCTTGGGGTCCCACTGGCCGAAGTCGTCACGGAAGGACATGATGCGCTCCTTCGCGCGCGCGCGCTCCTCGTCGCGGCGGGCGCCGCCGAAGGCCGCGTCGAAGCCGTGCTCTGAGATCGCGTCCAGGAGCGTGACGGTCTGCAGGCGGTTGCGCGACGCGCGCGGCCCGGTCTCCTCGACCACCCTGCCTGTATCGATCGAGTCCTGCACGCTCGCCACGATCAACCGCTCGCCGAGCTCGGCCACGCGCCGGTCGCGGTACTCGATCACCTCCGGGAAGTTGTGGCCGGTGTCGACGTGCATCAGCGGGAACGGGAACGGCGCCGGGCGAAACGCCTTCTCCGCCAAGCGCAGCAGCACGATCGAGTCCTTGCCGCCGCTGAACAGCAGCACCGGGCGCTCGAATTCCGCCGCCACCTCGCGCATCACGTGGATCGCCTCGGACTCCAGCGCGCGCAGGTGGCTCAGCTGGGGGCGCGTCGCGACGCTCACGGCTCGACGACCTCCACGTGCAAACCGCACTCGGTCTTGGAGGTGCCAGCCCAGCGGCCATCGCGCCCGGAGCCGGGCTGGGTGCAGGGCGCGCAGCCGATCGACTCGTAGCCCTGGTCGTGGAGCGGGTTGTAGGGGAGGTCGCGCTCGTGGATGCGCCGCCACAGGTCCTTGTCGGTCCAGTGGGCGAGCGGGTTGTACTTCCATAGGCCGCGCCGCTGATCGCGTTCGATCAGCTCGGTGTTGGCGCGCGTGGGGCCCTGCTCGCGGCGAATGCCGGTGATCCAGCCCTCGGCGCCGGCGAGGGCGCTTTCCAGCGCCGCGACCTTCGCGGCCGAGCAGCAGTGCTCGGGGCCGCTCCACGGCGTGCCAGGGCTGCTCGCGTCCTGCACCTCGATCTTGACGCCGAAGCGGTCCTCGAACGCTCGCCAGGTCTGGAGCGTCTCTCCGAAGAGCACGCCGGTGTCGATCGTCACGATCCGCACCGTCGGGGGAGGGGGGGCCTCATCAACATAGTCGAGCCGCAGGAGCTCGTCGAGCAGCACCGACTCCTCCTTCTGGAACGAGCAGAGCAGCACGGCGCGGGCGCCGTGGCGCGCGGCCTCGCGCAGCGTGTGCGTCAGGCTGAGCGCCGGGTCCAGCCCGGGGGTCGATCCGGCCATGTCGTGTTCCAATGTCGGCTCTGTTGGTGGCATTTGATCTGCTCCTGTCCTCTCTTATCGGTCGTCGCGGCGCTCAGCGCGATCTATACCGCGCACTCGCCCTCGCCGCGAATGACCTGGAAAGGAACGTCGCGGTTCCAGTCGATGAACTCGTTCATCGTCTCCAGCCCGAAGTTGACGGGCATCGAGAGATCCTTTACGACCGTCTCGAGCTCATCGGTGCCGACGCGCGCGAAGTAGTCGTTCCACTCCTCGCCGTCGTTGCGATTCGACTCGTACTGGCGGATCCAGCGCTCGATCGCCTCTGGCACGCGCTTGGAGGGCAGGCGCAGCTTCAGGCGCGTACCGAACGCGACGTCGCCGCCTTCGAACATACCGCCGACGAGGGGGATGTAGGCGGGGATCGTGTGCTCGCCGACTTTGATCGACGCACCGGTGAAGCCGATGCTCGCGACGTGGTGCTGACCGCAGCCGTTCGGGCAGCCGCTGATCTTGATGTTCAGCTTTCGTGTCAGCTCATCGGTGATGTCCATCGCTTCGATCCGCTCCTGCACGGCCTGATTGAGTCCCATCGAGCTGGTGATCCCGAGCTTGCAGGAGTCGGTGCCGGGGCATGACACCACGTCGTTGATTTCCCGCGATCCGGCGTCGCCCAGGCCGAGCTCTGACAACGCTCGCCACACGTCGTAGACGCTCTCCTGAGGCACCCACCGCAGGACGAGGTTCTGCTGAACGGTCGTGCGCGCGTAGCCGCCGGCGTAGGAGCGCATGATGCTCGCCAGACCTCTGAACTGCTCGGGCGTGAGGTCGCCGCGGGTGACCTTGACCTCGACGGTCACGAAGCCGTCCTGCTTCTGCTCGCGCACGTTGGCCGCGCGGAAGCGCTCGAAGTCGGAGCGCTCGCCGACCCACGACGTTCCGTCGTGTGTGCCCGGCTTGCCGTAGGACTGCGGCGGCGCCGGCGCGGACTCGCGCTCGTCGTCGACGAACAGGCGGTGCTCGATCGAGAAGTCGCGTTCTGCCACCCAGTCGCCCTTCATCTCCTCCTCGGCCTGGTTGCGGAGCTCCTCGATGCCGTACTTGTCGACGAACACCTTGATCCGCGCGCGGGCGCGGTTGACGCGCAGCCACTCCTGGCGGTCGAAGATGCGCATGACGGCCTCGGTGACCTTCAGGTATTCGCCGTTGTCGAGCTCGAGGAAATCGTAGAGCACCTGTGCCTTGCGCGGCATGATCGAGGTGCCGCCGCCGACCAGCATCTCCACACCGCGCACCTCGCCGGGGCGGGCGGGATCTTCACTCTGTCTGACACGGGCGCGAAAGGCCACGTCGTGGATGCCGCTGATCGCGCGGTCGCGCGGGCCGCCGTCGAAGGAGGTCTTGACCTTGCGCGGCATTCCCTGGGTGGTCGGGTGGCGCACGAAGTAGCGCACGTAGGCGCCCGCGTAGGGCGTCAGGTCGAACAGCTCGTCCGCGGCCACACCGGCCCACGGGTCGCCGGTGACGTTGCGCATCGTGTTGCCGCAGCCCTCGCGACTGGACAGCCCCGTCTCGCCGATCTCGCGGATCAGCTTCTCGGCGTCCAGCAGCGGGACGTGGTGCATCTGGATGTTCTGGCGCGTCGTGATGTGGCCCTTCTTCAGCGGCACGTACTTCTCGACAACGTCAGCGAACGACTCCATCTGCTCGGGCGTGACCCCGCCGAAGGGCAGCTTCACGCGGATCATCTGCACGTCGGCCTGGCGCTGGCCGTAGACGCCCTGCTTGAGGCGGAACTTGATGAACTCGTCTTCCTCGGTCTCGCCGCTGAGGAATTTGCTCGCCTCAGTCTTGAAGTCGTCGTACTCCCGCTGCAGGATCGGAATCACGTGCCCGGGCACGTTCTGCAGGACCTCGGGGTCCTCGAGCGTGCCGCGCGGCGCGGCGGGTACGGAAACCGGCTCCATCACGAACCTCCTGATCTGGCGCTACCGGGGGTTGTTTTCGACGATGTCCTACGGAGGGATCTACTGGGGGTGGGGAGGGAGAAGTACTTATTCTTTCTAAAGCCTAGCGGCTTTTAGGTGTTTATCCAGTGATTGGGCACATCCGCGTGATCTTCGTCGCGTGAGACGCCTTCGAGCATAGCCGCGCGCGTCCACGGGTCCGGGGCCTCTCCACCCGCCGCGGGTGGCGGGGCGGTCTCGCGGGCGAAGCGCTCCAGCGCGGCGGCGATCGCCGCCTCCTCCTCGGCTGTGGCCGAGCCGGTCATAGCGGGATGTTGCCGTGCTTGCGTTTGGGCCCCGGTTCGCGCTTGGACTGCAGCGTGTGTAGCGCCGCGATCAGTCGCGGGCGCGTCTCGTGCGGGACTATTACGTCGTCGATGTAGCCGCGCTCGGCGGCGGTGTAGGGGTTGGCGAAGCGGGCCTTGTAGTCCTCCATCAGCTTCTTGCGCCGCTCCTCGGGCGTGGGGCTCGAGCCTATGTCGCGGCGGTAGATGATGTTGACGGCGCCCTCGGGGCCCATCACGGCGACCTCGGAGGTCGGCCACGCGAAGTTGAAGTCCGCGCCGAGGTGCTTGGAGGACATCACGTCGTACGCGCCGCCGTAGGCCTTGCGCGTGATGATCGTGACCTTCGGTACGGTCGCCTCGGCGAACGCGTACAGCAGCTTGGCGCCGTGGCGTATGATCCCGCCCCACTCCTGCGCGGTGCCCGGAAGGAAGCCCGGCACGTCGCAGAAGGTCAGCAGCGGGATGTTGAAGGCGTCGCAGGTGCGCACGAAGCGCGCGGCCTTCTCGGAGGCGGCGATGTCGAGCACGCCGGCGAGCTGGGCGGGCTGATTGCCGACGATGCCGATGGTGTAGCCATCCAGGCGCGAGAAGCCGCAGATGATGTTCTTGGCGTAGTGCTCGTGTACCTCGAAGAACTCGCCCTCGTCGACGATACGGGCGACCACGTCGCGCATGTCGTAGGGCTTGTTGGGGTTGTCGGGGACGACGTGGTCGAGCTCGGGGTCCATGCGCTCGGGGTCGTCGGTCGGCTGCATACGCGGAGTGCTCTGCAGGTTGTTCTGAGGCAGGAAGCTCAGCAGGTAGCGGCAGTCCTCGAGGCACGCGTCCTCGTCCTCGGAGGCGAACTGCGCGACGCCGGACTTGGCGTTGTGCGACATCGCTCCGCCGAGCTCCTCGAAGCCGACCTCCTCGCCGGTCACCGTCTTGATCACGTCGGGGCCCGTGATGAACATGTGCGAGGTCTCCTTGACCATGAAGATGAAGTCGGTGATTGCGGGGGAGTAGACGGCGCCGCCGGCGCACGGGCCCATGACGAGCGAAACCTGGGGGATGACGCCCGAGCAGCGAACGTTGCGCAGGAACACGTCGCCGTAGGAGCCGAGCGAGACGACGCCCTCCTGGATGCGCGCGCCGCCGGAGTCGTTGATGCCGATCACCGGGCAGCCGATCTTGGCGGCGAGGTCCATGATCTTGCACATCTTCTCGCCCATGACCTCGCCGAGCGAGCCGCCGAAGACGGTGAAGTCCTGGCTGAACACGCATACCGTGCGCCCGTCGATCGTCCCGTGGCCGGTCACGACGGCGTCGCCCCAGGGCCTGTTTTTCTGCATGTCGAAGTCGTAGGTGCGGTGACGCACGAACGTGTCGAGCTCCTGAAAGGACCCTGGGTCGAGCAGCTTCTCCACGCGCTCCCGGGCGGTGTACTTGCCGCGCGCGTGCTGCTTGGCCTCCGCCTCGGGCGCCGAGTGCAGCGCCGCCTCGCGCAGCTCGTGCAGCTGGGCGAGCTTCTCCTCATAGGTATCCGGCGCCTTCTGGCGCGGCGGTTTGCGGTGCCCGCTGCGAGAGGCGGCGAGCAGCGCGGCGTCGGCCTGGCGGTCGTGGGAGCTGGTTGCCATCGGGCGCGGGATGTTATCCGCGCGAGAACGGGCGGTGGTGCGCGGCGCCGAGGCGGTCGAGCACGGAGGTGAGCACGGCTGTGGTCTGCTCTTCGAGCTCCGCCAGCTCCGCGGAGATGTCCGTCTCGGGAGTGGGCTCCTCCTGTTCGGACGCCGGCTCCCCTGGAGCGGTCTCCGCCGCGGACGCCGGTTCCTCGATCTCGACCGCTACGACCGGCTCGGGCTCGGGTTGTTCTTTACGGCGTCGGAAGAGTCGAGCGAAGAATCTGGGACGTGGCTCCGGCTCGGTCATGACCTCGGTTGCGGCGGGCTCGAGCACAGGCTCAGGTGCCTGCTCGGGCTCTGATGCCGGCTCCACGATCGCGCGACTCGCCGAGAGCGTGACTCGGGTGCCCCATCCAGAGGGCTGGAGCTCGACTCTGCCGCTGACCTCGGCCCCGTCCGCAGTCGCCGCCTCCCAGTCGACGGTGCGCTCGGGCTCGATCGCGACGATGCGGATCTCGCCCAGCTCGCCCAGATGGCGGGCCAGCGTGGTTGGGTCGCTCAGCTCAGCCCAGAGCTCGGGCGGGGACTTGACGAGGGTGCGTTGCACCTCCGAGGAGACGCTCATCGCTCCCGGTTTTCGCGCGAGCCCGCGCGACTCCTGCTTGAGAGACGTCTCGTGACGGGTGTACGACTTTAGGTTGCTCGGGCCAGATTGTCTACGCCGCCGAGCGCGCCGCGCCCGATCCGATCAACCCGCGCTTGTGCAACAGCTCCGCGAGCTGCACCGCGTTGAGTGCTGCCCCCTTGCGTAGGTTGTCCGCGACGATCCACAGGTCCAGCGCGCGCTCGTGGCCGGGGTCGCGGCGGATGCGCCCGACGAACACGTCGTCCTTGCCGGCAGCGTCGATCGCGAGGGGATACAGCGCCGCGGCGGGGTCGTCGAGCACGGTGACGCCGGGCGCGGCGTCCAGCAGCTCGCGGGCGCGCTCGGGGGAGATCTCGCGGCGCGTCTGCACGTTGACCGCCTCTGAGTGACCGTTGAGGACGGGCACACGCACGCACGTGGCCGAGATGGCGATCGCTGGGTCGCCGAGGATCTTGCGTGTCTCATTGATCAGCTTGCGCTCCTCATCGGTGTGATCGTCGCCCGCGGCGAATGAGCCGGCGTGGGGAAGGGCGTTGAAGGCGATCTGATGCGCGTATGTGTCGGGGGGGGCGATCTCGCGCTCGGCCGAACCGGTAGACACTCCCTCCGCTCGCGTCCCCGAACCGGCCAGCAGCGCGCGGGACTGGTCGAGCAGCTCATCCACCGCGCGCCGTCCCGTTCCCGACACCGCCTGGTAGGTGCTGATGACGAGTCGCTCGATTTCGGCCTCGTCGTGGAGGGGCCCCAGGGCGACGACCATCTGCATCGTCGAGCAGTTCGGGTTGGCGATAATCCCGTGATGGGACTCGAGCGCCTCCGGATTGACCTCGCTGACGACCAGCGGCACGTCCTTCTGCATCCGCCAGCGCGAGGAGTTGTCGATCACGACCGCGCCCGCGTCGGCGAACCGAGGAGCCCACTCGCCCGAGATGGATCCACCGGCCGAGAACAGCGCAATATCGAACCCCTGGATCGACTCCTCGCTGAGAGCCTGCACAATCAGCTCGCCGTCGAGCTCGCCTGCCTGTCCCCCCTCGCGGAGGGCTCCCTTCAGCATGCGCCCGACCGAGCGCTCGGAGGCGAACGGGACAATCTCGCGCGCGGGAAACGAGCGCTCGCGCAACAGCGCCAGCATCAAAGAGCCCACCTGCCCCGTGGCGCCGACGACCGCGACTCGATAGCCAGGATCTGTCACCTGGTCAGGGTATCGCGGGGTGGTCTACGGCTTGATGACCATGAATATGATCGTGACCACCACCAGCAGGTCCATCAACGCCCCGATCCCGCCGATGCGGCGCACGAGCGAGTCATGCTCGGTGCTGAACGTCACCGGGTCCCCGTCGCTCGCGCCCGCCACGTCCCGGTCGGCCACTTCGATCAGGCGCCGCTCGCGCGGACTGAGGTAGGCGCCCTCGACGGCGCCGATCACGATTGCGACGGCGAGACCCCACTGCACGAAGAACGCGTGCCAGTAGTGCTGGTCGGAGGCGAGGTAGATGCCGAAGATCACGACCGCCGCCAGTCCCGGCATGATCACGCGCTGGCTGATCGCGTGCATCGCGCGGTACAGGGCGGGCAGCGCGCGCGGGTCGGCCTTGGTTATGGCGCCGAGCAGGACGGGGTAGGCGAACGTAGCGCCGAAGGCGAACACGACCGCGAGGATGTGCAGGACCAGTACGACTTCGTAGAAGGCGACGGCTACGAGCACGGGCGAAAGCCTAATGGCTCGGGCAGCGTACGGCGTAAAGACGAAGCCTCTACGAGCGCCGAGAGCTCGGCCGCGTCACGACCGCGTGGCGGGTGGCTGATCGATGCGCACCATGTTGCCGGACGGGTCACGCACGGCACAGTCCCGCGTGCCCCACGGCTGCTCGGTCGGCTCCTGCACGATCTCGGCGCCCGCGGCTTGCAGCTTCTCGAAGGTGGCTTGGAGGTCGTCGGTGTGGAAGTGGACGCCGTTCAGGGCGCCCTTCGCGAGCAAGCCGGCGAGCGCGTCGGCGTCGGCGGGGCTGCCGTTCAGGTAGTTCGTGAGGACGATCGCGACGCCTGGCTGGGAGGCGGCGCCGACCGTGATCCAGCGGAAGTCCTCGCGGGCGACGTCGTTGCGCAGTTCCAGGCCGAGCTCGTCGCGGTAGAAGGCCAGTGCCAGGGCGGGGTCATGGACCAGGACGAAGCATGTGGAAAGAGTGAGGTTCATGCATCCAACACTAGGGAGCCAGCGCCCCGCGCGCTTCTCCGATCCTGCTCGGCCTGCGGCGCGGGCGGGTGATGTCCCTGGCGGTGCAGCCCGGCACACTCTGAAGCGCGCCGTGATCACGGGCCCTGTAGGCCGTCGGCGTCTCGCCCACCAGCTCGGTGAAGCGTGCGCTGAATGAGCCCAACGACGAGCACCCGACCTCCATGCAAACCTCGGTGACGCTGTCCTCGCCACGACGCAGCAGCGCCTTCGCCCGCTCGATTCGCCGTGTCATCAGGTAGGCGTAGGGCGTCTCCCCGTACGCCGCGCGGAACTGCCGCGAGAAGTGTGCACTCGACATCAAGGCGGCGCGCGCGAGCGCGGCGACATCGAGCGGGCGCGCGTACTCACGGTCCATCAGATCGCGGGCGCGGCGCAGATGCGCAAGGTTGGCGAGCTCCTCTGAGGTCACGCTGCCAGCATAGGAGCGTGCTGGGCGAAACAGACGAGAGAACGCGTCTCACGGTGTCCGCGAGGGTTCGGTCAGGCGCCGATGTAGGCCGCGAGGTGCTCGCCGGTGAGCGTGGAACGAGAAGCCACGAGCTCGGCCGGCGTGCCCTCGAAGACGATCTCACCGCCGTCGTGGCCGGCGCCGGGGCCGAGATCGATGATCCAGTCGGCGTGCGCCATGACCGCCTGATGGTGCTCGATCACGATCACCGACTTGCCAGAGTCGACGAGCCGGTCGAGCAGGCCGAGCAGCTGCTCGACGTCGGCGAGGTGCAGGCCGGCTGTCGGCTCGTCGAGGACGTAGACCTCGGATGGGCGGGACTGTTTTTCCACCATCTGCGTGGCCAGCTTGAGTCGCTGGCGCTCGCCGCCTGACAGCGTCGTGAGCGGCTGGCCGAGGCTCAAGTAGCCGAGCCCGACGTCGGCGAGCCGGTCGAGGATCGTCTGCGCGGCCGGGATGTGGGCATCGCCTGCGCCGAAGAACTCCTCGGCCTCGGCCACCGGCATCGCGAGCACCTCGCTGATGTCCTTGCCGCCGAGCTTGTACTCGAGCACCTCGGCCTGGAAGCGCTTCCCCTCGCACACCTCGCAGGGGACCGCGACACCGGCCATCATCGCCAGGTCGGTGTAGATCACGCCGGCGCCGTTGCAATTGGGGCAGGCGCCCTCGGAGTTGGCGCTGAACAGCGCCGGCTTCACGCCGTTCTCCTTCGCGAACGCCTTGCGGATCGGGTCGAGCAGTCCCGTGTACGTCGCCGGGTTGCTCCGTCGTGAGCCCTTGATCGCCGCCTGGTCGACCGACACCACGCCGGGGCGGGGGCCGATCGAGCCGTGGATCAGCGAGCTCTTGCCCGAGCCCGCCACCCCCGTGACGACGACCAGCACGCCGAGCGGGATGTCGACGTCGACGTCCTTCAGGTTGTGGGTGTCGGCGCCGCGGACCTCGAGCGCACCGTCCGGTGTCCGCACCGTCTCCTTGAGGGCGGCCCGGTCGTCGAGGTGGCGGCCGGTGATCGTGTCGCTCCCCCTCAGCCCCTCGACGGTGCCCTCGAACACCACCTCGCCGCCCTCCGTCCCGGCTTTCGGGCCGAGGTCGACTACGTGGTCGGCGATCGCGATCGTCTCCGGCTTGTGCTCGACGACTAGCACCGTGTTGCCCTTGTCGCGCAGCGCCAGCAGCAATTCGTTCATCCGCTCGATGTCGTGCGGGTGCAGTCCGATCGTCGGCTCGTCGAAGACGTACGTGACATCGGTGAGCGAGGACCCGAGCTGGCGGATCATCTTCACGCGCTGCGCCTCTCCGCCCGAGAGCGTGCCCGACGGCCGCTCGAGCGAGAGGTAGCCGAGGCCGATGTCCACGAACGAGTCGAGGGTCGCTCGGAGTGCCTCGAGCAGCGGCGCGACCGACTTGTTCTCGAGTTCGCTCACCCACGCGGCGAGGTCTGAGATCTGCATCGCGCAGGCCTCGGCGATGTTGATCGCCTTGATCTTCGACGAGCGGGCCTCCGCGCTCAGCCGAGTCCCGCCGCACTCGGGGCAGTCCTCGAAGGTGACCGCCCGCTCCACGAATGCGCGGACATGCGGCTGCAGCGCCTCCGTGTCCTTGGAGAGCATCGACTTCTGGATCCGCGGGATCAGCCCCTCGTAGGTCAGGTTGACGCCCTCCACCTTGATCTTCGTCGGCTCCTTGTAGAGCAGATCCTGGAGTTCCTTCTTGGTGAACCTCTTGATCGGCTTGTCCGGATCGAAGAAGCCGCAGCCCATGAAGATCCGCCCGTACCAGCCGTCCATGCTGTAGCCGGGGATCGTCAGCGCGCCGTCTCTGAGCGACTTGCGCTCGTCGTAGAGCTGAGTGAGGTCGATGTCGTTCACCGCGCCCCGGCCCTCGCAGCGCGGGCACATGCCGCCGAGGATGCTGAAGCTGCGCTTCTCTTTCGTCGTGCGGCCAGCACGTTCGAACGTGACCGCGCCGGCGCCCGAGATCGAGGCGACGTTGAAGGAGAACGCCTGGGGCGAGCCGATGTGCGGCTTCCCGAGCCGGCTGAAGAGGATGCGCAGCATCGCATTGGCATCGGTGGCGGTGCCGACCGTGGAGCGAGCGTCGGCGCCCATCCGCTCCTGGTCGACGATAATCGCCGTCGTCAGCCCTTCGAGCACATCGACCTCGGGTCGCTGAAGCGTCGGCATGAAGCCCTGCACGAACGCGCTGTAGGTCTCGTTGATCAGCCTCTGCGACTCCGCCGCGATCGTGGCGAACACCAGCGAGCTCTTGCCCGAGCCCGACACGCCGGTGAACGCCGTCAGCCTCCGCTTCGGGATCTCGACGCTCACGTCCTTCAGGTTGTTCACGCGCGCGCCGTGGACGCGGATCACGTCGTGGCCGTCAGCGAGGTGCAGCGCAGGCGACCGCGTGTCCGTCCTCGTGGCCTTGGTCATCGTTTAGCTGGGGAGCGGTGCTCGGCGCTCATCAATCAGTCTTCTGGAAGGGCGGCAAAATCACGCTTCGCCTTCCTATACCACGCCATTCCCGAGACGGGATGTTTCCAGCGACCCTGCATCTCCCTCAAGGCATCCCTGTGCGTCTCATCACCCCTTGCAGTGATTGCCTTCAAATGTTCATCTTGTGCCTTTATAACCTCATTGGCACTATTTCCATGGTGCGCGAAGTCACACGGTCCACCCAATTGTTCACATGTCATCGTCTTCATGAGCTTCGCCTCCTCTTATCGGATGCGGCCATCAACCAGGGCGGCACGGTGAGCGCGGGAGCGGGGGATGCAGCACGGTCTTGATTCCCTGGGTGGAAGATCCGGTCATCGTGGTCACTCCTGAGTCGTCGTGGTGGTGATGTCCATCGCGGTCACTCTAGGGCGGCTCGGTGACCGGCGCTTCTTCATTCCTGATCGGTTTCATCACTGTCCCACCACGCACGACGGCATCCCCGCCGTCGCCCAGCGCCCCAAAACGCGGCCGAAAAGCGGGGTGACAAAAGCGGGAGCGACGGGACTCGAACCCGCGACCTCTGCCGTGACAGGGCAGCGCTCTAACCAGCTGAGCTACGCCCCCGCGTTTTTTGCCACGCGGGCCCGCCACATCCTGCGGCTTTGCGCGCGTTCCCAGTATGCCACGTCCTTCCAGCGGCCCTCCTCCCCGCCCCACCATCAGATCGTCGTTGACGGGTCCGCCCCCATTGCCAAACTGGCCAGGCAGCCAGTTTTCAAGTAGGCTGCCGCCCAGACTCCATGCCGCTGGCCTCCCCCGCACCCCTGCGCTCCTACAACCCGTTCGTCGTCCTCGTCCACGACCTCCTCGACGAGCGCTCCGCCACCGTTTCCTTTCCGCCCGGGGAAACGCGCCCGTCCCTGGCTCGCACCAGGCGCTTCGCGGACGACCCCCTCTCCCTCCTGCTGGAATCCTATGAGCGCTTCGGGCCCGTCTTCACGCTCCGTCTCTTCCACGCCAACGCCGTCTTCGCCCTCGGGCCCGAGGCCAATCACCACATCACCGTCTCTCACGCCTCCAACTTCCTCTACCGCACCTCCTACTTCCGCGACCTGATCGGCTTCGCCGGCGACGGTCTGCTCACGACCGACGGCGAGTTTCACCACACCTCGCGGCGGATCATGTTGCCCGCGTTTCACCGCGAGCAAATCATGTCCTCGCTCGACACGATGCTCGAAGAGACCTCCGCCGCTCTGGACTCCATCACACCCGGCGACACGATCGACCTCTACGCCTTCACGCGCCGCCTCGCCCTGCGCATCGCCATGCGCGCGCTCTTCGGCCTCGACCCTGACGGTCCGGCCGCGCGCTCGATCGACGCCGCCGCCCTGTTCGAGCAGACCCTCTCCTTCTATGCCCGCGACTACGCCCTGCGCATGCTCCGCGGGCCGTTCACGCCGTTTGACCGACAGCAAAAAGCCACCCGCACCCTCAACCGCCTGATCTACTCGGAGATCTCCCGCCGGCGCTCCACCGGCAAGCGCGACGATGACGTTCTCTCTCTGCTCATCGACGCCACCGACGAATCGGGCGCCGCCCTGACCGACACCCAGATCCGCGATGAGGTCATGACCCTGATGTTCGCCGGCCACGACACAACCACCTCGACGATCGCCTTCATGTTCTACGAGCTCGCCCGCCACCCCGACGTCGTCGAGCGCTTGCACGCCGAGCAGCGCGCTGAGCTCGCCGGCTCTCCGCCCACCCCCGACCAGCTGATGGGCGAGGGCCTGCCCTACCTGGAGATGGTCTTCGACGAGACGCTGCGCCTGTACCCGCCCGCCTGGATCGGCCCCCGCCGCTCCATCGCCTCCTTCGAGCTATGCGGCCACACCGTGCCCGGCAACGCCTTCGTCAACTACTGCTCCTGGGCCTCCCATCACCTGCCCGACGTGTTTGAAGACCCGGAGGAGCTTCGCCCCGAGCGCTTCGCCCCCGAGGCTAAGTCCGCCCTTCCCCGTGGCGCCTACATCCCCTTCGGCGGCGGCTCGCGCACCTGCATCGGCATGCGCTTCGGCCAGCTCGAGGTCCGCACGATCGCCACGCTCATCCTCTCTCTCTTCTCCCTCTCCCTCCCCGATGACTTCCACCTCTCCATCCGTCAGATGCCCACGATCAGTCCCGCTCAGGGACTCCCCATGGTGGTGGCCTCCAGGACCTCACCGTAGCCTCCCCCACATCGACAACTCGTACCCGGCCACTTCCTTTGACCGATTTTGGATTGGGTGTGCTTCCACCCCTTCCACATACACGCTCGCACTTTCGAACAGCGTCAGCTTCAGCGCGCTCAGCAGCCCCGCCGGCCTGGCCACGAGCTTGCCGTCTTGCGCCTGCGCCACCGCGTCCACGCTCGTGCTGACCCCGAACAGCCCCCCGCTCACCCGCACCTCGACCGTTCCCGCTTCGCTCCCCAGGAGCGCCACTTCGACCCCTTCCGGCAGTGCCCGCTTGACGTCCGCTTCGCTCACCTGCCCCCGCACCCGCAGCGCGCTCCCGTGCTTTTCGAGCCTCGTATCCGTCAGCCTCAGCCCTCCCTCTTCCACGCTTTCCGCCGTCGCGCTCACCTTCTCCGTCCCCTTCGCTTCCCGCAACAGCACCGCCGTCTGCTCGGGGCTCACCCGCAACCGCCCCGCGCGCACCGTCACTTCGTCCGCTTCGCGCCACAGCAGCTTCACCGCCGGCCACGCCTTCACCGTCACGCTCTTGACCGTCCCGTATCTCTGCACCTTCCCGCGCACCACCTTTGCCGCGATCGCCGGCCCCAGCAGCTGCGCGAGCACGCCCACCGCCACGATCGCGCCCACCGTCCCGCCCGCGATCTTGACCGTCCTTGCACTGCGCACCCGCCAAGCTTCGCACGTCCCGTCCCACCCGGCCCGTCGCGCCGGGTCACGCGCGTTCGCTTCGCTAGCCTTGGACCCCCGACCCGCGGGCGCGTAGCTCAGCTGGCCAGAGCACCTCGCTTACACCGAGGGGGTCGCCCGTTCGAGTCGGGCCGCGCCCATCCCCGCATCCCGATCGATGACCGACTCCTCCGCCCTCGACCACGACCCCGCTCCCCTACGCATCGCCGTGATCGGCTCCGGCCCGGCCGGCTTCTACGCCGCCGGCCACCTGCTCGCCAACTCCTCCGAGCGCTACGACGTCGACATGTTCGAGCGCCTGCCCACCCCCTGGGGCCTGGTTCGCTCCGGCGTCGCCCCCGACCATCCCAAGATCAAGTCCGTCACCCGCATCTACGAGCGCACCGCCGCCCATCCCCGCTTCCGCTTCTTCGGAAACATCACGTTCGGCGAGCACGTCTCGCGCGCGGACCTGCTCGCGCGCTACCACGCGATCGTCTACGCGACCGGCTCTCCCGCGGATCGTCCGTTGGGGATCCCCGGCGAAGACCTGCCCGGCTCGCACGCCGCGACCGAGTTCGTCGGCTGGTACAACGGCCACCCCGACCACACCGACCTCGAGATCGATCTGCTCTCGGCCGAACGTGCCATGGTCATCGGCAACGGCAACGTCGCCCTCGACGTCGCCCGCATGCTCGTGCTCGCCCCCACCGAGCTCGCCCCCACCGACACCGCCGACCACGCACTCGACGTCCTCGCCCGCTCGCGCGTGCGCGAGGTGATCGTCGCCGGCCGCCGCGGCCCCGCCCAGGCGGCCTTCACCAACCCCGAGCTGCGGGAGCTCGGCGAGCTCACAGACGCCGACATCGTCATCGATCCCGGCGAGCTCGACTCGGCCCTCGCGGTCCCCGACCCAGGCGCCACCGAGAACGCGACCTCCCGGCGCAACGTCGAGATCCTGCGCGACTACGCCTCCCGCCCTCCGTCCGGCCGGCCCAAGCGCATCGTCCTGCGCTTCCTGCTCTCGCCCACCTCCCTCCTCGCCGGTCCCGATGGTCATCTCGGCTCTGTCGAGCTCGTCCGCAACCGCCTCGTCCCGGCGCCCGGAGGCAGCGGCCTGCGCGCCGAGCCCATCGAGGAGGAGCGCGAGACGATTCCCTGCGGCCTCGTCTTCCGCGCGATCGGCTATCGCGGCATCCCCCTCCCCGGCGTTCCCTTCGACGAGCGCGCCGGCACGATCCCCCACGACGGCGGCCGCGTGCTGGACCCGGCATCCGGCGCTCCCCTGCCCGGCGAGTATGTCGTCGGCTGGATCAAGCGTGGCCCCTCCGGCGTGATCGGCACGAACAAGAAGGACGCCCAGGAAACCGTCGACGCGATCTTCGCCGACCTCCCCTCCGGCGAGGGCGGAGCCTCCCTCGCGCACGTACCCGACACCCCCGATCCCGACGCCGTCGAGGCTCTCCTGCGCAAGCGCCAGCCAGACCTGGTCACCTACGCCGGCTGGGAATCGATCGACCGTCACGAGCGCGCCCTGGGGGAGCCTTCCGGGCGCCCCCGCGTCAAGCTCACGCGTCTGGAGGAGCTCCTGCGCGTCGCCGCCTCCGAACAGCCCTCCTCGTAGGAGACCCACGGTTTGCAGAGGCCACGGTTTGCCGGCCATGTGGCAGACTGACCGCCGCAGGCCCCGTTAGCTCATCTGGTAGAGCGCCGGACTTTTAATCCGGTGGGGCGGGTTCGAGTCCCGCACGGGGCACTTCTCGGGGAAGATCAGGCTGAGAAGACATTCCCCGGTAGGACCGAGACCGATGCCCCGCCACCCGTGGACCACGCTCGTGCCGCTGATCGCCTCGGCCGTGGTTGCTCTGATTCTCGCCCAACCCGTGATCGCACAGCCCGCTTTCCCGGTCAGCCAGGCCACGTCCCCAAACGGACAGCCACCGCTCCCGGTCACCGTCACGATCGACCCGCTCCACCCGGGCCCGCCGGTGCCGCAGCGGTTTCTCGGCCTCTCATTCGAGGCGGCAGCACTCGGCCGACTGGCGCAATACGCCGATCGCGGCGACCTGGTGGAGCTGCTGCGCTCGCTGGGTCCCGGCGTGCTGCGCTTCGGCGGCGTCACCGCGGATGAAAACGTCGCCTTCGCCGACGCCACCACCCCCCGGCCGGCGTGGGCATCGAGCACGATCGGCCCCGCGCAGCTGCGCGCCATCGGCGTGCTCGCGCGCCGCAGCGGCTGGCAGATCCTGCTAACGGTCGGGCTCGCCCACTACGAACCGACAGCCGCCGCCCGCGAGGTGGCGGCCGCCCACAGAGCGCTCGGGCCATACCTCGCCGCGGTCGAGATCGGCAACGAGCCGAACGCCTATGGCAGCCACGGATTCCGGGCGCTGCCCTGGATCGCTCAGGGCTACGAGGAAGAGGTCAGCGAATACCGCCAGGCGATCAAGTCCCTCACCCCGGACGTCCCCGTCGCCGGCCCCGACGTCTCGGGCTCGGGCGTGTTTCCCGAATGGGGCGAGGAGGAGGCCCTCTCGCAGCAGCCGGCGCTGCTGACCGGACACCACTACCCGCTCGGATGCGCCCAGACGCCCGCGCCCTCCATCGAAGCGCTGCTCAGTCCCGCGATCCGCGGACGTGAGGCGCTGTCGCTGCAGACCTACCTGAAAGTGGCGAACGCGTACGGCATCCCGCTGCGGATCGACGAGGCCGGCTCGGTCTCCTGCGGGGGAGTGGCCGGGATCAGCGACACCTTCGCCTCCACGCTGTGGGCGAGCAGCTACATCACGCAGGCGATGGCCGCCGGCGCGGCCGGCGTCAACCTGCAGGGCAACCCCACCAACTGCAGCGGATACACCCCGCTGTGTGCGCCCGACCCGCCGGCGATCGCGGACGGAGCGCTGCACGCCCAGCCAGCGTGGTACGCGCTGCTGCTGAGCAGATCGCTCGCCGGCCGGCGCCCGCTGCCCACCACGATCACAGCGGCCGGCTCGCCCAATCTCACAGCCACGTCGTTCTCCGGGTCCGGCCACTCCCTGCAGGTCGTGCTCGTCGACGACGAACCGCCGGGCGCGAGCCCGCTAACGCTGACGCTGGATGTGGGCGCCGGTATGGGCGCCGCCCACATCATGCGCCTGACCGCGCCCGCGCCGAGCGCCACCGCCGGTGTGCTGCTCGCCGGTCGCGCGGTCGCGGCCGACGGCGCCTCGCGCGCTCCGATGCGCATGGAAAGCGCCGCCACGCACGCGGGGACGCTCACGCTCGAGCTCGCCCCGAGCAGCGCCGCGCTAGTCACCGTCAGCCCACAAGCGGCTGGGCGGCTCCCGCACCAAGGGCGTTAGGTCACTCCGCCTGGGAGAACTCCCAAATCGCGACAGCGAGCATGACCAGCCCGAGGATCGCGATCACCGCAGCCTCGAGCAACGTCGGCACGCGCCAGCCGAACCAGGTGATGCCCGGATCGAGCGCCTGCCGGGCGGCTGCGGAGACGTTCAGGTGTGCAAAGATCGCCCGGCGCATCGGTTCGACCGCGTAGGTGAGCGGATCCAGGCGGTTGAGCACCGCCAGCCACTGTGGCAGCTTGGCGACCGAGAACATCGCGCCAGAGAGGAAGAACATCGGCATGATCACCATCTGCATCAGCGCCATGAACGACTGCATCTGGTTGATCCGCGCGGCGAACATCACGCCGAACGCGGTGATCGCGAACGCCACCAGCAACGACAGCGCGAACAGCTCGAGGATCAGGCCGAGGTTGTAGGGGATTTCGACCAGACCAGCGATCGCGATCACGATCAGGCCCTGGAACGCGGCGACGGTGGCGCCGCCGGCGACCTTGCCGAGGACGATCGAGCTGCGGCGCACGGGCGCGACCATCATCTCGCGCAGGAATCCGAACTCGCGGTCCCACACGATCGACGCGGCGGAGAACATCGCGGTGAACATCACCGCCATGCACAGCACCCCGGGATAGATGAACGTTTTGAAGTTGACCCCGTGCGTTCCCGCCGAGGCCAGCGTGGCGATGCCGGTGCCGAGCACGAACAGAAACAGAAACGGCTGGATCAGCGAGGTCAGGATGCGCAGGCGGTCGCGGCTGAAGCGGATCAGCTCGCGCTTCCACACCACGCGGATCGCCCGCAGCTCGCTGCGCAGGCTGCGCGCGGGGACACGCACGCGCGCGACGACGTGTCCGGCCGGGGGACCGCCCGACGTGGGACGAGCCCCAGTAGATGATGATGATGTCGTGGTTTCGGTGGCCATTGCAGATAGATGAGGGAAGTAGGGACCAGATAGGAACTTAATTTAAAAGCCGGTCACACCATTGTTATACGCGCTCCAAAACTAAACTACCCGACAGACGCTCTCTTTTTACCCGACAGACGCTCTCTTTTCTTTTTATCAATACTATAGTAACTACTATCGATCTTTTTCTCACACGCTCTGTTCTCGTCCCACCCTCCTCCATCAGCGGCTCATCATCCGGGCCATATTGCGGTGCATGTCGGTCATGCCGGACTCCTCGGCGTCGCGAATCGTCGTGCCGGTGTAGGACATGAACACGTCGTCGAGCGAGGGACGCGAGACGTGGACCGCGCGGATGGGCTGGCCGAGCTCGGCGAACAGGCGCGGGACGAACTGCTCGCCGGCGGGCACGCCGAACGTGACCGCTCCTTCGGCGACGACGGCCTCGATGTCGAAGCGCTCGCGCAGGGCGGCGATCGCCGCCTCGTCGTCTTCGGTCTGGATCTGAACACGGTCGACGCCGACGCTCGCCTTCAGCGCCTCGGGCGTATCGAGCGCGACGATCTTGCCGCAGTCCATGATCGCGATGCGGTCGCAGTACTCGGCCTCGTCCATGTAGTGGGTGGTGAGGAAGATCGTGATGTCCTCGTCGCGCTTCAGCTCCGAGATGTAGCTCCAGATCGAGCTGCGCGTCTGCGGATCGAGGCCCACGGTGGGCTCGTCCAAGAACAGCACCCGCGGGGAGTGCAACAGGCCCCTGGCGATCTCCAGACGGCGCTTCATCCCCCCGGAGAACGTCATCACGAGGCTCCCCCGCCGCTCCCACAGGCCCACCATCTCCATCACCTGCTGCAACCGCTCGGACACCGCGCCCCGTGGCATCCCGTACAGCTCGGCGTGCAGTTGCAGGTTCTGCTCGGCGGTCAGGTAACCGTCGAGCGTCGTGTCCTGAAACACGAGCCCGATGTTGCGCCGCACCTCGTCGCGTTCGCGCACCACGTCGTGCCCGGCCACCAGCGCGCTGCCCCCCGTGGGCTTGACCAGCGTGCACAGCATGTTGATCGTCGTGGACTTGCCCGCGCCGTTTGGCCCGAGGAACCCGAACGTCTCGCCGGTCTTCACGGTGAAGTCGATCCTCCTGACCGCTTCCAGCTCGCCGTAGCGCTTGACAAGGCCATCGACCGCCACGGCGGGGGCCATGTCGGTGCCGGGCGGCGCGCCGCCGTTTGCGCGGTGATCGGTGGTCAGATGGCTGAGGTTGCTCGACATTTTGAGGGCTGCGGCTCAGGCGTCGTCGCCCACGATAGTGCCCTCGGAATCGCCCTCGCCGGGGTCGCCGTCGGCGAGGATCCTGTACAGATCTTTCCTCGTCGTCGTCAGAACCCTGCGAGCCTCGCCCATCTGCGCCTCGCTGCCGGTCTTCACCACCTGCGTGAAAGCGGACGCAACCTCGCGTATCAGCCTGCCCAGCTCGTGCGCCTGGTCTGAGACGTCGCCGCTCATCTGCTCCCACGGCGCCGGCTTGTCCTCGCCGCGCTCCTTCACATACTCGCGTCCCGCGTCAGTCAGCTTGAACAGCTTGCGGCCGTCCAGTTCCTCCGAGCGAATCAACCCCTCGTCCTCGAGCTGCTGGAGCGCGGGATAGACCGAGCCGGGGCTCGGGCGCCAGACGCCGTCCGAGCGCTCCTCGATCTCCTGCATGATCTGGTAGCCGTTGCGGGACTCCTCGGCGAGCAGCAGCAGCGCGGCGGTGCGGATGTCGCCACGGCGCGCCTTGCGGCCACGACCGCGCGGGCCTCTGCCACCCCTGGGGCCGAACCCGCCAAAGCCGCCGCCGAATCCCTCGCCGCGCGGTCCGCCCCGGTGGCGATGCCCGCCATGGCGGCCGCGTCCGCCGCGGGAGCCCTCCTCGTAGTCGCCCAGGCCACCGGGGCCCGCGCCGGTCATCTCACGCCAGAGGGCGCGAAGGTCGGCGCTCTTATGCCCCCGGCACCTTCTCTGGCCTGTCGTATCGATTGCTTGAGCGTACATGTCTTCCCCTATCGTGATCTATCAAAGTAAGCTCACGATATATCGTGACATTACAGATGTCAAGCCCTTCGCTCCGCTGCCCGGGAGCTCGGCCTCGCGAGAACGTCGTGGCTGGTCTCTAAGCGGCGAACCGCTGGGAGGCGCGGGCGCGGGCCTTGGCGGCCTCGATCTCGCGGTTCTTCGGCGGGACGTTGGTGACGAGCGAATCCAGCAGCTCGCGGTGTCCCGACTAGTGCCGGAAGTGTCGTATGCCCGTGGCGACCATCGCCACGCCGGCGGAGTCCACGGCGGCGGCGACCTCCTCGTCGCGCACCGACCCACCCGGCTGGATGATCGCGCCGACGCCCGCGTCGATCGCCAGCTGCGGACCGTCGGCGAACGGAAAGAACGCGTCGGAGGCGAGCGAGGAGCCGGCGAGCAGCTCCGGCTGGGCGGCAGCGGCTTTTTCGACGGCGAGCCTGACGGCGTCGACCCGGCTCGTCTGGCCGGCGCCGATCCCGATCGTCGCGCCGTGAGCGGCGATCACGATCGCGTTGGAGCGCACGTGCCGGCAGACCTTCCAGGCGAACAGCAGGTCATCCCACTGGGCCTCGCTGGGTTGGGCAGCACCCATAGTGCGCATATCGGCGCGGGTCTCCGAGACGACATCCCGGGTCTGCACGAGCTGGCCGCCGATCACCGGCTTGCCCTCGACCTCGTGGCTGGGCGCCGGCCAGTCGGGCAGCTCGAGCAGGCGCACGTTCTTCTTGGCGGTCAAGATCTCCAGCGCGGCGGGGTCGAAGCCGGGCGCGAGCAGCACCTCGATGAACTGCTCGCTCAGGCGCTCCGCGCAGGCGCGGTCCACGGGGCGGTTGAGCGCGATCACGCCGCCGTAGGCGCTGAGCGGGTCGCACGCGAAGGCGCGTTCGTAGGCCTCGCGCCCGCTCGCCGCGACGGCGCAGCCGCACGGGTTGTTGTGCTTGACGATCGCGCACGCCGGCCCGTCGAGCTCCTCGACGAGCTCGCGTGCGGAGCTGAGATCCAGCAGGTTGTTGAACGACAGCTCCTTGCCGTGCAGCTGCTCCACCCCGTCCAGCAGGTGGGTCGGTGAGCCCACGCGGGCGTAGAACGCGGCCCGCTGGTGGGGGTTCTCGCCGTAGCGCAGATCACTCACCTTCTCGTACGCATCGTTCCAGGTGGGAGGGAAGCCCTCGTGCGTACGCAACGCAAACCACGTCGAGATCGCCGCGTCGTAGCGGGCGGTGCAGGCGAACGCCTTGGCGGCGAGCTCCGTGCGCGTGTCCAGCGACAGCCTGCCGCCGGACTCGCGCAGCTCTCCCAGCACGCGCTCGTAGTCGGCGGGGTCGACCAGCACCGCCGCGAAGTCGCTGTTCTTGGCCGCCGCCCGGATCATCGTCGGGCCGCCGATGTCGATGTTCTCGATCACCTGCCGCTCGCTCGCGTCGTCGCGCGCGAGCGTCTGCTCGAACGGATACAGGTTCACGCACACGAGATCCACCTGCTCGATCCCCTGCTCGGCCGCCGCGCGCAGGTGCTCGTCCTCGTCGCGCCGCGCGAGCAACCCCGCGTACAGCCGCGGGTGCAACGTCTTGACACGCCCGTCCATCATCTCGGGAAAGCCGGTGAAGTCCTCGATCGCCCGCACCTCGACGCCCGCGCCATCCAGCTCGCGCGCGGTGCCGCCGGTGGAGACGATCTCCACGCCCAGCTCGGCGAGGCCCCGGGCGAGCTCGACGATCCCCTGCTTGTCCGACACCGACAGCAGCGCCCGGCGAACACGCACGGCCCCGGGCTCGGTGCGCTCGAGTCCCGTGTGCTGGCTCACCGCCTCACCATCTGCGATCACGCCGGGAGCCTACCCGCAGAGCACGCGCCGTGGATTGGCCGGATCGAGGCTCACCGATCCCGCCGCCAGCAGCCGCACCGCCTCGGGCAGCAACGCGTGCTCGAGCGGGCGCAGCGCCGCCAGCACCTCCTCGGGCTCACGCGCGTCCGGCAGCTCGACCGCGCGCTGAAGGATGACGGGGCCGCTGTCGACGCCCGCGTCGACGAAGTGGACGGTCACGCCGAACACCTTCACCCCGTACGCCAGCGCCTGCTCGATCCCGTGCAGGCCCGGAAACGCCGGCAACAGCGAGGGATGCACGTTGACAACGGCGCCGGGAAACCGCTGCAGGAAGCCCTCGCCGAGCAGCTCCATGTAACCGGCGAGCACTACCAACCGCGCGCCGCGCTCGGCCAGCCAGTCGGCGAGCGCGCGGTCGCGCGCCCGCCGGTCGGGGTACGCCGAGCGTTCGAACACCTCGGTGGGCACCCCACGCGCGGCGGCGCGCGCCAGCGCTGGAGCGCCTACGAGCGACGAAGCGACCGCCACGACCTTCGCCTCCCGCCCGTGAACGGTGTCGAGCAGCGCCTGCAGATTGGTGCCGGCGCCAGACACGAGCACCGCTATGGGCAGGGATTCAGGCACGGGACGCACGATAGTGGCTGGTTTTGGGGGTGGGTGTATCTCCCCGGCTGTGACCCCAGCTGTGACCCAAATCACAGAGGATGCGCACGTGCGCTTGTTCAATGGACAACGAGGTGGGAAGAGCTCTTTCTTTCCTCCTTCTTACTCAACAACAATCAGAACGACAAAAAAATGATCACATCCATCATCATCACAGGAGTCATAGCCGGCGCACTCGGATATGCGCTGAGGCCGGGCAGGCACGGCGAGATGATCGTGCACAGGCCGTATAACAATCGTTACAACGACGCCTCAGGCGCTCGCGACTACGGCCTGTTCGAGTAGGCCGTCAGGGCAGGGATTGATTGATTGATTGTCAAGCCCGTACCAGAGGGAGGGCATCGTCCTCCAGGGCGAACTTGCCATTCGCCTCGCCCGTCCCGTCGAGCGGGTAGCGACCGCTGAAGCACGCGTCGCAGTGGGTGCTGCGGTCGCCTTCGATCGCCTCGTAGACCCCATCCAGGGAGAGGTAGTGCAGGGAGTCACAGCCAAGCTCGGTGGCAACCTCGTCGGTCGTGCGGCCGTGGGCGATCATCTCCTCGCGCGTTGACATGTCGATGCCGTAGTGGCAGGGGTGCTTGATCGGCGGAGCGGAGATGCGCATGTGGACCTCGGCCGCGCCCGCGTCGCGCAGCATCTGCACGATCTGGCGGGTGGTGTTGCCGCGCACGATCGAGTCGTCCACCACCACCAGTCGCTTGCCCGCGATCACCTCGGGCAGGGGGTTGAACTTCAGGCGCAGACCGTGCTTGCGCAGCTCCTGTCCGGGCTGGATGAACGTGCGCGCGACGTAGCGGTTCTTGACGAAGCCGTCGTCCTGGGGCAGCCCCGCGGCGCGCGCGAGGCCTCGGGCGGCGGGATTGCCGGAGTCGGGCACCGCGATCACGAGGTCGGCCTCGACGGGCGCCTCGCGCCAGAGGATCTCGCCCATGCGCCCGCGCGCCACCTGCAGCACCTGGTCGTTCATACGCGAGTCCGGGCGGGCAAAGTAGATGTACTCGAACACGCAGAACGCGCGCCTGCCGCCCGTGGCGACCTCGCGGCTCTGCAGGCCCTCCTCGCCGAGCGTGACCACCTCGCCGGGCTCCACGTCGCGCAGGAGCTTGGCGCCGATGATGTCAAACGCGCACGACTCGCTGGCCACGCAGTAGCGAGGGCCTGCCGGCCCCTGCTCGCCGCCAGGTGACCCCATCACGCCGAGCGCGAGCGGGCGCAGGCCCTGGGGGTCGCGAAAGGCGACGACGCGGTCCTTGGTCATGGCGACGATCGAGAAGGCGCCACGCAGGCGCGGGAGGACGTCGGCGATCGCGTCCTCGATCTCCTCGGCGGGGTGGGTGGCGATCATCGCGGCGATGATCTCCGAGTCCGACGTCGAGCTGAACGTTACGCCCCGCGCCAGCAGCTCCTCGTGCAGCTCCAGCGCGTTGATCAAATTGCCGTTGTGCGCGAGCGCGACCTCGCGCCGCGAGCCATTGGTGCCCTGCGAGCGCTGCACCGGCTGGGAGTTCTCCCAGGCGTTCGATCCGGTCGTCGAATAGCGCACGTGACCGATCGCCAGCTCGCCCGCGAGCGTGCTGAGGTCGTTCTCGCTGAACACCTGGCTGACCAGCCCCAGCTCGCGGCGCGTGATGATGTGCCCACCGCGGTCGGCCGCGGCGATGCCGGCGGACTCCTGACCGCGGTGCTGGAGCGCGAACAGCGCGAAGTACGACAACCGTGAGACCTCGTGGCCTGGTGCGTATATGCCAAACACGCCGCACTCGTCGCGCGGTCCGTCGCGGTCCTCCAACTCGAGCCCCGTGGGGTGGGCGGGCCCTCCCATACAAGCCATCGCTGTTTTCACGCTAGCAGGCCCTCTCACCCGAACAACTCCGCGAGCGCGTCGTGTGCCTCCGCCAGCTCCGCGAGCGTCACGCTCACCGTCTGTCCCTCCAGCGCGATTCGCAGCGCATCGCCACCGACCGTGCCGATTACGCGCGCGCGTGTGCGCCGGCCCAGTGAGCTGACGCCGCCTGAGGTGCCGCTCACCAGGAAGCCGCCGGGCCCCTCACCGAAGAGATCAACGAACGGATCGCCGTCGCCGGCTGGGAGAAGCCGCACGTCCGCCCCCACGCCCCCCGCAAGGCAGCACTCGGCGAGCGCCACGGCGAGCCCCCCCTCGGCGATGTCGTGGGCACTGGCGAGCGCGCCGACGCGCACGGCGCCGCGGATGGCGAACTGCGCGGCGTGAACAGCCCCGATGTCGATCTCCGCGAGCCCGTCGGGCAGCGGCTCGCCCTGCAGCTTGGCCAGCTCGCTCGCCGCCAGAGAGGGAGCGAACGGGCCGACAAGCGCGATCTCATCGCCCTCGCGGGCAAAGCCGAGGCGTCCGGCGCGACGCGCGTCGGGCAGGCGGCCGACCATGCCAATCACGGGGGTGGGATAGATCGGGCCGGAAGAGGTCTCGTTGTACAGCGAAACGTTGCCGCCGACGATCGGGGCGTCCAGCGCGCGGCAGGCGTCACCGAGGCCGCGCACCGACTCCGTCAGCTGCCACGCGATATGTCCCTTCTCGGGGTTGCCGAAGTTGAGGTTGTTGGTCGTCCCGAGCGGCTCGGCGCCCACGCAGGCGAGGTTCGCGGCGCACTCGAGCACCGCCTCGATCGTCCCGCGATATGGGTCGGCCGCGACCCGGCGGCCGTTACAGTCGATGCTCACCGCTAGCGCGGGGATCGGCTGATCCTCGCCGACCGTAGAGGGATCGCGGTCGAGCGCCAGCACCGCGGCGTCGGCCTGCTCGGGGCGGCGGACGGTGCGGGACTGGACGATCGAGTCGTACTGCTCGAACAGGGGCCGGCGGGAGGCGATGTTCGGGCTGGACAGCAGCGCGAGCAGGGCATCGCGCGGGGAGGCGTCACGAGCGAGCATGGCCGCGGGCGAGTCATAGATCTGCGCCGAGGGACGGGCCGGCGCGAGGTCATACAGCGGGCAATCGTCGACCAGCGCCGCGACCGGCATGTCGCCCACCAGCTCAGTGCCGTCGAACACGCGCATGCGGTGAGTGTCGGTGACCGTGCCGATCGCCGTGCCGTTCACCTCCCACTTCTCGCACAGCTCCATCACCGCGTCCACGTTGGCGGGCTCGACCACGCACAGCATCCGCTCCTGGGACTCGCTGACCATCACCTCGAACGGCTCCATGCCGGGCTCGCGCAGCGGCACCCTGGCCACGTCGAGGTCAATCCCGACGCCGCCCTTGGACGCCATCTCCGAGGCCGAGGAGGTGAGGCCGGCGGCGCCGAGGTCCTGCAGCGAGACGATCAGCCCTCGCTCCAACAGCTCCAGCGAGCACTCCATCAGCTTCTTCTCCTCAAAGGGATCCCCCACCTGCACGGTCGGGCGCTTGTCGGGCGCGCCGTCCTCCTCGCCGGCCAGCTCAGCCGAGGCGAGCACCGATGCCCCGCCGATCCCGTCCCTGCCGGTGAAGGCGCCGAACAGCACGAGCACGTTGCCCACTCCCACCGCCGCACTGCGCACCAACCGCTCGCGCGGGGCGAGGCCGAGGGCCATCGCGTTGACGAGGCAGTTCTGCTCGTAGGGCGCCTCGAAGTAGACCTCGCCCCCGATCGTGGGGACGCCGATCGAGTTGCCGTAGTGACCGATGCCCGACACCGCCCTGTCGAGCAGGTAGCGAGCGCGTGCGCCCTGCTCGCCGAGAGCGCCGGGCACCGCTGTTTCGCCAGCGTGGGCGTAACCGGGCTCGCCGAAGCGCAACGAATCGAGCACGGCGATCGGGCGGGCGCCGATCGCGAAGATGTCGCGCAGGATCCCCCCGACGCCGGTGGCCGCGCCCTGAAACGGCTCGACTGCGCTCGGGTGGTTGTGCGACTCGACCTTGAACGCACACACCAGCCCCCCGCCGACGTCTACCGCCCCCGCGTTCTCACCGGGCCCCATGACCACGTGCTCACCCTCGGTCGGCAGCGTGCGCAGCAGCTTCTTGGAGTGCTTGTACGCGCAATGCTCGCTCCACAGCAGCGAGTACATGGCGAGCTCCAATTGATTAGGCGGGCGACCGACGGCGCCGTTCTGCTTCTCGCAGATGAGCTCGTACTCCGCCCGCGTCAGCCCGAGCGCGAGGGCATCGTCCACAGTCGGCAGCGTCGAGCTCTCAGGCACGTGCTCCCTCCACCGCCAGGCGCATCGACGCGAAGATCTCAAGCCCGTCGGCCGAGCCGCCAATCAGCTCGTCGACCGCGTGCTCGGGATGGGGCATCAACCCAAACACGTTCCCGGCCTCGTTCTGAACGCCCGCGATGTCACGCAGCGAGCCGTTGAAGTTCTCGCCGGGTGAGTAGCGCAGCACTACCTGACCGTTGTCCTCGAGCGCGTCGAGCGTGGGCTCATCCGCGTAGTAGCGCCCCCAGGAGTGCTTGGCGGGAATACTCAGATGATTTGCTGCCCGCCCACCGGAATCCGATCTACACGCACGCGTGAAAGACGTGTCGGGCTGGACGACATCGAGCTGGACCTGACGCGATGTGAAGCGGAGGTTGGCGTTGGGCAGCAGGGCGCCCGGCAGGAGCCGCGCCTCGCACAGCACCTGAAAGCCGTTGCAGATCCCGAGCACGAGACCGCCGGCGCGGGCGAAGTCGACGACCGACTCCATCGCCGGAGCGAACCGCGCGATCGCTCCCGCGCGCAAGTAGTCGCCGTAGGAGAACCCTCCGGGCACGACGATCGCCTCGGCGCCGCGCAGATCGCGCTCACGATGCCAGATCAGCTCGGCGTCGCCGACGAGCCGCGCGGCGCGCAGCGCGTCGATCTCGTCGCAACTGCCGGGGAACTGAAGGACACCGAATCGCACCGAACGCGTCAGGCGGAGGTCCCGTCGAGGAGATGAATCTCGTAGTCCTCGACCAAGGGGTTGGCGAGCAAGCGGTCGCACATCGAGTCAAGCTGCGAGGGATCGTCAAAGTCGAGCTCGACGAGCCGTCCAACGTGGACGTTGGCCACGCCGGCGAATCCGAGCGCCGGTAGCGCCCGCTCGACGGCCGCGCCCTGGGGGTCGAGGATGCCCGCCTTGGGGCGGATCAGCACGCGCGCCCTCATCGCAAACGGGCCGCCGCAGTTGGCTGAGCGGGGACGCCTCTACGGGTCATGCGACCGCCCCGGTTCGCTCGAGCCAAGCCTCGAACGGCTCGCCCGTGATCCGCTCGTAGGACTCGATGTACCGCGCGCTGGTCTGAGCAACGACATCGCCGGGTATCGAGGGAGCCGGGGGCTTCTTGTCCCAACCCGTGCCGGCAGCCCAGTCGCGCACCGGCTGCTTGTCAAAGCTGGGTTGGCTTCGACCTGGTTCGTACCCGTCAGCCGGCCAGAAGCGAGACGAATCGGGGGTGATCACCTCGTCAGCCAACGTCAGCACACCATCGGTGCTCAGACCGAGCTCGAACTTTGTGTCGGCGAGAATGATCCCACGCTCGCGAGCGTGTTCGGAGGCTCGCTGATAGACGGCGATAGTGACCTGCCTCAGCTCCTGCGCAAGGGCGTCGTCGCCCACCAGCTCGGCGGCGCGATCAAAGTCGATCGCCTCGTCGTGACCGACGTCGGCCTTCGTCGTCGGCGTGAAAATCGGCTGCGACAGCTGCTCTGACTCGCGCAGACCAGCGGGCAGGGCGATCCCACAGACCGATCCGACGCGCTGGTATTCACTCCAGCCCGAGCCGGTGATGTAACCGCGTGCGACACACTCGACGGGCAGCATCGCCAGCTTCTTGACCACGAGCGCGCGGCCGCGGACCTCGTCGGGCACGCCGTCTGTCGCCGATATGAGGTGATTGGCGACGATGTCGCGCGTGCGCTCGAACCAGAACACCGACAGCCCGGTGAGCACCCTGCCCTTGTCGGGAATCGGCGTCGGGTGAACGACATCATAGGTCGAGATCCGGTCGCTGGCGACCATCAGCAGCCGGTCGTCCAGGTCGTACATCTCGCGGACCTTTCCACTGGCGATCAGGGGCAGGTCGGCGAGCGCGGTCACGGCTCGGACGATATCCCGTCGAGACGCCGGATGATCTCCTCCGCATACCGCACGTAGTGCCCGTAGTCGAAGATCTCATCAAGGTCCAACCCGGCCGCGCGCGGGTCCTGCACGAGCAGCTCGCGCAGGGGGATGCCGTCGTCCCACGCGCGCTGGGCCAGCTCCTGGACGATCCGGTAGGCCTCGTCGCGCGTCATGGGGTGGGCGGGATTCCCTTCCACGAGCGCCAGCAGCACCCGCCCAGAGAACAGCGCGCCGTGCGTCAGCTCGAGGTTCGCGCGCATCCGCGCGGCGTCGATTGTCATGTCGCGCACGAGCGCAATCGTGCGCTGCTGGAGATAGTCGAGCAGGATCGTCGAGTCGGGCAGGATCACCCGCTCGACGGAGGAGTGGGAAATATCGCGCTCGTGCCACAGCACGACGTTCTCCAGCGCCGCCTGGGCGTTGCCGCGCAGCACGCGCGCGAGGCCGGAGATCTGCTCGCTCTTGATCGGGTTGCGCTTGTGCGGCATCGCGCTGGAGCCCTTCTGCCCGGCACGAAACGGCTCTTCGAGCTCGTGCACCTCCGTACGCTGCAGGTGCCTGATCTCGGTCGCCAGTCGCTCGAGGCCCGACCCCGCCAGCGCGATCGCCCCCAGCAGCTCGGCGTGGCGGTCGCGCGCCACGACCTGTGTGGAGACATCCTCGCGCTTGATATCCAAGCGCTCCAGCACGCGCGCCTCGAACTCGGGGCTCGTCGCCGCGTACGTCCCGACCGCGCCGGAGATCGCCCCGACCGCCACCTGCGCGAACGCGCGCTCCAGCCGCAGCGCGTTGCGGTACGCCTCGAACGCGAACCCCGCGAGCTTCACTCCGAAGGTCGTCGGCTCGGCGTGGACCCCATGCGTGCGGCCCACACACAGCGTGCCCGCGTGCTCGCGCGCGCGTCTGACCAATGTCGCGACGAGCTCGTATGCACCTGGGACGATCACCTCCCCGACAGCCCGCAGCTGCAGCGCCAGGGCAGTGTCGAGCACATCCGAGGAGGTCAGCCCGAAGTGGATCCAGCGCCCCGCCTCGCCCGCGGAGGCGGCGAGCACGTCCACGAACGCGGCCATGTCATGGTCGGTCGTCAGCTCGCGCTCGTTAACCGCCTCCACAGTGAAGGTCGCTCTGCGGATCGCCTCCAGGTCTGAGGGCGTTGGTCCATCCCCCTCGCCAAGCAGACCCGGCAGCTCCTCGCAGGCCGCGACCTCGACATGCCGCCAGGTCTCCATACGTGCCTCGTCTGTCCACAGACGGCCGAGCTCCGGACGGGTGTAGCGCGTGATCATGCTCCGAGGATCTGCGCCGCGAGGATCGCGGCGTTGCGCGGGTTGTCCAAGCCGACGCAGGCGACGGGCACGCCGGGGGGCATCTGCACGATCGAGAGGATCGCGTCCAGGCCGCCCGCGGCGGTCAGTCGTCCCGACAGTGGCACGCCGATCACGGGCAGGTCGGTGTGCGCCGCGATCGCGCCGGGCAGGGCCGCGGAGATGCCGGCGCCGGCGATGATCACGCGCAGGCCGCGCATGCGTGCGTTCTTGGCGTAGTCGGCGACGACGTCGGGCTCGCGGTGGGCGGACATCACCCGCAGCTCGTGCAGGATGCCGCGCTCTTCGAGCTCGTGCGCGGCCTTCTCCATCGCCTCCATGTCGCTCTTTGACCCCATCACGATGCCCACGCGCGGGGCGTCGACGTCAAACTCCTCCAGCTGCGCCCGTGCCTCGACCTCGGTCAGAGGGGTCGTGATCGGCGATACCTCACCCATCGAGACCCCGCGCGATGTCGCGGCGCAGCTGCATACCCTCGAAGGAGATCATCCCGACCGCAGCATACGCCGCCTGGCGGGCCGATCCGGCGCCGGGACCGAACCCGGTCACGTTCAGCACGCGCCCGCCTGCGGTGACGATCCTCCCGTCCGGCGCGAGCGCAGTGCCGGCGTGCGTGACCTCAACGTCGTCGGGGATCAGATCCAGGCCCGAGATCGGATCGCCACTGGAGGACGAAGCAGGGTAGCCGGCACTCGCCAGCACGACCGTCACCGCCCATTCCGAGGACCACCGCGGCTCGATCTCGGCAAGACCGCCCAGCTGGGCGGCGGCGAGCAGCAGCTCGAGCAGGTCCGAGCGCAGCCGCGGCAGCACCGCCTGCGTCTCGGGGTCGCCGAAGCGCGCGTTGAACTCGAGCACGCGCAGGCCCCGCGGCGTGAGCATCAGACCCGCATAGAGAACGCCGTGGAAGGGCGTCCCGCGCGCGCGCATCAGATCGAGGACCGGCTGGTGGACGGTGGCGACGATCTCCCGCACGCGCGCGTCGTCGAAGCCGGCCACCGGCGAGTAGGCACCCATGCCGCCGGTGTTGGGTCCCTCATCGCCCTCGCCGATGCGCTTGTAGTCGCGCGCGGGCGCCAGCGGCACGGCGCGCTCGCCGTCACACAGCGCGAGCAGCGACAGCTCCTCGCCGGTCAGTCGCTCCTCGACGACGGCGCTCGGGTGAGTGGGACCGCTCATCCCGCCGAAGCGGTCCTCGACGAAGATCTCGCGCAGGGCGGTCTGCGCCTGCTCGGCGTCGTCGGCCACGGTCACGCCCTTACCCGCCGCCAGGCCGTCGGCCTTGATGACCACGCCCGCACCGGGTGACCCGGATGGGATCATGAGCTTGCGCACCGCGTCGATCCCATGTTCCAGCGACTTCACCTGCGCCCAGCCGGCTGTCGGCACCCCAGCGGCGCTCATTGCATCCTTGGCGAAAGCCTTCGACCCCTCCAACCGAGCCGCGGCGGCGCTCGGGCCGAAGGCCCTGTGACCTCGCTCGGCGAGCACATCGACCAGACCGGCGACCAGCGGCGCCTCCGGTCCGACGACCGTGAAGTGAACACCCTCGCGCTCGACGGTGGCCACGATCCCATCCACATCGTCGGCGGCGATATCGAGCACGCGCGCGTCCCGGGCGATGCCGGCGTTCCCGGGTGCGCACAGCAGCTCGGGTCGCTGAGGCGAGCGCTTGCACGCACGCACGATCGCGTGCTCGCGCCCGCCAGCACCGACGACGAGGACCTTCACGTCAGAGGCTGGCGATGAACTCGTCTACAGGGATCGCCGTCAGCGTCTCGTAGCGGCCGGTGCCGCGCGACCCAAGCTCCAGCGAGACGCGCGCCATCGTGCCCTCGTCGGGCGCCTCGATGACCGAGATGAAGTCGACGTGCCCGAGCGTCGCCCACTGCGCCTTGACGGTGGCGCCGAGCTGCTCTACCTCCTTGTTGACCTCCTGGATCCGCTGCGGGTTGTTCTTGACCGTCTGCACACCCTCGGGGGTGAGCGTCGAGAGCATGATGTAGGTGGGCATGGCGGTGGCCTCCTCCGTCGGTTGTGCGCTCACGCGCCGCACCGGCGCGCTCAGTGTTGTTTGTAGCGGATCGGGGCCGAGCGCGGGCGATCGTTCTTTCGTCCAGAGCCCGTTTCGTCCGCCGACGGGGCGCGTAAGGTAGCGGGCTCGAATCCGCATCCGCAATCCACCGAGGGGTCCACCTATGCGCAGACGTCTCAGCTACGCCAACGTCACCGCCACGCTCGCGCTCGTGTTCGCAATGAGCGGCGGTGCGCTGGCCGCGAACCACTACCTGATCACATCGACCAAGCAGATCAATCCGAAGGTGCTGAAGAAACTTGTCGGCAAGACCGGAGCGCCTGGAGCACCCGGCGCGATCGGTAAAGAAGGACCGCAGGGCAAAGAAGGGTCGGCTGGAAAAGAAGGCAAAGAAGGCAAAGAAGGTAAGGAAGGCAAAGAAGGCCAAGGCCCCGCGATCCCGGCGGTGAGCTTCACAGCACTCACGCTGGAAAACGGCTGGACCGAATACGGGGGAGGCACTTACGGGACGCCCGGCTACGCGAAGGATGCTGAGGGATTCGTGCACCTCAGGGGCGCGATGTCGGGGCCCGGCACAGTAGGGTTCCTGTTCGCGACGCTGCCGGCCGGCTTCAGGCCCAAATCGAAATTCATCTGGCTGCGCGGTGCCGCCACGGAAGGCGGCGGCGGGCCCCAGCTCGTGGACATCCAGATCCGCGAAAACGGGGAAATGTTGGCGCGCCCCGCGGCAGGCGCCAATCAGGCGTTCGTGAGCCTCGAAGGCATCACTTTCTACGCGGGCTGACGCCCGAGCGCGGATCGAGCCTGCAGTGAGCCCGGGGCCGCTTGGTCCCGGGCTCAGGCCACCGTGGCGGTCCGCTCGCCGGATGTCTCCAACACAAGCTCCCCATCAACCGCATCCACGCGCACGGAATCCCCTTCCCGCAGCTTGCCCTCCAGCAATGCGAGCGCGAGGCGGTCCGTGAGCTGCTTCTGAATCACCCTCCGCAGCGGCCTGGCCCCGTAGGTCGGGTCATAGCCCATGTTCGCGAGCAGCTCGCGCGCCTGCACGGTGAGCGTCACCTCGACGCCGCGCTCTCTCACCCGCTCGATCACCTGGGCCACCTGCAGATCGACGATCTCTGCGATCTGCTCCCGGGTGAGGGAATGGAAACGCACGATATCGTCCAGACGGTTGACGAACTCGGGCTTGAAGTATTGGAGCAGCTCCGTCCGCAGCTGGGCGTCCGCGTGGGCTGAGTCGGAGTCCTCGCTATTCGGGGTTGTCCCCAAAGACAGATTCGACGTCATGATCAGCACCGTGTTCTTGAAGTCCACGGTCCTTCCCTGCCCGTCTGTCAACCGCCCGTCGTCCATCACCTGCAGCAGCGTGTTGAACACGTCCGGGTGGGCCTTCTCGATCTCGTCCAGCAACACCACGCTGTAGGGGCGGCGGCGCACGGCCTCGGTCAGCTGGCCGCCCTCTTCGTAGCCCACGTACCCGGGGGGCGCGCCGACGAGGCGCGAAACGGAGTGTTTCTCCATGTACTCGCTCATGTCGATGCGGATCATCGCGTCCTGGGAGTCGAACATGAACTCGGCCAGGGCCCGCGCGAGCTCGGTCTTGCCGACCCCCGTCGGGCCGAGGAACAGGAACGAGCCAATCGGGCGATTGGGGTCCTGCAGGCCGGCGCGCGAGCGGCGCAGCGCGCTGGCGACCGCCTCGATCGCCTCGTCCTGGCCGACCACCCGCTCGTGCAACCGCTCCTCCATGTGCACCAGCTTCTCCGTCTCGCCCTCGAGCAGACGCGAAACTGGGATGCCGGTCCAGCGCGCGACGACCTCGGCGATGTCGTCGGCGTCGACCTCCTCTTTGAGGAACTGCGGCCCGGCGGCGCCGGTCGCGCCGGGGTGGGCGGGGTCCCCATTCTCGGCGCGCTCACGCTCAGCCGATTCGTGCTCGGCGAGCTGCTTCTCGAGCTCCGGGATCTCCCCGTAGCGCAGCTCGGCGGCGCGCTGCAGGTTCGCTTCGCGCTCTGCCCGCTCGGCCTCGGCCCGGGCCTCCTCCAGGCGCCCCTTGAGCTCGCTCACCCCCTTGATCGCCTCCTTCTCCTGCTGCCACTGCGCAGTCATCTCGGCAGAGCGCTCGCGCAGCTGCACCAGCTCGGCCTCGATCGCCGTGCGGCGCGCCTTGGAGGCCTCGTCCTTCTCCTTCTTGAGCGACGTCAGCTCGATCTCCAGCTGCATCACGCGCCGGTTGACCTCGTCGATCTCGGTCGGCACGGAATCGATCTCGATGCGCAGCCGCGACGCCGCCTCGTCGACCAGATCGATCGCCTTGTCGGGCAGGAACCGGTCGGCGATATACCGGTGCGACAGCGTCGCCGCCGCGATCAGGGCGCTGTCCTGGATGCGCACGCCATGGTGGTTCTCATAGCGCTCCTTCAGCCCGCGCAGGATCGCGATCGTGTCCTCGACGGAGGGCTCGCCGACCGTCACCGGCTGAAAGCGGCGCTCCAGCGCGGCGTCCTTCTCGATGTACTTGGTGTACTCGTCCAGCGTGGTCGCACCGACGCAGCGCAGTTCCCCGCGCGCGAGCATCGGCTTGAGCAGGTTCGACGCGTCGACCGAGCCCTGGGCGGCTCCGGCGCCGACGATCGTGTGCAGCTCATCCAGGAACAGAATGATCGTCCCCTGCGCGTCCGCGACCTCTCCCAGTACGCCCTTCAGCCGTTCCTCGAACTCCCCCCGGTAGGCGGCGCCCGCGATCAGCGCGCCCATGTCCAGCGCAATCACGCGCCGGTCGCGCAGCGACTCCGGCACGTCATGAGAGACGATCCGCTGGGCGAGGCCCTCGACGATCGCGGTCTTGCCGACGCCCGGCTCGCCGATCAGGACGGGGTTGTTCTTGGTGCGCCGGCTCAGCACCTGGATCACGCGGCGGATCTCCTCGTCGCGCCCGATCACGGGGTCGAGCTTTCCTTCCTCGGCCATCTCGGTCAGATCCCGCCCGAAGCGCGCCAGCGGGCTCTGCTCCTCCTCGGACTGGGCCTGCTGGGGCGGGGCTTGGCCCGCCGAACCGTTAGGAGCCATTGCGATTACTCGTCCTCCATGCGGTTGGACCGAACGACGAGCGTACATCGGCCGCGCGCACGATGTCCGTTCCGCCGCCGCGGTATGGCACCAGCTCGGCGCGGAAGGAACGACGGACCTCCTCCAGGCGCTGCGCCAGCTCGACCTGGGCGTGCAGCGCCTGCACCTCCAGCTCCTCGATGTGGGCGTGCATGTCCTTCACCTCGGCCTCGAGGCTGAGCACGCGCTCGACGCCGGCGAGATTGAGGCCGAGCTCGGCCGTCATCTCCTGGATGCGACGCAGCAGCTCGACGTCCTCTTGCGAATACAGCCGCGTGCCCTTGGGCGAGCGCTTGGGCTCGATCAGACCGCGCGTCTCGTAGGTGCGCAGCGTCTGCGGGTGCATGTTCGCAAGCTCGGCCGCGACCGAGATCATGAACACGCCGCGATCGGTCTCGACCTGGACGCGGGTGACGGGCTTGCGGGCCGTGTGCCCCCGATCGCTCACGTGGACGCCCCCCTGGCGCCGGCTCCCTCGAACAGCCGCGCGCGCGGGTCGCCGTTCATCACGTCAGCGAGCGCGTCGACGGCCGAGCGCTGCTCGTCGGTCAGCTCCTCGGGCACATCCAGCACGAAGCGATAGTGGATGTCCCCGCGCGCCTTGCCTCCGAGCTTGGGGGGCCCCTCGCCGCGCAGGCGCTGGACCGCGCCGTGCTTGGTCCCGGGTTTGACGCGCAGCGTCTTCGAGCCATCCAAAGTCGGGACCTGGACCTCGGCGCCGCGCAGCGCCTCGGGGATCGTGAGCGGGACCTCGACCTCGAGGTTGTCTCCTCTGCGCTTGAACACGGGCGATGAGGAGACGTGGGTGATCAGGTACAGGTCGCCTGCCAGCCCGCCGTTATGACCGGGCTCGCCCTTGCCGGCCAGGCGGATGCGGCTGCCGTCGCGCACCCCGGCGGGGATGTTGACGCGCAGGCGCTTGACGGTGCGCACCGCGCCCGCGCCGTGACAGGTCGGGCAGGGGTCCTCGATGATCGTCCCCGAGCCGCCGCAGCGCGAGCACGGCTGGGAGATCGAGAACATGCCCTGGCCGGTGACCTCGACGCCGCGGCCTTCGCAGACGGGGCAGACCTTCGGCGTAGTGCCGGGCTTGGCGCCCGTGCCGTGGCAGGTCGGGCAGGTGTCGTGCATCGGCACCGACAGCGGAATCTGCGCGCCGGAGATCGCCTGATCGAAGGAGATCGAGACCTGCGCCTCCAGGTCGCCGCCGCGCTGGGCGCGTGGGCGCCCGCCGGTGCGCCCGCCCGCGCCGGCGCGCCCGCCCCCGCTGAACAGGTTGGAGAGGATGTCGCCCATGTTCGAGGCGTCGAAGTCGAAGCCCTGGAAGCCGCCGAACCCGCCGCCGGGACCCCCGCCCGTGGCGAACGGGCCCGTGCCGCTGTCGTACTGCTTGCGCTTGTCGGGGTCGCCGAGCACGTCGTGGGCCTGGGAGATCTCCTTGAAGCGCTCCTCGGCCGCTTTGTCCCCGGGGTTACGGTCGGGGTGGTACTGGCGCGCGAGCTTGCGATACGCCTTCTTGATCTGATCGGGAGTCGCCTTCTTGTCGACCCCGAGCGTCTTGTAGTAGTCGGGACGAGCCGCCATCTGATCTCCTACGGCGGCCTACGCTGCGACGACCACGCGCGCGGGACGGATGACGTGCTCGCGCAGGAGATAGCCGGGCTGGTAGACCTCGACGACCGTACCGCTCGCCGCGCCGTCCGGGGGCTGAGGGACCGAGGCCATCGCCTCGTGCAGCGAGGGATCGAACGTCTCGCCGACGGGCGAGAACGACTCGATCCCCAGGCGCGCGAGCGCATCGGCCAGTTCAGAGCGCACGAGGCGCACGCCCTGCAGCAGCGGGTCGTCCTGATCCGCGGCCTCGAGTGCCCTGTCGAGGTTATCCAGCGCGGGCAGCAGCTCCTTGGCGAGCTTCACCACCCCGCGCTCCTGCGCCCCGGCGGACTCCCGCGCCACGCGCTTGCGGTAGTTCTCGAAGTCGGCCTGGGTGCGCTGGGCGAGCGCGAGGTACTCGTCGCGCTGCTTGGCGGTCTCGACGAGCTCGTCGAGGTCGCTCTCGACCTCCTCGCCGGTGGCCGGGGCGCTGCCCGTATCTGATCCATCGGAGCCCGAGGCGTCCCCCGGCGTGGGCGCGGCCTGCTCGCCCACGCCGGAGGCGGTCTCGGGCTCCTCCTCGAGCGTCTGCTTGATGTCGGTCATCGCCGGCTACGCCTTCGGCTCATCCACGACCTCGGCGTCGACGACGTCCTCGTCGCCGGCGGAGCCGTCCGAGCCGGACCCGCCATCGGTCGAAGCCCCGTCCCCACCGGCCGCCTGCTGCTGAGCGCGCTCGTACATCGCCTCCGAGACGGAGTGGAACGCGACCTGCAGGGCCTCCGCCTTGGCGTTGATCGCCGCGGGGTCCTCGGACTCCAGCGCCTCGCGGACCTCCTTGACCGCCTCCTCGATCCGCGCCTTGGAGTCGGCGTCGACCTGGTCGCCCAGATCGGCAAGCTGTTTCTCGGCTTGGTAGGCGGCATTCTCGCCGTTGTTGCGGGCCTCGGCGAGCTCGCGCGCGCGGCGGTCCTCCTCGGCGTGGGACTCGGCGTCGGAGACCATGCTCTTGATTTCGTCCTCGGACAGGCCCGAGCCGGCCTTGATCTCGATCTTCTGCTCCTTGCCGGTGCCGAGATCCTTGGCCGACACGTTGAGGATGCCGTTGGCGTCGATGTCGAACGCGACCTCGATCTGGGGGATGCCGCGCGGGGCGGGCGGGATGCCGGTGAGCTGGAACTTGCCGAGCGACTTGTTGTACTGCGCCATCTCGCGCTCGCCCTGCAGCACGTGGATCTCGACCGACGGCTGGTTGTCCTCGGCCGTCGAGAAGACCTCGCCCTTGCGTGTGGGGATCGTCGTGTTGCGCTCGATCAGCTTGGTCATGACCCCGCCCTTGGTCTCGATGCCGAGGGTCAGCGGAGTGACGTCGAGCAGCAGCACGTCCTTGACGTCGCCGGCCAGCACGCCCGCCTGGATCGCGGCGCCGACCGCGACGACCTCGTCGGGGTTGACGCCCCGGTGAGGCTCCTTGTGAGTGAGCTCTTTGACCTTCTCCTGCACGGCCGGCATGCGCGTCATGCCGCCGACGAGCACGACGTGGTCGATCTCCTTGACGCCCTTGTCCTTGGCGTCGTCCAGCGCCTGCCTGACCGGAGCGACGACGCGGTCCAGCAACGCGCTCGTGAGCTCGGAGAGCTTGGCGCGTGTGAGTCGCGTGTCGAGGTGCTTGGGCCCGGAGGCGTCGGCCGTGATGAACGGCAGGTTGATCTGCGTCTCCTGGGTGGTGGAGAGCTCGATCTTGGCCTTCTCGGCGGCCTCGTACAGGCGCTGCAACGCCATCGGGTCGGCGGACAGGTCGATGCCCTGGGACTTCTTGAACTCGGAGACGAGCCAATCGACGATCGCCTTGTCGAAGTTGTCGCCGCCGAGGTGGTTGTCGCCGGCGGTCGACTTGACCTCGAACACGCCGTCGCCGATCTCCAGGACGGACACGTCGAAGGTGCCGCCGCCGAGGTCGAACACGAGGATCGTGTGATCCTGGCCTTCCTTGTCGAGGCCGTAGGCCAGCGAAGCGGCGGTGGGCTCGTTGATGATGCGCTTGACGTCGAGTCCGGCGATCTTGCCGGCATCCTTGGTCGCCTGGCGCTGGTCGTCGTTGAAGTACGCGGGCACGGTGATGACCGCACCGTCGACCGATTCGCCGAGATAGGCTTCGGCGTCGGACTTCAGCTTCTGCAGGATCATCGCGCTGATCTCCGGCGGAGAGAACTGCTCGCCGTTGGCTTCCACGCGCGCGTCGCCGTTGGGTCCGGAGACGACTTTGTAAGGGACGATCGACTCCTCCTCACGGACCTCGGCCTCCTTGCGGCCCATGAAGCGCTTGATCGAGAAGATCGTGTTCTGCGGGTTGGTCACGGCCTGGCGCTTGGCGACTGTGCCTACAAGACGCTCACCGGAGGCAGCGAACGCGACGACGGAGGGGGTCGTGCGCCCGCCCTCGGCGTTCTCGATGACGGTGGGCTCGCCCCCCTCGAGCACGGCCATGCACGAGTTGGTCGTGCCCAGGTCGATGCCTATGGTCTTGCCCATGTGTGTAGCTCCTTCTAGGACAGTGGAATAAATCTAAGTGATAGTGAAGCAGATTTTCTCTGGGGTGTCAAGGGGGTCTGGGGAGGGGAAAGAGAGAGCCCACGCCCGCGCGCAGGCGCAAATCAGGCGAACGTGCCCCGAGTGGGGCACATGCGCGCCAGCGCGCACGCCGAGCAGGCGGGGGTGCGCGCGTGGCAGGTGCGGCGGCCGTGGCGCAGCAGGTTGACGTGCAGCTCGAGCTCCTGGCCGGGCGGGGTCAGCGCGAGCATCTGATCGTGCAGCCGCTCGAACGGCGCGCCGGGCGCCAGCAATTCCAGGCGCATGCCCACACGCGAGACGTGCGTGTCCACGGGCACGTCGTGACGGCCATAGGCGAACAGCAGCACGCACGCGGCGGTCTTGCGCCCGACTCCCGGCAGAGCGACGAGATAGTCGCGGGCCTGCTCGATCGGCGCGTCCGCCAGCCAGTCCAGCGAGAGCCTGCCTGACGGCCCGCCCACCCCCCGCGGGTCAGCGGAGATCGCGCGCAGGATCGCCTGGATGCGAGCGGACTTGACCTTCGAGATCCCGCCCGGGCGGATCGCCTCCTCCACCTTCGCGACGGGCGCGTCACGCACCGCCTCCCACGTCGGTAGGCGCTCGCGCAGCCGCAGGTAGGCCACGTCGCGGTTGCGGTCGTTGGTGGACTGAGAGAGCACGGTCAGCACGAGCTCGGCGATCGGGTGCCCATGCGGCGTCATCAGCGGCGTCCCGTACACCTCGCGCAGCCGTTCGCGCAGCCGTATCACCCGCGCGCGCGTCGGGGGCTTCCAGGGCTTCGGTGGCACGGGGAGCATTATCCTCGCGTGGTGCCCGCCGTCAGCGACCGGACCGCCACGATCGACGGGATGCCCGTGTTCTGGCGCGAGGCCCCGGTGCCGGGCGTCGGCGAGGGCGCCGCCACGCCCCTGTATCTACACGGGGTGCCGACGTGCTCGGACGAATGGCCGGCGTTCCTGGAGCGCACGGGAGGGCTCGCGCCCGACCTGCCCGGGTTCGGCCGCACCGGCAAGGCAGCAGAACTCGATTACACGATCGAGGGGTATGCCGACTTCATCGAGCGGTTCCTGGGCGAGGTGGGCGTGGAGCGCGTCAGCCTGGTCGTGCACGACTGGGGCTCGGTCGGGCTCGCCTTCGCGCAGCGCCACCCCGAGCGGATCGCGCGGCTGGTCGTGATCAACGCCGTCCCGTTCCTGCCCGGCTACCGCTGGCACCGCACCGCGCGCCTGTGGCGCACGCCGCTGATCGGCGAGCTCGTGATGGGCGCGACCACCCGCTGGGTGCTGCGCTTCTCCACCCGCGAGGCGCGCCCCTCGCGCGAGCCGATGCCCGACTCCTGGCTGGACATGGTGTTCGACCACTTCGACCAGGGCACCCAGCGCGCGATCTTGCGGTTGTACCGCAACTCGCCGCCCGAGGTGCTCGCGGCCGCCGGCGGGCGCCTGGGCGAGCTGGATAGGCCCGCGCTCGTGCTGTGGGGCGCGGCCGATCCCTACATCCCCGCCCGCTTCGCCCGCGCATACGCCGAGGCGATGGGAGGCCCCGCCCACCCCGCCGAGCTGGTCGAGCTTCACGACGCCGGCCACTGGCCTTGGCTGGACCGCCCGGACGTGATCGACCGGGTCGCAGACTTTCTGGGCGCCGCCGGACCGGGGTGAGCCGATGGCCTCGCCGGCGCCGGCAACGCAGACGCCGCGCACACCGCCCAGATCGCGGGCGGCGCGCCTGGACGTTCCGCCCTGGGCGGTGGCCGTGGCGGTCGCCGCCCCCCTCGCGCTGGCCTACATGCTCTGGCAGCCGCCCGCGGGGGACCTGGCGGCCGCGACGTATCGCAGCGACCTGTTCGCCCGCGCCGGCTTTGCGCTGCGCGACAACGGCTGGTACGCCGTGCACGGGCACTACCTGCCGGGATACTCGCTGCTTTCGCCCGAGCTGGGGGCGTGGCTGGGCGTATACACGGTGCTGTCGCTGTCGGCCGTCGCGGCCGCCGCGCTGTTCGGGCTGATCGCCCAGCGGGTGTTCTCGCCCGCCGCCGCGCGCCTGGCGGCGGGCTGGTTCGCGCTGGGCTTCGGCGTGGGACTGCTGTCCGGGCGCGTCCCCTACAACCTGGGCTTCGCGATCGGCCTCGGCTCCGTGCTCGCGCTGCTGGCCGGGCGCATCGGCGTGGCGCTCGGGCTCGCCGTCGTGACGAGCCTCGCGAGCCCCGTCGCCGGGGCGTTCCTGGCGCTGGCGGGCGTGGCCGCCTGGCGACCTCGTCTCGCGGCCGCCGCGCTCGGGCCGATCGCGATCATGGCGCTCGCGTTCCCCGAAGGCGGCTGGGAGCCGTTCGCGCCGTCTGTGTTCTGGCCGGCGCTGGGCGGGGTCGTGCTGATCGCGCTGCTGCTGCCACAGGGAACGATCGACCCGCGCGCGCGGCGGGTCGTGCGCGCGGGCGCCGCCGTGTACGCGCTGGCGCTGATCGGCTCCTACGCGCTGCGCACGCCCGTCGGGAGCAACGCCGCGCGCCTGGGGGCGCTGCTCGCCGGCCCGCTGCTCGCCGGGGTCCTGTGGGATCGCCACCGCCTGATCCTGTGCCTGCTCGTCCCGGTGCTCCTGTACTGGCAGATCGAGACGCCGATCAACGACGAGACCGCGCTCGCCGGCGACCCCTCGGTGCACCTGGCCTACTACGCCCCCCTGCGCGCCGAGCTGCGCGCCCTCACCCACGGCCGGCGCACGATCGTCGAGGTGCCCCTGACCGGCGCGCACTGGGAGGCTGCATACCTGGCCGGCTATGACGGCATCGCCCTGGCCCGCGGCTGGGAGCGCCAGCTCGACACGCGCTATGGCGCCCTGTTCTACGGGCCACGCCTGCGCTCCTCCGCGTACGAGGCATGGCTGCGCGAAAACCGCGTTGCCTACGTGGCGTTGCCCGACGTGCGATTGGACGAAGCCGGCCAGGCCGAGGGCGCGTTGATTGCCCGCGGACTGCCGTATTTGCGCGAAGTGTGGCGCTCGCCGCATTGGCGGCTGTATACCCTCGACCCTCCATCACGCTAGGCTTCCGCCTCAGATGCTCGCCCGTGTTCGTGTTCTGCAGGCGCGCGTCCTGCCGCACGGATGGCTGGACGTGCTGCGCCAGGTGCTGCTGTTCGGTCTTGCCTACCTCGCCTACCGGCTGGTGCGCGGCCTCGTCGAGAACGACGCCAATGCGGCCTTCGCCCACGCCCGCGACCTGATCTCGCTCGAGCGCACGCTGCATCTGTTCATCGAGCCTTCCGTGCAGACGTGGGCGTCCGGTAGCCACTTCGTGATGGCGCTCGCCAGCTGGCTGTACGTGAACGCGCAGGGGTCGGTGACGATCGCCGCGCTCCTCTATCTCTACCTGCGCCACAACCGCAACTTCTACTTCGTGCGCAACATGTTCATGATCGCCATGGCGATCGCGCTCGTCGGTTACACGGTCTTCCCAACGGCTCCACCACGCTTCATGCCCGAGTGGGGATTCATCGACACCGTCTCCGACTTCACGCCCGTGAACGTCTCCCACACAAGCGCATCGATGAGCGCACTGTTCAATCCCTACGCCGCCGTTCCTTCAATGCACGTCGCGTTCGCGCTGATGATCGGCTGGCCGCTCGCGCGCCTCGCGCGCCATCGCATCGTCAGCGCGCTGTGGCTGCTCTATCCCCTCCTGATGACGTTCGTGATCGTCGTCACAGCCAACCACTTCATCTTCGACGCAATCCTCGGCGCACTGACGGCCGGGGCGTCCGCCTACGGCGCGATGTGGCTCGCTCGCGCACGACCGGCGGTGTGGCGCTTCTCTGCTGCGCAGGCTGGAGTCGCGGGCGGATGAGCGAGCCCGAGGGCAGCGCCACCACCAGCTCCACGACCATGGCTCCTCGTCGCCGTGACACCCCCTCGCGACGCCTGCGCCGTGGCGCGTATCGGACGCGCCCCCCCCGCGCGCGCGCGCCGATCGGGTCAGGTGTTCGGCGCGAGCTGGTGCGCAACCGCCTGATCGAGTCACGCCTGACCCCCAACGCGATCTCACTTACAGGCCTCGCGCTGAACCTGGTTGCGGCGGCGCTCGTGTGGGAGCAGCTGTTCTTCCTCGGCGGGGTCGCGTTCGTCGTCGGATCGATCATGGACACGCTCGACGGGCGCTACTCGCGCATGTCCGGCAAGGGCACTCCGTTCGGAGCGTTCCTGGACTCGACGCTCGACCGCATCGAGGAGGGGATCGTGCTGACCGCGGTGGCAGGATACTTCGCGCTGCGGGGAGATCGCGTCGCCGCGGCGGCGGTCGTCGTCGCGGTGCTGGCCTCGCTGATGGTTTCCTACACACGCGCGCGCGCGGAGGCGCTGGGTGTGGAGTGCAAGGTCGGCATCGCCACCCGCCCCGTGCGTGTCGTGATCCTCTCGATCGGCCTGATCTTCGCGCGCGGCGCCTCGCTCGGAGACTTCCAGTTGCTGGCGCCCGCGGTGTACGTGCTGGCGGCGCTCAGCCTGATCACGGTCGCCCAGCGCATCGCGCACGTGCGGCGGGAACTGTCGGCGAGCAGCGGCCGTGTGACCTGACGGCGCGTGCGGGGTAATCTCCCCGGAGAGTCCGCTCGGTCCGGCATACGACCGTCCGCTTGAAAGGATCGGAGCTTCCGGGCTCCCTTGACCGGCCTTCGGCCCCCAGGAAGGAAACGCACTTGACCCCCACCCCTCACAGCAACGGCGCCGCGTCCCAGAACGGCGCCGCGCGCTACCAGCGCGAGAAGGTCCGCGTCGCGATCATCGGCGTCGGCAACTGCGCCTGCGCGTTCGTCCAGGGCGTGCACTACTACCGCGACGCCGACCCTTCCCGGCGGGTTCCCGGCCTGATGCACGTCGATCTCGGCGGCTACCACGTGCGCGACATCGAGTTCACGGCCGCCTTCGACATCGACTCTGCCAAGGTCAGCAAGGACCTTGGCGAAGCGATCTGGTCTGGGCAGAACAACACGATCAAGTTCGCCAAGGGGGGGCGGGAGGTTCCGAAAAAATTGGGTGTGCCGGTCTATCGCGGAATGACCCACGATGGCCTGGGCAAGTACCTCAAGGAGAAGATCACCAAGGCCCCCGGCGAGACCGCCGACATCGTCAAGATCCTCAAGGACACCCACACCGACGTGGTCGTCTCCTATCTCCCGGTCGGGAGCGAGCAGGCGACCAAGTGGTACGTGGAGCAGATCCTCGAGGCCGGCTGCGGCTTCGTCAACTGCATCCCCGTGTTCATCGCCCGCGAGGACTACTGGGATAAGCGCTTCAAACAGGCGGGGCTGCCGATCGTGGGCGACGACATCAAGTCCCAGGTCGGCGCCACGATCGTGCATCGCACGCTCGCGCGCCTGTTCGCCGAGCGCGGCGTGGAGATCGAGCGCACCTCACAGCTGAACGTGGGCGGGAACATGGACTTCTACAACATGCTCGAGCGCGAGCGGCTGGAGTCCAAGAAGATCTCCAAGACCAACGCCGTCACCTCGATCATGGACCACGAGCTGCCGGCCGGCGACATCCACGTGGGGCCCTCCGACTACGTGCCGTGGTTGACCGACCGCAAGTGGGCACACATCCGCGTCGAGGGCCAAGCGTTCGGCGACGTGCCGCTGAACCTCGAGCTGAAGCTCGAGGTGTGGGACTCGCCGAACTCGGCGGGCATCGTGATCGACGCCGTGCGCTGTTGCAAGCTGGCGCTCAATCAGGGCGTCTCCGGACAGCTCGACGGCCCCTCCTCCTACCTGATGAAGTCGCCGCACAACCAGCGTCCCGACGAGCAGGCTCGCACCGACACCGAGCGGTTCATCGCCAGGTACGGAGGCCCGCCCACCGCGCGCCCGGCGAGCAAGCCACGAAAGACGACCCAGAAGGCGTGATAATGGGAGGCCAGATGGCCTCGTCAGAGCGGCTCTCAATCGCTCATGTGACCCCCTATCCCTGGGAGGCCCAGGACGAGGTCAATACCCACGTCCGTCGCGTAGCCACTGAGCTGTCGCGGCGCGGGCACCGGGTATTGGTGCTGGCCCCCTCGCGCTCGCAGGAGCGGGTTCGGGCCTCACGCCGCGCGCTGCGCGCAGCGCTGGCGCAGGGGCGAACGGGGGGGCCCGGATCTCTGCTCGAGGGGACCGACGGCGGTACCCCCACAGTTGTCGCGGTCGGCGAGGTGCTGGACCTTCAGTCCTGGTCGAGCTCCGATCGATCTCCGCGCCGGCGCACGCCCGCGCTGGGAATCGACGTGGCGCGCACGATCGAGGAACTGCTGAGCACGGTCCCGCTGGACGTTGTGCATGTGCACGAGCCGTTCGCGCCGAGCACGTCCAACGCGGCCCTGCGCCACTCGCGCGCACTGAACGTCGGCTCGTTTCACTCCGCCTCAGAGCGCCTGATCTCGACGCTCGTCGCGCGTCGTTTCGTAGAGAGCTTCTTCGGACGCCTGGACGCGCGCATTGCGAGCCTGCCCGCCACGGCGCAGCTGATGTCCCGCCAGTTTCCAGGGGAGTACCGCCTCGTGCTCGACGGCGACGGTGCGGCCGCGGAGCTCGAGCGGATCTACCGCGACCTCATCGCGCGCCGGCACAACCCAGACGGGGTGCCGGAGCTGCGCCGGCGCCTGGCCGGGCGGCCGCTGATCGACGTGGACATGCACATGCACACCGACCACTCCCATGACTGCGCGACTCCCGTCGAGGTGCTGCTCACGACCGCACGCGACCGGGGGCTGGGCGCGATCGCGGTGACCGATCACAACGAGATCTCCGGGGCGCTGGCGGCTTCCGAGCGCGCGCGGGAGCTGGACATCGGCGTGAAGGTGATCGTCGGCGAGGAGGTCAAGACGGCCGATCAGGGCGAGGTGATCGGCCTGTTCATCGAGGAGCTCATCCCGCGCGGGATGACGTTGGAGGAGACCGTCGCGGAGATCCACCGCCAGGGCGGGCTCGTATACGTGCCCCATCCGTTCGACCGGCTGCACTCGGTGCCCGACTACGAGCACCTGCTGAGGATCGTCGCCGACGTCGATGCGATCGAGGTGTTCAACCCGCGTGTGGCGATCGGCGCGTTCAACGACGAGGCTGCTCGCTTTGCCGCCAAGTACCGGATCGCGGCGGGCGCGGGCTCTGACTCCCACGTCGCCCAGGGTCTCGGCTCGGTGCGGATCAGGATGCGCGAGTTCGACGGCCCGGCCGAGTTCCTGCAATCCCTGCGCGACGCCGACATCGTCACACGCCCCTCTTCCTTGCTGTATGTGCAGGCGCTCAAGTTCCTGCAGACCCGTGCTACCCCACCCTCCGCGCGTCGCGCCAGCCGGGCGCGGCGGGTCAAGCGGGCGATGGGGGGCAGCCGGCGGTCGTGATGGCGCACGCTCGCCCCACCTCACACGGCGAAATGGGGCGGTCCGAGCCGCAGGTCGCCGCGCAAGCGCCGGTGCAGCGCCAAGGACAAGTACCGCGGCCGTCAAAACCCTCGGGGTCGATGCCTGTGACCGACGACGAGATCCGCGAGAAGTACCTGGAGCGCGCCATCCGCGAGCTGAACTCGCTGACGCGCGAGCTGCAGTCCTGTCCGCACTGCCCGCGCGGCAATTTGATGCCCGTGCTCGGCTCCGGGCATCCGCAGGCCGACGTGATGCTGCTCAAGCACGCTCCCCAGCCCTCGGAGATCGAGGAGGGCGTCGCCTTCTACGGCCGCGCCGGTGGCGCGCTGATGAAGTCCCTCAAGCGCCTGTCGATCGATCCGCTGGCGGTGTATGGAACGCTGTGCGTCAAGTGCCCGCTGAGCGACGCTTCGCTCGCGGACTTCGCGTGCGTGTCGCGCGTGGTCGAGGAGATCGCGATCGTGGCGCCGAAGATCGTCGTCGTGATGGGCGCAGAAGCGCTCGCCGCGCTCGGCGAGATGGACATCCCGCTCGCCCGGGAGCTCGCCCCACGCCTGGGCGAGATCCAGCAGTTGACTGGAACGATCGATGTCCTATACGTGCCCAACATCGACGACTCGCTCGACGAGACCGACTCCAAGCGGGCTTTTTGGGCAGCGTTCCGCGCGCTCGGGGACTGGTACGCGGCGCAGCCTCCCTACTGAATCTCGAGCACGATCTTGCCGAGCTTGCCGCCCGCGGCGAAGCGCTCGTAGGCGGCGGCGGCTTCATCCAGGGGAAAGGTCGCGGCGATCGGCACGCGCAGGGTGCCGGAGTCGAGGAGGGGCAGCACCTCGTGTTCGAGGCGGCGGGCTGTGATCGCTTTCTCCTCCAGCGGGCGGGCGCGCAGCGTCGAGCCGTGGACGCGCGCGCGCTTACCCATCAGCGCGAGTAGGTTCAGCTCGGTCTTCGCACCCGCGGAGACGCCGATCACGCAGATCCGCCCGCTGGTCGCAAGCGCGTTCAGGTTCTCGGGCATGTTGGGCGCGCCGACCAGCTCCAGGATCACGTCGAACGGGCCACGCTCCGCGAAGTCCTCGGGCGCGATCGCCTCGGCGCCCAGCGCGGAGACCGGCCCGCGCAGCTCCTCGCGACGCACGGTTGCGGTCACGCGCGCGCCGGCGGCCCGAGCGAGTCCGATCGCCGCGACGCCCACGCCACCGGCGCCGCCGTGCACGAGCAGGCGCTCGCCGGGACGCAGGCCCGCCTGGGTGAAGATTGCGTCGTGAGCGGTCGTGAACACCTCCGGCAGCCCGCCCGCCGCGGGCCAGTCCAGGGCCGCGGGCACCGGCATCAGCACGCGCTCGTGCACGACGGCCAGCTCCGCCTGGGCGCCGCCCCCGACGATCGCCATCACGCGCTCGCCCTCGGCGAAGCGCTCGGCACCGGGGCCGCGCGCGGCGACCTCGCCGGCGAGCTCCATCCCGGGGATGTCCTGCGGCGAGCCGGGCGGCGCCGGGTAGAGGCCGCGGCGCTGCATCATGTCCGCGCCGTTCAGCCCCGCCGCGCGCACGCGCACCAGCGCCTCGCCGGCGCCCGGCGCCGGGTCGGGGTGCTCCTCGATCACGATCTCCTGCTCGCAAATGGCGACGGCGCGCATCGACGAAAGCCTACCCGCAGTCACAATTACGCCCTCGAGCGAGACGAGGGCCAAGCAGATCAAGGACGCAGGGAGCGTGGCGTGCTTTGCACGCGAGCGAGCGAGGACGCAGAGATGCGCCGGCCATCGTTCCGCTCGAAGAGGGCGACGCACTCGATGTGGTGAGTTTGGGGGAACATGTCTACGGGGCGTACTTTCTTCAGCGTCCACCCCGCTTCGACGAGCTCAGCCGCGTTGGGCGCGAGCGTGGTGGGGTTGCAGGAGACGTACACGATCCGCTTCGGCGAGGCCTCGACTATCCGCCTGACCACTTTCCGGGAGAGCCCGGCGCGGGGGGGGTCGACCACGAGTACGTCAGGGCGCCCGGCGCGCGCCACCAGCTCGGGCAGAGCGAGTCGGGCGTCGCCGGCAAAGAAGTGGGCGTTCGTCACCTCGTTGCGCCGGGCAGCCGCGATCGCGTCGGCGACCGCCTGCTCGACCAGCTCGATCCCCCACAGCTCGCCCGCACGCGGCGCGAGCGTCAGCGCGATCGTGCCGATGCCGCAGTACAGGTCATACACCCGCTCCCAACCTTGCAGTGCCGCGTACTCGCCGATGACGCCATACAACAGCTCGGCCATCTCGGTATTCGTCTGAAAGAACGCCTCCGGGGAGATCCGCAGGTCGAGTTCGCCCAGGCGCTCGGGCAACTCGGCCTCACCCCACACGAGCTCGGTCTCCCCACCGGCCGTGGTCTCCGCAAGGCTGCGCGAGCGCGTCCACAACACGCCGCTCAGACGGTCACCCAGCGCCGTGCTCAGCGCCAGCGCGAAGGCGCTCGCGTCCAGCTCGCCGTCGGTCGTTACGAGCCTGACCTGCAGCTTGCCGGTGCTCCGCCCCTCGCGCACGACCAGGTTGCGCAAGCGCGCGCGTCCGTTCTGATCGGGTCCCACCCGCTCCGTGCGCTCATGGCGCGCGTCGCGCCGGCCGCCGCGAGCACGCGCTGCGCCAGGCTGGTTGGGCGCGCTCCCATCGTCGCTCTCGCGCCGCGCGCTGCGCTCCCAGGCGTTCAACCCCTGCGCGCGACACCAGCTCAACGCCAGCACGCGCGCGTGGTTGCCCGGCTCGGAGGCCAGCAGGCAGTCCTCGATCGGCGCCACCCGTCTGCCGCCCGCCGAAGCGTGAAAGCCGCACTGAAGCTCGCCGTCGTCGCTCATCCCAAACGAGTACTCGAGCTTGTTGCGATAGCGCCACTGCGCCAGCGCCGGCACGATCTCCTCCAGCTCGAACCCGTCCAGCCGCCCGATCCGGCGCAGCGCCTCGTCCACCTGGTCGCGCTTGATCTGAAGCTGACGCTCGTACGGCAGCACCTGCCAGGGCACGCCGGGATGGTCGGCGATCGGCGGGATGCGCTCGGGGCTTGGCTGCAGCACCTCGATCGCGCGGGCGTGCGCATAGGAGCGCTTGCGCTTGTAGACGACCGCGCGCACCAGATCTCCGGGAATCCCGCCGGCCACAAATACGACATAGCCCTCCTGGCCGAGTCGGGCGACGCCCTCTCCGCCGAAGGCGAGCGAGTCGATCTGAAGCTCGAGCTCATCGCCCGGGCGCGGGCGGGCGGGACGCTCGTCGGGCGGCGACGTGGGGGACACGGTCACGGGCTCGAGTGTCATTGTTAGGAGGTGCCTGGCACCGGTGCGACCAACAGCTCGAGCAGGGCCTTCTGGGCGTGGCGGCGATTCTCAGCCTGATCCCAGATGCGCTGGCGCCCGCCGTAGAGCACCTCGGCGGAGATCTCCTCGCCGGGGTGCGCCGGCAGGTCGTGCATCGCAAACGCGTCCGGGGCGGCCGCGTCGAGCAGGGCGTCGTCGAGCACGTAGGGCGCGAGCGCGGCGCGGCGCTCGGCGGCAGTGGCCTCGTCGCCCATGCTCACCCATACGTCCGCGTACACCGCCCGTGCGCCCGCCACCGCCTCGCGGGGGTCGGCGTGCAGCTCGAGCGTTCCCGCGGCGCCATCCGGCACGGGCAGCGGCGCCTGCTCGTCCAGCGTGTAGCCGGAGGGCGAGGCGACCGCCACGTGCATCCCGGCGAGCGTGCCGAGCAGCGCCAGTGAGCGAGCGACGTTGTTGCCGTCACCGACGTATGCGACGCGCACGCCCTCGAGTGAGCCATACGCCTCACGCAGCGTCAGCAGGTCCGCCAGCGCCTGGCACGGGTGGTGCAGCTCGGTGAGCATGTTAACGACGGGCACGTCACTGTATTGCGCCAGCTCCTGGAGCGTCACATCCGGACCGGTGCGCACACCGACCGCTGAAACGTGCCGAGAGAGGACGTAGGCAGTATCGCGCAGCGCCTCGCCGCGAGACAGCTGCAGCTCATCCGCGCGCAGCACCACCGGGTGGCCGCCCAGCTCGTGGACTCCCACCTCAAAGGAGATCCGCGTGCGCGTCGAGGGCTTTTGGAAGATCAGCGCGACGCTGCATCCCGCGAGCGCCTTGCAGGACAGCGGCGCAGCCTTCAGTTCCAGCGCACGGTCGAGCAGCGCGTTCAGCTCCGCCGCGCTAAGCTCGGCACCTGTGAGGAAGTGGCGAGGCAGCAGTCCGGCCAGTCTACGTGCAGCGCTGCGATCGTCTGCTCAGCGCTGCTGCTCGCGGCCGGCTGCGGGTCGAGCGGCTCCAGCTCGACCGCCACCACCGCCGCCACCACCACGAGCTCCAGCACATCGGCCTCGGGCGGGTTGAAAACGGACACGACGCCGAAGTACGCCTCCCCGTCATCCTCCTCTCCCATCCAGAGCGGGGTCGTGCAGATCGCCTACCGCAATATCGCGATCGATCCGGACACTCTCAGGGTGAAGGTCGGCAGCACGATCAAGTGGACGAACTACGACTCGGTCGAACACAACGTCACCAGCGAGGGCGGCGTCGCAAAGTTCGCCTCCAAAGACTTCGGCGAAGGCGGCACCTACGAAATCAGGGTCACCAAGCCGGGGATCATCCACTACGAGTGCACGATTCATCCGGCTTCGATGAACGGGACGATCGAAGTCGTCAAGTGAAGTCGGGCAGGCCCTCGTCGGGTGTTGAGGCGGTGGCGTAGCGCCGGCGGGGAATGCGCCCAGCGGTCCGCGCCAGGCGCCCGGCCCGCACGGCGTGGCGCATCGCGTGAGCCATGCGCACGGGGTCCTGCGCTCGTGAGATCGCCGAGGCGGCCATCACGGCGTCGCAGCCCAGCTCCATCGCAAGCGCTGCGTCGGAGGCAGTGCCCACGCCCGCGTCGAGCACTACCGGGACTGTGACGGCTTCGCGGATGAGGCTGATGTTGTAAGAGTTGCGGACGCCCATACCACTGCCGATCGGCGACCCCAACGGCATCACCGCGGGACAGCCGACATCGACCAAGCGGCGTGCGAGCACAGGATCGTCGGTCGTGTATGGGAGCACGACAAAGCCCTCGTCGACGAGCTCCTCGGCGGCGCGCAGCAGCTCGGGCGCGTCGGGCAGCAGCGTGTCCTCGTCGCCGATCACCTCGAGCTTGATCCAGTCGGTCGCAAACGCCTCGCGCGCGAGCTTGGCCGTGAGCACCGCATCGCGGGCGGTGCGACAGCCGGCGGTGTTGGGTAGCAGCTGCACGCCCGTGCCGGCGAGCACGTCGATCAGCGAGCCGCGCGCGGCTGGATCGATCCGGCGCAGCGCGACCGTCACCAGCTCGCTACCGCTCGCCGCGATCGCTTGAGCCATCAGCTCCAGCGAGGGGAACCCGCCCGTGCCGAGCAGCAGGCGCGATTGAAACGTCCTGCCAGCGATCGTCAGGACATCGTCCGGTGCCGGCGGATGACCCGGCGGGCGCCCGCGAGCCGTTGCGCTCAACCCCCGTGGATGTCGTCGAATCTGGCGCGGTCAGATCGGACACGGAGCTCATCCTCCCTGCATCGCCGTCAATACCTCGACCCGGGCATCCTGCGCGAGCGCGAACGTCTCCCAGTCGGCTCTTGGTACGACCTCGCCGTCCACGGCCACGGCGACCCCGCGCGCGTCCGGCGACAGGCCGAGACGGCCGAGCACGGCGAGGACCGTCTCGCCCGCGGGCATGTCGGAGCGCTGCCCGTTGACGATCATCGCGCGGCCCCGACCGCGGGTGACAATTCGCCGCCGGGCTGTAACTGATCTACACCCGGAACGGCTGTGAGACGCGCAGGGTCGCAGGAAGCGAGCAGCGGGTTCTCAGACTCCTCCCCGAGCAGCGACTCGACCACCAGCTCGGCGGTCGAGCGGCGCGAGCAGGATCCCGTTGCGATGATGACCCGTCGCCCACACCAGGCCCTTGAGCGCACCGCGTCCGATCGCCGGCGCGTTGTCCTGGGTGCCGGGGCGCAGCCCGACGGACAGCTCCTCGATCCGCAGCTCGTCGATCCCGGGGACGAGTTCTCCGCAGTCGTGCAGCAGCGCGTACACCCCGCCCGCGGTGGGGGTCAGCTCGAAGCCCTTCTCCTCGACCGTCGCCCCGAGCGCGTAGGAGCCGTCCGCGCGCGGCACCAGGTAGCCGCCCTCGAAGCGCAGCACCCGCGTCACGAGGCCAGGACCGGCGGGATCGCGCAGGCGCAGGATCTGGCCCTTGACCGGTCGCACGCGAACCCGCGCGTCGGGCGGGCAGCCCCTCGATCTGTCCGGTCCACGGGCCGGCGGCGAGCACCACCTGATCGGCGCTCAAGCGCTCGCCTCTCTGCAGGCACAGGCCGGTAATCCGGCTCCTGGCGCGCGTCCAGCTCGACGGACTCCGCCCGGGTGTGCTCGCAGATGGTGACCCCTGCGGTATCGCACACCCGGCGCAGCGCCTGCAGCACAAGTCGCGGATCGACCGAGTGATCGTCCGGCGCTTCGATCGCCAGTCGCACTGTGGGCGCGAGTCCCGGCTCACGCTCGCGCGCCGCGCTCGCTCGCAATCGCTGCGCAGGCAACCCCAATGACTCCCGGAACGCGAGCTGGCGCTCCAGCTCGCGCGCCTCGTCCTCGTCGCGCGCCACCACCAGCGTGCCGGTCTGCAGCAGGCCCACCTCCATGCCCGCCGTCTCCTCCAGCTCGGCCGCAAATCCAGGCCACATCTCCGCCGAGCGCAACCCCATCCCCAGCAGCCGCCTGCCTGCGGCCCCGAACTCGGCCTCGGCCACCGGCGCGAGCATCCCCGCCGCCACATATGACGTGCCCCGGCCGGCCGTGTCCCGCTCGAGCAGCGTCACCGACAGTCCGCGCGCGCGGGCGCGCCAGGCAGCGGACAGGCCGACGATCCCGCCACCGACGATGACCACGTCGGACGATCTGGTGTGCTCGGACATACGGTTGATGCTAGTCCGCTGTCAGACTCAGCGGGAGTGCCCGCCAGCGACATCTACACCGACCGTCTCACCCGTCTCGCCGGCGCGCGGCTGTATCTGGTGTGCGACGGCAAGCCGGGGGGACGCGAGCTTTCCGGGCTCCTGCCAGCGGCCATCGGCGGCGGCGTGGATATCGTGCAGCTGCGCGAGAAGGATCTGGGCGACGAGGAACTGCTGTCACTCGCGCGGGAAGCGCGGGAGCTATGCCAGCGGCACGGCGCGCTGTTCGTCGTCAACGACCGTCCCCTGCTCGCGCGCGACTCCGGCGCGGACGGCGTGCACGTGGGGCAGGACGACATGCCCGTGACCGAGGTCCGCGAGCTGGTCGGGCCGGACATGCTGATCGGGCTCTCGACCCACGCGCCGGCCGAGATCGATGCCGTCGTGGCGAGCACCGGTGCCGATCGGCGCTCCGATGGCCCCGACTACATCGGCGTGGGCCCCGTCCACGCCACCCCCACCAAGCTCGGCCGCCCCGCGGTCGGACTCGACCTGGTGCGCTACGCGGCCGCCCACGCGCCCGTGCCGTTCTTCGCGATTGGCGGAATCGATACGGGAAACATCGATGAGGTACTCGCCGCCGGCGCATCTCGCATATGTGTCCTGCGCGCGATCGCGGACGCCGAGGATCCGCAGCGCGCGGCACTAGCCCTGCGCGCTGAGCTTTGATGCGCGAGGAGCAGGCACGGGCCTCGCTGATCCCGCTGGCTCCCGGCGAGCGACCAACGCCCCTGCTCGTCGCCGTGACTGTGGCGATCATGCTCGCACTCGCCGTGATCGTCGGCGCGCTCACGATCCACGGCCTGCGCCATCACGGCGGCTCGCTGCCGGGCGGTGTGTTCCTCGCGGGCGTGCTCGCTCTGCTCGCGTTCGGGATGTACCAGCGCCGCTACTGGGCGGTGCTCGGCTTCGAGGCGCTGCTCGCGTTCCAGATCCTCGTGACCTCGCTCGCGCTCGTAGTGGCCTCCACGCTGCTGGCCGCGGGTCTGTGCCTGGTCTCGATCGTGCTCGCGGGCTGGCTGTTCTGGAAGCTGGTAAGGGTCATGGGACGCATCCAGGCGGGTGAACGGACGTGACCCGCGCGCCCGCCGCGCGCTTGGCCTGACCGCGAGGCGAGCTTCGATAGGCTCCGAGCGATCATGGCAGAGACCTCCTACGACACCATCGTGATCGGCTCCGGGCCGGGTGGCTACGTGGCCGCCATCCGCGCCGCCCAGCTCGGCAAAAAGACGGTGGTGGTGGAGAAGGACAGGGTCGGCGGGCGCTGCCTGAATTACGCGTGCATCCCCGCCAAGGCGGTCCTGCGCTCGGCCGACCTGCTCTCGGAGATCCGCGACTCCGAGGAGTACGGTTTGAAGGTCTCCGGCGTCGAGGTGGACTACGCGGCGATCCAGGCCCGCCGCGAAAAAGTGGTCTCGACGCTCACCTCGGGGGTCGGGGGACTGTTCAAGAAAAACTCCATCGACCTGATCGAGGGGAACGCGACGCTGAGCGCCGACGGAGATGTGCTGGTCGAGGCGGCTGGCGGCAGCCAGGCGATCGCCGCGGGCAGCGTGATCCTCGCCACCGGCTCGGTCCCGCGGCCGATCCCCGGGGTGCAGTTCGGGAGGCGCGTGATCGGGACCGAGGAGGCTTGGGCGCTTGCAGAGGTGCCAACCCGCCTGGCCGTCGTCGGCGCGGGGGCTTCCGGCGCGGAGATTGCCTCGGCCTTTGCGCGCCTTGGCAGCGAGGTCGTGCTGCTGGAGATGCTCGATCGCGTGCTGCCTACCGAGGACGCCGACATCTCGCGTCTGGTCGAGCGCGGGCTGGGGCGCCAGGGCATTGACGTACAAACCGGTACGGCCGTGACCGGCGTGAGCGCTGGCGAGACGAGCGTCGGCTTCTCCTACGGCGCCAGCACCGCCGAGGTCGACTACCTGGTGATCGCCGCCGGGCGCGGCGCCGACATCGACGGGCTCGGCCTGGCGGAGGCCGGTGTCGAGCTGGACGAGGGCGGCCTTGTGAAGGTCGACGGCGCCCTGCGCACCAGCCGTGCCGGCGTCTACGCGATCGGCGACTTGGTCCCCGGGCCCGCGCTCGCGCACAAGGCCTCCGACGAGGGCATCATCGCGGCCGAGGACTCGGCAGGCCTGCAGACTCACCCGCTCGCCTACATCGACATTCCGCGCGCGACGTTCTGCACTCCCAACGTCGGCTCGTTCGGACTGACCGAGGCGCAGGCGCGCGAGCAGGGCTACGACGTCGTCGTCGGCAAGGTCCCCTACGGCGCGGTGGGGGGAGGCACCGTCTACGGCGACCGCACCGGCCTCGTCAAGATCGTAGGCGAGAGCTCCTACGGGGAGTTGCTCGGCGGGCACATCGTCGGCGCGCGCGCGACCGAGCTGATCCAGGAGCTCGTCAACGTGCGCGCGCTGGAGGGGGGCTACGCCGAGATCGCGCGCACCATCCACGGCCATCCAACCCTCTCCGAGGCGGTCATGGAGGCGGGCCGCGCCGCGGATGGCTGGCTCATCCACGGTTGAGGGCCGACGGCTAGTCTCGGCGAGATGCCCGCGCTGGACGCCGCCTTCTACTTCGACCTGGCAAGCCCGCTCGCATACCTCGCCGCCGAGCAGGTCCTGCACATCCTGGGTGGGCGGGCTCGAGTAAATGTGGAGTGGCAGCCCGTGCTCGCTCGCGAGCTGCCGGGCGCAGAGACGCTCGACGCGTTCCGCTGCCGTGAGGAGGAGGACATCTTCCGCACAGACATCGCTCGTCGCGCACGCGAGCTGGGGCTGGCACCGCTGAGCTGGCCGAGCCAGTTTCCGTTCGACAGCGCCATGGCGATGCGCGCCGCGACGTATGCCAAGTCGATCGGGCGCACCGTGCCGTTCGCGCAGGCCGCCTTCCGCCAGGCGTTCGCCGGCGGGCGCTCGCTCGCAGAGCCGGAGAACGTACTGATCGCCGCCGCGGCGTGCGAGATGCACCCGGCCGCGGTGCTGAAGGGCGTCGAGCTGGCTTCGGTGCGCGAGCAGCTGGCCGCCACGACCGCGTCGGCCGCACAGGCCGGGGTCAGCGATGTACCCGCGGTGCGAGTCGGCGAGCGCGTGTTCCTCGGCGAGCGCTCTCTCGCCGAGGCCGCCTCGTACATGAGCGAGGCGGCGCGCGCGAGCGCCCTCAGCGCGGCCACCACCGCGGCGGCGGCCCCCTCCCCGACACCCCCGGGCGCGGTATGAGAGCCAACCGCGCCTACCGCCTGATTATCACGCGCGGGGGGATTGCCCCGGCTTTGCTCGCCGACACGAGCCGCATCGACCACATCGAGATCGTCGAGATCGACAGCGGCGAAGTCGTCCTGTTCTGGGACCGCCCGCCCCAGATGGCCTCACGTATGGCGCGCATGCTGCGCGAGGAGATCTCCCAGCTGGAGGCCGAGGAGTTCATCGCGCGCTGGGCTGCCGCCGACGCCTAGCCGCCGCTAATGTGGCCGTGATGGCCGAGGAGCGCGCTTTGGCAGCTACCGGCGAGGGCCCGGCGCCCGCGCCCGGCGCCCTGCCCGAGCCCGACGTCGCCCGCGAGTGGCTCCAGGCGATGACGCTCATCCGCCGCTTCGAGGAGCGCGCGGGCGAGATGTATGCGCGGGCGCGCATCGGCGGCTTCCTGCACCTGTCGATCGGGGAGGAGGCGACGATCGTCGGCTCCGCACGGGCGTTGCGCGAGCAGGACTACCTGATCTCCACCTACCGCTCGCACGGCAATGCGATCGCGCGCGGCACCCCGCCCGAGCGCGTGATGGCGGAGCTGTTCGGGCGCGCCGACGGGTGCTGCGGCGGACACGGCGGGTCGATGCACATGTTCGACCTCGAGCGCCGGTTCATGGGCGGCTACGGGATCGTCGGCGGCAACCTGCCGATCGGGGCGGGCATCGGGCTGAGCAGCGACTATCTCGGCGCTGACGATGTGACGCTGTGCTCGTTCGGAGACGGCGCTTCCAACCAGGGCACGTTCGGGGAAACGCTGAACCTCGCCGCGCTGTGGCGCCTGCCGGTGGTGTTCATGGTCGTCAATAACCAGTTCGGCATGGGCACCTCGCTCGGGCGCCACTCGGCTGTGACCGACCTGCGGCGCAAGGGCGAGTCGCTGGGCGTCCCTGGGATGCGCTGTGACGGGATGGATGTGCTCGACACCTACACCGTCGTGGGCGAGGCGCTGGCGCGCGTGCGCGAGGACCGCCGCCCGCTGCTCATCGAGGCCGTCACCTACCGTTTTCGCGGGCATTCGATGGCCGACCCCGAGGAGTACCGCACCAAGGAGGAGGTCGCGCAGTGGCGCGAGCGCGACCCGGTACCACGATTCGGCGATCTGCTCCAGCGCGAAGGTGTCCTCGACGCGGGCGCGCGCGAGCTGATCGAGCGCGAGGCGGCCGAGCGCGTCGAACAGGCCGTCCAGTTCGCCGAGAGCTCGCCGTTCCCCGCGCCGGAGTCGCTGTATGAGGACGTATATGTGATCGACGAGCAGGTCCGGGGGCGCTATCACGCATGAGCGAGCTGCGCTATCGCGAGGCCCTGAACGCGGCGCTGCGCGAGGAGCTGCGTCGCGACGAGCGCGTCGTGCTGCTGGGCGAGGACATCGGCGTGTTCGGGGGCGCGTTCAAAGTCACCGAGGGGCTGCTCGAGGAGTTCGGCGAGCGGCGCATCCGCGATACGCCGATCTCGGAGAACACGATCGTCGGCATGGGCGTCGGCTCGGCGATGACGGGCCTGCGCCCGGTGGTCGAGCTGATGACGATCAACTTCTCTCTGCTCGCGTTCGATCAGATCGTCAACCACGCCGCCCACCTCCGCTACATGTTCGGCGGCCAGGTCTCCGTGCCGCTGGTGATTCGCATGCCCCAGGGCGCGGGCCACCAGCTCGGGCCCACCCATTCGCACTGCCTCGAGGCGATGTTCCTGCACGTCCCCGGCCTGCTCGTCGCCGTGCCATCGACGCCGGCCGACGCCAAGGGTTTGCTCAAGACCGCGATCCGGGACGAGAACCCGGTCATATTCATCGAGCACGAGTCGCTGTACGGCGTCCGCGGCGAGGTGCCCGAGGACGAGGACGCGCTCGTGGGCTTCGGCCGCGCGCACGTCTGCCGCGAGGGCTCCGATGTGACGATCGTCGGCGTCTCGCGTATGGTCCTCACCGCCGAGCGCGCCGCCGCCACGCTGGCCGACGAGCACGGCGTGCAGGCGACCGTGATCGATCCGCGCACGTTGCGCCCGCTCGATCTGGACACGATCCTCGACTCGGTGCGCGCCACCAACCGCTGCGTCGTTGTCGAGGAGGGCTGGCCGCACGGGGGGGTCGGCGCAAATCTCGCCGCGTTGATCGCCGAGTACGCGTTCGACGACCTCGACGCGCCCGTCGCGCGCGTGTCCGGCGCGGACGTGCCGATGCCCTACTCCAAGCCGCTGGAGGACATCGCCTATCCGCATGAGCCCCAGGTCGTGCAGGCGGCACTGGCGACGGTCGGGCTGGCGGAGGGTCAGAAAACGGCCGGCGACACGCGGGACTCGCGCCGATGAGCGCATTGCGCATCGGCACCCGCGGCAGCGCCCTCGCGCTCACCCAGGCCGGGGATGTGAAGACGCTGCTCGCAGAGCGGTGTCCCGGGCTGGAGGCCGAGATCACGGTCGTGCGCGTGAGTGGCGACAGCCCTCCCGAAGATCCCGAGGATCGGGACACGCAGAGTGCTGGGACCGACAAGCGCCGCTGGGTGGACGCGATCGAGGACGCACTGCTGACCGGCACGATCGACCTGGCCGTGCACTCCGCCAAGGACGTTCCGGGCGAGCTGGCCGAAGGGCTGGAGCTGCTGGGCGCGCCCCCGCGAGCCGCCGTCGAGGACGTGCTGTGTGGCGCCTCTGACCTCGACGTGCTGAGCGCGGGCGCACGGATCGGGACGAGCAGTCTCCGCCGTGCCGCGCAACTGCGAGCCGCGCGCGAGGATCTGGACGTCGTCGCGATGGGCGGGAACGTCGACACGCGCCTGCGCATTCTCGCGCAGGGGAAGTTCGACGCGATCGTGCTCGCCCGCGCCGGGCTGCACCGGCTCGGGCGCGAAGATGCGATCGGCGCGGTGCTCGACCCAGTGCGATTCGTGCCCGCGCCCGGGCAGGGTACGCTCGTGCTGGAGGCGCGTGCGGAGGACTCGAGTGCGAGGGAAGCGGTCGCCGCGATCCTCGATGCCGACACATCCGCCTGCCTGCTCGCCGAGCGTGCGCTCGCAAGCGCGCTGAACGCGAGCTGCCATACCCCCCTCGGTGCGTACGCAATCCCCGCGGGCTGCGGCTGTTTGGAGCTGCGCGGCTGGGTCGGGCTGCCCGACGGCTCGACCTGGATCGCGGACGAATTGCTCGGCGGCTTCTACGACCCGGTGTCGCTCGGGCGGCGAGTGGCCGAGCGCATGGATCTCGCCGGGGCGGGAGACCTGCTGCGGCGCGCAGAGGAGATGGCCACGGGTGCCAGTGTCTGAGCCTGCAAGCGATCCACGGGACTCCGGGCTGGACGATGCTCCGGGGCTCGTTTACCTGGTGGGCGCCGGCCCCGGGGACCCCGGACTGCTGACCGCGCGCGCGCTCGAGCTGATCGCCGAAGCCGACACGATCCTCTACGACCGCCTGATCCCCGCATCGGCGCTCGACGGCGCGCGCGCCGACGCGGAGCTGCTGTTTGCCGGCAAGCAGGGCGGCGGCGAGTCGGTGCCCCAGGATCAGACCGAGCAACTGATGATCGATCGCGCACGGGCCGGCAGGATGGTCGTGCGACTGAAGGGGGGCGACCCGTTCGTGTTCGGCCGAGGTGGCGAGGAGGCCTTGCGACTACGCGAGGCGTGTATCTCTTACGAGATCGTGCCCGGCGTCACCGCCGGTGTCGCCGCGGCGGCGTACGCGGGCATTCCGGTCACCCATCGCGGGCTGGCCAGCGCGGTCGCGCTCGTCACCGGCCACGAGGACCCCGAGAAGCCGCAGAGCCCGATCGACTGGAAGGGGCTGGCGGCGTTCCCGGGGACGCTCGTGTTCTACATGGGGGTGCGCCAGCTCTCGAGCATCGCCGAGTCGCTGATCGCCGCCGGGCGTCCGGCGCACGAGCCCGTGGCGATCGTCGAACGCGGCACCATGCCAGGCCAACGTACGGTCACAGGCACGCTCTCGACGATCGCGCAGGATGCAAGGACGCAAGATGTGAGAGCCCCTTCGATCACGGTGGTCGGCGGCGTGGCCTCGCTCGCGGACGAGCTCTCCTGGATCGAGCCCGCGCCGTTGAGCGGGTTGACCGTCGCCGTGACCCGGGCGAGGGCGTCGGCGAGTGGGCTCGCGGCACGCCTGCAAACACTCGGCGCGCATGTGGTGCAGGCGCCCGTGATTCGCACGGTGGCGATAGCCGATCCCACCCAACCCGTGCCGGATCTCGCACCTTATGACCTCGTCTGCTTCACCAGCCCCGTTGGGGTGACCATGCTGTTCGAGCGCCTGATGAAAGAGGCCCACCCACCCCTGGACGCGCGCGCTCTGGCCGGCGCGCGGGTCGCCGCGATCGGCCCCGGCACCGCCGAGGCGCTCGCGGCGCATGGAATCCTCGCGGACGTCCTGCCCGCTCGCGCGGTCGCGGAGGGACTGATCGAGGCGCTTACCGACATGACGCCGCCCGTCAAGCGAGCGCTGATCGCCCGCGCGAGCGAGGGACGCGACGCGCTCCCCCACGCCCTGCGCGAGCGCGGCGCCGACGTCGATGTGCTCGCGCTGTATGAAACGGTCGCCGAGGCCCCGCCGGCGCACGTCCTGCGCGAAACGCTCGCGGCGGACTACATCACGTTCACCTCGGCGTCGACCGTACACTTCTTCCTGCAGGCCACCACAGCGGCGGCGCGCGAGGAGACCGGCTCCGGCGAGGGTCCGAGCGAGACGGTCGGCTCAGGTGCGGGACTGTCGCCGCACACGCGCATCGTCTCGATCGGCCCGATCACCAGCGAGGCTCTGAGCGAGCACGGCCTGCAGCCACACGTCGAGGCGTCGAGTCACGACATCGACGGTCTCGTCCACGCGCTGGTCGCGGACGCCGCCGCGCGGGCTCGCTGACAGCCGCGTGTCCCGGACGCTCGGCCACCCACGTCTGCACTTCCGATCGATCGACTCGACCAACGACCGCGCGCGGGCGCTTGCGATCGCGGGCGCGCCCCACGGCACCCTTGTGACTGCCTCGCACCAGCTTGCCGGGCACGGGCGCCAAGGACGGCGCTGGTCGGCGCCGCCCGGCACCTCTCTGCTGGCCTCGCTCGTGCTGTGTTCCCCCCCACCGCTCCTGCCGCTGATCGCCGCCGTCGCCGCCTGCGACGTCGCCGGGCCCGACGTCATGATCAAGTGGCCCAACGACATCGTCTTCGTCCGACGTCCGCGGGGCCCGGGTGCGGACGCCGACACCGGCGCGGGCGGTCTGGCCAAGCTTGCGGGCATCCTCGTCGAGGCCCGCCCGCAGGATGGCTGGGCGGTCCTCGGCATCGGCCTGAACATCGCCGTCCGGCTGCCGGACCTTCCCCTCGAGCTCCGCGCCACCGCTGCCACCCTAGGCGAGTCGCCCGATCAGATCGAGCCCGCGCTCGTGCGACTGCTCGATGCGCTCGATCGCCGGCTCTCGGAGTCGTCCGATACCACCCTCGACGCCTACCGCGCGCGCGACGCCCTGCGCGGGCGCGAGCTCTCCTGGTCTGGAGGCCGCGGTCGCGCCAGCGGCATCGACGGGGAGGGACGGCTCGTGGTCGCGCTTGCCACCGGCGGGCACACCACGCTCGACGCGGGCGAGGTCCATTTGCGGCTTTGAGGCCGGCTCGAGCCCGACTTGGGAGGCCTGGCTCCGAGACCGAGCTCCGCCCACTACTCCCCGGCGTGCTCTAGCGCCTCGGCCACGTCCCGCTCCAGCTCGCCCTCCGCCGCCGGCCCCAGCCTCGTGCCGTTGCCGCCCGGGCCGTCCGCCGCCGGCAGCGCCACCTCGCTCACCAGCGCCTCGTCCAGCACCGCCTCGCTCGGCGCCTGCGCTCCCCGGCCGCGCTGCTTGCCGGCGCCGTTCTTGGCCGTGGCCCCCATGGCGATGGCCCCCCTGTTGCGCTTGCGCCGGTTGCCGCGCGCGCGGCGCTTGGGGAAGTTCCGCAACAGCTCTCTCGCCAGCGCCGGCGGCTTGCGCGCCATGCGCGTACGCGCCCCCCGCAGCGCCTCCTCGGCCTCGGGCGTATGCGCGAGCGCCGCGGCCAGCAGCGCCGCCGCCAGCCGCCGGTCCTGCTTGCGCGCGGCATGGATCAGGCGGCGCGCGTTGCGCGCGTGCGCGCCCCCGGAAGAGTTCACCAGCAGACCCAGCAGCCGCTTGGTCTCCGGCCAGCGCTGCGCCGCGTACTCCTCGTGCACCTCGCGCGTGTACTCCGCCAATCGCCAGATCCAGGCGTTGGCCTGATCGCGCCTGCCGATCCGCCGCTCGACCAGCGCGCGCAGCATGATCTTGCTCGCCTCCCTGCGCTCGTCCCGCGGCCAGCCGCCGACGATGTCGATTGCCGTGTCGAACGCATCCGGATCGCGCAGCGCGGCGATGTCCGCCAGCGCGCGCAGCCGCAGCTGCGGGTTCTTGTTGCGCTGCACGGCGGTTATCAGAAAACGGCTCTTCAGCTCACCATTGCGATCGAAGTGCAGCATCGCCCGCGCCCTGCGCCAACCCGCGGGCGCGACGCGCGCACCGGCCAGCGCCGCCCACACGTGCTGCTCGCCATAGTCGAGATTCTCCACCGCGATCCGCCACAGCTCGCGCTCGAACACCGCAAACCGCCGCTCCTCCTCCACGCACACCGGCAGCACCCGGCGCTCCACGCGCATCCGCCGCCCGCGCCCACGCCTGACCGGCCCGACGACGATCGCGCCGCCGCGGTAGACGTCGCGATCCAGCAGCGAGTGCAGCGTCACGACGGGATCGTCGTTCTTGGTGGCGGGATCGACGAAGTCAACGACGAGCCCCGCCTCCTTGCCGGGATGGCGGCGGGTCACGCGCCCGACGCGCTGCTGGTAGATGCGTTTGGAGGCCGTCGGCGCCAGATGCACGCAGACGGTCGCGCGCGGGCTGTTCCAGCCCTCGGCCAGCAGCTGCGCGTTGATCAGCACGTCGATGTCCCCGCGCTCGTAGCGGGCAAGGATCTCCGCCAGCTCGCGCTTGGGCGTCTCGCCCGAGACCCCCTGAGCCTTGATCCCTTCGGCCCGGAACGCTTCCGCGAGGTTGTAGGCGTGCTGCACGCCCGCCGCGTAGACGACGCCGGGCACACCGTTGAAGCGCGCCTTGTACAGGTTCGCCGCGGCCATGTTGAACGGCTGCTGGTCGAGCAGCGCGGCCAGCTCCTCTTGGTCGAACTCGGTATCGACCTCGCCGCGGCGCAGCGGCACCTTGGCGATCGTGCGCACACCGACGCCCGGACGGATGCGCACGCAGCGCAGCGGCGAGATCACTCCGCGCCTGGCCGCCTGGGCGAGGTCGAAGCGCGAGGTCTGCGTCGGGAACAGGTCGGTCACGTGCCGAGCGATCAGCGCACCCGTCGCGGTCATGCCGATGAATATCGGCCCCGTCCAGTTACGGATCGCGCCGCTCGTCTTCTCCCCCAGCGCGGTATGCGCCTCGTCGCAGATCACGATCGTGTACGCACTCGAGATCTTCCCTGCGTTGCGCACGAACCACTGATACGTCTCCACCGTCACCGGCCCCTTGACCGAGTCCTCACCTTTCAGCAGCGGCTTGGAGATGCGCTTGGAGTACCCGCGCTCGCGCAGCTCGCCGTGGAACTGGTCGACGAGGTTGCGCCTGTGCGTGAGGATCAGGATGCCGCCCGTTTGCGAGGCCTCGACGAACCCGAGCGCCGCCACCGTCTTGCCCGCGCCCGTCGCATGCTCGAACCAGAACCGCTTCGCCGCGTTCGGGTCCTCCGGCTGCTCGGCCAGCGACTCCTCCGCTTCGTCCTCCTCGTCTTCGACCCAGTCTCTCGGCTCCTCCTCGACGTCCGCTTCGGTCTCCAGCTCCTCCGGCTCGTCTGGCTCCTCGTCATCGTCGGCGACGATCTCCTCGTCTTCGTCCTCGTCGTCGTCGTCCTCGTCGGGGGCGGCGCGCTGGACCGGGCCCAGCTCGTCGTCGTCATCGTCATCATCCTCGTCGTCCTCGTTCTCTCCGGCGACGATCTCATCCTCCTCGTCGTCCTCGTCAGCATCGGCGTCTGAGGCGTCCTCGTCGTATCCCCGCGCGCCCGTCGCCTCCGCGGCGGTGGTCGTGCCCGCGTCCCCGCTGCGGCCATTTGTGTCGCGGCTGTCCGTCGCGGGCAGCTCGTCCGGGCCGAGGATCGCGGCCGACGCCAGCAGCTCCGGGGACGCGGCCGCCGCCGCGACCTTGCCGTTGCCATTGGTCCGCTGCGCCTCGGCCAGCAGCGCGGTCAGCGTGCCCGACAGGGCGTCCACCTGGTGCGCCGAGAGCACCGTGCCGTCAGCGAGCTTGGGCTCATCGTCGGAGAGCAGTCGCTCCAGCCCCAGCAGCAGCGAGTAATCCCTGCGCCACTGCGTCGAGGGATGCTTGGCGCCCTCCTCCAGCTCTGCGAGCGCCTGCTCCAGCGCACGCCTGCGCGGGGAGCCCGGCGCAAGCGCAACCGCCGCATCCTCGCCCTCGTGCAGGAATCGCTCGCGCACGAACTTCTCCGCGCGCTTGACATCGGCGGAACTAGGCGTTGGCGCGGCCACGAGGGCCACTGAAGTGGACTCGGCCATCTAAGGGCTCTGGACTTCGAGACGGAGCCGCCGCACGTGGCTTCGGCGGGGCTCATTACTGCCGGCTCGCGGCCGGCGACGTCGCCGGATGCTCACAGCGAACCGGCCTGACGTAACTTCAGCATATAACAGGTCGCTGCGAAATTGAAGGGGTGTGGGATGGTGGGTGTGACCTGGCGGCGCATGCGCCGCCAGGCGGGGCCGCACATGTGCGGCCCCGAGACGTGTCGCATGCGACACGTCTTCCGACGGGCACATGTGCCCGTCGGCTGGATCGCGCATGCGCGATCCAGAACATCTGCAACCCTTATCCGCAATGACCAGGGTCGCCCCCGCACGCCTGCTCGCGACGGTCGCGATCGTCGCCGTAATCGCGCTACTCGTCGTCGGTTTGATCGAGCTCGCGGGGTCCTCCTCCTCGTCCTCCTCGGGTGGACCGGCATCGCGGCTGACGCTCGCGCAGATCGACGCTCGCCTGCAGGGCTCGCCCGCGCCGCTGGCCTGGCTGCATGCCCAGGCCGATCAGATCCTGTCCGGCGGCGCGAGCGCGTTGCATATGCGCCTCGCCGTTCTGCACTCCTATCCCCTGGTGATCGACAAGTGGGCGTCGTGGTGCGTTCCCTGCCAGGACGAGCGCTCCGCCTTCCAGCAGGCCTCCGCTTCGCTGGGGCGCAAGGTCGCGTTTCTCGGCATCGACTCCGGCGATACGGACCTCGCCGACGGGCGCGCGTTCCTGCGCGCCGTGCCCGTCGGCTACCCGAGCTACTACGACCAGAGCGGCCGGCTCGGCGCGGCGATCGCGGATTCCTCGTTTACGCCTGTGACCGTCTTCTACGATCGCGCCGGCCACCAGTACATCCACCAGGGCCCCTACCCGAGCGCCAAGCGGCTCGAAGCCGACGTCCGGCGTTACGCGCTGGACGAGTAAAGCCACAGGACCGCGCGTGCCCGAGATTCGCATAGACCCGCTCAGCGGGCACCGCACGATCGTCGCCGGCGAGCGCTTGAGCCGCCCGGGCGGAGAGCCGCGCTGTACGCCTCCCGAGCCGATCGACGTGGCGCGCGATCCGTTCGCCGAGGGGCACGAGGATCGCACGCCGCCGGAGCTGTATGCCGTGCGCCCCGGCGGCGGGCCCGGGGAGGAGGGCGGGGTTGGGGTGGGCGGGGCTCCTAACACTCCCGGTTGGGCGGTGCGGGTGGTGCCGAACCTGTACCCGGCGCTCACGCCGGACGCGGCGGAGCCCGAGAGGCATGACGACGACGGTTCGGAGCTGTTCCTCGCACGGCCCGCGATTGGAGCGCACGAGGTGATCGTCAACGGGCCCCAGTCCGTCCTGTCCCTGGCCGACCTGCCCGCCGAGCAGGTCGCAGCGGCGGTGGACGTGTGGCGCGCGCGCATGCGCGCGCACTACGCCGATGCGGCGTATGTGCAGCTGATCGTCAACGAGCGCCCTGAGGCGGGCGCGTCGCTGCCCCACACCCACGCCCAGCTCTACGCGCTGGACTTCGTCCCCGCCGACGTCGCCCGCGAGCGCGAGCGCGCCGGCGCGTACACCACGCGCACGATGGGCCACAACCTGCTCGAGGATCTCGTCGCCGAGGAGGTCCGGCGCGGCGAGCGGATCGTGGCGATCGACGACGAGGCCGTCCTGCTGGCCCCGTACGCGTCGCGGCTGCCGTTTCAGCTGATGCTCGCTCCGCGCAGGCCCGTTCCGCGTTTTGAGACCGACGGTGTCGGCGCGGCCCTGCTGCACGACGGGCTGTCCCGGCTCGCGCGCGCGCTCGGCTCCAGCCCCCCGCTGAACCTGTGGGTCCGCACCGCCCCGCGCGGCGTCGAGCGGTTCTGCTGGCGCATTGACATCGCCCCCCGCCTCACCCACCTCGCGGGACTCGAGCTGTCCACCGGGCTGAACCTGAACATCGTCGCACCCGAGCACGCCGCGGCCCTGCTGCGCGAAGCGTAGGTAGGCTGCTGGTGGATGCCTCCTGAGGAACGCTTCCTCCCCCGCTTCGCCGCCGAGCCCCCGCAGGAGACGCTGCCCTACGGGCGCTGGGCGGACCGGTTGAGTGCGGAGTTCCTGGGGGCGTGCCTGGCGCTCTCGGACGGGGGCGAGGATCTCGGCGAGCCCGGCGAGATCGTGTGGTATCCGGACCGCACCTGGCACGGGCGCACCTATGTTCCCGCGAGCACGATCACCTCGCGCGAGTACGAGCTCTTCGGCTACGTGCGCTTCGTTCCGGCGGCCGAGGGCGAGGACCCGACTGACTTCTATGCGCACGTCGACTTCACCGACGAGACCGCCGAGCGCAACCCCGACTGGACGCTCGACCTCTGCGAGGAGCCGATCGGCGCCTGGCGCGGACACTCCGGCGCGGTGGCCGCGATGACGCTCGTCTGGGGACGTCCCCTCCTGGCAGGGGGACGCGTCGCCACGGCGGAGCTGGCCGACCTCGCGGTCGACCAGTGCGAGTTGATCGAGGAACGATTCACCTTGGTTGCGCCTGACGACTACCGGGGGGATCTGCTCGAGATCAAGCTCTTCGGGGGGCGCGGCCAGGAGCTGGCTCGGGAGTCGCTCTATGCGGGGGAGGACGAGGATGAGGGGAAAGACCAGGAGGAGAAGAAGAAGGGGGAGGACGAGTACGAGTACGACGAGGAGCAGGACGCGGCGCGCTGACCGCGTCCTGCCCTCCTCATATAGGCGAGACGATCGCCCGCCCGTGCCGCCGCGTCAGCGCTAGCTCGCGTGCTGGCAGGCCACCAGCGCCTGTGCCTTGGCCGGGCCTGGAATCGGCGAGGCGTTGATCACTTCGGCGCACACTTCTTTGGCGGCCGCGCGCGCGCCTGCGAGATCACCGCTGGCGGCTTTGTTGCAGATGTCTTCGACCTTGGCCTTGGTGGCCGCAGAGAGCGTCGGCGCCCTCGTGATGATCGACTTGCACGCCGCCACGGCCTGCGCCACGCCCGCGGCGCTCGTTGGCGCGCTCGATGTGGAGGTAGGGGCCGTCGATGTCGTCCCGGTGCTCACAGGAGTCGAGCTGGTCGTCCCCCCTGCCGCGCCGCTCGGCGCGGGCGTTGAGCTGCTCTGGCTGCTGGATGTGGAGTTGCTGCTGCTACCGCAGCCGGCGATGAACACGCTGCCGACGAGCGCAACGACCAGCCACTTGGACAGCTCCCTAATCATTTTGCTCTCCTCAAATCCGAAAGGACGCTCGCCCGGCGGCTCTTCAGCGGTCCGGCCAGCGCAGTTGCGGCAAACGCTACACCTACGCACGGAGTGAGGCTGAGAATCGCCGTCGAGTGCCCCCGCCGGGAGTCGAACCTGGATCTACCGCTTAGGAGGCGGTCGTCTTATCCATTGGACTACGAGGGCTCGCCTGTCGCCGTCGCCGGCGGCGACGACAGGCGACGGGTCATCCGCAAGGCTACCGGCGACGACCCACGCCGTCCTGTTCGGCGACGCGTTCGAGCGCGGCTCCGTCGAGACGGTGCGTGATCCACTCCCCCATCGTCTCGGCCCCGAGCTTGCGGTAGAAGCCGAGCGCGAGCTCGTTCCAGTCGAGCGCCGCCCATTCCAATCGCTCGCCTCCCTGCTCGCGCACGCGTGCGGCGACCGCCGACAGCAGCGCCCTGCCCACGCCCTCGCCGCGATGCGCCGGGCGCACGAACAGGTCCTCCAGCCAGATCCCCGAGGTTGCGAGAAAACTGGAGAACGTCGGAAAAAACAACGCGTAACCGAGCACCTCCGGGCCGGTGCCGGAGCTCGAATCGCGCTCGGCGATCAGCGTCTCCGCGGCCGGCCGCTCCCCGAACAGCGCCTCGCTCAGCCATTTCTCGGTGGCGCGCAGCTCGTGCTCGAGGCGCTCGTACTCGGCAAGCTCGCCGAACATCTCCAGCAACACAGGCACGTCCTTGCGCCTGGCCGCGCGCACCACCGGCGGTGACGCGGAGCGGTTGGCTGAGTCCATGCCCGCGCTGCTCCCGGGGCGTCAGCCGCGATCCGGACGGGCGCCCAGGCTGCGAGCGGAGTGCGCGTCAGGGGCACGGTCCGGGCGATCGGGGTAGATCTCGTCGATCGTGCTGAGCGCCGTATACGACGCGTCCTCGCCAAGCTCCGCCTGGATCGCCTCGCCGCCGCCCGCCAGCCGGTCGAGCACGCTCACGACCCCCGCGACCGTCAGCCCCTCCTCGCGCACCCGCCTCACCGCCTCGATCGTCGAGCCTCCGGTCGTGACCACGTCCTCGACGATTAAACACCGCTCGCCCTCCCGCAGCGGCGGGCCCTCGATCCAGCGCTGCAACCCGTGCTCCTTGCGCTGGCTGCGCACGATGAACCCCCTGGCCGGCGGCTGCGGCGCGGCGAGCGCGGCACAGGCGACAGGGATCGCGCTGACGGGCACGCCGCCCACCGCGCTCGCGCCACACGCGCGGGCCTGCTCGGCCACCAGCAGGCCGAGCGCCATGTACGCCTCGGGCAGCAAAATCGCGCGCTTGGCGTCCACGTAGTACTGAGCGACGCGCCCGCTCGTCAGCGTCACCTCGCCGATCACGAGCGCGTGCTCGCGCAGCATCTCCACGAGGCGTGCGCGCGCGCGCTGCAGATCGCTCCTACGTTCCGCCAGGGCGTCCATATACAGGTCTAATCTAGCCCCATGACCTCCTCTGGGCCGTCCTCCTCGCTCGCCGGCCTGCTGCTGCTGGCAAGCCGCATCGTCTGCCTGATCGTGATCGCCTCGTTCGTCGTGTTCGTCGTCAATCAGACGGGCTCCGCCTCGACCCACCAGCAGAACGAGCTGAACGGCGGCTCATCGCCTGCACCTGCGTCGAGCGCTAAACACGAGAGCACGGTGCATCGCACGCTCGACGAAGCCTCCGACGCGCTCACCTCGCCGTTTGCGGGCGTCGTTTCGGGATCCCACAGCGAATGGGTGATTCACATCGTCCGCACCGTCCTCGCCCTGCTCGTCTACGGATTCGGCGTCGCCTTTCTTGTGCGCTTCATCCGCGTGCGGGTCTAGGGACCGGTGTGGCTGCTGACCCGGTGGCTCCCGCCACCGTAGTCGTTGTACACATCGACACGGGTGCCCGTACGCACCCACGCATAGATCGCTGGCGCGTCGGGGATCGGCACGCGCAGGCAACCGTGGCTGGCGGCATACGTCGGCACTTCGGCATACCCGTGAATGGCGTACCCACGAATAAAATAATTGGAATCGTACATACCCTTAGAGTTATAGCCGGGCGTCTTTAGGTACACCTGGAACCGACCGATCACGGTCGGGGTGGAGGGCTTGCCTGAGCTCATCGTGTAGATCGTGCGCACCCGTCCGCCCGGTTCGATCTCGGCGAGCACCTGCTTTGAGAGGTCCGCCTCGACGTGCCTGCCGTCACCCGGATAGCGTGGGTGGAAGCTGCCCGCCCCGTGCTGGAGCTCCTCAAACACCCGCCTGCCCGCGTAGGGGACTCGTTCCATGCCGGTCATCTTGCGATAGGCGATCAGCGCCCGGCCGGTCCCTTCGTCGAACACTCCCGTCAACGGCACCGCGTAATGCAGCACGTCCAGCTCGGACTGCAACAGGCGCACCGACGGACCCTGCCCGCCGGGGCCGAGGTTAGGAGTCACGTACTGCACAGTCGGCGAACGGCCGCTGAACGCGCCCTGCTGCGCGGTCGCGTAGTGCGCCGCGCGCGCCTGCACGACCCCGGAAAAGCCGCTGACGTAGTTGATGTGAAACTGCCCGGCGCCGTTACCTATCGCCAGCACGCTGACAGTCTTGACCTGCACCTTGCGCCCATCGCGATAGAAGCTGACCTTCGCCCTCTGCCCGCCGACGTACGGCGTGACCACGCCGCGCACCACCACCCGCTGGCCAAGCAGCGCGAACGGCGGACGGCCGCCGACGTTCTGCAGGACAAGCCTGATCTGGCCCGCGACGGGGGCGGGAGCGGGCGTGGGTGCCGGGGCTAGCATCGGCGAAAGATCCTACGCGCCGGTGGTGACGGCGAACGCCTCGGGGGTGATCAAGCCGATGCGCTTCCCCACCAGCACGAGCCCGCCGATCGCGGCGAGTGCGCCGACCATCAGCACGGGCGCCTGCCAGCCCCAGCCCTCGAGCGAGGCGAACGCGAGCGAGTTGTTCAGCGAGTGCGCCGCCATGCACGGATACAGCGAACCCGTGTACCGGTACAGCAGGCACAGCCCGAACCCCAGTCCAGCCAGCGGCACCAGATCCAGGGCGGGCGCCGAGCCGGCGTGCACCAGGCCGAACACCAACCCCGTGATCACCGCCGCGAGCCAGGTCCCGTGCCAGTTGCGCAGCGCCGTGAAGATGTACCCCCTGAACAAAAGCTCCTCGCAGATTGGTGCCACCACGCACGTCAGCCCCGCGCTGAGCAGCAGCAGCGACGCGGCTTCGTTGGTCCCCAACTTTTCGAGCAGCTTCTCTTTGCCGGGATTGAACGCCACAGACCAAGCGGCGCTGAACACCAAGAAAGCGACCAGCAATAACACCAGCAGTCCCGTGGCCGACCTCCAGCCCACGCCCGGGGTGCGCAGTCCGAACTGCCACGCGCGCACGACACGCCCGCCGATCTTTGCGCAGTACACCGCCGCCACCACGAACGCGACGTCCTGCACGACCGTATCGGCGATCTCGATCCCGGGCGGAGTGTGCGAGCTCGAGATCTTCACGCCGAACAGCAACGTCACCGGCAGATCCACGATCAATGCCGCCACCGCCGCCAGCACCAGCCCGCCGATCAGCGCCGCCGGGGCCGTCCACGGCGACCAGCCCGTGTCGGGAGAGCGCCTCGAGTCCATCCCCTACGCGACCCAGTGCCAGGTCGCGAATTGGGCGGCAAAACCGGCCATCGAGAGGGCCGAGATGACGAGCACGGGCACGCGCATGCGCGAATGGGCCGCCAGCCAGGCGGCCAGCGCCATGCTCAGCGGGAACAGCACGATCAGAAACCGCGGCAGCGACATCAGCGGCTGCGCAGCCACCGGATAGGACAGCGGCAGCGCGAGCGCAGCGATCGCATACGCGCCATAGGCGAGCGGCAGCACGCGCAGGGCAATGACGAGCAGCGCCACGGCGCCGAGCAGGAACGCCAGCAGCATCAGGTTGTGGCCCGCGGCGACGAACGGACTGCCCGTGGCGATCGGGAAGTACACGTGCGCGGTCTGCGCCGAGAGCAGCTGGCGGGCGCCCTCGAACGCCGCCGTCACGCCATCCCATACGCCGAGATACGGCCCGGCGAAGTGCCTGCCCCAGACGTTCTCGGAGCGCAGCGGCGCCAGTGGATCGCCACCCGTCAGTCCCAGGTAGGCCATGTACAGGCCCAACCCGGCCCCCAGCAGCGCCAGCCACAGCACGTTCGCGCGCAGCTTGTAGCGAGGACGCAGCCGGCGGATGAACACCCCGATCCGACGCACGAACACATCGAGCCGGTCCGCGCGATTCCCGCCGGTCACGCGCAGCGATTCAAACACGAAGTCAGGAGCGCGGTCCTCGCGCGGTCCGTACAGGTAGAGCATCAGCGCGGGCAGGGCGAGCACCAGGCCGGTGCTGCGCGTCGCCGTGGCGAGCGCGCCGAACACCCCGACCCACGCCCAGCGACCCTGGCGCGCGCACCAGAACAGCCCCACCGACAGCGCCAGGTACAGCGACTCGGAGTAGACCGCAGAGAAGTAGAATGCCATCGGCGCGAGCGCCGTCACGAGCACCGCCAGCCTCGCCACCTCGCCATTACCGCCGGCCCACCCCGAGCGGGGGCCGAGCTCGAGCTCGGTCAGGCGATGGATTCCGTACAGCCCCAGCGCAAAGGCCGCCAGCGAGAACAGCACACCAGCGAGCACGGCCTGCAGACCGAGGTCCGACAGCGCGCGCAGGCCGAGCGGGTACAGCGGAAAGAACGCGTCGCGCGCTGAGGTATATGAGCCAAGCTCCGGGTGGTAGCCGTAGTGGGCGATCACCAGGTACCAGGCCGAGTCCCAGCGTGCCGCAGGCGCCGCCAGCAGGTCGCCGACCCAGCCGAACCCCCGCGTCACCCCGGGCGGATTGAACGCGCCCCGCACCGGTCCAAACCCGAGCGTCGCCACCGTACCAGCGCCCGCGATCCACACGAGCACACGCGAGACCCACAGCGCACGCCAGGTCTCGCGCACGGCTGCCATCCGCGCCGGATCCGCCCGCAGTCGCGCCCACCACCCTTCCCGCGCGCGCGGGGGGACTGCATGTGCCCGGGCGGGCGGGGCGTCAACGATGGCCATCTCAGCGGTGTCCGGACTCATGGCGTTGGCACGGAGCGTAGAGGGCCGTCGCGATAGGAGCGTCACGGCGCAGCGCTCGCCTACGGCGAGCGCACTTCACTTGCAGTGGACCGGAGTCTCCCCGCGGCACGGTACTCTCGGCTGCAGCGAAGCGATGTCCAGGCAAGCACGGCAACGTCGGCGCAGGCACAACCACGCCGGCCCAACACGCATCCTGCTCGTCGGCGGCGGCGCGATCGCGACCGTGCTCGTGCTCGGCACAATCGCGGCGGTGGGATATGTGCTGCACGTGGCCGGCACCGCCCCGGCGCTGAGCTCGCTACATCCCCTGCTCAACGGCGGCTCCTCGCAGGTGTTCGCCGCCGACGGCACGCGCCTGGGATTCATCCAGTCCGACAACGTGCGCAGCCCAGTCGGCTGGAATGAAATTCCCGCCGATCTGAAGAACGCGACGGTCGCGATCGAGGACCAGCGGTTCTACAAGAACAACGGCGTCGACCTGACCGGCATATTCCGCTCGGCCGTCAAGGACATCGTCCACGGAGCGCCGCTGCAGGGTGGCTCGACGATCACGATGCAGCTCGTGCGCAACCTGTATCTGGGCGGTGACCAGCGCACGTTGCGCCAGAAGATCATCGAGGCCAAGCTCGCGATCGACTACAACGAACACCACTCCAAGCGCTCGATCCTCACCAGCTATCTCAACAGCGTCCCCTACGGCACCGTGGGCGGGCAGACCGCGACCGGCGTGCAGGCGGCGGCGCGCATCTTCTTCGACAAGCCCGCCTCCCAGCTGGACCTCGAGCAGTCGGCGCTGCTCGCGGGGCTGCCGCAGGCGCCCTCGGAATACAACCCGCTCCGCAACCCCGACGCGGCTCGTCATCGGCGCAACGAGGTGCTGGCGAAGATGGCCGAACTGCACTACATCACCGCCGCGCAGGCGTCCGCGACAGAGCGCGCACCGCTTCAGGTGCATCTCGGCACGTTCTACTCCCAGCGCAGCGAACCGTTCTTCTTCGAATATGTGCGCGAAGCACTCGAACACCGCTATGGCCGGCAGACGATCGAACAGGGCGGGCTGAAGGTGTATACGACGATCGACCTGAACAAGCAGCGGCTCGCGCGCAGGGCGATCGCGGAAGTGCTCAACCAGCCCGAAGACCCGGCATCGGCGATCGTCACGCTGAATCCGCACAACGGCGACATTGAAGCGATGGCCGAGTCCGAGAGCTACGAGCAGTCCCAGTACAACCTCGCCGCCGACGGTCATCGCCAGCCGGGCTCGACGTTCAAGGCGATCGACCTCGCCGACGCGCTCTCGCGTGGGATCGACCCGAACAGCACCTACTACTTCTCGCACACGCTGGCGCCGGGCTGGTTGCCCACTTATCCGACCTACGAAGTCAAGACGTTCGAGGGCACATCGTTGAACAAGTCGATCAGCCTCGTGGACGCGACGCTCGCCTCCGACAACACCGTCTACGCCCAGCTGGCCGCCGACCTGGGTGAGGAAACGGTCACGCAGACGGCATACAAGATGGGCGTCAAAACGCACCTGTCGAGCTTCCCCGCCGAAGCGCTCGGGGGACTCACGCTCGGCGTCACGCCGCTGGAAATGGCCGACGTCTACGCGACGCTCGCCGACGGAGGCTGGCGCAACACGCCAATCGCGATCACCAAGGTCGTGTTCCCCGGCGGCCACGTCGATTCGAGCTGGGGCACGCCCCACCGTGTGAAGGTGCTCTCAGAAGGCGTCACCGCCGAGGAGACGAGCATCCTCCACCAGAACGTGCTTGGCGGGACCGCCACGCGCTCGGCGATCAGCTGCCCGACGGCCGCCAAGACGGGGACGACCAGCGAACTGGTCGACGCCTGGCTCGACGGCTATACGCCCAACTACGCGACGGTCGTGTGGATGGGCTATCCGAACAGGCGCGTCTCGATGACCGACGTCCACGGGGAGCCCCAGCAGGGTGGCTACCTGCCGGCGGAAATCTGGCACGACTACATGGCGGCCGTGACCGAAGGCCAGCCGTGCGTCGAATTCCCACAGCCCAAGGAATCGCTCTCCTACCAGCCGTTCTTCGGCAAGTACGCGAGCACAGGCGAGTCCTTGCAGGGAGCTCAATCCAGCAACGAATCATCCGCAAAGAGACCTGCGAAGAAGCACCCTACCCACAGGACTCCGCAGACCCCCGCTCACGAAGCTCCCGAAACACACGAAGCTCCCCCAGTCCATGTGACCCCCGAAACACATAAAGCCCCTGCGACTCCGGCCCACGAACCGAGCGAACCTGCCGCACAGCCGCCCGCCGGCAAACGCGGACCCCAAGTCTCGCCGACCGGTGGTGCCGAACCCAGAGCGTGAAGTGGCCATTGAACGCTTTGACTGGTAGGTTAGATTCGTGGCAAAGGAAGACAAGGTCGAATTTGAGGGCGAGGTCATCGAGGCGCTGCCGAACGCGATGTTCCGCGTGAAGCTCGACAACGATCATGTGGTGCTCGGGCACGTCGCCGGCAAGATGCGCCGCTTCCGGATCAGGATCCTCCCCGGCGATCGCGTCCGCTGCGAGCTCTCCCCCTACGATCTGGACCGCGCCCGGATCGTCTACCGGCATCGCTGAGGGGCAGCCGTTCCGCGGCGATCTCGTGATCTGACGTGGAGCGCTCCCTGATCGAATCGATCGCGGCCGAGCTCGAGATTCAGCAGACGCCGGCGGCGTCACGACTCGTGCGCGGGATCGGCGACGACGCCGCGGTGGTGCGCTCTGGCGGAGCGCTGTGCGTCACCTCCGTGGACGCGATGGTGCAGAACGTGCACTTTCGTCTGTTCGAGGAGGGCGCTGACACTCCGTTCGACGTCGGCTGGCGGGCGCTGGCGGGCGCGCTGTCGGATCTAGCGGCGATGGGCGTAGCACGGGCGGGTGAGGCGTATGTCGCGCTCGGCGTCTGCGCCGAGGCGGGTGAGGCGGGGGCGCTCGAGCTGATGCGCGGCGCCGTGGAGCTGGCCGCCCGGACCGAGATCGTGATTGCGGGCGGCGATGTCGTCACCGCGCCGGTCCTGATGGCATGCGTGACGGTCGTCGGCTGGGTCGATAACGCGAGCGAACTGGTCGGGCGCGACGGAGCGCGGGTCGGTGATCTCGTCGGAGTGACGGGCAGGCTCGGTGGCAGGGCCCGGCGCCCACTGCCGCGCCTGAGCGAGGGCAGGGCGCTCGCTCAGGCCGGCGCGCACGCGATGATCGACCTCTCCGACGGGCTCGCCAGCGACGCGCGGCATATCGGCGAGCGCAGCGGCGTATGCCTGCAGATCGAGCTGGAGCTGCTGCCGCTCGCCGAGGGCGTGCCGGACTTCGAACAGGCGGCAACGGCAGGCGAGGACTACGAGCTGTGCGTGTGCGTGCCGCCGGATGCGCGCGTCCGCGCGCAGGACGCCGTCAACGAGGTCTCCGACGTGGGCCTCACCTGGATCGGCCGGGTGGGGGCCGCCGAGACCGAGGACGCCCCAGGCGTAACGTTCTCAGACGAGCGGGGACGCGACGTGAGGCTGCAGGGATACGAGCATCGTTGGTAACGCGCCACGCCGCGCCGACGGGGTGGCCGGCCGGCGTGAGGATCGGCTGGATCAGCGGATGCCCCGGCAGCACGCGGGCAGCGCCTATGGGCACGGTCCTGGTCAGACGCGCATACACGAGCAGCCGTTTGGCGGCGCTGAACAGCGGCGTGCAGGCCGAGAGCACCAGACGCGTGTAGCCGACGCGCGAGACGGCAGCGGACACGTCGCTGGGCGAGACAACGCGCTGGCCGATAACGGTGTAGGTGAAGTGCGCATAGGGCATGTTCAGCAGGATGCGATTGCCCGGGCGCAGCGAGTCGATGTGACGAAACGGCGCCAGGTAGGTGGTTCGGTGCCCGGCGACCGCGGTCGTGCCGGGGATGCCGGGAAACGCCGTATCGGAATAGACGCCGGGGCCGCTCTGCAGTTCTTCGGTGCCCGTGCCGCGGACGACCACAAAGTCGGCGCCGATCCGCGGGATCACGATCCGCCCGACGGCGCTGCCCGGTTTGGAGTCCCGTTCCAGCCGGCGAGCCAGATACGCGACCCGGCGACGCTCGTCGGGCAGGCTCGCCAGCGCACGCCGCTCCAGTGGCGTGGGCGCGGCGCGTTCGACCGCGCGCAGATCGCCGCCGAGACGGTCCTGGCGGAGCAGCGCGTACAGTGCGGTGATCGGCTCCTGCCAGATGAGCGTCACGCCCGCGTCGATCAGGGCGAGCGCACCGACGGCGATCAGCACGTACGCGAGCACGCGAGCGAGCCTGCCGCCCGCGGTGTGCGGTGCGGTACGCGGCGATCTGGTGGTGGTGAAGAGGACGTCGGACATGGCCTGTTCGCCTCGATGCGAGACCCTATCGTCGCAGAGAGGACTCGGTTCCCCCGAGCGATCCCGGACCGGCGTATGAGAGCGGGCCGCGGATCGTGACCTCGCTAGGATCGTCAGGCCCGAGACCGACGGGATCGGCCGGTGGTGTCAGTGCTACCAGCCCAATCGCGACCATACAGCCGAGCGCGCAACTCCACAGCACCGCGGCGCCCACCCCGATGTGCCCGCCGGCGAGCAGCAGCACGGCGCTCTGAGCGACTCCGCCGGGCCCATAGCCGAGCTGGTGGGCGTAGAACGCCAGGAGCAGCCCGAGCGGGAGGAGCGCCAGCACGAGGAGCGCCAGCGCGGCGATCGGGCGCGGTCGCCGCTCGGGGGAGGCTACGGGCAGCAGCAGGTGCAGCCCCGGAACGATCAGCAGGGTCGCGTACGGATCGAACACCCATGCCACGCAGGCCACGAGCAGCAGCACGAGCAGCGTCGCGACCCCGGCGACATCGGTCCCGCCCGCGGCCTCGGGCGTGGGGCGTACCTCGAGGCCGCCCAGCCGGCGCATGAGCACAGGCCATGCCAGCCAGGCCAACCCGAGCACGAGCGCGCACGACAGCACGGCGCTCGCCGCGGCCCGGTCGAACGGCAGCGCGCTGCCCAGCACCGGGGCGAGTGGACTCGCGGACAGGGCCCCGGCAGCGCCCAGCAGCATCGCGAACAGCGCACCGAGGATGAACGGCAGTGCGCACGCGAGCGCCCAGATCGTCCAGCGCCCGACCGGCTCGCGGCGGCGACGCGCACGAGCGAGAGCGTCGATGAGCACGGCCGCCGGTCCGATCAGCAGCGTGCCGATCAGCAGGCGCAATGCCCAGGCGGGCACGACCTGGCGCGTGAGCACGAGTCCGGTCTGCGGCTGAGATTCTATGTCCGGCGCGATGTCGAGCGCATCCACCGCGCTGAGTGCGGCCCGGCCAAGCCCTTCCATGTGCTCGGCGCTCACCGGCGCCTGCGGGGCGGGGCCGCGTTCGCCTGAGACCTGCACGAGCACCGCCTGCAGCCCCGCCGCGTCGAGCACGCCCTGCTCGCCCGGAGCGAACCCGAACGCGAGGTGCGCGAGCTGGCCGATCGCGCTCGGGGTGCCCGGTTCGATGCCGGCTTCGTGTGAGATCGCGGCGGCGACGGTGCGCTGCAGCCGATCGGAGGCGTCACCGTAACCGTCTGAGTAAGGCACGACGAGCGGCCCGCTGCCCACATGTGTGGAGGCAATGTCGCCAAGCACGATCGCCGCGTCCACTGCACCCAACCCTGCGTGCCCGGCCTGCGCGGCGAAGTCAGCCGCCCCCGCGTTTCCGCCCGAGCCGCCGCTGGTCGATACGAGCACGATCGTGCGCTGGGTCTCGCGCGCGGCAAACACCCGCGCGAGCTCGATCAGCGCGGCGGTCCCCGACAGCTGCGCCACCGAGGGGCGCGCGGCGGCGTCGCGATGGGCGAGGATCACGATCGAGCTCTCGCCGGTGGAGCCTGGGCGCTGCGCGATCACCGTCTGCAGTGTCCGCTCGCCGTCGATCGTCTGCGCCCGCACCTGCCGCACGTGCACGGAGAACCCTCCGACCCGGCCGTCCGGGCTGTGTGCCCCGGTGCCGCCGAGTCCGGAGATCGTCTGCGCGACCCGCTGAGCGAGTTCCTCATCGCCCGCCGAGCCCGGCCGCCGGTCGGGGAATTCGACGGCGAGACGCCTCAGTTCGGCGAACGCCTGCTGGCCGTCGAACGCATCGGGTGCCAGCGTCGAGCCCAGTGGCGCCGGGCGTGCGGTCAGCGAGAACGCGGCGATCGCCAACGCGATCAGGAAGGGGGCGAACGCCGCACGGTAGATGCGTCCGTTGAGCATGATCTCAGACCATAGGGGCTACTTCGGTTGCGTGTCCGATGTATCGTCCGCGCGTGCTCCAGCCCGTGGCCGTAGGACATAAGACGCTTGCCGATTACACGCATATCTGCGGGCGCGAGCTGATCGAGGAGATCCGCGAGCTCGCCGAGCCGCTGAAGGGCCAGCGGGTGGTGCACATCTCCGCGACGGCGTTCGGCGGAGGCGTATCAGAGATCCTGTACACGCTCGTGCCGCTGATGCACGACGTGGGGTTGGACTGCGAGTGGCAGGTGATCTACGGCCGCGAGGAGTTCTTCAACGCGACCAAGTTGATGCACAACGCTCTGCAGGGCGCCCCACAGGACCTCGACGCCGAGCAGTGGGATACGTGGCGGCGCTACAACGAGATGAACGCGCGCGAGCTGTCCGGTGGCTGGGACGTGTGCTTGGTCCACGACCCCCAGCCCGCCGCGCTGTACAGCCTGGTGCCGGAGAAGGCCGCCGGCTGGGTATGGCGCTGTCACATCGATCTGTCCACGCCCAACCCGCAGACGATCGCCAAGCTGCTCCCTTACATCTCGACATATCCGGAGACGCTGTTTCACATGCGCGAGTACGTGCCCGAGGGGATGCGAGGCACGGTCAACGTGGTGCCACCGGCGATCGACCCGCTGACCCCGAAGAACATGGCGCTCTCGCCCGAGGACGCGTCGTTCGTGTGCGGGCAGTTCGGGATCGACATCGACCGGCCGCTGATGTGTCAGGTCTCGCGTTTCGATCCCTGGAAGGACCCGCTGGGCGTGATCGACGCCTACCGTCTGGTCAAGCAGACGATGCCCGACGTGCAGCTCGCGCTTGTCGGCTCGATGGCCTCGGACGACCCAGAGGGCTGGGACTTCTTCAACGCGACCATCGCCCACGCCGATGGCGACTCGGACATTCACATCCTCAACAACTTCAACAACGTCGGCGCGATCGAGGTCAACGCGTTCCAGTCCCACGCAGACGTGGTGGTGCAGAAGTCGACGCGCGAGGGGTTCGGCCTGACCGTGTCGGAGGCGATCTGGAAGGCCAAGCCGTTCATCGGGGGCGCCGTCGGCGGCATCCCGCTGCAGGTGCAGGACGGCGTCACGGGCTTTCTCGTCTCCAGCATCGAGCAGTGCGCCGCGCGCGCCCTCGAGGTCCTGGGCGATCCGGCCCTGGGCAAGTTCCTGGGCAGGCGCGGTAAGGAGTACGTGCGCACCCACTTCTTGATGCCGCGCTACCTACGCGACTACCTGCGGATATTTGGGGAGCTCGCGCAGTCATGAGCACCGAAGGTGCGGTCACGCGAGCCACGAGGGCGAGCGATCACATCAGGAGTGCCGGCAGGACGAAGGCACGGGCATGAACACAGAGCCGGCACGGCGAGGCCCGCTGGTGCTGGTGAGTAACCGCGGTCCTGTGACGTTCCAGGCGGGCGGCGAGATCCAGCGCGGTTCGGGCGGGCTGGTGACGGCGCTGACGGGCCTGGCCTCGCACCGCGATGCGATCTGGATCGCCTCGGCGATGTCCGAGCACGACACACAGGCCTCACGCGCCGCGGGCGGGCGCGCGTTTCCGGTGGTCTCGCCCGCGGGAGGTGAGTTCCAGGTGCGACTGGTCGTCTCAGACGAGGAGTCGTACGACCGATTTTACAACGTATTCGCCAACCCGATGCTGTGGTTCATCCAGCACTACCTGTGGGACCTGTCCAACGCGCCAGACATCCGCCGCGAGGAGATCGAGGCGTTCGAGTTCGGCTACAACGTCGTCAACGAGGACCTCGCGCGGGCGGTGGTGGAGGAGCTCGAGGGAGTCGACGAGCCTGTGGTGATGGTGCACGACTACCACCTGTACACGCTGCCCGACCTCGTGCGCCGCGCGCGCCCGGACGCGTTCCTGCACCACTTCATCCACATCCCCTGGACGCAGTCCGACGCTTGGCGGGTGCTGCCGTCGCGGATCCGGGAGGAGATCTACGCGGGCCTCTTGGCGAACGACATCGTCGGGTTCCACACCCGCTCCTACCGGCGCAACTTTCTACAGTGCTGCCGCGATCTGATGGACCTGGAGGTGGACTTCGATCGCGGGATCGTGTGGTACGGGGAGAGAGAGGTGTGGGTACGGGCGTATCCGCTGCCGATCGATCATCGGGCGACCCGCAAGCTCGCCCAGAGCCCGCGTGTGTCGGAGTTCGAGTCCGAGCTGATGCGCCGCCGCCGGGACTATCTGATCCTGCGCGTGGACCGGGCCGACCTGAGCAAGAACGTGCTGCGCGGGTTCTCGGCGTTCGATCTGTTCCTCGAGCAGCATCCCGAGTTCTCTGAGCGGGTGACGTTCATGGCGCAGCTGATGCCCTCCCGCACGGACGTGCCGCAGTACGCCGAGTACCTGGAGCGGATAGAGGCCGTCGTGGCGGTCGTCAATCACCGCCACGGGACGCCGGACTGGATGCCGATCCAGCTGAAGTTGCGCGACGATCTCGACGAGGCGATGGCGGCGTACAAGCACTACGACGTGCTGCTCGTGAATGCGATGTTCGACGGCATGAACCTCGTCGCCAAGGAGGGGCCGATCGTCAACGAGCGCGAGGGCGTGTCGATCCTCTCGGAGAACACCGGCGCGCACGAGGAGCTCGGCGAGTATGCGCTGTCGGTCAACCCGTTCGACATCCAGGAGCTGGCCGACTCGATCTATGCGGCGCTGACGATGGAGCCGACAGAGCGCCGCCGCCGGGCTGAGGGGCTGGCGGAGATCGTGACCTCGCGCGACCCCGGCGACTGGATCGACGAGCAGCTGGCGGACATCCGTGCGAAGGGACGCTAGTCTGTGCCGTCGCATGACGTTGCCCGCGCCCACATACGATCTGGTGATGCTGCTCGACCCGCAGGCCGACGAGGAGATCCGCGCGAAGATCCTCGCCGACACGCGCAAGGCGATCGCCGCGGCAGGCGAGGTTGTGGGCGATGACGACTGGGGCGACCGGGCGATGGCGTACCCGATCGAGCGCAAGACCAACGCGGAGTACCACCTGCTGCAGTTCCATGCGGGCAAGCCCGAGCTGCTGAGCGAGCTGGATCGGACGCTGCGGATCACAGACGGAATCCTGCGATTCAGGATCGTCAAGCTCGAGCCGGGCACGCCGGCCGCGCCAGACATGCACGCCAGCGCGAGCGCCGCGCAGGCGAGGCAGGCGGAGGCTTCGCCGTCCTCCGCACCAGCCGAGACCCCGCCCGAGGTCGCGATCTCCGAGCCGGCCTAGCGGCCACGACCAGCGGGTAATACACTCGACATATGGCTTGTGCGCAGGACACCGGCGAGCAGGGGCCGACAAGCAGGACCGACGTGCTGAGGGACTCGCCGCCGATGTTCGAGTCGCGGCTGCTGGATGCCTGCTCGCGGGTGCATCCGATGGTGCCCATCCTGATCTTCGGCCCGGCGATCACCGTTCTGGCGGCGTGGAGCCTGTCGAGCATGAGCGTCGCAATCACAATCGCGCTGGCGATCGGCGGGTACGGGCTGTGGACGCTGTTCGAGTACTGGCTGCACCGGATCGTGTTCCACTTCGAGCCCGACCAAGGAATCGGAGCGCGGATGCACTGGATCATCCATGGCGTGCATCACGAGCATCCGAACGACCCGCTGCGCCTGGTGATGCCGCCAGCGGTTAGCGTGCCGCTGGGGGCGGCCGTATTCGGGGTACTGTATCTGGCGTTTGGCAGCTCATACGCCCCCGGGCTGGGGGCGGGGTTCTTCACCGGGTATCTGGTGTACGACATGATCCACTACTACGTCCACCACTTCAGCCCGCGCGGGCGCCTGGGCAGGATGCTGCGCGAGCGGCACATGCGCCACCACTTTCAGGACGACACCACGGGGTTTGGCATCAGCGCCCCGTACTGGGACGAGGTGTTCAGGACCTCCTCGCGGGCGCGGCGTTCCTCGCAATAAGCGACTTCGAGCGGCCCCCGGCAAAAAGACGCCCGCACACCGCTCTACACTCGCCGGTGGCCTCGGACGCATAGACGACCGAGCAAGCAGATAGTCCAGAGAAATACAGATAGCGAAAGGAAGCCGTCGTGGCCGCCACCAATATCAACAGGATCGTGATGACCGGAAACCTGACCGCCGACCCCGAGCTGCGCTCGCTGCCGAGCGGCACGTCCGTGTGCAGCCTGCGCATCGCGTGCAACACGCGCCGCAAGGATGGGAGCACGGGAGAATGGGTGGATAAGCCCAACTACTTCAACGTGACCGTATGGGGGGCGCAGGGCGAGAACGCCGCGCGCTACCTGTCCAAGGGACGCCCGGTCGCGATCGACGGGCGCCTGGAGTGGCGCGAGTGGGAGGCGCAGGACGGCACGAAACGCCAGGCAACCGATATCATTGCCGATACGGTGCAGTTCCTGGGCTCGCGCGACGACGCCGCAAGCGGCGGAGGGTCGATCGGCGGCGCCACTGGCGAAGCCGGCGGTGGGTCAGCGAGCACGGGAGCCTCACAGGGCGGCGATGTCCCCGTTCACGAAGGGGACTTTCAGCCCGCAGCGCCTGTCGCCACAGGCACCGGCGACGATGACATTCCGTTCTGATTCACCCCCGACAAGCACATACATAGCGAGGCATCTTCAGTGGCAAAACGCGGTCGCGGCAAGCCGGTGCGCCGGCGAGACAAGAAGGGCGGTCCCGGTAGCGGCAGGCACAAGCCATGTCAGCACTGCCGTGACAAGGTCGAGCAGGTCGACTACAAGGACGTGGGCACGCTGCGCAAGTTCGTCTCCGAGAAGGGCAAGATCCGCTCGCGGCGGATCACCGGCGCGTGCCGCCGCCACCAGAACCAGATCGCCAGGGCCGTCAAGCGCGCGCGCGAGCTGGCGTTGCTGCCGTACGTGAACGAGGGTGGTCGTGAGGACAGCCCTCGCCGCGAGCGGGGCGACCGCGATCGGGAACGTTAGGGCGCAAGGACGATCATGCCCGAAGCGATTCTGTTGCAGGATGTCGAGCAGCTCGGCGAGCAGGGCAAGGTGATCAACGTCTCCAAGGGATACCTGCGCAACTACCTGGTGCCGCGCAAGCTCGCCCAGCCGGCGACAAAAGGCGCGATCGAAGCGATCAAGCAGCGTCAGGAGGCGGCAGAGAGGGCCACGCAAAACGCGATCGAAAAGGCCCAGGAGAACGTCAACCTGCTGAACCGCACCGTGTTGACGATCCCTCAGCAGGCCGGGGTGGACGGGCGCCTGTTCGGGTCAGTGACCGCGCAGGACATCGTCACGGCGATCCGCGAAGCGCGCGGGCTGAAGATCGACAAACGCGGCGTGCACATGCCCGAGCCGATCAAGAGCGTGGGCACCTACATGGTCGTGGTCGAGGTGGTCGAGGACGTGACCGCCACGATCAAGACGATGGTCGTCGCGAAGAAGTAGACAGGGAGGGGGCCAGGGGGAGGGCCTGCCCTCCCCCTGCTGAGAGTTGGTCGTCACGAAGAAGTGATCAGGAAGCGTTTTCCTCTCCGACGAACGCGGGAGGTGGTTTGCCCACCCTCCCGGGCCTGCCCCTCCCCGCTGAGTGATGGTGCTCGCAAAGAAGTAGACAGCAGTCCGCCGGGCCTGCGAACATGCGTTCGTGGAGACCAATTCAACCGGACATAGCGGGGAGTCCCGTCGGGCCGAGTCGGGAGTCGATCTAGACTCGCGCGAGTCCTCATCATGAGCGCCGTCGCGACGACAACCAACGGTGCGGGGAGCGGGGTTACACGCCGTCAGAGCGCGGACGGCGTCGCGATCTCGCCGCCACACAACCTCGATGCCGAGCAGTCTGTACTCGGCGCGATCCTGCTGTCCGACAGGGCGATGTATGCGCTGGTGATCGAAGAGGGGTTACGCCCGGAGGACTTCTACCGCGAGCGCCACGGCGCGATCTATGCGGCCATGCTGGCCCTGTATAATGAAAGCGAGCCGGTGGATGTGCTGACGGTCACCGACCGGCTGCGACTTCTCGGCAAGCTCGACGACATCGGCGGACCGGCTGCGGTGGACGAGCTGACGGGCGTCGTGCCCGCCGCAGGGCATGCGCGGCGGTACGCGCAGATCGTGCGCGAGAACGCGCTGCTCAGGCGTCTGCTGAGCGCAACGTTTGAGATCCAGGAGAGCGTGCTCGGACACTCGGCGGGGCCGCGCGAGCTGGTGGAGCAGGCCGAGAAGGCGATGCTCGAGGTCGCGCGCGACGACCGTCAGCAGGACTTCCGGCCGATCGAGGAGGTGCTGCACGAGGAGCTCGACAAGCTGCATCGGCTGTCGATCGAAGGCACCTCGCTGACGGGCACGCCGTCGGGGTTCAAGGACTTGGACGAGATCACCGGAGGGTTCCAGCCGGGCAACTTGATCATCATCGCCGCCCGCCCGGCGATGGGCAAGAGCGCGCTGGTGTGCAACATCGCCGAGAACGCGGCAGTCGAGCACAAAAGGCCCGTGGCGCTGTTCTCGCTGGAGATGGCCGAGGCCGAGCTGGCCCAGCGGTTCGTCGCCTCGCAGGCGCGGATCAAGGGCGAGGAGCTGCGCAAGGGGCGCGTGGCCGAGCAGCGCTGGCCAAAGATCCTCAAGGCGAGCCAGCGCCTGGCGGCCGCACCGCTGTGGGTCGATGACTCGAGCGATGTGGGCCTGCTGGAGATCAGGGCCAAGGCGCGCCGCCTGCACAGCCAGTGCGAGGGTGGGCTGGGGTTGATCATCATCGACTACCTGCAGCTGATGCGCACCGACAGCCGCTATGACAGCCGCGTGACAGCCGTAGGTGAGCTGAGCCGCGGTCTGAAGATCCTCGCGCGCGAGCTGGGGGTGCCGGTGATCGCCCTGTCCCAGCTCAGCCGCGCGGTGGAGCAGCGCCCGGACAAGAAACCGCAGCTCTCAGACCTGCGCGAGAGCGGGAACCTCGAGCAGGACTCCGACCTGGTGATGTTCATCTACCGCGACGAGTATTACAACGAGGACTCCGAGCGCCCCGGCGAGGCCGACCTGATCATCTCAAAGCACCGCAACGGGGCGGTCGGCAAAGTGACGCTGACGTTCCAGAAGGAGTATCCGAAGTTCCTGAGCTACGCCGGGGAACGTTACGCGCTATGAGCGCCGATCTGTTCAGCAGCGAGCTTCCTGACGCGATCCCGCTCGAGTCGCCGTCACCCGAGCCGCTCCAGCCCCCCGCTCGTCCGGCAGGGGTCGAAGGGACGGGTGCGTGCCCGTACGGTCAATGCGACGGAAGCGGATTCATCGTGGACGAGGCGAGCAACACCGCCTCGAACTGCCGCTGCCGCGCGGGCAGGATCGCGATGGCGCGGACCAGAAACCTGGCAGCGCGGATACCGCGCAGGTATCAGGACGTTTCGTTCGAGCGTCCGCCGGTGAGCGATATCGCGCGGATCGCCCCAGAGCAGATCCGAGTGATACGCCGTTACATCCAGACGATCGAGGCGAACTTGGACACGGGCAGGGGCCTGTGGCTCGTCGGTGACGTGGGCACAGGCAAGACGACGCTGGCGATGCTGATCTCTAAGGCTGCGCTGCAGGCGGGCAGATCGGTAGCGATCTACTCGTTGCCGCGCCTGCTGAACCTGATCCGCGAGACGATCGACTCGGATGTCGGCAAGCTCGACTTCCTCGACCGGCTGGCGGCGGTGGACCTGCTGCACATCGACGATCTCGGGGCGGAGAGCAAAACGGACTGGGTGCTCGAGCAGCTGTACTCGATCGTAAATGCCCGCTACGAGGCGCAGCGGGCGATCCTGGCGACGACCAACCTGACGCCGGAGAAGCTCTCCGAGCAGATCGGCCCGCGGACGGTGTCACGGCTGGAGGAGATCTGCGATAACCCGCTGCCGTTCTTCGGCGATGACAAGCGCCGGCGCGAGTTCGTGCTCGCGGCGCGCACGGGCTGAGCGCAAGGCCCTCCCTACACTCCTAGAGCTATGCCCGGAATCGTGATAGTCGGCGCCCAGTGGGGCGATGAGGGGAAGGGGAAGATCACCGACCTGCTCGCCGAGCAGGCGGACGCGGTCGTGCGGTTTCAGGGCGGCAACAACGCCGGGCACACGATCGTGCGCGGGGGAGTCGAGTGGAAGCTGCACCTGATTCCGTCGGGGATCCTGTATCCGGGCAAGCGCTGCGTGATCGGCAACGGCGTGGTGATCGATCCGAAGGTGCTGATCGAGGAGCTGGACGCGCTGCGCGCCCGCCGGGTGGACGTGAGTGGGTTGCGGATCTCGGCAAACGCGCACCTGATCATGCCGTATCACCTGCTGCTGGACTCGGCCGGCGAGGCCAAGCTCGGCAGCCTGCAGATCGGCACGACGCGTCGAGGCATCGGCCCGTGCTACGCCGACAAGGCGGCACGGCTGGGCATCCGCGTGCAAGATTTGCTCGACGAGAAGATCCTCAAGAAGAAGATTGTCGCGGCGATGGAGCCTAAGCGACTGTCGCTGCGGCCATTCGAAAAGGATCCCGCGCTCGATCTGCGCGCGATGACCGAGGAATACCTGACTTACGGGCACCGCCTAGAGCAGCACATTGCGGACACCGCAAAGCTCATGTGGGACCTGCTCGATGACGGGCAGAAGGTGATCTTCGAGGGGGCACAGGGGGCGATGCTCGATATCGACCACGGCACCTATCCGTTCGTGACCTCCTCGAACCCGCTGTCCGGCGCGGCGTGCGTCGGCACCGGGGTGGGACCGAAGAACATCGACGAGATCTGGGGGATCTCCAAGGCCTACACCACCCGCGTCGGCGCGGGGCCGTTTCCGAGCGAGCTGCACGACGAGACGGGCGAGCTGATCCGCCAGCGCGGCGGCGAGTTCGGCACCACGACCGGCCGCCCACGACGCACGGGCTGGCTGGATCTCGTGGCGCTGCGGTATGCGGCGCGGCTGAACACAATGACGGCGCTGGCCGTGACCAAGCTCGACGTGCTGTCGGGGTTCGACCGGATCGGGGTGTGCACAAGCTACCGCGGCGCCGAGGGTGCCGAGTTTGATGACTTTCCCTACCACCAGTCGGTCCTGCATCACTCGAGCGCCGAGCTGACCGAGCTGACCGGATGGCCGGAGGATCTGGGCGAGTGCCGCACTTTCTCCGATCTCCCGACCGCGGCGCAGGAGTATCTGGGGTTCATCGCTGAGCAGGTCGGCGCACCCGTAACGCTCGTGGGCGTGGGGCCGGGCCGCGAGCAGACGATCTGGACCGACGCCGGCCAGACGACGCGTCTCGCACGCAACGGGAGCTCGCCGGACTGAGGTCTGTCAGGGCGCACGAGGCCGCCGTCGTGGGAGTGCAAACGACGATCGGCGGCAACGGCGCCATGTTCGGCGCGAGATCCCAATTCGATCATCGCGTCGAAAAGTGGGCCGTGTAGGAATCGAACCTACAACCTTGGGCTTAAGAGGCCCCTGCTCTGCCGGTTGAGCTAACGGCCCGTGAGGGCGCCGGCGGACGAGCGGCCGGCTTCAGGACTCGATTCTAGCCAAGCGCCGCGCCCTAGGCTCGCCTGTGGAGGTAGGACACCCGCCGCGCACAATCTTGCACATGGCGCTCGCCTTCTCAGAACACAACCGTGCGGCGGCCGTCCACGATCACCCGATCGTCCAGATGCAGGGCCACGGCGCGGGCCAGCACAAGGCGCTCGACGTCGCGCCCGACACGCGCCAGATCCTCGGTGCTCTGGCGATGATCGACACGGACAACGTCCTGGTCGATGATCGGGCCGTCGTCGAGCTCGGCGGTCACATAGTGAGCGGTCGCGCCAACCAGCTTGACCCCGCGCTCATGCGCACGCCGGTAGGGGTCCGCACCCGCGAACGCGGGTAGGAAGGAGTGGTGGATGTTGATCGCGGGCATGCCGACGCGCTGCAAGAAGTCCCCGCTGAGGATCTGCATGTAGCGCGCGAGCACGAGCAGGTCGGCCTGGCCCGCCAGCAGCTCGAGCATCGCCGCCTCGGCCTGGGGCTTGCCCTCGTCGGTCACCGGCACGTGGTGGTAGGCGACGCGGGCAGCCTCAGTCTCGCGGCGCAGGTCCTCGTGGTTTGAGATCACCGTGACCACGTCTCCGTCCAGCTCGCCCCGGCGCCAGCGCCAGAGGAGATCTACGAGGCAGTGGTCGTAACTGGAGACGAGGATTGCGATCCGCCGGCGCTCGCCCCACCAGCGGATCTCCCAATCCATCTCGAAGCGATCGGCAACCTCCGCGGCGAAGCGTTCCTGAAAGCGCTGCCGGAGCTCCGTGGCACTCGGGCCGGCCAGCTCCCGCAAGAACAGCTCCGTACGCATAAAGAACCGCCCGCCGGTCGGATCGGAGGAAAACTGATGGGAGGAGACAATGTTCGCGCCCTGCTCGAACAGGAACCCCGACACCGCCGCGACGATCCCGGGGCGGTCGGCACAGCGGATCAGCAAACGCGCCGTATAGGCCGGTGGGCGAGCCGAGCCACGGTCGCGCATGCCGGTTGCCGCGAGTGTCTCGTCCGAGACATCCACGCGAGTGCCTCGCTACTTCTTGGGCGCCGTAGACGTGCCGGTCGCGCCGCTCGTGCCCACGGGGATGTGGTAGGTCTTGCCACCGATCGTGACGGTGCCGCTGGAGCCACTCGCCGCACCGCTGGAGGTGCTTACCGAGCCACCTGTGCTCGCTGCCGCGCCGGAAGTGCTCGCGGCACCGCTGGAAGCACCCGTCGGGTTCTTCTTGATTTCGGCAAGCTCGGCCTTCAGCTGCTTGCGCTGCGCGGAGGGCGCGAGGGCAACCGCCTTTTCGGAGGCGAGATCGCCGATGCGCGTGTTGTGGGCCTTGTAGGCGTACTCCGCAAGCGCCGCGTACAGCGAGGCGCTTTCCGGCCTGGCGGCGGTCACGATCTGCAGGACTTTAACCGCTTCGGACGGTTCATTGAGACCTTCTTCGCCGAACACCCGCACCATCTCCTGCGCTATTTCAGTATTGGGCTTGGGCGGGTTCAGCGCGATGTAGCGGTTCCAGGACTGGGCGATCTGGGTGAACAGTTCTTTGCCCTTGCTCGTCAGCTTGTTGCCCGAGACATACGCTTCTCCGCCCGCTTCGTGCAACTGTGCGAGGGTCAGCTGTTCCCACGCGTACACGCTGCTGGGCTGCTGCTGGGTGAGCTTCTTGTACTTCTTGATCTGGCTGGAGAAGCTGGCGCTGCCTGATCCTTCGTTGCCGTTCAGCGAGTTCAGCAGCCCGCCGCCGCCGACACCGGCGCCTACACCGAAGAACACGAGACCCGCTCCGATCAGCAGGGCGAGACCGAGATAGATCACCTGGACCGTGCGGCGACGGCCCCGTCCGCGTAGGTCGAACAGCATCAGCTCAGCTCTCTGTCGAAGTGGTCGATGATCTGTCGCACGCTTGACTGTGTCCCCTCCTGTGCGGGCGCTCCACCGTCAGTCGGTGGCCCATCCCTCGGTGTCCGCTGTTCGCGCTTGCGCTCGCGACGCTCAACAAACGACGCGAGCAGGATACTCGCCTCGTAGAGCACATACAGCGGCACGGTCTCCAGCATGAGCGTGATCGCGTCTCCCGGCAGGAACGCGGCGATCGCCGCACAGGCCACAATCGCATAGCGGCGGCCGTGGCGTAGCTGTCCGGGCGTTACGATCCCTGCGCGGGTGGCCCCCACGATCGCGACCGGAACCTGAAAGACGAGGCCCATCGCCAGCAGCACCGTGGCGGCGAACTGGTAGTACGGGCTGGCCTGCACGAGGATGTTGAACTCGCTGCTGTTGAAGTTCACGAGGAAGCGCAGGGCGGCGGGCAGCACGACGAAGTAGCCGAACGCCACCCCCGCCGCGAACAGGAATGGAACCGCTGCCAGCAGCGGCCTCACGGCGCGTCTCTCATGCGGCTTCAGGGCTGGAAGAACAAAGCCGTAGAGCTCGAACAGGACCATTGGCAGCGAGATGATCAGCGCGAAGAAGAATGTGACCGTGAGCGTCGTGGTGAACGGCTCGCCGATCCCCAGCGTGGTCAGCTTTTCGCTCTGCGGGACGGCCGGGAGCTTCGCCGTGTCCGCCCGCAGGCGGGGAAGCTCAGCGGCCAGCCGCGCGCGGACCGTGGTCGGCAGCCCACTGCCGGGGGCGCTGAGGAGCGCGACGATTCCCTCCGTGTCCCTGGCCACTTTGATCACCGCCTGCTGGGCCAGCGCCGTTTGTCCGGCGGGGCCCTGACCCTTCTCGACCTGTCCCTGCTTCTCCCGTTCCAGCGGACGATTGATCAGGTGCAGCAGCGCGTGGTTCTGCCACAGGCACACTCCGAACGCGACCGCGACCGCGACCGCGCTGATGATCAGACGCGTGCGCAGCTCTTCGAGATGATCGACGAGGCTGAGCTTATCTTCGTGGCCGATCGTGCGAATAGCGGTGGCCATGCCCTCATGAACCTAGCACCGCACATGTGCGGTCATTGTCGCCCGCCGAGCTGTAAGGCCGAGCGCTAAAGGCGATCGTGGTGAGCGTCGATGAGTTCAGAGTAAGCCATGTCAGACACGAGCCCCCATATTCGCCACCACGTGCAGATGCCCGACGGCAAGCACTTGGAGGTCGTCTACCACGACCATCGGCACGTCTCGGAGCCGCCGTACGCGCCGGACCCGCTGCACGTCTGCTTCAACTGCGCCGGCGAGCTCGTCTATCCGCTCGACTGGGCCGAAGAGGGTGCCAGCCACTGGCGCATCGTGCTGCGCTGTCCAGAGTGCGAGGCTCGCCGCGAGGGCGTGTTCGAGCAGGCCGTCGTGGAGCAACTGGACGATGAGCTGGATCGGGCCTCGGGTGCGCTGCTGAGCGATCTTAAGCGGATCACGCATGCGAACATGACAGACGAAGTCGAGTTCTTCGTGCGCGCGCTACAAGCAGACCTGGTCGTCCCGAGCGACTTTTTCTAGTTCCTCCGCGCCTCGAGCGCCGCCTACCGGTAGCGCTCGACGACTGCGTCCGCTACAAGATCGAGTAGGACCGCACGCCCGTCGGGCAGGCTGTGCGGGAGCGCCGACTTGGCCTGCGCGACCAGCGCCAGCGCCCGTTCGCGCGCCTCGTCGAGGGCGCCCGTCGCGGCGATCCTCTCGCATAGCCGCTCGGCCTCTTCTGGTCCGCTCAGCGAAGAGAGATCGAGCTCGTCGAGCTCGGGATCGAGCTCGCGTGCGAGGATGAACGGGAGGGTGACGGTGCCGTCGAGCAGATCCGTGCCCCGGGCCTTGCCGGTGCGCTCGACCGGGCCGGACACGTCCAGCACGTCGTCCAGCAGCTGGAATGCCAGGCCAATGCGCCGGGCGAACGCGCCAAGCTCGTCGGCTAGCGCCCGCGAGCCTTTGACGGCCACCAGCGCGCCCAGGCGACAGGCGGCCTCGAACAGCGCCGCGGTCTTCAGTTCGCAACGGCGCAGATACCTCGCGACCGCGACATGTGCGGCGTAGGCGTCCTCGCGCTGCAGCAGCTCGCCTTCGGCCAGTGCTGAGCTGGCGTCCGAGAGGGCGCGCAGCTGAGCCGCCTCGCCGTTGCGCGCAAGCTCTGCGAACGCGCGCGAGAACAGCAAATCGCCGGTGGCGATCGCGAGCTTGCGTCCGGCGGCCGCGGCGACCGACGGGTGTCCGCGTCGCAGCTGAGCGCCGTCGATCACGTCATCGTGCACGAGCGTCGCCGAATGCACGAGCTCAACCGCCACTGCCGCGCGAACGAGGCTGTCCTCTGCCTCGGCGCTGTCCCCAGGCCCCCCAGCGGACTCGGCGGCGAGCACCACCAGCAGCGGGCGCAGCCGCTTGCCCCCGGCCAGGACCGTGCCGGTGGCGTGAGAGGCGAGCGGCTCGCCGGCATCGGCTGTCACCCGCTCGAGGTGCTGCTCCGTGCGGACCATTCGCTCGCGCAAGTTGCTTCCGCCGCGGTGCATGATCGTCTCGACGGCATCTACGTCCGTGGTGCTTGCGCTACCGGCGACGGTGCCTGTTGCGACTGTGCCCCCCATCGGGTTCATCATGATCCCTCGACAGGGACGGTGCCCGCGTGGATCGCGATGATCCCTCCCGCCGTGAGCCGATAGGAGATATCGCGCAGTCCCGCGCGCTCCATCTCGGCGGCAAGCGCTTCAGGCCCCGGGAAGCGCCTGACAGAGCGGGGCAGGTAGGCGTAGGCGTCGGCGATCGTCCCGTTCGAGTCCGAGCCCCGTAGGCGCGAGACGAGCGCCGCGACCGTTCCCGTCAGGCGGCCGATCTGGGGCACGAGCCGGTCAAACCACAGTCGATAAAAGAACGACAGGGGAGGCCTGGTGGGGGTTGTCATCTCCAGGATCACAACCCTCCCTCCCGGTCGCACGACCCGCGCCATCTCGGTCAGGCCGCGGTGAAGGTCTGAGAAGTTGCGTACGCCGAAACCGACCGTGGCGGCATCGAACGAGTCCTCGGCGTAAGGCAGCTCCAGAGCGTCCGCCCACTCGAAGCGCGGCTTCACGCCACGCGGGTCCGCGCTCTCGGCCTTGGCGCGAGCAAGCGAGAGCATCGCCTCGGAGAAGTCGCTGCCGAGCACTTCGCCCCCGGGCGAGACCCGCCGCCCGAGCTCGATCGCCAGATCGCCGGTACCGGTCGCGACATCCAGCACCCGGCTGCCGGGGTCAATCCGGGCGAGGTCGGCGGCGCGGGCGCGCCAGCGATGGTGCAGTCCGGCGGTCATCGCCGTGTTCAGCGGGTCATACACTCCCGCGATCCGGTCGAACATCGCCCGCACCTGGTCGGCCTCCAGCAGTCCGGGCGAGGAACCATGCGAAGGATCGGGCAACTGACCCGGCGAGGGCTCATGAGCAGGATCCTCGCTTACGGGAGACCCCTCGGCGCTGCTGGGTGCGGTGCTCGGAGCGCCTGATTCAGCGGGCTCGGCAGGCATGGATAAAGAGGCTACTTCAGCTGCGACAGGAAGGCGACGACCGCTTCGAACTCCTGCGGCGGCAGGTTCTTGAACGAGGGCATCGGCGCGGTCGGGTTCACGAGCGTGCGGGCGATTCCCTGGCGGGGCAATCGCGATGCGATGTGGGTGAGCTGCGGGCCGGGGCCGTCGTTGCCGTTGTCGCCGAGCTTGTGACATGACAGGCATCCCTTGGCCTCGACGACGTTCTTGCCGGCTTCGTATTCGGCGAGCGTCCGCCCACCCGCTTGCCTGACGGATGCGGGAGTGGGCATTTCGATCACAAACGGCGACCCCGCGTTGGCACCCTGGTAGGTGAGCAGTGCCATCGCGCCGATCACGAAGATGCCTGTCAGCGTCGCGATCGGCCGGCGCTCGGGACGGCGCTCGGGGCCGCGGTCGTAGAACGGCAGCAGGAACAGCAGGATCATGCCGAGCGTCGGCACGCCGATCGTGGCGAGCGGCACGAGGCTCGGCGGCTTGATCACCCGCAGGACCTCGAACAGGAAGAAGAAGTACCACTCCGGTCGGGGCACGTAGGTGGTCGTCGTCGGGTTGGCCTTGGAGCCGAGCTCGGCGCCGAGCACGAGCGACATCGTGATGATGACCGCCATCACCACGCACGCCATCGCCGCGTCCTTGGCGACCGCATACGGGAAGAACGGCTTGCCCTGAGACTTCAGAATCCCGTACTCGCGGAGGTACTCCTCCTTCTCGCGCCTGTTCATGCCTCGGTCTCGCGCAGCTCTGGGTTCTTCTCAGCTTTTAGCCAGGGCGGCGCGGTGGTGCCGAGCTTGGCTACGAGGTACAGGTGCGCGCCGATCAGCGCGGCGAGCAGTCCGGGGACGAGCAGCATGTGGATCGCGTAGAAGCGTGACAGCGTGGTCGCTCCGAATTCGGGACCTCCGCGCAGGAAGTCGCTGAGGTAGGGCCCGATCAGCGGGCCGGTGCCGTTGATGTTCACGCCCACGATCGTCGCCCAGTAGGCGCGCTGGTCGAATGGCAGCAGATATCCGGTGAACGACATCACCATCGTTAGGATCAGCAGCACGACACCGATCACCCAGTTGAGCTCACGCGGATACTTGTAGGCGCCGAAGAAGAACGTGCGCCCCATGTGCAGGAACACGAGGATCACCATCACGCTTGAGCCCCACTTGTGCATTCCCCGCACGAACTGGCCGAGGAAGACTTCGTTGGTCACGTGGCGGATCGATTCATACGCGCCGCCGGAGGCGTCGGGGCGGTAGTACATCGCCAGGAACACGCCCGTGACCGCCTGCGACAGGAACGCAAACATCGTGGCGGAGCCGAGCGTGTAGAACCAGTTGGTGCCCTTGGGCACCTTCCTGAACATCAGCCAGCGCGCGCCGCCGCTCAGCGAGGTGCGCTCATCTACCCAGTCGACGACGCTCGTGCCGGCCTCCGCGGCGTGATCGAGCGGCGTGGGCTTGCCGCCCGTCTCGCCCGGGCGGGGGGGCGGCGCCTGGAGGGCCGAGGGCAATGGTGGAGCTGGGAGCTTGGGCATGATCGTAGATCGGCTCGGGCCTACAGTTTTTGTGCGCCTGGCCGCGATGGATATGCATACTGGCCGATGCCGTCCAGCGGCTCGCCGGGATCGCGCGGCGAGAAGCGCCGCAGCTCGCTGTTGACGGAAAAGCGCGGGCCGAGTTCGACTTCGCCGTTTTTGACGCGTGTGTAGAAGCGGTCGAGAGGACGCACGGGCGGACCGCCGACGCGGCGGCCGAGCAGGTCATAGACGCCGCCGTGGCACGGGCAGATGAAGCGCTCGGCCGCGTCGACCCAGCGCACGGGGCAACCGAGGTGCGCGCAGCGACTCGAGATCGCGATGTAGGGGGTGCCGCGGTCGTAGGGGTCGGTGTCGAGCGTCGGGTTGAACTTGCGAACGTAGGCGGTCGACTTGCCCGCCTCGCCGATGCTCGAGTTCAGCGTGATGACGACGGGCACGTAGTTGGTTTCGGTGAACATGTCCACCAGACCGACGCTTTCCCAGCGGTGCGGGGTGCTTTTGAAGATCGGCCCGATCGCGAAGCCCAGCGCGGGCAGCAGAAACGAAGCGGCGGCGACGCCCCCGGCCGCCTGTCCGCCCACTGTCATGAACCGTCGGCGGGTGACGGTCTCGCCCTCAAACGCGCCGGGCATCTGCCGGTCGAGCGTGTACTTGGACTTGTGGTTTGTGTGCTTGTCGGACACCGAGCTCGAACAATATCGAGGCGCGATTCAGGGCGACGCCGGGTCCCCTGCCATGCTTGTGCGCATCGCCTCGATCGCCTCAGGGGCGCCGGCGAAGGCCAGCCGCTTGGCGCGCCTGTGGGCATCGCTTGATCCCCATCCGACCGCCCGCGCCCCGGCCTCCCACACCGCCCCGGCCAGCGCCGGCTGACCGGCGGCCTGCGCGAGCGCGCCGAGCGTGATCGTGTCCGCAAGCTCGGCCACCGCCTCGGTGTCCCCTAGCACCACCAGCCGGGCCAGGCCCAGCGCATACAAGCGGTCGCCGGCGAGCAGGCCGAGATCGGCCTCGGGTGGAGCGAGCACGCGGGGAGCACCGTAGTGCAGGAGGTATCCCTCGTAGATCGCCTCCACCAGCAATTCGTACTCCTCCCGCTGCCCCCCCGCACGCGGACCCGAGGCGGCGAGCTGGGCGGGACCGGAGACAGGTGCGGAGCCAGTCTTCACGTCCCTACCACCATGACCATCGGCCTCCGTACTGGCGGGGGAGGTATCCACAAGACTTGCCATCAGTCCGCCCTGCTCGCGTAGCAGCTCCGCTAGACGTTCGAGCGCGCTTCCATCGCCGCGAGCGGTCATCGAGCGCCCTGCGCAGACGAAGAGGGGGGCTCGTCCAGCGTGGCGAACGCCGCGGCCGCGCCCTCGACCGTGCGGTCGATCTGCTCGGACGTGTGTGCGAGTGAGGGAAACCACACCTCGAACTGGGACGGCGGGGGATACACGCCGCGGGCGAGCAGCTCACGACACCAGGCCGCGTATGCATCGAGGTCGCACCCCAGCACGTCCTCGAACGACCTCACGGGCCGATCGCTGAAGAAGACCGTCACCAGCCCCGTAACGCTCACGACTTGCACCGGATACCCGCCTGCCTCGGCGGCCGCCTCGCGCAGGCCGCTCGCCAGGCGCTCGGTGACCGCACCCAGACGCGCATAGGCGGACTCGTCCAGCAGCTCGAGCGTTGCCAGACCGGCGGCGATCGCGAGCGGGTTGCCGGAGAGGGTGCCCGCCTGGTAGACCTCGCCGGCGGGGGCAAGCATGTTCATCAGCTCGGCCCTCCCGCCGACAGCGGCCGCGGGCAGACCGCCGCCGAGCACCTTGCCCATGATCGTCAGGTCCGCCGTGACACCCGTCAGCTCCTGGGCGCCGCCGCGGGCGACGCGAAAGCCCGAGATGACCTCGTCGAGCACGAGCAGCGCGCCGGTCGCGCTCGCACGCTCGCGCAGCAGCTCCAGGAACCCGGGCTGGGGCGGGACGAGGCCCATGTTCGCGGGCAGGGGCTCGGCCAGGATCGCCGCAAGCTCGTGGGCCTCCGTGGCCGCGTGCAACGTATCGGGATCGTTCCACGCGACCACCACCGTCTGGGCGGCCGTGCCGGCGGGCACGCCGGGGCTGGAGGGCAACGATTGTGTCGCCAGGCCCGAGCCAGCCCGGGCCAGCAGTCCGTCGACGTGGCCGTGATAGGCGCCCTCGAACTTGAGTACTTTCTCCCGGCCGGTGGCTGCGCGGGCGAGGCGCAGTGCCGTCATCGTGGCCTCGGTCCCCGAGGAGGTCATGCGCAACATCTGCACGCCGTCTATCCGCCGCGCGACCTCGCTCGCGAGCTCGACCTCGCCGGGGGTGGGCGCGCCAAAGCTCGTGCCGCGCGTCGCGGCCTGCGCAATCGCCTCCAACACGTCCGGGTGGGCGTGCCCGTGGATCAATGGACCCCATGAGCAGACGTAGTCGACGTAGCGGTTGCCGTCCACGTCGACCACTTCCGCGCCCTCGCCGCGCGCTAGGAATACGGGGTCGCGGCCGATTGCGCGCATCGCGCGCACGGGCGAACTCACCCCGCCGGGCATCACCTCCACGGCGCGCCGGTACAGCGCCGCCGAGCGTGTGTCGGTGAGCGCCGTCATCGAGCTATGCAGCGGTGTGCTCGCGCTCCCAAGCGGTGAACTCGTCGGTGAAGTAGAGCAGCCGGATCTTCTTGAACTCGGTCGAGCTGTACAGAGTCGCGCGCTCGGTGATCCCGGTCTGCTCGGCGATCGCGTCGAGGATCGCGTCGCACTCCTCCTTGGAGCGGCCGTGAGCCATCGTGAACACCGAGTACGGCCAATCCGCGTAGGTGGGTCGCTGATAGCAGTGGGAGATGCCGCGCACAGCAGCCATGCGCCGGCCGATATCGAAGATCTGCTCGTCGGGGACCTGCCACACGCCCATGCCGTTGGCGGAGAAACCGGCCCGCCGGTGGTAGAGGATCGCGGCCACGCGGCGTAGCAGGCCGCGCTCCTGCATCCCGGCCAGGTGGTCGAGGAACCGCTCCTGGGACATACCCACCGCGACGGCCGCATCAGCGTAGGGTTCGGGCAGCACTGGCATGTCACCCTGCAGCGCGCGGATGACGGTGATGTCGAGCTCGTCGTAGGGCTGGGGATCGAGCTCGACCGGCTCTTTCACCTCGGCCGCCTGGGCCAGCGCCTGCGTATCGCCCTCCATCTCCAGATCCATCCTGATCTTGAACAGCTTCAGCGTCGGCAGCTGGCGCACCGACTCGGCGCCGGCCTCGCGCGCCAGCACCTCGAGCGTCCCCTCCAGCCCGAGTCGGGAGTCGGGCTCGGTGGCGATCGTGAACCACAGGTTGAACTCGTGGTTGCGCAGGTAGTTGTGCGAAACGCCCGGATGCGCGTTGATGACCTGGGCGGCGCGATGGGGATGCTCGGGGTCGACCTTGGCGGCCACCAGCATCGAGGAGTAGCCCAGCGCGCGCGTGTCAAATATCGGCGTGACCTGTCTGACGATGCGCTGCTCGAGCAGGTGCCGCACCCGCGCCATCGTCTCCTCCTCGGTGAACCCGCCCAGCTCCGCCACGCGTGCATACGGTCGCGGAACGATCGGGAAGGAGCCCTGCATCAGGTTCAGCAACCGCCGGTCGTCGTCGTCGAGCGCGATCGCAGCGCCGTGCGTGCGTGCGCGGGTCTTGGGTCCCGCCCGCCCGATCGTTGCCGCGTCGGCGGCGAGGATGCCGTCGGTGGAAGTCATAACAGCCAGCGGGCGGCGTCCAGCGCGTGGTAGGTGATGATCGTGTCCGCGCCCGCGCGCGCGAGTGAGGTGAGGATCTCCAGCACCGCCTCGCGCTCGTCGAGCACCCCGGCGTCCGCTGCGGCGCGAACCATCGCGTACTCCCCGCTGACGTTGTACGCGGCGACGGGCAGGCCGGTCTCGCGCTTGACGGCCGCGATCAGGTCGCCGTAGGCGAGCGCGGGCTTGACCATCAGCATGTCCGCGCCCTCTTGCACGTCGAGCAACGCCTCGCGCACGGCCTCGCGGCTGTTGGCGGGGTCCATCTGGTAGGTGCGCCGGTCTCCAAACGCGGGCGCCGAGCCGGCCGCGTCTCGAAAGGGGCCGTAGAAGGCCGAGGCGAACTTGGCTGAGTAAGCGAGGATCGGCGTGTCGGCATACCCCTCGGAGTCGAGCTCGTGGCGCAGCGCGCCGACACGCCCGTCCATCATGTCCGAGGGCGCAACGATGTCCGCGCCGGCACGCGCGTGACTGACCGCGACCCGGGCCAGCAGCTCGAGCGTTGCGTCGTTGTCGGTCGTGCCGTCTTCGCGCACGACGCCGCAGTGGCCGTGGTCGGTGTACTCGCACAGGCACACATCGGTGATCACGAGCGGACCATCGGGCAGCGCCTGCTTGAGCGCGCGGGTGCTCAGTTGCACGATGCCCTCCTCGTCCCACGCGCCCGAGCCCTCGGGGTCCTTGTGCGAGGGCACGCCGAACAGGAGAACCGCGCCGAGACCGAGATCGGCGGCCTCACGGGCGCGCTCGAGCGCTGCGGAGATGGGCAGCCGCGCAAGGGCCGGCAGCGCGACGTCCCCGCCGGGAGTGGGCGAGACGTCCGCTTCGGCCACGAACAGCGGCAGCACGAGCTGCTCGGCGCGCAGACCGGTCTCGCGTACTAGCCCGCGCAGGCCGGCGCTCGCACGCAGTCTGCGCATACGCGTCTTGGGATATGCCATCGCTTCTGAGGTTACTCCAGCCGCCGCAATCCCACGCGCGCGAGTGCTCCGAACACGAGCGTCAACCCGAACAGATGCACCACAGAGATGCCGAGCCCGGGCGAGATGCCGTTGACGGCAGCGTCAAGAGCTTGCAGGGCGGACTTGAACGGGAACACGAACGAGATCGCTCCAATCGCGTCGTACAGCCCGCGCGAGACCGAGCCGGATGGGACGAGTGCAAGGAATGCCAGCGGCAGGGACAGCAGGAACGCGAGCAGCGAGGCGGCCCGCACCTCGCGCGCAAGCGCCCCAATCGCGACGCCCAGCGCCCCGAACGCGAGCGCGCCGAACGCGAGAGCAATCGCCCACTGGCCAATGCGCGACCAGTCGAGGCTGACGAGTGCACCGATGCCGGCGAGCATCGCCAGGGCGAGCACGAACGCGCAGCCCGCGGCCAGCAGCAGCTTCTCGGCGAGCAGGCCCTCTCGGGAGATCAGAGCTCCGCGGGCCAGGCGAGCGAGCGTATGGTCTTCGCGCTCGAGCGCGACTGCACCGGCGGCCAGCAGCACGCACACGAACATCAGCGACACGCTGACCGCGACGACGACCGCGAACGTGTTCAGGGGCGTGCGCCGGCCATGGATGAGCGTGTTCTTGATCTGGATCGGCTGACCGATCGTCGAGAGGACGTCCTTGGACAGGCCAAGATTCTGATCGGCGAATTCCGCGAACCTGTCGATCCGTTCCAACTGCGTACGCTCGGCGCCGAAGGGCTGGTGCGCGATGATGGCGCGCAGCGCGGGCGGAATCTGGCCGAGACCGACCATGTTTGGCGGCGCGCCGAGCACACCGAGGTTGCCGCCGGTCAACAGCAGTCCGATCGCTTGTGCGGCGGCGCGCTGGATCTGTTCGGAGAATCCGAGGTTCGCCTGCGCGAGCGCGGAGCTCAGCTGGGACTGCACGAGCGACTGCTCCAGGGCGTTGCCGTTGTAGAGCACTTCGATGCTGCCCTGACTCACGCCGGAGGAGATCCGTGCGGCGATGTCGCGCGGGATCACGACCGCGGCGAGCACGTCACCGGAGGAGATGTCGGCGATCGCCTGCTCGCGGGAGGAGACGTGCACGGGCTGCACCTGACTGAACAGCTCATCGGCGTACCGGCTGACCGCTACGTGTTCGCTGCCGACTCGGATCGTCTGCCCGGGCGGCGTTTCGTCGACGATCGCCACTCGCGGCTTGCCCGGCGCGCGCGAGATCGCCAGCCCAATCAGCAATGCGATCGCGATCGGATACACGACCAGCACGCCCACCAGCAGGCGCGAGCGGCGCAGGATCAGCAGATCCTTGCCCAGCAGCCAGCGCACGGTTAGTGCCCCCGCTCGCGCAGGAACGCTACGAACGCGCGCTCGAAGTCCTGCTCCCCACCGCCGCCCGCCGCGATCAGCTCAGACGGGGAGCCGTCGAACAGCAGCTCGCCGTCGGCGAGCACGATCGCGCGCGTGGCGTAGGAGCGCACCTCGCCGAGATGGTGCGTGGAGAACAGCACGGCGGTCCCGGCGCGCGCGAGCGTGCCGACGAACTCCCACAGCCGTTCGCGCTGACCGGGATCCAGGGCAGAGGTGGGCTCGTCCAGCGCGAGCGCGGGCGGGTCGGCGATCAGGCCGAGCGCGACGTTCACGCGCTGGCGGTTGCCGCCCGACAGCCGTTCCACGCGCTCGTTCGCGCGCTCGCTCAGTCCCGTCTGCTCGAGCATCCGCGCCACGGCGGCGTCCGGGTCGGCGAGGCCCTCCAGGCGTGCGAACAGACGCAGGTTCTCCGCGACCGACAGCTTCCAGTACACGGCCGGCTGCTGCGGCGCCCAGCCAATCGCGGGCCCGGCGCCGGGGCCCTCCACCCCCCCTTCGCTCGCAGGCGCCACCCCGGCGATGATCGACAGCAGCGTCGTCTTGCCGGCGCCGTTGGGCCCGACGATCGCGACCAGCTCACCCGGGGCGACGTCGAAGCTGATCTCTCGCAGCGCCTCGCGCTCGCCGTAGCGCTTGGCGAGGCCTCGCACGCTGATCACCGGCCTCTCCGCGTTCACGACGCGTTCACGGCATGCCCCCGCGCGAGCGATCCCAGGACTCGAGCTCGACGTGCCGGCTCAGGTAGACGACGGTCTCGCGCAGGATCGCGAGGATCGGCAGCGCCACCAGCGCGCCGACCACGCCGTAGAGCTGCAGTCCGAGCAGCAGCGCGAAGATCACCAGCAGCGGGTTGATCCGCAGGGTGTGCCCAAAGATCTGCGGCGCGACCACGTGGCCCTCCAGCTGCTGCATGCCGACGAACAGCAGCACCACCCACACCGCGCTGATCGGATTAGTGAAGAGTGCCACCAGCACCGGTGGCCCCGCCCCCAGGATCGGGCCGATGTAGGGGATCAGCTCCATCACGCCGTAGAACATCGCGAACGCCACCGCGTACTTCTGCCCGTCGGGGAAGATCCCGAGCACGCCGAAGATGTACAGCGCGATTCCCGTGGAGGCGCCCATCACAAAGCTGAACAGCAGCTGGCCCCCCACGTAGCGGGAGACCGCGTGCTGGGTCAGCGTGGGGTAGTCGTCGGCGGGAGTGCCATCCCCGTCGGGCATCGCCCTGCGCACGAGCCGCCCGATGCGCTCCCCGTAGATCAGCATGTAGACAGAGAGCACGAAGATCAGCACGAGGTCGAAGATCGCGCTGGCCGTTTCGGTTAGCAGCCCGCCGCCGAAGGAGGCGAGCGAGCCGGCGCTCTTGGCGACTTTGTCCTGGATGCTCTGCAGCGCGGTCTTGCCCTGCTTGATGAACTCAACGTGGATGCCGTGCCGGTTCAGCCAGCTCTGGAAGTTGGCGAGCGTTTTGTTGGCTTCGCCTGCGATGTGTGGCAGGTTGTCCGTGAACGTGCGCACCTGGTTTGAGATCGGGTTGGCCAGCAGAAAGCCGATCCCGACCAGCGTCAGGAAGAATGCGAGGTACACGATCAGCACCGCCAGCCCGCGAGAGACCCGCGGGCGCTGTACGAAGGAGACGGCCGGGTTGAGGATCAGCGCGATGACAGCGGCGATGACGAAGATCAACAGCACTTTCCCCGCCGCTTTGGCGAGCGCGTACAGCGCGAGCAGCGACAGCGGCAGCAGCACGAGCTGCACCCACCTGGGGACCACCGCGCGCGGAGGACCGGTGGGCGCCTGTGGCGAGTCCGGCTCGAGCTCGCGCTCGATCCCACCCGGCCGATCCGAGAGCGCCGGGCTCTCCGGTCGGCCGGCGGCCACGGGCGTGCCCTCTCCTGCACCGCTCATCTGCATCCTCCCGCCAGCATCGCCGAAGTATGGCTGAGCCGCAGGAGGTCGCCTCGGGGGACGAGTCGACCGGCGCCTCCGGAGCCGGCGAAACGTCGCAGGCCAGCATCCTATTCGTGGGCGATCTCGTCGGCGGCGTCGGGCGGCGAACGCTGCTGGAGTGCCTGCCGATCCTGCGCGAGCGCTACGAGCCGACGTTCGTGGTCGTGAACGGCGAGAACGTGGCGGGGGGGCTGGGGATCACACCGAAGGCCGCGCGCGCGCTCCTAGCCGGCGGCGTCGACGCAATTACGCTCGGCAACCACACCTATCACCGCCGTGAGATCTACCCGTACCTGGACTCCGAGCCGCGGATCCTGCGCCCGGCCAACTTCCTGCGCATCCAGCCCGGCCACGGCACATGTGTGATCGAGCGCGACGGGGTGCGCCTGGGTGTGGTCAACCTCAGCGGCAACCTGTACCTGCGCGCGGGTCGCAGCGCGTTCACGGAGATCGAGACCGCGCTCGGCGAGCTGGGCGAGGTCGATCACATCCTCGTGGACATACACGCCGAGGCGACGTCGGAGAAGGTCGCGCTCGGCTGGATGCTGGATGGGCGCGTGACCGCGGTCGTGGGCACGCACACGCACGTGCCGACGGCCGACGCGCGCGTGTTGCCGGGTGGCACCGCATACATCACCGATGTCGGCATGACCGGGCCACGCGGCGGGGTGATCGGGGTCAAACGCGAGCAGGCGATCGAGTCGTTGGTGACGCAGATGCCCGTGCGGTTCGAGACCTCCGAGGACGACCCGTGGCTGATGGGTGTGCTCATCCGCTGCTCGGCCACGCCGCGCTCGGCAGCCGCAATCGAGCAGATCCTGATGCCCCGTCCGGCGCCGGCGCCCCAGGTTGCTCCGTCCACCCAGGAGTAGCGTCATCGGCGCCGGTGGGAGGGCTTCCGGCGCGGGCGCCCAGCAGTGCGATCATTACCGGTCCGAAAAACCAGGGGATGTACAGGTAGAACCAGTGTTCGACCCCGAGCTGGGTGGCGATCACTATCGCCGCGCACGCCGCCGCCAGGCCGATGATTGGGTGCCCGCCCGCCCGACGTGGAATCACGGCGAGCGCCAGGGCGAGCGCGACGGCGGCCACCTGCACAGCCGTCTGGACGCCGTGCAGAGTGGGTGGGTTTCCATACAGGCCCCATACCGAGAACGGCGAGCCGCGGCTGGCCTGGTATTCGAGCGTGCGCTGGAAGATCGTGCGCAGCGAGTCATGCGCCAGCGCGGGGATGCAGACGATGGCGGCCGTGAGGGCGAACGCGAGCACGTACAGCCCCAGCGCGCGCGGACGACGCCTGACCGGCAGGTCGCGCAGGCCGTGGGTGGCCAACACCGGCGCGAGCGCGAGCGGAGCGAACTTGCTCAGGCCGGCGAGCGCGGCGAACACCCCGCGGGCCGGCGGTGAGCTCGCGAACAGCAGGGCGGCGAGGATCAGCACGGCGACGAGCGTGTCGTTGGAGTTGGACTCCAGCGCGAACAGCGTGAACGGGTAGGCGGCCCACGCGTAGGCGAGCGCGACGCCGAGCGTGGGGCCGCGGATGCGCAGTCCGAGCATGAACATCAGCCCAAGCGCGAGCAGGTCGAACACGATCGCGGCAGCGTGGGCCGCCGGCAGGTCGTCCCAGGTCCCGCTCCAGCCGAAGACCTGCTCGAACGGGACGTATGACTCATAGGTGACGGGGCCGTAGGTGTCGCCGTGTTCGTTGTCCGGCGGCCAATGCCCGTACAGCGCCTGACCGTCGACGACCTTCTTCGCCCCGATCACGCCCGCGTAGCCGACGTCGATCACGTTCGAGTCGGTCACGTTCAGGGCGACGCGAAACCCGAGCAGAAACACGACCCCAAGGGCCAGCCACGGCGCGGGGATCAGCAGGCGCAGGGGGGTGATAGGAGGCCCACCCGCCCCATGCCCGCCCGCCCGGGTCCCCATCCCGTGCCCGCCTGCCCGCGGGCGCCGGCGCAACAGCCACAGCATCCGCCCCAGTAGGTAGATCAGCGGCGGGTAGATCAGCGGCACCGACGCGTAGATGTTCGCGTGGTTGAAGAACGCCAGCGAGACCGAGAACGACAGCAGCACGAGCAGGTCCAGGTGCAGCAACGCGAACGGGCGGCGCGGGTCGATGAACGGGAGCAGGAACAGCACGCACAACGGCAGCCAGATGTACAGCGCGTTGACGTGGCGGCCGAACGCGCCCGGATACCCGCGCGCCATCGTCCAGGCGACCTGAAAGCCCGTCCACTGTTCGAGCACCCGCCCGGTGGAGTCGGCGATGATCACCTGCCCGATCTCCTTGGCGCCGTGCTTCGAGAAGAAGCTCACCTGCCAGCGCAGCGGGCCCTTCAAATACGCGCCACCGTAGGAGCCCGGGTATTTGGCCCGCATGGCCCGCATCTTGGGCAGCGCTTGCGCGATCGCCAGCACCTGATCGGCGGACAGCTTGCGGCCGGCCGGCGCGATCTCCGACTCGGGAACCGGAACGGGGTTTTCAGAGGCCGTGGCCTGCGTGGTAGTCGCAGCGAGGGTTGGGGGGGCTTTCGCCGGCGGCGGGTGCGAGCTCGCGCTCGCCGTAGACGCGACGGCAAGGGCAAGGACGAGCGAAGCGATGGCTATCGACGCCGGAAAACGCACCCGCCGAGAGTAACGGCGACCGCGGGCTGCTCAGCCGGGTCCGAGCCCGAAGTGCGCATTCACGAGCGCGGCGACATCCCGGATCGCCCACTGGCCGGGCGGGGGATTGGATGGGGGATTGGGCGAGGGATCGGACGCCCACCCACCCGACTCATCCAGGCCGTACAGCACGAGCGGAGCCAGGGAGTCAGATGCATGCAGCGAGCCGTGCGAGCCGCCGCCCACGTGGGCGGCGCCACCCCAGTCGATGAACTCATAGCCGGGAGCGGCCGAGAGCAGGACCTCGCCCGCGGTCGGGCAGTTCAGCGCCGACCACACGCGCGCCAGGGCGTCGGGGTAGACGGGCGTCTGAAGGGTATTCTCGCCGCCGTGCACAGAAGCGTTGAGCACTGACAGATCGCCGTCCACGTGCCAGGCCACGCCGCGCGCGTCATGCAGATCCCCGCCGGGGGCAAACCGCAGCTCGCCACGACCGGGCTTGCGGAGGACTCCCTCGCTCGGCTGCTCGTGCGCATCGCGAGCGAGCCACGCGATCAGGTCCACGCCCTCGATCCGCCCCGCGCGCGCCACGACGGACGCGCGCATCGCGTCGCGGGTCTCTTCTGCCAGCGCGTAGACCATCGCCGCGCGCTGGGATGGGCACACCGCAATTTGCGGGCCGATCCGGCCGGATCGGCCGACGTCCTCGCCGCGGGAAGAGCGGGACTGGGCGCGTGTGCCGGTCAGGGCGCCGAGTAGGTTCGCACCGCCGTCCGGTTGCAGCACCCCCAGCTCGGACAGCGCTGCCTGGAGATCGATCGTGTCCGTGATCAGCGCCTGGGAGTGGTCGGCCATCGCGATGAACGCGTGCTCGGCCAGGAACTCGTCGATACCCCCGGCCGCCTCCATCACGCGCGCGAGCTGCAGGTCGGCGGCGGCGAGCGAGGTCAGCTGGCCGTCCGGGCCGTGCTTGTGGGAGTGCCAGTCGTTGTCGGGCAGCGACAGCAGCAGGAAGTCGAACAGGTCGTGCTCGACCATGTACGTCGACACACAGCCGGAGTGGCGGTCGCGCACCCCGGGCATGCCGAGCGTCGAGCGGCAGCCCGTGTTGCGCGAGGCGAAGATGTCGGCGTAGAACAGCTCGCGCGGGCCCATCACCGCGTGGCGTGCGATGGTGTTGGCGGCGAAGCGAGTGAGGGCCGTGTCGCGCTGGGGCTCGTGGCGGTGGCGCCCGCGGTACATCAGGTACGTAGTCCCGGCGGTGCGCACGCCGGCGTCGTCCAGGGTCTCGAACACCGTGGGCGTGTCGCGCGCGAGGTGGGCGCGGTTCATGTTGTAGATGGTGTCGGTCAGCTGTCTGGCGATCCCGAAGCGCTGCGCCGCGCGCAGGCTGGAGCCGTACTCGACATAGCGGGACTCCGCGCGCGAGTACCAGTTCATGCCGGGGATGTGGTGCTCGTCCTGCGCAACGCCGGTGACGATCGAGGCGGCGCACACGGGCGTGACCGAAGGAAACGCCGCGACGCACTCGGGGATGTAGAGGCCCCGCTCGATCAACGTCTGGAGCACCGGCGCCGCACCGGACTCGGTGGCGCGCACGAGCATCTCCGGCGCCATCGCGTCGATTACGCATAACACGAGCTTCTTGGGCTTCATCACCGGCGCAGGATGCGCAGACCGGCGTAACGATCGTCTGAGGTGCGTGAACGACCACGCCACGCGAACCAGGCGAGCAGTGCGATCGCCACATACCCCAGCGGGTGCAGTAGCGCGACGAGGGCGGCCAGCAGCAGCGAGGCGGCATCGAGGTACACGGTCAGAGCTTCGCGCGCCGCGCGGTCGGGCAGGCGGGTGCGGGCACGAGCGATTACGGGGGCGGAGGCGTACTGGGCTAACGCGACGGCGAAACCACCCCCGATCAGTCCTGGCCAGGTGGCGTCGCCATGAGCGTACAACGTGCCGCCGAACAGCAATATCCCTGCACCCAGACCTAGTCCCGCAATGGCCGAGGCGAGCAGGTCCTGCCGCCGCCGTTCACCTTTGAGCCCGAGGATGGCAAGCGCGGCGGCGAACGGACGCGGCGGTAGGCGCGTGGGAACGGGGGTGGGTGTGGGTGGGAGCCTGAACACCAGCTGCAACACGTACGCGAGCACGAGCGCGATCGTCACGACCAGCAACCACCAGTCAGCCTGCAGGAAATGGAACCCGTGTCCCGCGGGCCCGAAGCTGACCCCCAGCGCCCCGGCGGAGGCCAGCGCGCCGGCGAGCAGGGTGGGCAGGAACGGGCGCAGCCCGCAGGCGGCGGCGAGGCCGAGGCCCAGTCCTATGTAGAAGAACGTGCCGTTCATGGGCTCGTGCAGCGTGTGAATGTGCGTATCGGGTGCGCTACCGTGCGGGGATGCGCGGTCAGGACGATGCAGGACGATAGACGACGACACGGCCGGCCGGCAGCGCACGAGCTGGCGCGTTACGAGGGGCTGTTCGCCGCGCGCACGCGCGGGATGAAAAGCTCGGCGATGCGCGAGATGATGGCGCTGACCGAACGCCCCGACGTGATCTCCCTCGCGGGGGGGCTGCCCGACACGAGCACGTTCGCGCCCGAGCTCTACGCGAAGCTGATGAGTCAGGTCGCGGCGGAGTCCACGGCGCGCGCGCTGCAGTACGGCCCCACCGAGGGAATGGCCGCGGCGGTCGATTGCATCGTGCAGGTGATGGCGGCGGAGCAGACCGTCGTGGACCCCGCGAACGTGATCGTCACGACCGGCGGCCAGCAGGTGATCGACCTGGTGTGCAAGGCGCTGATCGACCCGGGCGATGTGATCGTCGCGGAGGCGCCGACCTACCCGGGGGCGGTGCCGACATTCGGCGCGTATCAGGCCGACGTGGTGCAGATCGAGATGGACTCCGACGGGATGCCGATCGACGAGCTGGAGTCGGTGCTCGACCGGCTGGCCGGCGAGGGCAGGCGGCCGAAGTTCATCTACACGATCCCCAACTTCCAGAACCCGGGCGGAGTGACGATGTCGCTGCCGCGGCGGCGTCGCCTGGTGGAGGTCGCGCGCGAGCGCGAGCTGCTGGTGCTGGAGGACAACCCGTACGGGCTGCTGCGCTACGAAGGCGAGCCGCTGCCGACCCTGTACTCACTGGACGCCTCGCTCGGCGCCGGCGATGACGGGGCCTCCTCGGACCTGGTCATCTACCTGGGCACGTTCTCGAAGATCCTCTCCCCGGGACTGCGCCTCGGCTGGGCGGTCGCGCCACACGCGGTGCTGGAGAAGCTGAACCTCGGCAAACAGGGCGCCGACCTGTGCAGCTCGCCGATGACCCAGCTGTTCGTGTCCGCCTACTTCGCTGAGCGAACCCCCGCGGGCGGTCCGGCCTGGATCGAGTACGTGGAGGGCCTGCGCGACCTGTACCGGCGCCGGCGCGACGTGATGCTCCAGGCGCTTCAGGAACACTTCGCCGGGGGCGCGAGCTGGACGCGCCCCGAGGGTGGGCTGTTCATCTGGGCCACGCTCGACGGCGTGGACACCACCGATCTGATGGGGCGCAGCAAAGGTGTCGCGTTCGTGCCGGGGCGCTCCGCGTACATGGACGGGCGCAGCGGCTCAGGCTCGATGCGGCTGAACTTCGCGGGCGTGCCCGACGAGGACATCCGCGAGGGCATCCGCCGGATCGCTGCGATCGTGAGCCCGGACACCAGACTGATGGGGACGTTGACCGGCTCCGCGCAGACGACGTCAGGCGATGCGGCGGAGGTGGACTCAGGCACGAGCGGTGAGACACACGACGCGGGACTGGCGGAGGTGCTCGAACTGCCACGGCGCGAGGTATCGGACCCCGCCCACCCATCGACACGCCGCAGCCTGGATCGATGAGCGAACCGAAGAAGGTCGCGGTCCTCAAGGGCGGAGGGTCGCTGGAGAGGACGGTGTCGCTGCGCTCGGGCGCCCGAGCGCAGAGTGCGCTTCGGCAACTGGGGCATGAGGTCCTGGCGATCGACGTCGGGCCGGACCTTGTGGCGCAACTGCTTCAGGCGCAACCCGACGCGGCGTTTATTGCGCTGCACGGCAGCGACGGTGAGGACGGGACCGTGCAGGGGCTGCTGGAGGCGATCGGCATTCCCTACACCGGCTCGGGGCCGGGGGCGTGCATGCGCTGCACGGACAAGGCGCTGGCCAAGTACCTGATGCGCGAGGCGGGCATCCCGACGCCGGAGTTCGCCGCGTTCAAGGAGAGCGCGATCAAAGACCTCGGGATCGCGGCGGCGTTGCCCGGACTGGAGCAGACCATCGGGTTCCCGCTGGTCGCCAAGCCTGCCAGCCAGGGCTCGGCGCTCGGCGTGAAGTTCGCGCGCTCACACGAGGAGCTGCCGGGTGCGATCGTGGGGGCGCTCTCGTACGACCGCGCTGTCGTGATCGAGCGCTACGTGCGCGGGCGCGATCTGGCCGTGTCGGTGCTCGACTCAGAGACGCCCGGCGGAGAGATGAGATCCCCACCCATCCCGCTGCCCGTGGTCGAGGCGATACCGCGCGAAGAGGAGTTCTACAACTACGAGTCCCGCTACGAGATCGGGATGACGACGTTCGTCTGCCCGGCCGAGCTGCCGGACGGTGTGACCGAGCGCGCGCAGGAGCTGGCGCTGGAGGTGTATCGGCTACTCGGGTGTCACGCGGTCGCGCGGGTGGACCTGATGCTGGATGAGACCACCGGCGAGCTGACGGTGCTCGAGACGAACGTCGTGCCCGGCCTGACCGAAACGAGCCTCTTGCCGCTGGCGGCTGACGCGGCGGAGATCTGGCTCGATCTGCTCGTACAGCGGATCTTGGACAGCGCGTTCACACGCTGAGACGTGAGTCCCGGGGCACGTGTCGCGGGGCACGGAGGCCCCGCCCCACTCACCCTGGAGGTGATACGCACCCGCGCGGATGCGACCCCTCCGCAAACCCGCTCAGGAATCTCCCGCGGCGAAATCCTCGGGCGTCACCTGGTCGAGAAACTCCTTGAACTTCTCAACGACGTCCTCGGACTCCTCGACGTCGTGCTCGAACTCGATCGCGGACTCGGCGATGACCTCCTCGGCGGCGTAAATCGGTGCACCGGAGCGCACGGCGAGGGCGATCGCATCGCTGGGGCGCGAGTCGATCTCGAGCTCGCGGCCGTTCACGGACAGGGTGATAGAGGCGAAGAACGTGTTCTCGCGCAGCTCGGTGACCGACACCTGGGTGCATTTGGCATCGAGCTCGCCGAGCACGTCGCAGAGCAGGTCGTGGGTCATCGGCCTGGGGGTGCCGGCGCCCTGGAGCTTCATCAGGATCGACGCGGCCTCGGGGTGGCCGATCCAGATCGGCAGGAACTTGTTGCCATCAACGGTCTTGAGCAGCACGATCGGCTGCTTGCCGACCATGTCGAAGCTGACGCCATAGATGACCATCTCCTGCACGAGGAATCCTCCGAACGAAGGGGCTGATCAGAGTATAGGTGCCCCAGAGCGCCATCTGAGCGGCCCGATCAGTCCCGGTGGCGGAAGCTCCAGAGCTTGTTCCCGAGAAAGTTCACCGGCGTCGAGGCGCCCAGGGCCAGCACCTCGGCGAGCACCTTGTCCAGGCCGGCGCTCTCCACCAGGACCCGCAGCACGAGCAGATTGAGTCCCAGCGCCAGAAGGGTGACGAGGAAGAAGCGCAGCGCCTGGGCGTGCACCTGTCCAGCGCCGGCCTTGAACGTCCAGTGGCGGTTCCACACGAAATTATTAGCCGCAGCGACGATCCAGGCGACGGTCTCGGCCACCAGATACTCGACGCCGAGCGCCCTGACGAGGAGGGCGTAGAGGAGCAGGTTGACCGCGTACCCGCTGGCGCCCACAATCGAGAAGCGGATCAGCTGCAGCCAGTTGGCCGGCCGGCGCATCCCGCGTAGGAGCCGGACGTGCGGGCGGATGTCGACGGACGCCGGTCCGCTCGCGCGTGGGACGTCCACGACGGAGGCGTCGTCGTGCATCCGGTCAGGTTAGCCGAGGCGGCGGCTACTCGCGGCCAGCACAGGGGTCACCGGTGGTGTGGGCACAAAGATGCCTTGCAAAGAGGAAGGACGCCGAGAGGAGACGCGAGAGCCGCCACGAAGGGGACCGCATGGGCGCTAGCCTTCGGACAATGAGGGTTCCGACGATTGCGACGCTGGGCTGCCTGGCGGGGATGATCGCCCTCGCCGGCTGCGGAGAAGCGCAGGTCGGGGACCCGGCGCCCGGCGCGCACGGATCGCAGGCGGGCGCCAAGAGCGCGAGCGCGGCCGGTGGCGCGCCATATGTCGCGGCCGCGGTCGCGGGCTCTGGCGCAGCGGCGTCGGGAACGGCGGGAACGAGCGGGGTCGTGCACGAGGTGGCGGATCCTGAAGAAGCAAAGAGCTTTCCCCTGCCGGCGTCGGTGCATCATCGATCTGCCAGCTCACCGAGTGTGGCGGCCGAAGCCGCGGTGGCGCCGGGCGCGCCTTCCGACGCCGAAGTTCGCAAGGAGCTCGGCGAAGAGGAACGAGCCAAGGCCCAGGAACGAGCAGCGCAGCGTCGCGTGCTCACGCCGGTGGCGGGAGGGTTCTCGGTCGGTGGCAACGGCACGATCCCGATCCCGACCGGCGTTCCCGAAACTGTGCAGCGGGTGGTCGCCGGTGGCAACGCGATCGCCGACTTTCCTTACATCTGGGGCGGAGGACACGCGTCGTTCATCGCCAACGGGTATGACTGCTCGGGCTCGGTGAGCTATGCGTTGGCCGCGGGCGGGCTGCTCGGCGCCCCCCTCGTGTCGGGCGATCTCGCCAGTTGGGGTGAACCTGGCCCGGGACGCTGGATCACGATCTATGCCAACGCGGGCCACACGTTCATGGACGTGGACGGCGTGTGGTTCGACACCGCCGGTCGAAGCGGGCCGTATGCCTCGCGCTGGCTCCTCTCGACACCGCCGCTTGCCGGCTATGCGGTGCGCCACCCGCCGGGACTGTAGGCGGAGACGGCAGGGCAAGCCATGATCGCCGGGCTGAGCGTACTGGCGGCGAGCCTCGTGATCCCACTCGCGCTGGACGGGGACGCGGCGAGCGAAACCGGGGCGAACGGGACGGCGATCGCTGTCGTCTCGGTGGTGTCGATCGTGGGCGGATACGTGCTGCTGTTCGCACTGTGGCGGTATGTATTCAGCGAGAAAGCGAAAGCCAAGCGCCGGGAACCGCCCGACCGAGGCTGAGCCGGGCGGGCCGGGCGAGGTCGACGACGTGTAGCGAGCCGCGAGGCAGGCGCTTCGTCAGTGCAGGGTGAACTTGCTGAGGACCGTGGTGGTCCCGCCCGAGGCGTTGCGCACGTTCAGGCGCAGCATCAGCGAGACTTTGCCCAGACGCCGCAGCCGCGCCGCGGTCACCTTGCCAAACTGGATCTTCAGCGCGCCGCGCCCGCCTCGGGTCGTGATCAGGATCGCTTTGCCGATCACCACCTGCGGGGGCGTCCCGGCGGGCAGGCCCGTCGCGAGTGGCGGATGCAGGCCGATGCGGTGTGCGATCGACGCGGCGAGCAGCACTTCGAACCGGCCGGCAACCTGCTGGTTGACCGTGTAGCTGACGACCAGGCCCTTGCGCGTCACCTTCGCCAGCGAGCTCGCCACGGCGGCCGCACTGGCGACGGGGGGCGGACCGGGGGTCTTGGCGGTGGTGCCGGTTGGGGAAGTGGTGCCCGAGGACGTTGCGCCGGGTGTCGCACCCGAACCGGGGGGGGTCGGGGGTGGCGGGGGTGGCGGGGGTGGCGGGCCGGCGCCGTTAACTGTGATCGGTTCGGTGATGCTGGCTTTGTTGCCACCCGTATCGATAATGGTCAGCGTGACTTTATATTCGCCGCCGTATTGATAGGAGTGGAAAGCACTCGCCGCGCAGGGGGTCAGCCACGTGGGGCAGGGCGCCGCTTCAGGAGAGTTAAGCGTCGGGGCACCGGGGGCGTAGCCGGTGACTTCGGGGGAGCCGTCGCCGAAGTTCCACTTGTAGGTGGCATAAGTTTCTTTGGGAGTTTTCCCGGCGTAGGCGGTGCCCTCGTTAAGAGTGATGTCCGACTCCATCCCGTCGAAGCCGACTATTTCACCGGAATTGACCGGGTTGGGCGCGGTGAATTTCGGTTCGAGGTGGATACCGGTGATACAGGGGATTCCTGGGTAAGGCAGCTTCAGCGAGGCCAGATTGAAGGCGTCGTTCAGGTAGTAGTTACCGGCACCGAACGTCTGGTTGAAGAGTGTTCCGGCGAACGTTTCCGGGCTGGCGGTGACGGAGCCTCCCAGAACTGGTGCGAAGAAATCGCGGCACTCGTCGGTGGCCTCTTTGCCGCTGGAGTCCTGCCAGGCATTGAGCAGCGGATTGGTGACGATGTTCTGCTGCTCGGCGCCGATCTGACTGATAATCAGGTCTGCCAGGCCCGTGTCGCAGTATCCATCAGGGGTAGGCGGCGGGCAGGTTTGCTGGTTGGGCTCCTCCTCGTGAGGCTTTTCAAGTTCGAGTTCTTCGGCTTCCTTTTGTTCTCTTTTTTCTTTAGCATTCTTTTTTGCGAATTCTTCTTCTTCTAGGAGCGTTGGCATCTTTTTGTGCTCCTTTTCCTCGATCGGTTTACTGCTGGGGTTGAAGCCCCCGTCCTGGCACTCATATCCGGTCGTCCGATCTGCCGCCGCCAAATGCCCGTCGCCGTATCCCCCGGCGATCCACGGGATCGCCGCGTAGAGGATCGTGCTGGATCCGCCGTTCGCAAGGTTGCCAGGATTGATGTCGGCGTGATAACTGCAGAAGCTGTTTTTGTAGCTTTCCGGCGTAGCTATTTCTTCTTTTTCATCTTTTTCGATTTCTGCGACCGTGCCTACGAAATCTGAGCAGTGCCCTTTGGCGCCGCCCCCGTCAGTGCAGACGGTGACTCCGGGAGGCGTGAGCAGGTAGAAAACGGTGCCCATGCCCGTCGGAAGTTTGTGATCGGCGATAAAGAGCTTAAGCTCCGTTTCTAGCTGCGCGTTGGTGAGACAGGTGATCGCGTCCAGTTCTTCGTGCGGGTAGCTTTTACCTTCCAGCGGATGCGGGTCGATGCAGGTTTTGGTCGGATATGGATCGGTGTCGGTGTAGGCGCCCATGAAGGTGGACGCGTAGGCGGCGTGCTGGTTGGCGGCGTCGGTGTACTGGGTGTCGACCGCGAACACGCTGGCGAGCGAGCCGCTGGCGGACCCCATGTTCTGGAAGAACTTGTCGATCACCCCCTCCCAGTCGTTGTGATAGTGATAGGTCGGATCCCAGTAGATCGAGGTCGGATCCCAGTAGATCGCGTAGGTTTTGTTGGACGAAAGAACGGGATCGCCGCTTGAGTTGGCGAAGCTTTCCGGTTCCGCGCCGACACCGTCCAGCAGCGACATGCTGCGCGGCTGCAACCCCACAGTGGTTCCGGGCACTTCTTTATTCACGACGGCGCCAGCAGACGCACAGAGGACCACGAGCGAGAGACACAGCGCGGTCAGCGTCACCGGCAGGAGCATGGAGGGGCGCCGGGCACCGCGCTCCTTAAGCATACGAGCAAAGGTGGACACGAGCCCATCATCGGCAGCACATGCCCGATGCCTTAGCCCCGGCGGATGCGGTTCGCCGGACCGGCCTTCGGGGACTCATGAGCGGGGACAACAAGTTCCGAAATATGGAACCCAGTGGGCGATCCAGGACTCGAACCTGGGACCTCTTCCTTATCAGAGAAGCGCTCTAACCGACTGAGCTAATCGCCCGCGGCGGTCGATTCTAGCGGTCGATTCCATCTGGGCTTTCCGAGGGTGAGCATAGGCGCCGCGCCAGCTCGATTGCCTCCCCGGACGAGGCGAACGACAGCTCCGCACGATATCCGCCGTCACGCGCCGGCCTGACCTGTACGTCCGCGCCGAGCGCCTCGCTGAGCGCGTCAGCGATCTCCCTCACCGCCTGCTCCTGATCGGGGTGCGGCTCCCCTGCTGCACGCCTGCGCAGCCCGGCTCGCCCGCGTCCTGTCCCGGCGCCCAAAGCGTTGTGCTCCCGTGCGCGCGCTTCGACGATCCTCACCGACCATCCCTCCTGGACCGCGGTGCGGGCCAGTGTCCCGCGCGCGCCGTGATCTTCGACGAGCAGCAGCGCCCGGCCATGGCCCTCGCTCAGCGTCCCCTCCTGCAGCAGCTCGATTACCTCGTCCGGGAGGTCGAGCAGGCGAATCAGGTTGCTGACCGCAACCCGGCTGCGTCCTACGCGCCGTCCAACCTCCTCGCGGGTGAGCCCCAGCTCCTCGACCAGCGCGGCGCATGCGCGCGCCTCCTCGATCGGGCTGAGGTCCTCGCGTGCCATGTTCTCGATCAGCGCGAGTTCCAGCGCTTCGGCGTCGTCATGGGGGCGGACGAGCGCCGGAATCGCCTCCAGACCCGCGATTTGCGCCGCGCGCCAGCGACGCTCGCCGGCCACGAGCTCGTACGTCCCGCCCACTTTCGGCCGCACCAGCACCGGCTGCAATACCCCACGCTCGCCCAGCGATCCCGCGAGCGCCTGCAGGGTCTCCTGGTCAAATCGCTTGCGCGGCTGTGTCGAGTTGGGCACGATCAGCTCGATCGGCAGCTCGCGCAACCCCTCCTCGCGCGCCTTCATCCCCTCGGCCGAAACCGACAGGATCGCCTCCAGGCCCCTGCCCATTCCGGGCTTTGGCTTAGCCACGGGCCGCCACCTCCTTGGCCAACTCGAAATAGGCCGTCGCGCCAGTGCTGTGTGGATCGTGGTGGGTCACCGGCAGCCCATAGCTCGGCGCCTCACCAACCCGCACGTTGCGCGGGATCACCGTGGAGAACACCAGATCCGGAAAGTGCTCTCTGACTTCGCGCTCGACGTCGCGGCCCAGCCGCGTGCGGCTGTCGTGCATCGTCAGCAGCATCCCCGCCACCGTCAGCCGCGGGTTCAGTTCGCGCTGGACAAGCGCCAGCGTGTCCAGCAATCCCGCCAGGCCCTCCAGCGCGAAGTACTCGGTTTGCACCGGCACGATCACCCTGTCGGCGGCGACCAGCGCGCTCACCGTCAGCGGTCCGAGCGATGGCGGGCAGTCCAGCAGGATATACTCAAACTGGTCCCTCAGCGGGGCCAGGCACTCGCGCAGACGCTGCTCAAAGCCCTCGATGCGGGGCAGCTCTACGTTGGCGCCCGCCAACCCCTCCCCGGCGGGCAGCACCCGCAGACCGGGTACGCTCGCGTCGGTCAGCGCCTCCGACGCGGTCGCCTCGCCTGTCAGAACCTCGTACAACCCGGGCGCCTGCGTGCGCGCGACCCCCAGCCCGACCGTCGCGTTCGCCTGCGGGTCGACGTCCACCAGCAAAGTACCCCGTCCGGCCTCGGCGATGCAGGCGGCGACGTTGACCGCTGTGGTCGTCTTGCCCACGCCGCCCTTCTGGTTGGCGATCGCGTACACCGTTGTCATCGACGGGAAACTAGCAACCGAGGGGCCGCTTGCGGGCGACGCCTGCCCGCCTCGGAAACCGCGATGGGGTCTCGGCGACCTTCTCGAAGACGTGCAGATGATGATCGTGCGCACCAATATAAGGCTCGGTGTGGCGAATCTCCAGCAGTCGCAAGCCCAGCTCGTCTGCGGCGCAAGCCGCTTGCGCCTCCTGCGCACGATCGCGCCGCCCACGCCAGTCCACGAGCGTCCCGCCCAGCCGCAGCAGTGGCGCCGCGTACTCGAGCACCACCGGCTGCGCCGCTAGCGCGCGTGCCACGACCACGTCGTTACGTCCCAGACCATCGCGCCACTCCTCGGCGCGCGCACAGACCACGCGTGCGTTCTCGATCGCCGCGGCAGCGCTAACCCGCTCGATGAACGCGCACTTGCGCGTCCTGCCCTCCACGAGCCTGACCTCCGTTCGCGGGAGTGCCACGGCCAGCGCCAGCCCGGGAAACCCCGCGCCGGATCCGAGGTCGGCGATCGAGCTCGCCCGGCGGAGAGCCTCCAGCTCCAGCGCCGACAGCGAATCCGCGAGGTGTATGTCCATTCCCTCCGTATGGTCGCGAACAGCGGTCGGCGCCCACTCGGCGTCCTCTATCTCCCCCAGAATCGCGGACAGCTGGTCCAGCTGCCGCTCGGTCAGTCCATAATGATCGCCCAGCGCCGCCACGGCATCCGTTCACGTGAAACGGTCCCCGCCGGCGATCAGCCGGCGGGCGGCGAGACCACCAGGTACCGCTCGGGTTCCTCGCCCTCACTATGTGTCTCCACATCGCCGCGGTTGCGCAGATGTTCGTGGACGATGCGCCGCTCCGACGCTGGCATCGGGTCGAGCTCCACCGGTTGGCCGGAATGCAGCACCTCCTCCGCTGCCTCGTCGGCGTCGGCACGCAGCGACTCGGCGCGGCGCTCGCGGTAGCCGTCCGCGTCGATCACGACCCGCACCTCGGATGGCCCATCGGGAAATACGATCCGCTGCGCCAGATGCTGAACCGCGTCGATCGTCTGCCCGCGCCGGCCTATGAACAAGCCCAAGTCATCGCCTCGCAGACACCCCCTGAGCACCCCCTCGGCTTCCTCGACCTCGACCTCCACGTCGAGACCCAGCCCGTCGGCGATCTCGGCGAGCAGATCCTCGAGTATCGCCGCCGGATCATCCTCGCCGTCCGGCGCGATCGCCTCGCCGTCCTGCCCTTCCTCGCTCATCGCCGCCTGCCAGAGCGCTTCTTCTTCCTGCGTGGCGGAGGCGGCGGGGCGGCGGTCGCTCCCCGCGTCGCGCCCACGCCCGCGAGTGCAGGCTCGCCCTTCCCTCCCCCTCCTCGGGGTGCGCCGGGCCTACCGTTGGGTGAGCCCCCGTCACCCTCGGTCCCCCCTTTTCCGGGCGCGGCAGGCGATGGTCCGATGCGCTGGCGAATGAAGTACTGCTGACCGATCGTCCACAGGTTGGTGGTGATCCAGTACACCAGTAGACCCGCCGGGTAGCGGAACAGGAAGGCGACGATCACCAACGGCAGCAACAGCATCATGCGCCGTTGATTGGGATCGGCCGAGGCCGTGGCCATCAGCGTCGAGAGGATCTGGGAGCCGATGTACACGACGATCAGCACGATCAGCACCGCGCCGGTCGCCTTGTAGGTGATGTCGGGTATGAACAGGAACTTGGCCGATCCCGGGGCGACGACGTCGCAGCCGACTTCGGTCAGGCCTTTGACCGTGTGGCCCACGACTTTGACCGCATGTTCGGGGATCTGGCTGTTTTTGACGATCGGGCGGTGCAGTTCCCGCGAGTAGTAGTCGCGCAGCTGCTGGCCGCAGATGTCGAACTTGAGGTCGGTGCGCAGCATGTAGAACAGCGAGATGAACACCGGGATCTGTAGCAGGAACGGCAGACATGATGCCAGGGGATTGATTTTGTTCTCCTGGTAGAATTTCATGATCTCCTGCTGCTGGCGCTGCTTGTCGTCCTTGTAGCGCTCTTTGATCTTCTGCATCTCGGGCGTATGGCGCTGCAGCTCCTGCATCGACCGGAGCTGCTTGTACGTCACCGGCACGAGCACCGCCCGCGTCAGCACCGTCAGTCCGACGATCGCCAGGCCCCAGCTGCCCCCGACCAGGTGCGCGTGGATAAACACCATGATCGATTCGAATAGATTGATCAGGGGCGAGAACGCGCTCTCGATGACGTTGGCGAACATGGGCATGGGATATGGCGAGATCAGGGCTGTGAGCGGGGGAACAGGCGCTGGGCCTGCACTGGATCGTACCCGCCGTCGCTCCACGGGTTGCACCTGAGCACGCGCCACACTGCGAGAACGACACCTCTAAGTATGCCGTACGTCCGGATCGCATCGAGCGCGTAACGCGAGCACGTCGGCTCGTACTTGCAGCGCCTGGGCAGTGCCGGCGAGATCGCCCGTTGATAGGCAACGATCGGAGCGGCGACGAGCACGCGAGCCGCACGCGAGACCGCGCGAGCAAACGGCGACTCGGGAGAAGCCCGTGCCGAGGCGCTCACGAGTCACGCTCCGGCGGCGTCCGATCATCATCCGCAGGGCCGGCGGCCCCGCCCGGCGCGCCATTCCCAGCGGTATCCCGCGCGGCAGCGGGCTCGTCAGCGCGCAGCCGCGCGCGCTCGATCAACTCCGTCAATGCCGCGTCCATCCCCGCCAGCCCCTTCCGCTCGGCCAGCTCACGAGCCTCCGGGCGGGCCACGACCACGATGTCCTGGCCAGGGCGCAGCTCGGCCTCGGTACGCGCGAACGCTTCGCGCAACAACCGCTTCACGTGGTTGCGCTCCACCGCTCCGCCCACCTTGCGCGACACCGACAGTCCAAGTCGCGGCCGGCGCGTGGAAGGGTTCGGGAAGGTGTAGAGGACGAGATGGCGATTGGCTGTCGAGCGACCCTGCCGGTAGACGCGCTCGAACTCGGCGCTGCGCGACAGGCGTCGCCCACCAGCTGCCGTGCGTGGGCTCATCGCAAGCCTGTCCCGCACGTTCGCGAGCCCGCCATCTCAGGCGGACAGGCGCTTGCGGCCCTTGTCACGCCGGCGCTTGAGCGTGAGCCGGCCTGCGCGTGAGCGCATACGGGCACGAAACCCGTGGGTACGGGCGCGCTTGCGCTTCTTCGGTTGGTAGGTGCGCTTCATGACGGCCTGCAGTATAGGACCGGCCGGCTGACGTGGATTTTTCCCGCCAATTGCGGGCAGCCCGAAGTGGGAGCTCGCGGGGGTCGGATATAGTCGCCTGACCGGGCCTGACCAGGGCCCTCCGTCCAGAGTTCCATTCACTTTCTCCCGGGGAGGAGCGGGTTGACGCTGTCGTGAGCGCCGAGCTGGAGCAAATATGGTCACGTGTGCAAGCCGAGCTTGCGGGCGCCGTCGGCGAGCCGACCTACCGCATCTGGCTCGAGCCGCTGAAGGCCCTTGACATCTCGCAAGGCCGTCTCGCCGTCGAGGCCCCGGTGCAGGCATGCGGGTGGGTGCGAGATCGTTATGGGCGAGTTCTACAGGCATGTGTGGAGAGCGTTCTGGGCGAGAACGTGCTCGTCGAGTTCCTCCCAGCCGGAGGCACGCCCCTCCAGACCGGTCCGGGCTCGGCGGGGCGATCTTCGCTGCAGCCATCGAGGAGCGGGCGAGAGCGGCAAGGGCAGGACGGTCCCGGTAGGGCGCGATCACACCCCGCGCAAGCGGAGCCCGCGACCGATGTTGGCGTTATGGGCAACCCCAAGCTCACGTTTGACCAATTCGTGATCGGCGACTGCAATCGTCTTGCCCACGCCGCTGCCCTGACTGTCGCCGAGATGCCCGCCCAGGCCTACAACCCCCTGTTTATCTGCGGTCCGCCGGGAGTGGGCAAGACCCACCTGCTCGGCTCGATCGCGAACCTGCTGCTGGCCCACAATCCCGGGCTGGCTGTTCACAGCACGACCGGAGAGAGCTTCACAAATGAGTTTCTGCACGCTCTCGCCGGCCGCCAAACCGATGCGTTCAAGGCGCGGCATCGCCACATCGACGTACTGCTCGTCGACGACGTCCAGTTCCTCGAGCGCAAGACACGGACCGAGGAGGAGTTCTTCCACACTTTCAACGCCCTGTACGATGGTGGGCGCCAGATCGTGTTGACCTCCGATCGGCCGCCCCGCGACCTGCAGGCGCTGGAGGACCGTTTGCGCGAGCGATTCGAGTCCGGGCTGGTGGCCGACGTCAAGCCTCCCGACATGGCAACGCGCATGGCGATCCTGCGCAAGCGAGCACATCACGACCAGCTGGAGCTCCATGACGACTCCGCGTTGGAGATGATCGCCGAACGCGTGCAAGACAACGTCCGCATGCTGGAGGGGGCGCTCATCCGAGTCATCGCGTTCGGCTCTCTCACCGGACGGCCGTTGACGGTGGAGATGACCCGTGAGGTTCTGGACGGCTTGTATCCGCTCACCCGAGCCTCGGCTCGGCGCGGGCCTCCGTCGATTGCGGAGATCAAGCTGGCGGCCTGCGCGCACTTTGGCCTCACACCCGAGGAGCTCCTGTCTCTCTCGCGTAGGCCGCAAATCACTTGGCCGCGGCAGGTGGCCATGTACTTGGCTCGAGAGCTGACCGGCGAATCGTTGCCTGCTATCGGCCGTCAGTTTGGCGGGCGCGATCACACAACGGTGCTGTATGCGTGCCGCCGCACGGCATCGCGGATCACTAAGGACGACTCCGCCCGCACTGCTGTGGACAGCCTCATGCACAAGCTGGACATCGGCCCCAGTGGCAACAGCCAGTCACGACCCGACCGCTCCAACTGAAAGACTTGCAATGAGCTTTCCCACAGGACAAACAACAACATTGCTCCTTACCGAGCCAATCACAAGACAACAACACATATTCACAGCCACTACTGACTTCTATCCCACATCAGAGGTGCATTAGTGAAGCTATCCATTCTCACTGCCGACCTGCTGACACAGCTGCAAACCGTGACTCGCATCGCTTCGACGCGCAGTGCCGTCCAAGCTCTATCTGGTGTGATGATCTCCGCCGAAGATGGCTCCACTCCGGAGCTGCTTGCAACCGACACGGAGATCGGACTTCGTGTACCGCTCTCCGCCGAGGTCGAGCGTACCGGGGCTGTGGTTCTACCGGCGCGTCTGTTCCAAGACATTGTTCGTACGCTCCCAACCGGCACGTTGACGCTTGAGCTTCGCACGTCTGAGCAAGACGTCGAGCTGATCTGCGGTTCGGCCACGTTTCATCTACGAACGCTTCGCTCGGAGGACTTCCCAGCGTTGCCGAGCCCTTCGCCCGAAACCCGGATAACACTGCCGACCGCGGCGTTTGTGCAGACCGTCTCTCAGGTCGCCCGCTCAGCTTCGCGTGATGAGACCCGGCCGGTGCTCACCGGGATCCTCATGTCAGCCTCGGGGCAGCAGCTGCGCATGGTCGCGACGGATTCCTATCGCCTGTCCGTCAAGGAGGCGACCCTCGAGAGCTCGTTGCAGAGCACGCTGGAGGCGAACATCCCTGCCCGGGCGCTGCAGGAGCTGGCGCGTATTGCCCAGCAGGATGTCAGCGAGTCGCTCGCGGTCAGTGTTGGGCAGAACCAGGTCATCTTCGAGCTCGGCGATGTGGTGCTGTCCTCACGCCTGATCGACGGCCAGTTTCCGAACTACCGCCAACTGCTACCCGAGTCGGTCGAGCACGAGCTGCGCTTGGCGAGCGTTGAGCTCGGGGACGTCGTTCGGCGCATCAGCCTGATGGCGCAGAAGAACACGCCTCTGCGCCTCGGCTTTGCAGAGGGCGAGCTGACGATCTCCGCGCAAACCCCGGATGTCGGTGAGGCCTCAGAGACGATCCCGGTCCCGTTCCACGGCGAGCCGTTTGAGATCGGTTTCAACCCCGAGTTCCTGCGTGACGGACTGGACAGCCTCGAGACCGACGAGCTCGTGCTGAAGCTCATCAGCCCGCTGCGCCCCGGGCTGATCGAATCCCCCGACTCGGGGGGTTTCGTGTACCTCATAATGCCCATCCGTTTGAACGTGTGACGCCATGGCCGGCGCATCTCGGCGTCCTCGGTCGCTCGCGTGCATAGCACGCCACGCGGGGCGGGCGGGCATTCGGTTCCTTGACCTACTAGGCCCTGGCGTCACACGGCGCCTGAGGGCTATCTAGCATGCGCGTTGTGAGCGTGCAGCTGCGTGACTTCCGCACTTATGCCCGCGCCGAGGCGTCGCTGGGAGAGGGCCTGACAGTGGTCCACGGGCCGAATGGAGCGGGCAAGTCAAACCTGCTGGAGGGGCTCTACTTCGGCTGCTCCGGTCGCTCGCCGCGTACCCGCAACGAGCGTGAGCTGGTGCGCTTCGGGCAGTCCGCCACGCGGGTGACGGTGCATCTCAGCGATGGCCGGCACGATCACGAGCTGAGCGTCGGGTTCGAGCCGGGGCAGCCCAAGCGCATGAGCTGTGACGGCGCACCCGTCGAGCGGTTACTGGACGTTGAGGATCGCCCCCTGTTGAGCGTGTTTATGCCGGATCGCCTCGAGCTGCTCAAGGGCCCGCCCGGCGTTCGCCGGGCCCATCTGGATCAGGTCGTAGCAGCCTTCTGGCCCGTGCGCGCAGACGACCGGCGCGCCTATGCACGTGTGCTGGCGCAACGCAACGCCCTGCTCTATCGCATCCGCTTCGGCACGGCATCGCGCGAGAGCATCTCCACGTGGGACCTGCAGCTGGCCCAGCATGCGATCGCCCTGCGGGATAACCGAGCTCGCATGGTCGCCCTGCTCGCGGGGCCGTTCGCGCAGCGCGCCGGCCAGCTCGGCCTCAGTGGGCGGGCGAGCCTCGAGTACCGCCCCCGCACGTTGGCCATTGACGAGGAGGCCCTGGTCGGCGAGCTGCACGACCGTCTGGACAGCGACCTGCAGCGCGGCTTCTCCAGTCACGGACCGCACCGCGACGAGCTTGCGCTCCTGCGCGACGGGCGTGAGCTGCGATCCTACGGCTCTCAGGGCGAGCAGCGCTTGGCCCTGCTCGCGCTGCTGCTGGCCGAGCGATCCGTACTCGCCAGTGAGCGCGCCCGCATGCCGCTGATGCTGCTCGATGACGTCATGAGCGAGCTCGACGCCGACCGGCGCGAACTGCTTGCCGGCGAGCTCGCAAACGGCGGTCAGAGCGTGATTGCGAGCACCGACCTCGCACACGTGCCCGGCGCCGGCGGGGCCTCCGTGACGCGGCTGCGCGTCTCACCCGGCGGGGCGATCCTGCAGGAGGCGCTGGCGGCGTGAGCAGAACCGCCCCCCGTCCGCTGTCGCTTGCTCTCGACAACCTCACCGCGACGATCGCGCCGGCCAGCACCCTCGCGCGCGTGCAGGAGGTATGGGAGCGCGCCCTCGGTCCGACGATCGCCGCTCGCGCACGCCCGACCGTGGAGCGTGACGGCGTGCTGACGGTGATCTGCGAGGCCTCCGTCTGGGCCCAGGAGCTCGACTTGATGTCCTGCGAGCTGATCGGGAGCCTGAACGCCGCGCTGGGCGCCGAGGAGCTGCGCGAGCTGCGTTGCCGCAGCGCCTGACGCAGACTCTCCTTAGATGCGGACCCGTCGGTCCTAATATCTGCCATTTTGCAGGGATTTCGCGCGATCTGGCCACCGTGGACGAGGGTCCGTTGTGCTATTGTTCTGTAAACCGCAGATTCGCCCCGGACCGCGGTCCCAGCGCCTCGGAATCCGGGGCGTTCGTACGTCAGCGAAGGATCAGATTGGCCAGCACCGACAACGAGAGTCAGAGTCAGAACAGCGGCGTGCCCGAGGGCACAGCTGCCTCCACCGGCGTCAGCGACACGACCGCGGCCGCCGGCGCAAGCTACGACGCGCAGGACATCACAGTTCTGGAGGGCCTCGAGGCCGTACGTAAGCGCCCGGGTATGTACATCGGCTCGACCGGCGTCATGGGTCTGCACCACCTCGTCTATGAGGTTGTGGACAACTCTGTGGACGAGGCCCTCGCGGGCCACTGCACGGAGGTCTCCGTCAGGATCCATCCCGACAACTCCGTCACGGTCGTTGATAACGGGCGCGGGATCCCTGTGGCCACGATGGAGAAGGAGGGCCGCCCCGCCGTCGAGGTCGTGCTGACCGTGCTGCACTCAGGCGGCAAGTTCGGCGAGGGCGGCGGCTACAAGGTCTCCGGCGGTCTGCACGGCGTGGGTGTGTCGGTCGTAAACGCGCTGTCCGAGCGTCTGCTCGTACAGATCCGCCGCGACGGCCACCTGTTCTCGCAGGAGTACTCGCGCGGCGCTCCCCAAGGCGAGCTGGCCAGGGGCGAGAAGCTCGCCTCCGGCGCTCCCACTGGCACCACGGTTACGTTCCTACCCGACGCCGACATCTTCGAGACGCTCGAGCTCGACTTCCATACGCTCGAAGAGCGCCTGCGCGAGACCGCGTTTCTCACGCGCGGCCTGAAGATCTCGATCGTCGACGAGCGCGGCGAGGGCCACTCCGCCGAGTTTCGCTACGAGGGCGGCATCGAGGACTTCGTCTCCTACCTGAACGAGAACAAGGACACGGTCCATCGCAAGGTCATCTTCTTCGCCGGCGAGTCGCAGGAGGGCGCCGCCGAGATCGCGATGCAGTGGAGCTCCTCCTACCAGGAGTCGATCCACTCGTTCGCCAACAACATCTCAACACGCGAGGGCGGCTCGCACCTGTCGGGGTTCCGCTCGGCGCTCACGCGCACCCTGAACAAGTACGCCCGCGACCATGGGTTGCTCAAGGAGAAAGAGGACAACCTCTCCGGCGAGGACGTGCGCGAGGGCCTGACCGCGGTGATCTCCGTCAAGCTGCGCGACCCCCAGTTCGAGGGCCAGACCAAGACCAAGCTGGGCAACCCCGGCATGGCGGGGTTCGTCGAGTCGATCGTCAACACCGGCCTGGGGGAGTTCCTGGAGGAGAACCCGAGCGAGGCCCGCGCGGTGATCATGAAGTCCGTGCAGGCGCAGCGCGCCCGCGAGGCCGCCCGCAAGGCGCGTGATCTGACCCGGCGCAAGTCGGCCCTGGAGAACTCGACGCTACCGGGCAAGCTTGCCGACTGCTCGATCAAGGATCCCTCGCTGGCCGAGCTGTTCGTGGTCGAGGGCGATTCCGCCGGCGGCTCGGCCAAGCAGGGCCGCGACCGCAACACCCAGGCGGTGCTGCCGCTGCGCGGCAAGATCCTCAACGTCGAGAAGTCGCGTATCGACAAGGTCCTGCAGAACGTCGAGATCCAAGCTCTGATCACCGCAATCGGCACGGGCGTGCGCGACGAGTTCAACCTCGAGAACGCGCGCTACCACAAGGTGATCCTGATGACCGACGCCGACGTCGACGGCGCGCACATCAGGACGCTTGCGCTGACGCTGCTGTTCCGCGAGATGCAGGAGCTGATCGAGGCCGGCTACGTGTATATCGCCAAGCCGCCGCTGTACAAGCTCAAGCAGGGCTCGCGTGAGCGCTACATCGAGAAGGACTCGGAGCTGGAGGAGATCCTACTGTCGGACAAGTGGGAGAAGCTTGAGGTGTTCGATCGTCACGGCACCCAGTTCAAGCTCACCGAGGCGCGCTGGCAGCGCTTCACGCGCCTGCTCAAGCAGTACGAGGGCTGGGCCTCCTCGCTGCGCGCCGTCCACGGTCACGACATGGTTCAGTTCCTGGAGGAGTCCTCGCTGCTCGGTGAGCAGGCGCTCGACCCCGACGCGGCGGTCGCATTGCTCTCACGTCAGGGGATCGAGGGCGAGACGCATGCCACCGAGCTGCTCTCCGTGGACGACACGGAGTTGCGGGTCAAGGCGGTCGAAACCAGCACCGGCTTCGCCCGCACCCATCGCATCGGCCGCGATCTGTTTCACTCGCAGGAGTATCGCCAGCTCGCGCGCGTACACGCCCAGCTGGTCGAGCTCGCCGGCACGCCCGCGTTCGACGTGCGTCTCGGTGACGCGCGCGAGAGCGCCCCTTCGTTCGAGGCGCTGCGCGAAGCGGTGATGACGGTCGCGCAGAAGGGCATCAAACTGCAGCGGTTCAAGGGCCTCGGTGAGATGAACGCCGACCAGCTGGGCGAAACCACGATGGCCCCAGAGACGCGCACGCTGGCGCAGGTCACGCTCGAGGACGCCGCCTCGGCCGACCGCATCTTTTCGATGCTGATGGGCGATCAGGTCGAGCCGCGCCGGGCGTTCATCGAAGAAAACGCACGCACGGTGGCGAACCTGGATGTGTGAGGCATAGATGGCTACGCCGGAGACGCTGAGCGGCGGCAACATCGAGCCGCGCGGGCTCGAGGAGGAGATGCGCACGGCGTATCTCGACTACGCGATGTCGGTGATCGTCGGGCGTGCGTTGCCCGACGTGCGCGACGGCCTCAAGCCCGTGCACAGGCGCGTGCTGTACGCGATGAACGAGCTGGGTCTCGGACCGACCCGGCCATACGCCAAGTGCGCCAAGATCGTGGGCGAGGTGATGGGCAACTATCACCCGCACGGCGACACGGCGATCTACGACACGCTCGTACGCATGGCCCAGGACTTCTCGATGCGCAACGAGCTCGTCGACGGCCAGGGCAACTTCGGCTCGGTCGATGACGATCCCGCCGCCGCCATGCGCTACACCGAGGCGCGCCTGGCGCGAATCGCCACCGAGATGCTGCGCGACCTCGACATGGACACGGTCGACTTCGTGCCCAACTACGACGGCTCGCGCCAGGAGCCGCTCGTGTTGCCGGCAAGGTTTCCGAACCTGCTCGTCAACGGCTCCTCGGGGATCGCGGTCGGGATGGCGACGAACATACCGCCGCACAACCTGCGCGAGGTGGTCTCGGCGACCGTAGCCTACATCGAGGAACCCGAGATCGGCATCGACGACCTGCTCAAGCACATCAAGGGCCCGGATTTTCCGACCGGCGGAATCATACTCGGCCGCCAGGGCATCCGCGACGCCTACGAGACCGGCCGCGGCCGGGTGCGAGTGCAGGCCAAGGCGCACGTCGAGCCGCTGCGACAGGGCAAGGAGGCGATCGTCGTCACCGAGCTGCCGTTCATGGTCAAGAAGGGTGGCGACGGCGGCCTGATCCAGAAGATCGCCGACCTCGTGCACGACAAGAAGATCTCCGAGATCTCAGACCTGCGCGACGAGTCCGACAAGCGCGGCATGCGCCTGGTGATCGAGCTCAAGCGCGACGCGATCCCCAAGGTGGCGCTCAACAAGCTCTACAAGCACACCTCGATGCAGTCGACGTTCGGCGTGAACATGGTCGCGCTCGTAGACAACGTCCCGCGCACACTGAATCTGCGTTCGGTGATCCACAACTACGTGGCCCACCAGCGCGAAGTGATCGTACGTCGCACCAAGCACGAGCTCTCCGAGAAGGAGGCCCGCGCGCACATCCTGCTGGGTCTGCTGATCGCGCTGGACAATCTCGACGCCATCATCGAGCTGATTCGTGGCTCGCGCGACCGCGAGGCCGCCCGCGAGCAGCTCATCGCCCGTTTTGAGCTCAGCGCGATCCAGGCCTCGGCGATCCTCGACCTGCGCCTCTCCCAGCTCACGGCGCTCGAGGCGGACTCGATCAAGCAGGAGCATGCCGACGTCACCGAGCGGATCGCCGAGCTGCGCGCGATCCTCGGCGACGAGACCCGGGTGATGAGCGTGATCAAGGAGGAGCTGACAGAGATCTCAGAGCGTTTCGGCGACGAGCGCAGGACCGAGATAAGCCACTCCGAGGATGAGATCGACATCGAGGACCTGATCGCCGATCAGCAGATGGTGATCACGATCACCCAGTCGGGCTATGTCAAGTCGCTGCCCCTTGCCACCTACCGCCAGCAGCAGCGCGGCGGGCGCGGCGTGACCGGGATGGACATAAAGGACGGCGACTTCATCGAGCACCTGTTCGTCTGCTCCTCGCACGACTACCTGCTGTTCTTCTCCAACCGTGGCAAGGTGTACCGCTCCAAGGTGTACGAGCTGCCCGAGGCCTCGCGCACGGCGAAGGGGCGCGCGCTCGTCAACGTCCTGCCGCTGCGCGAAGGCGAGCGCATCCAGGCGGTGCTCTCAACTCGCGACTTCTCCGAGACCAAGTATCTGGTCTTCGCGACGCGCAGTGGCACCGTCAAGAAGACCGAGCTGCAGGCATACAACACGCCGATCAAAGCTGACGGCATTATCGCGATCAACATCCGCGACGACGACGAGCTGCTGGCCGTCCGCGCGGTCGATCCCGGCGATGAGATCATCATGGTCTCCCGCGCCGGGCTGGCCGTGCGCTTCGCCGAGTCCGACGCCCGCTCGATGGGCCGCGACACGACCGGCGTGCGCGGCATGGACGTCGGCGCGAAGGGCACGGTCATCGCGATGGACGTCGCGCGCGACGACATGGACCTGCTCGTCGTCACCGAGAACGGCTACGGCAAGCGCACCCAGATCGGCCAGTACCGCAAGACCCACCGGGGCGCCAAAGGCGTCAAGACGGTCGGCCTGACCGAGAAAAAGGGCGCGCTTGCCGGCGCGCTGGTCGTGCGCGAGCATCAGGAGCTCGTCTTCATCAGCGTTGGCGGCATGGTCCAGCGGACCTCTGCCGGCGGCATCTCTCAGCAGGGCCGATCGGCGACCGGGGTACGCGTGATGAACCTCAAGGAGGAGGACTTGGTCAGCGCCGTCGCACTCGTCGTGGACACCGACGAGGGAACCGTCGACGGAGCCGCCGCCGGGGTGCAAGCCCCCTCCGAGGTGTCCACCGAGGAGCCCGTAGCTCCCGAGGAGTCCTCCGAGGAGAGATAGGCCTGGCGCACGTCATCTCCGTTCGCTACTCTGGCCAGACCAGAGAAAGGAGGTGGTCCAAACGCCTAGTCACAGTTCTCGCGGGACCCTGGAGGTGACCGGCCGCTAGGTCGGAAGGATCTATTCGATCCGAGAGGCTGGACCGCTTGGCGGAATCCAACCCGGGACACCCCGAGACGACCGCCGGACTTGGTCCCTCCGGCAGTAGCGAGCCGTCTCGGTCTTTCCAGTCATCGCCGTAGGAGCGAGGGGCGTCCTGTCGAGGGCGCCCCTCGTCGTGTTACACATGCGCCTACATGACGGTTCGATGGCCAAGCCAAGCAAGGACGCAAGGAGCGAAGTGTGCTCTGCACATGAGCGACTGAGGACGCCGCATGGCGCCGTGCCAGCGGACCGTCAGGCGGCTTGGGGTAAGTACTGCAGCCACGCCGTCGGGATCGTCGGCGAGGCGACGTGGATGAAGATCTCCGCGCGCGGTGTGCGCGGCGCGCGCCTGGGGTGCATCCCGGCCTGGCGCGGCAGCCGGTCGCCCTTGCGCCGGTTGCAAGGCGCGCACGAGGCGACGATGTTCTCCCAGCTCGAGCCGCCGCCTTTCGAGCGCGGGATCACGTGGTCGACGGTCAGGTTCGAACGCGATCCGCAGTACTGGCATGCCCATCCGTCGCGCGCAAACACCGCGCGCCTTGTGATCTTGCGCCGGTGCGCGTCGCGCGGCACCCGCACGTAGCTGACCAGGCGGATGACGACCGGCCGCGCGAGGGTCGAGCTCTCGGAGTGCAGATCCCAGCGTCCGCGCTCGAGCAGCTCGGCCTTCTCCTTCAGCAGCAGCACCACCGCCCGGCGCACCGAGCACACGTTGATCGGCTCGTAAGTGGCGTTCAGGACGAGCACCCGGCCACTGTCGGGCCCGCGCCGCCGGTGCTCTGGTGGCGGCACGGACCTGAGTACTACCGGTGGAACGGTGCTATCCATCTACAGCGCCGGAGTGTAGCGATGGCGCCGAGGAGTCGTGGTGGTCGGCCGCGGCGTCATCGGCGGCTGTGTTCGCGCCCGGCTGGACCTCCACCGGACCGCGCCCGGCGCGGTAGGAGCCGAGCACACGCACCTGTTCGCAGATCTCCCGCAGTCCGTTCAGCGCCTGCACGACCGCCGGCTCGCCCATCCGTCCGTGCAGGTCTACGAAGAACATGTAGCTGCCCATCCGCTCGCGCTTGGGCCGGGACTCGATCTTCGTGAGGTTGATTGCGCGTCGTCCGAACTCGTCCAGGCAGCGCACCAGCCAGCCGGCGCTGTCGGCGCCGGGCCCCCAGAACACGAGCGAGGTCTTCCATTCGCCCTCGCCGCGGTTACGCAGCGGCGGGTCTGCGCGCGTCTCCTCCGCATGCGCGTCTCCCGCCGAGCGCGCGAGCCAGACGAACCGCGTTTCGTTGTCGTCCCTGTCCTGGACGCCCTCCCTGATCACGGTGGCGCCGTAGATCTCGGCCGCCAGCCTCGTGCCGAGCGCCGCCTGCTCGGGCCGAGCGTCCGCGGCGACGATGCGCACCGCCTCCGCCGTCGAGCTCGCCGGGAGCACTCGCGCGTGCCCCAGCTCCCCGCGCAAGAACCGCTCGCACTGGCCTGGCACCTGCGGATGGGTGAGCACCGTCTGGATCTTCTCCAGCTCCAAGTCTTCGCAGGCGATCAGCGAGTGCCTGACCGACAGCAGCGCCTCGCCGACGATCTCCACGCTCACGTCCTCTGTGGCGAGCAGATCCAGCGTCACGTTGACCGAGCCCTCCAGCGAGTTCTCGATCGGCACGACCGCCCAGTCCAGCTCGTCTCGCGCGAGCGCCACGACCGTGTCATAGATCGTCGGCAGCGCCGCTGGTCGTACGCCCCCGGGCTCGGCGCTCGCCAGCAGCGCCTCCTCGGTGAAGGTGCCCTCCGGGCCGAGATACCCGACGCGCGGGCGCCCAGCCCCGCCGCCGCCGCTCTCAGCTGGCGCGCTGGGAGGCGACATCGGCTCGCTCTCCGGCCTCCGCCGGACTCAGCGCCAGGCGCACCGCCTCGACCTCCTCGGGCGAGAGCTCGAGCTCGCCGCGCCCGCCGTGCACCTGCTTGGCGTACACGCGCGCCTGATCGCGATGATGAATGCACGACAGCACGATCCCCGACTGCGCGTCATCGAGCAGCGCGATCGACATCGACTGCTGTCCGGACAGCTCGTTGTAGGCGTCGTAGCGCACGAGCGCCCGGTGCGCGATCGCTCCCGCAAGCGCCGTCTCAGCGCCCGCCAGCCGTCCGTCCAGCCGCACCGCGACGTCCTCGACGTAGTCCCTGAGCGCAGCGAACGCGTCCTGCATCTCGACCGCGTGCGCGACCACGTCGTGCTCCCCTCGCTCGCCGAGCACGAGCCTCTGTTCGCGCCTGAGCCGGCGCAGGCTCATTGCCAGCGCCGCACACGCGATCAGCGCGATCGCGGCCAGCGCCGCGGCGGCGATCGCGACGATGCCCTGCGTATCGGTTATCGCGCCGGTCATCCTCGCCACAACTTAGCGATCGCTGGCGGGCTTGCGACGACCCTATGCCCCAAAGATCGCCAGGTAAGTGTTTTTGGTGCCTTCGTGGTTGGTTTCGCCGGGCACCGGCTCGACTTGGACTTCGATCTTCGAGGCCGCGCCCAGCGGGACGCCGGTCACCGGGATGCTGGCGTTGACTGTCTTGCCGGGTTCGGTCTTTTCGATCGTGTGGGAGGCCTTGAGCTGTTTGCCCCCGGCCGTCACCGTGACGTCCACCTTGACGTTCGTCTCGGTGAATTCGCCGGCGTTTTCGACCTGGGCGGTGAACGTCGGACTGCCCCCGCCGCTGATGTGGTTGAGGGCCGGTTCTACTTCGAGCGTGTTCGTGCCGACGCTGACTCCCTTCAGCGCGCTGCCGTGGTGACCGGTGAGGGTTTCGCCACTCGGGGAGGAGCTCGCGCCCTGGCCGGTGATACGCGCTTGTACGGTGGTCGGTTCCAGCCAGCCGATGTTCGGCAGGAAATGCGAGCCGGCGACGGTCTGACCTTCGACCCCGGCGGACTTCAGCGTCTGTTCGATCAGCGGCGCGACCCGCTGCGAGTAGATGACGTCGGAGGCGAGGAAGTTCTCCATGTCGCCCGCGAGGAGGGTGCTCGCCTGCTTGGCCTGACTGCCCAGCGCGGAGCGCAACTGGGTCGAGACCTTTTCGACGCCTTCGGCGCGCAGGTCCAGCGCCAGCAGCAGGTCGCGCTGTGCGGCGTCCATTTCTCCGGGGACGCTCAGTCCCTTTGCCTGGGTAGCCTGCTTCTGGGCTTCGAGGTGCAGCTGATTGACCTGCTCCTCGACGTTGACTGGTTCCTCGGCGTTGGTCGCCGACTTCGCGCCCGCGCCGGACAGCGCGACGAACAGCGGGTGCGAGACCTGCTGATCGGATTCGCCAACGATCTGGCTCACGTTGTGGGCGTATTCCTTGAGTGCCTGCGTTTTCTGGCTTTTCAGGCAGCCGTTGACGATCAGCACGATCACGATCAGCAGTACGACGCCAACGCCCGCGGCCACGCGACGGCGCACCATCACGGTGTGCTCGTCGTGCGAATTCGCGCCCTCGCCGTGCTGCGGCTGGCGCGGACGGGGCCTCTGTGCCCGGGACGTGTCGGCAGGGCGCGGTCGTGGCGCTCGGGCTGCGGGGCGAGGCGCTGTCTCCTCGCCGTCGTCGAAGAACGACAAAAGCTATGCGCTCCTTTGCAGGGACTTGTTCAACTGAAGGGGACCAGTATGACTGCCCGCCGCATCGCCTGTGATCCTGCAACTTCTCGGTCAGTCCGTTTTTTCCTGCGCTTACGTGCAGGGAGTATCCCTGCGGACGGCGAACGCGCTATCCGGTGGACTCGCTGCAAACGCTCGTCGCGCCCGTGCGTCCGGCCGCGCCGTCGGTGGCGGCCGACTCCCTCGTGCACGGTCGCTACCGCCTGCTCGAACGTCTCGGCGCCGGCGGCTTCGGCGTGGTCTGGCGCGCGCGGGACGAACTGCTGCACCGCGAGGTCGCGCTCAAGCGCATACCCCTGCCGGTCCAGGCGTCCACGCCGGGCGGTCGCGACGAGCCCCGAATGGGTGAGCGCGCGAGCCGCGAGGCGCTCGCCTGCGCGCGCCTGGCCCATCCGGCGATCGTGGCGCTGTATGAGGCGTACGACGACGACGACGCGTTCTACCTGATATCCGAGCTGGTCCACGGCGACACTCTGGCGACGCTCATCGCCGCGCAGGAGGTCTCCGACGAGGAGCTCTTGGAGATCGGCGTCGATCTCGCCCAGGCGCTGGCCCACGCTCACGCGCGTGGTGTCATCCACCGTGACGTCAAGCCCCAGAACGTGCTCGTCCCGCACGACCCCGACGGGCACGACACTCTGGCCAAGCTGACTGACTTCGGGGGCGCCAGCCTAACCGGCGAAGACGCGCTCACGCGCACCGGCGAGACGCTCGGCACGCTCGCGTACATGGCTCCCGAGCAGAGCGAAGGGTGGGAGGCCGGCGAGTCCGCGGACCTCTACTCACTGGCGCTCGTGCTGTACGAGGGGCTGACCGGTGTCAACCCGGTTCGCGGCGCGACGCCCGCCGCCACCGCACGACGTATCGGGCGTCCGCTTCCCCCGCTTGATTGCAGCCGCCCCGATCTGCCGCACACGCTCGCGCAGGCCCTCGACACAGCTCTCGCGGTGGATCCTCTGCAACGCGGGACGCTGCGGGAGCTGTGTGGCGCCCTCGACCAGACTCTCGCGCAGGGGCTCGTGCGCAGGCGCGGCGGCCTACGGATGAGGATCGCGCGACCACGGCCCCGCGGCGGTCATGACGCCGATCGGCCCGTGACGGCTACGCGTGTCTCACCCCGCGCCGCGCTCATCCCGCCCGGTGGCGTGTTCGCCGCGTCCCCCCACGTGGTCGGAGAGGACGCCACCGCCGCGCCGCCGTACGCGCCCTCTGACGACGCCGCGCCCGCAACCGGCCGCCGCCTTCCGGTGCCGCGCGTGCCGCGCGCGGCCTGGCTTGGATGTGTGCTCGCGGCAGTGGCCTGGGAGGTGGCGAGCGGGCGCCCCGGAATCGCGCTGCTGCTGCTGACGGCCGCCGCTCCGCTGCTGTTGCTGGGGTCGCGTCCCGGTCTTGGCTGGCTCGCGGCGGCGCTTGCGCCGTTGCTTGGCCTCGTTGGTCTCGCGGGCGTGTATCCCGCGCTTGCCGGCCAGGCGTCGGGCTCGTCTGAGCGGGCCATGCTGGGCGCCCTGGGCTATGTGTGGTTGATTCTCGCCGGGCCGCTGCTGGCCGGTGGCTCCACCGGGGCGCGTCTGTGGCTCGCTGTGCCCGCCGGTGTGCCCGCCCGCGCGGTCTGGGAAGGTTCGCTCGACAGTGCCGCCACCCACGTGGTGGGCCCCGCGCTCACCACTGGTCTCCTGTTCGGAGCGGTTCTGTGGGCCGCCGCGGCAGTCGTGCTGCCGTGGATCGTGCGCGGCCGTAGCGCGGCGCTCGACACGGTCGCGGCCGTCGTCTGGTCGGCGGCGCTGATCGCCGCAACGCCTTACTTCGACGTCGGTCTGTCCGCCGGGGCGAGCATCCCGCAGCCGCGCGGCGCGGTCCTCGGAGCCGTCCTCGCCGCCGCCATCGCGATTGCCGCGAGCGCCCTGCGCGGCCCGGTCGGACTCCGTCACCCTTAGAGTTGCCGGCACGCGGCCGCAGGGCGAACCCGAGGCCGACTGCCGGGCCCCTGCCATGAACCCCCTGAGAGCACTCGAGACCAGAATCGCCAATCTCGTCGAGGGCGTGTTCGGGCGTGTATTTCGCTCGGAGGTGCGTCCGATTGAATTGGCGCACAAGCTCGCACGCGAGATGGACGAGCATCGCACTGCATCGGTCTCGCGCACATACGCCCCGAACGAGTACTTGGTCTGGCTCTCTCCCGAGGACCGCGCCCGCTACGAGGGCGTCGAGCAGGAGGTGATCGAAGAGCTTTGCGCCTACCTGCTCGAGCACGCGCGGCGCGAGGATCTGATCCTCGCTTCGCAACCGTTGATCTCATTTCACACCGACGAGGATCTCTCGCTCGGCGAATTTGGCATCCAGGCACGGCTCGTCCGGGTGGACGATCACAGTGAGGACCGTTCGGGGCCGCCTTCGGCGGAGGAGCCGATCCCAGGCGGCCATCCGGTGCAACCTCTCGACGAGCATGGGCAGACGATGATCTACAGCACATCAGCGCGCGTTCGCGATCCCATCCAACAGGCGCAGGCGCGCCGCCCGGCGCGGGCACTGCTGTCGGTCGGCCCGAGGCGCCTGCCGCTGCCCTTGCAGGGAGGCGTTGTCGGGCGTAGCCGCGACTGCGAGATCGTGCTGGAGGACACCGGCGTCTCCCGCCGCCACGCCGAGCTGCGCCCGGGCGCCGATGGCTGGGTCGTGAGCGATCTGGGCTCGACCAACGGCGTGCGCGTCAACGGTCAAGATATCCACGAGCCCCAGCTGTTGCGTCCTGGAGATCGCATCGAGCTGGGCTCGACGGAGGTCGTCTTCGACATCTCATGACCACGCCCGCCGACATCCCATGACCACGCTTGCCCCCGTATCGGTGGCCCTCAAGTTCGGTTTTTTGGCCGTGCTCTACCTGTTCCTGCTGTGGGTCGCGCGCAGCGCGCTGCGCGATCTGCGCGGCGCCTCCATGCCCGTCCAGGCCCACGGAGCGTCTGCCGCTCCCGATGCGACCGGTCTGTACTCGGCCTCGGCCGCAAACGTAGCGGACCTCACCGGACGCGCCCCTCGCCTGGTGGTGGAGCGCGCGCCGGGGCATGATCCCGGAATGATCTACGACCTCGACGCGGACGTCGTGCTCGGCCGCGGCGAGAGCGCGGAGATCCGGCTCGAGGATCCGTTCGCCTCCTCGCGCCACGCGGGGATCTACCGGCAGGGCAATATTCTGGTGATCGAGGATCTGCGCTCCACCAACGGCACTTACCTCAACGAGGAGTTGCTGCAGACGCCGCGTCCGTTGCACCCAGGCGATCGCGTCAGGATCGGCGACTCCGAGTTCACGTTCGAGGTCGATTGACGTGCTTCGCGTCGCCGAGCAGTACGCGACCACCGACACGGGCCGGCAGCGGCGCGCGAACGAGGACTCGCTGCTGGCGCGCTCGCCGCTGTTCGTCGTCGCCGACGGGATGGGCGGCGCGCAGGCCGGGGAGGTGGCGTCGAAGATCGCGGTCGAGGTGTTCGAGCAGGGCCTCGGCGACACCGCCGCGCCCGAGGCCGACCTCGCGGCGCGCGCGGGCGCCGCCAACGCGCGCATCCACGAGCTCTCGCACTCAAACGCCGAGCAGGCGGGCATGGGCACGACGCTGACGGCGGTGTATGTGGCGCCGGCGGAGGTCGCGATCGCCCACGTCGGGGACAGCCGTGCCTACCGCCTGCGCGACGGCGAGCTCGAGCGCCTGACCGACGATCACTCGCTCGTGGACGAGCTGCTGCGCCAGGGCAAGATCACGTCCGAGGAAGCCGTCGATCATCCGCAGCGCTCGGTGATCACACGCGCGCTCGGCCCCGAGCCCGCTGTCGAGGTCGATACGCGCTCCTACGCCACCCGTGCGGGCGACGTGTACCTGCTGTGCAGCGACGGTCTCACGACGATGGTCTCAGAGCGGCGCTTGTCGGAGATCATGAGCACGCATCCGCGCATGCGCGACGCCGGCGAGGCGCTGATTGCGGCCGCCAACGAGGCCGGCGGGCGGGACAACATCACGGTTGTGCTGTTTCGCCTGGAGGACACGTCCGCGCCCGCTGCCACGCTCTCGGCGTCCCCTAAGGCTCAGCCTGATACGGCCCCCGCCGACAGGCGCGAGTCGTCGATCCCAGCCTCCACTGCGCTCGCGGCGGCGCCCCCGCCGGCGCCCCCCTCGCAAGCGCCGCCCCCGCCCGTGCGCCCCCGCAGCCCGCGCAGGCCCGACGAGGCCGGGGAGCGGGGGCGGGCGCGTAGGGGGCGAGCAAGGCGCGCCGTACCGGCGGTGATTACGCTGGTGGTGCTCGGGCTGCTCGCGGCGGGCGCGTATCTGGCGCTCGGGTCGGTGTACTTCATCGGCACGAATGGCCGCGGCCTGGTGACGCTGTATCGCGGGGTGCCGTATCAGCTGCCCGGCGGGATCGAGCTGTACAGCAGCGACTACGTCACGGGTGTCAGCGCCTCGACGCTCTCGCCGGTGCGGCGGCGGACGCTGCTCGATCATTCGCTGCGCTCGGAAGGGGACGCGAGCAGCCTGCTGCACAGCCTTGAACTGGGGCAGCTCGGTGAATAGGCCGATCGTTCGCCTGTACGGGCTGGTCGTCGTGCTGTTCGCGCTGCTGATCGCGTTCACGTCGCGCTGGACGGTGTTCGAAGCGAGCTCGCTGCGCCAGAACGCGCTGAACAGGCGGGCGCTGCTGCAGCAGGAACGCGTTCAGCGTGGCAGGATCCTCGCCGCCGACGGGACGGTGCTCGCGCGCAGCGTGGGCGGTCGCGAAGGCACCTATCAACGGACGTACCCGACCGGATCGCTGTTCGTCCAGGCGATCGGCTACTCCTATACCGACCTCGGCCAGGCGGGTGTCGAGCGCTACCGCAACCCTGCGCTGGACGGGGAAACGAGTGCCTCGAACCTGCAGGCGATCCTCGATCAGCTCCAGGGCAAGCGCCGGCGGGGAGATGAAGTCTCCACGACGCTGAACCCTGCGGCGCAGCGGACGGCGATCGCGGCGCTGGGCGAACACCGGGGCGCGGTCGTGGCGCTCGAACCGCGGACGGGCGCGGTCAGCGTGATGGCCTCCACGCCGGGCTACGACCCCAACACGCTGCGCTCGCTGAGCGCGTACAAACGGCTCGAACACGAGACCGACTCGCCGCTCGTGAACCGCGCCCTTCAATATGGCTATGCGCCCGGCTCAACCTTCAAGATCGTGACTGCGACTGCCGCGATCGACACCGGCCGGTACACGCCGCAGTCGCTCGTCTCAGGGCGTAACGGGATCGTCGTCTCGGGTGTGCCGCTGTCCAACGACAATGGCGAGAGCTACGGCGAGCTGACGCTCACCGAAGGGCTCGTCAAATCGGTCAACACGGTCTACGCGCAGGTCGCCGAACACGTGGGCAGGCAGGCCCTCGCCCGCTACATGAGTCGCTTCGGCTTTGACGCTAAGCCGCGGCTGGATTACCCGGGCGAACAGATGTCGGTCAGCGGCGAGTACCTCGGCGGACAGCGGCTGATCTCCCCGACGAGCCGGTTCGTCGATGTCGGGCGCATGGGCATCGGCCAGGACAAACTGCAGGTCGTGCCGCTGCAGATGGCCGAGGTCGCCGCGGCCGTGGCCAACGGCGGACGGCTGATGGTTCCGCACCTGACCAGGCGGATCGTCGATCCCGAAGGGCGCACGGTCCTGCAGGTGGCCCCCCGGGTGCAGTCGGTCGTGATGAAGCCCGCGACCGCGACCGCGCTGACGAGCATGATGGAAGCGGTCGTCAGCGAAGGCACGGGCACGGCCGCGCAGATTCCCGGCGTGCGGGTGGCGGGCAAGACCGGTACCGCGGAGACGCAGATCGGGGCGGCGGTCAACAATGTCTGGTTCATAGCGTTCGCGCCCGCCCAGAATCCGCAGGTGGCGATCGCCGTGACGTTGCAGGCCGTCCCCGGCCAGGGCGCGGCGTTCGCGGCGCCCGTGGCGCGCCAGGTCATGGAAACGTTATTGAGGTCCAATGGTTGAGCCGGACACGATCATCGACGGGCGCTACCGGGTGCTCTCGCGGCTGGGCTCGGGGGGCATGGCCGACGTGTATCTCGCCGAAGACCAGCTGCTCGGCCGGCGGCTGGCGGTCAAGGTGCTGCACCATCACTTCGCCGAGGATCAGGAGTTTGTCGAGCGCTTCCGCCGCGAGGCCTCGAGCGCCGCTGGGCTCTCGCACCCGAACATCGTCGGCATCTTCGACCGGGGCGAGTGGGACGGCACCTATTACATCGCGATGGAGTACGTGCCGGGAAGCTCGCTGAAGGCGCTCGTGCGCGAGCAGGGCCCGCTGCAGCCGGTGGTGGCGATCGACATCGTCACGCAGATCCTGCAGGCCGCGCGGTTCGCGCACGCGCGCGGGGTGATCCATCGTGATTTCAAGCCGCACAACGTGATCCTCGACGAGGAGGGCCGCGCGCGGGTGACCGACTTCGGCATTGCTCAGGCGGGCGCGTCGGACATGACGTTGACGGGTTCGATCATGGGCACCGCGCAGTACCTCTCCCCCGAGCAGGCCCAGGGCCATCCCGTCAGCGCGAGCTCGGATCTGTATTCGGTGGGGGTGATCCTGTACGAGCTGCTGACCGGCGTCGTGCCGTTCGACGGCGACACGGCGGTGGCGATCGCCTTCAAGCAGGTCTCGGCCCAGCCGCCGGCGCCGAGCGCAGTCAACCCGGCGGTGCCCGCCGTGCTTGATCAGATCGTGTTGCGGGCGCTGGCCAAGGATCCGGGTGCGCGCTACGCGAACGCGGAGGAGTTCATCGCGGCCCTGCGCTCCGCGCGCGAGCGCCTGCCCGTGTCGGCCGCGACCGCGATCTTCGCCTCCCAGCCGCCGGATGCGCCGCTGCCCGCATCCGGCCCGCATCAGCCACACCGGGTGGTCTCGCCGGGCATGGCGCTGTCGACCGGCGTGGCCCCTGCCGCGCTGCTGCTGCCCGCCGACGGGGCCTCACCCGGCTCGCCGTCATCGTACAACGGGGACGAGCGGGACGCCAAACGCCGGCGCCTGCGCTGGGCGCTGATCGGCGTGGCGGTGGCGGCGGTTGTGGTGCTCGTGCTGGTGCTGACGCTGACGGGCCCGTCCTCGAGCGGGAGCGTGACGGTGCCGAGCGTGACGGGGCAGAGCGAAGGGGCGGCGAGCGCGACGCTGCGCCGCGCCGGCCTGGTGCCCGTCCCTGAATTGACCGCTAATGCCTCGGTCCCGAGCAGGGTGGTCATCGGCGAGATGCCACCGGCCGGGAGCGTGGTGGGCAAGGGCGCGCGCGTGACGATCTCGGTGTCGACCGGCCCGGGCAGCTCGGCGTTGCCGAACGTGGCGGACCTGAGCGCGGCGCAGGCCACGGCCAAGCTGAAGGCGGCGGGGTTCAAGCCGGCGAGCGAAACCCAGCCGAGCGCGACCGTACCGAGCGGGCGTGTGATCTCGACCAATCCGCCGGCGGGTACCGTGGCGCAGGCCGGCAGCTCGGTGACGGTTCTCGTCAGCGGCGGCCCCGCGCAGACGAGCGTCCCCGATGTGGTGGGCCAGTCGCGGGCCGCGGCCGAAGCGACGTTGACGAATGCTAAGCTGGCGGTTGGCGCGATTACGCAGAAGACCTCGAGCGAACAGTCGCCCGGCATCGTGCTCGAACAGGCGCCGGCCGCGGGTTCCTCGGTGCCGGCCGGCGAAAAGGTCGGCCTGACGGTGGCCAGGGCGCCGAGCGAAGTGACGGTGCCGAATGTGGTGGGCAAGAGCGAATTCGAAGCCGCCGCCGTGCTGGGGCAGGCCGGGTTCACGCCCAAGCGGGTCTCACAGACGACGACCGAATCCGCGCAGGTCGGCGTCGTGCTCAGGCAATCCCCCGCCGGCGGTCAAAAGGCGCGCAAGAGCTCCACCGTCACGATCGCGGTGGGCGTGCTCGGAGCCCAGACGACTCCGACGACGACCACCACGACGACCGCTCCTCCCACTCCGGCTCCTCCGGCGGCGAGCGGATGAAAGTGGTGGTGCTCGCGGGGGGGCCCTCTTCCGAGCACGAGGTGTCGCTGGCCTCGGGCGAGGCAATCCGCGAGGGGTTGGAAGCGGCGGGGCACGAGGTCGTGACGATCGTGATCGAGCGGGAGGGGAGGTGGCGAGCGCAGGACGGGCAACCCGTGGAGCTGCGGCCGGGCGAGGGTTTGCTGGGCGCGGATGTGGTGTTTCCGGCGTTGCATGGTCCGTATGGCGAGGATGGGACGGCGCAGGGGCTGCTGGAGACGCTCGGGGTGGCGTATGTGGGCGCGGGGGTGTGTGCGTCGGCGGTGTGTATGGACAAGGTGCTGTTCAAGCGGGTGCTGTCGGCGACGGCGCCGGAGGTGGCGCAGGTCGAATATGTGGGCGTACCCGAGGAGCGCTGGCGCGCGCAGCGGGCAGAGGTGCTCCAGGAGATCGATGAGCTGGGGCTGCCGGTGTTCGTCAAGCCGGCGCATCTGGGGTCGTCGGTGGGGATCGTCAAGGTGGTCGAGCGGGATGGGGTGGGGGATGCGCTGGAGCGGGCGTTGGCGCACGACGAGCTGGCGATCGTGGAGGCGATGGCGGTGGGGGTGGAGGTGGAGTGCGGGGTGCTCGGCGTGGCGAGGGCGCAGCGGCTGACCGCCGCCGCCCCGCGGGGGCTGGCCTCGGAGCCGGGGGAGATCCGCTACGGGGGCGAGTGGTATGACTACGCCGCGAAGTACGAGCCGGGCGGGATGGAGCTGATCGTCCCGGCGCGCGTGAGCGAGAGGGCCCGTGCGCGGGTGAAGGAGCTGGCCGTGGAGACGTTCGCCCGGGTGGGGTGTGAGGGGCTCGCGCGGGTGGACTTCTTCGTGGACGGCGAAGCGGTGATCGTGAACGAGCTGAACACGATGCCCGGGTTCACCGCGACGAGTGTGTACGCGAAGCTGATGTCGGCCTCGGGAATTGCCTACCCCGAGCTGCTGGAGCGTCTGTGCCGGTTGGGGATCGAACGATTCAGGCGGACGCCGGCTGCATGATCGTGAAGGAGGCTCCCTGGGGATCGATCAGGCCGGCGAAGCGTCCGATCGGCATGTCCATCGGCTCATTGGTGACGGTCGCCCCCAGCTCGCGTGCCTTCGCGACGGTGGCGTCGCAATTGGCGACCGCAAAGCACACGCCCCAGTGCGGGGGGATCTCGGGTGGGAAGTAGGGGTCGGTCATCTGCATCATGCCGCCGACGGGCTTGCCGTCCAGTTCCCAGACGGTGTAGGTCTCCGGTGCGCCCTCGAACGACGGCCGGCCGGCGAACCAGCCGAAGACGGCCGGGTAGAACGCCTTGCCGGCGTCTGAGTCACGGGTGAGGACCTCGTTCCAGCAGAGCGAGCCCGGCTCGTTGACGAGGTCGGCGCCGGTGAAGGTCTTTGGCTGCCAGACGCCGAACACGGCGCCGGTGGGGTCGGCGAAGAAAGCCATCCGCCCGATGTCCATGACGTCCATGGGCTCGACGACCACGGTGCCGCCGGCCGCCTTGACCTTGGTCGCGGTCTCCTCCGCGTCGGCGACGCTCACGTAGGTGGCCCATGCGGTGGGCTGGCCGTCCTGCATGAGGCTCATCAGGCCGGCGATGTTCTTGCCGTCCTGCTGGAACATGCGATACCCGCCGGTGTCCGGGCCTCCCGGCTCGGTGGCGCCCCAGCCCATGAGCGCGCCGTAGAACTGTGCGGAGGCGTTGGTGTCTGGCGAGGAGAGTTCGACCCAGGAGGGGGTTCCGGGAGCGTACTCGGGCATGGTTCTTCCTTTCGGGGGGCGTGGAGGGGGAAGCACGATCCTTGCATATCGGTGCGGAGGGTGTGTCACCCGTCGCTCGGCCCAGCGCTCGACTCCTTCGAGCTGCGCTGCGAGTGCGAGCAGGGTCGCCTCGTCGTTTTCGCGGCCGAGCAGCTGTGCGCCGATCGGCAGGCCCGTTGAGCTTTGCCCCGTGGGGACGCTCATCCCCGGCCAGCCGAGGACGTTCCACGGCCACGCGTAGGGGCAGATCACGTTGGCGGCGTTGTTGGTCTTCCACCAGCCCTGACCGTTCATCGAGCCGACCAGGGGCGGGAACCGTGCTGTCGTGGGCGTCAACACGACATCTACATGGTCAAAGGTCCGCCCGATGCGGGGTTGCAGCGCGGCACGAGCGCGGGACCGACCAGGCCGTAGCGCGGGTCGGCGCGGACCTCTACAGCGTGCCCACCGAGCCCGTGCAGACGGATCAAATGCGCCAGCGACGGCGACCCGTACGCCCTCGCCAGGCCCGGCGGCAGCTCCAGCGGCACAGCCTCCAGCTCGCGCAGCGCCTGAACGTCATCGGCGACTGTGAACATGATCGAAGGGTCTCACAGTTCGCCCCCTTTCCAGATTTGCGTTCGTCTCTCTCTCGGTCACAAGTTCTTGACCATCACGGTCGTCCTGTCTGGGGAGGAGCCGTCCAGAGAACGGCTGGAGAAATGGCGTACGACGGTCTCGTCTGGATCGGTCCGCAGCAGATCTGCGGAGCCCGCCTCGGCCAGTGCGCGATGGACGGATCCGGGGATCACCGCGAAGTCGTGTCCTCGCCTCTTGCAAAGGGCGCCGCGGAATGCGATCGTCCTGACCCCGGCTGCATCGATCTCGTCGAGCTGACGAAGGTCGAGCGTGAGGATCGTGACGCCTTCTTGACACAGGCACTCGATCTCCTCCTCGAGCTCTGGAGCCGAGCGGTGGTCCAACCTGCCTGTCAGGATCAGCTTGTGTCTCCAGGCGGGCGCGCTCGCGAGCGTCAGATGCGGCCGGGGGTGGGCAGCCTCTGACAGGTCCATCTCATGGTTCGTCGTTGACAATGTCAGATGAGGTTTCATGTCTGTACAGCTCCTTTTCAACGGATCTTCGAACTGGTAGCCAACTGGTCTGGATCAGGAGATCCAGGACCGAGGTAGAGAGAGACCGGGAGGAGCTAGTCCGGTCGCTCTGGGATCAGAACGAAGAACGACGTGCGCCACGACGGCTGCGCAAGGCGCAACCGTCGCATCGCGCTGGGCGTTGCCTGGAAGAGAACGCCCACGAGCGTAAACGATGCCGAGGAGGCGGAGCCCGAACCGCTCCCCGCTGCCGATCCGCTGCCTGCTCCGCCGGGTCCGGGTCCGGGAGTGGGGGCGGAGGGATGGTCTTCGACCGCGGAACGACCGTCCTGGCTGCCGGCGGGCGCGCCTGTCGTGATCGCCGCCGGCGAGGAGCCGGCAGTGGCGAGGGGGATGGCTGAGACCGGCGAAGCGGCTGAGATGTCCAACCAGCCACCGGCGTAGCCTGCCGTCGTCGATGCTTCGATCGCGGCAAGCTCACAGCTCGTCTGCCCAGCGCGGCCGGCCGAGATCGTTTGCGGCCACCACGTGAGAGACGACTGGTCCCGCACGGGCGGCGGCGAGATTGCAGACGGGGTAGCCGAGCCTTCCGGCGCGACTTCGCCCGCCTGCGAGCCTTCCCCCGTCCCCTGGGTGGCATGCCCTCCGGAGCCCGCTTCAGTGGCCACTACTTCGCCGCCAGTCTGTGCGGCGGCCTTTTTTTCGGGCGGAGGGGCTTCTTCAACGGCGGGCGGGGCCTGTTTCGTTGGAGGGGCTTCCACTACGGGTGGCGCTTGTGTGGGTGGTGCTTGTTCGACGGGAGGTGGTGGTTGAGGTTCGGCGGGGGGAGGGGCTTGTTCAGCGGGTGGTGGTGGTTCAGCGGCGGGTGGCGCTTGTTCGGCGGGGGGCGGTGCCTGTTCGACCGGTGGAGGGGTTGCTTCAGCCGGGGGTGGGGGTGCTGGTTCGACCGGTGGAGGGGCCTGTTCAGCGGCGGGTGGCGCTTGGGCCGGTAGAGGGGTGGCTTCAGCGGCGGGTGGCGCTTGTTCGGTGGTTGAAGGGTGTTCTTCGGTGGCGGGTGGTGTAGTCGCCCCTTCGCCCACCGGCGTTTCCGTGGCGCCTTCGGGTGCGCTCGTCCCTTGCGCTTGGGCGCCGGCGGCGAAGAGGAGCGCCGCGAACACAAGCGAGACGACCAGCCAAAGGGCGAGGCGCCCTCTGGAGAGGCTCCGCGTCGAAGGGCTGTTGAACAGCTCGATCATGTTCGCTTCCCAAGCATACGTGCAAGCTTTCGCTCCGATCGTCTTTCCAGCGCTAAGCTCGTACTGGATGATGACATCGCAGAGGGAGTCTGTGCGCCACGGTCTGACTGGCGCATCCGCCTTGGACTTGGAGTTCGAGTGAGCGGGATCGAGTCGGGGGATCGGGGATAGTGCTCGTCCTGACGCGGAAGGCCGGACAGAGCATCATGATCGGCGACGACATCGAGGTCAGGGTGCTGTCGGGCGACGGCGCAAAGGTACGCCTCGGCATCCAGGCGCCCTTGAGTGTTCCGGTGCACCGAACGGAGATCTATCTCGAGATCCAGGCCCAGAGCGCAGAGAGCACCGGCTCCGAGCAGCACGATCTACCCCGCGCACGCCGTAGGCAGGCGAGATAGAGCGCAAACACACCCTGCCGGCTAGAGCACGAACGGAATGATCGCGCGGACGCGGGTCTTGTATTCGGGGTAGGCGGTGGGGAAGTGCTTGCTCATGATGCGCTCCTCCTGGCGGGCCTTCCACCACACGCCGCTGCATAGCCCGATGAAGAGGACAAAGCCGATGGGCCGCCCGTAGTTGATCGCCGTGCCGAGCGCCATGGCGATCAGGCCGGTGTAGATCGGATGGCGCGCTAGGGCATACGGGCCGAAGGCGATCAGCTCGTGGTCCTGCTTGAAGGTCACCTCTGCGCTCCAGTTGCGACCGAGGGTGATGCGCGCCCAAACGGTGAAGGCGGCTCCGGCGAGAACGATGAGGTCGGTCAGGACTCCCAGCGCGAAGGAGGTCTGCCAGAGACGTGAGTGTGTGGAGACGTGCAGGAGCCGCCCGATCAGGATCATTCCAATGACGAGGATGATCGTGACCAGTCGATACCCGAAGAATCCTCCTCGCTCGACCGTAGGCTTGGTGCCGAAGGCCATGGTCAGCCAGTAAAGGACCCAGGCGATCCAGCAGAGCTCGATGATCAGCCATGTCGAGTTGTTCATTTATTAGAATATCTAGTTTTTCCTCGGACTGGGATGTCGTGGGTGCCGAGTCCGCGCGAACAAAGGATATGGCGCGCAGGGACCGCTGCTTTCTCTCTCGTCCTACCATCCATCCCAATATGATCAAGCCATGAGGGATGTGCCTGCCAGCTTTCCCGGCCACGAGCTCGTGAGTGCGGGTCTTACCGACCTGGCCGCTGATCGCGAGAGCGAGTCCTCGCTGCTTGTGGCGATGGCGGCCCCGCGGCTGCGGACGCTGGGTTTTGATGTGCCGGCAGGTTCCTCCGAGCATCCTTCTCATCGTCTGTATGAACTGCTCACGGAGACGAACCTGGGCGCTCACAGTCGCTACAACGCGCTGGTCGGACGGATCGTGAGCTTTGCGCGAGCGGCCGAGCATGCGTCCTCCGGTTGACGATCGACGTATTCGTGCTCTCGCCCGCGAGCTTGGACGCGTCGCTCGCGTCCCGGTGCGGATCTATCTGACCGGGGGTTCCACAGCGGTGCTCGAGGGTTGGCGGGAGTCGACGATCGATGTCGATCTGCGCTTTGAACCCGAGGCCGACGAGCTGTTGCGCGCACTTCCCGCCCTGAAGGAGAGCCTGGGGGTAAACATCGAGCTGGCCTCACCGCCTGACTTCATTCCCGAGCTTCCCGGTTGGCGGGAGCGCAGCCCGCTTGTATTCCAGGAGGGCAAAGTCGAAGTTCACAATTTCGATCTCTACTCGCAGGCGCTGTCGAAGATCGAGCGCGGCTTCGACCAGGACCTCGAGGACGTCCGCACGATGCTCGAGCGCGGGCTGGTGGAGCCGGCGCGGCTACGCGAGCTCTATGAGGCGATCGACCCGGAGTTGTATCGCTACCCAGCGATCGACTCGTCCGCATTCCGGAAAAAGCTAGATGCCGCGCTGGCTGGGAGCTGAACCATAGAAGAGGCCTCCCACCTGTGACGAGCTCAGCCAGAAACGGGGCCGCTCGAGCGCTCCTGCAGCTGGCGAACGCTGGCGAAGGTGACCCGCTGAGGGGAGGTGTCGGCAACGACGTCCAGGAGGTCCTTGGCGATCCAGCTGCGGACGGTGGGCCGGCTCACACCAAGCTCCTCCGCGGCCTCGGGGACGGTGAGAGGGGGGGCGCCCGTGGCGACGACCTTTCTCGCCCGCTCGAGCTCGAGCTCGACCAGGGCGATTTCGCCGTTGGCAAGGGCATGACTGGCACGGGTGAGGCTCTCGTGGAGCGCGACGAAGCTGGCGATCAGCTCTCGGTGCTCACGCTTGGTCATGGCGTGGACCATATCATCGTCTATTCCGAAAATGGTAAGAAAGAGAAAGCTGCCGGAAGGTTCTCGTGTTGTTTGCCTACCTGAACAGCGTCGCCTCCTGGATTTCCGCCTTTTCGCTGGAGGGCGGAAGCGAGGTGATCCAGATCAGGTAGTAGCGGTAGCGGATGTCGCCCGGGTTGCTCAGTGGGATCGTTGTGTTCGCGCCGATCGTATGCGCCGGCGCCAGCTGCATCCAGCCGCGCTGGGTCAGGGGAGTGGGGTCGCCGTAGGGCAGGCCTTCGCGGAAGTCGTTGGATGCGTAGATCCCGGCGGTGAGCCCCGGGGTGGGGGTCTGGATCTGGATCGCCCGCGCCTGTACGCCGGGTGCCGCATCCAGGTACAGACCGGTGCCGGGCTTGTTCGCGAGCTTGTCTTCGATGTAGTACTCGGTGCTCCAGGCCGTGTCCACTTCGCCGTCGACGACCTTCGAGGCCTCGTCGGGGTTTTCGGGGCCCGTGCCGAACGGGTTGTAGGAGTGCGCGGCGGTCTGGCTGAGGCGGACCGGCTGCAGGCCGGGCGCCGCGCGCACGTTTGGAGCCACCCCACGGTGGGTGTTCCCCGCCGCCAGCACCAGCGCGATCGCCACGATGGCGCCCAGCAGCGCCAGTGAAGCCGCCCAGCGCCAGGGGTGGCGCATGCGCCAGGGCAGCCGCCGGCGTGAGCGCCGCGGCAGCGTGCGCAGCACGTTCGTGACCTCGCCGGTCGCCTGCCCCGAGCGAGAGGTCTCGATCGCGAGCGCTTCCTCGAGGTCGGCCACGATGCTCGCCGCGTTGGGGTAGCGCTGCGCGAGGTCGGCGGCGGTCGCGCGTTCGACCACGGCGGCGGTCGCGGCGGAGGCTTCGGGCCGGAGCGCCTGCACGTCGGGCACCTGCTCGCGCACGTGGCGCATTGCCACGGCGACGGGCGTCTCGCCGCTGAACGGGACGGCGCCCGTCAGCATCTCGTACAGCACCACCCCCAGCGAGTACAGATCCGACTGCCCGGTGACCGCCTGTCCGAGCGCCTGCTCGGGTGAGACGTAGTCGGTCGTGCCGAGCACGCGCCCGTCCATCGTCAGCCCCTCCTCTGAGAGCGTGCGCGCGATTCCGAAGTCGGTGATCTTGGCGGAGCCTTCGCTGCCGATGAGCACGTTCTGGGGCTTGACGTCGCGGTGCACGATCAGACGTTCGTGCGCGGAGCCGAGCGCTCGCGCGATCTCGATCGCGTAGGCGAGCGCCTCGGTGATCTGCAGCGGTCCCTCGCGGCGGATGAGCTGCTTGAGCGTCTCGCCGTCGACGTACTCGAGCACGATGTAGGGCGTGCCCACCTCCGGTTCGTGACTCTGCCCTGCGCCGCCGTGGGCCGAGGGCTCCTCGCCGGCGTCGATCACCGTCACGATGTGCGGATGGCTGAGCTGCGCGACCGCGCGCGCCTCGCGCCGGAAGCGCTCAAGCTGGTCGGAGTCCGTCGCGATCTCGCGGTGCATCAGCTTGATCGCCACCGGCCGTTCGAGCACGGTGTCGAACGCCCGGTACACGGTCGACATCCCGCCGCGGCCGATCGCGGCGTCGAGGCGGTAGCGCTCCCCGAGCAGGGTTCCGATCACGGTTGGTGGGCCCTCGGGTTCATCCGTCCCTATTTTGCGTCCTGCGCAGACGCACGATCGCGATGGCTGCGATCGTGCAGCGGTAGACGGCGTATGGCAGCAGCCTCTGCGCGCTCACGGATGGGCGGCGCAGCAGCCTGGCGCTCGCTGCTGTCGAGACGAATGCGCTGCCCGTCCCCGCCGCGAGCGCCGGCCACGCTCCATCCGGAACCCCACGCCGCCACATGCGCCACGCCCTTAACGTGCTTGCGCCGAGGATTACGGGCAGTGCCGCGTGCCAGGACAACGTCTGAGCGTCCTCGCGCCGAAATCCACGCGCGCGCGCGGCCGTGAGCGTCGCGCCGTTGCGCGACACGCCCGGGATCAGCGCGGCGACCTGGGCAAGGCCGAGCGCCAGCCCGTCGCATGGGCCTGCTTCCTGCTCGCGGCGCGTCCCCCGTGCAAGGCCCCTATCCGGCTCGCTGCATCCGTCTGGCACGCGGTGTCCATGCCGCCCGGGATGCTGGTCGGCGAGCGCCATCGCGATGGCTCCCGCGATCAGCCCTACCGCGATCGAGCGCGGCCCGCCTAGTCGTCGCTCGATCGGGCGCTCCAGCGCGTACCCCGCGATCGCGGGTGCGGCCAGCGACAGCACGATCACTGCCGCCCGTCGCTGGTCCAGCTTCCGCACCGCCTCGATCAGCTCTGTGCGCATGTCGATCGCTAGCGCCGCGCCCGCGCCCGCGTGCAGGGCGACCTCGAAGGACTTGTGCAGGGCAGGGTCGAGCTCGGTGTAGGAGGACCAGCCCGCGAGCCACGGGATCAGGGTTGTGTGCCCGGAGGAGGAGACCGGCAGCAGCTCGGTCGGACCCTGCAGGAGGCCCAGCGCGATGGCGTGGCGCAGCTTGAGGGCTCTAGCCCGCCGCATCGGTCGCCGGCTCGCTAGGCCCCCGGCGCCGGCGCACGATCGCGTAGACGATCCCGATCACGGCGAGTGCGAGGATCACGTAGTCGACGTACTCAAACCCCTTGCGTACGCTCGTCCAGTCGCCGCCCAGCGCGTGCCCGGCGAACGCGAGCGCGACAACCCATGGGATCGATCCGATCAGCGACAGCACCGTGAACCGCCAGAACGGCATCTTGGCCACCCCCGCCGGCAGTGACACGAACGCCCTGACCAGCGGGATCATCCGCCCGAAAAGGACCGCCAAATCGCCGTAGCTCGCAAACCAGCGGTCGGCGCGTTCGATCTGGGCGGGACCCATGTGGAACCGGGCGCCGTGGCGTTCGAGCAGCTCCAGGCGCCCGCCGCGACCGACCGCGTAGGCGATCCACGAGCCGGCCATCGTCCCGAGCAGACCCGCGAGGATGACCCCGGTCATCGTCATGTGGTGGGAAGCGTGACTCTGCGTCGGGTCGGCGACGGCGAAGCCCGCGAACAGCATCACCACCTCCGAGGGGATCGGGATGCAGGCGCTGGAGATCGCCATCAACGCGAAGATCCCCGGCAGCCCGGCGTCGCGCACGAAGTGTGACGTTTCGTTGACCAGCGTTTCCGAGATCGAGGCGAGGACCAGCATTGGCGGGCCCAACGATACCGGGGGCCGAAGTAGATGGCCCCCGTAGCGTTACCGTCCCACTGGCAATGCGCATCTGGATCGACCTGACCAATAGCCCGCATGTGCTCGTCATGCGCCCGGTGATCGAGCGGTTACGCGCGGATGGCCACGATGTGCGCGTGACCGCGCGCGATTTTGCGCAGACGATCGAGCTGTGCGAGCGACTGCAAGTCGACCATACCCCGATCGGCCATCATCGCGGCGAGCGGCTGGCGGCCAAGCTCGGGGGGCTGGCCTCGCGCTCGATCGCGCTCGTCCGCTGGGCCCTGGCCGACGTCCGCGCTGCGGACGACACGAGATTTGACATCGCCCTCGGGCACGGCTCCAATGACGTGTCGATCGCGGCCGCGACGCTGCGTATTCCGTCATCGACGATGTTCGACTACGAGTGGGCGTCGGTCCAGCACCACGTCAATTGCCGCCTCGCGCGGGCGGTCGTGGTGCCCGATGCGATCGGACCCGAGCGCCTGCGGCCCTACGGTGCGGACGGCAAGATCCGCTCATACCCGGGTCTCAAGGAGGAGTACTACCTCGCCGACTTCACTCCCGACCCGGCGGTCCTCGTCGAGCTGGCGCTCGAGGCGGAGCGACCACTTGTGGTGATCCGCACGCCGCCGGAGGTGTCGCTGTATCACCGCTTCGCCAACGACCTGTTCGCGGACGTGCTCGCCCGCGCCCGCGAAGCGGCCGCGGGCGAAGGTGTCCAGGTGATCGTCCTGCCGCGCACCGCCGAGCAGCGCGCCGAATGCGGCGGTGTCCCCGGGTTCGTCGTCCCCCCCACGCGATCGACGCCCAGTCCCTGATCGCCCACGCCGACCTGGTGATCTCCGCCGGCGGCACCATGAACCGTGAGGCGGTCGCCCTCGGAGCCCCTGTGTATACGACGTTCGAGGGACGCTTGGGGGCGGTCGACGAACGCCTGATCGCCGAAGGCCGCCTGCGCAAGCTCACCGATCCCGCCGAGCTGAGCTTCGCCAAGCGCCGCCCCGCGGCCGTGCCCCCCCGAACGCGCCGTGACCCCCAAGTGCTCGTCGATCTGCTGCTATCTCCGCTCACGGCCTTAGAATCTCAGTAATGCGCCGAAGGCTCAGATCGGCCGTCCTGCCGCTGCACCGCCGTTCGCTTCCCCAGCTCGCCGTGGACGGGGCGCTGGTCGCGCTCGCTTACTACCTGGCGTTTCAGCTGCGCTTCGACAATGGCCCGACCGGCCATTATGCGGAGTTGCGCACACGCACGATCTGGTGGGTGCTCGCCGGCAGCTTGCTCGTGCTCGTGCTCTCGCGCGTGTATCAGCGGCGCTGGCGCTACTCCGGCCAGCGCGACTACGAGGCGCTGGCGCGCGCGATCGTCGTGATCGTGCTGCTCACGGTCGCGGGTATCGAGGCGCTGCGCCCGGTGCAGCGCTACTCGGTGCAGCACTCCGTGCACGGGACCAGGAGCGTCGCGACCGCGACGGTCGGACTGCCGAACGGGGTGATCGTGCTGTTCGCTCTGCTGTGCCTGCTGTTCCTGCTCGGCGTGCGTGTGCTCGCGCGCACGATCTATGAGCGCCGTCCGCTGGCGGCGTTCCGCGGCGTGCGCGAGGGGGAGCGCGGCGTGCTGATCGTCGGCGCCGGCGACGGCGGGCGCCTGGTGCTGCGCGAGATCGCCCGCAATCGTGGGCTCGGGCTCTCGCCAGTGGGCTTTCTCGACGACGACCCGAGCAAGCGCGGTCTGCGCATCGACGGAGTGCGTGTGCGCGGCGACACCCGGGCCGATCTGCCGCGCATTCTCGACGAGTCAGAGCCCGACGAAGTCCTGATTGCGATTCCCTCCGCTCCCGGTTCCACACGCGCGCGCGTGGTGCGGGAGTGCCGCGCGCGGGGGATCGCAGTGCGCACGCTGCCGACTGTGTTCGAGTTGCTCCAGGACCACGGCATGATCACACGACAGATGCGAGAGGTGCGCGTCGAGGACGTGCTCGGGCGCGAGCCGGTGCACATGGAGCTCGACCGCGTCGGCTCCTACCTGGCGGAGGAGACCGTGCTCGTGACCGGCGCGGGCGGGTCGATCGGGGCGGAGCTGTGCCGCCAGATCGCGCGTGTCGGGCCGCGCAAGATCGTGCTGCTCGACCACGCCGAGGACAACCTGTTCCAGATCCAGCGCGAGTTGCTCGACGAGCGCCACATCCAGCCGTCGGTGCTGGCGGCGGTGCTGGCCGACTGCAAGGAAGAGGAGCGCATGCGCGAGGTCTTCTCCGAGCACCGGCCCACGGTCGTGTTCCACGCCGCCGCCTACAAGCACGTCGGCTTGATGGAGGCCAACCCGGTCGAGGCGGTGCGCAACAACGCGATCGCCACGCGCGTGGTCGCGCACGTCGCGGGCCAGCTCGCCGCGCGGCGGTTTGTGCTCGTCTCGACCGACAAGGCGGTCGCACCGGCGACCGTGATGGGCGCCTCGAAGGCGCTGGCCGAGTTCGCGCTGGACGCCGCCGCCGCACGCTGGGTGGGAACTCGATTCAACGCCGTGCGTTTCGGCAACGTGCTCGGCTCCTCCGGCAGCGTGGTACCGATCTTCGAGCGCCAGATCGCACGCGGCGGCCCGGTGACGGTCACCGACGAGCGGATGACCCGCTACTTCATGACGATCCCGGAGGCGGTCCAGCTGATCATCCGTTCCGGCTCGCTGGTATGCGCGCAGGGGGGAACGGACTCCCCGCCCGCCGGTTCCACGCCCGCCTGCTTCCCGCCTGCCGACTCCACGCCCGCCCCCTCCCCCGATGCCCCCGGCGCGGAGGTGTTCGTGCTCGACATGGGCGAGCCCGTGCGCATCGTCGAGCTGGCGCGCGCGATGATCGATCTGTCGGGTCTCGATCCCGACCGCGATATCGACATCGAGATCGTCGGGCGGCGAGCCGGCGAGAAGCTGAGCGAGGAGCTGTTCAACGACTACGAGCGCGCCCGCCCGACACCGGCGGAGAAGATCATGCTCGCCGAGCGTCTCCCGCTCGGTGCCGAGGCGGTCGAGTCGATGTTCGCCGAGATCGGACTGCTCGTGCTCGAGGGCGATGCCGCCGGCCTCGCCGCGAAGGTGTCGGCCCTGTCGGCCACGCACGGTGCTGTGCCCGCGGACAGTGGTGCTGTCACGGACGGGGCCGATACCACGGGCCGCGAGGATGACGTGACCGACAGCGACCGCGACGCAAACGGTGGGCATCCCCGGCCCGCGGCGCGCGACGAGCGCTCCCCCGCGCAGCGCAGGACGCCTGAGCCGCTCGTACACTCCCAGGATTCATGACCGCCGCTTCGCTACTGGCGCTGTCGCTTTCGAGCTCGTTTACGAAGATCGGGGCGATCGCCGCGTTAGCCGCGCTCGTAGGGATCGCGTTTCTGGCGCTGCTCGTGTTCGCGCAGGCGCGCGAGCTCAAGCGGCTGCGCGAGTGGGCCGGCCGGGCGCCCGAGCGCGCGGCCGAGCAGGAGCAGCGCGTCAGCGCCGAGCGGCAACGTGGTGCCCCCGGCGCCCCCCCGGTGCGTCAGGTTCCGCGCACGAATCCGCTGAACGCGCCCCCCGTTACCGCCGGCGGGCAGCCTGCGACGGTCCAACCCGCCGCGGCCCAGTCGGTGGCGCCCGGGCCCGTCACCCCCTCTTCTACCACTCCGTCTCCTGCCACTCCCTCTCCCGCCCAGATCGCGGCGGCTGCCAGCGCGACCGCTGTGACCGGAGCCACGGTCGTTGCAATTCCTGCCGGTACGCCGCGGGGAGCTCCCGGCACACCGCCGAGCGCGGCTCCCTTGATCGCTGGCGCTGGCGCTCCCGCATCCGCCGGCGTTCCGGCTGCCGCTGCGCCCGTCGCCCAGTCACCGGCGACCACTCCTGCCGCCCAAACGCCTGCCGCCACCTCTGCTCCGGCGCCTGCCTCTGGCTCTGCGTTTCCATCAGCGGGCGCTCCCGCCGGCCCTGCGTTTCCACAAGCATCCTCGCCTGCTCCAGCCACAGCCGCCGGCGCCGCCAAGGCCATCCCGCGGGCGCCGGCTCCACCTCCGCCGCCTCCCGCGCCCCCCGCATCGGCAACCCCGGCATCCGTGAGCCCCGCCTCCCCTCGGCCGGCGACCGTCCGCGCGGCCGCCATCGCGGCGCCGCAGGCCCGTCGGCCCCCTACTCCACCACCCCCGGCTCCACCACCGTCGAGCAGGCAACGTCGTCCCCCGGCCTCCGTGCCCAAGACCCCCCCGCGCACCGCCCCGCGTGGTGAGGGGGGTGGGCGGTCGCCCGCCCGGGCGACCGCCCTGATCGTCGGGGCTGTGATCGTCGGGGTGGTCGTAATCGTGCTCGCCGTTAGCTCGCTCGGCGGCGGATCGAGCAAAAACGCGACGGGCACCTCCGCCGCCTCCACCACGACGGCGCAGTCGCACCGCACGCACACAGGTGTCTCCACGAGCTCGCACCCGAGCGAATCGTCGGCGCCCGCGGTCAGCCCGGCGGAAACACAGGTCGCGGTGCTCAACGGCACGAGCACGGCTGGGCTTGCGCACCGGCTGTCGGCGACGCTGCAGCAGAGCGGCTACTCGCAGGCGACCCCTCTCAACGGCACCCCGCCGGGTGCTCATCAGACGACGGTCGTCCAGTATGCCTCCGGCCACCACGCCGAAGCCACCCAGGTGGCCCAGGCGCTTGGCGTGGGCGAAGTGCAGCCGATGGAAGCGACCGTGTCCCCGCTCGTCGGCAGCTCGACGGTGGTTGTGATCGCCGGCCTGGACAAGGCCGGCGCCACGGGCGAATCCTCCTCCTCCTCGGAATCCTCTTCGGAATCCTCCCTCTCGCCATAGCCGAGTTCCTCGACATCCCCGCGCGCTCGGTCAAGCCGCGCGAGCGCGGCATCACGCACGTGCTCGACCGCGGGCTGTCGGTTGCTCAGGTGGACGGGTTGCTCGAGGTAGCGGGCGAGGCGGTGGACATCGTCAAGCTCGGCTGGGGCACGGCGTTGGTGAGCGCAAACTTGAAGCCGAAGCTCGAGCGTTACGCCGCGAACGGGATCCCGGTCGTGCTGGGTGGGACGCTGACCGAGCTGGCAATAAGGCAGGGCCGCGTCGAGGGGCTGATCGCGTGGCTGCGGGAGCTGGGGTTGCGCCACGTCGAGGTCTCCGACGGCACGATCGCGCTGGAGGCGGAGGTCAAGACGCATTTGATCAGCACGCTGGTCGCCTCCGATTTCGTCGTCCTGTCGGAGGTCGGCAGCAAGGACACCGATTTCATCATGGCCCCGTACGTGTGGGTGGAGCAGATCGAACGCGACCTGCAGGCGGGCGCGTGGAAGGTGATCGCCGAGGCGCGCGAGTCGGGCACTGCCGGCATCTACCGCGCTGACGGCGAGGTGCGGACGGGGCTGATCGACGAGATCGTGCACGCGATCGACGCGGAGGAGCTGATCTTCGAGGCGCCCAGACGCGCGCAGCAGGTGTGGCTGCTGCACCGGTTCGGGACCGAGTGCAACCTCGGCAACATCGCGCCGGACGATGTGCTCTCGCTGGAGACCCTGCGTCTCGGGCTGCGCTCGGACACGGTCGAGCGGTTCGCGCCAGGCGGGCGCGATTGAGCGCCCCGCCCGCCGCCGCCGGGGACGGGCTGCCCGTCCCGGCTTCTGCCGCGGACGGGCCGTCCGCCGGGAGGGACGGGCCGAGCACGGACAGGCTCGCGCAGGCCGTGTTCGCGCTGCTCGTCATCGCCTGCTTCGCGGCGTTCATCGTCACGCAGCGGCTCAAGCACACCCCGACGGTGGTGCAGAAATTCGAGCTCGCCGGGCGCTTCTCGCCGTACGTCGCAGGCGGCCAGGAGCCGATCTCGTTCAAGCTTGCAGGGGCCGATGAGGTGACCGTGACGATCATCGACTCCAACGGCGACACCGTCGCCACCCTCCTGCGCGCGCACCTGGTCGTCCGCTACAAACAGTTCTCGCTGCGCTGGAACGGCCGCCGCGGTACCGCCTCCGGCTACGCGACGACGAGGAGTCCGAGGGGACGCACGATCCTCGTGCCCGATACACGGGGCGCGATCGCGCCGCCGGGCGAATACCGCGTGGAAGTGAGCCTGCTCCACCAGGGTCGGACCGTGCGCTCGCCACGGAGCTTCACGCTGGTGGGCCGGTGAGCAGCATCGCGGGCGCAACACCCGCCACGAGCCTGCCCAGCGCCGGGACGATCGCCATGGCGCTCGTCGCCGCGCTCGTCGCGATCACTGTGCTCGGGGTGGTCATGCGGCGGCACAGCGACGCGTTTCCGCTGCTCGCGATCCTTGCGCTGCCGTTCCGGGTGCCGATCTCCACCGACGGCAGGACCGTCAACCTGCTGATCCCCCTCTATCTGGTCGTCGCCGCAGGGACGCTCGTCCACCTCCTGCCGCGGCCGCTCGGCGCACGTGGGCCTCGCCTGGTCGAGCGCCCGCCGGGCGAAGGGTCCCTCTCACCCCGAGACCGCGCCTTCTGGGCCTCCCCCAGGGGCCTGGAATGGCTGCTGCTCGGAGCCGTTGTGTTGTACGCCCTGCAGGCGATCTACTCCCCCGACCAGGGGAAGGCCGCAGAGAACGTAGCGTTCTTCTACGTTCCGTTCGGGCTGCTGTTCATGTTGCTGCGCGACGTGCGCTGGACGAAGGAGCTCGTGCTGGCGTGCCTGGGCGTGGCGGTCGCGCTGGCCGTGGTGTTCGCGGGAGTCGGGTTCGTCGAGTATGCGCGCAAGGAACTGTTCCTGAACCCGAAGGTGGTCGCGGCAAATCAGTACGACAACTACTTTCGTGTCAATTCGCTTTTCTTCGACCCGAGCATCTACGGCCGGTTCCTGGCGATCGTGATGATCGCGACCACCACCGTCGTGCTGTGGACCCGCCGCCGGCGTGAGGTGCTGATCGGCGCGGGCGTGCTGGCGTGGCTCTTGGCGGGGTTGATCACGAGCTTTTCGCAGTCGAGCATCGCGGCGCTGCTGCTGGGGCTGGCGGTGCTCGCGGCCTATCGCTGGGACGTGCGCGCGACCGTGTATGTGATGGGGGCGCTGGTCGTGATCGCCGCGGTGGTCGTGCTCGCCGCGCCGCCGAGCCTGCACTTCGGCCTGAAGGGCTCGGGCGGATCGACGAGCAACGCCACCAGCGGTCGCACGACGCTGATCTCCGGTGGCCTGGAACTGCTCGCCGATCGCCCGCTGTACGGGTGGGGATCGGGGTCGTTCGAAACCGAGTATAAGCGCCACGGCAAGACGAGCACGACGGCCGCGAATGCGACATCGGCGTCGCACACGATCCCGATCACGGTCGCCGCCGAGCAGGGGGTCCTCGGCCTGGCCGTGTACGTCGCGCTGCTGCTCGCCGCGTTCGCCGTGCTGTTTACGGGCGCCGGCCGTTCGCCCCCGCGGATCGCCTTGGCCGCGTGCTTCGCCGCGCTCGTCCTGCACACCTGGACGTACGCCGATTTCCTGGAGGACCCGATCACCTGGACGCTGCTGGGCATCGGCGTCGCGTTGGCACGCGCCGGGAATAGGTTGCAGGCGTGCTCGGCTACCTGAGACGGCTTGTGACGACGGGCGCGGCGTATCAGGCCGCGGAAGTGTTCGCCAAGGGGATCGCGGTGTTCACGCTGCCGCTGTATACGCGGCACGTGTCGACGGCGGGCTACGGCACGTACAACTCGCTGCTGACGGCGGTGATCTTGTTCAGCATTTTGCTGCGGCTCGGCGTGGGCGAGGCGTTCGTGCGGTTCTACTTCAGCGACGATGACGAGGAGCGACGCACGCGGATCGCGCGCACGGCCACGGCGACGGTGGCGTGGACGACGACGGTGGCCTCGCTGGTCGCGGTCGTGTTCGCGGGTGAGCTCTCGCGACTCGTGCTCGGCTACAGCGATCCGCTGTTGATCGACTGCGCGATCGTCGGGCTGTGGGCGTTTACGAACATCGAGATGGCGTATGCGCAGCTGCGGGTGGACGAGCGCGCGCGTGTATATGTGTACGCGTCGGGAGCGAACGTGACGATGACGGTGGCGTTTACGATTGCGCTGGTGGTGTTCGCCGGCCAGGGGGCGCGCGGGCTACTGCTGGGCAACTTCGGCGCCTCGGCGGTGGTCGTGCTGGGGCTGTGGTGGGTGCTGCGCGCGCGCTTCAGCCTGCGTGTCCGGACGGCCGATCTGCGCGCGATGCTGGGGTTCGGCTTGCCGACGGTGCCGGCGGACGCGAGCGTGTACGCGTTGCAGGTCGCCGATCGGTTCTACCTGTTGCGCGGCGTGAGCGAGGGCGCGGCGGGCGAGTATGCGATCGCGGTGCAGCTGGCGACGGTGGTGTTCGTGTTCGTCAGGGGCTTCCAGTACGCGTGGCCGCCGCTGGCGTACTCGATCGACAGCGACGCGCAGGCCTCGCGGCTGTACTCGCTAGTGACGACGTACTTCGTGCTGGCCACGGGCGTGGTCGTGGTCGGCGTAGCGCTGCTCGGGCGCTGGCTCGTGCGGCTGCTCGCGGCGCCCGAGTACTACGGCGCGTACAGGGCCCTGCCGTGGCTGGCGCTCGGCTGGACGCTGTATGGCCTGTATCAGGTGATGATCGCGATCACCGGGCGCGCGCTTCTCACGCGGCGCAACCTGCCCGCCGCGGGAGCCGGTTTGGCGGTGAACGTGGCGCTGCTGTTCGTGCTCGTGCCGCGCGGCGGCGCAGACCTCGGTCTGGCCGGCGCCGGGATCGCGCTGTGCGGCGCCTATGGGGTGATGGTGGCGATCATGCATGTGCTCACGCGGGGAGTGTTCGCGGTGCAGTTCCAGTGGCGCCGTCTCGCCCAGCTGACGGCGATCTTTGTGCTCGTGGCCGTCTCCGGAGAGCTGCTGCTGCCGGCGAGCGGGATCGCGGGCCTGGGGCTGCGCATTCTCTGGCTGGCGCTGGTCCCGGCGTTGCTGCTGGCAACCCGCTTCTTCGCTCCCCACGAGCGCGCCCAGGCGAAGGCGCTTGTGGCCGACGGGCGCCGGCGAGTGGCGGCGTTTCGAGCCGAGCACGGCGACGTCGAGGCTTACGCCGAGGACCCCCTCAAAGACGTCTGACGACCGTGGACACGGCGCAGGGCTGTGTTCTCGGTCGCTCATGTGCAGAGCACACTTCGCTTCCTGCGTCCTTGCCCTGCTTGATCCACGGCCGTCAGAGCGGATGTTGCTTTGAGCGGTTGTAGGCATCTGCGGCCTCGCGCAGCCCTTCGCTGCGCTCGGGCCTGAGCGTCGCGCTCACATGCCACCAGTAGCGGCGCGGGGAGTGTCCCGGCAGCACGACCGATGCGAGCGCGCGCAGCGCATAGGACCACGCGGTCAGCCAGCGCACCGCGCGGGCGGCCGCGAGGGAGTGGTGCTTGCGCATGTACAGGTCGCGGTTGCGCGCCATTTCCACGATGCGCCGCTCCGGCACTGTGCTCGTGGACAGCTGCTCGTGGTGGATCGCGCGGGCGCCCGGCACGTACAGGCTGCGCCAGCCCGCGTCGCGCAGCCGGCGGGCAAAGTCGACCTCGTCGGAGTAGACGAAGAAGTCCGGGTCGAGGTAGCCGACGTGCGCGGCCGCCTCGCGCCGGACGAGCAGTGCCGAGGACTGGCACCAGTCGACCTCGCGCGTGCGCGCCCCTCTGCTCTGCATTGTGACCCAGTGGTGCAGCATCAGCGCTCCCGCCAGCGCGGTCCAGGGCGTCGGAAAGCGCCATGCGCACGCCTGCCGGGTTCCGTCTGGGCGCAGCAGCTGCGCGCCCGCGCAGGCCGCGTCTGGGTGTGCCTGCAGCGCCTGCCACAGCGCGAGCGTCGCCCCGGGCGCCAGCTCGGAGTCCTCGTTCAGCAGCAGCGCGTAGCGCCCGCGCGCGCGGTGCAGCAGCTCCGAGTCGTTCGCGGCCTTGCCGCGGCGCTCCTCCAGTGTGATCAACTGATCCACTGCCGGGTGTGCGCGCGCCGCCTGCGCCGAGCCGTCGCGCGAGCCGTTGTCGAGCACGAGCACCTCCGTCGCGAACGGCAGCTCCCCTGAGTCGCGCTCGCGCGCGATGGCGTCCAGCCCGCGTAGCAGCAGCTCGCGCTGGGAGGTGTTCACGACGCAGTAGGTCAGCTCGATCTCGCGATCCACCCGCCTATTGTCCCGTGCGTGCGCGTCCATGTCGTCGACCCCTCGGCCTACACGCCCCCGTACGACCATGCGCTGTGCCATGCGCTTGGCGCCGCTGGCGCCGAGGTCACGCTCGTCACGAGCCGCTTCGCTTACGGCGCGGTGCCGCCCGCCGACGGGTATGTGCGGCGCGAGCTGTTCTATCGCGCTGCGGTCGGGCGTCCCGGATCGCGTTTGCGGACGGCGTCGAAGCTCGCCGAGCACGTTCCCGACATGCTGCGCTACCGCCGCTTGGCCCGGGACGCCGACGTGGCGCACTTCCAGTGGCTGTCCGTCCAGCAGCTGGACGCGTATCTGCTGCCCGGACCACGCCGTCCAGGCGCGGTGCCCCGACCACGCCGTCCGGGTGCGGTGCCACTGGTGCTTACGGCACATGACGTCCTCCCCCGCGAGCCCCGTCCCGGGCAGCTGGTGGCCCAGCGGCGGTGCTTCCAGCGCTTCGATGCGGTCGTCGTCCACTCGGAGCAAGGGCGCGCTCGCCTGGAGAGCGAGCTGGGCGTCGATCCGGCGCGCGTGCACGTGATCCCGCATGGGGCGCTCATGCCCCTCGCGACGGGACAGCCCCAGCCGCTGCCGTTCCAGACCGATCGTCCCGTGGTGTTGTTCTTCGGGTTGCTGCGCCCGTACAAGGGTTTGGAGGAGCTGCTCGACGCGTGGGGTGACATCGACGACGCAGAGCTGTGGATCGTGGGCATGCCCAGGTTCGACATCTCCCCCCTGCGGCGAACGGCCCCGCCGAACGTTCGCTTCGTCCCGCGTTTCGTCTCCGACGCCGAGATGGCCGCGTGCTTTGCGCGCGCCGACCTCGTCGTGCTTCCCTACCGCGAGGCCGACCAGTCCGGCGTTGCCTTCACCGCGCTCGGCGCGGGCACGCCGCTGCTGCTGAGCGACGTCGGCGGCTTTCCCGAGCTGGCGGCGACGGGTGCCGCGCGCACGTTTCCCGCGGGGGACGCCCTCGCGCTGCGCACCGCACTGCAGGAGCTGCTGTCCGACCCGGGCGCCCTGGCGACGATGGCCGAGCGAGCCCGCGCCGCCGCGGCCGGCCCGTACTCGTGGGATGCGATCGCCCACCGCACGCTCGGGCTCTACGAGACGCTGGTAGAGGACACTCGCCGATGATGACCGCGCTGGAGATCGTCTTCTGGGTCTGCGCCGGGCTGATCGTGTGGACGCAGGTCGGCTACGCCGTAATGCTGGCTGTGCTCGCGCGCCTGTTCGGACGAGCCCCGGCTCTGCCGCCGACCGACCGGTCCGAGCCGCTGCCCTCGCTGTCGCTGATCGTCGCCGCGCACGACGAGGAGGCCGTGATCGCGGCGCGTGTCGCCAACGCGCTCGCGCTCGATTATCCCCGCAAGCGGCTGGAGGTGATCGTCGCGTGCGACGGCTGCTCGGACGCGACCGCTGCGCTCGCCCGGGACGCCGGGGCCGATGTCGTGCTCGAGCTCCCGCGCGGCGGCAAGATCCGCGCCCAGGATGCCGCCGTCACCCGCGCGCGCGGTGAGATCGTCGCGTTCTCCGACGCCAACGCACTGTGGGAGCCCGGCGCCGCGCGCGCGCTCGTCGGCGCGTTCGCCGATGCACGCGTCGGCTATGTGTGCGGGCAGGTTCGCTTCGTGCGGGCCGGTGCCGGCGATGGAGATGGACCCGCCCTCCCCAATCAGGAGGGGTTGTACTGGCGCTACGAGCTGGCCGTGCGCGCTCTCGAGTCGCGCCTGTCCTCGATCACCGCCGGCAACGGCGCGATCTATGCCACCCGCCGCGACGCTTATGTCGTCGTCGATCCGATCATGGGCCACGATCTTTCGCTTCCGTTCAGCATGGTCAAGCGGGGTCTGCGCGCCACCTATGTCCCGGCCGCACGCGCGACCGAGAAGATGGTGCCCTCGCTGAGCGGAGAGTTCGCGCGCAAGCGGCGGATGATGAGCCACACGTGGCCGATCGTCCTGCGCGGCGGCATGCTCTCGCCGCGCGGCTACCCGCCCGGCTACGCGCTGATGGTCTTTTCCCACCGGCTGCTGCGCTACGCGACCCCCGGCCTGCACGTGCTCGCGCTCGCTGCCAACGTCGCCCTCGTCGTCGCCGGAGCCGGGCCGCTGTACATCGTCACGCTCGACCTCCAGCTTGCACTGCTGCTTGCGGCCGCGCTCGCTGGCGTGCTGCGCGTCCGTCCTCTGCTGATCGCCCGCTACTACGTGCTCACCACGGCCTCGCTCGCCGCCGGGTTCTGGGACTGGCTGCGCCACGGCACCGCCGCCACCTGGGAAGCTGCCGAGGGCACTCGCTGACGGCCGGAGTCCTATTGTCCACCTCGTGATCCGCCGCGTGCTCGACATCGCTGTCTCCGCGCTCGCCCTCCTGTTTGTCGCCCCCGTGCTCGCCGTTGCGGCGATCGCGATCCGGCTGGAGTCGCCCGGTCCCATCATCTACCGCCAGCGACGCGCGGGCATGCACGGGCAGCCGTTCGAGGTGCTCAAGCTGCGCACGATGGTTGACGGCGCCGAGCACATCGGGGCGGGCCTGGCGATCGACGCAAACGACTCGCGCGTCACGCGCGTCGGTGCGTTGCTGCGCCGCGCTTCGCTGGACGAGCTGCCCAACCTGCTGAGCGTGCTGCGCGGCGATATGTCGCTGATCGGGCCGCGGCCGACGCTGCCGGTGCAGGTCGAGCGGTACACCGAGCGCCAGCGCGGGCGCCTGGCCATCAAGCCGGGGATCACCGGCTGGGCGCAGGTCAACGGGCGCGCCTCGCTGCCGTGGTCGGAGCGGATCGAGCTCGACCTCTACTACATCGAGCACCGCTCGCTCGCTCTGGACCTTCGCATCCTGTGGCGCACGCCCGCGCTCGTGCTGGGCGGATCCGGCTTGTATAAGGGCCCCAGCGGCGGCTGGGAGCACGAGCTGTGAGTCCTCCACCTTCGGGCCCACCCGGCGGCGACGGCGGCTCACCCACTCCAGCGAGCACGCCCGCGATCCTGCTGACCGGCGCGGGTAAGCGCTATGACATCGTCGCCTGCTTCGCGAAGCTCACGTGGACGATCGTCGCTGACCCCAACCCGCTCGCGCCCGCGCGGTACGCCGCGCACGTGCGCGTTGCGGTGCCGCTGATCGAGGACCCCGAGTACGTGCCCGCGCTGCAGCGCATCTGCGCCGAGCACGGGGTCGGGGCGGTGCTGCCGCTGACCGACCTCGACATCGAGACGCTCGCACTCGCCCGTGCGGACGGGCGGCTGCCCGCGCTCGTGCCCTCGCCGGAGATTGCACGGGCGACGTATGACAAGTACGAGGCGCACCTGCTGCTCGACCGGCTCGGTCTACCCTCGCCGCCGACGGTCCTGCCCGACCAGGCGGACCTCGACGCGCTGGAGTATCCCGTCATGGTCAAGCCTCGCCAAGGCTCGGGCGCGCGCTCGATCCACCGCGCCGAGGACCCCGCCCAGGCGCGGTTCTTCGTCGAGTACGTGTCCGAGCCGGCCATGGTCCAGCGGGCGATGGGCGGCCCCGAGCTGTCGATCGACTGCCTCGGTGACCGCGACGGGCGCTGCCTGAACGCGATCCCGCGCACGATGCTCGAGTCTCGGGGGGGCGAGTCGATCAAGGGGCAGGTCGTCCACGACGAGGAGCTGATCGAGCTCGGCAGGCGCGTCATGGAGGCGCTGGGCGTGTGCGGTCCCGCGACGATTCAGGTCTTTCGCGACCCCGATATCGGAGTCGGCATCACCGACGTGAACACGCGCTTCGGCGGCGCGTTCCCTGCGCCCGTTTATGCCGCGCTGCCCGGGCGCACCTATCCCGAGTTGATCGTCCGCATGGCCGCTGGCGAGCAGCCCGAGGCGCACGTGGGCGAGTTCGATTCGGGGATGACGTTCACCCGTTACTACTGGCAGCTCGAGCTCGACGAGGCGGGTGGGAATCAATTCACTCCGACCGGCCGTGAGATCGTCCCGGGGGGCCCGCCCTCGCCACGTTGAGGTGTCCCGAGGGAGCGCCTTTGCGACATTTCAGTATAACCAAAGCATTTACCGCTCCTGGCGATGACAGTACTATAGTTATACCGACTCTAAAAAGAATATAACCACCTCAACATAACCTCCCCAGCAGATCCAGTGAGCGTGCAAGAATCAGTGACTGTGAACCCGACAGTGCTCGCCGATCGGGCGGCGGAGCCCGAGTCAGAGCAGCCGCCAGAGCAGCCGCCGCAGCCGCCTGCCAACGGATCCGCTCCTGCGGACGCCTTCCCGCCGCCCGCGGACACCACTTCCGCGCCTGAACCCACGTTCGCCCGCGCGTGCGCCAACTGCGGGGCGGCGTTGGAGAACGGGCAGGACTGGTGCCTGCAGTGCGGCGCCGCGGCGCCCGGCAGCCTCGAGGGAGGAGGGCCGAGCTGGCGCTCGGCCACGATCGTGCTCGCGGCCACGGCGGCGCTCGTGCTGGGGGCGGCCGCGGCGGCCTATGCCGCGCTCACCCAGCCCAGCCCGCACAAGGCTGTGCCCAAAGTCGTCACGGTCGCGCAGGTGCCGTCCACCACGCCGGGCGCCACGACCACCCCGGGCGTCCCGACGACTCCCGGCACGGCCACGGCCACTACGCCCACCGGGGCGCTGGGCACTCCGACGACGATCAAGCCGCTCGGTGGCACGAGCACCCCACCGAAGATCCCGCCGACCGCGCCGACGCCCAAATCGTCGGGCACGACGACCACGCCGAGCACCGGCACGGGCTCGAACGAACCGGGCACGGGAACGACCAAATCGAGCACCAAGCCGAGCGGCGGCACGACCACCCCCGAACCGACTCCGATCCTGCTCGATACGAACGCCGCCAGCACATACAACCCGTACGGCTACCCGGCGAGTGGCTTCGGCGACCCGGCCCTCGCGATCGACGGCGAAACGAGCACCGGCTGGACCGCGCAGGTCAACCCGGCCGTCGCGCCCAAGATGGCGCAGGGGCTCGCGATCGACTTGAAGACCGCGCAGAAGGTGGGCGCGCTGAAGTTGATCACCTCCACGCCGGGCATCACCATGCAGGTGTACGGCGCCAACGGCAAGACCCTGCCGGCGTCGATCACCGACCCGGCCTGGACCGCGCTGAGCTCCTCGCTGGACGCGAAGAAGCGCACGACCAAGATCAAGCTGCGTGACTCGGCTAAAGCGTTCCGGTTCATCACGTTGTGGATCAGCCAGGCGCCGCGGTCCGCGATCGGGACTCCCCAGGCGCCGGGGCACGTGAGCGTGAACGAACTGGAACTGTTCGTCGCCGAATAGATCTCGCCCGTCCCGCGTGTGCGGCATTTCGCCCGCCCCCGCGCCGCGTCCCACCCCGCCCGCGATGCGGCGTCAGCCGGCGCTCTTGGAGCCGCGCCGTGAGGCGCGACGGGGCGCGCGCCAGATCTCATCCAGGAAGGAGGCGATCTCGTCCGTGAGCCGCTCGGGACTGAGACGGAGCTCGACCAGCGAGTTGGCCTCCAGCAGGCGCACGTTGGGAAGCTCGGAGGCGAGCATGCCCGCGTCGGAGAACGGGTGGACCGGGTCGCGCTTGTGCCCGAGCACGAGCGTGGGCATCGTAAACGTTCGCCGCTCGCTGCGAGGCGGGGCGACGCGCCCGAAGAACAGGCCCTGCAGCAGCGCGCCCCCCGGCCCCGGTTCCTGGCGGATGGTGTCGAGCAGGACGTTGCCGTAGTGGGGCAGCAGTTTGCGCGGAACCGCACGGGCCCCGTGCGCGAGCAGCTTCATCGCGGGCTCGCCGAACGTGAGCGCGAGCAGGATCGGCGTGAAGGTCATCGCCGAGGCTGGCAGCGCGTTGTCGAGGACGGGCATCTCGATGATCATTCCGCGCAGGCGTTCGGGCGCGAGCGAGGCCAGCTCCAGCGCGGCGTTCGCCCCGAGCGAGGTGCCCATCGCCGCGGCCTGCTCGAGCTCCAGATGATCCATCAACCCGAGCAGCTGCCCGGCGAAGGCGCCGATCGAGTAGCGCCACATGTCGCGCGGGCGGTCGGACTGGCCGTGGCCGAGCAGGTCCACGGTGATCACGCGATTGCCGCGCGCCGCCAGCGCTTTGGCCAGCGGCCGGTGCATTTCTTGCGAGAGCAGCAGCCCGTGTACGAGGATCAGCGGCCGACCGGCGGCCGAGGCGCTCTTGGCGCTTCTCGCGCGCCGCCCGCCCGAGGCGGTTACGACCGCTGCCGGCCCGCCGCCGTACTCGGTGTAGGCGATCCGCTGGCCGTCGTGCTCGAACGTGGGCATCTCCCTCAGCTTACTCCCCAGCCTGCTCCGCCGGGTTCGCCAAAGACGGGTCCGGGCGTTGCCGTGGTTCGCCCGGACCCGGTCTTACCCTCTCCAATCCGTTAGAACCCGGCGCGAGCCGCGAAGGTGCGCTAGGTTGGCCGGATCGATGGCCAAGCAAGCGCGCATCCTGGCCGGCCAGACCGCCGCGATCACCGGCGCGGCCCGCGGCATCGGGCGCGCGACGGCGCAAGCGCTGACGCGCAAGGGCATGCGCGTGGCGATCGGCGACCTCGATGTCGAGGCGGCGCGCAAGACCGCCTCCGAGTTGGGCCCGACCGCCGTCGCCCTGAGCCTGGACGTGACCGAGCGCGAGTCCTTCACGCGCTTCCTGGACGACACCGAATCCCAGCTCGGCCCGGTGGACGTGCTGATCAACAACGCTGGGATCATGCCTGTCGGCAGGTTCTTGGACGAGGACGATCTGGCGACACGACGAATGGTGGACATCAATCTCCACGGGGTGATCCTCGGCATGAAGCTCGCCCTGGAGCGGATGGTGGCGCGCGGGCACGGGCACATCGTGAACATCTCCTCACTGGCGGGCAAGGCGGGCTCGCCCGGTGTTGCCACGTACTCCGCGACCAAGCACGCGGTCGTGGGGCTGACCGAGGCGGTGCGCGGCGAGCTGCGCCTGATGGGCGCCACGGACGTTCAGCTCAGCTACGTGATGCCGTTCGTGGTCAACACCGAGCTCGGCGGCGGACTCGGGCAGGCGCGGGGGCTGAAGAAGCTGGAGCCGAGTGACGTGGCCGACGCGATCGTCGACGCGCTCCAGCACGGGACGGTCGACGTGTGGGTGCCGAAGTCCTCGAAACGCACTATTACGCTGGGGACGCTGTTGCCGCGTGGGCTGGCGGAGGGGCTCTCGCGGGCGATGAAGGCCGACAGAGTTCTTGCGGACCCGGACACGAACGTGCGCGCCGCATACGAGCTGCGCGCCGCCGCGTCCGAGCCTGGGTTGGAGTCTGGGTCCGACGAGCCCGCGCGGATTGCCGAGAAGACGGGTTGCTGAGAGCCCGGGTCAGTCCGTCGGCTCGGCGGTGAGCCATTCGGCGATCAGATCGCCGATCAGCGGACCCTGATCCTCCTGCAGGAAGTGACCGGCGTCCTCGATCACGCGCGGCGGGGGACGATCGATCGAGGAGGCGAAGCGCTCGCCCACGGATAGCGGCAGCACGGGGTCGGAGTCGGCCCACAGCATCAGGATCGGGCGGCGGTCCTCGCGCAGCGCGCTCAGCACCTGCCTCCCTGAGGCGGCGCCGGGCGCGTCGGGAGTCATGGGTATGAGCTCGGGGAACGCGCGCGCGCCGGCCTTGGAGGCGGCGTCGGGGTAGGGGGCGTCGTAGGCGGCGATGACCTCCTCGCCAGGGTCTGAGTGGCAGCCGCCGCGCACGAGCATGCCGACCGGAAGGTCCTCGGTGCGGGCGACGAAGTCGCGGAACGCCAGCCAGGCGTCGCTCCTGCGCTGACGGCCGGTGAGCGGGCCCGTGTCGAGGGTCACGATCCGCTCGATCCGCTCGGGGTGCTCGAACGCCAGGCGCAGCCCGATCGGCCCGCCCCAGTCGTGCACGACGATCGTGGCGGCGCGCAGGTCGAGATCGTCGAGGATGCTCGCGGCGAGGGCGACGTGGCGCTCGTAGGAGTACCAGCCGATGTCGGTCGGCTTGTCCGAGCGGCCGAACCCGGCCATGTCCGGCGCGATGCAGCGATATCCGGCGTCGCATACGGGCGGAACCACCTGGCGCCACAGAAACGACCAGGTGGGCTCTCCGTGCATGAACAGCACGGGCGCGCCCTCGCCCTCGTCGATGTGGGCCAGGCGTAGGCCATCGACCTCGCGGTAGTGGGGCGCGAAGGGGAAGTCTGGCAGGTCCGCAAACGCCTCCTCGGGTGTGCGGGCGATATCGGGCACCGCACGATCGTATAGGCTCGCGGGAGGATGCATGCGGTGGCGATCCAACTGGCGCCGATCATCGGCGCGGAGAAGAGCAAAGTCCCCTTTTACATCGCCGGAGGCGCGCTGGTCGTGTGGGCGCTGGTTCTATCCGTCGGGCTGGGCATGCGCAAACCGGACTTCCCCGGCAGCGCCGCGGGGGAGCGGGCGGTGATCGCCCTCACCGCGGTGCTGGTGCTGGCGGCCGCCTCGATGGCGGTCCTCACGTCACAGCCGCCCGCCAAGTCCGCCGCGGCCTCCACCGGCGGTGGCGCGGTCGAAGTCGGGGGAACGAGCGGGAAGTGAAGCTGTATGTCTGTTGGGGCACGTTCGCGACGTTGCGGCCCTGACCGGCAATCGCTGGGCGCGCGCCAATCCGGCGTAGCTCTCGTGCGAGGCCGCGATCGGGGACTCGCGCCGCTCCTCGCGCGCCCGCCGGAGGCGATCTTCGAGGTCCGCGTCACCGCGTGCGGCGGCCCTGCCGAGGGCCAGCGCCAGAAGCGCGCTCAGACCGATCGCACCGAGCACTGGCAGTACAACGACAATGATGGATGTTGACGCAATCATCCGTCGACCCTCCGTCGAGCTCGTCCCCTTGTGGACATTCGCACATACGGCGGACGTGTGTCCAGGGATGGGAGCGAATCGTTCCGCTACGTCCGTAATACTTCGACGTGCACCTCGCGATACCCCCAGGCGCCGAGGAAAGATGGGCGGCTGGATGCAGGCGCTCCTACCGAGCACGAAGAGAGAGGATTACCGACCATGTTGGATGTACTGGGCAGGCTCGATCGGGCACGACGCGAGACGAACGTGCTCGAACACCCTTTCTACGAGCGCTGGAGCAAGGGCGAGCTGGGCGCGGATGAGCTGAGTCGCTACGCCGGGGAGTACCGGTATGCGGTGGTTGCGCTGGCGCAGGCCTCGGCGCTCCTCGCGGCCGAGGCCGGTCCCGCGCACCGGGCGGGCCTGGAGCGCCACGCCGAGGAGGAGGCGGCGCACGTGGCGCTGTGGGACGAGTTCGCGCGCGCAACCTGTGCGCGCGCGGGAGCAGAGGGCGCGAAGCACGCTCCCCCCGCCTCCGAGTCGGCCCTCCCGCTCGAGCCTGACGCTCTCCCGGCTCCCGCCTCCGAGTCGGCCCCCATCTCCGCCCGCGAGCCCGGGCCGGCGGCGCAGACGCGGGTATGCGCGGCGGCGTGGACGGCGGGCGAGGATGTGTTGGAGCACCTGGCGGTGCTGTATGCGATCGAGGCGAGCCAGCCGGAGATCGCCCGGACGAAGCTCGATGGGCTGACCGAGCACTACGGATACACAGAGGAAGGCCCGGCGGTGGAGTACTTCAAGCTGCACGAGCGCGTCGATGTCGAGCATGCGCGCCAGGCGGGCGAGCTGATCGAGAGGTTGCTCGGCGAGCGGCCCGAGGCCGAGGCCGAGATGGTGGCCGGCCAGATGCTCGCGCGAGCGCAGGCCGCGCTGCGGGGCAACTGGGAGCTGCTCAGCGGCGTGGAAGCCGCGGGCTAGACAGTCGCCACGCGAAGAGGACGGCGGCGACGGAGGTCGCGAGGTTGAGGCTGGACACGCCCGGGCGCATCGGGATCGCGATCCGGGCGTGGGCGCGCGCGAGCAGCTCGGAGGTGAGCCCGTGGCGCTCGGTGCCGAACGCGAGGATCGCTCGGGAGGGCAGCGCGGCGGGATCGAACGGGTCACCGTCCGGGTCGAACGCGAGCAGGGGCCGGTCGAGCGCGGGCGGCAGAGCGTCGCCGGGTAGGCGGGAAACGGGCAGCGCGTAGTGCAGGCCGGCGCTGCCGCGCAGGGCGTCGGGGTGCCAGGGGTCGTGGCCGCCGGTTGTGAGGACGGCGGCGGCGGCGGCGGCGGCGACGACGCGGACGCAGGCGCCCAGGTTGCCGAGGTCGCGGGGGTCCTCCAGCAGGACTATCGGCGCGGCGGGGAGCGCGTCGGTCAGCGCCGCGGCCGGGTCGACGGGTGGTGGGCGCTCGGCGAGCGAGATCACGCCGGTGGGGGGCGGCAGGGGGGCCAGTTGGGCGAACACGTCCGGGGGGATCTCGCGCGCGAGCGAGGTGATCTGCGCGCAGACGTCGGGGGCGAGCTCGGAGGCCAAGTGGTGCAAACGGTTGAGATCCGAGGAGGCGATGTCCAGGACGGTGGCGCCGAAGCGCAGGGCGTGCTTGAGCGGGTGCAGTCCTTCGAGCACGGCCAGCGAGGGGTCGCGCCGCGCGCGGCCGTACCGTGGGATGAGTGGGCCGTGATCGGGCACGCGAGCGATCATCGCACGGCGCGCTCTGGCGGCGAAGGCCTGAGGCGAGCGGTGTGGTAGACATCCGCGCTCGATGGGGATGAGGGCGGATGTCTACCAGGCGGTGGTGTTCGACAATGATGGGCTGCTGCTCGATACCGAGGACGCGTGGACGCGCGCCGAGGAGACGCTGTTCGCGCGGCGCGGGAAGGTGTTCACGCTCGATCACAAGCGCTCGCTGATCGGCTCCGCGCGGGGGGCCGCGGCGTTGAAGCTCGAAGCGATGCTCGACCTGCAAGGGGAGGGGGAGGCGTTGATGGACGAGCTGCACGGGCTGGTGATGGAGGAGGCGCTCGCGGGGGTGGCGCCGCGCCCGGGCGCGCTGCAGCTGCTGGGGAGGCTGCTGCAGGCGGGCGTGCGGGTGGGTGTGGCGTCGAACTCGCAGCGAGAGTTCGTGGAGCGCACGCTGGCCGGCGCCGGACTGCTGGACGGGCGGTTCGCGGCGGTTGTGTCTGTAGAGGACGTCGAAAAGCCCAAGCCCGCGCCCGATATCTACCTGGAGGCGTGCCGGCGCCTGGGGGCCGAGCCGGGGGAGTGCGCCGCGCTGGAGGACTCCCCCACGGGGGTGCAGGCGGCGGCGGCGGCGGGGATGTATGTGATCGGCGTGCCTTACTTCACCGGCGAGCAGCTGCCGGGCAGCGACCTGCTCGCCGACAGCCTGTCCGGTCCAGAGGTCGCGGCCGCGCTCGGACTGAAGTAGCGGTGAAGGTCAAACCACCGTCCCACCGCAGGACGAGCCGTTCGAGAGTCCTACGAGCCCTCGATTTGGCTTTCCAGGATCTTCTCGGCGAAGCGGAGCATTCCCAGCGCGACCCAGGGATACTGCCCGGCCCGAATACGTAGCCCGACATTGCCGTCGGGTCCCGTGACCTCGACGATGGTGATCACACGGCCGATCTCGAAGTCGTCCCCAAAGTCCGTTTCGATGGCGTCCATCTGCTCGGCGACTTCGTGCATGAGCTTGGCCCGCGGATCGCCCGGTGCGCCCGTCTCTCCCGCGTCTTCGTTCTCTGCGCTTGCCATTGAGTCCTTTGCTGTTGAGTAAGTGAAGAAAGACGAAAGAAGAAAAAGTGGAGGGAAGAAGGATGAAGAAGAAGGAGGAAGCGTAGGAAACTCTAACCCACATTGTCCTGTGCCCAAGCCGGGACGGACAGCCCACTGCTCCAGCGCGGTCAGCCGGGTTTCGTGGATCCCCTCGTTGCCCGCACGGGCGAACGCGCGCAAGCGGGCGTGCTTCCGGGCAGCCGGTAGCGGTTGCGCGCGACCAGCTGGTAGGCCTTCGCCGCGATCGGCGAGATCCCGGGCAGCAGGAGCATGCGGCCGATGATCTTCCAGATCCGCCCGGCGGTGTTCAGCGTCGCGGCGATCGCCTCGTGTCCGGAGCGGACCGTGCCGTCGATTCCAAGCCACTGCACGGCAGCGGTGGCCTGCTCCTCGGTTATTCCCAGCTCGGCCAGATCGGTGAGCTGCCACGCGAGGATCTCTGCATCCGGTCCGATCCCCTCGAGGACGCGGGCACATGTTGTGCAGAACGCGCAGTCCCCGTCGTAGAGGAGTACCGGACGCGCTCGAGGGCTCACGTGCACATTGTGGCCGGCGGGAAGAGTTGTTGCAGCATACGATGTCGTATGGATCGAGGATCGGCTTGAGACTTCCGAACGAAGCACACGAATCTCGCCCTTGGCGTATCCGCGAAATCGTGCCCGACTTCACTCTGGAGGATGTCTGGGCCCTTCCCGTGCACGGTGGTCCGGAGGACTTCCAAAAGCTGCTCGAGCTAGTGGCTTGCATCGATCCGGCCAACGCAGACTCCCCCGCGGCCCGCGTCCTATGGCGCGTTCGCGATCTCCTCGGCCGTTGGTTTCACCTCGGCCGGATCTCGGCCCCGGTCGACGGCGATTCGGACGATGCCGTGGGCAAGCTGCCGATTCCCGGTTGCAGCGAAACCTCGCTGGCTGGCCGGCTGCCGGACGATCTCCGCAACACGGCGACGGATGCGAGTTTCCGCTCGACGCCCTTCACGCCCCTCTATCGCACCGACGTGGAGTTCGCCGCGGAGGTATCGAACCAGACCGTGCACGGCGTGGTGCACCTGGCCTGGGTCGATCAAGGCGAAGGCCGCTACCAAGGACAGATGGCCGTTTACGTCAAGCCGCGTGGTCGGTTCGGGAGGGGGTACATGGCGCTGATCAAGCCGTTCCGGTACTGGATTGTCTACCCAGCCCTCATGCGACAGGTCGAACGAACGTGGAATAGACGCGTTCCCCGGTAGACGAAGGCGACCTCGGGCGCGCCGCTGCTGCTGGAAGTGACGAGCTCTGCTACTGTCGGTGTATCAGGTTGGACGTACGTCCAACATCGTAGTGCCCGCGCTCGTAGCCTTTGCTCAATAGCAACTCCCGCGTTCGCAGCACGCATCGACGCCGGAGGAAGACAATGGCTACAGGAACCGTGAAGTGGTTCAGCGACGACAAGGGCTTCGGGTTCATCACGCCCGACGACCAGTCCAAGGACCTGTTCGTCCATCACAGCGCGATCGTGGGCGATGGCTATCGCTCGCTCACCGAGGGCGCGAAGGTCACCTACGACTCGGAGGCCGGGGACAAGGGACCCAAGGCGGCGAACGTCCAGGCCGCTTAGAGCCATTCGCGTCTGCCAGCGGTTCGCATTGACTGCGGTTACATGGAGCCAGCCGGGATCGAACCGGCGACCTCCTGCTTGCAAAGCAGATGCTCTCCCAGCTGAGCTATGGGCCCGTGGCCCGAGAATACAGGGCAAAACGGCGTTTCGGGGCGTTGAGCCCGATATCGCATTTTCCGCTGATTTGGGCTCATTTCTGCTGGGTTTAGGCCCACGGACCCGCGCATGGGCCTAAACTCGCGACGGCACCGCGGCCCGTCCGGCGCGCCGAACGGCGGCGCTCACGCCACGCGTCGCGGACGGTACGGCCCCGCTAACTTTGGGAGCCAACCCTGCCTTGCCAGCACGTCGTAGATGCACACGAGGCCAACGACCGTGGCCAGCCCGGCCAGCATGATGGCAACGCCGAGGAGCGTGACAACGAGGATCGCGCACCCGAAAGATCGGATGCCTCCCCAGCCAGGGGCGGGACGATGAGCACCGCGCGACGCGAGTAGGCCACGAGAGTCCGCACGGAGGATCGCGACCGTCATCGCTCCTGCTACATCCTCGTGTGGGTCTGGCTCCTTCACGCCAATTACGGAGGAGCAGCGACGCATTTTATAGGGGCCATCACCAACTAAGCTCGTTTCAGCGAGGCCAAAATCGAAAACATCGGAACGCTGGCCGTCCCCACCCCGGAGCACCACGAGAGTTCCGTCGCACACGGCTGCTAAATCAACACATGTGCTGCATCCTCCCTCCATCCCGCTCGCGTCCACCGGCCCGCTCGCGGGCGTGATCTGCGTGCTCGGCCTGCTCGGCGCCTTCGCGTGGGTCGGCTGGCGCTTCGGCCCGACGCTCGCGCGCGTGAGCGGCTGGTGCTCGTGGTGGGTGGCGTGGGCATGTGGCAGCCAGGGGGGTTACTGGTACTGCGTCGCCTTCGCCGTCTTCGGCGTGCTCGCGTGGGGCACCGGGACGATGTGGTACGCGCGCCGGCGCGGGCGCTGGCCCTCGGCGCTCTCCGCACGGCTATTCACGCGACTGCTCGGCGAGCGCGCCCAGCTCCCGCAGATCGAGCTGCCCGCGGTCCTCATCGTTCCGCGCCGCCACCGCTAGCCAAGCGCTCTACCCGCCGGGTCGAGCTTTACTCGGCTTCGTCGCCTGCGCTGGTGCGCCAGCGTCGGGCGTAGCCGCCGCATCACTACGATAGGCCGCCTATGGGAGTGGGATTCCCCCAGATAGACGAGGACAGGCGCAAGGAGACCGCGCCCGGAGACCGCTTCAAGGTCCGGTTCGATACGGCGGAGGCCCTCGACGCCGCGCTCAACGAGGACGTCGCGCCGCTCGTGCGAGTGATCAACAAGCGAAGGCTCTTCGTCGGCCTGGGCGAACCACACGAGCGCCACCTCGACCTTACCGTCGAGATGAGCCTCCGCTCCCTTGAAAATAACTTCGGCGGCAGCGTCAGCGTCGATCGCCGCTACGCACTTGAGCGGAATCTCGCCCCAGAGCCGGGCGAACTGAGCTCCTCCGCGCTGGACGGCCCCAGCCTAGATGACGTGCTCGACACGATAGGCGCACCCGCGGCTCACGCGACCAGCCGCGGAGCGGGCGTCACCATCGCCGTCGTTGACACCGGCATCAACGGGACCCACGCAGAGTTCACCAACCGCGAGCCGGGATGGGCACCAGTCGGCGAGGATCCCTGGGAGGACCCACACGGCCACGGCACGATGGTCGCGTGCATCGCGGCCGCCGGTCGCGCCGGCGGCGGCCGCTTCGACGGAGTCGCGCCCGAAGCCCGCCTCTACCCGTGCCGCACCACGTTCGTCGACACCGAGCTCACGACCCTCTACGACCATCTGGCCGACATCGCAACAGCCGAGCAGAGGCCGATCGTCGTCTGCAACAGCTGGGGTTTCCGCCAGGGCGACCCGCCGTCGCTCTCCACCGATGACGAGTTTCCCGACGCGCTCAACGACGCGGTGCAGGCGGGCCTGCTCGTCGTCTTCTCCGCCGGCAACAACCATCGTCTCGCCGGCGGCGACAGCGCCAAGTGCGAGCCGACCTCGATCTGGGCCTTCAAGTGCAGGAGCTCCGTGTTGACCGTCGGAGCCGTCGACCTCGACGGAAGCCCGTGGTGGTACTCCTCGCGCGGGCCGGGCCAGCACTTTGGGGACCCCGACACCAGCGCCAAGCCAGACGTCTGTGGAGCCGTGCCGCCAGAGGGCGAAGTGCTCTACGGCGACTCCGCCAAGAGGATCGCCCACTGGGGAACGAGCGGCGCGGCGCCCCAAGCAGCAGGTCTTGCAGCCCTCATGCTCAGCACGAAGTCTCTCGACGCATCCACCATATTCGACGTGATCCGCGCCACGTGCGCAGTAGGCGGATACGGCCGGGACTGCGAGGGCGCCGGGCGAATCGACTGCCACAGCGCCCTGCAGGCGCTCTAGGAGACTACAATCGAGACACCAATGAGCCGCTACAAGGTCAAGGCAGCCACCCCAGAGGCATACCGCGAGCTCCAGTCCGTGCTCGGGGGCGTCAAGGTCTACACGTGCTCCGCACGCAGGCGCCTATTCTCGACCGGCGAGCTGCCGGCCGACGTTCGCCGCGCCGTCGAGGCGCACGGCGGCCGAATCGTGCAGGACCGCCAGTACCAGCCAGAGACGCCGCAAGCGGCTTCGGGCTAGTCGTCGCCGCACATCGCAGTGTCGGTTCGGTGCGCATACCCTCGGCCATCGACCAGGCGAAGGGAGCTGGCGGCGGCGAGCGGAGACGAGACAGCCCGTAAGCAGAAGACGCATCGTGAACGAGCAGGGGAGTGTCTACCTATAACGCCCTACCCCTAGACTTCGCCGCAAGGTCGGCGGTGCGTGGACGGAGGGTTCATTCAGATGGACTGGACTAGGAAGCACACGATTCCGATCATCGTGGTCGTGGCGGTGCTCGCAGGCGGCGGGATTTCGGCCGGAGAGCTAGGCGCCGACGAGAACCTCGCAACAGTGATGATCGGCCTAACCCTGGTTGTCACGGCCGCGGTCTTCGCCGCCGCGATTGCCGCAGCCATTTATGCCAAGCCGGCATATGACGAAGCGAAGGCGCTGATGGCGCCGCCGAAGCTCGAAGAAGTCGACATCGTCCTCCGCGACTCGGCTGTGGCGCTGGCCCGAACGGAGGGTGACGACGGCTCTCGTGTCTACCAGCTGCGGAGCCTGCGTCCGTGCGTCATCGAGTTGCACGTATCGTTCCGTAACGCCGGTGAGAGCGCGAGTCGGTGTCTGTTCAACTTGGCTGTGCCCGCTCGGTGCGAGCTGGACACCCTCGATGCTCCAGAGACAGGCCACTACCTCCTTGCTGGCGAGCAGGATCGGGAGTTGGCAGCCGAGGTCGATACTCCGAGCCATGTATCTACCGCAGAAGCAATGCTTCCTCGCGAAGCAACGCAGCATTACGCAGCGAAACTGAGATTCCCCGACGGACAGTGTCCGTGGGCAAATGGCTGGCCCATGAGGGTCATCATCAGGGGTGTGAACAATCAGCAGATCAGCCTTGACCGGACCTGGTGGGTCCGGGACCTTCCGTCTCCAGCAGCCACGTAGCTTCCCGGCACGCTAAGAGATGCACGCTGACCACAACTCGCGGGATCACCGTTCTGCGTTTTCACTTCAAAATGGGTAGCCGTTAACACGAAGAACAGGATGTTGTTGGCGTAACCCGCTTCGCTTGTGCTCAGTACCCGCGACACGCGGGGACTAGCGAAATGCCTCGTCAAGGCGGTAGACGAGTCGCCTTGCGGCCGGCCACCCTGCGGCGACGAAGAACTCAAGCGACTGCAGCAGGCTCGTGCGACACTCGGTGTCTGCGAGCAGCTCTCGATGCTCGGCCAGATAGCGCTGCGTGATGTTGATGAACAGTGTGAGGGCCATCTGGTCGTGCGCGTAGTGCCAGATGTGCGCGGCTTGCAGCACGCGTCCGGTGCGCAGCAATACGCCGCGGGGGTCCAGCTCGATCGACCGCTCGAGTGTTTGCATCACGTGGTGTGCGGCGCGTGGGAGTGGTGCGTCGCAGAGGGTCTCGATCAGTTCCGACGCCTCGTTGTAGAACCGCTCGCGTTGGGCCTCGCTCACGCGTGGCTGCTGCTCCTTCGCGGAGCCCTGGTAAGCGCCGGAGGCGAAATACAGCTCGGTGCAGGCGTGGTCAACAAGGTTGCCGGCGGCCTTGAGCGGCTTCTCATCGACTGGGCCGCCAGCGGCGGCCGTCGCCTGGTACGAGTCGAGCTCAGCCTGGAATGCCGCGAGCCCGGCCCGTGCGAGGCTCGTGAAAGCGCCGATCGCCCTGGCGCGCACAGCGTCGGCGTTAGGATCGGCGGCGCCAACCTCACCGTAGGTGGTGGGGTTTCGCAACGCGAAGGTCAGACGGGGCGCAATCTCGGCATACGCGCCGAGGTCGCCGACAATCTCCTCCAGCAGAGTGCGTCCTTGAGGCGCTCCCTGCCAGACCCAGCATTCGATCAGCAGACACGCGGCAGCGGTCAGCAAGCCCTCCTGCGGCGCGTCTCGTGTGGACTCCTCGCGGGACAGGCGGACGACCAGCTCAAGCGCGCGGTCGCGGTCATCCGCTGCCAGCCCAGCGAATGAGCCGAGCAGCGCCTGCCTGACGGCTGCGCTTGGGTCTCCGGCGAGCCGGTCGGCGAGCTGCCACGCGAGATCCGCCTGGGTCGAGGCGAGCACTCCGAGGTGCTCGGCGACGCGCAGTCGCACGGCCGCGGCGCGGTCTCCTGCCAGCGCCTGCAGCGTGTCCAGCGCACCGTCCGGGAGCCGGCTCGGCTCGCGTGCGAGCGCGATCAGCCCACGGGCGGCGTCGACGCGACCGGCGGGGAATCCCCATGAAGGGAACTGGTCGAAGCTCGCAAGATCATCTTCTCCGTCGGGCCGGGGGTCAGTTGCGGCGGCGAGTAGAAGCTCTGCCGCGAGCACGGTCGCATCATCAGCGGGCAGCGGGTTGCGCGCGGCCACACGCACGCTCGCCAACGTGAGCCACCCTTCGGCTTCTTCTCGCTGCTGCCCGTCGACCTGCAACGTGGCGATTCCGCCCTGCAGCGCCCGCACGTCCTCTGCCGCTCTCGCCCAATCGATGTCGCTGGGCTCGGTGCCCTGCGCGAGCGCCTGTACCGGCGCGGTGAGTGTTGCCAGGGCGGTCCGGTCGTCACTCTGATCGCCGTCGGGCTCAGCGCGTGGGCGCCCGCCGGGGTCTTCGAGCGGCGGGGGCTCCCATTCATCATCCTCGCGCTCGGCGAGAGTGGTCGGCCGCTGCTCCCGCGCTGCATCGGTCACGATCAGCTGCTCAGGCAAGGCGGTCAGCAACTGCTCTCGCCGGCGCCGCGCGAACTCCTCATCGGCGGGGAGCTCCAGGATCGCCTGCTCGATCTGTTTGCGCTCGTTCTCGCTGAGAAACTCGAAGCAGGCCGTAAGCGCCGTCGCAGCAGGCGCGTTCGTATTCATCGCGGCGAGGATCGCCTGTGAGGCGAGCACCTCCGCGAGCAGCGGCCCCAACTGCTGCGGATGCCGAGCGGCGATGTTGAGGATCCGTCGCCAGATGACGGCCGGAACATCCCGCCCCGCCAGCGGGTAGAGCAGCGCCTCGGCAACCCCGATGTCCGCAGCGGCCGAAAGCTCCTCCAGCCGCTGCTGGTAGGCGTTGAGCATCGTCTCCTCGTCGCGGTAGGCCATGCCCGCGCTCCCCTGGTCCCAAGAGAGGCTGTAGTCATCGATCACCCGCCCGACCTCCCCTCGCCAGCGCAGCACGCGCTCGCTCGTCTCCGGGGCAGGCCAAGGGCGGCGCTCGGCGAAGCTCACACACACGTCGATCAGGGCACCGACCGCGGCGCCGGATGCGGCCTCGAGGAAGGCCCCGTAATCGTTCGCCGAGCGAGTAGAGCGCGACCCCGAAATCCTGCGATTGGGTCGAGTTCAGCGGCATCACGGGGCCACCCATCGGCACCGTCGTATCGCCGGGTGGCGTCACACCAAACGCGCTCGCATATAGCTCGCCTACCAGGTCGGGGACCTCGGCGATCACGCCGAATAGCACCTCGATGATCCAGTGCAGCTCCTCCCATCCGCGGTCGCTGATCCGCTCGCGCGTGACGAACTCGGCGAGTAGCTCGCGTGATCCAGCCGGGTCCGTGTCGAACGTGCCTGCCACCGCGTTCAATCCGACGTACACGAGGTCGCCGCGCGAGATTTCCTCCTGCAGCGCTCGCCGCAGCAAGCGCCGTCCGACGCGGCCGATCGCCGCGCGTTCCTGATCGCCGAGGCGCTCACGCTCCTCGAGCAACCCCCAGGTGAGGATCCGCACGTTCGTGACGATGTGCCCATCCGGTTGCTCTGAGAGCTGATCCGCGAACTCCGACCACACGTCCACACGCGCGTTCTGCAGCGGACGCTGCTGGCTGCCGCCAGCGAGTGCCGCACCGATCACATGCACGAGCGCCGCTCGCGCACCCTCCCGGCCGGGGCCGGGTTCCGCGAGCGCCTGCGTGAGTGGGCGTAGCTCGCTGGCTGCGGTGGCCTGTGCTGCGACTGCGGGGGCGACGAGCCGCCCGAGCAGCGGAAGGCTGACATCTGCGGCGAGCTCGAAGGTAAGGCGCCAGAACATCTCCCGGTCGCGCTCCCAGCACCACTGAAAGTGCAGCGTGAGGCTCGGCCGTGCGATCAGGGCGAGCTCCGGGCGCTCGCGCAGCAGCCCGGCGAGCTCAGTATCCCCAACGCGCAGCATCAGCCGCGCGAGCGCGTAGTCGAACAGCACATGATGGGAGAACGCAAGCGTCTCAGCCCCGCTCGGCCCCTGGGCCTCTACCAGCACTCCAGCGCTCAACAACTCGGCGATCGCCTGATCTGCCGGGGCATCGGAGGCGAGCTGCTCACGCAGCGCGAAAAGGGCGAGCGCGCCGACGGCCTTCTCGCACAGCCTTCGCGCCAGCCGCTCGCGTGCGTCGGAGCCAACATTGGGAGAGCGCACGCGGCGTTGCCAGTAGACCTCAAGTAGCTCGAGCTGGGTGCGCAGCGGGCGAAGCTCGGCCGCCGGTGCGCCGGCCTCAACGAGCTCGGCCAACCGCGCGAGGTTAAAGGGGTTTCGGACCAGCTCACGCAGCGCGTCGGGAGCAGCATCGAGCAGTTGTCCGAGATGCGGTAGCTGCTCAGCCACCTGTGCAAGCTCCCCGTCGTCCAGCCTCGGCACCTGCAGGTGATGGACCGAAGGGAACTCCAGATCGATCAGCTCCTCGGTGCTCGCGCCCCGTCTGAAGGCTTCCTGCAGCCGCGGGTTGTAGCGGAGGTCGAACGTGCGGATCGAGGCCAGCACGGTCCAGCGTCCTCCACATGCGGCCACGTCCTCGATGAGCGAGGTGAAAGCCGCGAGCGCGTCGCCGCCGCGGGCGGCGTCGAGCCCGTCGATCACGAGCACGCCCTTGCGCTCACCCGGCCATGCAGCGAGCACGTCCGCGAGTCTGTGCTCCAGACCGAGCCGAGCCGAGAGCTCGGCTTCGTCAGCCACCGTGTAGCGGTCTGCGAGCAGCGCCACAACGTCGCGCGCCTCGTCCACCAGCTCGCCGATCACGTCGCTCACCACGCCGCTCTTGCCGCCCCCCGGCTCGGCGATCAGAAGACATGGTGCCTCCTCCGCGCGAGTGAGTGCCGCGCCAGCCGCCGAGCGCGCGATCTTCACCTGCGTGGACGGTAGCCGGATCTCGCTCAGCGCCCCCAGCAACCGCCGGCTGCGCCGGGTCTCCTCGCGCAGACACTCCACATCCGCCCGGTAGCTCGGCGCGGCGAGCATCGAGAGGCCCGCGACAGCCAAGAGCTGGGCGAGGCTCGCCCGACGCAGTCCACTCTGACCTGACGCGGCACTCAGCATCAAGCCCACGATCTGTCCCCACGCCGCGCCCGCCTGCGCGGGCTGCGCGAGCACGGCCTGGGCGAGCAGCGTCTTGGCCTGCTCGATGTCGCGCTCCGAGCCCTCGAACTCGAACTCGCGCACCCTCATCAGCGAGAGCAGCGCGGTCAGCTCTTCCGCCTCCGGGGCGTGCCCGTCTCGCTCCTCGAACACCCGACGCAGGTGACCCAGCACCAACGGCCAGATCTTGCGCTGGTCCGTGTTGGTAAGACGAAGCTGATCCGGAGCGTCGGGTGGGTCATCGCGTAGGCGTTTCAGCAGCATCGGCAGCGCGAGCCGCACCGACTTGGAGCTGTTCGGTCCGCACGCCAGCAGCAGCCGGTCACGGTCGGAACGCATCGGTCCGCGGG